>NZ_CP159358.1:0-2400000 GCF_040500475.1 Bacillus sp. Bos-x628 | reverse complement strand
GCAGGCGGTGCCTCAAGCCGTGTGAGCCCGCCGACATAGTACGCGTGCGGCAACTTTTGTACTATACGATTTTTTTGAAGATCAGCGGCTTCAAGACGTAAAAAAAAGAAATCACATTTTTCCGTTCTCATCCAATTAATAAAGCGTTCCATCAACTCTTTAAATGCAAGCGGTGACTTTGCTTCCGCAAATTTCACATGAAAGATGTGCAAATCAAAAATGCCACTCTCCCATTTTGACCATTCGTATAAGAGCACAGCCTGTAGCTGAGCTCTGCTGACAAGGGCAAACTGTTTGAAACCAGTCATGTTTTCAGCTTGATGACCATATTCCTCCAGCCAAGCTGCCAACACCTGATCGTCTATTGCGTGAACGACCTTCATAAAGTCGCCTTCTTCTTTTTTAGAATGGACAACACTGCTGTGATGACATCCTGAACATCCTCATCTGACATGCTTGGATAAAGTGGAAGAGAGAGAGTACGCTCATAATAGTTGAGTGTTTCAGGAAAATCAGCCGGCGCATAATTGAACGTTTTTTTATAGTAAGGATGTAGATGAACTGGAATAAAGTGAACACTCGTGCCAATTTTATATTCCTTTTGCAACTGATCAATCATCTCATCACGTGTGATGAAAGCTAGTTTTGGGTCAACTTGGAGTACATACAAATGCCAAGCATGCCTTCCGTCTTGGTGGACAGGGGGCAAGATCAGTCCGGTCTCACCTTGAAAAGCCTGATTATATGCCGTTGCAATCTGTTCTCTTCGCGCCTGCATGTCATCCAACCTGCTTAGCTGTACGAGCCCTAAAGATGCCTGCACATCAAACATGTTCATTTTATAGCCAGGTTCTTCTACCTCGTAATACCATGTTCCCTTTTCCCCGTAACGATTCCACGCTCCCTTACTCATGCCATGAAGCGATAGTCTTCTCATTCGTGCTGCAAGTGCATCATCATTCGTTGTCAGCATGCCTCCTTCTCCTGTCGCTATGTTCTTCGTCGCATAAAAACTAAAGGCGGTCGCATCACCAATAGATCCGATTGGCTGATCGTGGTACGTTGTGTAGAGAGCATGTGCTGCATCCTCCAGCACAAACAAATCATACTTTTTGGCAATGGCTAAAATCCGGTCCATATCGCATGATTGACCAGCAAAATGAACAGGTACAATCGCCTTTGTGTTTGGTGTGACGGCAGCCTCAATCTTCTCCGCATTCATATTAAGGGTAGCTGGATCAATATCAACAAAAATGGGCTTCGCCCCTGTATGGATGATGGTATTAGCCGTTGCACAGAACGTCAAAGGCGTTGTGATGACCTCATCGCCTGCACCGATCCCTCTCGCTTTTAACGCTAAAAACAGTGCAGCTGTACATGAATTCACAGCAATGGCATGTTCCGCACCTGTCAATTGTTTAAACTCTTCTTCAAACTGCCTCACTTTTGGTCCGGTTGACAGCCAGCCAGACTTTAATGTATCAATGACTTCATCCATTTCTTCCTGCTTAATGAAAGGCAGTGCATAAGGAAGAAATTTCGCTCTCTTTTGTTCCATATCGCTTGCACACCCCTATCTTTATCTCTGAAAATCTACACCTGTTTTTGTTTTCAATAGAGAAAGCAGAACATCTGTAGATCGCGCATGCGGGTAATGTTCTTTGATGAAAAGAGCTCCTTGCTGTGTTGCCAGCTTCATCTCTTGTTCATCTGACAAAATACGGATCGCCTTCTCAACAAGCTGAACTGGGTCTTCTATATGATAGCTGCCAAGCGATTCGTAATAAGGGTATCTCCTACCTTCTGTCATCTTCCCAATCAGCACACTTTTTTTAAAAAGCATGGCCTCAAGCCCTACAGTCGATGTGAGTGTGATGACCATATCCATATAAGGCAGCAGATCATATAATTCGATTTCTTTTTTGATCAATCTCACTTGGTTTGCTGCCTTCTCAATTGCCACATAATCATTTAAGCGATTCTTGGCAATTTCCCATGGATGCGGCTTGATAATCAACTGGATATCTTTCTGTTTCGCAAGGGTTTTAAGAACATCTCCATAAAAAGCTTCGGAAAATGGCTGCGTCGCCACAAGCACCGTCTTTTTGGCTGGGTTGAAATTCAATTTACGAAACAGTAAATCTTGCTGAAGCGGCATTCGATCCTGCACCAAATCAAATCTTGGATGACCTGTGATCTCTACCTGTTCAGGCTGACAGCCTTTGTCTTCATACCAATCTTTTTCATACTTCCCAAACACCCCATGGAATGTTGTGAAAATCGGCAAAAAAGCTTCATCCCCCATGAGTGCACCATGTTGTAGACAAATACTTGTCACATTCCGTTTCACTGTTTGCAGAGCGAGCACTCGGCTGTATACATCCTCCGTGGTACCGACAATGATCGCTGTTATTGGTTGCATGTGAAATAACGTCTCTGTCTGGTCAATCACATCAATAAATTGCACAATATCCTTACGAAGTTTTTCTTTAAAAAAATCATTTCCAAAAACAGGGTGATGCGCGTAAGGTTTCAGTAGAGCAGTTGCTTTTTCAATATATTCAGCATGGGCTTCTTTATTAACCTCTCCGGCTAATTCAGACTTACTGATTACAGGTATTCCGAAATAATCAGCCTTTTTCCAGCGGGCTAACACCACCGTTTTATTCGGGTGGAATCGTGTATAATTGCTTTCAGTAAAGCGAAGATGTTCAAAGTGTAGCAACACCTTTCCGTTTTCCGGGCGATATGCGGTACGTTTGATCATTTGTTTATGCTGATCAAAAAACGGCTGAATGTCTTGCGGCAAAGGACAAGAGGTTGTCAGTTCATGACCAAACGATTCATCCTCCATGCGTTCTCTTACCTCAGGGCTGATGTATTGATAAAAATTGCTAATGAAACCAAGGGGAATCTGATGGTAGGACAAGTCCTTCAACAGGTTCACGTACTCAAAATAGACTTGCCAATAATGGTGAATATAGTGCGACACTTAGGGTCACCTCCTATGTCTACGTTTTAATATATGTCGGAGCTCCCAGCAGGAAGACTGCGGGGGCAGTGCTTTTACAAAGTCACTTTTTTCTTCTTCTGCCAGCTGATAATGGATTGACTGCTCTGTGATGTAATTCGTATCTAGTACTTCATCATAGGGATAGAACGGATAAAAATGATTTAATCTAAAAAAGAATCTGGCATCACCTATACGATAAAAATGCGGACTCTCATCCCAGTAAGACCCAAATTCAGCGTGAATCCTTTTTAAAATGGACGCACGATGCACAACTGAGCAATGATCGATAGCACATGGTGCATTCCATTGCACAGTTCGTGCAGGTCGAATTGTTTCCTTTACTGGCTCTTTTTTGCTATTTAAATAGATAACTTTAGAACCAGAATAGACAATATCTTCACTTGGTCGGGCGTCCAAATAGGACGTGAGTTTCTCAAGCCGATCCGGTGCATACACATTGTCATCTGTTGCATAGGAAATATATTCGCCCTTCGCTTGTTCTAGTGCTTGATTAATGAGTACCGCATAGCGGGTTTTCGCCGTTCGTTCCTCCAACGTGTTGACGCCGCTTTGGATAAAATGTACACGTGGGTCTTTTTTATAAGGCTCAATGGCAGCAAGTGTCTCTTCATTCGATCCATCATCCATGATAAAAAGCTCAAGGTCTGACAGGGTCTGATGTAATACCGCTTCAATTGATCTTCCAACATAGGCCGGTTTGTTGTAGCTTGTCATAATGACAGTTACTTTTGTCAAAATTATCACCTCGGTCTCTTTCAAACTATGGTTATCATATGTTTCTCCTCTTAAAGAGACTGTAGAATGACCTATTTTTCATAAAATTGTATTTTTTTATTGATCAACCTTTGAAAAATACAAACTTTTTGGTAATATAAGTAATCATTTGTTTGTGTTAAAGGAGTAAAGAACATTGGTAGCTATGAAGAATCATCTCTCCCAAGAAGAGGAAACAAAAGGGTTTTTTCGATTTTTCAAGATCTTTGTGGCGACAAAAACGATTGTTCGCTCTTATCAACATTCCTCTATTCCCATTTGGCTGATGGTGCTCCTAGCAAGCATCTCCGGCACAAGTTGGGTATATGAAGGGTATTTCAGTGAGGTTACGGGCAATCATATTCCATTCCCTTTCATTCTGTTACATGGGGCAGGCTTTGGTATTTTAGCAGGGAATATCATTCTATTTTTTGGAACGTTCATTTTGCAGTGGTTAGGACGAATTTTTTTTGGCAGCAAAGCCGCCTACAAAGACGTTCTGAAAGCTTTTACGCTGACTGTCTTCTTCCCCTCCACACTGTTTGCTCTTACATGGATTTTCACTGTGAGCATGCTCGGTCATTATACATTTGCCAAAATCTCACCCTATTTAGATCAGCATTATGGAGTGTGGTATTATCTCGAACTTTTGACACTTACTGAGGCATATGCAAAGATGTGGATATTCGGAATGGCTGTTTTAGGCATTGTCGCTGTTCTTCAGCTAAAAATCTGGCAAGCCTTCATTGTCGTGATCACGCCGCTGGCGATCTTTTTCTGCATCATGACACTCCTATTTGATATTCAGCGTGCTGTGAACTGGATGATGTAAAGGGAACTGCTCCAAGCAGTCCCCTTTTTTTCGTTCAATGTACATATTCTGTACTCCTGTCTCATAGTGTGAAAGAGAGAAAGAACGCTATGGAAACAACAGGCATCTATCCGCCTTCTGTTTAGAACATCAAGAGAAAAGAGGAGGAACGTTATGAAATTGAAAAATAATCAATTTGGGCAAGGTTCGGGTTTCGATGGGCAAGATTACAGACAGCAATATGGAGCGAATCCGTATCCTGCTCAGCAGATGGGTTATTCAGTCCCCCCACAAGCGCAGGGTCAAATGCAGCAGGGGTATACGCCAATGCCGTCAACTGGTACATCACAAGGTCAAGGCACGCAGAGCGGTGGACAGCCGTATCAAATTCCTGCTGGACCAATTTATCAGCAAAATCTCACCGGTCAGCTACCAATTGAGCAGTCCTATATTGAAAATATTTTGCGTTTGAATCGTGGCAAGGTTGCCACTATTTATATGACGTTTGAGGCTAGTAAAGAATGGAATTCAAAGATTTTTAGAGGGGTCATTGAAGCTGCAGGGCGTGATCACATTATCATTAGTGATAACAAGACAGGTACAAGATACTTACTTTTAACCATCTACCTTGATTACATTACATTTGATGGAGAGATTCAATACGACTATCCATATTCAATGTCTACGTATTCCCCGAGATAAGACTAAGACAAAAGCAAGGTGCAGACGCCCTTGCTTTTGTCTTGTTGATATGACAGCCGTTTCTAGGTTTCTGACACACCTTTAGGTAACTGTACATAAGATGCCTAGTAGTTTATATCAAAAGCCTAGAGGTGAAATCAATGACTGTTGAGCTGGATTATACTTCGCCGAATATCAAATATTCATTTGATTTGAATAAGAGTACACTTGTAAAATATGATCAACATAACCTCATTAATGTCTTAGGAAAAAAACAATTAAATTCATTGGATCAAATTTCCCTGCTGGATATCTATTTGAGCAAAGGCAAAGTTGTAGAGCCTCATTATCATCAAAATACTGCGGAGCTTGTCTATTGTATGACTGGTTCTGCTACTGTATCAATGCTGAATCCATTTACAAAGAAACTGCAGACCTACACCATTACCCCTGGACAGGTGGCAAACGTGCCTCAAGGCTGGTGGCACTATGAAGTTGCATTACAGGACAGAACGCATTTACTGGCAATATTTAACGCTTCCACTCCAGAAGTGATCCTTGGTTCAGACATTTTCACTCTCACACCAGCTCACATCATGGCACATACTTATTGCATGAACGAGACGAAGTGGAAACAGGCGATACAACCTGTGAAACCGAGTGCATTTATTGGCCCGTTTTGTCATAGAGAAGAAGAGGCTCAAAACCATCCCGTCCCTCCTTCTCACTATGTACCCTATTATCAGGTCCCTCCCAACTATTCGCCTTATTGGAGTTAATCAAAAAAACCGATGCCCCTGGGGTCTAACCCCCTTTCAGAGCATCGGTTTTTTCTTATAAATGTTTTGCGGCTGCAATGACAAGCATCACCCAAGAAGTGATAAACGCCACCCCGCCAATTGGGGTAATTGCACCAAGAATCTTCACCTGTGTCAGCGCTAAGACATAGAGGCTTCCCGAGAAAAAGAGGATACCTGCAAACATCACCCAGCCAGCAGTCGGTACTAAAGATACGCCTGTTAGCTTATCAGCAAGAAAGGCTACAATAAATAACCCAATCGAATGGAACATCTGATATTGAACACCTTTGTTCCATATTTCAATATACTTTTCTGGAATTTTCCCTTCTAGTCCATGTGCACCGAAGGCTCCAAGCGCAACAGCAAGCATTGCGTTCATTGCACCTAAAATGAAAAATAATTTCATTCGTCATTCTCCTTATCTCGTCAGTTATGTTTATCTTAGCGTGCCTCAAATCGGACATCAACCTTCCCCTTCGGTTGACACGAGGTTGTTGGATTTCTTCTTCCTTAACAGCGCTTGGTCGACTGCGATCGCAATGAGTGTACCGAGGACAAGACCATTGCTTAATAAGGAAATAAGGATAGGATGCATGCCTTTTAGGGCTCCCTGAGGAACAAACATCGCCCCCACACCAGCTAAAATCGCAATACCAAGCACAAATCGAATGCGGGGAATTTCCTCCTTCTCGTATTGATCAAATTCAGACAGGGCGAGCCCAATCATAGATGAGAAAACAACAAAGTTAACAGCGAGCCCTACAGGTGACGGCAATGCCGAGAAAAAGCTCATTAATAATGGGAATAAACTAATCACCACAATGAACAGGCTTCCCAGTAAAAAGGGTTTTCTAGATGGGCTTTTTGTTGTTTGAATAAAACCTGCTGCTCCAGATATAGGTACAGGCGCAATCGCACCGATCATCCCGCTGACCAAATGACCGAATGCCGCGACAAAACCAGCAGGACGAGCTCTTTTGCGTTCGCGCAACTCACCAAATGCTTTCACTGAATTTTCCACAACTCGAATACTCGCCAGCATATTCACAATAAGTAAAATTGTAATAAAGAAGGACGTGACAAGCAATCCGCTGTCAAAAACCGGTATACCAAAAGGAAATAGCTTCGGAAACTCAATGATATGCTCAGGAATTCGAACTGGCTTTGCCAATCCAAGAATTGCAAATAACAGCCACCCGCCCGCAAGTGCAAATAACACAGAAAACTGTCTCAAATAATGCCATTTAGAGCGATTAATCATGAAGGTCATGACAATAATCAGGATAGATAAACAAAAGACAAGACCGTCTACCTGATTCCCTCGATAGCTGATGCCCATCAGCCCTTTCATAATTGGCTGACTTAACTGAACAACAAGTAACAGCAAATAGATGCCTGTTACAACAGGCGTAAATAAAGAAGCGAGCCAATTAATAATTTTAAACAGACTAAAAATAAAAAAGAAAACTGCACTAAAAATTAAGGCCCCTTGCAACGCTTGCAGTGTTTCAGGATACGTGGCAAAGATCGTCCCTGTCATTCCTGCATAAAGTGTATAGACACCCCACCACAGACCTGCTGGACTCTCATTAATCGGCAGCATATGCCCACATAAACATTGCACCATAGCCACAAGTCCAAGTGAAAAGAATGTACTCTGTATCAGCTCCGCCGATTGTACTTGATTCAGCTCAAAGGCTTGTGCAATGGCGATCGGTACTGCAATAGAAGCTGCGATAAAAAATAACATCCATTGAATGGCTCCTAACAATAGTTTCAAACAATTCACCTTCCCTTTGTCATGAAAAAACCGTTCTAAAAATCAAAAATAGAGTCGCCGTTCCCATCCTTTTCCTGTTGATCACCCTCTTTGCTTTGATATTTTTTTGCACCACTTGTACCCATCATCTTCTCAAGCATCAATTGATCCGTTGTCTGCGATAGCGGAGGTGGTGAAATGATCGAAGACTGCGGCGTTTGAGCGTGTGACGGTGCGTCGAGTATGACATCACATAGTGAAGAAATTGCCGCCACTTGACGTTTCACCTCTTCATCATTTCCACTTTGTTTCGCCTTTTGGACCGCTTCCTCCATTTTTTGAAGCAGACTTGATATATGAATATTCAAAGGTTGACCCTCCAATCAACAACAATTTCGTTCTCAACATTATTTTACCAAATGAACAAACCAAATTGGTCAATCCTCATACATTTTTTTCAAAAAGTGCTTTTAGTCATCCTTCATTTGACCGTCTTTATTGATTCACACATAATAAGAAGAACAACATCGACATGGAAAGGGATTGAATGATGGAAAAGCTAACTGCTCTTTTAAATAAACAAAAGGCCTTTAAAAAGCCATCCACCCAAGAACGCATCCGCCTCCTTCAAAACTTGAAAGCTGTCATCAAACAGCATGAGGAGGACATTTTACAAGCTTTAGCGCATGACTTACATAAATCCGCACAGGAAGCTTATACAACAGAGATCGGGATGGTATATGAAGAAATCAATCACACCATGAAGCATTTGCACAAATGGGCAAAGCCGACCCGTGTGAAAACACCCCTCACCCATATTGGATCAAAAAGCATGATCATCAAGGAGCCTTATGGAAGTGTACTGATTATGGCTCCGTGGAACTATCCTTTCCAATTGGCCATCTCTCCATTAGTAGGAGCTATATCTGCTGGAAATGCAGTGACATTAAAACCTTCAGAGCTGACGCCGCGCGTTTCCCAAGTGATTCGCACCATTGTGGAGCGTGCGTTTAAGATAGACCAAGCGGCTGTCATCGAAGGCGGAGTAGACGTCAGTACAGCACTGCTGAAGCTGCCATTTGATTATATATTCTTTACAGGCAGTGTCGCCGTCGGGAAAATCGTCATGGAGGCTGCCGCAAAGCATCTGATACCTGTCACACTTGAACTTGGCGGAAAAAGTCCTTGTATTGTCATGCCTGATGCAGACATTAAACTCGCTGCAAAACGAATCACGTTTGGCAAATTTACTAATGCTGGCCAGACATGCATTGCACCCGATTATTTGCTTGTCCATGAATCAGTCAAAGAGGACCTCTTACGTGAAATGATGACCTGTATACATGACTTTTATGGCGAACGACCAGAAACACAGCCACACTTCGGGAAAATCGTCAGCACACGTCATTTTGACAGACTCTCTCATTTCCTGACAAACGGCACCATCGTAACTGGCGGACAGCGCAATGAACACGAGCTCAAAATCGCTCCGACCATTTTAGACCACATCACATGGGAAGATCCCGTCATGCAAGAGGAAATTTTCGGACCGATTTTGCCTGTCATGACATTTGATTCACTGGATGAAGTCACCGAAATGGTCAAGGCAAGACCGAAGCCACTCGCACTTTACTTATTTACAACAAATAAAAAAACGGAAACATATATCCTTGATAACCTCTCATTTGGCGGAGGATGTATCAATGACACATTGATGCATGTTGCCACCCCTTATTTGCCATTTGGAGGCGTAGGTGAAAGCGGTATGGGACGATATCATGGAAAGGAAAGCTTTTTCACCTTTACTCATGAGAAAAGTATCTTGCGCCAAACCAATCGGTTCGATTTCTCCTTCCGTTATCCAAATGCGAAAAACGGTCTTGACATCATACGCACATTTTTAAAATAAACGAACAGGAACAAGGAACTCCCCACTCGTTCTTTTTCTATTCAATATCGGAAATACACCAATTGATTTCTTCAAGCCCCATTTGTTTTAAATACGCATTTGCTCGAGAAAACGGACGGCTGCCAAAAAAGCCATTCCTTGCAGAAAAAGGACTTGGGTGGGGTGATTCAATGATGTAATGCTTGTTCTCGTTAATGCGCGCTTTTTTATTTTGGGCATGTCGTCCCCATAACACAAAAACGACCGGCTGATCCCTTTCATTCAGCACATCAATGACACGATCTGTCACACGTTCCCAGCCTTTCCCTTTATGTGAATTTGCTTCACCCTTTCTCACGGTTAACACGGTGTTTAAGAGTAGCACACCCTGCTCTGCCCAGCTGACAAGTGAGCCATGGTTCGGTATGGGGCAGCCAAGATCATCTTTTAATTCCTGAAATATGTTTTTCAGAGACGGCGGCTGTCTGACACCAGGTTGAACGGAAAAACTTAATCCATGTGCCTGACCTGGTCCATGATAAGGGTCTTGCCCCAAAATCACCACTTTCACATCTTCATATGACGTCAAATGAAGGGCACGATAAATGTCGTGGGGTTTCGGAAAAACAATATGTGTGCGATATTCTTCCTTCATCCACTCTCGTAACTCTTGATAATATGGCTTTTCGAATTCACTTTTCATGACCGCCCACCAGCTATCATTTAAGAATGGCTTCATTGTTGCTCTACTCCTTCCGTCGGCTGAGCCAATCTCGATATCATTGGACTTCCGTCCCAAACGATTTTACTCTCTGATTCTCGTTTTTTCATGGCTGGTTCTTCTAATAACACAGCAAAGTTTGCTGTCGGTAAGTCTCCAAGTTGATGCTTTTGACTAAGGTCATCTAAATATCGCTTTCTTGTTTCACCAAGATCACTTGATTGATTCCCTCCGCCATCAAAGAAAGCATAAATCACACTGGCTGCTGGCACTCTTTTTACCCTTGCATGATGTGAGACACGCAAGAAGAAATCCCAATCCCAATAATGATGCATCGCTGGATCAAAATAGCCAATGTCTTCGTGTAATTGACGCTTATACATACTGCCAGAAGGAACGTATGTAGAAAAGACACGCATGTCCTCGATATTAGCTGTATAAGCAAACAGACGTCTCGACACTGGATAACGGGTCGCTCCTTTTTCTTCAAATGAAACAATTTCCGCATCAGAAAACACAAAATCTACATCTTGCAACGCCTCGCTCATGCGTTCTATGTGACAAGGCGTAAAGTAATCGTCGTCGTCACTTAGCATAACGACATCTCCTGTTAGCTCCCGAACGCCAATATTTCTTGCGTTCACATGCTGGACATTTTCATCTAAATGAATCAGCCGAATAGGAAGTTCTGGATAGAGTTCCTGAATGATGTCCACTCGCTCACCCGCATCATTCACCACAACAATCTCAAAAGGTTGCACTGTTTGTCTGACAATTGATTCGAGCAATTCACATAGTGCGTTTCGTCGGTTGTGTGTCACAATTAAAAGGGAAATCTTCATATCGGTCTTACTCCTTTAACAGTTTTTACCCTTCTTATTAAAACATAAATTCACTTCTTTCTCATGATATAAAAGGCGGTTTGATCATCCGATTAAATGGGGATTTTTGATATAAAAGCCGAGCAGGAATTCGTTTTGAAGCTTTTAGAAGAGCTAAAGGAAGGGAAATGGATGAATTGTAAAAGATAAGCGGTGCGTTCTGAGATGGCAAGAACGCTTTTTTATGTCGTTTCATTGTGATAAATGGTAAAGCTGATTATAATAAGGAGTAGAACAGTAACTGTTACACATCACATTGGAGGTTCAGCAACTATGTCTATGAATAAAGCACTCACCATCGCAGGTTCGGATTCAAGCGGCGGTGCAGGTATCCAAGCAGATTTAAAAACGTTTCAAGAAAAAAACGTATATGGGATGACAGCTTTAACAGTTGTCGTTGCAATGGACCCTCATAACAATTGGGATCATCAAGTGTTTCCAATCGATGCGGCGACCATTCGCGCACAGCTCTCAACGATTGTTGAAGGCATCGGTGTAGACGCCCTGAAAACAGGCATGCTCCCAACCGTCGACGTGATTGAGCTCGCGGCTGAAACAATCAAGACATATAATGTAAAAAATGTCGTCATTGATCCTGTTATGGTTTGTAAAGGGGCAAATGAAGTCCTTTACCCTGAGCACGCTGAAGCATTACGTGAAAAGCTCGCACCGCTTGCTACCGTTATCACACCTAACCTCTTCGAAGCTGGTCAATTAAGCGGGATCGGTGAGATCAAAACGATCGAACAAATGGAAGAAGCAGCAAAACGCATCCACAAACTTGGTGCAAAGTATGTCGTCATCACTGGAGGCGGTAAGCTTAGCCAAGATAAAGCGATTGATTTGCTTTATGATGGACAAACCTTCGAACGTCTCGAATCTGATAAGGTCGACACACCATACACACATGGCGCAGGCTGCACATTCTCAGCAGCAGTCACAGCTGAACTAGCAAATGGTTCAGAAGTGAAAGACGCCATTTATGCAGCAAAAGAATTTATTACTGCTGCCATTCAAGGATCTTTCCAGCTAAATGAATATATTGGACCAACAAAACATTCTGCTCACCGATTCAACAAATAATCACCAAAAACCGATTGGCCTTGTCAAACAGGCGAATCGGTTTTTTGATTATCGAGAACGAAGCCGCTGGAGTTATTATGGTCTTTCTATCCATTTCCCAAGTCTCTTATAAATCCCTGTTCTATAAAATCTTCTTTGTCTTTTTGATACTTGAATATCATTGCTCACCTCTCTTCAACTTTTGATCATTTCAAAATAAAGACCTATTTTTACTGATCTGATTCCTTTGCCATCTTTCGAATAAAAGTTTCAATTGATTCAACAAATAAGGCGTATTCTTTCATTTGTTCATATGTACCTGACAGCTTCTCTTTTAATTCCCCCTGCTCTAGAGAAGGCTCACCGAGAATAGATTGGACTAGAATAAGCAATTCTTTATATTCTTCACGTTTATCTTCAACATGATCTGCCATAGTCTCCAAGCGTTTTCTAGTCGTCGGCTGCTGTTTTGAATTCAAGTCAAACAACCCCTTTTTTGTCCTACCGCATTTGAATAAACGTCAGCCACAGCTGTATATAATGAAAAATGATACCATAATTTAACCTGTTATCATATATGCAAAACGTCATCAAACCGCACTTCGTCAATGTTGACAAACCTTGATTACACGCTCTATAGGCTCTAAGATACAGGCTCATCTCACTAGAAAAAGAAGCAAATCAACGACCTGCTTCTTTTTGCAAACGCCATGTTCTCAGCCTAAGCTTCGTCTCATTTCTGCCACTAATCGAGAATGATTTATTTCCCGGGGAAGGAAAGAAACGTGCAGTAAATACTTCTCGTCCTCCATTGACAAAAATCTCAATTGATGATGCATCTATAAAGAAATGTAGATCTTTCAGTTCCTCTATTTCAGCTTCACGAATTTCCTTTAATCGATTCTCAAATCGGTCGCGTTCTAACGTCAGTTTCCCCTTATCTTTATCATAAATAAACCGTGCAACACCACGAATACAGCATTCAAACCCTTTTTGCGTTTCAATTTGATCAATGAATACCTCTGCACTCGTAATATCATCAACAGGAATAGAATGAACAGATCGTTTAATTTGGTATACATGTTCTTGTTCAATTGTCCGCATTTTTTTCAGCTCGGATACTGGTTTCTGAATGAGTTTTCCTTCTTGGTCTAAACGAAGCTCTCTTGGAATTGTTAAACAGTGTATCCATTGATAGGAGATCGTTGGGTGATGCTCTTCTCCTTGATCAGGCACACCCATCCATCCGATTAAAATACGTCTCCCTGATTCATCTACAAATGTCTGCTGTGCATAAAAGTCAAAGCCTCGATCCAGCTCCTCAAACGCCCCATGTGTATATTGATAGGACGTTTCATCTAAAGTACCAACAAAATAACCGGATTGATGTGTATTGTGATACTTCATTCCTTGAGGCTTCAATCCTTGAGGCGAAACAATCAATATATCTCGACTATCTAATTCAAACAGGTCTGGACACTCCCACATATATCCGAAATCTTCTAGACCATTTTTTCCATTGCCAGCCGCAATTCCTTGAAACGTCCAATTGTCTAACTTGTCAGCGGTGAACAAAACAAGATGCCCTTTCAGATCCTGACTTTGTGCACCAAGCACCATATACCATTGACCGTTCCGCTTCCATACCTTCGGATCACGGAAGTGGGCTGTAAATCCTTCTGGTAATGTCGCAACAACACCCTTTTTCTGAAAATGGATACCATCTTCTGAAACAGCTAAACATTGATACGTTTCCCGATTACCTTGCTCATCTCGAACGTTTCCCGTATAAAGCAGATACATTTTTCCATCGTCGATAACTGCACTACCTGAATAACAGCCATTTCGATCAAACCAATCACTTGGTGTGAGGGCGATCTCTTCGTGTTGCCAATTCACGAGATCCGTAGAGGTGTAGTGACCCCAGAATTTTGCACCGTGTCCTGTTTTAAAGGGCTGCCACTGATAAAACACATGGTACACACCATTCCACTCAATTAATCCATTTGGGTCATTTAAAAGACCTACAGGTGGCATTAAATGAAAATGCTGGCGATACACATCTTTTTTCACCAAATGCTCATAGTTTCGAATACGTTCTGCTACTTTTTGACGAAGTGCTGCGTCAGTTGTTGTCATCACTGTGACCACTCCTAGATTATTTTTCAACTTCTTTTACTTGAAAGATGATAGTGAGAATAAATGAAACAGTAACAGCTATTAACATACCAACAACATAATTCACCACATTTTGCAATCCAAATGGGGCTGCAATCGCAATCATCGGAATGCCAGTTAATCCATAAGCATTGGCTGCCACCTTTGTGAAGACAACGAATGCACCTCCTAATGCTCCCCCTATCATTGCGGCTATAAACGGCTTACGATAGCGAAGATTTACACCGAATATCACCGGCTCTGTAATACCTAAGAAAGCAGAAAATGCAGCAGGGAGCGCAATCTCCTTTGTTTTCGCACGCTTTGCTAAGAAAAAGACAGCCAATCCAGCACCACCTTGCGCTACATTGGACATTGCCCAAATTGGAAGCAAATAATTACGTCCAATATCGTTAAGAAGGCCTGCCTCAATCGCATGAAAACTATGGTGAACCCCTGTCAGCACAATTAAAGAGTAGGCGCCTCCAAAAATCAATCCCGCCAAAAACCCTGCATGGTCATATACATATGTCAGTGCATGAGAAATGCCTGTACCGAGCATTCTGCCAAGTGGCCCAACCGCAATAAACGTCACAAACCCAGTGACAATCACCGTCACAAACGGGGTCACAAGTAAATCAATGCTGTTTGGAACAATCTTTCTTAAGTTCTTTTCAATCAGACACATGATATACACAGTCAATAGGACTGGAATGACGGTTCCTTGGTAACCAAGAAGGGCAATATCGAAATTGAATAAATGCATATACTCTGGTTTCGCTTCTGTCAGTCCCCATGGATTGAGTAGATTAGGGTGAATCATAATTCCACCAATGACGGCTCCTAAGTATGGATTACCGCCAAATTCTTTCGCTGCACTGACACCTATTAAAATCGGTAAAATGATAAAGGCAGCACTTGAAAACATATCAAGCATTTGAAAGATAGCTGAGCTTGGGTCTGCCCATTTAAATGCCTTCATCATTCCTAAAAGACCCATTAATAAACCACTTGCAACAATGGCCGGAATAATCGGCACGAAAATATTGGATAACATCTTGGCAAAACGTGCGAGTGGATTCATTTTTTGTTTCACAGCATCATCATGGCTGACAGGCTTTTGTTTCTTGTCGTCTGTCTCAAGCCCAGCCTCACGTGCAAATTGCTCATATACTTTGTTCACAGATCCTGTACCAAAGATCACTTGAAATTGACCCGAGCTTGAGAATGCCCCTTTCACACCTTCTAGTTCTTCAATGGCATCTTTATCAATGTGATCCTCATCTTTTATCACCAATCTGAGCCTTGTTGCACAATGCGTAGCACTGATCACATTTTCCTTGCCACCTAATAATTTTGTTAATTCTTGAGCTGTTTTTTGATAATTCATGTTGTCTCCTCCTTTTTTAAAAGCAAAAAAGACCTAAAATTCACCAACGATCAATGGACATACGCGTCCTATCGTTACGCAAATTTTAGGTCTTGCCTGCCTGACAGTCACAATCCCACGATATCAACTTTTGATTACGCTTTCATCATAGTATAAGAGGATAACCTAAGTCAACCAATTTTTTCGAATCGATTGACCCATATACACTATGAAAAGTAGTGTGCATAAAAAAATGCCTGCATGCAGGCACAACCACTAAACCAATTCGGCATCTTGCAGACGCTGGACATGCAGCGTGATATAGCCGATCTCCGATTCTGGGAGTTGAAGTCCATATTCATTTTTTAAAAAGTCAGCTAGTTTTAGCGCACACCGGTATGCCGTATCATACTTTGTTTGGATAAAAATCAGCATGTCATCATCCATGATTTGAAATGCCTCATTTGATTCCAATCTGCCTAGTGCATACCTCAAATGTGTCACAAGCCGCTGATAAGAAATGCTATCTTCATCAATCGAATGCCCAAAATATGTTTCGATATACTCGATCATTTCTTTGATCATCGTTGTGTATTTGACCGTCTTCTTCATGGACTCCGTATTCATTTTGGCCGTATGAATATGAAGTGCCACATACCCTGCCTCATCATCAGGCAGTTTAACCCCAAGCCGTTCTTGTACATACCAAATGGCATACTTTCCAATTTCATATTCCTGCTTATACAAGACTTTAATCTCACCAAGCAATTTATTATATAACACTATGCCCTTTTGAACGCGTTCAATCGCAAAGGATAAATGGTCTGTCAGTGATATATGAATATGATCACTGAGAGGCATCATCAGTTTACCCTCCGCATAGCTAATAATATGTTCCGCCACTTCAATATGCGCTTCTGGCAAAGTGGAAAGAATTTGCTTGAATTTCTCATTTTCCTCACGCACAACAAATATTTTCTCTATTTTTTGAACGGGAATGACGTCATTTTTCCCCTTCTGAAAAGCAATTCCAGGTCCCATCACAATCTTCTCCTGATCACCCTCCTTTACGATCACTGCATTGTTATTCAATATTTTATATATCTTCAAGGGGTATCCTCTCCCACTAGACAACGTTTCTTATGTGGGATTTTACCCTGTTTCACCTCTTCTGTAAAGGTAAGACCGGACCAGCACGCGCCTCTTTTGTGGTCTTTTCATGCAGCAGCATCAACCCTTTACCAAGCAGCATATAGGTCCTGCGCATCTCCATCTTTTCTTCTGCCATCTTCTCTTGTTGTACCTCATTCACCACTTTAGAGGACTTAGCATCCGCCACGAAAAATGCAAAGCCCTGCTTGTTCACCATCAAACCAGGATTCACAAGCACATGCATCATCAACCCAAACCATACACTCAACCAGTTCTTCAGCTTTCTCAACAGAACATCCCTCCACATTTCTTAGAATCTAGCAGCTCTAGCAAAACAACTGCTCCTATCATATCCCGAGAAAAACGAAATGTTTGTCACAATCTGGGTGAAAAAACCAACTAGTTTTCAGAAGTTTTGTTGAAAAGTGCAGAAGTTCATCATGTTCGATGATTTTTTCTATGTAAATATTATTCACATACTATCCCAAAGATAAGCACATCTTATCAACAGAGTTTATCCACATATCAACATACCTTCACTAGATTTTGTATCTATATCATTTTTATTTTCCATATATATATTCAAATGATTGAGTTATTAACAACTAGCTGTGCATAAGTAAGAGCTTATAAACAAAATAATTCTTTGCGACTATGTAAAATAAGACCATTTTAGTAAAGGAATTGTTTTCATCTTATTGAATACTTAATGATGGGCAGTGAATCTTTCCTATTTATCCACAAAAAAGAAAGGCTATCTCCCTAAATCCACAATTAGAAAGGGGAAAATGAATTGAAAAAAGGAATCTCTCGTTCTTCTGTTCTATTGTTCTCCACCATTTTTATTTTATCCACATTCTTTGCAGGTCAACAGGCTATCGCCGCTCCATCTAATAAAAAGGTGGAATTAGAGAAGGCGGAAATCTTCGGCGAAATCAATGTCAACTCAAAAAAATATACCACTGTCATTGTTGAATTAAAGGAAAAGTCCTTAGTTGAAGCCAAGCAAAAAGGCGAAGCACAAACGAAAGCCTCCCTCAAAAAATCTCGAACAAAAGTAAAGAAGAACGCACTAAAAATACTTAATAAAGCCAGCGTTCACCAAGAATATGAAAAAGTCTTCTCTGGCTTCTCTATGAAACTCCCTGCAAATGAAATCCCGAAGTTGCTTGCAGTTGAAGGCGTAAAAGCTGTTTATCCGGATGTTACATATAAGACAGATGAAGTCAAAAAGGAAAGCATTCAGCTCCCAAATGAGGATGTATCTCCACTTATGGATAAAAGCGCTCCATACATCGGTGCTCCTAAAGCATGGGATGCCGGCTATTCAGGAAAAGGGGTCAAAGTCGCTGTCATTGATACAGGAGTAGACTATACCCATCCTGATTTAAAAGGAAACTTTGGTTTATACAAAGGCTATGATTTTGTAGATCATGATTATTCACCGCAAGAGACACCGAAAGGAGACCCTAGAGGCGAATCAACAGATCACGGCACTCACGTCGCAGGAACCATTGCCGCTAATGGGCAATTGAAAGGTGTCGCAAAAGATGCTACCCTCCTTGCATACCGTGTACTCGGACCAGGTGGTTCTGGTACAACTGAGAATGTCCTTGCTGGTATCGACCGTGCTGTCACTGATGGGGCAGATGTCATGAACCTCTCTCTTGGAAACAGTGTCAATAACCCTGATTATGCTACAAGCACCGCACTCGATTGGGCAATGTCTGAAGGCGTTGTTGCCGTCACATCAAATGGAAACAA
Source organism: Bacillus sp. Bos-x628 (assembly GCF_040500475.1). GTDB lineage: Bacteria > Bacillota > Bacilli > Bacillales > Bacillaceae > Bacillus > Bacillus maqinnsis. The sequence goes on along the minus strand of NZ_CP159358.1, from coordinate 2,381,168 downwards.
CGGTCCTAACAGCTGGACAGTTGGTTCGCCTGGTACATCAAGAAAAGCTATTTCTGTTGGAGCAACTCAGCTTCCTTACAATCTATACAATGTGAAATTCCCGAATTATTCTTCCGCAAAAATAATGGGCTACTATCAAGAAAGTGATTTAATAGCACTTGACCAAAAACAAGTCACGCTCGTCAATGCCGGTATCGGTGATGAAAAAGCATTCGAACACATTGACGTCAAAGGGAAAGTGGCTGTTATAGAGCGTGGGGCAATCGCCTTTGTGGATAAAGTTGATCACGCAAAAGCGGCTGGCGCAATCGGGGTTGTCATGTATAACAATACCGACGGGGAAATTTCAGTTGATGTGCCGGGTCTTGCACTACCGACCATTAAGCTCTCAAAAGCTGAGGGGACAGCTCTTGTGAAAGCTATTGAGGATGGGCAAAACACCACAACGTTCTCCATTCAATTTGTCAAAGAACTGAGTGAGCAAGTAGCAGACTTCTCATCTCGCGGACCTGTTGTGGATACGTGGATGGTGAAGCCAGATCTATCAGCACCTGGCGTTAGCATTGTCAGTACGATCCCAACTCACAATTCATCTAACCCTTACGGATATGGTTCTAAACAAGGGACAAGCATGGCATCACCGCATGTAGCCGGAGCAGCAGCGATCATCAAACAAGCAAAACCATCGTATTCCACAAAACAAATCAAAGCGGTTCTCATGAATACGGCTGAAAAGCTGTTTGACGCAGATGGAAATCCATTCTCTCACAACACACAGGGAACAGGCAGTGTTCGAATCATCGAATCACTCCAAGCCTCATCGATCGTTTCTGACGCAAGTTACTCTTACGGCACTTTCTTAAAAGAAAAGGGTATTCAGACCAAGTCAAAGAAATTCAAAGTGGAAAACCTTTCAAAAGCGCCGAAAACCTATACCATTGATGCCAAGTTTGACAGTAAAGGAATTCGTACAAACGGAACGAAAAAAATCACAGTAAAAGGGAACTCAACTGGAACATTCCATTCTTCTGTACAAGTCAATTATGCAACAATAAAGAAGGGAACCTACCAAGGCAGTATCACCATTCGCGAAAACGGTAGAAAGGTCACAGAAATCCCAACGTTATTGATTGTCAAAGAACCTGATTATCCGCGTGTAACCTCTGTTTCAGTCGAGCCAGACAATCGTGCTGGAAGCTTTGTCATTAACAGCTATCTTCCTGGCGGTGCTGAAAACCTTGCTTTCCTCGTCTACTCTACAGATGGTGAGTTTTTAGGAGAAGCTGGTGTTTATCGAAACATCGAAAAAGGTGAACAGCGCTTTAAATGGAATGGCACAATCAATCAAGGACAAAAGCTAGAAGCTGGCGCATATACATTACTTGCCTACGCCAGCCTGAAAGGAAAATCAGATACAGTTCAAACGAAAGAACCATTTGAAATTTTACCCTGAATAAACAAGAATCACATAAAAAGCCTTGTGTGAGCGTGTTAGCTCATCAAGGCTTTTCTATCAGTATGGAGGAAATGTACACATATGTTGATATTGTTATGGATCGCTTCTTTTTTTACTTCTTTTTTTCTTATGTTGACATTGCTTTATTTTCTCATTTTTTTGCAAGAAAAACAGCCTCGTCCTTTTCATCAAGCATGTGAGCTGACCATTCATATTACATGTATATACCCATTAAGCTTGCTAGTCACCATCCTCTTTATTTTCAGCATGGTGATGCTCACACCTTTTTATTGGCTGCGCAGGCGCTAAATACATACGTTTATTCATCAAATGCTTGATGAAAGGGGGATGTCACATTTATTTTCGATTAAAGCCTTTCTCTTTTACAAAATCATCAAGATAGGCTCTTTTTGGTTGGCTAAAACTTCGAATCATCTGCTCAGACCAAGTATCTTTTCTTTCGCCATTCGTCCGTTTTTCGTAATATCTCGACATTCGTTCGTCGTATTCCTGTAAATAGCGATCCAGATGTGCTTCGTCTTGTTGATACGTATTTTCATGATAGATCAGTTCAATCGGTAACCGTTCCTTCTGTGACGACTGATTGGCTGGATGTCCTACAACTAGACCAAATAACGGCAAGACATAAGAAGGTGTTTCAAGTAGGTCAGAGACTTCTACAAGCTGATTACGCAAGCCGCCGATATAGCAGATGCCAAGCCCCATAGATTCCGCTGCTACACTGACATTTTGCGCAGCTAACGCCGCATCAATCACACTAATTAAAAACGCTTCGGTATTCTCAAGCGCCTCCTGATGAATCTTTCCTGCCTTTTGGGCAATGTACTCATGACGTTTCAAGTCTGCACAGAAAACGAACAAATGCCCATTATTCTCAACGTATGGCTGATGGCCAGCCAGTTCAGCCAACTTGGCCTTCTTATCCTGATCTGTTACGCCAATGATGCTATACGCCTGCACATTGCTCGATGTCGAGGCAGCCTGTGCACTTTTGACAAGCGTCAGCACCTCTTCCTTTGTCAGACGTTCATCTGTAAAAGAACGTATCGAACGGTGGTTTAATATCGTTTCTATCGTTTTATTCAATTTGTAGACCTCCTTCACTCCTTCTATCATAAGACAAATGTGTATCGTTTTTCAAAAATGAGAACTCGCATTCCATTAAAAAGGACAGCCTATGAATAGACTGCCCTTTCCCTGTTTTATTTAAATAAATAACTTTGATACTTTGTTAATTGAACACTTGCGTTATATACGATGCCGAATCCAATTAATACAGATAAAACAGAACTTCCTCCGAAGCTGATGAATAGAAGCGGAATGCCTGTAACAGGCATGACACCTATGTTCATACCAATATTCTGGAACGTATGAATCACAATCAGCGCCGTATATCCTACACAGAAAAATGACGCAAATCGGCTGTAGGGATGGATACGGTCAATCAGCACGACAAGCCGGTATATAAGGAAGAAGAACATAATTACGACAAACGCACAGCCTACAAAACCAAAGGCTTCTCCTATAATAGAAAAAATCATATCAGTTTGGGCTTCGGGCACATATACTTTTAAATTTTTAATCCCATTACCGAAGATTTGACCAGAACCAATGGCCATAATCGCTTGATCCACTTGATATTTATCAGACCCAGAGGCATCCTGTGTCTGCGCTTGGTTGGCAGAGCTGGAATCGTCCGGTATCCAAGCAGTAATCCGGTTTATTTGGTACTGTTGAATCCCTATTTTTTGCGCAAAATCAGGGAATAAAATGATCACAGCTAACACTGCAGCGACTAATAGCACAACGACAGATCCAATCAGAGAAATAAGCTTCCAATTGACACCTGATAAAAACACCATCACGATAACGATAAACATACAGACGGCTGCCGTACCTGCATCCTGCATGAAGATGAGTCCAACTGGAACAACAGATACCCCAGCGATTTTTAACAGAAGAAAAATATCATCTTCTAATGTTCGCTTACCTCTAGGCGTCGACTTTCCTATGACAGATGCTAGCATCATGATTAAACCAATTTTCATAAACTCTGAAGGCTGAAACGTCCCAACACCTGGTAAAACAAACCAGCTTTTTGCACCGTTTTTAATTGGTGCAAAGTCATGACCAGCGATTTGCGCAGGACTAATTTTAAGGAGGATCAGCAGCAGAATCCCACCAATAAAAATATATAAGCTCAGCTTTTCTAATTGTTCAAGATCAAAATAATTAATGGCAATAATACAAATGACACCAACCATGTAGTAAATAATCTGTCTGGTCCAAGCATTAGTTCCATACTGTCCGAACTGACCAGCAGCATAAATGGCAATCACACTAATGGCAAAGAACGCTAAAAATATAAAAATCAAATCTCCCTGATAGTAAGGAGATGTATTCTGCTTGTTCATGAACTAACCACCCTTATTACAAAACATAAAAGCCCTTATTTATATTAAATTTAAATTTTCACAAAAGCAACTCACTTTAAATATGACGGAGGATAAGCCCCAAAAGTTCCATTCATTTTTCAAAAATGAAAGACTTTTCCTTCTAACAATAGGAATAAATTCCTTCTACCTCATTTATTTGATACGATCCTCAGTCCTTTAAAAAGATCATTTTACAGATTTTAAGGGGAAAATTCAATTATCTATGTGGAGAAAAATCGGGCAAACACAAAGGTAGCGTATGGGATTGATATCTGATGATAAAAGACACATCTACTATGGAATAAGACCCATTTTCCAATTATTGAGTTTACTTCAATGTCAATTGTGGTATAATACTTGTAACAAAATGTTCACAATATCTCCTAAAAACAGACACAATTGAATCCTGACCTCTCATTTGAATTGAACATCAACTGACAAAGGAGTTGGATACGATGGATATGTTCTTTGCGTACCTATGTATTGCATCGGCTACACCCCTGTTTTTATGGCTAGAAAACAGAAAAATTGCAATTGCTTCTATTCCACCGATCATGATTATGTGGGTCTTCTTCGGACTTTACATGACAAGTAGTTTATCTCCAGCAGGACATACCTTCATGATTGCATTCTTTGCGATAAATGTCATCTTGGCTCACATAGCTGCATTCCTCATCTATGGTCTTCCGTTCATTCGCAAAAGATTCAGCAGCAGATAGACATAACACCACCAATTGGAAGCGTTACCAATACCATCATAAAAACCACTCATCTACAAGGATGAGTGGTTTTTTATTAATGACCTGAATGCTCAGACTGCTTTGGTGCAGACGGTGAATATCCGTCTTTGCTGTTCTCTCCGTGGCTGTAGTGAGCCGCAAAAATCCAAACAGATCCGATAACGAAAATAATCGCACAGAATAGACCAAACAATGTATTTCCGACTTGAACAGTTCCATTTTCGCTTTCTGTCATATGCATGAACATGAAAAGCTGCAAGAATGCTTGAATAAATGCAAAACCAAAGATTATCCAAAGTTTTGCGGCACTGCCAAGTTCAGCTCCAATAGCAATCCAAAATGCTAAGATTGTCAGCACAATGGACAAGATGAAGCCGACTACATGTTTCCAAGGGAAGTGTTCGTGCTCTGATGAGGAATGTGTTTTTCCTGCCATATCACAAAAGCCCCCCTAATCCAATCAAGTAAACAGCTGTGAAGATGAAAATCCATACAACATCAAGGAAATGCCAGTATAAACTTGAAATAAAGATCTTCGCTGCTGTTTGTGGAGTTAATCCACGCTTTTTAATTTGGAACAAAATACCAGAAATCCAGAAAATACCGATTGATACGTGTAATCCGTGAGTTCCTAAAAGTACAAAGAAGGCAGACCAGTACGCACTTGTATGGATAGAGGCACCCTCATGTACATAATGGAAGAACTCGAAAATCTCAAAGCCAACGAAGCCTGCACCTAAAAGTAACGTCAGAATTGTCCAAATGACGACCCCTTTTGTACTTCCACGACGCATCTCATGAACGGCGATCCCACAAGTAAATGAACTAACCAATAGCAGAAATGTCATGATTAATACAAGCTTCATATCAAATAGTTCAGCTGGTAACACGCCACCAGCTGTTCTGCCATGAAGAACAAAGTAGGTCGCAAAAAGTGTTGAGAACAACACGATCTCCGCACCAAGGAATATCCAGAAACCAAGGATGTTTAACCGTCCAGTTTCAGACTGATATTCAAGCGGGGCATTTGCGTAACTGCTATCATTATGTCCCATTACTTCTGCGCCTCCTTATTCTTTTTCTCTGTTTCAATGACTTTTTCAACAGGAATATAGTAGCCATCATCATATTCGAATGAACGTAAAATCATTGTTGCAAATACACCGATTAAGCCGATTACGCCAATCCAGTACCATTCGAACACAAGACCGAATGCACCAAGTCCGAAGAATGCGGACATAATCAGTGGTCTGCCTGAATTGTGCGGCATATGAATTTTCTTAAATTCTTTTTCTGGGTGAACGTCCACATTGTTTTGCTTCCAAACATGAAATGCATCTGGTGCTGTCACTTCTGGAAGTGCTGCAAAGTTATAATGTGGCGGAATCGTAGAAGATGTCGCCCACTCAAGTGTACGTCCAACTCCCCAGCTATCTCCAGACACTTCACGTTTTGAGTGTCTCCAGCTATAGTAAATGTTATAGCAAAGGATGATAAATCCAACACCCATCATGAATGCACCAATTGTTGAAATAAAGTTTAGTGCAGTCCAGCCATCCTCTGGTCCATACGTATAAATACGTCTAGGCATACCTTGCAGTCCTAAGAAGTACTGCGGGAAGAAACAGATATTAAATCCGATCATGAATACCCAGAAGAACCATTTGCCGATTCTTTCGTTTAACTTGTAGCCAAACATTTTTGGATACCAGAAAACAAGACCAGCAAAACATGCAAATACTGTACCTGCGATTAATACATAGTGGAAGTGGGATACAAGGAAGTACGTGTTATGGTACTGGTAATCCGCAGCTGCCATCGCAAGCATAACCCCAGTGACACCACCGATAACGAAGTTCGGGATGAAACCAAGTGCCCAAAGCATTGGTGATGTAAAGCTGATACGTCCACGATACATTGTAAAGAGCCAGTTAAAGATTTTTACACCTGTTGGTACAGAAATTGCCATTGTTGTAATCGAGAAGAATGAGTTAACCGCTGCACTGTTCCCCATCGTGAAGAAGTGGTGAACCCACACAATGAAACTAAGAACAGAGATTGCCACAATTGATACAACCATCGCTTTGTAACCAAACAACTGCTTTCTCGAGAACGTCGCAAAGATTTCTGAGAAAATACCGAAAGCCGGCAGGATGACGATATATACCTCAGGATGTCCCCAAATCCAGAAAAGGTTGGCCCAAAGCATAGGCATACCGCCTGCTTCGAGTGTAAAGAATGCCGTCCCGAATAAACGATCAAATGTCATAAGTGCTAAAGCAACAGTTAATACAGGGAATGCGAAAACAATGATCACAGAAGTAATCAATGTTGTCCATGTAAACATCGGCATACGCATAAGCGTCATACCTTTTGTACGCATTTTCAAGATGGTCACCATGAAGTTAATACCTGTCATCAGTGTACCAATACCTGCTATTTGGAGCCCGAGCAAGTAATAGTTCTGTCCAGGTCCTGGCGAGAAGTCATTTCCAGCGAGCGGCATGTAACTCGTCCATCCTGCATTTGGTGATCCTCCAATGACGAAGGAAATGTTGAACAGCATAGCTCCGACCATGAATGTCCAGAAGCTCAAGTTGTTCAAATACGGGAATGCAACGTCACGTGCACCAATTTGAAGAGGTACAACAACGTTGATTAAACCGATTAAAAATGGCATCGCCATGAAGAGAATCATGATCGTACCATGTGTTGTAAAAATTTCATTATAGTGGTTTGAATTTAAAAACGTATTATTAGGAAGCGCCAGCTGTGCGCGCATCATCAGTCCGTCTACTCCACCGCGGAAGAACATAATCACAGCAGCAAGGATATACATGATCCCTAGCTTTTTATGATCAACTGATGTAAGCCATTCTTTCCAGAGCCATTTCCATTTTTTAAAGTATGTTAAGACAAAAATGATGGCAATGGAAGTCAGAGCGATAGAAATTTGCGCACCAAGAATTAATGGGTCTCCAGTTACAAAAAACTCATCCCATTTTAAATGCATAACGGCCTCCTCCTTTCCTTAGTCAGTTTATTCACTTTCTAGTTTTCTTTTATAGTTCTTCACATTCTCGAAAGGATCTGTTTTTGAATGCGGAGAAACTGCTTCATAACCTAAACGTTTGCGAGCTTGAAGTGCGTATTCAGAATCCTCTCCATGCTTCGCAAAGGATAAATGTGTTGATGAGAATGTCTGCACATCTGCAGCGTCAGGAAGCATCAAGTAGTCATACGTTTTTTTCGTTAACTTCGGTGCTTCTTTTTTCGTTTTGTTTACCCATTGATCATAGTCAGACTGCGTCATTGCATTGACTTTGAATTTTTGCTGAGCAAAACCCTCACCTGTGAAGTTTGCGTTTCTTCCTTCATATGTGCCTACTTCATCAGCTTGAAGGTACTGTTCCATTTCCATTCCAGCCATTGCATACTTTTCTCCACCTAGCTGAGGAATCCAAAGTGATGCCATTGTATCAGCGGAAGTAATTTTGAATAAAATCGGCTGATCCTTTGGAATGTTTAAGTAGTTCACTGTTTCAATATTTTCCTCTGGATAACTAAAGATCCATTTCCAATCGACAGCTGTTGCGTAGATGACAAGCGGATCTTTGTGACTTGTTGCTTGTGGTGCCTCTTCCAAAGAATAAATTGTTTTCACAGTTGGAATCGAAAGGGCAGCAACGATTAATATTGGGATCACTGTCCAGACAACTTCTAGAAGCGTATTCCCGTGTAGTTCTGGGTTATAAGAGGCGTTTCCAACGTCCTTCCGCTCACGGTATTTAACTAAGATGATGGTAAATAGAACAAATACCGCACCAACGATAAAGAGCATGAATCCAATTGATAAGAGAATCAAGTCTTTTTGTTGTGCTGCGACTGGTCCTTTAGGATCTAAAACAGCAATATTGCTACAACCTCCTAATATAAAAACACTCACGAGCATCGCGAATAAAAGCATAGGTTTAATGGCTCTGAACAAGAAGATCACCATCCTTCCTTATATAATGTATAAATTGCTGAATCATTGTGAAAAGCCATCTGCCTTCGAAAACTTTTCTTCCCTTTGTAATGCTATCAAAATCTGTAGAAGTTAGCTTCCCTTTTTTAAAAAGTTCATTTATTTTTTAACAGATTTCTATTAAAGTGTCATAATTTCGACATAAATTTATATTATTGTATAAACAATAAATTTCTAGGAATTTGAAAAGTTGAGAGTTGAAGGCAAAGGACATACAAGAAAGAACTTTGTCAAATTTAGGTTTACCACAATAAAAAAGTTTGGTCAAATTTCAATTTAACTTTATGAAATTTTATCTAGGTAAACAATTTCCAAATAGGTATCCCGTATTTAACAAAAACCTTACTTATTTTAACGCAAGTTAACGAGAAAAGAAAGCTTCGATCACTGACCTATGCGTTGTAAGAATTGGTAATCGTGATAAATGAGTGGAATCACTACAGAATTTCATCAAAAAACCAGCTTATCGCCGGCTGATCAGTTTTATCCATGTCTTACCAAGATGTCAGGCCGTCTGTAGACGTGACCTTCATGTTCGATTTCAATATACGGCCATTTACCGGTATAAGTTAAACATCGATTTCCCTCTTTCTCTACAACTATTGTATCCTCTGATTTTAAACCAGGCAATGATGGATTCCATGTGAACACCTGATGAAGCTGGATTTCCTCCTCTGATGAGGGCACTGCAATGATCTCTCTGGACACAAAACCCGTCTTTCCGCCTTGGTGAAGTTTTTTCCAACTGTCAGGGAAACCCTCTTTTTCATATTGGGCAATTCCTGCTTTGAGCACATCTCCAATGGTTCTTCCTGGACGTGTTGCCGCATTCATGACCGTATCAATCCGCGCAAGCCGTTCTTTGTTTTCTTCAAGGTCATTCGGGAGACGCCCAAAGTAAACTGACCTTGTGACGTTGGCGACGAGTCCATGCCGTTCAGCACAAAGAACAACGAGCGCATGCTTTTGCAAGGCTTTCTCTGTTGGAATGGGGTGACGGTATTGATAAATGCGGTCATCTGTTGCGACAAGCAGCACCTCAATGGTCATCCCCTGAGCAATTGCTTTTTGCGCCACAAGTGAAGCAATCTCGTGCTCCGTTTGACCCGGAACGATTTCTTTGCAAACCGTTTCTACTATAACCGCCGCCTGATGACAAAGACTCTCATATTGATTGAGCTGTGATTGGGAGAGAATAGATCGAATGTGAGACAATTCTGCCTCAATCCATTCAAACCCTTCCATCTGTGTATCTGCCCCAATTCGTTTGTCTTTCGTGAATGTATGAACGTAAGTGTCATCCTCTTCATACCAATCCATCGTCACCACTTGAAATGGGTGATCGACATACGCCATTTCTTCTTCAATGATTCGTTTTTCTTCCATTTGATTCACAAACAATACAATGTCATCTTTCAACACAAGCAGCTTGCAGACACCTTCTGGCGTGTTTAAAACAATGTGATTCCTTCTTCCTCCTGTCAGCCAAGAGAAATTATTTCGTTTTTGCACAAGGACACCGTCGAGCTGTTTTTCTTTCATAAGATTTCTCACTTGTTCTATCATTTCATCACCCGCCTGTGTTTAATGTATGAATGAAACGTTTAAAAGCTGTTTTCCCTTGCTCTGTTCTTTTAAACACACCAGCTTGTGCGAGAATGCGAGAGAAGATGTGTCCGATCTCCTCTTGTAAAATAGTTTCTACATTGTCTTTTGTGAAGGTTTTCTCTTCGAGCATGCGCTTTGCCCACCTTTCGTGCTTCATGATGGCAGGGCGGACTTTGATTTCTTCAAGAGGCTGCTTGGATAATAGCGCTTCTTTTAATTGGCTCAATTCATCTGCTAATCTTCCAGGAAGAACGGCCAAACCCATGACTTCAATTAATCCGATATTCTCTTTTTTAATATGATGTACTTCTTCGTGCGGATGAAAGATACCATACGGATGTTGTTCATCTGTACGATTATTGCGCAGCACAAGGTCTAATTCATAAGCTTCACCTTGGCGGCGTGCTATAGGTGTGATGGTATTGTGCGAGGTATCTCCCGTATGAGAAATCAGATTGACTTCTTGGTCTGAATACGTTTTCCATTTTTTTAGAATGTAACCAGCGGCGTCTGCAAGAGCTTGCTGAATGTTACTTTGCAATCGAATGACTGACATTGGCCATTTCACAATCCCAGCCTTCACTTCTGGGAACGCCTTAAGAGAAAAGATATCCTCCATTTTTGCTTTCGCCATCGGAAATTCATGAGCACCGCCTTGAAAATGATCATGACTTAATATACTGCCTCCGACAATCGGGAGATCAGCGTTCGATCCAATGAAATAATGGGGGTAGATTGATATAAAGGAAAGCAAGCGTTCAAATGTTTTTTTTGTAAGCTTCATCGGCTCATGTTCGCCTTTGAACACAATACAATGTTCGTTGTAATACACATAAGGTGAAAATTGCAGATACCACGCTTCTTCTCTTAACGTAACAGGAATAATACGGTGATTCTGTCTAGCTGGATGATTGATTCGCCCTTGAAATCCAACGTTTTCTTTACAGAGAAGACAAAGAGGGTATTGCTTTTGACTGAGCTTCTTGGCTTCAGCAATTGCCTTTGGATCTTTTTCCGGTTTAGATAGATTAATTGTGATTTCCAGCACACCATCGTCTGTTGTTGTAAACCACTGAACATTTTTGGCTATTCTGCCCGTATGAATGTAATGTGCATTTTTTTGCATCTCATAGAACCAGCTTGTGGCTGCCTTTGCTCCTTCATGAAGACGTATCTCTTCAAACTTGGCTTCAATCACACTTGGCGGTGCCACCAAACAACCCATGATTTTTGCATCAAGTAAATCGCGATACGTATCTGTTCCTTGAGGAAGAAGACCTGTTTCTACTGCCCAATCTAAAATAGGTGCCAAAATCTCTTCAATTTCGATACCACCTGAGACCGTTCTTGGCTCAGCGTCATCAAGACCAAGCACCTCCAGCAGTCGATTCCTCACATAATCTGTATCAAGTGGTGTGATGAGCTCTGTATCTATCCCGTATCGAATTAACTGTTCAAGCTTTTCAAAAATATCAATTGCCATTCCCTCTTTCTCCTCTCATGCCTGCCGGTTAGGTTTTATTCACTCTGGTAGCCTTCCGGATGCTTCTGGAACCATTCCCATGCACTTTGAATGATTGTATGAAGATCTGCGTATTGAGGCTGCCACCCTAGTTCTTGGAGCGCCTTGTCGGATGAAGCAATGAGTTTTGCGGGATCTCCTGCTCGTCTTTTTGCCACCTGTGCTGGTATAGGATGACCTGTTACCTCTCTTGCCGCTTCTACAACCTGCTTAACGGAAAAACCTGTACCATTTCCTAAGTTATAAGTTGCACTCCCTTTTCCCTGCCGCAAACGATCAACTGCTAAGATATGTGCCTCTACTAAGTCCATCACATGAATATAATCTCTAATGCATGTACCATCATCTGTTTCATAATCATCACCGTAAATCATGATTTGATCCCGTTTCCCAAGAGCTACTTGAAGGATAATGGGAATGAGATGCGTCTCAGGCTGATGATCCTCACCGACAAGCCCTTCTGTATGAGCACCCGCCACATTAAAGTAGCGAAGCACAACATATTCAATGCCGTATGCTTTCTCAGACCATTTCAACATTTTTTCAATCGCTAATTTGGTTTCACCGTAAGGATTGGTTGGATTCGTCTCATCGGTTTCCACTATAGGCACACGCTTTGGTTCACCATATGTAGCAGCTGTTGAAGAAAACACAATCTTTTTCACATCAAATTCGTTCATCACCTGAAGTAAGGCAATGGCCCCGCCGACATTGTTGTCATAATACTTCAGCGGGTCAGTGACACTCTCACCGACTAGCGAATCGGCAGCAAAGTGCATGACTGCTTCAATTGAATGTGTCTCAAAGACGTTCCTTAAAAAGGCTGTATCTCTTAAATCACCTTGCTCTAATACCGCTCCCTCGAGGACAGCTTCTTTATGACCTGTCTGGAGATTATCGACAATCACCACATTTTCTCCTTTGGCTAAAAGGGCTGCCACCGCATGACTGCCAATGAAACCTGCTCCTCCACAAACTAAAATTGTCATTACCATTCCTCCTTATGTTATTTCTCTTGCGCCGTCTCCAATTCCAGTTATGTAAAACGATGCTTGAATGCCCGTTTTTTCATAATAAATCGCACCTGTTTCTTCTATAAATGAGTCCAGCAACTCATCTTTCACAATACTGACTGTACAGCCGCCAAAGCCTGCACCGGTCATTCGTGAACCAATCGTACCAGGATGACGCCAAGCTGCTTCTGCAAGTGCATCTAATTCAAGTCCAGTTACTTCATAATCATTTTTTAAAGAGAGGTGAGATGCCTTCATCAGAGCGCCTAGTTCCTCAATTTTATCATCTTTCAGAAAATTTACAGCTTTCAAGGTCCGTTCATTTTCCGTCACCGCATGTCTCGCACGTTTAAGATTCGTTGTATCTTGGATCAAATGGGCATGCTGCTGAAGTTCATCAGCGGTTAGCTCACATAAATGCGCGATGTCTAATTCTTTTCTGAGATCATCTAAGGCAGACTGACACTCTGCTCGGCGTTCATTGTATTTGGAATCTGCCAGTGTCCGCTTTTTGTTTGTATTGGCGATGACAAGTGATAAACCATCTTGTCGAAATGGACTGTACTCATAGGAAAGGGTGTCACATTTAAGAAGTATGGCGTGATTTTCTTTTCCGAGACTAATAGAAAATTGATCCATAATCCCGCAATTGACGCCAATAAATTCATTTTCTGCACGCTGCGCAAGAAGGGCAAGATCGACGTTTGATACGCCAAATGAATACCATTCATCAATCAATACAGCTGTGACAAGTTCAATGGAGGCACTTGAAGACAGTCCTGCACCATTTGGAATATTACCGAAGTACACAATATCAAAGCCTTCTTTCACGTTCATTCCTCCTTCTGCAAACTTGCTGAATACACCTTTTGGATAGTTCGCCCAGCCGTCTGACTCTTCGTAAGCGATTTCAGAAAGGTCCACTTCTTTCACACCTTCTTCTTCAAAGTTCAGGGAATACATCCTGACAAGACCATCTGACCGTTTTGCACATGCCGCATAAGTACCTAGTGTAAGTGCACACGGGAAAACATGTCCCCCATTGTAATCTGTATGTTCACCAATCAAGTTCACCCTGCCTGGGGCGAAAAAATAACGAAGTGGCCCCCTATTCCCAAATTGTTGATGAAATGCCGCTCGCAAGGTATCGATCATATCCATTCCCCTTTTCTTCTGTTCTGATAATCTTATTTTAGTTGTCTAAATGGCTGGTGTTCAATGGTAAAAAAACCGTTTAAAAATACCCTTTTTTTGCTGTGGATGGTACGATGTGATATGAGGTGTACCATGATTCAAAACCAAAAAAGGTTGTTTTTTGCTGTGAAGGAGGATTTCCAATTTGAAGAAAGAAGCATTTGCATTTCGTTTTCACCATTCTGATGTGACATTGCCGGCGCAAATTTGGTCTGTCGGCTGGGAAGTTCAATCATCTTCGTTATACAGCTGGAATGGCGTAGAGCGGAAGGATCAAGGCAAATGCATCTTTCAGCTCACACTGTCCGGTCATGGCATGATTGAAATTGGGCAAAAACGATACAAAGTATTGCCGGGACAGGCCTTTCTTGTGAAAAGCCCCAGTGCCTACCAATACTTTTTCCCAGAAGACAGTGAGCATTGGGAATTCCTATATTTGACGCTTTACGGGGAAGCCTGTGATCTTTGCTTTGATCATTTTATAGAACAGGGAAAGCAGGTCATACGTTTTCATCCAAATTCTAAACCGATCCGCCTGCTGAAGAAGATTTATGATGAAGCCTGTGAAAGACGGATTACCAATTCGTTTGAGGGGTCTAGCCTTGCTTATCAATTTGTCATGGAACTTTATTCTTATTTGCCAAAGCTTGAAGGACAAATGGAGAAATGGCCTGAGCCAATCGTACAGGCAGCTTTATTTGCAAGCCATCATTTTCATGAAGAAATTGGCCCTGACGATATGGCGGCTGTGGCACGTTTATCCAAAAGTCATTTTACGAGGGAATTCAAAAAGGCAACTGGCTTTACACCTATTCACTACTTAACAAATATTCGATTAGAAAAGGCGGAAACGTTACTGAAAACAACGAAATACTCGATTGAAGAAATCGCCATACAGTGCGGCTACCGAAATGCGAATTACTTAAATAAAGTCTTTCGCAAGAAAATTGGCATGTCTCCAAAGCAACTGCGGGAAACAAGCGATGCATAATAAAGAGCAGCCGCTTTTCAAATGGCTGCTCTTTATGCTTTCGTCAGGTCGACACAGATTCTCCCTTGTCTTAAAACAATGGTCATTTGCGTATCAGGTGTCATTAAGTTTTCTAGGATATCTGTTGCCGTTTGAAGCGCAATGTCCATTCGATCGATCTTTTCTTTTTCTTGTTCCGTAAACGCTTCTGGATGTGCGGTCATTTCTTTGACTAGCTTCAGCACTTGTTCATGCTGCTTTTCTGTTTGTTGATATATGACATCATATAATTCGTCTGGCCTGTTGCTCATTTCAGATCACCTATCTTTTTCATGTGGTTAAATCGCATCTTCTTTTGTTTTCTTGAAGACGAACCATTTACTGGCGACATAATTGACCACCACAATCACAAAGTTAACAAGAATTTTTGCGACGGTTTCATTTAATGCCATCTGGCTCACAAATAAAATCATCAGCCCTAGATCAACACCTAGAGACATGAGACGTACACTAAAAAATGAAGAAAGCTCACGCATCAGGCTTTTTGTGTCACGTGCCTTTTGCTTGAAGACATACTTCTTATTGGTGATATAGGCAAAGAGAACAGCAAATACCCATGAAACAACCGTTGCCGTTTTATAATCCATGGAAAACATCTCAACGAATAGATAGAAGCTGACAATGTTGACAATGGTTGTACACACACCCATGACAAGATACATGACGACTTCTTGATACTTTTGAAAAAGGCTATACATGTCTTTTTTCATTCCTTCTTGGTGGTTTCTGTTCTTTTAGAATACCATCTTGACAAGAACTTCCCAAATGAACAATATTCACATTCTGCAAAGATGAAAGTCGTTCAAAGAGATGGCACATTTCAACCTAAATGGTTTATACGAGTCATATGATTTAGGTCTTTGTCATTATTTTAATTTATAATCTTTTAACTGACTTTACAATTGTTTATTATTAGAAGTAAGAAATCAATATTTTTTGGATTTTTTAGTCATTTTTTTAGGAGTGTGGTAGGTGATATTTTTTACAAAATAGGTTAAATGTCATCTTTTTTCGACAAGGATCTATTTTGCGGCAGCTTTCACAAAACACGTACAGTTACTAGACGGTTTGTTCAAGTCATTGGTTGCAGATGAATATGTCTTATTGAACTGGAGGATATTATGGAAACGCAAGTGAAAAGAAGAGTTGACGAAGAGTGGGTTTATTTGATTCAGGAAGCGAAAAAAATCGGACTAGGCATCGAAGAAATACAAGCTTTTTTAACATCCAACGGTGATCAGAAGATGATAAACAAACCATAAATCAACGCCGTTATCCTTTGTCTTTCAGAATGCTTTGGCGAAAAGTTCTGACCGGTCAATAGACCTTTGGAAAATCCTTTCATGACGATACGCTACAATTGTTGAACACCTCATCATACCAATCCCTTCCTCGCAATGGGGTTCTGTCTTTCTATATTAGGAGGACAGTCCGTTTCATGTTCTTTATATGATCTCTTTTTGCCTGCACTGAATAAATTCTGCCTACCTTCGTTATAAAAACAAGCTTCCCTTCCATATATTAATCATGAAAGCGATGAGAAAAAAAGAAAGGTGGGGTAGAGCGTGAGTTCAGATTCCCTTTCGTATTATCACCAAAAAAAGGATCAATATTATCACGGCGCGAACCCTGTTATCGTCAATCGTATTCGTGATGAATGGACATCTATTTTGGATATTGGATGCGGAACAGGCCAGCTTGGAAAAGCCTTGAAACAAGAGGGGCGGACAATATGCGGAATCGAATCATTTGAACATGCAGCAAAGCAGGCTGAACTGGAGTTAGATCATGTTCTATGCGGTAATATAGAACAGATGACCCTCCCTTATCGTCAAGAACAATTTGACTGCATCATCTTCGGCGACGTACTTGAACACTTACTTGATCCTTGGGCTGTCTTAAAAAAAGTCAAACCCTTCCTCAAAAAGGAGGGAACCATCCTATCATCTATCCCAAATATCGGCCATATCTCAACTGTTTTAGAATTGTTAGCTGGAAGGTGGTCTTATACAGATGCAGGGCTGATGGACCAAACACACTTACGTTTCTTTACCCTCCACGAAATACATGCACTCTTTCAGTCAGCAGGTTACCGTATTCGTGATCTGGAGACCATTCGTGTACAGCATCCTTCCTATGCGAACGTGACCAATGATTTACACGATCTGCTTGTGAAGCACGGAATACGTTTCGATTTTCATGAGGCATCTACAGCTTATCAATATGTTGTTGAGGCGGTTCCGCTTAATGAATAACCCGACCATTCTTTTTGTACTATGTGTTAACGATGAGTCGATGTTCCAAGCATGCTTCCGGCAGCTCGCCTTACTCCCTGCTCCGCATGGTTATCACGTTGAGGTTTTTCCAATTAGAGAAGCATCGAGTATGGCCTCCGGATATAATAAGGCATTGACTCATCCCGCTCAATTTAAAATTTATCTTCATCAGGATACATTGATTGTCAAACAACAAATGTTACTTGAACTCATCCCACTTTTTTTACAAAATCCGTCACTTGGAATGCTCGGGGTGATTGGAGCAGAAAGTATTCCTGACAATGGGATTTGGTGGGAGAGCAAAGGTTGCAGAGGCAAGGTGATTGAATATCGGCACAACACATATCAATTGCTTTCATTTGAAACAGTCCATGAGCAAGCCGGGCCTCGTGACTTTATTAAAGCAGCGGCTATTGACGGTCTGCTGATGGCCACGCAATATGATATAAAGTGGCGTGATGATCTCTTTGACGGGTTTCATTTTTATGATGTCTCGCAGTCTTGTGAATTTATCAAAAATGGTTATGAAGTCGGTATCGCTAGACAGCACGAACCTTGGTGTATTCACAAATGCGGAGATCACTTTGATGCGGATGCATATGAGAAAGCTAGACAAATATTTCTTGCAAATTATCAGTAAAAAGCACCCTTTTCGGGTGTCTTTTTTATGTTATACTGTCATAAACAACTAGATTGTCTCATATGCATTGGAGTACCTTGTCCCTATTTCGTACAAAGGAGGAAACAATGGCAGACAAAAAAGTTCATTATAGGAAGGTTGTCGCTTCAGAGGATTTCCGAAAACTTCTTGAGGAAAAACGCCGATTTATTGTTCCGTTGACGATTTTCTTTTTTCTCTTTTACTTTTCACTTCCTGTTGCTACATCCTACTTCACCTTTTTGAACACACCAGCAATTGGTGCAATCTCATGGGCTTGGTTATTCGCCCTCACACAATTCATCATGACATGGGTTTTATGTGGACTTTATGCGAAAAAAGCTGCTCAGTTCGACAAATATGTAAGCGCTTTAAAAATTGAGTCTCGAGGTGATGACGAATGAGCATGACCGCTTTTATTTTATTTGTAGCGATCGTAGGACTCACTTTGGTCATCACGTATTTTGCCGCGAAGAAAACAAGCAGTGCTAGTGATTTTTATACAGCAGGTGGAGGGCTGACAGGGTTTCAAAACGGTCTTGCCATCGCTGGAGATTATATGTCCGCTGCCTCATTTTTAGGGATAGCGGGGATGATTGCGTTAAATGGGTTTGATGGTTTCTTCTATAGCATTGGCTTTCTCGTAGCGTACCTTGTCGTTTTGTATGTTGTAGCTGAACCGCTTCGAAATCTCGGGAAATATACGATGGCAGATATGATTGCTGCACGATTTAAACGACCTGCAATTAGAGGAGTCGCTGCCTTTAATACGATCACTGTCTCTACTTTTTATATGATTGCACAGCTTGTTGGTGCAGGAGCATTAATCAAGCTGCTTCTTGGCATTGATTATTGGATTGCGGTTTTGATTGTGGGTGTATTGATGACCATCTATGTGGTGTTTGGGGGAATGATCGCCACCAGCTGGGTACAGATCACAAAAGCCGTTCTCCTGATGCTTGGTACTTTAATCATTTCACTGCTCGTGTTTGCAAAGTTTGATTTTAACTTTATGAACATGTTTGAGCAAATGAAAACAGCGACCCCGCTCGGCGAGTCCTTCCTTCATCCGGGTAATAAATATGACGTCCCATTAGAAACCCTTTCTCTTAACCTTGCACTGGTACTTGGGACTGCGGGTTTACCACATATTTTGATCCGGTTTTATACCGTAAAGGATGCCATCTCCGCAAGGAAATCTGTTCTTTCTGCGACTTGGATCATCGGGATTTTCTATTTAATGACGGTTTTCCTCGGCTTCGGTGCAGCTGCATTTGTTGGAACAGAAGCGATCATAGCAGCCGATGCAGCAGGAAATATGGCAGCGCCGCTACTTGCACAAGCCCTTGGAGGAGATTTCTTATTTGCATTTGTTTCCGCTATCGCATTTGCGACCATTTTGGCTGTTGTGACAGGGCTTGTGCTCTCCGCCGCATCTGCATTTGCGCATGATTTCTACAGTCAGATCATTCGAAAAGGGAAAGCTAGCGAACCAGAGCAGGTAAGAGCAGCTCGTTTTGCCTCAATTGGCGTGTCCATTCTATCAATCGTTCTTGCTTTATTTGCCCAGTCCTTAAACGTTGCTTTCCTTGTGTCACTTGCCTTCGCAGTTGCAGCAAGTGCCAATTTACCATTAATTCTCTTCACCGTCTTTTGGAAAAAATTCAACTCAACTGGAGCCATTGCAGGAAGTTTAACCGGTCTTCTAAGCGCACTCCTCATTGTCTCGCTCAGCCCGAGTGTCTGGGATCCGTCAGGTGCAGCCATTTTTACAGGTGAACCACTCATCCCGCTGTCTAACCCTGGCATTATTTCCATTCCACTTGGATTCCTTGCAGCTTATTTAGGAACGATTTTCTCCTCTGAAAAAGCTGATTATGAAACCTTTACAGAAATTCAAGTGAAGGCACATACAGGGATGCACATGGGCACTGATTCATAAGCAAAAGCCGGCTCTGCAAGCCGGCTTTTTAGTAACGCTGAAATAATGCTGGATGTTGTGGAACATTTTCTAAGTAAATGCTTTTTCCAGTTTCGTCTAGCGCAACAATGTCAATTCCTACTACTGTATATAATGACCGTTCGTCAGCTTCCCGCAAACGGCCCCGTTTGTTTCAACGTTTCCATCTTCTCTTTTTCCCCATTGACCCCACATATGCTTAATGTCTTCATGAACAAGCTTTTGAGCGCCATTCAGCATAATCATGACGTTATCAGAAAACAATTCAAGCAATTCATCCATTTGCTTCTGACCTTTACCCGCTTCATCGTATCGAAAATACGTGCTAAGCACTTCCATCATGCATTCTTCTTTATTTTCCTAATGATAAAATTGTACACAACCGTTTCTCCCTCTGTCCATTTTTATCCCCGAACAAGTAAAGGCATAGATGAGTTGATCCATACCTTCAAAGACTCAAAGACTTAGAGAGATGCTTTTTCTGATACAACAAGTGATTTCAGTTGTTCTGCTGCTTTTCTTGGCTGCTTGCTTTGACTAATGGCACTAATGATACTAATGCCATCTGCACCTGCTTGTATCACGGGTGCAGCATTATCAGATGTGATGCCGCCAATTCCGACAATCGGGATATTTAGACCATGGCTACGTACTTCTTTTATCAAAGAGACCCCTTGTACACTTCGTGTATCCTTTTTCGTTTTTGTTGGATAGACCGGTCCCATGCCAACATAATCTGCCCCGTCCTTAATTGCTTGCTTGACTTCATCAATGTGATGAGTGGAGATACCTAAAATTTTCTCCCCAATCTTCTGTCGTACGTCTTGTGCATTTGCATCTTCCTGACCCACATGGACACCGTCTGCATCAATCTCTATGGCGAGCTGAACATCATCATTCACGATAAAAGGGACATGCGCTTCTTTACAAAGTACTTGTATTTGCTCAGCCAATCGTTTCTTGGCTTCACCTTGCAGTGCTCCTTCTCCCTTTTCGCGAAATTGAAACATCGTAATCCCGCCTTTAATAGCTTCTTCGATGACGTCTAGCGGATGCCTATCCGTATTCGCTGTTCCCATAATAAAGTAAAGAGACAATTGCTCCTTGAGTTGCTGTTGGTCAACCTTTGTCATATACATCTCCCTCTATTTTCCCTAAAGTGATCACATCTGTGGCACTTGTGTTTGATAATTCATTTAAAAGTTCCATTTGAAACGTCCCAGGTCCATTTCCTTTGGTTTGCAAAGCCGCTTTTTCTGCTGCGACACCATAAAATAAAAGAGCAGATGCCGCCGCATGAAAAGGCTGTTCACCTGTTGCACAAAATGCCCCCATGATAGATGTGAGTAAACAGCCTGCTCCTGTCACCTTTGTCAGCCACTCATGTCCATTATGAATGGACATCACCACATCTCCATCCGATACAACATCTACTTTTCCTGTAATGACGACAACCGTATGAAGTGCTTTCGCTGCTTGCTTTGCTAATGCTGACACGTCACCATTCGCCTCTTTCGCATCAACACCCTTTAACTCCCAGCCATCCGTTTCGATCAAGTTCGCAATTTCCGCAGCATTTCCTCTTACGACTGATATATTGACTTGCTGTAATAGTTGATTTGCTGCACTTGTCCGAAATGTTGTTGCTCCCACACCAACAGGATCTAATAGTACAGGCACACCTTTTTCATTGGCCGCTCGTCCAGCAATGATCATCGCTTCAACGGTCTCTTTTGTCAAAGTGCCAATATTTAAAACAAGCGCATCAGCTAATTGAGCCATTTCGGCGACTTCTTCTTTCGCATTTGCCATCACCGGAGAAGCACCTAAGGCAAGCAATCCATTTGCTGTAAAGTTGGTTACAACTTGATTGGTAATATGATGAACAAGTGGATTCTTCGACCGGACCATGTCCAGCAAGTCAGATGCGTGGTTTATCTTCATCAATATCGTCCCCCTTTGTTACTCTACATCCCAAACATAGGATTTCGTATGCTTTAACCATTCTCTTGCCGCAAACGACAGATAGCGATCCTTTCGCCAAATAACCCCTAAATGCCACGGGATAAATGGATGTAGTGAGATCACTTTTACCTTTTCAGGATCAAGATCGCGGCAAATCCGCTCAGGAAGAAGCCCTATTCCTAGATTTTCAGCCACCATTTCACTAATGAAATCCCATTGAGAGGTTTCATAGATGACATTGGGTCGAAAGCCTGCATTCATGCATTCATTCAATATCCGGCTGTGCAGAACAAAATCTTCTCTAAAGAAAATAAAAGACTCTTCTTTTAAATCTGCTAAATGCACCTCAGCACGACATGCCATCGGATGTGATGGATGCGTCACAAGCTTCATGTTCTCTTTCATAATGGTGTACGTATGAAAAATTTTATCATTTGCAGGGAGAACAATGACACCAATATCTAACGAACCATCCTCTACCCCTTCCTCCACTTTAATGGAGCCATGTTCGACCAATTGAAACGTGACATCTGGATACTGCTGGCGAAATTCCCCCATGACATTTGGAAAGAAACTTGATCCTATCATTGGTGGCAACCCAATTCGAATGTGCCCTTTTTTCACGTTCATTACATCATTTAATTCACTCGTTAAATTTTGAAAAGATTGTGTAATTTCACTTGCCTTTGTATACATGGTTAGTCCTGCGTCTGTCATTTCAACCTGCCGACCATTTCGGTAAAATAACTGGACGCCCAGTTCATCTTCAAGATTCTTGACCATTTTGGAAATGGTCGGCTGTGATACATAAAGAGATTGAGACGCTTTCGTAAAACTCTTTAACCTTGCCACTTCTAAGAAATATGTTAAATGTCTAATGTCCATCTCGGTCACCCCCCTATAGACAAAAGGAATAATAACTATTCAATATATGTATTTTACCTATAACGAAACGTGCTGTACACTTTAAAGTAAGTTCATCAATCGTAACGTTGTTAAGCTTTTGTGAAATAGTGAACAATTTATATAGAAAAGGAGTGAATGGAAAGTGCAATTGCTTAAAACGTCGCTGATTGCTACCCTTCAGATTACAGCTTTGTTTGTTTTTGCGAAATTAATGAATGCCCTAGCGACTTTTTTGCATTTAAGAATCCCAGGTACAATATTGGGCATTTTTGTCATTTTCTTATTACTTCATTTTAATATCATTCAATTAAAATGGATTGAACTCGGTGCAGTATGGTTACTTGGAGAGCTGCTACTCTTCTTTATCCCGTCGGCCGTTGGTGTCATTGATTATGGAAAACTGCTTTCCCAATATGGCGTCAGTATTGTGCTCGTTGTATTACTTAGTACCTTTGTTGTCATGCTTTCTACTGGCATGATGACGCAACTAATTGCGAAAAGAAAGGAGCGGAAAAAGCTTTGCTAGTTGGCGGATTATTTCTGATTTTAACTGTTCTTATATACCTCGGATCAAAAGCGGTTTACAAACGTCACCCGAAGGTCTATGCTTCACCTTTACTTGTGACCCCTCTTGTACTTGTGATCCTTCTGTTGTTTGTGAACATACCTTACGATGCATACAATCAAGGCGGGAAATGGCTAACGAATATGCTTCAGCCTGCGACTGTTGCCTTTGCAATTCCTTTATATAAGTATTTTCACGTTCTAAAGAAGCATGCAGTTGAAATTGTATTGAATGTTGCTTGCGGTTCTGTCATTGCGATTTTATCAACAGCGTTTATCGCCAAATTGTTTCATTTGGATACAGGGCTTATTGAAAGTCTTGTCCCAAGATCAGTGACAACACCAATTGCCATGAGTGTCTCAGAAATGATTGGCGGCATGCCGTCCGTTACGGCTGTATTCGTCATCTTAACTGCACTATTCGGCTCCATCATTGGCCCAATGGTCATCCGTTACTTCCGAATTGACAATGACATCGCAAAAGGCGTCTTGCTCGGTACAGGTGCACACGGCGCAGGCACATCAAAGGCCTTTGAGTTAAGCTCCGTCTCGGGTACGATCTCAAGTGTATCGATGATTATTTCAGCCATTATTACATTATGTGCGGCCCCCCTCCTCATGTCGTTTGCCTTATAGAAAAAGCCATTTCCTCTTATGATATGCTCCCCTAAAGGTAGACAGATGAATGAACAAATCTGTTTGCCTTAGGGGAGTTTTTTTATGGCTGGAAAATGGCTTTTTCATTATGTTTGGATGAATAAGACCTTCAGATAGTTTCCTTCAGGGTAGTTCTTTGTTGTACGGAAATCCTCAGGAAGTGTGTATTCTTCAAGGATACGATACGTTTGTCCAGATTCCTTAAAGGCCTGGTCAATAAATCCTTTAAATTTCCTCATTCCAAATGCACTGCTATTGGTTGATGCCACAATGACGCCGTTCTCAGCCGTGATTTGGATTGCTTCTTTTAACAGTTTTTTATAGTCCTTAGCAGCACTGAATGTGTGTTTTTTTGTGCGTGCAAAGGAAGGAGGGTCTAAGATCACCAAATCATATGTCCATCCCTTCTTTGCTGCAAATGGGAAGTATTGAAATACGTCCATCACTTTTATGTCGTGTCCAGACACATCAATTTCATTGATCTCGAACTGCTCGGACGTCTTTTTCAAACTACGGTTTGCCACATCAACGCTTGTCGTACGGCTCGCTCCACCAAGCGCTGCTGCAACTGAGAAAGCACCCGTATATGAAAAGGTGTTGAGAACCGTCTTTCCTTTCGCATAGCGGTCTCGAATCGCTTTTCTCACATGACGTTGATCAAGAAAGATACCAGTCATTGCACCATCATTTAAGTAAACCGCCACACTCATTCCGTTTTCTTTGACGATAAGAGGAAATTCGCCTTTCTCTCCTTTGACAAAATCATCATCCTCAATATATTGTCCTGACGTATCAAATCGTTTCTTTTCATAAATCCCTTTATAATCTGGATATACCTGCTCAATCGCAGCTAAAATGTCAGATTTCAACGTAAAGATTCCTTGGCTATACCATTGGATGAGATAGAATCCATCATAATAATCGATAGTGATACCACCAATTCCATCACCCTCTCCATTCAATACACGGAAAGCTGTCGTCTGTGCATCTCGAAATAAATGCGTTCTGCTTTTAGCTGCCTGCTCTAACTTAGAAGCAAAAAAGGTTTGGTCTATTTTTTCTTTCGCATCAAAAGAAAGCACCCAGCCGATTCCTTTATTCTGCACACCATAATAACCTTTGCCTAAAAAAGAACCTCTTTCATCCACCCATTCAATGAGATCTCCTTCTTGTATACCGTTCACATGCAACACAGCATCTTTTGAAATAAGCGGATATCCCTTTTTCACTTGTTCTGCAAATGTTTGTTTTAAAATGATTTTTTTCATATGTGTCATCCTTATCCTAAATTGACTCTCTCTATCCTACCATATGAATGTATGTGTTAATTCTATTATGATAAGATGAGAAAAAATATCATAGTCACATAGAGGAGGTACTTCTTTTGACAACATTACGCTTAGATCATACAGGTTTGATGGTAAAAGATATTGATCAGTCCATTGATTTTTATGAAAAGGTTGTGGGCATGAAATTAAAAGATCGGATCACCCATTCAAACGGAGTCATTGAGCTTGCATTTCTCGGTTTTAAGGATGAGGAAGAAACGGAAATTGAGTTAATTCAAGGCTACAACAGTGAGTTGCCTGCTGAAGGAAAAGTGCATCATCTCGCCTTCACGACAGACAATATTCACGCAGAGTTCAGTCGCATTCAAAAGCTTCAAATTGAATTGATTGATGAGGAAATTACAACACTTCCAAATGGCTACTGCTACTTCTTCTTCAGAGGACCAGACCAAGAATGGATTGAATTCTTCCAGCGTTAATATTTCCTAGGAAATGCTTGGTGATTTATCGTTGATTTCTTGATAGGCCAATACAATCAATGAAAACTTTTTATCGGGGCAATCTGCCTAGCCATCATTGGGCTTTTAACTAAATTTGTTGGGCATCGCCTCTTAGTGGGCAATGTGAGCACCTGATTAAGAGATGTGGCTCTATTTTTTTCACGAAAAAAAACAGAGTAAAAGCAGGTACAGCACACATACCTGCTTTTACTCTGTTTATAACACTTTACTAAGAAATAATTTTGTACGCTCGTGCTGCGGATTTCCAAATAGCGCCTCTGGCTTGTCTTCTTCGACAATATATCCGCCATCCATAAAGATTACGCGGTCTCCTACCTCTCTTGCAAAGCCCATTTCATGTGTTACAACAATCATCGTCATTCCTTCGACGGCTAATTGTTTCATGACGGCTAATACATCCCCGACGACCTCTGGATCAAGAGCAGATGTTGGCTCATCAAATAATAGCACTTTCGGGTCCATCGCTAAGGCTCTTGCGATAGCAACACGCTGTTTTTGCCCACCAGATAGTTGGTTAGGGTAGCTTTTTGCTTTCTCTTTTAAGCCGACCTTTTCTAGCAAATCAAGGGCTTTATCGACTGCCGCCTTCTTGTCTACGCCTTTTACCTTGATCGGCGCAATCGTGATGTTTTCTAAAACCGTTTTATGAGGAAATAAATTAAAGTGCTGGAACACCATTCCGACCTCTTGGCGCACTTTATTGATATTGACCTTTGGATCTGTAATCGTATGTCCATGGACAACGACTTCTCCAGCCGTAATATCTTCTAATTTATTGAGGCATCGTAAAAATGTACTTTTCCCTGATCCAGATGGACCAATGACACAAACAACTTCTTTTTCCTCGATGACTACATTAATATCCTTTAACACTTCGTGATCACCAAAGGATTTCTTTAGATTTTTCACCTTAATCATACTCATTTGATATCGAATCTCCTTTCTGCATAGCTAGCCAGTAGAGAAAGTAAATAAATAATCACGAAATAAATGACACCCACAATGAGCCATACATTTAAAGGATCAAACGTAGCAGATGCTTGGACTTGTCCTCTTTGCATAATATCGGCGATGCCAATAATGGATAAGAGCGATGTATCCTTCAAGCTGATTATTGCTTGGTTTGTAATGGCTGGCAACATACGGCGGAATGCCTGTGGCAGAATAATAAAGCGCATGTTTTGGCCCCCTGTAAACCCTAAAGACCGCGCAGCTTCTGTTTGTCCTTTATCAATTGATTGAATCCCTGCTCGTATAATCTCTGAGAAATAGGCCCCTGCATTAATTGCTACAGTAATAATCCCTGCCGGCACTCGATCAAGCGAAATGAATTCAAGCGTATTCAAGCCAAAATAAATGAAAAATAGCTGTACGATAAATGGCGTACCTCGAATCGCATTCACAAATACGAGTGCGATGAAATTCAAAATTTTAAATGGTGACAGGCGAAATAATGCCACAATTAAACCAATAATAAATCCTAAAATGATAGCAACAACAAAGATATATAAAGTGGTTTGCAAACCATCCATTAAATACGGAAATGCGTTGATAATCGTATCCATGTTTCTCCCTCCATCATTCACATACGAGTTACACATAAAGAAAGCGCGCGCACTCGAGCGCGCTTCGCTTGTGTTATGACTTCAAATATTTATTCATAATTTTCTCATATTCACCGTTTTTCTTTAGATTCTCTAGACCCTTATTGATTTTCTTCAATAAGTCTTGGTTTTTGCCTTTCATGACAGAGATACCATATTGATCTCCATTCAAGCGGTCTCCGACTGTTTTCAAATTTAAATCTTGCTGAGCAATTGCATAGGTAATGACTGGATAGTCTTCGATCAGTGCATCTGCATTCCCGTTAGATACTTCTTGGAACATAGATGGGCTGTCATTAAATTGAACAATATCATACCCATATTTATCTGCGTTATCAGTTGCAAATTTTGCACCTGTTGTTCCATTTTTAACAGCTAGCTTCTTCCCTTTTAAATCTTCAATCGATTTGATGCTGCTGTCTTTTTTTACAACAACCGTTAGACCGGCATCGAAGTATGGCTCTGAGAAATCCACTTTCTTTTTACGCTCATCAGTAATGCTCATACCGCCCATTCCAACATCAAGCTGACCAGCTTGCATGGCTGGAATAATACCTGAGAAGTCCATTGCCTCAAGTTTAACTTTGAAGCCCTGGTCTTTTGCAATTGCATTAATTAAATCAACGTCTATTCCTTCGTATTTATCGCCTTTTTCAAACTCAAATGGCGGATATGTTGTATCTATCCCTATTTTATATGTGCCCTTGCCTTCACCCGAACCGCTGTCCGATTTTGATCCACAGGCTGCCATGACGAGCACAACAACAAGTCCCATCATCAGTAAAATCGATTTCTTCATTAAAAAGACCCCCTATTGTCAGTTTTGTCTCAATATTCGCTACAACAATATTACTATACCACGCTAAAGCTATGGTGTGTGATATTTTTTATCGATACTAAAGATCCATACAATACTAGACCAATAGTCTCTTTAAATTTTACTTTTTTGCGAATAACTCATTTTATTCTGAAAGGGAAGTGAGTCACAATATTCATGTGATATAATCTCACAAAAAATGAGGAGTTTTCTTGAAATCAGTGCTTTCTTCCTAATCTATGGATTAAGCGTACAAAGACGGCTCCAATGTCCCCATTGATATTGTGATATATTTTTCCGATGACCCTCTTTTTACCTAAAGGAATGCAAGCGCATACAAAAAGGTTTTACACTCCCTAAATTTTTCACTACTG
Source organism: Bacillus sp. Bos-x628 (assembly GCF_040500475.1). Lineage (GTDB taxonomy): Bacteria > Bacillota > Bacilli > Bacillales > Bacillaceae > Bacillus > Bacillus maqinnsis. The sequence goes on along the minus strand of NZ_CP159358.1, from coordinate 2,352,531 downwards.
GTTGAATTTACATCAAAAAACACGTTTTACAAATTGTGAGAGACAGCTTAAAATATAAGAAAATATTTAAATTCTAACCAATGTTTAATTGTAAAATAATATCATGTTCTGGACTTACCAGCTTTAATAATGAAGAAAGGAGGATACTAATTGGAAGAAACAAAGGTGTTGTCATCTGTTGACGTAGCAAACATGCTAAATGACTGGTATATCATGATGAAAAAAAGAGAGATACAAGATGCCATTCAATTGAAAGAAGACATTCTTAAAGCGTTTGATCGAATGGAAGAGAATCAAGACGTCTTACTTTATTATCAATTACTAGAATACCGTTTCAAAGACCTCGTTGAAGATACTTCATCGCTAGATCATAGTCTTTTTGTCGATGAAGATGCGATCCGTACTGATGATATGCTCAGCTACTATTTCTACTTCTTTAAAGGAATGTATGAGATGCGCAGAGGGAATCACAATACAGCATTTCACCATTTAAAATTGGCTGAAAATAAGTTGGATCTCGTGCACGACGACATTGAAAAAGCAGAGTTTCATTATAAAACAGGGTGCCTATACTACAATATCAGGTCTACGCTTCTCTCTATACATCACTTGAAGATTGCTTCATCTATTTATGACGCAGACCCATGTTATGTGAAAAAATCAATTAGCTGTCAGATGATGCTCGCGTTGAATTATGCTGACCAAGCAAAATATGATGAGGCAGAGACTTTATTTCAGCAGGTGATTCATTCACTAGAACATATGAAAGATCCAGATTTACTCGGCCATGCGTATTGTAATGCTGCCTTTATTAAAAGTCTGAGAAACGAATACAGTGAAGCTGTGCCGCTTCTTGAGAAGGCTTTATTGATCGAGACATTTGAAACGTCTTCTCCAGGCGGCTATTTGCTTGCCATGTATACCTATACAAAAGCGTTATTTAAGCTGAAAAAGCCTGGATTGTTCCATTATTATGTACAGCTTTCACTTCAAAAAGCAGAAAATTTAAAACAACGAAACATTTCGCTTAAGTTATCCATCTTGGAAGCGCTCATGTTACAGCAATCCAACATGATTGAACAAATCACGTCGTATTGTGATCAATTAGAATCAATGAATTTTCTCGTAGACCTTGAGGCCATCTGTACAGATGTGGCAGAATATTTAACAGAGAATGGTCTTTATGAAGAATCAACTTATTTTTGGAACAAGGCGTTATCATTAAAGACATGTTAATTTAAATTTAAGGAGTTGATGAGTAATGAAGAAATGGCTCATAACAAGTGGGATTTTTGCTCTCGTGATCACAGGTGTTTTCATAGGATGTTCCACCCAAAAAGACAGCCAAACCGCACAACCACAAGATACGGGAACCATTATTCAGAGAGATCGTGGAACTAACCCTTAACATGGACACCTTCAGCCTTTAGGTACTGCCAATGACAAAACAGAGTAGCTATTGTTTATTACAGCTACTCTGTTTTTCATATCTGCCAAAGAATCATGAGCATTCTACACTTTTCATGACGATTTGAAACCGATGAATGGAGATGGTTTTTAATCAATTTCTCGTTTAATATTTTGCATCTTTTCATCTAGGTAATGGGCGATATCTGCCGCTTCCTTCAATTCATCAGTCAACTGAGCAGGAACATCGTTGTTCAATTTATAATATATTTTATGTTCAAGACTTGCCCAAAAATCCATCGCAATGGTCCGCACCTGAATCTCGACCTTCACATGCTCCACACGATTGGTTAAATAGACCGGAATCTCAACAATTAAATGAAGACTTCGGTAGCCGTTTGACTTTGGATGCTGAATATAATCCTTTACCTCAAGAATCTTTAAATCTTCTCTTTGCCTCAGTACATCAATAATGTTATAGATATCTTGAATAAATGAGCAAATGATGCGGACACCTGCGATATCATGAATATGCTCCTTAGCACATTGTGTAGTGATGTCGCATCCCTTTCTCGCTAATTTATTCACGATGCTTTCAAAGGATTTAATACGTGATTTTGTATGCTCAATCGGGTTGTGTCCATGGATTAAATTATATTCTTGGCTAATAATTGAAAACTTTGTATCTATCTCATCTAACGCAAATTTATATACTAACAATTCATTTTTCCAATCTTCCATGACACTTTTCAAATCTTCTACATGAGTTGCTGACATATTCATTTCTATTTGTCATCTCCTTTAAGCAAACGGCTTTTACACCGCTTTCCGTTTATTAGACGAAGAGAGGACGTGATTGGTTTTAAAAAATGATACGTCGTTAGCTTCGCTGTTGTAATAGGTCCATGTCAAAGCTCGCTTAAGAACAGATCCTTTTACAATATCCATAACATCATTCGGTCTGCTATACCTGCAATTTCTGACTGCTCACTTGAAGCATAAATGACAGCTTTCCCAGAGTTTGATCGCTCCTTTCACATCTCTTCTTTCCGTATCAATTAAAAAGAGGCTTTAACATATGATGTTTTGCCCCTTGCAATGTCCTAGTCAGAAGGTGTATGGTTGAAAGAATATCTTACAGGAAAACAACTTATTTTAAATTGTCAGATTAATCAGTTAATAATGCGTTTAGGTTTTATATCTTGTTTTGAAGAGAGGTGAAATTAAAAAACATTCGGCAAGGAGTAGGAAAGCGCTTTAACAGATTTTTCTTATTTGAATTCCTGAAAACCTATTGCTAATATTTTGTGAAGGTATAGAATAGAATCATAATTATTTCATATTATTAGAATTTTCAAATAATCAAACAGCAAGGAGATTTACAATGTCAAAACAACCCATCCGCGTTGAACTTAGTTCAACAAAAAAACCAAAACCTCAATCTGATCAGCTTGAATTCGGAAAGATCTTCACAGATCACATGTTTGTGATGGATTATTCAATTGATAAAGGCTGGTACGATCCAAGAATTATCCCTTATCAGGCCATTCCAATGGATCCGGCGTCTATGGTCTACCATTACGGCCAATCTGTTTTTGAAGGCTTAAAGGCTTATGTTTCTGAAGATCAAAAAATTCTCTTATTCCGTCCGGAAAAGAATATGGAACGCCTGAACAGATCCAATGACCGCCTATGTATCCCGCAAATTGACACAGAAACGGTTTTAGAGGGATTAATTGAACTCATTCGCATTGATAAGGATTGGGTACCTGATGCAGAGGGAACTTCCTTGTATATCCGTCCATTCATTATTTCGACTGAGCCTTATTTAGGTGTTGCACCGTCTAGCACCTATAAGTTATTCATTATTTTGTCTCCGGTGGGATCGTACTATAAAGAAGGCATTCATCCTATAAAAATTGCTGTTGAAAACGAATTTGTCCGTGCCGTAAAAGGCGGAACTGGAAATGCAAAAACAGCAGGAAACTACGCATCTAGCCTGAAAGCACAGCAATTAGCAGAGAACAAAGGATTTTCACAAGTTCTTTGGCTTGATGGGGTTGAGAAAAAGTACATTGAAGAAGTGGGCAGCATGAATATTTTCTTTAAAATCAATGGGGAGATCGTCACGCCTGAATTGAACGGCAGTATTTTAGAGGGGATTACACGTCACTCTGTCATTGAACTGTTAAAGCACTGGGAGATTCCAGTGACAGAACGCAAAATTTCAATTGATGAAATCATTGAAGCACACAAAACAGGAGAGCTTGAAGAGATTTTTGGTACTGGAACGGCCGCTGTCATTTCTCCTGTTGGTGAATTAATCTATCATGATCAACAATATGTCATTCAAGATGGTCAAACAGGTGAAGTATCTAAAAAATTATACGACGCCATTACCGGTATTCAAAAAGGCAAACAGCCAGATATCTTCGGCTGGACAGTAGAAGTCGACTCTGTCGTCAAACAAGCATAATCATTCCAAAGAACCTTTCATTTAAGATGAAGGGTTCTTTTTCTCGGAATTATTTCCGCCTTTACATATATAATTTTGTCAAAATCTCCTTATCAAGTCATGATGCTCAAGATGAAGTATTCAATGTCCTAAAGAGGCTTGCGGTTAAATGCTACGGAATGATCAATTATGACAGCAAGATTGATCATAAAGCAGGAAATACTCTGACATCAAAATACATTGACGAGTTTTGGAATCGAAAGCTAACAAATGAACAGGGATGAGGCATTTTATATGAGAACATTATTTATTGAGCCTTGCCTGAATAGATGGTATTATAACCATTACATACGGAAGCAGGAGCAATCTTTTTTAGGTGTATTTTATTTTAAATGAGCCATTAGTTGTTGAATAAATTCGGACAAGAGAACGTTGCATTAACCGTTGTTTTTGTTAAACTGATAATAGAGGGAGAAAAAGGTTAAAAAAGCTCCCTATCCAATGAAATGGATCACAGGTGAAACGCAAAAATAGATCGAGAAAAATCTATAGAATAAATTAGCTGTTGAGATCATAAAAATCATTAGAAAGAACACGATTAGATTTTGGATGATCAGTCAGCCTTGCTTGGTTCAGCGTTTGTTGCCATAAGCCAAAAGTAAAGGGGGTGAATGATAGATGAATACTGTTAAGTACATATCTTATTTTGTAATTTCTTTAGTATTACAGCTTCTATGGTTCCTAGCTATTAAAAAGACCTCAGATGTCACAATACTAGACATGGTGTTCCTTTCCATGTTATTTACACTTTCCATGGTTATCATTGATAAAGTATTTCCAAAAAAGCAGGCTTCCTAGTCTGCTTTTTATTTATACTTTTTAATCTACATGCCAATGTGTCATACCCTCAAACGCATTATTACCACGACTAAAATTAATTATTTAAGGAGAATAGAATTGAATTTCCTTGTCATCACAGGATTCATTTATTTGATTTTCTTCGGAGTCTTTTTCTTTTTTATGTATAAAGGAGAAAAAAAGGAAGCTGAGGAAAGCAAAACAAATGAAAAATATTTGTTCTCGACATTTATAGGTGCGCTTTTATTATCTTTAATTCCTACAGTGGTGATCATGATTATAGTGTTGATTATTACAGGATCAACAAGTGTAATCGTGAAATCATTAAGTTTAGATGTAGATTTTACCCAAATTATTATTCTAAGTTTAGCGTTAGTTTGCTATTTATTTACCCTCGATCATATATTTATTGCAGTAGGCAAACACATATTAGGAGACAATATCTTGAATACTGTGTTTGCTTCACTTTTTAGGTTCTTATGTGTCTTTTCTGTTGGTGTTATATGCTCAATTGGTATTGCAGATAATATAATAATGTCTATTGGTCTAACCGTAGCATGTCTCTTATTAGAATTTATCTCTCTTGATCACCCTAAGGAGCGTTTAGATGATTAATCACCTTTTAAACACCATTACAGGTGTTTTTACCTGTTTTAATTAAAGCACTCAAAACGACTTGGGGGACGACCCCTTTCTTGTTCCTTTTTGCCTATATAGTAAAAATATCATATTGTTCCTCTGTCAGATTCTCTTGCCCATCTAAAACGTGCCCTAAGCCCGTTGTCTAGCTGTTAATCACTTGTCATTTTTGTGATTCACCACTAAAATAACTCAAAATGCTGGTCATCATTAAAGCGATAACTGATGCAATCAGCAAAGATACGCTAATTGCACTTAATCCCGTACCTTCCCATTCTCCTACAAAAAAACTGATCATAAATAAGATGATACTAACCATTATGAAAATCGCTGGAAATCCATACTGAATAGGCGACTTCTTCTTTTTAAAGATTAAAGAACCGCCTAGTATGATAACTGCAAGAATAGCTGTCATTAGCCAAAAAGACATTTTTCTTTTCCCCTTTCAAAAAATGATAACAGATAATTAAATCTTCCTAATGGATAATGATGTATCATTTCAACTATCGTAACACTGATTTAATGTGTTTACCATCTACTCAATGATTTTCAAACCGCTGAAAATGAAAAGGTAAGCATTTATAAATAAACTCTCTACAAGCTGAAACGACCCCTTGATGGAGTCGTTTACTTTTATGCATCAACAGATGTAAAAAATTGGGGCAAATATTCACGATGTGCTTCAAGCATTTCATCTAATATTTGCTTTGCAACCTCATCGGAAGGTACGAGTGGATTAATCGTCATGGCGACAAGAGCCGTCTCATAATCTCCCGTCACTGCTGCTTCCGCTGCCACACGTTCAAATGACTTAATTTGCTGAACGAGGCCTCTTACAGCAACGGGTAAATCCCCTGTAGCAATCGGTTTTGGTCCATCCTTTGTAATGATACAGTTGACTTCAACCGCTGATTCAGCTGGGATGCTTGCAATCGCCCCTCTGTTCACTGTATTGACTGGCTGAATGTCATGCTTATCGTTATAGATGGAGCTGATTAAGTTACATGCAGCATCGCTGTAATAAGCCCCGCCTCTTTTTTCAAGTTGTGGTGGTTTAATGGTTAAATCCGGATCTTTATACAGTTCAAATAACTCTTGCTCGACTTGCTGCACAACCTCTGCCCTTGTTCCTTTTTCTTGTGCCGCCCTCTGTTCTTCTTCCAGCATATCTTTCGTTTTATAGTAATAGCGGTGATACGGACAAGGAATGACTCCTAGCCCTTTGACAAAAGAAGGCTCCCAGTTTTTCGCTTCAATGTTTTTCATCGACCACTGGCTATTTGGGTTTCCTAATTCATCTAGCACCTGATCCATAATACTGACACCATCTAAATACACATCTAATCCATAAACCATGTGATTGAGACCGGCAAACTGCACTTCAATGCGTTCCACATCTACATCAAGCGCCTTTGCAATCCCCATTTTCATCCCAATCGGTACATTACATAATCCGACCACTTTTTTCAAATGGGTATAGCGTAAAACAGCTTCTGTGACCATACCCGCTGGATTTGTAAAATTCACAAGCCATGCATCTGGACAAAGCTCTTCCATATCTTTCACGATATCTAAAATGACTGGTATTGTCCGCAAGCCTTTCAATAAACCTCCTGGTCCATTTGTCTCCTGACCAATTACGCCGTATTTGAGTGGAATTCTCTCATCTTTCGCACGGGCTTCCAGCAGACCCACACGCAATTGTGTTGTGACAAAATCCGCATCCTTTAAGGCTGCACGGCGATCGAAGGTGAGATGGACATCAATTGGCAGTCCAGCTTTTTCAACCATACGCTTGGCGAGTGCACCCACGATGTTTAATTTTTCTTCACCTGCTTGAATGTCAACAAGCCATAATTCCTTCACAGGCAATTCATGATATCGTTTGATAAACCCTTCTACCAGCTCCGGCGTATAGCTTGATCCGCCACCGATCGTAACAATTTTAATACCGTCTTTCATGAATTGACACCTCCGAATTGCTTTATTTTCTCATAGAGCTCTATGATTTCTGCTGCAAGCTCCTTGACAGTCATTGCGTTCATGAGATGGTCTTGGGCATGAATCATTAAGAGACTGATGTCGGTCTTTTCTCCTCTGATTTCTCCTTGGATCAGCTCTGTTTGTGCGTGATGCGCCTCATTTAACGCTTCTTGTGCCTCCTGCAACTTTTGTTTTGCTTCATCGAAGCACCCTTTTTTTGCACATGTCATGGCCTCCATTGCCAAGCTTCTGCCATTTCCACCGTGCAAGATGAGTTGAAACACAATTTGTTCCATTTCCATCGGCCGCATCCTCCTTGTTCCCTCCATTACAGACTGACTATATGTTCATCAGTCGAAGCTTTTGTTTCTAGTTCATTTTCTTCTTTCAATTTTTGCTTATCCCACATTCTAAAGAACGGGTAGTATAGTGCAAATGACAACGCCAAATTGATCAACTGCATGACAGCACCGGAGACTTTTCCGCCCGTTGCGAGATAGCCTGAAATAATTGGCGGCATAGTCCACGGAACGGCGATTCCAGCCGGCTTCGCCACAAGTCCTGTGCTCATCCCGATATATGTCGTGATGATCATCATAACTGGCGTAAGAATAAACGGAATCAAGAGCATTGGGTTCATGACAATCGGCATTCCAAAAATGATCGGTTCGTTGATGTTAAAGATCGCTGGTCCAATCGCTAGCCTACCAAGTTGTTTCATTTGCTTACTTCTTGCACGTATAATCATGGTAAGTACTAAGGCAAGTGTTGCTCCGCTTCCGCCGACGTTGATGAAAATTTCAAAGAACTGTGCTGTGAAAATATTCGGCATCATTTCTCCTGCTTGAAACGCAAGGCGGTTCTCATCCATTGCACCAAGCCAAATGGGTCCCATGACGCCGCCGACAATCGTTGCCCCATGGATCCCACAAGCCCAGAGAAGCATTTGCACACCCATGGCCACGATACTGCCGCCTAAGCTTCCACCGAGAATGGAAAGCGGCGTACCAATTAAAACGGTGATGATGTGATGAATACTCTCAAAAGGTGACATCTCAATTACAAGTCTTGCGACCCAGATCAAGGTGATAACCACAAAACCCGGAATAAGTGCGATAAACGATTTACTCACTGCTGGCGGTACACCATCAGGCATTTTAATGACAATGTTCCGCTGGACAATAAAGCGGTAGACCTCTGTTGAAAGCATGGCAATAATCATGGCGACGAACAACCCTTTACTGCCCATTAATGTAACAGGAATCCCGCCATTCACTAAAATCGCTTCTGTCGATCCTTCAGGTGTAAAAGGCACTTGAAATGGTGTTGCCAATAAAAAGGCGGCGACTGCGATAGCACCAGAAGATAGCGCATCAACACCATACTTTTCAGCAAGCCTGTAGGCAATCCCAAAGGTCGCAACAAGTGCCATAATATCAAAGGTAGCATTGACAGGATAGGATAGTTTCGTGGCCCATTCGGCTCCAAAGATACTTGCCATAAAATCGCTATATCCTGGGATTGGAAGGTTGGCTAAAATGAGAAACAGTGAACCGACAATAATGAGAGGCATGGTTAAAACAATTCCGTCACGCAATGCTTGTAAATGTCTTTGAGCGGCAATCTTCCCTGCAAACGGCATGACCTTCTCTTCTAAAAATCGGTTGAACCCATTCATCCCTTTCGCCCCCTTTATCCGTTCACTAACTGCTCAGCAGATTTCAAAACCTCAGCGCCATTACATACGCCATAATGCACTGTATTAATGACATCCACCGGAATGCCTTTTTCCTCTCCAAGCTTTTTCATTTGTGGTAACAAATATCGAACCTGAGGTCCCAATAAAAGCACATCTGCTTGATCAATATGACTTTTTGCAGCATCTCCAGATACCGCCCATATCCGATAGTCTTTTCCTTGTTCTTGTGCGCTTTTCTCCATTTTTGTGACCAGTAAACTTGTGGACATACCTGCTGCGCAAACCAATAAGATGTTCATGAGTAAACGCCTCCCTTTTAGAAATTTGAAGTTTTTCTTTACATTCATCATATTGTGAAATCGCTTTCATAAACACCTATACTTTTTCCTATAGGAAGCGGAAAAAGTTAATATCACAACGTTAGTTCTTGTACGAAGGAATCTTTTTAAACATTACATCTAGTATGTCTTCAAACGTATCACAGGCGATTAGGTGATGAATTAATTTCACATTATGCACAAGCTCTCCTAACAGTCGGTACATTCCCTTTAAATCGTTGGCGTTCTCTTTTTCTACACAAAGTAGGCAGACAAATTGGACTTTTTTGTCACCCCAAGCGATTGGTTTTTCTAATGTACATATTGCCCAACATGTCTCTTTTGTCATTGGTGTCATGGGGTGTGGGATTGCTGTATCATGACCAAAAGAGGTAGGCGCCGCCTGCTCTCTTTCCAAGACGGATTGTGTCAGATCGACTGGCGCCAAACCCATATCAATTACTTTTTTCGTGAGAAAGATGATGACTTCTTCCTTTGTTTGAAATGCACGTTTTGTAAAGACTAATTCCTTTTTTATATATTGTGATGCCAATGTCATCCTTGTTTCACTCGTAAGGGCTTCTTCAATTTTCTGAAAGTCACTGCCTCCCAATATGGTATTCACTTGGATCACCGGAATAGGTAACTCCATCTGAATAGGAACGGTGCTAATCATCAAATCCAGCGCATGTAAAGAGACATGAGGAAGTGAATAAAGCTCTGCCGTTCCTAAGATGGTCAGTTTTGACCCAAATTGTGACCGTAAACGGTCTTGCAAGAGCCGCGTACTACCTGCACCCGATGCACATACAATGAGACAACGCTTTGGCGGAATCTCCATCTTTCTCCGCTCTAAGGCAGCACCAAAATGTAACGCCATATATCCAATCTCATTCTCATGAATTGGCAGGCCTGTCTGTTCTTCAATGATTTTGCTTGCGACAATTCCTGCTTCAAAAGCTATTGGAAACCCTGCTTTAATCTCATCCAGCATAGGATTTCTTAAGTTCATTCTGTATTTACAACGGTTCATCGCCGGTTTTAAGTGTAGGCTTAATCCGATCATTAATTCCGCATCATCCGCTAAATCAAGTTGCAGCTTTTGATCAATAGCCGCCAGCATTTTCTGGACAAGGCGGCTTGTGTCATCATCCACAATTTGCTTTTGCCCACTCGTTGAAAAAGATTGCACCATTTTTGCCGTTCCAAGCAAATGAATGGTGATATATACAATCTCCTCTTGTGGAAATAAGACATCTTGCAAACCTTCAAGACGCTCCACCATTTTCTTTGCTACCTCGTATTCCTTTGCACGGGGAATCTCTTTAATTTCCTCTGGAAGAACAGATACATAATTTCCGTGTCTAATTCGTTTACAGGCAATGGCCACGTGGACAATCAAATTATTCATGCATATATCCGATAGATTCATTCTCTCCTCGTTTATATAATCAATCACCGTTTTCTGAATCAACTCTAACTCGTGTTTTGGCAAAATAGTCACAGCTGTGCTCATTATAGTTTGGTAGGTACGGCGCTCATTGAATAAATATTCTGACATACAATAGCGGATTTTCATCTCTGAACCTTGAATCCGGTAGCCTTTATTCGGTTTTGCTTCGAGCGTTAGCTCAAAGGGCTCAAGTTTACGTTTGACCGACTTCATATCGTTACTCATCGTCGATTTACTAATAAACAGATGCTCCTGTAAATCTTCTAGCTTCACATATTGCTCAGCTAAGAGAAGTTTTTTTAAAATAAACAGAACACGCTCTTCCGGCAGGACGGCTAGAGGCTCTTCCTGCTCGACCTCCTCCTTCATAAAACGGCGAAAAGCATTCTCATCTTTGATTAACAGCTCATACCCAGCTCCTTTAACAGCTAATACAGCAGCATGATAAGGGGCTAGACGTTCATTTAATTCCTTGATGTCGGTTCGAATGGTGCGGCTTGTCACTTGCAGGCTGACAGAAAGGGCAGAGCTTGACAGAGGGGTTTCAGCTGCTATGAGCTGACTTAATATGTGAGCCAGCCTTTTACTCAACATAGGATCGACCTCCTTATTTGAGGATAGAGAATCTGCCTTGACTGGTTAAGTTGTATGCGCTTGCAGGTTCTCTTCATTATCCATATTCTACTGAAAAGAAATAAAAATGACCAACTTATTCATATGACAAAAGGCTCTATTTATACTAATAAACGTAACCAATGATCTATTAATCTCCCTCTTACGTCGTACAATGTAAGTCATAAAAAAAAAAGACGATACCCTTAGTGTATTCGCCCTTATTTATGAAGTGATCAGCAAAGTATACATGACGCGCTTTTTTTATGTGTACCTGGAATGCTCAAGTGCATGTGATTAAATTGAGATTGCCTGTAAATGAACATACGAAAAAACTCTCTTTCGTATCAAACACTGAACTCCATAAAAAAAGCCGGATTATCCGGCTGTGACGTTTCGACTTTTTGATGTTTTCCGTTCTTTATATATTTTCCTCAACAATGGATAAAGAACTGGTGCCCATTTGACAATTTGTTTCAGCCATTTTTTCATGATCTCCTGTGCCTCCTTATTGTCATTCATACAAGACTATTCCCAAGCTTGTCATGAAATAAACAGATGCAGAGGGAGCAGGAGTTAAATAACGCCTTGTGCGATCATTGCATCTGCTACTTTACGAAATCCTGCAATATTCGCTCCTACAATTAAGTTCCCGGAGTGTCCGTATTCATCTGCTGTCTTGATACAATGTCGGTAAATGGATTGCATCATTTGTTTCAACTGACGATCTACTTCCTCAAATGTCCACGACATCTTCGCACTGTTTTGTGCCATCTCTAATGCAGAAACGCCCACTCCGCCAGCGTTTGCTGCTTTTGCTGGTGCAAACAGAATGCCGTGTTCCTCAAATACTTTCACTGCCTTAAGGGTTGATGGCATATTTGCACCTTCTCCCACAGCCAACACGCCATTTGCCACAAGTTGCTTCGCATGCGCCTCTGATATCTCATTTTGGGTGGCACACGGCAGTGCAACGTCACATGGAATTGACCAAATTTGTTCATAATCTTCAATAAATTCAGCATGCGGATGAACATCTGTGTATACTTGAATTCGCTTATTATCGACTTCTTTCAGCCGCTTGACTGTATCAAGTGAAATGCCTTGAGGGTCATAAATACAACCACTTGAATCACTGCAAGCGACAACCTTTCCACCTAGCTCCATCACCTTTTCCATTGCATAAATGGAGACATTTCCTGAGCCTGAAACGACAACTGATCGTCCTTCAAATTGCAGTTCATGAGATTTCAACATTTCCTCCATAAAGTAGACAAGTCCGTATCCTGTCGCTTCTTTTCTCACTAAACTGCCTCCAAACCCAGGACTTTTCCCTGTGAGAACACCAGCTTCATAAGCACCTCGCATTTTTTTGTATTGGCCGAACATATAACCAATCTCGCGTGCGCCTACTCCAATATCCCCTGCTGGAACATCTTGATCAGGTCCAATATATCGACTAAGCTCACTCATAAAGCTTTGGACAAAACGCATGATTTCCCCGTCAGACTTTCCTTTCGGGTCAAAATCAGCTCCGCCTTTCCCTCCCCCAATGGGTAAACCTGTCAGTGCATTTTTAAAAATTTGTTCAAATCCTAAAAACTTAATGATACTCGCATTAACAGATGGATGAAACCGAATGCCTCCTTTATAAGGACCGATGGCACTATTAAATTGAACCCTAAATCCTCTGTTCACTTGTACTTTGCCTGCATCGTCTACCCATGGCACACGAAAAACGACAAGCCGCTCTGGCTCAACTAACCTTTCTAATATCGCTAGTTTTTCATACTCTGGATGCTTCGCAAAAACGGGGACGAGTGAATCCAGAATTTCTTTGACAGCTTGTAGGAATTCTTCCTCTCCTGGATTCCTTTTTTCCACATCCTCTAAAACGCGGTGGATATAGCTTTGAGCTGTTTGTGCTGCTCGATCTAAGGTCAACATGTCTCATTTGCCTCCTTGTAGATAACTTCACACATTTGATTGTTAGATTTTCTAACGCATATTGAGACTAATTTAACATCATTTGTAAAATATGATCAATATTGATAACAGATGAAAATGATGCCGAATTGAGATTAATCAAGTAGCCACCCTTTACAACAGCTACAATTTCCGTTTAGAAAATGACGATAGTGCTAGAAATTAACAACTAATCCTTCCGAATCCCGCTTTTTCTGACAACATTGTTGAACGATAACAGATTTCTATATCAATGAGATGCAAAAAAAGCCAAATGGCGTGATGGCAGTCTTACGAGACGCACTCAAGCTTTCCTCCTCTTTTTCATTCAGGCAATACAACACAAAGCCAATATCAAATAGAATTATTTTCTCTTTTGTCTAATCCAAACACACCCCTCCTTTCTTTTCTTCTCTCTCCTTCATGAGATGACACTGCAGACAATATCGTTTAGAATGGTCAATTATTTCATTTTGTTTAACTTTCTCCCTGCTCACTCAATCATTCATCTGCTTAATATCCAATCTTTTCTTATGAAATGATTATGACATTCTTTCGTTTCTAACAAAAAAGAATTTCAGTAATCAGGATGATATCTCAAAGAATTGAAGCTCTCTTTACCATAATCACTATGTCACCACATTCCCTATCGTCAATGGTCCTCGTCTCATCTAGATGAAAATGAAATAATCATCCCCTTAGCATCCTAGAAAATCAAGGAGTACCCGTCTCCATGTCTTAGCCGATGATTACTTTTTGCGTGCTATGCTCTTCCTACATTCCAAAAGGGGCGATGCCAGCGAAAAAAGGAGGAGAATTTGAATCGCAGCTTATTTTGGAAACGTTTACATTACAGCGGTTTAAAAATAAACTGAATGGAGAGGATTATTTTGAAGAAAAAGGTTCCAATGTTAGCCGGTGTCATAACAGTTGGTCTCGTGGCTTCATTACTTGCACCAAATGGGGAGGCAAAGGCGGAAGCGGAAACGAAATATCCACAAAGCCCTTCAATTATGGCCAATTTTAATCAGCAAGGATTCTCTACATTAAATGGAGGTACAACAGGCGGCGAAGGCGGTAAAACTGTGACAGTTAAAACTGGAAATGAATTGCTAGCTGCCCTCAAAAGTAAAGGAACAAATGAACAGTTAAAAATCATAGTAGACGGGACGATTACACCATCAAATACGTCTGCTAATAAAATTGATGTCAAGGATACAAACAACGTATCTATCGTTGGTAAAGGGACGAACGGTGAGTTTAACGGGATTGGCATTAAAGTATGGCGAGCGAATAATGTGATCATCCGTAACCTCAAAATCCATCACAGCAAAATTGGCGATAAGGATGCTATCGGAATCGAAGGCGCTTCTAAAAACGTGTGGGTAGATCATAATGAACTGTATAACACCTTAAACTCTGGTAAGGATGACTACGACGGCTTATTTGACGTCAAAAATGACTCTGATTACATTACTTTTTCTTGGAACTATGTACATGATAGCTGGAAAACAATGCTCATGGGTAGCTCTGATAACGACAACTACAACCGTAAAATCACCTTCCACAACAATCGCTTTGAAAACTTGAACTCTCGTGTACCATCCATGCGTTACGGAGAAGGTCATTTGTATAACAACTATTATAAAGGCATCCAAACAACAGCCATTAACTCTCGTATGGGCGCAAAGATGAGAATTGAGCACAACGTATTTGAAAATACGAATAATGCCATTGGTAGCTGGGACAGCCGTCAAGTTGGAACATGGCATGTCATCAACAACTCCTATATTAACAGCACAGGCAGTCTACCAACATCTTCAACAGGTACGTACAACCCTCCTTATAGCTACTCTTTGCTTAACGTGAACAATGTCAAATCAGAAGTTTTATCAAATACTGGTGTTGGAAAAGTAAACCCATAAACCATACAAAACGTTCGGGCAGATCACCTGTCCGAACGCTCTTTTCATTTATTTAGATGGTAGAAAATGGACGATCCATTTGATACAACCTTTGATAACGCAGGCTTTCCTTGAGTAATTCTTGGTGATGGCCCTTCATTTCGATTTGTCCATTCTCAATAAACATGATCTGATCACATGCTTCACAGCCTGTCAGGTGATGAGTGATCCAAATCACCGTTTTCCCTTTTAAGACATGAAATATCGTTTTAAGCAAATCACGTTCCGTACGAGGATCAAGTCCAACAGTTGGTTCATCCAATACGACAATCGGCGTATTTTTCAACAAGATACGAGCCAGCGCAATACGCTGCCTTTCCCCACCTGAGAAACGAACCCCTGTCTCTTGTACACCTGTTTGATAACCTTCAGGAAGCGACTCAATTTTATCGTGAAGTTGCACCTGTCTAGCCGCTTCTTTCACCTGCTCCTCTGTCGCTTCTGGTGAGCCTAGTCGAATATTATTCAAAACAGAAGTATCAAATAAATATGGCTGTTGATTGAGAACAGACACATAATCTGATATATGTTCTTGAATACGCTGCACCGGCATTCCCTGAATACTCACAAATCCTTGATTTGGAAGGACAGCACCTTCTAATAATTTTAATACCGTTGACTTTCCTGCACCGCTTTTTCCTAAGAGGGCGAGTGATTCACCTTGCTTGAGCGAAAATGACAACCCCTGAAGCACTTGGTTCTGCTCCTCATAGCCAAAGAACACTTGATCAAAACAGACCATTTGATCATCTGGAACAGTTGACTGATTCAGTGCAACCTTGTCAAAAGACCCTTCATACGACTGCTTCTCGTAATGAGTTAATCGGCTCACAGATTGCTGATAAACAGGAATTTCACCTGCTGCATCGGATAGGGGCATAAATGCTTCCGTTAACGGAAACAGCACAAGCACAAAGGCTGCAATCAGTGTGTGCGACATAGATCCTGACTGTACGACCGAGCCGCTCCAATAAACCACCATCACGACAGCTCCTCCAACGACAAGCTGCACAAGAAATTGACGCAAACGGATAAACCGATGCTTTGCTGCTTCAAGTTTTAACAGTAGTGCCTCTTTTTGTTCATAGCCTTCAACAAAATCTTTTTGTCTGCCGCTAAACAACCAATCACTAACACCCATAACAGCATCCGTTAAATGACTGTACAGTTCATTTCTGCCTTTTTTCATTTGGATTTGCCTTGCCCGATTGACAAGTACTGTGATGTATGGGAAGACAAACACCAAAAGTGCCATATAGAGCAGCATCAAACCAGCAAATGACCATGAAAATCGTCCAAGTGCACCGATTGATGCAGCATATAAAAGCAATGCGCCAATTGACGGAAAGATTGTTTTTAAATAAGCATCCTGCAATCGCTCTACATCTTCTGACAAAAGCCCAAGCATTTCACCTGTTCCAAGCCTTTTCTGTTTGGCACTTCGTTCAGCCATATCATACAAGCGTACTCGCATTTTTTCAATCATGGTTAAAATCAATTGATGGCTCGCAAGCCTCTCCGCATAACGAGCTGCGGAACGCGAGATTCCAAATGTCCGCACTGCCACAATCGGCACGTATACCATTAAAATATTCTCAGGTCTTGTCGCCGCTTTTGATATGAGAAACCCCGAGGTAAACATCAGCATGGAAGCGGAGAACACAGCAACAGCTCCTAAAAAAATCACCAAGGCAAACAACTTTTGATTCTCCTTGATATACGGTATAAACCAACCTTTACTGATCACGTAACCGCCCCCATTTGCTCCTGTACCAATTGATAGTACACACCTTTTCTTTTCATTAATGACTCATGCGTTCCCATCTCCGCAATTGTTCCTTGATCCATGACAATGATCTCATCCATATCTGTCATCCAATGAAGCCGATGTGTCGCAAGAAACACCAGCTTATCTTCAAATAACGGAAGCATGGTTTTCTTCAACTCATACTCTGTCTCAATGTCGAGGTGAGCAGTTGGTTCATCTAAAAGCATAATTGAACGCTGACATAGAACGGTTCGAGCGAGTGCAATCCGTTGCGCCTGCCCTCCACTTAGCCCTCTCCCCTGTTCTCCAATCACCTCATCAAAACCGTTTGGAAGCTGGGCCACTAACTGTGATAAACCTGCCTCTTCAGCAGCTCTTTCCACCTCTTCATCTGTTGCATTCTGTTCATAAAAACGGATGTTTTCCTTTAAAGTAGTGTGAAACAAATAAGGATGCTGCGGCATATAGACGACTTCCTTTTGCCACGAATTCATCTGCAGATGATAAAGTAGCTGACCGTTTATCATCATTTGACCAGCAGACGGCTCTACAAAGCCACCAAGAACATCTGTTAACGTCGATTTACCCGCACCACTTGCACCAATGATGCCAATCTTTTTCTTTCCTTTAACAGTAAGGTCTACATCTTGAATCGAATAAGGAGCATTTTTTTCATGCAAGACACAAATATTTTGTAGTGACAGCACGTCTTGGTCTGTCCACCGATTGAGCTGTATTGATTGTGTATCCTGCGTCCGAAAGCCCTTCTCATCTAAAATGACCTGGATGGCTTCATTCGCTTCTTTTCCATTTAAGGTCGCATGATAGTCATTCCCAACCTCTCGTACTGGTAAGAAATATTCAGGTGCAAGCATTAACGTTGTCAAAGCCGGCAATAACAGAAGATCACCTTCAACTAACCGTAAGCCAAGGAACACAGCGACGGTAGCAATGGATAACATTGAAAAGAAATCAAGTGCAAATGATGAAAGAAATGCCACTTTCAACGTGCTCATGGTCGCCTTTCGATATCGCTTCGACACCTCCGCAATATTGCGGGAATGTTTTTTGCTGATACCTAAGTAACGAAGCGTTTCCAGACCACGGAGTGAATCAGTAAAATGATTGGATAATTTCTCATACGAACTCCACTGTTTGACCGCTTTTCGCTGGGCTACAAGTCCAAGCAAAATCATAAAAACTATTAAAATCGGCAACGTCACGATCAAAATAACGGCAGATGTCTCATCTAATATCCATATATAGATGAGCACCATGATCGGAATGACTGCCATATTCACCATTTTAGGCAAAAACAGTTGTAAGTACTGACGATATTGAGCGATCCCCTCCATTGCTAATGTCACAAGCTTTCCTGTTCCTTTTTTCTTTGCGAAGCCCGGACCTAAACGGAATAGTTGGTCCAGAAGCTGTTTCCGCACGTCTGCACCAATTCGAGAGGAATAGACAAACATGACTTTTTCTCGAATCAAGGTTAAGCAATGTCGCACCGCAAAGGCAGCAAGGAACAGCAAAACATAGGGAGTAGCCTGCGTGAGGCTTTTTCCGTCAAACAGCGTTGTAATAGCATGTGCCAGCCACTGTGCTTGAAAGATGATGCTTGCTCCTTGGATGAGCGACACAATACCTAAGAGGGCAAGTAGCCCTCTCATTCCTTTTAATTGAAGCAAACGTTTATCCATTAGTACGTCATTGGCTCCTTACCGCTTACACGCTTACGGAAGACATAATAGCTCCATATTTGATACCCAAGCACAAAAGGCAGCAAAGAAATGGTCACAATCGTCATCACCGTCAGTGAATAAGAACCTGATGCAGCGTTTTGAATCGTTAGGTCAAACGCATGATCGATTGAACTGATCATCACCCGCGGGAACAATGCGGCAAAGAGCATCGTTACTGTGACCATGATGCCTGATCCTGTGAACAAGAATGTCCAACCATCACGCTCTTTTTTCATGAACGCAAATGCGGCTACATAACAGACGACAATCAGCACAGTTAAAGGAATGGTGATGATCGGGCGCACTGTATAAATATCGGTTTCCTTGATCGACACACCGACAAATAGGACGAGGAGTGGCAGTGCAATCAGCAATACACGCTGACCGAGCTTTCTTGCACGCTGTTTTAAATCCCCTTCTGTTCGAAGCGTAACGAAAATCAATCCGTGCAGGAGGCATAGGACTGTGACCGTCACGCCGCCAATCAACGAATAGAGATTCACAAAGTCTGTGAAACCAGCGTACATATTCATGCTTTGATCAATCGGCATTCCGCGTAAAATGCTTGTAAATAAAACACCTAGTAAAAACGGCGGAAGCAGGCTACCAAAGAAGATCACCCAGTCCCAAGTTTTGGTCCAAGAGGCTTTCTCAACCTTTCCTCGAAACTCAAAGGCGACCCCTCGCCCTATGAGTGCTAACAAAAGAACGGTAAACGGAATATAGTACCCGCTAAACATCGTGGCATACCAGTGAGGAAATGCAGCGAAAATTGCCCCGCCTGCTGTAATGAGCCAGACCTCATTTGCATCCCAAAATGGTCCGATGGTATTTATTAAAATACGGCGCTCATGTGCGTTTTGACCAAGTAGCTGCATGGACATACCTACACCGAAATCAAACCCTTCTAAAAAGAAAAACCCAACAAACAAAACTGCGACAAGCATAAACCAAATCTCATTAAGATATGCCATGATATGCGCCTCCATCAAATGGATCTGTAGATAGGTCCGTTTCATTCTTTAGATATTTGTCTTCAGAATGTGCACCTTTTTTAATTTCACGAACAAACAAGTACACCAGCACAATTGCAAGAATCAGATAAATAGTCGTAAAGCTAATAACTGAGAAGAGAAGCATGCCATATGAAACGTTTGGCGAGATTGATTGTGCCGTTGTCATCATGCCGAAAACAGTCCACGGCTGACGCCCAATTTCCGTCATAATCCACCCTGCTGAATTCGCAATAAATGGGAAAGCTATCATCCAAACCATGAAACGTAAATACCATTTGTTTGATTCAAGTTTCTTTCTAAAACTCAAGTACAATCCAAACATACTGGCAAAAATCATGAGCATACCTGAACCTACCATGATTCTAAAGCTCCAAAACGTCGTTTTCACTGGTGGGATATAATCTCCTGGACCATACTTTGCTTCATATTCCTTTTGAAGTGACAGCATTCCTGGAACATCTCCACTGAATTTCTGATAAGCCAGATAACTTAAAGCAAAAGGAATATTGATTTCACCAGAGTTTTCTTTCTTATCTGTGTCAATATTGGCAAATAGTGTCCATGCAGCTGGATCCCCGCTATCCTTCCAAAGGGCTTCACTTGCTGCCATCTTCATCGGCTGTGATTTCATCAAATGCTTTGCTTGATCATGTCCAGAGAACGCAACACCTAAGCCAGAAATTAAAGCAAGAACCATTGCAAGCTGGAATGATTTTTTGAAAAAGGCTACTTCTTGTTTTTTGATCATTTTATACGCACTAACACCCGCAATAAAGAAGGAGCCTGTAGCAAGTGCACCGAACAGTACGTGCGGAAATTCTACCCAGAGCTGCGGATTGGTGACAAGTGCCCCAAAGTCATTCATTTCTGCACGGCCATTTTTAATGACAAATCCGACCGGCTCCTGCATAAATGAGTTAGCTAATAAAATCCAAAACGCCGAAAAGATCGTACCAAGGGAAACAAGCCAAATGCACAATAAATGAATTTTCTTCGGCAAACGATCCCAACCAAAAATCCAAAGCCCAATAAATGTAGACTCTAGAAAGAAGGCTAGTAGTGCCTCAATAGCAAGCGGTGCACCAAATACATCACCGACAAACCGTGAGTAATCAGACCAGTTCATCCCAAATTGAAATTCTTGCAGTATCCCTGTGACCACACCTACTGCAAAGTTGATCAAGAAAAGGTGTCCCCAGAATTTCGCCATTTTTTTATAAATGTCTTTTTTCTTTACAACATAGAGGGTCTGCATCAATGCGACGATAAAGACCAACCCTATAGACATAGGAACAAAAATAAAATGAAATAATGTCGTTGAGGCAAATTGAAATCTTGCTAAAAACAACTCACTCACAGCTTTACATCTCCCTTACTTTCATATGCCGAATGATTCGGAATCACTATGTTCACCATTTCACAAAAAACGCACTGTTTGTTCAATATTTCACAAATAAGAGTACATCTGAAATGGCGTTACTAGTGAAATTTTACTCTTTCTTTTCATTCGGTTAGTTATTTATACCTGTACTTTACACCCATACGATTCAAAAATAAAGTAAATTTTACCTAAAAATTGGATGGTATTGTGTCAGTTATTTGACTACTTTGTCAAAAATATGTGACAGAATGGAATGAACCGCAAAAAGCAGTGCGATGTTCTGTCTACAACGGCTTGATTCATTTCGTTTTTCTTGAAAGTTTGTCTACACGCTGAAAAATAAACCTTTGCATCCAAAGCGGCAAAGATGTCTGTATTTCGCTGATGATTTGATACACACATTGTTTTTAAGCAATCTGTCCAATCATAATTCATGGAAAAATTGACTTAGAATTCTGGAACATCGCACAAAAAAATTTCGATCAGTATGACTGATCGAAATTGATTAAGAAGGCAAGTGTTCGCCTTTTCTGCTTTTTTGCCTCTCCACAGACCATGAATACATTTCTTGGATGACAGGTTCAACTTTCTTTCCTTGCTCCGTTAATTCATACTCAATCCGCACCGGAATGTCTGGGTATACTTTTTTCTCAACGAGTCCTTCAGCTTCTAAATCCTTCAGCCTTTCGGATAATAGTCGTCCGCTAATTTTCATTTCGTTTTCCAACTGGCAGAACCGTTTGGGTCCTGTCAGAAGCTGATTGATGATCAGAATCACCCATTTCTTCCCTAGAATCTCCATAGCATCTGTAATTGGACATCTGTCTACTTGAGGCATTTCTTGCTCCCTCCTGCTTTTCTCCACTTTTTTTCATTATAACATAATTAATTACTTGAAATAAGTCACTAACTATTATATAGTTTAGTTACTAAAAGTAACAAGGTATACATTTACAATAGCTATTTAAAAACATTTAAACATGCCAATGCATATCACATGAGGGAGATGACCGGGCTTGAATATGATTGAGGAGTTAACATTAGGTTTAACAGAATTACATGTTTCCAACTTTGAGCGTTCCTTGCCTTTTTATACAGAGATTTTAGGATTCACGTTATTAGAACAAACAGATTCAACTATCACACTTGGAAACAATGCAAAGGAACCTATTCTCCTCCTTAAAGAAGACGTGCATTTGAAGAAGAAGCCTGATCATGAGCCAGGGCTTTATCATTTAGCTATTTTATTACCTGCCAGAAAAAACCTAGGCACATGGCTGGCACATGTGATCAAAAAAGGCTATCCTTTAATTGGAGCAAGCGATCACTATTTCAGTGAAGCCATTTATTTAAGTGACCCTGACGGCATTGGTGTTGAAATATATGCTGACCGCCCTAAGGACATTTGGTTAGGCGAAAATGGAGAACTGAAAGGTGGCGGAAATGCACCGCTTGATGGAGATGGTCTCATGCAAGAAGCAGCCGATTCCACATGGGAAGGACTCCCCGCTGGCACAGTCATGGGACATTTGCACTTCCATCTCAATCCAGAGGAAGCCAATACATTTTATGTGGACACGCTCGGTTTTCATATCCGAATGGCTCCGCCAGCGAGTCTATTTATCGCATATGGTGTGTATCATCACCACCTTGCCTTTAATGCATGGGGAGGCGGAAGAAAAGGAGCCATTGATCCAAGTTTTTCAGGGATTAGAAGCTATACGCTCATTTTTCCACAAGAAACAGACAGACAATCCGTCGTAGAGCGTCTGACAGAAGCAGGCATTCACGTAGAAACGATAGAAAAAAGTAACGAATTTGTTGATCCATTTGGCATTCGCGTTCGTTTACAGATTGAAGAAATAGACAAAAAAGAAGGTGCAGAACATGGACAAACAGACAGATCTGAAAACAGCCATTTTAAAAGATAAAATCAAACGAGTACAACAAGATGATGGTTATATATATATCACTGGACCTATTCAACTGCCAATCAACTTGGACGGCAGAACAGTTATGTTCAAATGGTATTCTTGGTTAAAGGACGAGGGAAAAGAAGCTTTGTCAGATGAAGCTCTCATTGAAAGCCTCTCTTCTCGACAGCTGGCAGATCACCAGCAATCTAGCGTCCTTGTATATGGAGATTTCGAAAATGCCGACGAAGCATTCATTCGCATGCACTCCATCTGCCATACTGGCGATATTTTCGGGAGCAAACGTTGCGATTGTGGATTCCAATTGAAACAATCAATGCGCATGATTGAGGAAAATGGCGCTGGTGCATTATTTTATTTAGCCAACCATGAAGGTCGCGGCATTGGTCTTTTCAGCAAAGCCATGGCTTATATTCTTCAAGAAAATGGTTATGACACAGTGGAAGCAAATGAAGCGCTGGGCTTTGAGGATGATACACGTCAATATGAAGAAGCGATCGCCGTCCTTCAAACTTTGCGCACAAAACCAGTGAGACTCATTACAAATAATCCGAAAAAAACAGATGCCATCAGTCATGCAGGCCTCTCACTTTCTGGACGTATTCCGCTTTGGGGGGATGTTTCAGAATTCAATGAAAAATACTTGCAAACAAAAATTAACCGCTCAGGTCACATAAAAGCGGATCAAGAGGTGCGTACAATTGCCACATCATGAGCGATATATGAAGCTGGCCCTTGAAAATGCACAGGCGATGAGAGGACAGACATCACCGAATCCGCTTGTTGGGGCTGTGATTGTGCGAAATAATGAGATTGTGGGCGTCGGTGCTCATATGAAAGCCGGCGAACCCCACGCTGAAATTCATGCACTTAGAATGGCTGGAGAAAAAGCAAAAGGGGCAACGATTTATGTGACACTAGAGCCTTGTTCACACCATGGGCGCACAGGTCCTTGTGCTGAAGCACTTGTAAAAGCCGGTGTCAAAACTGTTGTGGTTGCGGCACTCGACCCTAATCCACTTGTAGCTGGTCGCGGAATCGCTATTTTACAAGAGGCAGGCATTCAAGTCATCACAGGTGTATGTGAGCAGGAATCCATCCATATGAATGAAGTGTTTAATCATTTTATAACGAAGAAAACACCTTTCGTGACGTTAAAAGCGGGCATCACACTAGATGGGAAAATTGCATCGGCTACTTCTGACAGCAAATGGATTACATCAGAGGCTTCACGT
The DNA here is from genome assembly GCF_040500475.1 of Bacillus sp. Bos-x628. Taxonomy (GTDB): domain Bacteria; phylum Bacillota; class Bacilli; order Bacillales; family Bacillaceae; genus Bacillus; species Bacillus maqinnsis. Next base: position 2,328,100 of record NZ_CP159358.1, on the reverse strand, counting down.
TATGACGCTCACCACATACGCAGTATCAATGATGCGATTTTGGTTGGTGCCAATACCGTTATTCATGATGATCCATCTTTAACCGCTCGGATTCCAAATGGGCATCATCCGATACGGGTCATTTTAGACTCTACACTCTCCACACCGCCAACGGCAAAGGTCGTTACCGATCAGCTTGCCCCTACATGGATTTTTACAACGAAGCGAGCTGATGAGAAGAAACGAGCAGCACTAGAAGCAACTGGCGTAAAGGTCTTTATGACAGGTGGAGAGCATCGAGTGCTTTTACAGGACGTACTGCAGGTGCTTGGAGAAAAGAACATCTCCTCACTGATGATTGAGGGCGGCGGACAAGTCAATGCTTCATTTTTAGAGCAGCAGCTCGTTGATAAACTTGTCATCTACATGGCACCTAAACTCATCGGCGGACAACAATCCCCTTCCTTTTTCGGAGGCGAAGGCATAAGCCTGATGAGTGATGCGATTGAACTTGATCAGCTCACCATTGAACAATTGGGGAAAGATATCAAAATAACAGGTTATCCCGTTTATCAATGAACAACAAAAGCTTGTAGATTTTGTCTACAAGCTCTTTTATTTAAATGGTGAAAAACCTAGCAATAGTCACTTGAAATAAAAAATCCTATTGCAAGGAAACAATTTATAGGGGATCACTACAATTTATCTTGATCATAAAAAACTTATTTTTGAGGTGAAAAAAATTGTCGATTAAAGGGATTAATTATTTTCTGTTTCTGATTTAGTAAAAACGTATTTGATGTAAAAGGGGAGTTGATTTGAACGATTGATTCGTTATAGTGAAACTTGTCGTAAAATGTTTCATGTGGAACATTTATGATCTAAAATCTAAGAATTCCCCTCACCAGCCTGCCAAAGCTTTCTGGTGAAAGACTCGGTGTAATGCCGACAATAAAAAAATATTTTTCCTTATCATTTATAAATTATCCTTCTCTTTCTGTATGTGTGATGATAACAGACTCAACCATACTTTTATGAAGAAGTGATCGGAACTTCTATTCTTTTTAATCGTATCACATGTATAGAAGCAATTATGCGGAGAGATCACATGTTTACTATCTTTTTTATCGGCTGTATTCTCTTGTTGTTCATCCTTTTAATCAGATCATTCTTAAGACCAAATGAAGAATTTCCTTATCTGATCAGAATCATTTTCATTATGTACAGACCAAACAATGCACCATCTTGCACACGACGCTTCATGTAATGGAGATAGTATTGGCGGCGGTAGATGTGACAAAAGATGAGAAACATGAAAAAACAACCGTCCACTATAGACGGCTGCCCATTTATTTCATTAAAGAGCTTTCCAGCCCCGTTCAATCAATTGTTTTACATCCATTGCAAAATCTTCGCCCTTTTCCATGACATCCTGGGCTCTACCCGCAAAGTTACTTGCGACAGCAAGCTCCATTTTCTTCAATTCAAAGTGCATGATTTTTTGGTCAATTTCAGTGATGTATTGTTCATACTCATTGTTCACAATGTGATGCATGGCACTGTAGGCCTCTTTCCGAAGGCAATGAAAGTCTGCTCCCCTTTTACCCTTCCATGACGAATCAAGAGCAGGCTTCTCAATTTCCGTTATGTCTGACTGCGCAAGACCTTGTTCTGTACGAATATTGCTTTTTGCTGTCTTTAGCCGAGAGATCATTTCGTCAAATTCCGCACGTTTGTTTTCAATCCCCATATGCAAATGATGAAGCATCTCGGATAAATTCATGTCATCCACCTCTATTGGACATCTTACGAAAGCACTCCGTAAGAAACAATTGAATCTAGCAAGCGCACCTACTTTTTCTATTGATTTCTATCGTTCGCTTCCTGTTATAGTATAAGGCGAAAAGCCTTAGTCTCAAATAGGAAAAAGGTTTCCTTTTAACGAGATTTTTGGAAGGGAAAAGGAATAAATCAAAGCCATAAAACACGAATCTTATATAAGTCTTTAGGTCTATATTTATCATTTCACTTCATGTCAAAAATGAATGAATGTGTCCTGCTTTATTTTGCAGCAATCGCTTCGTCTTGTTCTTTTAAGGTCTTCACATTGGAGCGTGTATCTTGGACATTTTTGATGAGGGCCTTCTTAAAAGCAGAGACCGTTTCATTGATCTTAGCTTCACGCACTGTCCACTTTGACACAAACTCCAAACTGTTTTCACCAACTTTATCTGATGCTTTTTTCATCATTAAGGCTTCTACTGCTTGCGTGACTTCATCTAGTTTTCCCATGACTAATTGATTGTTTAACTTAATTTGTCCCATTTATGATATCCTCCAAATTTGTTCATGTAACCGCTAGTAAAGTAGCTCTACAAGCTACTCCATGCTTTTGAGATCAAACGTTTTGCATCTTCCACTGCGTCTTCCCCTTTTTCAGCAAGACGTGCCGCATCTCCAGCTAAGGAACTGGCAAAGGATAACGTTGCTAGTTCGGCTTCTAATGTACTGATCTTAAACTCGATACGGCTTACATAACGAGGATATTGTTCATTTACGATCGTTTGTAGCGCATTGTGTGCTTCATTTCGCTCTGAATTGAAATCTTGGCTTCTCTCACCTTTCCAAGAGGTCCCAAGCTTTGGCTGCTTGATTTGCTTTAAGTCTGTTTCTGCCGCATCTTGTTCTTTCTCCACATTGCTTTTCGCTTTTTTTAGTCGAGCTATTTTCTCTTCTATTTCTGTTTGTTTACTTGAGATACCACCGTTAAGGGCAGAAAGCATGTCCGATAAGCTCATAAGGGTTCCTCCCTCCTGTCTAAAAAATAAAAACGCTGCTTAGAGATAGATCTAAACGAGCGCAATGGTGAATAGCACTTTTTCCAATATTGTTATTATAAGGTTCAAAGACTCATGTTTAAATAGGTATTTATACTCTTATTCTGTCATAAATATGCTTTTAATCTGCCATACGCTACACCTTTAGCCCTTATTTATAGGGGGTCTAAAATCACATTCCCCTTCTATGTATAACGAATAGTTATCAAGTCCTAGGACAATAAAAAGCCACTCGATCAGGAGTGACTTACTTTTTCAAACGGCTTATACGGGGCCGATTCTTCTCTATTTGTTGATCCAAATGAATTGACCTGTGTACCCGTAAATAATCGCAAGACCCATTGTAACAAAGCTTAACCTCGAATGTGGACACGCCTCAAGAAGCCCCTGTTGCAATAGACATAATGGCACATATCACAAGTGTAGCTAATAAGAAAATATTACGGTGAATAATGAGTAAATGATAAAACGTTTGCGAAAAACAAACCAAGCACAGACACGACTTCTATCAAAGACAGTAGACGTGGTGATTTCATTTTTTTCCTTCCTTTGTTCGTCTGTTAAGCGTTTTCAAATTATTGTGAAAGAGTGCGTCCATTGAACGAAATCGAATTGCCTGCTTCTCTCTTTTTCACAGGCAATTCGTCATTTAGAAAAATTAAATTTTTGATATTATTGCCGCTCAAGCAGCTCTTGACCCGCAATACCAGGCTTTGTCATCTCGTAAGGATTTAAAATAATATCAAGTTCTTCTTCCGTTAGTACATCATACTGCAAGCAGAGATCTCTGATGGATTGACCTTTTAAAATCGCTTCTCTAGCAATTCTTGCAGCTACTTCATAACCTAAATGAGGGTTTACTGCAGTGATCACACCTGCACTCTTTTCTACATATTCTTTCAAACGTTTTTCATTTGCTTCAATACCAGTCAGGCAATGATCAGTAAATGAACGGAATCCGTTATTCATGATACTAATAGATTGCAGCAAGTTAAAGACTAAAACAGGTTCCATCACATTTAACTCAAGCTGACCTGCTTCAGAAGCGAGGCAGATGGTATGATCATTCCCAATGACTTGGAAAGCGATTTGGTTAATGAGTTCAGCCATGACTGGATTCACTTTCCCCGGCATAATAGATGATCCAGGCTGACGGGCAGGCAGTGCAATTTCAGCAAGACCTGCACGGGGACCAGATGCCATTAAACGAAGATCGTTGGCAATCTTAGACAGGTTCATCATACATACTTTTAAAGCTGCGGATACTTCTGTATAAGCATCTGTATTTTGAGTCGCATCAACAAGGTGATCTGCCCCAACAAGAGGTAATCCAGAAATATCAGCGAGTTTCTTCACCACAATCTCAATATAGCGAGGGTCTGCGTTTAAACCAGTTCCAACGGCTGTAGCACCCATATTCACTTCGTATAAATGCTGCTTTGATTGATGAATACGCTTGATATCACGCCCTATTACGCGGCTATATGCTTCAAATTCTTGTCCTAAACGAATTGGAACAGCATCCTGTAAATGCGTTCGCCCCATTTTGATCACATGATCGAATTCGTTTGCTTTCTTTTGAAACACATCCTGCATTGCTTGCATCGTCTCAAGTAGAATGTCTAACTGCTTGAGCACCGCAATATGAATAGCGGTTGGAAATGAGTCGTTTGTCGATTGTGACATGTTGACATGCGTATTGGGACTTAGATGAATGTATTCACCTTTTTGATGTCCCATTATCTCTAAGGCTCTGTTGCCAATGACCTCATTAGCGTTCATATTCATTGAAGTTCCTGCGCCGCCTTGAATCGGATCAACGATAAAGTACTCGTGCAGTTTTCCTTCAATGACTTCTTCAGAGGCTTTGACGATCGCATTGCCGATTCCTTCATATAAGCGTCCAACTTCCATATTGGCTAGAGCTGCTGCTTTTTTGACGATGGCAAAGGCTCTAATCAGTTCCTCGTGCATGCGATAGCCAGTAATCGGGAAATTCTCTTTTGCACGTAAGGTTTGGACACCGTAGTACACATCTGCTGGAATTTCTTTTTCTCCAAGGAAATCTTTCTCGTAGCGATAAGTTGCGTGAACCATTTCATATGACCTGCTTTCTATAAAATAGGTTAAATCACTAAATCTTCAGCGATTGGTGTTTCCATAATCTTTTTCACTTCTCTTGGATCTGTTGTTTTACCAAGTGCCCACATGAGTTTTGGCACAATGGCTTCAGTATTCATATTTCTTGAACGTGCTACAAGTTCTTGATTGATCTTACGCCCTACTTCATACACACTCATGTCTTCCCCTTCCTCCAGACATTGAGTCGTGATAACAATAGAAATGCCTTCATCTAACAGTTCGTTGATCTTTTCTAAAAGGTTTCTTCCTTCAAAAGGAATTCCGCCGCTGCCATAGCTTTCGATCACTAGACCTTTGTACACACCTTTGATGGCATCTAAAAACTCTGGCTTAAGACCCGGGTGCAGTTTCAATAGGCATACATCTGTATTCAAAGACGCATCTAATTTAAACGGTTTCATGGATGTTCTTTTTACTTTGTTATTGTATTCAATTTGATGATTTTCAATAGATGCAATATATGGGTAGTTAATACTTTCAAATGCATCATAACTTTTCGTTCTTAGTTTAATTGCACGAGTTCCTTGAATCACCCGACCATCAAACACGACATACACTCCGCCTACGCCGTCACATGCAAAGCGAATCGCATCTGTGATGTTTTTCTTTGCATCTGTTTTCTTAAACGTGATAGGGATTTGTGAGCCTGTAATCACGATTGGCTTATCAGGATTTTGCAGCATATAGGAAAGAGCTGCTGATGTGTAGGCCATTGTATCTGTTCCATGGGTGACGACAAAGCCATCATATTGATCGTAATTTTCATAAATGGCTGTTGCGATATCCACCCAATATTCAGGCTGCATATTTGTACTATCTATACTCATAAGGGACTTCGTGTCCATTGTGTACTCAGCATTAATTTCGTTTAAATATTTTAAAAGGTCTTCAGCTTTGACACCAGGAGCTAAACCATTTTCACTTTCTACAGATGCAATCGTTCCACCAGTGGTTAAAAGTAATAGTTTCTTCAACAGGTCCACCTCTTTCAGTAAAATGACTTCGTTTGTCACACATATGATAAGTTCCCTTGTGCTATTCTATAATATACGCTTTACGCGTACCGTCATTGCCATTATAGTCACATAACGCGAATTAATCAAGAAACTGTTACGCATTACGCGTACACTTTTAATAAGAATATGATATACTGTTTGTATATAAAGGAGCGTTCATGTATGATACTCGATCGTTTAACCACCCTTAGAAAAAAGAAAAAATGGTCTCTCCAGCATACGGCAGATCGCCTAGGTATCGCTAAAAGCACCTATGCCGGTTACGAATCTGGATACCGACGACCTTCGCTTGAAGCAGTGAAACTGCTCGCTGATTTGTATGATACGTCCATTGATTTTTTACTTGGTAGAACGGACGAGCCAGAGTTCCAACGTAACATCTCTGATATCAAAATTGAGCTAACGGAAGCAAAAGAAGGAACCGTCCTCGTAGATGGCGTTCCACTAACCGATGAAGAAATCAAACAGCTTGTTGCCTTTATTCGGGCGAAAAACACTCTGAAAGTATAAAATAAAAGAGAGGAACCCTTCACATGGTCCTCTCTTTTATGCTTATTATATCAGTTGTTCTATCCCTTTATGTATCACCTGATTTGCTTGATCAATGGTGTCATTGACTGCTTTCACACCTTACCCGCTAGCTCAAATGCTTTTTTCCCATAATCCACTACAGCATGAATCCGGGTCCTTTCAAAACACCGCAATGTTACATGCCATAGTCTTTATATTCCTTCTCAATTCTTTTCTCTTTTCCTCTCGTCTTTTTCGCTCAAGCCCTTCCCATTTTCGAATTTCCGCTTCCACTGCCGAATCTCTTCAGCCGCTTCCTGAAACTTTTGAGTGAGCGCAAGCGTTTGACTTGAATCCAACTTTCGCACCCCTTTCCCAATTTAACGTACAAATGGATGATTTTATATGTTCTCATTATAAATAAAAAGACACCAAAAAAATCACTCTAAAAAACCATTCAGCACATCACCTAATCAAAGCAGGCCTTTTTCCTCTCTATTTTCCAGTGAAAACCTTTCTTGTTATGAAGCGCATTCAAGACATGATAAAATGGTGGTATTCTACAAAAGGAGTGACGTATAGATGAGAGAGGAAATGATTGAACGTTTCACAAACTATGTGAAAGTTGATACCCAGTCTGATGCAAATCAAGAAAGCTGCCCATCCACTGAAGGACAATTGAACTTAGCTAGACAGCTTGTCGATGAAATGAAAGCAATCGGGATTCAAGAAGTGACAATGGATGAGAACGGTTATGTCATGGGAACAATACCATCCAATACAGATAAAGAAGTACCGACCATTGGCTTCCTAGCTCATATCGACACAGCGACGGACTTCACCGGTAAGAATGTGAAACCACAGATTCATGAGAACTATCAGGGCGGCGACATCACGTTAAATGAAGAGCTACATATCGTTTTATCTCCAAAACAGTTTCCTAATTTACAAAAGTACCAAGGACATACGCTCATTACCACTGATGGCACAACCTTGCTTGGTGCAGATAACAAGGCGGGCATTGCAGAGATTATGACCGCCATGCATTACCTCATTCAGCATCCAGAGATCAAGCACGGCAAGATTCGAGTTGCCTTCACACCGGATGAAGAAATCGGAAGGGGTCCGCACAAGTTTGATGTCGATGCATTTGGCGCTTCCTATGCTTATACGATTGATGGCGGACCGCTTGGAGAGCTTCAATATGAAAGCTTCAACGCAGCAGGTGCGAAAGTGTCCATTCAAGGAAACAACGTCCATCCAGGGACAGCGAAAAACAAGATGGTCAGTGCTGCTAAAATCGGGATGCTTTTTCACAACAAGCTTCCTTCTGATGAATCTCCAGAGTATACAGAGGGGTATGAAGGCTTTTTCCACTTGACGAAGTTTGTGGGAGAAGTGGAAGAAGCAGAGCTACAGTATATTATTCGAGATTTTGATAAAGAAACATTCAACAATCGCAAGGCACTCTTTGAAAAGATTGCAACTGACTTAAGAGCTGTCTACGGCGAAAAGAGCATCACGCTCAAGATTCAGGATCAATATTATAATATGAAAGAAAAAATTGAGCCGGTGAAACATATTGTGGATATCGCCTATGAAGCGATGGAAAACCTATCAGTGACACCTATAATTGAACCAATTCGCGGCGGAACTGACGGCTCTCAGCTTTCATACAAAGGACTTCCAACACCAAATATCTTTACAGGCGGAGAGAACTTCCATGGCAAATATGAATTTATCTCTGTTGAAAATATGCTCAAAGCAACAGAAGTCATCGTAGAAATTGCGCGTTTATTTGAAGAAAAAGCATAAAACATGTTTACAACCGTTCCTGTTCGGGAACGGTTTTTTAATAAAAGTTTACAATTTTCTGAAACTTTTATGACACTGAATCGTACTAATAAAGACAACCCCAGAAAAATTCTTCTTGACGAATGAAATAATTGGAAATATAATAGTTAAAAACAACCAGTATTTTATACCTAAATTAGCAGATGTACTAAACCAAAAGAACTAAGTCACTTCTGCTTTTTATTTTCAGTTATAAACATCACTCACCCTGTCTATACTTAAAGAATAGGATGAATTGGAGGAATGTCATATGGTCATTTTGTTCATTATCGCTTCACTTTGTTGCTACTTACTTTTCTCTTTCAAAAAAGATAACCGCACCCAAAAACGAAAAAATGCAGATCTCTCGGAGTTTGAAATCTTTCGTATACGCCGCCATTACAATGGCAAACGCCAACACCCCTTAAACAATGCACCCAAACAAGTATAGAGTAAAGAAAGAGTCTCCCATGTGGCTCTTTTCAGATAATGGACAAAGGGCTAAATAAGTATCATTTTAGCCCTTTGTTTTCTTTTTATCGTGACCTGAAAACCTGAAGTCTGGATGATCGCTACAGGTGCCGGCAGTATCACGATCTCACGGTTTCTGTGTCGGACTAGCCGGTGTCCTCATTGCTGATTGATTCATGTAGAAAAATAAATTGAAAAATCATTGACTTTTCCTCAAAAAGGTTGAATAATTGTGTTTATTAAGAAAATTGAATCAAAAAGTAACCTTATTAAGAGTGGTGGAGGGACTGGCCCTGCGAAACCCGGCAACCGCTGTTCCTTGTAACAGAATGGTGCTAATTCCTTAAACAAGCATGTGTGCTTGTTTGAAGATAAGGCAGAGATCTTACAGTATATGATGCTCTTCCTTATCAAAGGAAGGGCTTTTTTATTTTGAACTCAAGGAAAGAAGGGATTCACTATGACTAAAGTACAAGCAATCGGAAAGAAAACAAAAAAACCGCCGTTTCGCGCAGATCAAGTAGGCAGTTTGCTTCGATCTAACCGCATCAAAGAAGCACGCCGGCAAAGAACAGCCGGTACGCTGACAGCAGATCAGCTTCGGCAAATTGAAAATGAAGAAATCACACGTATTGTTGAAAAACAAAAAGAGATTGGGCTAGAGGTCGTCACAGATGGAGAGTTCAGACGTGCTTGGTGGCATTTTGATTTCCTTGAAGGGCTTGATGGAGTCGAAGGCTTTGAAGCAGATCAGGGCATTCAATTCCACAACACAACAACAAAAGCACGAGGCATTAAAGTGACGGACAAAATTGACTTTACAGATCATCCGATGATTGAGGACTATCGTTTCCTTCATCGTATCGCTGGAGATCATACAGCCAAAATGACCATCCCAAGCCCAAATATGCTCTTTTTCCGTGGGAAGCTAGAAGAAGGTGTGTACGACCATTTAGATGATTTCCACCATGATGTCGCACAAGCCTATAAAAAAGCAATTTGCGCCTTCTATGATGCTGGCTGTCGCTACTTACAATTAGACGATACTGCATGGGCTGTGTTCTTTTCTGAAAAAGGTCATGAACAAATTAAAGCCTTTGGTCGTGAGGCAGATGAGCTCCGTGAGTCGTTTGCTAAAACAATCAATGAGGCCGTTGCTGATCGTCCAGACGATTTAGTCGTCACTATGCACATTTGCCGTGGTAATTTCAAATCAACTTGGGCGGCTGAAGGTGGTTATGAGGCGGCGGCAGAAACGATCTTTGATGGTTTAGACTTGGATGGTCTTTTCCTCGAGTTCGACGATGAGCGTTCAGGTGGGTTCGAGCCCCTTCGATATGTCAAAAATCCAAACCTTCAAATCGTTCTTGGACTTGTGACATCAAAGTACGGTGAGCTTGAGCCTGCTGAACAAATCAAAAAGCGAATCGAAGAAGCGACTCAATATGTGAACATCAACCAAATTTGTCTGAGTCCACAATGCGGATTCGCTTCCACTGAAGAAGGAAATCTGTTGACAGAAGAACAGCAATGGGAAAAGTTGCGCCATGTAATCGAGATTGCTGACCAAGTGTGGGAATAGGTCGATCTACTTAAAGCCTGATACAACCAAGAAAAGAACCGCTTACGGTTCTTTCTTTTCTTTGATAAAGTTGTTTGATTATATTTCTTCGACATATCATTTGAGGTAAAGTGAAAATATAAATGTTTACCCATTTATCCAAAACGAAAGGCGACATCAATTAAGTTTAAAAATATTAACTCTCACTCTAATACCGTCAGTTCATTATATGAACGATTACAATCTGTAATGTATCCAATATCAACCAAATGACCTAAGACATATAAAAAGCCCACATTCTATTAAAAGATTGTGGGTGTGTTTTTAAAAAAAGAGCATACATAATAGGACACTGACCACTATGAATAAAAGATACATATAGTCGATCCAGGATGTGCTGATGACATGGTAATACGTTCGCTCTCTCGTCCCCGTGAAGCCTCTTGCTTCCATCGCAATGGCAATACGTTCTGACTTTCGTACACCTTGTGTAAAAAGGGGCACTGCATAGCGAATAAAGGCCTTCCAGCCGCTTTTTTGCTTGTATCCTCTAATTTTATGTGCAGCCTTCATTTGTTTCAATTCACTTTGAAACAAAGGGATAAAGCGAAAACCAGCGAGCATACCATACGCCCATTTTGGTGAAAGTCGACATTGATGGATCAAACTCATCATAAAAGCAGTCAAATCGGTCGTTGACGTAAAAAGGAGACCAAATGTAACAAAGCCAAGCATTCTGAAAGATATGGTCAGTCCATTTCTTAGACTCTCCTCTGTCATATGAAACCATGCCCACTTCCAGACAGTATGATCCCCCTTGCCAAAAGCCGCCATCATCCAAAACACTAGAATGAAAAAGAGTAGATAAGGAACCAGTCTTGTTGTGAGATACCTGATATTCCATCCACCTAAGACAAGCCCGATCCCAAGAGCAAATAACCAAATGATGAAAGTTGTTTTTGGATCTGAAATGGCCATCAAACAACACATAGCAAGAAGATGAGCAAGTAATTTCAATACTGGATTTACCGTGGATAGAAAGGAGTGGTTACTCTGCAATGGTCAGCACTTCCTTTCTTTCAAACATATATTGATAATGCAATGGCACTCTCAATTGATAAGAATCAACAAGTTCACGATTCGAAAATAAATCATAAGGAGTGCCATCATACACATGCTCCCCTTGATGAAAAAGAAGTACCTGATCAGCGCACTCATCGACAAGCTCCATATCATGTGTGACCATGATAATGGTTGTCCCTTGACGTTGACGCTCTTTCAAACGTCTGATTAATTCCTTCGCTGTTTTTTCGTCCTGTCCAAATGTCGGTTCATCTAAGATTAATACATCTTGATCGAAGAGCAACATCGTGGCGACACTTAATCTTCTCTTTTGCCCTAGACTTAAAGTAAATGGGTGTGCCTTTTCATGTTTGGCTAGACCGAATTCTTCCAAAAGTTGATACGTTTTTTCTCGCACATCTGATTCTGGCCAATTCCGCTGTCTCCCACCAAATGCGATTTCATCAAACACTGTATCCTGTACAAACTGAAGCTCTGGATTCTGAAACACAAAGCCTACCTTTTCATATAATAACCGGTCAGACCATTTTTTCAGATGTTTTTCCTTCAAGAAAATGTGACCCTTTTTCACTGGTTCTAAACGAATCAAATGTTTGAGAAATGTGCTTTTGCCGCTTCCATTCTCCCCAATCACAGAAATCCAATTCCCAGCTTTCATTTCAACATGAAGATCACTCATGATCGACTTTTTTCCGTATCCTAATTGCAGTTTCTCTGTTCGAATAAACGTCTCGTAATCTGTTGATTCTTTCTCTTCACACTGCTGTTTTCTTGCTTCAAAAGTTTGAATGAGGGTTTGACTGATTGGATGAAATGGGTCTTGAATGATAGTTGACCATTTCTCGGGAAATATTTTTGGTCGCCAAATACCTGCTGCTTTCATCTCTTCCTCATATGTTGTGATCACGTCTTTTGGATGTCCATCTGCTAAAATATGACCTTGATGATCTAATAAGATAACTCGATCCATCCATTCGATGACACCATCTAACACATGTTCAACAAAAATCATGGTCTGATCTTGATCAGTTGCAAGGTGCTGAAGCAGTTGAAATACCTCCATTCGCCCTGCTGGATCGAGCTGTGCAGTTGGTTCATCAAAGAACAGTACCTCCGGCTCTAAAGCTAGTAAGCAAGCAAGAGCCAAACGCTGTTTCATGCCGCCAGACAATGTTTGAATGTCTGTATGCGGATCGACATTTAGTTGTACTTTTTGCATGAGATGCTGAATGATGTCATCCATCTCTTCACGAGGTACGGAACGGTTCTCTAAGCTAAATGCAATTTCTTCATTGACCCGGTGCATACAAAACTGAGTATCAGGGTCTTGAAACATGACACCTGTATGCTTTCTTAAAACAACTTCTCCCTGAACATCTGCTTCCATATGTTCTGGTATGATCCCAGCAAGTACAGAAATCAGTGTGGATTTCCCGCAGCCGCTCGGTCCTAAAATAAGCACCTTTTCCCCCTTCTGAATAGAAAGGGAAACCTGCTGGAGGACGGGCTTTGACTGCTCATAAAAACGGACAGTGAGTTTACTGCACGCGAGAAATGAATCCATGCTGTTCACCCTTGTTTCGTTTTTCCTTCATGATCGCATATTGATTCAGTACACCGGTCTTGGATAATGCATCCACTACAACTTTTGCTAAGCATCCACCGAGTATCATGCCACTGATGATTTGAGTCACAAGTGTCATGAGTAAAACTTGAGGCGTGTAATAACCAAATCCATTGGCGATAAGACTGTAAGCCATGGCTCCCACAGCCGCAAAGGCACCAGACAGCATGAGAATCCACATGTGATATCGTTTGTAGCCAAAAAGAGCAAAAGCGATTTCTGCCCCAAGTCCTTGGCATACACCTATCAATAGCGCAGACAATCCGAAATGACTGCCTGTTAGTAATTCCACTGCAGCAGCTGCAGTTTCTGCAATGAAAGCAGCGCCTGGCTTTTGTATAATATAAGCAACGATTGGGCTAGCGATCACCCAAATACCAAACATGATATTGCCTCCTGCTGGACCAACAAGTGCTGTAATCGGTAAATAAAGAGTGGACCATCCTAAGTAGATCACACCGCACACAACAGATAGAATCACAGCAAGGACGACTTCTTTCATCTTCCACGTCATGATGAATGCACCTCCAGTTGGACTGGCCACTCTTCCACAGTGAACGCCATTTCCCAGAATTTATACTCAAGCTGACAGCTTAAGAAAAAATGCTGTTTCATTTTTTCTTTCTCTTTTTTACTTGCTTCTTCTGCCCATTGATCAAGCCGTTTGCAGAGCTCGACTGTTACTGAATCGGTTAGCCCTCCATAGAACGTGATCCATTCATAAAATGGATGAGTTGGATTAGGTTGAACGTCTGAGATCAGCCGCTTACCTATTTCCCAATATGTCCAAGGACATGGAAGCAGGACGGCGATTATTTCTCCAAGTGTACCTTCTTGAGCAACTTGCAGCATGTGGTGGATATAGTGATGAGCACTTGGCGCCAAAGGAGAACCTTGCAAATCATCATATTCCACACCTGCCACTCGGCATAGGTTTTGATGAGGATGTGTCTCACTATCTAGTACAAAAGCTATCTGCTGATGGAAAAAGGCAATGTCCTCTCTGTCTGTACACCTGCTGATCGCTGCCGCATAAATTTTAATAAATGCATTTAAGTATTCTGCATCTTGTTTGACGTAATGAATGATCTGTTCCTTTTCAAGCTTTCCTGCTGCCAGTCCCCTGACAAACGGATGCTGATAAATGGCTTCAAATAATGGCTCTGCTTCTTTCCTTAATTGCGTTGAAAATGTCATAAAAAAGCCTCCTCTTCTTCAGTTGAATAAATGAAAAAGCCACCCCAAATGGAGCGGCCTTCTTATCGATTCAATCATGAATAAGACAAGGTCCAGCTCCACTTCCCTCCGCTAGTATGAACTAGATCAGGTTCAAAGGGTCCAAGATTTCTCTTGTCTCAGTCATACATGACTCCCCTAGTGGACTTTTGTCATTTAATTATCTTTACTCTACACATGTGGCGAATGGCTGTCAACCGCCTTTCTTAATTCAATGTTTTGATCTGTATATTAGATGGTTTTGACAAAAAGACGTGCTGTTTCTTCACTTGATCCTGGATTTTGTCCCGTAATGATTTGTCCGTCTACAATCGCAAACGGCGCAAATGCTTCACCTTTTTCAAACTTTGCACCTTGCTCACGAAGCTTCGTTTCCAATAAGAATGGAACCTTTGAAGTGAGCTGAACGGCATCTTCTTCTTCGTTCGTAAAGCCTGTTATTCTCTTACCAGCAATAAATGGTTGACCATCTTGACCTTTTACATCAACGAAGGCAGAAACTCCGTGGCAAACGGCACCGACTACACCATTTTTCTCTGAAATAGCCAAGATCGCATCGGCTACTAGTGAATTGGAAGCGAAGTCGATCATCGGTCCATGTCCTCCTGCAAAAAAGATGCCATCATAATCAGCTGGGTTGACATCTGTTAAAGCTGTTGTGTCTTGAAGTAATTCATACACATCTTGATATTTTGCTGGAACACCTTCTGGGATTGAGTTTTTATCAATCGGTACAGTGCCGCCTTGAATGGAGACAATTTGTACATCTAGCTCATTTTCTTTAAAAATATGAAATGGTTCAGCTAATTCTTCTAACCATAAACCAGTTGGATGTCCGTTCATTTCCTTGCTGCTTGTCGATACTAATAAAACTTTCTTACTCAATTTAATCATCCTTTCCATTCATCATGTGACCATTTTATATTTTGTACAATTAAATATCAAACAATTAGATTTAGGATAAAGTCTTTAAATATACCCGATTTTCTAAAATATTTTACATAAAATGATATCTAATTAATAGATCATATTCTATTGAAAGGGAATTTCATGTAAAATTGTCATTGATTCATATGATTATGAAAAATGCATGAAGAACCTCTTACCCTAGAAGAGACTTTCAAAGGAGTGGAAAACGAGATGAAAACCTATTCGATTGTGATGATCATCATCACACTCTGTATCATATTGGCCGTATTTTTAATGAAATTAACAACAGTCCTGTTCGGAAAAGTGATTTTGGCTGTTGCCCTTGCTATCTGTCTGACATCAGTTGTTCGATTAATTAGCCTTCGAAAGTAAATGCCGCCCAATGTGGCGGCATTTTTTTATGATCGAGATTACATGACATATAAGAGCGTTGCTAATGCCAATATAGCTGGTAATCCTTGTTTCACAATAATCAATTTATTGGATGTAAAGCCACCAAACAAAGAAGCTATTACTACACAAATGACGAAGAATAACTGAATCATATATCCGACTGGATTTGATCCGAGAATAAGCCCCCAAATGAGTCCTGCAGCAAGAAAACCATTATACAGGCCTTGATTGGCAAACATCACTTTCACATTTGGGTCTCCTTGTAAATGTTCAGGTAACCGAAAAGACCTCTTTGCCATATTTGATTGCATAAAAAACATTTCCAATAACATGATGACAATATGTTCAAAAGCTACAATACCCACTAAAATCATGGCCAAAACATTCAATTAGTTAACTCCTTTCTGGTAGACGATCATGAATTTTTATTTTATCGGTGTATAAATCAAAGTCTTGTATCAAATCTAAAGCCTCACTAAAACGACTTTGTGGAATATCTTTCATTTTCCTCACACCGAATTCCTTTTTAAGAAAAGCCATGATGGTATTTATATGAAGCTTACCATGCCCATCATACTCCAAATGGCTGCAAAAAGTCTGCATCGTCCCTCGAATCACTTTTAATTGCTTGTCAGTGACACAACTCATTGGTAACGCTCATCCTTTCCTGTTTTTTAACAGCTAAAAGAGTCCTAATTGAAAGAAAAACCTTCCAGTCTCTATTATATAATGATTTCATTCGGATATCAAAACAAATCAGAACATATATTCGATAAAAACAAATCATACAAGCAGAAATTCCTTTTGATGCTATATAAAAAAGCCCGATTCATTGTAGAATCCGGCTTTCTATTTAATTATTTTTAGAAATTAATACCTTCCCAACGGAGCGATCTTTACTTTGTCCAATGACTTTAAAGGAGACACCAAATGTCGGTACATCACGTCCAGCATCTGGATTATTTGAATTGACGTAATTCTTTTTATCGCTAAATGTACGAGTTGGACGAATATAGCGATCTTCCAACGTCAGTCCCGTTGTCGCTGTATAATCAATATTCAGCTTTGTACTTGGATTAAGAGAAAATGCTGCATCATGTACTTGGAAGCCTGTGGCTCCGATTGAGCCGTCACTCCATTTCAATACCTGCTGATCAGCATCTACCACACCAAGGAAACCGTTTCCTGGATGTTTCCCCACCCAGTTATCGCTATAAGATTGGTCTACGTACCACACGAGCAAACCATTATTATAGCTCATAAGGCTTGCTCCACGTTTGATATGCTTCAATCCTTTATCTACATCGGCATAGGAACGCCACTCTAGTAAATAATATTGTTTTGTATATTGCTTTCCGTTAGACTGAGAGAATCCATTAAATGAAAAAGTAGATTTTCCCTCGGCATCATCTGACCATACTTCAGTTCCATCTGCTGTTACTTTGAGATCATCCACTAGTAAACCTGGTAGCGAATAACCCGCATCGGTTGTGTAGCGGAATTGCAAATCAATCTTTTTCCCTGCATAGGCGGATAAGTCAAAGGTCGCGTCTACCCAGCCATTCGATTTGCCATCTATGCCATTGCCTTCATTTGCACCTGCTTTATTTTGATCATTTGTAATATTTCCAGCAATGGTTTTCCATTGATCTGTTCCAGCTTCACGTACCTCTACATAGGCGTAATCATAATCTTCTTCAATATCGTACCAAGCTTTAAACGTAAGCTCTGCTTTGTTGCCCTTCGTCAAGTCAATGCTTGTTGTCGTCATTGTCGCATTCAGATTGTCACCCGTACCGCTATAATAGGAGTATTCTCCTTGGGCGGGCTTTGTGACGACAATCTCTTTATCTGGTAAATCTACTCGAACAATATCATGATTAGTGCCTTTTGTTGCTGCTTCATCAATCAACACTGTTTTGCTTTTCTTTAATGTTTTGCCATCAATTGTTCGACCAGAAAGCCAGTTTCCACCATGCAAGCTTTGGAGCATTTCTTTCGCATATGGACTAAAGCCTGTTGGTTCCGTACCAGGCACTTTGCCTGCCCAGCTACCACTCGACATAATCGACCAGTAGGAAACGGGTTCTCCTCTGCCTGTGTATTGTGTATCATACTCGTCAGGTAGACCAAGATCATGCCCAAATTCATGTGCGAAGACACCTGCAGCGCCATCTTCAGGCTCAATTGTATAATCTAAACCGCCTAATTTGCCGCCTTGACCGACTTCAGATTCAGTGTCTGGAATCTCAAAAACATCACCAAGTGACCAGCGATGCGACCAAATTGCGTCATCACCGAGCTGCCCGCCACCTGCTTCCTCACCTACACCAGCGTGAACAACCATGAGATGATCAATGATGCCGTCTGGCTCATTATAGACGCCATCTCCATCAATATCATAGCGATCCCATTGGTCATAATCACTTAGATCAATATTCGGATCTTTTGCAGCAACTTCAAGGGCTTCTTTCACCAATTCACGCGGTCTTTCATCACTGCCTCCTTCTTCAGGCGTGTTTCCACCGTAATAGGCTGCTTCATGCTTGGCTGTGTACCATCCAGCAACTGTTCCACTCAACGTGTAACTGCCGCCAGATTGTTTTTCATAATATTGCTTCATAGAAACTTTGCGTTTACCGTCTGGACCAATGTAGCCATTTTTTCCAAAAAGCATATTTTGATAGTGTTGTTGATCATAATTTTCATAAAACATATCTGTTTCTTCTTTTTTGATGCTATTATGCTTATAATCTTTAAAATCTACTAATAAAACCAACACTTTATCATTGCGAACTTCGCCTTTATACTTTTCCTTTTGGACTGGTTTGAGCTCATTGCTCTCTTTTCCTTTATGCTTCTTCAGTTTTTTCTTTTTTGCTAATTTATTATGTACTTCTTGTTTGTATTCTTTCAGGAACTCAGGCTCTTCTGTTAAGTTACTTGCATGTTGTTTCATGGCAGCTTCTTCTTTTTTCTTTAGATATTTTTTTAATGCCTGTTGGGTTTCAACCTCATTTGCATTCTTTTTGATTTTCCCTTGTTTTTTTAAGGCTTTGATGAGGCGGTCTTCATTCACTACACTTGCGTCGAATGGAAAGCCTGAATAATGACCGCCATCTGAGGATGTTGACTTTTCTGATGTGTGGGCAGATAGAGGGGTGCTGAAAGCTGTCAATGTACCTAAACTGAGGACAGCTGTTAGTGCTATGCTCGTCCATTTCCCTTTTTTCATATGGGTTCCTCCCTAATTTGGTAATAAATAATATCTAATTCTAGCATATTCCAATATACTTAAGTCGAAAAATATTTTATTTTTAGGAATTTTGTGGAATATGCACAATACATGAATATCATTGAGTGAAAATGCTCTAGAATAGAAGAACCCTAGACGATAACCGTCTAGGGTGTTTGTGTACTTTTATGAAAGCTGCTCTCCTTTGAATGAGACGACATCAAGTGGGGCTGCTAAAAATTCTTTTGCTTTTGCCACAAAGCCTTGGAAATGTGCACTTGCATTATGGCTCTGAACCGCTGCTTCATCTTTCCACACTTCCACCATTAAAAAGGCATTTTCTTTTTCCGTATCCTTGAACAGTTTGTAGGATACGTTGCCTTCTTCGGCTTGTGAGGCTTTAATGAGCGCATTGATTTCTTCTAAAAATACGTTTTCTTTTTCTGGATGAATGGTCATCCCTGCATGAATAATTATCATTTGATCGTCTCCTTTAAACCATTATTATTTCCACTCTGCAATACGATCGATTGGTAACCGATAAGACGCATAACCTTCGTCAGCTGCTTTACCAATTGATATCAGCATCACTGGTATAT
The DNA here is from genome assembly GCF_040500475.1 of Bacillus sp. Bos-x628. Lineage (GTDB taxonomy): Bacteria > Bacillota > Bacilli > Bacillales > Bacillaceae > Bacillus > Bacillus maqinnsis. The sequence continues at coordinate 2,308,651 of NZ_CP159358.1, read as the reverse complement.
AACGTTCTTTATCCCAGCCAAATGTTTCAGCGATGACTTCTTTGTCATAACCGCCAATTGGATTTGTATCGTAGCCATGAGCACGAGCAACAAGCATAAGCTGCATTGACACAATACCACCGTCAATCAAAATGGTTTCACGATTCACTTGCTCTGGAAGATTGTCAAAATGTGCAGTTAATGCGGCAATTTGTCTTTCTTTCACTTCTTGCGGCATATAGCCATGTTCTACTGCTTTTGAATAAATTTCTTCTAAGTATTCGTTGTTTTTCATGTCTACAAATACAGCAATGACTGCTGATGAAGTTGTTACTTGTGTTTGGTTGAATTTTGCAAGTGGTGCAAGCTTTTCTTTTCCTTCTGGGCTGTCAATGACCATGAAACGCCATGGTTGTGCATTTACTGATGATGGAGCAGTTGTTGCCTCTTCTAAGATCTCCGTCATTTCTTCTTTGCTAATTTTCACAGATGGGTCGTAGTTACGGATTGAACGACGCCCTTTCATAATATCCATAAAATCATTTGTTTTTAAAGTTGTAGCCATGTGTAACACTCCTTTAGGTGGTTTGAATCTTATCTATATTTTGCTGTATACGGGTGAGCACATTAGTGAGAAGCTTTCGTTCTTCAACACTTACATTTTCAAGCATTTCTGAGATAAATCGTTCTTTTTCTTTTTTAGAGGATGCGATTCTCGCTCTTCCTTCTTCTGTAAGACGAACAAGCGTTACGCGGTTATCCTCCGGTTTTCTTCTGCGTGTAACCATTCCTTTTGTTTCAAGCTGTTTCAAATGACGAGTCACAGCCGCACTATCAATATTTACTTTTTTCTGCAAATCTGATTGGCTGATTTCATCTGCTTGAAATAACAGCGATAGCAACTCCAGTCTTGATTGGCTGACGCCCGTGCATGCTTCGAACTTCACGCCCATCATACGGTTTACACACTGCAAACGATATAATATCTCTGCTTCTTCAGAGCAAAATGCAGTCAATGCCATCCCCTCATTTCTATTCAGATCAATTGCTTGATATATCAATCATTGACTTATCAACTAATATACACCCTTTGAATAATGTTTGCAAGAGGTTTATTTCATAAGGTGAAATTTTTTATGTTCAAAAAAAGATGAGCTACACGCACGCCTCATTTCCATGTTTGAATCATTATGTTCCCCTCTCGCCTTTCCACTGACCATAGATTTAACACATGAAAAAAGACAAAAGCGACGAATCACTTTTGTCCTTTTCCTTTATTCTGTAATGACTGTGTGTATCAATGTTGGTGCAACTGCTTTATCAGCGATGCGAATGTTGTCATAAATTTTCTCCATGACATTTGCAACGTCTTCACGATTCGCATGTAGTGTCACGAGCGATTCGCCTTTTTCTACACGATCTCCCACTTTTTTGTTCAACATGATGCCGACAGATAAGTCGATATCGTCCTCTTTTGTTGCACGACCTGCTCCTAGAATCATCGCTGCAACGCCGATCTCATCTGCAACAATCTCAGCGACAACACCAGATTCTTTTGCAGGAACTTCAATTTGATATGGTGCCTGAGGTAATTTCTCAGGATGGTCAACAATTGAGCTGTCTCCACCTTGGTTCTCTAGGAATTCTTTGAATTTCTCAAGTGCTTTGCCGTTCTTCATCACTTCAATCAGCTTCTCTCTCGCTTCATCTAGTGTGTCGGCTTTTTTTGCAAGAACGACCATTTGACTTCCTAAAGTAAGCACAAGCTCGTTTAAGTCTTCCGGACCTTCGCCGCGCAGTGTATCAATGGCTTCTTTCACTTCTAATGCATTTCCAATCGCTAAACCTAGCGGCTGTGACATGTCAGAAATAACAGCCATTGTTTGTCTGCCGACGTTATTTCCGATACGAACCATTGCTTTTGCAAGCTTTTCAGAATCTTCCGGTGTTTTCATAAATGCACCTGCACCTGTTTTCACATCAAGTACAATGGCATCTGCACCTGCTGCAATTTTCTTACTCATAATAGAGCTTGCAATTAGCGGAATGGAATTAACAGTGCCAGTAACATCGCGAAGTGCATATAGCTTTTTGTCAGCAGGCGTTAAGTTGCCTGATTGTCCAATAACCGCTACTTTATGACGATTGACCAGCTCAATGAACTCATCTTTGGTAATTTCTACGTGGAAGCCTTTCACCGCTTCAAGCTTGTCCACTGTTCCACCAGTATGACCAAGGCCACGTCCAGACATTTTTGCAACAGGAACGTCAAGAGCAGCCACAAGTGGAGCAAGAACAAGTGTTGTTGTATCGCCTACACCACCTGTAGAGTGCTTGTCGACTTTAATACCCTCAATGGCAGAAAGGTCAATGGTATCACCCGAGTTCGCCATGGCCAGTGTTAAATCTGCACGCTCTTGATCCGTCATATCTTGGAAGAAAATCGCCATCGCCAAGGCACTTGCTTGGTAGTCAGGAATTGTTCCGTCCGTATAACCTTTGACAAAGAAAGAAATTTCCTCTGAAGATAGTTCTTTACCGTCACGTTTTTTCGCAATGATATCTACCATTCTCATTGTTTTCACCATTCCTTTTTTAAATTAGTAAATCAAGCCGACAACGCCTGCAGTTAAGAAGCTGACGAGTGTTGCACCAAATAGCAACTTTAATCCGAAGCGAGCCACGACATTCCCTTGTTTTTCGTTTAAGCCTTTGACTGCTCCAGCAATAATACCGATAGATGAAAAGTTCGCAAACGACACAAGAAATACAGAAATGATTGCTTCTGTGCGAGCTGTAAAATGAAGACCGTCACCAGATAGGGCAAGCATCGCAACAAATTCGTTAGACACCGTTTTCGTTGCCATAATACTTCCTGCTTGTACCGCTTCGTTCCAAGGCACACCTACAAGGAAGGCAAATGGTGCAAATACATATCCAAGTAAATCTTGGAATGAAATGCCAATGACAGCTGTGAAGATGCCATTAATCATGGCAATCAATGCTACGAATCCAATGAGCATCGCTGCAACAACAATTGCTACTTTGAATCCATCCATAATATATTCACCAAGCATTTCAAAGAAGGACTGTCTTTCTTCTTCTACAATCACTAACATATCCTCTTCTTTAGAAACCTCATATGGGTTTATGATAGAAGCAATAATAAATCCACCAAATAAGTTCAGCACAAGTGCCGTTACGACGTACTCTGGTTTAATCATTTGCATATAAGCACCGACAATCGACATTGATACTGTAGACATAGCTGATGCACATAATGTATAAAGACGTTGCTTAGGTAATAATCCTAACTGTTTCTTAATGGAAATAAACACTTCTGACTGACCCAAAATAGCAGATGCTACAGCGTTGTAAGATTCAAGTTTCCCCATACCATTTACTTTACTAAGTAAATAACCAATTCCGCGTACGATGAGCGGAAGGATACGCCAGTGTTGCAGGATACCGATCAATGCAGAGATAAAGACAATCGGCAGCAATACGTTGAGGAAGAAAGTTGAAGCTTTATCATTCATCAAACCGCCAAATACGAAGTTAATTCCTTCACCAGCATAGCCTAAAAGCATGTTAAAACCTCTAGCAAAGCCACCGATTAGGTAGTTCCCAACACCTGTATTAAGCAGGATATAACCAAAAATGAATTGCAATACAATCATTACAATCACTGGACGGAACTTGACTTTCTTTCTCCCATTACTCGCCAGCCATGCAATAGCCAGAATCACCAGCAAACCGATAATGCCAATTACATATTTCATGTTTTTCCTCCTTAAATGAATTCGTTTACATTAATGCGCTTGTAACAGATAAAGGCGATAACGTAAACAAATGGCGGAAGATATTCCCATAAATGAGATACTTCCGCATGATTTATAATGATTCATGAGTGTTATCCTACCATAGGATCGTATAAATTAATAGTCTTTAGAAGGAGCTGATTGCTCCCCTTTGATAATAGAAACGCCTGCACTGGCTCCGATACGGGTAGCTCCTGCAGCTGTCATTGCCTCTACGTCTTCTTTCGTTCTGACGCCACCTGATGCTTTAACTCCAATCTCAGGACCTACTGTTTTACGCATGAGTGCGACATCTTCAACAGTTGCACCACCTGTACTGAATCCAGTCGAGGTTTTGACAAAATCGGCACCGGCTTTCACAGCGAGCTTAGATGCTCTTACTTTCTCTTCGTCTGTTAGTAAACATGTTTCAATAATGACTTTCACAAGTGCTTTTCCCTTTGCAGCTTCTACAACTGCACGAATATCATTTTCAACAAGTTCATTGTCGCCATCTTTTAGTGCCGCAATGTTGATCACCATATCAACTTCTGTAGCCCCATTTTCAATCGCATCTTTTGTTTCAAATGCTTTGACTGCTGTTGTATTTGCTCCTAGTGGAAAACCGATAACTGTACATACATCAACGCCTGTCCCAGCGAGTTCTTTCGCTGCAAGTGAAACCCACGTTGGATTTACACAAACGGAGGCAAACTGATAAGTCTTTGCTTCTTCAAGTAACTGCTGAATTACAGCTTTAGATGTATCTGGTTTTAGTGCCGTATGATCAATGAGCTTTGCTATCGTCATGCTTCACACTTCCTTTTAGTTAAGATACTTTCATCTTATATGATGACTGAACAATTGTAAATACAGTTGTGAAATTTTGTTCATCTATTTTGTGACATGTAAAAGAGCTCTTGCGGTATGCTGATCAATGATCAATATGTTTGCATACTTTCCTCTAAGAGCACCATGGATGGAGGCGACCTTTCGATGTCCGCCAGCTACAAGAATGGAGCGTTCTTTTGTTCTTAAATCATGAAGCTCTACACCGATCGTGCGATTGTTAATGGCATCACTGCAAATGTGTCCGTCTTGATCATAAAATCGCGAGCATATATCGCCTACGCTTGATTGTTTGAGCAATGCTTTCTCTTCTTCACGAAAATAACCAAGCCTAAACAAAAGCGCCTCGTCTCTTACTGTACCAACAGTAAAAACAGCGATATTCGCCTGTTTGCCCATTTCAATGATGCGTTGGATATGTCTGTCCTTTTCGACCATTTCCTTGACGACTGCACTATCAAAAATAACGGGGAGCGGCAAATAACGAGGTGTTGTTTGAAAGGCTTTTGCAAACAGCTGAATGGTTTCAGCAGAATATGTATTCACATGTGAGTGGCTGACTCCTCCCTTAAGCTGCACAACCTCTACACCTTTTACCTGTTTAGGTTGCATCTTTTGTGCCATTTGATACATTGTAGTTCCCCAACTCACTCCAACGATATCACCATCTTTGACTGTCTGTTGCAGATAGTCCGCACCAAATTGGCTGAGATAATCCGTAATGGTTGGATCGTCGTCCTTTGGCGAGAACACAACATGTGCTTCTAACAGATCGTATTTTTCTTTGAGCAGCGAGGATAGCTCGTTCAAATCCTCAAACGGGTCCATCACCGTAATTTGGACGTAACCTTTTTCCTTTGCATATCGAAGCAGTCGTGACACTGTAGGTCTCGACAGGTCGAGTTGTTTGGCAATTTCCTGCTGGCTGTAATCAGATAAATAATAAAGCCTTGCTGCTTCAATACTTAACTGCTGTTTCTCCCGATCCATTTGTACGCCCCCTTTTTTTCTTCTATCATAACAAATTGTTCACCTAATGATGCACAAATGTTCAATTGAAGAAAATCGTGTAGGCTAACCTTAAGTCCCCTAATTCCTTCTTCTATTATGACAAGAATTTTGAATTTGAGTATAAAAAAGAAGCCAGCCCCCTGTACATACCATTTTCTTTTTTCATAAAAAAATTAAAAAAAAGCAGAATATCTCCAACAAAATATGATGCTCATTCGTCTAAACTTATATAAAATAAAAGAATCATTGATCACTAGAAGTGACAACTAAAAAGAGGCGTTTGAAATTGATGGAGGATTCATTCTGATGAACAGCAAGGAAAATCGTTTACGTTATATATTAGGATTAGATGGGTTGAGAGCAATCGCCGTATTGGCGGTCATTGCCTATCACTTACATATTGGTTCTGCAAGCGGAGGGTTTCTTGGGGTTGATTTGTTTTTTGTGATTTCTGGTTATTTAATTACGACGATCTTGTTAAATAAACAAGATTTAGGCTTTCAAGAGCTTTTGCCATTTTGGATGGGCCGAATCAGAAGGCTTCTTCCAGCTGCCTATGTGATGATCTTTTTAACTGTCAGCTTTTGTGCCATCGCAGGTACAAACGCATTATTGTCCATCCGAGGCGATGCTTTTTCGTCCTTTTTTTATGTCAGTAACTGGTGGTATATTTTTCATCAGTTGTCTTACTTCGATAGCTTCAATGCCGTTTCTCCACTAAAAAATTTGTGGTCTTTGGCGATTGAAGAACAATTTTATATGATATGGCCGGTGCTATTGATTACTGGACTTAAGTGGATTAAAACTCGCACTCATCTCCCAATGATCACGTTTGGACTGGCGCTAGTCTCCGCCTTATGGATGGCGATTCTCTATTCACCTGACTCTGATCCAAGCAGGATTTATTACGGAACAGATACACGTGCATTTGCGCTTTTGATTGGGTGCAGTCTTGCATTTGTATGGCCAATGCAAAGACTTTCAAGCAGAAAATTACTTCCTGTCGGCAGACGTATATTACATATAGCCGGATTTGGTTCGCTAGTGATTTTCTTAATCTGTGTTTATGCAGCAGACGAATTTGATCCCTTTCTGTATCAAGGCGGTATGCTTTTGTTCTGCTTCAATGCCGCTATCTTAATTGCATGCGTTTGCCACCCTGCATGTCTCGTTGGGAAATGGTTGTCCTGGAAACCGCTCGTCTGGCTCGGAAAGCGGTCCTATGGTATCTATTTGTGGCATTATCCAGTAATCGTATTGACCACACCTGTCATTGAAATTGGTAATCCTTCTATGTGGCGTGTCACATTGCAACTCATCGCTATTTTACTTATAGCAGAAGCTTCCTATCGTTACATTGAACAGCCGATTCGTCAGCTTGGCTTCAAACCATTTTTTTCCTCTTGGTCTATTTGGAAAAAGGACGTCAAACAATGGTCCGTCTCCAATAAAGTCTTCCTTGGGGTTGCAGCGGCTCTTTTGATTTTGTTTACAATTGGCATGTCAAGCTCGTCTCACACATCCCCGCAAGCCAAAGAAGTGACGAAAATGAAGACCGAACCAAAAAAAGCAGTAGATCACAAAGAAACAAAAGCGAAGCAAAAGAAAGAAAAACAGCAGAAAAAAGCGACCAATCAAAAACAATTTCATCAAATTCTCGCCATTGGCGATTCTGTCATGTTAGATATTGCCCCAAACCTTGAAAAGACTTATCAACAAATTACCATTGATGCAAGGGTTGGAAGACAAATAAAAGAAGCCATTCGTATCGCACCACAATACGCCTCGTTTAACCGAGCTGATGCAGCCGTAATTATTGAGCTTGGCACTAATGGTTTTTTCACAGAGGAGACATTGAAATCCTTTATTCAACACTTTGCGAAAGCACACATATTCCTTGTGAACACGAGAGTTCCCAGAACGTGGGAAGATGATGTCAATGCAGTCATGCAGCGAGTGGCTGAACAAGACAGTAACATTACGTTGATTGATTGGCACTCAGCTGCTACAGGGAAGCCAGCGTATTTTCAGTCAGATGGTGTCCACCTCTCAACAAGTGGATCCGATACTTTGACACAGCTCATTACAACTAGCATCAAGCAAAAAGGGGACGTGTCTTCATCATAAAAAAGACTGGGGGATTTTCACCCTAGTCTTTACCGGTTGTATGCATTCTATAAGAAACTTCTCTTAGATGTTAACTTAACTATCAGCTAGCTATTGCAAATGATGAAATCTTCTCTATTCATAACAGCTAAATGAGGGCAGATGTTGATTGAACAAAAAAAGTAGTCATTCGACTACTTTCAGACCTTCGTCATACCCTTTTTCTAAAGAAACATATCGAAGAAAAAGGGGTTTTTCGCTTTCATTCATTAAAAGATAGACCGCCCTCTCTTTATTTTCCTAATACAAGCTCATGTAGCACATGGGCGACTCCAGCATCATTATTGGATTTTGTTACGACATCAGCGACTGTTTTTACATCATCAATAGCATTTGCCATTGCCACACCACAGCCTGCAAACTCCAGCATCGACACATCGTTCCCGTTGTCTCCAATTGCCATCACTTCTTCACGAGTAATACCAAGCTCCTCTGCAAGAAGCCGAACAGCGTTTCCTTTGCTCACTTCAGGATGCAGAATTTCAAGAAAGTAATCAGTGCTTTTCACCATCATATACTTGTCCTTCACCTCGGAAGGAATGGCTTGAATCGTTTTTTCCAATCGTTCCGGCTGATCAATATACATCATCTTCGGCAGTCTCATCGCTTGATTCGCCTCTTCTACAGGCAAATATTTAAGTGGTAATTTTGTTAAATAAGATTCAAGCACTGTGTACTCGCTAATATCACGATTCGGTGTATACAAATGAGCTGAATCGAAATAATGCATAGGTGTATCCAGTTGACGACTCAGCTCATACAGTAATTTCAAATCAGCGTAGGATAAAGTCAGCTCTGACACGACTTCGTTTGTATGGCTATTTTGCACAAGTGCACCATTATATGCAATCACATAGTCTCCCTCTTGATTGAGCTGAAGCTCTTTTAAATAGCGGTTGACTCCGCCGATTGGTCTACCTGTACATAAAACAATCTTGACTCCTTCTGCCTTCGCCTGTTGAATGGCTTCAAATACAGCATCTGGAACCACCTGATGATCATTTAATAACGTGCCATCCATATCAATTGCGATTAATTTATACATTGGCTACTCCCCTTTATCAGCAAAAACGTGCTGTCACTATTTTAGCAATCATAAAAATGTTCACATTTTACACATACAATTTACCTATTTTAGGCTATCGTTTTTTTCTCTCGCTGTCTACTTGTTCTCACCTGTAACAAAATTCATTGATCTCTACTCCATTATAATGCATTCTTTGTTCTCACTTTAAATCAAGTGTCTTCATCTTTCCAATTGAATAAGAAGGAACAAATGTTCATTTATGAATATTTGAAACGATTACATCTAATTGTATGATGAATAACAAAGAAAGGAGGTGGAGGTAATGAGTACGTTTACTAGAGGGAAGTTGTCGAAAATGTCTGGTGTACATATTGAAACCATTCGTTTTTACGAAAATGAAGGAGTCCTTCCCGAGCCAAAACAAGCGCATAATGGCTATCGTTTATATGATCAAAAATACGTTCTCATGCTATCCTTTATCACTGAAGCGAGAAAGCTAGATTTCTCATTAAAAGAAATTCGAGAAATTCTCATTTTACTGTTTGAAAAACAGAAGCTGAACAGCTACTTGAACAAAAAGTAGAAGATATTCAAAGAACCATTCAAGAGTTGAAGAAGAGGAAGGCTGCCATTCAGTTGTTAATGAAACAAACATTAGTCAACATTAGCAAATTGTAAGGGCTATCAAAGAATGTGCCAGTGATTTGATGACTGGTACACTTCATCTCGCAGGCAAAGAAGACACTCTTTAACACTTTCTATTCCAACATCAGGTATACTAGAGGCAGATTCACCTGACATCAAAAGAATGAAAGGGGTTTGAATAGAATGAGAATCGCAACAATCGGTACGGGTGTGATTGTGGAAGAGTTCCTACAGGCCATTGAACAGCTTGAAGGCGTCTCATGTCACGCTGTCTATTCAAGAAAAGAAGCGACTGCAAAACAGCTCGCTGATCAATTTGGGGTTCAAACCACCTATACAGATTTGTCCGCTATGCTGCAAGACCCTGACATTGATGTGGTCTATATCGCATCACCTAATTGTCTACATAGCGAGCACGCCATGGCTGCATTGAAAAGCGGAAAACATGTGATTTGTGAAAAGCCTTTCACCTCTACTGTCAAAGAGCTGGAAGCCTTAATCGCACTCGCAAAAGAAAAACAGTTGTTGTTATTTGAAGCCATTACAACCGTTCATATGCCAAACTATCATTTAATTAAAAAGCACCTTCATGAATTAGGCAGGATTAAACTAGTGCAATGCAACTATAGTCAATACTCAAGTAAATATAATCGTCTTCTAGCAGGTGAAACGCCGAATGTTTTTAACCCAGAATTCTCTGGCGGCGCTCTGATGGACATTAATATATATAACGTACATTTCATCATGAATCTCTTTGGCACACCGGAACAAGTTCGCTACCAAGCCAATCGCCACCCAAATGGCATTGACACATCCGGTATTCTGACCTTCACTTACAATGATTTCATTGCTACAAGTGTCGGCAGTAAGGATACTAACAGCATGAACTTCGCATTGATTCAAGGAGAAAAAGGGTTCATGCACGTAAAAAATGGAGCAAATGGCTGTGAAGAAGTACTGCTGCATGTCAATGACCAAGTGATTTCACTGAATGCACAAACGAATGCAAATCGTCTATTTTATGAAGCAGAAGCATTCCAGCACATCATCGAAACAAAGAATCAAGAACAGTGTTATGCATGGTTAGACGAGAGTCTTTCAGTCATGAAAGTTCTCGAATCAGCAAGAAAAGATGCAGGCATTCTATTCCCAGTTGATCAACAGCCATCCTCATAACAAAAAACCGTCTTCTGATCGGAAGGCGGTTTTTGATGTCAGATACGCATTTTTCATAAATGATATGGTGAGAGACGATAAATATTTTTGTATTTTAGAATCCAAATGGAAGAAAAGGTAATACATGTTTTAATTGATAAATACAACTGACATTTTGTCTGAAAAATCTCTTTTTTTATATTGACACTTACGTCATGAAAAAAGAAAATGGAACTTAAGCATTTTGTTAAAGAAGAAAAAGGAGAACGTCATGAGCGCGAATCAGGAACAACAAGAGTTAAAAAAGCTTTTATCGCCACGTCACATTCGCATGATTGCGATGGGCGGGGTCATTGGTACAGGAATTTTTAAAGGAAGTGCCGATACAATCGGTTTAGCGGGCCCTGGAGTGATCTTTTCATATGTATTTGCCGGATTATTACTTCTCATTGTTATGGCTTCATTAGCTGAAATGGCCATCGTTTATCCGGGGAACAATCTTCGCGACCTTATCCAAATTGCGCTTGGTCAACGTTTTTCATTTGTGGTCGGTTGGGTCTACTGTTTTATGTGGCTAACTGTGTGTGTCATCGAAATCATTGCAGCAGGAAGCTTACTACAATACTGGATGCCGCATGTGCCGCTATGGTCACTCTGTTTACTTTGCTCGCTGTTAGTCATCGGAATTAATTTAAATCATGTAAAGTATTTTGGGGAAATTGAGTTTTGGTTCGCTGGAATGAAGGTTTTTGTTATTATTGCCTTTATTATACTCGGTGCGGCATTATTATTTGGGATCATTCCTAACGAACAAAACACGCCAGCTCTCACCAACTATCAAAACTTCATTCCAAACGGATGGGGAGCCGTGTTTGCATCACTACTAGTCGTCATATTCTCTTACGGGGGATCTGAATTGATAGGGATGACGATTACAGAAACAAAGGATGCTGAGAAGGTTTTACCTGGTGTTGTGAAAAGTATGATGTGGCGTATTATCTTATTTTACACACTGCCGATTTTAATTATTTGCGGACTGATACCATGGAATCAAATTGATCCAAATAACAGTCCTTTTGTTCAAGTGTTTTCAGCTGCTGGTATGCAAGGCGCATCTCACTTCATTAATTTCGTATTAATTACAGCTGTCCTTTCTGCTGCCAATTCAGGCATTTACGGAACAACGAGGATGATTCATTCCTTATCAAAATCAGACGGCGGTCCGAAAAAGCTGGCACAAGTCAATAAAAAAGGCGTGCCGATTTTGAGTTTGTGGGTGACAGTCCTATTCCTTTTAGTTGGAACATTCTTTGCTTATTTGTATCCAGAGCAAATTTTCAGCTATATGCTTGCCATTCCGGGCTTTGCGGTCTCTCTTATTTGGATTAGTATTTGTCTCGCTCATTTGAGACTGCGTCCAAGATATCCAAAAGAGCCATACTTCAAGGTTTGGCTGTTCCCATATTTGACTTTATTTGCAGGTCTTGTGCTAAGTGTGAGTTTTATTTTGTTCCTATTCAGACAAGAAAACCTGCCTAGTTCGATCATTAGCATTGGCTTCTTAGTCGCCGCAATAATCGCTTCTTTCTTAATGAAGAAGAAGGCTTAAATAGAAAAAGCCCGCATGATTAGCGGGTTTTTTAATTAGCTTCAACTACTTCAAAATCAATTGACGCTTTTCGGATACCATTGATGATGATCGTTAGCGTATGTATGCCTGCATAATGCTTTCTCGTCGTCATATTCTGAAAGGACTGCGACCTAACAAATTCTCTATGTAGGGCCGAATCGGTTTCAAGTTCAGTAATTTTAAACACCTTTTGATTGCGCGTACCACGAGATTTTACATAATCAATGGCATACTCCACGCGCAACTTCAATGGTCTTTCAGCATGAAGAGTGAAATGAAAGGTCATGGTCTCTCCTAAACGAATGGAATCGTGTTCCAGCTTCAAATCTGTCACCTGAATGGACGGATCATCTCCATAACCAAACAGGGCCATGATATCTGGATCACCCTTTTTCAATAAAGTACGGCACGCATGTTTGACAATCCAATTCGTACGGTCATTGGCTCCATACCATTTCTTGACCGTTTGCTTCATCAGATCAGGCTGTATAGCAGATATGTCATTTAAGTGATTGGATACGCTTTTTTGCACATATCGGGCAGGATCAGACTTCAAGTTCTCCAAAATGGGCAACGTGACCGAAGGGTCTTTTTTGAGTGCAGGAACGGTCAACCCCCATGGTAAACGTGGTCTGCATCCCTCACAGGCAAGTCTTCGGATATGCTCATTTTTATCCTGTGACCACACAAGCATATGCGCCAGCATTTTTTCTTGATTTTTGATAAGGAAAGGTCGTACTGCAAACTCAGAGGTAGAAAAAAGCGTAAAGAATTCAAGCGCCTTGATAGAGACATCCCAATGCTTGAGTCCATACATCTCTACAAAGTCCGGAAACACGAGCGCACTGAGTCCTGTAAAATGAGGAGCGACCTTACACAACACCTCAATCGCCTGCTCATAATCCTCTGGCAAACAGGCATGCATCGATTCTGTGATTCTTCTCATTCGTGCTTTTAATTCAAGTTGTGACCAATCCTTTTTTAGCACAAGCTGTTGAAACCGATCAGCATCAAATACTGACGATTCTTTTGATAGTTCCTTCGCTAAATTTTGAATAAATGACTCATGATATACGTTTTTTAATGGTTCGATCGTTTCCGCCCTCCCACATGTCCATATCATCATTTTAACCCAAATGGACAGAGAAGCATCGTCGCAGGCTCAAAAAAAGCCACAGGTCCACAGGAACTGGGCTTTTGGACAAGCTACATAAACGTATTAATAATCATAATAAATGCAATTGCACTAACGGAAATAATCGTCTCCATAGCCGTCCATGTTAGGAACGTCTCTTTAATTGTCATGCCAAAGTACTCTTTAATCAGCCAAAAACCTGAATCATTCACATGAGACAAGATCAAGGAACCAGCTCCTGTTGCTAAAACAAGAAGTTCCCTACTGACATCTGGCATTGAATCAGCAATTGGTGCGACAATCCCAGCGGCAGTCATCATAGAAACAGTAGCAGATCCGGTCGCGACACGAATCACCGCAGCAATCAGCCAACTAAGAAAAATAGGTGAAACAGGTGAATGTTTTGCTAAGTCCGCAATGTACTCACCAACACCCGAATCAATAAGGACGTTATTAAAAGCACCCCCCGCTCCAATCACAAGAAGAATCGACGCAATCGGTCCTAAGCATTCATTACTAAATGCTAAGACACGATCACGGCTGATGCCTTGCATGAAGCCAAGACTAAAGAAAGAATAGACGGTAGCAAGTAGCAAGGCTGTAATAGGATCTCCTATATACTTGAAGATCTGAAACCATGTACTTTTCTCTGGCAGAATGATATCTGCCAATGTGGCCAGCAACATTAACATTACCGGTACCAAAATCGTAAACATTGTATTTGCAAAGCCAGGAAGCTTTCTATTTTCATTCCGTTCGGTGAATTGTTTTTTCAACATCTCCGGAACCGGTTTATATATCCGCTTACCAATCCACTTGCCGTAAAGAGGTCCAGCAATAATGGCTGTCGGCAAACCGACGATCATTGAAAAGAAAATCGTTTTGCCTACGTTTGCGTCGTAGATGCTCACCGCTGCCATTGCGGCAGGATGAGGTGGCACAAGGCCATGGACAACAGACAACCCAGCAATTAACGATATCCCAATCGTAACCAATGAAATGCCCGTTTCAATCGCAATGGTAAATAGTAAAGGAATGAGAAGAACGAAGCCTACTTGGAAAAAGACAGGAATTCCTACGATAAAGGCTACGAACATCATTGCCCAATGAACATTCTTTGTCCCAAATCGGCTAAGTAATGTCTGAGCAATCCGCTCAGCTCCCCCTGATTCAGCCATCATTTTCCCAAGCATTGTGCCAAGTGCAAGGACAATGGCCAGCAATGATAAGGTATTGCCTAATCCCGTTTTAATCGATTGAATGATCTCCTGCAAGTCCATTCCTGTAGCAAAGCCAACTAACATGGAGGTAATAATTAAACTAACAAATGGATTCAATTTAACAACTGTAATAAGAATGAGTAAAAGGACAATCGCCGCAACCACGATGAATAAAAGCATGCTCTCCCACCTTCTCCCTGATGTTTAACGGTCTTGCTTTAATTGAAACGCACTAATGACATCAAATTCACCCTTCAGTTTGTCATACAAACGTTCATACAAATAAAATAGCTCTATGTACGTCTCACTGCTCTTCATATCCGGTTCATGGCGAGCAGATATCCGAATCCAATCTTGAACTTCTTCAATCTCTTCCATATGACCTAAACTATGAAGGGCTAAGACGGCAGCCCCAAACGCCGAAGCCTCATAACTTTCTGGCACAAGTACTTCCCTTCCCATCATATCCGCTAAAATTTGCCGCCACAGCGAAGACCTCGCAAATCCACCCGAAGCTCGCACATCCTTTGCTGGTCCTGTCAAATCTCTTAATGCGACGCCGATTGAGAAGACACTCATCATCACGCCTTCTAACACTGCTCGTATAAAATGTTCTCGCTTATGCTGAAGACTGATACCAAAAAATGTGCCTCTCGCATTTGGATTCCAATACGGAGCACGCTCACCTGTTAAAAATGGCAAAAACAGTAGCCCCTCTGAACCGGCAGGAACCTTTTCAGCAATATCAATCATCAGATCATAAGGATCCACACCAAGACGCTTTGCGACCTCTACTTCAGATGATGCGAATTCATCTTTTAGCCACCTCAGCATGATACCGCCATTATTGGTTGGTCCTCCAACGACCCAATGCTTGTCTGTCAGTGCATAACAAAACGTTCTTGATTGTTCATCTGTCACCGGCTGATCCACAACTGTGCGGACAGCTCCGCTTGTACCGATTGTGACCGCCACTTCCCCCTTACCAATTGCGCCTACACCGAGATTTGCTAGAACACCATCATTCGCACCGACCACAAATGGCGTGTCCTCTGAAATCCCCATCCGCAATGCAATCTCTGGTTGAAGTCCTCTAAGTTGATGGGTTGTTGGAACAAGTTCAGATAACTGATTTGCATGAATCCCAGCAATGCGAAGTGCTTCCTCATCCCATTGAAGCGTTTTCAAACGAAACAGACCTGTCGCCGATGCGATTGAATAATCCACGACATACTGACCAAAGAAATGATAGAGAATATATTCCTTAATAGAAATAAACTTCGCTGCCTGTTGAAACAGTGCAGGTAACGTTTCCTTTATCCATAATATTTTTGAAAGCGGTGACATTGGATGGATCGGTGTACCTGTTCTTTTATAAATGTGGAAGCCATTCATATCTGTGTTGATACGCTTCGCTTGTTCAGCACTTCTATTATCCGCCCAAATGATACTATTCGTTAAAGCTTTTCCATACTGATCCATCACAATTAAAGAATGCATCGCCGTACTCATTCCAACGCCTATGACATGTTTTGCATCAAATTTTGCTTTCGTCAAGGCACCCCTTACGCTGGCAATCACCGCCTCCATTATCTGTTCAGGATCCTGCTCAGCCCATGCTGGCTGTGGCTGAATGAGGTCATAATGAACCGAGTGCTTTGATATCACTTTCCCTCGCGACCCAAACAGAACCGCCTTTGTACTTGTTGTTCCAATATCCAAACCAATTACCGCCTGGTTTCCATTCATCTGTATCACGCCCAATCATTGATTTGAAATAGATTTGAAGTGTTGACCCCTGTTAAATCCCATTATAGGAATATTTTTTTTGACATTCAATGATTGAAAAGAAAATTATTTTCATCCAAAACCTCAAAATCGTTACCACATCAGCTTTTTTCACTATAAGAAAAATTTTTTTTTTAAAATATTACACTCTTTTTTGAGAAATTGTTTCTCTCATTTGCTTTAAGTTTGTTAATGTTTCTTCCTGTCTTAAATGCGCAAGTGCAAAATAAAGGACATCGATGACAGTGAGCTGGGCAAGTCTTGCAGACATCGCTTCCGTTCGAAAAGCAGTTTCTTGAGTCGATGTATAAAGGGTCACATCTACGAGCTGGCTCAATGGTGAACGCTGATAGCTTGTAATGCCAATGGCTTTGGCTCCTTTTTGTTTGGCTATTTTCATTGCATCGAGTAAGTCCTTGTTTCTACCAGAATGAGAGATACCGATGACTGTACTGTTTTGATCAAGTAGACCTGCGGACATCACTTGAAAATGAGAATCCGTATGAACGATACAATTGATGCCAGTCCTCATAAATTTATGAAAAGCATCTGTCGCAATGAGGCCAGACCCACCGCTCCCATAAAACTCTATTCGATCTGCACGATGAATCAATTGAATGGCTTTTTCTACATCCTCAGGATTCAATAACTGAAAACTATCCTTCAAAGCAGATATATTTGCTTGAAATACTTTTTGCATAAAAATAGCTGTATCATCATCAAGACTCATCTCTTCATCCACATAATCAGGCTTTATTTGATCTATTTCCTGGGCAATAGCAATCTTCAAATCTTGATAACCCTCAAATCCAAGTCTTTTACAGAGACGAAAGATCGTCGCTTCTGAGCTCGCAGTTTTTTTCGCTAGCTCTACAATGGACAGGTGGATGATGTCGCGTGGCTCACTCGTAATATGTTCCGCAATTGCTTTTAACTTCGGCGACAATCCTCTGCTTGCTGCCCGAATTTTCTCAATACTACTTAAACTGACAGAAGCCAATTCATTCACTCCTTTATCATAATTGTGAACGTATACATTTCCTCATACTCCCATCTTATAGAAAAGAAGCCTGTTTGCACAGACTTCTTTTCTATGAATTCAAAACATGTATTAATAGCTCAAAGAAAGCATCAGGATCTACATCCATACAAACTTGAACATTGCGCTCTTTCTCCCATTGATGCTGAAAGTCACATATCATCTGACCGTCGCAGAACTCACTCTTCGTCTCGACTTTTACATGGAAAGCCTCCGTTTTCACCAATTGTTTATCAATGGCAAGACTAACAGCAAGCGGATCATGCATTGCACAGGCCCATACGCCGTTCCGTTCAAAATACCGCCGACGGTAAAGCTCAGTACTCTCTCTTATGTAATTGGCTAATGTCTCATTTGTGATGGCATTAATCCGCTCATCCGTTAGCAGAACCTGTCTCGTGACGTCTAGTCCAACCTGTGTCAATGATGGAAAACCAGCTTCCAGCACCACTTTAGCAGCTTCTGGGTCTGCATATGTATTGAACTCAGCAACAGGTGTCACGTTTCCCTGTCCTTGCACAACTCCCCCCATAAAAATCACTTCTTTGACATGATGAATAAGTTCCGGACATTTTTTTACTGCAAGTGCTAGATTCGTTAAAGGTCCTGTTAACACAAGAGTGACCTGTTTCGGATGCTGAAGCACCTGATCTATGATGAAGTCAGGAGCGAAGCCATCATCTGCCGTTTTTTTAGGATAGACATCCTTTAAAGCACCGCCAATTCCATCCTCTCCATGCACCTGGTGCTCATAATGTGGCGCTCTCAAAAGAGGTGTTGCCGAACCTTTTACAACAGGAATATCGACTGCCTCTACCAATTCAAGCACTTTACATGTATTCAGTGTAGCGGCATCTACAGACACATTTCCGCAAACAGTCGTCACACCTAATATATGAAACTGATGACTTTTTACTGCCAGTAAAATTCCGATGGCATCATCTATGCCAGTGTCTACATCCAAGATCAATTTCTTTGTATTTGCCATGGCTGAATCTCTCCCTTATTTGAAAGTGTTGTTAGGGGAATGATAGCATATCCCTCTGTCATCCATTTAGGGAATAAATATCTTTTAGACGTTTGTTTTACTCTTTTTCGCCGATGTCTTTTAGATACTGTTCTCGTTCTTTTTCAGAGAGTCTATTAAGGTAGTTTTCTTTTATCTCCGGCTCACCATTTATATAACCATCAACTGTTACATATCCCATTGGAATATTTTTGGCTTCATCTTCTCTGCGAACTCTTCTGCTTTTTCTTGATCGCTTTTTTCTTGCACCGCATCATTCGATTGACTTTGCTTATTGTGCTGAATGATTAATGAAGTCACTGAGAGAAGGATGATCACAACCAATTCAGATACAAGTATTGTATTTTTCATCTCTACCGCTGCCGCCTTTTTATTAATGAAAAATAAAAAACAGGTAGGTGAGTACCTGCTTTACTCTTTTTCTCCAATATCCTTAAGATACTGTTCACGTTCTTTTTTAGAGAGTCTTTTAAGATAGTTTTCCTTTAGTTCAGGCTCATCTTTAAATTTATCCCAGTCTTTAAATCGATAAGATAATTCAGAAGAAAAAGTCATTGTACCTACTTCCTTAGATCGATATTCTAATGATGCAGAGAAATCATACTTTTCTGGCTTACCATTAATATACCCTCTAATTATTATATAGCCCATTGGATTAACGTTTACTCCCTTATCGAACGTAATGGTTTTAATAAAGTCGTGAATATCTATTTTATGTAAACGTTCTTCTACTTTCGGTTTCATTTCTTCTGCGAATTCTTCTGCCTTTTCTAGATCGTTCTTCTCTTGCACGATTGTTTCACCTCCTGATTCATCCGATTTTTTTTCTTTATCTTTTTGAAAAATAAGTGATATTACTAGAATAACAACGGTAGTAATCAAAACAATTAGTACAACTTTAAATGTGTTTTTCACAAAAAATACCCCACCTTTTAAAGATTTACTCGATAGGTTTTTTATACCTCTTTTTTATAGATATTTACCATACAATATCTTATAATATACATGATAATTATTACAGGAGTGTAAATGTTGACCAAAATAACTTCAATTAATCAACTTAGCGATAAAGAATATAATGAAATATCATCAGCATCTTATGATATCTTCAACTATGAAAATTCTAAAGATATACACTTGAAAAATGGTAAAATAATATATGTCGTTGACCACCAAGAAACAAAAAAAGGTCTAAACGCACTAACCCTTGTATCGGAAGAAGATTTCGAACGCTCCGATGGCGGAAGAGACCTCACCAAAATCAAAAACGCCGTCATCGCCTACCGTGGTTCAGAACCGATCGGCGCAGGCCAATATAAAGATACCATTAAAAAACATGGAAAAAAAGAGTCAGATGATCTTCTTTCTACCATTTTGACAAAGTTGCCTCCTTTTAGTCAGTCACAGACGTCAAAGGACGTCACGACGAAGGTGACGACAGGGACAACGACCTATACAAATGAGGTTGTACAGGATTGGTTGATTTCGGATACAAAGTATTTGATTAAAAATATCCCCTTTGAACACGGCGCAGAGAATCAAATGGTGCAGGCGGATCGATATGCGAAAGAGATCCATAAGAAAATGCCGAATGCGAAGATGTATGTGACAGGGCATTCACTTGGCGGGTCGAATGCGTCCTATGTTCTTGTCAAAAATGATTTTATTAAAGGCGGGGTTACCTTTGAGAATCCGAATATTTACCCCAATCTACCGGATGGCCTACAAGCCAAAGCCTTAAAAGGTGATTACCGCAGTAGATTAACAGAATATATCAATCTCAATGACGGGCTTTCTCTTTTAAATCGACATACAACAGAAATCGGTCGTGTGAAAGTGATGTATGATGCCGCTTTACCTGAAGGCGTCGATTACTCCGAGGACTCCTCAAAAGCCGTCCAATTTATGAAAAATCTCCTCAATCGAGCAATGAGTGTGAATCCTTCACTGGATGCCAATTTATTCCTTGAAGCCCTCGCTGGCAGCCATGGCTTAGACCGGTATTCATTTTCGTCAGATGGCTCCGTTCAAACCATTGATGATATGTTGAGAAAAAATCCTTCTCTCACCACGGCCATGTTGAATCAGTTGAGTCAGTCGAATGTTCACCCGCATAGTGTGGTGGCAATTTTAATCAAGTCGCATGTCCTCATGAACACAGGGCATAAATTCTCGACATATGCCGAGCACCATATGCAGCAAATCATTCGTAAAATTGAAAAACTCGATGACAAAGTGGAGCAATCTGTAGAGCGGGTTCGCTCGAGATACAAACAAATTGTGGGCTTTGGTTCGTATGACGAGCTGACGGCTTCAGATGTGGATGCCGTGATTCGCCATTTAAAAACAGAGGGTCTTGAGAATGAGTTCTATTCAGTCAAAAAGCATGATACAGCGATTGATAGCGCGATGAATATAAAAAGGTGGATGGATTCACTATCAGATGATATGAGCCAGCTAGGAAAACAATACCACGATGCAGATACAGCCCTAGCCAAGAATATGGGTATTTCTTAAGGAGTACGACAAATGGAATTTTCAAAAAAACAACCAACAGATGCAGATCGTTTTTTGCAAAGAATGACAGATACGCATACATCAAGCTCCATCTTCTCAAAAGCAAACTTTAACACGGAAGACATGACACCAGCAGAGCTGGCTGCTTTGAAAGCAAAGATCAAAGAAGAACAGAAAACAGCGCTGATCAGAGCCATCCGGCATCAGCTTCAAAATGAATTTGCAGAAGACCGCCAAGAAGCGGAAGAAATGTTAGATCTGATCGATGAACTTCTGGTCAACGTGTATCAACATAAAAGGGAGATCCAAACCCATATGTCAGGTGAAGCCATTGACGCCTTAATAGAAAAAATCGAACAAAGACTCACATTTTTTGAGCTAAAAGAAGATGTTCAATCCGCCATCGACTCGATCGGCATTTAAATGAACCTTCCATCCGGTGAATCTTTTCCCCGTCTCACTCGTATATACTAAAAGAGTGATTAATTTGAAAGGAGATCTGTTTGTGGGATATATTTTGTTATTTTCGGTTGTGATCGGTATTGTCTTGACCCTCCTGATCACGCCTCTTCGATTGATTGTGAGAAAGAAAGGTGCAGAAAATCAAGTACCGCTCGGTTGGATTGCAGGCCTCGCATTGATTTTTATCATCGGGATTTTTGGTTTCTATTACATCACTAATTTAGACCGGAACCTCTCATCACTATGGCTGATAGGACTTGTTGTGACGGCGGTAGGAGCCTTTTTTTCAGTAGGATTAGAACGGAAAATCAAAGGGATTTTGTTTCTGATCCTTTTGCTACTCGGTGCTTATATGGCAACAGCTTTTCTATTCAATGCGAATGAGAAGTTTGAGGTCTCCAAAATGGACCAAAAAGTGGAAATTAAAGCATTTGATGAGACAGAAACACCTGCAAGTGTTCCCCCGCAATTTGCTCGTAATAAGATGAAGAAATCATTCGGGCAGGTACCGAACACGAGCTATTATGAACTTGGAAACTTGCAAATTCAGAAGGTAAATGGGGAGTATGTTTACATCGCACCAGTTGAATTCTCAGATTTCTTTAAATGGATCAGATCAGGTAGTACGCCAGGTTACTTTACATTAAGTGCAACAGATTCATCTGCCAATCCAAAGTTTGTGAAAACAGAAATGGTCTATACACCTTCATCCTATTTCAACAAAGAAATTGAGCGGCATATTCGTCTCCAATATCCAGATTTGATTTTCTATGGAAAGACTCAGCTTGAAATCAATGACGACGGGAAGCCATATTACATTCAAACTTATGGCGATTTCATTTCTGCAAGAAACGGCTTTAAAGCTTCAGGCGTGGTTGTCGTAGATGCAAAAACCGGTGCCACCAAACGGTATTCTTTAGATCAAGTACCCGCTTTTATTGATGGTGCTGTTTCACCAGAGGCTGTCAGCCTGCAAAACAGTTATTTCGGAAACTATGTCCACGGATTCTGGAATAGTCTCTTTGGAAAATCAGATGTCAAATTACCTTCGGACGAGGGAACAGAAGCCAATGTGAGTCCAGTGTTTGATTCAAATGGAGACATGTATTACTTTACTGATTTCACCAGCCCAAAAGAGGGCGTTGATTCCATGCTCGGGTATGCACTGACAAATGCTCGGACAGGAAAAGCCACCTATTATACTGGGAATCTCGAAGAGTCCTACATGGATTCCCAAGGTGCTCAGCAAATAATTGAGAAACGCTTTATTGAGAAGAAATGGAAAGGTCGCATGCCAATTCTTTATAATTTCTATGGGGAAGCTAGCTGGCTCACACCTGTTCTCGATTCAAACGGGTTCCTGCAAAACTACTTTATTGTCTCAGCAGCAAACCCTGAAATCGCCGCCTACGCTTCGACACCGAACGAAGCACTGAGAGCCTATAAAACAGCCCTTCAAAAAAGCGGTGGCACAGTAAACGGCTCATCTAAACAAGAAAAGAAAGACGCCACTGGCAAAGTCAAACGTGTGTATAAAGAAAAGACCGGTGATTATACAACGGTGACGTTCCTATTAGGCGATGGGAAAAACTACACGATGTCATCTGAAAAAGAACCTCTTGTGATTTACTTAAAAGAAGGTGACCAAGTGAAGATCAAATACACAGATACGGGTGAAATCTTCCTTCCAGTCGATGAGTTAAAAATCAAAGGATTGTAAAAAAAAGACGTTTCTCCTAGCTTGGAGAAGCGTCTTTTCTCTCTTTTTTGAGCAATTCAACTAATAATTCCTTGTTCTTATTCCCGCCTGTCATCGGTGATTCGATATAAGAAAATTTTCGTTTAAAGTCCATTCCTCTGACTGAAATGACAGCTAGTTCGCCGCCAATACTTCCTCTTTGCAACACATATTTTGATAAAATCGATAAACCCATCCCATGGATGACGGCCTCTTTAATGGCTTGGTTACTGCTAAAGGTAACAAAGGTTCTCGCCTTGAGTCCATTTGATTTCAGCACATGCTGCAAGTATTCACCCGTACCTGAACCCTCTTCTCTCGTGATCCAAGTTTCATTTTGCAATTGATCAATCGTGACATCCTTTTTCTTTGCAAATGGGTGATTCAATGGTGCAACAATGTATAGTTCATCCTCTAAAAAGGTTTCAACGGACAACTCTTTGTCATTCGTTTGACCTTCAATTAGACCAATATCTACATGGAACAAGCGGACATGTCTTGCAATCGCCTCTGTATTATCAATAACTACCTCAATATCTACATGAGGATACAGTTGATGAAATTCTGCCAATATATGCGGCAGCACATACTCCCCGATAGTGAAACTTGCCCCAATTGTCAATTTTCCTCTCACCACATGATGATGCTCATAAATATCCTGCTTCGCCTGTTCATATAAACGAATGATTTGCTTTGACCTGTGATACAACATATCCCCAGTAGGTGTGACTGTTAATTGCTTCGGCGAACGATTGAGCAGAACCGTCTGAAATTCCTGCTCCAAGTTCTTAATATGAAGACTGACACTAGGTTGAGAAATTCGCAACCTTTGGGCAGCTTTTGTAAAGTTTTTCTCCTCCACAACCGTCACGAATGTCTTCAATGCATCGTAATACATCTGTCCCTCTCCTATCAGAAATCTTAATCCATAACCTTCATAACATATATCTTACTAATTACTTGTCAACTCGTAAAGAATAGGGAAAAATGAAACATTTTAATAAAAATATTTACTCATTTTTTTAAAAACTCTATACTGAAAGGAGATATGTTCTATAGGAGGTGCTGAATTGGCAGCAAAAATAAAGGACATTGCCAAAAAAGCTGGATTATCAATTGCTACTGTTTCTCGTGTGCTTAACCAAGACCCGAATTTATCTGTCACGGATCAAACACGTGAGAAAGTATACGCAGCCGCCGAAGCTTTGTCTTATCAAAAAAAGACATTCAAACATTCATTAAAAAAAATCGCCTTTCTCTATTGGATGACTGAAAAGGAAGAGCTTGAAGATATTTATTTCAAATCAATCCGTCTTGGCATTGAAGAGCTTACCAAAACGCGGAGTTTAAATGTTGCCGCTTACAATCCATCTGACGGTCTTCACGCGATTGATCCTTCTACTGAAGGAATCATTGCCATTGGCCGATTTAGCAAATCAGATCTTGATCACTTATATGCGATCACAAAGCACATCGTCTTTATTGATACGTCGCCAGACGAAGACCGCTTTGATTCGGTGAAGCCAAATCTAAAACGAATTGTTGAAAAGATTATTGATTCCTTTATCGAAAAACAGCACAACTCGATCGGATTCATTGGCGGGACAGATCTTGATCTCAATACAAATTTGCATATTCCAGATATTCGCGAAATAACCTTCCGCCAATATATGACGGCACAAGGTTTATTAGATGAACGATTGATATACATTGGTCATCACTTCTCTGTAGATGAAGGATACTCGCTCATGATGAAGGCGATAAACGAGCTCGGTGATGACCTGCCGACCGCTTTTTGTGTGGCCAGTGATCCCCTTGCCATTGGTTGCCTACAGGCTTTGAATGAGCGCGGCTTTTCTTTGCCGAATCGAGTCAGTGTTTTTAGCATCAATGATATTCATGTATCTCAATATGTCTCACCACCGCTCACAACCTATCATATCCATACATCTTTGCTTTGTGAAACAGCGGTCGACTTACTTTTAGAAAGGCTTGTTGACGGGAGAACATTAACGAAAACAGTGCTTATTGCCTCAGAACCTGTATTTCGAAAAAGCACGATATAAACAGTAAGAAGCCCAGCCACATGGGGGGCTTCTTTTCTCTATATATGAGTAAAAAAATTTACTTAATAAATTTAATAAAATATGTTTACTTTTTTTACTTAAGTTGTTATTCTCACATTAAGAAAGCGTTTTCTTATTATCTGTGAAAAAAGAACGAGAGGGGATTACCTATGAAAAAGGGACAATGGGCGAAATTATCAGCAGTCGTTGGTACTGCTGTTCTTCTGCTTTCAGCATGCGGACCAGGAGATGACAATACAAGCAGTACACAGCCAGCATCTACAGGTACAAAGACATTGCTGGTTTGGGAGGATGTCAAAAAGTCTGACGGGATAAAAGACGCTGTAAAAGAATTCGAAAAACAAAACAACGTGACAATCAAAGTGGTCGAAAAAGCGTATGCCGATCAAATTGAAGCACTTCGTCTTGATGGTGCCGCAGGGACAGGTCCAGATGTGATCACCATGCCTCATGATCAAATTGGATCAGCCGTAACAGAGGGATTATTGCAGGAAATAAAACCTGATCAAAAAGTGCTCGATACCTTTACAGATGAAGCCATTCAATCACAAACGGTGAATGGCAAACTATACGGTTTACCGAAATCTGTCGAAACAACAGTGCTTTTCTACAATAAAGACCTTGTGAAAGAAGCACCGACCACACTCGATGGCTGGTATGACCTTTCTAAGAAGCTAACAAAAGATGGGAATTACGGCTTTGTTGCCAAATGGGATGAAATTTACTACGCACAAAGTGTGTTAGGGGGCTCAGGCGGCTATATTTTCAAACAGAAGCGTGATGGCTCCTATGATGTGAACGATATCGGTCTTAATCATGAAGGCGCTATTAAAGGCGGGCAATACATTCAGAAATTTTTTAGCGAAGGGCTTTTCCCGAAAGGCATTATTGGTGAACAAGGAATCAATGTCCTTAACTCCTTATTCACAGAGAAAAAAGCCGCTGCAGTCATTTCTGGTCCATGGTCATTCGGTCCATATCAAGAGGCTGGCATTGACTACGGTGTATCTGAACTACCTACACTCCCTAACGGAAAGCATATGAGCTCATTCTTAGGAGTCAAGAGCTATAACGTCTCCTCTTACTCTAAAAATAAAAAACTCGCTGAGAAGTTTATTGAATTTGTCACAAACGAAAAGAATTCGAAAAAACGCTTTGAAGTCACCGAGGAAATTCCACCAGTGAAAAAATTGATGAAAGATCCAATCATTACAGAAAACGCGAATGCTGATGCCGTATCAAAACAAACAAAATATGCCTCGCTGACACCGAACAATCCAGAAATGGCAGAAGTATGGAAGCCTATTGACAGTGCATTAGGACTAATTGCCACCGGCCAAACTGATGTGAAAAAAGCATTTGATGATGCGGTGAAACAAATTGATTCTCAAATCAAAGCAAATCATTCCAAATAACATTTCAAGGGCAGTCTTGCGTACAAAGAGCTGCCCGTGTTTCATCATAATTTAAACATGAAGTAGGTGTTAGACGTGACGGGTAACCTTGAACTAGACCGCGCACATACAGTTGAATCAACAACACATCGGAAAAAGGCGCTATTATTCTCCTTTATACCCGGAATGGGGCAAATATACAACAAACAGTATGGCAAAGGGGCACTCTTTTTCCTATTCGGTATCTCTTTTCTCGTTGTGTTTTATGATTTATTCAATATTGGCTTCTGGGGACTATTCACACTCGGTACAATGCTGCCTCGTGACAACTCTGTTTTCCTTTTAGCAAAAGGAATTATTGCTCTTTTAACAGTTGGATTTGGTATCGGCTTTTACGCACTCATGATTCGTGATGCGTTTTTGAATGGGAAAAAGCGTGATCAAGGAATTCCGCTTCATTCTATACGTGCACAATACCATCTGCTCATCGACCAAGGCTTCCCTTATTTAATGAGCTCTCCTGCTTTCTTTTTACTTCTGTTTTCTGTTGTCTTTCCTATTATGTTTAGCTTTGCGCTTGCATTTACGAACTACGATTTATACCACTCACCTCCTGCCAATCTCATTGATTGGGTCGGTTTAAAGAACTTTCAAAATATCTTTTCGATCGACATTTGGAGAAACACCTTTATTGATGTACTCGGATGGACAGTCGTGTGGACATTGGCGGCTTCGACGCTTCAATGTGCAGTCGGCATCTTTCTTGCCGTGTTGCTGAATCAGAAGGATTTAAAAGGAAAGCGATTTTTTAGAACGATTTTGATTCTGCCTTGGGCTGTTCCAGGCTTTGTGACCATTTTGGTTTTTGCAGGGCTGTTCAATGATACATTTGGAGCGATCAATCATACACTCTTTGCGTCGATTGGCATTGATCCTAAGCCATGGCTGACAGATCCCTTTTGGAGCAAAATTGCATTAATTGCAATGCAGACTTGGCTTGGTTTCCCGTTTGTTTTTATTATGACAACCGGTGTTTTGCAAGCAATACCAGAAGATTTATATGAAGCTGCGACTATTGACGGAGCAACCTTTATTCAGAAGTTCCGCTCGATCACTTTACCGCTTGTACTCTATTCAATTGCACCTATTTTGATTACGCAGTATACCTTTAACTTTAACAACTTTAATATCATTTACTTATTTAATGGCGGAGGACCGCCTATTGCAGGTTCGACAGCCGGGGGAACAGACATATTGGTTTCTTGGATTTACAAACTGACTATGCAGTCCTCTCAATATGCGCTTGCTGCCGCCGTCACGATTTTACTATCTATATTCGTCATTGCCATTGCACTCTGGCAGTTCAAAAGAACCAATTCATTCAAAGAGGAGGACATGATGTGATATGGGGTCAAAACAAAAGAAGCTCGTTCGCCTGAGTATCACTTATTTTATCCTTTTGATCGTCACCGTCTGTGTGATGTATCCACTTCTTTGGACAATCGGCGCATCGTTTAATCCTGGGAACAGCCTCATGAGCACAAGCATGTTTCCTAAAAATCCAACATTCAGTCACTTCACCGAACTGTTCTTTGGTCAAGGGGCACTTTATGCAAAATGGTACTTGAACTCAATGAAGATCAGCATTGCCACAATGATTTTAACACTGATTCTTGTCAGCTTTACAGGCTATGCCTTTTCCAGATTTCGTTTCAAAGGACGGAAAAATGGGCTGATGCTCTTTTTGCTGCTGCAAATGATTCCTCAATTTTCAGCGCTAATTGCGATTTTTGTTCTTGCCCAAATGCTTGGGCTCATTAACAGTCACCTTGCGCTCATTTTAATTTATGCAGGTGGACAAATCCCCATGAATACGTATTTAATGAAAGGCTATCTTGATGCAATTCCAAAAGATTTAGATGAATCAGCAAGAATGGATGGTGCAGGACACTTTCGGATTTTTATCCAAATTATTATGCCGCTTGCCAAACCAATTTTAGCTGTTGTCGCCATCAACTCATTTACTGGACCACTGGGTGATTTCATCATCTCAAGTGTCATTGTTCGCTCACCCGAAATGTATACTCTCCCAATTGGTCTGTATAATCTCGTCTCAGACAAAATGGGTGCCAGCTACACGACCTTTGCAGCCGGGGCTTTACTCATTGCCATTCCAGTCGCTTTATTATTTCTTGTTTTACAAAAACAATTTGTATCCGGCCTCACGCAAGGCGGTACAAAAGGATAAGGAGAGATTTGATGAAGAAATGGGTACTCGTCAGTGTTGTTGTTTTCTTTTTTATGGGGTTAGGTGTTCTACCTAAAGCAAAAGCAGCAGATACGATTTCTGTTAGACCCATTAATGGACTACAAAGCGACTTCATCAAAGGGGCAGATATCTCTATGCTCGCTGAAGTCGAGAAAAGTGGCGGCCGTTACTATGATCAGAACGGGAAGCAGATTGATCCACTCAAACTCATAAAGGATAAAGGGGGCAACTACGTGCGTATCAGGCTTTGGAACAATCCATATGACAACCAGGGGCGTGCCTATAATGGCGGAACAAACGATTTAAACACAGCCATTGCTTTATCGAAACGAGCAAAGGCACTTAACATGAAAGTGCTGCTTGATTTTCATTATAGTGACTTCTGGACCGACCCTGGTAAGCAGTTCAAACCAAAAGCTTGGGCTTCCCTGTCACAAAGCGATTTAGAAAAAGCAGTCGGTACTTACACAAGTGACGTATTGAAAACGCTGAAAGCACAAAACGCTCTCCCAAACATGGTACAGGTCGGAAATGAATTAAACTCAGGCATGCTTTGGCCAAACGGTAAAAGCTGGGGTGAAGGTGGAGGTGAATTTGATCGTCTCGCTGCCTTACTGAAAGCTGGCACAAATGCTGTTCGATCGGTCGATTCGAACATCAAAGTGATGCTGCATCTTGCTCACGGGGGAGACAACGGTGCTTTCCGCTGGTGGTTTGATGAAATCACAAAACGAGGCGTCTCCTTCGATACAATTGGCTT
The DNA here is from genome assembly GCF_040500475.1 of Bacillus sp. Bos-x628. Lineage (GTDB taxonomy): Bacteria > Bacillota > Bacilli > Bacillales > Bacillaceae > Bacillus > Bacillus maqinnsis. The sequence continues at coordinate 2,278,953 of NZ_CP159358.1, read as the reverse complement.
ATCTTATTATCCTTATTGGGACGGCGGATTCAGTGAACTTTCCTCCAATATGAATGATATTAGTGCCCGCTACAACAAAGACGTCATTGTTGTAGAAACAGCCTATGGATTTACTACAGCAAATGGTGACAATCTAGAGAACTCGTTTAATCAAAATTCAGTGAATACAGTCGGCTATCCTGCCTCGCCTCAAGGTCAGGCATCTTATATACGAGATGTATCAGAAAAAATCTCTCAAGTGAAAAACAATCGCGGGAAGGGATTCTTTTACTGGGAACCGCTGTGGATTCCTGTAAAAGGTGCACCATGGTCCAGTCAATACGGTTTATCATACATCCAAACAACCGGTACAGTCGGTAATGCTTGGGAAAATCAGGCTATGTTTGATTTCAACGGAAAAGCCTTACCTTCTCTTGATGTATTCAAACAAATGACACCGTAACCTGAAAAAGATAGGAAGTGACAAAATGGGAAAGCGTTACCCACTCGTCCACCCAAATGTGAAAGGCTTTTTACATGGTGGCGATTATAATCCAGATCAATGGCTTCATATGCCAGAGATCATTGACGAAGACTTTCGTTTAATGAAGCTTGCACACTGTCAAACATTCTCCATCAATATTTTCGCATGGAGTAAACTAGAACCGAAAGAAGGTCAGTATGATTTTGCATGGCTGGATGACATCATGGACCGTTTAGCAGAGCAGGGGGCTCACGCCATTCTCGCAACGCCAAGCGGGGCAAGACCTGCTTGGCTCTCGCAAACATATCCCGAAGTATTACGCGTTGAAGCGAACCGCCAGCGCAACCTACACGGGCTTCGGCATAATCATTGCTTCACCTCACCTGTTTATAGAGAAAAAACAAATACACTCAACCGCATGCTCGCCGAACGCTATCACGATCATCCAGCACTCATCATGTGGCACATCTCTAATGAATATGGCGGCGAATGTCATTGTGACCTTTGTCAGGAAGCATTTCGAACGTACCTTAAGGACAAATACAACCATGACCTTGAGGCATTAAATCAGGCATGGTGGACAGGATTTTGGAGCCATACATTTAGTGATTGGTCACAAATTGAATCACCTGCACCGCATGGTGAACACATGATTCACGGAATGAACTTAGATTGGAAGCGTTTTGTCACTGCACAAACAATCAATTTTTATCAAAATGAGATTGAGCCGCTGCGAGAATTAACGCCAAATATCCCAGTGACAACAAACTTTATGGGTGACTACCCGCATATGCGTCCGTTCGTCGGACTAGATTATCATCAATTTGCGAAAGAAGTAGATGTGATTTCATGGGATAGCTATCCTGCATGGCATAGCGGCAAAGAAACGACAGCCGAATTAGCATCTAACGTAGCATTCGTTCATGACCTTTATCGTTCATTAAAGAACGGTCAGCCGTTTCTCATGATGGAAAGTACACCAAGCCTTGTAAACTGGCATGATGTGAATAAGGTGAAGCACCAAGGTATGGCACACCTTTCTGCCATACAGGCAATCGCACACGGCTCTGATTCCGTTCTCTATTTTCAGTGGAGACAAGGTCGAGGTGCATCTGAGAAATTCCATGGAGCTGTCGTTGATCATTCAGGACATGAGCATACGCGCGTTTTTCAAGAAGTTGCCAGTCTAGGAAAACAACTAGAGCAATTGCAGACGATTGCGGGTACATCCGTTCAACCAGAGGTCGCCATCATATACGATTGGGAAAACCACTGGGCGATTGATGATGCTCAAGGCTTAAACAACACAAACAAACGTTACGTAGAAGCTTGTCAAACACACTATCGTAGCTTCTGGAAAAAGGGGATCCCTGTTGACATCGTAGGAATGGAAACAGATTTCTCTTCCTACCGCGTGCTGATCGGGCCTATGCTATATATGATCAAACCAGGAGTGGCAGAGAAAATTGAGGCCTTTGTCAAATCGGGCGGCGTCTTTGTTGCAACTTACTGGAGCGGCATAGCAGATGAGAACGACCTCTGTTTCCTCGGCGGCTTCCCAGGTCCTTTGCGCAATGTACTGGGCATCTGGGCGGAGGAAATCAACACCCTCATGCCAAATGAGCATGTCATGATGACCACTGGTCATGGACGCACCTACAACGTCGGACAATATTGCGAATCCATTCATCCAGAAACGGCTTCTGTTTTAGGACATTACGAGAATGGTTGCTACGAAGGGCAGCCGGCACTCACCGTCCATCCATTTGGAGAAGGAAAAGCCTATTACATGGCTTCGGAGAATGAGCAAGCTTTTTATGATGAGTTTTACGAAGAACTCATTGCAGATGTTGGAATAAAACCCGTCATATCTGCTGCAATTCCAGAAGGAGTCAGTGTACAAAAACGAACTGATGGCACGCAGGACTATGTATTTATAATGAATTTCACAGAATGTGAACAGATAGTTTTATTAGAAAGAAACACCATCTATGTAAATGCATTAACTTCTAAAAGAATATCAGGAAAAATAATTCTTGATTCCTATGAATATTTTATATTAAAAAGAAAAAGAGAGTGTCTTTAAAGACATTCTTTTTTTCTTTTTATGCAAAAACCAACCTTAAATTCAGCTTATAATCAAAATTCTAACTTGAAAAAATATTGTAAAATGTGATACATTATTTGTGAAAATTAACAAAAAAAACACTTTTTAAATCAAGGAGCTTTTATGGATAATAAACACAACTTTGTTACTGCTTATATGGTAGCTACTGCGAAAAAATTGGCTACAAAATACGGCAAAAAATACGCTGCAGAATGGTAAAATCCAAAGTGAAGAAATTGAGGAGTATAATGATATTCCTCCTTCTTTTCGTCTAGGAGGAATATAATGCTCAACAAAAAAGTTTTTATGGCGAACTTTAAACTTACGTATAGACGTACTTTAAACCGATTGATTTACTTTTTCCCATCAAGCGAAAATTTACTAAAATCATACAAAGTATTACCGATCATGGTAACAATTTATTATATATATTAACTGCTTTAATTCCTCATGGTATCTTTGAAATTCCTGCCATGATATTATCAGGTTCACTTGGTTTCAAGTTGTTAGACTTCGTCTATTTAAAAATAAGAGGGATGTATTCCCCCAAGAAACATTTCTTTTCGGATATTTTGTTTTTTACTATGATGATATGTCTATTGACATTACTTGCTGCTTTAACTGAGGCATTATTAACGCCCTTTTTACTAAACAAATTGCAATAGGAGGTCCTTATGTTTATTAATAAAAAAAAGATAGATAAATTACTAGATGATCATTTAGAGGAAAATAAGGCAGAACCGAAAAACACAATTAATAGTTCTTTTATAATTGTCTTTTATTTTTCAATACTCCTATCAATCTGTACTTTCTTTTTTGATTATAGGTACTTCTTAATTGTCTTGTTTGGTCCGACCGTTTTAGTAACCTTTATAAACCCGCCTTTACAATATAAAAAAGGAATGTATAGAATGATTTCCGCCCTATATTTAATATTTTTAATTACAGTTACTTTCTTCTGGATAAAGTAAGTGATTCATTTCCAATCAATCTTTAGGGGATGTTTTTTGATTCTGCTGGCATTTCTTCGACCATTTCTACTATCATTGTTGGTTTCTCGGAGTACCTCTTGATACGTTAACAAGCACAGATGCATATGATTATGCACATATGCCTATTGTAAAATCTATTACAAGTGGATGTATCTGGTGCTTCATCCGCCTACTTTATAATGATTGGCAATGTCATCGGAACATATGTCAGCTCTCTTGCACCTGCTGTATGGCTCGCAATAGGGCTTGCGGGTGTCGACATGGGGAAACATATTCGATACTCTTTCTTTTGGATGCAGTTCTGTAGTAACGTATTAGTGCTTGTTGCCATTTTAATCTGGGTCATTTAAGCAAAAGAAAGACATGTGTCCATGGACACATGTCTTTTCATTTGATTAAGATGGGTATTCACTGATATGAGCTTCCGTTTTTGGCTTTCTAATCAGTGCCATTAGCCCAATGACAATTAATAAGATTATTGGAATGAACGCAAGACCAACCGTTCCAATTAAAAGAGTGACAGCAGAGACCAAGAATAAAATACCCGAGATCACCGCACGACGATTTGTCTTTAGAAAAATCACACCAACGAGAGTTAAAACCGCCGCAATTGCCGATACAATCATGAACTGGATACCAAAGGCATTCGCTGCAGCTTGAAGTGTTTCAATCGGCAATGCTTCGCCTTCCTCTTTTAAAATCTCATTGAATTGTTCATAAGAGGAGGAATCCAAAGAAAGGATTAATGCCCCAAAACCGACGCCAATGATATTGAGGACAATACTAATAATCCCCATCACTTTTTCACCTTTACGTTTCATCATTTACAAACCTCCTAAAGAATAGTTAACTGCCTGTTTTGACTTCTCGTTTTTGGAAGACAAATAAGGCAAAGGCCAAGAAAATGGCCCAATATACAGCCAAAACGGTTAATGAAAAACCAAGAGACATACCTTCCATAAAAGGAACATCATCCATGAAATATTGAGATGGATCATTGGCAAATAACAAGTACTTCGCCCAATCGAAGGTGAACATCAAGATACTCGTAATCGTTCCACCTATAATATAGGCTAACACACTAATGGCAATGGAGATTGCTTCACTTCTAAACACCGTTGAAATCGCAAAAGAAAGTGTCCCGAGTACAACAAACTGCGCACAATGCGCCAAATAATAAAACACCATATTCATAAACTCTGAACGTTCAATCACTTTGCCATTTTGATAAACCAAATTCACGTACTCATTGTTGAATCCAAAGAAAATCGCACCCAAGATAAATGATAGAATAAATAACACAGCGACGAGTAAAAATGAGTAAATCTGAACCGTAATATATTTAGATAAAAGAATCTTTGATCTTGATGGTGGACGAATGAGTAATAATTTAATTGTACCATGTTTGTATTCTGCTGACACAATGGTCGATGCAATGATAATAACAAACACACCTACAAGCTGAAGTAATCCAGCATTTGTTTTCACATAAGTCCAAGCATTATTTCCGAATTGCTCTGCTGGCGGTAAGTCATGTTTAATCCGATAATCATTAATCGCTATTTTTCTTTCAAGGCTTCTCTTATAGAAACCATCCTCAGTATCTTTTAACTCTTTTTTATTCCCAGCATTCATCATTTGCAGCTCGGCTTTCCAATCACTTGATGTTTGATCATCATTTGTTTTGATTGCAAAAATAAGCGTGCCAATCATTCCTAGGACAAGAAGTCCCACCATAATCCAAGTACCAACACGATAACTGATCTTCATCCATTCGTTTTGAATGAGGCGAATCATACGTTTGCCTCCTTTTTACCTGTTAAACTTAAAAACTTGTCTTCTAGTGTCTGTTTTTCTATTTTGACTTCATATAGATGGATAGATGCATCGCTCAAATGACGAATCAATTGCGGCATCTTCGCTTCAGGTAGAGAAAAGAATAGATATGTTGCCTCTTCCCTTACAGTGACGCCCTCCTCAAATTCACCAATCAATCTTTGCGCTACTTCAAGCTCGTTTTCCTCTACCTTCATTCGATAATTGACCAGATCATCCTGCTCAGTCTCCACACGCTGATCCTCAATAGCTATCAGCTTTCCTGATTGAATAATGGCAAAACGATCACACATCAATTCCATTTCTGACATGAGGTGACTTGAAACAATTACTGCAAGTCCTTCTTCCTTCGCAAGCTTTCTCAAGTAATCTCGTATCATTCGGATACCCTCTGGATCAAGTCCATTGGTCGGCTCATCTAAAATAAGTAGTTTCGGTTTATGGATGAGTGCTTGCGCAATGCCCAAACGCTGCTTCATTCCTAATGAAAACGTACGGACACGCTTATGCTTTACATGTTGCAGGTTTACAAGCTGCAACAACTCGTCAATTCGCTCTTCATCTACCTTCCCATTCATTCTTGCAAAATGGACAAGGTTTTGTCTTGCCGTTAAATGATTATACATTTCTGGATTTTCAATAATCGCACCTACATCTTGGATGGCATGCCGATAAGACGTCTGGATACTATGTCCATTAATCAGAATGTCACCAGATGTAATAGGAGAAAGACCGACCATCATACGAATTGTCGTCGTTTTTCCTGCGCCATTTGGCCCTAAGAAGCCAAAGACTTCTCCAGCTTGAACAGAAAAACTCAAGTCTTGAACGATCTTTTTCCCGCGAATATGCCTAGATACATGATGCAGTTCTAAAACTTTCGTCACGTTACCTCTCCCTCTTTGTCATAGTTTTCTATCATCAATGTCCTGATATTACACCATCATCCGTCAAAAATAGAAGAATACTTCCATATGGTACAGCAATGCCCAAAAGATGTGAAGGGGATTAGCAAAAAATTAGAGAATTATTTGTTTTTTTAAGGTGAGGTTAAGGAAGAGATTACTTTTAGCAAAGGAAATTTATTGAATTCAACTAATTCTTATATTTGAGTTCCTCTCTTTATAAAGATGCAAACTGAATATTACTAAAAACGCAAAACTGTAAAAAATTACAATTATGCTAGATTTAAAGGATTCTACTGTGATTGTTGATCGAGTTAAATTATCTGCATTTGAAATGAATCCAGCCCGGCAACATGAATTCATAAGATAATTGCGTCAGAATCGCCCTCAGCAACACACAAAAAACCATTTTGTTTTGATCTTGAACATTCACCTTTTATCCATTCAGACGTATAAATACATGGTGACTACGCATCTAAGCGACTTTCAAATGTGATACTCTGGACAAGCGGATACCCTTAACGATTTACGTTAGTATGTATGGTTAAATTAGGGAAATTTCAAAGATCGGGGCTTTTATATGAAGAAATCGTGAAAGGAGATATTACAATTAGTTGAGGCGGATGCCAGAGCAATTAGGTCAGATCTTGAAAATTAAATCCCTTTAAAAAGCGAACAATGGAGTTTATTTGCAAAGCACGTCTCAAACATTCTTTCAAGGTATGCAGATGAACAATTTGAGAGTACGAGACTCCCTGAAAGCTTACAAGCAGTTTGTTTTATCTCATGCAGAGACAATAAACTCAACAGTGCAGGGGATGTTGATCATTTGACATGGAAGAAACATGAAGTAACGAAGATCGACTATGGATGAATACAATATCCTCAGAAAGTATAAACATTCATTTGTGATTTTACGCAACGGACAATAAGGATTATGGAAGCAGATAGAACTGTTATAAGTTGATGTAGATGCTTCGTGTGTAGACGTTTATGAAACCGTTTTGTTACTTTGATATCCTCCTTGCTTGCTGTAGGACCAGAACAGGGATGGAAAAGGATATATTTGATTGAGATAAGTTCGGTGTTACCTAAAAGATGCACGTGTCAGTTATGAAGCTATCGTTTCTCATTAGTGAAATAATCTAATTATCTTCTTGAACTTCGATACCACTCTAGTGCTTTTTGGTTAATCTCCAATACTAGCCGTTCTTTCCCTTTAATATAGGATTCAATGTCGTTATGGAAACGTCGGGCTAATGCCTCTTTTAAGTCTCCATACTTTTTTGCATCATATGAATGCACTCGCAAGTAATCCCGAAATGCAATATGACGCTCGACTTGAGGATTTTCAACCTCATACATGTGAACATGATGAGTTCGATTCTCTCCTCCTTTTTGAAAATATCTTCGTCCATCAATTCCGTTCTCGCCCTTTGGTTTATAGCCAATGGCAACCATTGATGAGTTAAACTCATCAATCCGATTAATGTCTCTAACCACTGGCATTATGTCAATGATAGGCTTTGCTTTTAGGCTGTTTACAGACGTACTGCCGATATGATGGATTTCAATAATTTCTGAACCGAAAATTTGATGTAACTTGTTAGCTTCTTCTTCAAACATTGAATTCCATTGCTCGTTATATGGCTTTACTTCCACTTTTCTCATCAAAAACCACCACCTTATACCGTTTGTTATATATTTTCTCTTTGAAACTGTATTGGTTCTTCAATAAGATAATCCTCTAACTTTCCGTATCTTGAAGTCTGCGTTCAAGATAGACCAAACCCCTCTACAAACAACTGTGGTACGAAATGACCTGCTATCATACTAAAACATGTAATTCTTAGGAAATTAAGTGTAAATCCACAAAAAGCCTTTACCTTTCTTGCTATGAAGGGGTTATTGATTGAACGATCCCTTATTCTTTACGTTTCTATTGTTGACTCTCTGTTTATCGGACTCATTTATTAAAACCAGTTCATCATCAGATAAATAAATTGGTGGTCTATCGTTGAGGAAAATTGCCTTCATTTCAACCTTTACTTTACATCACTTATTTTTATTTTTCTAATACTGGCAGTTTGATTTACCAAGCTAACCCTTTTATTATTACCTCCCTTCCTTAATTTAATTATAATAAAGTACATGGGGAAATTATGGCAAGAGGTAAACTATGATTTCTTATATCATTAGACATAGGATGACCGTGATGTCGAATACAAAGTACAAACAGCCAGAATGAAAAAGTATAAACACCACGTTTCATCAAAAACCTAATATTTGACTTGTTATTTTGACAAAAAACAGACCTGAAATGTTACCTACAACAATTTAAATTATTTACCACCGACTCAATAGTTGTTTTACCTCTAGAAAAGAATCTATGACAATTTGAACGATACATTGATTGAGAGATCTTTAAAATGTCATCACAGCCGCAATATTCCTTGACGTTCTCTCTACATGTCTATCAGCCTCTTGCATCGCATCTGAAAGAGATGTGATTCCTGGAACGATACTAAATAACGCATCAATCCCGTAATCGTGTACAACTTCACTGTCTTTTGAAAGTGAACCTGCGATGCCAATCACAGAGATATTAAACTGTTTTGCTGCCTTGGCTACACCGATAGGCGTTTTCCCATAAATGGTTTGCCGATCGATCCGTCCTTCACCTGTTATGACAAGATCCGCATCCTTGACGATTTCATCAAAATTGACTGCTTTTAGTACAATGTCTATACCTCTTTGCAAGTCAGCATGTAAAAAACCTCGTAAACTTGCACCAAGCCCTCCTGCGGCTCCTGCACCTGCTGTATCACCAAAGGATACATTTAATTGCTTTTCTACCATATGAGCAAGATGAGATAAGTTCTTGTCGAGTAGCTGAACCATTTCATCATTAGCTCCTTTTTGAGGACCGAATACAGCAGAAGCCCCTCTCTCACCCGTTAAAGGATTATCAACATCACATGCCACTTCCAGTCGAGTCGTTTTCAGCCTTGGGTCGAGCCCAGACAGATCAATTACTGCTAATTGATGAAGCGCTCCCCCGCCTGATAATAGTTCTTGTCCTGATTGATCGAGGAAACGTGCACCTAACCCTTGCATCATGCCAACGCCGCCATCATTTGTTGCACTTCCCCCTAGACCAATGATCAAATGACTCGCCCCTTTGTCTAACGCCGCAAGCATTAGCTCTCCCGTTCCTCTAGACGTCGTAAACAGCGGATTTCGTTTCTCGGGCGGGACGAGGTGTAAGCCAGAAGCTGCTGCTATCTCTATGACGGCTGTCTGACCATCCCCAAGCATTCCAAAAAATGCATCCACTTGTTCGCCAAGCGGGCCAGTAACGACTTGATTAAAAATGGTTCCTCCTGTCGCGTTAACTAACGATTGAACCGTACCCTCTCCTCCATCTGCCATCGGAAGCTTAATATAATCTGCGTCTGGCAGGACGGCACGAAACCCTCGCTCAATGGCACATGCCGTCTCATAAGCAGATAGACTTTCTTTAAACGAATCTGGTGCTATCACAATTTTCATCAAATGCCTCCTCGATCTCACTGTATTTCGTCAGCCAAACAGCTAAAAAACGACAAAAATGATGGTAGATACAATGGTTATATTCAAACCTCTCAAGGATTCAAAAGGCATTAATTTCAAACGTTCCTTGATGTCCATTTGAACACTGCCTACCTTTGCATACCTGACAAGTAAATGAATAACAATAACAAGGAGTTTATTTCTAAAACGATTTTGCCTTCTGCTTTTTGTCAGTAGCTTAATTATTCTCTATAAAAGTAAAGTGTGAATAAAAGGTAGATAATCACTATGATTTTCCAGTTAATAACACGAAGCTTTTTTTCATTTTATAATCGTTAAATAGCGTATTTTAAGTAACTTTCAATTCTGCTTCTCTAAATACTATTTCCAATTCTATTTTGAAATATCATAACTGATTTTTTCAAATAGATCGACCTTTATTTCTACTCATTAAAAATCAAAAATAGATTTATCTCGAAGGAATTACCGTAATATTAAATAAAAATGTAGAAATCAATTGTCACTTTCACCTTTTTAACATTCAAAAGAATAATTTTTTGAATTTGTACAAACGATCATTCAACGATAAAATCGGTTCACCACATGATATTAGGACCTTTTTTATTGACGATGGTCAATTGCCTCTTAGAAACGATTATATTTTACCAGAATTTGTGATATTGTTTTCTTGAAACAGGCGAAAGGAGTATAAAGAGGTGAAATTTCATGACTATCATTTCAGCTGAACAGGTGGGGAATCGTTTAAATGATTGGCGAATTGCCATTCGTAAGCATGATGTACACAACGCAAGTTCAATGTACAAAGAATTGAAAAATATGCTTCATCAAATGGAAGAAAATCAGGAGGTCTTGACTTATTATTCATTGCTAGAGGGTAAGTATAAACTCATGTTATTTGACACAAGAGGTGAAAAATTAAATGGAAAGACGGAGCTAGATCATCCATCTAAGACAAACGATTTAATTGAGTACTATTTTTACCTGTACAAAGCCCTCTATGCATCATATAAGAGAGACTACACATCAGCCATTGGATTATTTAAAATTGCAGAGAAAAAGCTACAAAACATTCCAGATGAAATGGAAGTAGCAGAATTCCATACAAAGATTGCAAACTTATATATGCTGCTTCGTCAAAGCCTGATTTCACTTCACTATATTCAGAATGCCATTGATATTTTTAAAAGTCACGAAGGCTATGAAAGAAGACTGGCAGTTGCCTTTGTCATCGCTGCTACCAACTTCATGGATATTGGTGATTATAAAAAGGCAGAAAACTATTACAAAAAAGCATTAAACATCGCAAAAAGTCTAAACGATCATTTTCTGAAATCACAGCTTTACCATAACATCAGCATTCTTTATGCCGAAACAGGTGATTCACAAAAATGTATTCACTCCTTAGAAAAAGCACTTAGTGATGATGACTACCTATCATCATGTTACTTCCTTCATTCCATGTTTATGTTAATAAAAGAGCTTCTTTATATCAATAAACGAACGCAGGCTCTTTATTATTACGATTTGGTCAAACAAAAACATGCAACGGAGAAAAACCCCATCTATACAGCAAAAATGAATTTGCTCTATCATCTATATTTCACCGAAGACCTAACAAAAAAAGCCCAAACCTGTTTCAATGAAATCAGCATACTAAAAGAATTAAAAGATGTTGAAGGTGTTCGTGAGTTGAGTGCACTTGCCGCAAAACATTTTGAAGAATTGGGTTCAATTCAAGAGGCATATCTTTTCTTAAAGGAAGCCTATCAAATTGAACATAACACTCATTACTGGAGGAATTCTGATGAAAAAAATGAGGTTACTGATTTTTACTGTAATGCTCGTCGTTTTTGGACAAACAGAGTTTATCAACCTGACAAGCCATACTGATCATGATATAACAGAACGACCAATCGGCACGTAATTGAAAACTGTATTCGATACAAAGAACCACTCGCCTAGTCACACCGGCAAGTGGTTCCAATTTTAACTTTAATTATTGATAATAAGATATGAGGCGGTGCATATGTACCGCTAGATAAGTTAGTTCATCATTTAGAAAGAATTAATCGCATTGGATTGATTTTTATCAATTGAAGCAAGATTAATATTTGAGCCAATGCTTTGATTCCTCCCCAGCTTCCAAGACCAACCATGAGAACAACATATAAATATTCCTCAATTTCATCTGTGCACCCTTCAACTTTTTATGAAATTGATACGCAATATAAACATTTATAGTTTATTTCCTATTTAGAATATAAAGCTATCGAGTATCATTTTCTTACTTTTTAATTATTTTATATATCTAAATGTATATCTTTTAGAAGGGTATGAAATTAAGCAATTAATTGATAAGAGCTTACACCATTTTTGGAAAATTAGTTATGGTCAAAGCTATCCTACATTAAAACTGATTGTGCAGGACGATCTTGCTGAGGTGGCACCTGTTTCTACATCAGAGCGGTCCGATAAGCACGAATATGTCCTGACTCCAAAAGGTCTAGACACCTTTAGTGTCTCTATTCTAGGAATTTGTTTTCACTAAGCCGACAAAATGCTTTAATATGCGTGCAGTTAAGCCCCAAATGGTGTAGTTTTCATAATCATAAAACCACTCCTCAATGGCACGACTCCCCCAACAATATTTTTCACCATTCATGATCTTTTCAAAGGGAAAATCTTCAGATGGAGTTGGCTGTACAGACACAAAATGTAAATACGGCTCATATTGGCATAGCCATTTTAATGGCACTGTAAAAGTCTCATCCACTTCCTCTTGATTAAAAGAATGTTTGACTTTCTGTTCATCGATGACGCCGACATATGGATAGACGACGAAGGATGGAGAGGCAATGTAAGGGCTGAGCTGACCAAGGATCTCGACTGATTCAGGCGAAATGCCTAGTTCTTCATGGGTTTCGCGCAATACAGCTTCCAGTGCTGTTTCGCTGTTGTCGAGTTTACCGCCTGGAAAGCTAATATCACCGGGCTGTTTCCTCATGGTCAACGAGCGTACTTCAAATAAAATATGCCATTCTCCGTCCAATTGCACCAATGGAACAAGGACTGCCGCTTTAAATGCCGTCTCTTCTCCAATAAACAGCGGTTGTATTTGTTGTAAACCATTCTTTAATTGATCAATGAACACAAGCATCACCTGATTCCTGTATCTCTTTTCCTTAGCGTATCATTGTTCACCTTTTGAATAAAGATGCTCTTTTTGACAATTAATTGTCAAAAAGAATATGTGTTACTTTACAAGCAAAACAGATTCAGATCAAAATTTGAGGTGACATGATGAAAACTCGACTAAAAGAGTTGCGTGCACGAGATGGCACTTCTTCTCGATATTGCATTTGAATCCTCTGGGCTATTTCACGTTTGAAAAAAAGTATCTCTCTCACTTTCTGGTGATGAGGAAGATGAACTTGAAGCGAAGCAACATCAAACATTTACTGATTTGACGTTAGCAAATACAGTCGGTAGCATTTTATCAATTGGTATCTCGATCATTACTCAACAAGAATGATGGCTCACCTTTCTTTTTATCATCACCTCATTTGTTTTGTGCTGAGAAATTAGTCTATCCTAATCGAAAACTACCAAGTGTATCAGACAAAGATTATGCCAGAAAATGACTCGCCATTTTCTGATGAAGGCAAAAAGCATGTGATGCTTGAAGAATTTTTTTCCACATATCAAGCGATGAATAATCTTTTGACCAATGCCGTGTTAATTCTCATTGCGTATTCAATTGGAGCGAACCCTTCTCAGCTCTTTTCGATCATGGTTACTGGGCTCGTCCTCATCATACTAAATGCGCAATACTTACTTAAAATTAGAAAGCGTTCATTTTCGAAAAGGATAGCCTTTATTTAGGGAAAGGCTGTGCTTTTTTATCAACTATGTCATGAAGCACAACGTTTCTTCCATACATACATTAAGAATAAGAATGCAAACCATATGGGCGTCAATAGCAGAGCTGGTCGTGTCGCGTCAGCAAATAGCATGATTAAGAGAATCGCTGCAAATAGCACAAGAACACATATATTCACAAATGGTGTGAATGGTGCTTTAAAGGCAGATGCGGCGTGAAGCTGTGGACGTGTTTTTTTATATTTAAGATGACAAATTAAAATAATACTCCAAACCCAAATGAAACAAATTGCGCTAATCGTCGTTACAACCCCAAAGGCTTGTTCTGGAATCAGCTTGCTTAAAAGAGCCCCGACAGAGACAACGAGGGTTGAGACAAATAATGCATTGCTTGGAACTGCGTGATGATTCAGTCGACCAAAAAAAGATGGTCCCTGCTTTTGATGACTTAAATGATACAAAATTCGGCTCGTAGAGAACATACCGCTATTACAAGCTGAAGCCGCCGAGGTGAGTACGACAAAATTAATGAGCCCTGCTGCTACTGGAATGCCAATAAGTCCAAAGGTTTTGACAAATGGGCTTTCTGATGCATTCAGCTCTGTCCATGAATTAATACATAATAAAACAAAGATTGCGCCAACATAGAAAAATAAAATTCTCAATGGAATCTTATTAATGGCTGACGGAATATTTTTGTATGGATTCGCTGTTTCTGCTGCGGAAACCCCGACAAGCTCCACTCCCACATAGGCAAAGATCACCATCTGGAATGACAATAAGAAACCAGTTATGCCATTTGGAAACAGCCCGCCATGTGACCAAAGGTTTGAGACAGTCACAGGCCCAGCATTTGTTTGAAAACCAATGATTAATAACACAATCCCAACGCTGATTAACAATAGAATTGTCATTACTTTAATTAATGCAAACCAAAATTCCATTTCTCCAAAAAGCTTCACCGTCAATAAATTAAATCCAAGTAAAATCAGCAAACAAATGAATGCAGGAATCCATTGGGGAATGTCAAACCAATACTGCACATAAACACCGACAGCAATCACATCCGCCATCGCTGTCATAATCCAGCAAAACCAGTACGTCCACCCTGTCACAAAGGAAGCCCATGGACCAAGATAATCCTCCGCTATATCGGTTAAAGATTGATAGCCTGCCTTGGATAAAAGTAATTCCCCAAGTGCCCTCATGACAAAAAAGATGGCCATCCCTACAATCAAATAGGTAAAAATAATGGATGGGCCGGCCAATTGAATCGCCTTACCTGAACCTAAAAATAATCCTGTACCGATTGTTCCACCGATTGCAATTAATTGTACATGTCGATTTGATAAATTTCGTTTTAACTCTTGTTGTGCCAACTTCAACGCCCTCCTACTCACGATCTTATATTGAAATAACAAACTGTAAAAAACCCCATAAAAAAAAGATTGGATGCGCTCCAATCTCATGGTCATAAGAATAGCAAAATAGAGAAAAGCAATACATGACATCATCCATGCATCACAAATACAATATTCCGTACTCTTCTGTCCTTTTGCCTGAGATTGTGAACCCTTCGGCGCCGCACATACATGCAGTCTCTCCAGAAGCTGCTCCTGCCATAGTGTGACCCACAGCAATCATAGCTTTTATATTTACTTTAAATGTTTCTATTTCTGAATAATTTTATATTTTACGCCTCTAAAAGAAAGCTGTCAATGGTAATCTTTTTATAAGATCATTCATCCGGATCCCTTACAAAGCATATGACTTCACTTCATCAATGTCTCCTGATTAAGGTATAATATATCAAAGAATACTCGTACCGTTTGACAAAAAATCCATCATTATGTCTAGATAATGAACCAAAAATGTAAGCAATCCATTGAAGTTGGTGAATTCAAATGAAAAAATTGAACAAAGAACGCGTCACATTACAGGAAGTCGCCAGACATGCTGGTGTCTCGACTTCAACAGCCTCTCTTGTTGTTCGGAATAACCCAAGGATCTCTGAAGCCACTCGAAAAAAAGTCCTTCAATCCATGGAGGAACTAGGTTACGTATATGACCGTGTCGCTGCAAACATGCGATCAAAAAGCTCTAATATAGTGGGTGTCATTGTTACTGACATATCAAACACTTTTATCTCTGAATTTTTAATAGGGATTCAAATGACTCTTGAATCACTTGGATATACCGTTTTACTCGGTACAACCTTTGACAGTGTCGATAAGCAGGAACGGCTCATTTCCACAATGGTGGAGCATCGGGTCGGGGGAATCATCTTAAATCCTGCCTCGAAGAGCTCTACTCGAACTGTGAAGCAGTTAAATCATATCCGAATTCCAAAGGTACTTGCCAACCGTGAACTGGCTGAAGTTCATTGTGACTATGTCGGAGTAGATTATGAACAAGGCGCTTGGATGGCGGTACACCACCTACTCCAAAAAGGGCATACACGCATTGCCTTTTTAGGCGGAATCAAGTCCTCATCCACTTGGATTGAGCGAATGAAAGGCTTTCAAAGAGCCCATGATGAGGCTCAACTTGCCATCGACGACGCTCTCATTATTGACATCGAGCCTACTCGTGAAGGCGGGAAGATATCACTTGGAAAAGTGCTGGACCAGCCTGAGCCGCCAACTGCTATTTTTTGCTTCAGTGACTTAGTTGCATTCGGTGTCATTCAGGAACTTACATCACGTGGAATGAAACCAGGTGAAGACATAGATGTCGTTGGCTTTGACAATATCCCTGAAGCAGAGATGTATCACCCGCCACTTACGACCGTCTCGTCATTTCCAAAATCCATCGGGGTAAAAGCCGCTCAGCTTTTATACAACAAAATGAACGAACAAGATGAAGAGTTACAACGATTAATCCTAAAGCCACAACTTCATATTAGAGAGACATCTACTTCCTGACGATAAGGAGAATTGCTGATCAATTCTCCTTTTTTCATTGAACAAGTTAAATCACAAAGTCATAAACTTGACACATTTTCAACGCAGGAGTATATTAATCTCATTGCTTCTTTAGGTATATCGTTATACCTATTTCCTATTTTTCGTATAAATTTTATAACTTAAAGATATAGATGGCTGATACTGATCAAGTTAATCAACTCCACCCTTTCATATTCACTGTTATTATGTTTTATTTTTAGTATAACGATATACTTATTAGAACATCGCGATGGATATTCATCAATTTTTCATTCATCACATAAGGGGTGTTGTGACGGGCTTACCTATCATTAAGGAAATGACAAAGGGTATACAAATGAATTTGACCCTGAAGGGGTTTCAAATATAGGAGTGGGAACATGAAGAATTCTTATATTAAATCGTCGCTTGGTATGTATTTCAACTACTTCATGCTAGGTATGATCAATATTATTGTGGCATCAAATATGGAAAGTTTATCAGAACGCTATCATGTTGATATACCAAAAATCAGCCTGCTTGTATCGGCGATTGGAATCGGGAAATTGATTGCTCTCTTTTTCTCAGGTCGACTGACGGATCGCTGGGGACGCAAGCCTGTCATTATCACAGGAAACTTTCTTTACTTATTATTCTTAATCGGGATTCCGACGACGAGCAATTATACGTTAGCCTTTATCTTTGCGATATCAGCAGGGGTTGCGAACTCTTTGCTTGATTCAGGAACTTATCCTGCACTCACAGAAGCATTTCCAAAAAAATCGAGTTCAGCTTCTGTCTTAGTAAAGGCATCCGTTTCAATCGGAGCGACTGTTCTGCCGTTTATTCTGGCATATCTTATCGCACACGACATCTTCTGGGGTTGGGCTTTCTATGGACTAGGTCTTCTTTATTTACTCGTAGGGATTTACTTGATCTTTATGCCATTCCCAAACCATAAGCAAGTCACATCACAAGATAGTCTCCCAGTACAGGAACAAATGAAGGAAGAACCTAAAATGTTCGGTGAAGGCTTAGCCGTCGTGCTAATGGGCTTCACGTCAACAGCTTTATTTGTGGTTTGGCAAACATGGCTTCCGCAATTAGGATTAAAATTAATTGGGCTTGACACAGGACATGCTACACAACTGCTTTCTTATTTTAGTATTGGTGCACTTGTGTCTGTTTTATTGCTTTCAATTTTACTAGACAAATTCATCTCACCTATTATGGTGTCAATTTTTTATCCAATCGGGGGCATTTCTTGCGATGCTTTCATTGTTCCAAATTGAAACCTATAGAAAATTGTCATCGTCAGCACCTTTTTCTTAGGGTGATTTACAGCAGGAATTTTCCAGTTGGCCATGAGTATAATGATGAAATTATTCCCTACAAATAAAGCAACAGCATCATCTTATGTCAACATTGCAGCAAGCTCGGCTTTTATCCTTGTGCCACTGATTACAAGTGGTTTGGTTAGCGGATACGACATGAAAATGATGTTATTTTTCGATATGGTGATTGCTACTTTCAGCGTATTGCTAGCAGTCTTTGTACTCGGACGCATGAAAAAATTGTTTAGATAATTAAAGGAGATGTCAAACGTTGACAAACATACATGAACGAAATATTGATGGAAAAACAAAATTAGTCGGTCTTCTCGCTACACCCATTGGTCACAGCCTGTCACCGCGGATGCATAACCTTGCCTACACATTAACAGGCATCAACTATGCTTACCTAGCATTTGAAGTAGGAAATGATGAACTAGAAGCAGCAATAAACGGAATGAAAGCGATGGGTGTAGCTGGATTTAACGTCTCTATGCCGAACAAAATGAAAGTGCTCGATTACTTAGATGAACTAGATCATTCTGCGAAATATACACGTGCAAGCAACACCATCGTGAACAAAGATGGCAAGCTGATTGGCTACAACACAGATGGTCTTGGTTACGTGAGAAACTTGATTGAACATGGCATTGAATTAGCTGGACAAAAGGTAACACTCGTTGGCTCGGGCGGTGCCGCGACACCGATTGCGATTCAACTTGCACAATCAGGCATTCGTGAAATTAGTATTTTCGCACGACAAGATCAATATTTTATTCAGGCTGAAGAAAATGTGAAGTACATCAACAAAGAAATGAAATCATTCGGTGTCAAAGGGAACCTCTTCCCGCTTGAAAACAAATACGCATTCCGCCGAGAAGTAGCTGAAAGTGCGATCCTAGCAAATGGGACAAGCCTTGGGATGAAACCATTAGATCAGCTCAGCATTATCGATGATACGCTTGATGTACTGCGTGAAGATTTAATCGTCACAGATGTCGTATACAATCCGCAAAAAACAAAGCTCCTTGTTCAAGCACAGGAAGCGGGCGCCAAAACCATTAACGGTCTTGGGATGATGCTATGGCAAGGTGCTCTTGCTTACAAACTCTTTACTGGTGAAGATATGCCGGTCGCTCAAGTGAAAAAGGTTCTTTTTGAAAACGACCGCTTCTAAATGCGACCGCCGCTCTAAAATGTATACTTTGTAAAGGACATTTATAAAAAACTAGGTAGCTTGTAAAAGATGATCTCTGTATTGTATAGGGGTCATCTTTTTTGTCTATTTATCCTGATATAAAAAAGTACCCTATAGAGTATTGCATTTATCATTTCATACTCGATTTTTGTAATTTTCCTATTTTCAATCTACCATTAATTCCTTTCGCCCCAAACGGCAAAAGCATTCCCAGCACCGCATTCATACTCGCTTCCTGCTGTTCTTTTGAGATTTTGTGCCCGTTTGTGGGTAAGTCCGTATAAGCCTTTTTGCGGTGTTTTTAGGACGTCAAAGGATTTTTGTGACGTTTTGTCATTGTCAACCGCTTTGACTGCGGCTTGGGTGGTTTTGTAGATCGCTTTCCCGCCTTTGAAAATGCGCCCCGCCCAGCCGACGATTGGGATGTAACCTGCGGTAACACATACTTAACAAAGGATAGACGCGCCTTTTTTATCGAAAACAACCCAAATACCCGAACAAGCCAAATACTACGCTCATTCGGGTTTGCATTTTTTTCTATTATAATTCTTCACCATTTGTGGCTATGACTTTCTGATACCATGTAAACGAATCTTTTTTGAGACGTTTCATTGAGCCCTTGCCTTCGTTGTCGCGGTCAACATAGATCATACCGTAACGTTTTTTCATTTCGCCAGTTGTAAAAGAGACGATATCAATAATGCCCCAAGGCGTGTAGCCGATGAGGTCGACGCCATCGTATTCGACCGCCTTTTTCAGTGCTTCGATATGTGAAGCTAAGTATTGAATCCGTTCTGGATCATGGATTGAGCCGTCTTCTTCCACTGTATCAATGGCACCAAAACCATTTTCCACGATGAATAGCGGGATTTGATAGCGATCGTAAAAACGATTCAGTGTATATCTTAGACCAGTTGGGTCAATGGACCAGCCCCAGTCACTTGTTTTGATATAAGGGTTTTCTACACCATGCGGCAGCCCTCCGTTAACTATATCCCCACTGTTGTCAGATACAGCATCACTTTTGACCGTTGTCGACATGTAATAGCTAAAGCCTAGATAATCGACTTTTCCCTTCCTTAAGCTTTCTTCGTCGCCTTCTTCAAAAGGAATGTGGTAGCCTTCGCGTTCAAATTCTTTTAATGCATAGCTTGGATAGCAGCCGCGAACCTGCACATCTGGAAAGAAATAACGTTGTCTCATATATTCCTCTGCTAACATGACATCTTCTGGATTTGATGAATACGGATAGATCGGTACGTGGCTGACCATCGCTCCAATTTTAAAGGATGGGTTGATTTCTTTTCCCTTTGCTACTGCCCATGCACTCGCAAGCAATTCATGATGTCCCGCTTGATACATGATTTCCTTAGCATTCTCGCCTTCTTTGACCGATACCCCTGAATTTGTCCAAAGGAACAACGGGTTGTTTACATCCATTTTGTTATTAATCTCATTAAACGTCATCCAGTACGTCACTTTGTCCTTGTACCGATTGAAGCACACCTCAGCAAATTTAGCGAAATACTCAGCGACTTTTCTGCTTCGGAAACCGCCGTATTCCCTAGCTAAATGTAGCGGCATTTCAAAGTGGGACAGCGTAATCACAGGCTCGATGCCATGCTTGAGTAACTCGTCAAACACATCATCATAGAACTGTAAGCCTGCTTCATTCGGTTCCTCTTCGTCTCCCTTAGGGAAAATGCGGCTCCAGCCAATCGACGTGCGTAAACATTTCAAGCCCATTTCAGCAAACAGCGCAATGTCTTCCTTGTAACGATGGTAGAAATCAATCGCTTCATGGTTCGGGTAAAATGTTCCTTCTTCTATTGTCTCAGTAATTTGTCTCGGCACTCCGTGTGCTCCTGCTGTCATCACATCCACAACACTTGGTCCTTTTCCTGCTTCGTTCCATCCACCTTCACATTGATGAGCAGCTAATGCACCGCCCCATAGAAAATCTTTTGGTAATGACATATTATTTTCCTCCTATTTCACAACTGTCATGATGATGTCGTTTGGCTGACATGCCTCAAGTTCCTCTACAATCACATCTTCGTACGCTTGCGTATTGGTAATGATGACAGGAGTGATCGTTTTTAACCCTTTGCTTTCAATCGCTTCTTGGTCAAATGTCATCAATAGATCTCCCTTCTTCACCTTGTCGCCCTCTTTTATATTGAGAGTAAACGCTGATCCATCAAGGAAAACTGTATCAATTCCTACATGAACAAGTAACTCCACACCATACTCTGAACGTAAACCAATGGCATGCTTTGTCGGTGCAAGCATGACGACACTGCCGTCAAACGGTGCATACAGCTTATTGTCTGCAGGCTCAATCGCAAGTCCTTTTCCCATTGCGCCTGAGCTAAACACATCATCTGGCACTTCAGAAAGCGGAAGGATTCTCCCTGCAAATGGTGCAGCCACCGTTTCTTCATTGTTCATTGAAGCAATCGTTTCTTCTTTCTCTTTATCTTCAACGGGTGTTTGACCTGCTGTCTGTTCCACTGTATCTTCCCCATAACCGAACAGTTGAATGAGTACAACCGGTAAGATGAGTGCAATGGCTACTCCGATTAAGATGCCAATAATTGACGTTGGATACTCAGCGCTAATCCCATTCACAATCGTAAGTGGACCTGGTAAGCCTGCATACACAAAGTAATATGGCGTAAAGAAGCTGGCCACAACAGCACCCACCGCTCCAGAAATACATCCGAAAATAAATGGCTTCTTGAAACGTAACGTAACCCCATAAATAGCTGGCTCCGTAATACCGAAGAGACCTGTAATTCCAGCAGAGACACCTACCTTACGCGTTTCTCGATTTCTCGCTTTTAAAACCACACCTAAGACTGCACCGACCTGAGCGATCACAGCAATGGTTTGGTATGCTTGGAAGGAGTCCCGTCCATACTGTTCAAAGTTTGCAAGCACCATTGGCGTAATTCCCCAGTGAACACCAAAAATGACAAGCACCTGCCAAAATCCACCGATAATGGCGCCTGCTAAAGCCGGTACGTTTTCAGCTAAAAAATTGTATCCGTTTGCAATTCCATTTGCTCCAGCAGTAGAAAGAGGGCCAATTAATAAAATCGTTAACGGAACCATCACCACCATACAGATGAAAGGAACGAATAATGGCTTAACAACCTCATGAATACGTTTGTTTAAAAACCTCTCTAAATACGAAAGAATCCAAACTAAGAAAAGGGGTGGCAATACAGATGACGTATACACCGTTTGAGATAATGCAATTCCTAAAAAGGTGACACCCTCACCTGATGCCACACGCCCGGCAATCTCTGCCCAAGTTGGGCTGACAAGTGCTGCCGTACACGCAACCGCAATATACATGTTCGTTTTGAAATGCTTAGACGCAGTGATCGCAATAAAGATCGGTAAAAACGTAAACGGAGCCCAAGAAATGAAACTAAACACTTCATAAGTTCCCGTTTTTGAAAAACTAGGAAATAACAAATTAATTAAAATGAGTGCACCCTGCAAAATTCCGGCTGCCGCCAAAATATACACAAATGGCGCAAACACAGCAGACATGGTAGCGATGACTCGATTCAGCACCGTTCCCTTGTTTTCATTTGCCTGATCGTCATCAGACGTTTGAAGCTGCACAAGACTGGCAAAATGCTCATACACCTCACCCACATGTTGACCAATCACGACCTGAAACTGTCCGCCATTTTCAACAACGGTAATCACGCCAGGCATGCTATTGACTACTTCTTTCGCCTTAGGATTTGAACGTTTCAGCACCAAACGCAAACGTGTGGCGCACCTTGCAGCACTCACCACATTTTCCTCTCCACCAACTGCCTCTAAGATGTCTTCTGCAAGCTTATGATAATCCCTTACTTTTGACATATAAACCCCCCTTTATGACTATTAGTATATGTATATTATAATTATACCGGTACAATTTATCAATACATATATAATATAAAAATCATATTAACGAAAAATCGGCATGTGCTATAATACAAATACAATACATCGTGAAAACAAAGAGGATTGGTTATGTTAAAGTATCAACAGATCGCGAGCGACATTGAAAAATACATTGTTACCCATGAACTGAAGCAAGGAGACAAACTCCCCGTACTCGAAACACTCATGAGTCAATTTGCTGTCAGCAAAAGTACCATTATCAAATCATTAGACTTACTAGAAAGAAAAGGAATTGTCTATCAAGTGAGGGGTAGCGGGATCTTTGTCAGAAGGCATCGACGCAAGGGCTACATCAGCCTATTATCCAACCAAGGATTTAAAAAAGATTTAGAGGAATTTCAACTTACATCAGAGGTTTTAACATTAGAGACCGTCAAACCAACAGAAGAAGCTGCGCTTAATTTGAACATTGAACAAGAAGAGGATGTTTTCTACCTCAAACGCATTCGTTACATCAATGGACAAACTTTGTGTTTAGAAGAATCCTATTACCGGAAAACAATCATTCCCTATCTCAACACAGAAATCGCCGCCGATTCCGTTTTTAAGTTCATTAGCGAAGGCCTCGGTCTCAAAGTTGGCTTCTCTGACATGTACATGCAAGTAGGCAAACTAAATGAAGCCGAAGCAAAACACCTCGGCCTCAAACAAAACGATCCCGCCCTCCGCGTCGAAACCGTCTTCTATCTCACAAACGGCCAGCCCTTCGACTTCTCGAAAATCACCTATAATTACATGCAGTCCCAATTTTTTATTCAAGCAAATAATTATTACGGGTGATGGATAGGACAAAAGACTAAAAGCTCTTTATTTTAGTCTTTTCAGCGTGAATGAAAACCCTCTCTAGGAAGGACGAGCTACTTGTGCGGAGCGTGAGCACCAGCACGCAGGCCAGACAACAAATGCGAGGGTTTGTCTACACGCTGAAGCCCCTCATTGATTGAGGGGCTGTCTTTTTTTATTGGTTGCTACATTCATTTTGAATACCCACGTACACCAAATGATGACAGGGATAGTAGTCAAATATATATTTTTGGCCCATACAAATCATCATAAACTACACTTACTATAAAGAAGGCAAAAAATTTTTGAACTGTTTTATATCAAGTACCTTATACACAAATTTTAGCTTTTTGAGACGAGGAACCAAAGATACAAAAAAGGAAGTTCTCTTTGTTAAACTTGCCTTTTTCCAAACGCAGCATTGGCTGTTGTAATACTATATGCACTGGAAGATAAAGAAGCTCCTTCTCGCGCCATTCCTTTCCTGTATAATAGCCTTCAAACTGATTCTGACAATCCGCTACATATGACTTTTGTCCATCAGTGTTTGAAGCAAGTCTTTGGGTATTTCAGTCAATCTTCCAAGGCTTCGATGAAAAAAGGGGAGACATGCCTCACTCACATAGGATGTAGCAAAATCTCCAATCTGGGCTATAGATATATCCATTTATTCACTTTCTCTTAACCTTTCTTTTAAATTAAGCCTTTTCTTTTTAACTCCTCAATCATTTTTGATTCTTCAGCAGTTGGCGTTGGAGGTTGTTCTTCTTGTACTGGCAGTTCTAATTGGACATCAAGTTCTTCTTCGGTTAATAAAGGATTATCTTTGGTCGTTGCTTTAAATATTTAAAGAGCAATTGAAAAATAAGTCACCTCACCTTCCTTGTCGAGGAATTCAAAATTCCATACTTCTGCGTCTCTAAACCCTTAAAATGCGGGTTAAATTGGACAATTCTATCTTCTCTTTTAGGAGGAATTGAATGACAAGTATACAGACACTCCAAATAATTCAGCTCCTGTTTATTCATTTTTAATTCATTGAGATATTTTGCTAAATTTATGATACGATAACAGGAAAAAAGACTACAGGGGCTAGTTATATGAGTGAACTTTTATTTGAAAAACGAGAATTTAAAACAGAACAGATTCTTTCTCTAAAAGCAACTGAATTTCATAATCAACCCATTGTCTATATTCTTTATGACGAAAAAAAGAGGCCATCCGCTTATATTGGTCAGACAGTTCAAGCTAGTAGACGATTGAAACATCATTTGAAAGACCCAAAACGAAACAAATTAACTAAAACCATTTTGATTGGGCATGAACGCTTTCATCAATCGGCTTCATACAATATTGAGACAAATCTCATTAATTACTTTATTGCAGAAAATCGTTATCAATTAAAAAATATCAGTCAGACTAGATCACGAGAGATGCATCATTATTATCAGAAAGACTTTTACAATGAAAAGGTCTTTGAAGAAGTTTGGAAGCAACTACAACAAGAACAGATCGTCACTCACTCATTAGAAATGTTAAGAAACCGAGACATATATAAGCTTTCACCTTATAAGGAACTATCACCCCAACAAGTAGAAATTAAAAATGAAATTTTGGCATTTTGTAAAGATCATATCAAACAATCAAGCCATCATGTTATTTCTATAGAAGGTGATGCAGGAACTGGGAAAAGTGTTTTACTGAGTTCCCTATTTAATACGATTCAAGATTTATCGAATGATATAGAGTCTGTTTTAAACAAAAAAAACAATTATTTACTTGTGAATCATGCAGAAATGCTAAAAACATATCACAACATTGCTAAGAGTCTGCCGAATCTAAAAAAGAAACAAATCATGAGACCAACTACGTTTATTAATCAGATGACAAGATCAGGTGAAATGGCTGATATCGTGTTAGTAGATGAAGCACACCTCTTATTAACGAAAGATGATAAGTATAATAACTTCCATTATCAAAATCAATTGGATGAAATTATTAAACGCAGTAAAATAACTATTGTCATTTTTGATCCCAAACAGGTACTTAAAATTAAAAGCTATTGGAACGAAAAATTACTTGAGGAGATCACAAACAGATATCATGCGAAGACTGTTACACTCACAGAACAGATGCGTATGCATGCCGATCCAGATATTTTAAAATGGATCGACCAATTTGTCTCAAAACAATTATTACCTCTGCCTGAAGAGAAACAGGGATCATTCGAGCTTAAAATCTTTGCGGATCCAATCAACTTTAAGACTGCCATTCAGCAAAAGGATCATGAAGTTGGTCTATCCCGCATTGTATCAACCTTTGATTTTTTACATAAAAAAGATGGAGCTACATATATCGTAGATGAAGGTGGTATCAATATGCCATGGAATTCTACGAATGACAAATGGACATGGGCTGAACATGCAGATTCGATTAGAGAAGTGGGCTCGATCTATACGGTTCAAGGTTTTGATTTAAATTATGTAGGAGTCATCCTTGGTCCTTCTATCAGCTATGATGAAGAAAAGGATGAACTTCTAATCGACACTTCAAAATATAAAGATACAGGTGCATTCACCTCACGAGATGACATGTCCCTTGAGGAGATCAAGAAGGCAAAAGAAAAGATTATACTTAACTCGATAAACATTCTGATGAAACGTGGCATTCATGGTCTTTATATCTATGCAACAGATGAAAAACTAAGAAAGAGATTGATAGAGTTAAAAAGGAGCGGAAAACATGACTGAGATCAAGGATTTAATAGATATGATCAATCAGAGACGATCGCAACTGGAGACAATACCATAATTCAAAAGATCTTGCTAATCCATAAGTTTAATAAGCCCTAATTAATAATAGATAGGAATAACTTTTATCTAACTTCAAATTAATCTACATAAAATCTCATTGAGAAAGTTCTAAACTTAAAAAAGATTTCCCAAATTTAATCTTAACTCCATTACTAAAATAAGCTAAAATCAAACTATGAAATATAATAAGGGTGATCTATTATGAAAAAAACAGTTCATGTCGTTGGTGCTATCATTGAAAACGAAAAAAATGAAATTTTCTGTGCACTAAGAAGTCCTAATATGAGTTTAGCTAATTATTGGGAATTTCCTGGAGGTAAAATTGAGTCTGGAGAATCCCCTGAACAAGCATTAAAGCGTGAATTTTTAGAAGAATTCACTTGCAATATTGATGTCGGTTCAAAAGTAGAGGACACAACATATGAATATGAAAACGTCATTGTACGACTTGAAACTTACAAAGCTAAATTAGTAGAAGGAAATCCTATTGCATTAGAGCATGCTGACACACGCTGGGTTACGAGAGATAAACTGACCGAACTTCATTTCGCTCCTGCAGACATTCCTGCAGTGAACAAGATTGTAAATGAAAAGATGTGAATGTAATGGATCAGCAGATATTTCAACTTCTCCATATATTAAATTTTCATCACAAAATAAAATTCCAACCTGTTTTTCCTTCATCGATAAGCATATTCATTTTTAAATTGGTCTAGTTTTCTCATTATTCTTAACGTCTAAAACAAAAACCTCTCAACATGTTGAGAGGTCCTAAAAATAATCTTTATAACTTTGGTCTTTCTATTTTTTCTACATTCTCTGCAATTGTTTGATAGTATTGTTTTTTAGAGATTCTTTGATAGTCACCTACGATATAGAACTCTTTTTTTGCTCGTGTAACTGCGACATTAATTAGATTTGGTTTAGAACAAGACCAATTTGCTGCTCCATCACTATTTTCATCTGTTCCTACTACAAAATAAACGATTTCAGCTTCCTTTCCTTGAAAAGTATGTACAGTTCCTACTGAGTTTTTTGTCCAAGCGTCAACTGCCTTTTTTGGTAAATCCCTTTTCTTTAAATAACTTCTAATGCTTCTTTTAAGTCCATTTTTAACTGCTGTAAAAGGAGAGATCACATAGATGTTAGGTAGCTCAGAACTCACACTCCATTTTTCATAAATTTCTTTGGAAATCCATTCTGCCTGTTTCTCAACAAATTGCCTATTGGTCGCTTTACCTTTAATATCGATCCATGCACTTTTCCCTTGTTCCTTTTCTGCTAACACCATTTTATTATCATAAGCAATTGCGTTTGAAATCGTGAACATAGGGTCTAAGCACCTACGATGAACCCATAAAGGAATACCTATCCACTCTTGATTCTTTTTATACGTGCCAATTGAATTTGCCCTATCTGCTAGTGATTGCACAGACGTTCCCAGCTCGATAAATTCATCATCAATCCCATAATACCTTTTAATATCTCCTAAAATTGTGCGATCAATAGTGACAACTGGTTCAATTTGTATTGGGTCCCCGACAACTATTGCTTTCTGCGATCTCCATAAAGCGCCGGCTGCTTGTTGAGGTGTTGCTTGCCCTGCTTCGTCAATAAATAAATAATTAATAAAGTCTTGCCCAATTCCTTCATACATCTTTCGTATACTGGCAAACGTTGTACTAATTACAGGGGTAATTAAATGTATGATTTCCCACACATTCTTCAAATGCATTTGATGATCCGCTTGATTTAAATCAAGTTTATAGCGATAATTTAACAATCGAAGGCTAGATTTAATGGCCCTATTATTAAATATTAGAAACAATTTATGAATTTTCATTGCTTTTAAGAATAACTGCCCTCTTTCAAAATTTAATTCATTTGTTATCCATATTGTATTTTTCTGTCTATCTTCATATTGGTCTTCTCCCCAGTATTCATCGCTTGGAATTTTTAAACCCTGATGAGCGCATTTATCATCAATGGACTCTTGAAATTTTATCCACCGCATTTTTATTTGATGTCTTTTCTTCTGTAACACATTACGCTTTTTTTCCAACTTATGAATTGTTGTATTTATTATGCGCCATTTTAATTTTACTTTTCGATTTCTTTCTTTATGAAAAAGTCGTTGGAAAAAATTCATATCTGATACGGTTTGAATTTCTTTTTCAATTGATTCCTTTAGTTGTAATTGTTGAATTAATTCCTGTTCTAATTTGTCCTCTTCTATCTGTAGAGAGGATAGCTCGCTGTCTATATTTTTGTATTTTTTAAAATCCTCAGACATTAATTGCAACTCTGCTTTCTTCTGCTCTACTGAATGTAAAGTACTTTTGAAATCTTCTATTGCGGCCTTCCAATCTGACAAATTGACTTTCTCTTTATCTTGTTCCAATTGTTTTATAAAAGAATTATCCCCCAAATAAAGATTTTTATAATATTGAGCAATATTCGTTGATTTCCCTAAAGCTGCTGAGAATAACCCCCAAGTTTCATCATTTCCTGCAAGAAGAGCTTTTGCAGCGAACGGATACATTGACAATTCTTCTGCTTCTGATGCATATGCTTGATCATATTCAATAAACTGACTTTTATTTTCTTTGCGTATAACCTCTTTCTTTTTGGGGAGGTCTTTCGAGATATTTTCAACTGCTCCATTATTGCTTGAAGTCACAACCATTGAATATTGTTTAATTGATTCATGCAATTCATAGATTTGATATGGGTAATTGTCTAAATCTATTTTCTTCACTTTTTTTAATGCGTCTTCAGGATTTTTAAACCGTGCCATTTTTTCAGCTCTTTCTACAATAAGGTGAGCAAACACATCTTTTAGCAACGTCGTTTTACCTGTTCCTGGTGGGCCATTGACTGAATTTATCTTCTGGCTATTATTAATTATTTGATTTACAGCTACTTGTTGCATTAATGATAACCTGTGTTCAACAGGTGATGGCCATCTACCATTAGGTAAGTATTTAGGTTGCAGTACATCTTCAATGTATGCTCTATTCTCATCTATATCTGTACGATGATCTGTCCCTTCAATAAATTGACGTAACGTTTTATTCTCACCTTTAGAAATAATGTCTCCTAAATCATCTAAGAAAAAGCTATTAAAGTTATTGTAACTGCCTTCTTGTCCTATTTTTATGATTTCCTTCTCAATATAATGGAGTCTCTGATCATCAATTCGTAAAAAGTACCGATTATACAACTTGTTTACTTTTTCTAGAGATTTTTCGGTAACACCATTGACGAAAATATCATCAACTTGTTCCTCAAATAAACGCAAATGATCTTTAAATTTCGTCATCAATTCATCATAAGTCACTTTTGAACGTTCTTTTAACAATTTCATCACATACATTAGTATAGGTACAAATAAAGAATTCTTCATATACTTACCTGTATGATCTACTAGGAAAGACATACTAAATAACATTTTATGATCGTGATTCATCATTTCTTCATTCGTGTGAAATAACTCACGTAAATACTTAACAAGCTTATATTGCTCAAAGCATCCAATATAATATCGAAATTGAATAAACTGCTTTTCTTCATTTTTCAATTTGTGCACTTCCCATGGTTTTTCCGAAAAAAGAACTTGTTCTGTTTTATGTACCTTCTCATCATGCTGAAAATGTTTTTTTTCTAAAGTGTCTCCTATTCCATTGACTGGACTAGGAGACAAAGCTTCAATTAAATGCCATGCCCTTAAAACTATTTCTACATTAGTATTTCCCATAGTTACCCTCCACTTAAAAACGTACCTTTTGATATACCAATTATTTATCCAATTTACATTAAATGATTATACACTGTAAATATTTATATCATAAATGAGGTTTATAAAATATGGCTTCCTTCTGTGTGGAGAGCCTTATTTTCAAACAAACAACTGCAGAATATCTCTATGCTAAAAATGTTTTTGTAAAGATTATTTATTCAAGTGAAAAACTCGAAGAACTCTAGTCAATCAAAGTTTTAATCAAGTATTTTATTTTAAGAATAAAAGTTACACGCTGATGATCTCTTCATGAAACAGAATGAATTTCTGTAATCGTTTACTAATTCGACGCTGTCGAGGAAGAACTAGACGCCTCATCAGCCTTCACACAATCAATCGCGACGACTAATGCAATTAAGATAGACTCCATTTCTTCCTTCAATATATCAACCTTATAACTATCACCCCAAGTGAACCATTCTTTGTTCACCTGACCGATCAATTCACTGTTCTGAAAAACTTGAAAATTCATATCCAACCAGTTACCATGTACCTCAATCCCTGCTGCATCAATCGAATATCGCGCTTTAAAAAAAGAAAACCCTTTTTTAATGGTCAACACCTCGTGGCCATTGACTTCGGTAAAAAACTAAACATCTTTTTCGTAATAACGGCGATTTCGTCTCTTTCTGTATTCAGAATGGTGAACGTCTTGGGCTCCTGCTGATCCTTTACCGTAAACTTGCCACTGAGATGAAATGCCTCCTGCTTGATATAAAGTTGTTTCATAACAGTACCTCCAATTAAGATCAAAACATTTATCAATCTTTTATATGTTCTTCACTTACAACTGATTATACCAAAAAATAGAATGTACAAAAAAACCACCTAAAGTAAGGTGGGGTTACTGATTCATCTTCAGAAACTTTATTTCATATGTTTGAAAAGCATTTTCCGTTTCTAAACTATAGAATCCTCCTTGACCTCAATCGAAAAAGGAGAAGGCTGCCCGTTGATCTTGGATAGCAAAATCATCTTCCCCCAACATTGTACTCCCTCCCGTTTAGAATAGGCCGTAATACAGAAATATGCGTGCTGCACAGGATCGCCGGCTTTGATGATGCATGTTCCTGTTTTTACTTGTTTGATTGAGGATCCATCTTTGAAGGTTTGCTAGTGATATTTGATCGATTAGTTGTTGGTTTAGTAGGTAATAGCGTATTTTTAATCATCATCACCCGAAATTTTCGGATCGAATTGAAGCAGATGATGAAAAAAGGATGTTCATAAACGTCATCTCTTCTATCTGCGTGAGAACACCACGAATCTTGCAAGGCATTCAGTGGGTTTACATTCAATTCATTCGTTTCACCATTTGGACTTTCAATGATGGTCTTTGTCTCTTTTTCGTTTGACAATATCTGTTCCATTTCCAGTTGGTTTCTTCTCTCTTCTTCATGTTTCGATAATATGTTCACCTCCCACAGAATTGTGTTATTACCGTTATTATACAAAAAAAGCTCAACAGCTACTTTTTGCTAAATTAATTTTGAGAGATCAGATCTTTATTCTTTACATTCTCAAAATACTGAGTAAACGAAGAAACACCTGAATAAGATATTGATAGATACTCTTTAGCACGAGTCATACCTATATACATTAACGGTACTTCTTTACCTTGATCCTTTTCATACTTATATGGCATTAAATCCGCCTTAACAATAAATACTGAGTGGAAATCTAGACCTTTACTACTATCAAGAGAGCAAATTTTTACCGTATCTTCCTTTGGATTAAAATTATGTTTTGTTGCTCTATTTTCAGTTATCCAATTGTAAGGAATATTCTTGGCCTTAAACGCATCTTGAATTGCTGATATATATTGGCTGTTATATCCCTGAATACGATATAAAATGGCCATTTCAGAGTAAGGTACGTTTTTCTCAAAGTGTTGATTCACTATTTGTTTAGTGACCTCCTCTATTTCTTCTTTAAAGGTACTACATCTTAAAAGCTCTACCTCTGGCCCTTTACGTTTCGTCTTTTTTGGAGGGATGATTTCAATTGTCTCTGTCTGTTCTAGTTTTAATTGATGATCTAAATTGCTATGAGTATCGTAAAACTTCCATGCAAAAGCTACAATCTGTGACGTATTACGATAATTTATATTTAAGATTCTAGATCTACCTCTAAAATCGAGTCCCGTATCTTTTACATAGCTTTTACTTTTTCGATAAATATTTTGCGCTCTATCTTCTACCAGAAGCAAAGATTGCGTCTCTTGATCTAAGCATAAACTGATGAGATGAAGCCAGCTTCCTTTAAAATCTTGTCCTTCATCTATTAAGATTGCATCATACTTTATAAGAGTTGAAGTGTCGTTTTTTATCTTTTCAATATATGTTTCAATTTCAATATCTGTAATTCCATGGTCTTTTTTAATCCATTGATGAAAGTTTAGAATTTGTATATTTTTTAAATTCGGTACTTGTTTAGATTCTAATGTTAAAATCTCGTCTAGTTCGGTGAATTTAGAATGAATAATTTGTTTAATATTTTGTTTTAAAGCTGCATTGTAACAGAGTATTAATATCTTCCAATCCGGATGTTGTTCTGCTAACATTTTTGCTCGACTTGCTAAGATTAAGGTTTTTCCGCTACCTGCTACCCCTCTAATTAACCGATGCTTATCACCAATTTGTTTAGCCAAGTTTTCCTGATGCAAATCCATCGTTTTGATGTTTCGAAAAGATAATAACAGTTTGTCTTGGTATGGGACTGGTTCGCAATCTGCCCCAACGCGTATTTCTTTGTACAGATGATAACGAATCCTTTTTAATTCATCAGATAATAGTGGTTTATTTAACTTGAAAGGAACATGAAACATATCAAACAATTTTTCTATTAAAATCTCATGATCAAATTGATCATTTTCCGGATCAATCTGATCACGGGATAAAATAAATTGTGGATCAATGACTTCATATACTTTGTTTTTTAAAAGTTGCTCTTCATGAAGTCGAGTAAATACGACACCATAACCATAAGGAAACTTTAATTTAAACTGATATTTCCCTTCTGTATTGATTAAATCAATGTCTTTTTCAAGCATTTCTTTTATTTTAAAAGCATACTCTCTTGATTGAACTAGTGGACTCTTAACTCTATGTAAATCACCAGACGAATCCAAAATTCCCCAGGTATTGTCGTTTAGCTCTCTTATTGTATTTTTGGTGTAATCTTTTACTTCCAGAACTAATACTCCTAAATCAGGGCCGATTATCACAAAATCTGGTCTAAACCCATTGATATTAGGCTCATAATGAACAATATAATCCTCGGGTAGATATTCCTTTAATGTTCGAAAAAAAATTCGTTCCCCTGCAGTAGCAGTACTTTTGATCGTTTCTGGTACGGTAATAGCCATGACACACCCCTCTAGTAATCTTTGTATATCATATATCGGAATTATTTGTTTTTTTTTTAACAAATGATATGAATTATTGAATTATACTCTATGTCGGTTTGTTGTGAGCATGTATTATGATGTTAAAAAAATCTACTAAATACACAAAACCCTATATAATTAATAAGATTATTTAAAAGAGCTACTCAGAATACACTAGTGATAGATTTCCAATTGTACAATTATAATAAAATATATACATTCTAAAATTTCGAGGTAAAATATGACTTTCAATAATTTGCATACTATGTGAATTTATTTTCTATGAGTGAACTTGAAAAAGTAAAAATTATTATATTTTATTAATGATATACGTGATTATTTTGGTAGTCTTGGAATGCATAAACCAAATAAGACTAGGTTGCGTAAAAACATTATTTCTTCTAGGGAATTTGTTAGAGGGAAAAAAACTGATTATTTCCGATTACACATTAAAACTTTTTCTTCTCTATTGGATTTATATTCATCTATTCTTAATGAAGGGAAAAAAGAGGAGATTAAGATTACTTCAGATGGATTAGTATTACATAAGGAATTATATGAAAAATCAAGGACATATCTAATAAATTTAGCTAACCAAATTAATGCTTCATACGAGCATAATATATTTGATGGTTGTGCTGTTTTAATGAGGAGATTATTTGAAATACTCTTGATTCATTCATATGAAAATAAACAATTAAGTTCTTTAATAAAAGATAGTTCTGGTAACTATAAAATGCTTGTAGATATTGTTAATAATGCAAAAACAAATACACAATTAGGACTTTCACGTAATACTAGAGAATCTTTGGATGAATTTAGGGAATTAGGGAACTTTTCTGCTCATAAAATATACTTCAATGCTAAGAAAAATGATATAGATAGAATAATTCTTAATTATAGAGCATGTATTGAGGAATTACTTTATATTTCAGAAATAAGAAAATAAGGAGGAAACTTTAATGAGTAATGCAAGAGTAAAAATAAATGTCCGTTCAGGAGAATTAGATTTTGAGGGTTCTGAGGATTTCGTTAAAGAACAAATGGACCAATTAGAAGCTATTGTTGATATTATTGCTCAACTCTATGTCGATGACAAAGATAATGAAATTGAAGAATTTATCCAAGAAGAAAGAAAAGAAGTAGAAGAAAGCAAATTAAAGACAGTTGAGATAGATCCTCTTGATGTTCCCGATATCTTTGGTGAATGGCAAAATAGATTTACTGATGATACAACCGACTTAGACAAGGCTCTGATAACAGCATATTTTGTACAAATGAATTCGGAACAAAATGAATTTAAAACCAAAGAGGTTAACGATACTCTAAAAGAGCATGGAATTAAATTATCAAATCCTTCTAGTTCACTTGATCGATTAACAGAAAAGAAACTAACATTTCAAGTTCGCAAATTAGGAAAATTAAAGTTCTTAAGAGTATCTGCTAAAGGCTTATCATACCTTAAAACTTTGATCAGAACTTAAAGTAATAGCCATTATAATGATGGCTATTACAAAATTATCTTTCGATTTAATATTATTTAGTCCTTATTACATTGAATTTCATATTTTTTTAATAAAAAACCAAAAACACCTTAACGTCCCACTTTAGTATGGTTTCTTAACAAACCCCACTCACTTATGATAAGGCTCCCCCCTCACAATCCGAAACGCTCGATAAATCTGCTCCACGAGTACCAGCCTTATCAACTGATGCGGAAACGTCATTTTCGAAAAAGATAACTTCTCATTCGCACGCTGCATGACGGCATCACTTAATCCAAGCGATCCACCTATGACGAAACATACCTTGCTTTTGCCGTAAGTTGCCAGCTTATCTATTGTATCGGCTAATTCTTCGGAACTTTTCATCTTTCCTTCGAGGGCGAGGGCGATGACGTGGGCGTCTGGGTTGATTTTGCTTAGGATGCGTTCGCCTTCTTTGTCTTTGATGATTTTCATGTCTTGATCGCTGAGGTGTTCGGGTGCTTTTTCGTCTGCGAGCTCAATGATGTTGACTTTGGCATAGGCTTGTAATCGTTTTGTGTATTCGGCTATGCCTTGTTTTAAATATTTTTCTTTTAATTTTCCGATTGTGATGATTGATATATTCACAGGTCATCCCCACCTTAAGAACAAGTTATTCATATAAGTTATCAACAATTGTGGATAAAATTTGTGTATTTTGTGTCCGATCATTCGTTCCCCACTATATATATTGCAGGTTCATCGCACAATTCACAGGTTGTGGATAACCTGTGTGTATGTTCGATTTTTCTGAATTCTGGTGGCTGTTCGTAATCATCTATGTACATGTCTAGTACGGTTTCGATATGTTCTTCACATGAAAAAAGTGCTTTGTTCATCTTCATCATTCCTCCATTATGTTCCTCGTTCTTCACAAGTATTTGGCTCATTGTTCAATATAACCGATTTATACACATGTTAATAGTTTTTTGCAACTTCACACAGCTTTTATCCACAAACAAAAGTAAAGCCTCCACTCTCTGTGAAGGCTTCCTTTCTATAAAAATGGATTATAAAATCTCGTTCCTCTTACAAGTGTGATGACTAGCGACACGATCAGGACAACGCCGACAAACAATAGCGCCACATAATCTGCCTTTTGAAAATCTTTGGCGGTAAACCATGTGCGCTTTTTATGCTTTCCAAATCCGCGCAGCTCCATTGCATTGCTAATCGTCTCAATCCGCTCTAGGCTGGAGAAAATAAGCGGCATGACGATTGATAATGCATTTTTGATTCGTCTGCCTAGTTTTTCGTTCTTCGATAAATCAATTCCTCTCGCTTGCTGAGAGATCGCAATCGTCCGAAAATCCCGCTGGATGTCTGGAATATAGCGCAAAGCAATTGCTACGGCGTATGAGATCCGGTAACTCACACCAATTCGACTTAATGATGAGGCAAATTCACTTGGATTCGTTGTCACAATAAATAAGAGCGCCGCTGGCATGACCGTCACATATTTGAGTGTAATGTTCAATTGATAGAAAAGCTGCTCAAGTGTGACATTGTACCAGCCTGCAATATGAAACAGCTCGTGCTTTGCTCCGTAGATGGCAACACCTTGCTGAGGCGCAAAGATGTAAATGGCGATGTTGTTGATCACTAAAAATATCGCCAGAACGATCACCACGAAGGGAGATATCACGAAATTTCACGTTCGATAGCTGAAAGAATACGATACTAGCAACTAGCATAAAGACTAATACGCCTGTATCATACGTGAGCATCGCTGCGGATGACCAGAGGATAAAGCAAATGAGTTTGGTTGCACCTGTCAGCCGATGAATCGGCGACAGGCGGTCGATATAGTACAGCATGTCTACAGCCATATCATTCGTTCCTTTCTGTCAACCTCAATGAAGCGATCCACGAGTTCATTTGGATTTGGCCAGTCTGCTTTCAGCGCCAGTTCATACAGCGACGTTTCCTTTAAGCTCGCCTTTTGGACAAGCAGCTGATCTGTTAGCACTTTGGAAGGTGTATCATCTGCGATTTTTTCTCCATCTGAAATCACAATCGTTCTTGTTGTGTATTCCAGCATCAAATGCATATCATGTGTAATCATTAAAATCGTGACGCCTTGTTTGTTTAGTTGCTCTAAGAACGTCATCATTTCTGTGTAATGTCTAAAATCCTGTCCGGCGGTTGGCTCGTCTAAAATGATGATCTCAGGCTCTAATGCAAGAATAGACGCAATGGTGACGCGTTTTTTCTGCCCAAAGCTGAGGGCCGAGATGGGCCAGTTCCGAAATGGATATAAACCGCATACTTTGAGGACACGCTCGACACGCTCTTTTATTTCTTCCGCCCGTATACCTCTTAGCACAAGACCTAGCGCTACCTCATCAAAGATCATTTGCTTTGAAATCATTTGATTCGGGTTTTGCATGACGACACCAATGCGTTCGGAGCGCTGTTTGATTGTGTCTCCTGTGATGTCCTCACCATTTAAAAGGATCGCTCCTTTAAGTGGTTTTTCAAACGCACAGAGTAGCTTGGACAGTGTCGTTTTGCCAGCTCCATTGGCTCCCGCAATGCTGACCATTTCTCCTTTTTTCACAGTAAAGGAGATGTTTTTGAGCGTGTTTGGTCTTGTGGGGTAGTCAAAGCTAAGATCCCGCACTTCTAACAAATCGTACGCTATTTTCTCTTCCTTTGCCTGATGCTCTATTTCCATCCACTGTTTGATTTTTTGCTTGGCATCGTCATCTAAGGTCAGACGTTTTAAGTCGGCTAGCTGCCCGCTTGACCTCACCTGAATCCCTGCATACTTCATCGCCTTCACATATAATGGCTCTCGCAAATTTGCCTCTTCCAAAACATTCGAAGCGAGTAATTCATCTGGTGTCATATCTGCTGCAATGGTTCCGTCGTGGATGACGATAATTCGATCTACATGGCGGTACAGTACATCCTCTAATCGGTGCTCGATCATGACAACTGTCTTTTTCGTTTCCTTTTGCAATCGGTCAATGAGGTCAATGACTTCCTTGCCTGTTGCGGGATCAAGGTTCGCAAGCGGTTCATCAAAGAGTAAAATGTCGACATCATTTACAAGCACGCCTGCAATGGCGACACGCTGTTTTTGACCACCTGACAGCTCATGTACGGATGATGCCAGCTTGCCGTCTACTTCTGTTAATCTCGCCGCTTCTTCTACACGAGCCGTCATCTCTTCACGTGCTACCTGGTCATTTTCTAGCGTAAACGCAATATCTTCTGCAACCGTCAGACCGATAAATTGTCCATCAGGGTCTTGCAGGACCGTTCCGACGAGCTGTGAGAGGGAGAAAATGCTCTCCTTTTCTGCATCCTTTCCGCCGATGTGAAGACTTCCTTCCATTGATCCTTTATAAGACGCAGGAACTAGCCCATTAATACAATGGGCTAGTGTGCTTTTTCCCGATCCAGACGGGCCTGCTATTAAGACTTTTTCACCTTCATAGATGGTCAGGTTGATGTCTTTCAATGTCGGTTCTGACTGACTACGATATTTGAATCCGAAATGTTCGAATTGAATCATCGGTTTCTTCATTTATGTGTTCCACCTTGCTTCATGATGTTTCCTTAGACAGGCTGCCGCTTTTGCTTCTCGTTTTTGCATAAGCTGCAATGATGATCGTACCAAGTATACCCACTGTCATGATGTTGGATATACCTGCCACAATTCCTTGTGCGAATACTTTTTTAGCGGGTTCAGCATAGATCACAATATCAAGCACAGGGGCAATGACAAACCAGCCAAGTGCCTGCGCTCCTACTTGTACTGCATTAAAGAGCGTAATCTTTTTCCAGCCGAAGTCTCCCTCTTCTACATTTAATCGTTTTGAAATGAAGCCGATCAACAAACCAACGATACCCGAAACGATAATCCAGCTCCACCAAGGGCCGAATGTGGTGGCATCTTTAATAAGATGGCCTATAAAACCAATGAGTGCGCCTGCAACAGGACCAAATAACACAGCCATTAAAGCAAGGAATGCGTACGATGTTTCAATTTGTGTATTCGGAATGCCAGTTGGAATCGAAACGAAGCGTCCTAAAATGACAAAGACGGCTGCGCCAATTCCGATGGCAACGACAGTTTTCGTTGAAAGTTGTTTACCTGCCATGATGTTTCCTCCTTCTTATTCGTATATAATGCGCGGAGCTTTTCGAATCGAAAGGCGCCAGCCTGTGCCTGTACCGATGTTATAAGCCTTTGCAAATGACCCTTGATTGATCGCCACACCTAGATGGTCGAGTGAATTGACATATACGAGTGGTTCGCCTACCTTTAAATCGGCAAAAGATCGTCCATAGGTCATGATATTTTTATACACATTTTTTGGTCCGTTGGCAATGGTAACTTCTATTGCATCACCATAATTAATTGAAAGCTGTTCAAATAACGTGTAATGGATGTTTGTCCAAAGGTTTCCGAATCTGACATCCAAAATATCAATCGTCCCTGTGATGACCTCACCTTCTGCATAAGCCTTTACAACTGGAAGGTGAATAATATCATCAATATTCGCCTTTGGTCCTACCTCTTCAAAGGAAATCACGCCTGAAGCGATTCTCGCCCCTGTATATGCATAAATATCTCTTCCATGGAATGTATGTGATTTTCCCGACTTCGGCAGCCGGTTGATGGTTTCATCTAAATAACGGGCTTCGACAATCCCAATATCCTGTGCGACGTGCGTGAGTGTCCCGTTATCTGGCGTAATGATATAGTGTGAACTTGTTGTTTTGACGACAAGACTCTTGCGCTCTGATCCAACGCCCGGGTCAACAACGGAGACGAAGACGGTTTCCTCCGGCCAGTATGTGACGGTTTGGAGCAGGCGATAAGATGCCTCCCAAATGTCATATTGCGGAATGTTGTGTGTTAAATCAAAAATGCGAATGTTGTTGCTGACCGTATTTGCCACTCCATACATTGCACTGACAGCACCATCATCAATGCCGAAATCTGATTGTAAAACCAATGCATGTTCACTCATGTCAATCTCCCTTTCATTTGAAAAATGGTTGTGTGTTTCACGTGGAACATTTGTATGAAAAAAGTGGAAAATAAAAAATACCCCATCCTTATCTTTGAATCATAAGGACGAGGTATTTGTCTCGTGGTACCACCTTTATTTACTGTTTGCTCACGCTAAACAGCCTCTACAAGTACAAAGTTCCAATCTGGCTCATATACTGTGGATTTGATAACGAGTACCAATTCTCGTCGTGACCTACTAATATCAAAGATACGTTCAGCACGAGGCTCAGAGACCATTTTTCGAATCATTATTTTTTGCTTCTTTTCAGCGACCGAAGCTCTCTGTGAAAAAATTGATGATTGTACTTTCTCTCGTCATTGCCTGTTCTTATTTTGAGTTAACGCTATCATACATGATGTTTTTTTATAAATCAAGATATAATTCTGAACATTTTTAAAAATAAATTAATTTCTGTTGGAAGAGTCCTTTTTTAAAATTTAAACAAATATTAAAGAGCAAGATATGGTGTCTTTCTTTTCTAGCGTTATAATAAAGATGAAGGGAGGTACAGTGCGTGTGGACCATCTGTTTTAATGAGTTTAAGCAGCTCTTTAAGAGTACAAAATCCATTTTAACAATTGTGATTATTTTCTTTCTATCTACTTTTGTATCAAGTCTTCCTTTTGTCGCAGCGTATCAAGATGTATGGCAGCAGGTAAAGGACCCTTATTCGATTGGAAATGAACTGGTGATCTCATTATTTGGTTTTTTCCTTATTTTTTTATGGTCTCATGATATTTTGAGTCGCGAAATTTATTTGAAAACGATTCGTTTTCTTGTGAGCAAAACGACACGTCTGAATATTGTCATTGGGAAATACCTTGGATTGATGCTATTTTGGTTCAGTTGTATTATGACGACATATGTTTTGAACATGGTCATTTCACACCGTTTTCAATTCTCTGATGCCTTCAAAACATTGACTTTTATCAGCGTGGGCATCTCGTTTGCTTTGTTTTTATCTATACTCTTTCCGACGCCGCAGAGATCAATGTTTGTTGGGATGTTGTTTTCATTTCTTTTTCCGATCATCAGTGTGATATCTGTTTTTTCATCAGAATGGTTTATCCACTGGTTTCAATTCATGACCCCCTATTATTATGCACGCTGGAGGGAGCCGCTTACCTTTATGCTGATAAATGCGGCATTGACCACTTTCTTACTGATTGGAACAGCGCTCCTGTTTCAGAGGAGGGATGTGTAGGTGCTTCAAACAAAAGGGCTGACAAAAATATATCGGACGAAAGTAGCGATAGATCATATTGATCTAGAAGTACAAAAAGGAGATGTCTTCGGACTAATCGGACCAAAAGAAGCGGGGAAAACTACGTTTTTCAATATCATTACGGGTTTCTCTCGTCCGACTTCTGGCACTTTTACGATCATGAATGCTACTTCCTTAAAAAAAGTGAGGCATCAAATAGGCGTTTTGCCCGAATATACAGATTTATATGAAGGACTCACCGCAATTGAGCATGTTGCCTATTTATCTAAAATAACGGGATCACGTCAGAAGACAAGCTATTATGAAGAATTGCTCGAATTCGTCGGTTTGCGCCCCTATCAGCATGAAAAAATAGGTGCCTTTACATCTGGCATGAAGAAACGTCTAGGAATGGCACAGGCAATCGCCCATCAGCCTGAATTTATTTTACTCGATGAGCCTTTTGCTGATATTGATTCAGATTCCATCATGCACATCCAACAGGTGATTCAAGCACTCAAATATGAAGGGAAAACGGTACTTTTAACGGCTGACAGTCCAAGGTTTACAAGGAGTATCTGTACAAAAGCTGTGTTCATTTCTAAAGGAAAATTAGTGCCTCCAAGTACTCACCCCCTAGAGAAAACCCTCACGTCCTCAAACATTCGTGTTACCTTCAAACATGCATGGATTGATGATGAGGTGAAACCTGTTCTCACGCAGTACTTGCAAAGTGTGGGAACAGATCTTGTGATCAGTGATGATGAGACCTCATTGTTGATTCATTCAGAAGCCCGAATCCCTGCTATTATCCGTGCCTTCGTTAAATGTAAGGTAGATCTATATCGAGTGATGGCTCAGGATGACGTTATATCCTCATAAAAAAGTACCGTACGCTGTTTGCACGGTACTTCTTCTTTGTTGATAGAAGTTTACTCATATATATGCCGGTTTCTGCAAAGCCCGATTTCTCGTAAAGCGAACGGGCCATTTGATTTTGGGCAAAAACTTGCAGCGAGAGTTTTTGCACCCCTAATGTCTTTGCTCGCTTCTCTAATGCAGCAATGGCTTGTTTCGCAAAGGCTTTTCCCCGGTAAGTCTCAACTAAGGTAAAGTTATACATAAAGCCTTCTTGTTGAGGGTGATGCGGATCGTGATAGAGCCAAACCCAGCCAGTGGCTTCTTCCCCGTTTCATAAATTCAACAGCTCATGATTTTCTGTATAAATGCCGTTGGGAGGCAGACTGTTAAATTGATCTTCTGCATTCTCAAGCGCTTCTTCCTCGGCCCATGTACCAGCCAATACCTTTTCTTCTGCATATCTCTTAATGGACGCCTCCATCAATAAGGCGTCATCTGATTGTGACATCGGTTGTAATGTAACCAATCGTATTCCCCCTTTCCATCTTCATATGATGAGCATGCAAAAAAACCAGTCCCATCATGGAACTGGCTATCCGCCAAATTGGTCGGTTTGGGAGAGTTTGATCTCTACCGACTTTTTCTTTCCGCTTCGATAAAATTGTACCTTTACCTTATCGCCGACTTTCTTTTGATACAAATATTTGCGCAAATCCACAATATTTTGTACGTTCTTTCCATCAAAAGATGTCACCACATCCAGCTCTTTTAATCCCGCTTTTCCTGCTGGAGACAAAGGTTCAACGCTCATCACTACGACACCTGTTGTCACTTTTGTTGGCAGTTTCAACGTTTCCTGCCAATGATAGCTTGCGATATCTAGTAATGATTTCATACCAACGCCAAGGTATGGACGTTTGACTTCACCATAGCGCTCTAAATCTTCTATAACAGGGATCACAAGGTTAGCTGGAATAGATAGCCCGATTCCTTCTACCTCTGATTCAGCAATCTTCATCGAATTGATGCCGATTACTTTCCCGTCCATATTGATAAGCGCACCACCACTGTTCCCAGGGTTGATGGCGGCATCCGTTTGTAAGACTTCCGCATTCCAATCGGTCTGACCGTCTCCATTTGAATCAACTGGAATGGCACGTTCCGTACCAGAAATAACACCTTGTGTGACAGATCCTGCAAATTCAAGCCCTAATGGATTCCCAATGGCAATCACAGGTTCACCGGGTTTTACATGATCTGAATTACCAAATGTAGCAGTTTTTTTGATCTTATTACTTTTTACTGTCAGCACAGCTAAATCCATGAGCTGATCGCTTCCCACGAGGTTTGCCCCGATTCTTGTCCCATCTTGCAGACTCACTTCAAGCTGATTCGCTCCTTTGATAACGTGATGGTTCGTCACGATATAAAAGGTATCGCCCTTTTTTTTATAAATTACACCCGAACCGCTGCCTGCTTCTCCGCCTTCGTCCCAAAAGCTCGACTTCTGGATGTTAATGACGCCAACGACAGTATCAGACATACTAGAAACAACTTTCGTCACAGCATCATTGACGTTAACATTGACAGTTTTTATAGGGCCTTCTGATGTTTGCTGTTCTCCAGCACGCTGCCATCCAAAGGAACCGCTGCTCTGTCCATATACATATGGGAAAAAGAATCCCATTAAAAAAGCTCCTACTAATACACCGATCAAACCAGATAAGAAATATCCTTTTCTGCTTCGTCTCGGCTTCCACTCTATATCGCGATAATCCACTATGTTTCCTTCCTTTCAGTGAATAGATGATGTATATAGTGTTGGTAAGATGCTCCTATCTTAATCATACGATTGTAAAAATCATACGGCGCAAAGCGGGGTCGCCTTTTTCGGGTCAGTATCATATAAATCAAAGCCATCTCCCACTACAAAGCCCTTCATTTCAAGCGTCTGCTGAACTGCCATGCGGGCTAAATCCTTCATATTGTTGTCTTGACTTAAATGAGCCAAATAAATACGGGAAGTGGCATCACCAATGACCTCTGTCATGGCAAGGGCGGCATCTTCATTTGATACATGCCCGACATCACTTAGTATTCTGCGTTTAATGCTCCAAGGATATCTCCCCATTTGCAACATTCCGACATCGTGATTACTCTCAAATACAAAGGTATTCGCCGATTTGATAATCCCTTTCATCCGATCACTCACATAGCCTGTATCCGTCATGAGGGCAAGCTTGCGCCCTCCATAATGAAACACATAAAACATTGGCTCTGCTGCATCATGAGACACACCAAATGACTCGAC
The DNA here is from genome assembly GCF_040500475.1 of Bacillus sp. Bos-x628. GTDB lineage: Bacteria > Bacillota > Bacilli > Bacillales > Bacillaceae > Bacillus > Bacillus maqinnsis. Next base: position 2,234,055 of record NZ_CP159358.1, on the reverse strand, counting down.
ATCAAGGGCTCCAAATGATTGAACAGTCTCCATATCAAAATGGAACTTCTGGTCTGTCTCGATCTTACCGATTTGGGATTCCATTGCCTTCCACGTTTTCGCATTTGCATAGACGGGCAGCTTGTACTTTCTTGCCATGACACCGAGCCCCTTAATATGATCTGAGTGCTCGTGTGTCACAAAAATTCCGTCCAAGTCTTCAGGCTTTCGGTCGATTTGACCAAGAAGCTCGACCATCTGTTTGCCGCTTAAACCAGCATCCACCAAAAAGGCGTGCTCGTCCGTTTCTAAATAAAAAGCGTTCCCCGTACTTCCGCTCGCTAGTACACTGAACTGCAAGCTCATGTTCTCTCACTCCATTGAAGATTTGTCATCTTTCTCTATATGATCAAGTGTTGAACCGTCGATGGCATTGATCAAATATTCTTCCTCGGTCTTTTTCTTTGAACCAGCTACTGTGCCTTCAAGCTCCACTCTCCATACAGGAACCATGACTTGAGTACTTGCACCTGGATATTGTGTATAGTAGCCGAGTTCTACCTTTTTCACTGTCGTGTTCTGACTCAGCATGTTTTGTGTATATAAGTCCTTAACCGTTTCAAGCGCTGGGATAAGGGTTTCTTTTCTCACTTCATTAATTGACGTGACCATCGACTGTTGATACGATACGACTTTGTTCTCGTCATTCATCTTCAACGTAATTTTTCCAATCGTTTCGGTTTCGTCCAAGCCTTCTTGGAAGATGTATTTCCCTTTATATGTTTGGAAAAAGACTATCTCCCCTGCGTCTTCATCAATACTCCACAACTTATAGTTCTTCCCATCAAGCAAACGCTGGTTCACTAGGTTCGTTGCCGCAGTTTTGATATCTTTTTTCGGCAGAGCCACCGGATCTTGAAATGTCATTTCGAGCACAGTCACAGGATCATCCTTGTCTGTTTTAGGGAATGTACTCTTGACCTTTTGATCAGATAACCCGTCAACATCCTTTTTCGTAAATTGCTTCTTTTCTGCTGTAATGCGGTATCCAATCTTTGCTTCATCTGACAGATTGCCATATTTAATACCATCTGCTTTCATTTCTTCAAGTGTATCGGTTTTTTCTATAATAGCAAAATGATCGGTTGAGCGTTTTTCGAAGTATTGAAAACCTAGAAAAATATCGAGAACGAGAAAGGCTAGGATGAAGATCGTTTTGGTCTTATTCCACTCCATTATTCTAGCTCCCCTCTGCCAGTAAATCTTTCGTTAGGATCACTGTCTTGCCATTATATTTCATACACCACACTGGCTGTAGCCATACAAAAAGTGCTCGATCCTGATCTGATGCGGTTGAAGCGGCTTGATAGGCTGGGAAAATCTGTTCAATTTTCTCAAGATCATCATATTTCGTCTGCTTGATAATCAAGTCCTTGAGCTCTGTACCATTCATCAGCTTGACCTGTTCACTTTGGCTCGCCTTGTTGCCGAGAATATAGTTTGGACGCTTGTAATTCAAAATGTCATCATTTGCCCACTGGACTTCAAGGGATGTCATACCAAATGGGTGCTTCGTGCTGTTGATAATTGGAAGACCGTCCATAAACATATTAAAGGATAGCTGCTGATTGCTGTTAATCCCGAAATATTGATAATCATCGGTAAAGCTTCCTGTATCATTGAAATATTTTACACTTCGCTTAATCAAATCTCCCGTTTGAAACACTGCGCTGGAGTTGATATTGCGATGCTGGTATTGTATGCGGTGATCTTTTTGATTCGCCTCGAGACGACTTGTACCATCAGTATAAACCGTTCGATTTAAATTGGACTCTTCACCGACAAGACTTGGGTCTGTAAACAAGGCATCCTTGAATTTACTCGTCTTAATCGTTTCAATAAAGAACATTTTGGATTCAAGTTGCATTTGCTTTCTTGGTAGTAAGAAATCTCTTTTAGAATTTGATGAGAACGTATATAAGTCATAGCGCGGCATCTTGTTTTGAGCTGCTGCGATTCTTGACATCAGGTTACGATAGTTTGGCGACTCAATGGTCAGCTCAAGCACAGATTCCTTGCTATATGAGACCAAATATACCTTCTTATATGCCTTGTCCTGCTGGGAGAACGGAACAATCATTCGGTCAAACGAATTGTATTCAATTGATTTATTCGGCCATTTAAACAGCGCTTGGAAAATATCAATTGGAATTGGATCATTAAAAACAAGATCCAATGTCTTTCCTTGACCTCCCTGTCCGTAGAAGAAATTCTTAAATCTCTGCTCGGAATATTGGTCAGACACATCCTCAATTTCCTTGACATCCCAAAGGCTGACATCATTCCAAAAGTTTTGAAAGAGCTCCTTTTGGTCCACTTTAAAATGCTCGCCATTTGAATGAATGAACATCTCACGCGGCTTGATGACATCAATGAGGCTTCGAGGCTCATCACTTGAAATCTTCTTCGTTTCCACGACCTGTGTGCCAGTGTCCGCCTGATCTTGCATGACTGGCTGGAACATCCAAATATTCCACGTAAACACAAGACTGATCGCAATTAGGATTGTCAATATTATGGTTTTAAAGGTCTCACGCTTCATCCCAATCATCCTCTTGTTCTTCATTGTAAGGAAGGGTAAAGGTGACAGTTGTCCCTTTTCCTTCAATGCTGTCAGCCCAAATATCTCCGCCATGAGCCTGTACCATTTCCTTCGCAATCGCAAGGCCTAGACCGGTTCCGCCAAGCTTTCTCGTTCTCGCTTTATCCACTCGATAAAAACGTTCAAAGATTTTATCCATATCCTTCTTCGGAATACCGATTCCTTCATCTTTGACGCTGAATAACACAAGCCCTTTTTCCTCATCCAGATCCACTGTAAAGGTGATATGCCCACCCTCTGGTGAATATTTTAAGGCATTAGAAATAATATTATCGAGTACCTGTGTAATTTTGTCTTGATCAATTTCAACATAAATTTCACGATCAGGGAGATTGCGGATGAATTCCACATGCTGCTCCTTCGTCATTTCAAAGCGGTCAATCACCAAAGAGATAAACCTGATAAAATTCGTCCACTCACGATTGAATTGATAATCCTTGCTATCAAACTTCGATAACTGCAGCAGGTCATTTACAAGCCTGATCATGCGCTCTGTTTCATTTTGAGTCACACTCAAGAACCTTGGGGCAAGCTCTTTATCACTAATAGCTCCCTCTGCAAGTGCTTCAAGGTAGCTCCGCATCGTAGTTAAAGGTGTACGAAGCTCATGGGATACGTTCGCTACGAATTCACGTCGTTCAGCATCAATTTTCTCCTGCTCTGTTACGTCATAAATCACCGCAATCAAGCCGTCAATCTTCCCATGCTCTTTCTGGATAACAGAGAAATTCACACGTAAAATAGCTAGTTGATCTTCTCGTTCAATTTCAAGTAGCATAGAATCTTGATTTTCGACCAAATCTTCAAATGTATGAGTTTCTTCCAGACCGAGCAATGACGTAATTGGCATCTCAAGCGCTGTTTCACGTGAAACATTCAGAAGCTCTAATGCTGGGCTGTTTAAAAGAATAATGGCCCCATTTTGATTTGTCGCAATGACACCATCTGTCATATAGGCAATAACGGAAGAAAGCTTTTTCCGCTCACCTTCTGTCATGAGCTGGGCTTCCTCCAATTCTCTCGTCAGATGATTAAACGTCGTCGCAAGCTGACCAATTTCATCATGACCATACTTTCGAACCTTTCTGGAAAAATTCCCTTTAGCCAGCTCTATCGCTTGTTTCCTCATATCCGAAATTGGATGTGTGATGGTTCTGAATATGAATATACCAAGTAGAGCGGTTATCCCAAGGGCAAGTAGCGTTCCTGTTGCCAAAATCGTATTAATGGTTCGCATTTGGTTAAAAACACTTTCCATAGATGAAACAACATAAATCACACCAACGGTCTCTTGATTTTCATTCTTCACTGCTGTCGCTGAAATGCGGACACGTTTATTAGAGGTTGGATCATAGAATTTCTTCTCGTAATCTTTGCCGACAGCGAAAATACGACTGATAATTTGATCAGTGATTTTCTTGCCGGCAATCTCTTGATTTCCATTATTCACAGAGGCAATGACTTCTCTGCTTTCATCAATAAAACTGACTTCGGAAATTTCATTAGACTCATCTTTATTGTTAAAGTCGTTTAAGATCTTTTGAGCATCCTCTTTTAATTCAGCCTTGCTTTTCGATGAATCTTGTTCTAGGTAATACGATAACGAGTATATTCGCTGATTCAAGGAATTATCATAGGAATTAATTAAGGACTGCTCTAGCTGCTTCACAAAGTACACGCCAATGATCTGCATAGCAACAATGATCAGCAGCACGTAGATTAATGTCAATTTAAAATGAATCGAGCGAAAAAAACCTACTTTACTCATATGAATCTTAGTCCTGCTCTGGGTTTCTTAAATAGTAGCCGACGCCTCGTCTAGTCACGATCCAGCTTGGATGGCTGGGGTTGTCTTCAATTTTCTCACGAAGGCGGCGGACCGTTACGTCCACTGTACGAACATCTCCGAAGTAATCATAGCCCCACACCGTTTGCAATAAGTGCTCACGTGTCATGACTTGTCCAATATGCTTCGCTAAGTAATGAAGCAATTCGAACTCACGGTGCGTCAATTCAATCGTTTCATCTCGCTTAGACACGACATAAGCATCCGGGTAGATGACTAGTGATCCAACCTCAATATCGTTTGATTCAGATTCTTCCTCTGTCTGAGGAGCAATGATCTGTCTTCTTAGATTCGCCTTAACACGAGCAAGCAGCTCACGTGTGCTGAACGGCTTCGTAACATAATCATCCGCACCAAGCTCAAGACCGATCACCTTATCAATTTCAGAATCTTTCGCTGTGAGCATAATAATCGGCATGTCATACTTCTTTCTCACTTCACGGCATACTTCAACTCCATCTTTGTTTGGAAGCATGATGTCGAGCAAAATGATATCAGGCTTGATTTCTTCCACCATTTCGAGTGCTTCATTGCCGTCATATGCACAATGAACTTCATAACCCTCTTTTCTTAAGTTAAATTCCAATATATCAGCAATCGGTTTTTCATCATCTACGACAAGAATCTTTTTTTCCATTATGATTTCCTCCTGCATTTTTATCATCTATGTCATTCATTTTTGCATGTCTCATTATGCCTTTTTCGTCCAAGGAAAAAAGGCTCACTGTCTATTATAACGTTTTACGAGGAAAAGATAAAAATAATAACGGCATTCTTTTCTAGTAAACGCTGGATAACGTTGGATATGGTAGACTTATGCTCAAAAAAATTGATGTCTTTTTCCTTTTTTATTGAAACTTTTCCAATCGTCAATCGTCTATATAACTGTAACGTCTTCTTCTTATGGAGCTGGGCCCTACCTAGGTCCGGCTTCTCCCTTTTTTATGCCTTCTTTTCAATAATAAAAACGCACCTGCGATTGCAGATGCGCTTGAAAGTGGCTCGGGACGGAATCGAACCGCCGACACACGGATTTTCAGTCCGTTGCTCTACCAACTGAGCTACCGAGCCATCATCAAAGTGATGAAACCATTTTCATATGTATAATGGCGGTCCGGACGGGACTCGAACCCGCGACCTCCTGCGTGACAGGCAGGCATTCTAACCAACTGAACTACCGGACCTCAGTAACTTACCCGAAAAAGCAATCGTGGTGCTCTTTCAAGCAAGTGAGGAAAAAATTAGCTTAACGCTAAAGTAAATCAATGACCCGTACGGGATTCGAACCCGTGTTACCGCCGTGAAAGGGCGGTGTCTTAACCGCTTGACCAACGGGCCACAACATGGTGAGCCATGAAGGACTCGAACCTTCGACCCTCTGATTAAAAGTCAGATGCTCTACCAACTGAGCTAATGGCTCTCGGCTTATGAAAAGTGAATCTGAAAAAACTGTATTACGTCAAACCAATAGCTTTCAAAAAAAAGCTAGAATCGCATGCTAACAAGTTTCAGAGACCTTTGCAACAACGAGATTTATAATATCATAGAGTCATTACATATGGCAATACGTTTTTCGACATTTTTTTTAAAAGTGTCAGATCTGATTTCTCCTGTAAAATGATTAGCTTCTGTGCGTTCTTTCCAGCCTCCTTTTTCAAGCACATAGAAGCGTTTAACACATGACAAAACTGGATATATATGTGACAACAAGTGATATTGACAAAGGAGGAAGCAGAATGAGTTCATTTCGATTAGGAGATAAAATGCCCAATTTTTCACTCCCAACGGTGAAGGGCGAACACATTGATTTTTATCAGCATTTAGAGGAACATCAGAGCTGGCATCTTATTATCTTCTTTAGAGGTTCATGGTGCCCAGTCTGTGTAGAAGAATTAAAAGAGTTAGAAAAGCAGCAATCTTACTTTCAGGACAAGGATATTCACTTAATGGCGATTTCAACGGATCAACTTGAACACCTGAAGGAATTAGCTGAAAAAGAGGGGCTCTCCTTCCCAATCATGTCTGACCAAGAGCTCACTTCATTAAAAGCATATGAAGTATACTATCACGGAGAGGATGCGCCATATGAAGATCACGGTATACACGGTGAACCAGCCTATTTCTTATTAAATGAAAAAGGTCAGGTACTCTATCAACAGAGACAGACGAGTCCGTTTGGCAGACCGCATGCCAATGAACTGCGCAAAATCATTCAGTACATCCGTCAAAATCTAAAAGGTCAATATAAAAATCTCAATTAAAAAAGCTTTCAAAGTGAAGTGACCCCCTAAATTTAGACACAGGTTCTTGTTAGACAGGTTTTAGGGCATGAGTTCGGTGTTGAATCGGACTCATGCCTTTTTGGAACATTCCCTGTGTAATCCCTCTTTTTTTAGCGATTCATTTGATAATGCCAGCCTTACGCCATGGTGCAATGATCGCAATATAGAAGATGGACAGAAACGGTGAAAAGGCATAGCGCACACCGAACTCAACCCATTCATTCGCCGCAAAGACAAGGGCATTGTAGTGCCGAGAAGTCAGTTCCACTGAAATGAAAGAATATTTAAACAAAAAAATACCAGTAAAATATGAGATTTTACTGGTATCTTATCAGTCTATATCATTTGATTATGGACGGTACACGCTGCGGACGACGTTCGTTTGTGAACGGTCTGGTCCGACTGAGAAAATCGAAAGTGGAATACCTGTTAATTGAGAAATGCGTTCTAAATAATGACGAGCATTTGCAGGCAGTTCACTTAGGTTCTTCACTCCTGTAATATCCTCTGTCCAGCCTGGCATTTCTTCAAAGACAGGCTCACATTTTGCTAATTCATTTAGACTTGCTGGGAATTCTTCTGTGATTTCACCGTTCAATTTATAAGCCACACAGATTTTTAATGTTTCAATGCCTGTCAGCACATCGATTGAGTTAAGTGAAAGATCTGTTATACCGCTTACTCGGCGAGCGTGACGGACAACCACACTGTCAAACCAGCCAACACGGCGCGGGCGGCCAGTTGTCGTACCGTATTCACGTCCGACTTCACGGATTTGATCTCCAATTTCATCATGAAGTTCTGTAGGGAAAGGACCATCTCCAACACGTGTTGTGTAAGCTTTTGAAACGCCGACAACATGTTGGATTTTCGTAGGACCTACTCCAGATCCAATCGTCACTCCTCCAGCAACTGGGTTAGATGACGTGACAAATGGATATGTCCCTTGATCAATATCAAGCATGACGCCTTGTGCTCCTTCAAAAAGAACACGACGACCTTCATCTAGTGCATCGTTCAGTACAACTGATGTATCAACGACATACTTTTTCACTTGCTGACCATACTCATAATACTCGTCTAAAATATCTTCAATTTTAAAACCTTCTGTGTCATACATTTTCTCTAGAAGACGATTTTTCTCTTCTAAGTTTCGGGAAAGCTTCTCTTCAAACACTTCACGATCTAATAGATCTGCAATGCGAATTCCAACGCGAGCTGCTTTGTCCATATAAGCTGGTCCAATTCCCTTTTTCGTCGTCCCGATCTTGTTAGCCCCTTTCCGCTCTTCTTCTACCTCATCCAATTTTAAATGATAAGGCAAAATGACATGGGCTCTATTGCTGATTCTGAGGTTTTCTGTACTCACATTCCGTTCGTGAAGATACGCAAGCTCAGTGACCAACGCTTTAGGATCTACCACCATTCCATTACCGATAACGCATATTTTTTCTTTGTAAAAAATACCGGACGGAATGAGATGTAGCTTGTAAGTCACTCCATCAAATTTAATTGTGTGACCTGCATTGTTTCCCCCTTGATAACGGGCAATCACCTCTGCATTCTCTGAAAGGAAATCGGTAATTTTCCCTTTCCCTTCGTCACCCCACTGCGTACCTACTACGACTACTGAAGACATATCGTGCACCTCCGTTAACCTTTCAAAACGTTATCTCTTTCAAACACATTTATTCTATCAATGCAATATGAAAAAGTCAACGCTAAATCCGAACATTAATATCTGAAATTAAAATTTTGTTCGTTTTAACTATGAGGAAAAGCACTTTAACCTACACTTTCACTCCAAATTAAGTTCTTTTCAAGTAAACAGAAAAAGAAGACACTGTGATTGCCTTTCTTGCATCTGCCAATCGAGATGAAAGAAGTTTGAGCATCCACATACATTCGTCATCCTCAAAACCCGCATATCGTTCGGTCTCAGCATCCATTTCTAGATAGGAGCACCACTTGCTCGGTTAGAAGCATCCACTGCAATAAAAACACAATACACATCACGAGAACTTACCTCTTAATATTCCTGGCAGCATGTGCTTAAAGTTGCGTATAATCCCCAGTTCATCACACTTCCTTCTGGGGCGTTTTTTATAAGTCTGGTGTAATCCCTTCTGTATTCATCAACACCACCCGATACCCATCCGGATCTTCAATCGTCACTCCTCCTCGATCCCAGTATGGATTAGTTGAAGGAACCTGTCGTCCCCCGAAAGAGATAAGCCTTTGTTTCACCCTCTCAAATTCTTGCTCGTCAGGAATATAGAAAACAAGAAGCTGTTCTGGATGCGGATGAGGAATGGTCTCTTCGTCTTTATATTTTGTGATTTCTAAATGAACATGCTGGTGGGGAAGCCCAAGCATGACGCCATCATATCCTTCATGCTGATTAAATGAGCCAATTCTTTTCAGACCTAAGCCTTCTTCATAAAATGACACGACTTCACGCATGTTGACCGTTGGGCGTGCAATTCGTAATTGAGCAGCTTGGAACTGTTGAAAATTCATATTTCATCACTCCTTTTCTCCTCTTAGTATACAATCTCTTTTTCTCTCCCTCCTCCTCATTTCGATCGTTTTTCAATCATTCTTTCGATGTATATTCATCAAAAAAGCCCAGCATCATGAGCTGGGCTTTAAGCACCGGGTGGAACACCCGTATCGTCAAATCTTCTTTCGAGATTCACGAATTTGTTATATTCTTTGACGAACGCCAGTGATACCGTACCAACTGGACCGTTACGCTGTTTGGCAATAATGATTTCAATAATGTTTTTATTCTCTGATTCTTTGTCATAGTAATCATCACGATATAGAAATGCCACGATATCAGCATCCTGCTCAATACTTCCTGACTCACGAATATCGGACATCATTGGGCGTTTGTCCTGACGCTGTTCAACACCACGGGAAAGCTGTGATAAGGCAATCACCGGAACTTCTAGTTCCCTTGCAAGTGATTTCAATGCCCTAGAGATTTCAGATACCTCTTGCTGACGGTTATCGCTTGATCGTCCGCTCCCTTGAATGAGCTGGAGATAGTCAATCAAAATCATGCCAAGACCATTCTCTTGCTTCAAGCGACGGCATTTCGACCGGATCTCACTCACCCTAATCCCAGGTGTATCATCAATAAAAATCCCGCTGTTTGATAATGAGCCCATCGCCATTGTCAGCTTGCCCCAGTCCTCTTCTGTCAAGTTACCGGTTCTAAGGTTCTGTGCATTTATATTCCCTTCTGCACAAAGCATACGCATGACGAGTTGCTCGGCACCCATCTCTAAACTAAAAATTGCAACGCTTTCGTCTGTTTTGGTGGCAACATTTTGTGCAATGTTCAGTGCAAATGCTGTTTTCCCTACTGATGGACGAGCCGCTACAATAATCAAGTCATTTCGCTGGAACCCAGCTGTCATCCGGTCGAGCTCAGAGAAACCCGTAGGAATCCCTGTGATATCACCTTTGCGGTTATGAAGCTGTTCAATATTATCATATGTTTGAACAAGAACGTCCTTGATATTTTGAAAAGTACCTGAGTTTTTACGCTGTGCCACTTCCATTATGGTTTTTTCAGCATCACTCAATAGATCTTCTACTTCATCCTCACGTGTATATCCATCTTGTGCGATATTTGTTGCCGTGCGAATCAGACGTCTTAAAATTGATTTTTCTTCGACAATTTTTGCATAGTATTCAATGTTAGCAGCAGTTGGTACGGAATTCGCAATATCGGTTAAATACGAAATCCCGCCTACCTCTTCTAGTAAATCTGTATTGGCAAGTTCTGAAGTCACCGTGACAAGATCAACAGGTTCTCCTCTGTCACTAAGTACAAGCATCGCATTGTAAATCTTTTGATGCGACATTCTATAGAAATCCTCTGGAATTAATACTTCAGAAGCGAGCGTTAGCGCAGATGGTTCTAAAAAAACAGCACCTAATACGGCCTGCTCGGCTTCTATATTTTGCGGCGGCAGCCGGTCATTGAGAAGTTCCGTCATGCCAAGCACCGTCCTTTCATAAAAAAATACGCTACTCATCATTTTAACATTTTCATCAATAAAAAAGTGAAAAACATCGACTATAGTCAAAATTACCATGCCAATATTTCATTGAACAGTGTATTTTTTTGAGAAGTGAAAAGGTATGAGACGTACTTGTGCTGGTGGGCGTAATGCTGTTGGTCCTCTCTTAATTGGGATTCTCTTTGACATACACATCATTGGACAACATCTATCATCATCTATGATTCACGTTCCTAACTGCCATGCGTGCCGGACGCAATGTCTCCAATTCAGACCTATCTTAAAAAAAGATCCCGTCTCCGATTAGATAGAGACAGGTTCCTTTTTGTTTATGCTTGTTCTTTGACGTGTACCTTTAATGTTGCTTGTACTTCCGGATGAAGCTTAACAGGCACATTCGTGAATCCTAATGCACGGATGGCATCGTTGAGCTCGATCTTGCGTTTGTCGAGTTTGATTTGATGATCTTTTTGCAATTTATCAGCGATTTGTTTGCTTGTAATGGAACCGAACAGACGACCGCCTTCACCTGATTTTGCAGTGAGTTCAACTGTTAATTTTTCAAGCGTTTCTTTTAATTGTTTCGCTTGTTCAAGCTCTTGGATGGCAGCTTTTTTCTCTTTGTTTTTCTGCCCTTCTAATGCACTTAGGTTCGTTGGATTCGCTTCAATGGCGTAGCCTTTTTTGATCAGAAAGTTGTGAGCGTATCCGTCAGCTACATTCTTTACTTCGCCTTTTTTCCCTTTGCCTTTTACATCTTTTAGAAAGATCACTTTCATCTTTGAATCCCTCCTTCGAAATATTCGTCTATGGCATCTTTCAATTTCTCTACCGCTTCTTCAACGGTTATATCATAAATTTGGGTCGCAGCGTTAGTCAAATGACCGCCGCCTTCTAACGCTTCCATGATAATTTGTACGTTTACATCACCTAGCGATCTTGCACTAATGCAAACTGTACGTTCATCTCGTCTAGCCACAGCAAATGATGCTTCGACCTCATTCATTGATAACAATGAATCGGCTGTCTGAGCAATTGTAATTTGATCATAGTACTCAGAGCTGTCAGGTGGCAATGAAGCGATCGCTACATGATTTTGATACAGCTCAGTATGTTGAATGAGCTTTGCTCGTTTAATATACCGATCGACTGTTTCTTTTAAGAATTTTTGAACAAGGACAGGATCTGCTCCTTTTGCACGCAGGTAAGAGGCAGCATCGAACGTCCTAGAACCTGTTCTTAACGAGAAGCTCTTCGTATCAACAATAATCCCAGCAAGAAGTGCAGTTGCTTCAATCATGTTGATGCGTAATTTCTTCGGCTGATACTCTAATAGCTCTGTGACAAGCTCTGCAGTGGATGAAGCATATGGCTCCATATACACAAGTAAAGGATCACGGATAAATTCCTCGCCCCGTCTATGATGGTCAATGACAACAACATGTTCAATTTTATTGAGCAGTCGTTCCTCCATTACGAGTGACGGCTTATGCGTATCGACCACCACAAGCAATGTGTCATCTTTTGCAAGCTCCATCGCTTCCTCTGGGGTAATAAAGCGAGACCAAAGTTCTTCATAATTCTTAATTTCACTAATTAAGCGTTGAACACTATCCCCAATCTGGTTAGCATCAATGACGATATAGCCTTCTTTTCCATTGGCCTGTGCGACCTTTAAAATACCGATAGATGCACCAATCGAGTCCATATCTGGGAACTTATGCCCCATGATCATCACATTACCGCTTTCAGACACGATTTCTTTTAATGCATGTGAAATGACCCGTGCCCGTACTCGTGTCCGTTTCTCCATTGGATTTGTTTTTCCGCCGTAGAATTTCACTTTACCGTTCGGCTGTTTAATCGCTACCTGGTCCCCGCCTCGCCCGAGAGCAAGATCAAGACTCGATTGCGCAAGTGCACCAAGTTCTTTTAAGGAAGGAACAGACGCACCAATTCCGATACTAAGAGTTAACGTGGCGCTATGTGCCCCTGTTTTTTCTCGGACTTCGTCTAATATAGAGAATTTCGACGCTTCAAGCTCTGCTAAGATGCTCTCATTTAATACAGCTATAAAACGTTCAGAAGAAATGCGCTTCAGGAAAATGCCGTATTGTTGTGCCCAATTGTTTAATAAGGAAGTGACTTCACTATTAATGGTACTACGCACCTGATCATCAAGACCTTGCGTCACATCGTCGTAATTGTCTAAAAAGATATAAGACAGCACCGTTCGTTCATTTTCATATTGCCTTTCAATCTGTACCTGCTCTGTTACATCGAAGAAGTATAAAAGACGCTCTGCTCGCTTAATAATCACCTTGAATTTCCGGTCGTTCAGCGTCACATTTTCTGTCTCTACTTCCTGTTTAATCAGAGGCACAATCGATTCAAATGTATCGTACAAGGATCTGCCGACAAGTGTACTTTCATGAAAGCACGAAGCGAGAAATGGATTTGTCCATTCAATATAATATTGATCATTAAAAAGCATTATGCCAATGGGCATTTCCATTAATGCTTCTTCTCCAACCTTTTTAACTCGATAGGATAATGTTGAAATATATGAGTCAATCTCTTTTTGTACTTGTTTGTCCGCCCACTTTAAGAAGTAAAGCACACCTGCAAGTAATAAAAGACTGACCCCTCCTATGATCCAATTAAAATAAAGGTTGAGGAGGATTGTGACCACCGCAAGTACAACTAAAGCGAAGATCGGATACTTGATGACGGGTTTTCTATAGAAGCTTGGCACTGATATCAACTCCTCAACATTCAGAGTGAATTATTAGTTTTTTACTTTATCTCTCAAATCAAAGCCTATGTCGGCAATCCCCAGAATACGAACTATCATACCCACTGGGGGTAATAATATCGTTAACACAATGGCAAAAATGGGTACCACTTTTGAAATGTTTTTTTCGTGGCAATAATAGAAGATAAAAGAAAACCCCTGAATAAACACTAAAATAAATAAAATTTGAAACGCACTCGTTTGAACAAGCCATAAAAAACTGCCTTTTTCTGTTTGAATCAGCATCAAAAGCAGTGTGAGTAAATAATACCATACCATGCTTTTTGGCAGCCGCATATCCTTAAATTTCTTGAGAGCCGGCATATCTTTGACAAACCGTTTCATCAGAGGCTGTACCATCCAGTGATTCATTAAAGCCATAAGTGTAGCGAGAATCAATGTCATGACAGGTAAAGCCCCAATTGCTGTATTTTGCAACTCTCTAAGTTGTTTGAGTTGTTTCGCTATCTCTTGTTCAGAAGCACCTGATTGCTTTAATACACTCTCAACCATAGGGGCCGTTTGCTCAATAGCTTCCTTTACGATACCTAGCACATCCACCTGAAAGAGCTGAACACTAATCACAAAGTAGATGAGAAAGCTTGCTAAATAGATTAACGCACCCGTAATGACCGCATTCCCAGGCTGCTTCTTTCTGTACAAAACGCCCATACCTACGCCAGCAGCAACTAACATTGGTGCATTGATCAGCCCAGCAACCGATCCAATTAAAAAGCTGATCACTATGCCAATAGCACCAGCAGCAACCCCTTTTTTCAAGCCATACCTGATTGTATAGAGAATGATAGGTATTGGAGCAGCCAGATAAAAGATAATGGCTAATAGCGGCGCATACAAATAAAACAGCGAAATGACAGAAAAAATGCTGATCATGATGGCGCCTTCTACCAACGCTTTTGTTTGTTTCACACCTTCACCTCTGTCCCATCATTTTTCTATATTTTGCTCAACTTGTGATTCTATGTATACGTTCTATGTATGGTCAATCATGTCTTGCACAACCTTTATTTTACCATAGCGTCAAATATCAAGTAAAATGCAGGCTACCTTAAACGTTTCACGTGGAACACAACTGATTGATTTGAACATACAAGCTTTCCATACACCGTATTACAATTTTTTAGATTTCTTAGCGATAACCCCTGAATTCAAGATCAAAAGCTGTTAGAATAGAAACATCATCAATAAATGTAAGAAGGAGAATTCACATGGGAAAAACACTCGTATTCGGACACAAAAATCCTGACACAGACACGATTTGCTCTGCAATTGCTTACGCTAACTTAAAAAATAAAATTGGCGTTGAAGCAGAAGCTGTCAGACTAGGAGAAATCAATGGAGAAACACAATATGCTCTAGATTTCTTTAAACAAGAAACTCCTCGTTTGATTGAAACTGCCGCAAATGAAACAAAACAAGTCATTCTTGTTGATCATAACGAATTCCAACAAAGTGTAAGTGATATTGATCAAGTACAAGTGACTGAAGTCATTGACCATCACCGAATTGCAAACTTTGAAACAAGTGAACCACTTTATTATCGTGCTGAACCAGTCGGTTGTACGGCAACAATCCTAAACAAAATATACAAAGAGTACAAAATCACCATTGAAAAGGACATCGCTGGTTTACTTCTATCTGCTATTATTTCTGATTCATTGTTATTCAAATCCCCAACATGCACGCAACAGGACATTGATGCAGCTCATGAATTAGCGAAAATTGCAGGGGTGGACCCAGAAGTATATGGCCTAGACATGCTGAAAGCAGGCGCTGATCTGAGCCAAAAAACAGTTCAAGAATTAATCACACTTGATGCAAAAGAATTTTCTCTAGGTAACAGCAAAGTGGAAATCGCTCAAGTGAACACAGTTGATATCGCGGAAGTGACTGCGAGACAGGCCGAAATTGAAGCGAAAATCAATGAAGTCATCGCAGCGAAAGGTCTTGATCTATTCGTTCTAGTGATCACAGACATTTTAGAAAATGACTCCCTTGCTCTTGCACTCGGTGCTGAAGCAGAAAAAGTAGAAAAAGCATTTAACGTTACACTTGAAAACAACACAGCTCTACTAAAAGGTGTTGTATCCAGAAAGAAACAAGTGGTACCTGCACTAACGGACGCTCTTTCTTAATTAATACGACAAGACTGCTGACAGACACGTTCAGCAGTCTTTTTTACGAAAACATGAAAAAAACGTCCCTTTCAGAACGTCTTTTTTTAGTCAATATATTCATTGCTGACAAGAATACCCTTGAGAACACTTGTTGAAAATTACATATTACCCATGTCTGGTGCCACATCATGTTCTAAAGGAAATCACGAACTTGACTTTTGAATTGCTATATAGAAGTTTTACTCTGGCTGAATCTTCTTCTTGGACCTATTTCCTCTTTACCATTCGAATAGATTTTGTTTGAATCCTCTTTCATCTGCTTTATACATTATTTCTTCTGTCACTTTATATCGACCCAAAGATAGAATTTGGACACGCATCATAGTTGATGAATCAATTGGATGATGAAGCTCAATGTCTGTATCACAATATAAAATATTGGATGGATATACGTAGAGACAATGTATACGAATCGGCACGGTCATCCCGCAACAGATAATTAAAACATGTATTGTACACTAAGAATTCTTGCCTTTTTTAATCCATTCTGCCACATTGACTGTGCGTTTCGCCTGATGTTGAACAGCCGCTTCTGCGTCCTCTTGAATCTTTCCATTTTGGTCCACAGTGACACTCACACCGTAAGGGTTACCCCCTGCTCCGTATAGGGAGTCATCTGTGTATCCAGGAGCGGCAATAATCGCTCCCCAGTGGAACATGGTCGTGTAAAGACTGAGAATGGTCTGCTCCTGTCCGCCATTTGGATTTTGTGCAGATGTCATTGCACTTACGGCTTTGTTCGCTAATTTTCCTTGGAACCACAAGCCACCAGTCGTATCTAAAAATTGCTTCATCTGTGCTGGCAGATTACCAAAACGTGTTGGCATACTAAAGATGATCGCATCAGCCCACTCTAAATCACTTAATTGAACCTCTGGTACAGCTTTTGTTTCCTCTAAATGTTCTTTCCATGCCGGATTTGATGCAACAACTGATTCTGGTGCCAATTCAGGAACCTTTAATACTTTTACTTCAGCGCCAGCTTCTTTCGCTCCAGCCTCAGCCCATTTCGCCATCTGATAGTTTGTGCCTGTTGAACTATAATAAATAATCGCTAGTTTTACATTTTCCATTTGTTCCAGCTCCTTTTGTTTGGTTTGCCCAAAAAGCTTCTGTAAAAATCCCACCTGTATTCCCCACCTTCATTAAAATTGACGACGATACCATAATGCCGCAGCATCGACTTCTTCTTTCGTTAACTGATGTCCACGATTTTCCCAATGAAGCGTAACCGAAGCGCCTGCGCCTTGCAGCAATTGCTCCAGTTCCTGTGATTCCTCAGGACGACACATTGGGTCATTTTCACCAGCTGCTATAAAGACTTGTTTCCCCGCTAATGAAGGCAATGAAACCCCTCGTCTAGGGACCATCGGGTGATGCAGAATGGCTCCTTTTAAGGCATCCCCATAATGGAATAACAGGCTCCCTGCAATGTTCGCCCCATTGGAATAGCCGATGGCTACCACATTGTGACGATCAAACCCATGTTCATCTGCTGCTTCCCCGATGAATGTATATAGTTCCTTTGTACGCTCAATTAAATCTTGTTCATCAAAAATACCCTCTGCCAAACGCCTGAAAAAACGAGGCATGCCGTTCTCTAACACATTTCCTCTTACACTAAGAACAGATGCGTCAGGATCTACCACCTCTGCAAGCGGCAATAAGTCTTGTTCCGTCCCGCCAGTTCCATGCAGTAATAACAGGACAGGTCTTTGTTCATTCTTTCCTTTTCGAAAAAGATGCTTCATCATGAACCTCCTTTCCTCTTCATTTCTCTCACCTCAATGGGCAGCACAATTTGTTCAATCTGGCTTCGCTGCGCCTCAAATTGCGGGGGCAACTTCAATGCTTCACCCATTGTTTCCACTGATTCATCGTAAGCAAATCCTGGGGGATCTGTCGCAATTTCAAATAAAATACCGCCGAATTCTCTAAAATAAATGGCATTGAAATATTGTCGATCTTGCACAGGTGTCACCTGATATCCACTTTGAGCAATATAACTTTGCCAATCTAACTGATCTTGGTCATCTGTTGCTCTCCATGCGATATGATGGACAATCCCAATACCCATACGTCCTCGTGCAACTGGTGTCACTTTCACATCAATCACATTGCCAATTTCACCAAACGAACGGAATCTCACATAGTCCTCTTCAGCTCCAACTCGTTCAAGCCCCATTGTTTCCTCTAGTAGCTGCATCGTTTGCTCTGGCTGTGTTGTTAATAAAATAGCTCCGCCAAACCCTTTGATCGCTACATCAGGAGTCACACCGCCAAAAATCCACTCATTTGGCTTTCCTTCCTCACGTTCAACAAGCTCAATCAGCAATCCATGCGGATCCTCAAATGATAGGAACGCCTCACCGAAACGTTCACTGATTTCATAAGCAATATCAAACTGCTTTAAACGTTCCTTCCAAAAAGGGAAAGACCCTGTCGGTACGACATAAGTTGTGACCCCAACTTGACCTGCTCCAATTTGCCCTCTCTGTGCACCAGGCCAAGGGAAAAACGTAATAATAGTGCCTGGAGATCCTCCTTCATTCCCAAAATACAAATGATACGTACCCGGATCATCGAAATTAACTGTCTTTTTGACTAGGCGAAGACCAAGTACACCTGCATAAAAATCAACGTTCTCCTGAGGATGACCAACAATTGCTGTAATATGATGAATTCCTTCTGTTTTTTTCAACTCAAACGCCCTCCTGAGGATGAAGTCACAAACCTTCTATTTTATCTTGTCTTAATTACTCCTATTTAATTATCTCGAATTCGAGATATTAAACCAAAAAAATATATTTATCTCGAATTAAGGATATGATGCTTTTAAATAATTGTCAACGATTTTATGTTGATTCTTTTTGAGAATAGAAAAAGCATGTCAAAAAGAATGAAAGGGTCAGAAATAAAAAAACGAAGAGCACGGGGGCTCTTCGCTTTTTAAGTCAAGGACTTACTCTCCAGTAACGTATGGAAGTAATGCCATTTGACGTGATCTTTTGATCGCTAAAGTCAATTTACGTTGATACTTAGCGCTTGTTCCTGTTACACGACGAGGTAAAATTTTACCGCGCTCAGAAACAAACTTTCTAAGAAGATCAACATCTTTGTAATCAATGTGCGTGATGCCGTTAGAAGTAAAGTAACATACTTTACGACGTTTCGCACGACCGCCTCTGCGTCCACCTGCCATTTGTTTTCACACCTTTCCTTTAGTCATTTGTCAGATCAATTAGAATGGCAAATCATCATCGGAGATGTCAATCGGTTTACCATCATTCGCAAATGGGTCATCATTAAAGCTATTTCCCTGATTACGATTTTGGTTGTTTTGATTGCCATATGGATTTTGATTTGGTTCATTTCCAAATGGATTCTGATCGTTTTGGCTACCGCCATAATACTGGCCTCCGCTATTGCCACCGCCGCTGTATCCACCTGAACCAGCACCGCCGCTTTTAGGCTCAAGAAATTGAACACTTTCAGCTTGAACCTCTGTCACGAAGACACGTTGTCCTTGCTGATTTTCATAGTTTCTTGTTTGCAAGCGACCGTCTACACCGGCAAGACTTCCTTTTTTCAGGAAATTAGCCACGTTCTCAGCTTGTCTTCTCCAAGTAACACAGTTAATGAAATCGGCTTCACGCTCTCCAGATTGATTCGTAAAGGTACGATTTACAGCTAGAGTAAACGTGGTTACAGCCGCACCATTAGGCGTGTAGCGAAGCTCAGGGTCTTTTGTTAGTCTTCCGACCAAAACAACACGGTTTAGCATATTGAAAGACCACCTTTAAATATATTTCAATGATTTATTCTTCTTCTTTAACAACAATATGGCGAATGATATCATCACTGATCTTAGCTAAGCGGTCAAATTCTTGAACTGCTACAGCGTCAGATTGAACGTTTACGATTTGGTAGTAGCCTTCACGGAAATCGTTGATTTCATATGCAAGACGACGTTTACCCCAATCCTTTGTTCCAGTGATCTCCGCTCCATTAGAAGTTAACACATTGTTGAAACGCTCGATAACTGCTTTCTTCGTTTCTTCGTCAACTGTTGGGCGGATGATGTACATAACTTCGTACTTTCTCATCTGATTGCACCTCCTTTTGGTCTAAGCGGCCCTAAACGGGCAAGGAGCAATAATTTATATTACTCACAATTGTATATTATAACAAATCTCTTGTCCTATGACAAGAACCTATACATTAAAACGGAAATGTATGACGTCTCCGTCTTTTACTTCATAATCTTTCCCTTCTAAGCGTACTTTTCCTGCCTCTTTAGCAGCCGACATGCTTCCTACAGCCAACAAGTCATCATACGCAACCGTTTCAGCACGAATGAAACCTCTCTCAAAATCTGTATGAATGATTCCCGCACATTCCGGTGCTTTCATCCCTTTTTTAAACGTCCAAGCACGAACCTCTTGCTCGCCCGCTGTAAAATACGTAGCTAAGCCAAGGAGTGAATAAGACGCTTTGATCAACTGATCTAACCCTGATTCCTTGATGCCAAGCTCTTCAAGGAACATCTGCTTTTCTTCCCCTTCAAGCTCTGCAATTTCAGACTCGATTTTTGCACAAATAATGATCACTTCAGCATTTTCACCGGAAGCAAAATCACGAATTTGTTGAACATATTCGTTGCCGTCTTGATCCGCTACTTCGTCCTCACTGACATTTGCGACATAAAGAACAGGTTTAGCAGTGAGTAAATGAAGCTGTTTCACAAGCTTTTGTTGCTCATCTGTAAATTCTACAGATCTGGCCGGCTTCCCAGCTTCAAATGCATCCTTTAGCTTCGTTAAAATATCGAATTCAGCTACTGCTTCCTTATCTTTTTGTTTCGCAAGCTTACTTACACGCGTCAAACGCTTTTCAACCGTTTCTAAATCAGCCAAAATCAACTCTAGATTAATGGTTTCAATATCCGACACTGGATCAACCTTACCTGATACGTGTGTAATATTATCATCAGCAAAAGCCCTCACCACATGACAGATGGCATCTACTTGACGAATATGAGAAAGGAATTTATTTCCTAGACCTTCACCTTTAGAAGCGCCTTTTACTATGCCTGCAATATCAGTAAACTCAAAAGCAGTCGGAACGGTCTTTTTCGGTTGCACTAATTCTGTTAGCTTTTGTAAACGCTCATCCGGAACTTCTACAATCCCAACGTTTGGATCAATGGTACAGAACGGATAGTTAGCAGACTCCGCACCAGCCTGTGTAATTGCATTAAATAACGTTGACTTTCCGACGTTGGGTAAGCCAACAATACCAGCTGTTAAAGCCATTCTTTCATCTCCTCTAAATCAAACATGCTCGTTAAACTGCGTAATATGAACCTAGAGCAATTATAAGTAGGTTTACATGAAAAGACAAGCTAACCAAAATGCATTATTAATAGAAGAAACATCAACAAAATACGCAAAACACAGTTGTAAAAAGATAAATTGCACATGTATCTCCTGCCTAAAATACAAAATCAATCAAAAAAGCATGAGGCCTGCTTAAACAGTTGGCTCCTCATGCTTGACTAGAATTTTCTTCATTTTTCGTTCGAAATCTCTTCTTGGGATCATGACGCTGTGACCACAGCCCTCGCATTTAATCCGAATATCCATGCCCATACGAATGACCTTCCACCGATTGACACCACATGGATGGGGTTTTTTCATTTCAACTACGTCATGTAACCCAAACGCTTTGTCTGCCAACAGCCTTCACCTCTCTTGATCACTTCATTGAATCTATTGTACAAAAAAACGACTATGAAGGGCAATGCACAAAACAAAGAGCCTCTTTCAATCGTTCATCCTATCCTTTTTTATAGAAAAAACCCTTCTTTTAGATCATTTATTTGTGACCAAAAGTTACTTAAAATCTTCCATTTTTCAATATTGTCACAAACACTGTAGGTCAAAAGGTTTTTATTGGTAAATCGCTGTGGTTTTTCCATATTTTTTGATTTATGATATCTGCATAAATGTAATGTGAGGGAGCAGGTACGATGGTCAACCGAAAGGATAGATTAACCGATAAAGACTATAAAATCATATCCGATCACGCTGGGAATATAACCAATTACCAGCAGCACCATACAATAGAAATGAGTCAACAGACACTCACTGTCCACGATTTTCTAAAGATAGATCACAAATTGTATGGCTTAACAATGCAACAAGAGCATGCCGATGAGTTAGTTGTTGCCTTCCACTGCCCGATGCCCGATCAAATAACTGTCAAATCACCTCAAGATATACAAATTGCGGCGCATTCATTGTTAAAAACAGATTATGCCTATCCCATTGAAAGGAAGTCCCTTGATGGCAATCAAGATCATGTCTTTTTTAAAGGAAAGGAATACATAGAGCAAGTCAGTCAGAAGCATCCAAATGCAGGTATCTATGTCACTGGACAAGCCCTTGCCGGTGCTGTTTGTGCTTATATTGCAACAGAACATCCGTCAGTCAAAAGAGCCATCACCTTTGACAGCCCAAATATATGGTGTAGCCTTTCGCCATCTATTCAGCAAAAGGCCATGCAAGGAAAATACATGCATATCCTAACTGAATATATTCAACCCAACCATTATGTTGGTTTACTCAATCGTCTTGATCATGGTATTGGACAAGTAAAGTATGCTGTACCGACTCGTCAACAAGGCTCGGTTCAAGAAATAGTAAAATACAAACAAAAAGAAATAGACACCTTTTTAAAATCAGCTTTTGCTGCAATGAATATCGAATGGAACGAGTCGTTTGATACAAATACATTTCTAGCACTTGTTTCAGGAAATTTCAAAGTAAATGATTATTCATTTCATTCGAATGGTGCTGCCCGTATTCTAGAAGAACAGCTTGAACACAATACAAATTTTACAGCCATGCTACTACAAGAAATTCACACAGGTCGTGCATATGCACAAAAAGGTCTTGAAATTATCATAAAATCCCATTTACTGAAAAATTCATCCTATGACCTACAAAGTATTATCGAACACGAAGTACAATCCATATTTGAGAAAATTGACGGAATAGATGAAAGTGTAAAAGACGCTGTCCATCACGTGAAACAAGAGCTCAAAGGACTCGTCGGCTTTGGTCACTATGATTTATTAAATCATAGTGATGTGGAAGCACTTTTAGAGGAAATCCGAATGGAGCAAAACCACCCATCCTTCTATTCTCATGAAAAACAACTGAATGCCCTGTACACCCTTAGAGACTATGAACAAGAGCTTTCAACCCTCTCAAGACATATGTACACAATGGGGGATGATTATGTCAAAGCAGATAAGCACCTTGCAGTGCAGATGGGAATTCATTAAGAAAGGAGTCGCCGACACTTGATCAATCAAAATAAACCGCCTAGTGACGCACAGCGTTTCATGCAAAATGTGAGTGCTCGCCGATCAATGTCTGTGTTTGAAAATCAATCTGCGCCTCAGACGCAATCTCAGTCTCCAGAAGAGATAGCAGCCATTCAAGCTATGCGAAGAGAAGGTCAGCGAAAAGACCTTAAACGCCTGCTGAAATTGCGGCTTCATGACGAATTAGCAAACGTGCGCATGCACTTGGAGTGCCAGATGTCCAAAACTGAAGATATGATCAACCAAACCACAATCGTCAAACAGCACCTGTCCCAATATTTAAAAGGACAAGCCGTCGCCGAACTAGAGGAGCGCTTACATCGGCTTCAGCAGATACCTGTATATGACGATATCAAAGACACCATTGATTCAATTCGATTGAAATAAGCACATCTCTTAATAAGAGTTTGTGCTTATTATATTTTATCAATATAGTATTTTCACCGAAAGAAAATCTTTTTGCTTAATATCGGATACAACATTAAACATACGAGTAAATACAGATTTAACAAACTATAGATCGGATATAAAAAGGCAATCAAATCAGCAAATCCAAGTGATGTCAAAGGCGCCATGAAAAGAAGCAAAACAAACACGATCAACCAGCGAGGCAACGGTACTAAAGAAAGCATCCGACTGGATAACCCAAACAACCCTGCTGCTGTCGTTGTATAAATGGCTAGACAAAGAACCACTGTCATAAACACAAACAATGACGTAGGAGCCCCCTCTAATACTGTAAACAATGGAATTCCATCTGCTTCAAGGCTCCCAGAGATATCAATAAGTATTTCATTATAGACATAAGAAATGACACCAAAAACTAGACCGCTTAATATACTCGCAACCTTTGCTTCTCCAAGCCCTTTCATTTCCTTCCCGACAGAAGACAGGACTGCTACAACGGATAAGATATTCAAAGAAGCAAAGACGATACTGGCAGGCCAATTATATTGTTGTCCGAAATCAATCCTCCACATATGCTCATGATTCATATAATAAAAAACAAATGCATAGATGAGCCCCGCAACCAAAATTGGTATAATGAAAGCATTCACAGATAAGAGCCCTTTCACATCCCAGAAAAAAATGATAAATGAAAAGAGACAAAACGCACCAATTCCAATCCAAAATGGAACATGATACATCTCAAGTGTAACCCCACCGCCGGCAATCATAACAGTAGTCGTCGTGAACAAATAAAGAACGATTAAAATGTCATACACCTTAGCCAGCCATGGACCCACAAGCCGCTCCAACACAGGCACAAAGTGATCGGCACGCACCTCATAACTAATTTTCAGCACTACATAGGTAGATAACATAAATATGAGTGTAAACAGTAGAATGGCTAGTCCGCTTTCAATGCCAAAAAACTGCCAAATTTCTTGACCGGAAGCATATCCCGCCCCTATTAAGCTTCCTAAAATTAAAAGCGTCCACCTTGAACCAGCCTTCCACACAATCATCACCTCATAGGTATAGAATTAAGCTTGTTTCCGTATACTGATACTAACTACTATGACAAGGAAGTGAGACCTATGAATAGCAAGAACGGTCTTTTTTTAAAAAATAGGGTGAAAGAATACGTGTCCCATACGGATACAAACGCCATTGAGCAGCTTAAAAGTATTTTATTCTCGCATCTACAGAAAGCAGGAAACAGACCCGTTGCTATCGTTTGTATTGGAACAGATCGCTCAACAGGCGACTCTCTAGGTCCACTTGTTGGATCAAAACTTTCTAGCCTAAATTTAAAAAAGCTTCACGTATACGGAACACTCTCTGATCCAGTACATGCAGTGAATTTAAAAGAGAGACTTTCTGAAATCGAAAAGGCACTTAAACATCCATTTATTGTAGCTGTTGATGCTTGTTTAGGCAGAGTCAAAAGTGTAGGTTCTTTCCAAATTGGGGATGGGCCGTTAAAGCCCGGAGCTGGCGTACAAAAGGAGCTACCAGAAGTAGGAGATATTCATATTAATGGCATCGTCAATGTGAGTGGTTTCATGGAATACTTCGTTCTGCAAAACACACGCCTCCATCTTGTAATGTCCATGGCAAACACACTTTCTGAAAGTTTATATGACATTGATCAAATGGACTGGACGAGAGAAAAAAATCGATTACTCTTTCCAACCATTCAAAGTATCACCGGTAAATTATAAAAAAAGACCATCTCGTATAAAGATGGTCACTCTGATGCTTCTCTTGTTGAAAGCAATTCAAGAATTCGTTCTAAATCTTCGTTTGAAAGAAATTCAATCTCGATTTTTCCTTTTTTCTTCTGTTTCTTAATTGTAACCGAAGTACCAAAGTAATTTTGTAAGAAAGACTCTTTTTCTTTCAATACTCGATCCTTTGGTGCTTCTTTTTTCTTTGTTTCACGTGGAACATTTTCGTTTAACTGCTGTACAAGTTTCTCCACCTGACGTACATTTAATCCTTCATCCACGATTTTCTTCACCAAAGGTGCTAACTTCTTCTTATTTTTCAAGCTAAGCAATGTCCGGCCATGCCCCATCGATAAAGTTCCATCAGCAATGAGTTGTTGTACCTCATCTGGTAAGGTCAGAAGACGGAGATGATTGGCAATATGCGGTCTGCTCTTTCCTAATCTCTTTGCTAATTCTTCTTGTGTAACGCCTAAATGATTTAGCAAAGAAGCATAGGCCTCTGCTTCCTCTAGTGGAGATAAATCCTCACGTTGCAAGTTTTCTAAAAGAGCGATTTCTCTCATCAGTGTTTCTGAAAATTCTCTTACAATAGCAGGTATCGTTGTAAGACCAGCTTGTTCTGCTGCTCTAAAACGGCGCTCACCGGCAACAATGTCATATCCCTTAATCGACTTTCTAACGATGATTGGCTGTAAAACGCCGTGTTGCTTAATTGATGCCTTGAGATCAGCTAACGCATCATCATCAAATGTTTTCCTTGGCTGATACGGGTTAGGACGCAAATCCTTTAATTTTATTTCTTCAACCGTTTCTTCATTCGACTCTATATTGTTAAAAAGTGCATTAATCCCCTTTCCAAGACCTTTAGCCATTCGCATCCACTTCCTTTGCTAAGTCTAAATAGACATCTGCACCTCTTGAACGCGGATCATACAAGATAATAGGCTTTCCATGACTAGGTGCTTCGCTGAGTCTTACATTTCTCGGAATCACTGTCTGATAGACTTTATCTCTAAAGTATTTCTTCACTTCTTCAATGACTTGTATCCCAAGATTTGTTCTTGCATCAAGCATCGTCAAAAGAACACCTTCAATGGCAAGATCGGTATTTAAATGCTTCTGCACGAGACGAACCGTGTTTAATAATTGACTCAATCCTTCAAGCGCATAGTATTCACACTGAACCGGTATTAAAACAGAATCGGATGCAGTTAGCGCATTAATCGTCAGTAATCCGAGTGATGGCGGGCAGTCAATAATCATATAATCATAATTTTGTTTCACAGATTCAAGTGCCCTCTTCAATCGCACCTCGCGTGAAATGGTTGGCACCAGCTCAATTTCAGCCCCTGCAAGCTGTATCGTCGCAGGAATGACATCAAGATTTTCAACCTCTGTCGTCTTAATCACATCAAGCACATCTGCATCGTCAACTAAAATATCGTATACACATTTCTCAACGTCAGCCTTCTCAATTCCAATACCACTCGTGGCATTGCCCTGCGGATCAATGTCAACTAATAACACTCTTTTTCCTATGTATGCTAAACAAGCACCTAAATTAACAGAAGTTGTCGTCTTCCCAACGCCACCCTTCTGATTGGTAATTGCTATGATTTTTCCCACGATGTCACCTACTTTCAACTTAACAAATTTCTCATTCATTCTTACTTTCTATTCTATCAAAAAAAGTATGAAACGTTTGCTTTTTTTGTTTCTTCATGCAAGGTGAATATACAAAAAGTATACTAATATATCTTTTTTCTAATAATAGAGAATATCATCATAAAACGTACATAAAAAAACCCCTCACTACACTGGAGTGAGGGATGAATATTAGAAATTTAATCCACCAATTTTTCGACCTTCATTGACAATGATTTTAGGTGTCACCGTCTTGTAGCTTCTCTTTTTAAGAAATCCATAAGGCGCTTTAATTGTAAATGTCGCATGTCCAACAGCATCACCTGTTTTGGCGTAGGCTTGCCAAACAATCTTTGAACAATACGTGGGATTCAATGATTGAATAGACATCGTAATGGAATACCGAGCTTTTGGATTTGTTTTCACATAATTATGCGCCCAATCTCCTGCCAGATCTGCCTTATCCTTTTGGTTAATCCGAATCACCTTCGTATTTGCACTATGACGAAACCAGCTTTGGATTGAATCAATAATAGGATGCTGTTTAAAGCCAGGAATTGAGGCATAGTTCTTCTCATTAATGACAATACCTGCATGACCAATTAAACCATTAAGAGCACCAGTGCTTGTCACCAATATATCTCCTTTTTTAGGCATAATATCAGTACCAGGATACGGCTTTCCCAAAAGGTGAATGACCGTATGCGGCTTTTCATCAGAGACCATTTGATTCTGTTGATTTTGTCGCAAGCCATAATCCTTCAAATCATCATCAGATGCGATCATGTCTATTGAATCATCTTTAGACACATCATCTTGAGTTAATTGATGAATTGTCACATCATTAGCAATCATCCCTTGTTTCTTGAGGACTGCCAGTTCTTCCTTCGTAATTGTTTCATCACCTGAGTGAACCTTTTCACTCGTTGAACCACTCACAGCAAATAATACCGGTTCATTTGAAAAAAGAGAAAAAGAGAGTAGTAAATAGCATATAATAGCAAAAGTCGTCTTTTTCATTTTTTAATGTCACCTCCTTTCTACTAATTAAATTCATATTTTACCAATTAATATATAATAAGTAAATATTGTAATTTATATCGTAAATATATACAAAAAAAGCTGACGAGTGGTGCTCATCAGCTTTCTTCTATTTAGGAATCCGAATGGTTAATTGGATATAATCCTCAAATTCTTCTTCTTCGGTATTTATTTTAAGCCCGCTGTCTTCTACCATATGGAGAGACTGGCGAATGGTATTCATCGCAATTCTTGTATCTCGACTAAACGCCTTCCGTTTTGGCTTCGGTTTGCGATCTGTTTTTTGTTCAAGCATCTTCACTACACGCTCTTCCGTTTGTTTCACATTCAACTGCTTTTCGATGATTTCCTGCAATAGCGCGACTTGTAATTCTGGATGTTTCAAAGGCACAAGCGATCGGGCATGCCTTTCAGATATCTTCTTCTCCAGAATGGCTTGTTGTACCTCTTCAGGCAATTTTAAAAGTCTTAATTTGTTTGCAACAGTCGATTGTCCCTTGCCTAAACGCTGAGCAAGAGCTTCTTGCGTTAAATCATGGAGCTCTAAAAGACGTGCATAAGCATGAGCTTCTTCAATAGCAGACAGCTCTTCTCTTTGCAAATTTTCAATCAAAGCAACAGATGCCGTTTCCGTATCAGTAAAATCTTTAATAATAGCGGGGATTTTCTCCCATTGAAGAGTTTGTACTGCTCTCCAACGTCTTTCGCCGGCGATCAGTTCATATTTTCCTTCTTCTTCTGTTGGTCTGACAACAATAGGTTGAATAATGCCGTGGGTATGAATAGTCGTGGCCAGCTCTTGAATCTTTTCTTCTGAAAAAATGGTGCGTGGCTGAAAACGGTTAGGCATAATTGTGTCGACCGGGAGCTCCTGTATCTCTTCCTTTAATGTATCATGCTCTGCAATCTCTGCCTCTAATTCGGTTTCACGCTCAGGATGTTCTTTGTCACCAAGCCCGAAGAAGCGTGAGAGTGAATGCTTCATGAACCTACACCACCTTTAAAAACTACCTTTTTATAATTCTATTTTCTCATGTTCTTTCCTTCTGTAAAATCATAAATATTGAAGAAAAACCGACCTTTTACATGATCAACCCTCTATTGGTGATTTATTAGGTGTCCCTGGTTTTCTAGGATATTTTTTTGGTGTTTGCTTTTTCTTTTCAATGACAATGATGTTCCGTTCGCTTTCTTCTAAAGGAAGAACAAAGGAATGCTTTTCAACAATCTCTCCTCCGAGGACATTTACTGCCTTTTTACCCGCTTGCATCTCTTCATCTGCTGCAGATGCTTTCAATGCGACAAACAATCCTTGTTTTTTCACAAGAGGCAGGCACAGTTCACTCAAGACAGATAAACGCGCAACGGCTCTAGCAGTGACAAGCTCATAACTCTCACGCTTATCCTTACGTTGACCAAAGGTCTCCGCACGATCATGATAAAAGGTAATATCTTGTATGTTTAACCTTTTTGCTAGCTCATTTAAAAACGTAATTCGTTTCTGAAGAGAATCTACAATGGTCACATGTAGATGAGGGAAACAAATTTTAAGTGGAATGCTCGGGAAACCAGCTCCAGCTCCAATATCACAAACCGTTTTCACATTTTGAAAGTCAATAAAAAATGCTGCCGAAATCGAATCATAAAAATGTTTTAAATACACTTCTTCCTTTTCTGTAATGGACGTTAAATTCATCTTTTCATTCCATTCTACAAGCATATGGAAGTAATTTTCAAATTGTTCAAGCTGCACCGGAGTAAGAGATATCCCTTTCTCCTCTAGTGCTGCTGTAAATTGTTCAATGTTCATGCCGACATCCTTTCTACTCTGCTATCTTCGCAATACGTCCCTGCTCCAAATACACTAGAAGAATAGAAATGTCAGCAGGGTTAACGCCCGAAATACGAGAAGCCTGTGCAACAGAAAGCGGTCGGACTTCTTTTAACTTTTGTTTCGCTTCAGTTGCAATCCCTTTGATGGCATCATAATCAATTCGATCCGGTATCTTTTTATTCTCCATTTTTTTCAGTTTTTCAACTTGTTGGAGCGACTTTTCAATATAACCTTCGTATTTAATTTGAATCTCTACTTGCTCACAAACATCAGAAGCAAGTGATGTCTCTGCAGGAGCTAATCTTGCAACAGATTCATAATTCATTTCCGGGCGTTTCAACAGATCACTTGCCCGAATGCCGTCTTTCAGCTCACTTCCTCCAAGTGAACAAATATATTCTTGTGTTTCTGCTGTAGGCTTAATGATCACAGAATATAAACGCTTTTTCTCTGCTTCAATGGCTTGTTTTTTCTGTTTAAATGCTTGGTATCTCTCTTCAGAAATTAATCCAATTTGATATCCAAGTTCAGTTAATCTAAGATCAGCATTGTCATGGCGTAAAAGCAGACGATACTCCGCACGAGATGTCAGCAAACGGTAAGGTTCATTTGTCCCTTTTGTCACAAGGTCATCGATCAGAACACCGATATACGCATCAGATCGACTCAAAATGACTTCTTCTTTACCAAGTGCTTTTCTTCCTGCATTTATTCCTGCCATAATTCCTTGACCTGCTGCTTCCTCATAACCAGATGTTCCATTAATCTGACCCGCTGTATATAAACCAGAAATTTTCTTCGTCTCAAGCGTTGGCCAAAGCTGTGTCGGCACAATTGCATCATACTCGATTGCATAGCCCGCTCGCATCATTTGAACCTTTTCAAGTCCTGGGATAGTTGAAAGCATACGTTGCTGTACGTCCTCTGGAAGACTTGTAGACAAGCCTTGTACATAAACTTCTTGCGTATTACGACCTTCTGGTTCTAAGAAAATTTGATGTCTCGGCTTATCATTAAAACGAACCACCTTATCTTCGATGGATGGGCAATATCTTGGACCAGTTCCTTTTATCATACCTGAATACATTGGAGAACGGTGAAGATTCTCATCAATAATTTGATGTGTCTCTAAACTCGTGTACGTTAACCAACATGGCAATTGATCTGTAATATATTCTACCGTTTCATAAGAAAACGCCCGTGGTACATCATCTCCTGGTTGAATTTCTGTTTTACTATAATCAATAGAATGGCTATTGACTCTAGGTGGTGTCCCCGTTTTAAAACGAACTAAATCGAATCCTAATTCCGCTAGATGATCCGATAATTTAATAGATGGCTGTTGATTGTTAGGGCCACTTGAATAAGAAAGATCTCCTAAAATAATACGCCCTTTCAAGAAAGTACCTGTCGTTAAGACAACTGATTTCGCACGATAATATGCACCTGTTTGCGTCACGACGCCTTTACACTTATCATCTTCTACAATTAATTGATCAACCATACCTTGCAGCATTGTCAGGTTGGGTTCATTTTCCATTGTTTTTTTCATTTCATGTTGATATTGAAATTTGTCTGCCTGTGCTCTTAAAGCTCGTACTGCAGGCCCTTTTCCGGTATTCAGCATACGCATTTGAATATGCGTTTTATCTATATTTCGAGCCATTTCTCCGCCTAGTGCATCAATTTCTCTGACGACAATCCCTTTAGCAGGACCACCTATGGACGGATTACACGGCATAAAGGCAACCATATCGAGGTTGATTGTCAAAACAAGTGTTTTAGCCCCTTGTCTTGCCGAAGCAAGAGCAGCCTCAACACCAGCATGACCAGCACCGACGACAATTACATCATATTGGCCAGCTTCATAACCCATTTCTTTTGTTCCTCCCTTTTACTTTCCTAAACAGAATTGCGAGAATAACTGATCAATTAAGCTTTCATGAACAGCATCTCCAATAATTTCGCCTAGCTGCTCCCAGCAGCGCGTTAAATCGATTTGAACAATATCAATCGGTACATCCATTTCAATCCCTTTAAGAGCATCCTCGATTGATTGTTTTGCTTGTTGAAGAAGAGCTATATGTCTTGTATTACTAACATAAGTCAAATCTCCGCTTTCAATCGAACCAGTAAAGAAAAGTGATTGAATCGCCATTTCAAGCTCATCAATCCCTTTTTCTTGTAATAGTGATGTTGTGACCACAGGTCGGCCCTTTGCAAGCTGCTTAACCTTTTCTAGATCAAGCTTAGGCTCAAGATCTGTCTTATTCACAATCACGATGATATCCATCCCTGAGACAGCTTCAAAAAGCTTTATATCTTCCTCAGATAATTCTTCACTATAATTAAGCACAAGTAAAATCAGGTCTGCTTCTTTTAAGACCTGTCTTGATCGTTCAACCCCTATACGCTCGACAATGTCTTCAGTCTCGCGTATACCCGCAGTGTCTACTAAACGAAGAGGTACACCTCTTACATTCACATACTCCTCAATGACATCCCTCGTTGTTCCAGGGATATCGGTGACAATAGCCTTTGTTTCTTGTACAAGACTATTTAGCAAGGAAGACTTTCCAACATTCGGTCTTCCGATAATGACAGTGGATAAGCCCTCACGTAAAATTTTCCCCTGCTGTGAGGTCGTTAACAGCGATTCAATTTCCTTTTTCACAGATGTCGCTTTTTCAACTAAGACTCGATGTGTCATTTCCTCAACATCGTCATACTCAGGATAGTCAATATTCACTTCAACATGTGCCAATGTTTCCAAAATTTCGCCTCGAAGTCGTTTAATTAACCCAGAGAGACGCCCCTCCATTTGGTTAATAGCCACATTCATCGCACGATCTGTCTTTGCACGAATCAAATCCATTACCGCTTCTGCCTGAGAAAGATCGATTCTTCCATTTAAGAAAGCACGTTTTGTAAACTCACCTGGCTCCGCTAATCTAGCTCCTTCTCTTAAAGCAAGCTGTAATACTTTATTTACCGTCACAATTCCGCCATGGCAGTTAATTTCAACAACGTCTTCTCTCGTAAATGTTTTTGGTGCTCTTAAAATGGAAACCATGACCTCTTCTATCACTTGATCAGTGCCCCGATCAACAATATGACCATAATGAATGGTATGAGATTCCACTGAAACAAGTTTTTTCTCCTTAGGTCCTTTGTACATCCGATCAGCAATTTGTACCGCATCAGGCCCACTTAAACGAATAATCGCAATTGCTCCTTCACCCATAGGTGTAGAAATTGCTGCAATTGTATCCACCGCTCCTTCACCTCTTTCTTTGTTAAATTGACAGTCTTTTATCTCATAAAATGGGCATTGTCCATTTCTACATCAAAACCGCTTAATCCAAAATTTAAAGATACCATAAATGAATAAGAAGCGAAAGTATCTCTACTCTAATTATCCACAGTTTTACACCCCGTCTATTTTAACACTTAACTTATCCACATGTGAATAACGACGTTCTCAACTTATCTTCACATCTTACACCTAAACGAAAGAAATTTAAACGCCCTCATACCTTTGCCAAATGGTAAAAATAACATTTTTAATACAAAAAACACTCTAACTTTATGGAAATGAAGTATACATCTTCTATTAAAAGAGATTTTTTTCAATAAAAAAAGACTAAAATCCAGCTTTGCTGAACCTTAGTCTTTTTGCTATTTTTTATAAGACACAACGACATGACGTTTGCTTCCTGTATCTTCCGATGCAGTAGCAAGATTTTTGGAGAACGAAGCAATCGTATCATGAATGACTTTTCGCTCATTTGAAGGCATAGGCTCCAGATGAACTTTTTTCTTCGTTTTTAAAACACGATTTGCCGTCTTGATGGCATATTGTTCAAGTGCCTCTTGGCGTTTTTTCCTATAATCTCCAATATCAATTGTAATATGATGATACTGATCGGAATAACGATTAAACACTAACTGTGTCAATGTTTCTAAAGCGTACAATGTTTGTCCTCTTTTTCCAATCATTAACGACGTTTTATCTCCATCAACGTGGAAAGAAATCTTTTTCGGTTCCTTATTGGAAATGATTTTCGCCTTAGGATCAATAGATTTAACAATATTTTCTAAATACTGTGTGGCTAATTTTAGAGCATCTAGCTTTTCTACTAGTTTCACAACAGCTTGCCTTTTACCAAATAACCCTAAAAACCCTTTATTTCCTTCATCTACTATCGTTATATCTACTTCTTCTTTTAGTAGCTGAATTTGTTTAAGTCCGGAATCTACTGCTTCTTCGATTGTACGACCGACAGCAGTTATTTCCTTCATTTTTTACTCCCGCCAGCTTTTTCTTTTGTATCAACTTGCACTTGAGGTGTTCTGATCACTAATGTTTGAATGATCATGAAAATGTTACCTACAACCCAGTACAAAGAAAGTGCAGCTGGGAAACTAATTGCAAATACAACAATCATAATCGGCATCACCCAAAGCATGATTGCCATCTGAGGATTGTCCGAAGGATTTCCAGCCATCATAAGCTTTTGCTGAACGAAAGTCGCAACACCCGCAATAATTGGTAATAGGAATAATGGATCTGGGCTGCCTAAGTCAAACCATAAGAACGTATGCTTTTTAATTTCAGCTGTTCTCATAATGGCATGGTAGAAACCTATTAAAATTGGCATTTGAATCAAAATTGGGAAACAACCTGCTAATGGATTTACACCATTCTTTTGAAAAAGAGCCATTGTTTCCTGTTGGAGCTGCTGCTGCGTTTTTTGATCTTTCGAGCTATATTTTTCACGTAATTTCTTCAATTCTGGCTGCAATGCCTGCATCGCTTTTGTACTTCTTAACTGTTTAATCATTAATGGCAAAATGAGTAAACGAATTAAAATTGTGACGATAATAATCGCGATACCGTAGTTTTCACCAGTTAAATCTGCCATGTACGTGATTAATTGTGATAGCGGGTAAACAATATAAGAATTCCAAAATCCCTTACTATCTGATGTAATCGGTTCATTGATTTGTGTACACCCTGCCAATAGAACCAACACACCAATTAAGCTAAATATCAGTAATAATCGCCTTTTCAACAAAATTCCTCCCATTACTACAAACTTTATTTAAGTTGGAATTGATTATAAAAGTAACTCACCTAATCAGTATGGTAACATCTTTTCTTGATCAAGTGTTGGTTTCAATTTAATTCATTATATGAAGGAAGCGTTTTTAAAAATTGATTCAACGACAGTTTCTATTACGAAGACTTCTTCGGTTGTTGTTTATAAGCGGCAGATTTTCTAAATAAATGTTGGAGAGACTTTTTTGTTTCCTCATAGGTCAATTCCCTCGCTGGTTTTCGTGCAATGACAATATAGTCTTTCTCTTGCTTTAACTTATGACGCTCCTCTAAAAACACTTGACGGATCAGCCGTTTGATTCGATTTCTTATCACTGCATTACCAATCTTCTTGCTAACAGACAGCCCTAGACGAAGCTCATCTTGATTTGGTTGCCCCAGTTGGTAAAAGACAAATTGACGATTTGCCATTGATTGACCTTCTTTGAAAACTTTTTGGAACTCTTCATTTTTTTTTAGCCTGTTTCGCTTCTTCATGTTTTCTTCCACTCCGATAAAAACTGACAGTCCATTTACGATTTTATGTAAAAAAGACCACTGACATTATTCAGTGGCCTAAGCTGATAATTTTTTTCTACCTTTGCTGCGGCGTCGCTTTAAAACTAGACGTCCGTTTTTAGAACTCATACGGCTGCGGAAGCCATGAACTTTACTACGCTTACGGTTATTTGGTTGAAACGTTCTTTTCATTTATGACACCTCCCTGAGGAATAGCTGTTTAAGACAGTCTAACTCATTATATTTGTGTAACCCATCAATTGTCAATATCACTGATAAAATCCTTATTATCAACCTTATAAGCATAACACAAGTTATCAAGTGAAGAAACCTTCTTTTTCAGATTTCATTATGATGATTCTCTTTTTTCATCAAAAAATCTTTTAAAACAAAGGTGTGGATATTTTTCCGGCATATTTAGACTATCCACATCCATTATCGACATTTTTTTCACACAAATAACTGATGTGGATAATTATTTTTCAACAGGATGTAAAGTGTGTGGATAAGTTTGCGACACCCATTGCACCATCTTGTTTATTTTGATATTATATTTGTGTTTTAACTCTTAATTACTTATCCCACTCATTTATGTTATCCACAATCTGTGGATAACCTGTGGAAAGTTATTACACAGCCTGTTGAATTTTTTATCCACAGCTTGTGTGATTTGTCGAAAAGACGTTTTTCTACTATATTAATTGTTTTCAACAAAGTATGTGTACAAATGGTGATGACATTTTCTTTTTTTCGTGTTCTATAACAGTTTGACCTTGGTCATTTTAAACAGAAAAGGAGGGGGGAGAGACCTTATGGAAAATATTTTGGATCTGTGGAACAAAGCACTCCAAAAAATAGAGACAAAATTGAGCAAACCTAGCTTTGAAACATGGATGAAATCGACAAAAGCCCATTCTCTTCAAGGAGATACGCTTACAATTACTGCACCTAATGAATTTGCTAGAGACTGGCTGGAGTCAAGGTATCTTCACTTAATTGCAGATACCATCTATGAACTGACAGGTGAAGAGCTCAGCATCAAGTTTATTATTCCTCAAAATCAGGACGAAGAGGAAGCAATGCCGAAGTCTCCTATCAAAAAAATGCCTAAAGAAGAACCCGTTGAAATTCCACAAAATATGCTGAATCCAAAATATACATTTGACACATTTGTGATTGGTTCAGGAAACCGTTTTGCTCATGCAGCTTCACTTGCAGTGGCTGAAGCACCAGCAAAAGCATATAATCCGCTCTTTATTTATGGGGGAGTTGGTTTAGGAAAAACCCACTTAATGCATGCAATTGGTCATTACGTCATTGACCATAATCCATCTGCAAAGGTGGTCTACCTTTCATCTGAAAAATTCACAAACGAATTTATCAACTCAATCCGAGACAACAAAGCTGTCGATTTCCGTAATCGCTATCGGAATGTAGATGTGCTTTTGATAGATGATATTCAATTTTTAGCAGGAAAAGAACAAACTCAAGAAGAGTTTTTCCATACATTTAACACACTTCACGAAGAAAGTAAGCAAATCGTCATTTCTAGTGATCGGCCGCCGAAAGAAATTCCGACACTTGAAGACAGATTGCGCTCTCGTTTTGAATGGGGCTTAATTACAGACATTACCCCGCCAGATTTAGAAACGCGGATTGCCATCTTACGAAAAAAGGCAAAGGCAGAAGGCTTAGATATACCGAATGAAGTGATGCTTTATATTGCTAATCAAATTGACAGCAACATTCGTGAACTGGAGGGTGCTTTAATTCGTGTAGTAGCTTATTCATCTTTAATTAATAAAGACATCAATGCTGATTTAGCAGCTGAAGCCCTAAAAGATATCATTCCTTCGTCAAAACCAAGGATGATCACGATTAAAGATATTCAAAGAATTGTAGGGCAGCAATTTAATATTAGATTAGAAGATTTCAAAGCAAAGAAACGTACAAAATCAGTTGCTTATCCAAGACAAATTGCCATGTATCTCTCTAGAGAAATGACAGATTCCTCTCTACCAAAAATCGGAGAGGAATTTGGCGGACGTGATCATACGACTGTCATTCATGCACATGAGAAAATTTCAAAGTTAATTGTTGAAGATGAACAGCTTCAGCAGCATGTGAAAGAAATTAAAGAACAATTAAAATAAACAAACTGATATGATAGTATGGGAAAATGTGAATAACTTCAGCAGGGTCATGCACAGTCTATCCACATGTGGATAGACTGTCTTTCCTTTCTTTTTACCGACTTATCCACATACTCACAGGCCCTACTATTACTTCTACGATTTTATATTAAATAAATATATATCAATGTCATGACGAAAATTTAGGAGGACCACTATGAAATTCACGATTCAAAAAGATCGCCTTGTTGAAAGTGTCCAGGATGTATTAAAGGCTGTCTCCTCTAGGACCACTATTCCAATTCTGACAGGGATTAAGATTGTCGCATCTGATGAAGGGGTATCTTTTACAGGGAGTGATTCTGACATCTCAATTGAATCCTTTATTTCTCAAAGAGATGGAGATTTAGAAGTGATTACAATTGATCGCCCAGGAAGTATTGTGTTGCAGGCTCGCTTCTTTAGCGAAATCGTTAAAAAGCTACCAATGTCTACAGTGGAAATTGAAGTAGAACAAAACCATTTGACGAGTATTCGTTCTGGTTCAGCAGAATTTCATTTAAATGGCTTAGATGCAGAGGAATATCCACATTTGCCGCAAATTGAAGAGCATCATGCGTTTCAGATTCCAACAGATCTACTAAAAAACTTAATTCGCCAAACCGTTTTTGCAGTGTCCACCTCAGAAACACGCCCTATCTTGACAGGTGTAAACTGGAAGGTTGAAAAAGGTGAATTAATATGCACCGCAACTGATAGTCACCGTCTTGCTTTAAGAAAAGCGAAGTTAGATATAAACGAAGAAAAATCATACAATGTGGTCATTCCTGGAAAAAGTTTAACAGAGTTAAGTAAAATTCTTGATGATGGACAAGATCTTGTGAACATCGTTATTACTGAGACACAAATTCTCTTTAAAGCACAAAACGTCTTGTTTTTCTCAAGATTGCTTGATGGCAATTATCCTGATACGGCACGTTTGATCCCGCAAGAAAGCAAAACAGATGTGATTGTGAACACGAAAGATTTTTTACAAGCCATTGATCGTGCATCACTTTTAGCGAGAGAAGGACGTAATAACGTCGTGAAGCTTTCTGCAGATCCTGCTCAAAGTCTTGAAATCTCTTCTAATTCACCTGAAATTGGTAAAGTTGTTGAAACGGTACAAGCGGATAAAATTGAGGGAGAAGATCTAAAAATTTCCTTTAGTCCGAAGTATATGCTGGATGCCTTAAAAGTATTAGAGGGAACAGATATTCATGTAAGCTTCACTGGTGCAATGAGACCATTTCTTTTACGCACGCCAAATGATGATTCAATCTTGCAATTGATCCTTCCAGTGAGAACGTATTAATTTGACCCAAACCTGCTGCTGTGTGACTGCACAGCAGCTTTTCTTCTCGTTATCCATGCTTTCTTTTATCCCAGTTCGCTTTCCCCCTTTCCTTCTTGTCTTGTTTTTTAGTACAATTAGATATTAGTGATATTGAAAGAGGTCGATAAAATGCCTAATCTTATAACCATTGAAACAGAAATGATTACATTAGGGCAGTTTTTGAAATTAGCCGAAGTCATCCAATCTGGGGGAATGGCAAAATGGTTTTTAAGTGAACATGAGGTGATCATTAATCAAGAGCCAGATAATAGAAGGGGACGCAAATTATACCCAGGGGATGTTGTCACGATTGAAGGCTATGGCACATTTCAAGTTGTGAATTAGAAACGGGTGACAATACATGTACATTCAAAGTCTGGCGTTAACTTCCTACCGAAACTATGAACACACCGAACTTCAATTCGACAATAAAGTCAATGTCATGATCGGTGAGAACGCTCAAGGTAAAACGAACTTGATGGAAGCGATCTATGTATTGTCGATGGCAAAATCTCATCGTACGTCAAATGATAAAGAACTTATCCGATGGGACCAAGACTATGCTAAAATAGAAGGTAGAGTCATCAAGAAAAATGGTCCACTCCCCATGCAGCTCGTGATCTCCAAAAAAGGGAAAAAGGGAAAGATCAATCACATTGAACAACAGAAACTCAGTCATTATGTTGGAGCATTAAACACCATCATGTTTGCACCGGAGGATTTGAGCCTTGTGAAGGGCAGTCCGCAGATCCGCAGGAGATTTCTCGACATGGAGATTGGACAAGTCTCTGCAGTCTACTTGCATGATTTATCGCTCTATCAGAAAATCCTTTCTCAGCGAAATCATTACTTGAAACAATTGCAAACAAGAAAGCAGACGGATCAAGCGATGCTGGAGGTTTTAACAGAGCAGCTGATAGATGCGGCAGCGAAAGTTGTCAAAAGACGACTTACCTTTACGAAACAGCTTGAAAAATGGGCGCAGCCATTGCATTTGGGGATTTCTAGAGAGTTAGAGACACTCACCCTCCAATACCACACGGCTATAGAGGTATCAGAAGCGTCAGACTTGTCGAACATAAAGAATAGCTATGAAGAGTCGTTTCAGAAACTAAGAGACAGAGAAATAGACAGAGGAGTGACACTGTGGGGACCTCACAGAGATGACCTTCTTTTTTTTGTGAATGGTCGAGATGTTCAGACATATGGATCTCAAGGGCAGCAAAGAACAACAGCCCTTTCGCTAAAACTTGCAGAAATTGATCTGATTCATGAGGAAATTGGCGAATACCCGATTCTTCTTCTCGATGATGTACTATCTGAACTTGATGATTACAGACAGTCTCATTTGCTCCATACGATTCAGGGACGTGTACAGACCTTCGTCACCACAACAAGTGTTGAGGGAATTGATCACGCCACACTGAAAGAAGCGGAAATTTTCAGAGTAGCCAGTGGAAATGTAATTGACTGATAAATGAGGTGTGAGTCTTGTATATTCATTTAGGTGATGATTGTGTTGTGTCCACACGAGAGATTGTTGCAATTGTTGATTACAAAATGAGATCATCTTCTGTTGTAGAAGAATTTCTTCAAAAACAAAAGGAACAAATCATTTCGTTGTCACAAGGGACGCCCAAATCCATTGTCGTCACAACTGAATCGATTTATTACTCTCCTCTTTCCTCAAGCACGCTCAAAAAACGTGCTTCGTTTGTAATTGAAATTGAAGTCTAAAAGTTCAATTCATATAAATATCGTTTAAGAAAAGTGTAGGTGAATGTACGTGGCAATGGAACAGCAACATAATATTTATGATGAAAATCAGATACAGGTGCTCGAAGGACTAGAAGCTGTTAGAAA
Organism: Bacillus sp. Bos-x628; assembly: GCF_040500475.1. Lineage (GTDB taxonomy): Bacteria > Bacillota > Bacilli > Bacillales > Bacillaceae > Bacillus > Bacillus maqinnsis. Next base: position 2,193,178 of record NZ_CP159358.1, on the reverse strand, counting down.
ACGTCCAGGAATGTACATTGGGGCAACCAATGCAAAAGGCCTTCACCATCTTGTATGGGAAATCGTGGACAACAGTATTGATGAAGCACTAGCTGGGTATTGTACAGAAATTACGGTGCAAATTGAAAAAGACAATAGCATTACAGTGAAAGATAACGGACGCGGTATTCCTGTTGGGATTCATGAAAAAATGGGACGTCCTGCGGTAGAAGTGATTATGACTGTTCTTCACGCTGGCGGTAAGTTTGACGGCAGCGGTTACAAAGTATCTGGCGGTCTGCATGGTGTGGGTGCATCTGTTGTAAATGCTTTATCTACAACCTTAGATGTCACAGTTTATCGTGATGGAAAAATTCATTATCAGCAATTCAAACGCGGGGTTCCAGTTGCAGATTTAAAGGTCATTGGTGAAACGGATAAGACAGGTACAACAACTCATTTTGTACCAGATCCCGAAATTTTTACTGAAACCATTGAATTTGATTACGACACACTTGCCAATCGTGTGCGTGAGTTAGCCTTCTTAACAAAAGGTGTTAAAATCATCATTGAAGACTTGCGTGAAGGCCAGGAGCGGAAAAATGAATATTGCTACGAAGGCGGAATCAAGAGCTATGTTGAACATTTAAATCGCTCGAAAGAAGTGGTTCATGAAGAACCTGTTTATATCGAAGGTGAAAAAGACGGGATTACTGTAGAAGTGGCTTTACAGTATAACACTTCCTATACAAGCAATATTTATTCCTTCGCAAACAATATCAACACATACGAAGGCGGGGCACACGAAGCCGGCTTCAAAACAGGTCTTACTCGCGTTATCAATGATTACGCTCGTAAAAATGGCGTGTTCAAAGATGGAGACTCGAATTTGAGCGGTGAAGATGTGCGAGAAGGCTTAACAGCGATTATCTCGATTAAACATCCAAACCCTCAATTCGAAGGTCAAACGAAGACAAAGCTTGGGAACTCAGAAGCAAGAACGATTACAGACTCTCTTTTCTCAGAAGCACTTGAAAAATTCCTACTGGAGAATCCTGATTCTGCGAAGAAAATTGTTGAAAAGGGACTTATGGCAGCTCGTGCAAGAATGGCTGCCAAGAAGGCACGTGAGCTAACAAGACGTAAAAGTGCGCTGGAAGTCTCTAGCTTACCTGGAAAACTGGCTGACTGTTCTTCTAAAGATCCATCTATCTCTGAGCTCTATATCGTAGAGGGAGATTCTGCGGGTGGATCTGCGAAGCAAGGACGTGATCGTCACTTCCAAGCGATTTTACCTTTAAGAGGAAAAATCCTAAACGTTGAAAAAGCACGACTAGATAAAATTTTATCTAACAATGAAGTACGCTCTATGATTACAGCGTTAGGGACTGGAATTGGTGAAGACTTCACTTTAGAGAAAGCTCGCTATCACAAAGTTGTGATTATGACAGATGCTGATGTTGATGGTGCCCATATTCGGACGCTGCTCTTAACATTCTTTTATCGCTATATGCGTGAAATTATCGAAAATGGTTATGTGTATATTGCACAGCCGCCTTTATATAAAGTGCAACAAGGAAAACGTGTGGAGTATGTGTATAACGACAAACAGCTAGATGAGCTATTAAAGACACTGCCTCAGACGCCGAAACCTGGGCTTCAGCGCTATAAAGGGCTTGGAGAGATGAACGCTACTCAGCTTTGGGAAACAACAATGGACCCTGAGGCGAGAACACTTCTTCAAGTAACGCTTGAAGATGCGATCGATGCTGATGAGACATTTGAAATGCTGATGGGAGATAAAGTAGAGCCGAGACGAAACTTTATCGAAGAAAATGCGCAATACGTGAAAAACCTTGATATTTAAGACAGGCTTGAAGAACAACCTTATTTCTTGTTTGGAATAAGGTTGTTTTTCAAGAATTATGACTGTGAAACTAATTTCCTGGTTTGCCACGTTTCGCTGATTTTCTCGTAAATAAATGTGTATAAAGCCAAGATTATTGATATAATGGAGAATAGTCTTGTGAAGATAAATACATATTTTACTCCCACATAATTTATTTCATGTGATACGTAAAGGGAGGTTCTTTATAGTGAGTGAACAACATACACCAAATGTACGCGAAGTAAATATCAGTCAAGAAATGCGTACATCCTTTTTAGATTATGCAATGAGTGTTATTGTTTCGCGTGCATTACCAGATGTACGAGATGGATTGAAGCCAGTACATCGAAGAATTTTGTATGCGATGAATGACCTTGGTATGACAAGCGATAAGCCATTTAAGAAATCTGCACGTATTGTCGGAGAAGTTATCGGTAAGTACCACCCTCACGGTGATAGTGCAGTATACGAAGCAATGGTTCGTATGGCGCAAGATTTTAACTATCGCTATATGTTAGTTGATGGACACGGGAACTTTGGTTCAGTCGATGGAGACGGAGCTGCGGCTATGCGTTATACCGAAGCACGGCTATCTAAGATTTCAATGGAAATCCTTCGTGATATCACAAAGGATACCATTGATTATCAAGATAACTACGATGGCAGTGAGAGAGAGCCAATCGTTATGCCTGCAAGATTTCCAAACCTATTGGTCAATGGAGCGACAGGAATTGCTGTAGGAATGGCGACAAATATTCCACCGCATCAAATAGGTGAAGTGATTGATGGGGTATTGGCTATCAGTGAAAACCCAGAGATAACAACACAGGAGCTAATGGATATCATCCCAGGCCCAGATTTCCCAACTGCTGGACAAATCATTGGTCGAAGTGGAATTCGGAAAGCGTATGAAACAGGGCGCGGTTCTATTACGGTACGAGCGAAATCGACCATTGAGGAAACATCTAGCGGTAAACAGCGCATTGTTATCAATGAAATTCCGTACCAAGTTAACAAAGCCCGTTTGATTGAAAAAATTGCTGATCTTGTACGTGATAAAAAGATTGATGGCATTACAGATTTGCGTGATGAATCAGATCGTAATGGTATGCGTATTGTCATAGAGCTGAGAAGAGATGCGAATGTCCATGTTTTATTAAACAACCTTTATAAACAGACGGCACTTCAAACCTCATTTGGTATCAATTTATTGGCGCTTGTTGATGGACAACCGAAGGTCTTATCACTGAAACAATGTCTTGAATACTATCTTGAGCATCAGAAAGTGATCATTCGCCGAAGAACGGCGTATGAGCTGCGTAAAGCAGAAGCAAGAGCTCATATTTTAGAAGGCTTGAGAATTGCACTTGATCACCTAGATGAAGTCATCTCTTTAATTAGAAATTCTCAAACTGCTGAAATTGCGAGAAATGGTTTAATGGAAAACTATAGCTTGACTGAAAAACAAGCACAAGCTATCCTCGATATGCGACTCCAGCGTCTCACAGGCTTGGAAAGAGAAAAGATAGAAGATGAATATAAAGGACTTGTCGACTTGATTGCTGAATTGAAAGCCATTTTAGCAGATAATGAGAAAGTTCTTGAGATCATTAGAGAAGAATTAACAGAAATCAAAGAACGCTACAATGATACCCGACGAACTGAAATCGTAACAGCAGGTATTGAAACGATTGAAGATGAAGACTTGATTCCTGTTGAGAACATTGTCATTACACTAACTCATAATGGTTATATCAAGCGTCTCCCTTCTTCTACATACCGCAGTCAAAAAAGAGGCGGCAAAGGCGTTCAAGGGATGGGGACCAACGAGGATGATTTCGTTGAACAGTTGATCTCGACGTCCACCCATGATACAATTCTCTTTTTCTCTAATAAAGGGAAGGTATATCGTGCCAAAGGATATGAGATTCCTGAATTCGGAAGGACTGCAAAAGGGATTCCGATCATCAACCTTCTTGAAGTAGAAAAAGGAGAATGGATTAACGCTATTATTCCAGTCAGTGAATTCGATGAAGATTCTTATCTCTTCTTTACAACGAGACACGGTGTATCTAAACGAACGTCATTGTCTCAATTTGCAAACATTCGAAACAATGGTCTCATTGCACTGAGTCTTCGTGATGAAGATGAACTGATGGCAGTTCGTTTAACGAATGGACAAAAACAAATTATCATTGGAACGAAAAAAGGCATGTTAATTCGTTTCCATGAGACTGACGTCCGAGAAATGGGGCGTACGGCAGCTGGAGTAAAAGGGATTACACTTTCTGAAGGTGACATTGTCGTTGGAATGGAAATCCTTGAACCAAATGCTAACGTATTGATCGTTACCGAAAAAGGCTATGGTAAATTGACGCCTGAAAAAGAATATCGTGTACAAAGCCGTGGAGGTAAAGGTCTCAAAACATGTAAGATCACCGATAACAATGGTCAGCTTGTCGCAGTGAAGGCGACCAATGCTGAAGTTGAAGAAGATCTGATGATTATTACAGGGAGCGGTGTTATCATTCGAATGGCCGTTTCAGATATCTCCACAACAGGTCGAGTCACTCAAGGTGTACGTCTGATCCGTCTAAATGATGACGAGCATGTCGCAACGGTAGCATTAGTAGAAAAATCAGAAGATGATGATGAAAATATAGAAGAAGATTCTCAAGCAGATCAAGAGCAATCTGAGTGAAAATAAAGCCGGTCACGAGCCGGCTTTATTATTTTTGAAAAAACACCACTTTTTTTGAATTTTATAATGCTTTTTTCATAGATATATGTTAATCTTTCAAAGGAGCAAATTGAGGCTCCTATTTTTCATCTCTTTCACAGCAAAACTTCTTAAAAAACAAATTATTTTTTTGAGAAAAATATTGACTGTTGATAGAAAAATATGATATATTTAAGTGGTCGCTTTGAGAGAGTGACCAACAAGTTCTTTGAAAACTAAACAAGACAAAACGTACCTGTTCATTCGAGATTTGATAAAAAATCCTATGATACATCATAGGTAGTCAGTCAAACTGACGAGGCAGGAGAATGATTACATGCTAAGTTACATTGTGTAGCAACGCATGTGTGATATGCATCCTGCATACTTCGGAGAGTTTGATCCTGGCTCAGGACGAACGCTGGCGGCGTGCCTAATACATGCAAGTCGAGCGAACAGAAGGGAGCTTGCTCCTGGAAGTTAGCGGCGGACGGGTGAGTAACACGTGGGTAACCTGCCTGTAAGACTGGGATAACTCCGGGAAACCGGAGCTAATACGGGATAGTTCCTTGAACCGCATGGTTCAAGGATGAAAGACGGTTTCGGCTGTCACTTACAGATGGACCCGCGGCGCATTAGCTAGTTGGTGAGGTAATGGCTCACCAAGGCGACGATGCGTAGCCGACCTGAGAGGGTGATCGGCCACACTGGGACTGAGACACGGCCCAGACTCCTACGGGAGGCAGCAGTAGGGAATCTTCCGCAATGGACGAAAGTCTGACGGAGCAACGCCGCGTGAGTGAAGAAGGTTTTCGGATCGTAAAGCTCTGTTGTTAGGGAAGAACAAGTACGAGAGTCACTGCTCGTACCATGACGGTACCTAACCAGAAAGCCACGGCTAACTACGTGCCAGCAGCCGCGGTAATACGTAGGTGGCAAGCGTTGTCCGGAATTATTGGGCGTAAAGGGCTCGCAGGCGGTTTCTTAAGTCTGATGTGAAAGCCCCCGGCTCAACCGGGGAAGGTCATTGGAAACTGGGGAACTTGAGTGCAGAAGAGGAGAGTGGAATTCCACGTGTAGCGGTGAAATGCGTAGAGATGTGGAGGAACACCAGTGGCGAAGGCGACTCTCTGGTCTGTAACTGACGCTGAGGAGCGAAAGCGTGGGGAGCGAACAGGATTAGATACCCTGGTAGTCCACGCCGTAAACGATGAGTGCTAAGTGTTAGGGGGTTTCCGCCCCTTAGTGCTGCAGCTAACGCATTAAGCACTCCGCCTGGGGAGTACGGTCGCAAGACTGAAACTCAAAGGAATTGACGGGGGCCCGCACAAGCGGTGGAGCATGTGGTTTAATTCGAAGCAACGCGAAGAACCTTACCAGGTCTTGACATCCTCTGACAACCCTAGAGATAGGGCTTTCCCTTCGGGGACAGAGAGACAGGTGGTGCATGGTTGTCGTCAGCTCGTGTCGTGAGATGTTGGGTTAAGTCCCGCAACGAGCGCAACCCTTGATCTTAGTTGCCAGCATTCAGTTGGGCACTCTAAGGTGACTGCCGGTGACAAACCGGAGGAAGGTGGGGATGACGTCAAATCATCATGCCCCTTATGACCTGGGCTACACACGTGCTACAATGGACAGAACAAAGGGCTGCGAGACCGCAAGGTTGAGCGAATCCCACAAATCTGTTCTCAGTTCGGATCGCAGTCTGCAACTCGACTGCGTGAAGCTGGAATCGCTAGTAATCGCGGATCAGCATGCCGCGGTGAATACGTTCCCGGGCCTTGTACACACCGCCCGTCACACCACGAGAGTTTGCAACACCCGAAGTCGGTGAGGTAACCTTTATGGAGCCAGCCGCCGAAGGTGGGGCAGATGATTGGGGTGAAGTCGTAACAAGGTAGCCGTATCGGAAGGTGCGGCTGGATCACCTCCTTTCTAAGGATATATGGAGCAGTGTGCGTTTTGGTCTTGTTTAGTTTTGAAGGAACTTGCAAAAGATCCTACAACATCATATCTTCGATATGAAAGATGGGCCTGTAGCTCAGCTGGTTAGAGCGCACGCCTGATAAGCGTGAGGTCGGTGGTTCGAGTCCACTCAGGCCCACCATCTTCTCTATATATCGGGGCCTTAGCTCAGCTGGGAGAGCGCCTGCCTTGCACGCAGGAGGTCAGCGGTTCGATCCCGCTAGGCTCCACCAACGTGTTCTTTGAAAACTAGATAACAATAAGTAATACATTCACATTGAATGCAAAGTGTATCACACAAAGTGATTCTTTCTAAAGTAAGAAATGGTTAAGTTAGAAAGGGCGCACGGTGGATGCCTTGGCACTAGGAGCCGATGAAGGACGGGACGAACACCGATATGCTTCGGGGAGCTGTAAGCAAGCATTGATCCGGAGATTTCCGAATGGGGAAACCCACTGCTCGTAATGGAGTAGTATCCATACTTGAATACATAGAGTATGAGAAGGCATACCCGGGGAACTGAAACATCTAAGTACCCGGAGGAAGAGAAAGCAAATGCGATTCCCTAAGTAGCGGCGAGCGAAACGGGAACAGCCCAAACCAAGAGGCTTGCCTCTTGGGGTTGTAGGACACTCTATACGGAGTTACAAAGGAATGATATAAGCGAAGAGGTCTGGAAAGGCCCGCCAGAGAAGGTAACAGCCCTGTAACTGAAATGTCATTCTCTCCAGAGTGGATCCTGAGTACGGCGGAACACGTGAAATTCCGTCGGAATCCGGGAGGACCATCTCCCAAGGCTAAATACTCCCTAGTGACCGATAGTGAACCAGTACCGTGAGGGAAAGGTGAAAAGCACCCCGGAAGGGGAGTGAAATAGATCCTGAAACCGTGTGCCTACAAGTAGTCAGAGCCCGTTAACGGGTGATGGCGTGCCTTTTGTAGAATGAACCGGCGAGTTACGATCCCGTGCAAGGTTAAGCAGAAGATGCGGAGCCGCAGCGAAAGCGAGTCTGAATAGGGCGCAAGAGTACGTGGTCGTAGACCCGAAACCAGGTGATCTACCCATGTCCAGGGTGAAGTTCAGGTAACACTGAATGGAGGCCCGAACCCACGCACGTTGAAAAGTGCGGGGATGAGGTGTGGGTAGGGGTGAAATGCCAATCGAACCTGGAGATAGCTGGTTCTCTCCGAAATAGCTTTAGGGCTAGCCTCAAGGTAAGAGTCTCGGAGGTAGAGCACTGATTGGACTAGGGGCCCCTACCGGGTTACCGAATTCAGTCAAACTCCGAATGCCGATGACTTATCCTTGGGAGTCAGACTGCGAGTGATAAGATCCGTAGTCGAAAGGGAAACAGCCCAGACCGCCAGCTAAGGTCCCAAAGTATACGTTAAGTGGAAAAGGATGTGGAGTTGCTTAGACAACCAGGATGTTGGCTTAGAAGCAGCCACCATTTAAAGAGTGCGTAATAGCTCACTGGTCGAGTGACTCTGCGCCGAAAATGTACCGGGGCTAAACGTATCACCGAAGCTGCGGACTGTTCTAACGAACAGTGGTAGGAGAGCGTTCTAAGGGCAGAGAAGCCAGACCGGAAGGACTGGTGGAGCGCTTAGAAGTGAGAATGCCGGTATGAGTAGCGAAAGACGGGTGAGAATCCCGTCCACCGAATGCCTAAGGTTTCCTGAGGAAGGCTCGTCCGCTCAGGGTCAGTCGGGACCTAAGCCGAGGCCGAAAGGCGTAGGCGATGGACAACAGGTTGATATTCCTGTACCACCTCCTCACCATTTGAGCAATGGGGGGACGCAGGAGGATAGGGTAAGCGCGGTAATGGATATCCGCGTCCAAGCAGTTAGGCTGGGAAATAGGCAAATCCGTTTCCCGAAAAGGCTGAGCTGTGATGGCGAGCGAAATTTAGTAGCGAAGTTCCTGATTCCACACTGCCAAGAAAAGCCTCTAGCGAGGTGAGAGGTGCCCGTACCGCAAACCGACACAGGTAGGCGAGGAGAGAATCCTAAGGTGATCGAGAGAACTCTCGTTAAGGAACTCGGCAAAATGACCCCGTAACTTCGGGAGAAGGGGTGCTTCTTAGGGTGTTAAAGCCCCGAGAAGCCGCAGTGAATAGGCCCAGGCGACTGTTTAGCAAAAACACAGGTCTCTGCGAAGCCGTAAGGCGAAGTATAGGGGCTGACGCCTGCCCGGTGCTGGAAGGTTAAGAGGAGCGCTTAGCGTAAGCGAAGGTGCGAATTGAAGCCCCAGTAAACGGCGGCCGTAACTATAACGGTCCTAAGGTAGCGAAATTCCTTGTCGGGTAAGTTCCGACCCGCACGAAAGGCGCAACGATCTGGGCACTGTCTCAACGAGAGACTCGGTGAAATTATAGTACCTGTGAAGATGCAGGTTACCCGCGACAGGACGGAAAGACCCCGTGGAGCTTTACTGCAGCCTGATATTGAATGTTGGTACAGCTTGTACAGGATAGGTAGGAGCCTTGGAAACCGGAGCGCCAGCTTCGGTGGAGGCATCGGTGGGATACTACCCTGGCTGTATTGACCTTCTAACCCGCTGCCCTTAACGGGCAGGGAGACAGTGTCAGGCGGGCAGTTTGACTGGGGCGGTCGCCTCCTAAAATGTAACGGAGGCGCCCAAAGGTTCCCTCAGAATGGTTGGAAATCATTCGCAGAGTGTAAAGGCACAAGGGAGCTTGACTGCGAGACCTACAAGTCGAGCAGGGACGAAAGTCGGGCTTAGTGATCCGGTGGTTCCGCATGGAAGGGCCATCGCTCAACGGATAAAAGCTACCCCGGGGATAACAGGCTTATCTCCCCCAAGAGTCCACATCGACGGGGAGGTTTGGCACCTCGATGTCGGCTCATCGCATCCTGGGGCTGTAGTCGGTCCCAAGGGTTGGGCTGTTCGCCCATTAAAGCGGTACGCGAGCTGGGTTCAGAACGTCGTGAGACAGTTCGGTCCCTATCCGTCGCGGGCGCAGGAAATTTGAGAGGAGCTGTCCTTAGTACGAGAGGACCGGGATGGACGCACCGCTGGTGTACCAGTTGTTCTGCCAAGGGCATCGCTGGGTAGCTATGTGCGGACGGGATAAGTGCTGAAAGCATCTAAGCATGAAGCCCCCCTCAAGATGAGATTTCCCATTCCGCAAGGAAGTAAGATCCCTGAAAGATGATCAGGTTGATAGGTCTGAGGTGGAAGCGTGGTGACACGTGGAGCTGACAGATACTAATCGATCGAGGACTTAACCTATATTCTAATGTGAAGCATGAACATTGTTATCTAGTTTTGAGAGAACATTCTCTCCATCAGGTTTGGTGGCGATAGCGAAGAGGTCACACCCGTTCCCATACCGAACACGGAAGTTAAGCTCTTCAGCGCCGATGGTAGTTGGGGGTCTCCCCCTGTGAGAGTAGGACGCCGCCAAGCTTGTCTAAAGATCAGTTCCATTCGGAACTGGTCTTTTTTGTGTTTTCTTCTAACAGCATCATGATATAAGAAGGGAACTTCTCTTCTGCAATCTCCATATAGCGCTCAATCATGACATAATCATCACTAATGTATTGAGAGAGCAACTCGTACCACCATTCTGTTTCATAACGAGCAATCATGCTAAGGTTATACATCAGCAAGTAATGGCTGATAATCTCAGGAATACCTAAAAAGGCATCTCTTGTTGATGGAATGAACCATTGATCCGTTTCTAAATCATAATGAAGATGAGTGGCAAATGCAGGGTTTTCTTCTAGACATGCATCAAAAGTCAGTATCTTGGCCTCTCTATTTTTAAACTTCCAATTTGTATGGAACTCAAAGTACTCTATAAAGCGTTCAGGTGACATGTTATAAAGAAGTGGAATATGATCTTGAATCATCATTCCATTGGCTTTCTCAATTTTGACTAACGTCGAAGGCTGCTTTTGAAACTGAAGGACATGACTCATTTCAGGTATTTTAGAAAGGAGATTGATCATTGTGAAGCGTTCATCTTCAAGACCGTTTAAATGAAATAAGTGCTTCAACACATGCATACAAAGTCCATTCCTTTGGATTTTTACTTCATCTTCACTAAAGCGATAATGCTGTTTCTTTCTTTTTCTTGTCGTCACGCCATGGGCTAAGACTGAAGTTTGAGAAGGGTAATGAGGATCGACTGTCAGCAAACATGCTTTCAGTAACTGGGTCATCCCATAAAATAATAAAATAGGTTTAAGTTCTAATGGTGCAATGGCGGCTTGTTCATAGAACGTATGACCATGTTTTAGAAAGTAAATGAATCTCTCGCAGTTTTTATAAGCATGTTGGTTTGAATCTGATATATCTCGTTTTTGATACTGTTGATTTAGAAACTTTTGGGAGGTTTCAAGTGAGTAAAAACGTTTTAAATCCTTCCATCCTGAACTTTTCATTTTCTACCTCTACTCTCTTCATATTTTCTAAAAATTGCAACTGTTTGTTGCTTCCTTGACATGCTGTTTCCTAGTTGATAATCTACATATAATATTTTGCCGAAAAGAGGGGGATTTACTAATGTGGGAAAGTAAATTTTCGAAAGAAGGTTTGACATTTGATGATGTTCTGCTTGTTCCAGCAAAGTCTGAAGTGCTTCCGCGTGATGTCGATTTATCTGTTGAGTTAACAAGCACATTAAAACTAAACATTCCAATTATTAGTGCAGGAATGGATACTGTAACGGAATCACAAATGGCGATTGCTATGGCTCGTCAAGGTGGTCTTGGTATCATTCATAAGAACATGTCAATTGAACAGCAAGCAGAACAAGTAGATAAAGTAAAACGCTCAGAACGTGGCGTTATTACAAATCCATTCTTCTTAACACCAGAGCATCAAGTATTTGATGCAGAGCATTTAATGGGGAAATATCGCATTTCGGGTGTACCGATTGTAGACAACGAAGAAGATCAAAAGCTTGTTGGTATTATTACGAACCGTGACCTTCGTTTTATTTCGGATTATTCAATGAAAATTAGTGACGTTATGACAAAAGAGGAACTTGTCACTGCTTCTGTTGGTACAACATTAGAAGAAGCTGAAAAAATTCTACAGCAATACAAAATTGAAAAGTTACCTCTTGTAGATGACGAAGGAACTCTAAAAGGTCTTATTACAATTAAAGATATTGAAAAAGTGATTGAATTCCCTAACTCCTCTAAAGATGCACATGGTCGTTTAATTGTCGGTGCCGCAGTTGGCGTCACTGGCGATACACTCATTCGAGTGAAAAAACTAGTAGAAGCAAATGTTGATGTCATTGTTATTGATACAGCACATGGTCATTCTCAAGGTGTACTAAACACTGTAGCGAAAATCCGTGAAACGTATCCAACGCTGAACATCATTGCTGGAAATGTTGCAACAGCAGAAGCAACAAAAGCATTGATTGAAGCAGGTGCAGACATTGTCAAAGTTGGTATTGGACCAGGATCTATCTGTACAACACGTGTAGTGGCAGGTGTAGGCGTACCACAAATTACAGCTATTTATGATTGTGCAACAGAAGCAAGAAAGCATGGTAAGGCTATTATTGCAGATGGTGGGATTAAATATTCAGGTGATATTGTCAAAGCACTAGCAGCAGGTGGACATGCCGTTATGCTAGGAAGCCTGTTAGCTGGTACTTCAGAAAGCCCAGGAGAAACAGAAATATATCAAGGTAGACGTTTTAAAGTTTATCGCGGTATGGGTTCTGTTGCTGCTATGGAAAAAGGAAGTAAAGATCGTTATTTCCAAGAAGATAATAAAAAATTCGTTCCAGAAGGTATTGAAGGACGTACACCATACAAAGGACCAGTTGTTGATACAGTTTACCAACTTGTTGGTGGTGTTCGTTCTGGTATGGGTTATTGTGGTACAAAAGACTTACGCACACTTAGAGAGGAAGCGCAGTTTATTCGCATGACGGGTGCAGGTCTTCGTGAGAGTCATCCACATGATGTACAAATTACAAAAGAATCACCAAACTACACAATTTCTTGATAAATTGTGACAATCAAATTACATTTGACAGGGTCTAAGACTCTGTCTATTTTTTTTGTCTTTATTGTGATAAAATTTATACTGTTGTGTTGAAATAAGCCCTTGTGGATTAAATATATATGAAAAAAACGTCGAAAAATGATGAATACGGAGGTATGACGATTGAACAGCAAGATGTTGAAACAGCTTATGGTCGCTATCCTTACACTGACATTGATTGTTACAGCGTTTGCACCAATGTCTAAAGCCAAAGCGGCTGAAGATCCTATCAATGTGAATGCGAAAGCGGCCATCCTTATTGAAGCTTCTACAGGAAAAATTCTTTATAGCAAAAACGCAGAACAAAGACTCCCTATTGCGAGTATGGCAAAGATGATGACCGAGTATCTATTGTTAGAGGCAATTTCTGAAGGCAAAGTGAAATGGGATCAAACGTATACGCCAGATGATTATGTATACGAAATTTCCCAAGATCGTAGTTTATCAAATGTTCCTCTAAGAAAAGATGGCTCATACACAGTCAAAGAGCTTTATCAAGCCACTGCTATTTATTCAGCAAATGCTGCAGCGATAGGTCTGGCTGAGGTGATCGCTGGATCAGAATCTAAGTTTGTTGAAAAAATGAATGCAAAGGCGAAAGAACTAGGTTTAACAAATTACAAATTCGTCAATGCTACTGGATTAGAAAATAAAGATTTACATGGCAAACAGCCGAAGGGTACAGGTCCTGATGAAGAAAGTCAAGTTTCTGCTAAAGATATGGCATTGCTTGCACAGCATCTCATCAAAGACTATCCAGAAATTCTTGAAACAGCAAGTATTGCTAAGGCAAAGTTCAGAGAAGGCACAGACGATGAAATGGATATGCCAAACTGGAACTTCATGTTAAAAGGACTTGTGAAAGAATATGAAGGAGTAGATGGTCTAAAAACAGGCTCTACTGAATCAGCCGGTTCTAGTTTCACGGGCACAGCAAAACGAGGTGATATGCGCGTCATTGCCGTCATCCTAAATGCAAAAGGAAATCTTCATACAGCTCGTTTCGACGTTGCGAAAAAATTGTTCGACTATGCTTTTAAAAACTTTACGATGAAACAAATGTACAAAAAAGGACAGCAAGTCAAGGGACATGAAAACATCGAAGTTGATAAAGGAAAAGATAAAGAAGTAGCGGTCGTGACGAAAGAAGCATTTTCTGTTCCTGTGAAAAATGGCGACGAAAAGAGTTATAAAGCAAAAGTAAATTTAGAGAAAAAGAAACTAGAAGCTCCTATTAAAAAAGGAACGAAGGTTGGGATGCTAACGACTTCTTATTCCGGTGCTGAGAAAGACTATGGTTATCTCAATAAAGACCAATCAGGTGTTGAGCTTGTGACAAAAACAAGCGACGAAAAAGCAAACTGGTTTATTCTTGCAATGCGCGGTGTAGGCGGATTCTTCGCTGGCATATGGGGCGGCATTGTAGATACAGTAAAAGGTTGGTTCTAAAAAAGCTGCTCAGTGTGTAGACAAACCCTCGCATTTGTTGTCAGATCTGTGGGCTAGTGCTCACGAATGTTCCGTTCGCTCCGCATAAGTAGCTTGGGTTTTCCTTGAAAAGATGCCAAAGGGTAAAAGAAACCCCCTTTGGCAACAAACTGAACTGCTCTCTATTAGTGAGAGCAGTTTTTTGTCGTCAAAAGAAAAGGGATTGTTTTTGATTTTGAGGGGCTGACAAGCTTTGCTGAAAAATGCTACATAATTTTTGCATACCTTCAATCAGGGCCTTTTCATTCACATAAGAAAAGCTGAGACGAATGTAATTTTGCTTTGGCTCCCCAGGATAGCAGACAGAGCCTGGCAGGAAAGTGATTTGCTGTTTACGGGCTTCATGTAATAACGCACGGGTATCCACCCAATAAGGAAAGCTTAACCACAAATTGAGCCCGCCTTGTGGAACTTGCCATTTCACATCCTTCGGTGCGTGTTGTGTCAAAACATCAATCATTAAATCTCGTCTCACCTTTAAGGCCGTTCTTAATTTCTTCGTATGATCAATCATTTTCTTCGATGTCAGAAATGGCAAAATAGCCTTTTGTGTAAGAAGGGGACTCCCCAAATCATTATTGGCCTTCGCAGCTAATAAACGATTAAATATCGAACCTGACGCTGTAATAATCCCGATTCTGCAACCCGGAGCAAGCGTTTTACTTAATCCTCTTAAATAAATGACATGCCCATCATAATCAAGGCTTTTAATCGGTGCCGGTGGCTTCTTTTCAAAATAAAGCTCCCGATATGGGTCATCTTCTACAATGAGACAATCAATACTCTGTGCCAATAGCAGGAGCTGTTTTCTCCGTTTCATCGACATACTGGCTCCTGTAGGACTGTGAAAGGTAGGAATCGTATAAATAAGCTTTGGCTTATATTTATCACAAATACTTTGAAGTTGCTTCATATTCATTCCTTCATGATCAACTGGTACTGTAATAATTCTTGCCCCTCTTCCCATAAAAACATCAATGGCTCCTGGATAGGTGGGGGCTTCCATGACAACGACATCATCAGGACCGATAAACGTTCTAGCGACTAAATCAAGTCCTTGCTGGGAACCGCTTGTCACAAGGATATTTTCAGGGGTAGAAGGCACGTCCAGCTTCTCTAAAAAGGACTGAATCACCTGTCGAAGCTGTAAGTCTCCTTGAATTTCCCCATATTTCGACATAATTTGAGGATGATGGATTAAAACTTGTTGCATTTCCTTTTCTAAATACCGATTTGGCAAAAGTCCTGGGTCAATCATAGAGGAGGAAAGGTTAATTGCCTCTTCTACATAGTGATACTGGGCAAACTGAGATCGTGGTAAGTAATCCGGGATGGATAGCTGCCAATCGAAAGAGGTAGATGATTGAACCGGCATGTCTGTTTGTTCTTGTAATTCATCAACGAACGTCCCCTTACCTTGCACAGCCGTTAAATACCCGTCGTCTTTAAGTCGGGTATACGCCTTTGCTACAGTGACGAGACTGACATTCAATTGCTTAGCTAAATCACGTACAGTTGGCAATTTGTCTCCTTGCTGAAGCAAACCGGATTGAATGTGATCAATGATAGAAACATAGATTTGATTTGAAAGAGATGTATCTGAGTGCCGATGAATATCAATATGCATGAGAATCCTCCAGTCATCGCAAATTGTTATACATTGATTTGTATTGTTATATATAGATTATAGCATGTAAATCACGATCAAACAGAATAACCAGTCATTTTAGGCTGTGAACACTGTATTTAGTGGGATTTATACATTTTTAAGGATTGATTGAATTGTTATACTATTCTCTTTATTGTTATACTATTTCACTTGTATGATAGACATGTTGAAGCAATTGAATAAACAAATGGGAGGCAACAATAGTGAGCAATAAGGGAACTGAACGAGTAAAACGTGGAATGGCAGAAATGCAAAAGGGTGGCGTCATCATGGATGTCGTCAACGCTGAACAGGCAAAGATTGCAGAAGAAGCAGGTGCGGTTGCTGTAATGGCATTAGAGCGTGTACCAGCTGATATTCGTGCTGCAGGCGGTGTCGCCCGTATGGCAGACCCAAGAATCGTAGAAGAAGTACAAAATGCAGTAACGATTCCAGTCATGGCAAAAGCCCGTATTGGCCATATCGTGGAGGCTCGTGTTCTTGAAGCACTTGGTGTCGATTATATTGATGAGAGTGAAGTGCTAACGCCTGCAGATGAAGAATTCCATTTAAATAAAAACGAATATACTGTGCCTTTTGTATGTGGATGTCGTGACCTAGGCGAGGCCACCCGACGTATTGCTGAAGGTGCGTCTATGCTGCGTACGAAAGGAGAACCTGGGACAGGCAACATTGTAGAAGCTGTCCGTCATATAAGAAAGGTCAATGCTCAGATTCGAAAAGTAGCAGCGATGAGTGAAGATGAAATCATGACAGAAGCGAAAAATCTAGGAGCACCTTATGAATTATTGCTTCAAATTAAAAAGGACGGCAAGCTACCAGTCGTTAACTTTGCAGCTGGAGGTGTTGCAACACCAGCTGATGCTGCGTTAATGATGCAGCTTGGAGCGGATGGCGTATTTGTCGGATCTGGTATTTTTAAATCAGAAAATCCTGCTAAGTTTGCAAAAGCCATTGTAGAAGCAACGACTCATTTCACAGATTACCGTTTAATTGCAGAACTTTCTAAAGAGCTGGGTACAGCCATGAAAGGAATTGACATTTCAAATCTACTGCCAGAAGAACGTATGCAAGAGCGTGGCTGGTAATTAAGGGAGCGCAAAAGAATATGTTAACAATTGGTGTACTTGGGCTTCAAGGAGCGGTGAGAGAGCATCTTCAATCGATTGAAGCCTGTGGCGAAGAAGGGAAGATCATCAAACGAGTAGAAGAACTAGAATCCGTTGACGGTCTCATTATTCCTGGTGGAGAAAGTACAACAATGAGAAGACTCATGGATACGTACCAATTTATTGAGCCGATCAAAGCATTTGCTGCTCAAGGGAAACCGATTTTTGGAACATGTGCGGGTCTCATTATGCTTGCAAAGCATATAAAAGATCAAGAAGATGCCCACCTTGGATTGTTGAATGTATCAGTTGCACGTAATTCATTTGGCAGACAGGTGGATAGCTTTGAAGCAGATTTAGAGATCAAAGGATTAGATACACCATTTACAGGCGTATTCATCCGAGCACCGCATATTATCAGTGCAGATGAAAGCGTGGAGATCTTGGCTGAATATGACGGCAGGATTGTTATGGCAAAGGAAAAGAATATTCTAGGCTGTTCTTTTCATCCGGAGCTGACAGACGATTATCGGATAACTCAGTTGTTCGTCGACATGGTGAAGACATACAAAACGAAATTAGCTGTATAAAACGGTTGAAAAGAGATAAAACTTATAGTACATTAAAATCACAATTAAAGATCGAAAAAGCGTTGACAGGAAACAGTAAGACGCCCCTCTTTCTCAGAGAGCCGATGGTTGGTGAGAATCGGTGAAAGATGCGTTCTGAATCCATCCTTGAGCGAAGTGCTGAAACACGAGGAGTAAGCATTTACGGTGATGCCGTTATAGAAGAAAGAGGAAAGCATGTTCATGCTTTCAATCAGGGTGGCAACGCGAGAGCTCTCGTCCCTTTCATGGGATGAGGGCTCTTTTTATTTTTCGATAAAAAAAGGAGTGTAACATATGCTGGACATTAAACAACTGCGCACTGACTTTGATCAAATTAAAGAAAAATTAGCCCACAGAGGCGAAGATTTAACTGATTTTGATAAGTTTGGTGAACTAGATCAAAAAAGAAGAGAACTGATTGGGAAAACAGAAGAATTAAAGAGCAGAAGAAATGAAGTATCACAGCAAGTGGCAGTTCTCAAAAGAGAAAAGAAAGACGCTGATCACATTATTAAAGAAATGCGTGAGGTTGGAGACGAGATCAAGAAGCTCGATGATGAGTTAAGAACAGTGGAAGAAAGTCTACAAAGCATTCTTCTCTCTATTCCGAATATCCCTCATGACTCTGTACCCATTGGTGAAACAGAAGATGACAACATTGAAGTGAGAAAGTGGGGCGAACAGCCAGCGTTTTCATTTGAACCAAAACCGCATTGGGATGTAGCAGATGAGTTAAATATTTTAGATTTTGAACGTGCAGGAAAAGTAACAGGAAGCCGTTTCGTCTTTTATAAAGGGTTAGGAGCGCGCTTGGAGCGAGCACTTTATAACTTTATGTTGGATTTGCATGTTGATGAATTTGGTTTTACAGAAGTCATCCCGCCTTACATGGTCAACAGAGCAAGCATGACAGGGACTGGCCAACTTCCAAAGTTTGAGGAGGATGCATTTAAAATTAGAGAAGAAGATTATTTCCTCATTCCAACTGCCGAAGTGCCAATCACAAATATGCACCGCGACGAAATTCTTGAAGGTGAACAGCTTCCAATCAATTATGCGGCATTCAGTGCTTGTTTTAGATCAGAAGCTGGGTCAGCCGGTAGAGATACACGCGGACTCATTCGTCAGCACCAATTCAACAAGGTAGAGCTTGTGAAATTTGTAAAACCAGAAGATTCTTATGAAGAATTAGAGAAACTAACGAATCAAGCAGAAAAGGTGCTTCAATTATTGAAATTGCCATATCGAGTCATGAGCATGTGTACAGGTGACTTAGGCTTTACGGCTGCGAAGAAATACGATATAGAAGTATGGATTCCAAGTCAGAACACATATCGTGAGATCTCTTCTTGCAGTAACTTCGAAGCATTCCAAGCAAGACGGGCTAACATTCGCTTCCGCCCTGAGCCTAAGGCAAAACCAGAACATGTACACACATTAAATGGCTCTGGTTTAGCGGTAGGAAGAACAGTAGCAGCCATTTTAGAGAATTATCAACAAGAGGACGGTACTGTGATGATTCCTGAAGTACTGCGTCCTTATATGGGAAATAAAGAAGTAATCAAATAAGATGCCACCATGGCATCTTATTCTTTTTATCTAAAGTTCTACAGCTTTTCTAAAATAAGCCGATAAAAAAACTAAAAGCTCTAGGAAAGAAGGAATAACTTTGAATAGGCTTGACTATTATGTAGAAATGGCTCATTTGATAAGAAAAGTTCTAGATGACAGTATCCTTTTCGGCATCACAGATACAGAGAGGGTGCTTTGTTATTATCCGTCAACCACTGTAGATTTTGGTATTAAAGTAGGGGATAAATTGAATCCTGAAGACCAGAACGTTGCGACGACGTTAAGAGGACAAGAATACGAAGGTCATTTACCAGAGTCTTTATATGGCTATGAAATTGCTGTAAAGGGTTACCCGATTTTTGATGAAGAAAGAAAAGTGATTGGCACATTTTTAGTTGCTCTTTCACATCATCGTGAAAAGAAATTAAGCGGCTACATGGAGCATATTAATAAAGTAGCGAAAGAGCTGCAAAGTGGAATTGAGCAAATTGCTGCTCATTCACAAGAGCTGGCTGCAACAAGCTTAGAAATTAGTGAGCAGGCAGGAAGAGCGGAAGAGAAGTCTGCTAACATTGAAGAAGTAGTCAAAACAATTGGCGGTATTGCTAGACAAACAAACTTGCTGGGGCTAAATGCTGCAATTGAAGCGGCAAGAGCAGGCGAAAATGGAAAAGGATTTGCCGTCGTTGCAGATGAAGTGCGTAAATTATCAGATGGCTCAAAGGAAGCCGCCGAAACCATTAATACATTTTTAAAAGAAATTCAGGACAGCATTGGAACGTTGTCTGAAAATATTTCACAAATCAGTAGTTCCACAAACGAACAAGCCAAACAAGTAACAGACTTTACAAAGATCATCGAATCATTAAATGATTTTAAAGAAGAAATGAACCATTTTATTGAAGAAATCAGACAAGATTCACAATAGATTAAGGATAGCCCTATTAGGCTACTTCAGCGTGTAGACAAACCTTCGTATTCATTGTCAGATCTCGAGCGTCCTGTGCTCACGAATGTTTCATTCTCTCCTCAATATCTCAGGTCTTCCTACTGGGGTAGCCATTAGGCTACTTTTTAGACTATTTCTTACATGGCTAAATAGAATGATGAAACTTTTTTCAAAAAGATGTTGACTTCTGATGATTTGATATGATATATTAATCCTTGTCGATACGGAGGAATACCCAAGTCTGGCTGAAGGGATCGGTCTTGAAAACCGACAGGGGTGTCAAAGCCCGCGGGGGTTCGAATCCCTCTTCCTCCGCCATATTGATATTACCTAAGTTGAATTGAAACCCAAGCATAAAATTGGAAATTGTCGCACCGCTGCATCTTTAAATGCAGCGGTTTTTTTATTGTCTTAAGAACGAGAACGACTTTTTTGAATAACAGAAGCAATCTCATGAAGAATGGGATCAAGCGAACTTTCATCATGAAGTAAATCATAATTTTCAATATTCATTTTGATGACCGGACATAAGTCAAATTGTTCGATCCATTCACTATATCGATTGTACATTTCCTCCCAATACGTTCGATCTGTTTGAATCTCCATCTCTCTTCCGCGCTCTTCAATTCGATGTAAAATATGATCTAAGTCCCCATGCAAGTAAATGAGTACATCAGGATGAGGGAAGTAAGGTGTCATGACCATTGCCTCAAATAGACTAGTGTACGTTTCATAATCTATTTTGGACATGGTGCCTTTGTCAGCATGCATTTTAGCAAAAATGCCTGTATCTTCATAAATAGATCGATCTTGAACATACCCTCCACCGGACTCAAAAATTCGTTTTTGTTCTTTAAAACGCTCCGCAAGAAAATAGACCTGTAAATGAAAGCTCCATCTTTGAAAATCTGAATAAAAGTGCTCTAAATACGGATTATCATCTACTTTTTCGAGAGAAGTCTGAAATCCTAGCTTGTCCGCTATTGATTTAGTCATGGTCGATTTCCCGACACCGACAGTCCCTGCGATTGTAATCACTGCGTCCTTTGGTATTTCAATATTTGTCATAGTACTTGCTCCTTTATCTTCTGTACAATTTGCTGGTAATCCTGCTGTGAGGAAACAAAGTCTGTATCATCCCCCTCAATTGTAATGACAGGGAGCTTTGGGTCAGTCTGTTTTAAATGTTCGATGGCCAATTCATAATCTTCAATTAAATTCTTTAAATAAACTGGATCGATGTCTTCTTCAAAAGAGCGCCCTCTCATCTGTATTCTTTCAAGTAAGGTGGGGAGGCTTGCTTTTATATAAATGATGGCATTAGGTCTAGGCAGATCATCTGTTAGCAAGTGATAGATTTTTCTGTATTTTTCCATGTGTTTTTTTGATAATGTTCTTTCTGCAAAAATCATATTTTTATAGACATGATAGTCAGTAACAATCGGCTGCTTCTTATTCACATATTCTTCTTGAATGGATTCCAACTGTTTAAACCGGTTGCATAAAAAGAACATCTCAAGCTGAAAGCTCCATTGTCCCATATCTTCATAAAATTTATTTAAGAATGGATTTTCTTCTACAATCTCTTTCACTAAAGAATATTGAAATTCCTTCGCAAGCATTGTAGCCAAAGTTGTTTTTCCGGCTCCAATTGGGCCTTCCACTGCAATAAAAGGGGCAGGATACATAGGCGTTCTCCTCTATCTGTAAAGTTGTCAAACCAATGTATATTGTACCATACCCCTTTTAGGAGATAGAGTGAATAGATTACGATGTTGTTCTTTTTTCAATATTAAATTGATCTGATAATAAGAGCCAATTTTGTGGGAAGGATAAGCCTAGTTTCCAATAAGCAATGCCGTTAAGGTTTAGCTCTTTGATGAGATTGAATTTTGCTTGGATAGATCTTGCGTCTTCGAACCACACCTCATGTTGTTTGTTATTCGCATCAGTATAACGGAAATAAGGTGCTTGTGCCGTTTCATCGTAAAGAATGGATACATTATGATCTCTAGCAATAGCGATGGCTTGTTGAGGACTGACTGCTTTGGCGAATGGGCCACCTGGGACAAATGGAAGAGTCCAATCATAGCCATATAAATTCTGTCCCATCACAATTTTATTGGCTGGCACGACAGTCAACGCATATTCAATCACTTGGCGGACGGGTCCAATTGGAGAAACTGCTTGTGCAGGTCCACCACTATACCCCCATTCGTAGGTCATTAATACAACATGATCGACGATCTGACCGATAGCTGCATAGTCATGGGCTTCGTACCATTTCCCTTTTTGTTCACTACTTGTTTTAGGAGCAAGTGCTACAGAAATTGTCCACCCCTCTCGGTGAAGGCGAGAGGTAGCTTCTTTTAAAAATTTAATATAGGCATCTTTATCAGCAGGGCGTAAGTATTCAAAATCAAAATGAATTTCTTTAAATTGATACTTTCTAGCAACACGAACGATTTCATTTAAAAATGTTGTTTTGACAGCTTGATTTGTTAAAAGGGTACGCCCAAGTTCATCACTGAATTTTTCATTTTCTAGATTAGTAATAGCCATAGTTAAAACCGTTCTGCTCTGAGCGGCAATCTGAGGTAGTTGATCTAATGGCGGTTCTCGAAGTGTTCCGTCTCTTTTGGCTTGGAAACTAAAGACGCCTAAATGTGTTAAGTATGGCGAAGCTTCTCTAGCTGCCTGCTTTAAATTCTCACTGACTTGATTTCCACGTGGTTCAATATAGGCATTTGAATGAATATTTCTTTTTGGTCTTTCAGGAATATACAGTAAAAAGCGTATAGGGAGTATAGCTCCAGATTGAATTCTGTTCACACGAGCCAATTCCTCTACGGAAATTTGAAACCTCCTTCCAATTGTATAAAGAGTGTCATTTTGCTTTACCTCATAAAATTGCCCTCTAATTGGGATGACAATTGTTTGTCCAACGACAAGTTGATTAGGTGTTTGGATGTCGTTGGTACGAATGATTTCGTTTACAGTTGTTTTGAAACGTAATGCAATTTCACTTAAGGTATCTCCTCTTTTGACAACATAAATTTGGATGATCAACGCCCCCTTTGTTATTGCTATCAATTTATGAGGGTTATAGATAAATCATGTTTGATTTTCATTCATGATATCCTTAGCGGTAGTGATATTTGCAAGAAGAACGTTCTTCATCATTGTTAAAGCATAGTCGTTGTCTCTATTGTTATTTGAAGCGATACAATCTTTAGGTACGATCAGATTGAATTCCCGCATATAAGCATCGTTTGCAGTGAAAAGTACGCAAATGTTGCCTGCAATACCCGTTAAAATAATTTCCTGAACACCTAGCTCATTTAATAGTGTCTCCAGTGCTGTTCCATAGAAAGCGGAATGCTTAGGTTTGATTAAGAAGTAATCATGGCTTGATGGAGCGATTTTCTCTAAAATTGGGCGGCTTCTTTCATTTTCACACTTTTTTATGACAGCTTGAATATCAGCTTTCCAAATGCCATAGTGATCGTTGATATATATAATTGGCCATTTCTTCTTGAAAGCGAGCTGTTTAAGAGCTAAAATTTTAGTGGTTATTTGCTTTGTTTTTTCAGCCAGAACATGCCCCATGTTAAAATCAAAATTATTAATCATGTCGATGATAAGAAGTGCCTTTTGATGATTGGACAAAATAAGACCCCCTTCAGAAGATTGTGGTCATATGTTAACCTCAATATCCTTTTAAAAAACATGAAAAGAGAGCAGTGCTTATGAATAAAGATGAACAGTTTATGCAAGAAGCCATTATTGAAGCATTAAAAGCAGAGCAAATAGGTGAAGTGCCAATTGGTGCAGTTTTAGTGATAGACGATCAGATTGTGAGCCGTGCTCATAATTTAAGGGAAAATGAGCAGCGTTCAATTGCACATGCAGAATTGCTTGCAATCGATGAAGCGTGTAAACATACTGGGAGCTGGCGGCTTGAAGAAGCAGTTCTTTATGTCACGCTTGAACCATGCCCAATGTGTGCAGGAGCTATTGTGCTATCAAGAGTGAAAAAAGTAGTGTTTGGCGCATACGATCCCAAAGGTGGATGTGCAGGTACTTTAATGAATTTGCTAAATGATGATCGGTTCAATCATCAGTCCGAAGTGATTGGTGGTGTACTAGAAAAAGAATGTAGTGAGTTATTAAGTCAATTCTTTCGAAAGCTCCGTCAGCAAAAGAAACAGGTGAAAAGTAAATGAATGGCTGCCGTTTGCAATTTCAGCTCTAAGAAGGTATACTTATGTCTGCGTCACTGACAATTTAATATTCATTTTGCCGTGCTAAGCGGGGAGGTAGCGGTGCCCTGTACTCGCAATCCGCTCTAGCGAGGTCGAATCCCTTCTCGAGGTTCGTTTACTTCAAGGTCTGCCTTAAATAAGTGGTGTTGACGTCTGGGTCCTGCGCAATGGGAATTCATGAACCATGTCAGGTCCGGAAGGAAGCAGCATTAAGTGAAACCTCTCATGTGCCGCAGGGTTGCCTGGGCCGAGCTAACTGTTTAAGTAACGTTTGGGGTAGCGAATCGACAGAAGGTGCACGGTAAATAAATATTAAATGCAACTCATCTAGTTTATCTAGGTGAGTTTTTTGTTTCTGTTCAAAGCATAATTTAAACGCTTTGGTTAGACAAATAGCTAAAAAGACTTTTTCTGGATGATGTACATTTTCGTCAGTTCAAAAAGAAACATACGTTCTTATTAGTCTGATGATGGAATTTAAATTGCTGAGAAATCCGTTTTTTGAAAGAGAAAAGTGAAAAAGTATAGTGTGGAATCATCTTTTTCGCTGATTAGAAAATAAAGGTGTGCTTTTGAATTGATCGTTCCTTCATGTATAATGAGAATGATGATAAATGGAGGAGGGCGTATTTGTGAGTTATCAAGCTTTATATCGAGTGTTCAGGCCTCAAGTTTTTGAGGATGTTGTTGGACAAGAACACGTCACAAAAACGTTGCAAAATGCCCTTTTGCAGAAAAAGTTTTCTCATGCCTACTTATTTTCAGGTCCAAGAGGAACAGGTAAAACGAGTGCTGCTAAGATCTTTGCAAAGGCAGTTAACTGCGAAAAATCACCTGTTAGTGAACCGTGTAATGAGTGTGATGCCTGTAAAGGGATTACAACCGGTTCAATCTCAGACGTTATTGAAATAGATGCGGCCTCTAATAACGGGGTAGATGAAATTAGAGATATACGTGATAAAGTGAAATTTGCTCCTTCAGCGGTTACATATAAGGTATATATTATAGATGAGGTACATATGCTCTCCATCGGAGCATTTAATGCCCTCCTTAAAACGCTAGAGGAACCGCCTGCTCATTGTATATTTATTTTGGCTACCACAGAGCCTCATAAAATCCCCCTTACAATAATATCCCGCTGTCAGCGATTTGATTTCAAACGCATTACGACAAAAGATATTGTTGGAAGAATGGAGAAAATTGTAGCTGCAGAAAGTCTAAATGTACAACAAGGTTCACTTGAAATTATCGCTAGTGCAGCAGATGGCGGTATGCGGGACGCATTGAGCTTACTGGATCAAGCGATTTCATTTAGTGGAGAACAACTGACAATTGATGATGCGCTACTTATTACAGGTTCCGTATCTCAGCATTTTATCAGTCAGCTTGCTGAAGCCATTTTTGATCAAAATATTGCATTAGCATTAGACACATTAAATGAATTGCTCCAACAAGGGAAAGATGCTACTAAATTAATAGAGGACATGATTTTTTATTTCAGAGACATGCTGCTTTATAAAACGGCACCAGATCTTCAGGGAGTACTGGAGAAGGTAAAGGTTGACGAAAAGTTTGTGTCGCTCTCCAATCGTGTTACACCTCAGTTCCTTTATGAAACGATTGAAGTTCTAAATAAAAGTCAGCAAGAGATGAAATGGACCAATCATCCAAGAATTTTCTTTGAGGTAGCAGTTGTTAAGCTTTGTCAGTCAACGGTAGGAATGTCACAATCCGCTGACAGCTCTGATCTAAAAACATTAACGGATAAAATAGACAGGCTGGAGCAGGAACTGTCAAGGCTGAGAACAGAGCGTGTATCTGTTTCTCAATCTCAAAGTCAGCAAGAACAGAAGGAAGCACCTAGACCTCAAACGAGTCACAAAAATGGTTATCGTGCACCTGTTGGTCGAATTCATGAAATTTTAAAAGAAGCGAAGCGACCCGAATTAGAAAAAATAAAAAGTCAATGGGGAGAACTTCTTGCCCAGCTAAAACAACAAAATAAGGTGTCTCATGCCGCACTTTTAAATGATAGTGAACCAGTTGCGGCAGCACCGCACGCCTTTGTTTTAAAATTTAAATTTGAAATACATTGTAAAATGGTTGCTGAAGACAAAAGTGGCGTTCGAACCAATCTTGAACACTTGCTAGAGTCTATGCTAGGAAAAAGAGTGGAATTAGTTGGCGTTCCTGACTCCCAATGGGGTAAAATAAGAGAAGAATTTTTAAGAGATCATCAGCCAGATGAACAAGCAGATGGTCAATCGATTTCCGCTGAAGAGGATCCATTTATTGCGGAAGCAAAAAAATTAGTAGGACCCGATTTGATTGAGATTAAAGATTAACAAAAACGAAAGAGAGTGGTGCTCATTATGCGCGGTGGAATGGGAAATATGCAAAAAATGATGAAACAAATGCAAAAAATGCAAAAAGATATGGCTAAGGCTCAAGAAGAGCTTGCAGAAAAGGTACTAGAAGGTACGGCAGGTGGCGGTATGGTCACTGTAAAAGTAAATGGACAAAAAGAAGTGGTTGATGTTGCAATTAATGAAGAAGTGGTTGATCCGGAAGATATCGATATGCTTCAAGATCTCGTACTAGCAGCGACAAATGATGCATTGAAAAAAGTTGATGAACTAACTAATGAGACAATGGGTAAATTCACAAAAGGAATGAACATGCCGGGTTTATTCTAGGGGGAATAACTGAAGATGCAATATCCTGAACCAATATCAAAGCTGATTGATAGCTTTATGAAATTGCCAGGAATCGGACCGAAAACTGCAGTCCGTCTGGCTTTTTTTGTTCTTAGTATGCAGGAAGATGTCGTTTTAGATTTTGCGAAGGCACTGGTGAATGCAAAGCGTAATCTAACATATTGCTCGGTTTGCGGCCATATCACAGATCAGGATCCCTGCTATATTTGTGAAGATACAAGAAGGGATCAATCAGTTATCTGTGTAGTACAGGATCCAAAAGATGTGATCGCAATGGAAAAGATGAAGGAATATAACGGCTTATATCATGTGCTTCATGGTGCAATTTCGCCTATGGACGGAATTGGCCCAGAGGATATTAAAATTCCTGACTTATTAAAAAGACTGCAAGACGACCAAGTAACAGAGGTAATTCTTGCAACCAATCCAAACATAGAAGGAGAAGCTACAGCAATGTATATCTCTAGATTGTTGAAACCATCAGGAATTAAACTCTCTCGTATTGCTCATGGTCTTCCAGTGGGTGGGGATTTGGAGTATGCTGATGAAGTCACACTTTCTAAGGCTCTAGAAGGCAGACGTGAGATGTAGGAAGGAGAAGTACGTTACATGGGTTTTCTTCGCAGAAAATCAATTCGAAAAGAATTCGATGAGAAATTAATTCAACAGCTTTTTAAGCAAAAGGAAGAATGGAACAGACAAAAAAAGCTTGTCGCAAATAGCGTTGAGCCTTCACCGGACATTCTATTCGAATTAAAGCTTGCTCAAGCGAAGTACTTTTTCTATCTAAGAGAAGCGAAAAAGAGAAATTTACGTTTAAACAACTGGAGGTAGCAGGTCTATTTTACATAGTCCTCTCATATGCTTGTACTATTCATATGAAGAGGGGATGAGAGGATTATGGAACCTGTTATTGTCATTGGTTCAATTTTGCTGGCAGTATTACTGCTATTTATGTCAGGTGTTCAAGCGAATCCGTTCAAATGGTTAGGGCTTATCGGAGTTAAATTTGTGGCAGGCGCACTTTTTTTATTTTGTCTCAATTTATTTGGTGAGAGTTTAGGACTTCATGTCACCATTAATCCTGTAACAAGTGGAATTAGTGGTTTATTAGGCATTCCTGGTGTAGCGGCTTTAGTTGTAATTGAAAAGTTTATTATTTAATGAAAAATATTATTGACTTTCATTCTTTATGGTGGTAAATTAATATACGTCGCTGATGATGAGGAAACGAAAAACATAATAACAAAAAAGTTGTTGACTTAAACAATTTTGATGTGATAAGATTATTTAGTCGCTTCTGAAGCGGTAAACAAGTTCTTTGAAAACTAAACAAGACAAAACGTACCTGTTCATTCGAGATTTGATAAAAAATCCTATGATACATCATAGGTAGTCAGTCAAACTGACGAGGCAGGAGAATGATTACATGCTAAGTTACATTGTGTAGCAACGCATGTGTGATATGCATCCTGCATACTTCGGAGAGTTTGATCCTGGCTCAGGACGAACGCTGGCGGCGTGCCTAATACATGCAAGTCGAGCGAACAGAAGGGAGCTTGCTCCTGGAAGTTAGCGGCGGACGGGTGAGTAACACGTGGGTAACCTGCCTGTAAGACTGGGATAACTCCGGGAAACCGGAGCTAATACCGGATAGTTCCTTGAACCGCATGGTTCAAGGATGAAAGACGGTTTCGGCTGTCACTTACAGATGGACCCGCGGCGCATTAGCTAGTTGGTGAGGTAATGGCTCACCAAGGCGACGATGCGTAGCCGACCTGAGAGGGTGATCGGCCACACTGGGACTGAGACACGGCCCAGACTCCTACGGGAGGCAGCAGTAGGGAATCTTCCGCAATGGACGAAAGTCTGACGGAGCAACGCCGCGTGAGTGAAGAAGGTTTTCGGATCGTAAAGCTCTGTTGTTAGGGAAGAACAAGTACGAGAGTCACTGCTCGTACCATGACGGTACCTAACCAGAAAGCCACGGCTAACTACGTGCCAGCAGCCGCGGTAATACGTAGGTGGCAAGCGTTGTCCGGAATTATTGGGCGTAAAGGGCTCGCAGGCGGTTTCTTAAGTCTGATGTGAAAGCCCCCGGCTCAACCGGGGAAGGTCATTGGAAACTGGGGAACTTGAGTGCAGAAGAGGAGAGTGGAATTCCACGTGTAGCGGTGAAATGCGTAGAGATGTGGAGGAACACCAGTGGCGAAGGCGACTCTCTGGTCTGTAACTGACGCTGAGGAGCGAAAGCGTGGGGAGCGAACAGGATTAGATACCCTGGTAGTCCACGCCGTAAACGATGAGTGCTAAGTGTTAGGGGGTTTCCGCCCCTTAGTGCTGCAGCTAACGCATTAAGCACTCCGCCTGGGAAGTACGGTCGCAAGACTGAAACTCAAAGGAATTGACGGGGGCCCGCACAAGCGGTGGAGCATGTGGTTTAATTCGAAGCAACGCGAAGAACCTTACCAGGTCTTGACATCCTCTGACAACCCTAGAGATAGGGCTTTCCCTTCGGGGACAGAGAGACAGGTGGTGCATGGTTGTCGTCAGCTCGTGTCGTGAGATGTTGGGTTAAGTCCCGCAACGAGCGCAACCCTTGATCTTAGTTGCCAGCATTCAGTTGGGCACTCTAAGGTGACTGCCGGTGACAAACCGGAGGAAGGTGGGGATGACGTCAAATCATCATGCCCCTTATGACCTGGGCTACACACGTGCTACAATGGACAGAACAAAGGGCTGCGAGACCGCAAGGTTGAGCGAATCCCACAAATCTGTTCTCAGTTCGGATCGCAGTCTGCAACTCGACTGCGTGAAGCTGGAATCGCTAGTAATCGCGGATCAGCATGCCGCGGTGAATACGTTCCCGGGCCTTGTACACACCGCCCGTCACACCACGAGAGTTTGCAACACCCGAAGTCGGTGAGGTAACCTTTATGGAGCCAGCCGCCGAAGGTGGGGCAGATGATTGGGGTGAAGTCGTAACAAGGTAGCCGTATCGGAAGGTGCGGCTGGATCACCTCCTTTCTAAGGATATATGGAGCAGTATGCGTTTTGGTCTTGTTTAGTTTTGAAGGAACTTGCAAAAGATCCTACAACATCATATCTTCGATATGAAGATGGGCCTGTAGCTCAGCTGGTTAGAGCGCACGCCTGATAAGCGTGAGGTCGGTGGTTCGAGTCCACTCAGGCCCACCATCTTCTCTATATATCGGGGCCTTAGCTCAGCTGGGAGAGCGCCTGCCTTGCACGCAGGAGGTCAGCGGTTCGATCCCGCTAGGCTCCACCAACGTGTTCTTTGAAAACTAGATAACAATAAGTAATACATTCACATTGAATGCAAAGTGTATCACAAAGTGCTTCTTTCTAAAGTAAGAAATGGTTAAGTTAGAAAGGGCGCACGGTGGATGCCTTGGCACTAGGAGCCGATGAAGGACGGGACGAACACCGATATGCTTCGGGGAGCTGTAAGCAAGCATTGATCCGGAGATTTCCGAATGGGGAAACCCACTGCTCGTAATGGAGTAGTATCCATACTTGAATACATAGAGTATGAGAAGGCATACCCGGGGAACTGAAACATCTAAGTACCCGGAGGAAGAGAAAGCAAATGCGATTCCCTAAGTAGCGGCGAGCGAAACGGGAACAGCCCAAACCAAGAGGCTTGCCTCTTGGGGTTGTAGGACACTCTATACGGAGTTACAAAGGAATGATATAAGCGAAGAGGTCTGGAAAGGCCCGCCAGAGAAGGTAACAGCCCTGTAACTGAAATGTCATTCTCTCCAGAGTGGATCCTGAGTACGGCGGAACACGTGAAATTCCGTCGGAATCCGGGAGGACCATCTCCCAAGGCTAAATACTCCCTAGTGACCGATAGTGAACCAGTACCGTGAGGGAAAGGTGAAAAGCACCCCGGAAGGGGAGTGAAATAGATCCTGAAACCGTGTGCCTACAAGTAGTCAGAGCCCGTTAACGGGTGATGGCGTGCCTTTTGTAGAATGAACCGGCGAGTTACGATCCCGTGCAAGGTTAAGCAGAAGATGCGGAGCCGCAGCGAAAGCGAGTCTGAATAGGGCGCAAGAGTACGTGGTCGTAGACCCGAAACCAGGTGATCTACCCATGTCCAGGGTGAAGTTCAGGTAACACTGAATGGAGGCCCGAACCCACGCACGTTGAAAAGTGCGGGGATGAGGTGTGGGTAGGGGTGAAATGCCAATCGAACCTGGAGATAGCTGGTTCTCTCCGAAATAGCTTTAGGGCTAGCCTCAAGGTAAGAGTCTCGGAGGTAGAGCACTGATTGGACTAGGGGCCCCTACCGGGTTACCGAATTCAGTCAAACTCCGAATGCCGATGACTTATCCTTGGGAGTCAGACTGCGAGTGATAAGATCCGTAGTCGAAAGGGAAACAGCCCAGACCGCCAGCTAAGGTCCCAAAGTATACGTTAAGTGGAAAAGGATGTGGAGTTGCTTAGACAACCAGGATGTTGGCTTAGAAGCAGCCACCATTTAAAGAGTGCGTAATAGCTCACTGGTCGAGTGACTCTGCGCCGAAAATGTACCGGGGCTAAACGTATCACCGAAGCTGCGGACTGTTCTAACGAACAGTGGTAGGAGAGCGTTCTAAGGGCAGAGAAGCCAGACCGGAAGGACTGGTGGAGCGCTTAGAAGTGAGAATGCCGGTATGAGTAGCGAAAGACGGGTGAGAATCCCGTCCACCGAATGCCTAAGGTTTCCTGAGGAAGGCTCGTCCGCTCAGGGTCAGTCGGGACCTAAGCCGAGGCCGAAAGGCGTAGGCGATGGACAACAGGTTGATATTCCTGTACCACCTCCTCACCATTTGAGCAATGGGGGGACGCAGGAGGATAGGGTAAGCGCGGTAATGGATATCCGCGTCCAAGCAGTTAGGCTGGGAAATAGGCAAATCCGTTTCCCGAAAAGGCTGAGCTGTGATGGCGAGCGAAATTTAGTAGCGAAGTTCCTGATTCCACACTGCCAAGAAAAGCCTCTAGCGAGGTGAGAGGTGCCCGTACCGTAAACCGACACAGGTAGGCGAGGAGAGAATCCTAAGGTGATCGAGAGAACTCTCGTTAAGGAACTCGGCAAAATGACCCCGTAACTTCGGGAGAAGGGGTGCTTCTTAGGGTGTTAAAGCCCCGAGAAGCCGCAGTGAATAGGCCCAGGCGACTGTTTAGCAAAAACACAGGTCTCTGCGAAGCCGTAAGGCGAAGTATAGGGGCTGACGCCTGCCCGGTGCTGGAAGGTTAAGAGGAGCGCTTAGCGTAAGCGAAGGTGCGAATTGAAGCCCCAGTAAACGGCGGCCGTAACTATAACGGTCCTAAGGTAGCGAAATTCCTTGTCGGGTAAGTTCCGACCCGCACGAAAGGCGCAACGATCTGGGCACTGTCTCAACGAGAGACTCGGTGAAATTATAGTACCTGTGAAGATGCAGGTTACCCGCGACAGGACGGAAAGACCCCGTGGAGCTTTACTGCAGCCTGATATTGAATGTTGGTACAGCTTGTACAGGATAGGTAGGAGCCTTGGAAACCGGAGCGCCAGCTTCGGTGGAGGCATCGGTGGGATACTACCCTGGCTGTATTGACCTTCTAACCCGCTGCCCTTAACGGGCAGGGAGACAGTGTCAGGTGGGCAGTTTGACTGGGGCGGTCGCCTCCTAAAATGTAACGGAGGCGCCCAAAGGTTCCCTCAGAATGGTTGGAAATCATTCGCAGAGTGTAAAGGCACAAGGGAGCTTGACTGCGAGACCTACAAGTCGAGCAGGGACGAAAGTCGGGCTTAGTGATCCGGTGGTTCCGCATGGAAGGGCCATCGCTCAACGGATAAAAGCTACCCCGGGGATAACAGGCTTATCTCCCCCAAGAGTCCACATCGACGGGGAGGTTTGGCACCTCGATGTCGGCTCATCGCATCCTGGGGCTGTAGTCGGTCCCAAGGGTTGGGCTGTTCGCCCATTAAAGCGGTACGCGAGCTGGGTTCAGAACGTCGTGAGACAGTTCGGTCCCTATCCGTCGCGGGCGCAGGAAATTTGAGAGGAGCTGTCCTTAGTACGAGAGGACCGGGATGGACGCACCGCTGGTGTACCAGTTGTTCTGCCAAGGGCATCGCTGGGTAGCTATGTGCGGACGGGATAAGTGCTGAAAGCATCTAAGCATGAAGCCCCCCTCAAGATGAGATTTCCCATTCCGCAAGGAAGTAAGATCCCTGAAAGATGATCAGGTTGATAGGTCTGAGGTGGAAGCGTGGTGACACGTGGAGCTGACAGATACTAATCGATCGAGGACTTAACCTATATTCTAATGTGAAGCATGAACATTGTTATCTAGTTTTGAGAGAACATTCTCTCCATCAGGTTTGGTGGCGATAGCGAAGAGGTCACACCCGTTCCCATACCGAACACGGAAGTTAAGCTCTTCAGCGCCGATGGTAGTTGGGGGTCTCCCCCTGTGAGAGTAGGACGCCGCCAAGCTTGTCTAAAGATCAGTTCCATTCGGAACTGGTCTTTTTTGTGTTTTTCAGGAAAGGAACAAACACTCGATGCATGGTGGACACATATACTAAACTATCATCTAAAACATTCTTAATTTTGTATACAATTGAAAGAGCTAGGGCATACTGAAGCTATAAGTGGAGGTGTCACAATGAGCGAAAAAGAGCGGGAAGCAATTTGTTTGATTTGTGAAGAGAAAAAGACAAAAGGAATTTATTTGTATCATCAGTTTTTATGTCAGGGCTGTGAACGAAAGTTAATTTCTACATCGACCTCTGATCCCAGCTATGCCGATTATGTCAAAAAACTTAAAAACCTTCATACGCCCCCTTTGTATTCATAAGACCATTAGATGGTCTTTTTTTATGAGCTATTTACGATTAGGCTGTTTTTGGAACTTAGTTTGGACATCACCCGTAATAAATAATAAGATAAACAGAGAGCCTGATTATTTATAGGAGTCGATAAAATGAAATCAATCTTTTTCACATTTATATGGGCCTTAATCTCTAGTCTTTTTTCGTTTGCGATTTTAATCGTCAGTATTGGGTATTTCCATCATCATGTTGGCTTATCGATGCTGTATGCCTTGATTGGTTGGGGTGCCATGTTTGCAGGGAGCAGATGGCTGGCTGTTCATTTGTTTTTAAAGAAGCATGGACTTTCTCGTAGTGATTATGTATATATCAAACAGCATTTAAAAGAAGCAAGACATAAGTTAGTTCGTTTGAAGAAGGCTTTATTTGCTGTAAAGAACGTACAGACCATTAAACATAACTATGAAATCCTTCGGCTGGCACGAAGAATTTATACGATAACCAAGAAAGAGCCGAACCGCTTTTATGATGCGCAGCGATTTTATTTTGAAAGTTTGGATTCCGTTGTTCAATTAACGGAGAAATATGCACTGCTTTATAATCAGCCAAATCGTAGTCATGAACTTGAGATGACACTGAGTCAAACACGAGTCACATTGACGGAGTTGCAAAAGCAATTGACGAATGATTTGCAACAAATTTTAGGAAGAGATATTGAAGCACTCCATATTGAGCTTGAATTGGCAGATAAGATGATTAAAAAGTAGATGAAAGGAGTCAAACTCAATGAAACCAGAAGATCACATTACACCTTCACTTACATCGACTACAGGTCTTCAGTTTCGGGTGTTTGATACTTTATCTGATGAGGAAAAACAAGAGGCGTTGCAACGTGCTGAAAATATCCCTGAAAATCAACAAAAGTTGCTTTTATACGGTATGCGTGTGCAACAACGATTATTAGAACAATCTCAGCAAATGATGAATTATGTTGAGAAAAAAGATATTGATCAAATAGGAGATGTTCTTGAGGCCTTTTTGCAGCAATTACGTTTGGTGGAGCCTGAGGATTTGTTACCAAAGAAACAAGGCTTTTTTTCGAGATTGTTTAAAAGAGAGAGGCGCTCTATACAAGAGATAGTATCTCGGTTTAAACAAGCAGAAGCACAAATAGAACGATTATCTGCAAGGCTGCGTTATGCAAGGAATGTATTAATTTCAGACCATAAATTATTAGATCGTTTATTTGAAGAAAATCAGTTGTTTTTCCAAGAGATGACACTACAGGTGGCAGCAGCTGAAGCTAAGTTGGAGTATATAGAGCAGCAGGTGCTCCCTGCAACCAAACGGTTTGGTGATCGAACGTTAGAGGAACAGTTGATGAATCAGAAAGTTGATTATGAGGAATATATGGAGAGATTGAGAGAACGCAAGTATGATTTACTGTTAAGCCGGCAAATTGCACTACAATGTAATGCCCAAATTCGGATGATTCAGCATACGAATCATACATTAGCCAATCATATTCAATCGACTGTTTCAGCATCTATTCCTTTATGGATCAACCAAATGTCCATTGCATTAACGCATATTCATCAACGAGCTAATTCAGCCCTTGAGCAGCGAATTCATCAAACGTATGAAAATATATCAAAGCATCAAGAGTCTCTCCATGAAGGAGCCTTCTTAAAGCCTGTTGATACGTTGAAAAAGATTCAACTCCAATTAGCTGAAACATTACAGGAGACTTTACAAGTCCAAGAAAATGGAAGTCAAGTCCGTGCTCAATTAAAAAGCAATATGCACGAGGCTGAACAACAGCTTGCAAATCACAAACCAATAAAGGAATAACAATCCACCTTTCAGTTCACTTGTTTGAACGGTATAATAGAAATAAGATATCGTTTAAGTGAAAAGGGTCGATTTGTTTGAAAACACCTTTATATACAGCATTATCACAACATGCAGAAAAGAAACCTTATTCTTTTCATGTTCCAGGACATCACAATGGAGATGTCTTTTTTGATGAAGCACGGGTCTATTATGAACCACTTCTTCAACTAGATGTGACCGAGCTTGTAGGTCTAGATGATCTCCACCACCCAACTGGTGTGATTCAAGAGGCAGAGGATTTATTAGCACAACTATACGGTGCAGATCAAAGCTTTTTCCTTGTGAATGGCACGACGGTTGGAAATTTAGCTATGGTGATGGCTACATGTAGCACCGATGATCAAATTCTTGTTCAGCGGAATTGCCATAAGTCTGTTTTCCATGCGATTGAGTTGGCAGGGGCAACGCCTGTGTTTTTAGAAACTGAGGTGGACAACAAACTGCACGTTCCAACACATGTCACCGAAGAGACGCTGAAACATGCGATCGCAAGGCATCCGAACTGTCAAGCAATCGTCTTGACCTATCCGAATTACTACGGGCATGCAGCGGATTTGTCAAAGCTGGTACAAACTTGTCATGAGGCAGGAATGATCGTTTTGGTTGATGAGGCACACGGTGCGCATTTTGTATTGGGCGGTGCCTTTCCTCCATCTGCCCTTTCCTATGGAGCTGACGTGGTGGTACAATCAGCACATAAAACACTTCCTGCTATGACAATGGGCTCCTTTCTTCATCTTCAAGGGGAACGGATTGATGCTAAGCGGGTGAAAACATGGCTAACGATGCTTCAGAGCAGTTCCCCTTCCTATCCCATTATGGCTTCGTTAGATGTGGCGAGGGCTTTTGTTGAAGAGATCAAAGAAAAAGGGCAAGTGAACGAAATCATGAGAGGGCTGTCAAAGCTGAAAGATCAGCTAAAGCGTATTCCTCATATTGAATTGGTCGAGTCTGACTCTCTATCTAACGATCCATTAAAATGCGTGATTCGGTCAACAAGAGGGCTTACAGGCTATGAATTAAAGAAGGTGCTTGAATCGGTTGATGTTCATCCAGAACTTGCAGATGATCATCAGGTTTTGCTGATTTTCGGTCTTGGAAAAATGAGGGACATTCCCTTTACCAGCATAGAGCACGCCCTTCAGCATAGTGAATCATTGTTGATAGGAATGGAACATCGTCAAATTGAATCAGCATCTATAGAGATTGATCAGCAAAGACAAGGAATGGAAGCAGTTCCTTTTGAAGAAGCAGAAGGTCGGATAAGTGCAGAATCGGTCATTCCATATCCACCTGGCATTCCTTTGATGATTAAGGGAGAGCGCATTGAAGCAGACCAAATTGCAACATTAAGCCGCTTGCTTGAACATCAGGTTCATGTTCAAGCAAGTCAGGTAATAAAACAGAGGAAATTATATGTTTATATAGAAGAGGAGACACGATGAGCGGTATGTT
The DNA here is from genome assembly GCF_040500475.1 of Bacillus sp. Bos-x628. Lineage (GTDB taxonomy): Bacteria > Bacillota > Bacilli > Bacillales > Bacillaceae > Bacillus > Bacillus maqinnsis. The sequence continues at coordinate 2,156,032 of NZ_CP159358.1, read as the reverse complement.
TATTACGTTTGAGGGGCCGGAAGGTGCGGGTAAAACAACGATAATTAAAAAAGTGTATGAAGAAATGGAACGTCAAGGGTATGCGGTGGTGGCAACGCGGGAACCAGGTGGCATTGAGATTGCAGAACAGATTCGTGAGATCATTTTAAATGAAAAGAATACAAAAATGGATGCGAAAACAGAGGCATTGCTGTACGCAGCGGCTAGAAGACAGCATTTAGCTGAGAAGGTGGAACCAGCTTTAGACCGAGGAATCACTGTCTTATGTGATCGTTTTGTAGACAGCTCCCTTGCTTATCAAGGTTATGCCAGAGGGCTTGGAATCGAAGAAGTAAAATCTATTAATGATTTTGCCATTAACGGAATGATGCCACAAATGACAATTTACTTTTCTATTACGCCAGAAGAAGGATTGAAGAGAATTCATGCAAATCAAGGAAGAGAAAAAAACCGATTGGACATGGAGACGCTGAAATTTCATGAGCTTGTAAGAGAAGGCTATGAATTACTCATTGCTCAATCACCAGAACGATTCCGTGTAGTGGATGCTTCAAAGCCAATGCAAGACGTGTATGAAGAAGTGCTTCAACTTATTCAGGACACATTAAAGAAAAATCAAATATGACCTAATTGTTAATCGTTGTTATAATAAAGAGGAAGACATCGGCATGTCATCTGTGCCTAAAACGAAGGAGGCCAATTAAATGAAATTAATTGTTGCCGTTGTACAGGATCAAGATAGCAGCAAACTGTTGAAAATATTGACCGAACATCATTTCGGCGTAACAAAATTAGCTTCAACTGGTGGGTTTTTAAAGTCTGGAAATACGACTTTCATTATTGGTTGTGATGATGTCCGAGTGGAGAAAGCATTACATCTCATAAAAGAAAATTGTCGTAAACGTGATCAAATGATTGCACCTGTATCACCAATGGGTGGAAATGCAGATTCATATGTACCATACCCTGTTGAAGTTGAGGTTGGTGGAGCTACTGTCTTTATTCTGCCAGTTGAACAATTTCATCAATTTTAAGGATGAGTTGCTGTGAAAATTAATCAAGATATGCGGCTGCTGTTAGAAAAACGTGAACTTCAGGCGATCAAAGGAAGTCAGATGTCTTCCTCTTTTAGAGCATCTTTGGAGACACAAAGCGGCAAAATGCGTTTAGAACAACTGACGGTAATGCTTAGTGATATCGAAGTAATCGGTAAAAAGCTGACGAAGTCTCGAAATTTAAAGGATTTGGCAAAGTTTAAAGGACTTGTGAAACGCTTTGTGAAAGAGACGGTAGATCATGGTTTAAATATAGAGACTTCTCGGAGCTTTGACCTTTACGGCAATACGCGGACACTCGCTTTAGTCAAAGCTTTAGATGAGAAGCTTATGGAATTAACAGAGGATATGATGAATCAAGAGAAACCCTCTATTGACTTGCTTGAACGTATAGGAGAAATAAAAGGTTTATTGATTAACCTTTACACATAGAGAGTGATAACATGGCAATTAGCTGGGATGACATGAAGGATTTACAGCCGCGCGTCATGCGGCTGATTTTTAATAGCATAGATAAAGATCGACTTGCTCATGCCTACTTATTTGAAGGGAAAAAAGGAACAGGAAAGCTAGATGCTGCCTTGCTTTTAGCCAAGAGCTTCTTTTGCTTGGAAGCAGGTGTGAAACCATGTGAGTCCTGTCAAAACTGTAAAAGGATTCAGTCTGGAAACCATCCAGATTTACATCTTGTGCAGCCCGATGGTCAATCAATTAAAAAAGTGCAAGTGCAGGCATTGCAGGAGGAATTTACAAAAGCAGGTGTAGAATCGCACCGAAAAATGTATATCATTCTTCATGCGGACAAAATGACCGTTAATGCTGCGAACAGTTTACTGAAGTTCCTAGAGGAGCCTAACCGGGAAACGATGGCCATTTTAATCACTGAGCAATCTCATAAAATGCTGGATACGATAATTTCAAGATGTCAGATGCTTCGTTTTCAGCCTTTGCAGCCGCAATCACTGGAGCAGCAGCTTTTGCAAGAAAATGTACCTGAGCATCTTGCAAGGCTCTTGTCGAATTTAACAAATAATTTAGCAGAAGCACTCGAATTAAGTCGAAATGATCAGTTTGCAGAGTCTAGAGCGAAAGTGATAAAATTGTATGAAGTCTTGCATCAGCGAAAAGAACATGCATTTTTTTATATACAGGATCAATGGATGCCTTTTTTCAAAGAGAAAGACCTTCAAGAAACAGGTCTGGATATGCTTTTATTTATATATCGTGATGTATTGTCGATTCAAATAGGAAACGAAGATAAAGTCATTTATCAAGACTTATTCCAGACAATGAAGCAGCACGCGCTGCATTCCACACAGCAAATGGTGACAAACCAGATCCTTGCTGTATTAGAAGCGAAAAAGAGACTTCAATCCAACGTGAATGCCCAAGGGCTAATGGAGCAATTGGTGTTGATGTTGCAGGAGGGATAAGCTTGTACAACGTAATTGGTGTTCGCTTTAAGAAAGCGGGCAAAATCTATTATTTCGATCCAAATGGATTTCATATAGAAAATGATAGTTGTGTCATTGTAGAAACAGTAAGAGGGGTTGAGTACGGACAAGTGGTCATCGCCAATAAGAAAGTGGATGAACACGATGTTGTTCTCCCTCTTCGGAAGGTCATTCGTGTAGCAGACGAGCGAGACCGGCTCATTGTTGAGGAAAATAAAGATGCGGCGAAGTCAGCCTTTGATATATGTCTTCAAAAGGTAAGTGAACACGGATTAGAAATGAAACTAGTTGATGTTGAATTCACGTTTGACCGGAACAAAGTCATTTTCTACTTCACAGCTGATGGCAGAGTGGATTTTCGTGAACTAGTGAAAGACCTTGCATCGATCTTCAAAACTAGAATTGAACTTCGTCAGATTGGTGTAAGAGACGAAGCGAAAATGTTAGGTGGTATTGGTCCGTGTGGACGCATGCTTTGCTGTTCTACATTTTTAGGAGATTTTGAACCTGTGTCCATTAAGATGGCAAAAGATCAAAATCTGTCGTTAAATCCTACAAAGATTTCAGGGCTTTGCGGTCGTTTGATGTGTTGCTTGAAATATGAAAATGATGAATATGAATCAGCAAAAGAACAATTACCGGATATCGGTGAGACGATCCAGACGTCTAGCGGCTCGGCCAAGGTAGTTGGGCTCAACATTTTAGAACGAATTATACAAGTTAAATTAACCGAACAAGAAAAAGTGATAGAATATACTTGGGAAGAATTATTACAAGAAGGCGTTGTATCTGCACAAACAACTGAGTAACGAGGTGTGCCACCTTGGATAAAAAGGAACTATTTGATACGGTAATCAATTTAGAAGAACAAATTGGTTCTCTCTATCGCCAGCTAGGTGATTTAAAAAATCATATCGGTGAAGTGATCGAGGAAAACCATCAGCTTCAGATGGAGAACCAGCACTTGCGTGAACGTTTAGATCAGTCCAATCGAGGCAAGTCATATGAGGCGTCGAATGATGAGACTGCCCAAAAGCCAAGTCATTCTGATATAGGAGAAGGTCATGATAACCTAGCTCGTCTATATCAGGAGGGCTTCCATATTTGTAATGTGCATTATGGGAGCATTCGTAAAGAGGGAGACTGTTTGTTCTGTCTGTCATTTTTAAATAAAAAATGAGAAAAGGCTTCCGCTGCATCGGGAGCCTTTTTCACAGGAAAAGAAAGGATACATCATGGTTTCGTTAAGAGAAGATGAACGTTTAGATTACTTGCTGGCAGAAGATATGAAGATTATTCAAAGCAAGACTGTCTTTGCCTTTTCATTGGATGCGGTGTTATTAGCAAAATTTGCGTATGTTCCGATTCAAAAAGGAGAAATCATTGATCTTTGTACGGGAAATGGCATTATCCCATTGCTACTCTCGACTCGTTCCAAAGCCTCCATTACAGGTGTCGAAATTCAAGAACGATTATTTGATATGGCAAAAAGGAGTGTAGAGCATAACCAACTAGAACATCAAATTGAATTGATTCATGGTGATTTAAATGATATGCCAACACGCTACGGGAATCATAAGGTAGATGTGATTACGTGTAACCCGCCATATTTTAAAACACCTTCACAGGATGAAATCAATGAAAATGAATATTTAGCGATTGCACGTCATGAGATTCATTGTACATTAGAAGATGTTATTCGTGTTTCTTCAATCTTGCTCAAACAAGGAGGCAAACTTGCAATGGTTCATCGTCCAGGGCGTTTGCTTGAAATCATCGAGCTGATGAAAAAATACCGAATTGAGCCGAAACGGATTCAATTCGTTTATCCAAAGCAAGGAAAAGAAGCCAATACCATCTTAGTGGAAGGTATCAAAGATGGTAAGCCAGATTTGAAAATCCTCCCGCCACTCTTTGTTTATGGGGAAAATCAAGAGTATACAAATGAAATCAGGAAGATACTGTATGGAGAAGCATAATCATTATTTTTATGTACTGAAATGTGCAGATGGAAGCCTGTATGCTGGATATACAAATGACTTACAAAAAAGGCTGGCGACACATAATAGCGGGAAGGGCGCAAAGTATACAAGAGCGAGACGACCGGTTGAGCTGTATTATCATGAATGCTTCCCAACCAAAAGAGCTGCGATGCAGCAAGAGTATCATTTCAAAACATGGACGCGTAAAAAGAAGGACAGATATATAGAAGAAAAGCAAAAAGAAAAGGAGGCGGCACATGCTAAAGACACAGAAAAGCTTTGATGGTCAATCCGATATGGGTGTGCTTTATTTAGTTCCAACCCCAATCGGAAACTTAGAAGATATGACGTTTCGAGCGATACAAACGTTAAAAGATGTAGACTACATTGCTGCAGAAGATACAAGACAAACGAGAAAACTTTGTCATGTATACGAAATTGACACACCTCTAACAAGTTATCATGAACATAATAAAGACAGCAGCGGTCATAAGTTAATTGAATGGTTAAAAGAAGGAAAGCACATTGCACTTGTTAGTGATGCTGGATTACCGACCATTTCTGATCCAGGAGCTGAGATTGTTCGAGACTTTACGAGAATCGGCGGGTATGTGATTCCATTGCCTGGCGCAAATGCGGCATTAACGGCTTTAATTGCATCAGGGATCGCACCTCAACCATTTTTCTTTTATGGTTTCCTCGATAGACAGAAAAAGGAAAAGAGAAAACAGCTAGAAGCATTAAAAAAACGTCAAGAAACAATTATTTTTTATGAAGCACCCCATCGTTTAAAAGAAACCCTTACCGTTATGAAAGATGTTTGGGGAAATCGAAACATTGCTATTACACGAGAATTAACGAAAAAATTTGAAGAATTCATACGTGGAGATCTAGACCATGTATTGACCTGGGCAGGAGAGCATCAAATTCGTGGAGAGTTCTGTCTTGTGGTAGAAGGAAATGATCAAGTGGATGAGGAATTGAATGAAGAGACATGGTGGCAATCCTTATCTGAAAAAGAGCACGTTATTCATTACATAGAAGAAGGATTGACGTCAAAAGAAGCGATCAAGCGTACAGCTGTCGAACGAGGTGTGCCAAAGCGCATGATATATGATGCATATCATGTTGAACAATAAAGAAAGGTTCTTGCAAACGGTGCAAGAACCTTTTATATAAAAATTATTTTTGTGATTGAAGTTGGCTTTGGATTTCGTTAATGATTTGTTCAGCACCTTCACGGCTAAGAACTAATTTACCATTAGCAAGTTTAAGGTTATCGTCTGATACTTCACCTGTTACTTGGCAAGTCATGTTTGGTTTATATTTTTTTAGGATGATTTTTTCATCATCAACATAAATTTCCAAAGCATCTTTTTCAGCAATTCCTAACGTGCGGCGAAGTTCGATTGGAATCACCACGCGTCCTAATTCGTCAACTTTACGTACAATACCTGTAGATTTCATCTTCATTCTCCTCCCAAAAAGTCCTTATTCTTAATATAATATTATCTTCGTCATTATTCGACAAATTCCTTACATTCCTAGCATAACAAGGTTTCCATAAATCGTCAATCATTTTGTTTACTATTGTTTGTAAAATATGACTCTTATATTCAAAAAACCTCTAAACTACTGATACATAAGGATTTATTAGACATAATGTTTTAGAATATTATAAATGATGAAAACAGATTATCAAGACTTTTGCCCTAAATTAGCCAATTATGAATCTGGAAGCAGATTTCTTACGACAATATTCGACAAAACGTCTTGCGGTTTGTCGTTTTTTTCGGGAAACTCATCTTTTTCCATCATTTCATACCGTTCTATGTATATATGCTTGATCTTAAAGGCTAAGATGGTATCATAGAGAAAGCACAAGTGCAAAAAAATTTTTTGAATTTGATACATTTTAATGAAGTCTTCATAACCGCTCTCGTCCATTGGGCGGGAGTTTTTGACATTCATACACACGCAGGAGGTTCCGACATGCCGGAAAAGAAAAAAACGTTTTATTTGACAACACCTATTTACTATCCGAGCGGAAAATTACATATTGGACATGCTTATACGACAGTGGCAGGGGATGCCATGGCTCGATATAAACGTCTTCAAGGCTATGATGTGATGTATTTAACGGGTACAGATGAGCACGGGCAAAAAATTCAACAAAAAGCAGAAGAGCAAAATATTACTCCGATCGAGTATTTAGATCCAGTGGTTGCAGACATCAAATCTTTATGGAAGAAACTCGACATTTCAAATGATGATTTCATTCGTACAACGGAAAAACGCCATACGAAAATCATTGAGCAAGTCTTCCAAAAGCTGCTTGATCAAGGAGATATCTATTTAGATCAATATGAAGGCTGGTACAGTATTCCTGACGAAACATTTTATACTGAAACACAGCTCGTTGATGTTGAACGAAATGAAAAAGGTGAAGTCATTGGCGGGAAAAGTCCTGACAGTGGACACCCTGTTGAATTAATTAAAGAAGAATCATACTTCTTTCGTATGAGTAAGTATGCAGATCGTTTACTTGACTATTATGAAAAGAATCCATCATTCATTCAGCCTGAATCAAGAAAAAATGAAATGATCAATAACTTCATTAAACCAGGTTTAGAGGATTTAGCTGTATCGAGAACAACCTTTGATTGGGGAATCAAGGTGCCAAATAATCCGAAACACGTCATTTACGTCTGGATTGATGCTTTATTCAACTATTTAACGGCTATTGGCTATGGAACAGACCAAGATGAAAAGTACAAAAAGTATTGGCCAGCCAATGTGCATCTTGTAGGGAAAGAGATTGTCCGTTTCCATACAATTTATTGGCCAATTATGCTGATGGCACTTGATCTGCCGCTGCCAAAACAAGTCTTTGCACATGGTTGGCTTTTAATGAAAGATGGTAAGATGTCTAAATCAAAAGGGAATGTAGTAGACCCAGTCACGTTAATTGATCGTTATGGTCTTGATGCCCTTCGATATTATCTTCTTCGTGAAGTACCTTTTGGTGCAGATGGTGTGTTTACACCAGAGGGATTTGTGGAACGTGTAAACTATGACCTTGCCAATGACTTAGGAAATCTGCTTAACCGTACAGTTGCAATGGTTCAAAAATATTTTGACGGCACGTTAAGCAGCTATAAAGGTCCAGTAAATAAATTCGATGAGGAACTCAAAGCTGTTGCTGAACAAACCGTGAAAGCCTATGAAGAAGCGATGGAAAACCTTGAATTCTCGGTGGCTCTCTCAAATGTCTGGACATTAATCAGCAGAACCAATAAATATATCGACCAAACAGCTCCATGGGTGCTGGCTAAAGATGAAACAAAGCGAAAAGAGCTTCACTCTGTTATGTATCATTTAGCAGAATCATTGCGGATCACCGCAGTACTGTTAACGCCATTCTTAACAAAAACACCTGAGAAAATCTTCTTCCAACTAGGGGTTGAAGATGACAAAATGAAAAGCTGGGACAGTATTCAATCTTTTGGTGCTATTCAACAAACAACCGTACAAAAAGGAGAGCCGCTATTCCCTCGATTAGATGTTGAGGAAGAAGTGACTTACATTAAAGAAAAAATGCAGGGAAGCACACCTCAAGCTAAAGAGAAGAAAGTTGAAATAGAAGAAACGGAAGTACCTGATTTAGGAGAAGAAATCGCATTTGATGATTTCTCGAAAGTCGATCTTCGTGTAGCGCAAGTATTGCAAGCAGCCCCAGTAAAAAAAGCAGATCGACTATTAAAGCTTCAGGTTGATTTTGGATTTGAGAAAAGACAAATTGTTTCAGGGATCGCTAAGTATTATCAGCCGGAGGAATTAGTAGGGAAAAAGTTAGTTTGTGTAGCGAATTTAACACCTGTTAAACTTCGCGGGGAAATTTCCCAGGGAATGATTTTAACTGGTGAAACTGGCGGGAAATTACAAGTTCTTGAAGTAGATCAATCACTAGCCAACGGAACCAAAATTCTATAATGTAACAAAGGTGTTCCACGTGTAACATTTCGTCGAACACCTTTTGTTTTTCATGAGACTTGTCGAAAGGAGTAATGAATATGTTATTTGATACACATGCTCACTTAAATGCGGAGCAATTTAGTGATGACTTAGAGCAGGTCATTGAGAGAGCAAAGAGTGAAAAGGTAGAGAAAATCGTGGTGGTGGGATTCGATCGACCAACGATTACAAGAGCGATGGAGTTAATTGAAGAGTATAATTTTATATATGCAGCCATTGGTTGGCACCCTGTTGATGCGATTGACATGACGGATGAGGATTTGGCTTGGTTGAAAGATTTATCTCAACACAAAAAGGTCGTTGCAATCGGGGAAATGGGGCTAGATTATCATTGGGACAAGTCGCCAAAAGATATTCAAAAAGAAGTCTTTAGACGACAAATTGCTCTTGCGAAGGAAGTGAAGCTTCCGATCATCATTCACAATCGTGACGCAACAGAAGATGTGGTCACTATCTTGAAAGAAGAAGGAGCAGCTGATGTTGGAGGTATCATGCACTGCTTTACAGGAAGCTTAGAAGTTGCAAAAATCTGCATGGAGATGAACTTTTATATTTCATTCGGTGGACCTGTGACATTTAAAAATGCTAAAAAACCGAAGGAAGTCGTCAAAGAAATACCAAGAGATCGGTTATTGATTGAAACAGACTGCCCATATTTAACACCGGCGCCATTTAGAGGGAAACGCAATGAACCAAGTTATGTAAAATATATTGCAGAGCAAATAGCTGAATTGCGTGAGATGAGCTTTGAAGAGCTTGCAGAATTGACAACAGAAAATGCAAAAAAAGTTTTCGGTATAAATTGACAGTATATGATAGCAATCATTGTTTAAGCTTGTCCATTTATGAAACATAACGAAAAAGTTCTACACGTTTGCTACTCCTCATAGGATAAGTTGTCGATAAGTCTTTCTTCCCTTCCTCCCTTAAAGCTTCCATAATAGGTATACAATCAAGCATTTTTGTACATTGGTTGGAAGGGTTGACAGGTTTTGAGATACTCTATATAATCTCTCCGAGGAGAAGGAGGCGTTTTTCATCGTTCAAAAAATGAAAAATCTGTTTTCTGTTAAGCAAGGAAAAGGTAAGGTTGCTCTACTAGTAGCTTGCTTACTTTTAGCTGGAACTGGGACGGCTTACGGTGCACATGAGTTCACTAAGCAGTCTATTACCATTTCTATCAATGGTAAAGAGAAAACAATTCGTACACATGAAGAGACAGTTGCACAGCTGCTTTCAGACCTTGGGATAAGGACCAGGGCGGAGGATCATATCTCTCCAAGCCGAAATACAAATATTCAAGATAATATGAACATTGTGTATGATGCGGCATTACCGGTTCATCTTACCCTGAATGGTAAAGAGAAAACGATTTGGACAACAGATCAGACGGTTGGAGCATTTTTGAAGAATGAACAAATAGATATTGGGAAGCACGATCAAGTGACTCCAGGAAAGAATGACAAGATTGAAAAGGACATGAAACTTGTTGTTCAGCAGGCCTTCCAGGTCAGCTTAAATGATGGAGGAAAGAATAAAAAGGTGTGGACCACTTCGACTACCGTCGCTGACTTTTTAAAGCAACAAGAGCTAAAGCTCAAGAAGCACGATAAGATCAAACCTGCGTTACATACATCCATTTCTAAAAAAAGCGCAGATATTCAGATCACTCGGGTGGAAAAAGTCACCGATGTAGTGGAAGAGAAAATTGCTTTTGATACCAAACATAAAAAGGATCGTTCTCTAGAACAAGGAATAGAGAAGGTACTTAAAAAAGGTGAAGAAGGTAAATTGAAGAAGCACTATGCCATTGTGAAAGAAAACGGCAAAGTGGTGTCTAAAGAATTGATCAAAGAAGTAACTGTGAAAGATAGCAAAGATCGCTTAGTTGCCATTGGCACACAAGAGTCCGAAAAGGAATCTAAAGCGTCCCCAGTTGTTTCAAGAAGCAATGAATCGTCTGGGAAAGAATTTTATGTGACTTCAACAGCCTATACAGCAAGTTGCAGTGGATGTACGGGTAGAACGTCGACAGGCTATAATTTAAAAGCAAATCCAGGTGCAAAGGTCATAGCAGTTGATCCGAGTGTCATTCCGCTAGGCTCTAAAGTGTATGTGGAGGGCTATGGATATGCCGTTGCGTCAGACACTGGATCAGCTATAAATGGAAATAGAATTGATGTGTTCGTCCCAAATAAGTCGGCAGCTTATCAATGGGGGAATAAACGAGTGAAAATTAGAGTGCTCAAATAAACACATCAAAATGATTGATATAAGCAGAGGGCTTTGCGAACCCTCTGTTTTTTTGGTTATAATAGAAGCACTGTTTTCTAATTAATTAGACGCAAAAACAGCATAAAAGGTTTCGTTTTTTTACCAAAAATGTTTTTGTTTTTGCCAGCGGAGGAATAAATGAAAATCAAAGAAATCATTGTGGTTGAGGGTCGTGATGACACAGCCAGAGTGAAGTTGGCCGTTGATGCGGATACGATCGAAACAAATGGATCTGCTATTGGGGATGCAGTCATTCAACAAGTAAGGCTTGCCCAAAAGACGCGAGGTGTGATTATTTTAACAGACCCTGATTTTCCTGGTGAGAAGATACGTAAAACCATTGCAGAAGCGGTTCCAGGGTGCAAGCATGCGTTTTTACCAAAACATCTTGCTAAAGCAAAGCGAGATAGAGGGATCGGCGTCGAGCACGCTTCTTTGGACAGTATTCGAGAATGTCTTTCTCATGTACAGGAGGAGATGGAAGAGTCGGAAAGTGACATTTCATTAGATGATTTATTTGACGCAGGCTTAATTGGAGGCGTAGCTTCAAAACGCCGCCGTGAACGACTAGGTGTGCTTTTAAATATAGGATATACAAATGCGAAGCAACTGCAAAAGCGCCTTCACATGTTTCAAATAACCAAACGTGATTTTATTGCGGCACTAAAGACCGTCATGCAGGAGGAAGCCGATGAGTAAAGATATAGCGACACCCGTCAGAACGAAGGAGATATTAAAAAAGTACGGTTTCTCTTTTAAAAAGAGTTTAGGGCAGAATTTTTTAATTGATACAAATATTTTAGATCGAATCGTCGATCACGCTGAGATAACGGAGGAAACGGGTGTCATTGAAATTGGACCCGGAATCGGTGCACTGACAGAACAGTTAGCCAAGCGTGCAAAAAAAGTAACAGCTTTTGAGATCGATCAGCGGTTATTACCGATTTTAAACGACACGCTTTCTCCATATGATAATGTCACAATCATTCATCAGGACGTGTTGAAGGCGGATGTAAGGAAGGTCATTGAAGAAAATTTTGCTGACTGTAAAGAAGTAATGGTTGTCGCAAACCTTCCATATTACGTGACCACACCTATCATTATGAAATTACTTGAAGAGAACCTTCCATTGAAAGGGATTGTGGTCATGTTGCAAAAAGAAGTAGCTGATCGTATGGCAGCCGTTCCTTCATCAAAGGAATACAACTCATTGTCAATTGCCGTTCAATTTTATACTGAAGCGAAAACTGTGATGATTGTGCCTAAAACAGTTTTTGTTCCACAGCCAAACGTTGATTCAGCTGTAATTAAGTTAACGGTACGTGAGTCACCTGCTGTATCAGTAGAGAATGATGCGTTTTTCTTTCAACTCATTCGTGCAAGCTTTGGACAGCGCCGCAAAACACTCATGAACAATCTTATGAATAACCTTCCAGATGGAAAGAAACATAAAGCCATTATTGAAGAAGCGCTTGAAACAGCTAACATTGATGGCAAACGCCGTGGGGAATCTTTATCTATTGAAGAGTTTGCCCGTTTATCGAACGTTTTACAAGAAGTCCTGATGTAGGGACTTTTTACTTTTGCTTTTCACCACTTCACGCATCAGGGCATAGATTAGAAAGAACAGCATATAACGTAAGACGATACCAACAGGATATGAGCCTGATTGTGGAGTGAAAAGCATGCAATTTCAAATAGGAGATATGGTGACGAGGGCATCCTATCAAATGGATATTATGTTTCGTATTATTCGGATTGATGAGACTGAGCATGAAGCAACCGCCATTTTGCATGGGAATGAAGTGCGGTTGATTGCAGATGCAAAGTTGTCAGACCTTGTATTGATACAAAAAGAAGAGCAGCTCACAAGAGAGAAGGAAGATGAGCGGAAAATCAATGAATCCCTCGACTTACTCAAGCAGGACTATCAGCTACTTCGTGAAAAGCAAGAATATTATGCTTCTGGACAATATCAGCATCAGGAGCAGTATTTTCACATGCCTGGGAAGGTTCTTCATTTAGATGGGGATGCTTCGTACTTAAAGAAATGCTTAGACGTATATGAAAGAATCGGTGTACCTGTGTACGGTGTACATTGCCACGAGAAGAAAATGCCAAGCATGATTGATTCATTAATTGATCAATATCGTCCTGATATATTGGTCATCACAGGACATGATGCTTATTCTAAACAAAAAGGCAGCGTGCATGATATCGGTGCATATCGCCATTCTCGTCATTTCGTTGAAACGGTTCAAAAGGCGAGGAAAAAAGTCCCTCATTTAGATCAACTCGTTATCTTTGCAGGTGCTTGCCAATCTCATTTTGAATCATTGATACAAGCAGGAGCAAATTTTGCAAGCTCGCCTTCACGTGTAAACATTCATGCGCTAGATCCAGTGTATATTGTTGCGAAAATCAGCTTCACACCGTTTGTAGATCGAATCAATGTGTGGGATGTACTTCGGAATACATTAACGAGAGAAAAAGGACTCGGTGGAATAGAGACAAAGGGTGTTCTAAGAGTGGGCATGCCTTATAAAAGAGATCATGAATCGACATAACCCGACTGTTATCAGTCTGGTTTTTTTGTGTGAAAAAAGAAACATCAAGTGAATACATATTTCACCGGATTTTGTGAAAAATAGGGAGGAGAAAAGGTAGAAGTTTGTCAAAAATATTTTGTTGACAATGGCTCATATTCGTTGATATAATTTAATTTTTATTTGACAAAAACGAGCCGTTGTTGTATAATTATCTCAGTGAGGTGGATGCAATGGCGAAGACGTTGTCCGATATAAAAAGATCGCTTGATGTTAACTTAGGTAAACGTTTGACGTTAAAGGCTAATGGAGGCCGCCGAAAAACAATCGAGCGTTCGGGCATATTATCTGAAACATACCCTTCTGTTTTTGTGATTCAATTAGATCAAGATGAAAATTCGTTTGAAAGAGTTTCTTATAGTTATGCAGATATACTGACTGAGACGGTCGAATTAACATTCGATGATACCGCAAGCTCAGTCGCCTATTAGTGGGCAGTGAACTTCTTGTTTACTGCTTTTTGTTTTGCCTTTTCTTCTAAATGGGAACCCGTCCATTATTTGAAAGGGGTAAAAGGAGAAATTCGATACAAAATAATAAAGCCATGAAAGCAGTGGCAGCAATTCGAATTCTCGGGCAAAAGGGGCTGTTTCGTTTGGGTAGACGCCGAGGCATTATGTCAGATGAGTTCAAATACGAGCTGGCGAAGGATCTTGGATTTTATGATACCGTGAAAAATGAAGGCTGGGGAGAAATTCGTGCCCGTGACGCAGGTAATATGGTCAAACGTGCAATTGAATTAGCTCAACAGCATATGGCTCAACAAGAGAATCAACGATAAATGAACGGTCAGGGATACCTCAGGTGTCTCTGGCCTTTTTTGATGAAAAAGCAAGTGTGCCAGCCGCTAAAAACCATTATTCATCCAATCCGTCAAATGTGATACAATGTTGATACTTATGTTTAGATGGAGAAGTAGGTGAAATGTTTGCGTATTTTAGAAAAGGCACCGGCAAAAATTAATCTATCACTTGATGTCCATGGTAAAAGACTGGATGGGTATCATGAGGTGGAGATGGTGATGACAACAATAGATCTTGCAGACAGACTAGAGCTGACAGAGCTGGACAAGGATGAAATCCGCGTATCGTCTCATAATCGCTTTGTTCCAGATGATCAGCGTAATCTAGCGTATCAGGCGGCTAAATTATTAAAAACAAGATTCGGTATTCAAAAAGGGGTCTCGATTGTCATAACAAAAACAATCCCTGTTGCAGCAGGCCTAGCTGGGGGCAGTAGTGATGCAGCGGCGACTTTGCGCGGCTTAAATCGTTTGTGGAAGTTACATCTCACGTTAGATGAGTTGGCTGAGCTTGGAGCGGAGATTGGCTCTGATGTCTCCTTTTGCGTATATGGAGGGACAGCACTAGCGACAGGACGCGGGGAAAAATTAAAGCATATTGCCTCTCCGCCGCATTGCTGGGTTATTTTAGCGAAGCCGGTGATTGGAGTATCTACTGCTGAAGTCTACAGACAATATGACGCAAGCAAGGTGGAACACCCGAATGTACAACGTATGATTAAAGCTATTGAAGCAAAAGATTATAAAGAGATGTGTAGTTCACTCGGGAACGTTCTGGAATCTGTGACATTAAAGATGTATCCAGAAGTAGAAATGATCAAAAGACAGATGAAGCGCTTTGGTGCAGATGCTGTCTTAATGAGTGGGAGCGGACCAACAGTATTTGGTTTGATTCAGTATGAATCAAAAGTACAAAGAATATATAACGGACTGAGAGGATTTTGTGATCAAGTTTACGCTGTTCGCATGATCGGCGAACAAAATGCCCTTGATTAAATCCGTATATTAAGTTATATTATTCATAAATTATTCGGGTTCTGGGGGTAAGTTCATGAAGTTTCGTCGAAGCGGCAGATTGGTGGACTTAACAAATTATTTGTTAACCCACCCGCACGTACTAGTACCGTTAACATTTTTTGCAGAGCGATACCAATCTGCGAAGTCCTCAATTAGTGAAGACTTAACGATCATCAAACAGACCTTCGAACAGCAGGGAATAGGCACATTGCTTACTGTACCAGGCGCTGCTGGCGGAGTGAAATATATTCCAAAGATTCAATTACAAGAAGCAGACGAAGTAGTGAACGATATCGGGCAGGCTTTATCAACTCCTGAGCGTGTGCTTCCTGGCGGTTATTTATATTTAACCGATGTTTTAGGCAACCCATCCATTCTTGCTAAAATCGGTAAGCTTTTTGCGACCATTTTTGCAGATCGTGCAATTGATGTGGTCATGACCGTTGCGACTAAAGGGATTCCGATTGCCTATTCTGTCGCGGGTTATTTAAATGTACCCGTTGTAATTGTTAGAAAAGACAATAAGGTAACTGAAGGATCAACCGTTAGTATTAATTATGCGTCTGGTTCTTCTAACCGTATTCAAACCATGTCTCTTGCAAAACGCAGCTTAGATAAAGGATCAAATGTTCTTATCATTGATGACTTTATGAAAGCTGGCGGAACCATTAATGGCATGATGAATTTGCTTGAGGAATTTAATGCAAATGTTGCAGGAATTGGTGTTCTTTTAGAAGATGAAGGCGTAGATGAACGTCTTGTCGATGAATATGTATCGCTTTTAAAGCTTTCAACAATTGATAGGAAGCAAAAAATCATTGAAATCAATGAAGGCAATTTCCACGAGTTTTTTCATACGCAATTATAGGCTCGATCAAAAGTGTATCTGAATGGGAGAGATTGATATGACAAAAATTGTTCAAACCAAAAATGCACCGGCAGCCATTGGACCATACTCTCAAGGAATTATTGTTCATAATATGTTTTACAGTTCAGGACAGATTCCATTGACACCAGCTGGAGACTTCGTAAATGGGGACATTAAGGAACAAACACATCAAGTTTTCCGCAACCTTCAAGCTGTTCTTGAAGCAGCAGGTGCTTCATTTGAGACAGTTGTGAAGGCAACAGTTTTCATGAAAGATATGGAGCATTTTGCTGACATGAACGAAGTATATGGCAAGTATTTTCATACACATAAACCAGCTCGTTCATGTGTAGAAGTAGCAAGACTTCCAAAGGATGCACTTGTGGAAATTGAAGTCGTTGCATTAGTCAAATAACTAGTTTGAAAAGCCGTTTGGTTCATCATATGCAGGAAAGGGCAGCATCATGATGCCTTTTTTCAAAGCAAATATGTAAGCGTCGTCATAAATTTGACAAAAAATGTATAAATATCCCGATATTTCAAAAAAAGTTTAAAAAATGTGCAGGAGAATCACCACAATCGTTGAATACCTAATTAATGCTTTTATATTGGGAAAAGGTGGTGAACTACTGTGGAAGTTACTGACGTAAGATTACGCCGCGTGAATACCGATGGTCGCATGAGGGCGATTGCATCCATCACGCTGGACCACGAATTTGTTGTTCATGATATTCGTGTGATTGATGGAAATAATGGATTGTTTGTTGCAATGCCTAGCAAACGCACGCCTGATGGAGAGTTTCGCGATATTGCACATCCGATTAATTCAAGCACTCGGGGTAAAATCCAAGATGCTGTATTAAATGAATATCATCGCTTAGGCGAAGAAGAAGCAATCGAATATGAAGAAGCTGGAGCTTCTTAATCATATGTGAATCTAAAAAGACAGCTTTAAGAGAAAATGAAATGTTTTCTTTTACATGCTGTCTTTTTTGCGTTTTTCTTCATGTTTCTTATGTGTTTCATCCATTAGAAAATGATTGTACTTCCTCATGTATCCTTGAAATCAGTCCTTATTTAGGATATATTTTTCTATGGATAATAGGGATATTGGAGGCCAATCAATGGATAAGCGGTTCGCAGTGATTTTAGCAGCGGGAAAAGGAACGAGAATGAAGTCAAAGCTATACAAAGTGCTTCATCCAGTTTGCGGAAAGCCAATGGTCGAGCATGTGGCAGACGAAGCGTTAAAGCTATCTTTAGCCAAGCTGGTGACCATTGTCGGTCATGGAGCAGAGGACGTCAAGGAACAGCTTGGGGACAGAAGTGAATATGCACTTCAAGAAGAGCAGCTAGGAACAGCACATGCCGTCAAACAGGCGAAACCGTTCCTTTCGCAGGAAAAGGGAACAACCATTGTCATTTGTGGGGATACGCCATTATTGACAGCGGAAACAATGGAAGCCATGTTAAGCGAGCATCAAAAACATCAAGCAAAAGTGACCATTCTAACAGCACACGCAGATGATCCAACAGGCTATGGTCGTATCATTCGTGACGAAACGGGTGCGGTTGTGAAGATTGTCGAGCACAAAGATGCGAATGAAGCTGAACTTCAAGTGAATGAAATTAATACAGGGACTTATTGTTTTTCTAATGAAGATCTTTTTCGTGTGATTGAGCAGGTGTCGAATGAAAATGCACAGGGTGAGTACTATTTGCCAGATGTCATTGAGATCTTAAAAAATGAAGGGCAAACGGTTGTAGCTTATCAAACAGCGCATTTTGAAGAAACACTTGGAGTCAACGATCGAATCGCACTCTCTCAAGCAGAGCTTTTAATGAAGCGTCGTATAAATCATCAGCATATGAAAAATGGTGTAACCTTAATTGATCCTGAAAACACGTATATCTCAGCAGATGCTGTCATCGGTGAAGATACAATCATTTATCCTGGTACGGTCATCAAAGGGAAAGTAAGAATTGGTGCAGACGCCACAATTGGACCGAACACAGAAATTGTTGATAGCATCATTGGAGATCGAACAGTGATCAAGCAATCTGTTGTCTGCGATAGTGAGGTCGGGGTTGATGTGACGATTGGTCCATTTGCTCATATACGCCCACTTTCAAAAATCGGCAATGAAGTGAAGATTGGGAACTTTGTCGAAATCAAGAAAACGGTTTTCGGTGACCGCAGTAAAGCATCTCACCTTAGTTATATTGGAGATGCAGAGGTCGGTACTGATGTAAACCTTGGCTGTGGGTCCATTACAGTTAATTACGATGGGAAGAACAAATTTTTAACGAAGATTGAAGATGGCGCCTTTATTGGCTGCAATTCAAATCTCATTGCACCAGTCACTGTCGGAAAAGGGGCATATGTTGCAGCTGGTTCAACGGTCACAAAAAATGTGCCGCAGGATGCATTGTCTATTGCAAGAGCAAGACAAGTCAATAAAGAAGATTATGTGAAAAATATTCATAAAAAATAATCCAAATACCCGGAGGTTTACAATGTCTAATCGTTATGCTGATGCGAATTTAAAGATTTTTTCTTTAAATTCTAACCCTGAACTTGCTGAAGAAATTGCCGAGCGTATCGGAGTTGATCTAGGAAAGAGCTCTGTTAAACGTTTTAGTGACGGTGAAGTCCAAATCAATATTGAAGAAAGTATTCGCGGCTGTGATTGCTATGTCATTCAATCGACAAGTGCACCAGTGAATGAACATATTATGGAACTATTAATTATGGTGGATGCGCTAAAACGTGCTTCTGCCAAAACGGTCAACATTGTGATCCCTTACTATGGATATGCACGTCAAGATCGTAAAGCAAAACCGCGTGAGCCCATCACTGCGAAACTTTTTGCGAACTTACTTGAAACAGCTGGCGCTACACGTGTCATCGCACTTGACCTACATGCGCCACAAATCCAAGGTTTCTTTGATATTCCAATTGATAACTTAATGGCTGTGCCAATTCTAACAAACTATTTTGAACAGAAAAACTTAAACGATATCGTGGTGGTTTCTCCTGATCACGGTGGTGTGACGCGTGCGCGTAAAATGGCAGATCGCCTGAAAGCACCAATCGCTATCATCGACAAACGTCGTCCAAGACCAAACGTTGCTGAAGTGATGAACATCATTGGTAACATTGAAGGCAAAACCGCGATTCTAATTGACGATATCATTGATACAGCGGGTACGATTACACTAGCAGCAAATGCGCTTGTCGAAAACGGAGCGGCTGAAGTATATGCTTGCTGTACACACCCGGTGTTGTCAGGACCAGCAGTAGAACGGATTACAAATTCAAAAATCAAAGAATTGGTTGTAACAAACAGTATTCGTTTAACAGAGGAGAAGAAAGTAGATAAATTCATTCCACTTTCAGTTGGGCCTTTGCTTGCTGAAGCCATCATCAGAGTACATGAAGAAGAATCTGTTAGCTACCTTTTTAGCTAATTCCTTATAAAAAAGGCCCTAGGCAGTTGCTTAGAGCCTTTTGTGCTTTTCTCACGTCATAAATGAAAGCGCACATGTTTGAAATGACTCATTTATGGGTATGTATGAAAGTAGTGACAAAAAAGAAAGAGGATGGTGCTGAATATGACAACTTTAAAAGCAACTGAAAGAACTGATTTCAAACGTTCCACACTGCAGAAAATCCGTCATTCAGGACATGTTCCTGGTGTCATATACGGAAAAAATACAGATAATTTAGCTGTTTCGTTAGATAGTGTCGATCTATTAAAGACATTACGTGATGAAGGAAAAAATGCAATCATCACATTAGAAGTAAACGGTGAGACAAAATCCGTTATGGTCACAGAATTACAAACAGATCCACTGAAAAATGAACTTGTCCACGCTGATTTCCAAGTGGTTGACTTACAGCGAGAAATTGACGCAGATGTACCTGTACAGCTAATTGGAGAATCTAAAGGTGTGAAAAATGGCGGTGTGCTTCAACAGCCATTATTTGAGATATCCATCACAGCGAAACCAAAGGATATCCCCCAAAATATTGAAGCTGATATTACAAACCTAGATGTGAATGATGTACTGACAGTCGGTGATCTTTCTGTTCAGTCATCTTATAAAATTAATAACGATCCAGAAGAAGTCGTTGCATCCATTCTGCCGCCGCAGCAATCCGAGGTTCCAGAGCCTCATAGTGAAGAAGAACAAAAAGAACCGGAGGCCATTAAAGAAAAAGGTAACGACAGAGAATAACTGGCCATTTAGAGACGTAACCCTCCCGTGGTTGCGTCTTTTGTGCTAGAATGAAAAGTATTCACACGTTTTGGGATGAGGCAATGATATTGGCTCATCTTTTAGGCGTGTGCACGTGTGACAAGGGAGGTTGCTTTCATGATTGCATTCATTGGATTAGGTAATCCTGGAAGGGAATACGAAAAAACGAGACATAATGTCGGATTTATGACAATAGATGAATTATCAAAAAAATGGAACATTCCATTAAATCAATCAAAATTTAATGGACAATATGGAACAGGAATTGTTTCGGGGCAAAAGGTTCTACTTGTTAAGCCTCTTACATATATGAACTTATCAGGAGAATGCGTGCGTCCTCTTTTGGATTACTATGACATTCCTCTTGAGGATGTGAAAGTCATCTATGATGATCTCGATTTACCGACTGGTCGAATTCGCTTACGTACAAAGGGTAGTGCAGGAGGGCATAATGGGATTAAATCTTTGATTCAGCATCTAGGCTCACCTGAATTTGATCGAATCCGAATTGGCATTGGACGTCCGCAAAATAGCATGAAGGTGGTAGATTACGTATTGGGGCGTTTTTCAGAAGAAGAGCAGCCTGTTATCGTATCAGCCATTCAAGCGTCTGTTGAGGCTTGCGAGGTAGCTTTAACGAAGCCGTTTTTAGAAGTCATGAATGATTTTAACAAGAAGGTATAAGAATGATAAGCAAAGCACATACTGTTCATAAAATCTCTACATGGGAGGATGACGTATGGCTTTGCATTATTACTGCCGGCACTGTGGTGTAAAAGTTGGCAGTTTAGATGAATCTGTCGTCCAAAGTAAATCACTTGGATTTCATCACTTAACAAATGAGGAAAGAAACGATATGATTTCTTATAAGGAAAATGGTGATTTACATGTACAGACCATTTGTGAGGATTGCCAAGAGGCGCTCGAAAGAAATCCCGATTATCATCAGTATCATACATTTATTCAATAAAAAAGCTTTGGTGTAGATTTAGACCAAAGCGTTTTTCTGTTTTAACCAAACAGGGAGGAGGAGCCAAATGAAAAATATACAATCTTTTATCAAACAAAGTGATGATTTTCAGTCCATTTTCAATGGGCTAAAGGAAGGGTTAAAAGAACAGTTGCTCGCAGGACTATCAGGCTCCGTCAGATCTTTATATACAGCGGCAATATCAGATGAATCAAACCGTCCAATGTTTATTGTGACACATAATTTGTATCAGGCGCAGAAGGTAACAGATGATCTAGCAAGTGTCGTATCAGATCGCTCAGTCCTTCTTTATCCTGTAAACGAACTCATTGCTTCAGAAATTGCTGTCGCCAGCCCTGAACTAAGAGCGCAGCGGCTTGATGTGCTCAACCGTCTAGTCAATGGAGAAAACCCCATTGTCGTGACCCCGGTAGCAGCAGTTCGCCGAATGCTTCCTCCAGTTGAGCTTTGGAAGGAGAGCCAGATTCATTTGGAGATTGGTGAAGAAATTGATTTGGATGCGTTTTCAAAAAAACTTGTACAAATCGGTTATGACCGGACGTCCATGGTCGCTGCGCCCGGAGATTTTAGTGTGCGTGGAGGCATCATTGATATTTATGCGTTAACGGAGGAGCATCCCATCCGTATTGAGCTGTTTGATACTGAAATCGACTCGATTCGGACTTTCCATTCCGATACACAGCGGTCTCTAGAATCGCTTCAAGAAGTCAAAATTGGTCCAGCAAAAGAGCTGATTGTCAGAGGGCCTGAACGAGTGAGAGCCATTGAACAGCTTGATCAAGGACTTGCGAAAAGTTTGAAAAAATTCAATTCAGACAAACAAAAGGAATTATTGCATCAGAACATTTCTGCTGATCGAGAGAAGCTGCTAGAAGGCATCGTCACACAAGAGATGACAAAGTACCTTTCGTATTTCTATGAGAAGCCTGCTAGTTTGCTAGATTATACTGCACAAGACACGATTATCATCCTAGATGAAATCAGTAGAATTCAGGAGATGGAAGAACAGCTTAAACAGGAAGAAGCTGATTGGACAATTAGTTTGCTAGAAGAAGGAAATATTCTTCACGATTTAAAACTCTCATTGCCGTTTCAAGAGCTAATGAATAAGCAATCGAGGTCGATTTTGTATTACTCATTGTTCTTAAGGCATGTCCAGCATACAAATCCGCAAAATATCGTCAATGTATCTAGTAAGCAGATGCAGAATTTCCATGGGCAAATGAATGTTCTTGCCAGTGAAATTGAGCGCTACAAGAAACAAAACTATACCGTTGTCTTTTTAGGTGCTGATGAGGAGAGATCGCAGAAACTGTCTTCTGTATTACATGACTATGACATTGAAGCAGCGCTTGCGAATCATGATACTGAGCTTGTGAGTGGGCAAGTTTATATTTTACAAGGCGAGCTTCAAACAGGTTTTGAATTGCCATTATCGAAAATTGCCTTGATTACAGAAGGTGAACTGTTTAAGAAACGTGTGAAAAAACAGGCACGTAAGCAAAAACTCACCAATGCTGAGCGGATCAAGAGCTATTCAGAGCTACAGGTCGGCGATTATGTGGTGCATATTAACCATGGGATCGGAAAATATTTAGGAATCGAAACACTTGAAATCGGCGGCATTCATAAAGATTATTTAAACATTCATTACCAAGGAAGCGACAAGCTCTATGTGCCTGTTGAACAAATTGATCAGGTACAAAAATACGTAGGTTCAGAAGGAAAAGAACCGAAGCTGTACAAACTAGGCGGAAGCGACTGGAAACGTGTGAAGAAAAAAGTGGAGTCATCTGTTCAGGATATTGCAGATGATCTCATCAAGCTGTATGCAGAGCGTGAAGCAAGCAAGGGCTATGCATTTTCACCAGACCATGAAATGCAGCGCCAATTTGAATCTGCATTCCCTTACCAAGAAACAGAGGATCAAATCCGCTCTATTCAAGAAATCAAGAAAGACATGGAGCGGGAACGTCCAATGGACCGTCTGCTTTGTGGAGACGTGGGGTATGGGAAAACAGAGGTGGCCATTCGGGCTGCCTTCAAAGCCATTGCAGACGGGAAGCAGGTTGCACTACTTGTTCCGACAACTATTTTGGCTCAGCAGCATTACGATACGATCATTGATCGGTTCCAAGACTATCCTATCAAGATTGCTCAGCTTAGCCGTTTTCGTACCCGAAAAGAAACAACTGAAACGTTAAAAGGATTAAAGAATGGAACGATTGATATGGTTATCGGGACACACCGTCTCCTGTCAAAGGACATTGTGTACAAGGATTTAGGACTGTTGATCATTGATGAGGAACAGCGTTTTGGCGTGACACATAAAGAGAAAATTAAGCAAATGAAAGCCAATATTGATGTGCTGACATTAACTGCAACACCAATTCCGCGTACTCTTCATATGTCGATGCTCGGTGTGCGTGATTTGTCTGTTATTGAAACACCACCTGAAAACCGTTTCCCAGTTCAAACATACGTTGTAGAGTACAATGGCGCTTTAGTTAGAGAAGCGATTGAGCGAGAGTTGGCGCGAGGCGGCCAAGTGTACTTCCTTTACAATCGTGTCGAGGACATGGAGCGTAAAGCAGAAGAAATCTCAATGCTCGTTCCAGACGCTAAAGTCAGTTACGCACACGGTAAAATGAGTGAGAACGAATTAGAATCGGTCATGCTCAACTTCCTTGAGGGTGAATCTGATGTATTGGTCAGTACAACCATTATTGAAACGGGTGTTGACATTCCGAATGTGAACACGCTCATTGTCCATGATGCCGACAAAATGGGTCTCTCCCAGCTCTACCAGTTAAGAGGAAGAGTTGGACGCTCTAATCGTGTGGCATATGCGTATTTCACATATAGAAAAGACAAAGTCCTTTCTGAAGTAGCAGAAAAAAGACTACAGGCCATTAAAGAGTTCACAGAGCTTGGATCAGGCTTTAAAATTGCGATGCGTGATTTAACGATTCGAGGAGCAGGTAACTTACTTGGTGCTCAACAGCACGGCTTCATTGACTCTGTTGGATTTGACCTTTATTCTCAAATGCTGAAAGAAGCGATTGAAGAAAGAAGAGGCGACACGACAGCCCAAGAAAAATTCGAGCCGGAAATCGACCTGCAAATTGACGCTTACATCCCAGATTCGTATATCTCAGATGGCAAACAAAAGATCGAGATGTATAAACAGTTTAGAGCGATTGGTTCAATCGAAGAACGTAAAGAACTTCAGGCTGAAATGATTGACCGCTTCGGTGAATATCCACAAGAAGTGGCTGACTTATTTACGATAGCCACGATGAAGGTTTATGCTGTTCAGGAACGGGTGGAGCTCATCAAGATGGAGAAGGGCATTGTCAGACTTACTCTTGATGAGAAAGCAAGCAGTGAAATCGACGGTCAAAAATTATTTGAGCTTGGTAGCCAATATGGAAGGGACATTGGATTAGGAATGGAGGGCAGTAAACTGATTATTTCTGTACAAACAAAAGGGAAGAAAACCGAAGAATGGTTAGAGATCGTTCTTGGTATGCTTCGCGGTCTTCAAAGTGTGAAAAAAGAAACCATCCCGTCTTCATAAAATTTTGTTGATCTCTTGTGTATATTACGTTTGATGTGACGGATACTAAGCACAGAGTCAAGTGGTGAATGTTGCATAAAGTCGACGCTTTTGTTCCATTCACCCAAAAACATCATCAAACGAAAGAGAGGCAGCAGTGAATGAAAGCAACTGGAATTGTACGCCGCATCGACGATCTAGGAAGAGTGGTTATTCCAAAGGAAATTCGCAGAACTTTGCGTATCCGGGAAGGAGATCCGCTTGAAATCTTTGTCGATCGCGACGGAGAAGTCATTTTGAAGAAGTATTCACCGATTAGTGAGTTGGGAGACTTTGCGAAGGAATATGCTGATGCATTATTCGACAGTTTGGGTCATTCCGTGCTCATTTGTGATCGTGATACGTATATTGCTGTATCCGGTAGTTCGAAAAAAGAGTATTTAAACAAATCAGTTAGTGATTTAATTGAACGAACCATGGATCAGCGTAATTCTGTATTAGAGGAAAGCAAGAAAGAAATTCAACTTATTGATGGTATTGATGATGACGTATCAGCTTATACCATTGCACCTATTGTTGCAAACGGAGATCCAATTGGCGCGGTCGTCTTATTTTCTAAAGAGCGTTCAATGGGAGAAGTGGAGCATAAAGCAGCGGAGACGGCGGCTGGCTTCTTAGCCCGTCAAATGGAACATTAGGTCTAATATATCTCTATATCATTTCGCTACACCATGAGAATGCCGATAAAATCCTTTGATTTTGTCGGCGTTTTTTATATGGTCTGAAACAAAACAAGGATTCTCCCGTCTACTCCATAGAAAGAAAAGCTGTTCTGTGATGTATGATATAATGAGTGCGTTTAAAGCAGGTACAGTTTTTTTGATTGAACATAAAGGAGTCATCCATGAAAAATGCTGTGAATCAGCCACATTGGCTTTTTCAAGGTGCGGTGATTTTAACCATCGCAGGCTTGTTATCAAAGATATTAAGTGCCGTCTATCGTGTTCCTTTTCAAAACATAGTGGGGGATACGGGTTTTTATATTTATCAACAGGTGTACCCCTTTCTCGGCACTGCAGTCATGCTTGGAACTACTGGGTTTCCAGTGATGGTGTCCAAGTTGTTGAGTGAGCATGGGGAAGAGAACCGTAGGGTAATTACAAGAGTGTCTTTGCTGTATATCACTATGATGAGTTTGGTCTTATTTCTCTGTCTATATATAGGAGCAGGCTGGATTGCGCAAATGATGGCAGACAGCCAATTAATTTTGCTCATCCAGATGAGTGCGTTTGTTTTTTTATTTTTGCCACTGACTGTCATGCTAAGAGGTGTCTTTCAGAGTGACGGAATGATGCTTCCAACCGCAGTATCACAAATGGTGGAGCAGATCATCAGGGTGGGTGTCTTGCTTGTCTTATCCTTTTATTTAGTGAGGCATGGCTATACGCTCTATGAAACAGGGGCTGGCGCTGTTTTTTCCTCCATTGCAGGAAGTGCGGCTTCTCTCGTGCTACTAGTCATACTTTGGGTGAAATTCAGAAAACAGATGTTTTCTAAGATAACATTAAAACGGGCAACGCTTCGAAAAAAAGATGTTCTGAAGAGTTTATTGCTTTATACATTGACAATCTGTGTGAGCGGGTTGCTCATGATATGGATGCAAATGATCGATGCTTTTCATCTTTATTCCTTGCTACGCAGTGGGGGAATGAGTGAAGCCGATGCGAAGGCGGCGAAGGGTGTCTATGACCGAGGCCAGCCTTTCTTGCAGCTAGGGACGGTGTTTGCGATTAGTATAGGAACCTCTCTCGTTCCTTTTTTATCGTCAGCCATGAGAAATGGACACCATGATGCTATCCGGCAAAAGGTCAGAACATCCATAAAGTCAACCTCGGTTATAGGGATTGGCTCTTCGGTAGGTCTTATTTGTATCTTATCGTCAGTGAATACCATGCTTTTTCGTAATGATTTAGGTACAGATACGCTGCAAATTTTTTGCATATCAATTGCTTTTACCTCTATTGCCATTACGCAAACAGCCTTGCTTCAAGGACTGGGACATCCCATTTATCCAGCCATTGTCGTTATCATCAGTGTGCTCGTCAAATGGGGTCTGACGTTTGTGTTTATTCCGTTATATGGCATCCAAGGGGCTGCCTGGTCGACAGTATTCGGCTTTGTCACCGCAGCGGTGCTAAACGCTGTTTACTTAAAGCGAAAAGGATGGATTTCAATGAGAGAACTGTTCCCAGTGAAAATTCTTTTGTCAGCTGCTTTGATGGCCATCGTTTTATTAGGATATCAGGCGCTGTTTTCTTGGGTCATTCCCTTTGAAAAACGTCCATTTTCTGTTTTAGAGAGCTTGACTGCAGTTTTTATTGGTGGTATCGCCTTTTTATATAGTATTCTTAAACTAGATGTATTTACGGACGAGGAATGGAGACTCATTCCATTAGGTGAAAAAATTTTATATTTTAAACAGATGAGAGGGAAATGAAATGGCAGGTAAGATTACTGTCGTCGGTCTTGGGGCGGGCGACATGGATCAGCTAACGATTGGTGTATATAAGCAACTGAAGCAGGCAAAAGAAGTTTTTATGAGAACGCAAGATCATCCGCTCACAGTAGAATTAATGCAGGAGATCCCGTCTCTTACCTTTTTTGATGAGGTTTATGAGAAGCATGATCAATTTGATTCGGTCTATCAAGAGATTACGGAGACATTATTCTCGGAGGCTAGGGACAAGGACATTGTCTATGCAGTACCAGGACATCCATTTGTTGCAGAAAAGACGGTGCAGATGCTCTTGGCTCAGCAGAAGGAGCGGGGCATTCAGGTGCATGTTGCCGGTGGACAAAGCTTTCTGGATGCGACCTTTAATGCTTTGCAGATTGATCCGATTGAAGGACTGCAATTCGTTGATGCAGGGAATCTACAAGCAGACGATTTGAAACTGACGCAGCATGTGCTGATCTGTCAGGTGTATGATCAGATGACAGCTTCGAATGTAAAACTCACACTGATGGAAAAATTACCAGATGACTATGAAGTCTTCATCGTCACCGCTGCTGGCAGCAGTCAGGAACAGATGAAAGCTGTGCCTTTATTTGAACTTGATCGAGATTTGACGATAAATAACTTAACAAGTGTATATGTTCCTCCGATTCAAGATGAAAAACTTCTCTATCAACAATTCGATACCTTTCGTAAGGTCATTCGTACATTAAGAGGTCCTGGCGGTTGTCCGTGGGATCAAAAACAAACAAATGAATCGTTAAAACCATATTTAATAGAAGAATGCTATGAACTGCTTGAAGCCATTGATGAAGAGGACCCAGATCATATCGTCGAAGAACTCGGAGATGTGCTCCTGCAAGTCTTACTTCACGCACAAATTGGTGAGGATGATGGCTACTTCTCGATTGATGATGTCATCCAGCATGTCACAGAAAAAATGATTCGACGACACCCACACGTATTCGGTGATACGAATGTCACTCAAGCATCAGATGTGGTCGCCAATTGGGAGGAAATCAAGGAGAAGGAGAAGCAAGAGCGACCAGCATCTATTTTACAGTCGATTCCTGCAACACTTCCAGCTTTAACCAAAGCATATAAACTCCAAAAGAAAGCAGCTAAGGTTGGCTTCGATTGGACAGAAATAGAAGATATTTGGAAGAAGTACGAAGAAGAAAAGCAAGAATTCCTAGTTGAGGTGGCAAAGAATGTTAACGAAGACACAACGAAGCAAATGAAAGATGAATTTGGAGATCTTTTGTTTGTCCTGGTCAACATTGGTCGATTTTATCAGCTAGAGCCTGAAACGGCACTCTCTTCAGCAAATACAAAGTTTATTAGAAGGTTTCAGCATATAGAACGAAAGGCAAAGGACATGGGCCGTTCCTTGGAAGACATGACATTAGAGGAAATGGACGATCTATGGAATGATGCCAAACGAATAGAAAGAGGTAATCACGCATGAGACTAGATAAATTTTTAAAGGTTTCTCGTTTAATTAAAAGAAGAACACTGGCCAAAGAGGTAGCCGATCAAGGTAGAATTTCTATTAATGGAACGCAGGCGAAAGCCAGCTCTGACGTGAAAGAAGGAGACGAGCTTCAAATCCGCTTCGGTCAAAAGCTTGTGACTGTCAAAGTCAACGAGTTAAAGGACACGACGAAGAAAGAAGAAGCTGCAGGCATGTATACAGTGCTCAAAGAAGAAAAGACAGCAGAATAGGGCTTGTTCTAAATGACCTTCCTATCACATACAATGCAGTAATAATGCAAGTATGAGATATGGGGGATGTATAAATGAATCAATATTATAATCAACCTCAAGGCACGAAGATGTCATCAGAAGCGGAGCACAATGTCACAATGCGAAACAGAAAGCATTTAGATATTACCGGTGTTAAACAGGTGGAAAGCTTTGATAGTGAAGAGTTTCTGCTAGAAACGGTCATGGGTATTCTAGCCATCCGCGGCGAAAATCTGCAAATGAAAAATTTAGATGTAGAAAAAGGCGTTGTGTCCATCAAAGGGCGTGTTTTTGACTTAATCTATGTCGATGAGCAGCACGGGGAGAAAGCTAAAGGATTTTTTAGCAAGCTGTTTAAATGACGCTGACAGTCCAGTTTTATACGATGCTTTCGATGGCAGCAATGGGCATCTGGCTGGGCGCATCGCTCGATACGTACAAGCATTTTATGAATCGAGAGAAAACAGCGAAATGGCTCCTCATCATCCATGATCTCCTTTTTTGGATGGTGCAAGGTCTCTTATTCTTTTATGTGCTTTTGCTGACAAATGAAGGAGAATTCAGACTGTATATTTTCCTAGCCGTTGCCTTAGGCTTTTCTATGTATCAAGCATTGATGAAACAGTTATATATCAAGCTTCTTAGGTTCACCATGACATGCATTTACAACACTGTTCTGATACTCAAAAGAATCGTAATGTCGATTGTATTCCAGCCGATACGCTTGGCAGTCACATTGCTCCTTCGTGCTATTCTTTTCTTGCTCAATTCGCTCTTGCGTTTTGTTCGCTTCACGTTTCGGCTTGTGTGGAAGGTGATATCAATTGTTTGTTATCCGCTCATCTGGTTACTCAATGTCACGATTGTCCATCGGATTCCCGAAAAATGGCGAACATCAGTTAGATTGTTTTTTTCAAAAGGAGCAGGAATTTTACAAAGGACCAAGAAATTATCCCGTACCATCAAAACGAAATGGAAGCAATTTTGGACAAAGTAAGAGAGGAGGCCTTCAATCTTGAACGAGAGAAAAAGAAATATCGCACAAATACAAAACGATTACCAAAAACAAATGGAACAGCAAGCGAAGCGCTTAAAACGCAAACGCCGAGGACTCCTTAGAAGGCTTACCGTATTTGGAGTAGTGGTGCTCATGTTTGCTGTCTTAGTGACAAGTGCTCTCTGGTCGCAATCATCAGCCTTAAAGGAAAAAGAAGAAAAGAAGGTTGCGTTAGAAAAAGAATTGAAGCAATTACAAACAAAGCAGGAAGATATTTCTGATGAGATTAAGAAGCTGAAAAGCAAGGAATACGTGCTCGAACTAGCACGACGGGACTATTATATGTCCAAAAAAGGCGAAAAAATCTTTGATGTGGGCAATTAGAGTGATTAGCCTTGTTGACACTTAAAATTCAGTTTATGTATAATTGAACAAATGAGATTTTTTTATAAGTCTAAGGAGGAGCACTTTTTTTATGTCGATTGAAGTTGGCAGCAAGTTACAAGGGAAAGTTACAGGCATTACAAATTTTGGAGCTTTTGTGGAGTTGCCAGGCGGTTCAACTGGTCTCGTTCATATCAGTGAGGTAGCCGATAACTATGTAAAAGATATCAATGAGCATTTAAAAGTCGGTGAACAAGTTGAAGTGAAAGTGATTAACGTTGAAAAAGACGGCAAAATCGGCTTGTCCATTAAAAAAGCAAAAGATCGTCCTCAACAACAAGCAAGACCAAGCAGAAATGATTTCCGTCCGAAAGAATCGTTTGAACAAAAAATGAACAAATTCTTAAAAGATAGTGAAGATCGCTTAACATCTTTAAAACGTAATACGGAATCAAAACGTGGGGGGCGCGGAGCAAGAAGAGGTTAACTTGTTGCTGCTTTCTATATATCATTTATATCAAAGCATCTGCAGTTCAGCAGATGCTTTTTTTATAAACATGATGTTTTTGGGTATTTGATCATTTAATTTGAAACTTTCTATTGACGGACAAGCGAATCCTTTGTATTATAGTTCTTGTGCTTCTTAGCGCATTTAGATTATGGCGGCGTAGCTCAGCTGGCTAGAGCGTACGGTTCATACCCGTGAGGTCGGGGGTTCGATTCCCTCCGCCGCTATCCTTTTAACAGAACATTAAGGCAAGGCCCGTTGGTCAAGCGGTTAAGACACCGCCCTTTCACGGCGGTAACACGGGTTCGAATCCCGTACGGGTCATCTTTTTAAGCAGCTTTCATTTGGAAAGCTGTTTTTTTGTGCTTTTCGTAAAATTCTGATGAATGATATCGACTTACATGAAAGTATGCATCTATAACGAATAAAGCGTCGAACGTTTTATGGAAACGACAACTTCTTTTGACAAAATTTCTTTTTCACCTTCGATATAATGACAGACAACGAATATCAGGTGGGGGATGAGAAGATGGAAAAACTAGAAAGAAGAACTGATTTAACAGGAGCGGGTTTTGAAAGAATCAGTGCAGGTTTGAAAAAGATGAAAAACCTGTTTCTTCATCACACGCATTCTCTTTTTTTCTATAAAGGGTTTATTTATGTTGTTCTCGGTTTTTTATTAGGACGAGCCTTTATTTTATCTGAAATTATGCCGTTTGCCTTACCTTTCTTTGGGTCCATGCTGCTTATTAAAAAGGACAAGGCCATGCTCGCTTGTCTAGCTTTGCTCGCTGGTGCTATGACCATATCACCTCAAAATGCCTTATTTGTTTTTGCTTCATTAATGGTGTTCCTCATGATGTCAAAAATCGTTTCTTTCATCATCAAAGATCCAGTGAATACACTGCCAGTTGTTATTATCCTCTCGATGTTGATTACACGAGGAGCCTTTGTTTATGCTCAGCAGGGAGCCGTACAAAGCTACGATTATGTGATGGCGGGCGTCGAAGCGGGACTTGCCTTCATTTTGACTTTAATTTTTCTTCAAAGCTTGCCGATTTTTACAGTCAGGAAAATGAAACACGCCTTAAAGGTCGAAGAAATCATCTGTTTTATGATTTTAATTGCGTCTGTTTTAACAGGTTTAGCTGGAATCACCTTTCAAGGAATGCAGGCTGAGCATATTCTATCGCGTTATGTAGTCCTCACATTTGCCTTTATTGGAGGGGCAAGTATCGGTTGTACGGTGGGTGTCGTGACAGGATTAATTCTTGGTCTGGCGAACATTGGGAATCTCTATCAAATGAGTCTTCTTGCTTTCTCAGGATTATTGGGCGGTTTACTAAAAGAGGGGAAGAAAGTAGGGGCTGCCATTGGTTTAATCGTCGGTTCCTTGCTCATCTCACTATATGGGGAGGGGTCAGCAGGTTTAATGACTACTTTATATGAATCAGTTATGGCAGTCTTGCTGTTTTTACTCACGCCTCAATCGGTCACCTCTAAGGTGGCAAAGTATATCCCTGGTACGGTAGAGCATGTACAGGAGCAGCAGCAATATGCTCGAAAAGTAAGAGATGTGACAGCTAAAAAAGTAGACCAATTCTCCAATGTATTTCATGCGCTGTCTGAGAGTTTTGCAACATTTTATGAATCCATTCCTGAAGAGAAGCAGCAGGAAGAGGATGTGGATCTTTTTTTAAGTACGATCACAGAACGGTCCTGTCAAACGTGCTATAAGAAAAATAAATGCTGGGTGCAGAACTTTGATACAACCTATGAACTCATGAAGCAAGTTATGCATGAATCAGATGAAAAAACATATGAACATAACCGGAAATTAAAAAAGAAATTCAGCCAGCACTGCTCAAAAGCAAAACAAGTAGAGGAATTAATTGAGGAAGAAATCGCTTACTACAAAGCAAATCAGACCCTTAAGAAAAAAGTCCAAGATAGCAGACGACTTGTTGCAGAACAGCTTATGGGTGTATCACAAGTGATGGAGGATTTTTCCCGGGAAATAAAACGGGAAAGGGAACAGCACTTTATTCAAGAAGAGCAGATGATTGAAGCGCTTCAGCACTTTGGTATTGAAATTCAGCAAGTTGAAATCTATAGCTTGGAGCAGGGGAATGTCGATATTGAAATGAGAATCCCATATTGCAACGGTCATGGTGAATGTGAAAAAATCATCGCTCCAATGCTCTCGGATATTTTAGAGGAGCAGATTTTAGTCAAGGCAGAACAGTGCGCTGAGCATCCAACAGGCTATTGTCATGTTGTATTTGGTTCTGCAAAATCTTATCGAGTAACTACAGGTGTAGCGCATGCAGCAAAAGGCGGGGGGCTTGTTTCAGGAGACAGCTACAGCATGATGGAACTAGGTGCAGGAAAATACGCTGCAGCAATTAGTGATGGCATGGGAAATGGCGCAAGGGCCCATTTTGAAAGCAACGAAACGATTAAGCTTTTAGAAAAAATATTAGCGTCAGGTATCGACGAAAAAGTGGCGATCAAGACCATCAATAGTATTTTATCTTTACGGACAACAGATGAAGTCTATTCAACATTAGATTTATCGATTATTGACTTACAAGATGCTAGCTGTAAGTTCCTGAAAATTGGTTCAACCCCGAGCTTCATTAAACGGGGAGATCAGGTGATGAAAGTCCAAGCAAGTAATTTACCTATTGGAATTATTGATGAATTTGAATTAGAGGTTGTGAGTGAACAGATGAAGGCGGGAGACCTCCTGATTATGATGAGCGATGGCATTTTTGAAGGACCGAAGCATATTGAAAATCATGATCTGTGGGTAAAACGAAAAATGAAAAGCTTTGAAACGGAGGACCCGCAAGAGATTGCTGATTTATTAATGGAAGAGGTGATTCGGACAAGAGCAGGTCAAATCGAGGACGATATGACGGTTGTTGTCATTAGATTAGATCACAACACGCCAAAATGGGCGTCTATTCCGACAGGTACTTTCTATCACGAGAAACAAGAGATTTCTTAAAATATCGTATAATATGAATTTCTTCTGGCGATGATGGGGATATAAGCATTCAGTTACAATCCCAGGAGGAATGAAGATGCGAAAAGGTCATGTAAACCAAATCTTATTGATTACAGATGGCTGCTCCAATCATGGGGAAGATCCACTTGCGATCGCCTCATTGGCAAAGGAACAAGGAATTACAGTCAATGTCATTGGCATTATGGAAGAAAATAGACACGATCATGAAGCGATGAAAGAAGTGGAAGGCATTGCATTAGCAGGCGGAGGAATTCATCAGGTCGTCTACGTCCAACAATTATCTCAGACAGTACAAATGGTCACAAAAAAGGCCATGACACAAACACTGCAAGGTGTTGTGAATAAAGAATTGCAGCAAATTTTAGGCAAAGATGCTGAGATTGAAGAGCTCCCGCCTGATAAGCGTGGTGAAGTGATGGAAGTTGTCGATGAGTTAGGAGAGACTGTTCACCTTCAAGTTCTTGTGCTTGTGGATACAAGTGCAAGTATGAAACCGAAGCTGCCAACAGTCAAAGAGGCACTCATTGACCTTTCCATTAGTTTAAATTCGAGAATTGGTGAAAATCAGTTTGGGATGTGTGTATTTCCCGGGAAAAACTCAGATGCAGAAATGGTGTTGAATTGGACACCTCGATTTGATTCGCTATCATCTATTTTCCCGAAGCTGACCACTGGAGGGATCACCCCGACTGGACCAGCTCTCCGAGAAGCACTCCAACATTTCAAATCAGTTCGTTCACGTAAAGGATTGCTTGAAGCAAAGGAAGAGCATGATGATGAATTCGGCTTCTAACATCCCGTTAGGCACGGTGATAAAAGGGAAATGGCACAATCATCATTACCGTATTGCAAAAGAGCTGGGAAAAGGGGCGAACGGTGTAGTCTATCTTGCCGATGCGCCAAATGGGCAAGTTGCCATAAAAGTGAGTGATGACAGCATGCTTATTGCATCTGAAGTCAATGTATTAAAATCCTTTTCAAAGGCTCCTGTGAAAAAAATGGGGCCTTCTTTTTATGATATGGACGACGCCGTCTACCCCGGAATGTCTCAAAAGTGTTCATTTTACGTCATGGAATATGTCAGGGGGCCATTGCTGCTGGACTTTGTGAAACAAAAAGGTGATGAGTGGATTGTTGTATTAATGGTTCAACTATTGTCTAATCTTGCTCATTTACATAAAGAAGGCTGGATTTTTGGCGACTTAAAGCCAGATAATTTGATCGTATCAGGTCCTCCTGCGACAATTCGGTGTGTTGATGTCGGCGGGACAACAAAGGCGGGAAGAGCAATCAAGGAGTATACAGAGTTTTTTGATCGCGGCTATTGGGGATTCGGTACAAGAAAAGCGGAGCCGACTTATGATCTATTTGCCTTGTGTATGGTGATGGTGAACTGTGCCTATAAAAAGGAGTTCAAAAAAGGACCGGAACCTAAAAAACAGCTTTATCGAGCCATTGAAGGGCATCCTTTATTAAAACGATATGAAGGGGTATTAAAGACCGCACTTCAAGGGAAATATCAAACAGCAACAGACATGAAAAGCGCCATGCTGAGAGAAGGTCAAATACTCGCTACAAGAAAAAATCATCAAAAGAAGCCAACACAAAAAAGGAGACAGCCACCTGCTGTAACTCAAAAGCACAATGCGACTTCACGATCACGAGTGGTTGCGGCCAAAAGGTCGTCTGTTCATAAAAAATCAGGAGGGCTTTTTGAAACCATTCTCATCGTGTGCAGCGTTCTCGCTCTTTACTGTGCATATGTCGTTCTATTCCTATTATAAGGTGTAAAAAAACATGCTTCTTCTTTGCTTGGAGCAACTTAAAGTGATAGGATATGTATATCTTTTAAATTACCTGCTCTTTGTGAGGAGGCAGTTGTGAATAGAATTGATGTTTTTTTGAAAAAACATAATGTTTTACTTGAAAATACGACAGTCATTGTCGGGGTTTCCGGCGGACCGGATTCTATGCTGTTATTGCATGAGTTAAACAAGCGTCGAAAAGGTTCTTTTCAGTTGATTGCAGCCCATGTTGATCACATGTTCAGAGGAGAGGAATCATACGCTGATTTGACATTTGTTGAAGCTTACTGTGATGAGCAAGATATCCCATTTGAATCGGCCCGCATACAGGTCACCCAATATGCAAAAGAAAATCGCTTAAACAAACAGGTAGCTGCAAGAGAATGCAGATATGCATTTTTTCGTCAATTGATGGTGCAGTACAATGCGCGATTTATAGCGCTTGCACATCATGGAGACGATCAAGTAGAAACGATGTTGATGAGACTGACTAGAGGGACCGTTGGAATAGGGCTTGCAGGTATACAGGCGAAGCGTCCCTTTCAAGACGGCTGGCTGATTCGTCCGCTGATTGGCTATTCTAAGGAAGAAGTACTAAAAGCATGCGAAAAAGAAAGTGTTCCATACGTGACTGATCAGAGCAATTATTCGGATGACTACTTGAGAAATCGGATAAGAAGACACATTCTT
Organism: Bacillus sp. Bos-x628; assembly: GCF_040500475.1. GTDB lineage: Bacteria > Bacillota > Bacilli > Bacillales > Bacillaceae > Bacillus > Bacillus maqinnsis. The sequence goes on along the minus strand of NZ_CP159358.1, from coordinate 2,119,447 downwards.
CCCGTATTAAAAGAAGAAGCACCTCATGTGCATAAAAGCTTCCAGTTTGTAAGTGACATGCTGACTGAGGACGAACAATACTTGCAGGCATTAACTAAGAAACAAATGAATAAGGTAATCACAAGTCAAACTCCTAAACAAATTGAGATCAAAACGAAGCCTTTGCTTGACCTGCCTTTGCCTTTACAAAGAAGAGGCATTCAACTAATATTAAACTATCTTTATGAAAACATTCAATCAGCGTTTTCAAACCAGCATATTCTAGGGACTTTAGACTGGTTATCTCATACGGATCAACCGTCTGGATCATTGGATTTGCCAAAGGGTTTACAGGCTGTCAAATCATATGAGCACTGTATGTTTACCTTTGAACGATCGCTTCTATTGGACAGTCCTTACGCTCTGCAACTTAAAGCTGAGCCAGGAGAGGAACTTCTTCTCCCAAATGGTATGTCCATTGTGGTATCAAATCATGTTCCGAAGGATGCACGGAACGGGAATAGTTTTTTCTTACTACAAAAAGATCATGTTCGTCTCCCTTTAATCATTCGATCAAGAAAAAATGGTGATCGGATCAAACTAAAAGGAATGAATGGATCAAAAAAGGTGAAGGATATATTTATTGATAAAAAAGTGCCTCTTGCAAAAAGAGACAGCTGGCCGATCGTTACTGACTCGGATCATCAAATCATCTGGATACCAGGTTTGAAAAAATCCGTTTTTGAAGAAATTGATATGACAAACAGCGATCTCATTGTATTACAATATAGGCAGCACGAAAATTTGTAGGGGGCAAGCAAAAGCATGAAACAAGATATTGAAAAGATTTTGATCTCAGAAGAGGAGATCCAGCAAAAAGTAAAAGAACTGGGCGCAACATTAACCAGCGATTATGATGGTAAATTTCCCTTGGCGATTGGTGTTTTGAAAGGGGCTCTTCCATTCATGGCAGACCTGATCAAACACATTGATACATATTTAGAGCTTGACTTTATGGATGTATCAAGCTATGGAAAGTCTACCGTATCTTCTGGAGAAGTAAAAATCATTAAGGATTTAGATACTTCTGTTGAAGGAAGAGATATTCTAATTATGGAAGACATCATCGACAGTGGGTTAACTTTGAGTTATCTGGTAGAGCTTTTCCGATACCGTAAAGCAAATTCCATTAAAATTGTCACATTGCTAGATAAACCAAGCGGTCGCAAAGCAGACATCAAAGCAGATTATGTTGGTTTTGAAGTGCCAGATGCATTTGTTGTCGGCTATGGATTGGATTTTGCTGAACGTTACCGAAACCTCCCGTATATTGGAGTGTTAAAACCATCTGTTTACGAAGGCTAATCAGCATACGTGTACATGAGGTTATTGGTTGTGTTGGAATGATTTTCTATGATACTATTGAACATAGTTGTGCTTACTGTGGGAGGAGGTAAGGAATGAATCGGGTTTTTCGTAATACGATTTTTTATATACTTATTTTACTACTTGTGATTGGGGTCGTTAGTTGGTTAGGATCTCCAAATGCAAAACCTGAGAACATATCTTACAGCAAATTTTCGCAAAATCTAAGTGCGGGAAAAGTGGAGAGTATCTCCATTCAGCCTGTAAGAGGGGTTTATGAAATTCGTGGTCAATTAACGGGCGCGAAGAAAGATCAATATTTCATTACCCATGTTCCAGATGGTCAAGGTGTTGACCAAATTTACAGTGCACTGAAGAAGACAGATGTAAAAGTAGAACCAGCACCTGAAACAAATGGATGGCTGACAGTTCTGACGACTATTATTCCATTTATCATCATCTTTATCTTATTCTTCTTCTTATTGAACCAAGCTCAGGGCGGCGGAAGCCGAGTGATGAACTTTGGTAAAAGTAAAGCAAAGCTTTACACAGAAGAGAAGAAGCGTGTGAAATTCAAAGATGTTGCGGGTGCAGATGAAGAAAAGCAAGAGCTTGTAGAGGTCGTTGAATTCCTGAAGGATCCGCGTAAATTTGCTGAGCTTGGCGCAAGAATTCCTAAAGGGGTTTTACTAGTAGGACCTCCAGGTACAGGTAAAACATTGCTTGCAAGAGCAGCTGCAGGAGAAGCAGGCGTTCCTTTCTTTAGCATTAGTGGTTCTGACTTCGTTGAGATGTTCGTCGGTGTCGGTGCATCACGTGTGCGTGATTTATTTGAAAATGCGAAAAAAAATGCACCTTGCTTAATCTTTATTGATGAGATTGATGCAGTAGGTCGTCAGCGTGGAGCAGGTCTTGGCGGCGGTCATGACGAGCGTGAGCAGACGCTTAACCAGCTTCTTGTTGAAATGGATGGTTTCAGCGCCAATGAAGGAATCATTATCATTGCTGCGACCAACCGTGCAGATATACTAGACCCTGCATTGTTGCGTCCGGGACGTTTCGACCGTCAAATTACGGTAGACCGCCCAGATGTCATTGGACGTGAAGAAGTACTGAAGGTTCATGCGAAAAACAAACCGCTTGATGAGACAGTGAACTTGAAAGCCATTGCAAGTAGAACCCCAGGATTCTCTGGTGCAGACCTTGAGAACTTACTAAACGAAGCAGCACTTGTGGCTGCCCGTCAAAACAAAAAGAAAATTGATATGCGTGATATCGATGAAGCGACTGACCGTGTCATCGCTGGTCCGGCTAAGAAAAGCCGTGTCATTTCGAAGAAAGAACGTAATATCGTCGCATATCATGAAGCGGGTCATACCGTCATTGGACTTGTCCTTGACGAAGCAGATATGGTGCATAAGGTTACAATCGTTCCTCGTGGACAGGCGGGTGGCTATGCTGTGATGCTTCCGAGAGAAGATCGCTATTTCCAAACGAAGCCAGAGCTTCTTGACAAAATTGTCGGCTTGCTCGGAGGACGTGTGGCAGAGGAAATCACTTTTGGTGAAGTGAGTACTGGTGCTCATAATGACTTCCAGCGTGCGACAGGCATTGCACGTAAAATGGTAACCGAGTTTGGTATGTCCGATAAACTTGGACCGCTTCAATTTGGTCAATCGCAAGGTCAGGTTTTCCTTGGACGTGATTTCAACAATGAGCCGAATTATAGTGAAGCCATTGCTTACGAAATCGACCTAGAAGTCCAGCGTTTCATCAAGGAGAGCTACGAGCGTGCGAAACAAATTCTCACTGAGAATAAAGATAAGTTAGAGATTATTGCACAAGCGCTTCTAGAAGTTGAAACATTAGATGCTGAACAAATTAAATCTCTTTACGAAACTGGAAAACTTCCAGAGCGTGTATACGCAGATGATGAAGAGAAAAAAGATGATGTGAAAGTAAATATCAAGAAAAAGGAAGATAAGGAGATCTAATCTCCTTTCCTGAAAGCTGCTGGTATCACCGGCAGCTTTTTATTTCGTTTCATGAATGGATTGATTTCGAATTGTTTACAAATGGAACTCAATTCGTGTATGGTATGATAGAAAGTCGAATTATGATCTTTTGAGAAACTATTCAAAGTGGTGATAAAGTTGTTACTCGTGATAGATGTAGGGAACACAAATACCGTTTTAGGTGTATATCATAATGGCGATCTGAACTACCATTGGCGAATTGAAACAAGCCGTCACAAAACAGAAGATGAATTTGGCATGTCGATTCGGTCACTATTTGATTATGTAGGATTAATGTTTGACCAAATTGAAGGCATTATCATTTCATCTGTTGTCCCGCCAATGATGTTTGCGTTAGAAAGAATGTGTGAGAAGTACTTTCACATTACGCCCCAAATTGTTGGACCTGGAATGAAGACGGGACTTAACATTATGTGCGATAACCCAAAGGAAGTGGGAGCTGATCGAATTGTCAATGCGGTTGCAGCTATTCACCTTTATGGAGCACCTCTTATCGTGGTTGACTTTGGAACAGCAACGACCTATTGCTATATCAATGAACATAAACAATACATGGGTGGAGCCATTGCACCAGGTATTACCATTTCAACAGAGGCTTTGTATACAAGAGCGGCGAAACTACCAAGAATTGAAATTGTCCGTCCGGATCATATCGTAGGAAAAAACACCATCAGTGCGATGCAATCAGGTATCCTATATGGATATGTTGGACAAGTTGAGGGAATAGTGAAGCGAATGAAACAACAAGCAAAACAAACACCGAAAGTCATCGCAACAGGCGGTCTTTCTACATTAATTGGTCATGAGTCAGACTGTATTGATGTTGTCGACCCGTTCTTAACCCTAAAAGGACTTCAATTAATTTACGAACGGAATCGTGTCGGTGTACGATAGGAGGTAAATCAAAATGGATTACTTAGTTAAAGCGTTAGCGTATGACGGCAAAGTCCGCGCCTATGCTGCTAACACAACAGATACAATCAACGAAGCACAAAGAAGACATTATACTTGGCCGACTGCATCAGCAGCAATTGGAAGAACAATGACTGCTACTGTGATGATGGGGGCCATGCTAAAGGGTGAGCATAAACTTTCTGTCAAAATAGAAGGCGGTGGACCAATCGGAGCAATTATTGCCGATAGTAATGCAAAAGGTCAGGTGCGTGGATATGTCACGAATCCTCAAGTTCACTTCGACTTAAATGAACATGGCAAGCTAGATGTCAGACGTGCAGTTGGAACGACAGGAACCTTAAGTGTCGTCAAAGACATAGGTCTGAGAGAGCACTTCACAGGACAAACAGAAATTGTCTCAGGTGAAATTGGTGATGATTTCACTTATTATCTCGTCTCTTCTGAGCAAGTACCTTCCTCTGTAGGAGTGGGTGTCCTTGTGAATCCAGATAACTCCATCTTAGCAGCAGGCGGCTTCATCATTCAATTGCTGCCAGGAACAGAAGACCATGTCATTGAAAGGCTTGAAAAACGCCTCTCAACCATTGAACCAATCTCTAAACTCATTGAAAAAGGAATGTCACCAGAAGAGATTTTAGAAGAAGTTCTCGGTGAAAAACCTCAAATTTTAGAAACTGTACCTGTCGAATTCTATTGTCATTGTTCAAAAGAACGGTTTGCGTCTGGCATTATCAGCTTAGGCAAAGCCGAAATTGATGATATGATTGAAAAAGACGGACAAGCAGAAGCTCAATGCCATTTTTGTAACGAAACGTATGTATTTACAAAAGAAGAGCTAGAAGAGCTACGTGAAGAAACAACCCGCTAAGCTCTAGGTAGCGGGTTTTCTTTTTATTATGGAAAGGAGACGAAAGATGAGACTAAAAGCAAGAGCGGTATGGACATTTATCCTCGTTTTGCTCATGATGAATTCAGTTGTTATTGCATATGTGCTGACAAAAACACAAATGTCGCAGGCTTCTTCAACCGGTAAGGGCGGTGAAGAAATTGCATCAATCGGAAAAGAGAAAATAACCCGTCAACAATGGCTTAAGAAGATGGAGGACCGCTACGGTAAGGCGACGCTTGAGCAAATGATTAATCAACAGGTTGTGAATCAGCTTGCAAAAGAAAATCAGCTCAAGGTATCGTCAGAGGAAATTAACAGAGAATTGCTCATGCTCAAAGCTGTCAATAATAATTTCTACGAGGATGGTCATACAAGCGAGAAAGAATGGAAGGAGCAAATTCGTTACAATATCTTACTAGAACAGCTTCTGACGCGAGATGCAGTTGTATCTGACAAAGAAGCCAAAGCCTTTTATGAAGAAAATAAAGACTTATATCAATATGATGACTCTTATCGTATTCGGCATATTGTGGTAAAGACAAAAGAAGAGGCAGAGAAAGTGTTAAAAGAACTCAAAGGTGGATCAAGCTTTGAAGCTGTGGCAGCCGAACGTTCTACTGATCGTTACACCTCGCCTTATGGGGGAGATCTTGGCTTTGTGACAGAAGAACAAGAAAATATCCCCGCCTTATACATACAACAAGCCCAAAAGCTTCAACTGAACGAATGGACGAAAGAACCCATTGAGACCAAAAATGGATATGCCATTATTCAATTAAAAGAAAAATTAAATGGTCGTTCCTTCTCTTATGAAGATGTCAAAGATCAGATCAAAAGGCAGATCGCCATGGAGGACTTAGGCGAAAAGGCGAATGTCAAAACCCTGTGGAAAGAAGCAAAAGTCACATGGTTTTACGATGGAGAGCAGGACTAAAAGCATTGACAAAATTTTTCGAAATTGATAATTTATTATTAATACAATAAAATTACTCGGAGATAGAGGTGTTAGTGATGGCTCGAATTGCAAATTCAATTTTTGAACTAATAGGAAATACACCAGTCGTTAAATTAAACCGTTTAGTAGATGAAGACAGTGCGGATGTCTACTTAAAACTTGAATATATGAACCCAGGAAGCAGTGTAAAAGATCGTATTGCGTTAGCGATGATCGAAGACGCTGAAGAAAAAGGCAAATTAAAAGCAGGCGACACGCTGATTGAACCAACAAGTGGTAACACTGGAATTGGCCTTGCGATGGTGGCGGCAGCCAAAGGGATCAAAGCGATTTTAGTCATGCCGGATACAATGAGTCAGGAGCGCCGCAACCTATTACGCGCTTACGGTGCAGAGCTTGTATTGACACCAGGTGCAGAAGGGATGAAAGGTGCTATTAAAAAAGCGGAAGAACTTGCGGAAGAGCACGGTTATTTCATGCCTCAGCAATTTAACAACGAAGCAAATGCTGAAATTCACCGCCGTACGACTGGAAAAGAAATTCTTGAACAGTTTGATGGTCAGCTTGATGCATTTATTGCAGGTGTTGGTACGGGTGGAACGATTACTGGTGCTGGTGAAGTATTAAAAGAAGCTATCCCATCTATTAAAGTCTATGCAGTTGAACCAACTGACTCTCCTGTATTGTCAGGAGGAAAGCCAGGACCGCATAAAATTCAAGGGATTGGAGCAGGGTTTGTTCCTTCTATCTTGAATACGGAAGTGTATGACGACATTATCCAAGTTCGAAACGAAGATGCATTTGAGTTTGCAAGAAAAGCGGCAAAAGAAGAAGGAATCCTTGGAGGAATTTCTTCTGGTGCAGCCATATACGCAGCACTTCAAACAGCGAAGAAGCTTGGTAAAGGGAAAAAAGTCTTAGCGATTATCCCAAGTAATGGTGAGCGTTACCTCAGTACACCTCTTTATCAATTCGATTAAATAACATGTCCCCAGCATTTGCTGGGGTTTTTTTACGAATTTTGAAGATGGACAGCAAAATACTATTTTCTAAATAAAAAGGATTGCATTAAAATAAGGGTAATGAAAATAAAAAAGGATGATAACATGACACAACGCAGGCCGACGGGCATTAAAATTCCTTTTACGAAAGATCAATTCTTAAAGAGATATGAACAACTATCTGCACGTGAAACACACCATGTTCTTCTTGAAAGTGCACGCGGGGGAGCATATAGCATTGCAGGCATCAATCCGATAGCCACCGCTAAAGGAAAAGATGGGATGACGACAATTCATTATCAAGATGAGACGCTGTTTAAAGAAGGTGATCCACTAAGGGTATTTGCTGAGTGGTTTCAAACTTTTCAAACCGAAACGAACGAGGAGTACCCTGACTTTCAAGGAGGAGCGATTGGGTTTTTAAGTTATGATTATGCAAGATATATAGAGCATTTTAAAATGCTATCAATTGATGATCTTAAGACACCTGATATGTATTTCCTCGTGTTTAATGATGTCGCTGTTTATGATCATCAAGAAGGAGTTCTTTGGCTTATCACTCATACACATGAAGAAGAGCCTGTCGCTACTGCTCATCGAAGATTAGAAGAATTGAAACAAAGCTGGACCAGTACCTCAGACGAATCAACATATTCGCCAGTAAACGCGCCTTCCTCAGAATTTGTAACAGCAGCGCCTTTTACTGAGGAAACCTTCGGCGAAGCAGTAGATAAGATTAAGCAATATATCACAAACGGTGATGTGTTCCAGGTGAATCTATCCATCAGACAAGACGAACAGCTTCGTACTCACCCATATGAACTTTACAAAATACTGCGTCAAGTCAATCCGTCTCCATATATGTCATATGTGCATACGCCCGATTTCCAAATTGTTTGTGGATCACCAGAGCTACTCATAAAGAAGAAAGGAACACAATTAGAAACCCGACCGATCGCTGGTACAAGATCAAGAGGCAAAGATGAAGCAGAGGACCAGGCGCTTGCAAAAGAACTCATTGAAAATGAAAAAGAACGTGCAGAGCATGTGATGCTCGTTGACCTTGAACGGAATGATCTTGGACGAGTGTCCACTTATGGGTCAGTGCAGGTGAATGAATTTATGGCAATTGAAAAATATTCACACGTGATGCACATTGTGTCTAATGTGAAAGGGGAGTTGCGTGATGATTGTGATGCGGTAGATGTGATGCGAGCCGTATTCCCTGGTGGAACTATTACCGGTGCACCAAAAGTAAGAACAATGGAAATTATAGAAGAGCTTGAGCCAACAAGACGTGGGCTTTATACTGGATCTATAGGCTGGTTTGGATTTAATCAAGATATGCACTTTAATATCGTCATTCGTACGGCATATTGTACAGAAGGCAGGGCATTTATGCAGTCAGGTGCCGGTATTGTCATTGACTCTGTGCCAAAGCACGAATACAAAGAATCCATTAAAAAAGCCTATGCTGTGAAAAAAGCATTACAGTTGAGCGAAGAAGAGACTATTTTGAGTTAGAGGTGAGCAGAGTATGATATTAATGATTGATAATTATGATTCATTCACGTACAACTTGGTTCAGTACTTAGGCGAGCTTGGTGAGGAATTGGTCGTCAAACGGAATGATCAAATGACGATCCAAGAAATTGAACAGCTCACGCCAGATTTTCTCATGATTTCTCCAGGACCATGCAGTCCTGATGAAGCTGGAATTAGTATGGAGGCCATCAAACATTTTGCTGGAAAAATCCCGATTTTTGGTGTGTGTTTAGGTCACCAGTCCATAGCACAAGTATTTGGCGGAGATATCATTCGAGCGGAGCGATTAATGCATGGCAAAACGTCAAAGATTGTGCATGACGGAAAGGGCGTTTTCACAGGTCTTCCAAACCCGCTCGTAGCGACGAGATATCATTCATTGATTGTCAAGGACGAGACGCTGCCGGAGTGCTTTGTGGCTACAGCTAGAACAAAAGAAGGCGAGCTCATGGCCATTCGCCACAAGGAACTGCCGATCGAAAGTGTCCAGTTCCATCCTGAATCAATTATGACCTCCTTTGGGAAAGAAATGCTCAAGAACTTCATTGAAACCTATCACACAAAGGGGCATGAAGTGAACGTATGATCATTTATCTGAACGGTCAGTATATAGAGGAGAAAGAAGCGACTCTTTCTCCTTTTGATCATGGTTTTCTATATGGCATCGGTGTATTCGAAACATTTACCAGCCTTGCAGGACAAGTTTTCCTGTTAGATTGGCATCTTGAAAGGCTCAATCAATCACTTCTTGACCTTTGCATCGAGTCCACAATAGAGAAACCATTTGTACTCGACATCATTCAAACCTTGCTGAAAAAAAACGAATTCACAGATGGTCATGCGAGGATTCGTTTCAATGTCTCTGCAGGTAGAGGCAATGGGTTTTCTGCTGACCCATATCAGAACCCGGTGATTTTTGTCATGATTTCCCCATTTCAACCTGAATCGGTTTTAGAAGAGAAACAAGGAGTCATTCTTCAGACGAGAAGAAACACACCAGAAGGTCCAAGACGGCTCAAGTCTCATCATTACATGAATAACCTTCTCGCTAAAAGAGAAATCGGGAACGATCCATCAATGGAAGGCATTTTTTTGACAAAAGAAGATTGTGTTGCAGAAGGAATTACCTCGAATGTGTTTTGGCGAAAGGGAGATGTGATCTATACACCGTCACTTGACACAGGCATATTAAACGGTGTCACACGTCGATATTGTATAGAAACTCTTCGTGAACAGGGAGCTTTACTAAAAGAAGGACAATATCCAGTATTGCATATACTCTCAGCGGATGAGGCGTGGATGACCAATTCTGTACAGGGAATCATTCCTTTCCGAAGTATTGGAGAGACCGTTTTACCGGAAGATAAACGAACGATCTCATCAAAGTTGAGAACACAATATACAAAAGAACGTCTAGAACATACAGAGTAGGTGGACGCAATGACACATCCGTTAATTAAGCAACCTAAAATGATACAAGCCAAGCATCATAATCTTAATTATGAACAAAAGACGCTGGTCATGGGAATTTTAAATGTCACACCTGACTCTTTTTCAGATGGAGGCAAATTTAATCAAATTGATAAAGCGTTGGCTCATGCGAAACAGTTGATGGAAGATGGAGCGCATATCATTGACATCGGTGGAGAATCAACCCGCCCAGGTGCAACACTTGTATCAGAGCAAGAGGAGCTCTCAAGGGTCATTCCTGTCATTGAGAAGATCACAAAGGAATTGGATGTTCCAATTTCAATCGACACTTATAAGGCTCACGTGGCTGATGAGGCTGTGAAAGCCGGAGCATCCATCATTAATGACGTATGGGGCGCCAAGGCAGACAATCAAATGGCACATGTTGCTGCTAAGCATGAAGTTCCAATCATTTTGATGCATAATCGACCAGAGCGAAACTATACACATCTCATTTCAGATATGATTGCAGATTTAAAAGAAAGTGTACAAATCGTTAAACAAGCTGGTGTTCGTGATGAAATGATTATACTAGACCCTGGCATTGGTTTTGCGAAAAACAAAGTAGACAATCTAGTGATTATGAATGAGCTCGAAACGTTTTGCCATCTAGGCTATCCGTTATTACTTGCTACGTCTAGAAAGCGATTCATTGGCGCAGTCTTAGACTTACCCCCAGACGAACGAATTGAAGGAACAGGTGCGACAGTTTGCCTCGGTATTCAAAAAGGGAGTGCAATGGTACGGGTCCATGATGTCAAAGAAATCGCAAGAATGGCAAAAATGATGGATGCTATGTTGAATAAAGGAGGCGGTTATCATCGATAAAGTCTATGTAAACGGGATGGAGTTTTATGGCTATCATGGTGTTTTTGCAGAAGAGAATAAATTAGGTCAACGATTTCGTGTAGATTTAATAGCTTCTCTCGATCTAAGTAAAGCTGGTCAAACCGATGATTTAAATGAAACGATTAACTATGCAGAGCTTTACCAAATATGCAAAAGCATTGTGGAAGGTGAGCCAGTCAATTTGGTTGAAACATTAACAGAAAGAATTGCAAACCAAGTGCTAAAAGATTTTCAGTCAGTTCAGGAATGTACAGTAAAAGTCATCAAGCCAGATCCCCCAATTCCAGGACACTATCAATCTGTTGCGATTGAAATGACGAGATCACGCACATGAACAATACAGCATATATCGCTTTAGGCTCAAACATTGGAAAAAAAGAAACTTACTTAAAAGAAGCGGTCAAAAAACTGCACGAACATCCAGACGTCCAAGTAGAATCAATATCATCTATATACGAAACAGCACCAGTAGGATATGTGAATCAAGATGACTTTTTGAACATGGCGGTGAAGATTTCAACATCACTTCGTCCAGAGGAACTACTGGCTCTCACACAGCAAATTGAACATGAGTTAGGCAGGACAAGAGAAGTCAGGTGGGGGCCTCGGACGGCAGACCTTGACATTTTACTTTATAATCGTGAAAATATTGAATCAGAACAACTTGTGATTCCTCATCCTAGAATGTATGAACGTTTATTCGTCCTTGTCCCTATGAGTGAGATTTGCCCAGAAATCGGCGAAGTGCAAATCAATGCCGTAACAGATCAAGAAGGTGTAAGTATATGGAAAAAGACATGTGGGGTAGAAGAATTCGTGCATACCGAAAGCTAAAAGGGTATACTCAGGAAGGGTTCGCTAAAAGGCTGAGTATTTCCGTCTCTGTCTTAGGAGAAATTGAGCGAGGCAATCGATTACCAACAAAACAAATGGTTGATCAGATAGCAGATGCTTTAAATATAACGGTGGAAGAACTTTCGCCAATAACAGAGGAAGAAAGGAGGGGTGGAGATGTTTAAGATTGGCAATATTGAAATTAAAAATAAAGTCGTGCTTGCGCCTATGGCTGGTGTTTGTAACTCAGCCTTCAGACTAACCGTTAAGGAGTTTGGAGCGGGATTAGTCTGCGCTGAAATGGTCAGTGACAAAGCGATTCTGCTTAACAACGCCAGAACAATGGGGATGCTCTACATTGATGAACGTGAAAAACCACTGAGCCTTCAGATTTTTGGAGGAGAAAAGGACACACTCGTAGAAGCGGCAAAATTTGTTGATCAACATACAACCGCTGATATTATTGATATTAACATGGGTTGTCCAGTACCAAAAATTACAAAATGTGATGCAGGCGCTAAATGGCTCCTAGATCCAAACAAGATTTATGAAATGGTGTCCGCTGTCGTTAATGCTGTAGATAAACCAGTCACTGTGAAAATGAGAATGGGCTGGGATGATGATCATATCTTCGCCATTGAAAATGCCTGTGCTGTTGAGAGAGCAGGCGGACAAGCGATTGCTCTTCATGGTCGTACCCGTGTTCAAATGTACGAAGGTACAGCAAATTGGGATATCATTAAAGAGGTGAAGCAATCCGTATCTATTCCTGTCATAGGAAATGGTGATGTCAAAACCCCTCAAGATGCAAAACGTATGCTTGATGAAACAGGTGTGGATGCTGTCATGATCGGCCGAGCAGCACTAGGAAACCCATGGATGATTTATCGTACGGTTCATTATTTAGAAACGGGTGAATTAAAAGAAGAGCCGAAAGTACATGAAAAAATGTCTGTCTGCAAACTTCACTTAGACAGGCTCATTGACCTAAAAGGTGAACATGTCGCTGTAAGAGAGATGAGAAAACATGCAGCATGGTATCTAAAAGGCGTACGCGGTAACGCCGAAGTAAGGAATAAAATTAATCAATGCGAAACAAGGGCTGAGCTTGTACAGGTTCTTGATAATTTTACGATCGAAGCCGAGGCAAAAGAGCTTCAAAGTATAAAAGTAGGATAAGACGATCTTTTCTATTGCAGCTCACTGCGAGTGTATGTACTGGCAGTTTTTCTGCTTTTCTCTGCAAAATTAATTATTGGAGTGAGATAAATGAGTAATGAAGGGCTTAATAACGAAGAATTAAATGATCAATTCCAAGTCAGACGTGACAAAATGAATAAAATGCGAGAAGAAGGTATCGATCCTTTTGGTGAGCGATATGACCGTTCTCATCAATCTGCACAGATTATCGCAGAATTTGACAAATTTTCTAAAGAAGATTTAGAAGAAAAAGCTGCACAGGTGACAATTGCTGGTCGTATGATGACAAAGAGAGGAAAAGGTAAAGCTGGTTTTGCGCACATTCAAGACTTAGAAGGACAAATCCAAATTTACGTTCGTAAAGATAGTGTAGGTGAAGAAGCTTACGAGCTATTTAAAAGCTCAGACCTAGGCGACATTATTGGTGTCAAAGGAACTGTATTTAAAACGAATGTAGGGGAGCTTTCTATTAAAGCGACTAGTTTTGAGATTCTAACAAAAGCACTTCGTCCCCTTCCTGATAAATATCATGGTCTAAAAGATGTTGAACAACGTTATCGTCAGCGTTACCTTGACCTGATTGTAAATCCTGAAAGTAAGCAAACGTTCATCATGCGAAGCAAAATCATTCAATCAATGAGAAGATACCTAGATTCTAAAGGATACCTAGAAGTTGAAACGCCAACTATGCATAGCATTCCTGGCGGTGCATCAGCACGTCCTTTTATTACTCATCATAATGCACTTGATATGCCGCTATACATGCGTATTGCAATTGAGTTGCACTTGAAACGTCTGATCGTGGGCGGACTAGAGAAAGTATACGAGATTGGACGCGTATTCCGTAACGAAGGTGTATCTACCCGCCACAACCCAGAATTTACAATGATCGAATTATATGAAGCATATGCAGATTATCAAGATATCATGAACCTGACTGAAAACCTCATTGCCCACATTGCACAAGAAGTATTGGGAACAACGACCATTCAATATGGAGAAGATGAAATCGATCTAAAACCTCAATGGAAGAGGCTTCATATGGTTGAAGCGGTTAAAGAAGCAACAGGTGTAGACTTCTGGAAAGAGATGTCTATAGAAGAAGCGAAGCAACATGCTGCTGATCATGGGATTGAAATTACGAAAAATATGACAGTGGGCCATATTATTAATGAGTTCTTTGAACAAAAGGTAGAAGAAACATTGATTCAACCTACCTTTATTTATGGACATCCAGTTGAGATTTCTCCATTAGCAAAGAAAAATCCTGAAGATCCTCGTTTCACTGATCGTTTTGAGCTGTTTATTGTACGTCGTGAGCATGCGAATGCATTTACAGAGCTGAACGATCCTATCGATCAAAGAGAACGCTTTGAAGCTCAATTAAAAGAGCGTGAAGAAGGAAATGATGAAGCACATCTGATGGATGACGACTTTGTTGAAGCATTAGAATATGGAATGCCTCCAACTGGTGGATTAGGTATCGGTATCGATCGATTGATTATGTTGTTGACAAATTCACCTTCAATCCGAGATGTATTACTTTTCCCGCAAATGAGAAACCGTTAATCCATCAATAAAAGCGCCGTTTTACAAATGGCGCTTTTATTTTTTCTTAAAATGAAACTTTTTTTAAAAAATCTATTGCAAGTAAAGAAACAAGGTGGTATATTATTATTCGTTGCCGCAAAACAGCAACGAGGTTGAAAAAGAAGTTGAAAAAATTCTTGACTTTAACCGATGCGAAATGATAACATATTAAAGTCGCCCATGAGCGATAATGAAATGATCTTTGAAAACTAAACAAGACAAAACGTACCTGTTCATTCGAGATTTGATAAAAAATCCTATGATATGATATATCATAGGTAGTCAGTCAAACTGACGAGGCAGGAGAATGATCACATGCTAAGTTACATTGTGTAGCAACGCATGTGTGATATGCATCCTGCATACTTCGGAGAGTTTGATCCTGGCTCAGGACGAACGCTGGCGGCGTGCCTAATACATGCAAGTCGAGCGGACAGAAGGGAGCTTGCTCCTGGAAGTTAGCGGCGGACGGGTGAGTAACACGTGGGTAACCTGCCTGTAAGACTGGGATAACTCCGGGAAACCGGAGCTAATACCGGATAATTCCTTGAACCGCATGGTTCAAGGATGAAAGACGGTTTCGGCTGTCACTTACAGATGGACCCGCGGCGCATTAGCTAGTTGGTGAGGTAATGGCTCACCAAGGCGACGATGCGTAGCCGACCTGAGAGGGTGATCGGCCACACTGGGACTGAGACACGGCCCAGACTCCTACGGGAGGCAGCAGTAGGGAATCTTCCGCAATGGACGAAAGTCTGACGGAGCAACGCCGCGTGAGTGAAGAAGGTTTTCGGATCGTAAAGCTCTGTTGTTAGGGAAGAACAAGTACGAGAGTCACTGCTCGTACCATGACGGTACCTAACCAGAAAGCCACGGCTAACTACGTGCCAGCAGCCGCGGTAATACGTAGGTGGCAAGCGTTGTCCGGAATTATTGGGCGTAAAGGGCTCGCAGGCGGTTTCTTAAGTCTGATGTGAAAGCCCCCGGCTCAACCGGGGAAGGTCATTGGAAACTGGGGAACTTGAGTGCAGAAGAGGAGAGTGGAATTCCACGTGTAGCGGTGAAATGCGTAGAGATGTGGAGGAACACCAGTGGCGAAGGCGACTCTCTGGTCTGTAACTGACGCTGAGGAGCGAAAGCGTGGGGAGCGAACAGGATTAGATACCCTGGTAGTCCACGCCGTAAACGATGAGTGCTAAGTGTTAGGGGGTTTCCGCCCCTTAGTGCTGCAGCTAACGCATTAAGCACTCCGCCTGGGAAGTACGGTCGCAAGACTGAAACTCAAAGGAATTGACGGGGGCCCGCACAAGCGGTGGAGCATGTGGTTTAATTCGAAGCAACGCGAAGAACCTTACCAGGTCTTGACATCCTCTGACAACCCTAGAGATAGGGCTTTCCCTTCGGGGACAGAGAGACAGGTGGTGCATGGTTGTCGTCAGCTCGTGTCGTGAGATGTTGGGTTAAGTCCCGCAACGAGCGCAACCCTTGATCTTAGTTGCCAGCATTCAGTTGGGCACTCTAAGGTGACTGCCGGTGACAAACCGGAGGAAGGTGGGGATGACGTCAAATCATCATGCCCCTTATGACCTGGGCTACACACGTGCTACAATGGACAGAACAAAGGGCTGCGAGACCGCAAGGTTGAGCGAATCCCACAAATCTGTTCTCAGTTCGGATCGCAGTCTGCAACTCGACTGCGTGAAGCTGGAATCGCTAGTAATCGCGGATCAGCATGCCGCGGTGAATACGTTCCCGGGCCTTGTACACACCGCCCGTCACACCACGAGAGTTTGCAACACCCGAAGTCGGTGAGGTAACCTTTATGGAGCCAGCCGCCGAAGGTGGGGCAGATGATTGGGGTGAAGTCGTAACAAGGTAGCCGTATCGGAAGGTGCGGCTGGATCACCTCCTTTCTAAGGATATATGGAGCAGTGTGCGTTTTGGTCTTGTTTAGTTTTGAAGGATTATGCCTTCAAAACATGTCTCTAGCGAGACAGAATTGTTCTTTGAAAAATAGATAACAATAAGTAATACATTCACATTGAATGCAAAGTGTATCACAAAGTGATTCTTTCTAAAGTAAGAAATGGTTAAGTTAGAAAGGGCGCACGGTGGATGCCTTGGCACTAGGAGCCGATGAAGGACGGGACGAACACCGATATGCTTCGGGGAGCTGTAAGCAAGCATTGATCCGGAGATTTCCGAATGGGGAAACCCACTGCTCGTAATGGAGTAGTATCCATACTTGAATACATAGAGTATGAGAAGGCATACCCGGGGAACTGAAACATCTAAGTACCCGGAGGAAGAGAAAGCAAATGCGATTCCCTAAGTAGCGGCGAGCGAAACGGGAACAGCCCAAACCAAGAGGCTTGCCTCTTGGGGTTGTAGGACACTCTATACGGAGTTACAAAGGAATGATATAAGCGAAGAGGTCTGGAAAGGCCCGCCAGAGAAGGTAACAGCCCTGTAACTGAAATGTCATTCTCTCCAGAGTGGATCCTGAGTACGGCGGAACACGTGAAATTCCGTCGGAATCCGGGAGGACCATCTCCCAAGGCTAAATACTCCCTAGTGACCGATAGTGAACCAGTACCGTGAGGGAAAGGTGAAAAGCACCCCGGAAGGGGAGTGAAATAGATCCTGAAACCGTGTGCCTACAAGTAGTCAGAGCCCGTTAACGGGTGATGGCGTGCCTTTTGTAGAATGAACCGGCGAGTTACGATCCCGTGCAAGGTTAAGCAGAAGATGCGGAGCCGCAGCGAAAGCGAGTCTGAATAGGGCGCAAGAGTACGTGGTCGTAGACCCGAAACCAGGTGATCTACCCATGCCCAGGGTGAAGTTCAGGTAACACTGAATGGAGGCCCGAACCCACGCACGTTGAAAAGTGCGGGGATGAGGTGTGGGTAGGGGTGAAATGCCAATCGAACCTGGAGATAGCTGGTTCTCTCCGAAATAGCTTTAGGGCTAGCCTCAAGGTAAGAGTCTCGGAGGTAGAGCACTGATTGGACTAGGGGCCCCTACCGGGTTACCGAATTCAGTCAAACTCCGAATGCCGATGACTTATCCTTGGGAGTCAGACTGCGAGTGATAAGATCCGTAGTCGAAAGGGAAACAGCCCAGACCGCCAGCTAAGGTCCCAAAGTATACGTTAAGTGGAAAAGGATGTGGAGTTGCTTAGACAACCAGGATGTTGGCTTAGAAGCAGCCACCATTTAAAGAGTGCGTAATAGCTCACTGGTCGAGTGACTCTGCGCCGAAAATGTACCGGGGCTAAACGTATCACCGAAGCTGCGGACTGTTCTAACGAACAGTGGTAGGAGAGCGTTCTAAGGGCAGAGAAGCCAGACCGGAAGGACTGGTGGAGCGCTTAGAAGTGAGAATGCCGGTATGAGTAGCGAAAGACGGGTGAGAATCCCGTCCACCGAATGCCTAAGGTTTCCTGAGGAAGGCTCGTCCGCTCAGGGTCAGTCGGGACCTAAGCCGAGGCCGAAAGGCGTAGGCGATGGACAACAGGTTGATATTCCTGTACCACCTCCTCACCATTTGAGCAATGGGGGGACGCAGGAGGATAGGGTAAGCGCGGTAATGGATATCCGCGTCCAAGCAGTTAGGCTGGGAAATAGGCAAATCCGTTTCCCGAAAAGGCTGAGCTGTGATGGCGAGCGAAATTTAGTAGCGAAGTTCCTGATTCCACACTGCCAAGAAAAGCCTCTAGCGAGGTGAGAGGTGCCCGTACCGCAAACCGACACAGGTAGGCGAGGAGAGAATCCTAAGGTGATCGAGAGAACTCTCGTTAAGGAACTCGGCAAAATGACCCCGTAACTTCGGGAGAAGGGGTGCTTCTTAGGGTGTTAAAGCCCCGAGAAGCCGCAGTGAATAGGCCCAGGCGACTGTTTAGCAAAAACACAGGTCTCTGCGAAGCCGTAAGGCGAAGTATAGGGGCTGACGCCTGCCCGGTGCTGGAAGGTTAAGAGGAGCGCTTAGCGTAAGCGAAGGTGCGAATTGAAGCCCCAGTAAACGGCGGCCGTAACTATAACGGTCCTAAGGTAGCGAAATTCCTTGTCGGGTAAGTTCCGACCCGCACGAAAGGCGCAACGATCTGGGCACTGTCTCAACGAGAGACTCGGTGAAATTATAGTACCTGTGAAGATGCAGGTTACCCGCGACAGGACGGAAAGACCCCGTGGAGCTTTACTGCAGCCTGATATTGAATGTTGGTACAGCTTGTACAGGATAGGTAGGAGCCTTGGAAACCGGAGCGCCAGCTTCGGTGGAGGCATCGGTGGGATACTACCCTGGCTGTATTGACCTTCTAACCCGCTGCCCTTAACGGGCAGGGAGACAGTGTCAGGCGGGCAGTTTGACTGGGGCGGTCGCCTCCTAAAATGTAACGGAGGCGCCCAAAGGTTCCCTCAGAATGGTTGGAAATCATTCGCAGAGTGTAAAGGCACAAGGGAGCTTGACTGCGAGACCTACAAGTCGAGCAGGGACGAAAGTCGGGCTTAGTGATCCGGTGGTTCCGCATGGAAGGGCCATCGCTCAACGGATAAAAGCTACCCCGGGGATAACAGGCTTATCTCCCCCAAGAGTCCACATCGACGGGGAGGTTTGGCACCTCGATGTCGGCTCATCGCATCCTGGGGCTGTAGTCGGTCCCAAGGGTTGGGCTGTTCGCCCATTAAAGCGGTACGCGAGCTGGGTTCAGAACGTCGTGAGACAGTTCGGTCCCTATCCGTCGCGGGCGCAGGAAATTTGAGAGGAGCTGTCCTTAGTACGAGAGGACCGGGATGGACGCACCGCTGGTGTACCAGTTGTTCTGCCAAGGGCATCGCTGGGTAGCTATGTGCGGACGGGATAAGTGCTGAAAGCATCTAAGCATGAAGCCCCCCTCAAGATGAGATTTCCCATTCCGCAAGGAAGTAAGATCCCTGAAAGATGATCAGGTTGATAGGTCTGAGGTGGAAGCGTGGTGACACGTGGAGCTGACAGATACTAATCGATCGAGGACTTAACCTATATTCTAATGTGAAGCATGAACATTGTTATCTAGTTTTGAGAGAACATTCTCTCCATCAGGTTTGGTGGCGATAGCGAAGAGGTCACACCCGTTCCCATACCGAACACGGAAGTTAAGCTCTTCAGCGCCGATGGTAGTTGGGGGTCTCCCCCTGTGAGAGTAGGACGCCGCCAAGCTTGTCTAAAGATCAGTTCCATTCGGAACTGGTCTTTTTTGTGTTTTTCAGGAAAGGTCGATCATGGATCTCGATATGATAATGGCATCTATTGCAGTCTAACCAGCGTCTCGATTTTTATCAGTTTCACATACCCAGTGGAAACTTAATATAAAGATAAATCACTATGCTTGCGAAAGTGCACAAGAATAATATTGCCGTGATAAAAGGGAGAATAGTGTGTGGATTCTATAAAAGTGATTTTTTTATCAAGAGAGTATTCTTAATTGGCCATCTGCTATTTAGAGAAAGAGAAACACACCTTATTAGAACAAGATGTATGAAAAGAGAGAGTGCTCATGACAAATGATAAAGAAATGTTGCTGTGCAAACAGTTTTTTATACGAAAATGATTTATCAGAAAAATAAAATAAAGAGAGATATTTAACTTGAACGATCAGCCGTTGATGAAATACAAAATCCGTAGAACAGCATATAAGAGTGTGTTTTTTACATTGATAATGGCCGATTAGAGGTATTTTTAACAAAAAGCATTTAAAAATGAAAAAAGACTTTTAAAAGGTTGAAACAAGTGGTAGAATTCTTAAGGTGACTTAACGAAGAATGAAGAGAAATGGCTTTAAAATAAGTTCAAAAATTATTTTAAAAAAGTCTTTACAAACAATATCTTATCGTTATATAATACTATTTGTCAGATTGAGAGCCATTCGGAATGATACTGATATGGAGGATTAGCTCAGCTGGGAGAGCATCTGCCTTACAAGCAGAGGGTCGGCGGTTCGAGCCCGTCATCCTCCACCATATATATTCTTACATAATGTTAGGATAGATAAAGCCGGTGTAGCTCAATTGGTAGAGCAACTGACTTGTAATCAGTAGGTTGGGGGTTCAAGTCCTCTTGCCGGCACCACTTTCATATGGTAAGATAGACAAGTCGCTTTGAAAGCGAGCCATTAGCTCAGTTGGTAGAGCATCTGACTTTTAATCAGAGGGTCGAAGGTTCGAGTCCTTCATGGCTCACCATTTTCATGCGGGTGTGGCGGAATTGGCAGACGCGCTAGACTTAGGATCTAGTGTCTTTATGACGTGGGGGTTCAAGTCCCTTCACCCGCATTGCCACATGACATAAAGAAATCCTGTAATGCGGAAGTAGTTCAGTGGTAGAACACCACCTTGCCAAGGTGGGGGTCGCGGGTTCGAATCCCGTCTTCCGCTTATACCATCCACGCCGGGGTGGTGGAATTGGCAGACACACAGGACTTAAAATCCTGCGGTAGGTGACTACCGTGCCGGTTCAAGTCCGGCCCTCGGCATAATATAATAAGCGCCCGTAGCTCAATTGGATAGAGCGTTTGACTACGGATCAAAAGGTTAGGGGTTCGACTCCTCTCGGGCGCGCCATTTCGGGAAGTAGCTCAGCTTGGTAGAGCACTTGGTTTGGGACCAAGGGGTCGCAGGTTCGAATCCTGTCTTCCCGACCATCTTTTCATGGGGCCTTAGCTCAGCTGGGAGAGCGCCTGCCTTGCACGCAGGAGGTCAGCGGTTCGATCCCGCTAGGCTCCACCAACATGATCTTTGAAAACTAAACAAGACAAAACGTACCTGTTCATTCGAGATTTGATAAAAAATCCTATGATACATCATAGGTAGTCAGTCAAACTGACGAGGCAGGAGAATGATCACATGCTAAGTTACATTGTGTAGCAGCGCATGTGTGATATGCATCCTGCATACTTCGGAGAGTTTGATCCTGGCTCAGGACGAACGCTGGCGGCGTGCCTAATACATGCAAGTCGAGCGAACAGAAGGGAGCTTGCTCCCGGAAGTTAGCGGCGGACGGGTGAGTAACACGTGGGTAACCTGCCTGTAAGACTGGGATAACTCCGGGAAACCGGAGCTAATACCGGATAGTTCCTTGAACCGCATGGTTCAAGGATGAAAGACGGTTTCGGCTGTCACTTACAGATGGACCCGCGGCGCATTAGCTAGTTGGTGAGGTAATGGCTCACCAAGGCGACGATGCGTAGCCGACCTGAGAGGGTGATCGGCCACACTGGGACTGAGACACGGCCCAGACTCCTACGGGAGGCAGCAGTAGGGAATCTTCCGCAATGGACGAAAGTCTGACGGAGCAACGCCGCGTGAGTGAAGAAGGTTTTCGGATCGTAAAGCTCTGTTGTTAGGGAAGAACAAGTACGAGAGTCACTGCTCGTACCATGACGGTACCTAACCAGAAAGCCACGGCTAACTACGTGCCAGCAGCCGCGGTAATACGTAGGTGGCAAGCGTTGTCCGGAATTATTGGGCGTAAAGGGCTCGCAGGCGGTTTCTTAAGTCTGATGTGAAAGCCCCCGGCTCAACCGGGGAAGGTCATTGGAAACTGGGGAACTTGAGTGCAGAAGAGGAGAGTGGAATTCCACGTGTAGCGGTGAAATGCGTAGAGATGTGGAGGAACACCAGTGGCGAAGGCGACTCTCTGGTCTGTAACTGACGCTGAGGAGCGAAAGCGTGGGGAGCGAACAGGATTAGATACCCTGGTAGTCCACGCCGTAAACGATGAGTGCTAAGTGTTAGGGGGTTTCCGCCCCTTAGTGCTGCAGCTAACGCATTAAGCACTCCGCCTGGGGAGTACGGTCGCAAGACTGAAACTCAAAGGAATTGACGGGGGCCCGCACAAGCGGTGGAGCATGTGGTTTAATTCGAAGCAACGCGAAGAACCTTACCAGGTCTTGACATCCTCTGACAACCCTAGAGATAGGGCTTTCCCTTCGGGGACAGAGAGACAGGTGGTGCATGGTTGTCGTCAGCTCGTGTCGTGAGATGTTGGGTTAAGTCCCGCAACGAGCGCAACCCTTGATCTTAGTTGCCAGCATTCAGTTGGGCACTCTAAGGTGACTGCCGGTGACAAACCGGAGGAAGGTGGGGATGACGTCAAATCATCATGCCCCTTATGACCTGGGCTACACACGTGCTACAATGGACAGAACAAAGGGCTGCGAGACCGCAAGGTTGAGCGAATCCCACAAATCTGTTCTCAGTTCGGATCGCAGTCTGCAACTCGACTGCGTGAAGCTGGAATCGCTAGTAATCGCGGATCAGCATGCCGCGGTGAATACGTTCCCGGGCCTTGTACACACCGCCCGTCACACCACGAGAGTTTGCAACACCCGAAGTCGGTGAGGTAACCTTTATGGAGCCAGCCGCCGAAGGTGGGGCAGATGATTGGGGTGAAGTCGTAACAAGGTAGCCGTATCGGAAGGTGCGGCTGGATCACCTCCTTTCTAAGGATATATGGAGCAGTGTGCGTTTTGGTCTTGTTTAGTTTTGAAGGATTATGCCTTCAAAACATGTCTCTAGCGAGACAGAATTGTTCTTTGAAAAATAGATAACAATAAGTAATACATTCACATTGAATGCAAAGTGTATCACAAAGTGATTCTTTCTAAAGTAAGAAATGGTTAAGTTAGAAAGGGCGCACGGTGGATGCCTTGGCACTAGGAGCCGATGAAGGACGGGACGAACACCGATATGCTTCGGGGAGCTGTAAGCAAGCATTGATCCGGAGATTTCCGAATGGGGAAACCCACTGCTCGTAATGGAGTAGTATCCATACTTGAATACATAGAGTATGAGAAGGCATACCCGGGGAACTGAAACATCTAAGTACCCGGAGGAAGAGAAAGCAAATGCGATTCCCTAAGTAGCGGCGAGCGAAACGGGAACAGCCCAAACCAAGAGGCTTGCCTCTTGGGGTTGTAGGACACTCTATACGGAGTTACAAAGGAATGATATAAGCGAAGAGGTCTGGAAAGGCCCGCCAGAGAAGGTAACAGCCCTGTAACTGAAATGTCATTCTCTCCAGAGTGGATCCTGAGTACGGCGGAACACGTGAAATTCCGTCGGAATCCGGGAGGACCATCTCCCAAGGCTAAATACTCCCTAGTGACCGATAGTGAACCAGTACCGTGAGGGAAAGGTGAAAAGCACCCCGGAAGGGGAGTGAAATAGATCCTGAAACCGTGTGCCTACAAGTAGTCAGAGCCCGTTAACGGGTGATGGCGTGCCTTTTGTAGAATGAACCGGCGAGTTACGATCCCGTGCAAGGTTAAGCAGAAGATGCGGAGCCGCAGCGAAAGCGAGTCTGAATAGGGCGCAAGAGTACGTGGTCGTAGACCCGAAACCAGGTGATCTACCCATGCCCAGGGTGAAGTTCAGGTAACACTGAATGGAGGCCCGAACCCACGCACGTTGAAAAGTGCGGGGATGAGGTGTGGGTAGGGGTGAAATGCCAATCGAACCTGGAGATAGCTGGTTCTCTCCGAAATAGCTTTAGGGCTAGCCTCAAGGTAAGAGTCTCGGAGGTAGAGCACTGATTGGACTAGGGGCCCCTACCGGGTTACCGAATTCAGTCAAACTCCGAATGCCGATGACTTATCCTTGGGAGTCAGACTGCGAGTGATAAGATCCGTAGTCGAAAGGGAAACAGCCCAGACCGCCAGCTAAGGTCCCAAAGTATACGTTAAGTGGAAAAGGATGTGGAGTTGCTTAGACAACCAGGATGTTGGCTTAGAAGCAGCCACCATTTAAAGAGTGCGTAATAGCTCACTGGTCGAGTGACTCTGCGCCGAAAATGTACCGGGGCTAAACGTATCACCGAAGCTGCGGACTGTTCTAACGAACAGTGGTAGGAGAGCGTTCTAAGGGCAGAGAAGCCAGACCGGAAGGACTGGTGGAGCGCTTAGAAGTGAGAATGCCGGTATGAGTAGCGAAAGACGGGTGAGAATCCCGTCCACCGAATGCCTAAGGTTTCCTGAGGAAGGCTCGTCCGCTCAGGGTCAGTCGGGACCTAAGCCGAGGCCGAAAGGCGTAGGCGATGGACAACAGGTTGATATTCCTGTACCACCTCCTCACCATTTGAGCAATGGGGGGACGCAGGAGGATAGGGTAAGCGCGGTAATGGATATCCGCGTCCAAGCAGTTAGGCTGGGAAATAGGCAAATCCGTTTCCCAAAAAGGCTGAGCTGTGATGGCGAGCGAAATTTAGTAGCGAAGTTCCTGATTCCACACTGCCAAGAAAAGCCTCTAGCGAGGTGAGAGGTGCCCGTACCGCAAACCGACACAGGTAGGCGAGGAGAGAATCCTAAGGTGATCGAGAGAACTCTCGTTAAGGAACTCGGCAAAATGACCCCGTAACTTCGGGAGAAGGGGTGCTTCTTAGGGTGTTAAAGCCCCGAGAAGCCGCAGTGAATAGGCCCAGGCGACTGTTTAGCAAAAACACAGGTCTCTGCGAAGCCGTAAGGCGAAGTATAGGGGCTGACGCCTGCCCGGTGCTGGAAGGTTAAGAGGAGCGCTTAGCGTAAGCGAAGGTGCGAATTGAAGCCCCAGTAAACGGCGGCCGTAACTATAACGGTCCTAAGGTAGCGAAATTCCTTGTCGGGTAAGTTCCGACCCGCACGAAAGGCGCAACGATCTGGGCACTGTCTCAACGAGAGACTCGGTGAAATTATAGTACCTGTGAAGATGCAGGTTACCCGCGACAGGACGGAAAGACCCCGTGGAGCTTTACTGCAGCCTGATATTGAATGTTGGTACAGCTTGTACAGGATAGGTAGGAGCCTTGGAAACCGGAGCGCCAGCTTCGGTGGAGGCATCGGTGGGATACTACCCTGGCTGTATTGACCTTCTAACCCGCTGCCCTTAACGGGCAGGGAGACAGTGTCAGGCGGGCAGTTTGACTGGGGCGGTCGCCTCCTAAAATGTAACGGAGGCGCCCAAAGGTTCCCTCAGAATGGTTGGAAATCATTCGCAGAGTGTAAAGGCACAAGGGAGCTTGACTGCGAGACCTACAAGTCGAGCAGGGACGAAAGTCGGGCTTAGTGATCCGGTGGTTCCGCATGGAAGGGCCATCGCTCAACGGATAAAAGCTACCCCGGGGATAACAGGCTTATCTCCCCCAAGAGTCCACATCGACGGGGAGGTTTGGCACCTCGATGTCGGCTCATCGCATCCTGGGGCTGTAGTCGGTCCCAAGGGTTGGGCTGTTCGCCCATTAAAGCGGTACGCGAGCTGGGTTCAGAACGTCGTGAGACAGTTCGGTCCCTATCCGTCGCGGGCGCAGGAAATTTGAGAGGAGCTGTCCTTAGTACGAGAGGACCGGGATGGACGCACCGCTGGTGTACCAGTTGTTCTGCCAAGGGCATCGCTGGGTAGCTATGTGCGGACGGGATAAGTGCTGAAAGCATCTAAGCATGAAGCCCCCCTCAAGATGAGATTTCCCATTCCGCAAGGAAGTAAGATCCCTGAAAGATGATCAGGTTGATAGGTCTGAGGTGGAAGCGTGGTGACACGTGGAGCTGACAGATACTAATCGATCGAGGACTTAACCTATATTCTAATGTGAAGCATGAACATTGTTATCTAGTTTTGAGAGAACATTCTCTCCATCAGGTTTGGTGGCGATAGCGAAGAGGTCACACCCGTTCCCATACCGAACACGGAAGTTAAGCTCTTCAGCGCCGATGGTAGTTGGGGGGTTTCCCCCTGTGAGAGTAGGACGCCGCCAAGCTTGTCTAAAGATCAGTTCCATTCGGAACTGGTCTTTTTTGTGTTTTTCAGAGGTTTGACATAAGATAAATGTGGAAATAATATTCTTAGTTGAGCGATTATCTTGAAAAATTGATCAAAAAAATTTATAGTAAGATTAAAGTCAAATATAGTCAAAGTCAATGGAGGAGGAGGCGGAGTGGCACAAAATATTTCTGATATCATCGAGCAGTATTTGAAGGAAGTTTTGGAACAGAATGGTCGAGAAATATTAGAAATTAAGCGCAATGAGATTGCAGATAAGTTTCAATGTGTACCTTCACAAATTAACTATGTTATCAATACACGCTTTACAAGTGAAAGAGGCTATATCGTTGAAAGTAAGCGTGGAGGCGGTGGCTATATCCGCATCATTAAAGTCAAAATGAATGATGAAGTCGATTTATTGAACAACATTATTTCTCAAATATATCATCGTTTATCACAGGCTGCATCTGATCATATCATCATGCGTCTTGTTGAAAATAACATTTTATCTGAAAGAGAAGCAAAGATGATGATCAGTGTCATGGACCGTTCTGTATTGCACATTGATTTACCTGAACGTGATGAGCTGAGGGCTCGGATGATGAAAGCGATGTTAAATGCTTTAAAATTAAAGTAAAGCGGGTGAAAAGATTGATTTGTCAAGAATGCAATGAGAGACCAGCCACTTTTCACTTTACAAAAGTTATAAATGGAGAAAAACAAGAAATGCACATATGTGAGCAATGTGCAAAAGAAAACAGTGATTCATATGCTATGAGTGGAAACCAAGGTTTCTCGATTCACAACTTATTGTCAGGATTATTAAATATTGATCCGAGCTTTACATCCAGTGCTAATAAAGGATCATCTATTTTTCAAGAAGCGAGAGAAGTGAACCAATGTCCAAAATGTGGGTTAACCTTTCAGCAGTTTAGAAAAACGGGTCGCTTTGGTTGTGCAGAATGCTATCGGACGTTTGATCAGTATCTTAATCCTGTGTTCCGGAAAGTTCATAGTGGAAATACAGTTCATAATGGAAAAGTTCCAAAACGAATTGCCGGCAACCTTCATGTACGCCGGAAGCTCGAGATGATGCAACAAGAGTTAAAACAGCTAATTGAGCAGGAAGAGTTTGAAAAAGCAGCGGAAGTTCGAGATCAAATTCGTGCTTTAGAGCAAGAGCAATCTCAGCAGAGGGAGGGAGATTAACGACATGTCACTCCAGCACTTTATTCAAGACGCATTGAGTCAATGGATGAAACAAAAAGGACCAGAAAGTGACATCGTTCTAAGCAGTCGCATTCGGCTAGCACGTAATCTAGAGCATGTTCGTTTCCCAACTCAGTTTTCTCAAGAAGAAGCTGAAGCTGTTCTCCAGCAATTCGAGCAGAAGTTTGCTAGCCAAGAAGTAAAAGATATTGGAAACTTTGTTCTTATTCGAATGAATGAAACGCAGCCTTTAGCGAAGAGGGTACTTGTTGAAAAACATCTGATTAGCCCCAACTTGGCAGAGTCAAGGTTTGGTGGCTGCTTGCTTTCTAAAAATGAAGAAATCAGTGTGATGCTAAATGAAGAAGACCATATTCGTATCCAATGCTTGTTCCCTGGATTTCAGCTTGCAAATGCTTTAAAGGTTGCAAATCAAGTAGATGACTGGATTGAAGAGCAGGTGGATTACGCGTTTTCAGAAAAGCGGGGATACTTAACAAGCTGTCCAACCAATGTAGGCACAGGAATTAGGGCGTCAGTCATGATGCATTTACCAGCATTAGCTCTCACAAGACAAATGAATCGTATCATTCCTGCAATTAATCAATTAGGTCTTGTGGTCAGAGGAATTTATGGTGAGGGTAGCGAAGCAATAGGAAACATCTTTCAGATCTCGAATCAAATGACGCTTGGTCAATCAGAAGAGAATATTGTGGATGACTTGAATAGTGTGACAGCTCAACTCATTGAACAAGAGCGATCTGCACGAAAAGCATTATATCAAACGTCTAAAATTGAACTTGAGGACAGAGTATACCGTTCTTTAGGAATATTGGCCAATTGTCGCATGATTGAATCGAAGGAGACAGCAAAGTGTCTTTCGGATGTGCGGCTTGGAATTGATTTAGGTATCATTAAGGGGCTTTCAAGTAATATACTGAATGAGCTCATGATTTTAACGCAGCCTGGTTTTCTCCAACAATATTCAGGAGGAGCCTTGGAGCCAAATGAAAGAGATATCAAACGAGCAGCGATTATTAGAGAAAGGCTGCGCTTAGAAATGCATAGGAATGGACAGGAGGATGAAACGATATGATGTTTGGAAGATTCACGGAAAGAGCTCAAAAGGTATTAGCGCTTGCACAAGAAGAAGCTATTCGCTTAGGCCATAAGAACATCGGAACAGAGCATATTTTACTTGGTCTTGTACGCGAAGGTGAGGGAATTGCCGCAAAAGCATTAGAAGCACTGGGTCTTGTTTCAGAAAAAATCCAAAAAGAAGTTGAAAGCTTGATTGGGAGAGGACAAGAGGTATCTCAAGCTATTCCTCATTATACGCCAAGAGCAAAGAAGGTTACTGAGCTTTCAATGGATGAAGCGAGAAAGCTAGGCCATTCCTATGTGGGGACAGAACATATTCTTTTAGGGCTGATTCGTGAAGGCGAGGGTGTAGCTGCCCGCGTATTAAACAATCTCGGAGTGAGCTTAAATAAAGCGCGTCAACAAGTATTACAGTTGCTTGGTAGCAATGAGACTGGTACCTCTACGGCAGGATCTAATAGCAATGCAAATACGCCAACTTTGGATAGTTTGGCTAGAGATTTAACAGCTATTGCAAAAGAGGACAGTTTAGATCCTGTCATTGGCCGAAGCAAAGAAATTCAACGTGTGATAGAGGTATTAAGTAGAAGAACGAAGAATAACCCTGTGCTAATCGGTGAACCAGGTGTTGGTAAAACAGCCATCGCAGAAGGTCTTGCACAGCAAATTATCCACAATGAAGTACCAGAAATATTACGTGATAAACGAGTGATGACACTCGATATGGGAACCGTTGTAGCGGGAACGAAGTATCGCGGTGAATTCGAGGATCGTTTAAAAAAAGTCATGGATGAAATTCGTCAGGCTGGAAATATTATTCTCTTCATTGATGAACTTCATACATTGATAGGTGCTGGTGGAGCAGAAGGGGCAATTGATGCTTCTAATATTTTAAAACCATCTTTAGCACGCGGTGAGCTTCAATGTATTGGGGCAACCACGTTAGATGAATATCGTAAATATATTGAAAAGGATGCTGCATTAGAACGCCGCTTCCAACCAATTCAAGTCGATCAGCCATCTGTCGATGAGAGTATTCAAATTTTAAAAGGACTGAGAGATCGTTATGAAGCGCATCATCGTGTATCCATTACGGATGAAGCAATTGAAGCTGCGGTGAAGTTATCTGATCGTTACATTTCTGATCGTTTCCTTCCTGATAAGGCGATTGATCTGATTGATGAGGCAGGTTCGAAGGTGCGTTTACGTTCTTTCACCACACCGCCTAATTTAAAGGAACTAGAGCAAAAGCTGGATGAGGTTCGAAAAGAAAAGGATGCAGCTGTTCAAAGTCAAGAATTTGAAAAAGCAGCTTCATTACGTGATACAGAGCAGCGTCTTCGTGAAAAAGTAGAAGTGACTAAGAAAACGTGGAAAGAAAAGCAGGGTCAAGAGAATTCAGAGGTATCTGTAGATGATATTGCGATGGTTGTGTCCAGTTGGACGGGAGTACCTGTTTCAAAAATTGCACAGACCGAAACAGATAAGCTTCTGAATATGGAACAATTGCTCCATTCCCGAGTCATTGGACAGGATGAAGCTGTTGTCGCTGTAGCAAAAGCAGTGAGACGTGCTCGTGCCGGATTAAAAGATCCAAAACGCCCGATTGGCTCCTTTATCTTCTTAGGTCCAACAGGGGTTGGTAAAACTGAGCTTGCAAGAGCACTGGCCGAGTCTATTTTCGGTGATGAAGAAGCGATGATCCGTATTGACATGTCTGAGTACATGGAGAAGCACTCTACGTCAAGACTTGTTGGTTCACCTCCAGGCTATGTTGGCTATGACGAAGGTGGTCAATTAACAGAAAAAGTAAGAAGAAAACCATATTCTGTAGTGCTGTTAGATGAGATCGAAAAAGCGCATCCAGATGTGTTTAATATCTTACTGCAAGTGTTAGAAGACGGACGTCTAACTGATTCTAAAGGGCGTACAGTAGACTTTAGAAATACCATTTTGATTATGACATCAAATGTTGGCGCTAGTGAACTGAAGCGAAATAAATATGTCGGCTTCAACGTTCAAGATGAAAGTCAAAATTACAAAGATATGAAAGGGAAAGTAATGGGTGAGTTGAAGCGTGCATTTAGACCAGAATTCATCAACCGTATTGATGAAATCATCGTTTTCCACTCACTTGAGAAAAAACATCTAAAAGAGATCGTTTCCCTCATGTCCGATCAATTGACTAAACGATTAAAAGAGCAGGATCTCTCAATTGAACTAACAGAGGCAGCGAAAGCGAAGATCGCCGATGAAGGTGTAGACCTTGAGTATGGAGCTCGTCCGTTAAGAAGAGCGATTCAAAAGCATGTGGAGGATCGTCTTTCTGAGGAATTGCTGAAGGGCAACATTCAAAAGGGTCAACATGTCGTAATAGATGTTGAAAATGGAGAATTTGTCGTAAAAGCAACTGCTGCTACGAATTAATATGGTAAGAAAAAAAGAGAGGCATACCGACAATACGTATGCCTCACTTTACTTATTTTTTGACCAGTATAAGGAGTTGTATTCTTCAATCTATGGCAAAGACAAAATCGAAATTTATATGCCAATCATGCGGCTATGAATCAGCCAAGTGGATGGGGAAATGTCCCGGCTGCGGCACATGGAACAGTATGACAGAAGAGGTCATTCGCAAAGAGCCAGCAAACCGACGAAGTGCTTTTAACCATTCTGTACAAACCGTCCATCAACCTTCACCAATATCTGCAATTGAAACATCAGAAGAACCCCGAATCAAAACAAATTTAGAAGAATTTAACCGAGTATTAGGAAGTGGAATTGTCAAAGGCTCTCTTGTTCTGATTGGCGGAGACCCTGGTATTGGTAAATCCACATTGTTATTACAAGTGTCAGCACAGCTCTCAGACCAGAAACAGAATGTGTTATACATATCTGGAGAGGAGTCAATCAAACAAACCAAACTGAGAGCAGACCGTCTTGGCATTGAAAGTGCCTCTTTACATGTTTTGGCTGAAACCGATATGGAGTATATAACGTCTGCTATACAAGAGATGAAACCCGCTTTTGTTGTGGTGGATTCGATTCAAACAGTCTATCAAAGCGATATTACATCAGCACCTGGCTCTGTTTCTCAGGTGAGGGAGTGCACAGCTCAATTGATGAAGATTGCGAAGACGAACGGAATTCCTATTTTTATCGTTGGTCACGTGACCAAAGAAGGATCGATTGCAGGACCGCGCCTTTTAGAGCATATGGTTGACACGGTTCTTTATTTTGAAGGAGAGCGGCATCATACATTTCGTATCCTAAGAGCAGTAAAAAACCGGTTTGGTTCCACAAATGAATTAGGAATTTTTGAAATGAGAGAGGAAGGGCTCTCGGAAGTATTAAACCCGTCTGAAATTTTTCTAGAAGAGCGGTCAGCGGGTGTATCAGGTTCGTGTGTCGTTGCATCAATGGAAGGAACAAGACCCGTTCTTGTGGAAATACAAGCATTAATTGCGCCAACAAGCTTTGGGAATCCGCGGAGAATGGCAACAGGTCTTGATCATAATCGTGTGTCATTACTGATGGCAGTCTTAGAAAAACGTGTAGGATTGTTGCTGCAGAATCAGGATGCGTATTTAAAAGTCGCTGGCGGTGTGAAGCTTGATGAACCAGCCATTGACCTAGCAATTGCCGTCAGTATTGCATCAAGCTTTAAGGATGCAGCACCGCATCAAGCGGATTGCTTTATAGGAGAAGTCGGTCTGACTGGAGAAGTCAGAAGAGTATCAAGAATTGAACAGCGTGTACAGGAAGCTACTAAACTAGGGTTTAAGCGAATGTTCATTCCTCAGGCGAATATGGATGGATGGAAAAAGCCTAGAGGGATTGAGTTAGTCGGTGTAGAAAATGTAGCGGAGGCACTTCGTATTTCACTAGGGGGATCATAGAAATGGAAAAAGAGAAAAAAGGAGCGAGAGAAGTAGATCTCTTAGATATTGTTCAGTTTGTGGCTCCAGGAACACCTCTGCGAGCAGGGATCGAAAATGTATTGAGAGCCAAGACTGGGGGGTTAATTGTCGTTGGTTATAATGATAAGGTCAAAGCAGTGGTAGATGGAGGTTTTCACATTAATTCAGCCTTTTCCCCAGCACACTTATATGAATTGGCCAAAATGGATGGAGCCATTATTTTAAGTGACTCTGGTCAAAAAATCTTGTATGCGAATACACAGCTCATGCCAGACGCAACGATTCATTCTTCAGAAACAGGCATGAGACATCGAACGGCTGAACGTGTAGCAAAACAGACTGGGTGCTTAATTATTGCGATTTCCGAACGGAGAAATGTCATTACCTTATACCAAGGAAATCGTCGTTATACTTTGAAGGATATTGGGTTTATTTTAACGAAGGCCAATCAGGCCATTCAAACACTTGAGAAGTATAAAACGATTTTAGACCATGCCATATCTACGTTAAGCGCCCTAGAATTTGAAGAGCTTGTGACATTTGGTGATGTGCTGTCAGTTCTGCATCGCTATGAAATGGTGCTAAGAATTAAAAATGAAATTAATATGTATATCAAAGAGCTCGGAACAGAAGGACATCTGATTCGTCTGCAAGTAAATGAGCTCATTACAGATATGGAGCAAGAAGCAGCTTTATTTATTAAAGATTACGTGAAAGAAAAGATTAAAGATCCATATGTTTTGCTCAAACAGCTCCAAGATATGTCTAGTTTTGAACTTTTAGATGATTCGATTCTGTACAAGTTACTTGGATATCCGGCTTCTACAAATATTGACGATTATGTGTACACAAGGGGATACAGATTACTGCATAAAATCCCTAGATTGCCTATGCCAATCGTCGAAAATGTCGTTGAAGCATTCGGTGTGCTCGATCGAATTATGGAAGCAGATGTACAAGAATTGGATGAAGTAGAAGGAATTGGAGAAGTAAGAGCGAAGAAGATAAAAAAAGGATTAAAAAGATTACAAGAAAAACATTATATTGATCGCCAACTATAAAAAAGGAAAAATCTTCTCATTTGCGGTTAAAAATGGCTGAATTTGGGTATATTAATGATGCTTTTTGTTTTCTGTTGATCATGATGGGAAACTTAAACATATATCAATGTCAGGTGAAGGTGGATTGACAGATGAAAAATAAAGGAGGTGAAGGTATGTTAAAAAGAATCGTTCAGGTGTTTTTTATCATTTTGGGTGCAGTTGTGGGAATTTTTATCATTCCAGAGTTATTTCTACTGTTAAATGTAAAGGACATACCTTTCATAACAAATGCTTATTTTTCAGCACTAATAGGAGCGGCAGTGTTCTTCATCGTCGGCAAATGGTGCACAGGCTATGTTGTGAATTGGATGAAATGGATCGAGGATTCTCTATTGAAGGCACCTCTTCCTGATCTTATATCCGGAAGTTTCGGTTTAGTATTTGGACTTATTCTAGCATATCTTATTGTAAACGTGATCCCGCTAAACAATATTCCATATCATATTTTTGGAACGATTTTCCCTATTTTCCTGGCTTTCTTTTTAGGATACCTTGGATTCCAAGTAGGATTTAAGAAGAAGGATGAAATGATGGGGCTGTTCTCAAGATCTGGAAAGGTCAGCAAGAAAAAAGGAGCAATTGATGATGAACCTGAAATAGAAGATAAAAAGCTGAAAATTTTAGACACAAGTGTTATCATTGATGGAAGAATCGCAGATATTTGTCAAACTGGATTCCTAGAAGGAATTATGGTGATTCCTCAATTTGTGTTAGAAGAATTACAGCATATTGCAGACTCATCTGACGTCTTAAAAAGAAATAGAGGCCGAAGAGGTCTTGATATTTTAAATCGTATTCAAAAAGAGTTGGATATCAAAGTTGAGATTTACGAAGGTGACTTCGAGGACATTCAAGAGGTTGATAGCAAGCTTGTGAAGCTCGCTAAGTTAACTTCAGGTGTTGTTGTGACAAATGATTTTAATTTAAATAAAGTATGCGAACTTCAAAAAGTAGCAGTGTTAAACATCAATGATCTAGCGAATGCGGTCAAACCGGTCGTATTGCCTGGGGAAGAAATGAAGGTACAGGTCATTAAAGATGGGAAAGAGCACAACCAAGGTGTTGCCTACTTAGATGACGGTACGATGATTGTTGTCGAAGAAGGACGCAATTACATTGGAAAAGACATTGATGTATTGGTCACAAGTGTGCTTCAGACTGCTGCTGGAAGAATGATTTTTGCGAAGCCAAAACTTCTGGAGAAGGCGCTCTAAAGGGAGAACGAACATGTATTATGAAGTAGTTATTCCGGCTGCGGGGCAGGGGAAACGAATGAAGGCCGGCCGCAATAAACTTTTTATTGAACTGAAAAGAATGCCGGTCATCATTCATACACTGAAGGTGTTTGACGCCCATTCACCATGCAAACGCATGATCCTTGCGATCAATGAAGAGGAGCGTCGTGACTTTGAAAGGCTACTAAAGGTATACGCTTTTCAAACGCCTGTTTCACTCGTCACTGGCGGTGAAGAACGTCAGCAAAGTGTATACGAAGGATTGAAAGCAGTAAAAGATGCGGACATCGTGCTTGTGCATGATGGTGCAAGGCCTTTTATTAAGCATAGACAGATTGACTTACTCGTTAAAGCCGCGATTGAAAAAGGCTCCGCAGTCGTAGCGGTACCAGTGAAAGACACAATCAAACGCGTTCAAGAAGGCAAAGTGGAGCAAACCATTGAACGTCAGAGCTTGTGGGCAGTCCAGACCCCACAAGCTTTTCGTCATTCTATTTTAAAAGAGGCGCATGAATATGCGGAACAGACAGGTTTCCTTGGAACAGACGACGCTAGCCTTGTTGAACAACTACAGGGTGAGAGTGTGTATATTGTCCAAGGAGACTATACCAATATTAAGCTGACAACACCGGATGATTTATTGGTTGCTAGGGCAATTATGGAGGCGGAAAGAGGGAACTAGAATATGTTTAGAATAGGACAAGGCTTTGATGTACATCAGTTAACAGAGGGAAGACCTCTTATTATCGGCGGGGTAACCATTCCCTATGAAAAGGGGCTGCTCGGTCATTCAGACGCTGACGTACTGCTTCATACGGTGGCAGACGCATGTCTAGGTGCGATTGGTGAAGGGGACATTGGTAGACACTTCCCAGACACTGACCCTGAATTTAAAGGTGCTGATTCATTCAAATTACTTCAGCATGTGTGGGCACTTGTGAAAGAAAAAGGTTATACGCTGGTGAATATTGATTGCACGATCATGGCTCAGAAGCCAAAGATGGCTCCATACATTCAACCAATGTGTGAGAAAATTGCAGAAGCGCTTGAGGCGGATGTCACTCAGGTGAATGTAAAAGCAACGACTACGGAGAAACTCGGATTTACAGGCAGAGGAGAAGGAATTGCGTCACAGGCGACAGTGCTTCTTCAGAGAAAGTAAAATCCGTTTTGATGCGAAAGGTATTTGATGATAAAATACGTATATAAAAAAATGTCAGACAACATGTGCAGATGAAAGGAAGTTAAACTCATGGGAAATGAAGTGCGTGTTCGTTATGCACCGAGTCCAACTGGTCATTTACATATTGGGAATGCTAGAACGGCTCTTTTTAATTATTTGTTCGCACGCAGTCAAGGCGGCAAATTTATTATTCGTATTGAAGATACGGATCAAAAACGTAATGTAGAAGGCGGTGAGGAAAGTCAGCTCCGTCATTTAAAATGGCTCGGCATTGATTGGGATGAGAGCGTTGATAAAGATGGTGGCTATGGTCCTTACAGACAATCAGAGCGTAATGATATTTACAAGAAATATTATGAGGAGCTGTTAGAGAAGGACTTGGCTTATAAGTGCTATTGTACGGCTGAAGAACTAGAGCAAGAACGTGAAGCGCAAATTGCCCGCAGTGAAATGCCTAGATATTCTGGGAAATGCAGTCATTTATCAAAAGAAGAAGAGGACAAGCTTATTGCTGAAGGAAGAGAGCCAAGTATTCGCTTCCGTGTACCAAAAGGTGAAATGATCAAATTTAACGACATGGTCAAAGGTGATATTTCTTTTGAAACCGATGGTATCGGTGACTTTGTTATTGTGAAGAAAGATGGCACGCCCACTTATAACTTCGCTGTTGCAGTTGATGATCATTTGATGAAAATGACACACATTCTCCGCGGTGAGGATCATATCTCTAATACACCTAAACAAATCTTGGTATTCAAGGCTTTTGGCTGGGATGTACCGCTTTTCGGACATATGACATTGATCGTCAACGAGAATCGTAAGAAACTAAGTAAACGTGATGAATCCATTATTCAATTCATCGAGCAATATAAGAACTTGGGCTATTTACCGGAAGCGTTGTTTAACTTCATTGCATTACTTGGATGGTCTCCAGTTGGTGAAGAAGAACTATTTACAAAAGAGCAATTCATTGAAATTTTCGATGTAAACCGACTTTCAAAGTCACCAGCTCTATTTGATATGCATAAACTGAAATGGGTGAATAACCAATACATGAAAGCACTTGATCTTGATCAAGTTGTGCAATTAACACTTCCACATCTTCAAAAAGCAGGAAAAGTCAGTGAACAATTGACGGAAGAGGAAAGAGTTTGGGTACGTAAATTGATTTCTCTTTATCAAGAGCAGCTTAGTTACGGAGCAGAAATTGTTGAGTTAACAGAGTTGTTCTTTAAGGAGCAAATTGAGTATAATCAAGAGGCAAAGGCAGTTTTAGCAGAAGAGCAAGTTCCAGAAGTCTTGGCATCTTTTGCAGAACAGCTTGAGCGCCTTGAGTCTTTCACACCTGATGAAATTAAGGCTGCGATTAAAGCTGTTCAAAAAGAAACAGGGCACAAAGGCAAGAAACTATTCATGCCAATTCGTGTGGCTGTCACAGGACAAACGCATGGTCCAGAACTTCCGCAAAGCATTGAGCTTTTAGGAAAAGAAACGGTATTAAACCGTATTAAACAACTATAAGTAAAATCGTTGCGAGGGAGAAGTACAAAGTTTTCACCCATCACAGAAAGAGTCTTCACCGGCTGAAAGAGACTTATGGGCAAACTTTGGAAATGCACCCTCAAGACCCTTGAGGAACACATAAGTAAGTATGCAAGGGCGGTGACCTCCGTTACGGGATTAAGTTGAGAAAGCTTGCAAGGTAAGAGAGCTTTCTAAACAGAGTGGAACCGCGTTTCAAAACGTCTCTGTCAGATGGCAGAGGCGTTTTTTATTTGTCGAAAAAGAGAGCAAGTTTTTAGAGAGATTGATTTGGAAGAACGGGGGGAGCATGTGTTTTTCAAAATGCTGAAAGAAGATATTGATACTGTGTTTGATCAAGATCCTGCTGCTAGAAGCTATATTGAAGTCGTGCTAACCTATTCGGGGCTTCATGCGATTTGGGCTCATCGTATCGCGCATGCATTTTATAAGCGCAAACTATATTTTATTGCGCGGGTCATTTCCCAGGTCAGCCGGTTTTTTACAGGTGTTGAGATTCATCCAGCGGCGACAATCGGCAGGCGCTTCTTCATTGATCACGGCATGGGTGTCGTGATCGGAGAAACATGTGAAATCGGAAACAACGTAACCGTTTTCCAAGGCGTGACGTTAGGAGGAACAGGGAAAGAAAAGGGGAAGCGACATCCAACTATTTTAGATGATGCCCTCATTGCCACTGGTGCAAAGGTGCTTGGTTCCATTACTGTTGGAAAAGGGTCCAAGATTGGTGCAGGGTCAGTTGTGTTAAAAGATGTGCCAGACCATTCAACAGTTGTAGGTATACCTGGGCGCGTGGTGGTTCAAAATGGGAAAAAAATCAATCGTGATCTCAATCATCAAGATTTGCCAGATCCAGTTTCCGATCGTTTTAAAGAATTGGAACGAGAAATGGAAAAACTAAAACGTGAGCTGGCTTCATTGAGCAGAAAGGAAGAACAATCATGACAATCAATATTTATAATACATTGACTCGTAAGAAGGAAGAATTTATCCCGCTTGAACCAGGAAAGGTCAAGATGTATGTGTGCGGACCAACCGTTTATAATTACATTCATATTGGGAATGCAAGGCCAGCTATTGTGTATGACACTGTTCGTAAGTATTTAGAATACAGCGGTTATGATGTGCACTTTGTATCAAACTTTACAGATGTCGATGATAAACTCATTAAAGCGGCAAATGAATTAGGAGAAGATGTTCCAACTATTGCTGACCGGTTTATCCAAGCATATTTCGAAGACGTCAGTGCACTAGGTTGCAAAAAAGCAGACCTGCATCCTCGAGTGACGGAAAATATGGATGATATCATTGCTTTTATCGCCGCATTGATTGAAAAAGGGTACGCTTATGAAGCGGATGGCGATGTGTATTACAGCACACGTTCATTTGAAGGTTATGGAAAGCTTTCTCACCAATCAATTGATGAACTGAAGACAGGCGCACGTATTCGTGTAGGCGAAAAGAAAAGAGATGCGCTGGACTTTGCTTTATGGAAGGCTGCAAAGGATCAGGAAATCTCGTGGAAGAGTCCATGGGGCGAAGGACGCCCAGGCTGGCATATCGAGTGTTCTGCAATGGTGAAGAAATATTTAGGTGATACCATTGATATCCATGCAGGTGGACAGGACTTAACATTCCCGCATCATGAGAATGAAATCGCCCAATCCGAGGCTTTGACAGGAAAACCTTTTGCAAAGTATTGGATGCATAACGGGTATATCAACATTGATAATGAAAAAATGTCAAAGTCACTTGGAAACTTTGTGCTTGTTCATGACATTATTAAAGAACAAGACCCAGATGTCCTTCGATTCTTTATGTTATCTGTTCACTATCGTCATCCAATTAATTACTCAATTGATTTATTGGAGAGTACAAAAAGTGCATTTAACAGACTAAAAACATCTTTTGCTAACTTACAACATCGTCTTGAGAGTAGCACCAATTTAACAGACGATCACGCTGAATGGTTGGCGAAAATTGAAGAACAGCGTGCTACATTTATTGCTGAAATGAATGATGATTTTAATACAGCGAATGCTATTTCTGTCTTATTTGAATTAGCGAAACAGGCCAATTACTATATGGAGAATGATCATACAACAGAAGAAGTCATCAAGGCATTCATTGAACTGTTCAAAGAGATCACTTCAGTTCTTGGCTTCTCATTAGAAGAAAAGCACGCACTTGATGAAGAAGTAGAAGCGTTAATAGAAAAACGTAATGAAGCTAGACGAAATCGCGACTTTGCACTGTCTGATCAAATTCGTGACCAATTAAAGAGCATGAATATTGTATTGGAGGATACTCCTCAAGGGACTCGTTGGAAAAGAGGAGAATAAAGTCATGTTGAATTTTGAAAAGCTGAAAGACGGAAAGCAGTTGAACGGACTTGCGCTTGCTTATATGGGTGATGCCATCTTTGAAGTATATGTCAGGCATTACCTCCTCCAAACGGGGGCGACAAAACCAAATGAACTGCATAAAAGAGCAAGCAAAATTGTATCAGCCAAATCCCAAGCCGCCATTTTATTTGAACTTCAGCAGAGAGGCTTCTTTACTGAAAAAGAAGAAGCGGTGTTAAAAAGAGGAAGAAATGCAAAATCAGGCACAGTGCCTAAAAACACAGACGTTCAAACGTATCGTTATAGTACGGCGTTTGAAGCGGTCATGGGTTATTTATTTATTGAAAAGCAGGACGAGCGCTTAGAAGAGCTAATCCGTCAAGCGATTGAAATCGGAACGTCAGGGAGGAAGACAAATGAGTCAGCAACATGATTATGTGATTGGGAAGAATGCAGTGATTGAGACGTTGAAATCTGACAGAGAGTTATACAAGCTCTGGATGGCAGAAAACACTGTAAAAGGACAAGCCCAGCAGGTCATTGAACTCGCCAAAAAGCAGAATATCACCATACAGTATGTTCCGAGGAAAAAGCTTGATCAAATGGTATCCGGTCAGCATCAAGGAATTGTGGCACAAGTAGCTGCTTATGAATATGCGGAATTAGAAGATCTATATCAAATTGCGCAAAAGCGAAATGAACAGCCATTTTTCCTTATTTTAGATGAGATTGAAGACCCTCATAATTTGGGATCCATTATGCGTACGGCAGATGCTGTTGGTGCGCATGGGATCGTCATTCCAAAAAGGCGAGCAGTCGGCTTGACGACAACCGTCGCAAAGGCATCTACTGGAGCGATCGAGCATATTCCTGTAGCAAAAGTAACCAATCTTTCAAGAGCTTTAGATGAGATGAAAGAAAGAGGGATTTGGATTGCAGGAACAGATGCATCTGCTAAACAGGATTACAGACAGTTTGATGGAACGATGCCTCTAGCTCTTGTTATCGGCAGTGAAGGAAAAGGTATTGGTCGATTAATTAAGGAAAAATGCGATTTCCTAATTAAGCTGCCAATGATCGGGAAGGTGACTTCATTGAATGCATCAGTTGCCGCCAGCTTGTTGATGTATGAAGTTTTTCGAAAACGTTATCCCTTAGGAGAATAGAGATGGATATCCTTTTAGTCGATGGATACAACATGATCGGTGCATGGCCTCGTTTGCAACACTTAAAGGAAAACAGCTTTGAAGAAGCCAGAGACGTACTAATTCAAAATTTAGCAGAATACCAAGCATATACAGGGTATCGAGTTATTGTTGTATTCGATGCCCACATGGTCAAAGGAATCGAAAAAAAGCGGACAAACCACCGAGTAGAGGTCATTTTTACGAGAGAGAACGAAACGGCTGATGAGCGAATTGAAAAGCTGGCACAAGATTTGAATAATATCCGGACGCAAATCCATGTGGCAACATCTGATTATACGGAACAATGGGCGATTTTTGGACAAGGTGCTCTTCGTAAATCTGCTCGAGAGCTACTGAGGGAAATTGAAGTAATAGAAAGAAAGATTGAAACACGTGTAAAAAAGATTACTTCTGATAAACCAGCATCCAAAATTGAATTGTCAGAAGATGTATTGAAAACGTTTGAAAAATGGCGGCGGGGCCATTTAGAATAACTTGACGATATTTCAACCATTATTGTATAATATTTCTATCTAGGTGCGGTCGGGGGGATCGAAGTGACTCTAAACAACAGCAAGGGTAAATCCATCAGAGAGCAATTTTGCCAGTTGGAAGATGAACAAGTCATTGAAAGGGTTCATGTCGGAGATAGTGATGCGCTAGATTATTTAATAACGAAATACCGCAATTTTGTACGTGCAAAAGCAAGATCTTATTTTCTGATTGGAGCGGACCGTGAGGACATTGTCCAAGA
This sequence comes from Bacillus sp. Bos-x628, assembly GCF_040500475.1. Lineage (GTDB taxonomy): Bacteria > Bacillota > Bacilli > Bacillales > Bacillaceae > Bacillus > Bacillus maqinnsis. The sequence goes on along the minus strand of NZ_CP159358.1, from coordinate 2,077,475 downwards.
GGGGATGATTGGGCTATATAAGTCTATTCGTGATTTCAGAGAGGACAAGCTTACTTCATTTAAGGCTTTTGCAGAATTATGTATTACCCGCCAAATTATCACCGCAATTAAAACAGCTACTCGCCAAAAACATATCCCGTTAAATTCCTATGTATCATTAGACAAGCCAATATACGATGAAGAATCGGACAGAACATTATTGGATGTCATTTCCGGTGCTAAAGCGCTTAACCCAGAAGATCTGATCATTAGCAAAGAAGAATTTGATGATATTGAAATGAAAATGGGTGAACTATTAAGTGAGCTGGAAAGAAAAGTACTTGTGCTTTATCTGGATGGCAGATCATATCAGGAGATTTCTGAAGATTTGAACCGTCATGTGAAATCTATTGATAACGCTCTCCAAAGAGTGAAGAGGAAACTGGAAAAATATTTAGAGCTTCGTGAAATCAGTCTCTAGTAAAACCTATATTGACAGCTTTTTCGACACTGTGATAAGGTACTAAGGAAATGATGTCGAGAAAATAGGTGTAAATTATGCGAAAAAAAGTGACTCTAGCCTGTAAAGACTGCGGGAGCCGCAACTATACGACAATGAAAAGCATTGCTTCAGCAGCTGAAAGATTAGAAGTTAAGAAATATTGCAAGACTTGTCATTCACATAAAACACATTTAGAAACGAAGTAAGATTTGCGTTCTTTAATCTGTGGAGGTCTTTTACATGCGTATTATCAGTTTCCTAAAAAGTGTCGGGAAAGAAATGAAAAAGGTCAGTTGGCCAAAGAAAAACGAAATGGTTCGTTACACAATTACTGTTATTTTGACAGTCGTTTTCTTTGCAGTTTTTTTCTCTCTTCTTGATATAGGAATCTCACAATTAATCGAATTAATTCATTAATACTTGAATAATGGTCTGCTGAACGTGCTATAATAGATCATAATATGACTCGCCAAAAAACCCGTTTTGCGGGTTTTTTCAATTGCTTGAAAATATCCACCGTTACTCGAAATTCGTCTAATAGACATTATGAAATGTGGGGAGGGAAGGACTGAATAGTCCTAAACGAAAATGGAAAAGAATTGGTATGTTGTGCATACGTACTCTGGCTATGAAAATAAAGTAAAAGCGAACTTGGAAAAGCGTGTTGAATCAATGGGCATGCAAGATAAAATCTTCCGCGTTGTCGTACCAGAAGAAGAAGAAACTGATATTAAAAATGGTAAGAAAAAAGTCGTCAAAAAGAAAGTGTTCCCAGGTTATGTTCTTGTTGAAATTGTGATGACAGATGACTCATGGTATGTGGTACGTAATACACCAGGTGTCACAGGGTTCGTCGGATCAGCTGGATCAGGTTCAAAGCCGACAGCACTATTACCAGGCGAAGCGGAAACCATTCTGAAGAGAATGGGTCTTGAAGAACGCAAGACAGAAATTGACTTTGAACTAAAAGAAACAGTGAAGGTCATTGATGGACCATTTGCGAACTTCACAGGCTCTATCGAAGAAATTGATTATGATAAAAGTAAAGTGAAAGTATTCGTTAATATGTTTGGTAGAGAAACACCTGTTGAACTTGAGTTCACACAGATCGATAAATTGTAATTGAAAAGAGCTTGAAATGAGTGTATAGAAGTGGTAATATAGCAAAGGTACGTCTTGAGTTACCTCAAGATCGCTAGCTAGTTATTTCGTCATTCATATAAAGAATGAAGTTGTTGAGTGGGAGGGGGATTCCCCTATTACCACATCACGGACTTTAAGGAGGTGTGTCTCGTGGCTAAAAAAGTAGTAAAAGTTGTAAAATTGCAAATTCCTGCTGGAAAAGCTAACCCAGCTCCACCAGTTGGACCTGCACTAGGTCAAGCCGGTGTTAATATCATGGGATTCTGTAAGGAGTTTAACGCTCGTACAGCTGACCAAGCTGGTCTTATCATTCCTGTTGAAATTTCGGTTTTTGAAGACCGTTCATTTACATTTATTACTAAAACTCCACCTGCTGCAGTTTTACTTAAAAAAGCAGCTGGTATTGAGTCTGGTTCTGGTGAACCTAACCGTAATAAAGTTGCAACTGTTAAGCGTGATAAAGTACGCGAAATCGCAGAAACAAAAATGCCTGATTTAAACGCTGCTAGCGTTGAATCAGCTATGCGTATGGTTGAAGGTACTGCACGCAGCATGGGTATTGTCATCGAAGATTAGTTTTTTTGTCTTGTTGGGTTGCGAGTTTGGTTTTGACAAGTTCGCAACCCTTATTCGTGGGAGGTTATTCCGCTAAAACCACATAAGGAGGATTTTTATAATGGCTAAAAAAGGTAAAAAGTATACAGAAGCTGCTAAGCTGATCGACCGTTCTAAAGCGTACGATGTAGCTGAAGCTGTTTCTCTTACAAAGAAAACAAACACAGCGAAATTTGATGCGACTGTAGAAGTTGCTTTTCGTTTGGGCGTAGACCCTCGTAAAAACGATCAACAAATCCGCGGTGCAGTTGTACTTCCTAATGGAACTGGTAAAACTCAACGCGTTCTTGTGTTCGCTAAAGGCGAAAAAGCAAAAGAAGCAGAAGCTGCTGGAGCAGACTACGTTGGAGATTCTGATTACATCACAAAAATCCAACAAGGCTGGTTCGAATTCGATGTAATCGTTGCAACACCTGACATGATGGGTGAAGTTGGTAAGATCGGTCGTGTACTTGGGCCAAAAGGTCTGATGCCAAACCCTAAAACAGGAACTGTTACATTTGAAGTGGAAAAAGCAATCAATGAAATCAAAGCTGGTAAAGTTGAATACCGCGTTGATAAAGCTGGTAACATCCATGCGCCAATCGGGAAGGTTTCTTTTGAGGACGAGAAGCTTGTTGAGAACTTTACAACAATTTACGAGACCATCCTTAAAGCAAAACCTGCAGCGTCTAAAGGTGTATACGTGAAAAACGTTTCTATTACATCTACAATGGGGCCTGGCGTGAAAGTGGATCCATCATCTTTCTCTGCTTCAAAATAATTCTTGACTAATCACAAATATTTTGCTAACATCAAAATGTTGTAAAATAGAATAATGTCCATTTATACCGTAGACAGCAGGGGCCTTATGGCTTAAATAACCCGCCGAGGTGTATATGTCACAGTCTTACGTTAACGTATGCTTGTATATACAGCCTCCATGTCTTGATGGAGGCTTTTTATATGAAGAACCGTTCGTTAGGAACGTGATGGCCTGATCGGTATAAGTGTTACACAAAGAATGTACAGGAGGTGTAACCATGAGCAACGCAATCGAAACTAAAAAAGTAGTCGTTGATGAAATTACTTCTAAATTTAAAGACAGTAAATCAACAGTGATCGTCGATTATCGCGGTCTTTCAGTTGCTGAAGTAACAGAACTTCGTAAGCAACTTCGTGAAGCTGGTGTAGAATTTAAAGTTTACAAAAATACTTTGACTCGCCGTGCAGTTGAACAAGTTGAATTGACTGGTTTGAATGATTTCTTGACTGGTCCAAATGCGATCGCATTCAGTAACGAAGATGTAATCGCACCTGCGAAGATCATCAATGATTTTGCGAAAAACCACGAGGCTTTAGAAATTAAAGCTGGTGTCATCGAAGGAAATGTAGCGACTGTAGAAGAAGTGAAGGCTCTTGCTGAACTTCCGTCTCGCGAAGGCTTGCTTTCTATGTTGCTTAGCGTTCTTCAAGCTCCAGTCCGTAATCTTGCTCTTGCAACTAAAGCAGTTGCAGAACAAAAAGAAGAACAAGGCGCTTAATGCGTAATTTACGTAAAAAAACTTAAAATGGAGGAATTACAAATGGCTTTAAATATCGAAGAAATCATTGCTTCAGTTAAAGAAGCAACTGTACTTGAGTTAAACGACTTAGTAAAAGCAATCGAAGAAGAATTTGGCGTAACTGCTGCTGCACCTGTAGCTGTAGCTGGTGCTGCTGCTGGTGGCGCTGCTGAAGAGAAAACTGACTTTGATCTAATCCTTGCTGGTGCTGGAGATCAAAAAATCAAAGTGATCAAAGTAGTTCGTGAAATCACTGGTCTTGGCTTAAAAGAAGCTAAAGAACTTGTTGACAACACTCCAAAACCACTTAAAGAAGGTATTGCTAAAGAAGAAGCTGAAGAACTTAAAGCTAAGCTTGAAGAAGTTGGCGCTTCTGTAGAAGTTAAGTAATCTTCGCCTAATCTTTTGGAAAAGCTCGCTTTTACTGGCGGGCTTTTTCTTTTCTAATCTCCTGAAACGATTGAATCCAGAGGAGGTCCATTCAATATGAGTGACCACTACTATACGGAAAAGCCATCAGTGAAAAGTAATCAAAAGACATGGGACTTCACCTTGAGAAACCGTACCTTTACTTTTACAAGTGATAGTGGAGTGTTTTCTAAGAAAGAAGTCGACTATGGTTCAAGGCTTTTAATTGAAGCTTTCGAAGAACCTGAATTGGATGGCGACGTCTTAGATGTCGGTTGCGGTTATGGACCGATCGGCTTATCATTAGCAAACGAAATGACAAGTCGCACCATTCATATGATTGATGTGAACGAAAGAGCAGTCGAACTTTCAAAGGAAAACGCTAAACATAATCGCATTGATAATGTCCGCATCTATCAAAGTGATTTGTTCTCGAATGTTCATTCATCAGCTACTTTTGCCTCGATACTGACCAATCCCCCCATCCGGGCAGGGAAGAAAGTTGTACATGCGATCTTTGAAAAAAGTGCTGATCATTTATTGCCGGAAGGTGAATTGTGGGTGGTTATTCAGAAAAAGCAAGGCGGGCCATCTGCGATTGAAAAATTAAAACAGCTCTTTAAAGAAGTGACGGTCGTTAAGAAAAAAAAGGGCTATTATGTGATCAAAGCTAAAAAAGTTTGACGCAGTTTCCGAGCTGTGTTAACATTATAAAATGCCAATATGTATATTTTGCTTGATAGGCTTAAAAAACAACTATTTTGTATAAATTATGCATACTTGGGAAAACTAATAAAATCGGTATTTGCTTTTGGATGTGGTTTTCTTATTTTAGAAACCCTTTTTTCTTTTGTCTTGTAAAAGTATTTCTATTCTGACATGCAAAAGAGCGAAATACTTTTTACACATATAATACGCATGATTTGAGGGGTGAATCAGTTGACAGGTCAACTAGTTCAGTATGGACGACACCGCCAGCGCAGAAGTTACGCACGCATAAGCGAAGTGTTAGAATTACCAAATCTCATTGAAATTCAAACCTCTTCTTATCAGTGGTTTCTTGATGAGGGTCTTAGAGAGATGTTTCAAGATATATCCCCAATTGAGGATTTTACTGGCAACCTTTCTCTTGAATTCATTGATTATAGCCTAGGGGATCCTAAGTATCCTGTAGCAGAATCAAAAGAACGTGACGTAACTTACTCTGCTCCACTAAGAGTGAAAGTTCGTCTCATTAACAAAGAAACTGGAGAAGTAAAAGACCAAGATGTGTTCATGGGTGATTTCCCAATCATGACAGACACAGGTACTTTTATCATTAATGGTGCGGAACGTGTAATCGTTTCTCAGTTAGTGCGATCTCCAAGTGTATACTTCAGTGGTAAAGTAGACAAAAACGGTAAAAAAGGCTTTACTGCGACTGTCATTCCAAACCGTGGCGCATGGTTAGAATACGAAACTGATGCGAAGGATGTAGTATATGTACGCATCGATCGCACACGTAAGTTGCCGGTTACGGTTCTTTTGCGTGCTCTCGGCTTCAGCTCTGATCAAGAGATTCTTGACATCATTGGCGAGAATGAATACTTACGCAATACGTTGGAAAAAGACAACACAGAGAATGCTGATAAAGCACTTCTTGAAATCTACGAGCGTCTTCGTCCTGGAGAACCGCCAACTGTTGAAAATGCGAAGAGCTTGCTAGACTCACGCTTCTTTGATCCAAAGAGGTACGACTTAGCAAATGTTGGACGCTACAAGATTAATAAAAAACTTCATATTAAAAATAGACTTTTCAATCAAAAACTAGCTGAAACGTTAGTTGATCCTGAAACAGGTGAAATTCTAGCAGAAAAAGGTCAAATTATAGATAGAAGAGTTCTTGATAAAATTCTTCCATACTTAGAGAACGGCATCGGATTTAGAAAGCTTTATCCGAATGGTGGTGTAGTAGAAGATGAAGTAGAGCTTCAGTCTATCAAGATTTATGCACCAACTGATCCAGAAGGCGAACAAGTGATTCATGTGATTGGCAATGCATATGTAGATGAAACTGTAAAAAACATCACGCCATCTGACATTATTGCATCGATCAGTTACTTTTTTAACCTGTTGCACGGTGTAGGCGATACAGATGATATCGACCACCTAGGTAATCGCCGTCTACGTTCTGTAGGTGAACTTCTGCAAAACCAATTCCGTATTGGTTTAAGCAGAATGGAGCGTGTTGTTCGTGAAAGAATGTCTATTCAAGACACAAACACGATTACACCTCAGCAATTGATTAACATCCGTCCTGTGATCGCTTCTATCAAAGAGTTCTTTGGTAGCTCTCAGCTTTCTCAGTTCATGGATCAAACAAACCCGCTTGCTGAATTGACTCATAAACGTCGACTATCAGCACTTGGACCAGGTGGTTTGACTCGTGAGCGTGCAGGAATGGAAGTTCGTGACGTTCACTACTCTCACTATGGTCGTATGTGTCCAATCGAAACCCCAGAGGGTCCAAACATCGGTTTGATCAACTCTCTATCTTCATTTGCGAAAGTGAACCGTTTCGGCTTTATCGAAACACCTTACCGCAGGGTTGACCCTGAAACAGGTAAAGTGACCCCAAGAATTGATTACTTGACAGCTGATGAAGAGGATAACTACGTTGTAGCACAAGCGAACGCTCAGTTAGATGAAGATGGCTCATTTATAGATGACAACATCATTGCTCGTTTTAGAGGGGAAAACACAGTTGTACCTCGAAACCGAGTTGACTATATGGATGTATCGCCAAAGCAGGTTGTTTCTGCAGCGACAGCATGTATCCCATTTTTAGAAAACGATGACTCTAACCGTGCTCTAATGGGAGCGAACATGCAACGTCAGGCTGTGCCTTTGATGCAGCCAGAAGCACCAATTGTTGGTACAGGAATGGAGTATGTATCAGGTAAAGACTCCGGTGCTGCTGTGATCTGTCGCTACCCAGGTGTTGTAGAACGTGTTGAAGCGAAAAATATTTGGGTTCGCCGTTATGAAGAGGTCGACGGACAACAAGTCAAAGGGAACCTAGACAAATACAGCTTGCTGAAATTTGTCCGCTCTAACCAAGGGACTTGCTATAACCAGCGTCCAATCGTTAGTGTTGGAGATGAAGTCGTCAAAGGAGAAATTCTTGCAGACGGTCCTTCTATGGAAAAAGGTGAATTGGCTCTAGGACGTAACGTGATGGTCGGCTTTATGACTTGGGACGGTTACAACTATGAGGATGCGATCATTATGAGTGAGCGCCTTGTAAAAGACGACGTCTACACATCTATTCATATTGAAGAATATGAATCAGAAGCTCGTGATACGAAGCTTGGACCTGAAGAAATCACACGTGATATTCCAAACGTTGGGGAAGACGCATTGCGCAACCTTGACGAGCGTGGAATCATCCGTATCGGTGCAGAAGTCAAAGACGGAGATCTTCTTGTTGGTAAAGTAACGCCTAAAGGTGTAACAGAACTGACAGCTGAGGAACGTCTATTACACGCTATCTTTGGTGAAAAGGCTCGAGAAGTTCGTGATACGTCTCTTCGTGTTCCACACGGCGGCGGTGGTATTATCCACGATGTGAAAGTCTTTAATCGCGAAGATGGAGATGAATTGCCACCAGGTGTGAACCAGTTAGTTCGTGTATACATCGTTCAGAAACGTAAAATTTCTGAAGGTGACAAAATGGCCGGACGACATGGTAACAAAGGGGTTATCTCCAAAATCCTTCCAGAAGAAGATATGCCATATCTTCCAGATGGCACACCGATTGATATCATGTTAAACCCTCTAGGGGTACCATCTCGTATGAACATCGGTCAGGTACTTGAGCTTCATATGGGTATGGCTGCACGTTACCTTGGCATTCACATTGCGTCACCAGTATTTGATGGTGCTCGTGAGGAAGATGTTTGGGAAACGCTTGAAGAAGCAGGTATGTCTCGTGATGCGAAAACAGTCCTTTATGATGGTCGAACTGGTGAACCATTCGACAACCGTGTATCTGTTGGAATCATGTATATGATCAAACTGGCTCACATGGTTGACGATAAACTTCACGCTCGTTCAACAGGACCGTACTCACTTGTTACGCAGCAGCCACTTGGCGGTAAAGCACAATTTGGTGGTCAGCGTTTCGGAGAGATGGAAGTATGGGCACTTGAAGCTTATGGTGCAGCTTACACCCTTCAAGAGATCTTAACAGTTAAGTCGGATGACGTTGTAGGTCGTGTGAAAACATACGAAGCTATCGTCAAAGGGGATAACGTACCTGAACCAGGTGTCCCTGAATCATTCAAAGTGTTAATCAAAGAACTTCAAAGTTTAGGTATGGATGTGAAAATCTTATCTGGCGATGAAGAAGAAATAGAAATGAGAGATTTAGAAGACGATGAGGAAACGAAGAAAGCAGACGGATTAGCGTTATCTAATGACGAAGATGCCGCTGACTTCGCCCCTGTCGATCTTGAACGTGACGCAGTCACAAAAGAATAGCAGAAACGATTAGAGCAAGTGACTAGGGTATAACCCGAAGATTAAAAGGGAGGTAGGCCCCTTGCTAGATGTGAACAATTTTGAGTATATGAACATCGGTCTCGCATCACCTGATAAAATCCGTTCTTGGTCTTTTGGTGAAGTGAAAAAGCCTGAAACGATTAACTATCGTACACTGAAACCTGAAAAAGATGGTCTCTTTTGTGAACGTATCTTCGGACCACAAAAAGACTGGGAATGTCATTGTGGAAAGTATAAGCGCGTTCGTTATAAGGGTGTTGTATGTGACCGTTGTGGTGTAGAAGTAACACGGGCAAAAGTCCGTCGTGAGAGAATGGGGCATATTGAACTGGCTGCCCCAGTTTCCCACATTTGGTATTTCAAAGGTATTCCAAGCCGTATGGGACTTGTTCTTGATATGTCACCACGTGCGTTAGAAGAAGTGATCTACTTTGCTTCTTACGTCGTGACAGATCCAGGCAACACGCCGCTTGAGAAAAAACAACTCCTTTCTGAGAAAGAATTCCGTGCATATTTAGATAAATACGGTAATACCTTCCAAGCGGCTATGGGTGCTGAAGCAATTAACAAACTTCTTCAAGATATCGACCTTGTCAAAGAAGTGGATACACTAAAAGAAGAGCTGAAAACGGCTCAAGGTCAACGTCGTACACGTGCGATCAAACGCCTTGAAGTATTAGAAGCCTTCCGTAACTCAGGTAACAAACCATCATGGATGATCCTTGACGTGCTTCCGGTTATTCCACCGGAATTGCGACCAATGGTTCAGCTAGATGGCGGACGTTTTGCTACATCTGACTTAAACGATCTCTATCGTCGAGTCATCAACCGTAACAATCGTCTGAAACGTCTATTAGATCTTGGTGCGCCAAGCATTATCGTTCAGAACGAGAAACGTATGCTTCAAGAAGCTGTCGATGCCTTGATTGATAATGGACGTAGAGGTCGACCGGTAACAGGACCAGGAAATCGACCATTAAAATCTCTTTCACACATGCTGAAAGGGAAACAAGGACGTTTCCGTCAAAACTTGCTTGGTAAACGTGTTGACTATTCTGGACGTTCCGTTATCGTCGTAGGACCACATTTGAAAATGTATCAATGTGGACTTCCAAAAGAAATGGCTCTTGAATTATTCAAACCATTTGTGATGAAGGAGCTTGTCGAAAAAGGATTAGCTCACAACATTAAGAGTGCAAAGCGAAAAATTGAGCGTGTACAACCAGAAGTATGGGATGTTTTAGAATCAGTGATTCGTGAGCACCCTGTTCTATTAAACCGTGCACCAACTCTTCACAGACTTGGTATTCAAGCGTTTGAACCTACACTTGTGGAAGGACGCGCAATTCGTCTACATCCACTTGTATGTACAGCCTACAACGCTGACTTTGACGGTGACCAAATGGCGGTTCACGTACCATTATCTGCTGAAGCACAAGCTGAAGCACGTATCTTAATGCTTGCTGCTCAAAATATTTTGAACCCGAAAGATGGAAAACCAGTTGTTACGCCATCTCAGGATATGGTGCTTGGTAACTACTACCTCACACTTGAACGTAAAGGTGCGATTGGAGAAGGTATGGTCTTCAAAGATACAGACGAAGCACTTCTCGCATATCAAAATGGATATGTTCACCTTCACACGCGTGTAGCTGTTGCAGCTAGCTCGTTGAAGAACTCGACATTCACTGATGAACAGCGTTCTAAGCTGTTAATTACAACAGTTGGTAAGCTGATCTTTAACGAAATCTTACCGGAATCATTCCCATACATGAATGAGCCGACAAAGAGTAATATTGAAGAAAAAACGCCTGACCGTTTCTTCCTTGAAAAAGGTGAGGATGTAAAAGCTGCTATCGAGAAACAAGAGATCAATCCGCCATTCAAAAAAGGTATTTTAGGAAAAATTATTGCGGAAATCTTTAAGAGATTCCACATTACTGAGACTTCTAAAATGCTTGATCGCATGAAAAATCTTGGTTTCAAATACTCTACTAAAGCGGGTATTACCGTTGGTGTTTCTGATATCGTCGTATTAGATGATAAGCAGAAAATTCTTGAAGAAGCACAAGCGAAAGTAGATAACGTCATGAAGCAATTCAGACGTGGGCTGATTACAGAAGAAGAGCGTTATGAGAGAGTGATTTCAATTTGGAGTTCTTCTAAAGATGTCATCCAAGGAAAACTGATGAAGTCCCTTGATGAAGTCAACCCGATCTACATGATGAGTGACTCAGGAGCGCGTGGTAACGCATCTAACTTCACTCAGCTGGCTGGTATGCGTGGTCTGATGGCCAACCCGGCTGGACGTATCATTGAACTTCCGATTAAATCTAGTTTCCGTGAAGGTTTAACCGTATTGGAATACTTCATTTCCACTCACGGAGCGCGTAAAGGTCTTGCCGATACTGCCCTTAAAACTGCTGATTCAGGTTACCTAACGCGTCGTCTCGTAGACGTTGCACAGGATGTCATTATCCGTGAAACAGATTGCGGAACGGATCGTGGAATTTTGGCTAAGTCCATTAAAGAAGGAAATGAAGTCATTGAAAAACTTGAAGAACGTCTGATCGGACGTTTTGCAAGAAAACCAATTACTCATCCGGAAACTGGAGAAGTCATTGTAAACGAAAACGAACTAATTGATGAAGATAAGGCACTTGAAATAGTTGACGCTGGTATTGAGGAAGTATGGATCCGCTCTGCATTTACATGTAACACACCGCATGGAGTATGTAAACGATGCTACGGCCGTAACCTTGCAACTGGTACCGACGTAGAAGTTGGTGAGGCAGTTGGAATCATCGCTGCACAATCGATCGGTGAGCCAGGAACACAGCTGACAATGCGTACGTTCCACACAGGTGGGGTTGCTGGAGACGATATCACACAAGGTTTACCTCGTATCCAAGAGCTATTTGAAGCGCGTAATCCGAAAGGGCAAGCGACCATCTCTGAAATTGATGGTGTTGTTGCTGAAATCAACGAGGTTCGTGACAAACAACAGGAAATTGTGGTTCAAGGCGAAGTTGAAACTCGCTCTTACACAGCTCCTTACAATGCTCGTCTTAAAGTCGTTGAAGGTGATAAAGTAACACGCGGTCAAGTACTGACAGAAGGCTCTATTGACCCGAAAGAACTTCTAAAAGTGACAGATATGACAGCTGTTCAAGAATATCTGCTTCATGAAGTACAAAAAGTATACCGTATGCAAGGGGTAGAAATTGGAGATAAGCACGTAGAAGTAATGGTTCGCCAAATGCTTCGTAAAGTGCGTGTCGCTGATGCAGGGGATACAGATGTATTACCAGGCACACTTCTTGATGTACATCAATTCACTGAAGCGAACAAGAAAGTATTATTCGAAGGCAAACGCCCTGCGACAGGTCGTCCAGTTCTACTTGGTATTACAAAAGCATCACTTGAAACAGACTCATTCTTATCTGCTGCATCATTCCAAGAAACAACTCGTGTCCTAACAGACGCAGCAATTAAAGGAAAACGTGATGAGTTACTTGGCTTGAAAGAGAATGTGATCATTGGTAAACTTGTTCCTGCTGGAACAGGAATGCCGAACTACCGTAAAGTAAAGCCGGTTTCACAAGTGCAACCAACTGATGATATGGTACCTGCAGAATAAGTTTTCTCATAAGATTTCCATAAAAATCATCAAAAAATGGTGAAGGATGTCAAGATAATCTGATATACGATATTGACATCCTTCTGCCATGATGATAATATAACCAAGGTGCTCAAAATAAAACCTGTTACTTTGGAGGATATTCGATGTCTTATGATAAAGTATCACAGGCTCAATCAATTATTATTGGTACGAAGCAAACAGTAAAAGCTCTAAAACGAGATTCAGTAAAGGAAATCGTCGTAGCAAAAGATGCTGACCCTGCCTTAACAGCTGGTGTAATGAAACTAGCGAAAGAGAAGGGTGTAGACATTTTAGTGGTAGATTCCATGAAAAAGCTCGGCAAGGCCTGCGGAATTGAAGTTGGGGCAGCAGCTGTTGCCATTATGTTATAACGTACTTGTTTGTTTTTGTATGTGTAAAATGCAAAAACATTGTTTTTTGTCTTTTGATGAACCACCTGGGTATGTGGGTTATAAAAAAAGTAATGAAGGGAGGAATAACAACATGCCTACAATTAATCAGCTAGTACGCAAAGGACGCGTGAGTAAAGTTGAAAACTCAAAGTCTCCTGCACTTAACAAAGGATATAACAGTTTCAAAAAAGAGCACACTAACGTAACATCTCCACAGAAACGCGGGGTTTGTACTCGTGTCGGAACAATGACACCGAAGAAGCCAAACTCAGCACTACGTAAATATGCTCGTGTACGTTTGTCTAACCTGATTGAAGTAACAGCTTACATTCCTGGTATCGGACACAACCTACAAGAGCACAGTGTAGTACTTATTCGTGGCGGACGTGTAAAAGACTTACCGGGTGTACGTTACCACATCGTTCGTGGTGCGCTTGATACTGCCGGGGTTGACGGTCGTATGCAAGGACGTTCTAAATACGGAACAAAACGCCCGAAACAAAGCAAATAATATAAACAAACATAAGGGTTTTTAGAAGTTGAGTTCAGATCGGTTGAGTCAGGCACCTGACAATGAAACTGAGATGAGAGACAGATAGAAATCCTTTTAAAAGAGAAGGGAGGCTATTCAGATGCCACGTAAAGGTCCTGTAGCAAAAAGAGACGTTTTGCCAGATCCAATTTACAATTCTAAACTTGTATCTCGTTTGATCAACAAAATGATGATTGACGGTAAAAGAGGGAAAGCTCAAACAATCCTCTACAAGTCTTTTGATATCATCAAAGAACGTACTGGTAATGAAGCGATGGAGGTTTTCGAACAAGCCTTGAAAAACATCATGCCAGTTCTTGAAGTGAAAGCACGTCGTGTAGGTGGCGCTAACTACCAAGTACCTGTAGAAGTTCGCCCAGACCGTCGTACAACTCTAGGTCTTCGTTGGTTAGTGAACTACGCTCGTCTTCGTGGAGAAAAAACGATGGAAGAGCGTCTTGCTAACGAAATCCTTGACGCAGCTAACAACACTGGTGCTGCTGTGAAGAAACGTGAAGATACACACAAAATGGCAGAAGCGAACAAAGCATTCGCTCACTACCGCTGGTAGGATTCATACCAAACTAAAAAAACTATTTCCTAATAAGGAAGGAGAAATTACCCAATGGCAAGAGAGTTCTCCTTAGACAAAACTCGTAATATTGGTATCATGGCGCACATCGATGCCGGTAAAACGACAACGACTGAGCGTATCTTGTACTACACTGGTCGTATCCATAAAATTGGTGAAACTCACGAAGGAGCTTCACAAATGGACTGGATGGAGCAGGAGCAAGAACGTGGTATCACAATCACTTCTGCTGCTACTACAGCACAATGGAAGGGTTACCGTGTAAACATCATTGATACACCAGGACACGTAGACTTCACTGTTGAAGTTGAACGTTCCTTACGTGTACTTGATGGTGCTGTTGCTGTTCTTGATGCACAATCAGGTGTAGAGCCACAAACTGAAACAGTTTGGCGCCAAGCAACAACTTACGGAGTACCTCGTATCGTATTCGTTAACAAAATGGATAAAACCGGTGCGGACTTCCTTTACTCTGTAAGCACATTAAGAGATCGTCTTCAAGCAAACGCTCATGCAATTCAATTGCCGATCGGTGCTGAAGACCAATTCGAAGGAATCATCGACCTTGTAGAAAACGTAGCGTATTTCTACGAAGATGACCTTGGAACTCGCTCTGATGCAAGAGAAATCCCTGATGAGTATAAAGACAAAGCTGAAGAGCTTCGCAACAGCTTAATTGAAGCTGTCGCTGAGCTTGATGAAGAGCTGATGGAAAAATACCTTGAGGGTGAAGAAATTACAATTCCTGAATTGAAAGCTGCAATCCGCAAAGGAACTTTGAATGTTGAATTCTATCCAGTTCTTGTTGGTTCTGCTTTCAAAAACAAAGGTGTTCAGCTTGTACTTGATGCTGTGCTTGACTACCTTCCTGCTCCAACTGATGTTGCTGCAATCAAAGGTATCTTACCAGATACAAATGAAGAGGTAGTTCGAGAGTCTTCTGACGACGCACCATTCTCTGCACTTGCATTTAAAGTTATGACGGACCCTTATGTTGGGAAACTAACTTTCTTCCGAGTTTACTCTGGAACACTTGATGCTGGCTCTTACGTAAAGAACTCTTCTAAAAACAAACGTGAGCGTGTTGGACGTATCCTTCAAATGCACGCAAACAGCCGTGAAGAAATCTCTACTGTTTACGCAGGAGATATTGCAGCAGCTGTAGGTCTTAAAGATACATCAACTGGAGATACTCTTTGTGATGAGAAAAATCTTGTTATCCTTGAGTCTATGGAATTCCCAGAGCCAGTTATCGATGTAGCGATTGAGCCTAAATCTAAGGCTGACCAAGATAAAATGAGTATCGCTTTAGCTAAATTAGCTGAAGAGGACCCAACATTCCGTACACAAACAAACCCTGAAACTGGTCAAACGATCATCTCTGGTATGGGTGAGCTTCACCTTGATATCATTGTTGACCGTATGAAACGTGAGTTCAAGGTTGAAGCTAACGTAGGTGCTCCTCAAGTTGCGTACCGTGAAACATTCCGTTCTGGTGCAAAAGTTGAAGGTAAATTCGTACGTCAATCTGGTGGACGCGGTCAGTTCGGACACGTTTGGATCGAATTTGAACCAAACGAAGAAGGCGCAGGCTTCGAATTTGAAAATGCAATTGTCGGTGGGGTTGTTCCTCGTGAATATATCCCAGCTATTCAAGCAGGTCTTGAAGAATCACTAGAAAATGGTGTATTAGCTGGATTCCCATTAATCGACATTAAAGCAAAACTATTTGATGGTTCATACCACGATGTTGACTCTAACGAAATGGCGTTCAAAATTGCTGCCTCTATGGCATTGAAAAATGCTGCTAGCAAATGTAACCCAGTTCTACTTGAGCCAATGATGAAAGTAGAAGTCGTTATCCCAGAAGAATACATGGGAGACATCATGGGTGACATTACATCTCGTCGTGGACGTGTAGAAGGTATGGAAGCTCGCGGTAACGCTCAAGTTGTTCGCGCTATGGTTCCACTTTCTGAAATGTTCGGATATGCAACTGCACTCCGTTCTAACACACAAGGACGCGGTACTTTCACTATGCACATGGATCACTATGAAGAAGTTCCTAAGAGCATCAGTGAAGAAATCATCAAAAAAAATAAAGGTGAATAATTGATTTTGCCTTTAAACTAAAGTATAACTACTATTGAAGATCAGAAAGTGGGAGGTAACTCTTCACTTTCTATCACTCTATACCAAATACAATGAACCTTTAAGGAGGATTTTTAGAATGGCTAAAGAAAAATTCGACCGTTCCAAATCGCATGCTAACATCGGTACAATTGGACACGTTGACCATGGTAAAACAACTCTAACTGCTGCTATCTCAACAGTTCTTCATAAGAAATCAGGTAAAGGTACAGCTATGGCTTATGACCAAATTGATGGTGCTCCAGAAGAGCGCGAGCGTGGAATCACAATCTCTACTGCACACGTTGAGTATGAAACTGAAACTCGTCACTATGCACACGTAGACTGCCCAGGACACGCTGACTACGTTAAAAACATGATCACTGGTGCTGCTCAAATGGACGGTGCGATCTTAGTAGTATCTGCTGCTGATGGTCCAATGCCACAAACACGTGAGCACATCCTACTTTCTCGTAACGTAGGTGTACCATACATCGTAGTATTCCTTAACAAATGTGACATGGTTGACGACGAAGAGCTACTTGAACTTGTTGAAATGGAAGTTCGTGATCTTCTTTCTGACTATGACTTCCCTGGTGACGAAGTACCAGTTATCAAAGGTTCTGCTCTTAAAGCTCTTGAAGGAGATGCTGAATACGAAGCTAAAATCCTTGAGCTTATGGATGCGGTTGATGAGTACATCCCAACTCCAGAGCGCGACACTGATAAGCCATTCATGATGCCAGTTGAGGACGTATTCTCTATTACTGGTCGTGGAACAGTTGCTACTGGACGTGTTGAGCGTGGACAAGTTAAAGTCGGTGATGAAGTTGAAATCATCGGTCTTCAAGAAGAAAACAAGAAAACAACTATTACAGGTGTTGAAATGTTCCGTAAGCTTCTTGACTATGCTGAAGCTGGTGACAACATTGGTGCACTTCTTCGTGGAATTTCTCGTGAAGAAATCCAACGTGGTCAAGTACTTGCTAAACCAGGTACAATCACTCCACACAGCAGATTCAAAGCTGAAGTTTATGTACTTTCTAAAGAAGAGGGTGGACGTCATACTCCATTCTTCTCTAACTACCGTCCGCAGTTCTACTTCCGTACAACTGACGTAACTGGTATCGTACATCTTCCAGAAGGTACTGAAATGGTTATGCCTGGCGATAACACTGAGATGGAAGTTGAACTGATCTCTACTATCGCTATCGAAGAAGGAACTCGTTTCTCTATCCGTGAGGGTGGACGTACTGTAGGTTCTGGCGTAGTTTCAACTATCATTAAGTAATGACGATACAAAAGAGACTCCTTGCAAAAGGGTCTCTTTTTTGCTTTTCATAGTGAGAACGGCTACTATAAGCTATAGAATCTAATAGGAACTGAGAGGATCACTGGAATGGCGAAGACATGTTTGAAGAGATGGTTGATTGGCGGTGTCGATCAATGGATTATGATGAAAGAGAACCATTCGCAAGAGACAAAGCCCATTCTTCTATTTTTACACGGAGGCCCAGGCTCAGCGCAAATCAGTTATATAGATTCCTTTCATCAGGAGCTCGACCAATACTTTACGGTCATTCATTGGGACCAGCGAGGTGCAGGGCTGTCATATCACAAGAACATTCCCTCTGCATCGATGACGATACAACAATTCGTTGAAGATACGATTGAACTATCAGAAAAACTGCTTTCCTATTTAGGCCAACCGAAGCTATACATTGCTGGATATTCATGGGGGTCATTGATTGCTATACAAGCTGTACATAAACGTCCAGATCTTTATCATGCTTATTATGGAATTAGTCAAGTTGTAGATATATTAAAAGAGGATATCGCATCGTACGAGCTTCTTCTAAAAAAATTCCATCGCAATAGACTATTTACCGCCTGTCTGAGATTACTTACCCCTCCCCCGTGGAAGCGGACATCTGCTCATGCTTTGTTCTCCATGTATAAAGAGTTTGCAAAAGTAGGACTCACCCATAGGTGGAAGCCGCTCCTTCAGTTGGTGCGAACGTTTCTTACCAGTAAGCATTATCGGCTGAAAGACAAATGGAAATTCCTACAGGGACAAAAGTACAGTCAGGAAATGCTTTGGGATGAATTATTGCAAGAGAGCATTCAATACCGAGTTTCTACTATATTAATACCGTGTTACTTTATCATGGGTCAACATGACTTGATTACACCAGCCACTGTATCAAAACTATTTGTTGAGCAATTAACTGCTCCAATGAAAAAATGGTTCATCTTCGAAGAATCGGCGCATTCTCCTCATATTGAAGAGCCAGATAAATTTATCCGAATTGTAAGAGAAACGGCTATACATCATCATCAAGGAGAGCTTGATTTATAGGCTAAACCCCTGTATAATATGAAAAGTGTGCAAATCGTAAATTTATCCGATTTATTATTGCAACACACAGACCAATTTGGTACAATAGTGCATGTTGGTCTTTGACTGCGATGAAGTGAGAGGTTGCTGACACACCCGGCCGCTTTGCCATGGCAAGGTGATCAGGTTTTTCTCACGGAGAACTGTCTAACGTAAGTAGGCGAAAAGGAGGGAAAATAATGGCAAAACAAAAAATTCGTATTCGTTTAAAAGCATATGATCATAGAATTCTTGATCAATCTGCTGAGAAGATTGTTGAAACGGCTAAGCGTTCTGGTGCTAGTGTATCTGGTCCAATTCCGCTTCCGACTGAAAAATCAGTTTACACAATCCTTCGTGCGGTGCATAAGTACAAAGATTCTCGCGAGCAATTTGAGATGCGTACTCACAAACGTCTAATCGACATCGTGAATCCAACTCCGCAAACAGTTGATGCACTTATGCGTTTAGATTTACCATCTGGTGTAGATATCGAAATCAAACTTTAATTTAAATAGAAAACACATATTATAGGAGGTGTGACGAATGACCAAAGGAATCTTAGGTAGAAAAATTGGTATGACGCAAGTATTCGCAGAAAACGGTGACCTTATCCCTGTGACTGTTGTTGAGGCTGCTCCTAACGTTGTTCTTCAAAAGAAGACTGCTGATACGGATGGCTATGAAGCAATCCAAATTGGTTTTGATGACAAACGTGAAAAGCTTTCTAACAAACCAGAAAAGGGCCACGTTGCTAAAGCGGAAACTGCTCCTAAGCGCTTCGTAAAAGAATTACGCGGTGTGGAGTTAGATGCGTATGAAGTTGGTCAGGAAGTCAAAGTTGATATTTTCGCAAGTGGAGATATCGTAGATGTAACAGGAACATCAAAAGGTAAAGGGTTCCAAGGTGCTATCAAACGCCACGGACAATCACGCGGACCAATGTCTCACGGTTCTCGCTATCATCGTCGTCCGGGTTCAATGGGGCCTGTAGATCCAAACCGAGTATTCAAAGGTAAACTTCTTCCAGGTCGTATGGGCGGAGAGCAAATCACTGTCCAAAACCTTGAGATCGTTAAAGTTGATGCAGAACGTAATCTTCTTCTGATCAAAGGAAACGTACCAGGAGCTAAAAAATCTCTAGTAACTGTAAAGAGTGCAGTTAAATCTAAATAACTCTCTTAGGAAAGGAGGAAACAAGTCATGCCCAAAGTAGCATTATATAACCAAAACGGTTCTACTAACGGTGAAATCGAATTAAACGATTCTGTGTTTGGAATTGAGCCAAACGAAAGCGTGGTATTCGATGCTATTCTTATGCAAAGAGCTTCCTTACGTCAAGGAACTCACAAAGTAAAAACTCGTTCTGAAGTACGTGGCGGAGGTCGTAAGCCTTGGAGACAGAAGGGTACAGGTCGTGCTCGTCAAGGTTCTATCCGTTCACCACAATGGCGTGGAGGCGGTATCGTATTCGGTCCAACACCTCGCAGCTATTCTTATAAATTACCTAAAAAAGTTCGCCGCTTGGCTATCAAATCAGTATTGTCTTCTAAAGTAATCGACAACAACATCATCGTTCTTGAAGATCTTACTCTTGATGCAGTGAAAACGAAAGAATTCGCAGGCATCCTTAAAGGATTATCTGTTGAGAAAAAAGCGTTGGTTGTCACTGCGGATGCAAACGAAACAGTTGCCTTATCTGCTCGTAACATCCCTGGAGTAACAGTTGTTGAAGCTAAAGGTATCAACGTTCTTGACGTTGTTAACCATGAGAAACTTCTGATCACTAAAGCAGCGGTTGAAAAAGTAGAGGAGGGACTTGCATAATGAAAGATCCTCGTGATGTTCTAAAGCGCCCTATCATTACTGAACGTTCTACTGATCTAATGGCAGATAAGAAGTACACGTTTGAAGTGGACGTCAGAGCGAATAAAACAGAAGTGAAAGACGCTGTTGAAGAAATCTTTGGAGTGAAAGTTGAAAAAGTCAACGTTCAGAACTACAAAGGAAAATCAAAACGCGTTGGACGCTATACTGGTATGACTAGCCGTCGCAGAAAAGCAATCGTGAAATTAACTGCTGACAGCAAAGAAATCGAAATTTTTGAAGCGTAAATCTTAAAAAGAAGGAGGGAAATTCAAAATGGCGATTAAAAAGTATAAACCAACCAGTAATGGTCGTCGTGGCATGACTACTTCAGATTTTGCTGAAATCACGACTGACAAACCAGAAAAATCGTTACTTGCCCCGCTTCATAAAAAAGGCGGACGTAACAACCAAGGTAGATTAACTGTTCGTCATCAAGGCGGCGGTCACAAACGTCAATACCGTATCATTGACTTTAAGCGTAATAAAGATGGTATACCTGGACGCGTTGCTACAATCGAGTATGATCCAAACCGTTCAGCAAATATCGCTCTTGTAAACTATGCAGATGGTGAGAAGCGTTACATCCTTGCACCAAAAGGAATCCAAGTTGGTACTGAAGTTACTTCTGGTCCAGAAGCTGACATTAAACCAGGTAATGCTCTTCCACTGATCAACATCCCAGTTGGTACAGTTG
This sequence comes from Bacillus sp. Bos-x628, assembly GCF_040500475.1. Taxonomy (GTDB): domain Bacteria; phylum Bacillota; class Bacilli; order Bacillales; family Bacillaceae; genus Bacillus; species Bacillus maqinnsis. The sequence continues at coordinate 2,056,492 of NZ_CP159358.1, read as the reverse complement.
TGCATAACATTGAATTAAAACCAGGTAAAGGTGGACAATTAGTTCGTTCTGCTGGTACTTCTGCTCAAGTTCTTGGTAAAGAAGGTAAATACGTTCTTGTACGTCTGAACTCAGGAGAAGTTCGTATGATCCTTTCTGCTTGCCGTGCGACTATCGGTCAAGTTGGAAACGAGCAACACGAATTAATTAACATCGGTAAAGCTGGTCGCTCTCGCTGGAAAGGCATTCGCCCAACAGTTCGTGGTTCTGTCATGAACCCTAACGATCACCCACACGGTGGTGGTGAAGGACGTGCTCCAATCGGACGTAAATCACCAATGTCTCCATGGGGTAAACCGACACTTGGATTCAAGACTCGTAAGAAAAAGAACAAGTCTGACAAATTTATTGTACGTCGTCGTAAAAATAAATAACGGGATTGTCTACGGTTCATTTAGGACCGTAGTTCAATTACGAAGGGAGGTTCCACAATGGCTCGCAGCTTAAAAAAAGGACCATTTGTTGATGATCATTTGATGGTTAAAGTTGAGAAATTGAATGAAGCTGACAAAAAGCAAGTAATTAAAACTTGGTCTCGTCGTTCTACAATTTTCCCGCAATTCATCGGTCACACAATTGCAGTCTATGACGGCCGCAAACATGTACCTGTATTCATCTCTGAAGATATGGTAGGTCACAAATTGGGCGAATTCGCACCAACCCGTACTTACAAAGGTCATGCTAGTGACGATAAAAAAACAAGACGCTAATGAGAGGAGGCTTTTAAATGCAAGCTAAAGCTGTCGCAAGAACAGTCCGTATTGCTCCTCGTAAAGCACGTCTAGTAATGGACCTGATCCGAGGTAAGCAAGTAGGAGAAGCAGTATCTATCTTAAACCATACACCTAAGGCTGCTTCACCAATTATTGAAAAAGTATTAAAATCTGCTATCGCAAACGCTGAGCACAACTACGAGTTGGACGCTAACAACCTAGTGATTTCTCAAGCATTCGTTGACGAAGGTCCAACACTTAAGAGATTCCGTCCACGTGCTATGGGTCGTGCGAGCGCAATTAACAAACGTACTAGCCACATTACAATCGTTGTATCAGAAAAGAAGGAGGGATAATCCGTGGGTCAAAAGGTAAATCCAGTAGGTCTTCGTATTGGAATCATTCGTGATTGGGAATCTAAATGGTTCGCTGGAAAAGATTACGCTGATTTCTTACATGAAGACTTAAAAATCCGTGAATTCATCAGCAAGCGTTTGTCTGACGCGTCCGTTTCTAAGGTTGAAATCGAACGTGCTGCAAACCGCGTAAATATTACAATTCACACAGCTAAACCAGGTATGGTCATTGGTAAAGGCGGATCTGAAGTAGAAGCACTTCGTAAAGCCCTTAACAGCCTAACTGGCAAGCGTGTACACATTAACATTCTTGAAATCAAGAGAGCAGATCTTGATGCTAAACTAGTTGCTGAAAACATCGCTCGTCAACTTGAAAACCGTATTTCATTCCGTCGTGCACAAAAACAAACAATCCAACGCACAATGCGTGCTGGAGCACAAGGAATCAAAACAATGGTTTCTGGTCGTCTTGGCGGTGCAGATATTGCTCGTTCTGAATATTACAGTGAAGGTACTGTTCCGTTGCACACACTTCGTGCTGACATCGACTATGCTACTGCTGAAGCTGATACTACTTATGGTAAGCTTGGCGTAAAAGTATGGATCTATCGTGGAGAAGTCCTTCCAACTAAGAAGAAGTCTGCGGAAGGAGGAAAATAATATGTTATTGCCAAAACGCGTGAAGTATCGCAGAGAACACCGTGGGAAAATGCGTGGTCGTGCAAAAGGTGGCACTGAAGTGCATTTCGGTGAGTTCGGTATCCAAGCTCTTGAAGCTTCTTGGATTACGAACCGTCAAATCGAAGCTGCTCGTATTGCTATGACTCGTTACATGAAACGTGGCGGTAAAGTTTGGATAAAAATTTTCCCTTCTAAGCCATATACAGCAAAGCCACTTGAAGTCCGCATGGGTTCTGGTAAAGGTGCTCCAGAAGGATGGGTAGCTGTAGTAAAACCGGGCAAAGTTTTATTTGAAATTTCTGGTGTGTCTGAAGAAGTTGCTCGCGAAGCTCTTCGTCTTGCATCTCACAAATTGCCAATTAAAACGAAGTTCGTAAAACGTGAAGAAATTGGTGGTGAATCAAATGAAAGCTAATGAAATTCGTGACCTTACCACTGCTGAAATTGAACAAAAAGTAAAGTCTCTTAAAGAAGAACTTTTCAATCTTCGTTTCCAATTAGCAACTGGGCAGCTTGAAAATACTGCTCGTATTCGTGAAGTGCGTAAATCAATCGCACGCATGAAAACTGTGATTCGTCAAAGAGAAATCGCTGCTAATAAATAATAATGAGAGGGGAGGCCCCGCAAACATGAGCGAACGTAACCAACGTAAAGTGTACCAAGGCCGTGTTGTTTCAGACAAAATGGATAAAACCATTACTGTTGTTGTTGAAACATACAAAAAGCATTCACTTTATGGCAAACGTGTAAGATACTCTAAAAAGTTCAAAGCACATGATGAAAACAACCAAGCAAAAATCGGAGACATCGTTAAGATCATGGAGACTCGTCCATTATCTGCGACTAAACGCTTTCGTCTAGTTGAGGTTGTCGAAGAAGCTGTTATTATCTAATAAAGTTCGGATTTCTTTTTCCGAAGGGAGGTAACATTAATGATTCAACAGGAGACTCGTTTAAAAGTAGCTGACAACTCTGGCGCACGTGAAGTATTAACGATTAAAGTTCTTGGCGGCTCTGGACGTAAGACGGCTAATATTGGTGATGTCATTGTTTGTACGGTTAAACAAGCAACACCAGGTGGCGTTGTCAAAAAAGGTGATGTTGTAAAAGCAGTTATCGTTCGTACAAAGAGCGGAGCTCGCAGAAGCGACGGATCTTACATCAGCTTCGACGAAAATGCATGTGTCATCATCCGTGACGACAAGAGCCCTCGTGGAACTCGTATCTTCGGACCAGTAGCACGTGAACTTCGTGAAAATAACTTTATGAAAATTGTTTCTCTAGCACCAGAAGTACTTTAATGATTACAATCCGCGACTCAAGGAGGTGCGATTAAATGCATGTTAAAAAGGGCGATAAAGTAGTGGTTATCTCTGGTAAAGATAAAGGTAAACAAGGTGTCATCCTTGCTGCTTTCCCTAAAAATGACCGTGTTTTAGTAGAAGGGATTAACCTTGTGAAAAAACACTCTAAACCAACTCAAGCTAACCCTCAAGGCGGGATTTCTGAACAAGAAGCGCCAATTCACGTATCAAACGTAATGCCGCTTGATCCTAAAACGGGTGAAGTGACACGTGTCGGGTATAAAATTGAGGACGGAAAGAAAGTCCGTATAGCGAAAAAATCTGGGCAAGTTCTAGATAAATAGTAAATAAGGAAGGGAGGTCTTTCTCATGAACCGCCTTAAAGAAAAGTATATAAAAGAAATTACACCTGCATTAGTTTCTAAGTTTGAATACACTTCAGTGATGCAAGTGCCAAAAATCGAAAAAATCGTGATCAACATGGGTGTTGGTGACGCTGTTCAAAACGCTAAAGCAATCGATACTGCTGTTGAAGAATTAACGTTTATCGCTGGTCAAAAACCTGTCGTTACTCGTGCGAAGAAGTCTATTGCTGGATTCCGTCTTCGTGAAGGAATGCCAATCGGTGCAAAAGTAACACTTCGCGGAGAGCGCATGTATGATTTCCTTGATAAACTTATTTCTGTATCTTTACCACGTGTACGTGACTTCCGCGGAATTTCTAAAAAATCTTTCGACGGACGTGGAAACTACACCCTTGGTATTAAAGAACAGTTAATCTTCCCAGAAATTGATTACGATAAAGTAACAAAGGTCCGCGGTATGGATATCGTTATCGTTACTACTGCCAAAACGGACGAAGAAGCACGTGAGTTATTAACTCAAGTAGGTATGCCGTTCCAGAAATAATCAATGAAAGGGAGGCGAAATCGTGGCTAAAAAGTCTATGATTGCGAAACAACAACGCAAACAAAAGTTTAAAGTTCAAGAGTATACACGCTGCGAACGTTGTGGACGTCCACATTCAGTTATTCGTAAGTTTAAACTTTGCCGTATTTGTTTCCGCGAACTTGCATATAAAGGACAAATTCCTGGCGTTAAAAAAGCCAGCTGGTAATCCCCATAAATGGGAAGGAGGTTATTAAATAATGGTTATGACAGATCCGATTGCAGATTTGCTGACTCGTATTCGCAATGCGAACACAGTACGTCATGAGAAGCTTGAAGTACCTGCTTCAAAAATCAAAAGAGAAATTGCTGAAATCTTAAAGCGTGAAGGTTTTATCCGTGACGTTGAATACGTCGAAGACAGCAAACAAGGAATTATCCGTTTGTTCCTTAAATACGGTCAAAACAACGAACGCGTTATCACTGGTCTTAAAAGAATCAGTAAGCCTGGTTTACGTGTATATGCGAAATCAAATGAAGTACCACGTGTACTTAACGGTCTTGGAATCGCAATTATTTCTACATCACAAGGTGTTTTATCGGACAAAGAAGCCCGTGCTAAACAAACTGGTGGAGAAGTACTTGCTTACGTATGGTAAAAAAAGTTTAAGATGAATGGAGGTGCTTGGTATGTCTCGCGTAGGTAAAAAACTACTTGAGATCCCTTCAGGTGTGACTGTGACAAACAACAATAACACAGTGACAGTAAAGGGACCAAAAGGTGAACTAACTCGTACGTTTCACCCTGATATGGAAATTAAAATTGAGGACAACGTCTTAACTGTAAGCCGTCCGTCTGATCATAAAGAACATCGTGCACTGCATGGTACAACACGCAGCTTGCTTGCTAACATGGTTGAAGGTGTATCTAAAGGTTTTGAAAGAGGTTTAGAACTTATCGGTGTCGGTTACCGTGCTGCTAAATCTGGCAACAAACTTGTCCTTAACGTTGGATACTCTCACCCAGTTGAAATCGTTCCTGAGGCTGGAGTTGAAATCGAAGTTCCATCTCAAACGAAAATAATTGTTAAAGGTATTGATAAAGAGCGTGTAGGAGCTATTGCTGCTAACATCCGCGCTGTCCGTTCTCCAGAGCCTTACAAAGGTAAAGGAATTCGTTACGAAGGTGAATTTGTTCGCCGTAAAGAAGGAAAAACTGGTAAGTAAGATCGCTTAAAGTGAAGAAAGGAGTGACTCGGATGATTACGAAAACTAGCAAGAATGCTACTCGTCTTAAAAGACATGCTCGTGTTCGCGCGAAACTTTCAGGTACTGCTGAAAGACCTCGTCTTAACGTTTTTCGTTCTAACAAGAATATCTACGCTCAAGTAATTGATGACGTAAAAGGTGTAACACTTGTAAGTGCTTCTACTCTTGATAAAGAGTTAAAAATCGAGAATAGATCTGACACAGCAGCTGCTACTAAAGTTGGCGAACTTGTTGCAAAACGTGCTGTTGAAAAAGGGATTTCTAACGTTGTATTTGACCGCGGAGGATATCTATATCATGGACGTGTGAAAGCTCTAGCTGAAGCTGCTCGTGAGGCTGGACTTAAATTTTAATAAAAGAAGGAGGGACACATCCGAATGAGTCGTATTGACCCAAGCAAATTAGAGTTAGAAGAACGCTTAGTTACGGTTAACCGCGTAGCGAAAGTTGTTAAAGGTGGACGTCGTTTCCGTTTTGCAGCTTTAGTTGTTGTCGGTGACAAAAACGGTCATGTAGGATTCGGTACTGGTAAAGCACAAGAAGTACCAGAAGCGATCCGCAAAGCTGTTGAAGATGCGAAAAAGAATTTAATTGAAGTACCAATGGTTGGAACTACAATTCCACACGAAATCATCGGTCGATTCGGTGCAGGAAACGTCTTATTAAAACCTGCTTCAGAAGGTACAGGAGTTATCGCTGGAGGCCCAGTGCGTGCAGTACTTGAGCTTGCTGGTCTAGCTGATATCCTTTCTAAATCTCTAGGTTCTAACACACCGATCAACATGATTCGTGCAACACTTCAAGGTTTAAGTGAGCTTAAACGTGCTGAAGATGTAGCGAAGCTTCGTGGAAAATCTGTAGAAGACCTGTTAGGATAAGGAGGGAACAATAATGGCAAATAAATTAGAAATTACCCTCAAACGCAGTGTTATCGGTCGCCCTGAAGATCAGCGTGTCACTGTTCGTACTCTTGGTCTTAAGAAAACAAACCAAACAGTCGTACATGAAGACAATGCAGCGATCCGCGGCATGATTAACAAAGTGTCTCATTTAGTCTCTGTTAAAGAACAATAAAACATATATAATCGATAAGGAGGTGCCCAAATGAAACTTCATGAATTGAAGCCTTCAGAAGGTTCACGTAAAGTACGTAACCGTGTTGGTCGTGGTATTGGATCAGGTAACGGTAAAACTTCTGGTAAAGGTCATAAAGGTCAAAACGCTCGTTCTGGTGGCGGTGTACGCCCTGGTTTCGAAGGTGGACAAATGCCTTTATTCCAACGCCTTCCAAAACGTGGTTTTACAAACATCAACCGTAAAGATTATGCGGTAATCAACTTAGACAAATTAAACAGTTTTGACGAAGGAACGGAAGTCACTCCTGAACTTCTTCTAGAGACTGGTATAATAAGCAAGTTAAAAGCAGGAGTTAAAATTCTTGGCAACGGTAAATTAGAAAAAAAATTAACTGTAAAAGCCAATAAATTCTCTGCTTCTGCGAAAGAAGCGATTGAAGCTGCTGGCGGTACAGCCGAGGTGATCTAACTTGTTTAAGACAATCTCCAATTTTGTGCGCGTGAAAGATATACGGAATAAGATTATATTCACACTTTTAATGTTAGTCGTCTTTCGTATAGGTGCTTTCATCCCTGTGCCTAATGTGAACGCCGATGTTCTCCAGGCACAGGATCAAATGAGTGTTTTCGGAATCCTCAACACGTTTGGGGGAGGGGCACTTTTCAAATTCTCCATTCTCGCAATGGGGATTATGCCGTATATCACCGCTTCGATCATCATCCAACTCTTGCAGATGGATGTTGTTCCGAAGTTTACTGAGTGGTCAAAGCAGGGAGAGGTTGGCCGCCGAAAATTAGCACAATTCACTAGGTATTTTACAATTGTTCTAGGATTTATCCAAGCTTTAGGAATGTCATATGGGTTCAACAATATGGCAGGAGGCATGCTGATTGAAAACTCTGGTGTGACAACGTACCTCTTAATTGCGGTTGTACTCACTGCAGGAACAGCATTTTTAATGTGGCTCGGTGAGCAGATTACTGCTCATGGTGTTGGTAACGGTATTTCGATTATTATCTTTTCCGGTATCATCGCGGGTATCCCTCAAACATTAAAACAAGTGTACGCTCAGCAATTTGTAGGTGCAGATGGACAGCTATTCTTGCAAATCCTTAAAGTTGCGCTTATTATACTTGCAATTCTTGTGATTGTTGTTTGTGTTATTTACGTCCAAATGGCAGTGCGAAAAATTGCGATTCAATATTCAAAAGGAACTGGCCGTGCACAAATGTCTGCTAGTCAAGCAACGCACCTTCCATTGAAAGTGAATCCAGCAGGGGTGATTCCAGTCATCTTTGCCGTTTCTTTCATTATTACTCCGCAAACGATCGCATCGTTCTTCGGAACCAATAATGTGACAACTTGGATTACAAACAACTTTGACTATACTAAGCCAATCGGTATGACGATTTATGTAGCACTGATTGTTGCTTTCACATATTTTTATGCCTTTGTCCAAGTAAACCCTGAACAAATGGCTGAAAATCTGCAAAAGCAGGGTGGCTATATCCCGGGAGTTCGTCCAGGGAAAATGACTCAAGATAGAATTACGAGCATTTTGTACCGACTCACATTTGTGGGTGCCATTTTCTTAGCCGTGATTTCAATACTTCCTATCTTTTTCATTCAATTCGCTGGATTACCTTCCGCTGCACAAATTGGCGGCACAAGTCTTCTCATTGTTGTAGGTGTTGCACTTGAAACAATGAAACAACTTGAAAGCCAATTAGTGAAACGAAACTACCGTGGATTTATGAAATAAAACAGAGGGATGGGCTGTTGCCCAACCTCTTTAAGTAAGGAAGGGGAAATCCGAAATGAACTTAGTCTTAATGGGGCTTCCGGGTGCTGGTAAAGGCACTCAGGCAGAACGAATTGTGGATGATTATGGGATCCCTCATATCTCAACAGGAGATATGTTCCGTGCTGCTATGAAAGAGGAGACACAACTTGGGCTCGAAGCAAAATCCTTTATTGATAAAGGAGAGCTTGTTCCTGATGAGGTCACAATCGGTATTGTAAGAGAAAGACTTGGCAAGAATGATTGTGAACAAGGTTTTCTTCTGGACGGATTTCCGCGAACAGTTGCTCAGGCTGAAGCTTTAGAAGAAATTCTAAAAGACCTTGGCAGAACGATTGATTATGTCATTAATATTAAAGTCGATAAAGATGCTTTGATGGAGCGTCTGACTGGCCGAAGAATTTGCAAAAATTGCGGAGCTACGTATCACTTAGTTTTCAATCCACCTGCGAAAGAAAATGTTTGTGACAAGTGTGGAGGAGAGCTTTATCAACGTGCAGATGATAATGCAGAAACCGTTTCGACTAGACTTGAAGTAAACTTAAAGCAGACGGAACCTTTACTGAATTTCTATTCAGAAAAAGGATATCTTGCAAACATTGATGGTGCGAAGCACATTAACGACGTATATGCAGATATCAAGAACCTGCTTGGAGGATTAAATAAATGATCATCTGTAAAACTCCTCGCGAGCTTGAGATTATGAGAGAAGCTGGACGTATTGTCGCACTGACTCATGAAGAGCTTAAGAAACACATAAAACCAGGTATTTCGACAAAAGAATTGGATCAAATTGCCGAACGTTTTATTACAAAGCAGGGTGCAATCCCATCTTTTAAAGGGTATAATGGGTTTCGCGGGAGCATTTGCGTTTCGGTGAATGAAGAACTCGTTCATGGTATTCCTAGTAAACGGGTTTTACGTGATGGAGACATCATTAGTATTGATATCGGCGCAAAGTTAAATGGTTATCATGGTGACTCTGCTTGGACTTATCCAGTTGGGGTAATCAGTGATGAGGACCGCAAACTACTGGAAGTCACAGAGCAATCTCTATATAAAGGCTTACAGGAAGCAAAGCCGGGTGAACGTCTGTCAAACATTTCCCATGCTATACAAACGTATGTTGAAGGTGAGAATTTCTCAGTTGTTAGAGAATATGTTGGACATGGGGTCGGACAGGATCTTCATGAGGACCCTCAAATTCCTCATTATGGTCCGCCTAACAAAGGCCCGCGGTTAAAACCTGGAATGGTGTTGGCCATCGAACCGATGGTGAACGCAGGCAGCCGGTATGTGAAAACATTGGCTGATAACTGGACGGTTGTAACGGTTGATGGGAAAAAGTGTGCTCATTTTGAGCATACAATTGCGATTACAGATACAGGTTTTGATATACTGACTAAGGTTTAGGTTTTATGAGCCTAAAGCGAAAGCCTTTCATGCCCAAATCGGGCAGGTTGTCCGTATAGTCCAAGGAAAAGAACAAGATCAGTATGCAGTCATCGGAATTTCCGATGTCGCCATGTACTAATCGCAGACGGAGAAAAGCGTAAATTTCATTCTCCTAAGAAAAAAAGATCAATCATTTAACCTTTTATGATTGCGTATCTCCGGAAGTTCAGAACAGTATATTCAAAACAGGTCGGGTGACAAATGAAAAAATGAGATAGTCTCGTTTGAAATTTGTCAGAGAGCAAGTTACTGATTTGAAGAAGGGAGAACACTTGAATGGCGAAAGACGATGTAATTGAAGTGGAAGGTACTGTAGTTGAAACTTTGCCAAACGCAATGTTCAAAGTTGAACTAGAGAATGGTCATACAGTTTTGGCGCATGTATCAGGAAAAATCCGTATGCACTTCATTCGCATTTTACCTGGAGACAAAGTTACGGTAGAATTATCTCCATATGACTTAACTCGTGGTAGAATTACGTACCGTTACAAATAAAGCAACTCCGGAAGAAGGAGGTTGGAAACACATGAAAGTGAGACCATCTGTTAAACCTATCTGTGAAAAATGTAAAGTGATTCGCAGAAAAGGAAAAGTAATGGTGATCTGTGAAAACCCAAAACATAAACAAAAACAAGGCTAATAACAAGGAGGTGCCCAAATCATGGCTCGTATTGCTGGTGTAGATATTCCACGTGATAAGCGTGTTGTCATTTCTTTAACATATGTTTTTGGAATTGGTCGTACGACTGCTCAACAAATTCTTAAAGAAGCAGGTGTTTCTGAAGACACTCGCGTTCGCGATTTAACTGAAGACGAACTTAGTAAAATCCGTGATATTATTGACAAACTTAAAGTAGAAGGTGACCTTCGTCGTGAAGTTTCACTTAACATTAAGCGTCTAATTGAAATCGGAAGCTACCGCGGAATCCGTCATCGTAGAGGACTTCCTGTTCGTGGACAAAACACAAAAAACAACGCGCGTACTCGTAAAGGTCCGCGTCGAACTGTAGCTAACAAGAAAAAATAAGTAAAGGAGGTAGTTAAAGAATGGCTGCTGCTCGTAAATCAAATACGCGTAAACGTCGCGTGAAAAAGAATATTGAATCTGGAATCGCTCATATCCGTTCCACTTTCAACAACACGATTGTAACGATTACTGATGTTCATGGAAACGCAATTTCTTGGTCAAGTGCTGGTGCATTAGGTTTTAGAGGTTCTCGTAAATCTACTCCTTTCGCTGCACAAATGGCTGCTGAAACTGCTGCTAAAGGATCAATTGAACACGGTCTTAAAACACTTGAAGTAACTGTTAAAGGTCCTGGTTCTGGTCGTGAAGCCGCAATTCGTGCGCTTCAAGCTGCAGGTCTTGAGGTTACTGCAATCAGAGACGTAACTCCAGTTCCTCATAACGGATGCCGTCCGCCAAAACGTCGTCGCGTGTAGTTTGTTTGTATAGATTTTGTGTCCCTGTCAATAATGGGTTATGATACAGTTATTTATGAGACGAATACACGACTCGTTGCCTAAGCACATACGGGACTAAACAATGAGGAATTTCGGATGGAATCTCATATGATTCTATTCGAGGTTTCGACGTTTTGAAGGAGGGTTTTATTAGATGATCGAAATTGAAAAACCAAAAATCGAAACGGTTGAAATCAGCGACGATGCCAAGTATGGCAAGTTTGTCGTAGAGCCACTTGAGCGTGGATATGGTACCACTTTAGGGAACTCCCTTCGTCGTATCCTTTTATCCTCACTTCCTGGTGCAGCTGTAACATCGATCCAGATAGATGGTGTCTTACACGAATTCTCAACGATCGAAGGCGTGGTTGAAGATGTTACAACGATTATCTTAAACATTAAAAAGCTTGCACTCAAAATCTACTCTGAAGAAGAGAAGACGCTTGAAATTGATGTACAAGATGAAGGTGCTGTTACAGCAGCTGATATTACACACGACAGCGATATTGAAATCTTAAATCCAGATCTTCACATCGCAACTCTTGGCAAGAATGCGAGTTTCCGTGTTCGTTTAACGGCTCAAAGAGGTCGCGGATATACTCCTGCTGATGCAAACAAAAGAGACGATCAGCCAATCGGTGTGATTCCGATTGACTCAATCTATACACCTGTATCTCGTGTGACATATCAAGTGGAGAACACCCGTGTTGGGCAAATCACAAACTATGATAAATTAACACTAGATGTATGGACTGATGGAAGCACAGGACCGAAAGAAGCGATCGCTCTAGGTTCTAAGATTTTAACTGAACACCTTAATATTTTCGTTGGTTTAACTGACGAAGCGCAGCATGCTGAAATCATGGTTGAAAAAGAAGAAGACCAAAAAGAAAAAGTACTTGAAATGACAATTGAAGAGCTTGATCTTTCTGTTCGTTCTTACAACTGTTTGAAGCGTGCGGGTATTAACACTGTTCAAGAGCTTGCTAACAAGACAGAAGAGGATATGATGAAAGTTCGTAACCTTGGACGTAAATCTCTTGAAGAAGTAAAAGCGAAACTAGACGAACTTGGACTAGGTCTTCGTAAAGACGATTGACTAGTTTCATTGTGAACTAGGATTTTCGTGTGTTTTTTATTTATACAGTATCTCTAATTAAGGAGGGGACATCACATGGCATACAGAAAGCTAGGACGCACTAGTGCACAACGTAAAGCAATGCTTCGTGACTTAACGACTGATTTGATCATCAACGAACGCATTGAAACAACTGAAACACGTGCGAAAGAACTTCGCTCTGTTGTTGAAAAAATGATCACTCTTGGCAAACGCGGAGATCTCCATGCTCGCCGTCAAGCGGCAGCTTACATTCGTAATGAAGTAGCTAACGCTGAAACAAACCAAGATGCACTTCAAAAATTGTTCACTGACGTTGCAACTCGCTACGAAGATCGCCAAGGCGGATACACTCGTATCATGAAGCTTGGACCTCGTCGCGGCGATGGTGCACCAATGGCTGTCATTGAATTAGTTTAATCACATATTGTGTATCTAAGAAAGGGCGGGACAGTTCATAACTGGATCTATGCCCTTTTTTAGGTACTGCGGGTTTTGTTGAACAAGTAAAGAAGAGGTTGAGCTGAGAGGAGGTCCGGCAGAGATGGGGAAGACATTAATTGACGTAAAAAATGTTGTATTTCGTTATCACAAAGATGCGGAGAAGCCTGCTTTAGATCAAGTGTCATTGCATGTGAATCAAAATGAATGGCTCGCCATTGTTGGTCATAACGGTTCAGGTAAATCCACACTTGCCCGTGTATTGAATGGGCTCATTTTACCGGATGCTGGAACTGTTAAGGTGGGAGAGATTGAGCTGAAAGAAGAACATATTTGGGATATTCGTAAAAAGGTCGGAATGGTCTTTCAAAATCCAGATAACCAATTTGTTGGCTCAACTGTTCGTGATGATGTGGCTTTTGGTTTAGAAAATAACGGGGTTGAGCGGGAATTAATGATAGAACGTGTAGATTGGGCTGTGAAGCAGGTCAATATGCAGGAATTTCTTGATCAAGAGCCGCACCATCTATCAGGTGGGCAAAAGCAGAGGGTAGCGATTGCAGGTGTGCTTGCCGCAAGCCCTGACATCATGATCTTGGACGAAGCAACATCTATGCTTGATCCGATTGGCCGTGAAGAAGTGTTAGAAACCGTCAGGATGCTGAAAAAACAAGGGACGGTCACAGTCATTTCCATTACACATGATTTAGACGAAGCCGCTAAGGCAGATCGTATCATTGTCATGGATGGTGGAAAGAAGTTCGCTGAGGGGACACCAGAAGAAATCTTTGAACTAGATGAACAGTTAATTCAAATCGGACTTGACCTGCCATTTTCCTATCGTTTGAGCAAAAAATTGAAGCAGCAAGGTGTGCCGCTTGCAAATGCCCATTTGACACAAGAAGGATTGGTGAAAGAGCTATGGACATTACGATCAAAGATCTAGAGCATCGTTATCAAATGAAAACGCCGTTTGAGCGTCTTGCTTTATATGATGTCAATGCTTCCATCAAAGAAGGCAGCTATGTGGCTGTCATTGGTCATACGGGTTCTGGCAAGTCTACACTTCTTCAACACCTAAATGGTCTGCTCAAACCGACGAAAGGAAGTATTGCGCTTGGGGACACTGTGTTACAAGCAAATAAAAAGCAAAAGAACATGAAATCCCTTCGTAAGAAAGTAGGTATTGTCTTTCAGTTTCCTGAGCATCAACTATTTGAGGAAACCATTCTCAAGGATATTTGCTTTGGACCTATGAATTTCGGCGTTCCAGAGAAGCAGGCAGAAGCCAAAGCGAAGGAAATGATGAAATTGGTGGGTCTTCCTGAATCCTTACTGTCTCGATCTCCTTTTGAACTAAGCGGGGGTCAAATGAGGCGTGTGGCGATTGCAGGTGTACTAGCGATGGAGCCAGAGGTACTTGTGTTGGATGAACCGACAGCGGGTCTTGACCCACGCGGCCGAAAAGAGATCATGGACATGTTCTATGAGCTTCATCAAAAAGCCAACCTCACAACGATCCTTGTGACACATAGTATGGAAGATGCTGCCCATTATGCGGATCAAATGATTGTGATGCATAAAGGCACCGTAAAGGCGACGGGATATCCGCGAGACTTATTTGCCAACCGTACAGACATGTCCTCCTTGGGTCTTGACCTGCCAGAAACGATTAAATTCCAGCAGGCTGTAGAAGAAAAATTAGGTATCACGTTTCCAAAGCCGCTTCTCACCATAGAGGAAATGGCGGAAGCCTTAACAGCTCTTTTTCAGGAGGAAACGACATCATGATGGATAGTATGATTATCGGCAAATACGTGCCAGGTACATCCTTTGTCCATCGTCTTGATCCAAGGACAAAGCTGTTGTCTATTTTCTTTTTCGTCTTTATTGTCTTTTTTGCAAATAACTATATCACCTACGGGCTTTTAGGGATTTTTACACTCCTTGTGGTCATGGTCTCACAGGTGCCGATATATTTTATTCTCAAGGGAATGAAGCCGATTCTTTGGATTGTTCTGTTCACTTTTATTCTGCATATCTTCATGACGAAGGATGGCGCACTGTTATTCCACTTTGGCTTCCTGAATATTTATGAAGAGGGTTTAAAGCAGGGGGTTTTCATTTCACTACGTTTTGTGTATCTCATCATGATGACGACACTTCTCACATTAACCACAACGCCTATCGAAGTGACTGATGGTATGGAAAAGCTGCTCCATCCATTTCGTAAAATCAAACTCCCTGTTCACGAGCTTGCCCTCATGATGTCCATCTCACTAAGGTTTATTCCGACATTACTTGAAGAGACGGATAAAATCATGAAAGCCCAAATGGCGAGAGGCGTAGATTTTACAAGTGGACCTGTGAAGGATCGCTTGAAGGCGATCGTGCCTTTGCTCGTTCCACTCTTCGTTAGTGCGTTTAAGCGTGCCGAGGAACTGGCGACCGCAATGGAAGCGAGAGGCTACCGCGGAGGAGAAGGGCGTACGAAATACCGCCAGCTTGTCTGGGGGATGAAAGACACAATTACTTTGCTTCTATTCATCCTGTTAACAGCACTTCTTGTGCTTTTCAGAAATTAGGTGATTCCTAGATGAAGGTAAAATGTATCGTATCCTACGATGGGACAAATTTTAAAGGGTATCAGGTTCAGCCTGGACAACGAACGGTTCAAACGGAGCTTGAGTCAGCGCTTGCTAGGATGCATAAACAAACAGAACCGATTTCTGTCGTGGCTTCAGGCCGTACAGACAGCGGTGTGCATGCAAAGGGTCAGGTCATCCATTTTCACACCCCGCTGATAATCCCGATGGAAAGGTGGCCATTTGCTCTGAACAGCTTGCTGCCTGATGATATTCGCATTCTGAAGGCTGAGGAAGTGGACGAGTCTTTTCATGCAAGATTTAGCGTCGCATCAAAGGAGTACCGCTATGTGGTCTCCACTGAAACACACCAAAATGTGTTCATGAGACACTATGCCTGTCACTACCCTTACCGGCTGGATGTAGACCGAATGAAAGAGGCTGCCACCTATCTAATAGGAACGTATGATTTCACAAGCTTCTGTGCGGCGAATACAGAGGTTCAAGACAAGGTGAGGACTATTTATACCCTTGAGTGGAAAAACGCGTCAGATGGGCTTGAAATGCGTGTGAGAGGCAACGGATTTCTATATAACATGGTGCGGATTATCGCTGGCACCTTACTTGAAGTAGGAGCTGGTAAATTTCGCCCTGAGGATGTCAAAGCCATGCTTGCCGCCCGAAATCGCAAAGCGGCAGGCAAAACTGCCCCTAGTCATGGACTGTATTTATGGGAAGTTTTCTATGACAACTAAACCAGGTGTAACATGTTCTTGACACAGGAAGCAGAAAGTTATAAGATATCATATGGTATGTATTTCAACCCCACAAATAAGCCCCGGAAACTTATCTGTGTTTTGAAATAGAACGTAGCATTTGATTTAAGGAAAAATCATTGATTTATTTAGGAGGGAAACTCATGCGTACAACACCAATGGCGAACGCAAGCACAATTGAGCGCAAATGGCTAGTTGTTGATGCGGCAGGCAAGACTCTAGGTCGTCTTTCGACTGAAGTAGCATCACTTTTGCGCGGTAAGCACAAACCAACTTATACCCCACACGTTGATACAGGTGACCACGTCATCATCATCAATGCTGAGAAAATCGAATTGACTGGTAAGAAATTGACGGACAAAATTTACTATCGTCACACAATGCACCCAGGTGGTTTGAAACAAAGAACTGCTCTTGAGATGCGTACAAAATACCCTGAAAAAATGTTGGAGCTTGCTATCAAAGGTATGCTTCCAAAGGGTCCATTAGGTCGTCAAATGTTCAAAAAATTAAATGTGTACCGTGGTTCTGAGCATCCACATCAAGCACAACAACCTGAAGTTTACGAACTTCGCGGTTAATTAAAAGGGAGGTTAACAATTTGGCACAGGTTCAATATTACGGTACAGGTCGTCGTAAAAGTTCTGTAGCGCGCGTTCGCTTAGTTCCAGGTGAAGGTCGTATCGTCGTTAATAATCGTGAAATTACTGAATACATTCCATTTGCTGCTTTAATCGAAGACGTGAAACAGCCTTTGAACATCACAGAAACAGCTAACAGCTACGATGTTCTTGTCAATGTTCACGGTGGTGGATTCTCTGGTCAAGCTGGCGCAATCCGTCACGGTATCTCTCGTGCTCTTCTTGAAGTAGATCCTGAGTACCGTCAACCACTTAAACGTGCTGGACTTCTTACTCGTGACTCTCGTATGAAAGAGCGTAAGAAATACGGTCTTAAAGGCGCACGTAGAGCTCCTCAGTTCTCGAAACGTTAATGATCAACAATTCAAGGCTCTCAAACCGTTTGGTTTGGAAGCCTTTTTGTTTGTTTGAAAACCTAGCGCACCCCACATTTATTATAAGTCAATGTAATTATGAAAGAGAACTTTGTTCTTAACCCACCTGACGCTTCCTTGAGAGGGATATGGACTTGTAATAGTGCGGTATTTACGGTCAGGCTAATGCGTTTGACAACCTTAATCGCATTTGGCGTAAAACAGTAGCTAACGGCGTGCGGTCACTGCGGGAGCGTTTGCTGACAAGTGTAAATGAAACAGTTTTTTGGACTAACCCGTCTTTGTCTAACATATGTATCACCAGACTGTTTTCCTCAACTCTAGGCACTTGGTATATCATCATAAAGTGAAATTTCCATTAAGGAATTTTTTCCTTGTCTTAACCAATCATATACACTACAGTCATTATTAGTGGGTTGGGATAAAATATGATTTACTTGAAATGCGACGGCGTCATATTCTATATAATTGACATCACCGTGGTCCAATCCATTAGTAGTCTCTACATACTTCCCAGTATCTTATCATAGTATTTTCCTATTACTTTGCCAAAGTCTATTCTTTCTTTGACTCCTTTTTTTAACATAGTGCCTTTTCTTGAAAACTTATCTAGAAAACTTATCTAGCAATTCTTGTACCTTTTTATTATCACCGTAATTGCACTTCAAACTTCTCTCAGAGCGATCTGGGGGGGTTTCGTGAGATAAAAAGGAGACCCGTCAAATTATAATAATATTTTTCCTCATTTGAAATATTTGTTATATTGGATATGGTGATATTCTGTTTTGCTTGGAGAGGGAAAAAGATGCTGCTCAAAATTGGTTTCATTGTGTTAGGCTTAGTCATTCTTTACGTAACGATTCAAGTCATTTTGTATAAAAGAGACATGAAGAAAACAAAAGAGGATCTTCTGAAATATGTGGAAAAAAACAAAGAGAACCTATCTGTCACGATTATTGAAAATGAACATGTTGTGTTAGCTTGGAACGCTGATAGGAAAACGCCTCTAGCAAGTACTGTGAAATTGCTGGTTCTCTTCCATTTCGTCAAAGCAGTATCGAAGGGCGATTTGAATTTGGATGAGATGGTGGAGTTGTCCGAATTAGAGCGATTTTATATCGATAGGACTGATGGCGGTGCACACAAGTATTGGCTGGAGGTCAACAAATTTTCTAAAAATGCTACTTTGTTAGATGTAGCAAAAGGGATGATGCAATACAGTTCAAATGCCTGTACGGATTATCTAATTGAACGAATCGGTCTTAAAAAGATCAATGATCGGATGACATGTGCAGGCCTTACAGAACATGATGAACTCATACCGCTGACGCCAAAGCTCTTGTGGTCAGCTTATGTATCTAATCATCGGCGGGATGCACTGAAGCAAATGAGCGGTGTATCCGATGAACAATACAAAACACTGATGAACGAGATCTTCGCTATTATGAAAAATGATCCAGAGCGAAAAATGGCATTAGAAGAAAAGATGAAGAAAAAGAATTTATTAAGTTTCCACATTCAGTCATTATTAGCACAAAAACTGACGAAGTCTACGACCAATCAATATGCCCATTTTATGAAACGTTTAAATGACGATTTGTTAACAGAGGAAGAAAAACGTCTTTTCAGCCAAATCGTGCTGGGGGAAACAGTGAAGGCTGAATCTGATCATTCTTTCTGGTATAAAGGCGGGGCGACATTGTTTGGCTTTACTTCTGCTTTATATCGAAGAACTGATACCAAATCTATTTCTATTTCACTTTTTATCAATGACCCAAAAGCAAAAAATTCATACTGGATTGAACGAATCTTCAATCAATTTGTGGTGACCCTAGCGATGGATAAAGCGTTTCGACAACGATTGATTCTGGCTTTCACTTCATAACGATCAAAAAACAGAAGGGAGTATGCCCCTCTGTTTTTCACATTACTTCTTCAACGAAAATGCCTGTACAAGGTTTGGCGTTTTTCTCTCGACTTCACTATACCGTCCACAAGCTCCTTTTGCCAAAGCTTTGGATTGTCTTTGTACGTATGGAAGGAATGAGGCAGCTTCTTTTCTAGTTGGGTTCTATTGAAGGTCACGGACGGCTCGTCGCTCGAGTTCATTTGTAAGGTAACCTTTTGTACGTTATTAATAAGGATAAAAAGTGCCATTGCGTTGTACAAATACGTTTTTTCAATGGTGTCTTTTTGATTAAACCAAAATGCGTCAAACTGTTCTTCTGTTAAAGAAGAATTCTCCTTTATACCATACGTTACTTTTAATGCTTTTCCAGCAATGATGTCAAACTCTCGAATCACTCCGCCTGGGAGATCTGATAAGATAGCACCAATTGCTGAATTGTCACCGAGATATGTATTCTTGTGCGTGGTGAGCTGTTTTAAGGAAGTGTCTTCAATTCCTTTGATGTCGCTCTTTTTTTCAACGGCTTGACTGCTGCATGCGGATAGAATGACTGTTAGCACCAGCAGGATATACATCCATTTCGTCATTTATTTTGCCCCTTTTCCAATCTTTCTATTATTAAAATTCCATTTTATCACAATTTAAATTCCGAAAAACCACTGATTTCTCCATTTCCATTAACTGAACTGCATGTTTTGTTCAAAGCAACGAACAATACAAAGAAAAAAGGAGTTCAGTCAATGGCAGAAGTGCTTTCATTTTATCAATTGAAAACCAAAAGGGATGTCATGCTGGAGAAGAAACTTTTACGTACTTTGTCTCTTCAAAAGGTAACGATCTCTTCTAAAAAGTTAACAAAAAAGGTGTTTCCATTTGCAGATGATCCAGCCGGTATGATGAGTGATGGCTGTATTGATTTTGCGATTGAGGCTTATTTAGCAGGTGGAAGATATGGTGAAGCGAGCAAACATGGGGAATCCTATGAAGAAATTAAAAAACGTTCGTATCAAGAAGAGAAAGAGCTGATTGAGGATTTGACGGGCTGTCTTCAATCGTGGGGCAATATGTTTCATATCAAGATAAAGACGTCATCGCTTCATGCTTTTGCCGAGATCTTTCTGAACACATGGTGGCAGGAAGGCTTTCGTGAGTCAGAAAAAAGACACAAGCTTCGGCTGCACTAAGCATATTTTGAGCCCTTGTCCCATATCTATAAAATAATGGCGTATGGGAGGGACAGGGATGAAAAGAAAGCTGAAGTGGACAGGGTTTTTAATCGGGTTTATTGTCCTCTTATTCTTATTCAGATTTCAATTTTTAAATGATGATTCATGGAAATCATGGAACTTACCTCTAAGTGGGAAGATCATCTATTTAGATCCGGGTCACGGTGGTCCAGATGGCGGTGCTGTTGGAGGTGATTTGCTTGAAAAAGAGATTGCACTTGATGTCTCCATGAAGATACGTGACTATTTGCAGGAGCAAGGAGCGCTTGTACTCATGACCCGTGAGGATGATTCAGATCTATCTTCAAAGAATACAAAGGGGTATGCCCGAAAGAAAGCGGAAGACTTGAGAAACCGCGTGAAAGTGATCAATGAGTCTGAAGCTGATCTTTATTTAAGTATTCACTTAAATGCGATTCCATCAAATAAGTGGAGCGGTGCTCAAACGTTTTTTTATGGAAAGTATGAGGAGAATGAAAAGGCGGCGAAGTTTATTCAAGATGAATTGCGAAAAAATCTTGAAAACACTAATCGGAAAGCGAAGCGGATTAACGGAATTTATTTGATGCAAAATGTCACGAAGCCAGGAGCGCTTGTGGAAATCGGATTTCTCTCCAACCCGAAAGAGGCGAGTCAGCTTGCGACACCGACTTATCAGGATCAAATTGCTGCCTCTATATATAAAGGAATTCTAAGATATTTAACAGAGCAAAAGCCGCCTGAATAAGCGGCTTTTTCCTTTTGGTATGAGGCAAACAGGACAGACATTGTAAGGATATGTATGATATACTTGAATTGTAAACGAATTCAATAAAGGGTGAGGTTCTGCTATGATCGGACAAGATGATGTGAGAAAACTAGTTGGGAAGATGGACGAACCTTTCCTTCATATACCGCTTGGTGAGCTGGATGCCATTAAGGAAATCAGTATGAAGCCTGAAAAAGAGCATGTGAGCTTAAAGGTAGCCATTGCTAAAACAGGCACTGCTGAGCAGATGAAGCTGCAGCAAGACATCGTACAATCCTTAAAGGCAGCAGGGGTCAAAACAGTCGGACTTCGTTTTGAGGAACTGCCTCAGGAGACGCTCGAAAAATTCATGCCGTCTCGTGCAGAGGAAGAAAACTTACTCAACTCAAAAAATCCACCTGTTTTTTTAGCGATTGCGAGCGGAAAGGGCGGCGTTGGTAAGTCCACTGTTTCCGTTAACCTTGCTGTGGCACTTGCTCGTTTAGGGAAAAAAGTCGGGTTAATTGACGCTGATATTTATGGCTTTAGTGTACCAGATATGATGGGAATTACCGTCAGACCGACAGTCAAAGGGGAAAAAATTATACCTGTGGAACGCTTTGGTGTAAAAGTGATTTCAATGGGCTTTTTTGTTGAAGAAAATGCACCAGTTATTTGGAGAGGACCCATGCTTGGTAAAATGTTAAATAACTTCTTCCACGAAGTCGAGTGGGGAGAATTAGATTTCTTACTATTAGATCTTCCGCCTGGAACAGGTGATGTGGCGCTTGATATTCATACGATGCTTCCAAGCTGTAAGGAGATCATTGTCACAACGCCGCATCCAACGGCAGCCTTTGTTGCTGCAAGAGCAGGCGCAATGGCATTGCAAACAGATCATGAAGTGCTTGGAGTAGTTGAGAATATGAGCTATTACGAAAGTAAAAAAACGGGTGAAAAGGAATATGTCTTTGGCAAAGGCGGGGGCGACAAGCTGGCTGAAGAACTGCGTGTATCTGTCCTTGGACAAATTCCATTAAGGCAGCCTGATTGGAATGAACAAGACTTTGCTCCGTCTGTCTATGAGGCAAGCCACCCAACAGGGAAGGTTTATCAAAGCATTGCCAATAAGGTCATTGAACAATTAGCGGTTAAAGCATAGTGAAAGCCCGAGTGGAATTCGCGCACTCGGGTGATTTTTAGCTGTCGTTGCCTTGATCCTGTGAGCCAGAATCACCGCTATTTTCAGTGGCAGCCTTTTTGAGTTCATCTTCAAATTTCTTTTTATAAAGAGGGCTGTTTAATGTTTCAGTAATGACTTTTTCTAAGTACTTTCTGAATTCTTTGCTTTTGACAAGCTCTCCATATTTCTTATCCATCTCAGGATCTTTCAGTATATCCATCATCATTTGTTGATAGTCAGGATCCTTCATCAACTGCTTTAACATCTTTTCATGTTGCTGTTGCATGGATTTTGCGAAAGTCTCGGCAAATTTAGAATCCTCAAAGACCTTCTTCCAGAACTCTTTGCCTTTATCTGAAGTAAGTGTTTTCTCTATGGTTGTTTTCACAGTTTGTTCATCCATAACCAAAGCTTCATTCATTGCCTCGTCATTTAATAACTGTTGAATGGCCTTTTTACCGTCATCTGTTTTCAAAATATCGACGACCATTTTCTTTGTTTCGTCATAGTCCATATGAGATGAGGATTGGGTTTTGGGAGCACAAGCTGTTAGAGATAAAAGAAGAAAACAGCTCATTATACGCAAGATGCCTTTTGACATACTGTGGCTCCTTTCGTTACATGTCTTACTTTTAATATGAATGTTTCACGTGAATTTATACATAACAAAAATAGGGGTTGGATTAATTTAATGAAAAGTCGGGAATTAGTTCGTTTTTTCTTCTCTGTTCTAGCTGTTGGAGCAGTTATTACTAGCGTGGTTGGCTTTGCACTGGAGTGGGGGAAATATCAGAAGCTGTTTGTGTCATTTGAATTCTTGGAGATTGCGTCTGTGCTATTTTGGTTTGTTGGTGTGGGGATGATCTTTAGTGTCATTAGTCAAATGGGATTTGTTGTCTTTTTGACGGTGCACCGGTTTGCGCTGGAAATTTTCCGGTCACATTCTTTATGGAATTCCATTCAACTGTTTCTCGTCATTTTTGTACTGTTTGATTTAGCTTATTTACGATTTTTATTTTTCGGGGAGAATGAATCATTCTTTCCATACTTGTGGCTGCCTGTATTGATTGGTTTGTTTGCATTGATCGTGGCTTATTTTAAACAGCAGCAGTCCTCAAAGAAAACATTTATTTCCGCACTATTTCTCATGGTGGTTATTACGTCCTTAGAGTGGTTCCCGGCGCTCAGAGTCAATGAAGAGGACTGGCTGTATTTAATGCTTTTCCCGCTGTTAGGCTGCAATGCTTTTCAGTTGTTAGCCATGCCGCGGTTCTCAAAGGCAAAAGCTACTTAACTTCAGTTGATTTTGATTTGGTATTGGAGATGAGCTCGCCAACTGTGACATTTTTTAAATTTTTCTCTTTTAAATGCTGAAGGATGGCTGGTAATGCCTGAGCGGTTTGAGTCGCTGAATCTGAGGCGTGAAACAGAACTATGTCTCCGCTTTTCAATCGATCATTTACATTGTGTACAATCTGATCGACGCCCGGGTTCAGCCAATCTTGAGAGTTGATGCTATAATGCACAACGGTATAGCCGTACTGTGTTGCAATTTTCAATACTGTTTCATTAAATTGCCCAGTTGGTGGCCTTAATAGGTAAATGTCATCTAGCCCGAGCTTTTGGAATGCATTTTGCGCTCTAACAAGATCTCGCTTCATTTCACTTTCTTCAAGCTGGCTATAATTTTTATAAGCATAGCCAAGGCTGCCGATTTGATGCCCGTCCTCCTTAATTCGTTTTACGATATCAGGATGACGCTCTGCCCAAGAAGCGGAAAGAAAGAAAGTGGCATTCTTCATATCGTACTCTCGAAGGACGTTTAGAATAGGAACGGCTTTCTCATCTCCCCACCCAATATTAAAAGTAAAGGAAACGTTTTTTGATGAAGTTTCTCCTTTATAAATTGCTCTCGGTCCATTTTCTGTTTTAAATACGGACAGCGGCGGTGCCTTTTGTACATAAAAAAAGGTTGCAGCTGCAAGGGCTGCTACAAGAATAATGACAATCTGCTTCAGCCGTTTGATGGGCAACACATATAATCGACTCAATTCAAATCCTCCTGCCTTGTCCAAGATTGTTAATTGATTGTATGCGGAACAAGGATTAGAAATGCACAACAAAACTATTTCAAAAAAAGTTTCAAAAAGACGTTGACCAATAGATTGTTTTCGTGATATATTATTAATCGTCTCTGACACACAATGACACAAAAAGCTTCAGAAAATAAACTTGAAAAAGTTGTTGACATATGATGAAGCGAAATGTTACATTATTAAAGTCGCTAAGAACGGTGAAGATGATCTTTGAAAACTAAACAAGACAAAACGTACCTGTTCATTCGAGATTTGATAAAAAATCCTATGATACATCATAGGTAGTCAGTCAAACTGACGAGGCAGGAGAATGATTACATGCTAAGTTACATTGTGTAGCAGCGCATGTGTGATATGCATCCTGCATACTTCGGAGAGTTTGATCCTGGCTCAGGACGAACGCTGGCGGCGTGCCTAATACATGCAAGTCGAGCGAACAGAAGGGAGCTTGCTCCTGGAAGTTAGCGGCGGACGGGTGAGTAACACGTGGGTAACCTGCCTGTAAGACTGGGATAACTCCGGGAAACCGGAGCTAATACCGGATAATTCCTTGAACCGCATGGTTCAAGGATGAAAGACGGTTTCGGCTGTCACTTACAGATGGACCCGCGGCGCATTAGCTAGTTGGTGAGGTAATGGCTCACCAAGGCGACGATGCGTAGCCGACCTGAGAGGGTGATCGGCCACACTGGGACTGAGACACGGCCCAGACTCCTACGGGAGGCAGCAGTAGGGAATCTTCCGCAATGGACGAAAGTCTGACGGAGCAACGCCGCGTGAGTGAAGAAGGTTTTCGGATCGTAAAGCTCTGTTGTTAGGGAAGAACAAGTACGAGAGTCACTGCTCGTACCATGACGGTACCTAACCAGAAAGCCACGGCTAACTACGTGCCAGCAGCCGCGGTAATACGTAGGTGGCAAGCGTTGTCCGGAATTATTGGGCGTAAAGGGCTCGCAGGCGGTTTCTTAAGTCTGATGTGAAAGCCCCCGGCTCAACCGGGGAAGGTCATTGGAAACTGGGGAACTTGAGTGCAGAAGAGGAGAGTGGAATTCCACGTGTAGCGGTGAAATGCGTAGAGATGTGGAGGAACACCAGTGGCGAAGGCGACTCTCTGGTCTGTAACTGACGCTGAGGAGCGAAAGCGTGGGGAGCGAACAGGATTAGATACCCTGGTAGTCCACGCCGTAAACGATGAGTGCTAAGTGTTAGGGGGTTTCCGCCCCTTAGTGCTGCAGCTAACGCATTAAGCACTCCGCCTGGGGAGTACGGTCGCAAGACTGAAACTCAAAGGAATTGACGGGGGCCCGCACAAGCGGTGGAGCATGTGGTTTAATTCGAAGCAACGCGAAGAACCTTACCAGGTCTTGACATCCTCTGACAACCCTAGAGATAGGGCTTTCCCTTCGGGGACAGAGAGACAGGTGGTGCATGGTTGTCGTCAGCTCGTGTCGTGAGATGTTGGGTTAAGTCCCGCAACGAGCGCAACCCTTGATCTTAGTTGCCAGCATTCAGTTGGGCACTCTAAGGTGACTGCCGGTGACAAACCGGAGGAAGGTGGGGATGACGTCAAATCATCATGCCCCTTATGACCTGGGCTACACACGTGCTACAATGGACAGAACAAAGGGCTGCGAGACCGCAAGGTTGAGCGAATCCCACAAATCTGTTCTCAGTTCGGATCGCAGTCTGCAACTCGACTGCGTGAAGCTGGAATCGCTAGTAATCGCGGATCAGCATGCCGCGGTGAATACGTTCCCGGGCCTTGTACACACCGCCCGTCACACCACGAGAGTTTGCAACACCCGAAGTCGGTGAGGTAACCTTTATGGAGCCAGCCGCCGAAGGTGGGGCAGATGATTGGGGTGAAGTCGTAACAAGGTAGCCGTATCGGAAGGTGCGGCTGGATCACCTCCTTTCTAAGGATATATGGAGCAACGTGCGTTTTGGTCTTGTTTAGTTTTGAAGGATTATCCCTTCAAAACATGTCTCTAGCGAGACAGAATTGTTCTTTGAAAACTAGATAACAATAAGTAATACATTCACATTGAATGCAAAGTGTATCACAAAGTGATTCTTTCTAAAGTAAGAAATGGTTAAGTTAGAAAGGGCGCACGGTGGATGCCTTGGCACTAGGAGCCGATGAAGGACGGGACGAACACCGATATGCTTCGGGGAGCTGTAAGCAAGCATTGATCCGGAGATTTCCGAATGGGGAAACCCACTGCTCGTAATGGAGTAGTATCCATACTTGAATACATAGAGTATGAGAAGGCATACCCGGGGAACTGAAACATCTAAGTACCCGGAGGAAGAGAAAGCAAATGCGATTCCCTAAGTAGCGGCGAGCGAAACGGGAACAGCCCAAACCAAGAGGCTTGCCTCTTGGGGTTGTAGGACACTCTATACGGAGTTACAAAGGAATGATATAAGCGAAGAGGTCTGGAAAGGCCCGCCAGAGAAGGTAACAGCCCTGTAACTGAAATGTCATTCTCTCCAGAGTGGATCCTGAGTACGGCGGAACACGTGAAATTCCGTCGGAATCCGGGAGGACCATCTCCCAAGGCTAAATACTCCCTAGTGACCGATAGTGAACCAGTACCGTGAGGGAAAGGTGAAAAGCACCCCGGAAGGGGAGTGAAATAGATCCTGAAACCGTGTGCCTACAAGTAGTCAGAGCCCGTTAACGGGTGATGGCGTGCCTTTTGTAGAATGAACCGGCGAGTTACGATCCCGTGCAAGGTTAAGCAGAAGATGCGGAGCCGCAGCGAAAGCGAGTCTGAATAGGGCGCAAGAGTACGTGGTCGTAGACCCGAAACCAGGTGATCTACCCATGCCCAGGGTGAAGTTCAGGTAACACTGAATGGAGGCCCGAACCCACGCACGTTGAAAAGTGCGGGGATGAGGTGTGGGTAGGGGTGAAATGCCAATCGAACCTGGAGATAGCTGGTTCTCTCCGAAATAGCTTTAGGGCTAGCCTCAAGGTAAGAGTCTCGGAGGTAGAGCACTGATTGGACTAGGGGCCCCTACCGGGTTACCGAATTCAGTCAAACTCCGAATGCCGATGACTTATCCTTGGGAGTCAGACTGCGAGTGATAAGATCCGTAGTCGAAAGGGAAACAGCCCAGACCGCCAGCTAAGGTCCCAAAGTATACGTTAAGTGGAAAAGGATGTGGAGTTGCTTAGACAACCAGGATGTTGGCTTAGAAGCAGCCACCATTTAAAGAGTGCGTAATAGCTCACTGGTCGAGTGACTCTGCGCCGAAAATGTACCGGGGCTAAACGTATCACCGAAGCTGCGGACTGTTCTAACGAACAGTGGTAGGAGAGCGTTCTAAGGGCAGAGAAGCCAGACCGGAAGGACTGGTGGAGCGCTTAGAAGTGAGAATGCCGGTATGAGTAGCGAAAGACGGGTGAGAATCCCGTCCACCGAATGCCTAAGGTTTCCTGAGGAAGGCTCGTCCG
Organism: Bacillus sp. Bos-x628; assembly: GCF_040500475.1. Lineage (GTDB taxonomy): Bacteria > Bacillota > Bacilli > Bacillales > Bacillaceae > Bacillus > Bacillus maqinnsis. The sequence goes on along the minus strand of NZ_CP159358.1, from coordinate 2,028,906 downwards.
CTCAGGGTCAGTCGGGACCTAAGCCGAGGCCGAAAGGCGTAGGCGATGGACAACAGGTTGATATTCCTGTACCACCTCCTCACCATTTGAGCAATGGGGGGACGCAGGAGGATAGGGTAAGCGCGGTAATGGATATCCGCGTCCAAGCAGTTAGGCTGGGAAATAGGCAAATCCGTTTCCCGAAAAGGCTGAGCTGTGATGGCGAGCGAAATTTAGTAGCGAAGTTCCTGATTCCACACTGCCAAGAAAAGCCTCTAGCGAGGTGAGAGGTGCCCGTACCGCAAACCGACACAGGTAGGCGAGGAGAGAATCCTAAGGTGATCGAGAGAACTCTCGTTAAGGAACTCGGCAAAATGACCCCGTAACTTCGGGAGAAGGGGTGCTTCTTAGGGTGTTAAAGCCCCGAGAAGCCGCAGTGAATAGGCCCAGGCGACTGTTTAGCAAAAACACAGGTCTCTGCGAAGCCGTAAGGCGAAGTATAGGGGCTGACGCCTGCCCGGTGCTGGAAGGTTAAGAGGAGCGCTTAGCGTAAGCGAAGGTGCGAATTGAAGCCCCAGTAAACGGCGGCCGTAACTATAACGGTCCTAAGGTAGCGAAATTCCTTGTCGGGTAAGTTCCGACCCGCACGAAAGGCGCAACGATCTGGGCACTGTCTCAACGAGAGACTCGGTGAAATTATAGTACCTGTGAAGATGCAGGTTACCCGCGACAGGACGGAAAGACCCCGTGGAGCTTTACTGTAGCCTGATATTGAATGTTGGTACAGCTTGTACAGGATAGGTAGGAGCCTTGGAAACCGGAGCGCCAGCTTCGGTGGAGGCATCGGTGGGATACTACCCTGGCTGTATTGACCTTCTAACCCGCTGCCCTTAACGGGCAGGGAGACAGTGTCAGGTGGGCAGTTTGACTGGGGCGGTCGCCTCCTAAAATGTAACGGAGGCGCCCAAAGGTTCCCTCAGAATGGTTGGAAATCATTCGCAGAGTGTAAAGGCACAAGGGAGCTTGACTGCGAGACCTACAAGTCGAGCAGGGACGAAAGTCGGGCTTAGTGATCCGGTGGTTCCGCATGGAAGGGCCATCGCTCAACGGATAAAAGCTACCCCGGGGATAACAGGCTTATCTCCCCCAAGAGTCCACATCGACGGGGAGGTTTGGCACCTCGATGTCGGCTCATCGCATCCTGGGGCTGTAGTCGGTCCCAAGGGTTGGGCTGTTCGCCCATTAAAGCGGTACGCGAGCTGGGTTCAGAACGTCGTGAGACAGTTCGGTCCCTATCCGTCGCGGGCGCAGGAAATTTGAGAGGAGCTGTCCTTAGTACGAGAGGACCGGGATGGACGCACCGCTGGTGTACCAGTTGTTCTGCCAAGGGCATCGCTGGGTAGCTATGTGCGGACGGGATAAGTGCTGAAAGCATCTAAGCATGAAGCCCCCCTCAAGATGAGATTTCCCATTCCGCAAGGAAGTAAGATCCCTGAAAGATGATCAGGTTGATAGGTCTGAGGTGGAAGCGTGGTGACACGTGGAGCTGACAGATACTAATCGATCGAGGACTTAACCTATATTCTAATGTGAAGCATAAACATTGTTATCTAGTTTTGAGAGAACATTCTCTCCATCAGGTTTGGTGGCGATAGCGAAGAGGTCACACCCGTTCCCATACCGAACACGGAAGTTAAGCTCTTCAGCGCCGATGGTAGTTGGGGGTCTCCCCCTGTGAGAGTAGGACGCCGCCAAGCTTTTTGATTATATCCTTCCAATGGAAGAAGTCACTTTATCCATTCCGCAGTAGCTCAGTGGTAGAGCTATCGGCTGTTAACCGATCGGTCGTAGGTTCGAATCCTACCTGCGGAGCCATGCTTCCATAGCTCAGTAGGTAGAGCACTTCCATGGTAAGGAAGAGGATTCTATCGTTCAAGAAAAGCTTGGAAGAACAATACTTCAAGAAGTTTTGTGGTAAGTGGTCAAGTAATGACCCTCAAAGTATTTAACTTCACGACTTTACAACTGTACAGAATACATAATATACAGAGCCACTTTTCTAGTGGGTAGCGTAAAAACTACTTAATGGAAAGGTGGCTTTTTTGTGCTTATCAGATTTGCTATAAAAGAATTTTTGTCTGAAAAAGAATATGAAAATTTATCCAAGAGCACCATTTCAGGTTATGAAATGCTATTTGATGATTTCCTGAGCTGGTGTGATGAACAGGGCTTCCAAAGAGTTCAAGACCTGAATAGTCGACCATAAAACAATATTTAACGAGGTGCAAGACTGAAAAAGGTAATAACCCCACAAGCTTAAACACAAAAAAAAAAGCAATTTAATACCCTTTTTAATTTCCTCGTTCAAGAAGATATGATGAGTTCAAACCCTATGGAGTCCATAAAGAAAGTAAAAGAGGACATAAGGATTAAAACTTTCACAGATGAAGAAGTCAAAGAGATTCTTTCCCACCTCAGAAGAAACAAGAGAAGAGAAAACGATTTGCACTCAATAAGGAACTACACAATATTTTTAACCCTCATAGAGACTGGCTTGAGAGCTCAGAGCTTACCTCCTTAAAATGGCAAGATATTGACCTTTTCAACAGGTCTATTAAGGTCTTTGGTAAAGCCAGAATTGAACAGAGCGTTCCTATTTCAGAGCAACTTGTGAGAGAGCTGAGCTATTGGAAAGAGTATTGTATGAGCCTATTTGAGGAGCTTTCTCCTTGGGTTTTCGTAACGAAGCAAAATAAACAATTCACTACCAACGGTCTCAAATGCTGGTTCAAACTAATTGCCAAGCTCATGGAGTTCCCTGAAACAAGGTGCTCAGCTCATTCATGCAGACATTATTTTGCTAAGAAGTGGATTCAAAATGGAGGGGACATTTCAACGCTCTCCAAAGTGCTGAGACATACTAGCATAAAGACTACAGAAAAATATTTCAACTTCTGGGGGAATGAAGTTAAGGACGATTATGACAAGTTCAACGCTCTGGAAGGGATAGCTTTGTGACTTATCAGAGGTACGCTCCAAATGTTATAAACATTCTTGAGCCAGCTATTAAAGCTTTCAAGGCTTCAGTATTGGCTTACAAGTCCAGAAGAATAAAAAAGAGCTTAAGTGCATATTTCTGGGGTGCGCTGGTTGGTATATATGCTGTTGAACAAAGGAGAGCTAACTCAAAGGAGCTTCAAGGGTTTCCTTTTTATAACTGGTTAGTGGGCTAATATAGATGGTATAATTTGAAATATATAGGAAGATTACAATAGAGAAAAACTGGGCTGTTGAGTGCTGGGGAGATCTAGGAGAAACACAGTTATCTTATACTAAAAGAGAAGCTCTTGGTTATTTTAAAGCATTAAAAAAAGTTGGACAGCTCAAAATATATTTATACAAACGATAGAATTATTAATAAAAATAATAATGATAAGGCTGACTATTCAACAAATTTATAAGAACTATAAAAATAAAAATTGATTATTGAAGCTCAATTTTAAAGCGTGTATTTTTTGGGGATTGTGACTTATGACTAAAGAAGTAATTCTAACTTGCCCGCATTGTGGAAATAAAGCTCCAATGAAATTGCTCAATAGATACGAGAAAGAAACAACGGTTAGAATAGCATATGATGATGAATTTTCATGATATTTTTGAGGTGTTTGAATGCCCTGTTTGCGAAGGTTTTCAGTTATATTATACGCATTGGAATACTGAGGAAGCTTACTATGAGGATTATGACATTTATGAGGACGGAATTTTATTATTTCCTCCTATTGCAAGAGTTAATTTAAATGATTTACCCAAAAGCATTAGAAGTGCTTATGAGTCAGCTCTAAGGGTAAAAAATATAGATAACACTGTTTGTGTAATAGCCTTGAGAAGGACTTTAGAAATGGTATGTAAAGACCAAGGTGCAGTTAATGTACAGCTTCATCAAAAGCTAAATCAATTACAGCAACAAGGAATTTTGCCACCTTAAATGGGTGATATTTCAAAGGTTATAAAAGATTTTGGAAATATGGATGCTCATGGTAACGAAGTTAAGTTTCATGGTCATATGGTAGAAATTATGTTCAGATTTACCAACAAAATTCTTGAATTTGTGTATATACTCACTAAAGAAATGCAAAGAGCTAAGAATCATTTAGAAATGTTATCAGAGCAAGCAAAAGAAGAAGCTGAACAAGTACAATAAAAGAGACCCTCTTCACAGGTCTCTTATGTGTTTACTCGTTTATGAGGTTTTATTTTTAATCTATAGCCAGACCTCAGGAGTCTATGGAGCTCATCAGTAGCTTTTCCACTGATAATGGAAGTTACATATTGTTTGTCGAGAGGACCCCATTATAAGTAAATCCTTTGGAGTTCGCTCTTTTAACTACTTCAGTAATACTGTTAGTATAAGCATATTCTTTGATTATCCATTTTTCCAAGTTGTCAGCTTCATATGTTTCAGCTAATTCAATGTAGTGCTGGAGTCTTTTGATTTCATCATAAGCTCTTTGAACAGTAATTAGCTTTGGCAAAAAACCACCTCTTTTATTTATTATTTATTCATCATCTTTTGGATTGCTTGAAAAGAGTGAAGCCAGCTCGTCATCTATAGAAGGAGCTTTGTTGTCAATCTTACGAAGTAATTGAGCAATCATTTTCGTTAATTGTTGAATATTTGTTGAAAGTGAGCCGTCCATTCTGGCTCCAGTTATTTAATAGATTCGATAGTTCTCTAGCTGAGTGAGTTTATTTGCAATGTCTTGAATTTCATGGCTGTATTTTTTAATAATGCTTTCCTCGTTCATGTAAAAAATCCCCTAGGTATATTTTCTTATTTACTCATTTCGATAAGATTTTCATATTACCTTCAAAAAATGGTAAAAGATTAGAAATTGATGACGTTATTTGTCGTGATGGAAGGTTCAAATAATGGAGGAACTAATTCAACAAATTTTTTGTGAGATAGAAGACCTTAAAAAAGGACTAACAAGGATTGAAAAAAAGATAGACATAACGGAGAAAAAACTTGATGGGATGATTGACGGAGTTGACGGAAAGATTGACAACCTCAAAGGTTCAATCATTGAAGGGCATGTTCCCTACTTTGATAAGATACACGAAAAGTTAAATTAAAGAATAAGCTTATGAGCTAGCTTTTGAGGGTCAGCTCTTATTTTTTGCTAATAAAATGTTCAGTGAGCTAATAAGAGTATTATTAGGCAACGAGCAAAATTAAATTAAGTTTATTCTCAGTTGATGAGTCTAAAATGGTTTAGCTCCAGTATGTAAAATAAAAATATATGAGACAGTAAAAAAGAAGTTTTTTTAATTAAGATTATAAGATGAGCTGGATAGTGCACTTGTAAGATTGAGCTTATGAGCCAGCTTTAAAACTTTACTCTTTGGTATGTTGCCTTGAGGTTACTCAAGAGGGAGCTCAGAATGGAACCCCAGAGGTGACTCAGAAGGTAATTTTTAAAACTCTCCCACCCTCGTTAGCGTTCCTTCCTAGTCCCTGATTTAGTAGTATAACCCTATATAACATATCCTTTTCAAAGTTGCTTGTACCCCTTGAGTACCCTCTCAGTACCCCTCAAAGTACCCTTGAGAGTTGACCACTTCCCATGGAAAATACATATGATTCAGACTAATTACCTAGAGCACCTCAGAAAGAAGCCTTGATTTAAAGCCATTCTTGTGACCACTTTCTCTATAGGGAAGTAGTTCAATGGTAAATAAACGAGCCAGTTCAAGGAGTTCCCAGCTCAAGGAATACACCTTCTATTTATTTGTTTACTTATTCTTGAGCCAGTTCTTGAAGGCTCTCTCATAAGAACCCAGCTTCAAGAGCTCCCTTCAGGGTTACACCACTATAGCCAACCTTGAGGGGAATATCACAAGAGCACCAGCTCAAAAGCTACCAAACAGAAAAGTTAGCTCTTATATAGTGTATTGATAACAGCATAAGAGTGTATTGGAGGCTCTCAGAATGGCTCAGATGAGGAGATAAAAAGCACACTAGAACATTTTATTCAATTATACTAAAAACCCTCTGAGGGCTTTCTATGAGCTTATTTGATTAGTCCAGCTCAGTCTAATTTACTCAAGATAGTTTACGAAAACCCAGAGGAAGAAGAACTCAGAGAACAAACCCTCAAAAGAGTTACCGTCCGATTGTACGAAATGTCAAGTGAAATTTTGAAAGATAACAGACTAAGATGATTTGATTCCTGAAAGGGAGCTTTGGGAGAAAGTGAACTGAACTCAAAAACAAACTAGGAGGGATTTGTGAATGATTTACAAGCACGCTTGGAAAATGTGGAAAAGTCTATTGAAGTAGTAAATGAGCAAAATCAAAAGCACGTTTCAAACGGATATAAAAATGAGACAGAGGATTTTCACAAATATAATGCTGAGAGGTTTTCCCTTCAAACAAAACTTAATGCACTTAAAGAGCTTGAATGGAGAATAGAGCTTGAGTTGGTTCGCTCAGAAGGTGCTGAAATTGAAGCATAAGCCAGTTATAAGCATGGAAGAAAAACTTCATTGGATTAACCATGAGAGTCAGTTTCAAAAGACATTTGCAAGACTCCAGCTCAGAAGCAAAAAGCTTGATGAAATATTACAAAGAAATATGGGGGGATTGACCGATGAGCGAAAAGCAGAAGGCAAGGCTCAATGATTTATTACACAAAACGAAAAGCAAAGGCTCAGCAACGAGGAAGCCAGAGAGCTTAAAACTCTTTATGGTTTACTTCAAAAGGAAATGGACTCTAAAACGAGCATGGCTGAAAAATTACAATGTGAACTCTTTATGAGCAAGATTGATGATATTTTTCACCTCAATAAAGAGCTTGAAAAGGAACTTACTAGAAAGCAAGAAAGAGAGTTTTTTAGTCAGCTTCCACTAGATAAGAAGGCTCAGTATTTGGAAGAGATAATAAAAACCATTGAGAACTCAAGCTCATGGCATAAATTGACCAAAGAGGAAAAAGACGAGCAAGCCAAAAAAGATTTTGAGAACTTGAGTTTTACGCTGATTATGTTCGCAAATATGGCAAAAGTCTTTGGTAAGAGGAGCTGATTCAATATGGATAAAAAACAAGTTTCTCAAGCCATGGTTGAGTTGCAAGAAAGTTTGATAAATGGAAATTTAGCTCTAATGTTTGAATATATGCAAGAACTTGAGGGGGTTCGCTGGAACTGATTTTATGATGAGGTTCTTTCTACCCTTGCAAGACAGCTTCTACAGTCCCCTCTGGTTCAGTTGTACATTGAGCCAATTTTGGAGAAGTACCCTCAAGAATATGAAGCTTTCTTTGGAGTTGAAATACAAGACATTGGAGGTGAGAAATAATGGCTTTTAAGGATTTAAGCACTGAAAACCAAGGTAAAGTAAAAATTCTCAATGCAATTCTTGAACAGAGACTTGAAGGACTTGACTATAAAAACCCAGAGCATAGAGCTGAAATAATGGCTGTTCGCTCAGATGTTAAAAACCATGAATATTAATTGGACTTCAAAAAGGACATGAGTTTTTGTGGTGCTTTAGCAAAGAACAATACAATTTGTACAGCTGTTCCACACATGAAGGAAGATGGAAGCACAAATGGAAGGTGTCAAAAGCATGGTAGAAAAAGCACTGGAGCCAAGACTGAGGAGGGCAAGAAACGCTCACTTGCTCAACTCAAGAGAAGAACTCCTGTTCATTGGTTAACCACTGAAAGGCTTTGGAACGAATTGACCAACGAGGAGAAAGACTATCTTGAGTGGTTCGAGGAGTCAGTTAAAGAGCAATTTGTCATTGAAAATGCTATTGAAGAGACCTCTCTGAGAATGATGGCTTTTGAAGCTGTTAAGCATTTTAGAATGATAAATACTCAGCCTTTCAAGGAAACCATAACAGGAATGCAAATGGTTCAAAAGTTTTTGAGATTTTTTGAGGTGCAAGGTTGGAGAAGAAGAGACCTTGACGAAGAGCAAAGAAAGGGTGTCTCAGTAGATACCATGATGAAGTTACTAAATGAGCTGGATGAAGAAAAAAAGCCTAGCTCTCAAAATAACATAAAATCGCATTAAATAGAGGAGGTGAGCTGATATGTCAAACCCTTGGAAAGAGTGGGAAGAGATTAAACAAGCTCGCAAAGAGAAAATTCACAGGCAATACCTTGAACGCATTGAACGAGAAGCAAAGCTCTCAAGAATGCTTCCAGAGGAACGCTTGAAGTTTTTCCAAAAAGAGCAACAAGAAAGCTTTATGGAGTCAGAAAACGAGAGAAAGCGAATTGGTGAAAAGCTTTCTAATGATTCCCTTAATGACCGCTTGAGTCGCTCTGAGAGATACGCTCAGGAAGCCATGAAGGAAATGGATAAATAAGAAGCTGAACGTAAGAAGTTTGCTGATGATGTTTGGAAGGCAAAACGTAACAAGCGATTTTAAGGAATTACCCCACAGGGGTTAAATATAAAAACTATTAAACAGGAGTGATTTTATTATGGCAAAAAATTTTGTTGAGTCCCATATTCAAGATGGTGCTGTTCACACTTTCAAAGTAGAAGCTGGATAGATTGTTAAAATTGGTGATGTGGTAGAAATTACGGCCAATGGAAAAGTTCAAAAAGCTTCTGCTGGTTCTCAAAAGGTTGTAGGTCAAGTGTACGCTGGAACAGTTGGAGTTGATGGAAAGAATGTTGGTTATAATGGTGACCAAAACATGGTTGCTTCAGTTGTAGTGTTAAAACCATTTGTCTATATGCTTGCTGAGAGTGCCACTATTACAGCTGGATATAGCTTGAAAGCTGGTGCTAATGGAGGGGTTGAAGTTCTTGACACTGTAACTGGAGACACACCACTCCAAAAGATTGCTATGGCTATTGAAAGTGGAGTTCAAGGACAACGTGTTTGCTGTTTACTTGGCTAATAACAAATAATAATGAGCTAGACCTCTTGGAGAGAAAAAGTGCTGAAGGAGCGACCCTCTGGAGCTTGTAGTCTCTGAGAGGTTTATCTTTTTATTAATCAATTGAGCTAGCCAATTCAATTCTGAAAGGAAAACTAACTTCAACCTCACCATATTGGCTAACTCAACATTGTGGTCACATAATTCTTTTACTAACCACTCTTTTTCTTTATGGTTCGTGCTTAATATCTTCTATGAATGCAACGATACGATTTATTGTTTCATCAAAATCTTCCTTTATTTCGTGTTCCCATATTCTTTTTATATTCCAGTCCTTTTCCTCGTAATATTTATTGACCTCTTTATCTCTTTTTTTATTTCTTTCGAGTTTTTTCTCCCAATACTCTGTATTACTTTTAGGGATATTCCCGTGTTTTTCACACAGATGCCAGAAACAAGAATCAATGAATATTACTATTTTATATTTCTGAATTACTATATCCGGACTTCCGTATAATTTCTTAACGTTTTTTCGGAATCTTATTCCTCGGTGCCATAATTCTTTAGTAACCTTATCTTCTAATTTTGAACGTGATTTGATTGCCTGCATGTTTTTTCTTCTTTGTTCTTTTGAAACCGAGTCAGTCATAGGAGAGTCCTCCAAAGCCATGATATAATTTCAATTGTATTCTATGAACGAGGAAGTAAGCCCCGCTATCTTACCCCCTCATAGTTCTTTATTGCTTTTCTTATTTATTTGTTTTCATTTTCAAATTCATCATAAGAACCCATTTCACAAAAATCAATGGAGTAGTGTTGCTCACTATGTTTATAAACAATTACTGAGTCAATATTTAGTCTTTCCAGCATTTCATAGGTTAGAAGTTTTTTTTCTTTTAAGTTCATGACTTGTCTTAATAGCCATTCCCCAAGAGCACTATTTGGATTAGACATAAGTGCTTTACTGTTGTCTTGGCATACTTTTGCTGATAAAAGGGATTTATCTGGTAAATGTAACTGAAAAGGTTTATCACGAGCAGGGAAAAATGTTGGAAATACATTATGAATCCATTTTGGAATTGGTATATAAATCTCGTTAGGATTTCGTGGTCGACCTAAAGCGTTCCATTGGTTTAGACCGCTTTTTTCTGGTACATGACGCTTTGACCCACGGTCAGAAAAGAGTGGAAGCATAACGTGCTCAAGGTTTTCAAATGGATTAGGAACAGCTGGTACTTGAATTGGTGCAATTTCAAGGCCAAATAGCTTAGCCAATTCCTGATAAGGATTTTCTAAGATTTCAACGTCAATTTCCTCAATAGGTTCATCAGTGATAAAGCGCTTATAAAGAGTGCTTTTTGTAACATTAAAACTGTATTCGTGCAGACCGTCCTCAAAGGTTATTGAATTTCTGTTGTTGCTTACCTTTATATTTGTAATTGAGGATATTAGGATTAAGTCCATAGGTTCCTCAAAAATAAGGATTTTTCCTGGCTTTCTTGTTACACAGTGATATATCATTGAATCAATACCATACGTTCTTTTGGTAAACTCAATTCTTTCGTTACGGAGAGAAGCAACTGTGTTTATCAGTTCTTTTGGTGACTTTCCACGGTACAAATCTGAGTCTTTATTGAACTCAGCTATCTTTTGGAGAGTTTTACCATTACCATGAAGAAAGGTCTTAATACCGATTCCGACTCTGTCTTTTGAAGCATCAGCTGAACAGTCTGACCTCCCTAAATTTTCAGCTCCAAAGGCTTCACAAAAAGCATTTTCTACATTTCTTGAGACCAAATAAGGAGAATCGCTTTCCGAGAACAAATTAGATAAAGAACCAGTTGAGCTAAGCATTTGTTTGTAAGTTGTACGGTTGATAGCTGACTGATTAGTAAAGAACATTATTTTTCCTCCTCTTTTATGCTTGTCATTTCTACCTTCAGACCCAAAAGGTAGTCAGCTGATACGTTCAATGTCTTAGCTATTCTTGTGAAAGTGTCCAAAGATGGTGTTCGATTTTCACTTTCATATAGTGACCAAGTACTTCTAGTGACTCCAACTTTTTCAGCGATTTGGCTAGGTAATAATCCACGAGCTTCTCTTGCGTTTTGAATACGATTGCCAAGGAATGGTATCATTTTGCACCTCCAAAATTTGTTGTTTTCAGAGTATCACCAGTATCCCCTAAAATAGTCCAAAGTTAGCTAACAGCAAACAAAAGAAATTAATTAAGGTGTTTTCTATTAGCTAACTTATAACTAAAAAATGATATAATTATTCATTTAATCCAGTCCTTATGGTAAAATTACATTATCGGATAAGCTTTATGTTAGCAAGGAGGTATAATATTGACTTATCGAGTAGGTAGTATGTTTGCTGGGATAGGTGGAACTTGTTTAGGGTTTATCCAAGCTGGCGCTAGGATTGTCTGGGCAAATGAAATAGACAAGAATGCTTGTATTACTTATAAAAATTATTTTGGGGATACTTATTTGCAAGAAGGTGACATTACCCAATTAGATAAAAGCACTATTCCTGAATTGGACATTTTGATTGGCGGTTTTCCTTGCCAAGCCTTTTCAATAGCTGGCTATCGTAAAGGGTTTGAAGATGATAGGGGAAATGTATTTTTTCAAATATTAGAGGTGCTGGAAGCGCAAAGGAATGTTTATGGTCGCTTGCCACAAGCAATAATGCTTGAAAACGTAAAGAACTTGTTTACTCACGATAAAGGAAATACATTCAGAGTAATAAAAGAAGCTTTAGAAGCTTATGGCTATACCGTCAAAGCAGAAGTGCTTAATTCAATGGAATATGGGAACGTGCCACAAAACAGAGAGCGGATTTATATTGTAGGTTTTCAAGACGAGAACCAATCTAAAATGTTTCGCTTTCCAGACCCAATTCCTTTAACTAATCATCTTAACGATGTAGTAGACCGTAATCGAATGTTTGACGAAAGATATTATTATGATGAAACTTCTCAATACTATGAAATGTTGAGAGAAACTATGACTAGTTCGGAAACAACATATCAATTAAGACGTATTTATGTTCGAGAAAACAGGAGTAATGTTTGTCCAACATTGACAGCGAATATGGGAACTGGAGGACATAATGTTCCTCTTATATTAGACTTTCAAAACAATATAAGGAAATTAACTCCAGAGGAATGCTTACTATTGCAAGGATTCCCAGTTGATTATCGTTTTCCGGAGGGAATGGCAAACTCACATAAATACAAACAAGCTGGTAACTCTGTTACAGTGCCAGTTATAAGAAGAATTGCCACTAATATTATTAGCGTATTGAACAGTGAAATGAATGTAAATCAAGAGCATGAATATGCAATTGCTGAATAAGACCACCAATATGGTTGGTTCATTTTTATAAAGTATTTCCTTGGAGCTGGCTTTAGCTGGCTCTTTTTTATGCTTATGTATAAACCGTTTTGAGTAAAACAGAAAAAAGTTGCGAAAAATCTATTGGCTGATAAACTGTTATGATTTTATAATGTTACTTGTAAGGTTTATACTGATTAACGAATAAGAGTTTATAAATTGAAAAGGTGACACTATCAAAAGGTGCTCATGAATGGACTAGAAATAAATGAGTGACTCTGGAGCAACTCAAGGAGGTGAATAAATGGAGTTGTTCTTTGAGGTTGTTGGAATGATAACTTTGAGCCTACTTATCACAAAGTATGCTATGACTCCATTAAAACAAAATGAGGAGTAACCCCTCAGCGACCAAACTCAGAAGGTTACTCCCCAAATTCAAACTCTTGGAGGCATTTTAACATGAATAAGCTTGAAAAGGAAGTGAGAATGATAATAGAAAATCATGGAGGAGCTATATTTGCTCAAGACGTTCTCTCTCATGGTTGTGCGAGTGGTTGTGTCCCTGAACTTATTTATTATTCAGACACTCCCAAGTTTTTCGATACTCATTATGAAGACATTGAGCAACTAAGAAGGGAATTTGAGGAGGAAACAGGGCTACCAATGAACATAGATTCAGACCTCAAAAACTTTCTTGCTTGGTGGGCTTTTGAATATATGACATTTAAAATTTCCGGTTAAGAATTTATGAGCTGGCTCCCAAAAATTAAAATCAAAGGGAGAATGATATATATGAAAATGAAAGTATTTAAAACAGGAAATGTATTCTTGGTTACAGTTGAGAAATTCAATTTATGATTAAAATTCAACCTCATGGCTTCCAGTCAACCGTTATCCGACAAGGTGAGCCAGTAGAAGTGGAAAACGTTACAGCCCATGAGGATGAACTTCTTGAACTGGTTCATGAAAAACTCCTTGACTTATGCTCAATGAGATTTCTGGAAAGCTTTTCCCTAACTCAGAAGAACTGGTAAGCCTTCTTGATGATATGCTCAATGAAAACAACCTTGAGGAAGTTGTAAAAGAAGGAATGAACGCTTCAAAATATATTTACTAAAACCCCATTGAGCTGGCTCTCTTTGGGGCTAGCTTATTTATAAGAACATAAGGAAGAGAACTCATGAAAAAGAGCACTGTCTTGGTTATTAAAGTCTGGGAGGATGGAAACAGATTTAATATTCATATTAACGAGCTGGGAGTCATGCTATCGGTTAACAAAGATAAACAAACTCAGAGCCATGCTAAAATAGAAAAATGGATAAATGAGCCAGAAAAGAGCTTTATTACTCCCCTTTTTAGAAATGATTCACAGGAAAACTTATAATGATGAACTATTTCAGCTTGTAGAAAAAGCTCTTGAGAGATACATTAAAAGAACATAAAAAACCCCCCTCAGAAAGCTTTATGGGAGGTTATAATAATTAAGAAGCTGGCTCCTTGTGAGCTGGCTTTTACTCTTTACAGAATAAACTGATATGCTTAAAATGTGTTCAGGAGGTGATAATATGACAGAAGATAAAAGAGAGCCATATCGAAAGCCAGATACCTCTGATTTGCTCCCAAGAGTAAAATTCAACCTTGATGAAGTGCTAAAAAAGAAAGGTATTTACCAAACTGATTTGGCTGACGAGCTAGGAATAAGGAGAAGCACCCTCACAGGAATGAAAACAGCTCGCTCAATCAATTTGCACTATTTGGGGAAAATTATGCAGAGACTTGATATAAAAGATTTTAATGAAATACTCAAATTGATAACTGAAGATGATAAATAACTGAGGGGGAGTGCTTGAGATTCGCTCTCTAAGCAAATTATTTTTTCTTGAGCTGGTCATTGGTCAATTCATTCCCTCTCACAGCTCAATTCACGAGTTAAATTATTTTAATAAAAATTTTTAAAAAAACCACTTGCGTTTTTTGTACGACCCTTATATAATAAATTTTGTGCTTCTCACTGGAAAGTGGTTCAAGTGTCTCTGTACTTGACAAATTTGCTTCCATAGCTCAGTAGGTAGAGCACTTCCATGGTAAGGAAGAGGTCAGCGGTTCGAGCCCGCTTGGAAGCTTTCCTCTATATGCTGATATGACAAGGTTTCTCGAAGGTGAGAAGGCTTTTTTTTGTGTCTATTTTTTTAATTAGGTTCGTATTACTTTGCTTTCAAAAGATTCGATATTGCATCTGCAACTATGCCTCTTTATCCCCCCTTTTCTCGGTTTTTTGTCGGTTTGAAGTCCAATAAAAACAAAAAAACGTGAAAGGTATTTAGTTAATCAAGGTTTTAGAATTGTATTTATAAACGAATTCGCATGTCCATTGTGTATATTGTTCATTAAAATTATTTAAGAGGTTAATTAAGATTTGAGAATCTTTTGGTAGCTCTCTTCAAGGTTGTTCCAACATTCATTCCAGTTCATGTTTGCGATGATAAGTCCGTACAAGCCTTTTTGCGATGTTTTTAGGACGTCAAAGGATTTTTGTGATGTCTTATAAAATCGCTCTGACTGCGGCTGTGGTGGCTTAGGTGGTTTTGTAGATGGCTTTTACGCCTTTGAAATTGCGCCCTGCCTAGCCGACGATGGGGATGTTCCTAAGCTTTTGGGGAGTAGAACCGTGCTTGCCATTAGCTTTTTCCTCCTGCTTTAGCTGTTCCCGTTGTGATTGGCATGCTGTTTCAGCAAGTGATTGCTCCTTATTTGGCAATTTGCTAAACCGTTTTGAGCTGAAACCACCTTTGGGGACCAAGTTTTTATCATGAATCAACCTCCACTTTTCTTGGTGGAGGTTTTTTTGTTAGAAATGTTTTGTTCATTTCATGATCATTTTTAATAGAGGAGGTATCCCTTTCTTTTCTTTTCAAATGTTTTGAGGTCATGATGATAGCGTTTCATGATGTGTTTGACTGAAGTGCCCTTGTTAATCTCTTCTCTTACCCAACCATTGCCGATAAGCTTATTAAAGCTTTCTGTTTGAAGGAATTGAAAGTCTTCAGGATACAAATCATGTATTGTTTTGATGATAGACAACCCAGTTTTGACGGCTTCAAATGAAGAACGATCTTTCACATATAGTTGGACACCGTGAGAAAGAGTGCCGGCATGCTTTGAAAAGGTTGGAGTGAAAGAGACAGGTCTGAATTGAACGCCTTTTAGTTTCAAACGATTTAATTGATCTGCTAGTTCATTACTATTAATATATGGAGCACCAATGAGCTCGAAGGGTTTTGTCGTTCCTCTTCCTTCAGAAACATTTGTGCCTTCAATTAAGCCCGTTGCAGGGTAAACAAAGGTGCTGTCGACAGTCGGCATGTTAGGTGAAGGAAGGACGAAAGGAAGTTTCGTGTCATCGAAAGTCATGGAACGCTTCCAATTTTTCATTTTGATGACCGTCAGATCTGCGTTGATGTTGAATTCTTTATTAAACATACGTGCCAGTTCTCCGGTGGTCAATCCATGTCTTAATGGAATCGGATAGAGACCTACAAATGAGGCATATTCGGGCTCTAATACAGGTCCTTCTACTTTTAAGCCGCCTAATGGATTGGGACGGTCTAGGACGACAAATGGTATGTTGTTTTCCTTAGCCGCTTCCATTGCATAGGCCATGGTGTAGATATAAGTGTAATAACGAGTGCCGACGTCTTGAATATCAAACAGTAGCACATCTATATCTTTCAGCATGTCAGGAGTAGGTTTTCTCGTTTTTCCATACAACGAGTAAACGGGTAAGCCAGTTTTTTCATCTGTATAGAATTCAATCCCTTCACCCGCCTGCGCATCTCCACGCACGCCGTGTTCGGGTCCATATAGAGCAGTCAATTGAATATTCGGGTATTCAAATAGGAGGTCGACACTGCTTTTCATGTTTGCATCAATGCCAGTTGGGTTTGTTATAAGCCCTACTTTTTTTCCTTTCATCCATGAGAGGTTACTTGAGAGTAATGTTTCGATACCCGTTTTCACCATTTTTGTATCCGAACGTCCATGATCTGCAGGGGAGGCGGCGGTCAATGTGCTCATCATAAGAATGCTTGCGAGTACAAAACTTGCTGTTTTTTTCATGGGGAACCCTCCTATTTCATCAATTTACCTTTCATGGTTAGTCCATAGCCAAATGGATAAAGGGTTTGATTCGGCTGGGTCACAGAGGGGATATCAACTGGCAGTCTCCCTTTAGGTGTTACAGTTCCAAAAATCACTTCCAGCCCAGCCGGAATATTCGGTTGGTTGAATTGTCCATTTGCGTAGCCTTTAAAACCATAGACAGCGAGTAATGCGTCTGCTTCTTCAAAGTTCGCTGCATCATAAGGGTTTCTTAGGCTCATAATTGCCATTTTTTTGTTTTGTGATTTTGTTTCTTTCAATACAGCACGAGGGAAGGCAGTTGCCCATTTCTTTGGATCCTGTACATTGTCATCAATTATCCCATCATTGACAGCAGGGTCGTTTTGTACAACGTAAGAACCGGTAATGACATAGTCAGCTTCTTTAATGAAGTTGGCTATTTCTTTTGAGAAGGCTCGGTCAGCAAAGGAGTATGTTTGAATACGCACTGGTTTGATTTTTTTTTGTTTAATCAGTGATTGTATAGTGACCGACATGGCTTCAGTCTGATCTTGATAAGGCGCCATGACAAGAATCCGGTTATTCTTTTTTGGCTTGAAAGGTAAGGTTTTATGGTTGTTCTTCAGCAGCGTGATTCCTTCTCGGGCCATTTTTTGTTCTGTTCTGCGATGTGACTTTTTTCCAACCACTTGTGAGGCTTTTTTGATTTTTTTCTCAAGGCTTACTGGTTTTTTAGCGGAAATGATTCCGCGCTTGATCTTCAATTGAAGGATTTTTTCGACAGATTGGTTGATTTGAGACATCGGGATTTCTTTTGTTAGAACGGCTCGTTTTAAAGCATTAAACACATTTTCTAGGTTTTTCTCTGTTTTTAAGGACGTAACAGGCGCTGGCATGAGAGCAATGTCGACTCCTGCCTTAATAGCCATGATCACGGCTTCTTCCTGTCCAAAATTATCTGCAATTGCTTTCATATTTAAGGCGTCAGTGACAACAACTCCTTGAAAGCCCATATTTTCTTTTAATAAATGTGTGATGACTTTTTTTGACAGGGTGGCTGGCACCATGATGTCCTCGCCATCTTTTTTACTTTTATAGGTGGTGTCATCAATGGCGGGAAATTGAACATGTGCGGTCATGACCATATCAGCACCTGCGTTTATCGCTTGTTGGAAAGGATACAGTTCAACTTTTTTTAATCGTTCGAGATCATGTTCCACAAGAGGTAATCCATAATGACTATCAACAGCCGTATCACCATGTCCTGGGAAATGCTTTAATGTTGAAATGGTATCTTCTTTTTGAAGTCCCTTCATGGTTTGCAGGCCAAGCTTAGTGACAAGTTCAGGGTCAGAGCTAAAGGAACGGACGCCAATGACGGGGTTGTTTGGGTTATGATTCACATCAAGAACAGGAGAGAAGTTTGTGTTAATACCTAGTGCTTTTAATTCTTTACCGATGATTTTTCCTGTGTTGTATGCATTTTTGTTACTTCTAGAAGCACCAATCGACATATTTCCTGGGAAATGTGTTCCCTTTTGTAGTCTTGTGACGACTCCGCCTTCTTGGTCAATAGAAATGAGTAAAGGAATGTTCGGTGAGGCTTTTTGGAAATCATGAGTTAGTTTGACGGTTTGTTTCGTATTCACGACATTTTCTGCAAATAAAATGACGCCGCCTAGATAATATTTCTCCACAATGTGAGATACTTCTTTATTCATTTCCGTTAAGCCTGTAGGGGTGGATTCATCTTTTGTTTGCCAATTGCGAAAGTCTAGCATGAGCATCTGACCAATTTTTTCATCAAGTGACATGTCTTGAACCATTTGTTTGGCGTTTGGAATAGGTGCAGAGTTGACCTTTTCCGTTGGAATGGAAGAGGTCAGCAAGGCCAAAAGAAGAGCAGCAGGGAAGAGAGATTTTAACATCGAATGCCTCCTTTTACTTAAAAGATTCGTAGATTGCTGTCATGATCTTTCCATAAGTACCCGTTGGAAAAAGATCGCCTTCAAATTGATTTGGGTTGGTATTGGGTGAAACGACTGGTGAATGTTTCTTATTTGTCAACAAGGCAACGCCCAGTTGGTACTTTGGGTCAATTAAAGTCATTGTCCCAGTCCATCCAGTATGGCCAAAAGCTTCGTTACTTGCATGTTTTCCAAACATCCATTCCATGTCAGTATGTCCGTTTTTTCTCCAGCCTAGACCGTAAGTTGGGTTCGTCTCTGAGGAGGTCGTAAAGAGATCAATAGAAGCTTGATCAAAGATTGTCGTCTTCCCATAGCCACCTTTGTTCAGCATGAGCTGAAGCAGTACGGCCATATCTGATATGTTTGAGAAAAGACCAGCATGACCGGAGACACCTGCCATTGAATAATAAGCTTTCTCGTCGTGTACTTGGCCAATGAGTGTGTATCGACGAACGTTTTCAAAATCAATCACACCGTCACGTGTATTACCTAAGCGTTCCGTTGCTGCAAAATGCTTTGGTTGAAACCCTTTTTGCAGTGGATTAAATGTTGTATGTTTGAGTCCTAATGGCCGGTAGATGGTGGACTCTACATATTGATCAAGAGGCAGCCCAGTTTTTTTCTCGACGATCATACCTAAAAGCATGTAATCAATGTCACTATAAATATGCTGGGTTCCTGGCACGTATTGAAGAGGCACTTTTGGTAACAATTTCATTGTTGTTTGTCTGTCTTGTGAGAAAAATGAGCCAGCCGCTTTTTTACTATAAAATAATACACTTGAAGGGAGCCCAGCGGAATGAGTCAGAAGGTCCTTCACGCGAAGTTGATCTTTGCCAGTTACCTTTGCATTTGGTTCATCCTTAAAGTCTGGCAAGATGGACTGGATTTTTTCATTTACATCTAGTTTTTGCTCGTATACGAGCTTTTGCAGAGCGTAGTTGGTGGCATACATTTTTGTGTTGGACGCAAGGTCAAAAAGTGTGTCCTTTTTCATTTTTTTATACGATTTGAGTTCCTTTGTGCCGTCATATTTTTGTCGATAGCCGTACGCTTTTTGATGTACGATTTTTCCGTTTTTGATGATGATAAGAGCGGCTCCTGGGAATCCTGCTTTGATATCGTTTTGAATCATTTGATCAACCTTCCTAAGCTGCCTAGAAGAAAAACCTACTTGTTCCGGTCGTTTCGCTTTTTTTAAGATGGGATATTCTTCAGGTGCTGTTTTAGACAAAGACGATACAGGCAGGGAGCTAGTTGCAAATGTTTGTACAGGTAAGCCAAGGAGCATGAGCAAGCATGTCGTTAGTAGAAAACATTTCTTCAAGATTTAGACCTCCTTAATTGGTGGTTTCCTCGAATTCAACAGCCATGTCATCATGAAAGCCAAATAAGTATGTGAAAATAAATCCAGCGACATACGCAATAAACAGGCCGATTAAGTAAAGGACCATTTGATGTGTGTGTACAATGAAGGTAAGCGGAAGACCTGAGACGCCAATAGCCTTTGTTGCTATTTGGAAATAGGCTTGAAATGCGCCGCCTATTCCAGCACCGAGACAGGCTGTTAAAAAAGGCCTTCCTAGCGGCAGTGTTACACCAAAAATGAGCGGCTCTCCAATGCCCAGCATGCCTGAAGGAAGTCCACCTGCAATGGCTCTCTTTAGCTTTATCTTCTTTGTTTTCATAAAGATAGCGAATGCAGCACCGACCTGACCTGCACCACCCATAGCTAGAATTGGCAAAAGAGGATCATCCCCAATGGAATTGATGAGCTCCATATGAATAGGTGTTAAGCCTTGGTGAAGTCCTGTAACTACAAGTGGAAGGAAGGTGGCGCCAAGAACAAATCCTGAAAAAATACCGCCAATGTTTAATAAGTAAGTCAATCCTGAGGTAATGGCATCAGATATAAATCCACCGACAGGCATGAAGATCATGTACGTGAAAATTCCTGTAATGAGTAATGTGAATGTTGGTGTGATGATGATATCGAGAGATTGCGGGACGAAGCGTCTTATACGGGTTTCAACTAGTGCCATAAACATGGCTGCAAGAAGAACCCCAATCAATCCGCCTCTTCCTGGAAGAATATTTGTACCAAATAACATAATATCGGCAGAAGCTGGGTTGATAATGAGAATACCAGCTAACGCTCCTAATGCGGGAGAGCCACCAAATTCTTTTGCGGCATTTGTACCAACTAATATACCGAGGTAAGCGAACAAGCCTGAGCCAATGACGGTTAAAATAATCGCAGCTTGGGATTTCTCATCAAGCCAGCCCGCTTGCACGATTGCTTTTGTCATACCTGTAATGAGTCCTGAGGCAACAAGCGCCGGAATAATTGGAATAAAGATGCTGGCAATGCGGCGTAAAAATAATTTGAAGGGGGTGCGATTTTTTTGTGAAATGACTTGTTTGTTCTTTTGTGCTTCGTTTTTCAGGTCATACGTATTGGATGAGTTCAGCAGTTGTTCAAACGCACTTGATACTTGGTTTACGACGCCAGTGCCTAAAATAATTTGGAGTGTTTCAGCTTCAACGACGCCGATGACGCCATCAAGTTCTTGGATCTTTGCCAATTGAATCTTCTCGTTGTCGATTGGTGTAATACGGAGACGTGTCATACAATGTGTATGGGAAGAGATGTTATCTGGACCACCGCAAAGCGAAAGGATCTCTTCCGCTAACTGCTGATATTTATTTTGATGACTCATGTTGAATCCCCCTTTGATTTTCTTTTCATGGAGCGGATGGCATGCCTTGTTTTGTCAATATATTGAGCTGTTTGTTCATATTGACGGGAAGCTAGGCTGAGAAATAAGACATCAATTAAGTAAAGCTGTGCCATTCTAGAGGAAGTGGCAGCGCTGCGAAAAGGTGCTTCATTCGAACCAGAAGTCGTTAGGTGAACATCACACAACGAAGAAACGCTGGTATGACCTGGATGCGTTAAGGCGATGGTTTTCACTTGATGATCTTTTGCGAGCTGAAGAGCATGAATAATCTCTTCGGTCTCTCCTGAAAAGGATATACCGAACACGATGTCATTCTTTCCTGCGTTTGCGATGACAGTGGATGCAATATGCATGTCAGTAAATGCTGTCGCCGCATAGTTGATTCTCAAGAATTTTTGCTGTGCATCGGCTGCGACGATACCAGATGCACCAACACCGATAAAGTGTATTTGTTTCGCAGAGAGAAGCAGTTGAACGGCTTTTTCTAAAGCTTCTAAATTTAAAATAGAGGCTGTGTCTCGAATGGATTGAATAGAGTTTCCTGCTGTCTTTTGAATGATGGAGTTCAGTGGTTCATCTTGTTCAATATCTCGGTAGCCTTGTTTGTCTGCATTCATTAAATCTCCAGCGATCCTCATTTTTAAATCATGATATCCATCAAGCCCAAGAGATTTACAAAGGCGAACGACAGCTGAACTGCTTGCACCGGCAGCCTGACTGATTTCATGTACTGTGCTCTTAATGACTTTGTCAGGATAGGCAAGAATGTAGTCTGCAATGGTTTTTTCAGATTGGGGGAGCTTTGATTTCATTGTGTGTAGTAGGGTGAGTCCACCTGCTGACATATAACCGCCTCCTTTAAGATTGATGACGCAGTATGGCTTTGTCGATGTGGCCGTTCGTTTGATGAAGTAAATTCTTTGCTGTTTTCTTATCTGTTTTTGCCTGGAGCATGACGATGGCTGTTTTGACTTCTAATTCGGCAGCCTCAAGGGTTTTTAGAGCTTGTTCATAGGAAGCATTTGTCACATGTTGAATCATGGTGATGGCTCGTTCTTTTAATTTATGATTGCTCACTTTTACATCGACCATTAGGTTTTCGTATACTTTGCCTTGTCTGATCATGACTGATGTAGAAATCATATTTAAAATCATTTTATGAGCGGTTGCAGCTTTCATTCGTGTTGAGCCGGTGATGGCTTCAGGCCCAACGACGACTTCAATGGCGCAGTCTGCCAGCTCACTAATTTTTGCTTGTTCATTACAGCTGAGGGCGACTGTTTTTGCCCCAATAGATTTTGCATAGGTTAAAGCGCCAATAATGTAAGGTGTTCTGCCGCTTGCCGCTATGCCGACGACAGTATCTTTTGAAGAAAGTTGGATGCGTATCAAATCTTGTTTGCCGGCTTCTTCACTGTCTTCTACATCTTCGGCAGCTTGAGAAAAGGCTGAGTCTCCGCCTGCCATGATGCCTACAATCACATCAGGTGAGACGCTGTAGGTGGGCGGGCATTCAACGGCATCCATGACACCAATTCTCCCACTTGTCCCTGCGCCCATGTAGATCAATCTTCCTCCATTTGTGATGGATTCATCAGCAAAATCACTTGCTGTTTTCACATGTGGAAGTACGCGATTGACCGCTTGAGCGACCTTCATATCTTCTTCATTAATCATCTGGAGTATTTCAAGCGGATTAGCTTGTGAGATTCTCATCGTGTGAGGATTTCTTGATTCAGTTGTTAAAGAACGCAGTTGAGATGGCTGCATGTGATATACCTCCTGGCATTGCGCCTGTTATTTCTTCATTTTCAGTATATTAATGATGGCATGAAATTTCAATAATATTTTTATATATTGAAATTTCATTTCAAAAATGAAGATGACTTAGGATAAGATGAATTGTTAGAAAATAAAAATAATAAAATTACCCTTTACAAAAAGGGAACAACCTGTATATAATAACTTTTGTCAGCTTCAAGGAAACAGTAAACTTGACAAATTGGCCCGTTGGTCAAGCGGTTAAGACACCGCCCTTTCACGGCGGTAACACGGGTTCGAATCCCGTACGGGTCACCATGATGTGGAGGATTAG
Source organism: Bacillus sp. Bos-x628 (assembly GCF_040500475.1). Lineage (GTDB taxonomy): Bacteria > Bacillota > Bacilli > Bacillales > Bacillaceae > Bacillus > Bacillus maqinnsis. Next base: position 2,005,761 of record NZ_CP159358.1, on the reverse strand, counting down.
CTCAGCTGGGAGAGCATCTGCCTTACAAGCAGAGGGTCGGCGGTTCGAGCCCGTCATCCTCCACCATTATATGCCGGTGTAGCTCAATTGGTAGAGCAACTGACTTGTAATCAGTAGGTTGGGGGTTCAAGTCCTCTTGCCGGCACTGTTTTTCTTTATCAATTTTATATGTGGAGGGGTAGCGAAGTGGCTAAACGCGGCGGACTGTAAATCCGCTCCCTCCGGGTTCGGCGGTTCGAATCCGTCCCCCTCCACCATTTTTGGGCTATAGCCAAGCGGTAAGGCAACGGACTTTGACTCCGTCATGCGTTGGTTCGAATCCAGCTAGCCCAGTCAAGACACCTTTTCAAAAAAAGGTGTCTTTTTTTATGTTGAAATGAGAGATGTTGTATAACTATTCAAAATGTTGTCGAGTTGAGTCAGGAGGCATCGAGACAGTAGAATAAAAGCATGAACGGAAAGGGGATGTACATATGGGAAAAAATCGAAAGAAGGTCACAATTGTGGGTGTTCCAATGGACTTGGGTCAAATGAGAAGAGGCGTGGATATGGGGCCAAGTGCGATTCGGTGTGCAGGAGTAAAGGAAAAATTGGAATCGCTTTCATTTGATGTGGAAGATCTAGGAGATATTCCAGTCGAGCAAAGGGACGATGAAAAAGGGCTGTATACGAGTGAGAAATTAAAAAATTTAACGGAGAATGCGAGTGCGAATAAGCTGCTTGCTGAAAAGGTAGATGGAATTGTTCAGTCAGGTTCATTCCCGCTGATTTTAGGCGGTGATCATAGCATTGCAATTGGAACATTGGCAGGAGTTTCTAAGCATTATGAAAATCTAGGTGTTATTTGGTATGATGCGCACGGTGATTTAAATACGGAGGAAACGTCTCCTTCTGGGAATATCCATGGAATGCCGCTTGCAGTCAGTCTTGGTCTTGGGCATTCTGATTTAACGAATATTGGCGGTTATTCTCCAAAAGTAAAACCTGAAAATGTTATTTTAATTGGTGCTCGTTCCTTAGATGAAGGAGAGCGTGTGTTAATTAGAGAAAAAGGCATTAAGGTATATACGATGCATGAGATTGACCGGTTGGGGATGACGAAGGTAATGGAGGAATCTATTGCGTATTTAAAGGAGAGAACCGACGGTGTTCATTTGTCTCTTGATTTAGACGGATTAGATCCAGCAGAATGCCCTGGCGTAGGGACACCAGTTGCAGGTGGAATGAGTTATCGAGAGAGTCATCTTGCTATGGAGCTTTTAGAGGAATCGGGCATTTTGACTTCTGCTGAATTTGTTGAGGTTAATCCAGTATTAGATGAGCGAAATAAAACAGCAGAAGCGGCTGTTGCTTTAATTGGCTCTTTAATGGGTGAAAAGTTATTGTAGATCGGGATTTGTTCCTGGTCTTTTTTTATTGTGAGCAAAAGAGAATGAATTTTAAGGATATGTTAAGGTTTTTACCAGCTGATATGCATAACACGCTGTCAAAAATTTGTTACACTATTTTTTAGAGGAGAATGAAACCTTTTGGTAAAAGGTTCGTATACATAAAGACCGGTGAAGGCAGAGGTTGAATATACTATGGACACAATAATAAAAAAAAGAATTAAGCAAGTAAAAAAAGGCGACCAGAACGCATTTACAGACATTGTAGACCTGTATAAAGACAAAATTTATCAGCTATGCTATCGTATGCTTGGGAACGCACATGAAGCGGAGGATATTGCGCAGGAGGCGTTCATTCGTGCTTATGTGAATATTGAAAGTTATGATGTGAATCGTAAGTTTTCCACATGGCTGTATCGCATTGCAACCAACTTGACCATCGACCGTATTCGCAAAAAAAAGCCGGATTATTATTTAGATGCAGAGGTTGCAGGAACAGAAGGACTCAATATGTATTCTCAAATTGCTGCCGACGGCGTTCTGCCAGAGGATGAGGTGTTGTCTCTTGAATTATCGAGCACCATTCAGCAAAAAATTTTAAGATTACCTGATAAATATCGTTTAGTTATCGTACTAAAGTATATTGATGAACTCTCGTTAAAAGAAATTAGTGAGATTCTGAATATACCAGTTGGTACGGTGAAAACGAGAATACACAGGGGGAGAGAGGCTCTCCGGAAACAGTTGAGAGACCTTTGAGTGAGGTGATTTTGATGAGCTGTCAGGATAAAATCGTCCAGCTTATGCATCAGTATTTAGACCGGGATATCATACCCGAAGATGAAAAAGAATTAAAGACCCATCTGCAATCGTGTGAGGAGTGCCGTACTCATTTTCAACAAATTGAGAAATCCGTTGCGCTTGTGCAGAGTACGTCTCATATAGAAGCACCGTCAGATTTCACTGCAAAGGTGATGGGTGGTCTTCCAAAGGAGAAAAAGCGCGTGTCGATTCAAAGATGGATCAAATCTCACCCACTGATGGTAGCCGCTGCTCTCTTTGTGATATTGATGGGAGGCAGTCTGTTTACAAGCTGGAATACTGATCATAATTTTAGTGTGTCTAAGCAGCCGAATCTCGTTGTTGAAAATAATACAGTGACAGTGCCTAAAGGGGAAACCGTCAAAGGTGATGTGACTGTCAAAAATGGCAAATTGATTGTAGAGGGCAAGGTTGATGGAAATGTAACGGTCGTCAATGGAGAACAGTTGACAGCTTCTGCCGGACAAGTCACTGGTCATATCAATGAAATTAATGAAGTGTTTGATTGGATCTGGTACAAAATGAAATCCACAGCACAAGAAGTGATGCGGGTGATTGGACCAGAGGAGCAAAAGTAATCAAACAACATAGAGCAGACTCCTGGTGAGGCTGCTCTTTTTCTATTCGATCGGCGGTTATACATGTCGCATTGTAAACTATATAGGGCAACTATTTTCCTTGCTGAAACAAAATGTGATATAATAGCCACGCTATGTATTTATACATAGGCTCTTTTTTTATAAAAAATGCAACATACGAAGAAACTTAAAAATTCTGGAGGACGAGGAAATGGCTTTAGGGGATATTCCTTTTTTGCAGTACCTCGGTAATGCTGTTGATATTCTCGTTGTTTGGTATGTGATATATAAATTAATGATGGTCATCCGCGGAACAAAAGCTGTTCAGCTTTTAAAGGGAATTGTGGTCATTGTTCTCGTCAGAATGGGAAGTGCGTATCTCGGTCTAAACACACTTCAATGGCTGATGGATCAAGCGATTACATGGGGTTTCCTTGCGATCATTATTATTTTTCAGCCAGAGCTAAGGAGAGCACTTGAGCAGCTTGGGCGCGGCCGTTTCTTTTCAAGAAGCGGGACACCTGTAGAGGAACAGCAGAAAAAAACGATCGAGGCAATTACAAAAGCAATTAATTATATGGCAAAACGTAGAATAGGGGCGCTATTGACAATTGAGCGCGATACTGGGATGAATGATTACATAGAGACAGGAATTCCTTTGAATGCAAAGGTGAGTTCTGAGCTGCTTATTAATATTTTCATTCCGAATACACCACTTCATGACGGTGCTGTGATTATGAAGCGTGATGAGATTGCAGCTGCGGCTTGTTATTTGCCGCTGTCAGAGAGTCCTTTTATCTCAAAGGAACTGGGAACCCGTCATAGAGCGGCTGTAGGTATTAGTGAAGTGACTGACAGCTTAACAGTGATCGTCTCAGAGGAGACAGGCAGTATCAGTGTTGCGAGAAATGGAGATCTCCATCGAGAATTGACAGAAGAAGCGCTTGAAGAAATGCTGATTGCTGAGTTTAGTAAGAACAGCAAAGATGCTTCCTCGACCAAATGGTATTGGAGGGGCAAGAAAAATGGATAAGATTTTAAATAATCGCTGGGCTGTAAAGTTTCTTGCATTGGTCTTCGCTTTATTGCTGTATGGAGCAGTCAATTCAGCGCAAGCGCCCTCGCCGAAAAAAATCGGTGAATCCTTTTTTCCAACATCTACAACTGATGAAGCAACCTTAACAGACATTCCTGTTAAAGCATATTATGATGACGAAAAATATGTCGTCACAGGTGTGCCACAGACAGTCAATGTTACCATTAAAGGATCAACAAGTGCTGTGAAAACGGCTAGACAAACAAAAAACTTTGAAATTTACGCAGATATGCAACATTTAACGACAGGTACACATAAGGTGGAGCTGAAGGCAAGAGGTGTATCGCAGGGTCTCACCCTAACGATTAACCCATCTGTTACGACAGTAACGATACAAGAGAAAACATCAGCGGAATTTCCTGTTGAAACAGAATTTTACAATCAAAATAAAATAAAAGACGGCTATTCACCAGAACAGCCAATTGTGAATCCGAAAAAAGTAACAGTCACTGGGTCGAAGGATGTCATTGACAAAATTTCTGTTATTAAAGCATTTGTCAATTTAGAGGATGTCGATGAACAAATTCAAAAAGAAGCGAAGCTCACAGTATACGATAGCAATGGAAATGAGCTGCCGGTTGAAGTAAGTCCATCAGTTGTCGATATTACAGTCCCCATCACAAGTCCGAGTAAAAAGGTTCCGTTTAAGATTGAGCGGACAGGTAATTTACCGGATGGGATTAGTATCTCAAGCATCGAGACAAGTCCGAGTGAGGTCACGGTATACGGTTCTCAAAAGGTACTGGATGCACTTGATTTTATTGATGGAGTCACGCTAGACCTTAGCAAAATTAAAGATGATACGGAGATTGATGCGGAAATCCCGCTGCCAGATGGTGTGAAAAAGGTTTCGCCTGAAACAGTCAAAATCAAAGTGAAAGTTGCAACAGCTGAGCAGAAAAAAATGGATAATGTGCCGATATCCGTCGTGGGTCTTAGTAAGAATCTCACCTCTCAATTTGTGAGTCCATCTTCTGGACGGATTACATTGACAGCCAAAGGGTCAAAGAGCGCAATTGATCATCTAAAAGCTTCAGATGTTGAGGCCTATATCAATGTCGCAGATCTGAACGAAGGTTCACATGAGGTCAAAGTGCAAGTGAATGGTCCTCAAAATGTGACATGGTCATTATCAAGATCGAAGGTCAAGGTCAAACTCATCTCAACTGATTCGGAGGATCAACCTGTTTCTAAAAATAATCGAAGGGATCAATCGCCGGACGATGATGATCAGGAAGATAAGAGTAAAGAGCAGTCGACACAGGATAAAGGCAAGATAGAATCGAGTCAAAGGCAACGTATCAAAGAAGATACAAAAGAGGACGCAGCGTCCTCTTGAATGGTAAAAAAGGAGCGATTGAAACATGGGCAAGTACTTTGGAACTGATGGTGTAAGGGGTGTGGCTAATAGCGAATTAACGCCAGAGCTCGCTTTTAAGATTGGGAGATATGGCGGCTATGTCCTCACGAAGGATAAAGAACGTCCAAAGGTACTCGTTGGACGAGATACGCGTGTATCCGGTCATATGCTAGAAGGAGCACTGGTTGCAGGCTTGCTTTCTATTGGAGCTGAAGTCATGCGTTTAGGTGTGATCTCAACACCTGGTGTTTCCTATTTAACAAAAGCAATGGATGCTGAAGCGGGCGTCATGATATCTGCTTCTCACAATCCAGTTCAAGACAATGGGATTAAATTTTTCGGCGGCGATGGCTTTAAGCTGTCTGATGAGCAGGAGAATGAAATTGAGCAGTTGATGGATCAGCCAGTTGACAATTTACCACGTCCGGTTGGATCCGATCTTGGGACAGTGAATGACTATTTTGAGGGCGGTCAGAAATATTTGCAATTCTTGAAACAGACAGCTGATGAGGATTTCACAGGTATTCACGTGGCGCTTGATTGTGCCCACGGCGCAACATCTTCTCTTGCGACTCACTTATTTGCAGATCTGGATGCAGATGTGTCGACAATGGGAACATCACCAAACGGGTTGAATATCAATGATGGGGTAGGCTCAACTCATCCAGAGGCACTTTCTGCTTTTGTGAAGGAGAAGGGAGCAGACATTGGTCTTGCTTTTGATGGTGACGGCGACCGATTAATTGCAGTAGATGAAAAAGGCGAAATCGTAGACGGAGACCAAATTATGTACATATGTGCACGTTATTTGAAGAGTGAAGGTCGACTAAAGGATGACACGGTTGTATCAACGGTTATGAGTAACCTAGGTTTCTACAAAGCGCTAGAAAAGCAAGGCATCAAGAGTATTCAAACTGCTGTCGGCGACCGTTATGTGGTAGAGGCTATGAAAAAGGATGGCTATAATGTCGGCGGCGAGCAATCAGGTCACTTGATTTTCCTTGATTACAATACGACGGGTGACGGGATGCTTTCTGCGATCATGCTCGTCAATACGTTAAAAGCGACAGGAAAAACATTGTCAGAACTTGCAGCGGAAATGCAAAAGTTTCCGCAACTTCTTGTGAATGTCAAAGTGTCTGATAAATATAAAGTGGAAGAAAATGAAAAAGTCAAAGCGGTCATCCAAGAGGTGGAAAAAGAGATGAACGGTGATGGCCGTATTCTTGTGCGCCCATCCGGTACAGAACCGCTTGTAAGAGTGATGGCAGAAGCCAAAACGAAAGAGTTGTGTGAGGAGTATGTTACTCGAATTACAGCTGTAGTGAAGGAAGAAATGGGTATTGAATAAAAAAAAGCAAACCGCATAGTAGCGGTTTGCTTTTTTTTAAAAAATATACGTCATAAGAGAGGCATCCTGTACGAATGATATAAGTGAGGGCATTATGCTGTTGCTCGCTCATACATAGGAGAGCACATCAAAGGTAGAACGTGCCAAGCCTCTTCGCATATAGTGTAAAGAGGTATAACTTTCTGAAGGAAGGTGATGCCCGCTAAAATGTGATTGACGGAGGTCAGACCTTGTAGTACAATCATCCTTGTGTTATTGGATTTTTATTCTAGCAGGAAAGGCAGGGTAGATGTTCGGAACTCTTATAATGATAGCGCCCGAACTAAGCGATCGGATGAAAGATGCTTAGTTGACGAGGATGGAGGTTATCGAATTTTCGGCGGATGCCTCCCGGCTGATCAAAAGAGATCACAGCCGCAAGTGTTTCTTTAAACCAAAGAGGTGACTCTTTGAACAAAGGGAATACACATGATCTCCCAAATTAAACATGTAGAGAGGGACGAAGAAATGTCCCTTCTATTTTAGTAGGCTTTCTTTGTCCCCTTTCTCATCATCGGGAGGAAGAAAAATATGTGTGGAATCGTAGGTTATATTGGTCAGAATGATGCGAAGGAAATCTTATTAAAAGGTTTAGAGAAGCTTGAATACCGCGGGTATGACTCAGCAGGTATTGCTGTGGCAAACGAAGATGGCGTGCATGTTTTTAAAGAAAAAGGACGTATCGCTAAGCTTCGTGAAGTCGTTGATGCAAACGTGGCATCAACAGCAGGAATTGGACATACACGCTGGGCTACACACGGTGTACCAAGCCATCTTAATGCGCATCCGCATCAGAGTGCTTCTGGCCGTTTTACGCTTGTTCATAACGGTGTCATCGAGAACTATGTTCAGTTGACACGTGAATATTTACAAGACGTCACACTAAAAAGCGACACAGATACAGAGGTTGTTGTTCAAGTCATCGAACAATTTGTGAATAGAGGTCTTGATACAGAGGAAGCTTTCCGTCAAACGCTTCTTCAACTAAAAGGCTCTTACGCAATTGCTCTATTCGATAACGAAAACAAAGAAACAATCTATGTGGCGAAAAACAAAAGCCCGCTTTTAGTTGGTTTTGGTGAAGGCTTCAACGTTGTGGCTTCTGACGCAATGGCGATGCTTCAAGTAACGAACGAATATGCGGAATTAATGGATAAAGAAATGGTCATTGTCACAAAAGACGAGGTCATCATTAAAAACCTTGACGGTGACATCATGATACGTCCTTCTTATATTGCTGAGCTTGATGCAAGCGATATCGAGAAAGGCACATATCCTCACTACATGTTAAAAGAAACGGATGAACAGCCGCTTGTCATGCGAAAAATCATCCAAGAATATCAAGATGAAAATGGTAAGCTGTCTGTCGCTGGCGATATCGCAGGCGCAGTAGCAGAAGCAGACCGAATTTATATTGTGGCTTGCGGAACGAGCTACCATGCAGGACTTGTCGGTAAACAATATATTGAAGATTGGGCGAAAGTTCCTGTAGAAGTTCATGTGGCAAGTGAATTTTCTTACAACATGCCGCTTTTATCGAAAAAGCCGCTATTCATCTTCCTTTCTCAATCTGGGGAGACTGCGGACAGCCGTGCTGTACTTGTTCAAGTGAAAGACCTTGGCCATAAAGCATTAACGATTACAAATGTGCCAGGTTCAACGCTATCACGTGAAGCTGACTTCACATTACTTCTGCATGCTGGACCAGAAATTGCAGTTGCATCAACAAAAGCATACACAGCACAAATCGCTGTTCTTGCGATCCTAGCATCTGTCGCTGCAGAATTAAATGGTCAATCTCTTGACTTTGACCTTGTGAAAGAGCTAGGCATTGTGGCAAACGCAATGGAGGCACTTGTTGATCAAAAGGATGAAATGGAGCAAATTGCTCGTGACTTCTTCACTGTGTCACGTAACGCTTTCTTTATCGGAAGAGGACTTGACTACTATGTCTGTCTAGAAGGCGCTCTAAAGCTAAAAGAGATCTCTTACATCCAAGCAGAAGGCTTTGCTGGAGGGGAACTCAAACACGGAACCATTGCTCTAATTGAAGAAGGCACACCAGTTATCGCTCTTGCAACACAAGAGCATGTGAACCTTAGCATTCGCGGTAACGTCAAAGAAGTCGTTGCACGTGGTGCTAATCCATGTGTCATTTCACTGAAAGGTCTAGAAGACGAAGGCGACCGTTTCGTTCTTCCAGCTGTACACCCAGCACTTGCACCACTTGCATCTGTTGTCCCATTACAGCTAATTGCTTACTACGCTGCACTTCACCGCGGGTGTGATGTGGATAAACCACGTAACCTTGCGAAGAGTGTGACGGTGGAATAGGGAAAAGGTTGATTGATAAACTAGTGTTGAGTGACAATAAAGTTGTTTAATTACAAATAAAGTCGTTTAAAAAGCACACGTTATCGATTACAATTAAAGTAATCGAACGTGTGTTTTTTGTTGTGATGAAGCTTGGGCTAGAAGGTTGGTAAAATGTGTTTAACCAAGGAGGAAAAAAAGTTGGATAAACCATTGAAAAAGCAATGTAATCCGTCTTCTACGGGTGGAGGTGGAGTTAACTTTGAAACTCGTGTACAGGCTGCTTTTGCAGTTCTTATGCGGACTTGTTGCCAAGCACCATGTTTACCACCATGGCCAATAACTAAAATGAAACTACAAGGGCGTTTTGATGGATTTTATACAGATGATTTTATTGTTTTTACACAAAATCCGAAAAATGGAGAGGAGGTAAAGCTTCTAGCTCAAATAAAACATAATATAAGTATTACTGAAAAAATGAAACCTTTGGTGAAGTAATACAAGCAGCTTGGGAGGATTTTAATAATTCGAGTATTTTTAATATTGATACTGATGCTTTTGCTCTTATTACAGGGCCATTAAGCACTAACGAAATAAATAACACACGTATTATTCTTGAATGGGCTAGATTTTCAGAAAACGAAAAGTCTTTCTAAGTTCAGTAATAGCATTAAAAAAGTCAAACTGGAGGCCTTTCGTGAGAATTTACAAAAAGCTAATAGTGGTATAGATGTTTCTGACAGGGAATTTTGGATGTTTTTAAAAAATCACTAAAATAGAATTATCAGGCATTTGATATATTTTATTATGTATTGGAGGAATAGAGTTGAAGTGGACTAAAGATGATTTTATCGTAAATGATGATATTTCATTAATAGTGTCCGCAGAAATTTTCAATGACGGGAATTTCGGAAACGACACTGTCGGTGGCAATTAGACTCGGAACCGCCATGTCATTTGGAGTTGTTGTTATCCACCAATATGTCAGTCCCGTATAAAAAAAGAGACCCTTTTCAGGCTCAGAACCTTTGATCGTCTAGGAGTCTGTCTGACGGAGTGAAATTCACGTATTTTTATTCAAAATATATGTTTTTATACAATAAAAACGGATGAATATGAAGAATTATCGCATAATTATACGCTAAAAAATTTTCATCGGACAGACTCCTAGCACTCTTTTCAACAGATTCCTCATCTACAATTTGCTGTTTTCTGAGCACGTCCCACTTTGCTTTTGCCCGACAAGTTCTTCATTACATTTCACTTCATTGATGCGGAAGAAACGAGTGTCTTCTTTTGCTTTTACCAGTTTCATTCGGTAGGAATTTCCGATTCATATTAACGAGATAAGCCGGTGAGTGAGCCAGTCAATCATGGCTGCGTTCATTACGAGATCTTGGAATATTTCCTCCCATCGCTTAGGGTAGTTGTTTATTAGCATTTGTTGTACCAATAATACTCAAAGGTTTATCTTTTAAAATTGAATTAATCACACCATTAGATATTTCCTCGTGTGTTAACCATCTAGAGAAGCCATTTTGGTTAATAAATCCTAACTGAACTTGATGATATTTATATCCACTCAAAACGGTTCTTCGTTTTATTTCGTTTAAATCAGCACTACTTCCCAATATGTGAAATAACGACCAATTTTGGTTATCAACGTTAATCTCTTCAATGATAATATTTAATGCATTTGCTGCAATTGAATGTATCCATGCGACAACCAAGTTAATTTTTCCATTTTTTTCTTGAAAAGATTTTATATGGTTTCTTAATTCTTCATCATTTCTATAGTCAACTAACATAGGGGTGATGCGATAATGAGCTAAACCTTTTTCTAATAATAAATTCATTTTTTCGGGGTTTCTACCAATTACAGAAACATGATAACCTTTTTCAGCTAACCATAAAGATACATTAGATAACATTCCAGTGCCACCCACCACTAAAGCATTTTTCATAAGAACCTCCTTATTATTTTAAATATCTAAACTTATAAGTAAGTATTATACTATTTTAAAAAAAAGAATTTTAAGTGCAAATAATTAGCAATATTTCTATGATAATTATTAAAAAATAGGATAAATATAGTTAAAATTGTCAAAAAAATACATTAAATAGGTTAAAAGTTACATTTTGCAAAAATTAGGATAGACCGGTTGAAAATCACCAAGAGTTATTTTAATATTCAGATAACACCTGTTATTTTAATATTTAGATAACACCTTAGAATTTACATAAAATAACAAAATTGAAAGGGGGGTATTCTGAATGAATCAAGATCTTTTGAAGTTCTTAGAGGACTTAAACGAAGAAGCAGAAGTTGCAACTGCTGAAGAAATCGAAGCAGCACAACTAGTTGTTAAGTGGTAATTTGAAGGGTACCGTATATGACGAATGTGTATGAAAAGGGGCATCTAACAAGTGTCCCTTTTCTTCTATCACCACAAAAACAACGTTACATAAACTTATGAGAATTGGAGGGAAGGAACATGAAAGTTAGTTCTCTATCTAACTTTAGAGAAAGACCTGTTATTTGGGTGCGCGGAATGAAAGATGATACCAGCTTAGTTTTAGATAATAAACGTTCTATCATCATAAATTTTTCGGTTGATGATCGGTCTTTTAAACCTTATTACACAATCGGCGAAATTATTAAAAAGATGGAAACAACCTTCAAAGAATACAAACAAATGGACATTATCACCGAATCATATAACACGTTAAGGAATTCCTGGAAGAGAATGGACATGAGTTCAGATTCAATAATTTATAGTATTATTCGTAGAATAAGCCGGGAATCAAGCGCTACTACAAAATTAATTGACCAATTAGCAGATAAAGTCGTTGATATGGTCAATGAAGTTTTTAAAAACGAAGGAAAACCTTTGACAATCATATTAAATGCTTCTGAATGGATAGATAGGTCTTCTTTAAGGGTTTTACATAGAATTTTCAAACTTTTACCCTCTTCTCAACTTAAACTAGTTTTGGGATTTAAAGGGAATATCCCCTCCAAATATGAATTGAAAGAGCCTTTTAACATGCTAGAAAGTGTGCTGGTGGCACGAAGTAGAATTTTTAAAAGATTGTTAGCGGAGCAGGAGCCTTTAATCACCGGGGAAGAATTCAATGAATGCGACTTTACAGAGTACAACTTCGAAGGCAGCGAAAATGGCCTTATTTCAGATGCTGCTATTGCATTAATTACTCAGAATTACGAGAATGCCTTTTTAGCATGTGAGAAGGTGTTAAAAAATGAATCAATACAATCAGAAGAAATCTATAGAATTATCGGGCTAGTTCACGCTAATTTAAGTTTGTATGATGAAGCTTATATCGCTTTTCAAAAAGCCTTGAATTTCGTTAACAACGGCCCACAAAGAGCACATGTAGAATGTTTAGCTGCACTTTTAGCTGTTAAGAGGTTTTATAACTTAGATGTAGCACGCACTCATTATGATAATGCATTAACATTTGTTGATGAGTCGGATAACCGCAATCGGTTAGAAAAGGGTTGGATTTATAATGGCTTAAGTTTTATGGAAACTGTGGCCTCAAGTAAACTAGAAGGCGATGAAAAAGAAAGGCTTTTGGACGATGTTCTTCAAAGGGAACTAAAAGCACTAGAGTTGATTAAGAATCAACAGGATAGCGGCTCCTTATATTTAAAATATAATTTATTATCAAATATCACTTTTCTCTTGGAAATCCGCAAGGATTATATAAGTGCCTTAGAGTTTTGGAAATCCGCATTTAATAAATTGATCGGAGATGAGCACGGATACTGTTATCGCACCGGAATGCTGGCCTGGAAAGCCGGGAAAATAAATGAGTCAATTAACTACTTGGAAAAAGCTTATCAGACAGCGCTAAACCTAAAGGATAGGCTAGACACCGAAACTATTCTTTACGCATTAGGATACGTCAATTTAGATATTGGCAAATACGAAGAATCTATAAAACATTTCCAAAGTGGGTTGGAAATCTCCTTGAAACTCAGGAATTCTGAACAAATTGAAGACTTCGTAAGAGGTTATTTACAAGCCAGTTCTAGAATGGATTTGGTTAATGAAAATATAGCTGTTTTACAAAAAAAATGCGAAAATTCCAAGCATACCTTACCAAATAAAGTTGCAGAGTTATTTATTACTGGAACTCAATTAGAAGGGAAATCAATATTAGAGCAGCCATTACGACAACCGAAAACTAAACTTTCGTCTTATCACCCGTCCGTTGATCTTGAGGCTGTACCCGAAATAGATATGAACGAATACCTAATTAGCAACACTAATGAAAGCAATACGAAGATAATAAGCAAAATTTTGACAAGGAGTTGATTACATTGGGTCACAAAACTTTATTGATTTGCGGAAGCATGAAGCCGAGTCCAGGAAGAGATACAAAATCAGCCGCGCGCGAGTTACTAAATCTCGTTAAAAAGAAATTCGATGAACAAGGTTATGATAACTATAAAGTTTTAGATTTACGTAATTTAAATTTGCCATTTTTCGACGGGAGAAATACTAGTGAATACGAAAATGAAAGTGTAGATGAATTATATAATTCTATGTTGGAAGCGGAACACATTATCATTTCGGCTCCTGCATATTGGAAATCGGTTGTAGGATCAGTAATAAATGCTATGAATGTTATCGGAGGCCCTCTATATGATTTTCCTGAAAAAAAAAAGTTATTGGTTGGTAAAAAAGTATCTCTAATAGTAGTAGGAGCGGAATTTGCAGATGCTGTCCATGGTTCCTCGCAATTACGCAATGTATTTACAGCAATGGGGGCCACAGTTTTAAGAAAGGAAATAATTATTGGAAACCTAAGAACACTTAGTGTTAAAGAGCAAGGAAAATTAGTTACAGACCTATTCAAGTTAGGGGAAAGCATTGCAACAAAATCAGGAGAGTATGCGGTATGACCAAAACACAAACCAACTTACCAGCTATCGATAAAAAAATGAAACAAATTATTAACAAATTAGTTCAACATAATGTACTTTTTGCAGACACCCACTTTGATAATGAGAAATTTGGAACATTCAAGAAAAGTTTAGTAGGGAATATAAATGTACCTTCTACCACTATCTCACCCATTATGGAACGAATGTTATTTGCGACTTCTTCAAGCAGGATGATTAAAAATGTAGTTGTATTAGGTAGTTATTATGGTTATGCGTTATTTTGGCTGGCTGGAGGGTTGAATAATCCTGAAAATAAAAAAGTTGTTGGTTTTGATATAAATAAAGACGCTTGCTTAAGCGCTGTACAAAACATCAAGAATGTAGGTCTAGATTGGGCTGAAATAAAAACGGAAGATGCATTTTCCGGAATTAATCATTTTAAAGACTCAAGTATAGATTTAATTTTAATTGATGTAGAGAAAAATGGTTCAAAGGCTGATTATCCTCTACTAATAGACGCTTGGTATGAAAAACTAGCACCTGGCGCACTAGTTTTAGCCCATGACCCTGTAATCGAAAAATTTTCCGAGGATTTCAAACACTATTTCCAAAGAGTGCAAGACGAAAATAGGTTTTCTACCTCTGTAACATTACCTATTGATGAATGTGGATTATGTATTAGTAAAAAAATTTAACGCTGTTTAAGGGAGGAAGCTTCCAGTATGATAAACACCAGTTTAAGTCTCATCGACCTATCACTAGGAGAAATAATAGGAGGACCTAGTGAAAAACTTAAAAAATTCACTTCATCAAAGGTGTTAGAGGATTGGCAAGGATATACTAACCCATATGGCATTTACGAATTACGCAGATTGTTGTCGCGACACTTCCAACCTTTATACAATAAAGAATTAAAGGTAAGTCAAGTATTGGTAACTGCAGGGGCCTCAATGGGGCTAAGCGCCTTTTATCATTTGTTTTCAAACCAAAGGTTATTAATACCCAATGTGTGTTTTCCTTTATACAGAAAAACCGCTAAGCAGTATGGTATAGAATTAATCGAATATTACATCGGTCCTCACAAAGACTGGGAACAAACTTTGGAACAAATTGAAAAAGAATTTATAAATGGAGCTAAAGCCATCATATGGAATAACCCCAATAATCCATTTGGATATATCGCTCCAAATTATGTAGTAGAAAAGTTGTGCGAGTTATGTGAAAAATATAAAGTTTTGTGTGTATCAGATGAGGTGTATCGTGATTTCACCAGAGACACTAATATAACAAGCCCAAGCGAATTAATCCCAAATCAAACTATTTTTATTTACAGTTTATCAAAGTCATATGGAATCGCAGGTATTAGAATCGGCTGTGTAATTGCTCATCCAAAAATTATTGAAAATTTAAGGGAAATTCACTGGAATTTAGGTATGTCAACATCTTGGATCGGTCAAGAAATAGCTAAATATGCCATTGAATATTTAAACGATTACCCTGAAAAACTTTCAAAAAAAATCACCAATCGGCTAAACGGTGCAGCAGAGTTTTTCTCCACCAAAAATATACCATTTTATTCACCTGACGGAGGTATTTATGTTTGCATAGATACAAAAGAGTTGGGGATAGATGCTGTGAAGTTTACTGATCTTGCTAGGCAAAAAATGAATTTGCAACTAATGCCAGGGACTGCTTTCGGTAATACAAGTTCCCATATAGTTAGACTGAATGCCGGAGTTGAAGATGCTAAGTTTTTTGAAGCTCTTCACCGAATTGAGCAAATTTACTCTAATGTAAATAACTTGTAAAGGAGAATTACTATGGCTAGATATTTAATTATTGGAGGTGGCTTAATAGGAGTTCATGTAGCTAAAGAACTAAATAATAAAAATGAACATGATTTTATTATGCAAGCGCACCGTATAGACTTTGATTATGCCAATTCAGTAACACAAATAAACCCAGAACAAGCTATACAAAGACCAATATATGATAGTGCCAGTTTATTAAGTTTAATAGATTCCTATGATATTAAGAATATAATTGTGGCTGCTGGATCCTTACATCCTTCGTTTAAAAAGCATTCAGGAGCAGCTTTGCTAAATGAAAGTCAACTGTTGTTATCTATTCAGGCTGTTTGTAGTAAGAAGAGGATAGATAAATTAATATATATTAGCTCGCTTGCTGTGTATGGAAATGACACCGAAAGCCGAACAGAACAAAGTCTACCCAGACCATTATCTATTTATGGAGCAACAAAACTATACAATGAACAAATCGTTAAATCGATTACAGAGTATACAGAATGCAATGCATTAGTAATAAGACCTACAGGGACAGTGGGTCCAAATCCAAATTTAAGTGGCAATTGGATGAGCAGGTCGTTAAATCAAATTATTAAATCAAATGATGCACAAATAGAACTAGATAACCTTTTGTTAAGTTCAAATGAGTTTTTAGATGTTAGAGATTTATCAGTTTTCATCGTAAGTAACTTGGAAAAAAGCAAGCAGTTTGATGTTGTAAATTTAGGTCCAGGTAAAATAACATCTGGTGAAGAATTGTTATTTGATTTAAAAAGAACTTATAATAAGAATTTCATTCAAAAAACGAACAATTTACAAACGCCACAACCAAAAATTAATAAACCATTACCCATAGAAAAAGCCATCAAAGAATATAATTTTTCTCCAAAATACAATCTCCAAAAAACTTTAGAGTACATAGGTGATTATTATGGAAAAGTACCTAATTAACCAAACGGAGCAGAACATCGAAACTCTTCCAAGTTTAGATGTAGGGATTGTAAATATCAATTTTCCTATAGGAGCAGCATATAATGGTGTTAAGATTGGTGTGGCACACTTTTTAGAACACATTTTTTGCTCTACGCATGAATTCGGAAAAGGTAAATTAACCGCCCAGACTCAAAGGGATGAAACAAACTATTACTTTTATGTTTCAAAGAATAACATTAAAACTGTTTTTAGCCATTTTAATTGGCAACTCACAATTGATGAAAAAATTTTAGAGCAGGAAAGAAATACGATCAAGAATGAAATTAAACAATTTAATATAAACCAAAGAAATAAGGCATTAGAATATCTTCATTTTTTCCTTTTTAATGGTAAGGATTACGGAAGATCAATATTAGGAAGTTATAGTCAAATTTCCAAAATAAATAAATCCGACTTAGAAAAAGGATTAAGTTTATATAAAAAAGCTTCATCGGTTAATGTAATTGGCCCTTGGGAAAGGGAGTATATCCTAAATTGCATCGAGGAATCGAATTTATTAGAAAATCATCATTCTAATTCACGGTTTTGTACTGAACTTCTTACCATTGGACAAGGAGAAAGCTTAATACCAAAAGATATCAAAACCCCTTTTGTAGGTGGAGCCTGGTTTTTAAATATAGATAAATCCCATCAATTATACGCTGAAGTTTTAAAAAACATTTGGGACTCAAGGGTAAAAAAATCTTTTTCAGGTACATTTACACTCAGAATCCAAATTTATAATCACGCCGGTGTTTTAACACTTGACTCAATATCACCCGAAGCAAAGAAATGCAATATAGAAAAAATCATTTCATGTTTAGAATATCCTATAACTTTGCAAGAGTTTAATAAGGCACTAATCAAGCTACATATTAATTACCATCGTTCAGCAGAAGATTTACAAACGAGAATAAAGTATATAAATAATCTGTACATCAACCAATCAGACAAATTAATACTCGGAGATATAGAAGATTGGCAACAAAAAATAATAAAAGAGATATCTTATGAAAATGGTCTTTATCTTTGTAATTCAATTAGCAATCCAAATATAAGGTATATTTCCACAAAAAAGTCTATTATAAAAAATCATAAAGAGGATACCGTAGAGAACTTATCCAATCACACCAATACTGAAACGGGTCTTATTTCACCTATAATAATAAGAAATAATTCTAATTATTATACAGCTGTTTCTTCACCTTTGACTAAGAGGTATCATTTACTGATCCGAATAGATTGTCAGGGGATAGGTCGCCTTTTAATACCAAAAGAACTACCACCTGAAATCCTCACTAAAGGTATGTTAGAAAGCGTTAGGTATGAAGGATGGTACACGCTGTACCATATTTCTTTTTTTAGTGAAAAAACCATGACAGAATCCATAGTACATTTGCTTGCATACAGATGGAAACCACACCTTAAGACCAATGAAGAAAAGCATATGACAAACCTGGAAATAGAAATGAAGCGGAGAATTATTAAAGTCTTTAAAACCCCCCAAATAAAAGATAGAGGGTACCTTGTAGGCATTAGTATAGTTACTCCAAATAACAATGTAATTAAAGAGAAATATTTTGAAAAATTTAGCAACATAGAGACTCCGCGGACTATACAAAGAGAACAAGTAACAATAGATAACAAGATAATTAAAGCTAATTTCCATGGCGTAGCAATAATCACTCGGCTACCCAGACGATCATCATTATGCGCCTTAATTTTACAAGAAACAGCCTTTGGAACCAATCCAAACTTTCCAACATTAGAAAGCTTAATTCGAGAAAAAGGACTATCTTACCGAATTGTACAAAGTTTGATAACACTTGGGGACGATTTATATATTTATTGGGGTATTCAATGCGACCCATGTAACAAAATTTTATTCAAAGGCGTTGTTCGAGAATGGTTATTTTATTTGGAAGATAATTCCAATTCAATTGAGATTTGGTTTGAAAATATGTGGGTTTATTACAATCCTCAAAATCACAACTCAATATCACAACTAGTGAGAGATATTGACCGGACAGGCCACTACACAAAATCAAGTTTAGAGCTAAATATGAGCTTTAAGTCGTTTATAAACGACATTCTATCAGAGGAATTCATAGAGGTTAATTTCACCAATTGAACTAGGGGGGGTTTTTATGAACCGAAATCTAAAATTGATTTGGGCCGCGGACGCAACGTCTATATTTGGTACAGCTATATATACGTTAGCTCTTACTCTTTTATCATTTGAGTACACTGATTCTGTTTTTGGGGCAGGAGCTATACTTTTCACATCTATCATTCCGTATTTTTTTATAGGTGTCTTCGCTGGGGTTATTAGTGATCGTGTAGACAGGAAGAAATTGATGATTTTATGCGATATTGTTCGTGGTATTTTATCACTTTCAATACCAGTAGCATATGACTTAAATATATTGACTGTACAACAAATTGTTATAGTGAGTTTTCTAATAACCGCGTTTAGAGCCTTTTTTCATCCGGCAATCCAAGCTAGTATTCCTTTACTAGTGGAAGATAAGACGCAACTTAACAAAGTTAATTCATACATTGGTTCAACTCAGAATTTAGGAATGATGTTGGGTCCTACCTTAGGGGGCATGCTTTTAATTTTTGATTTCAATGTTTCCCAACTGTTGTATATCGACAGCATAACTTATTTTTTATCTGCTTTATTTATTTTCGGTGTAAGATTTCCTGAGACTAAACAGGAGATGGACAGCGAAAAAACTTCAATTTTAAAAGATGCGTGGAAAGGCATTAAGTTTATGAGCTATAAGAATAAAGGTATTGCAATAATAATGTTAGCTTTTGCATCGCAATTATTAGTTGGAGTAGGCGTAATTCAACTTGGAATACCGAAGATTTTAAGTTCAATGAATATGACTGAAGGTAGCATGTTTGGCTATATATTATCAGCTATTGCTTTTTCATCTACAATATCTTCATTTTGGCTTGCCACTAGAAAGGTTAAGCGTCCCGTTATATGGATTTTTTCAGGATATGCTGTAAGGGGCGTGGCGTTTTTTCTACTCGGTTTAACAAGTAGCATAGAGTACATTATATTAGCTGCATTAATTATTGGGTTCGGAAGTACAATATCTGGCACAACCATGACTACATTATTACAGTTGAGAACTCCGAATAATATGTTAGGAAAAGTAATGGCAGTAAGATCTAGTATAGGGAATATCGCAGATGCATTTGCGTATTTAATCGTCGGAGGTATATTATCTGCATTTTCCTTATTTATATCTTTTACATTTATAACTATTTACGTTTTAATAACCACTGGTTTGTTTTCATACTTATGGTATAGAAGCATAAGTAAATCGGATACAACAGAGATAGCTTATCAGTCATCAAGTTATTAATTTTATATGAAAGAGGTATTTATCATGTTAAAAGTTTTTTTAATATCTGGGAGCCCAGCCAAACCTGCACATACCACTGCATTAGTTACAGAAATAGGTTCGCAATTGCAAAAAAAAGGATGTGAAATAACTGTGTGGGATTTACAAAAACAACCCCTTCCTTTTGTTGATCCCAAATTTCATCATTCTCCAGGACAACACCCAAGTTCTATAGTAAAAGAATTTGTGAAGCTAGCTACAGATGCCGACTCATTAGTTATCGGGTCTCCAAATTATCATAATTCCTATTCAGGAGTTTTAAAAAATGCACTCGATATATTAAATATGGATATTTTGATGAATAAGCCAATTGGTATTGTAGCCAACGGCGGAGGATTACGAAGCACTCAGCCTTTAGACCACTTACGAATTGTCGTTAGGGGATTATTAGGATTAGCAATTCCAATGCAAATTTCCACCTGTAACAGTGATTTTATTATGCAAGGTGATACTTATGTAATTAATTCAGGTGATATTCATAAGAGGATTGCTGCTTTTACAGACCAGTTAATACATTATACAGAAAAATTCAGTAAGTAAAGCATATAGGTATTACGAGTCTAATAAAACCTTTTATTATTGAAACTTCAGGCAAATAATTATTATGAAATGCACCTTATAAATAATGACAGAACAGCTGAAGGATGCTAGGGGCTAAAACCCAAAAGTAAAACCGTGAAACAGATAAAGAAGGCTGTACCTCTTCACCTATTGGAAGAAGCCATTCTTCTAAGAAGAGAAGTGCTGGGTCGAAGTGTAAGCCAAACCATTCAGATTTTGGAGTGGGAAGGAAAAGCACAGCCCGGACACTTGAAACGGAACACATTACAGGAGAAACTGACCGAACGAGGCTACAGTTCCACCAAATGCGAATGTATACCAGCTTTGGCACAGCTTGCCCCCAGGTTTCAGAAACGCTTCGGCAATAGTCTTTGGCAATCGGATATAAAGTATGGGCCTTTTCTTCCGATCGGTCCCAACAGGAAGAATAAGCAGGTGTACCTTGTCTTATTTATTGATGATGCCACCAAAGTAAAGGTATAGCTCAGAGCTATTATTTCAGTTGAGAAAATTATTATTAAAGCTACTAATTGGGGATTAGTTACAATTTTAGAAGAGGAACGTAATTGTTATCTATATGAAATGGGTGGCTATATCAAAACAGGTGTTTGTAAGAAATTGAACTAAAATAACCCTTATATTTTATAAAAAAGATTGTTAAACAGTAGATTATTCATTATGGAGCAACTTATAGATTTAAACAACTTTATTGTTGTATTCTTAGTACAGTGAAGTATCTTCTATTAAAAATTAAACAACTTTATTTTCCCCTGTCCTAAATTTATAACGAGGTTATGCTTGTTTGAGGTTTTAAAATTAAATAACTTTATTGTCACTTTTCAACTAGATTAGAAATAAAGTTGTACCGTTTTACCCCTTTGGATATGATTGTCTAAAGGGGTGTTTTTATGGCGAAAAAAGATCATTTAAAGTAAATAAATGAATTAAAGAGAATCGGGAAGCACTGGAAGTAGATTTAGCAAAAATTGCATTAGACGAAAAATTTAAGATCAAGAGCTTAAAGGGAAATAATCTTACAGTACCCAATGCAATTGGGGTGATAAAGAATATTACTTACGATAAAAAAACAATATTGATAAATCTAATTGAGTATTAATATCACATTCTTTCTAATGAGGATTGTTTCAAAACCACCATATAGAGAAAAGCTGAGACGAAAAGATTGGATATTGCTGTCCAATCTTTTTTATTTGTTCAATCTCTCATTACCATTTATATATTTTTCCTAATAAGTATTTTTTTAGAATTAATAGCAAAATTCCCCTTACTTCGACACCTTTCATATGGTAATATCAGGGTGCATGGTAGGTGGGTCTATTGACACTATGCAAAATTTAAGAGGAGGTTTTACTTATGAAAAGAAACCAAAAAGAATGGGAATCTGTGAGTAAAAAAGCCCTTAAGCGTCAAGGTGGTACTTCCATTGTGAAGGCGGCTGGATGTATGGGGTGCTGGGCCTCAAAAAGTATTGCCATGACACGTGTTTGTGTTCTACCACATCCTGCTATGCGGGCTCTTTAATGCTAACATAGGGAGTTGAGCATATTTTGCTAACTCCTTATACTTCAAAAAGGGGTGTCTATTTATGTCAAATAATCAAGTAGTAGATTACGATTTACCTGAACTAGCCATCCATTTACAGCCTCATGGAGCTGTCATGATAGATAGGAAGTCGATGTATTATTTTAGACTAAGCGGAAGGGGTGCTCAACTGGCATTTTTATTATCCAAAAATAAAGATCTGGCCAAAACCGCACGTATTTGGGAAATTGTGAAAAAGGAAGAACTGACTGCAGATCAGCTTCGAGAAGAACTGAGTGCTCACCCTTTTACAGAAGCATGGACACAGGGTTTGTTGGATCGACCGATTCAAATTTCTGGGTCGCTGCAGACCTATATGCCTGTTAGCTGCACTCTGCAATTAACCAATGCTTGTAACTTAGGCTGTTCCTTTTGTTATGCCAGTTCAGGCAAGCCCTATCCGAACGAATTAAATCGTTCACAGTGGATCATGGTGATGCAAAAGTTAGCAGCGCAAGGCGTAGCAGATGTTACTTTAACTGGAGGAGAAGCAAAATTAATAAAAGGATTTAAAGAAATCGTTATGGCTGCCAGTTGCTTGTTTACAAATGTTAATGTTTTTAGCAACGGACTTAACTGGAGACGTGAAGAAATAGAATTGCTTAGTCATCTTGGAAATGTATCTGTACAAATTAGCATTGATGGCATGAGTGATACGCATGATTCACTTAGAGGTAGAAAAGGTGCTTATCATGAGAGTATGCAAACGATCAAACATTTGGCAGAAGCTCAAGTACCTGTCATTGTTGCAATGACCATTAACGAAATGAATGCAGACCAAGTATCAGAGGTTATTGATCACTGTGCAAATGCGAATGCTTCAATTTTCCGTGCTGGGAAAACATTGTCTGTTGGGCGTGCAACAAAAAATTATAAAGCGCTGGACAGTGACTTTGAACAGCGTGTTCAAAGTCAATTACAGCAAGCACGTCATAAATGGGGGAATCACTTGAATATAATTGATTGGGGGCATGAAGAGAGTTCTTTTACGACTGATTTTTGTACGCCTGGCTACTTAGCTTGGTATATAAGAGCGGACGGCTATGTAACGCCTTGTCAATTGGAAGATGTTTCTCTAGGCCATATATTACATGATCATCTATTTGATATTGGTTCACCCGCACGTCTATTACAATTAAAGTGTGAAGCGAAAAACTGCAAATGCATAGGGAAAGTTGAATTATCGGAACCAGATTTGCCTTTTCAAAACGAAATGAAAGCTGGAATCGCAAATGAGTAGCTTTACATTCATTTTTTGGGGTGGGCTTGGGTTGATAGGGATTGTGCTATTTCTTAAGTATAAAACGTCGACCATTGAGTCAAACCTTTTAGATAAACGTGAAGCAAGAGAAATCAGCATTGAATTTATCAAAGAATTTGTAGGAGTCAATGTTGATGAATGGGATGTTTATTCAGTCTATTGGTACGATCATGAGACAGTGAACAAACTCCATCATTTAGGGTTACTGAAGAAAAATCGAAGCATACTTCACGATCTAGGTTTGGTTGAATCATGGCGAGTTCGCTTTGTCCATCAACACCAATCATTTGTTGTAGGAGTGAATGCTAGACGTGAAGTGACGTTCTTTTATGCAGATGTGAGTCAAAAATCACTATCTAAAAAAACTGAACAATTATCACCGGAAATATTAAAGCAGCAATTAACCCGATCTTCTAAAGGACTATGGACGAAGGCAAAAACAACTGGTTCAGGTTCAAAGGAAGAGGACTTTCGCGAAATTCAAACGTATTGGTATCTTACAGAAGAGGAAGATGTTCGGCTGAAGCTGACGGTTGAAATGCAAGCTGGTGTTATCACCTATATAGGAACAGATGTAGAGATTCTAACAGATCAGATGAATAAAGTGATACGAGATGAACAAGTAGAATCTACTTTTGGCATTTCAGGTATGTTGGGGTCGGCTGCGGCAATGGTGATGGCGATTCTCGTCTTAGTATTGATGGAAGTTCAAACTCAAATCATGCTTAGCCTTATACTCGGTTTATGCATCGTTTTTGTACAATCTCTTACGATCAAGGAAGATATACAGTTGACAATTGTAAATGCTTACGATGCAAGAATGAGCGTGAGTACGGTACGTTTACTTGGGGTCATATCAACACTTCTTGCAGGATTACTTACAGGATTTGTAGTATTTGTATGTTCATTGGCAGGAGAGGCGCTTGCGAATGAATTGAATTGGAATGGGTTAGATCAGTTCGGTGGTCAGTTTTTTATAGGGTTTGGTGCCGGATTAATCAGTTTAGGGATCACATCTCTTATTTTTTATTTATTAGAGAGCCGAAATCATTTGCGCATTTCCCCAGAGTTATCGAATAGAAGCATGTTCTTATCAGGCTTTACCTTAAGACAAGGGTTAAATATGAGTCTGCAGAGTTCTATTGGGGAAGAAGTGATTTATCGACTTTTAATCATTTCCTTACTATTTTGGTTAAGTGAAAGTATTGTGTTGTCAATTTTACTCTCATCTTTGTTGTGGGCTATCATGCATCAAGTCACAGGGTATGATCCTAGATGGATTCGATGGATGCATCTTTTTGTATTCGGATGTTTCCTTGGCTTCCTTTTCGTAAAATATGGTTTTATTTGTGTATTGGTCGCACATTTTATTCATAATCTTGTACTTGTTTGTATGCCCTTATGGCAATTTAAACTTCAAAGGTATATACATACGAAAAAGTCTCAGCAAACATCACTCTAATATAAAGGAGAGATTTCATGCCATTCATGGAGGTACAGAACGTAAGCAAACGATATAGCAACGGTGATGGGATAGAGAATTTGTCATTTTCCATCGAGCGGGGAGAAGTCGTTGCACTGCTTGGACCTAATGGTGCTGGTAAAACAACAACGATTCGGTGTTTGACGGGTCTATATAAACCGGATCAAGGGGAGATTCTCATAGAGGGTTCTCCCCCTGGTCATATTCATGTTCAAAAGCAAGTGGCACTTATTCCGGATCAACCGTATTTGTATCCCGAGTTAACGGTTGCTGAACATGTTCAATTTCGTGCAAGAGGATATCATAAAGGCTTAAAGCATATAAAAGAAAAAGTACATGAAGCATTGACAGAAGTAAATATGGAGAATAAGATGAACGAACTGTGCGGGAGGCTTTCGAGAGGCCAAAAACAACGTGTCGTCTTAGCAGGAGCGATTGTTCAAGATGCTTCACTCTTTTTATTGGATGAACCTACTGTGGGATTAGATATTCCTTCAAAACAATGGCTATCGCATTGGTTGAAACAAAAAAGCTGTGATGGTGGCTCTGTTCTTGTGTCTACTCATAGTTTGGAATTCGTTCTTGATACAGCTAGCAGAGTGATTCTGATTCGAGACGGTGAAATCATGAAAAGTATTCTTGTTCCTCAATTGAAAGAAGAGCAAATAAGATGGAGGTCAGAAGTGATCCAACTTCTGGGAGAGTGGTCAAGTGAATAATACGATTTCTCTTTTATGGACCAAGTCCAAAAGGCGTTTTATCAGCAAAAACCAAGAAAAGAAAATGCCTTTACTCATATTGTTGCTTTTAGTTGGAGCGATTGGTTTTCAGCTCAGTGCCGTCTTGAGCATGGGTAGTTGGGATTCTAGTGTAGCAGGTTGGATGATTGTTTTTCTTTTTATTCTCTATACTGGATTTGGTTTGTTTTCGAATCGGCTACCTAGTCAAATGAACGATATCATTTGGTTATATGGGAATGGTGCTTCTCTATGGACAGTGGTGATGAGTGTATGGATGTATCACATTTTTTGGAGAAGTGCTCTACTTATTGTCTCTGCCATTTTTACGGATTTTCTTATTTTTTTCTTTACACAACAATATCCTTTTCTACTCGGGAAATCTTTAATTCTGACTGGCATGTTACTCATGGTTGAAACATGGATGATTGCTGTTTCTTCTGCTAGAACCATTAAAGCGTACAAACGAATCTACTTGTTTATTTTTTTGATGATGTTTGGCTGTTATTTATTGCTTTTTTTGAGTCGATTTATCCTGCAACGCTTCTCGTTTTTAAGCGAAGCCGATTCTTTTATGAATCATGTTGGGCGTATGTTTGAAACGGTCTCACTTCTCTATTTATTTATATTTCTCGGGGTTATGGCTTTATCTTTGGTGACTATTTATCTGGCTTGCAACCGTTTGGAGATGAAGGAGTCGTTAGTCAAAGAGGCGGAGTTTTGGGAAGAATTTGAAGGAAAACAAATCCATTCAAATCAGATGCTTCAAAAAAAGAGCAACACATGGTGGGGGGGAAAAAAATTAACCGGCAACTGGGCTTTCCTGTGGCTAGAATTATTGTTGATCAGAAAATACATCACCTTCCACTTTTTGTCTACCATGCTACTGATTGGTCTGTTTTATGTGGTGCTTTCTTTTTTTTCAGAATGGCTGATATTATTCAATGTCATCATTCTTGCATCAGTTATGCTGAGTTCATATTATGCTGGAATCGTAAGGCATGCACAAACAGGCGTGCTGTACCTTTTTCCAGGTGCCCTTTATCAAAAAATCCTTATATTGGAGGGATTTCAGACCATATGGTTATATATTGTCTACTTCATCTCTCTTCTTTTCAATGAGGTAGTTGATTTATTTTATTGGTCTATGTATGGGGTAGGACTTTATATATGGTTTTTGGCCACAAGGCTGTTTGCTTTCACTCAACCATTGAGACGAGAAGCGAGATTATCAATGGTTGTATATTATCGATCGTTGTTCATCGCAGTAGTGATAAGTGCTCTTAGTTTAATAGGGATTCATGCTTTCACTGATGGCTGGTATACAACGATTACATTCATCATAATTGGGTTGCTGTATTGTGCTGTTTGTTATCGGTTCCGTGCGACCAATTAATAAGGGGAGTTGATTTTAATGAAACCTGAAGATAAGTTATACAATTCAGTTCAACATTTAGTCAATACAAATGAAGTGACGATCGTTCAAGCGATGGGAGAATTGAAAAAGTCAGGGAAAGATGCAGTTCCAGTCCTTGTTGAAGCCTTGAAAGAAGAGGGGTCTTTAAGGAATATTGCAGCGGCTGTACTGGGTGAGTTTGGAGCAGATGCAGGAGAAGCCGCAGAGTCACTTGCACAGTTACTAGAAAGTGAAGAGGAGGAAACGAGAATGGCGGCTGCGATCTCACTCATGAGGATTGGTCAGCCTAGTTTACCGTTTCTCATTCCGTTGGCTAAGCGTTATGAAGGCCCTACTTGTTTTTGGGCATCGTGGTGTATTTCTTGGATTGATCCGTCAAAAATTGAAAAAAACATGTACGAGTGTTTAAAACACGAACAGGAGAATCCTTCTGGGAATGTCGCACCGTTTGCTGCAGAGGAGGCATTAGGGAAAATCATTGCTTTTCAATTAAAAGAAAAGGAGGATGAGTAAATGGAGACTCAACTGTTTAAATGGCCTGATCATCTACCTTGGATTCGACGTTCAGATCAACCGCTTTCGTCAGAAGGTCGTATCCAACTCCTTTATTTTTGGTCGATCAACTGTCCTCATTGTGAAGAGTTAACAAAGGATGTTTTGCAAAGTGTGAATCAGCTAGGAATCAATGTAACATGTGTTCATGTGCCGTATACGGAGGAAGAAAAATCAATAGACGTTGTTTCAACGTATGCGGAAGAAAAGAATATCACAGCTCCAATTATTTTGGATCAAGATTATGAGATCGTCACAAAATATAAGGTGCAAGGATTGCCTAGCTTTTGTTTAATGGATGAAGAGGGGCAATTAGTAGATCGAAAAATGGGAGATACCGGCTGGGAGAAGATATTGAAAAAGTTAGAAAAACAATCTTAATAAGGGTTATGGAGGAGAGCGTTTTGTTTCAATCAAACAAAGAATGAAAAAGAAATGCGGTCTTTTTCGCAGGTGTGGGAGCTGTCTTGCTGACTCTCATGATGCTGAAATGGTTGCCGATTTCAGCAGACTGGGAGCTGACGTTGATTTTGTTCGGATTGGGGATTTTGTTTTATTTGAAGCGTGTGATGAGGAAAGAAGAAAGTCATCATTCATCAATTCATTCGTATGAAACCTAGAATGTATATTCTAGGTTTTTTATTAAATTTACTTGAAAACGTATCCTTTCTCATAGGGATATGAACCAATTTTTAAAAAGTTTGGAAGTTTTATTTTTATTTTTTTTCGAAGGAGCTGTTGTGTTGAAGGGATCTAGGGTTGAGTTAATTAATAGTTTATTAGGTATTTTGATGATCGTGAATATGCTTAATTTTCAATAGGATTATGATTTTGAGAAAAAGGTTGATTCGAGCCTGTGGGAACAGGAGTTTGGGGTATTTGTGACGGAAATTTTGTAGCAGGGGTCGTTTTATTTGATTTTTTCATTTTTGTTTGGATACTCTTTGGTCAAGCTGATTGAATCAACGCAGTCGAAGGGGCTGAATACGAATGCCATCGTCGTCCGCCGTAGCTTTGGTCTCATTGTGCTTGGTATACTTCATAAATATTTATTTGGAATAGTGATATTCTTCTTTATTATGGAGCTTGTACGTTTTTCTTGAAGATGTGTATGGGTAGCTAGGTGAAAACAACGCTTATATGGGCAAGGTGTATTAGGTATTTTGTCATTAGTCGTTGTGCCATCCATGATGAACTTTGTTTATGGAAATGATGATTTATTAATCGATGTGTATGCGAAGGGTGCGTATGGGGGGATTTTGTTGAGACGGATTACGATTGAAGTTGATATGATGATTGTCACCATTATTAAGGCGATCATGATCATTATGCTTATGCCGATACTTGGGTTTCTTTTCGGTAAGATGATGATTGATCCGTTTGCATTGTTTGGAATGGCTCATGGGAAGATAGGTGTATTGGGGATAATATCGTTTCATCAAGACCAAGGGGTAAAATCCATATTTTCAAAAGTAAAAAAATTAAATTTATACAAAATATTGTATTGTAAATTATTATATGTTAGTTTTGTTTAAGGGAGGGATTCTTTTGAACTATAAGTTAATTTTCTTAGCGGTAATTTCTTTTTCGTTTCTGTTTTTTGTTCAAGATTTAAAAGCAGAGGAACTAGAACCATCACAAGTAAATGTTAAATCCAGAGTGAATGAAATTGATCTGAATTGGGAAGATAATGGAGATAATTATGAGGTATATTCCAATGGTGAGTTATTATGGAAAGGTGTAGAGCCTAAATTTACCCATAAAGGTTTAGAAGAAAATACTCCTATAGAATATGACATTCTAAGGTTTAAAGAAGGCAAAAAGATTGATGTAATAAAAGTAGATACAAAAACATTGGCTAATAAAAAGATGAAGCTGATGAATTCAAATGATGAAAAAGATGTAGCAAATCCTTTGAATGATGAAGACTACATAGATAGTACTATTATCGATAACTCGATCAATTTAAAATTAAGAGGAAATGTTAATGATAATTTTAGTGGAAAAATAGAACTATATAAAGATGATAAGCTTATCTCGAAAGATGCCAGTAATGGTTTTAAAGATTTAGAAATTAAAAGTGGTGAAACATATTCATATAAGTTTGTGGTGTATCACAGATTAAGTGATTCCGAAATCAAAGAAATTAATTCGGAGTTGAGTAATAGAGGTCAAACAATTAGTTTTGCAGATGCTAAATCATATTACTACAGACCTTACGAATATATTAAAGTTATTAAAATTCCAGAAAGTGATAAGATGAGTACATCAGGATATACACCTCCTGTTGATTATTATCCGAATCAAGTAGGTGTGAATTACCGGACATTTATACCAACTAAATATGCACCAGCTGCTTCGATAATTAGCGGAATAACATCTAAAGATAAGTTTGGTGGGGATAATAGATCGTTTAGTTTTTCTAATGGTACTCATCGAACAATGGTTGAAACGGCTGTTAGATTTACAAAAAATGGGTCGAAAACAACATTCAAAAAGAATGTGAACTATACAAGGCTTTATGATAAGAACGGAAAATTTAAAAAACAGCAGAAACCAACAGATAAAAATATTATTTTTAAACAGGGAAAAAAAGATAAAAATATGAATTATTATGTCATTGATCATGATGCAACAGTAGGTTTTAATGACTTTGGTTTTGTTACACCATCTATTAATTATAGAGCAGGCATTGTCATTTACAAAAATGGAAGAATTACTGTCAGTGGCTCAAGAGACCAAGCTCCAAGTCACGAAATGTATGCATATATTCCGTATACAGATGTTAGTATCACCCTTTTTAAGGCATCTAATAAGGGATTTGAGTATCTGTTTCCTGTAGCACCTTCTGCTAGAATGAGCATAAATTCCAAGATATAAAAAGATACAACCTCACTTGGTTTTAGTGAGGTTGTTTTTAAAAATAGGTAAAATTAAGCTCATGATGAAAGCAGAAATGAAAGAATTGATTGTAAAAAAAAGGTCATTAAGTTGTATTTCTAGAAAAAAGCTAATGAAGATAGATGTTAATATAGCAACAATAAAGATTTTAAGCTTTGGATTTAATCTGAAGTAACCAAAAGTATAAGAAAATATAAAATAACTAATAATGGTGAGCAATGGTATATACGATAGTAGCAAAATAATATATACGAAAATTTCATTACTATCTCCTGTCCCTCCATTTATAAATCTGTATATAAAGAGGGTGCTTAAAAATATGGAATAAAAAATAATAAAACCATATACAAAACGCTTCAAAATTAACATAATATCCCCTTTTTCCCTTTTTGCACATAATAACTTAATTCCTCTCCTTTTGAAACCCTTTATTTATGGTTTTATGATGGTTAGTAATTTGGTTTGTTAACAAAAATCGTGCTACGGCTTGCAGGGCTGGGCCGTTTGTCTCTATCAAATTATTTGGCGCAGTCGATCATTTGTGCAACGATTTTCAATTCTTATGGACTTGGTCTATTTGGACAGATGGGGTCAATGTGGGGACTGATGCTCGCTGTCGGGCTTTACACAGCACAGCTGTTCATCAGCTATCTCTATTTGAAAAAATGGAGAAGAGGTCCGGTGGAATGGCTCATGGGAAGCTGGATGTATTGGATATAAAACGTTTTATATGATTGACCGCATAGCTTAAGGGCTGTGCGGTTTGTTAGTTCTATGCCATCAAAAAGTGAAGAGAACGTTTTTAAAAGTAATTTAGTGTGTATATATTGTATATACATTATTTTGTTCCAACTATCAGAAAAAAAGAGGTTTTTATATGCAGATTACAATTTAAAACCATTCTAAGGAGCCCATCTATGAGCAAATTACGAATCAAATCAAATCGATGATTTTGACGGGGGAGCTGGCGGAAGGCGCGGCATTGCCGTCTATTCGAAAGCTGGCGAAGGATTTACAAATCAGTGGCATCACAACAAAGCGAGCATATGAAGAGTTAGAGAAGGCAGGATTTATTTATTCGATTGTCGGTAAGGGATCATTTGTTGCGGAGCAAAACCTAGAGGTCATGAGAGAGAAAAAATTGAAGGTGATTGAGGAACAGCTTGGAGCGGTTGTCACAAACGGCAAGGAATTAGGCTTATCTTTTGATGAATTGCAGCAGTTATTAAGGTTCTTATATGGGGAGTGAGATGAGTGGAACATGTAATTGAATTCAAAGAGGTTTCAAAACGATTCAAAGACTTTTCAGTTCAAGAACTTGATTTACAAGTAAAGAAAAGCTTTGACACAGGGTCTGAAAAAATGGTGCTGGTAAGTCGACTACCATCAAAATGATTCTGTCTTTTTTTATTTATCATTGTTCTGTCTTCACTTAGTAGAAGAAGGTCATGTTTAAAAATATATTTAGTGATGCTAGATTACTAAATTCTTTATATGTAAATAACAAAATTGAAGGGGTTTTAATTTCGGAATATTAGGAAAATAGTGTTTCCCTCAAAAAAACAATTGTTTTTTAAGGGTAGATTTATTATGATAATATACATCAATAGATTGATGATTCGTAATCAGAATGAACATTCTGATTTTTTTATGTTTTATGTTGATGAGGGGGGAAGAAAAGTGGTTCAAAAGGGATTAAAGAGAGGGTTAAGTTCGCGTCATATTCAAATGATTGCACTTGGCGGTACGATTGGTGTTGGTCTTTTTATGGGATCAGCCAGTGCCATTCAATGGACAGGTCCGTCGGTACTCCTTGCGTACGCGGTGTGTGGAGTCTTTATCTTTTTTATTATGCGTGCCATGGGAGAAATGTTATATCTTGAACCGAGTACTGGATCGTTTGCTACATTTGGACATCAATATATTCATCCGCTTGCGGGGTATATGACCGCTTGGAGTAACTGGTTCCAGTGGGTCATTGTCGGGATGTCTGAAATGATTGCCGTCGGAACGTATATGAAATATTGGTTCCCGGAATTACCGGCTTGGCTTCCAGGTTTGATTGCAATGATCATTTTAGGTGCGGCTAATTTAATTTCAGTGAAATCTTTCGGTGAGTTTGAATTTTGGTTTGCGATGATCAAGATTGTGACGATTATCTTGATGATTATTGCGGGTCTAGGCATTATTTTCTTTGGATTTGGAAATGGTGGAACAGCTATTGGTTTGTCTAATCTTTGGACGCATGGCGGTTTCTTTACGGGTGGAATGAGTGGCTTCTTCTTTGCGCTGTCTCTTGTCATTGCGGCCTATCAAGGGGTTGAACTGATCGGGATTACGGCAGGTGAGGCAAAAAATCCGCAAAAAACGCTGACAAGTGCAATTCAAAGTATCATCTGGCGTATTTTGATTTTTTATATTGGTGCGATCTTTGTCATTGTGACAGTGTATCCTTGGGATCAGCTGAATACCCTTGGCAGTCCATTTGTGGCGACGTTTGCGAAAATCGGTATTACAGCGGCTGCTGGTATTATTAACTTCGTCGTGATTACAGCAGCTATGTCTGGCTGTAACAGTGGTATTTTCAGTGCGGGGCGTATGCTTTATACGTTAGGTATGAATGGACAGGCGCCAGCCTTCTTTACAAAAATCTCAAAGAACGGTGTGCCGTATTTTGGTACAATCGCTGTGCTTGTTGGTTTGGCGGTAGGAGTTGTCCTGAATTATGTTTCTCCTCCAAATATTTTCGTCTATGTGTATAGTGCGAGTGTACTTCCAGGTATGGTGCCTTGGTTTGTGATTTTGATTAGTCATATTGGTTTTCGAAAGGTAAAGGGTGCAGCACTTGATGGTCATCCATTTAAGCTGCCGCTTGCCCCAATCTCTAATTATGTCACGATTGGTTTTTTGTTGTTGGTCCTTGTGTTTATGTATTTTAATCAAGATACGCGTATTTCTCTTATTGTAGGGATTGTGTTCTTGGCTTTAGTGGCGCTTAGCTTTTATGCATTTGGTATTGGAAAGCGGAAACCGATCCAAACAGCATCAGCTGATCAAATAGTGAGATAATAAAGAGCCTTGCGGTTCACCGCAAGGCTTTTGTTGTTTACAGCGAGGCTTTTACACGCTGAAAGACATCTGGAAAATTGGTGAAAAGGCCGGTGACGCCATATTGCAGAAGACGGGTCATGTCTGCTTCGCTGTTTACTGTATATG
Source organism: Bacillus sp. Bos-x628 (assembly GCF_040500475.1). Taxonomy (GTDB): domain Bacteria; phylum Bacillota; class Bacilli; order Bacillales; family Bacillaceae; genus Bacillus; species Bacillus maqinnsis. Next base: position 1,971,970 of record NZ_CP159358.1, on the reverse strand, counting down.
GATGAAGAAGGAGCCCGTGGCTTCTGACCTGCTGCACATTCTCAAGAGTTAATGCTCTAAAATTCGGTCCGATACCCACTGCGTAAGTTTTGATGAAGTCGAGCTGATCGTCTGTGATGGCCGTCATTTGGGCTCTGTCTAAGAGCTGTACTTTCGGAAGGTGAGGGGCAAGTTTTTGTAGTTTTAGCAGGCTGTCTTGACTAAAGGATTGAATGATGACCTGCCCTTTTCTCGTATGTTTTCCGAGAAGATGATGTTTCTTTAAGGTGGCCAATAGCTTTTCTTCCACTTGCGGGTAAAGGTCTGGTTTTTTTGTTTCAATATAATAATTCTCTCGTTTGCCGAAATAGCGCAATACCTCATCTAATGTGAGGACTTGCTGTCCAATATAGTTGGCATTTTGTTTGTCGGGGTTGGCTTCGTTAAACCATGCCCCAGCATCGAGCTGTTTGATTTCGGCAAGTGTGAGGTCTTTGACCCAGCCTGTTCCGTTTGTTGTCCGGTCAACGGTTTCATCATGCATGACGATGAGGTGTCCATCTTTTGTCATTTGAACGTCGAGTTCGAGGTAATCCGCATTCATCTTTGTGGCGAGTCTATAGGAAGCAAGGGTATGCTCTGGTGCATACCCTGATGCTCCGCGATGTGCAACGGTTAGGATAAGATCTGGAGATAAAAGATTTTCGTGTGCCGATATGGTTGTCGGCACCCACGCAAAAGACAGCAAAGCAAAAGAGAGTAACACAAAAGAAAGAAATCTACTTTTCTTCATTTTTTATCCTCCTTTTACGGTAACTGCCTCTATCATAAAAAATAGATGTAAAGAGCATGTTGGGTGGATATAAATCTTTTATGTGAGTTTTATTAAGCTGTCTCTACCCGCTTGCCTGTATTCCACGTCATTGCAAGGAAAACGATGGCAAGCACACATGAACTGATGAGTAAAATGAAGCCTCCTGTCCAGTCATAGTGATCAACAACAACACCCATCATCGCATTGGCAAAGGCAGAGCCACCAATATAACCGAAGAAACCTGTTAGTCCGGCAGCGGTGCCAGCTGCTTTTTTAGGGGCGAGGTCAATTGCTTGCAGTCCAATGAGCATGACAGGCCCATAGATCAAAAAGCCAATGCTGATGAGTGCAATGTTATCGACCATTGGATTGCCAGCTGGGTTTAACCAATAGATGAGTACAGCAATGAGAACACCTGCCATAAAGATCACGCCTGCTGGAGCGCGGCGGCTTCTAAAGAAGCGGTCACTGATCCATCCGCACAATAGTGTGCCTGGTATGCCGGCATACTCATAAAGGAAATAAGACCAGCGGGAATTCTCTGGTGAGAAACCTTTTGCTTCCGTCAAATATGTTGGTGCCCAGTCAACGACGCCATAACGGACGAAATAAACAAAGATGTTGGCAATGGCGATATACCAAAGGAATTTGTTGTTCAGTACATATTTAAACAAGATTTCCTTCACTGTTAATTCTTTTTCCTGATCTTCATATTTCTGGGCTGGATAGTCATTTCGATATTCTTCAATTGGCGGGAGACCAACAGATTGCGGCGTGTCTCGTACGAGAAGAATGATGACGAAAGAAACAATAATGGCAGTGATGGCAGGGAAGAAAAAGATACTTTTCCAAGTAGCAAACAGCACAATGCCTAATGTAATGAGCGGTGCAAGGATTCCCCCGCCGATATTATGAGCGACGTTCCAAATGGACATCTTCGTTCCTCGTTCACTAATAGAAAACCAATGCGCCATCGTACGTCCGCATGGCGGCCAGCCCATTCCCTGAAACCAGCCGTTTAAAAACATGAATAAAAACATGATCCATACACTGGATGTCACCCATGGAAATGAGACAAATAAGATATTGATGAGAGCGGATAGAAAAAGTCCGGTCGCTAAAAAGTATCTAGGGTTACAGCGGTCAGAGATCATCCCCATGATGAATTTACTAAATCCATAGGCAATGGAGACTGCCGCTAGGACAAAGCCTAATTCACTTTTCGTGAACCCTTCCTCCTGTAAATAAGGGATGGCAAAGGCGAAATTTTTGCGCAGCAAATAGTAGCCGGCATAGCCAATAAAAATCCCTAAAAAGACTTGCAGGCGTAACCGTTTATAGGTTTCGTCTATCTTGGCATCATCAAGCTTTTCAATATGCGGGGCTGGTTTGAACCAATTCAACATAAAGATCCTCCTTTTATAGATACATATTTGACATGAAGAAAAAGTATGAGAGTCGTTCAGATCTTGTACTTTTTCAGAGACAAAAGAATTGATAACGCTTTCTTTTGTACTCCAATCATATCGGATGAAAGGGGTATTTATGATGAGGCTTTTGTCATTATTTTGGAAAAATCAAGTAATCAAAAAATCCGCACAATGGCGGATTTTTTCATAGTGATTAAATGGATACTTCAATTTTCGGTTGGTTTCATAGTTTGGTAATCGCATTCGATTTTAAACGTATTCTTGCCTTATTATTTATGTCCGCGCATAAAAGAGATTAGCGACTGTGTTTTCTTTTTTTAATTATTTGAAAAAATTCATGGACTCAACATTGAAGGTGAAATCGTGTTTAGACAGATGATTACGCAGAACCTGCTTGCACATCCACATGCTGATCAAGACAATCGGCAAAGCAATATGGGGAAGAGCTGAATCTAGATGAAGAAAAGCAACGAGAAATGGAATTTGGTCTAAACCATTGTGCGATTTGATCATGTTCAATAAAATAAAAAATAGAGGATGATCAGATGATATTAGATCACATTTTAGACGTAACGGGGCTCGCATGCCCTATCGGATTATTCAAAGCATTAGAAATACATGCAACAGATAAAGGGCTAAATCAGCGGTATGGATGAAGTCAAGCAGCCACACACAGAATGGATGAAGGGTATGTACTGAAGTTCTGATTGAGAAAAGGGGGTAAAGGCTGTAAGGTTCTCTGCTAAAGGTTCCCTTTCAAAGGAGGAGACCAACGTGGATGTTGCGTTTTTGATTACATTATTTTTCATCGGATTGATTGGTTCCTTCTTATCAGGAATGGTTGGCATTGGGGGATCTGTGATTAATTATCCAATGCTTTTGTATATTCCTCCTCTAGTAGGTGTAATGTCACTTTCGGCACACGAGGTGTCAGGTATTGGTGCTATTCAAGTCCTGTTTTCGACGCTTGGTGGTGTACTGGCCTATCGGAAAAGCGGATTTTTACATCGCTCGTTGATTTTATATATGGGATGCAGTATATTGGCGGGCAGCTTATTAGGCAGTTATGTATCACATTTCATGCCGGAGAAAGGGATAAATCTCGTCTATGGATTGCTCGCCATTGTAGCCGTTATCCTCATGCTGATCCCGAAAAAAGGACAGCGTGCAGAAGTGGAGGAAGAGGTGACTTTTCATAAAGGATTGGCATCCGGTATTTCTTTTCTAATTGGCAGTGTCTCAGGTGTTTTAGGAGCAGGTGGGGCGTTCATTTTGGTGCCAGTCATGCTGTCTATTTTAAACATTCCAGTACGGATGACGATTGCGTCGTCTCTTGCGATTACGTTTCTTTCTGCCATTGGGGCGTCGACAGGGAAAGTGCTAACTGGTCAAGTGATGCTCATTCCGGCTGTTGTCTTAATAGTAGCAAGCTTGATAGCCGCTCCGATTGGTGCAAAGGTGGGTCAGAAAATGAATGCCGTCTATTTGCAATGGCTACTTGCGGTGATAATTACAGCGACAGCGATGAAAATTTGGCTGGATTTATTATAAATAAAATGACCAACAGAGGGAGCAGGAGCTGCTAAAAGTAAGTTGGTCTTTTTTATTCAACGTCATCGTGCTCGATATAGGTTTCAAGTGCTGGGTGGTATTCTTTTTGATAATGAAGGTTGGGGCATGTTTTAATGACTTTGCCTTTCAGGGCATTGGATTTTGAGACTTCTAATGCCGTTTTACATTTAGGGCAGCGTTCTGTGAATAAAGATGACCATAACCTCATACGTCATCACTCCATTTAAAGTCTTAAAAACCGATTATTTTAATAAGAATTATAGGTGATCGTTTAGGTAAGGTCAATGGGTTTTGACTCTTTTTAGCAAAATAGAAGCATTGTAAAGGATGATTCTTCGATTAGTAGGTTCTTGTCCAGCAACATATCAGTTGCAGGTTTTCCGCAGCAAACACACGTTTTCTTGTTTAAATGGAATACAGCGTGAGTTGGCTCCTGTTTTATTTCGTCGTTACAGATCCCGTTGCCGCACAACATGGCTTTGATCAGACGATTTTCTTTTGAAAGTGTTTGTTCAATATCTTCAAGGGTACTAAATCGGCAGGTCTACTGGAAGATGTCAGTAGGAACTTCCCAGGGAAACGCTCTCTCTTTTAAAGATCGATTCAAGCTACTATTCCTGATCTACATTGTTGACGTTCATTGATTTTTCATCAGTTTACCTATAATTGGTGTGTAAATCAAGGTGTGTGGGTGATTCGGTTTTTTAGCTTTGTCCTTATGTTGTCTTTTTAATTTTTCTATTCTTACAGCTTGCTAGTTATGTATGGCTATGCTAATATATTTGATGAAAAAAATAGACTTGTATAACCTCAATAATATGGTTTGAGGGTTTCTACCAGGATCCGATAAATCCTGATTACAAAAGCGTGCTTTCCTTTTTTGTAATCAGGGTTTTTTTGTTTGTCTTCGCCCTGTATCAACAAAAGCGAAAGCCATGATATACAGAAGGGATGTTTGACATGAACTGGAGAGTATATTTATTAGCTGTTTCTACTTTTGCGGTAGGATTGGTTGAGCTTGTGGTCGGAGGTATTTTGCCTAGTCTTGCAGAGGACTTAAATGTGTCTCTTGCAACAGCTGGACAGCTGATCACAGTGTTTGCGATCGTGTATGCCATTTCAGCACCAGTACTACTTACTGTCACTGCAAAAATAGAAAGAAAGCGTCTGTATTTAATTGCACTATTCGTGTTTACAATTGGGAACGTGTTTACGTATTTTAGCTCAACCTTTCTTTTTGTGATGATTTCAAGAGTGTTTATTTCGATGAGTACAGCTCTTGTGGTGGTGTTATCGCTAACAATTACTGCCAAATTGGTGGAGCCAAAACATAGAGCGAAGGCATTAGGACTGATTTTTATTGGGATTAGTTCATCACTTGTTCTCGGTGTACCAATCGGTATTTTTATTACAGAGAGCTTTGGCTGGAGAGTGATGTTTTTAGGAATCAGTGTTCTGTCTGCCATTTCAATGGTTTTGATTTATTTCCTATTGGAAAAGATGCCTGTTGAAAAGGTAACACCTCTTAAAAAACAGATTCGCTCCCTAGGACATCCGAAAATTTTTAGTGCACACTTGATTAGTTTGTTTATGCTTGCTGGTCATTATATGCTTTATTCTTATTTCACACCGTTTCTGATGGAAGTCATGCATATGACACCTTTTTGGATTAGTGTCTGTTATTTGGTGTTCGGGCTTGCTTCGATTGGAGGGAATGGTTTTGGCGGCTGGCTTAGTGACAAACTGGGTTCAGGGAAAGCCATCTTGCTTGTGACAATAGCGTTTGCGGCTGTTTTGTTTATCATTCCTTATACAGCGGGTGTGTTTGTGCTCTTTATGGTGATGGTTGTCCTGTGGGGAGCGCTTAGCTGGGCACTGACGCCTGCTTTGCAAAGCTACTTAATTCAAACAGATCCGGTGACGTCTGATATTCAGCAAAGTTTAAATACATCTGCTCTGCAAATAGGCATCTCTATTGGATCCGCCGTCGGAGGGGTCGTGTTTACCATGACGAGCTCATCCGTTGATTTGGCTAAATTTGGTGCTGTGTTTGTTCTGATGGCATTTAGCTGTGCGGTGATTTCGTTGAAGAGACCGCCTCTTTATATGGAAAGTAAAAGAAGCACCGAGTAAGCTGCCTGTTGATTAGGCAGCTTTTTTGAATGTCGTCCGTGATGTAGCAGACCTATCTATTTGAGAACAACACCTTCACTTTTTTCTGTGATGACTTCTTTACCGTGTTGATTCAAATATCGAGAAAAAAGGTGAATACGGTGATATGTTTCATGCTCTTCTACCTTTATCACTGCCGTATGACAGGTAATTGTATCACCTGTATAAACAGGCCGGATGAAAGTACAAGTTATGTCTTGACCAATAAAATGAAATTGTCCGCCAATTTTCGTTGCCAAACTTGCGGTGAGGAAGCCATGTACCATTCGCCGGCCTTGATCATCCAGCTCTGTATGGTGTTTTCCGAAGTCACCTGTCATCTCACCAAATTGAATCACGTCTTCATGTGTATAGGTTCTGCTTGTTTGGAATTGATCACCTGTTTGAACCATCTCTTCATTCAGCTCCTTTTTTTAAATGTACCAAAGGGATGAATGAATGTACATTCATTTTTGTGCACTCTTCCTTCACATATTCCCATCACAGCTTGTTTAACGATCGGCAGGTGAAAAGAGGGAAGATTAGAGGAGGATGAGGAGTTGAAGGAGGCTGGAAAAGCTTGATGTGAAAATAGAGCAATAGCATCTCATGCATGCCAACAAAAAGAATCGCTGTTGGCCAACTGACAGAAAAGAAAATACATTCTCATTATGAAAGGTAGAATCATAAGGGAAGTGCTCATGTTTTTGCAAAAATAACAAAAGAACAGGAAGATTGTCCTGTTTCTTTTTCCGCATCGACATTTCTTTTGACTCTTCTCATAATTATTAGTACCATTTTATTAACCAGTTAAGAGTGGAGGTTCAGATGGAAACGAAAGAACAGATGGTATTAAAAGCAATTCAAGATCTGATCATGCATAGGGAAAAAAGACGTAACGACCCAACAGATCCACTCATTACCACGACGGACACACTCAAGCAAGATTGGACACTCACACAGCTCCATATTTTATCAATGATTCAAGCCAATCCGGCAGAATCAAATAATACGTTTCTCTCTCAAAAACTTAAGCTGTCTAAGCCTGCCATTACAAAAGCTGTCAAGAAGCTCATTGAAAAGGGTATGGTTCATTATCGCCACCGTCAAGGAGATAAGAAATCAGTCTATTATTCATTGACAGAGGAAGGTATGGAATTGGCTGCGTTACATGATGAACTCCACGAAAAGGCAGTAAAATCCTACTTAGAATTCCTTCGTCAGTTCAATGAAGATGAATTACATGTCATTGAACGTTTTTTAAAGGCTTGGAAGGAAAAACTATAGGTTTTAAAAGAACGTACGCTAAGCGTGCCCCGCAAGAATAAGTCATTTTTACATATAATATTGCATGTCTTTTGCTAGTTCATGAGATTAACAATACTTTATTATCATAATAAACAATACTCTCTTTCACAAAAAAGCACTGAAAATGACGAGTTGACGCCTAATGATTTTCAGTGCTTTTCGATATACATTTGCAAAGGTCAGATATTTAATTCACAGAAAAGAGGAGTTACATGGGGAAACTTCAAACTGAAATGATAAAAGTTTGGTTATCTATCCCAAGATGGTTTAGGATGTTTATTTTGACAGCCGTAACGATCTATGTTTTATGGACATTGCTAGTAAATGGTGTAAAAAATATTTTTCATATGGACACACAATCGTTAATGATTAGTTTACTATCATCTGCCATCATATTGTTTATTTTCAATCAAACCAATAAACATCATCATCATCATGGCAAAGGGAAATCAAACATTAAGTAAAAAAGGGCACATAAAACTTTACTATTGTTAGCAATACTAGCTTCAAGCTTCTATCATACGTCCACAAGAAAAAATGCAGACACTTTGGCAAGGTGACAGTTGGACAAATGTCATAAGTGTACAATCAAAAGTACTGCCTATTAATATAATTACTTCACTTTCGTCAATGTGGCACATATTTAGAAATAATATACTGTGTCATAACATTGCTTTGCCCTTAGGAACTTTCTTTTTGGATTGATTCTATTTAATCATAAGAGATGTAGGATTTGTCAAATTGATCTACTCTTCTTTTTTGGTTGCAGGGGCCTCAAACGATAGTTGAAACTGCCTAATTAAGTGAATTTTAAGGTGATACTTGATTTTTGTGACTGCTTCTTTTGTAAAATTTTCATAAAGAGTATATTAGATTAAGAGTGTAGGATGTAGAGTTTGACTTTTAGAATTGAATGTTTCGTAGGGTAGGTAAGTCTGATGAAATGATTTTAATGAAAAGGGGGTCACAGAATCGTTGGCGGAAGATGAACATGATGGATTAAAGGGCGAGCCTGTTTGTCGATTTGAATGGAATGGATGTCACAAATCGTATGTAAAAAAGGCGCAAGACACGTTGAAGCAAGTACATGCTCTTGCAGCAGCTGTTGTTTTAAAAGAACACAGTCCATCTTGTGGAAGCCGTATGATCTATCAGGGGGATTTTGGCAGTAAGGTGAAGTTTGGAGAGGGTGTCACTTCAACTTTGCTCAACAGCATGGCATCAAGGTGTTCTCTAACGGCGGATGACTTGGTTGGATTGTTTTGTAAACGTATGTGAATAGTAGGAGGAGTAAGATTGAAGAATTGGATTGTTGTTTTCATTATTTTGATATTGCTCGTTATTGGTTTTAATTTTACTCTTCATGCAAGAACGTTTTCTTTTCAGGATGTGATTCCTATTGATCGAGACAAAGTTTCATCTATTGAAATTGAGTATAAAGATCAGAAGGTTGTCATGAAAAATAAAGAGAAAATGCGTCAGTTGGTTGATGAGCTGTCGATTATCAAGTTAAAGAACACAAAGAATAGAATGGATTCTACTAAATCATCATTGGATGAACCTTATTGGATCAGAGTGTTTGAAGATGGGAAAGAAAAGTACGGTCTCACTTTATATGGTCAAGATGATTTAGAATCATTTGATTTTTCTAAAACGAAAAATAAACCCAGTGAATACCGTATCGTTGATGGCAACCATGTCGATATCGGGAAATATATCAAATAACTTCGTGCGGTCATTGGCTGATCTGAAGTTCGTGCATGATATCCAAGACAATTCGGGTAAAGTGCTTGATAAACAAAAATGAAGCGGAGATTGATTTGATGAGTGGATTAACAGATGAGTCACATTAGCAAATGGAGTAAAAATGCCAAAGTTGGGCTTTGGTGTTTGGTAAGTAAAAGACGGGGATGAGGCTGTAAATGCGGTTAAAGTGGATACATTTCATGATGAGGTGTCCAAAAGGAAGAGGGAGTCATTTCCTCTTTCTTTTTGTTTTTTCAAAATAAGGGTAAAGGTAGTGAATCAGTCTAATAGATTTTAGAGCAATTTGTTCTGAAATAAGCATGTTCGACTATTTCAGAAAAAGAAGAATTGAGAGATAATAGAAAAGGTCGAACAAATGGACAAGGATAAGGATTCCATACGGAAACCATTTGACAGGGGAATGGAAAAGCTAGATGGCTGAATCAACCATGCTCTGTATTTTAATCGAAAGGTGTTATTGAACATGAATCATTTGCATCGTAGGATAGGAACTTTCTCTTTAATGATGGTAGGACTTGGCTCAATCATTGGTTCAGGATGGCTCTTTGGTGCCTGGCGTGCCGCTCAAATCGCCGGTCCTGCTGCGGTTTTGTCCTGGTTGATTGGGATGGTTGTTATTTTATTTATCGCTTTGTCTTATAGTGAACTCGGATCGATGTTTCCAGAGGCAGGCGGAATGGTTAAATATACGCAATATTCTCACGGTTCATTTATTGGGTTTATTGCGGGTTGGGCGAATTGGATCGCCATTGTCTCCGTGATTCCCGTCGAGGCTGTTGCTTCTGTACAATACATGAGCTCATGGCCTTGGGAGTGGGCAAAGTGGACAAGTCATTTAGTCACAAAGGGTGTATTGACTATTGAAGGACTGCTTGTTGCCAGTGTTCTTCTCGTGATTTATTTTCTATTCAATTATTGGACAGTTGGGTTATTTTCTAAGGCAAATACTTTCATTACGGTTTTTAAGATTGTCATTCCAGGATTAACGATTGGTGCGCTCTTATTCGTAGGATTTCATAGTGAGAATTTTACTTCTGGAACAAGTATTGCTCCTAACGGTTGGGCCAGTGTGCTGACAGCTGTTGCAACATCAGGTATCGTGTTTGCATTTAATGGCTTCCAGAGCCCAATTAATATGGCAGGTGAGGCGAAAAATCCAGGCCGTTCGATTCCCATTGCGATTGTTGGTTCTATTTTGATTGCGACTGTGATCTATGTATTTTTGCAAATTGCCTTTATTGGTGCGGTCGATCCATCAAAGATTGTCAATGGATGGAGTCATTTGAATTTCAACTCCCCATTTGCGGACCTTGCCATTGCACTTGGTATTAACTGGCTTGTCCTTATTTTATATGCGGATGCGTTTGTGTCACCTTCTGGTACAGGGATTACGTATACAGCAACCACTTCTCGGATGATTTATGGAATGGAAAAAAATAAATACTTGCCGAGTGTTCTAGGACGTCTGCATCCCATTTATGGAGTGCCTCGTTCTGCAATGTTCTTTAACTTAGGGGTATCGTTTATCTTTCTGTTTTTATTTAGAGGCTGGGGAGTGCTGGCAGAAATCATCTCTGTGGCCACACTGATCTCCTATCTCACAGGACCGGTCACGGTCATGACGTTAAGAAAAACGGGTACTGATTTATATCGTCCATTGCGTGTTAAAGGACTTGCTATCATTGCACCGCTTGGCTTTATCTTTGCGTCGCTGACGTTGTACTGGGCAAGGTGGCCATTAACTGGACAGGTCTTGTTCATTATTTTGATCGGACTGCCGATTTATTTTTACTATCAAGCAAAAGCGAAATGGAAAGGCTTTGGCCGCAACTTTAAAGCGGGTGCTTGGATGGTCGTTTATTTACTTGTCATGATGACCATCTCTTGTCTGGGTAGTAATAAATTTGGCGGTTACAATGTAATTCATTATGGCTGGGATATGGGGCTCATTGCGGTTGTGGCCCTGCTGTTCTATATGTGGGCACTTAAAAGCGGATATCAGACAGAGTTTTTAGAAGAGGCAAGAAAAATCAACGATGAGCTACGTGCTTCCCAAAAAGAAGTAGCATCATCTAAAGAATAAATGGGGAGGCTGCCTGAACATGATAAAGGCAGCCTTTTTATTTTGTTAAAACAAGATGGCGTTTCAGCCAAATGGTCACCCCCTTCAAGACAGACGCTGTGATCAGTGAAATAAGCATATATCTCCAAAGTTGATCCAAACCTTGTCCGCTAAGCAGAAAAACAATTCCTAGGAAAACCAGGGTGAGGATGAGCATGAATAAAAAAGATGTTGACCAGAAGAAAGCCTTCATTTGCTTCACCTCCTTGATATATTGTATGCAGGTCTATAGAGGAGCAGACCGGTAAGAAAGCAGTAGAAATAAGTCATCTAAAAACACCAAGGAATTTGATGTCAAGATGAGAGCATATTTTGTGTGAATGTGGTTGGTCAGAGATGGTGTTTGGAGATGCTTGATATGGGAAATCAAGCAGTTGTTACTTTTGTTCTTCATCAATGACTACATTTTAAAAAATAGTTAACTTTTTACTTTTTTAAAGCGATCATGTTTATCACAATACCAATGATTAGAAAACCAGTATTCAGCTAATCATCCAATTGAGAACGTAAGAACTATTACAATTACTGATTCAACTACACCAACAACTCCTGAAAATCTCCTCATTATGTAGGTTGGTACGTTGTTTTGAAAAAATGAGAGAAACCCTGTATTGGCAAAAGAAAGAGAAAATGTTAACCCCCTTGATCTATTGTGATATGAAGGTCTTCAGCTTTCTTGGAAATGTATTGTAAAATCCCATTCTTTGATCGATCGTTAACTTGTGTAAAAGCATGATCTTTTTGGAACAAAGCTAACCCCTTCTCTCTTGTTTGTTAAGCGCTTACAAAGTGATTGTGATGTACTTTTAAACAAGACTAAATAAATCATTTTCCGTTTGAAATGACAAAAAATTGATGAAGCAATGAAACTTGCATCTGAATATCTCAAATCCTAGCTTAAAACAAGTTTAATTATGTAAAAAACAGATTCTATTAAAAGACTTTCTGTGATATTCTTCCAAGGTGTGATAAAAGTTAAGGGGGTCTTTCCATGTTTAAAAAGCAAGTGAAATCCTGTTTAATCGTACTCATGACAGTCATCTTATGTATGGCTGTATTACCTGGATACGAGGCAACAGCAGTTAATCAAGGAACAAATGTGAATGAAGCCATGGGGTTAAAAAATGGTGAAACCATCTCAGGTACATTAGAGAATGAAAAGGAAGAATCGTGGTATCAAATCACGCCATCTTCACAAGAAGTAGAAAAACATACACATATGCGTATTTCAGTGAAAAGTAAACAAATCTTGTCCGTTTCGGTCTATCCAAGTAAAGAAAGAGCGATAAAGGATGACACGTATTCGAGATATCGTGTCGATACAGCAAGCGGAGAGACAGAGATTGATTTCCCGCATGCATGGAAAGGTCCGTATTATATCAAAGTGCTATATTTAGGGTCAGAAGATGATAGCCGGGACGAGGAAGAGGATGCGGCTTATACAATTGGTTATAAAGGAGCCAATCTTCCACCTTCAGAGCCGATCTTCCCTGAAGAAGAAGAAGAGCCTCTCATCATTATTATTGGGAAAAAGTATGGTCGTGAAATTCTTCAATCGATTCGCAGTATTGAGGACAAACGTCTCAACGAAACAACGGATGGAAAGAAGCTGGCACGTCTTCTTCAACAAACGAAGCCGTTTCTCACATCCAAACTCATCAAGAATACATCAGAGCAGCAAAAGGTATACAATCATTTGCTCACATTAAAACCTTTACTGAATGATGTAGAAAAAAATGGGGCATTTAGCGGACATATCGTCACAGAGAAAGAACAAAAGGCAATCCGTACCCTTTTTGATATGCTCAAAAATGCAAGTCCGGCTTATTTGAAAAAAGAACTGGATGCGACTAGTCAAAAGATTGGGATTGATCATCTTGAAGGGAAGTCCATTGGATATGTACTGGAGAAGCAAAAGCTTGTTCCTGAAGAAAAAGTCAAAACGAACAAAATCATTTTTAAATTAAAGGATGGTCAAACGCTTCAATCAGCGAAAAAGAAGATGAAAAGCTATGGTATTCAAGAAAATCGTGTGATATCGCAATCAGTCAGTCCTTTATTTAAAGGAATGTATGTATATGATGTCCCAGTAGGGCAAGAGATAGCTGGCAAAACACTAAAGGCAGGAAAGAGTGCGATCAAAAGCACAGCCCGAAAGCTGTCGAGCATGCCGAATGTAGAATTTGCAGAGCCTGTGCAAATCTATCGTGCACTTAGCAATGATATGCAATACTCATACCAGTGGCCTCTGAAAAATAGTGCACAAAACAGCGGGAAAAAAGGCGCTGATGTCAAGTTTGAACAAATGAATACACTGATTGGCACAAGCAAAATGAAGCAAACGTTGATTGCTGTTGTTGACACTGGTGTCGACAGCCGTTTAACAGATTTAAGCGGGACCGTTCGCACAGACTTAGGTGCGAATCTGATTAGTCGACATAAAGATGCCATTGATGACAATGGACATGGAACTCATGTGGCAGGCATCATTGCAGCTGAGGCAGATAATTATTACTCCATGGCAGGACTTAATCAGCACGCTGGCATCATTCCGGTAAAGGTGTTAGATGCCTATGGAAATGGTGATACAGAGCACATTGCACTTGGTATTAAGCACGCGGTGGACAAAGGCGCAAAGGTCATCAACCTTAGTCTTGGCGGCTATTATAGCCGAGTGATTGAATATGCGATGAACTACGCTGCACAAAGGAATGTACTAGTGGTAGTGGCAAGCGGAAACGATGGCATTCCAGAAATGGACTATCCAGCGACCTCTCAATATACAATGGCTATTGGTGCAAGTAACCGTATGGATATAGCGGCTGAGTTCTCCAGCTTTGGGAAAGAACTGAGCATGTCTGCACCAGGATCTGATATTCCAAGTTTGATGCCTGATGGTAATGTCACATACCTTAGCGGCACATCAATGGCAACGCCATATGTAGCAGCAGCGGCAGGTTTACTGCTTTCTAAAAACCCGAATCTGAAGCCGAATCAATTGAGAAATATTTTACAAAATACAGCAGATGATATTTCATTTAAATCTGTTGATGGAAAAGATGAGATTTTCTATGACGAAAACGATGAGCCAATTGTCGATCCGAAAATTCCGGGTATCGATTGGATGACAGGACATGGCAGGCTCAATGCATTTGCCGCTTTAAGTGCTGTAGAGCTGAATGCATCTGTCAACAAAGTAGAGGATCAGCATCAAAAGGTAACAGGAAAAGCAAAAGTGGGAGCTGCCGTCGCTGTGTATCGAGGCAAGACACTTCTTGGAAAAGGAACTGCAAGCAAAAAAGGAACCTTTAGTGTGAAGATCAAGCATCAGAACAAAAATAAAGTGCTTCACATCAAGATTTCAAAAGGAAAGGCAGCCACTTCAATTAAAACCGTTGTGAAAAAAGGCAAGACACCAGCAAAGCCGAAGGTTGGCAAAGTAACGGTCAAAAGTAAAATGATCAAAGGTACTGCAGGTGCAGGTTTGACCATTAAAGTGAAAAACAAATCTAAGAAAGTCATCACTTCAGTTAAAGCCGGTAGCAAGGGCAAATTTTCAGCAAGTATCAAGCCGCAAAAAGCCAAAACAATCTTGTACGTGACTGCTTCAGATGTGAGAAAAAGAGAAAGTAAAGCTGTGAAAGTGGTCGTGAAAAAATAATCAAAAAACTCAAATTGTTGACGAAGGGCTAAAATGGTTTCATTTTAGCCCTTTGTCATCTTTTCAGCGTGAATGGAAAACCCTTGAAGTCTAGGAAGGACGAGCTACTTGTGCGGAGCCGACTGTGTGATTTGTGAGCAACAGCGCGCAGGCCTGATAACGCATGCGAGGGTTTGTCTACACGCTGAAAGCTTTCCCTTCTAAAAAAGGGGCAGCTTTTTGGAACCAATTAATCCCAATCGTCATAAAGGAGGGAGTGTCGATAAACAAACACTCATCAGTCGTGTCTCCCACAAATCGAGCTTCAGCTTTGATTAGGGGTTAACGTGAGATGAACACAAATGATGAGGGAATAAACTTTCCCCTTAGATGTGTTTAGTCTCAACGATTTTCGGCATTAACAAAAGGAGCTCGTCTATCAATGATCGCCTTTTAGTACATTACACATCAAGTTCTTCTCGTTTTTTGCGAATCCATGCGGTCATATAATAAGCGGCATAGCAGAGAATGATGAAGGGAATACCGCAAATGAGTGCAATTCGTTGGTTTGGATCAAAGGCAATGCCAATCACTGATGCAAGGCATAGGAGAAAGGCAGCAATAGGAACCACTGGATAGAGTGGTGTCCGAAATTTCAGATCGTTTAGCTGCCCGCCGTCTTGTAAAAATTTTTTCCGAAACATGAACTGTGAGGCGGCGATCCCCATCCAGACGACAACAACCGCAAGCCCCGAGATTGAGACAAGGACAAGATACACAGTTTCTGGGGCAATGACACTCGATAACAAAGATAAGATACCGCCAATCATACTTAAAATGAGTGCATTTAAAGGAATGCCTTTTGCCGTAAGCTTCGCCAATTTTTTTGGCAGTGTGCGTTCCTCTGAAAGAGACCAGAGCATGCGTGAAGACGCATATAAGCCAGAATTAGCCGCTGATAAAATGGCGGTAAGGATGACAAAATTCATGAAATCTGCGGCATAAGGAATGCCGATCCGGTCAAATACGACAACAAAGGGACTTTTGATCACCCCGGCTTCTTCCACGGGAATCAAACCGGCTAGAACAATGATTGTTCCAACAAAGAAGAGCACAAGGCGTAGCACTGTTGTGCGAATTGCTCGCGGAATGGTCTCATCTGGATTCACACTTTCACCTGCAGCAATCCCAATGAGCTCAGTACCCGAAAAAGCAAAATTGACCGCAAGCATGGTCATGATAATCGGTAAAAAGCCGTTTGGGAAAAGACCACCTTCCCCAGTGAAGTTTGAAAAAAACGGAGCACCTTCACCGCCTTTCAGTGGAATCACGCCAAACATAGCAGCCCCGCCAAGGATAATAAAGAGCATAATAGCCATTACTTTAATACTAGAAAACCAAAACTCTGATTCTGCAAAAAATTTGACTGTAAAAGCATTTAGTAAAAAAATGAAGAGAGCGAAGACACCACTCCACAACCAAACCGACGTATCTGGAAACCAGCGTCGCATTAAAAGTCCTGCCGCTGTAAATTCAGAACCAAGTGCCACCGTCCATGTCAGCCAGTAGAGCCATGCGACCGTATAGCCTGTACCAGGACCAATATATTTCGTCGCATACGTATGAAACGCCCCTGTGACCGGCATCGCAACAGACAGCTCACCTAAACAGAGCATAACGAGATAAACGATTAATGCACCAACGAGATAGGCGAGAATCGTTCCCGCTGGTCCAGCTTGATTGATCGTATACCCAGAGCTTAAAAAGAGTCCTGTTCCGATGACACCGCCTAAAGAAAGCATGAACAGATGCCGGCTCGTCATTTTTCGTTGATATTGTTGTGACTGATCTTTTGCTTGTTCCATGTCTTCCCGTCCTTTTGCTTAGAAGTATGTGTGCTGCTTCAAGAAGCTTACGGTTTTGCCCATTGCAGGATGTCGGTAATATCCTCTGGCGTTGTTCGGCAGCAGCCGCCGATGATTTGTGCGCCGTCTTTGTACCATTGATAAGCACAATCGCCAAAAGTATTATGAGAAGTGTCTCCACTCCATACCTTTTGCTTTGGATCATACACTTCCCCTGAATTTGGGTACACCACAATTGGTTTACTTGTGCCTTTTTTCATTTCTACAATTAAGGATGAAATGAATTGCGGCGGCGTACAGTTCACGCCAACAGCTGCAATCTGTTCGTAAGGCTCAATTGCTTGTACACATTCTCTGATCAAATCACCCTCACTAATATGCAGATCGTCTTTTGCGCTAAATGTGATCCATGCATAGGTGTCACGGAATTCTTCTTTCAGCAGCCTTGCGATAGCCTTTGCTTCAATGAGGCAAGGAATTGTCTCACAAGCGAGAACATCTGCACCAGCGTCAATTAACGCTTGAATTCGGGGTCTGTGAAAATCAATGAGCGCCTGCTCTGTCAACCCGTAATTTCCCTTATATTCAGAACCATCAGACAAATAAGCGCCGAATGGTCCAACGGAACCAGCGACAAATGGTTTTACCCGCCCTTGATGATTGTTCTCATCTTGCCAAAAGATATCTCGTGCTTCTTTTGCTAAAACGACAGATTGTTTCATTAGTTCGATAGCTTTTTCTTTTTCAAAACCTTTTTCAGCGAAGCCATCAATGGTTGTTTGGTAGCTGGCAGTTGTTGCACAGTCAGCACCTGCTTGGAAGTAGTCCAAGTGTACTTGCTGAATCAATTCAGGCTGTTCAATGAGTATTTTGGCAGACCATAAACGGTCGTTTAAATCACAGCCTTTTCGTTCAAGCTCTGTCGCAAGAGCACCGTCCAAAATCAATGGCGCATGAGTCTGTAAGCGGCTTTGAAGTGGATTCATATGAATAGAACAGCCTCCTTTTTAGATTGGAAATGATGGATATGATATGAGGCAGTAGTTTAAATGACTAAAGTGTTTTTGTCAAGGAGAGGAAAAAGCATGAATTGATGAAAAAAACCTTAAAACATGCGGGTTTTAATGTATAAAAATGCAGTCAAAATATTAGAAAACCAAGTCATTGACAGCCTCTAAAAAGAGATATATATTATGGAAAGGTTCATATCAGAAAGCATCATCAAAAGGCAGGGTCTTTTGATTTTATTTTGCCTATCGACTGTCTTCTTTCGTGCAGAAAGAGGGTTTTTTATATGCTTAAAAAAGGGAGGAAAGATGAAATTGAAGAAATGTGTAAAAGATATTGTCATGATTCTGATCGGTTCTTTTTTATTTGCAGTAGCTGTGAATATGTTTGTCATCCCGCTGGAATTTGGTGAAGGCGGCGTAACGGGGCTTTCCATTATTTTTTATTATTTGTTTGAGGTTGCACCATGGCTGACGAACCTTGTGCTTAATGCCATTCTACTTCTTGTGGGGTATAAATATTTGGACAAGAAGACCACAATCTATACAGTGGTCGCCGTCGCAAGTAACTCGCTATTTTTACACCTGACCACAACATGGGTTGTAAATATACATGAATTGATCATTGGTGCCATTTTCGCAGGGATCATTATCGGGGTTGGTATCGGCCTTGTATTAAGAGCCGGCGGAACAACGGCAGGTTCAGCCATCCTTGGGAGAATGGCGAATAAGTATTTAGACTGGAATGTCAGTTATGCTATCTTGTTTTTTGATCTCATTGTTGTATTTGCTTCTTACTTTATTATTGGTGCTGAAAAATTAATGTTGACTATTGTGATGCTGTACGTTGCAACAAAGGTTATGGATTTTGTCATTGAAGGCCTTAACACGAAAAAGGCAGTCACGATTATTTCTTCTTGTAAAGATGACATTGCAGAAGAAATCAATCACACCCTTGACCGAGGTGTGACGATTTTAAATGGACGAGGTCATTATTCAAAGGAATCAAAAGAAATTTTATATGCGGTTATTCAAAAACAAGAGCTTATGCGTTTAAAGAAAATTATTAAGAAAATTGACAGAAACGCATTCGTTGTTGTTCATGACGTGCGAGATGTGTTTGGAGAAGGATTTATGCACATATAAGAGTTCGAGAAAGCCCCACTCTTTCAAACGTAAAGAGTGGGGCTTTTTCAATGTCTACTTTCTAACCGCATTTTCTTTCTTCTCATGATCTCTCTGGACGCTCCGATCATAAACAGTATGATTGGTGTAAAAGTAAAGGTTGTTTAAAACTGCAACTAGCCAGTATGGGGTGTGTGCGACTGGTCTTAGAATATTGGCTTTGACTTACATTTACATAAACAAAAGGATTTTTACACTATCTATTGTCAGTAGATG
Organism: Bacillus sp. Bos-x628; assembly: GCF_040500475.1. Classification (GTDB taxonomy): domain Bacteria; phylum Bacillota; class Bacilli; order Bacillales; family Bacillaceae; genus Bacillus; species Bacillus maqinnsis. Next base: position 1,952,914 of record NZ_CP159358.1, on the reverse strand, counting down.
ATTGTTCTAAAACGAAAAGACCCGATTACACGGTTCTTTTTTTCGATCGGGTGACAAAGAAAAAATAACAACATAGTGCGCCGAGGTCGCAGAGCATGATCATGAGCCCCATTGGGAAGGCTGTTTGACTTCCGGCTAAGCCGACAAGCGGTGTCACGCACGCACCCAGAAGCATTTGCGCAACGCCGATAAGGGCAGCCGCACTTCCTGCATGTGCACCGTGATGCTGCATCGCAAGAGATGGAGCAGAAGTACCGACAATTCCAACGCTTGAAACGACAAAAAACAACGGGATGAGAATGCCAAGCAATCCTGCATCAATAGAGATCATCATCAATAAGGTGACCCCGCCTACAGTAGCTGTCACTAGCCCGATACGAAGTACTTTTTCTTCGCCGATTTTCGTAGCGACTCGAGCAAATACTTGTCCAGCTGTGATGATGCCAAGGCTATTGACAGCAAAAGCCGCACTGAAGCCTTGCGGGGAGAGGCGGAAGATCTCTTGTAAAACAAATGGTGAACCTGAGATATACGCAAACATTGCGGCAAAGACAAGACCTTGCGAAAGTGCATAACCGACAAATAAGCGATCACTGGTCAGTATTTTCATGGAGGCAAGGATTTGTTGGAAGCCCCCTGCTTGTCTTTGCTCAACAGGTAAGCTTTCCTGCAAAGAAAACATGGCTCTTAGAAGCATGAGAGCTCCAAGGATACCTAGTAAAATAAACACGCCCTGCCATGTGGTGAAACGTAAAATCTGTCCGCCAACGATAGGGGCCGCTGCTGGGGCAACCCCATTTACAAGCATGAGCAGTGCAAAGAATTTCGTCATCTCTGACCCTTCATAATGATCGCGTACAATGGCACGTGCAATGACAATTCCTGCTGATCCCGCAAGTCCTTGAATCAGTCTTAACAGAATAAACATCCAAATGGATGTGACAGCCGTACATAAAAGAGATGCCACAATAAAGACGACGAGTCCAACCATGAGCGGTTTTCTTCTGCCAATGGTGTCACTGATCGGTCCAGCAATCAACTGACCGAGGGCAAGCCCAATTAAACAAGCCATTAGGCTTAATTGGGATAAGGCTGTGTTTGCTTCAAAATCACGAGAAATATTTGGCAAAGCAGGTAAATACATATCCATTGCCAGAGGTGCAAGTGCTGTTAAAGAACCAAGCAATGCTGCAAGTAAAAAGCGATTTTTCTTCGATTCTTGCGGGTCAGATAATGAATTCATGTGATGACAACACTCCTAGTGTATAAACTGATAACGTCCTTAAATCAGCATAATGAATCAAGCCTTCTTTTTCAATCAAAAAATACGAAGCCTGATTCATGAAAAATGATTGATCTTTCGGAAGAGACTCTTTACATTGGATGAAGAGAAAAGAAGATGATGATTGACATGCAGCTATCACATGATTTTTATTAGACACTTGGAGGTGCTGAAATGAAGCAATATCAAGAGCTGATCATTCGTGAGGATGGGCATTATATCAGCTATTGTCCGTTTAGGAAAAGGGATTGTAGAGACGTTATTATGTAAAAGCATTGCGCTGACAGAAACGTGGGAAAAATCAAACCGCATTCGATTATATGAAAAAATGGGCTTCAAGCGTACGTTTGAGAAAGAATTTGTGAATCAAAATGGTACGCAAGTGAAGAGCTACTAATACGATATACGATAAATTATTCTAAAAGGTGCAATGAAAGTAGATGTCGGAAGGAGCAGTGAAATCTTGTTTCAGATACATGCACATCAATGGGATGAAGTGATAGAGAGAAAAATCAGATATGATGCAGGGGTTGTAGAATATACTTGTCAGTTTTTAGATTCACAAGAACAACAACTTGTGTTGTTTCACAAGATTGAAGACACGTTTTCAATGATCGCCGGTCAAAACAAATTGACGATTCCTAAAGGGAGTTATACCACCGCGTATTATTGGGAAGATCGCCCCTACAATTTATATTTTTGGAGAGATCATCAAGGCAATTACCTCGGCTCCTACTTTAATATTGTAAAGAACACTTGTATACAGGAACAAATGGTTATCTTTGAAGATTTAATGATTGATCTTTTAGTCTTTCCAAATGGTGACTATTTCATTTTAGATGAAGATGAATTGCCGGAGGCTTTGGAGTGTTTTGAGAATGGTTCTGTTTACAATGCGTTATATGTATTAATTGATTCTTTAGAGAGCATACTTTCTCAAGTGAAGTCTGATGCAGAAGGAGTATATCATCACGCAACATTTGTTCCGTTATTAGTTGATAAATAGACACAAAAAAATCGATTCCTTTACGTTAAGGAATCGATTTTCATAGGCTGCTAGCTTTAGTTATTCAGTGGGGAAAGAGCCAAAGACAAGTCATACTTTAATGCGGTTTAATCGTTTTTGTAATTCTGTTTTCGTTTTCGATGCCTTTAGCTTTTTTACTGCACGTTGAGCGGCAGCTTTTGTTTTCTTTGTTCGTTTGATTTCGGCTTTTTTTACTTTTTGTTTTGCGTCGGTTACTTTCTTTTGATAGTCCACTTGTTTTTTGACTTGATCGAGCCGTTTTTGCAGACTCTTTTTCTCTGTGCTTGTGCTTAGTTTATGGATTGCGGTTTGGGCACTTTTTATGGCGTCCTGCGTTTTGTTTTTTTCAGCTATTTTGACCTTTGCACGTGCTGAACGGATATGGATGATCGTTTGTACCTTTTTAATCCGCTCAGTGAGCGTTGTTTTTTGTTTACTTGCTGTGAGCCGACTTATTTTCGTTTTGGCTTGATCGACATCCGCTTGCTTTTTGGACGTTTCGGCTTTTTTAACAGCACTGTTTGCCGCCTTTAAAAAGGTGGATTGCGGAATATATTGCACGCGGCCATAGCCAAATTGTGAATCCTTCCCTTTTGCTCCAAGGTCCATCGTATAGCTGCGCAGTAAGGTGCGAATCTGTACGTTTGTTTTCTTCGGATGAAGCTGTTTTAATAGAGCGAGCATTCCTGTGATATGCGGTGCGGCTTGAGATGTACCGGTTGCGTACCAATATTCATTTTTCAAATAGGTGCTGATGACATTCTCACCAGGGGCAGAAAATTCAATCGCCTTCCCTGTATTGGAAATGGAAGCGAGTTTGTCTTTTTCATTGGTAGCCGAGACCGCAATGACGCTGCTGTAGGCGGCTGGATAACTGATGTGGTTTTTCTTCCCGTCGTTTCCGCTGGCAGCAACGACGAGCAATCCTTTTTTGTAAGCCTTATCTACAGCTGAATGTAAGATAGGAATGTTATCTTCAAATCCAAGGCTTAAGTTGATGATGTCCATCTTATTGGTAATTGCCCAATCAATGCCTCGAAGCAGACTGAACAAATCGCCTTCTCCTTTTTTATCTAATACTTTCACGGCATACAGCTTCACACCAGAAGCGACACCGACTGTACCGTAATCGTTATTCAGAGCACCGATTGTTCCAGCGACATGCGTTCCATGTCCTTCATCATCTTTGTAAGAGGATGTGTAATTCACGAAAGATTTACCGCCAGCAATCTTCAAATCTTCATGCGGAAAAATTCCAGTATCTAAGACTGCTACTTTAATATTTTTCCCTGTGACCCCATCTTTTAATGCTTGTTTTACATTCAATCTCTGTAGGTTATAAGATTTTTGAATCAATTCATCCTGTAGTGTAGTAGTGTGCTTTGTCATGGTAGAAGAAGCCAGTTTCACTTTGACATTCTTTGTCACATAGGCAATGTTTGGGTCTTTTTTTAGGGAGGATACAGCTTTTTCATTCGCTGTGACAGCAACAGCTGGAAGGTGTATGTACTGTGCTTTTACTTTTTCACTTTCCTCAAGTGCTGTTTGTTTTCCTTTTTGGTTTTTATATACGATGATGACCTCTGTTTCTTTTGGCGGTGTGGCTGCTTGTGTGTGGAAGGGTAAAGCAGTTGTCAGGGCAAGAAGAAACGCAATGACAACCAATACTTTCTTTTTCAGAGCAAGGGCTCCTTGCATACGAGATGACCTCCGTCTTTTTTTCTCTATTATATCGGAGAATACAAGATTTTTGTTAGAAGATTCATTGTGTGTATGTAAGTTTTTTCTCAAAAAGCCTTACATTGAAATTCAATCGCTTCTAGTAGACAATAGAGAGATCATGATCAGAGAAAGAAGGATATGCAAATGAATGTAAAAGAGTATATGACATATGATGCGACTGGTTTGGCAGCGCTTGTACGAAATAAGCAGGTGACCCCTCAAGAGCTTGTGCAGGCTGCGTTTACTAGACTGGATGAAGTCAATCCTTCATTAAATGCGGTCATTCGAACAAGAGAAGAACAGGTAGTACAAGATATCAGGCATCTCGAAGCGCATCATCCGTTTGCGGGCGTTCCATTTGTGCTGAAAAATATATCACAAGGACTAGAAAATGAGCCTTTGACAGCGGGGTCTATGCTGTTAAAAGATGTAAAAGCAAAAACGGATTCGCACTTTGTCCGCCGGTTGAAGCTGGCTGGGCTCCTGATGATCGGTCATACAAACACACCGGAATTCGGTTTGAGAAATGTAACGGAACCAGCGTTATATGGTCCGACGAGAAATCCATGGAATGAGGCGTATTCTCCTGGCGGTTCAAGCGGTGGCACCGCTGCCGCAGTTGCAAGCGGTATTGTGCCAGCAGGAGGTGCAAGTGATGGTGGGGGGTCCATTCGTATTCCAGCATCATTTACCGGTTTGTTTGGATTAAAGCCGACAAGAGGCAGAACGCCAGTAGGTCCTGGCGTAGGAAGACAGTGGCAAGGGGCTTCGATAGATTTTACTTTGACCAAAACGGTTCGAGATAGTGCAGCACTTCTTGACTTGCTTCAAGTCATTCAGCCGGAAGCCGCCTTCCAAACACCGTTATACGATGGCAGCTATCAAGAGGATATAGTGAAGCGTATGCCTCGTATGCGTGTAGCTTATTGCATAGAATCCCCAGTTGGAACGAAAGTCAGTGAGGAAGCAAAAATAGCTGTCCTGCAAACAGTGAAATGGCTAAGTGAACAGGGTCACCAAATAGAGGAAGCGAAGCCAGCTATTGATGGTGTCCATCTGATACAGCAATATTATGTAATGAACAGTGGAGAAATGTCTGCATTATTTACATCCTTGGCTCGATCACTTGGTCGACCTGTGAAGCCAGAGGAAACTGATATCGTTGCGTGGGTGCTGGCAGAGGCAGGGAAGAATGTTACGGCTGCTGCCTATACGGAAAGTCTTGATGCATGGGATATGGCGGCCGCACAAATGGCAGAATTTCATCAGACGTATGACCTCTACGTGACACCTGCCGCCGCTTATTCCGCTCCGCGCATTGGTGAGCTCATGCAAACAGATCAGGAAATATCAGCACTTTTACGTGTCTCTTCCCTTTCTATGCAAGCACAGCAGGATCTCATTTATGATATGTTCTTGAAAAGTCTCGCCTACACACCATTTACACAGTTAGCCAACTTAACAGGTCAGCCGTCCATGAGTGTTCCTGTTCATCTGACGCAAGAAGGCCTGCCTTTAGGTGTACAGGTGACAGCTCCTAAAGGAAAAGAAGATTGGTTGTTGAGACTTGCAGCGGAAATGGAGCAATCCTCGCTTTGGAAAGGAACAACTTGCTATAAATAGACATCAATTCATTAAGTAAAGGGAGTGAATACGAAAGAGAACATTATTCATACAGCAGCACATTTTTAATGTAAACAGGGATATCATGCGACTGGATTGAATCAAATTTAGAGAGCGCGCGCACTCCTAAAGGTTCTCTGAATGAACAAGCTTCTCTACTCCCTTTTTTATGCATAAACCATTCTTTCAAGGTGAAGCTATGATAGATAACTTGCGATAAAGGAGGAAATGCGTTGAGAGCTGTTACCTATCAAGGCAAGAATCGAATTGCTGTGAAGCAAGTGGATGCGCCGGCTATTCAAGATCGTGAAGATGTGATTGTTCGGATTACGTCTACTGCTATTTGTGGATCAGATTTGCATTTGTATCAAGGGAACTTTCCTCTGCCGATCGGCTATATTATTGGACATGAGCCAATGGGTATTGTAGAGGAGGTCGGGTCAGATGTAACGGCTGTGAAAAAGGGAGATCGTGTCGTCATTCCATTTACGATGGCGTGTGGCAATTGTCAGTATTGTCATCATCATTTAGAAAGTCAATGTGATGAATCTAACCCTCATTATGATTCAGGTGGATTACTTGGATATAGTGAGAAATTCGGGAATTACCCCGGCGGGCAGGCGGAATATTTACGCGTTCCATTTGGAAACTATACACCGTTTAAGGTTCCTGATGATTGTGAGTTAGAAGATGAACAATTGTTGTTCTTATCTGATGTTCTGCCAACCGCCTATTGGAGTGTGGAGCACGCCGGTGTGAAAAAGGGCGATACCGTCATCGTACTAGGCTGTGGACCTGTTGGGTTAATGGCACAGCAATTTGCTTGGCAAAAAGGTGCAAAGCGGGTGATTGCCGTCGATTATATTGATTATCGCCTGCGTCATGCAAAACGTATAAGCGGTGTAGAAGTATTCGATTTTACAGAAGATGCCGATATGGGGGAAACCTTAAAGGAGCTTACCAAGGGTGGAGCGGATGTCGTCATTGATTGTGTCGGTATGGATGGGAAAAAGTCGCCGCTTGAAAAAATTGAGCAGAAGCTCAAGCTACAGGGTGGGACGATTGGACCGATTCAAATCGCCACCAAAGCCGTTCGGAAATGTGGAACGGTTCAACTGACTGGTGTGTACAGCGGTCTGTATAATATGTTCCCATTAGGCGCTTTTTTCGCAAGAAATGTCACATTGAAAATGGGACAGGCACCTGCAAGGGGGTATATGTCAAAGTTATATCAAAAGGTGGCAAACGGTGAAATTGATCCTAAAGAGATGATTACCCATCAACTGCCGTTAGATGAAGCAGCGCATGCATATCAAATATTCAATGGAAAGCAAGATGATTGTATTAAAGTCATTTTGAAGCCATAAAACGAAAAAGGCTTAAGAGGAATTCCTAAGCCTTTAATGTGCGTTCATCCATCATTTTCTCGATCAATTCAAAGAATGTTTTTTTATCTTCCTCTGATAGGTGATCAAAAAATTGATTGACGAGTAACTGACGATTGTCGATCATTTGTTTTGCAATTTGTTTACCAGATTCAGATAAAGTAATCCATACTGTACGGCGGTCATTGTTATTTCTAGAGCGAATAATTAACCCTTCATCTTCTAAGTGATTGAGAGCGGTGGTTGTAGCAGAGGGAGATAATGAAACTTCCTGCAAAATATTCTTTACAGTACATGATTGGTGACGGTAAATGATACGCAAAATAAACCCTTTCACATTCGTGACATTTTTCGGAATGTTCTTTTCATCTATTCGTTTTGTCGCCTTTAAGTATTTCGTCAGTGCATGGTCTAATAAACTTGCCTCTAGCTCGAAATGTTGCATTCTCCATACCTCTTTTCCTATTGCATTCACTTTTTCCGATCAATTACTAGGTCTATCTTATCATATTCATCATCATCATTTAAACCAAAATGGAAGTCAGTTAGAAAATTACCTATATTATCAATTAATAAAAAGAACAATTCCAAAATGAAATAATTTTACTTTCGGCAATTTTTATTTTAGAATGTGAATGATTGAGATAAAATCTACCAATCCAATTGATTGGAAATCGGTGAATGGAAATCATACGTTTGGAGATGAAGATATTGAATACTTTACAGGCATTACTAAACGACAGAATGGAGCGCTCTTCTCATCTTGAGGCGGTAACTGGCGGAGGTGTGTCTTATACATTTGAAGAATACGCAAAACGTATCGACCAACTGGCTCATTACTTAAATCGTAAAGGGATTCAAAAAGGTGACCGTATTTGCTTTATTTGTCAAAATCACCACCACTTTTCGACGATTATGTTAGCTGTGATCAAAGCAGGTGCAGTCGCAGTGCCACTTAGCTGGCAGCTCACTTCTTTTGAGCTGGAAGGCATTTTGAAAAAAGCAAAACCGAAGGCGTTATTTTTTGATCGGGAATTTCGTGACATCATTGCCGCTGTGAATGTTTCTTTAGAAGACTGTCTCATGATTGAATCTGGCGTGAATGCAAAAACAACGAAGCTATTTGAAGATATGTTGGCTACAAATGATGGGAGTCATATTGCAGAGGCGGTCTCAGAAGATGACCTTGCGATGATTTTGTTTACATCTGGTACAACTGGCAATCCAAAAGGCTGTATGGTCGGACATGGACGATTGTATCAATTCTTTACGAGACACCGTAATAGAGGATTTGACTTAAGAGGAAAACGATATTTGGCGAGTCACCCTCTGTATCATATGAGTTCTATAAATCATCTAATTTCTGGGGCACTTGAAGGGTATACCATCGTCTTTTTAAATGACGCTACACCAAAACGCATTTTAGAAACCATTGAACAGGAACGTATTACGTTCATGATGGCCTTCCCATCTGCTTATACGTACATGTTAGAAGAGATGAAACGTGGTTCGTATGATCTCTCATCCTTTGAAATTGCGATTTCTGGTGGAACGAAGGTGCCGGTACGCTTGATTAAGGACTACAATGAGGCTGGGATTCAAATGATGCATGGATACGGCAGTACAGAGGCATGGATTGTCAGTTCGTGGCATCCTGAAATGGGTGAAGATAAAATGGGATCTGCTGGTAAGGTTGATTCCGAGGTAGAAGTAAAAATTGTCCATCCTGATACGAAAGAAACAATGCCAATCGGAGAAATTGGCGAAGTTGTCATGAGAAGCCCATTTTATTTTCTTGGCTATTATCAGCAGCCAGAAGCCACTGAAAAGGTGCTGAAAGACGGCTGGTTCCATATGGGAGACGCAGGTTATTTAGATGAAGACGGCTTTCTTTATATCACAGGTAGATACAAGGATGTCATTTTGTACGGCGGAGATAATATTTATCCTGATCAAGTCGAGGAAGTCATTGATCAAATTCCAGGTGTGATTGAATCAGCGGTCATTGGTGTACCAGACGATGTATATGGTGAAGTGCCAAGTGCGTTTATCGTCAAAGATGAATCCGCCGATATTGGTGAACAAGATGTTGTGAACTATTGTCAGCAGCGTTTGGCAGATTACAAAGTACCGTCCATTCATTTCACTCAAGAATTACCGAAAAATAAGCTTGGTAAAATTATGAAGAAAGATTTACGTGAATTGGTTATGAAGTCTTAGGATCTATTCTGCTATAATGAAATATGAATGATTTTGTGGTTTTCTAACGTTTTGGAGGGAAAGGATTTGCGACATATTCTTCGTAAGAAACACATTCATGATTTGTTAGAACAGAGTAGACAACAAAAAGTAAAGAAAACGCTGGGAGGACTCGATTTAACACTCCTAGGTATCGGGGCTGTAATCGGGACGGGGGTCATGGTTTTAACCGGAATCACAGCAGCAAAGGATGCAGGACCGGCCGTCATTTTCTCCTTTGCTATTGCAGCGGTTGTGTGCAGTTTAGCAGCACTTTGCTATGCAGAGATGGCTTCGGCGATGCCTGTGTTTGGAAGTGCATACATTTATTCATATACAACGATGGGTGAGCTTGTAGGTCATCTCATGGGCTGGACCTTATTGTCCGTATATATGCTGACCGCTTCGGCTGTTGCTAGTGGCTGGTCCAGTTATTTCAATAGCTTGCTGGAGGGGTTTGGTGTATCCATCCCCCATCAATTCCTAGCGGGACCTGAACAAGGCGGGCTTATGAATCTGCCAGCGATCCTCATTGTTTTACTGATTGCGTGGATTTTATCAAGAGGAACGAAGGAAAGTAAAAAGTTCAATAATATCATGGTATTTGTGAAACTTGGCATTATTGTTCTTTTCATTGTAGTAGGTGGCTTCTATGTGCAGCCAGATAACTGGCAGCCATTCATGCCGTTTGGTGCGGAAGGTATCATTGCGGGCGCAGCTGCTGTGTTTTTTGCCTTTTTAGGATTTGATGCGATTTCAGCTTCTGCGGAAGAAGTCAAAAATCCACAGCGGAACCTGCCAATTGGCATTATTGGGTCATTACTCATATGTACGATCATTTACATTGCCGTTTGTTTGGTCATGACAGGAATGGTGCATTATACAGAATTAAATGTGACAGAAGCGATGTCCTATGTGCTCCAAAGTGTGCATCAGCATAGCGTAGCTGGCATTATTTCTGTCGGTGCTGTCATTGGATTGATGGCTGTGATTTTCGCCAATAATTATGCGGCGACACGAATCGCATATGCGATGGGGCGTGATGGTCTCTTACCTAAAGTTTTTTCGAAAACAAGCAAGAGTGATACGCCTGTTGCAAGCATATGGATGATTGGCGGAATGACAGCTGTTATTTCAGGATTTATTGATTTGAAAGATCTTTCAAACTTAGCGAACATTGGGGCATTGTTGACGTTTGCGATGGTGAGTTTATCTGTGCTCATTTTAAGAAAGACGCACAAACAGCTCGAAAGGGGATTCCGAGTTCCTTTTGTTCCGGTATTGCCCATTGTATCTATGGGTTGCTGCCTATTCCTTATGCTCAATTTACCAATCCGGACGTGGCTTTACTTTGGGGTTTGGTTGTTGATCGGTTTTGTCATGTATGCAGCTTATTCAAACAGACACAGTGAATTAGCGAAAACTTCATGAGAAAAAGGTGCAAATCCGTTGACGATTTGTGCCTTTTTTCTTACGATTTGGGATAAGCTATATAAGAGCATGCTGTACGGAACAAGAGGAGGATGAGTCAAATGATCAGCGTTAGTCCTTATATTGTAGTGGATGATGTCAAAGAGTCTCTTCAATATTATCAGGGGATTTTTGGCGGAGACATTCATATTTTAAATGAGCAACAAGATCGTGTGTTACATGCTGAACTGCACCTTGGTGAATCGTTGCTTCATTTCTCAGATACGTTCGGCCGCACACCAAAACCGGAGAATCTTCGTCTAATCATGCAATTTGACAATGAGGAAGAATTAAAAGCCGTATATGAAGCGCTTGAAGCGGATGGAGATGTGCTAGTGGAATTACAGGATACGTTCTTTGGTGCACTAAACGGGCAGGTACAGGATCGGAAGAATGGAATTATTTGGGTTTTGAATTATATAAAATAAAGGAAAACCTTCACCAATACCAAAGGTGGAGGTTTTTTGTGAGAGTGTTTTTATTTTCTGAAAAATGGAAAATATGCTATGTTGGAAGAATAAAAGGACAAGGGGAAGGGTGGCAAAGGAATGGAACAAATCGAGTTTCAATATATCCATACAAATGGTGTAACACTCCATACAGCAATCGCTGGTCCTGAGGATGGTCCGCTGCTTGTGCTGTTGCATGGATTTCCAGAGTTTTGGTACGGATGGAAACATCAAATCATCCCGCTGGCTGAGGCTGGCTTCCGTGTAGTCGTTCCAGATCAAAGAGGGTATCATCTAAGCGATAAGCCAGAAGGTATCGAATCATACGTCTTGGATAAGTTGAGAGATGATATCGTTGGACTGATTAAGGAGCTTAGTCCAAATCAAAAAGCGATTGTCGGTGGGCATGATTGGGGCGGGGCTGTGGCATGGCATTTGGTTTCCACGCGTTCTCAATATGTAGAGAAACTAATGATCGTCAATATGCCGCATCCACGTGTCATGATGAAGGTTCTCCCTTTTTATCCGCCACAATGGAAAAAGAGCTCCTATATCGCCTTCTTTCAGCTTCCACATATACCAGAGGCAGCGCTTCAGGAAAATCACTTTCAAAGGCTGGACGAGGCAATAGGTCTTAGCTCTAGACCACATTTGTTCACCAAGGAGGATGTCTCAAGCTACAAACTTGCATGGACACAGCCTGGAGCCATCACTTCGATGCTGAATTGGTATCGAGCCATAAAAAAGGGGGGCTTTGAAAAGCCAATTTCAAAACGTATTCTAGTTCCTGTTCGGATGATATGGGGAATGGAGGACAAATTTCTTAGCAGAAAGCTGGCGAAAGAAACGATCAAAATTTGTCCAAATGGACAGTTGATATTTGTCGATGATGCCTCGCATTGGATCAACCATGAAAAGCCAGACATCGTAAATCAGCTCATGCTGGAATTTTTGAAGTGAAGGAAAAAGCTCTGATCGGATGACCAGAGCTTTTTAACATTTAACCAATTTGATTTTTTTTAATAGTTGCAGGTTCGTCATCCCAGCATTCAATGTGTTCATTGTACGGAACGGCACTTTTATAAAAGATAGGGTCTTTCCCTTCTTTTTTCTGCCTCGTATAATCCTTTAATGCCGCAAAGGCGACCTTAGACAACATGGTTATCGCAATGAGATTGACTATGACCATGAAACCCATAAATAAGTCGGCTAGACCCCAGACAACAGGAACTTTGGCAACGGCACCGAAGAGCACCATACCAATAACGGCAACTCGATACAAATTAAGCCAAAATTTGTTTGCTCCAAGAAATTCAATGTTCGTTTCACCGTAGTAATAATTACCAATTAATGTACTAAAGGCGAATAAGAAAACCATAATCGCAAGGAAACCGGATGCCCAAGGTCCAATGTGATCACTTAATGCAACCTGTGTTAATTCAATTCCTTGTAAATTGGTTGTTTGATACGCATCAGAGAACAAAACAATAAAGGCTGTACTTGTACAAATGATTAATGTATCTGTTAACACACCAAATGCTTGAATTAATCCTTGTTTGACAGGGTGGCTCGTTACAGCAGTCGCTGCTGCGTTAGGTGCACTACCCATACCGGCTTCGTTTGAGAAGAGACCGCGTTTAATCCCTTGCAGTAAAGCACCGCCTAGTGTACCACCAGCAAACTGTTCAAATCCAAAGGCATGTTTCACAATGGTTCCGATAACGCCAGGGAGTTCTGTGATATTTGTTACGATGATAAAGAAGGCAATTCCGATATAGGCAATGGCAAGCACAACGACAATGTATTCAGATGCCTTTGCTATCGCATGAACTCCTTTGAAAATAATCGCTGCGAAAATGACAGCCATGATGATACCAACCATTAAACGGTCAAGTCCAAATGAACTTTTGAAGGCGACTGTAATGGTGTTAGACTGAACAGCGTTAAAGACGACTCCAAATGAAATCGTAATAAGGATAGCAAATAAAATCCCCATCCAACGTTTGTTTAAACCCTTTTCCATGTAATAAGCAGGTCCACCGCGGAATCCTGAATGATCTTTCACCTTATACACCTGAGCCAGTGTACTTTCGACAAAGCTTGAGGCAGAACCGATAATGGCTACGATCCACATCCAAAAAATCGCCCCAGGTCCGCCAATAGCAATAGCGATGGCAATCCCTGTGATATTCCCTGTTCCTACACGCGCCGCCATACTGATGGCGAATGCTTGGAACGGCGAAATGCCCTCTTTTTCTTTTGTTCCTTCTTTAAGGACACGCACCATTTCTCTGATCATTCTGACTTGCAGGAAGCGTGTTTTATACGTGAAGAAAATCCCAACTCCAAGTAACAGCACAATGATAATATAAGTCCAAATAAAATCATTTGTATATGTTAAATAAGATAACAAAGCTTTTTCGTTCATAACAACACCTCTTTGAATTCATCACTGTTCTTTTTAAAAAATACTGAGATCCCACTCTTTGGCGAGTTTTTTTAGCATCATGACGCCTGTAATGCTATTTCCGCAATCGTCAATGGCCGGACCATAAATGCCGATCCCACAGCCTGTTTTAAAAGGGAATTCTCTTCTTGCGCTTGGCGGAACGCAAGCCATAATTCCTCCAGACACACCACTTTTGGCTGGAACGCCTACGAATGCAGCGAAATTACCAGACGCATTATACATGCCGCATGTCAGCATTAACGCTTTTGTCAGTCTTGCGATATCTTTTGGGATGACTTGGACTTGTTTAAAAGGATGATAGCCATCACTTGAAATAATCAGTCCGATTAAGGCGATGTCTTCTGTTGTTACCTCAATGGAACACTGCTTTAAATAGACCTCTAATGTTTCCTCAACATCTGACTCTAAGTAGTTGGTTTCTTTTAAGTAATAGGCAAGTGCCCGATTTCGGTGGGCAGTTTCCCATTCTGATTGGTACACCTCTTCATTTACAGAAGGGTGCTGACCTATTAAGTTTTCGATTAAATCGAAAATATATGCTAACTTTTCTGTAGAAGTCCTACCGGGAATAATGGAGGATACGGTAATAGCTCCAGCATTAATCATTGGATTAAAAGGCTTTCCTGGTTTGTGCATTTCAAGGCGTATGATGGAATTAAATGCATCACCAGTCGGCTCTACATCTACTCGGTCTAAGACGTATGGTACACCTCTTCCTAAACAGGCAGCTATAAAGCTGATGACTTTTGAGATACTTTGCAGGGTAAAGGGAACGTCCCAGTCACCATATCGAACGGATGATCCATCTGGTCCTATGACGCTGATACCCAGTTGAGAGGAATTGACTTTTCCGAGTGCTGGAATGTAGCCAGCATTTTGACCGTTTTTGAAATAAGGTCGTATTTCTTCTGCCCATTGATCAACAGAAGACTGACACTCGTGTTGCGTAGGATTAGAAATAGCTGTTTTCATACGATTCCTCCAATCAAAAATAAAAAAGTACACTATTGAATTGGCGGATGACAAAAAATGCGATCAAATAGGCACGAAAACATGTTACACATCTTCAATGAACTTGTCATGCGCTGCTTGTCCCACTCCTTTACACCTAAATGTATGTTCAAATAAAGGCTTTGGCGAAGAAAGTGTTTTTAGTGAAAATTCAGAAAACGCTTACATATAGTTTCACTAAAATTGTTCATTCAATTTATCTTGGAAACTACACAATCTGACGAAATTCTACAAAAAAACTTACAAATAAAAATCTGTGCGGCTTTATTGGGTTAAATAATTCTGATCATTGTAGAAAATTTTTCAAAAGTCGGATAGCTGAAAGGTCACCTTGCTTTTCCGGAGAATAGTCTTAAAAAATGATTTTGTGGATAAAACTTGGGGTGAAAATTATTTTTTTGTACATTGTGAAGAAAAGCGTCTCCTTGTATACTGTGGCTATGCAAAAGGTGAAGGGATGTCAGTCATTTGAGTATAAATCAGCTTGTTAAAAAGGACGCATTCATTTTATTTTTTATGATCGTAATTGTGCCCCTTGCAGGAGAGTTGAAATTCTATCCTGTGAACGAAACATTTCGCATTAGCTTCGGTCCACCCGCATTTTTCTTTTGTTTATTACTTTTAAGGAAATCAAGACCGCTATTGCCTGGCTTCTTAACAGGAACAGCCATTGTTATTGTTCGAGTAGGGTTAGATCTTATTCAGCACAAGGCTGATGTAGTGGAATCATTTTATCAACAGTTCCCAAGCTTCTTTTTTTATCTTACTTATGCCTTCCTGTTTTATTTCATCCGTACTGGGAGTTTTAAGCAACAATCTATTTTCATTGGACTGATCGGTCTTATAATTGAATTACTTGCTGATTTTGTAGAGCTATTTGTACAATTTTTGGTATTTGATACAACCATGACGTTATCAAAGCTGAGTGATATGGTCTTAATTGCGTTTGCTCATAGTTTTGTGGTCATCAGCTTTTTTAATATGATGAAGCTCTATGAGGCACAATCAAGAGAAAAACAAATTATGAAACAGAATGAGCATATGATGATGGTCATTTCAAATTTATACGAGGAAACCGTACATTTGAAGAAGACATTAAAGCACACAGAACACATTACGCAAGAATCTTACCGGCTATACCGCATATTGAATGACCACGAAGCAGGTAAGAAAGTGAGTCAAGAGTTATTAAAGCTGGCAGGAGAAATTCATGAAGTGAAAAAGGATAATCAGCGTATTTTTGCTGGGCTGTCTAAGCTGATTTCCAAGGAAAATATGCAAGACTATATGAAAGCAGAAGAGCTTGTTCAACTTGTGATCGGCATTCAAGAGAAATATGCCCAATCCCTTGGTAAAACCATTTTATTTAAGTCCGATATTCAAGGAATTCATATGCAGGATTTTCATGTCTTTATTTTCTTATCATTGATTAATAATTTGATGTCAAATGCGGTTGAAGCGATAGAAGATAACGGAACAATCTCACTCGTCCTTAAAGGAATTGATGATAAATTAGAGATTCGGATCGAGGATGATGGACCGGGTATTCCTGAAAAGCTGAGAGAGATTGTTTTTGACCCAGGTTATACGTCAAAATTTGATGAATTTGGTACGCCGTCTACTGGGATTGGTTTATCGTATGTTAGAGAACTGGTTCAAGAGCTTGGCGGTCAATTGTTGATCGAACAAAAAGAAACAAAAGGTGCGGCTTTTAAGCTGATCCTTCCTATAAAAAATTTAATACAGAGAGGGTGAGTGTATGCGGTTTTTCATTGCAGATGATGATCGTGCGATACGCTCGATTTTAGGCCAAATCATAGAGGATGAAGATTTGGGAGAGGTAGTGGATGAAGCAGATGACGGAGATGGATTAGAAGCTCATTCATTGAACTTAAAGAAAGTAGACATCCTTCTGATTGATCTCCTGATGCCTGCTAGAGATGGAATTCAAACGGTTCGGCATATTCAACATGAATTCAAAGGCAAGGTCATCATGATTTCTCAAGTAGAGGCGAAAGAAATGATGGCAGAAGCCTATGAACTGGGAATTGAATATTACATTCATAAGCCTGTCAACCGCATTGAGATTGTCAGTGTCATTCGAAAAGTGATTGAGCGCATAAAATTGGAGAAATCAATTTTCGATATTCAAGCTTCACTTCAACATGTGTTGCCTTTACAGCCGATGATCACTCATGAAGCGGGAACTGGAATAAAGCGAAGAACGATGAAAGAGGCTGGCGAGTTTCTCTTATCTGAATTAGGCATTGTGGGGGAGAGTGGCTCAAAGGATTTACTTGAGATTCTCACATATTTACATGAAACACAGACAGCCAATTCCCACGAAGTGAATTTCCCTCCATTAAAACAGCTTTTTATCAAGACTGCGGAAAGAAAGCTGCATCACGGTGCGAGCGATGTTGAGGTGATGAGGGAAGTGAAAGCAGCTGAACAGCGTATTAGACGGGCGATACATCATTCATTGAATCATTTCGCTTCACTTGGGCTAACAGATTTCTCGAATCCTAAGTTTGAACATTATGCTTCGAAGTTTTTTGATTTTACCGATGTCAGCCAAAGAATGAAAGAGATGCAAAAAACATCTTCACATGCCGGATCGACTGGCAGAGTAAATACGAAGAAGTTTATTCAAATCTTTTATTTTGAAGCAAAACAGCTTTTCGAAGGGATGAGCTGAAAAAATCTGTTGGAATGAATGGAGAATATAAACAGAGGATTGGTGTTTTTCCTATGATAAACTTTCATTTCAGTAAGGTTTGCCCATCTTTCTGATCATTCTGATTTTTCTTATTTCTTGAAAATGAAGCCCTCTTGTACAATCGTTTGTTAAAATAGTGAGGTTAGACTAGAATGTCGGAGGTTTTATTTTGGGAAAAATTAAACGAAATGCGCTCTGCCCGTGCGGAAGCGAAAAAAAATATAAACATTGCTGTGGTCAGAAATCAGGCAGGCAACAAACGTCAGAGCTTGTGTTTAAGGAAGTTGTACAAGTTCAAAAGGATTTAATGAATTATGCGTTTTCTAAGCATCAGAGAGCGATCAATCAATTCATAAATGAATTTTCTTTTCTTGCAGAAATGGATAAAGAAACGCAACAAATCTCAGTATTTCATTTGAGCGTTTGGGGCATCTTCTTCCGTCCATTAACAGAGAAAGGTGAAACGATTTTTAGTGAATTCCTTTCAAAAAGAGCAGGAGATATTACACGTCCGAAAACAAGACAAGTGGTCCAATCTTGGACGGACATGGAGCCATCTTTACTATTACTCAATGAAAAAACAGATAAATCTCTTTATTTTGAAGATATGGTAACAAATAAGAAGGTTGAAGTTGACGTGAAACCGGATCAAACTGTACTGCCTGAAAAGGGCAGTCTCGTACTTGGCTTTCCTGTTCAATTTGAAGAAAAAGCAGAGTTCTTCATTCAATATACGATGTTTGCTAAAGAGCTTACAGATACACTTCTACTTCAAATTCGCCAACTGGTCGAGGACTATGAAGTAAATGGGGGAGAGCGTACCACATTTATGAGAGAGTCATATCCTGAAGTGTTGAAGTGCATGTTTGCAAAACAAGAAGTTGTAGAGTCTGAAATCGCTCATCAAACTGAAGAAGGCACAAGATTATCAGCAGAGCGTATGGACTGGACAAGTGATGCTCAGTTTGAAACAGCGAAGCTGATTGAAGATGGGATGAAAGAACATGGTGATCAAAGCTTGATAGATGGTGCTCTAACTGTTTGGAAAGCATACTGTGATCAAAAATCACCGGTCATCCGTAAAGCAGAGTCATTTGCTGCGGGGATTGAATACTATATTCATTCGCTTACAAGTGAAGCACCACTTTCTCAAGCACAGTTGGCTAAAAAATATGGTATTAGTGCGTCAACTGTATCTAGCCGTTTTAAAGATATTGAACAAGCGGTCAAAGAAGAGCAAGAGGCGACAGTATCATAGTCATTAAAGAAGACGCGTCAACCGTATTTTAGGTTCCGCACCTTTTTATTTTCATATAAGCGTCTTTGATGTTCTATTCGTTCACCTACAGATTGGTTTTGAGAGAGCGGGAAACTTGAATTTTAAAATGGGTTCATGGGAAAATAAGGATGATGAACCAGACAAGGGAGATGAGCTTTTGAAAAAGGTAACGCTTGGAAGAACTGATTTACAGGTCAATCCGATAGGACTTGGAACGAATGCAGTAGGCGGACATAATTTATTCCCGAACCTTAGTGAAGAGGCTGGACGTGAGCTTGTGGAAACCGCTCTTGATCAAGGTGTCAATTTCTTAGATTCTGCCTTTATTTATGGATTTGGCCGTTCGGAGGAATTGATTGGTGAAATCATTGCTAAAAGAGGGAATCGTCATGAACTTGTCCTTGCAACAAAAGGGGCTCATAAAGAAGTAAACGGGCAAATCGAACTCGATAATAGTCGTGACTTCTTAAGACAGCAAGTAGAAAATAGTCTCAAACGACTGCAAACGGATTATATTGATTTGTACTATATGCATTTCCCAGATGGAAAAACACCACTTGATGAAGTGGCAGGTACTTTAAAGGAATTAAAGGATGAAGGAAAAATCAGGGCAATTGGTGCATCTAATCTAGATTTTGAACAGCTTCAAATTTTCAACCGAGATGGATACTTAGATGTACTCCAATCAGAGTATTCCCTGTTAAAGCGTCAGGCAGAGCAGGATCTTCTCCCATACTGCGTTGAACACAGCATTTCATTTATTCCTTATTTTCCATTGGCATCAGGCTTATTGACAGGCAAATTCACTAAAGATGCTACATTTGATGATATTCGAGCGAAGGACCCACTTTTCCAAGGCGAAGCTTTTGTACAAAACCTTGTAAAAGTAGACAAGTTGAAGGCGATTGCTCAAAGGAAACAAGCAGAAGCGGCGCACGTTGCGCTGGCTTGGCTCTTAACAAGGGATGGCATTGATGCCATAATTCCTGGTGCAAAACGGGCAGAGCAGGTTCTGCAAAACCTCAAAACAAATGAAGTTCAATTGACTGAAGAAGAAATAAAGCAAATTGATCAAATCTTTTCTTAAAACGAAAAAATAAGGTGCGCTGCTGCACCTTATTTCAGCTTGTAGACAAATCCTCGCATTTGTTGTCAGATATCGAGCACTGGTGCGCGAGATGTTTCATTCGCTCCGCACAAGTAGCACGTAGCACGGGTTTTCCTAGACTTTAAACATTTTAATTCACGCTGAAAAGAAGACAAAAGGGGTAAAATAAATATCATTTTACCCCTTTGCCAACAATCTGTGACCCCCGAAATCGGTGGCTTTTTTTATTAGTTCTTGATGAATTTTTCGACTAAACTGCTTGTTTTGTAATCGTTCAAGTCAAGTTTCCATTGGTCAATATCATTTTTCTTCATGTTGACTTCTACAGTTTCTTCAGATGATGATGGTCCTAATTTTTTAAACTCATCTGGATAGATAGAGAGTAGATATTTTTGTGCATCATTGTAAGACGCTGAACGATTTTTGCTGTAGAATTCAGTTGCTTTCTCTTTCAAACGATCGACAAGTGGGCTTGCATCAATTGGTGTTACTGTAACAGATACCACTGCTTTATCACCACTGATTGATTTTGTTTTTGTCGATACTTTAGATTTTTCAGCTAACGTTTCTTTGACAGCCTTTAATAGCTTATCAAGATTTTCGTCTTTAGCTGAGCTTGATGAGATACCAGAAGAAGAGATATAGCCTTGTTTGAACGACTTATCAAACTCGTTCACTACGGTTGATTTGTTATCACCAGTTAATTTTTCGAAATCGTCGTTTTTCTTACCAAAGATCATGACATCGATATAAGAAGAAAGAGCTTTTGCAGATGCTTGAAGCGTATCTGCTTTTTTCATTAAGTCTTTTCCTTTAATATCGAATTCTAGTGTTTTGTCGTCTTTTTTCGATTCAGAAGCAGGCTCTGTGTATACAAGCTGATAATCTTTGTTTTTATCAACGACGTAGAAAAGACCACCTTTTGATACTTTTCCAGCATTTAGCGAGCTGGTAGATAATACTTCATTGTAGTCATCTGGAGAGATTGTAGAGACTTGTGCATCATCTTGATAAAGCGTGAAGTTGCTTTTGTCGACATTCAGAGGTTCTTTGCTGATGTTTTTTACAGATACATTCACTTTCAGTACATATTGGTCATCTTGTACAGATGTATCGTACTGAGGCGGTAATGTATATTCAGCACTTTCCACCTTGACCTCTGCTGCATCAAGAGATTTTTTCGTATCGTTTTCTTTAGCGGCTGTTTTATCTTTTCCACTACAAGCTGCAGCGACAACAGTCAAACACAAAATCAGAAGAAACAGGGATAATTTCTTTTTAAACATGAATTCATTTCCTCCTCGGGTTCATGGTGAATTTCATTGGAAAATCTTAGCTCATATCGATCTTTTTGCACAAAAAGAAAAATACTGTTTGTTTTTTAACTGTAGAATGAAGCGAAAGTACTGTCAATATCTCAGTGTGTTTTAAGAACTAATAGAATTCTATTGGTAAAATTGGCGCTAATTCGAAAAATGAATCTCATATTTAATATTTGTTGGTTTTCCGCATAGACGGCATGTTGTTGTAATGTGAGACTCTTGTCCTGTATGAAATTCTCCATCATTGTTTTTTTAAGACAGGCTATCGACAGACATAGCGTCTTTTCATGTCAAAATGGCAGTCATCTACACAAAATCGCTACATAAAATAAAAGGGAAATGAGATGGAGGTGGATGTATGGCAGTGGTAAGAGCGACAAGCTCTGATATTGATTTATTGGCTAGACTGCTGAGGGCGGAAGCAGAGGGTGAAGGGAAAAAAGGGATGCTGCTCGTAGGGAATGTGGGCATCAACCGTTTGCGTGCCAACTGCTCTGACTTTAAAGGGCTGCGTACGATTCCACAAATGATTTATCAGGAGCATGCGTTTGAAGCGGTCACACATGGGTATTTTTATCAACGGGCACGAGAAAGTGAAAAGACACTTGCAAGAAGGAATATTAATGGAGAGCGATTTTGGCCAGCGAAATTTAGCCTTTGGTATTTCAGGCCGCCTGGTGATTGTCCGTCTACATGGTACAATCAGCCGTTTGTTGCAAGGTATAAGTCGCATTGTTTTTATCAACCAACAGCAGAAACGTGTGAAAATGTATATAACACCTTTTAGCTTGATCATCAGCACAATCCTTTCAAGAAAGTAGGGGATTGTGTTTTTCCTTTTTTCAAAATGGGTAGCCATTATGTACCAACAAAGAAGCAGGCACGTGATTGGAGGAAATCAAGATGTATTAAAATTTAAAAGGAATTGGACAGGCAGTAGCAATTCCATTTGGACAAGAACAAATGAATGTGGTGGAACTATAAAGGTGATGAAGATGGTGCAAAAAAAGACTTTTGTCCAAGCCATTCACCAGCACGGGGTCTAAGGTACATGCGGATGTTTCTAAAAAGGAAGGAATTTGAGCGTTAATGGGTGCGGCGCTAGAGCATTTCAAAACAGTGGATGAGTTTTTGAATAATTCATTTAATGGAGAAGAAGCCCCATGAGATGACACTAGATCAATGGCAAAAAGTCACGGATGTCAATGTAACTGGGGCATTTCTAGTTTCAAGTGAAGCTGTGCACATCACAGGTACAACATGATTTGTCGGTGGAGGGATGACACTTTATCCATCACAAATCAATGATTAAAAAGAAGACATCCGTCAGATTAGCTGGCGGATGTTTTTTGTTCGTAGTGATGTGTTGTTTTGGTCGTTTTGCCGAGCAGCATTGGATATTTGCTCAGAAAGGAGATGCATGGAACCATGAGAAGCAAGGTGCCAATGGTATAAAAGAGTGTCCATGAGAACTGCGTTGTGTCAGAAATATCGACACCAAGTCCGTAATAAACAAATGCTTTCATTATATCAATTCCGGCAAACTGTAATACGAGAATCACAATGGAATTTCGTCCGAGATACGTCAAAATAGACGATGTTTTGAATTTGAAGCTCAAATAAATAACAGCGGCTGAGCCAAGCAGTGCACAAACATAAAAGATCAGAATATCGCCAAATTCATTGACTCGCATATCAACCCGTGAATTAAAATGTTGCACGTACCCGATGAGAACAAATAGCCCTGTACACAGAAGAAGGGTTGGGTCTGTTTTTAATTCTACAAACCATTTCTTCGCCAAAAATCCAATTGAATAAAACACGACAGCAGTCAAGGCTACATTGGCATTCCAAGGAAGACTTTGATGTAAAAATAAGGTAGACGCATATCCAGTTATTCCGCAAAGTACGGTGAGTGAGATCAAAGTGGCAGGCTTTCCTTTCGTCAGACGATGCATAAAGAAAAAGAGAATCTCTACTAAAAAGAGTGTTGTTAAAAACCAGATGGCAGGGTTATGAGTCAGCCTTGCTTCATCTGCATTGGAAATAAAGATACCTGTAAATGGAACAAAAGGGTCAATATCTGTTTGCCCTTTGAATGCGAAAAAGCGTGTCACTAAGAACCAGAAGACATACGTAATAATGGAGAAATAGAGATAGGGCAAGAGCAGGCTTTTTGCTTTCTTCTGAATAAAGGGACCAGCAGGACGTGATGCTGATTGAAACATCATACCTGATAATATAAAGAACAGCGGCATATGAAAGGAATAAATGAATTGCTTTAACGAGTCAGGGATGGGTACATGTGCCATGACCACGAGCAATATCCCCATTCCTTTGGCTGCATCTACCCAGTCGAGTCTCTTCTTCATTGGCATATCGTCTCCTTCCTTCTAGTTGTCATGAACAGTTCATTGAATACTTACCTTTACTATATAAAAGGTACACCTTCAATGCGTTTACAGTTCCCTAACGATTGGAAGAAACATTTGCGTTCAGATGACAGACGAAAGGGATTTTGACATCTTCATGTTACATTTCCCATTTTTTATGACAATGTAAAAAAAGAAGCCATGCTGGCTGAAACACTGGGCTATGAGCGTTGACCTCAAATTCAAGTAGATAACATCAACTTTTTATATCAACATATCAAGTATTGCTTTCATTCACTCGATCAACAAGAGGCTGTCTATCGGCGTATTTCGACAATGTTTCACATGAAACACTTCGTTTATGACATGAACCGTGAATGGCAAGCTTTTCCTTGAAAAAATGTTATGTTCTTGAAACCTTGAATGATCATAGATCGTATATACTAGTAAATAGAAAAAGAGTAAGAGGTCCTATAGTCATTTCATGAATTTTGTCGAATTTTCATGTATGATAATTTTAATAGGGTCCATCGCTAAATAAATAGAATTTTATTATGGTGGAGGAGTGAGTGATTTGGCAATTTCATTAGAAAAAGGTCAGCGCATTGATTTAACAAAAGGGAAAGCAGGACTATCCAATATTCTTGTTGGACTTGGCTGGGACCCAGTATCACAAGGCGGCGGTTTTTTAGGAAAGCTGTTTGGTGGAGGCGGGGGAGCTGATATTGATTGTGACGCTTCAGTGTTGATGTTGAAAAACGATCGTTTTACTGAAAATAAAGATTTGATCTACTTCGGCAACTTGAAAAGCAGATGTGGCAGTGTAGAGCATACGGGTGACAATCTAACCGGAGAAGGAGACGGAGATGATGAACAAATTCTCGTCGACTTAAACAAGGTCCCAGACAATGTGAATAAATTGGTATTTGTCGTAAACATTTATGATGCGATAAGAAGAAACCAGCATTTCGGTATGATTCAAAATGCTTATATCCGAGTGGTCGATCGATCAAACAATCAAGAATTACTTAAATATAACTTAAAAGATGAATACGCAGGTAAAACATCATTAATCGTTGGAGAAATTTATCGTCACGAGAATGATTGGAAGTTTGCTGCTGTTGGAAAGGGCACGAACGATGCGAAACTAGCAGATGTTACGAGAAACTACATTTAATCAGAAGGGAGAGGTTCCTGTGGGAATTTCTTTAGCGAAAGGTCAAAAAATTGATTTAACCAAAACAAATCCAGGTTTAACAAAGGTTGTTGTAGGTCTTGGCTGGGACGTGAACAAGTATGACGGCGGGCATGACTTTGATCTAGATGCAAGTGTCTTCCTTTTAGATGCAGCGGGCAAAGCAAGTTCTCCATCTGATTTTATCTTTTATAACCAAACAACTGGCGGCGGCGGCAGTGTCGTACATACAGGCGATAATCGTACTGGCGCTGGAGACGGTGATGACGAGCAAGTAAATGTAGATCTTTCATCTGTACCAGCGAGTGTCGAAAAGATTTCTTTTGTCATTACGATTCATGATGCAGAAGCACGCAGTCAAAATTTCGGACAAGTTTCGAACGCATACGTTCGTATTTTAAATGCGGAATCGAATGAAGAGCTCATTCGCTATGATTTGGCAGAGGATTTTTCAATTGAGACAGCCATTATTGCTGGTGAATTATATCGTCATGGCGGTGAATGGAAATTCTCAGCAATCGGATCAGGCTACCAAGGCGGTCTTGCTCGAATTGCAACGGATTACGGCTTAGATATCGGGTAAGGATTGATTCAAATATGTCATAGACAGGAGTGAAACGATTATGGCGATTCAGCTTTCAAAAGGGCAACGTGTTGATTTAACCAAAACCAACCCAGGGCTGACCAAAGTGATGATTGGACTCGGTTGGGACACGAATCAATATTCAGGCGGATCCGAATTTGACTTGGACGCTTCAGCTTTTTTAGTGGATGCAAACAATCGCTGTCAGCAAGAAACAGATTTTGTTTTTTATAATAACCTTCAGCATCCGAGCGGTGGCGTCACACATACAGGTGATAACCGGACAGGAGAAGGAGAAGGAGATGACGAGCAAATTCTCGTTGATTTCTCCAAAATTCCTGCTAACATTGATCGTATCGGAATTACAGTCACGATTCATGATGCAGAGGCGCGAAGCCAAAACTTTGGACAAGTCTCTAATGCGTTTGTTCGTGTTGTAAATGAAGAGAGCGGGGAAGAATTGATTCGCTTCGATTTAGGTGAAGACTTTTCAATTGAAACGGCTGTGGTTGTGTGTGAATTGTACCGCCACGGCAGTGATTGGAAGTTCAATGCGATCGGGAGCGGATTCTCTGGCGGACTTGCGGCTCTTTGTCAAAATTATGGGTTAGAAGTGTAAACAAGAGAAATAGATTCAGAGTCGCTGCCAATGACTCATAGAAGGGCTTTCCCAAAGTGAGAAATTAACAGCGATCAAGAATAACAGCAGGCGAAAGCCTGCTGATGCTTCTACAGTTTTTAGGAGGAAAACCATTTGGATATTTTGAAACATATGCTTGACACATATGCCTCTTTCTTTGATTGGCATATGTGGGTAGAGGTATTAACAGACCCTGTATCATGGGGGTTAATTGGAACACTTGTCGTGCTTGAAGGATTATTATCAGCTGATAACGCACTTGTTCTAGCTGTTATGGTGAAGCATTTACCAGAAAAGCAGCGCAAAAAGGCATTAACTTATGGATTAATTGGTGCTTATTTTTTCCGTTTTCTATTCATTGGCGTAGGGATGCTACTCATCAAGTTTGCTTGGGTTAAAATCCTAGGTGCTGCCTACTTAGCATGGCTTGTGATTAAGCACTTCTGGTTAGGTGACGGAGATGATGAAGCAAAGGAATTGAAGAAAGAAGGATGGATGATTCGCGTCTTTGGTGTCTTTTGGGCAACAGTTATTTCTGTTGAAATTATGGACCTTGCGTTCTCAGTCGACAGTATCCTTGCTGCATTTGCTGTATCTGAGGAAGTCTGGATTCTTCTTTTAGGCGGAATGCTTGGTATTCTCATGATGCGTACAGTGGCACAGTTGTTCCTTGTTCTCATTGACCGTGTGCCGGAGCTTGAGAATACAGCTTTTATTCTCATTGGAATTATCGCAGCAAAAATGGCATTAAGCGTTGCTCATATTGAGATTCCGCATCTATTATTCTTTGCAATTATTATTCTTGCATTTATCGGAACGTTCATTGTTCATAAAATCAATAAGAAAAAGCATCAAGATGTGACGAGCGAAGCGGCAGCTTCAAAAGAAGAATAGCATGACCAAAAAGGAATGGAGTTGAATAGCGGCTCCATCCTTTTTTGAATCATCAAGTCATTTGATAGATGATCTCTGAACAACAGGAGGAGGGCACTGCATGCGATACTTTCGTTTTTTATCAGAAGCGAGACAGCACGACATCTTTTTGAAACGACCAGCGGCGATTCATCCATTATCGCCAAGGCGTGTACTTGCGCATGCACTAGGTGCTACTTTGTATATGCCTGCGACGAGACAAGATTTAGCAGATATGCTGCTTTCGCAGAAATATGAAGCGCTTTGCTCTGTTGTGTTTTGTTTGGAGGATGCAATTGGCGATCAAGAGGTGGAAACGGCGGAACGGAACTTGGTGGTACAATTGACACGTCTCGCACAGGAGTTGACCCATTCTCCTGATACGGCTGATAAATTGCCGCTCTTATTTATACGGGTTCGTTCACCGAAGCAGATACTGAAAATGGCGAATATGCTCGGTCCATCGCTTCATTTGCTGACGGGTTTTGTGTTTCCGAAGTGTTCTGTGCATAATGCAGTGCAGTATTTAGACAATTTACAATTGGCAGCGACACAAACGAATACGAGACTCTATGGTATGCCCATTCTTGAAACACCAGATTTATTAGAAAAAGAGACGAGATTTGCAGTGCTGGCAAAATTAAAGCAAATCATGCTGAATCACGAGGAGCATATTTTGAATATTCGCATTGGTGCAACAGATCTTTGCGGGTTGTACGGCATTCGCCGTGATCACAAGACAACGATATATGAGATCAGGATTATTGCTGATTTGATTACAGATATCATGAATTATTTCGGTCGTTCTTTTGTGGTGTCCGGTGCTGTATGGGAATACTTTGAAGTAGCACGAAAGGACACAAAACCATACTTGCGTGCACTGCCTAAGGCCAGTGAATTTTATCCATCAGAATTCGATTATTTACATGGTTTGCTCAAGGAGACAAAGTTAGATGTCGCAAATGGCATTCATGGAAAAACAGTCATTCATCCAACACATCTCAAGCCTGTTCAAAGTATGTATGTTGTGACAAAGGAAGAGTATTTGGATGCAGTAAGCATATTGGAACATGCAGATGGATCAGCGGGTGTCATGAAGAGCGTATTCTCCAACAAGATGAATGAAACGAAGCCGCATTATAGATGGGCAGAGCACATATTGATCAAGTCAAACATTTACGGGGTGTTTCATGAAAATAGAAGCTACATCGACATACTCGCCGAAGCAGAAGCCGCATACACTGAAAATCTTGGAACATATGGAGGTTGACCTTTATCTGCAACAAGGAGACATTCAATTGGCAAAGGAGCATCTTTTTGACATGGCGGCAAGGGTGAACAAAAAACGGGCCTTTTTATTTGTCAGTAAGGTGCTCGGTAAGCATATTCCCGTCCATCCAGTGAAACCGCTCATTGTTTCAGGTCTTTTGGCAATGGCCTATGTCAAAGAACAAACTGGCGAGACACCGCTGATTCAAGACTCTTTGGTTAAAACTTTAAAGACGGATGATCATGCTAACCTTACAGAGGCATATGATGCTCTTAAAAAGGAGAAGCTTTCTTCGGGTGAACGTCCGATTGTAATTGGTTTTGCTGAAACAGCGACAGCACTTGGTCATGGAGTTTTTGACGTACTTGAAGGAGCATCGTACATTCATACAACACGTGAACGCCTGTTTCATCTTGACCCAACATTAGTGTTTGAAGAAGAGCATTCGCATGCAACAGATCAGCTTTGTTATGCAGAGGAAGAACTTCTGCAAACAAGTCGACCCATTATTTTAGTAGATGATGAAGTCACGACAGGTCGTACGAATATCAACATCATTCGTGATCTTCATGCGAAGTTTCCAAGAAACAATTATACCATTCTCTCCATTTTGGATTGGCGTACAGAGGAGCATGAAGCGGCATTGCATCAGCTTCAGGAAGAGCTTGGTATTCACATCACATCATTGTCTTTATTAAAGGGGCAAATGGTCTTTCGCGGCAAAACATTAGATGAGCCTATTTACTCGTATGAGGTTCATGAGCATGAGGAGAGGCCTAATCTTTCTTTTCATTCACTTTGTTCTTTCTTTCAAAGTGTCCCGTATTCACCTCGTGATGTAACAGATACTACCGGTCATGCGCCATATATTTATGAAACCGGTCGATTTGGGCTGAACACAGAGGATTCCTTGGTCATAGATAAGGCGGTTTACCAAGCCGGATTGAAACTAAAGCAAGAGCGCAAGGGCAAACAAACGCTATGTTTAGGTACTGGTGAACTCATGTATGTGCCGATGAGAGTGGCTGCACATATGGGAGAAGGAGTTCTCTTTCATGCTACAACCAGAAGTCCGATTCATCCGGTACCAAGTGAAGGGTATGCTGTGAAGAATGGTTTTACGTTTGCGAGCCCAGAGGATGATCGTATTCAGCATTATGTGTACAACATACCACGAGATGTATATGATGATGTGTTTGTATTTTTCGAGAAAAAGGTCTCTTATGATGCGCTGCTTCCACTTGTTCACCTATTTGCAGAGCGGAAGGTGAAGCATGTGCATATTGTGACTTTATCAGATGGGGTGAGGGTGAATGGCTAATGTGTATACAAAGATGGGAAGCTATCCAGAGCAGGATGTGACCTTTTTACTCAAGGACTTATCATCTATTGATATGGAGAAAAGCACAGAAGAGCGTGAGCGTTCGATTCAAAGTGGTACGCACTATTCTGAAATGTTGCCAATGGAGTATAAGCCGACGGCATCTTACATGACCTTATTCTATCAATCTCTTGAAGAAAGTAAGCATAAAGTGGCTGAAGCAGTAGCGGTTGTGGCAGAACAAATTGTAAAGAAGCGAGGCTTCCAAACGGTGCTTTGTAGCTTGGCGCGGGCTGGGACACCGATCGGGGTACTCATCAAACGATATATTCGAAAGACATATGGTCTCGATCTGCCTCATTACAGTATCTCTATTATTCGAGACCGAGGAATAGATGAGAATGCATTGCATTATATGCTCAAAGAACATCCGGGCTTTGAGATTGCCTTTATTGATGGCTGGACTGGTAAAGGCGCTATTTCCAAAGAGCTTCAAAAAGCTGTGATTGACTTTGAACAAAAATATGGCATTCGTCTGTCGAGTGAGCTTGCTGTGTTGGCTGACCCAGGCTATTGTACGAATGTATACGGAACAAGAGAAGATTTCCTCATTCCGAGTGCTTGTTTAAATTCGACTGTTTCTGGTCTTGTCAGTCGAACAGTATTAAACAACCGCTGGATGAAGGCCGATGATTTTCATGGGGCAAAATATTACCAAGAGTTATTAGATGAGGATGTGTCCAATCTGTATGTAGATACGATTGAAGACGCATTTTCTAGCATTGGATCAAATGTACAAAAGAAGGCGGAAGCAATTCTCACGCAAGGTGAACCCGCTGACTGGCGGGGGATGACGTCCATTGAAGCGATTGGTCAGGAGTTTCATATTAAAAATACACATTTGATTAAGCCAGGTGTTGGCGAGACAACCCGTGTGTTGCTCAGAAGAATCCCTTGGAAAATCCTGATTCAGCGAGGAGCTCACGATCAACTGAAGCATATTTTGCTTTTGGCAGAAGACAGAGGCGTACCAGTGATCGAATATGCCAATATGTCTTACACTTGCTGCGGGTTAATTCGCCCTATGGAGCAATCGTCATGACGAGGATTGCGTTTGCGAGTGATTTAGACCGAACACTGATTTATTCACAGCGAATGATTCAGCAGTATCCTTATGACGGAGCGTATGAATTAGTAGAATTGCTTGATGAACGTCCGTTATCCTACATGTCTGTTGAAACGAAAAAGTCCTTAAAGGCGATCCATCAAGCAGGTTGTTTCATGCCAGTGACAACAAGAACGACCGCACAGTATGAACGAATTACTTGTTTTCAAGAAGAGCTCAAGCCGGAGTATGCGGTCACGATGAATGGAGGCTGCATCCTTCATTACGGCAAGCCGCTTGAAGATTGGCAGGCCATTGTGGATGAGAGGTTAAGGCTGTGTATGCCGGTGAGAGAGATGCTGCGGGCGATTTCCGCTCTGCCGATTTCATCTTGGGTCAAGCGTACTCGAACGGCAGAGGGAAGGTTTTTTTATTTGATCATGAAAGATGAGTATATTACTCAAATTCCGCTTGCTGAATTGAGGATGTGGGGCGAAGAAAGAGGCTGGCAAGTTTCGCTTCAGGGGCTAAAGCTTTATTTTATTCCACAGCCGCTCAATAAATGGACTGCTGTTGCTTTTCTAAGGGAAAGGCTTCAGCTTGAACATGTATTTGGCGCGGGTGACTCTTTGTTAGATGCTGAGCTCATTCGTCAGGCTGATACTGGATTTGTGCCAAGACATGGGGAAGTCCTAGATTTTGACCAGTCGCTTGAGCCGACATTGGCTTCTGGGATGGCTGCAGCGGATGAGATAACCGCATGTGTGGCTGAGCAGATGGTAACAGTAAAAAAGCCTTCGATTCATTAGCAGAAATAGAAGGCTGAATGATATGATAGAAGTAGCTTTTATGATGCAGAACGAAAAATATAGGAGAAAGGAAGGGGCGGCATGAGCTATAAAGAGATCAATGTCTTCCATATACGGGCGGATCAGGAAGCTTGGAAAAATCTAATCAAAAAGCCGCTACCTGAACGAGACGGCTTTGTAAAGGACGAGCATACCTTATCATTTCCGCATCTCGCCGCCCGCGTACTTGGAACTCCACATGATGCAACCGATTACTTTATTTATTTACATGAATTATATGAAACAGACGGCATCCATATTTTAAGTGAAGTGCTTGATCGTCGTATTGAGCAGGAGCATTTTCAAGCACTTCAGCGCATTCATTTGATTAATCAAAAAGAAAAGGGATTGTCTGTCAGCCGCTTTGTGGCTTTTCTAGACGGGGAGAAGCTGATTGTGCGCCATCCTAATCCTGTAATGAATCGGCATATCCGCCTTTCGCTCATCAAGGTTTTTGAGCATTTTAAACATCAGCATGAGGGCGGGTTTCAGCATCCTGACTTTCGCAGGGTCTTATTGGATGTGGTGAAGTTTTCAAATAATCATTTAGGGAAATGGCTAAAGGAAGTGAACATAGAAGAAAAGATGCCGGTTGTCATTTGGTATGGAGAGGCGAATAAAAGTCAGCTTTATTTTCTCTATTATTTAATGCTGATTGGCTGTGATGTTGTGCTGTTTCATCCAGAAGGCAAGGATCCATTTCAAGAATTAGATCCAGAGGAAAAGCTGACTTTTATTGATCAGTACCCAGGTACTTCAAAGCTCGAACCTTTTCCTATAGAAAAGCCCGAGAGAAAATCGACGGTGGCGTATCGCTCTACAAGAGAGCTTGAAGAGGTTCTCCACACAGAGGATTCCATGTTGTATAAGCCATGGCAATTTAGAGATCATACACCTTATTCCATTACATTAAAGACTACGTATGACGAGCTATTTTTAATTGCCAAGGAACGTTCCTTTATCCGCCCTAATTTCAAAGCGGATCGGGAATCCATACAGATTCCAAATCTCTTTGCGAAAATGATGGGGGTTACGAGGGACAAGCGTGAATATTGGGACCGTATCCACACATTAATGGAGTGGAAGGAGACAAAGACAATCCGTCATTTTCCTTTTACAAAAGAGGTAACGTCGAATTATCAATTTCATTATCAGCATGCGCTATCTTCTGCTGGAGAGATTGATCCTGAATTATTAATGAGAAGTAATGTCTGGCAGTTTTCTCACTTATATGAAGGCACACAACGCGCTATCGCTGAGGCGATTTCTCGAATATGTAAACATCCGAAGCTTTTACGAGAAGGAAATGAAACCGAATTAGATGTTCAAATTTATCTTTTTAAGCAAATCTTGCATGTAAGCCAAGATATCATTGAACTCATTCAAACATTTGATTATGCACAAACCGTTCCGAAGGTGATTTTATACCATACCGAATATAATGGAGAGCTGACTCGTTCTGATGCGGCTACATTGATCTTTCTAAATGAAATGGGTGTAGATCTTTTTGTGTATCATCCAGCGGGATATCAGTGTATCGAACGTTTTATAGATGACCAATTATTTGATACTCATTGGTTAGATGAAATGGTCATGAATCAGGAGTTTAAGGAGCCGTCCATCGTCAGAAAATTATTTCAATCCATTAAAAACCGATAAGGAGATCATTGCTTATGACAAATACAAACGGAAATGACATCATTTCAATTGATAAAGAAGAAATTAGTATTGAGAAAGCGGATGACATTCGTATTCAGCTTCGCAACGAACCAGAGGTGCAAAATATGGCGAAGCAAATTGATGTCAAAAATCAGCTAGAGCTTCTTGAATACGGAAAACAGCCAGCTGTAGAAATCTCAAAATTCTCTGATCGTATTCTATCCATGATGCGTTCAACGAGTGTAACAGATTCTGGCACAATGCTCACACAACTGGGGAAAATTATGGATCGCTTTGATAAAAATGATTTTGACGAACCAAAAGGAGGTTTATTGTCAAAAATCTTTAAGCGTGGCGGCAGCATGATTGAAAAGATTTTCAGTAAATATCAAACGCTTGGTGCAGAAATTGAAAAAATTAATGTAGAAATCAGTAAATATAAGGACGAAATGACCAAGTCCACGGTGACTCTTGAAGAGATGTATGAGCGTAACATTCAATACTATTTGGAGCTTGAAAAGTATGTGGTTGCCGGTCAAATGAAAATCGAGGAATTAAAGCAATTGCTTCCGTCTTATGAGGAAAAGGCTGCTAGTGGGAATCAACTGGCACAAATGGAACTTGATACGCTCCGTAACGGCATTCAGGCGCTTGAAGAACGTGTGTATGACCTTGATATGGCTCGGATGGTGGCCCTTCAAACGGCACCACAAATTCGTTTGCTACAGCGTGGTAACACAAAATTGATCGGGAAGATCAACTCAGCCTTTATTATTACTATTCCAATTTTCAAAAATGGAATTATTCAAGCTGTCACTGCTAAAAGACAAAAGCTTGTGGCTGAATCTATGAGTGAGCTAGACAGAAGAACGAATGAAATGCTCAAAAGAAATGCTGAAAATATCTCGAGTCAAAGTGTTGAGATTGCCAAATTATCTGGTCGTCCAAGCATCGACATTGAGACCATTGAATCATCTTTTAATACAATTGTACAAGGAATGAAAGAAACAAAACAGATCGAAGATGAAAACAAACGATTAAGAGAAGAAGGCACAAAACGGATCCTTGAACTTCAAGATCGCATTAAGCGTGCTGCACTAGAGTCCTAAGAACATAAGCTGTCTGTAACTATAGTTGCAGACAGCTTATTTGTTGAAATCATTAAAATTTGAGTGAAATAGGTTTTTATGTGACCATTTTCGGGTAAATCTTGTTCAGGGAATGGTTCATTCATGGATGTGAAAGTCCAGTGTCGAAAGCATTCGACTTGTTTTTTAGCACAATAAGAAATGTTAGATAAAATATTGACTGATAAGAGAAAATACCCCGCAAAATATGTAGTTTTTGAAGCAATCTATAGGATTTAAGAGTAAAACGGCGTATGATCTCTAATCACCTGCCATCAAAATGGAATTCATACATATTGTGCTGAAATAAGCGAATTCTAAAGATTGTTCGCATCATGACGATTATGTTACGGTTATAAAGATGCTAATTTGGAGGGAAAAAATGAATTCTGAAGAGAAAAACATCAAGATCAAGATAAATAATGTATCTAAAATTTTCGGTAAAAATGCGAAAAAAGCATCTCAAATGCTTGAACAAGGGAAGACAAAAAGAGAAATCCTAAAAGAGACCGGCGCAACAGTTGGTGTCAATCGAGCAAATTTTGATGTATATGACGGAGAGATATTTGTCATCATGGGGCTATCAGGGAGCGGAAAGTCCACACTTGTGCGGATGCTAAATAGGTTAATCGAACCAACCTCCGGGGAAATTTATATTGATGGGGATATGATAACAAATATGTCAAAGGATCAATTGCGTGAAGTCAGACGGAAGAAGATCAGTATGGTCTTCCAAAACTTTGCATTGTTCCCGCATCGTACAATTCTAGAAAACACTGAATACGGACTTGAATTGCAAGGTGTGGACAAAGAAAAGCGTCGGCAAAAAGCGCTTGAATCTTTAAAGCTTGTTGGACTTGAAGGCTTTGAAGATCAGTATCCTAATCAATTAAGTGGTGGTATGCAGCAGCGTGTAGGATTGGCACGTGCACTTGCAAATGACCCTGATATTTTATTAATGGATGAAGCATTCAGCGCACTCGATCCATTAATTCGTAAAGACATGCAGGATGAATTGCTAGATCTTCATACATCTGTAGGAAAAACGATTGTTTTCATCACCCATGATTTAGATGAAGCGCTTCGTATCGGCGATCGCATTGTTCTTATGAAGGACGGAAATATCGTTCAAATTGGTACACCAGAAGAGATCCTTATGAATCCTTCTAACGAATATGTAGAACGTTTCGTTGAAGATGTTGACCTTTCTAAAGTATTAACCGCTGGTCATATTATGAAACGTGCAGAAACAGTTCAAATCGACAAAGGGGCACGTGTTGCCTTGATGCTGATGAAGAATCTTGGGATTTCTTCTATTTACGCCGTAGACAAGAAAAAGCATTTATTAGGTGTTATTTCTGCACGAGCAGCAAAAAAAGCGGCAGAAGAGGGTATGTCGCTTGAAACTGTTCTTGATAAAGAATTCACAACGGTATTGGAGTCTACGTATTTGACAGAGATTTTCGATGCTGTATCTGATGCGACAAATATTCCAATTGCTGTTGTAGACGAGAAAAACAGAATGAAGGGTATTGTGGTAAGAGGTGCATTGATTGGTGCTTTATCAGGTAATGATGAGTACATCAACATGTCCGACAACCAAGAGGAAGTCAAAGCACAAGAGCCTTCTGCACAGGAGGTAGAATAAAATGTTTAGTATGAGTGATTTACCTAGAATACCATTTGCGGATTATATCGATCAGTTTGTTGACTGGTTAACATTAACCTTTGGTGGTTTTTTTGATGGTATTACAAATGGTTTAGCAGGAACTGTTAACGGTATTGTTTCAGTGCTTGGTGTCATTCCATCTATTATTTTAACATTGATTTTTGCAGGGCTTGCATGGTGGATCAGTACAAGAGGAGTTGCTCTTTTTACACTTATTGGGTTTTTGCTGATCGACTATTTAGGATACTGGCAGCCAATGCTTCAAACGCTCGCACTCGTTGTGACAGCCGTTATTATTTCGATTGTGATTGGAGTTCCAATTGGAATCTGGGCTTCTCAGCAAGAAACAGTGCGTAAAATTGTGACACCGATTTTAGATTTAATGCAGACAATGCCGGCGTTCGTCTATCTATTACCGGCGATCTTCTTCTTTAACATTGGGGTCGTTCCTGGAGTTGTGGCATCTGTTATTTTCTCCATGCCGCCAACGATTCGTATGACGATTCTCGGGATTAAACAAGTACCGGCAGATTTAATTGAAGCGACAGAAGCGTTTGGTTCAACAACATTCCAGCGTTTATTCAAAGTCCAGCTTCCACTTGCAACAAAAACCATTCTAGCTGGGATTAATCAAAGTATCATGCTTGCCCTGTCAATGGTTGTAATCGCCGCAATGGTTGGTGCGCCAGGACTTGGTTCAGAAGTATACAGTGCGGTGACGCAACTGAAAACAGGTATTGGTTTTGAAGCTGGGATCGCCATTGTTATTGTTGCAATTACACTTGATCGTATTACACAAAACATAAAAGTGAAAAAAAACAGGGGGAATGCTTAATGTGGAAAAAGTTCATCTACATTGGGATAACCGCCCTGCTTGTCTTTTTACTAGCCGCTTGTGGAGCACAAACAGACTCCAATGCAAGTGCTGCACAGCAGGTCAATAAAACCATTATTGGGATTGATCCAGGTTCAGGGATTATGACACTGACGGACCAAGCGAAAAAAGATTATAACCTAGAGGATTGGACGATTGTTTCTGCGTCAAGTGCGGCAATGACAGCGACATTGAAGAAAGCATACGACCGTAAAAAGCCAATTATTATCACTGGCTGGAATCCACACTGGATGTTTTCCCGCTTTGATTTGAAATATTTAGATGATCCGAAGAAATCATACGGTGAAGAGGAAGAAATTCATACCATCTCACGTAAAGGATTTGCGAACGATCATCCAGACGCGGCTAAAATGCTCAGTCAGTTTAAATGGTCTCAGGATGATATGGGGGAAGTGATGATTGACATCCAAGATGGTGTCAAACCAAAGGATGCGGCCATCAAATATGTGAAAAAGCATAAAGATCAAGTCGCTAAATGGACAAAAGGCGTGAAAAAGTCAAATGGTGAAAAAATCAATCTAGCCTATGTAGCGTGGGATAGTGAGATTGCAAGTACCAATGTAGCGGCTGAAGTACTTCGTGAACTTGGTTTTAAAGTAACTTTGACTCAGGTTGAAGCAGGTCCGATGTGGACAGCAATTGCAACCGGAAGTGCAGATGCGTCATTATCCGCATGGCTGCCGAATACGCATAAAGCGTATGCAGCAAAGTTTAAAGGCAAATATGATGACCTCGGTACAAGCATGAAGGGTCTTCGAATGGGTCTGGTTGTTCCGACCTATATGAAGAATGTAAATTCAATAGAAGATTTGAAAAAATAGCCAACTATATGATGACTCCTTTATAATAGAAGGGAGCATATGGAAAAAAGCAGTCTGCTCAAAAGCGGCTGCTTTTTTCTTATATATAAGGATGGTGGATGTGTTGTCGATAGATCGTAAACCAATGATGATGTTCTTGCATGGCGGAGGGGTTAGTAGCTGGATGTGGAAGGAACAGGTCGAGAAATTGAATGAAGCGTACGAGTGCTACACTCCTGATTTAATAGGTCGTGGGACAAGGGCAAATGTACAGCCTTTTTCGATGAGGGAAAGTGCCTATGAAATTATCTCTTGGATCGAGCAACAGGCGCATGGCCAAGTGATTATTCTAGTTGGCTTCTCGCTTGGTGCGCAGATCGTCGTTGACATTTTATCTAGGAAGCCGGATTTAGTGGATATTGCAGTGATCAATAGTGCCCTTGTCATCCCTTTACCATGGCTCTACCTGCTCGTCAAACCCATTTTACCTCTTACGTACCCGCTGCTAAAAAAGGATTGGTTTATTCAGCTTCAAGCTGAGAAACTAGGAATTCCAAGCAGTGCAGTGAATCACTATGTAAATGATTCTAAACATTTGTTAAAGGAAACCCTTCAAACGATGTTTCGAGAAAATCTTCATTACAAGCTCCCGAAGACCTTCCAACAAGCGAAGGCACGTATTCTCGTCACAGTGGGAGAAAAAGAAAGAGGCATCATGCAACGATCAGCGAAACAATTAACAAACGCACACCCTAGAGCAACAGGAGTCATCATTCCAAACATTGGGCACACATTTCCCTTTGAAAAGATAGAACTTTTTACTGAAATGGTCACTTGCTTTGTGGAGGGGCGTGATTTGCCCGCAGAATTGAGGGAAATCAGGCAAAAAAAGGGGCAGTCATGACTAGGAACTTCTTTCTGAAGAAGAAAGCCTAGCAGTTTGAAAATGGATGACAGGGGGGCTGAAGATTTGGCTGAAAATCGATTTATCAAGCCAATCCCATATTCCCTTTATGTTTGAAGTATTGTAAGATCAAACCAGTGATGTGCTGATTTACAACGTCAGTTTTATGGGAAAAGCAAGGATTTGAAACGGATGATTCGGTCGATCATGACCAGCCAGAGGATTTAATGTATCCGCTTTAATGGTAATGAGAGCTGCTGAGGAACGAAAAAATCAGAAGAAATAGCCGTTTTAAGATGATGTTGATAGTAAAAAACTATCGATAAGAAAAAAAAAGATCGTCATGGACGATGGTTTCACTATCTACAATAGTCCCTATGAAGGAGAAGTCAAGACATTTGACAGAGACCTCAAGTAGATATCTTCTGAAAGGATTCCACTTAATTTAAAATCAGATAATGAACATTTAGAATAGGTTAAGATTTTAGATGGCAAGGTATTCGCATTGGTCAAGATGTCTGATAGAGATAAGAAATGGAATGATTGAATACAATATTGAAAGTAAAGACGCTAAAGAGATATCGCTAAAATCTGATTGGGAAATGATAAGCTTGGAAGTCATAAAATAACTGTGGAGGAGAGTGGAGTATATTAACTTACATTATCTTCAACCCATGGCTCTTGTCTTATTTACATTGCCATTATTGTATTTGGCTTGGGGGATGATCGGCTATTTAATCTTTAAGAAGGTCTATGTGGTACTCATGATCACATTTATAACATCGACCATCTTCATATTTGCCTACACTGGGTTCGACATATCAAATATGTATTGGGTAGCAATTGTAACTTTTTTAAGCATGTGCACATCTGTAATAACAAAAATTTTACGATATATTTCAAATCGTTATAAAAAAGCATAGTTATTTAAAAGCTTGTGTTCCCTTATATATAGCTCTAATAACGCAACAAAAATAAACCTTTTTAACCCCCCTTCTCAATAAGGGGGGTTAAAATTTCCCTTTCAATAGCTTTTTTAAAACAAATACTAAAATGTAGAAAAAACTCCCATGATAAAATATTGAATTTTCTTTCTAACATAAATGTCATGAGTTCACAAATAAATGATACGAAAAGGATAATTAAAATTAACTTAAAATTTGCGTTTCTCAAACTAAAGCCCTTTCTGGATAAAAAAACCTGTTCCCATTCATAAGGAATCAAGGAAATGCCTATGATGTAGCTTCTGGCAAATGGACAAAATGGCAGTAATCCTTAATGAAAGGAGATACAACACATGCCTTGGAATACAATTATCGCTGAACACGCTGCTATTTAAACAAATAAAAGAAGCCTTCTTGTCTTATTTCTTTTACTAGACAGGTAGCGGTAGAAGCAGTCATGCTTGGGAGGAGGGGAACCAACTGCTTTAACCCAATGATCAACTGGGGACCTTACTAAACATGATGAAGCTGCCGATGGTGATTCGGCAGTTTTTTGATGAATATATGTATGGAGAATGCTGATTGAAACCATAATAAGGAGTGTTCACAAAAACGCAACATATTTATTTTGAGCAACTCTCTTGAAAAAGTTTGTGAAGTATTGCACAATATGAATGTGAAGTATTTCACAAAAATAACAACCGAGTTTTTACTCAGGAGGATGTGGAAACATGACAAACGAAAAAGTCAACAAAGTAGCACTTATTGGAGCAGGTTTCGTCGGCAGCAGTTATGCCTTTACTTTAATAAATCAAGCGATCACAGATGAATTGGTTGTCATTGATCTCAATCAGGATAAAGCAATGGGAGACGTCATGGATTTGAATCATGGTAAAGCTTTTGCCCCGCATCCTGTGAATACGTGGTATGGGGATTATGAGGATTGTCAGGATGCAGATATTGTTTGTATCTGTGCTGGAGCGAACCAAAAGCCCGGTGAAACAAGACTTGATCTTGTAGAAAGGAATTTAAACATTTTCAAAGGCATTGTAGAAAATGTGATGAAAAGCGGATTTGATGGGATTTTCTTAGTCGCTACAAATCCAGTAGATATTTTGACTTATGCGACATGGAAATTCAGTGGTCTTCCAAAAGAGCGAGTAATTGGAAGTGGAACAACGCTTGATACAGCAAGATTGAGATATATGCTGAGTGAGTATTTTGAAGCAGCCGCTCACAATGTGCATGCATACATCATTGGAGAACACGGAGATACAGAGCTAGCCGTTTGGAGTCATGCGAATATTGGAAGTGTGCCCATTACAGAATTATTGAAGAGAAATGATCAATACAAGCAAGAAGATTTAGAGGACATCATGGAAAATGTCCGCCATGCTGCCTATCAAATCATTGAGAAAAAGGGTGCGACCTACTACGGTGTAGCGATGAGTCTGGCACGTATCACAAAAGCCATCTTGCACAATGAAAATAGTATCCTGACAGTCAGCGCATATTTAGACGGAGAGTACGGTGCAGAAGATGTATACATTGGTGTACCTGCCTTTGTGAACCGCAATGGTGCAACAAAAGTGATGGAGCTTGCATTGAATGACACTGAAAAAGAGCAGTTCACACGCAGTGTTCATGTTTTAAAAGACATATTGGCTCCGCACTTTTAATCAATGAATTGAAACCAACTTGAGTAGAAAAGGATGAATCAAAATGTGGCAGCAAATATATGATCCGTTTGGTAATGAGTTCGTAAGTGCATTGGTGGCAATGCTTCCGATTTTATTTTTTTTGCTCGCATTAACCGTTTTTAAGTTAAAAGGCGTGTTATCCGCTTGTTTTACCTTGATCGTCAGTTTTGTAACAGCGGTTTTCTTTTTTCATATGCCAATCGAAAAGGCATTTTCCGCTGTGTTGCTCGGTATCTCTAACGGGCTCT
Organism: Bacillus sp. Bos-x628; assembly: GCF_040500475.1. GTDB lineage: Bacteria > Bacillota > Bacilli > Bacillales > Bacillaceae > Bacillus > Bacillus maqinnsis. The sequence continues at coordinate 1,911,617 of NZ_CP159358.1, read as the reverse complement.
GGCCGATTGGATATATTGTGATCATGGCCGTATGGCTGTATAAAATTGCTGTACGATCTGGGAAGTTTGATATCATTCGTTCTAGTATAGCAGGAATTTCTCAAGATCAGCGTCTTCAGCTCTTATTCATTGGTTTTAGTTTTAACGCATTTTTAGAAGGTGCGGCTGGGTTTGGCGTTCCAATTGCCATCAGTGCCGCCTTGTTAACTGAACTTGGCTTTAAACCGCTGAAAGCAGCGATGCTCTGCTTAATTGCAAATGCAGCATCTGGTGCATTTGGCGCAGTTGGAATCCCAGTCATTACAGGTGCACAAATGGGGAATATGACGCCGCTTGCTTTATCTCAAACCCTCGTGTATACGATTCCGTTTATCTCTTTCTGTATCCCTTTTTTACTCATACTGATTGTAGATGGCATCAAAGGGATCAAAGAAACATGGCCGGCTTTGCTTGTTGTCAGTGGAAGTTATGCGATCTTGCAAGCTGTCACCATGGTTACTATGGGTCCTGAGCTTGCCAACATAATATCAGCTTTGGCAAGTATGGGAATCTTGGCTTTATTCCTTCGTAAATGGCAGCCGACGAATATTTATCGTGAAGAAGGCTCACTAGCACTTGAACCAAAACAAACGTATCGTGGTGTTGAGGTGCTCAAGGCATGGTCTCCGTTTTATATCTTAACAGCGGTGATTACGGTTTGGAGCTTACCAGCATTTAAAGCCTTATTTGCAGTTGGAGGGCCGCTGAACTGGACGACTATCTTGGTGAAAATGCCATTTCTTCATCAGCAAGTCGTCAAATTACCGCCGATTGCACAAACAGAAACACCGATTGATGCGGTCTTTAAGATTGATGTGATCAGTGCAACAGGTACAGCCATTCTCATTGCTGTCATGCTGACTGGATTGTTTAGCAGACAGATTCAATTAAAAGAAGGTGCTGCTTGCTTAAAAGCAGCAGTGAAAGAACTTTGGGTACCTGTTCTCACAATTTGTTTTGTCATGGGCTTTGCCAACTTAGCCAACTTTGCAGGACTTAGCTCTGCGATCGGTCTTGCCCTTGCGAAAACAGGCGATCTGTTCCCGCTTGTCAGCCCAGTGCTTGGATGGATTGGTGTATTTATCACAGGATCTGTTGTGAGTAACAATGCCTTATTTGGTAACCTTCAAGCGGTGACTGCTTCTCAAATCGGATCACAGGCAAGTCTGTTAATCGGTGCTAATACAACCGGCGGTGTTATGGCGAAACTAATTTCTCCACAGTCTATCGCCATTGCAACAGCCGCTGTTGGTGAAACGGGTAAAGAATCAGAACTCTTTAAAAAGACGGTAAAATACAGCTTTATCTTGCTCGCCGTCGTGTGTATTTGGACATTCATTCTTGCTCAATTGAGATAGTTTCATAAAAAGGTTTCAAAGAAAGACTGAGATGCGTCTAGTATGATCCCCTCTCAGTCTTTTTTGATTATGTAGATTCTCTTGTAATGAGCCGGGTAGGGAGCTGAATATATTCACGCTGCAATGGCTTTTTCTCTTGCAGTAGCTGGATCATCTGCTGTACAGACCGCTGACCAAGCTCTACGATCGGAATATCAATTGTTGTAATCGTTGGAGCCGTGACTTCACAAATGTCTTGATTGTCATAGCCGATGACGGCCAAGTCTTTTGGAACATGATAGCCATATGAGATGGCCTGTTTAATGAGACCTGCTGCCACTTGATCATTGCCGGTGAAAATCGCATCGGGTGATTCCGTCATATCGTGAATCTTGTCCATTAAGCGAAATCCATCTTCAATTGTAAAAGCCTCACCAAAAAGCCATTCTTCCTTTAATTGCAAGCCATGTGAAGTAAGAGCATCAAGGTAGCCTTGTCTTCTTTGCTTCTGTGCTTCACTGCTTTCCGTATCAAAACAAAATCCAATCGATCGACGTCCAGACTTGATTAAATAATCAACAGCTTTGTAGGTGGCTTCACGCTCATCGTATCCGATAATCGGGATATCTGCTGTTTGATGATATTCGTTGGCCATTACAATTGGGCCATTCGTTAAAAATGGCTCGATTTTTTTCCACGTATTTTCTAATGCCCCTAGTATGACGCCGTCTACTTCTTTTCTTTTTAGTAATTGAAGCCCTTCCAGCTCTAAGGATTCTTGGTAAAACGTCTGGAGCACGATAGCTTTATACCCTTGATCCAGTGCTTCCTTTGATATCCCTTTTATCAATTGGGCAAAAAAAGGATGGTCCACAGATGGTACAGACACAGCAATGGTCTTTGTCTGATGTGAACGAAGGGTGCGGGCCGCTGAACTTGGTGTATATTCCATTTCCTTCATCACTTGTAAAATATGCTGCCGCTTTTCCTCTGACACATATGGATGATGGTTGAGCACTCTAGAAACGGTGGTCGTTGATACCCCACAGCGCTTGGCAATTTCATAAATTGTACACATATTAACAAATCCTTTACACAAAGTTATTGTTCTGAAATCGATATCATCATTTACAATGTGAATCAAGTTAAATTTTAACAAATGGAATTGATTAATTGGAGGGAATCGAATGCAAATATTGACGAAGATATCAGGTAAAAGCAAGGATTATCTACCTTTGCTGGATATGATCAATCAAGGTGTTCAAGTAAAGTCTGATTTGGTTGAAAAGAATCTGGCAAATGAAAAGCTGGTAGCGTTCCTTGAGCAAGATATTGAGCAAGTTGGATTGGAAAAAATTCTCTTCCATTATAAACAAAATAAGGAAAAAAAGATACCGTTCCTGCCTGTTGATAAGCTCATTTCAGAGGATGAGATAGATGATATTATGCAGGTGTTGAAAGAAGTGTTGAGCTCTGGCCGTTTTACGTCAGGTCCATACATCCCATTGTTTGAAAAAAACTTGGCTGATTACTTAGGGATAAAGTATGTCATTGCCACTTCAAGTGGGACAGATGCCCTCATGATCAGTCTTATATCAGCGGGGGTCCATCCTGGAGATGAGGTCATCCTGCCTGCTAACAGCTTTGCCGCAACGGAAAATGCGGTGCTCGCTATTGGTGCCGTTCCGGTATATGCCGATATCGATCCAGAATCCTACTGCTTAGCTGCAAGTGAAATCGAGAAACATATCACAGAAAAAACGGTCTGCATTCTCCCAGTTCATTTATATGGAAAGCAAGCGGATATGGGAGCCATCTCTGCTGTTGCTAAGACACATGGACTGAAAATCATCGAGGATGGCTGTCAGGCCATTGGTAGCAGCGGGCTCGGAGCATTCGGAGATGGACTTGTTCTCAGTTTTAATCCTTACAAAAATTTAGGAGTTTGCGGTAAGGCTGGAGCCATTGCTACAAATGATGAAGCTCTTGCGGAAAAATGCATAGAGATCAGCTATCACGGCTTTGAATCTGGAAAAAAGAATATGAAGCGCAGTGACTTTGGCTTTAATGCAAAAATAGATAATTTACAGGCAGCTATCGGATTAGAACGAATGAAGTATTTAGGGCTGCATAATTTCAAGCGTTTTTACTTAGCAAAACAATATATTGAACAGTTGCAAGCACTCGAACAAGATGGATATATCAAGCTTCCAAAGCTGACAGATGATCATGTATGGCATCTATTTCCTATCAGAGTGCTCAAAGGGGATCGAGATGAGATCGCCAAGCAATTACTAGACGTCTATGGCATTGAGACGGATGTTTATTATCCGATTCTGTCACATCAGCATCAAACGAACCTTGTATCTAAGAAATATAAACAAACGACGCTTCCACATACGGAAAAAGCTGCACAGCAGTTGCTCCATTTACCGCTTTACCCAGGAATGCCCCTGCAAGATCAGGAGAAAGTCATTAAGGGGGTTCATCATGTTATCAAATCTTCCGTTCAGTAAAAAATTGCTGTCTCAGCCAAAAAACCCGAAATGGATCGTCTTCTGTGACTTTGATGAAACCTATTATTCTCACCGTATGACTAAGGAACAAAGGGAGGATGTAGAACGTTTAGAAGCGTTTGTAGCGGAAAAAAGCGAGGCAGGACAGTTGATGATGGGCTGGGTGACGGGAAGCAGCCTAGATTCTGTCACGAGCAAAATGGAAAAGGGCAGATTCAGTCAGTTCCCTCATTTTATTGCTTCAAATTTAGGGACTGAGATTGTTTATACATCGAAAGAGCATTTTGGAGAGCCTGATGTAGAATGGGCTAAGCGATTAGATCAGCAGGGCTTCTCAGAGGAAAAGATTGACGCCATCTTACAAACCGTTCGTGAAAAAGGGATGACACTTAGACCGCAAACACAGCTTGGTAGTTCAAGATATAAGAGAAATTTCTATTATCAGGAGCAGGATGAACGAACAGATCTGCATCATCTATCATTCATTCAAACACTTGCCAAAGAGCGTGGCGTGGCTGTCAACATTAACAAATGCAATCCGCTTGCAGGTGATCCTGAAGATTGTTACGATATCGATTTTTTACCAATTGGTACTGGTAAGGATGAAATTGTCCGGTTTATGCTAAGCCGATATGATCTCCCTGAAGATCGTGGATTTGCCTTTGGTGATAGTGGAAACGATTTGCGGATGCTTCAATCTGTTACCCACGGTTACCTTGTCCAAAACGCAACTGCCGAGGCCAAGCGGCACCATCATCAAATTTGTCATCATGGATATGCAAAAGGAATCTATGAAACATTGAAAACAGTGATGTATAAACATGAGGAGGCGCATTCATGAAGAAAATTGGAATTGTTGGAGCAGGGAATATTGCAAAAGCACATGCACGAGCGTTATCAACGATCAAAGGTGCAGAATTATCCGGAGTCTACGATCTGCACGAATCCGTCGCACAAGGCTTCATTAAGCAATACGGTGGACGGGTGTATCAAAGCATCGAGACATTGGCTGAAGCATCAGATGGACTGATTATTGCCTCCCCTAATTTTTGTCACAAAGACCACGCCCTGCAAGCATTGAGAACGGGACAACCTATTTTGTGCGAGAAGCCAATGGCTGTTTCGTTGAAAGAAGCAAAGGAAATGGTAGAGACTTCCAAGGAATTCCAGGTGCAAGCAAGTATGGGCTTTAACTACCGTTATTTATCCTTTGTAAATATTTTGAAGAACTTGATTGCCAATGGTGAACTGGGACACATTTTAACTGTCAGGACACATTTTAAGAAAAATAGTGCGCTACGCAAAAAGACATTTTCATGGAGAGATAGCGGTGAGAGCTTGCGTACAAGCGGTGCATTAGGCGATCTAGGTATCCACCTGATTGACATGCTGTGGTACTTGTTTGGCAGTGAGATGAAAAGCGACTCCCTTAATACGAAGATGTTGACGCATGTAAAAGAAAAAGAAGAGAAAAAAGTGCAGGTCGATGATCATACTGAGATTTTTGGGCAAATGGAGAATCATGTTTTCTTCCATTTGGTGACGTCCAAAAGCTCGCAGCCTCAGGAATGTGGATTTAGTGTAGAAGTCATTGGTCATGACAAGGTGTTTAAATACCATACGAATATGAAAAATGAATATGAAATCAGTGATGGCTTGAGTGTAGAACATCATCAAATGCCACAAACCCTTCTCACAGATCCACCAAACGAATTTTACGGATGGGCGGATACATTTCGTGATCAATTGATGCATTGGGTCAATACACCTTCATATCCATCCCATATGAAAGTGGCTGATTTCGAGGATGGTTATCGTACGCAAGCGGCTTTAAATACATGTTTTGAGAAGGAAGAAGCTGACGTTTCTACCAGCGCATTTTAATGATATGGGGCGGAGTATATCCATGACTCCGCTCCTTTTTAAAGGAAGTGAAAAAATGAAAAAAGTGTTTGATTTCGGATGTGTTTTTTACTTTTTTATAGGGACCATTCATGTGTTTTTTGGTAGCTTAACCCCTTATTTATTGTCTGCTTATGATAAGGGTCCTGGGGAATTATCTTCTTTAATTTTTTTTCAGTTTATTGGCTTTTTGACGGGTGTTCTTTTATCACCGATTCTTGTCCGAAAAAAAGGATACGGTGCTACTTTGACAATGGGACTCATGCTAATGATTGTATCACTTCTTCTTGGGTGGCTAGTGCCGAACTGGACAACACTTGTAGTGGCGGGTTTTCTTCTGGGAAGTGGTGCGGGCAGTATGGAAACAACGGCCGGAGCGTATGTGATTTCAATGGAAAATAGTGCAAAACGTATTAGTATCATGGAAGTCTTTTTTGGCTTAGGTGCGCTTTTATTCCCGCTTCTCATCCTGCTCACTGTCACAGAGCAGACGTGGCATTATGTGTTTTTATTTCAGGTAGCTGCTCTCACGTTTTTCCTTGTTCTTTGGCTTGTCTTTATTCGTAAATGGCCAAAGGGGCAGATGCCTGCTCCTACTCTCGGGGGCAAGAAAACGTCCTTGCTTTTTGATCGAAACAATCGAATGATTGTTGTGCTCATGACTTGCTTTGCCTTTTTCTATGCAGGTATTGAAACGAACTTTGCTAACTTTTTGCCGTCCATTATGCTGGAAAAAGGGGGAGACACATGGAGCCTCTTAGCTGTATCCACCTTTTGGACTGCGATTGTCATCGGCCGCTCCATCATTGCGAAAAAAGCAGACCAGCTGCATCCTTTGCGTTTTTTGAAGCTGAGCGCAGCTTCCATGATCCTGCTGCTCATTGCATTTGCACTCACAACACACACAACGGTGCAGCTTCTTCTCATCTTTCTCATTGGCTTATGTGCATCAGGCATGTTTCCAATTGCGCTGACCGCATCCGCATTAATGATTGAAAATGCCATCGACGAGGCGACGAGTTATTTTATTGCCGCAGCTAGTTTAGGCGGAGCGTGCTTGTCATTTCTAATCGGCTTTAGTCTCGAATGGGCAGGTGCTGCAAGTGCGATTCTTGTTTTTTCCTTTTTAGCTGTTCTTTTGTTTGCCGCTGCCATCCAAATGAATCGCTTTAGGAAAAAAGGGGACGTTTTAGATCAACATTCTATGTTCAAAGCAGATGGATAATCTGCTTTTTCCTTTTTTGCAGGACTTGTACTAAAGCACGAATCTTATGAATAACATGTACAAGTTAGCATCAAAAGGAGGACGTGTATGTGACTGTGTTTTTTGGTTATATTTTCTTAGGGTTGTCACTTTCAGCACCTGTTGGGCCAGTCAATGCAGCCCAAATAGACAGAGGCATTAAAAGTGGATTTTGGCATGCGTGGATTTTTGGTGTGGGAGCCATGGCAGCGGATATTGTGTATATGCTCCTCATTTATTTTGGTGTCGCCCAGCTTTTGACCGCACCTCTTGTGAAGACCTTTTTATGGCTGTTCGGCTTCTTTGTTCTCACCTATACAGGCATTGAAAGCCTACGTAAAATTCATTTACAGGATAGTCCAAAGAAGGACGGGGGAAACACGTCGATCGGACAATCGTTTATGACTGGGTTTTTCATCTCACTTTCCAACCCGCTCAGTATTTTATTTTGGCTTGGGATTTATGGAAGTATTTTAGCGAATACCATTGAAAAGTACGGGGCATCGCAAATGCTTATCTATAGTATGGCCATTTTTATCGGGATGCTCATATGGGATTTCTTTATGGCATTACTGGCAAGTACATTTAGACGCTATTTGAGTGAACGCGTCCTGTATAGCTTATCTGTTCTTGCAGGTCTATCCTTACTGGGCTTCGGGGCATATTTTGGCTATCAAGGTATCATGGCCTTGTTTGGATAGGAGGATTGCGGAGAGCATTTTGCCGCGATGAAGGATCAAACAAATGACATCATTGATGAGGAAAACAGACGAACTTGAATAGCCCCGTGACGTTGGAATCATATCTGACATCACGGGACAATTGACAAGAACGGTCTGTTTTTGTGTTGTAATTGACATTCGCTGTATGTATTCACCATAATTTGGCATTATGGAGTTATGTTTTTTTTATCAAAAAAAAACATAGTGTTTTCATCTTCTAGTGATTTAGGAAGCCAACTTCCTGCTCTTTTGATCAATGAAAAAGTAAATGCAGGACAGTCACGACAGTTTTTCTCCCTCATAGGCTATAGAGAAGACGCTTAAAATGAGGTGAAAGGAAATGGCCCAACTGTATGCAAAAAGTTACCTTGATCAAAATCTGCGATCGCTAGAAGATTGGGAGCAAGATGCTTTCATAAAATTTGGAGAGATGGTAGGTGATGAGGCAGATACATTCCCCTGTGTACCAGGTAGACAGGGATTTTTTCTAGATCATTTGCGTTATGGGTTTGTAGGTGATCCGCGGGGGGATGACGCTGTGAATGAGCTTGCAGAGCTGTTAAGGGATTATCAAAGCTGTGCACGGCAAACGGGTCAATATGCTTCATTCATCTGCTTTTTTGAAACACCGCAGGATTTGAATGAAAGCCCGATTGAAGAGTTTGAGAATCAGTTCTGGTCATTGCTTCAACGATTACACCAAAAGGATGAAGTCAAATGGCCTGAAGAAATCCCGACAGACCCTCATCATCATAAATGGGAGTTTTGCTTTCATGGAGAAGCGTATTTTATTTTGTGCTCGACGCCTGCTCATCAGCTAAGGAAAAGCCGTCATTTCCCATATGTATTGATGGCTTTTCAGCCAAGGTGGGTGTTTGAGAAAATGAATGGCTCGACCACGTTTGGGCAAAAAATGAGCCAGCTCGTCCGCAAGCGACTCAAGGCGTATGATCAAGTAGATGTACACCCTGCTTTAAAATGGTACGGTGACCCAACAAATCATGAGTGGAAGCAATATTTCCTGCCAGATGAAGAGGCGGAGAAACCAGCCTCCGCCAAATGTCCATTTACTGCAATAAAAAACATGATGAAATTATGATTCGGTTTGCTCCTGATTCCACTTTCTCCTCATGAATAGCACCATGATGGCGATCACTGCAATGATCCCAAGGCTGATAAAAAAGCCAGGTCGTCCGCTTGCCTCTGTCAATGTGCCTGAAACGGCTGCCCCTATTAAGAGCAGTGCAAGAATCATTTCACAGGTTTGGCGAATGGACGGCTTTGACAGCTTTTTACTTGAGAACAGGATAAACACCCATGTGTACAAAAGCGTAAGACCGGCAGCTGTTGTCAGATGCTCGTATATATGCTTGGACAAAAAGAGTGCAAGCAAGATCGAGACAATCAAGCCAGCAGCTGTTAATAAAATAGAGGACCATCTGACATGAGATGGGTCTTTTTGTTTAAAACAAGCGGGGGCATCTTGATGCTCCGACATCGTGCCAAGCAGTGTGGTGACGGCATAAAGCGAGGCCACCAATGTAGAAAAACCTGCAATAATGAAAATGCCATTAAACACATGGAGAAAGATGGACAAGTGAAATGGCTCTAATGATGTAATAAATGGACTGCTGTTCTCGTTAAATGCCGTCACAGGGACAAGCAGTAAAGCAAGTCCAATGGAGACAATATAAATGATCGCTAGAATAAGTAGCATGATGCGTCCAGATTTTGCTGCATCCTTAGGGTTTTTTAAATGAACGGCCATGAGCCCCATGACTTCAATACCGCCAAATGCATAAAACGCATAAATGAGCCCATTCCAAAGACCGAGCGGACCAAGTGGCATCCATTCATGATCTTTGTTTGGCAGGTGCAGAGTCGGCTTATGATCTGTGAGGATGCCGCATAGGACAAGGACGGCAAGAATCATAAACAGCAAGATAGCACCGGTCTTTAACACCGCAAGAACATTTTCTGTCTTTTGAAAAGAAGAGAGACCGATTATAATCACTAACAGGGCGAGAGCAGAGTAAATTGCAGAGAACACCCAGAGCGGGATGGATGGAAACCAGTGGCGTGTAAAAAGTGAAATCGCCGTAAGCTGACTCCCTGTAATCAGCATTTCTGAAAACCAATACACCCAGCCATTACTAAAGCCTGCCCAGCGACCATACGCTTTACGAGCATATGAACAAAAGGACCCTTTATCTGGGGTATCAGCCGTCATAGCGGCTAAATGTTTAAAGACAATATATGTGCCAATCGCTGCAAGCAAAAATGAAATACATACGGAATAACCTGACTTTGTAATGGCAATGCTGGACCCGAGGAAAAAGCCGGTGCCAATTGTACAGCCCACTCCAATCAACGAAAGCTGCCACCAAGATAAAGATTTTTCTTTCAATGTACGTGCAACACCTTTCCATTTCGATGACATTAGCTTGTGACCGGCTGTTTTTTTTATACATGATCAAGGTGACATTTTGGGCATACTGTCAATGAAAGGGGTGCCTGAGATGAATGGAGAATACGTCATTTTACCAAAAGACGGGCAAGGATTTCGATTAGGTAAAGGTCAGTGTATCAGAGTTGTGGATATTGAAGGTCAGCAAGTAGCTGATGTCATGGCTTATCATGCGAAGGATTTTTATGAAAAGTTTGATCAAGGCGCGACAATGGACAGTCTGTTCTCATCTAAGGTGAAAAAGGGCGATAAGCTCTACTCAAATTTATATAAGCCAATGTTTACTGTAATAGAAGATACAGTAGAATGCCATGACCTATACATGCCTGCCTGCAGGAAAGAAATGTATCAGTTATTATACGGCAGAACGCACTTAGAGGTCATGCATACATGCTATGATAATTTACGTACAGCCTTTGAGCCTTTTGGTATTCCGAAGGAGGATATGTACTATCCTTTTAATGCATTTATGAATACAGTAATTGATGAAAAAGGCAAGCTTTCTGTGGAGACACCAAAATCGATGCCCGGCGACTACATTCGCTTGCGTGCGGAAATGGACCTCATTGTTGCGGTTTCAGCATGCCCTGCTGATATTGGCAAGTGTAATGGGTCAAGCTGTACATCCATACGCGTTGAAATTGATTAAACGAAAGGCCAGTCACGAAAGAACTTGGTCTCTTTTGCTTGAAAAAGTTTGGTCATGGATGAAAAAGGGAACGTCTAAAAAATATGTATCAACAAATCATGATATAATAAAGACTCTAAAATTGATGTAAATCCAATTAAATTGAGAGTAAAACCTGTTCTCTTCATGTAGAGGATGCTTAGGAGGAAGAATGTATGAGTTTGCAAAAAAAAATCAGCCAAGAGTTACATGTACAGCCCTCAATTGACCCGAAGCAGGAGATTCAAAAACGGGTTGGATTTCTGAAAGAGTACTTGAAAAAAACCGGTGCAAAAGGGTTCGTCCTTGGGATTAGCGGCGGTCAGGATTCTACACTTGCTGGTCGTCTGACTCAGATTGCTGTAGAAGAGCTGCGACAGGAAGGAAAAGAAGAGGCAGTCTTTATTGCGGTTCGTTTGCCGCATGGGAAGCAGCAAGATGAAGAGGATGCCCAGTTGGCGCTATCATTTATTCAGCCAGATAAATCATGGAAATATAATATTGAGCCTGCAGTTACGGCATTTAGTGACCAATATCAAAAAGAAACAAACGATACACTATCCGACTTTCATAAAGGCAATGTCAAAGCAAGAATGCGAATGATTGCGCAGTATGCGATCGGTGGACAGGAAGGGTTGCTTGTGATCGGCACAGATCATGCAGCAGAAGCTGTGACCGGTTTCTTCACGAAGTATGGCGATGGCGGGGCGGATGTTCTTCCGCTGACAGGTCTCACAAAACGACAAGGTCGCAGTCTGCTAGAAGCACTTCAAGCACCGGAACGACTTTATTTAAAGAAACCAACAGCCGATTTGCTTGATGACAAACCTCAGCAAACGGATGAAACAGAACTTGGGATAACGTACAATGAAATTGATGATTACTTGGAAGGGAAGCCTGTCTCAGCTCAAGCGGCAGAAGCCATTGAAAAACGTTATGTTCAATCAGAGCATAAACGTCAAGTGCCTGCTTCTATGTTTGATGACTGGTGGAAATAATCATTGAACAAAATGACTCTCCAGAGATGGAGGGTTTTTTTAATGCGAAATATTCATGAGAATTTGACAGGGAAGGTCATGGTTCATTGAATAAGTAGAACGATCTACTTAAGTCTATTTGACTAAAATGGGCATATTTGATTATATCAAATAAAGTATTTATTAGTTCGATTCACTTAATTTAAGATAAAATAACAGTATTTTCAGAAAAAACAATTGACGATGAAAAAGAATACGCTTACAATGAAACCACATTCCAAAAAGTGAAATTAAATTCCACTAGACGGAATAAAGGATTGTTTCATCTCAAATTAAGATGCTAAAGGAATGACTCACACAATGAAAAATCGAAGTGCACTGGAATTATACAAAGAAGGAGGCGCTTGGTGGGAGACGGAGATTAGTGATATTCAGAAAAATTCAATCGAGCTTCGAGGGTATCCGATTGAAGAGCTCATTGGTAAATTATCGTATTCGCAAATGCTTTATTTACTGCTTGTTGGTGAATTGTTGGATGATCCCAAAGCAAAGCTTTTTGAAAGTGTTCTTGTTGCTGGTGCAGATCATGGGCCTAGAGCACCGTCTATTGCGGCAGCTAGAATGTCTGTCACCTGTGGCATTTCGTTTAACTCTGCTATAGCCACAGGGGTGAATTTATTAGGAGATATTCATGGAGGTGCCGGTGAAAAGGCAATGCGCATGCTCTACGAAGCCAAAGCGATCTACGATGAAAACAAGAATGTGAAGTCTGCTGCACAGCAAATATGTCAGGCATGGTTAACCCGTAAGGCCAAAATTCCAGGAATCGGTCATCAACTGCATGATGATGATCCACGGGTGAGACGGTTATATGAATTGTGTCAGACATATGTACAAAACGGTGATATTAGCGGAGTCTATTTGCGCTTAGCAGAAGCAATTAGGCATGAACTGGAAAATATAAAGGGGAAAAAAATGACGATGAACATAGATGGCGTATCAGCGGCTATTCAATGTGAATTAAGCATCCCAGCTGAAGCCGCAAAAGGCATCTTCTCGTTATCAAGAGGAATGGGTATTGTGGCGCATGCTTACGAAGAGCTGATCAAAGGAGCTCTTGTGAAGGGACCTTGCCCAAATGAAGAAAGGCTCGTTCGTTACACAGGGCATGAGACGCGCCATTTGAAGGAGAGTGAGAGAATTTGAGTGAATTGAGAGCGTTATCATATGTAGGGGGAGAATGGCTAGAAGCAAATCGCTTACAGGAGAGAATCATCAATCCGTACTCTGGAGAGATGATCGGTGCATCCTATTTAGCGTCAAAAGAAGATATTGAAAAGGCACTCTCCTTAGCACAGCATAATAAAAAACAATTAGCGAGTATTTCGGCGTTAGAACGTTCGATCGTTTTAAAGAAGGCGTCCGCTATGCTAGAAGAACAGAAAGAGTATTTTGCCAGACTGATCTCTTTAGAATTAGGAAAACCTCTCAAAAACACACGAGATGAAGTGTCACGATCCATTGAAACATTAGAGCAATCAGCAGAAGAAGCCAATCGGTTAATAGGTGAGACCATTCCTGGTCATGTATCATCCCGTGGACAGGGAGCAATGGCTATGACATTTAAAGTGCCAGTCGGTGTCGTATTAGCCATTACCCCTTTTAATGCGCCGCTCAATTTAATCTGTCATAAAGTCGGCCCTGCGTTTGCGTCGGGAAATGTCATTATTTTAAAGCCTGCCCCGCAAACATCAGCTGTAGCCACAGCGTTTGTCAAACTGCTGCTTGAAGCAGGATTTCCTGAAAACGGCTTACAGCTCATTATTGGAGGAGTGGAAGCAGGGAGACAGTTAGTCACTGATGAAAGAACCAATCTTGTCTCTTTTACTGGAGGGGCAGTCGGCGGAGAACATATTTCGACATCTGCTGGATTGAAAAAAGTGCTTCTTGAGCTCGGCGGAAATGGAGCCACCATTGTTCACCATGATGCGGATATTGAACAAGCAACGTCCCTTTGTGCGAAAACCGGTTTTAGTAACTCCGGGCAAAGCTGTATCTCCGTACAAAGAATTTATGTTCATCAGCAAATTCTGACGTCATTTACTGACAGACTAAAAGAAAAAGTTGAACAGCTCATTGTCGGAGATCCGCTATCAAGTAAAAGTGATATTGGCTGTATGGTGGATGTACAAGCGGCAAAGCGTGTAGAAGCTTGGATACAAGAAGCAGAGAAAATGGGCACGCAGATCATATCTGGAGGACAAAGGAATGGAGCGAGTGTCAGACCGACCATTTTACTAAACCCACCGAAACAGGCAAAGGTCGTTTGTGAGGAAGTGTTTGGTCCGGTCGTCAGCATTCTCCCTTATCAAGACATCAATGAAGCGATCAAAGAAGCTAATGATAGTCGCTTCGGTCTGCAAGCTGGAATATTTACGAACCAGCTGGATGTGGCTTTACATGTTGCGAAAGAACTTGAAACTGGGGGTGTGATCATCAACGGTACGTCGAATTTCAGATTAGATCATTGGCCATATGGCGGAATTAAGCGAAGCGGTATTGGAAGAGAAGGTCCACGTTTCGCCATTGAAGAAATGACAGAAACCAAAATGGTCGTCATCCCAAATGGTATATGAAGGGGGGATAGATATGAATGAAAACACATTTCAGCACAAGCTGAAAACAGTGCAGGCAGGCGCTCAACCGATGATCTGTACCCCATTGATTGGGAAGACAAACGAAGAATTACTGCATGAGGTAGAGGTGTTAGCCGAGAAGAAACCAGATGTGATGGAATGGCGAGCGGATTTTTTTACACACTTGAATGACGTGGACTGTGTGTTAGAGACCCTTAAGTGTATAAAAGACAAGGCAAACGGAATTCCATTCTTGTTCACCATTCGATCAGAAAGAGAAGGTGGCGAAAGGATATCGCTCTCAGAGAAGGAGAAAGTATCGCTGCTTGTCAAGCTTTGTGAAAGTAAGCGTGTGGAAGCGATTGATTATGAGCTGATGCAGGATGTCAAGCATATGAGAGAAGTCGGTCAGGCGGCTAAAAAGAATGGCGTGACATTGATTGTTTCCTATCACGATTTTCAAGGAACGCCCGAGGTGGAACGAATGGTACAAATACTCGTCAAAGCAGAATCAGTTGGGGCAGACATTGCAAAGATTGCTGTAATGCCTCATACCTATGATGATGCATTACAGCTATTGGCAGCGACTAGTCAAGCTCAAAAACGATTGGCAATTCCCATCATTTCAATGGCGATGGGAAAGTATGGCGCTTTTACGAGAATGATTGGCGGTCTTTTTGGATCTGTGATGACCTTTGCCGTGGGCAAAGAGAGTTCTGCTCCCGGCCAAGTGGCGATACAGGATTTAAATCAGGTTCTATCCATTGTGTTTTCAGAGAATGAGAGTGTAGAAGAGTCATAGCGGAACCATGAAAAAAAAGTTTGGGAGGGAGAGAAAGATGAAAAAAAATATATCTGCACAGATCATTCAGTATCTAGAAAAGCGGGGAGTTGAGCATATTTTCGGTCTCTGCGGTCATACGAATATTGCCTTTCTATCAGCACTTGAAAAAAGCCGCATTCAATTTGTGAATGTGAGGCATGAACAGATTGCTGCACACGCGGCGGATGGATATGCAAGAGCGAAGAAACAGACAGCCGTCGTTCTCAGCCATTTAGGTCCGGGACTCACAAATGCGGCAACAGGAGTAGCGAATGCTGCGCTTGATTCAATTCCAATGGTTGTCATTGCAGGAGATGTTCCAAGTCATTACTACGGAAAGCACCCACACCAAGAAATCAATCTTCATTCCGATGCTTCTCAATATGAAATTTATCGACCGTTTGTGAAAAGAGCATGGCGTGTCGACATTCCAGAACTATTTCCAGAGATTTTGTCAAAAGCTTTTCAATTAGCCGAAAGCGGCCGTCCGGGTCCAGTGCTCATTTCCGTTCCGATGGATGTGTTCTCAAAAGACTTAGATGTATCACTGTTTGAACAAGTAGAACATCATACACACACCATTGAAAAACCATCCATTGATGATCATACAGCAAATCGAATCATGGATCGATTGCTTCAGGCTGAAAAACCGCTTTTATATGTTGGGGGAGGCATTTTATTAGCAGATGCCGCAGAGGAATTAAAGTCATTCTCTGAACATTTGAGTATCCCTGTTGCTCATTCCTTGATGGGAAAAGGAGCGATGCCGGATGACCATCCAATGACCCTTGGGATGACGGGATTTTGGGGCACGAAATTTATCAATGATCAGTGTAAAGAGGCGGACTACATTTTCGCCTTAGGCACTCGCTTTGCTGAAGCTGATGCGAGTTCGTGGGAATCGGATTATACGTTCCGCTTCCCATCAAACAAACTGATTCATATTGACATTGATCCGAATGAAATTGGACGTAACTATCCTGTTGAAATTGGAGCTGTGGCTGATTTGAAGCAGGCATTAACAGTGTTAAATCGTGTGGCGAGAGAGAGACTGCCAGAAGGTCTAGATCGTCCTGAATTGAAAAAAGAGATTGCCGCCTATCGTCAGGAATTCCAGCAGAACAATCTGACGAATATTCAAGATGACTCATTCCCAATGAAGCCACAGCGAATTTTGCAGGAAGTGCGTGAGGTCCTGCCGGCAGATGCCTTCATCACTACCGATGTTGGTTGGAATAAAAACGGTGTAGGACAGCAATTCCCCGTGCTTACGCCTGGAACCATTTTAACACCAGGAGGCTTTGCAACCATGGGATTTGGAGCACCAGCGGCACTTGGAGCGAAAATTGCCCAGCCTGACCGTGTTGTTGTGTCACTCGTCGGGGATGGTGGATTCGGTCAAAATCCATCTGTTTTGGCAACGGCCGTGGAGGAAAACATTCCTGTTGTGTGGATTGTGATGAACAACAGTGCTTTTGGAACGATCGCCGGCTTGCAAATGGCACACTATGAAACGACTTATGGCACCGTATTTAGAAAAAATGGAGAAAGCTATTCTCCTGATTTTGCTGCCATCGCAAGAGGTTATGGGGTGAAAGGGATTAAAATCACCCGCGCTCATGAATTCAAAGAGGTACTCGCCGAAGCGATTTCTTCTGAGCAACCGTGTGTGATTGATGTGGCGATGAAAAATGATCCTGTTCCTACAGATGGACATTGGAATATTAATGATATTTATTCACCAAATACAAAACGCTCACATGTCAGTGTGAATGAAACATAAGGAGGAATTTTCCATGAAAATTAAAGTGTTGAATCCGTTTAAAGATGGACATCCATTATGGTTAGGTTTAGATCATCCAGAGGAGCAAATGATTCGCAAGGTGTTTCAAACCATTACACCAGATACAGTCGGATCAGAGCATATGATGGCAGGTCTCACCATTTTTGAGCCGGGAGAAGCAAGCTCTGTTCACAATCATCCGGGCTCAGAGGAATTTGATTATGTCATTAAGGGTTCTGGCGAAGTCATTTGTGATGGAGAAAGACAGTCCTTTCAGCAAAATGACTTTATGTTTATCCCAGATGGAGTTTCACATCAGCATGTCAATACGGGAGATGAACCTTTATGGCTCATTTGGCTGTATACACCGCAAGGACAGCTACCAAAGAATTAAGGCGAGAGGTGGGGTTGTATGCCGCCCCTGCATGTAGACAAATCCTTGAACTCGTTGTCACATCTTGAGCACTGTGTTTACGAATGTTTCATTTCGTTCAGTGCTCAGTTTTTTCTAGACTTCAAGGGTTTTTCATGCATGCTGAAAAGAAGACAAAGGGCTAAAACAAAAAATCATTTTAGCCCTTTATGAAAGGGAGTTACGCAATGAACAAGAAAACGCCGCTTGAAGGAATCAAAATATTAGATGTCTCTACGATGATTGCTGCCCCATACGGCGCAGTTCTTTTAGGGGATTTTGGTGCCGAGGTCATTAAAGTCGAGATTCCTGGAAAAGGGGATACGCTGCGGCATGTTGGTCCTTTTGCTGACGGTGAACCGCTTAGGTGGTCAGGGCTCTCAAGGAATAAGAAATCTCTCACACTTGATCTGCACAAAGCAGAAGCGAAGGAGATTTTTAAAAAGCTTGCGGGACAAGTCGATCTGATCATAGAAAATTTCCGCCCAGGCACACTCGAAAAATGGGGAGTGGGTTACGATATTTTAAAAGAAATAAACCCTAATTTAATTATGATTCGTGTATCAGGCTATGGGCAGACAGGTCCATTTAAGGACAAAGCGGGTTTTGGCACACCTGCCACAGCATTTAGTGGTTTTACGTATATACAAGGGTTTCCAGATCGTCATCCTGTCAGTCCGTCATTTTCTCTCACGGATTACATTGCTGGGATATATGTTGCATTTGCTGCGGTGACAGCAATGTATTATCGAGATACACATCCAGAAGGAACGGGACAAATGGTTGATCTTGCCCTGTATGAATCTGTGTTTCGCATGCTAGAGTTCTTGATTGCAGAATATGATCAGCTTGGTAAAGTGCGTGAGCGTTCACCGGGGCTAAGCGGTCATTCGAGTCCTGCTGGCACCTACGAAACAAAGGATGGCCATTATCTTGTACTTGTGACCAGTACAGATTCGACTTTTAATCGATTAGCTGAGGCAATGAATCGGTTAGATTTACTAGAAGACGAGAAATTCTCTGTGAATGAAGCCAGACTGAAACATAATGACGAAATGGATGCCATCGTCTCTCAGTGGATTGCGTCAAGAACAAGGGATGAAGTATTGGAGATTCTTGATGCACATGGCGTGCCTGTGAGTCCGATTCTAAGCATTCGAGATATCTTTGAGCATCCGCAATTTAAAGAACGAGAGAATATTGTCGAGGTTCATCATCCGCGTCTTGGCAAAGTGAAAGTGCCTGGAATTATTCCAAAGTTTGAAAAAACACCAGGGAGTATCCGTCACAGTGCACCTGATTTAGGTGAACATAATTATGAAATTTTAACTAGCATGCTTGGTATGACTGAAGAAGAATGCAAACAGTTAGAAGAAAAAGGAGTTATCTAAGGAAGCTCAAACGCTTCGCACTGTGCGGAGACAAAGGAGGATGGTTATGAAAGTGCATTCACAACTGAAGGGGAACGAACTGCAAATCGCTTATATGAAACCAACAAAAGCTCGCTTTGGCATCTTGATTCTCTTGTTTTTTATTACCGCTATTAATTATATTGATAGAGCCAGTGTGTCAATCGTTGCACCAGCCATACAATCTTCCCTGCAATTAAATCCTGCATTACTAGGTCTGATCTTTTCGGCATTTAGCTGGACTTATACGGCGATGCAAATACCAGGTGGCTTTATTCTTGATAAATTCGGCTCAAAGGTGACGTATGGGATCTCACTCATTACTTGGTCGATTTTCACAGGCTTACAGGCGTTTGCGAACAGTTTTGCTTTTTTATTCGGTTGCCGTTTGTTTATTGGAATTACAGAATCTCCAGCATTCCCTGCGAATAACCGCATTGTGACCACTTGGTTTCCAAGACGAGAACGAGCTTTTGCGACAGGCGTTTACACTGCCGGAGAGTATGTTGGTCTTGCATTTGCGACACCTCTTCTTTTTTGGATCATGACCACTTTCGATTGGAGAACTGTGTTTATTACCGCAGGTGCGCTCGGCATCATATTTGCTTTCTTTTGGTATAAATATTATCATGAACCAAAAGAGCACCCGAAGATCAATGAAGACGAGCTAGAATTGATTCGAAAAGGGGAAGGACTGACGGTGACATCACAAGAGAAGCTGAGATGGGGAGACTTTGTAGCACTGCTGAAATATCGTAAATTGATCGGATTATATATTGGTCAATTTTCTGTTGCATCCACACTCTTTTTCTTTTTAACGTGGTTTCCCACATATTTAGCTGAGGCGAAAAATATGGCATTTCTAAAGGTTGGTTTTGCTGCATCCCTTCCATACATCGCTGCATTCTTTGGAGTGCTGTTTGGCGGTTACATCTCCGATTGGTTACTCAAAAAGGGAGTATCCGTCAATGTGGCTAGGAAACTGCCTGTTGTTGTTGGTTTGCTTCTAACAAGCACCATTGTTTTGGCAAATTTTACAACCAACATCCCATTAGTGCTCACCATCTTATCCATTGCCTCCTTCGCACAAGGACTGTCGAATATCTCATGGACGATGTTGTCTGAGGTGGCACCAAGAGAAATGGTCGGACTGGCTGGAGGCGTGTTTAACTTTTTTGCTAATTTATCTGGGATCGTCACACCGTTAATGATCGGTTTGATCGTTTCAGTGACAGGCTCTTATAACGGTGGTATTTTATTTGTCAGCCTCATTGCAGTATGTGGAGCGGTGTCCTACATATTTATCGTAGGAAAGATTGAACGCATCCAATTAAAACCATAGAAAGAAAAGAGAGTTCATTCAAAGGAATGAGCTCTCTTTGTTTACGAATAAAAGATGACAGTGATCACGGTTGCGCACATGAATCCCATACTAATGTAAAAGACGGCAAACCAGATATTCCAACGAGTGATACGGTAAGGATTGACCTTCATCAAATCAGCTAATAGTGAGACGGATACATTAAATGGACTAAACATCACAGTTGACGTTCCTGCTGTTATGAGCATAATCGCAATTGGAAGTGCGGGCAGTTCATGAAGGACAGGTGCCATCATGCTGATTAAAAGTGCAAGTGAGACGAGTGGATGGAAACCGCAAAGAGCCGTGATGAGAAAGTACAATCCGATGACACAATAAACCCAAATCGCATGACTTGATATACTCATCATCAATGCTTGAACAGGCTTCATACTGTTTGTAACAATCAGCATATCGACAAAGAAACCAGCACTTAAAAATAGACACATATAATTAGAGAGATGAACGGTTCGTTCTTTCCAATGAGGAACAGATACCGCTATATATTGTTTCCGCTTTTTGATGACATACGAGAATAGTAGAGAAAAAGGGACAATTGTTAAGACGACGGTGAATAAATAGCCCTTCCCAATCCATGTATCTATAAGAGAGACAAGCGTGATAAAGCTCATCAGCATGAGGGCGAACTGAAGGGTTTTTCGCTTTATTCTCTTAGGGGTGGTGCGTGCATCCTTTAGCTGGACGATACTCGGTAATTGCTTACTTTTACGAGAAAAGAGAATCCAATCTGTCATCAATACAATCAACATTAAACAAAAGGTAACGGGTGCAATTTGATAATATTTCAGCTTGGTTGCATCAATGGTGACGCTCACCAGCACTTCAACAGGACTCCAGCTTAGGCAAAGTGCATATGACCTTAAGAGATTGCGTGTATAGATATTTTGTCTGACGTCTTCCTTAAGGGAGACCAGTGAAGGTTTTAAGGAGGTATATAATAAAGGGATGGTTGCGATATTTAAGAACATCCCAAGGATGTGAGTGACGAATGAGCTCTTTTGATAAAGCTGTTTTGTACTGGTGGTATGTAAGGTTAGTAGTTTATTTAGCTGTGTATCAAAATGTCCGACATGTATGAGAGAATGAATAAATGGCAACATGAAAAATAAAGAAATCAAGCCTAGCATGGAATGAAAATGGAGAAAAAAGGTGTGCAAAGGCTGATCGGACAAAAAGAATAAGACCAAACCAATGGAGAGAAAAACAACGCCTGTTTTCAAATAAAGCCCATTTGCCCGCTTAAGAGAGATGATGAGCGAAGCGACAGCAAGCAAACCAATAAAATAAGAGAGAATCGGAACATTGAATAATTGATTGAAGATGTAAAAACTAATAAGAAGTGTAAAGATCACTAAGTACATCACGACATCTCCTTCAACAACAGCGTACATGGTTTTAATTCCGCCTATCGGAATTTGTTTTCCTTTTATGGAACATTTAAAATGGATTATAGCAAAGTTGGTTATTGATGTCGATAAGAAATCAAAGTGGAAAAGGAGAAACTGAATATGGCTGATAAGAAGTCAAAGGAAGAATCAGGACTGCGTACCGTTCAGCGTGCGTTAGATATTCTCTATTGTTTTAGTGAAGAGCGTCAGGAGCTGACGTTAACTGACATTTCGAAAGAGCTAAACTTAGCAATGTCCACCACAACGAGACTGCTCAAGGCACTAGAAATGAATCATTTTGTAGAAAAAAATCAAGACACCTTAAAGTACCGGCTCGGTCAAAGGCTTTACCTGCTCGGTTATATTGCGGGGAAATCCATTCAACTTAGAGAATTGGCAAAGCCGCTCATGTACAAACTACGTGATGAAACAAAGGAAACCGTCAATCTGTATGTACTAGATCATACGAGCCGGGTTTGTATTGAACAGGCTGAAGGGCTTCAATCCATTAGGCACCTTGTCAAGATCGGTGAGAAGTTGCCGTTATACGCAGGTGCTGGAGGAAAAGTATTGCTTGCTTTCCAAAGCGAAGAATTTCAGCAGAAAGTATTAGCGTCAGAAGCCGATCAACAGACGAGAAATGGATGGCAAAATGAATGCAAGCGTATTCTTGAGACGTATACAGCTTGCAGTATTGATGAACGGGAGGTCGGATCGGCTGCAGTAGCTGCACCAATTTTTAACATTCATGGTGAGGTGAAGGCGTGTTTATCCATATCCGGCCCAACTCACAGATTTACAAGTGAGGTCATTCCTCATTTGCAGCAAAAAGTGAAGAAACAGGCACAGCAACTCTCTGAACAGCTCGGCTACGTCGTCAAGCACAATTTTTAAGAATGCCTATCTTTTCGCAGTCCATTTATCATATAATAGAAACATTATGTAGTATTCCTTGTTGTAAGGAGGACGTGTCACGAATATGAATTTCAATAGAGAGATCCCTGTGAGACAGAGAAATATTGTCCTCATTGGCTTTATGGGGGTTGGAAAGACAACAATTGGACAGCTCATTGCCAAAAAGTTATATAGAGATTTTATTGATGTTGATCAGGAGATTGAGAAAAAGTACAACATGACGATTCCAGAGATCTTTGAGCAAAAAGGAGAAGCATTCTTTAGACAGATTGAAAAGGATTATATCGTTGACTTATGTGAAAACACACAGCTTAAAATCGTCTCTCTTGGAGGTGGTGCGTTCAAACAGGAAGAAGTCAAACGCTCCTGCTTGAAGCATTGTACAGTTCTTTTCCTTGATTTATCTTGGGAAAATTGGAAACAGCGCCTTGATATTTTAATTGAAAATCGACCTGTTCTCCATAGCCGTACGATTGATGAAATGAAAGAGCTGTTTGAGGAACGAAGAGAAATTTATGCTTTTCATAACTCAAGAGTCGAAACGGATCATTTGGAGGCTGAGGAAGTGGCCAATTACATAGTGGACACACTCAAGCTTGGCTGGGATTTATACTCGAAATAAACTACTTGTCTGGGACTGTGAGACAGGGATTAACACACCTTTATGAAACAGCCAGTTTCCGACAGCCCTTTCGGTAACTGGTTGTTTCTTTTCAATTAATTCAGACACTCTGTCAAACATATTATCGTGTTTGGCAGAGTGATGAATTGATGTCACACCTTTTCCTTTCATTGGTGACCTCGTTTTTACCCAGCGATAACATGTTGATTTTGCCGATCTTGAACAGTTGATAGAATGGAATGATACTTACTTCGTCTTTTACCGCTTCATCAATAGGCACTAATGCTTCTTTTTCTACCTCCTTTCCCATTCTCTGCCCTTTTTGAATATCCCAATTTGCTGTTTTAAATAATGATTTTTCGTTTTCAATTTCGTAGGAATATGCTTCCCAACAGGTTGATGAAGCCAGTGGATTTCACCCAAGTTTCCACTTGTGTTTTATTTCTAATGCCTAGCTTGTCCATGATTTCTGATGATGTCACAGATAGATTCTAATTTTGTAGTGTTTAAAGGCTTGGATGAAACACCGATTGAGCATGTGCAGAGGGTTAAAGAAAAAAAGCATAAGACATGTCATGTAATCATACGAATCTAAAGTTAAACAAACGTTTCATTAAACAAAAAAAGCAGGGAGAGTCCTGCTTTTTAATATATGTCTAGACGCTGATCAGTTATGACGGGGATTTGGTTTCTTACCTCATCCACCATATGAAGGTCAATCTCTGTATAATAAATGTTCTCATCACTGCTGGTCTCAAGTAATACGTGTCCGAGTGGATCAATCACCATTGAATGACCAGGGAATTCTGTCTCTTTACTTGTGCCCGTTCGGTTCACAGCAATCATAAACGATTGGTTTTCAATGGCTCTTGCGATCAGCAGACTGTGCCAATGGTCGACTCTTGCTTTCGGCCATTGTGCGGTATTCACCAGCACCTTCGCCCCTTTGTTCACGAGTGTTCTTGAGAGCTGCGGGAAGCGGAGATCATAGCAGATCATTGTGCCAATCGTCACGTCTTCATGATAATCAAATAAACCGAGCTGATGACCAGCCGTTAAATATTGATCCTCATCCATTAAGCGAAATAAATGAATTTTATCATAATCTAACACAAGCTCGCCTTGACGATTAAACACATACATTGTGTTGGTGATTTCCTTTTTTTCTGAACGCATGTTTAGTACACTTCCTGCGATGAGATAGACATGGTGGTTGCGAGCGAAGGAAGAGAAAAGTTGTTTTGTGCGTTTCCCGTCTACGTCCGCAAGTTGATCTGCGTCTTCTAAAGCATAGCCCGTATTCCACATTTCTGGAAAAATGATCAAATCAGGCTGTTGACGGATCGCTTTTTCTAAGAATGCTTTTGCTCTCTTAAAGTTCACATCTGGTTTTCCAATGTGTATATCCATTTGAACAAGAGCGATTTTCATGTCGTTTCCTCCTTTTACATGAGCGTAAAAACGCCACAATGTCAAAATTCATGATTCATATGTGTTAAGTCTGCTGATCTTGCCGGAAAAAGAAGTGCTTCAGGCCAGTTTCTTTATCATAAAGGTTTATGCAGTCTTTGCCAACAGAAAAGTCAGAAGGTTTTGTCTATATAGAGGTAAGAGGCTTATAACCCTTTCTCTACATGAGAAAAGATGATATGATAAGAGCAATTCACGACATAACTTATAAAACAAAGGGGAATAGTGAGGTATGCAACTGTTTGATTTACCATTAGAAGAACTCAACGTATATAAACCAAAGAAAACAGCACGTCCTGATTTCTCTTCCTTTTGGAGAGCGTCACTTGCAGCGTTAGATAAGATTGAGGCCGAGCCAACACTTGAGCCTTTTTCTTATCCGGTAAAAGGGGTAAAGGTGTACCGTCTCACATATCAAAGCTTTGGGAATTCTCGTATTGAAGGCTGGTATGCTGTCCCTGATCATGGGGGCTCTCATCCGGCACTTGTTCGATTTCACGGTTATAATTACAGCTATGACGGCGATATTCATGAGATTGTCAATTGGGCGTTGCACGGCTATGCGACATTCGGTATGCTTGTTCGTGGTCAAGGGGGCAGTGAAGATACGACGGTGACACCTGGCGGTCAAGCATTAGGGTGGATGACGAAAGGGATTTTATCTAAGGAGACCTACTATTATCGTGGTGTCTATTTAGATGCTGTTCGTGCACTTGAGGTCATTCGTTCATTTCCTGAAATCGATCATAGCCGAATCGGTGTCATTGGTGGGAGTCAGGGCGGCGCATTAGCTATTGCAGCTGCGGCACTTTCAGATATTCCAAAAGTTGTTGTCGCTGATTACCCTTATTTATCAAACTTTGAGCGTGCAGTAGATGTGGCTCTGCAGGAACCCTACTTAGAAATTAATTCCTACATTAGAAGAAACAGCGACCCAGAGGCGGAAAAGAAAGCATTTGAGACATTAAGCTACTTTGATTTAATCAACTTAGCTGGATGGGTCAAACAGCCAACGTTGATGGCGATTGGACTCATTGATCAAGTGACACCGCCGTCTACTGTGTTTGCGGTGTACAATCATTTACAAACGGATAAAGTGCTCAAGGTCTATCGTTATTTTGGACATGAGTTTATACCGGCGTTTCAGACGGAGAAGCTGTCATTTTTGCGAAAGCATTTACTTGTTTAATATATGAAGAGACGTTCATGTAAGGGCTTCTTAGTGTGTAGGCAAACCACCCGCACTCGTTGTCGGCTCTTGAGCGATGAAAACCACTTTGTTAAAAATTTGAAAGAGACCGCTGTGAGGGTCTCTTTTATTTAATAACGGGTGTTTTGTCTTGTTTTTTCATCAGGGATTAGTGCTGTGATGATGAGCACAAGGGCAGTAATGATATGAAGGATAAATCCGACAATTGGAATCCAAGCTAGGCATGACGTGACAATCCCGATGATGCTTCCGGTGACCGGTCCATTGTCTCGTTTTGATAAGACAAGTGTGATAATATGCAGAATAAGCATCACCAAGAGCGGGGTATAGCCATTACTGATAACAAATAGTCCTCCAATCACAGGGATGGCAAGGCATGCCTCAAAAATCCCGGTGATCCATTTCATAATGCGAGATATAGACATTAGGTTCAACTCCTTTTGATATATGTCTTATTCGTATTTTCCCTAAACGTGAAGAAGTCATGCATAAAACGGATAGAAAGAGTTGAACTAAGTTGAGAAAGAGAATCAAAGAAGAGCTAAAAGCAATCGAAGACACATATGACGTAAAGATTTGCCTTGCAGTTGAATCAGGAAGCAGGGCGTGGGGATTTCCCTCTACCGATAGTGATTACGATGTTCGTTTTTTATATGTACCTAGGAAGGAATGGTATTGGTCCATTGAGAAACAACGTGATGTCATTGAACGACCAATAGATGACGATCTAGACATCAGCGGCTGGGAGCTAAGAAAGGCACTGCGGTTGTTCAACAAATCGAATCCTTCAATCATGGAGTGGCTTTCCTCTAACATGATATATGCAGAAGCATTTTCGTTAGCGAAGCAGTTAAGAGAATTAAAGGACCGTGCGTTCTCACAAGTGGCGTTAATGTATCACTATCTCAATATGGCCAAGCGCAATGAAAGTCAATATTTGCGGAGAGAGCAAGTGCGAATGAAGAAGTATTTCTATGTTCTTCGTCCGCTACTTGCCTGTCAGTGGATTGAACGCTTTCATACCGTTCCGCCTATGGACTTTCATGAACTCCTTGACGGGCTTGTAGAACATGGACCACTATTAACAGAGATCCATGAACTGCTTAATCGTAAAATGAGTGGAGAAGAAATGGATATAGTCAATCGTCTGCCGCATGTTCATCCGTTTATTGTTAAAGAACTAGCTCGTTTTCATGAATTGGTGAAAAGCTACAATCCGCCGAAAGAAAATCTGAATCAAGAATTGAATCATTTGTTGCAGTCTACCCTTGACGAGGTGTGGGCATAAGTGAGGAAGAGCCAGCCGGTCAAAGGCAGGCTCTTTTTTGCACTTCATTGTGATAAAATCACAAAAAATGTCTGAATTTTTGTCATTTTCAAATATTGTAGCGGACAGCTTGTGAGCCTTACAATAAAGACATAGCTTACAAAGAGTGGGAGGTGCCCTTTATGGAGTCGGTCACAAGAAATTTTTTCTTGTTTTTGTCAAAGAGCAGTCTCTTGAACCATATTGCTCGCAATTGGGGAAGTGCTGTTGCATCAAAGAAAATCATCGGGGGGAAAGATTTTGAGAGTGCCATTCCGGTGATCAAGCGATTAAATGATCAAGGAATGGCCGTCACAGTTGATCACCTTGGTGAGTTTGTCACAAAGACAGAGATTGCGAATGAGCGGACGAATGAATGTGTTCAAACCATTCAGCGAATTGCCGAAGCGAAGCTCAATTCTCACGTGTCACTCAAAATGACGTCACTCGGTCTTGATATTGACGATGATCTCGTTTACCGTAATATGAAGAAAATTTTAGATACGGCGGAGAAGCATCGAATCATGGTGACGATTGATATGGAGGATGAAAAGCGTTGTCAAAAAACGCTGGACATTTTTAAAGAGATGAAATCTCAATACGAGTATGTGAGTACGGTCTTGCAGGCGTATTTGTACAGAACAGAAAAGGATCTTGATGACCTGAATGAATTCCAGCCTTTTTTAAGGCTTGTAAAGGGTGCCTATAAAGAATCTGCCGAAGTGGCGTATCCAAACAAAAAAGATGTAGATCAGAATTACAAAAAGCTGATCGAAAAGCAATTACTCACAGGGAACTATACAGCCATTGCGACACATGACGATCAGATGATCAAATTTACGAAAAATATTGTGAAAAAACACAATATACAGACAAGTCAATTTGAATTTCAAATGCTGTATGGCATGAGAACAGAAACGCAACAGTCACTTGTCAAGGAAGGCTATCAAATGAGGGTCTATACACCATACGGACGAGAGTGGTATGGCTACTACATGAGGCGTCTTGCAGAACGACCGGCAAATATTGCATTTGCATTAAAAGGAATGACGAGAAAATAATTTAAATTGGGAGTGTGAAATGATGACAACACCTTACAAACATGAACCATTCACGGATTTTAGTCATGAAGAAAACCGCAAAGCGTTTGAACAAGCATTAAAAAAGGTGACCGAATCTCTCGGTCAAACGTATCCGCTTATCATTAATGGAGAAAGAGTCGAAACAGAAGATAAGATTGTATCAATCAATCCGGCGAAAAAGGATGAAGTCGTTGGGATTGTATCAAAGGCAGGGAAGCAAGAAGCCGAACAAGCTGTCCAAGCTGCGGCAAAAGCGTTTGAAACATGGCGTTATACCTCTCCTGAAGAAAGAGCAGGCGTGTTATTCCGTGCTGCGGCAAGCATTCGCCGAAAAAAGCATGAGTACTCGGCACTTCTAGTGAAAGAGGCAGGTAAACCTTGGAATGAAGCAGATGCTGATACAGCAGAAGCGATCGACTTTTTAGAGTATTACGCCCGTCAAATGCTAGAATTGGCAAAAGGCAAGCCAGTCAACAGCCGTGAGGGGGAACGTAATCAATATGTGTATACACCAACTGGCGTGACACTCGTCATCCCGCCTTGGAATTTCTTATTTGCAATCATGGCAGGAACAACGGTTGCTCCGATAGTGACAGGGAATACAGTGGTATTAAAACCAGCAAGTGCCACCCCAGTCATCGCCGCTCGTTTTGTAGAAGAGCTTGAAAGAGCGGGCCTGCCAAAGGGTGTTGTGAACTTTGTACCGGGAAGCGGCGCAGAGGTTGGAGATTACTTAGTCGATCACCCGAAAACAAGCCTGATTACATTCACTGGTTCAAGAGAAGTAGGAACACGTATTTTCGAACGTGCAGCGAAGGTACAGCCTGGGCAGCAACACTTGAAACGTGTGATTGCCGAAATGGGCGGGAAGGATACAGTCATAGTAGATGAGGATGCGGACGTTGAATTAGCGGCTAATGCCATTTTCACATCAGCTTTCGGTTTTTCAGGACAGAAATGTTCAGCCGGATCTCGTGCCGTCGTTCATGAGAAACTGTATGACCAAGTCATCGAGCGTGTGAAAGAGATCACTGAAACCAAAACAACAGCCAATCCGCTTTCAGCTGATGTGTACATGGGACCTGTTATTGATCAAGCTTCATTTGACAAAATTACTGAGTATATTGAGATAGGTAAACAGGAGGGGCGCTTGGTCACTGGTGGTACAAGTGATGATACGGAAGGATATTTCATTCATCCAACCATCTTTGCAGACCTTGAGCCGACATCTCGCTTGATGCAAGAAGAAATTTTTGGACCTGTGTTAGCCTTCTCAAAAGTTTCAAACTTTGATGAAGCGCTTGAAGTGGCGAACAACACAGAGTACGGTCTAACTGGTGCTGTTATTACGAATAACCGTGATCACATCAATCGTGCAAAGCAAGAGTTCCATGTCGGGAACCTCTATTTTAACCGTAACTGTACGGGTGCGATTGTTGGATATCACCCATTCGGCGGCTTCAAAATGTCTGGAACTGATTCCAAAGCAGGCGGTCCAGATTATCTAATTCTCCACATGCAGGCAAAAACCATTAGTGAAATGTTTTAATGAAAAAAGGCATGAATCCGTAGGAGCGGACTCATGCCTTTACTATTTCCTTAGGGCAAGATCATCATGCTTCAAAGAGCTCTTGTCCAATATATTGACCTTGTGTAATCCCTTTTGGACAAGCAAAGAGCGCACTGCCGACATGCACTGTATATTCATTGAGTGCGTCCATGCTACCCAGCGCTTTGAGCATCGGCAAGACTTGTCGCTCAGGGTTCTTTTGGAAGCTAATAAACATGAGACCGGCATCGACATTGCCGGTTTTCTCCTCCACGCCATTGACGTAAGAATAGCCTCTTCGTAAAATAGGCTGTCCCGCTTCCTTTGCCACCCTCACATGTGAATTAATCGGCAGCTTTTTGACATCGACTGTATCGTGTTCTTTTGCTTTTCCATAGGCAGCACCAGTGTCCTTCTTTCTGCCAAAGGTATCTTCTTGATCTTGAAGAGATGTGCGATCCCATACCTCTAAAAACATACGGATTTTACGATAACACATATATGTCCCGCCATTCATCCAATCAGGTTCATGTTCTTTTGTCCACACGTATTTCTGGTAAAAAGTCTTGTCGGTAGGAGCAGGATTGGCTGTTCCATCTTTGAAGCCGAACAAATTCCGGGGCGTTTTACCTCCATCAGAGGAAATGGACCCTTTTTGAATCCAATGAACAGTTGTTAATCCTGTACTGGACTTAATGAATTGTCTAAGTGCATGGAAGGCGACTTGTTCGTCATCTGCACACACTTGAACACACACATCCCCACCAACATATGCGGAATCTAATTGATCATGTGGCATATGAGGGATCGAATTTAAATAAGCGGGCTTTTGTTTTAATATGCCGTAACGGTCGACGCCATTCTTTTCGAAGAAATCGGGACCAAACCCAAATGTCATTGTCAACTTAGATGGCGGTAAATCCATAGATTCCCCTGTATCGTTAGGAGGAAGTAGCTTGTTATCGGTATTTTGACGAACAGCGCCTTTAGATAACACCTCACTCAGCTTCGTCCAATCTTGAAGTAAGCTCTTGACCTGCTTTCTACTTGAGGTGGTCATATGGAAAGCACATAGATAAATAAATTTTTGCTGTGGTGTGACAATTCCAGCTTGGTGATTTCCATAAAAAGAAATGGTGTCCTCCTCTTCAGATGCCGATGTCTTTTTTTCAGGAGATAGGGACTTCGTGACATTTAACAGTGTGCCAAGACCGCTGGCTCCAATGGCAATACCTGTACCGGCAACGGCAGTCAACTTCAACATATCTCTTCTTGTGTAGCCATTTTGTTTTTCCTCTGTCATGTCATCGTCACTCCGTTTTATAAAATCTGGGCAGTATCTTTCATTAAGTTGGATAGCTGACTAAGTTCGTCACTTAAAGTACGAATTTGTTTTTTTGTAAGTTTGTTGTATGGCACATACTCGCCATTTTTCTTCAATTGAAGTAAGGTAGCTTCAATTTTGTTAAATTGTGTATCGAGTTTATCTGATAAGTCTTGATTGGTTTTTACTAATGCAGGTAGAACAGCTTGATACACAGCTTTGGAGCCTTCAGTATTTGCCGCAAGATCGACAAGGTCAATATGTGAATAAGCTTCTTCTTCACCAGTAATTTTGCTAATGGCTGCTTCGTTTAAAAGTTCTTGTGCACCGGCAACCATTGTTTCAGGTTTTAATGTAAGCGACTTTGTTTTCTCTTGGAGTTCTTTTACATTTTTGAGTAACTGATCGGCAATCTTTGCTTGACCATCTACACTTTTGTCTTTCCAAATTGCTTTTTCAATACGATGGAAGCCTGTCCATTTTGCTTCTGAATCAACATCGGCAATTCGAGCGTCAATTTTTGGGTCGAGATCCCCAAAGCTCTCTGCGATTGGTTCAATACGCTCGTAATATACACGTGCTTTTTTATACGAAGCCTTTGCCTGTTTCATGTCTTTCGCTTTGACCGCTGCGGTAAAGGTTGTTGTCTCTTTTACGAGTTCATCTAGCTGAGTTTGAACGTAGGTATGATAATTCTTCACGGCTTCTTTTAAAACAGCCGATGTTTTTTGTTTGGTCTGTTTTGCTTTTTTCAATGTGTCTAGTGCTGTTTGTAGATATTTCACATCGTCAGTCATTTTACTTGTATCAGGTTTCTCATTGTAAGCTTCCATGAAAAGAGGTTGTTCATATTTTTCAACTTCTGTGTAAAGTAGCGGGAAGGAATCACGCACGTTGTTCTCAAAAGACAACCAATCATTATGCAATGTATCAGCAGCTTTTTTAATATCATCTATGTTCTTGGATTGAATAGCTGTGTTTAATTGGGCCGCTTCCTTTTGCATTCGTGTCACGTCTTTTTGAATAGAAGAGGATGCAGACTTACTGTCTTCTTGTTTTGTAGCAGTGTTCTTTGTATCATTCGATTGACAGCCAGCCAGACCAGTTGAAAGGATGAAAGCAGTTGATAAAGTAAGAATGGTTTTTTTCATTATGAAACCTCCGTATGTTGAGAATGGTGTTTCTGTTGAATGATTGAGATGCAGACAACAATGACTGCCCCAATGAGCAAAGCAAGTTGTGGCAATGTGCTGTACCAGGATGGATATACACTTAAAAATTGAATGGACGGTAAATAATCTGACACGCTCGTCGGCAAAACGCCTGCTAGCTGTAAGCTGTGAATGCCTGAGCCCATAAACTTAAAGCATAGATAAAAAACGATCACACTTGAGCAGAGGAAAAAAGGTTTTAACGGCAAGCGTGTTCCTAATTTCATCATCATTATGGTCATGATGGACAGGACACCAAATCCAATGATGATGCCAGAGACAAGCTGAGATATCTCCATTTTTCCAGCCATTCCGATAAGGAAAAAGACCGTCTCTAATCCCTCTCTTAAGATGGCAAGACAAGCTAAGGCAGCAAAGCCGATCATTTTTTTCGTACTGATTGCTTGCGCTGTTTTCCTGTTGAGATACGCATTCCAACGGGCAATATCTGAATATCGGTGTAGCCAATAACTGACATAAACAAGAAGGAAGCTTGCAAGAACACCAGACCATCCGTTAATGAGCATATTGTTCGTGCCAAACGCACTGGATGTAAAAAGAATGACGACCAAGATACCAAGGATCAGGCTAATGGCAATCCCTACTGCTGACCCTCCAATGACCCAACGAGCGGCATATTTTGACTCGGCTTTTCTGCTAAGTGTTAATAGTGCGCCAACAACTAAGATGGCTTCCATTCCTTCTCTGATGGGAATAAGTGCAGCATCCCACATCGTATAGTTTGCGTCTACAAGGGGTTTAAGTGCAGCGACCATTTGATCAATGAGTGTTCCGGCTTTTTCACGTTTATCTTCTGTTTGCACATAGGAGACAAGGAGCAGTAAATCACGTTCAGTGTCGTCATAGACCACTTGAGACTGACTGACAACATCGCCTTCGACACTCAGCCATTGAGAAGACAAGGATTGTACCTCTTGCTCTGCTTTTTGCCAATTCTTTTGATCAATCAGAGTTCGAGTATGCTCAAGTTTTTGAATATAGGTCTTTAAGGTGAGTGTTGTCTTTCCTTGATTGTCCACAAATGCACCATCTCGATAGTTTTCAAGGCTCCTTTTTAATTGAACGAGCTGTTTGGTGGCTTCTTTTGTGTCATCTGTGACGAGTGCTAATGAGACCTTAGCAAGCTTTGATTCTATTTCAGTCGAGAGGGAGAGAGATTTTCTTTTGATAGATGACTTGTTTTGGTTCCACCAACTCTTGACCTTGTTTATTTCTTTCTTAGCGGTTTGCAGTTGATGATCATCTAGTGCTTGATCTGTATTGACAACATGGGCAATCACAGCATGAATGTCATTTTCACTAGTTTGCTTCGCTGAAATTATATGAACAGATGGTATAAATAGAGCTGAAAAAGAAACAAAAAAGAGCAAAAAAAAGACTGGTAATTTTTCCTTCAATTGATGACCTACTCCCTTATTGAAAATGATTATCAATGTCAACATAAACTTATTATAGCGTCACATTCTCTACTGTCAATCTCATTTTAGATGGAATGAGAGAATTGGCGTGAGATCCTCTTCTCTTCATTTTTTGATTGACTTTCAGCATGTTCCCTCCTATACTTTTTGTGAATATGTGACATATTCGGTCTATTAAAAAAGGAGGCAGAAAAATGGCGTTAAGTCCAGGAAGTCTCATTCTTGTAGGCGCAGTTGCACTGATTATTTTTGGTCCGAATAAGCTGCCAGAGTTAGGAAAAGCGGCTGGCGAAACATTAAGAGAGTTTAAGAAAGCAACTGGTTCATTGATGGATGATGAAGGGGAAAAGAAACAGCAGGACAAAGAAGCTTAAGGCATGGATGAAAAGCAAGTGAGTCTTGCTGTACATGTTGAGGAGTATCCTTATCTCTGTGAGAACTCAAAAGAAAATGACCCATGTGCGATTAGGAGCAGAGAGGTGATCTGCTCTTTTTTGGCATGTCTACTACTTGTTTCTATACAACTCTTACTTGAAAGCAGTATGATACATGTATAACTAAATTCAGGGAGCAATCGGGATGGAAGAGATATTAGAAAAGCTACACACATTTTTTGATGTTGATAAATTAATTGCATTTATTAGCGGCTATTTAAAAAAGCCAGTTATTTTAGAAAGCACAGATTGTCAGTTGCTCGCTTATAATTCTTACAGTATTCAGCAGTTCGACCCAGTCAATCAGCAAACCATTTTCTCAAAGGAATGTCCGGGGGCGGTGGTTGATTGGTTAAAGAAAACAGGTGTGATTAAACGGCTGTATACAGATTCAGAGCCTTTTTATGTCAGTGGTCATCATGAGCTTGGATTTAACCAACGTGTGGCTGTGAGTGCGAAGCATAAGCAGGAGGTTGTGGGCTTTATTTGGGTGCAGGACATTGAAGAATCTCTCTCTCAAGAGGAGCTGCAATTTTTGCACGAAGCTTCCTTTCAGGTTGGAAAAGTCATTTATCAAAATAAAAAACAGTTGGAGAAAAAAGAAGGCAAGATTGAAGAGTTTTTCAAAAAGGTCATGGATGATCATTTCTATACAGAAGAAGAACTGAAATGGGAAGCTGAGAATTTAAACATTCCGCTACCAACTGTTTTTACCGTCATGGTGGTACATGCCGCCGATAACAAAAGTGAGACGGCAGAAGATGTGAAGGAAATCATTAGAACATACTTGCAACTAGAAGACAAGGTCAATCACGTGTATTCTGTTCAAGCAGATATTGTCGTGATATTAGGCAGCCTGTCAGATCGGCATTCACCGAAAGCGACTGCCGAAGATGTCATTGCACATCTCAATTCGAAAGCGCATACACATCAATCGCCATTATATATTGGGATGGGTAGAGAATATCGTGATGTCATGAAAATGAGCACAAGTCGATTTGAAGCTATAGAAGTGGTGAAGGCCGTCAAAATTGTAGGAGGGCAAGAACTGATTCCGTATGATTACGAAAATCTAGGGGTATTCCGTTACTTAGACCCGATTTATAGCCACCAAAAGAAGAAAAACGACTTTAATCAAGATCTGTTACTCTTGAAGGAAAAAGATCGGGACAACCAAACAGCTTTTTTAAAAACACTTGAAGTATACTTGTTGAATAATTGCAAACTAAAGCCGGCTGCTGAGCAATTGTTTATTCATCAAAATACATTAAACTATCGAATGAAACAAATCCTTGACATGACTTCGATTGATTTAAGTGATTTTAGCCAGCGGTGCCAGTTATTTATTGAATTGATGCTCATGAAAAAGGATCAATAAACGTTGAAGCCGCAGGGGTACGTGAATGCACTGCGGATTTTCGTATGAGTCATGACGAAAATGGATTACAATTTATTCGTTTCATTGTATGATAGGTAAAGATTTTATGAGAAAGTGAAAGGAGGGTCACTTTGGGATCAGTCACCTTGGCCATTGTGATTTTCATCATGACCCTCGTCCTTGTCATTTGGCAGCCAGGACGTTTAACCATTGGATGGTCAGCATGTGGTGGGGCCATTCTTGCCCTTATCTTTGGTGTTGTTCATTTGGACGACGTATGGGCAGTGACACAAATTGTATGGAACGCGACCTTTGCTTTTATTGGCATTATCATTATTTCATTAATTTTAGATGAAATTGGGTTTTTTGAGTGGGCTGCACTGCATATGGCAAAAGCGGCAAGAGGCAATGGTGTACGCATGTTTGTTTATTTAACACTGCTCGGCGCAGTTGTCGCTGCTTTCTTTGCTAATGATGGAGCTGCACTCATTCTCACCCCCATCGTGTTATCTGTGGTCAGAGCTCTGAAGCTGGATGAACGTATGGTGCTGCCATTTGTGATGGCGAGTGGATTTATTGCAGATACGACATCATTGCCATTTGTAATCAGCAATCTTGTCAATATCGTATCAGCAGATTATTTTCATATTGGCTTTCTAAAATATACAGCGAATATGTTTGTTCCAAACCTCGTATCTATTGGGGCAAGTATCCTTGTCCTATATGTGTTTTATCGAAAGCTCATCCCGAAAACATACGATGTAACACAAGCAAAGGAACCAGCGTCTGCCATTAAAGATGTCCATATGTTCCGCTTGTCTTGGTATGTGCTGGGCTTTTTGCTTGTTGGGTATTTTGCTGGAGAGCTATCTGGTGTTCCGGTGTCTATCATTGTAGGAGTCATTGCCATGATCTTCTTATGGCTAGCTAAAAAGAGCCCACAAGTGGCGACGAAACGTGTGATCAAAGAAGCACCGTGGTCCATTGTTTTCTTCTCTATTGGCATGTATGTGGTGGTGTATGGACTGAAGAATGTCGGTTTGACAGAAATCTTAGCTGCTTGGATTGAACAAGGAGCATCACATGGTTTACTTGCAGGGACAATGTTTATGGGCGTGCTTGCCGCTGTGTTGTCCTCTGTGATGAACAACCTTCCCACCGTCTTAATTGATGCAATCGCAATTGGTCATACGAACACAACAGGTGTCTTGAGAGATGGACTGATTTATGCCAATGTCATTGGTTCAAATCTTGGTCCTAAAATGACCCCAATCGGTTCATTGGCGACATTGCTATGGCTGCATGTCTTAAAGAAAAAAGGTGTCCATATCTCTTGGAGCGCATATATGAAAGCTGGAATTATTCTGACCATCCCGACATTGATCCTCACTTTATTGGGGTTATATGTGTGGTTATGGCTGATACATTAAAGAGCAGACTCATTGGATCTGCTCTTTTTTTGTTAAAGATATTTCGCAAAACGTTTTTCTAAAACGTTTTGCACCAATGAAATACCACTGCAAATGCCCCAGTAAATCACTGCAACCAAAATATACATGGTCATGTAGTCGAATTCGCGTCCGCCGACGATTTTTGCTTGCTGGAAGAGCTCCGGGACCGTAATCATCGCTGCCAAAGAAGAGGCTTTGATTAAATCGAGCATGACATTGGTCAGTGGCGGCAGTGCAATTCGTACTGATTGAGGCAGGATGACACCACGCATGGTTTGCCAATAGCTAAGACCTAGAGATTTGGCGGCTTCAACTTGACCGCTCGGTACAGAGGAGAGGGCTGCACGATTGATTTCTGCGATATAAGCGGCACTATTGAAGCTGAACCCAATAATAGCTGCTGTTACAGCTGTAAACTCAATGCCGATATAAGGAAATCCGAAGTACAGGATAAATAAGATCACAAGCATAGGAACTCCTCTCATGAATGAAATATACAGCCGTGCAGGAAGCTGCAGTATCCATGAATTCGCCATTCTTGCTAATGCAATAAAAAAACCTAGAATCGTGCCAAAAAACATGCTGGCAAAGGAAATGAGTAGCGTCAGCCAGATGCCTTTCATGACAAACGGAAACGACGCCTTTGCCAGTGCAGGGTTAAATATATATTCTAAATGAATATCTCCCACTTCAAGGCTCCTTATTTGGAAATGTCGACATCTGCGACATCTGTATCAATTTTCTTTGAAACATCCGCATGATTAAAAAATTTCTCGGAAATCTTTTTCATTGTTCCGTCTTTTTTCATTTCTTTTAACACACGATTCAATTCTTTTTGAAGCGCTGTGTTGTCTTTCTTCATTACAAAACCTTGTTTATTCGGCATGTATTTTAAATCAGGATGAATGGTAATATTCAATTTAGGAAATGCAGCAAGAGCCAGCTTTTGCAAGTAATAGTCATTGAGAATGACATCGGTTCTGCCATTGGCAACATCCTTTAAGTATTGCTCGTTGGTGGCATTATCATAAATGATCTCCTTTGCACCATACTTACGAGCGACATCCATGTAAATGGTTGTTGCGGCACCAGCCGCTTTTTTCCCTTTTAAATCTTTCAAGGTTTTAATTCCGGATAAATCATCTTTACGTACAATAGCGGTTCCGTAAGAATATTTATAAGGAATAGAAAAAGCGAATTTATCCTTACGATCATCAGTGATGTCGATATCGTTTGCAGCAGCATCTACTTGACCAGAATTAATGGCGCTTAACATGCCATCATAGCCCATTTCCTTAAACTCCACTTTGACATCAAGGCGCTTGAAGGCTTCTTTGACAACTTCAACTTCATAGCCAGTCAAGCGATCTTTGCCGTTGGATGTATCATGATAAGAAGTAGGATAAAGTGTTCCAGAGGTAGCAACCACAATTTTCCCCTTCTTTTTCATTTGATCCCATGTTGATTCGTCAGATTGAGATGATCCTGTATGGCTGCATGCAGAAATGACGAGCATGAGTGCAGATACGACTAGCATCATCCATATAGGTTTTCTATGATAAAAATGACTCATTTAAGAATCCTCCTCTATGTTTTATACAAAACAAAACATAGCACGCTTTTTCCGTTCGGACAACGTTTTCAGACGAAATGTGAAAAAGTAAGAATATTATGTGCAATTTGATTGCACATAATAATGTATAAAAAAGGAAGGTGCGTAAAAAATAAAGCCGAATAAAGGAGGGAACAACAAATATGAAAAAAATATGTGGCTCCACCGTTCTATCAATGATAATGTTATTTGGTTTTAGTGCTGTAACTGCTCATGGAGAAACGCCTCAAATGGAAAAGCGACCGGTGACGCATCAAGTGAAATTAACGACTGAACAACAAAAGCAAATTGAGGCACTCGAGCAACAAATTCTTTCAAAACGAAAAGAAGTGATTGAGAAATATGTGCAATATGGTGTATTAACAAAGGAACAAGGAACACATATCACCAAACGGATGGATGAACATTACAATCACTTGAAAAACAATGGCTTTGTTCCATTACTAAAAAAGCCACAGCATCATCACCCATAAACTAGCCGGCATCATCATGCCGGTTTCAGCGTGTAGACAAACCTCGCATTCGTTGTCAGCCCTGCGCGCTAACCATCAGAATGGTAAAGTCGGGTTGGCAAATACGTATTTATTTTCCATGAGAGAATCTGTTGACTTTGCAGTAAAGTGGCTTGATCGATATGATCTACAGTAATTGAATATTCAGCCTGAAAATTATTTGCTCTGAAAATGGAAATAATAAATGTCTTGATCAGATTGAAGTGAGGTATAGCATGTAAGCTGATAATCTCCTTTTGGAATTGGATATGTCAAAATTTGTGACATGACGCTTGTGATATGAATATAATTACTTGAATTTGTAAAGGGCACTGTCACCGCTCTATCCACAGAAGATAGATGTTCAAGGTGATCTAATGACACGATGATAGAGGCTTGTCCATTGTTTACACCTTCAAAAGAAACACCGTTATCTCCAGTTGCGAATCCTAGATGAATGGCATCATTTGTCCAATGAATGACAGGAGGAGTATCGTCTCCAGAATAAACGGTTATTTGGTGATAAGAGATAGATAGAGAATAGACATTGTTCAAATCATTCATGAGAAAACTCCTTTATTCATTAGTAGATGATGTTCCCTGCTATGTTTTTGTCACCTCTTATATAACAGCGTTTTTTCCATCTAATATGACATTCGTTGTGACATGAGTGTTTTCTTGAAAAATCATGATGGTATCTCTAGTATGATCCGCCAAACGATAACTAATGTTGAATGATCATTGATTTGTGTATTTTTCCTTCGTAGAGCTTGCCATTTTTTATTTGCTATGAGCCAACAATTGCTTCTTTTAGATAGGTGTATTCTTGCTATTTCAGTGTCCATCTGCTTTATATTTTCTGTTATTTTCACGGTGCACCACAAAGTCAACAACAGTTGAAAATATGACTAGCACATAAAAATGTCAACATAATTTTTGGACTAAACTCCAGTTTTCCTTTTAAATCTAATTTAGGATACCCTTCATAAGATTATTGGCATAAAAAAGTGTTTGAACTCCGTGATACAGTTATATGTAAATTTTTAATTGAGTAACGATAAAGGTTCTAATCAATGATAAATTTAATTCTTGTGCCGTCACGATCATCTGTCAATTGATGGCTAATCCAAGAACCTGCTCCTCTGTTATCTGAGGGACTCACATATTTCACAGAGGCACCTGTTCCGCCTTCTTTACACATCGCCATTGGCCATTCGTCTCGGTCATATCCTCGTTTTGTTGGGATACTATGAAGTGAACGATCCCTCTGTTCATCGCTATTTGCACGATCAATTGTACAAATGGATGAATGACCTTCATCAATTGCTTCTTCTATATGCTTAGCTGTTTCTGGATATCGATCTGATGGAAAGTGAATGATTTTGTCATAAGATGATTGAGTCTCCTGTTTACCTTGATCTAGCTGGATATAGCCTGTAGCTAAGCCAATGATAATTAATAAAAGCAAGAGAATGATTTTGAGAAGTTTCATAGATGCTAGCTCTCTTTCTTTTTATTTTGTAAAAAGAAGTATAGCAGAATGACTTAACAATTTCTCCTGTATTTGAATAAACGTCTTTTAAAATATGAAAAACGTTTTTTCTTCATGTAAGGTGTTCATTGTTTGTATAAAATAATAAAAATTTTAAATTTGATGGATATTAAACGTTTATTGATCAACAAAACGGCTTTATTATCGCTTTTTGAGCTAATTTCAAGATTTTAACATACGGAAAATTCCGAAAAATAAAATTGACTAGACCGATATGCTTTATTAATATGGAGTCA
Organism: Bacillus sp. Bos-x628; assembly: GCF_040500475.1. GTDB lineage: Bacteria > Bacillota > Bacilli > Bacillales > Bacillaceae > Bacillus > Bacillus maqinnsis. The sequence continues at coordinate 1,870,633 of NZ_CP159358.1, read as the reverse complement.
AATATCATGAAATGTCGTCATCTAACAAATGATAATCCCATTTACATTGCAGGAGGGGAGTACAAATGGCGGATGTCTCTTATCGGCTCGGAATAGATATAGGCGGAACATTTACTGATTTATCGCTGATAAATGAAGTAACAGGGGAGCTCACGGAACTCAAAACACCGACAGTGACAGATGACCCAGCTCAAGGGGTTATCAATGGTTTAAATCTCCTAAAGGAAAGGGGCATTGATTTATCCAAAATCCAGTATCTTGTGCATGGGATGACAATTGGTCTGAATACTTTATTACAACGGAAAGGGGCCAATTTAGCACTTTTTGTAACGGAAGGTTTTCAAGATATATTGTCATTACAGCGTTTGCGCCTTCCAATTCCTTATGACTTCAATTCTCGCTTGCCACAACCATTGATACCACGAAAGCATGTATTTCCAATCTCAGAGAGGTTATTACATGATGGTACAATAAAAAAAACTCTTCATCTGCAGCAGTTAGATGAAGCTGTACAGCAGGTCATATCTAAAAAATTAGCAGGTATTATCATTTCTTTTTTACATAGTTATCAAAACCCAGTTCATGAATTACAGGCCAAAGCCTATATAAACAATCGATTCCCGCAGCTAGAGGTGCTTACTTCATCTGAATTATGGCCACAAATGAGAGAATATGAGCGTACAGTGATGTCTGTTATCAATTTGTACATTCAACCAAAGGTGAAACATTATTTAAAAACTTTGGAAACTCGTTTGAAAGAAGAAGGTGTACCGCTTTCTCCATACATTACTCAATCAAATGGTGGTTTAATGGATGCAGAAAGTGCAGCAATCTCACCTGTCAAAACACTTTTTTCTGGTCCGGCAGCTGGCGTTATCGGCGCTGCAAGAATTGCAGCATCTGCGAACGAATCTAACCTGATTACTTTTGATGTTGGCGGTACGAGTGCAGATATTTCTATTATCCAAAATGGACAACCAACAATGGCTCAGTCCAACCAGTTATCAGGCTTTCCGATCATTCTTCCATCTGTTGCGATGTATTCAATTGGTGCAGGCGGTGGTTCTGTGGCTTGGATTGATCAAGGCGGTTTGTTAAAGGCAGGACCTGAATCAGTCGGTTCCCAGCCTGGTCCGGCATCATACGGAAAAGGTACGAAAGCTGCTTTAACAGATGCATTTCTCATTTGCGGTTATCTCAATCAAGACAGTTTTGCCGGCGGACATTTACAATTGCAACTTTCTGCTGCGAAAAAGGCGTTTCAACCAATTGCTGATCTGTTGGATAAAACGATTGAAAAGGCTGCTGACCAGCTTATTCAAGTCGCTGTAGCCAATATGTACACGGAATTAAGTAATGTCATGGAGCAGCAAGGCTTTGATCCAAGAGACTTTAGTTTATTAGCATTTGGCGGCGCCGGACCTGTTTTGGCAAATTTCCTTGCTAGAGAAATACATGCGAAAAATGTAGTCGTTCCTCCTAGTCCTGGAACATTATGTGCTCTAGGAGCTCTAACAGCTGATTTTATTCATGACGCTGTTTTATCTAAAAAGATATGCTTGCAAGATTATACAATTGAACAATTAAAACATGATTACGAGCTACTTTCACGAAAAGCGACGGATTGGTTCCTTCAGCAAAACATCCATCATATCAAGAAAACTTCCATTCTATTATTGGCTGACGCACGTTATCAAGGGCAAGCATTTGAAATTGAATTACCGTTATCTGCTCATTGGCTAAATCAAGAACAAGACGTTCATCATCTCATTGAAGCGTTTCATGAGTTACACGATCGTCAATACGGACATAGAGATGATCAAGCAAAAATTGAATTTACTCATTTAAGGGTTCGAATCATAGGAGAGACTCCGCCGCTTCCTTTCTCATCAATTGATGAAAGCAGTGGACAGTCTTTGAAGCCGAATCAACATAGACGTATTTTTATAGAAGAAAAAGAGTACGAAGCAGCGATCTACAAGCGGAGCGCTTTAAAGATAGGCTCTATTGTAAATGGACCTGCCATTGTTGAGCAGGACGATACAACAACACTGATCTTGCCGAATTGGATAGGAGAAGTTGATCTTTCAGGAAACTTGGTGATTTCAAGGGAGGTGGCTTTACATGAAAACCGATCCAGCAAAGCTTGAGATGATGCGTAGTTATTTTAATGCCATTGCATCTGGTATGGGGCATGTCATCGAACGGACGTCATTTACAACCTTTGTAAAAGAATCTGCTGATTTTGCGACAGCATTAGCAACACCATCTGGAGATTTCTTTGTTTATCCGAAGACTGTCGGTGTGACAATCTTTTTAGGACTTAATATAAAAAAGGCCGTTGAAGAAAGCGGTCCTCTGCAGGATGGAGATATGATTATCACAAATGATCCTTACACGACAGATGGTTTAGCTACTCACCTTCCAGATGTCCATATCATTAAACCAATTTTTGTAGAGGATGAAATCATTAGCTATGCTTGGTCTTTCGTACATGTAAGTGATGTTGGGGGACTTGTGCCTTCAAGCATTTCACCAACTGCTACCGATATTCATCAAGAAGGATTAAGAATCCCGCCCGTCAAAATTTATGAAGCAGGGAAAGAGAATCAAGTGGTTCGATCTTTTTTAAGAGCCAATAGCCGGGCAAGTCATCTAAATGATGGCGATATCAATGCCATGATAGCAGCCGTTCATACAGCGGATATTCGTTTAAAAGAAATGATTGAGAAATTTGGAAAAGATGAAGTAAAGCAAGGAATGTTTGATTTGCTGAAGCAAGCAGAAGATCGTGCAGGGAGGGTGATTGAAGCAATTCCTGATGGAACAAGTGAATTCGCTGACTATTTGGATGATGATATGATTTCAGACGTCCCTATTCGATTAAAAGTCACACTAACTGTCAGAGGAAAACAATTGACGCTGGATTTTTCTGAGTGTGATCCACAAGTAAAGACAGCATTTAATCTTGTCACCAACGGTCAGAAACATTCCTTCCTATATCAAGGGCTGATTAATTACATCATTAGTAAAGATCCATTTATACCGATCAATGGTGGTATAACTTATCCGATAGAAGTTATTTCCCCCAAAGGGACGCTTGTGCATCCGGAATATCCAGCGTCTGTTGGTATCAGGCATGCTATTACGATGAGATTGTACAATGTTGTGCTTGGTGCAATTGGTAAACGATTGCCCGAGGCTGTTCCAGCAGCTGGTGCAGGTCAATCAGCCATTGTCGTTCTCTCTGTTTTTGATGATCAAACAGGTGGGAGAAAAATGTCCGTTGTCGAACCGTTAGGCGGAGGTGGTGGTGCTCAAAAAGGTGCTGATGGAGTTGACGGTATTGATCATGCATCAGGATTCTTAAAGAATACACCAATTGAAAGTTTGGAACAGCACATTGATATTCATGTTCATAGATATGAAATTTTACCTGACACTGGAGGTGCGGGGGAAAATAGAGGTGGACATGCCATTGGTTTGGAATTTGAAATGCTAAAACCAGAATCCATGGTGACAGCACGAGGAATGGAACGGATGAAATTCCAACCTTGGGGTTTAATGGGCGGTCGAGCAGGAACAGTTGGTAAGGTAAAGCTCGTCACACAAGATGGGGAAGAAATAGACCAGCCGAAAATTGACGTCCTGCGTCTTGAAAAAGGGGATATCGTTCAATTGACATCTCCAAGTGGAGGAGGATGGGGAAATCCATTCACTAGGAAAAAAGAAAAAGTTCTTCAGGAAGTAGAAGCAGGTCTATTAAGTAAAGAAAGAGCTCTACAAGAGTATGGTGTCAAAGTCTATAAGGCAAACAATGAATGGAAGGTCGATGACCAAAAAACAAGTGAGCTCCGAGAAAATGTTCATGCTTCTGCATCTTCTGATGTCTTTTGGGATTTTGGAGAACAAAGAGCGGCTTATGAGAAAGTATGGACAGACGAAGCAAGCAGTGAATTGGCCATTCTTCTTCGTACATATCCAGCAAATGAACGTACGCACTATAAACACAAAGTTCATGCACATTTCAGTAATAGAAATGAACCGTTAACGAAGACAGATGTAATTCAAGCACTTCGTCAAATAAGTCAACAAAAAGGGGGAAATGAATCATGATAAGAAGGGTAACAGTCATTTTTGCAGGAGTTCTATCAATGGTATTTTTGCTGACTGCCTGCGGTGGTAATGGACAGGATCAAAATAAACAGCAGCAGACCGTCATCGTTGGCGTATACGGCGGTGATTGGGAAAAGAACATAAAACCGATTCTTAAAAAGTTTGAAAAAGACACTGGAATCAAAGTTCAAACTGTCTCCGGTGCAGATTCGGAATGGTTCACGAAATTAAAAGCGTCAAACGGTAAAAATCCGCCGTATGATTTGCTCATCTTACAGCCTGATACCATTCAAAGAGGAATCGCAGCAAATGTCCTTGAACCTATTGATGAAGAGAAAGCACCTAATGTGAAAAAGCTTTATCGCTCTGTTCAAAAGAAACTCACTGTTGATGGGAAGCAATATGCAGCAGGTTTTAGTATGGGGCAGCTAGGGATTGCTTATAGAAAAGATCTTGTCAAACAGGAACCAAATAGCTGGACGGATCTATGGAGCAGCGAGTTAAAAGGGAAGATTGCGATGTCTTCTCCAACCTATTCAGCCGGACTGCAATTTTTCTCTGCGCTTGTTCACGCTCAAGGGGGGACAGAATCAAATCCTAAGGATGTTGATAAAGCATTTAAGAGCCTAGCGCAATTAAAGGGACATGTGGCGGCTTTTCCTGATAATCCAGGATCCATTCAAACTTTACTAGAGCGTGGTGACGTTGTTGCAGTCCCATATTGGGATGGACGTGCATTTGCGCTTGAAGAGGAAGGGATGGATATCGGTTTCTCATATCCAAAGGAAGGTGCGGTTGCGGCGGTTGCAAGCTGGGCATTAACGAAAGGAAGTCAGCATGAAGATGCTGCTTACCAGCTATTAAACTATTTAAGTGGAAAAGAAGCTCAGGAGGCTTTCTCAGAAAAATCTTATTATGGTATGTCAAATTCAGACGTGAAATACAATGACAAGATTAAGGGCAAAGTGAAGGTTGGAGAGAATTATTATAACAAGCTTACTTGGGTAGATTATGAGACAGCTACATCAGAGCTGGGCAATTGGACAAATCGTTGGAACGAAGTATTAGGCGGAGGAAAATAGGTGATTGCATGAGCGGAATCAATTTAGAACACATTAGCCAGCATTTCGGCGAGCAAATTGCTCTTGACGATATCAGTCTCACTGTAAATGAGGGGGAATTTTTCTCCCTTCTTGGTCCTAGCGGGTGCGGGAAATCCACTTTACTAAACATTATTGGCGGCTTTTTAGAACCTACAAAAGGAAATGTCTATATTGGGGATCAGGATGTGACGACATTCCCTCCTTATCAAAGAAAAACCGGTATGGTGTTTCAAAGCTATGCACTCTTTCCGCATCTTACAGTATTTGATAATGTGGCTTACGGCTTGAAGGTTCAAAAAAAGAAGAAAGCAGAAATAGAGAAAAAGGTGAAGGAGAGTTTGTCCCTTGTTCAATTAGAGACATATGCGAAACGTATGCCACACCAGCTAAGTGGCGGTCAGCAGCAGCGGGTGGCAATTGCAAGAGCACTTGCTACACAGCCGGCGGTCCTCCTCCTTGATGAACCGCTTAGTAATCTAGATGCAAAGCTAAGAAAAAATATGCAAACTGAACTTCGGAATATCCAAAGGAATGTCGGTATTACAACAATACTCGTAACGCACGATCAAGAAGAAGCATTAAGTCTTTCGGACCGTATTGGGATTCTGGGAGAGGGTCAAATTCAGCAAATTGGGACGCCTTTAGAGGTGTATCGTCAGCCGAAAAATCGATTTGTCGCTGAATTTATTGGGCAAGTTAATTTATTTGAAGCGGAATATGATGAGATTCGTTCCACATTGACTGTTCCACATTTAAAACAATCAAACGGGCAACATGTTCAGTTACAGGTTGCTGCACATGAAGCGGAGGGAGAGCAAAAGAAGCATCTACTCATGTTGCGTCCTGAGAGAATTGAAGTGTCATTAGCGCAAGAGGGTGATCGACCAAATCATGTCACAGGTGTTTTAGCAGATGTGAGTTATATCGGTCATTCATTACGTTTAGTGGTAGAACTTGAGATTGGTGAAATCATTGTGCATGCATCAGATTCAGCCTTTCCACAACTGCCAACGATTGGAGAAACGGTCCATATCAATTGGCAGCCTGAGGATTTAGTTTTCTTAGATTCGAAGGTGCATATATAATGCGAATCAGAAAAAAGAATCAACGGTTTCACTGGTTTATGCTGCTGCCAGCGTTTTTGTTTCTCGTCGTGTTTCTTCTTGCCCCACTCGTTATGATGTTTGTCGTCAGTTTTCGAGATGTCGATTCGATGATGAATACATTACAAACATATAGCCTTGCTCAATATATGCATGTGTTCTCTACAGACGCTTATGTGAAGGCGATTGGAAGTACAGTATGGGTTGCACTTCAGACAACGGTCATTTGTTTATTGATGGCTTATCCTGCAGCGTATGTGCTAGTAAAGGCTCCCAATCGACAATTACGGGCATTTTTTTATATCTTACTTGTTTCGCCTTTGCTTACAAGTGTTGTCATTCGAACTTTTGCGTGGATAGTCCTTCTCTCGCAAAATGGTCTGATTAATGACATACTAATAGATTTGCATGTAATTGAGCAACCATTATCTATGCTGTGGAATATGAATGCGGTCATTATTGCTTATGTACAGGTTATGCTGCCGTTTGCAGTGCTCCCTATTGCGACGAGTTTAACAGATATGGATCTTCATTTAAGGCAGGCATCTATGAGTCTTGGTGCTGGACGTATGCGGACCTTTTTTCATGTGACATTACCGCTCACGATTCCGGGAATGATTACTGGAGCCATTATTGTCTTTTCACTGGCGGCAGGGAGCTATATTACCCCGCTTTTAGTAGGTGGACGAATGCAGCCGCTCCTGCCGCTTTCTATTTACCAGCAGGTCATGCAGGTGTATAACTTACCGCTTGCTGCAGCGATGTCATTTACTTTACTAGTTTGTGTGTTAGCGGTGGTCAGTCTATTAAGCTATCTGTTAAAGCGTTGGGAGGCGAGAATGCATGCGTAAACAGTCAATAGGCAATCGCTTGCTCTCGATCTTGATTTGGACTGCTGGATTATTGGTTTATCTGTTTTTAACAATACCTGTTCTTGTCATTGTCCTTTCTGCTTTTAGTCCAAATGCTTTTCCTGAATTCCCGCCCACTTCGCTATCAGTGCGCTGGTTTCATGCGGTGGTGTCAAACCCTGAATGGATGGAGTCTTTGCGTATCAGTGTCATTCTGCTTTTGATCGTCACACCTCTTACTGTTTTACTAGGAACGATGGCTTCGTATGCTTTGGCTAGGCTTTCCTTTAAGGGAAAGGAAGCCATTCAGGCTTTTATTTTGTCACCTTTAATGATTCCACAGGTGGTTTTAGGAATTGCGATGCTCTACCTGTTTACGGCAATGGGTGTTACAGGGTCGATATGGGCGCTTGTCATTGGTCATATCATTATAGGTTTTCCGTATGTTGTCCGAACGGTGGGGGTCAGTGTATCCAATCTTGATCCACGGCTTGAATTGGCTTCAATGAATCTTGGTGCTGGACCCATTCGCACGTTCTTTCGAGTTACGCTACCTTTAATTAAGCCTGGGATTATTGCAGGCGGAGTGTTTTCGGCCGTCACGTCATTTGGTGAAATCTCCATTAGTTTGTTTGTGTCATCTCCACAAACCATTACAATTCCAGTGAGAACCTTTAATTATATTGAGCAGACTTTTGATCCGAGTGTCAATGCGATATCAGTCATCTTTATCATCATTTCTATCATTGCGCTACTGATCATTGAGAAAACGATCGGTTTGTCTAAGGTTATGTAAATATAATGAAGAAACAAGGAGCTGCTGTTTTAAAAAGCAGCTCTTTTTTTTGTCATGCTCATGTTAAAAATACTCAATACTTTAAGAAATATAGTACTTAAGATTTAAGGAAATGGGAGGGATAAAAGGAGCTTCTCTCCTACATTCATGGGGATCATAAAGAAAATCAAGGAAAAACATGACATCTTTGCGGTATTCATTCATTTATTTTCGGCAAAACGCAACTATTATTAATTATTTTCGGTAAATGTCGTAAATTCTTGTGCTCTACTTTCGGCAAAACGCATGAATCTTTACACCCATTTTTCGGTGAAAAAAACAATCATTTCATATAAAGTGTACGTAAATAGAAAATATCTAAAAGAAAAGAAGAAAAAGGCAAATCTATGGAAACGTAGAGACGCAAAGCCATGTCCTAAGGTGAAACGCTTCTTTGCTATGGTCGGCAGGCTACCGAATGAAAAAGTGGAGTCCCTCCGTTTTATTCGGGGTGGGCTCCTTTTTTCCATTATTTCCTTCTATTTTAATGAAATAGACTTGGTTCTTTTGGTATAGAGGATGCAGGGTGTCACATTGGTGGAGAAAACAGAGAAGAGACGGAGGATGAGAATGAATACAGTATATTACCCGCTAACACATGCGCAAAAACGAGTATTCTACACGGAAAGGTTTTATCCAGGTACAAGTATTTCTAATTTAGGTGGGTTTGCCAGATTAAGATCAGTATCAGGTATAAAACCTTCTTTGGTCGTTGATGTTCTTCAAGAATACATTCGCCAAACTGACTCTCTTCGTTTAAGGCTGGTTTATCAAAATGAGCAGGAGGAGCCTGTTCAATATATCAAACCATATGAGAAATGCCCGATTCGCATTGTGAACGGTTGGAGTGAAGAGGCTGTAAGGGCGTGGGCGAAAGAACAAATTCGCAAGCCGATGGCGATGATTGACAGTCCTCTGATTGAGTTTACAGTCTTTCAAATCAGTGAAGAAGAATGCTGGCTGTTCTGCAAAGCCCATCATATTATCGCCGATGGTATTTCCATTATCTTGATGGGTAATCGCATGATGGATTTATATCATGACATGCTGCATGGGGCTGAGGTTTGCGAAGTTGAGGACATTTCCTTCGTTGATCACATCATGAGTGAACAAACCTATGAATCTTCTAAACGATTTCAAAAGGATCAAGTTTTTTGGAACAAGCAATTTGCACATATCCCAGCATTTGCTTCTTTAAAGCAGCATCAGGGTTATCATGTGAGCTTAAATGCGGAACGGTTTTCTAGGGATATTCCTGATTCTTTAAAAGAGAAATTGCGTGCTTTTTGTGAAGAACAAAAAGTAAGTATGTTATCTCTGTTTTTGTCCGCAGTATATATATATTTACGTCGATTTAGCGGCATTGAGGATGTTGTACTGGGGACCTTTATGGGCAACCGGACAAATGCCAAAGAGAAAAAGATGATTGGCATGTTTGTGTCGACCATTCCTATGCGGGCAACTGTCCATGCGTCTCATTCTTTTATTGACTTCGTGAAACATGTCATGGCTGATCAGATGAAAGTCTTGCGTCACCAAAAATACCCTTACAATCTGTTGATGAATGATTTGCTTGAGAGAGAGGGATTTACAGGGCGCCTTTTTGATATTTCGATAGAATATCAGGTTATGCAGTGGCAGAAAAAAGAGAATATCTCTTTCATCACAGAGCCAATTTTTAGCGGAAGCGGAATGAATGATATCTCTATTCATGTAAAGGATCGCTGGGATACTGATACATTGACTATTGATTTTGATTACCGTACAGAGCTGTTCAGCGAAGATGAAATGAGCCTGATGTTTGAGCGGCTCGCCATTTTACTAGAAGCTGCTGTCTCTCAGCCTGATCAGTTGATTGGGAAATTGCCTCTTCTGACAATGAAGGAACAAAAGTATCTGCTTCAATTGTCGGAAGGTAAATCGTTTCAACTGCCGGAAGCGAAACCGATTCATCACTTGTTTGATGTTGCCGCAGATGTTTATTCAAAGCAACTAGCCGTTGTAGCGGAGAATGGAACACGGACATATGGCGAACTGCACCAAGAGGCGGTAAAAATCGCAAGATATTTACAGATGAAAGGTGTTTCGCGTGACGTGCCTGTCGCTGTTTTAATGGAGCGAACAGCGGATGCGATATCTGCTATTTTCGGCATTTTAAAGGCCGGCGGGGCCTATGTACCGATTGATCCGGCATTACCTGATGAGCGTATCCAATATATTGTAGAAGATTCAGGTGCTCCCATTATTTTAACAGAGAAGTCATTAGTAGAGCGATACCCGCATCTGACAGAGAAAATGGTGGTGCAAAAGGATGTTCTGTCAGATGACAGCTTGCTGCCTAAGCTGCTGGATGAGGCGTTACCGCAGGATTTAGCTTATATGATTTATACATCAGGAACGACTGGAAAACCGAAGGGCGTCATGATTGAGCATCTTCAGCTACATCATTTAGTCCATGCTTTACATGATGAAATCTATCAAGGGGCAAGTCAGCTTCAAATGGCGCTCTTGGCACCGTTTCACTTCGATGCTTCGGTGAAACAAATCTTTGCCGCGCTTTTATTCGGGTATACGCTGCATATCGTTCCAAGAGAAATAACACGAAATGGAATGCAGCTAGCAGCCTATTATAGAGAGTACCAAATAGAGGCGACAGACGGGACACCGGCACATGTGCAGCTTTTACTGGCGGCGGAGGATTTGAACGGTCTTTCGCTGACTCACATGCTGATTGGCGGGGAAGCGTTACCGAAAAAAGCGGCTCAGTCCCTCATTGAAGCAGTTCGTATGTGCCAGCCTGAATTCACACTATGGAATGTGTATGGTCCTACGGAGACGTGTGTGGATGCGACTGTGCATCGAATTGATCTCAATGAACTTCAAGCGGCATCTGAACAGCGGTCTGTCTCAATTGGGAAACCGCTTGGTCATCATCGTATTTATATTTTAAATGAGCACCAGCAATTACAAATGCATGGTGCTGCCGGAGAGTTATGCATTGCCGGTATAGGGGTTGGACGGGGATATTTGAATCAGCCTGAGTTGACGAAAAAAGTGTTTACGCCGGACCCGTTTTCTTCCCATGAGACAATGTATCGAACAGGGGATCTCGTCAGGTGGCTTCCAGATGGCACGATTGATTATCTTGGAAGAATGGACGATCAAGTGAAATTGAGAGGATACCGCATAGAAACAGGCGAAATTGAAGCAGTGATTGAGCAGATAGATGGTGTTGATAAGGCAGTGGTACTAGTCGTCAATGAAGCAGACGGTGAAAAGGTATTGAGCGCTTATTATCAAGCCACTTGCGACGGCGTGTCAGTAGAAATGCTGCAAGCTAGGATTAAAAATCAGCTTCCAGCTTACATGGTTCCTCTCTATTTCAAAGAAATTGATGTGTTTCCGCTCACAGTGAGTGGGAAAGTCGATAGACGTGCGCTTGCTGCTTTAAAAGGAGACAAAGCTATTAGTGCTGTATATGTTGCACCTAGAAATGATCTGGAAGCGGAGCTTGTACGCTTATGGGAAGAGGTACTTGATCAAGAGAAAATGGGTGTGTACGATTCGTTCTTTGAGCGAGGGGGGAATTCTCTTAAGGCAATGACTTTGCTGACAGAAATTCAGCGAGCATTTCATGTAGAGGTTCCGTTGTCTGTTTTGTTTGAACAACAGACGATTGTAGCATTGGCAGCGTTTATTGCGCAAGCGGATGAATCGCCTAAAACGAGCATTCCAAAAGCGACTGTTTCTGACGATTATCCGTTGTCACCATCGCAAATGCGGGTGTATATGGTGAGTCAATTGGAGCAAAGTACAGCGTATCATATGCCGGCTGTGGTGAGATTGAAGGGAGAGCTGCAAGTAAAGAGGCTGACTAAAGCGTTTGAAAGGCTAATGACACGTCATGATATTTTGCGCACTTCTTTCCATTCAATTAAAGGCGTCCCTCGTCAGCGAGTAGCCTCATCAGTTCAATTTCAAATAGAAAAGTTGCCGGATGGTACGATGGAAGAGAACATGAAGCATTTTGTCAGACCGTTTGACCTTGAGCGTGCACCGCTTCTTCGTATCGGATTGAAGCCAATACATGATCGGGAACATCTTTTGTTCTTCGATATGCATCATCTGATTTCAGACGGGCTTTCGATTGATTTGATCCTGCGCGAGCTGTCGGATGATTATGAGGAGTTGGTCAAAGAACCATTGCCACTCCAATACCAAGACTATGCTGTTTGGCAAAAGCACCTATCAGATCAAGGTTTTCAAAAGGAAGAAGCCTTCTGGCTTCGGGAATTTTCCGATGACATACCGGCTTTACAGCTACTGACAGATTATCAGCGTCCGGCTGTTCAATCCTTTATTGGGGATCGTGTCACAAAAGTAGTAGATGATACATTAAGAAATCAGTTACAGGAGCTTGCTACGAAACATCATACGACACTGTATACGGTACTGCTTTCTGCTTACTATACATTGCTTGCGAAATACACGGGGCAAAAGGAGTTCGTGGTAGGAACACCTGTGGCTGGTCGGGGACATGCAGATCTGCACGAGATGATCGGCATGTTTGTACAGACCATCCCTTTGCGGTCAGAGGTTGAATCGAATGCCACCATGACGCAGTTGATCGAGCATGTGAAGGAAAAGACAGTACAGGCGTTTGAGCATCAGCAATATCCATTTGAGCGTTTGCTTGAAAAACTGAATTTACAAAGGGATTTTAGCCGTCATCCACTCTTCGATACAGTCTTTACGGTTACGCCTGATCATTCGTCTATACAGCAAATTGGAGATATGAAAGTGGAGGTAGAGGAAACCAATTTTCATATCGCCAAATTTGATTTGACGTTGCAGGCGGTTGATTCAAGTGATGGTTTATCTTTTGTCCTCGACTATAGTACAACGTTATTTAAACGAAGTACAGCGGAGCAAATGGTGAAGCATTACGTTTATCTTCTTGAACAGATGGTCGATGCACCTCACGAAGTCATTCGTTCGTATCGTTTGCTGTCAGATCATGAGACAGAGGTTCAGCTACAAATGTGGAACCCGTTACCTGCACCATATCCTGCGGAAGAAACGATTGTGACACAATTTGAAGCTCAGGTTCAGCTATACGGTCAAGAGCCTGCGCTGCAATTTAGAGACACGGTTCTTTCCTATCAGGAGCTGAATAGACGTGTGAATCAGCTTGCTCATGACTTGCAAGAAAATGGCTTTGAAAAAGGAATGAATGCTGCATTATTCTTTGAACGGTCAACTGACATGGTCATCTCTGTTCTGGCGGTATTAAAAGCGGGTGGAGTCTATGTGCCAATAGACCCTGACTTCCCAGATGAGCGTGTAAAACACTTCTTATTCGATAGTGATGCACAATTTTTACTTACCCATCAGGTGTTGCGACAACGTTCTGTGCTTACAGCCTTTGAAGGAACAATCATTGAAACAGAAAACCTGACAATTGAACAGCAGCCAGAAACCAATGTAGACGTACACATTTCGCCCGAGGACTTGGCGAATCTTACTTATACGTCTGGTACAACAGGCCAGCCTAAAGGAAATATGGTGACACATCGCAACATTTTGAGAACAGTGAAGCAGTCGAATTATCTCACGATTCACAATCAAGACACGGTGATGAGTCTATCAAACTATGTATTTGATGCCTTTATGTTCGATGTGTTTGGGGCTTTATTAAACGGGGCGAAACTCATTGTTCTGCCAAAAGACAAGATCTTAAACATGAATGAGCTTTCTCAAGCGATTGAGAAGGAAGATGTCAGTATTTTGATGATGACAACAGCACTTTTTAATTTACTGATTGATGTGAAAAAGGACAGTCTTAAACACGTGAGAAAGGTTCTTTTTGGCGGAGAGCGTGCTTCTGTACCTCATGTCGTCTCAGCACTTGAAACGATTGGGAAAGACAAGCTCATTCACCTGTATGGACCATCTGAAAATACAATTTTCACAACCTATTATCCTGTGAATCAAATAGAAGAACAAGCACGATCTGTCCCAATCGGAAAGCCAGTGAGTCAAACCGCTGTGTACATTTTAGATGAGTCTGGACACTTACAGCCGCCATGCGTTGCTGGAGAGCTGTGTGTCGCCGGAGATGGACTGGTGAAAGGATATTATGGTCAGCCTGAATTGACAAGCGAGAAGTTTGTAGAGAATCCTTTCAGACATGGTGAAAAAATGTACAAAACAGGCGATCTGGCAAGGTGGCTATCAAATGGGGAAGTTGAATTTATTGGGCGAATGGATCATCAAGTGAAGATTCGAGGACAACGGATTGAACTTGGAGAAATTGAACACCAGTTGTTGCGGCATCCTCAATTGAAGGAAGCCGTTGTTGTAGCAAAATCAAATGATACATTGTGTGCATACTTTACAGCAAAAGGGTCTGTCTCCTTAGCAGATTTACGTGAACAAGTGGCACGTGAATTACCTGCATATATGGTCCCGACGTACTTCATGCAATTGAATGAGTTTCCGCTGACCGGTAATGGCAAAGTGGATAGACGGGCTTTACCAGCACCTAATGTGAGTGAGCGAGTGACAAACGAATATGTGGCCCCTCAATCTGATACAGAGTGTATGCTAGCAGGTATTTGGGAGGAAGTACTTGAAATTCCGAGAATCGGCAGGTACGATCATTTCTTTGAGTGCGGGGGACACTCGTTACGAGGCATGAAAATGCTGCATATGCTGTATGAAGAGATGCAAGTAGAATTAACGTTAAAATCTTTATTCGAAGCACCAACATTAGAGGCATTTGCACTGGCAGTTGATCAAGCTGATCGAACCGAGGTCAAATTGATCGAAAAAGCATCAGAGGCGGCATATTACCCAGTCACATCTGGTCAGAAAAGATTGTACGTTCTTCAGAAAATAACAAATGCCGATCAAAGCTATCATATGCCTGCTGTTCTGAGGCTTGAAGGATTATTTGATGAAAAACGATTTTCTGATGCGGTAGACCAACTTGTTCAACGTCACGAAGCGCTCCGGACGAGCTTTGGTTTTGTTCAAAATGAACCTGTTCAACGAATTGAAAAAGATGTCACTGTAAATATTGAAAGAATAGAAGAAAACGGTCAAGATATTCATCAATTGATGAGGGATTTTATTCGTCCATTTGATTTAGAAAAAGCACCATTATTAAGAGTTGGTCTCGTTCCTGTCTCATCCGATCTCCATTATTTACTGATTGATATGCACCATATTATTTCAGACGGTGCGTCTGTCAATATTCTTATCAATGAACTTTCGAAACTGTACCGAGGAGATCAACTAGAGGACTTAACCATTCAATATAAAGATTATGCTGTTTGGTCAAAAAGTGAAGATCAGCTTGCACAAAAAAGTAAAGAAGAGGCGTTTTGGCTCCAACAATTACATGGGGAGCTGCCTGTGCTGATATTGCCTGAAGATCTACCAAGACCGAAAGTGCGAACATTTGAAGGAGATCGTATTACATTTACGATTGATGGAAAATTCAAAAAGCGGCTGGATGAGGTTGTCAGGTCCATCAACTGTACAACCTATACACTGCTACTTGCATGCTACAGTACACTTTTAAGCAAGCTGGCAAGACAAGATGATATCATTATTGGCTCACCTATTGTTGGTAGAACCCATCCTGATATTCAATCAGTGATCGGTATGTTTGTAAATACTTTGGCACTGAGAACAAAGCCAGCAGGATATCAGCCATTTGCTGATTTTGCGTCAAGTGTTCATCACCTTGTGTTAGAGGCGCACGAACATCAACTCTATCCATTTGAAGATTTGGTCGATCAAGTACAAACGGTACGAGATACAAGCCGTCATCCAATCTTTGATGTCGTGTTCTCAATGGAAAATGCCGATATACGTGATTTGAATATGGACGGCATACACATTGTGCCGCAGTCATTTGAAGAGAAAACGGCAAAATTTGATTTGACCTTAACAGGAAAAGAATCAGCCGATCAAATTGAGCTTGTTTTTGATTTTAATACGTCTATCTTCCAAAAGAAATCAGTAGTGAAATGGAAGGAGTATTTTCTTTACCTAATTGAACAGGTGATTTCAGCACCTGATCAACCATTAGATCAATTGCAATTGTTATCAAATAAACAACAACAGACACTTCTTGCTGATTGGTCAGGACCTATCCTTGAAGTCCCAGAAGATCAAACCATTCATGCCCTGATTGAACAACAAGCAACCAGTACACCTCATCAAAAGGCGGTGACCTTCTGCCGCGCAAGCTGGACTTATGAGGAACTGAACAGCCGGGCGAATATTCTTGCCGAGAAACTAATCTCCCTTGGCACAAAGCCAGGAGATCGGGTAGGCATTCTCACCCGTCCATCACTTGAGATGTCAGCCGCTTTACTTGGCGTTCTGAAAGCAGGTGCGGTCTTTGTGCCAATGGATGCCGATTACCCTAAACAGCGGATTGCATATATGCTGGAGGACTGCGGGGCAGAGGTGCTTTTGATACAAAAAGACTTGCCGGTTCCACTGCCGTTCACAGGTTGCGTACTTCATTTGGAAGAGGCGTTTGAAGGAGAAGCGCAGGACGTTCACGTCCATGTCAAACCGACCGATCTCGCTTATATCATTTACACATCTGGTACGACTGGAAAGCCGAAAGGTGTCATGATCGAACATCAGTCACTTGTCAATCTCTGTTTCTGGCACAAAAATGCCTTTGAGGTGACGAGTGCAGATCGAACCGCAAAATATGCCGGCTTTGGCTTTGATGCCTCCATTTGGGAGATGTTCCCGACATGGATTTCCGGCGCAGAACTACACATCATTGATGAAGCCATTCGACTCGATATTGTCAAGCTCAATACGTATTTCAATGAAGAAGGCATCACCATTGCATTCCTGCCGACACAGCTTTGTGAGCAATTTATGACGCTTGAGAACGATTCCTTGCGCTATTTACTCACAGGCGGTGACAAGCTCAAGCAGGTGAAGCCAGTCCGTTACACACTTGTGAATAACTATGGACCAACCGAGAATACCGTTGTGGCGACAAGCGGTATCATTGAACCAAACCAAGGCACGCTTCCTATCGGAACAGCGATTGCCAATACCCGCTTTTACATCATGAGTTCTTTATATGATCTCTCGCCGCCAGGCGTACCTGGAGAGTTGATCGTTGCGGGGAAAGGACTGGCGAGAGGTTATTGGCATCTCCCGGAGGAAACGGACCAACGATTTGTGGCAGATCCATTTTATCCAGGAGAGCGCATGTACCGAACAGGTGACCTTGTCAAATGGACAGAGGATGGCGAACTGATCTATATCGGCAGGAAAGACCATCAAGTGAAAATTCGCGGATTCCGTATTGAGTTGTCTGAAATTGAAGCCCACCTACTCGCACTTGATTCAGTGAAAGAAGCGGTGGTGACGACCGTTCAAAATGCAGGCGGTCAGACCGCACTTGCCGCATACGTTGTCACAGATGAAGAAACGAGCACCTTGCAAGAAAGCTTAAAACGAACATTACCAGAATATATGATGCCATCATGGATCATGCGTTTAGACCAATTACCGGTAACGGTAAATGGGAAAGTCGATCACAAAGCCTTGCCAGATCCTGATATGGAGGCGAATCAAACGGCATATGAAGCGCCAAGGGACGAATTAGAAACCCTTCTCTGCGACATTTGGGCAGATGTCTTAGGGGTCAATCGAGTAGGCATCCATGATCATTTTTTCTTCCTAGGTGGAGATTCGATCAAAGGAATTCAAATGGCGAGCAGGTTAACACAAAAAGGCTGGAAGCTCGATATGAAACTGTTATTCCAGCACCCGACCATTGCGGAAATCCGCCCATATTTAGAAGAGGCAGATCTGATGACGGCCGATCAATCACCAGTCGAAGGAGAGGTCATCCTTACACCGATTCAACGCTGGTTCTTTGAACGAAAGTTCAGCAACCAGCATCACTGGAACCAATCCATTATGCTCCATGCACCAAATGGGTTGGATGAAGCCGTTACCAGACAAGTGCTCCAGCAGCTTATCGTCCATCATGATGCATTGCGCCTGGTGTATACATTTACCGATGGAAGTATTGTACAGCGTCATCGTGGGCTACAGGAAAACGAAGTGACAGTAAAAGTAATGGAAGTGCATGGGGAGCAATCACAGCAAATGCAGCAGGTAGAAGAGCTAGCAAATGAAGTACAGGCGAGCATATCTTTGACAGAGGGACCATTAGTAAAATCTGCTATTTTCCGAACGGAACAGGGAGATCATTTATTCATCGCAGTTCACCACCTTGTGATCGATGGGGTGTCATGGCGTATCTTCCTTGAAGACTTTATGGTTCTTTATGAGCAGTCAAAGCGTGGTGAGACATTCACGCTTCCAAATAAAACACATTCATTTAAAGAATATGCGCAACATCTGACAGAATACGCATTGTCAGATGAACTGTTAGAGGAAATCACCTATTGGAAAAAGGTTCTTGCGCATCCTGTCAAACCGCTTCAGAAAGACCATGTAACGACAGATCAACGTATGCTGCATGCACAGACAATAAATTTTACATTGTCACAGGATGAGACGCAACATCTTTTGACCGATGTACATGAAGCCTACCATACGGATGTAAACGATATTTTACTGACAGCGTTAGGGTTATCTATGAAAGAGTGGACAGGTGAAGACAAGCACTTTATTCACCTTGAAGGGCATGGAAGAGAGGAAATCTTTCCTAAACTCAATTTGTCTCGGACAATTGGCTGGTTTACAAGCATGTATCCTGTGCTGTTGGATATGTCTTATGCAGACGATCTTTCATATCAAATCAAGCATTTAAAAGAGGAACTGAGACACATCCCAAACAAGGGAGTAGGATATGGCATCTTAAAATACTTAACGCCTGACAAAATGAAGGGCGATATCCCTTTTGACGTCACACCAGAGGTAAGCTTCAACTATCTCGGACAGTTTGATGAACAAATAGGTGGGGGAGAGCTGAAACGATCTTCATGGAATGCAGGTCAATCACTGAGTCCCGAATCAGAAAAACCTCATGCCTTAGATATTGTTGGTTTCATCGAACAAGGTGTATTAAGTGTAACCATTGCCTATCACAAACTTGAATTTGAAGAGGGCACGATGGAGAGGTTCAAAGATTTACTAGAAACGAATGTGAAATCTCTTATTTCTCATTGTGTGTCACAGGATGAGACCCAAATCACACCAAGTGACGTGGGAGATGATGATCTCACAATAGATGAACTCGAAAAGCTGATGGATATATTTTAAGCAAACGAAGAGGTGGCCTATGAGCAAACAGAAAATTCAAAAGGTATATCCTTTAACACCAATGCAAGAGGGTATGCTGTACCATGCCATGTTAGATCCCAATTCCTCCTCGTACTTCACACAGCTTGAGCTGGGGCTAAGTGGAGAATTTGACCCCGTTCTTTTTGAAAAGAGTATAAATGAGCTGATACGGACATATGACATTCTTCGTACAGCTTTCGTATATCAGCAACTACAAAAGCCCCGTCAAATAGTACTTGCTGAGCGTCATGCAGATGTGTATACAGAGGATTTAACGAACTTAAATCATCACCGGCAGCAAAACGTATTAGATCAATATAAGAAGCAAGTGAAGAAGCAAGGATTCCACTTAACCAATGATATTTTGTTTAAAGTCGCTGTTTTTCAGTTGAATGAAACAAGTTGGCATCTGATTTGGAGCAACCATCATATCATCATGGATGGTTGGTCCATGGGTGTCATGATGAAAAAACTGTTTCATTATTATGAGTCCTATCGAAATGGACGTACGCCAGATACATCACAAGGCAAGCCTTTTGCGGACTATATCCAATGGCTTGGAAAGCAAAACAAAAATGAAGCTGAAGTCTATTGGAAGGAACGTTTAGCTGGTGCTGTTCGGCATCAAGAACTTCTGCAACAGCAAGATGCAAACGGAAAATACGATCACAAGGAATGGACGTTCACATGGGATGAACAGATGGTCGAAGCGATTCAAGATTTGGCAAGACACAGTCAGGTGACAACGTCGAACCTTTTCCAAGCCGTGTGGTCGGTTCTTTTAGGCAGATACCATGCTTCTGATGACGTCACATTTGGAACTGTCGTATCGGGAAGACCTCCAAGTATTTCTGGAATCGAGCGCATGGCGGGGCTTTTCATCAATACCATACCTGTCAGGGTGAAATTGGATCAAGAGCAAACCTTCAGAGAGCTATTTCAAGAGGTGCAACAGCATGCGCTTGAAGCGGAAAACTATGATTTTGTGCCGCTTTATGACATTCAGCAAAAAACGGCTGCTGGAGGGCAACTATTCAATCATTTAGTTGGTTTTGAAAATTATCCATTAGATCAGGAGCTGTCAGATGACACGATGTCTGCACGTCTTGGCTTTTCAATTGATGTAAAGGGTGGATTTGAACAAACGAGTTTTGATTTTAACTTGCTTGTCTATCCAGGAAAGACGTGGACACTGAAAATCAAATACAACGCGATGGCTTTCGAAGAGTCTTTAATTGCACATATATCGATGCATCTAACTAGTCTAATGGCACAGGTCATTGATCACCCAGATGTACGTCTTTATGAAGTACCATGTATCACAGAAGATGAAAGACAGCAGATTGAAACTTGGAATCAGACTGATCGAGATTATCCAAAGCACATGTCAATCCCAGAGCTGCTCAAGGAGCGTATAAAGACACACCCTGACCATCTGGCATTAGTCGAAGGAGAGCGCACTTTCACATATCAAGAGCTAGGGCAAGATATTTATTGTTTAGCTGGCCACCTTGTCGAAAAAGGTGTAAAGCCTAAAGATACGGTTGCTGTCTATATGAATCGATCAGCAGATGCCGTCATCGCTATTTTAGCTGTCCTGCATGCAGGCGCTGCTTACGTCCCGATTGACCCAGCGCAACCTAAAGAAAGAATTAAGTGGATGCTTGAAGATAGCGACGTTTCACTCTTGTTACATGCTGACGGAAAGCCGCCAATTCATGAGAGGATACAGACTGTCAATGTGTTACATGTACCTAAGGGGAAACAAACGCTATCAACTGTCAAAATATCTCCTTCTCATCTGGCCTATATCATGTACACGTCAGGATCTACTGGACGACCAAAAGGGGTCCAAATTGAGCATCAGCATATTGTGAGATTAGCGCTCTCTCAGGAGAAAATCGGTTTAAAAACATCGGATCGTATGGCTCATACAGGGGCAGTGAGCTTCGATGCCATCACATTTGAGATATTCACAACTTTGTTAAATGGAGCAACACTTTATCCAATCAGCCGAGACACGTTACTCGATATGAATCGATTTGAACAATTGATCAAAACGCATGAGCTGACAGCACTATTTTTAACGACAGGATTATTCAATCAGCTTGGTTTACAGCGGCCAGAAATGTTTACAGGATTAAAGAAGATGATCACTGGTGGGGATGTGATCAATCCTAAAAGTGCAGAGCTCGTGAAAAAAGCCAACCCTGAGCTCATGTTACTGAATGCGTATGGTCCGACAGAAAATACAACCATCTCAACGATTTACGAAGTAAGAGGAGATGAAACCGGCGCCATCCCAATTGGTCAGCCGATCAATCATTCTTCAGCCTATATTTTAGATGAATTTCAGCGGCTTCAGCCAATTGGAGCACCAGGGGAACTTTATGTTGGTGGCGATGGCGTATCAAGAGGATATCTCAATCAGCCTGATTTAACAAATCAAGCATTCATGGAGAATCCCTTTAGAGCTGGAGGGCGCTTGTATCGAACAGGTGATTTGGCTAGATATGGAGTAGATGGGCAGATTGAATTCCTTGGACGGGCGGATGACCAAGTGAAAATTCGCGGTTTCCGTATCGAACTTGGTGAAATTGAAGCAGTCCTTCAACAAGTGAAAGAGATTGACGATACTGTTGTTCTCATACGTGAGTCTTCCTCTCACGAAAAGGAAATGACCATTTACTATACAGGGGCTATGACCGAAGAAGCGGTTCGTAGTTTATTAAATAGAGATTTACCAGCTTATATGATACCGCATCATGTCATGCAGCTAGACGCTTTTCCTCTTACTACAAACGGAAAGGTAGATAAAAAAGCATTACCTAAGCCGGATGTAGCGCAGCGTGAGCAATTGGAGACAAGCCTGCCTAAAACCGAAACAGAAAAAGCACTTGCTGATATTTGGGGAGAATTACTTGGTAAAAACATTGGGGTAGAGGAGCATTTCTTCAAGGCTGGTGGACATTCACTCAAAGCGATGATGATGTCAGCGAAGATTCAAGAAGTGTTTCAAAAGGAAGTCCCGATTCAAATCATATTTAAGCAGCCAACAATTCGCTCACTTGCGGCATATATAGATCAGGATGAACAAAAGCAGGAGAATCCAATTTTACCAGCAAAGAAAGCGGAGGACTATCCGGTGTCACCTGCCCAGCGGCGTCTATACATTTTGCAAACACTTGAGCCTGATAGTACCAACTATCATATTCCTATCGTATTAACGCTCGACGGGGCACTTGACAGACAACGGCTTCACTCAGCTTTTCACCAGTTGATCCAAACGCATGAAATTCTTAGAACAAGTTTTCATATGAAAGATGGAGAGATTGTGCAAAGAGTGGAGAAATGCACATCCTTTGACCTTTCAATGATTGAAATAAAGGAAGAGAATGCAGAAGCATATATTACGAGATGTAAAGAACCATTCGATTTGGCAAAAGCGCCACTTTTAAGAGCACAGCTTCTGAAAGTAAGAGAAGATCGTCATCTTCTTGTCCTTGAAGCACATCATCTCATTACGGATGGCACTTCCATGAAGACGTACATTCAAGATTTGGCTAACGCCTATGAGGGGAAAATGCTTGAAAAAAGGACCATTCATTATAAAGACTATGCGGTTTGGCTCTCGAACGCACAAGAAACACAAAGGCAGAAAGAGCATGAAGCCTATTGGCTTAAGCAATTTGATGGAGAATTGCCGGTTCTACAATTGCCAACAGATTACCCGCGCCCAATTGAACGAGATTTCTCTGGGGAACGTGTCATGTTTGGCTGTGATCAAGCAACAACTAAGCGCATTCATGAATTACTTCAGAAAACAGATACCACATTGTATATGTTCCTATTATCTGCTTTCCAAGTGTTGCTTGCGACCTATAGTGGACAAGAGGATGTAATCGTTGGTTCTCCTGTTGCAGGTCGGACGCATCCTGATATACAGGATATGCCGGGTATGTTTATCAACACCATTGCGATGCGCGGAAAACCAGAGCAGGAAAAATCATTTTTACAGTTTCTCGAAGAAATGAAGCAAACGAGTCTAGATGCTTTCTCACATCAAAGCTATCCACTTGAAGAGTTCATTGCACGTTTGCCGCTAGACCGTGATACTAGCCGAAGTCCGCTCTTTAGCGTCTCATTTAATATGCAAAACATGGAGGTTCCAGCTTTAAAGCTAGGTGAGCTTGAAATTTCGCCTTATGCTGTGCAGCATCAATCAGTGAAATTTGATTTGTCTTTAGAGGCATTTGAACGCAAGGGAGAATTAAAGCTGAGCTTTGACTATGCAACGGCACTATTTAAAGAAGAGACCGTCCGCTTACTAGGGAAACATCTTCTTGCTATTATTCGTGAGGCGGTCAGTCAGCCGGATCAGATGCTTGGTTTGTTAAATATACTGGATCATCAAGAGCAAATGGAGCGGTTAGATCAAGGGGAAGGAGAGCAACCGATTATTCATGAGCCATTTCATGTGCAGTTCTCACGCCAAGCAAGGGAAACGCCAGATGCGATTGCGGTCATAGATGATCAAAGGAAGCTGACATATCGTGAACTCGATAACATGTCAAATGCGCTCAGCAGTGAACTGATTCTTCGAGGAGTGAAAAAAGAAAGCGCCGTTGCGCTAATCCTTGATCGTTCGGTTTACCTCGTCGTGTCAATGCTCGGTGTGATGAAGGCAGGAGGCGCATTTGTGCCTATTGATCCAGCATTTCCTGATGAACGTATTCGTTACACATTAGAGGATTGTGGTGCACGAGTGATCGTAACAGATGAGGATTATCTAGACATGTATAAGAATCAACAACACGTTCATGTGGTACATGTAGAAAAAGTGGTACAGCAGCCGCATTCATTGGACAAGCCAGACGTATACGTATCTGTTGATCAACTTGCTTATGTGATTTACACATCGGGTACAACTGGGAAACCAAAGGGTGTGCAGTTAACCCATCGTAATTTGTCACACTACGTCAATTGGTTGACAAAAGAGGTATCACTCCAAGAGTGCGATCGCACTGCACTGCTCTCTTCCTATGCATATGATCTAGGCTACACAAGTATCTTTCCAATGCTAAAAGCAGGCGGTTCACTCTATATTCCTCGTGAGGAAGTCTATACAGATCCTGTGCGGCTGATGCGTTTCATTGATGAGCATCAGCTGACTTATATCAAAATGACACCATCATTGTTTCATATGATGGCAGATTCTAAGAATCATGACTTTGATGCATTGCGGTTGGTTGTACTAGGAGGAGAACCCATCATACTAGAGGACGTTGAGACGTTTATGAAGCATCACCCATGCGTGGCAGTCATGAATCATTATGGGCCGACAGAGACAACTATCGGTACAGTGGCAAAGCTGGTGACACCACATAAGGTAGACGCCTTGAAAGCCCGTCCAGTGATCGGACGCCCAATCGCTCACACAAGAGCACTAGTATTCAATCGCCAACAACGTCTTGTTCCCTATGGAGCACCGGGAGAGCTGTATATATCAGGTGAAGGAGTGTCTAGAGGATATTTGAATCAGCCTGAATTAACAGCAGAGCGCTTTCTTCAAAATCCGTATTTCCCTAAAGAACGGATGTATCGAACTGGTGATTTGGTCAGACAGCATTCAAATGGAGAAATTGAGTTTCTAGGAAGAGTTGATGATCAGGTTAAAATTCGCGGCTATCGAATCGAGAAACAGGAAATCGAGTATGCTGCACGTGCGCTTACGTCCATTCAAGAGGCGTATGTCAAAGTAGTTCAACTGTCTCGTTTGCCAGAATTGGTGCTATATTATACCGCAACTGAACAGATTGGAACGTTGACGTTTAGAGAAAAACTCTCGGAGATATTGCCAGATTACATGATGCCCACCTATTTCGTCAAAGTGAATGAAATTCCGCTCACGAGAAACGGAAAGGTGGATGCAAAAGCTCTGCCGCTGCCACATGAGCTACATATGAGCCGTGCGGAACATACGCATCCAGAAACAGAGCTTGAACACGTCCTTTGTAACATTTGGTCAGATGTTCTGGGGATTGAACATATCGGTGTTTATGATCACTTTTTTGAATTGGGTGGACACTCCCTTAAAGGCATGATGCTGATTTCAAAGATGCAAGCTAAGCTGAATAAGCATGTACCGCTGAAAGTCCTTTTTGAAAAACCAACGATTCGGGCAATGGCCGCATATATAGAGGAAGCAGACCTTTCAACGGTCACAACAATCCAGCCAGCGGAAAGGCAAGATTTCTACCCTGTCTCATCTGCACAAAAACGTATGTATGTCCTTCAACAACTTCATCCAGAAGCTGTCACATACCATATGCCAGCTATCTTCATGATGGAGGGGAATCTTGATGTGAAACAGCTTGAAGAGGCGATTCAAGCTTTAATCGAAAGACATGAATCCCTACGGACAGCTTTTGTGGAAATTGACGGTGTACCTGTCCAAAAGGTATATCGTCGTGTGCCATTTACATTAGAGGTTGTTGAAATAGAAGAAAATCAGGAGCAGACCGTGGTGAAAGAATTTATCACACCTTTCTCTTTACAGCAGGCGCCATTGATGAGAGCGAAAATTGCGAAGCTGTCAGATGAGAAATATGTGTTCATGATGGACATGCACCACATCATTGCAGATGGTGTCACACGCAGTCTGCTCATTCAGGAATTAGCACAACTGTATGAGAAAAAGTCTTTACCGCCAGTCTTACTGCATTACAAAGATTATGCGGTATGGCAACAGGAAGAAAAACAAAAAAAATCACTTGAGAAAGATCGACAGTATTGGTTGAAGCAATATGCACAACCTCCAGAAGACTTGGCGCTGCCACTGGATTTTACACGTCCTGCTGTACAGTCTTTTGAAGGAGATCGTGTTGATAGACAGATATCTGCTCATAAGGCACAGCGAATTAAATCGCTTATGGCTGAAAAAGGCGTGAGTTTGAATATGATAATGCAAACAGCCTTGACCATTTTCCTTCATAAACTAACAGGTCAGACGGACATTGTGATAGGTGCTGTGACGGCTGGACGTACACATGCTGCCCTTGAGCGTATTCCAGGTATGTTTGTAAATACGCTGGCACTTCGCAACAAAGTACAGCTCGAACAAACAGTGGAAGACTTGCTCGAGCAGGTGAAAGATCGTAACCTATCTGCCTATGAGCATCAAGGCTTCCCGTTCGAGGAATTGGTTACTCAATTAGAAATTCCAAAAGATACAGCCCGCAATCCATTGTTTAGTGTCTTGCTGACAACAGATGATCGTGATTTCACATTACCTGAACTCAAGGGATTGAAGCTCTACCAAAAACAGCAGGAAACCCAACACGCAAAATTTGACTTAACGCTCGGTGTATTTGAAGTGCAAGGTCAAATGAATTTGCGTTTTGAGTATGCAACAGCCCTATTTAAAAAGGACACGATTCAACGCTGGAGTCGATACTTTGAACAAATTGTAGACGAAATGATTGCAAAGCCAAATCAATCAATATCCAAGCTGTCTATCTTAACCGAAGAAGAAAAGTGGGAAATGATTGCTGATTGGTCAGGACCTATCCTTGAAGTTCCAGAAGATCAAACCATTCATGCCCTGATTGAACAACAAGCAACCAGTACACCTCATCAAAAGGCGGTGACCTTCTGCCGCGCAAGCTGGACTTATGAGGAACTGAACAGCCGGGCGAATATTCTTGCCGAGAAACTAATCTCCCTTGGCACAAAGCCAGGAGATCGGGTAGGCATTCTCACCCGTCCATCACTTGAGATGTCAGCCGCTTTACTTGGCGTTCTGAAAGCAGGTGCGGTCTTTGTGCCAATGGATGCCGATTACCCTAAACAGCGGATTGCATATATGCTGGAGGACTGCGGGGCAAAGGTGCTTTTGATACAAAAAGACTTGCCGGTTCCACTGCCGTTCACAGGTTGCGTACTTTATTTGGAAGAGGCGTTTGAAGGAGAAGCGCAGGACGTTCACGTCCATGTCAAACCGACCGATCTCGCTTATATCATTTACACATCCGGTACGACTGGAAAGCCGAAAGGTGTCATGATCGAACATCAGTCACTTGTCAATCTCTGTTTCTGGCACAAAAATGCCTTTGAGGTGACGAGTGCAGATCGAACCGCAAAATATGCCGGCTTTGGCTTTGATGCCTCCATTTGGGAGATGTTCCCGACATGGATCGCCGGCGCAGAGCTACACATCATTGATGAAGCCATCCGACTCGATATTGTCAAGCTCAATACGTATTTCAATGAAGAAGGCATCACCATTGCATTCCTGCCGACACAGCTTTGTGAGCAATTTATGACGCTTGAGAACGATTCCTTGCGCTATTTACTCACAGGCGGTGACAAGCTCAAGCAGGTGAAGCCAGTCCGTTACACACTTGTGAATAACTATGGACCAACCGAGAATACCGTTGTGGCGACAAGCGGTATCATTGAACCAAATCAAGGCACGCTTCCTATCGGAACAGCGATTGCTAATACCCGCTTTTACATCATGAGTTCTTTATATGATCTCTCGCCGCCAGGCGTACCTGGAGAGTTGGTCGTTGCGGGGAAAGGACTGGCGAGAGGTTATTGGCATCTCCCGGAGGAAACGGACCAACGATTTGTGGCAGATCCATTTTATCCAGGAGAGCGCATGTACCGAACAGGTGACCTTGTCAAATGGACAGAGGATGGCGAACTGATCTATATCGGCAGGAAAGACCATCAAGTGAAAATTCGCGGATTCCGTATTGAGTTGTCTGAAATTGAAGCCCACCTACTCGCACTTGATTCAGTGAAAGAAGCGGTGGTGACGACCGTTCAAAATGCAGGCGGTCAGACCGCACTTGCCGCATACGTTGTCACAGATGAAGAAACGAGCACCTTGCAAGAAAGCTTAAAACGAACATTACCAGAATATATGATGCCATCATGGATCATGCGTTTAGACCAATTACCGGTAACGGTAAATGGGAAAGTCGATCACAAAGCCTTGCCAGATCCTGATATGGAGGCGAATCAAACGGCATATGAAGCGCCAAGGGACGAATTAGAAACCCTTCTTTGCGACATTTGGGCAGATGTCTTAGGGGTCAATCGAGTAGGCATCCATGATCATTTTTTCTTCCTAGGTGGAGATTCGATCAAAGGAATTCAAATGGCGAGCAGGTTAACACAAAAAGGCTGGAAGCTCGATATGAAACTGTTATTCCAGCACCCGACCATTGCGGAAATCCGCCCATATTTAGAAGAGGCAGATCTGATGACGGCCGATCAATCACCAGTCGAAGGAGAGGTCATCCTTACACCGATTCAACGCTGGTTCTTTGAACGAAAGTTCAGCAACCAGCATCACTGGAATTTATCGATGATGCTTCACGCACCGAATGGGTTTAACCTTAAGATTACGAAACAAATCATGCAAAAATTACTCTCACATCATGATGCGTTGCGAATGGTGTACCGAAACGTTCATGGTGAGATCATGCAGTACAATCAGCGTGAGCTCACAGAACCGATTTCGATCGTTTCTTGCAATGTAGCAAAAGAGCAGGACGTGAAAACGACTATCTCCACATATGCTAATGAGTATCAGCGACAGTTGAACCTCGAAAAAGGACCGTTAATGAAAATCGTATGTTTCCATACGGAAAACGGAGATCATTTACTGATCGTGACACATCATCTCGTCATTGACGGTGTCTCATGCCGCATTTTACTTGAAGATTTTATGTCTCTTTATCAGCAAGCAGAGCAAGGACTAACGCTTGTCCTTCCGCCAAAAACTCATTCCTTCAAAGAATGGGCAGAAGCGGTGGAGCGATACGCACAGTCACACACATTAAAAAGCCAAAGCGAGTACTGGGCAGAGATTGAAAGAAAACCATTTGCGGTTCTACCTGTTGATTATCAAGTGAAAGAAAGGACGGTTGCTGAATCCAGTGCCGTGCAAATTCAACTGACAGAACTTGAAACCGAGCATCTTTTAACAGATGTTCACCATCCGTATACGACGGAAATGAACGACATTCTTCTATGTGCACTTGATCTTGCGGTCGGAGAATGGTCAGGTCTTTCGCATGTACATGTCCAGCTTGAAGGTCATGGGAGAGAGGATATTTTATCAGGCTTAGATGTATCCCGAACGGTTGGATGGTTTACGAGCATGTATCCTGTCGTATTAAAGACAAAGCCTGATCAGGAGATAGCAGATGCCATCAAAACCACAAAAGAAATGCTAAGGCGTGTACCAAATAAAGGAATTGGCTACGGTATCTTAAGGTACCTGACAGCGTGCCTCCCGTCAGAAGAACGAGTGAATCCAGAGATCAGTTTTAATTACCTTGGTCAAATTGATCAAGAAGTCCGTACGGAACTGTTCGGTCCGTCAATATATGATATGGGCCGTCAAGCAAGTCCTGAATCTGAAGCTATTTACAAGCTAAACTTGAGTGGTCTTGTCAAAAACAATCAATTCATTCTTTCGTGCTCTTATTGCAAAGGTGAATATGAAGAACAGACGATTCAGCAGTTGATGAATTTGTTAAAGGAAAAACTCACTGCGATCATAGCACATTGCTTAGCTCGTCATGAGCGAGAATTCACGCCGAGTGACTTCTCCGCAACGGATCTTGAAATGGAAGAAATAGATGATATTTTTGACATGCTTGAGGAGAAATTGACATAACACCAGTTGCACAGTCATTTAAAAAGGGAAGGAGGAATGAAATAGATGAGTCAATTTCAAAAGGATCAAGTTCAAGATATGTATTATTTGTCACCGATGCAAGAAGGAATGCTGTTTCATACCCTCCATCATCAAGAAAAGGGCTTTTATATAGAACAAATGGATATGAAAGTAGAAGGCTTACTTCGCCATGATTTGCTTGAGGAAAGCATGAATATCATCGTGAATCGGTACGATATTTTTCGTACCGTGTTCCTTCACGAGAAAGTCAAACGCCCTATCCAGGTTGTCTTAAAGAAACGACCTTTCCACATGGATGTCATTGATTTGCAGAGCCTTTCTGAAAAGGAACAGCTCGTGCATATCGATACGTTTAAACAAGAGGATCAGTTAAGAGGGTTTGACTTGTCGAAGGATATGCTCATGCGGGTCTCGCTTTTCCAAACTGGACCTTCAAGCTATCGCTGGATATGGAGTTACCATCATATCCTCCTTGATGGCTGGTGTTTCGGACTTGTCGTGCAAGAATTATTTGCGATTTACCATGCACTTTTGCACGAGATGCCTTGCAAACTACAGCCAGTCAAACCGTATAAGGATTATATTCAGTGGTTGGAAAAACAAGACAAACAAGCGTCTCTTCATTATTGGCAGCAAACATTAGCGGGGTTTGAAGGACAAACTACCTTTAAAGAGCAACGAAAACAAACGACAGAATATGTACTAGGCGAAATTGAATGGGCATTGGGCAAAGAAGAAACGACCGCATTGTCCGCTTTAGCTTCGCAGCAGAATACCACTTTAAGCAGTGCGCTCCAATCCGTGTGGTCTATTCTGCTCAGCAGGTATCAGCGGTCAAATGATGTTCTTTTCGGAACGGTTGTGTCAGGACGTCCGGCAGATTTGGCTGGTGTTGATCGGATGGTCGGGTTGTTCATCAATGTCATCCCAAAGAGAGTCCAACTGACGGATCAAGTGACATTTCGTTCACTATTAACAGAAACGCAGCAGCAGTCGCTTGCGGCTGAACCGCACCAATATATACCGATTTATGAAATTCAGTCAAAGACAGGTCATCAACAGCTAATCGATCATATTGTGGTATTTGAGAATGTGCCGCACGCAAAAAAAGACGACCAAGAGACACTGCTGGGATTTTCAGTGAAAGATATGAACATATTTGAAAAATCGAACTACGATCTCAATTTGCTGGCGTCACCAGGAGAACAATTGCAATTGAAGCTAGCCTTTAATCAAAAAGCCTTTGAACCTAGCTTTGTCCATCGCCTAAAGGAACAGCTTCATCTCTTACTAAAAGAGGTGATCAAGCATCCAGATCAATCCGTTCACACACTTACACTTACGACAAAGCAGGAAAAGCAACGTATTCTTGAGGAATTCAATGCGCCTGAACTTGAGCATGAACAGCTCTATTTGTCTAAGTGGTTCGAGCATAATGTCCGCAAACAGCCAAATGCGCCGGCATTGTCAGCCGGAGGACAAACGATCACTTATGCTGAGCTCAATGAACAGGCCAATCGATTGGCACGGCATTTACAAAAAAATGGGGTTGCCCATCAAACAGTAATTGCCATTTTAGCGGAGCGTACGCCAGAACTCATCATCAGTCTGCTTGCTGTGTTAAAGGCAGGCGCTATCTATGTGCCAATTGATCCCGAGTATCCAGACAGCCGCATTCAATATATGTTAAAGGACAGCGGAGCCACACATCTTCTGACTCAATCTTCCTTCATTAGTCAGGCGAAGGCGTTTGCCTTTCACGGCACATATATTTTCACAGATGATCAGGAAATTTCGTTGATGAGCCCAGAGAACCTGACGCTTGAGGGCGGTCTGCATGATATGGCGTACATCATGTATACATCTGGTACAACGGGACAACCAAAAGGGATTATGACAACCCATTCTAATATTGCCCGGGTTGTCAAAAATACCAATTACTTAACCATCTCAGAAACAGATACATTGCTCTCTTTATCAAATAGCGCATTCGATGGTTTTACCTTTGATGTTTATGGTGCTCTATTAAACGGGGCGAAGCTTGTGCTGCCGAAGAAAGAAACGATTTTAGACATGCGCCAGTTGACCGCCCTGATTTCAAAAGAAAACATTTCCGTCATGTTTGTTCCGACTGCATTATTTCATCTTCTTGTTGATGAAGGAACAGCCTGGATGCGTGGGGTTCGTAAAGTGCTGTTTGGCGGAGAAAGGGCATCGGTTCAGCATGTGAGAAAAGCTTTTGATGTGATGGGAAAAGGCAGACTGATCAATGTATATGGACCAACCGAATCAACGGTCTTTGCCACCTATTATCCTGTTGATGAAGCCATTTCTACAGATACATTGTCACTTCCGATTGGAAAACCGCTCAATCAGACGGGTGCTTATATATTGAGTGAGCACAGTCAGCTCCAGCCCATCGGTATGGTTGGAGAGCTTTGTCTTAGTGGAAAAGGACTCGCAAAGGGCTATTTGAATCGCCCTGATCTCACAAAACAAGCGTTTATGGCGCATCCATTTTTTGCTGGAGAAAGACTTTATCGAACAGGCGACCTCGCTTACTTTCGAGAAGACGGTCATATAGAGTATGTAGGCAGAGTGGATGATCAGGTGAAAATTCGTGGACACCGAATTGAGCTCACGGAAATTGAAGCCCGCCTTCTGATGCATCCAGGAGTAAGACAAGCCGCTCTCCTAGCAGACCACAATGAGACCAATCATACGAGATTGCTGGCATATATCACGTGTGAGGAAGGATGGAAAGAGAAAATCGAGGTGATCAAAGCAGGGATGAAAGAAAGCCTTCCTGCTTACATGCTGCCTCATGAGTTAATCTTGCTAGAGAATCTGCCGCTTACGCCAAACGGTAAAGTGGATAAACGAAAGCTGCCAAAGCCAGAGGCGCAGCAAGGTAATCGCCGGATTAAACTACCAGTCAATGAAGTAGAGCAGAAATTGCTCCTCATTTGGAGAGATTTGCTTGGACGAGAGGATATTAGTACCGATGACCATTTCTTTGAACTAGGCGGACATTCATTAAAGGCGATGTCTCTTTTATCTAAAGTGTCTAAAGAGTTTCAAGTACAGGTGCCGATTCAATTGCTGTTTGAGAAGCCGACAATTGAGGCGCTAGGACGTTATATTCACAAGCAAGACAACCAAGCCTTTGGCTATCTAGTTTTCAATGAATCACAGACGTCGACCGTCTTTGCTCTACCGCCTTTACCAGGTTACGGATTCATCTATCAGGAAGCAGCAAAAACGCTTCATGATGTCCGTCTGATTGCTTTTGATTTTATAGAAGCAGATAACCGAATCGAGCAATATATGCAGCATATACAGCACCTAAAACCTACAGGGCCATTGTCTTTCATGGGGTACTCTGGTGGGTGTTATCTGGCTTTTGAACTCGTCCAGGCACTTGAAAAAGCAGGGAGAACTGTTGAAAAAGTCATCATGATTGATTCCTATAAGAAAATTGGAAAAAGCGATTTAGCAGGGCGATCAATTGACGACGACATACAAGCGATTGTGGCTCGGACGCAGCAAAGCGAACTTGCACAAACGAAGCTGGTGAAAGAAGGGCTTGTTAAAAAAACA
Source organism: Bacillus sp. Bos-x628 (assembly GCF_040500475.1). Lineage (GTDB taxonomy): Bacteria > Bacillota > Bacilli > Bacillales > Bacillaceae > Bacillus > Bacillus maqinnsis. The sequence goes on along the minus strand of NZ_CP159358.1, from coordinate 1,836,998 downwards.
CGTGCCTATTATGAAATGTTTGTGCAGGGGGTGAACCAAGGACAAATTCAAGCAGATATCCATTTCATCCAATCAGAAGAACGAATTGTGATTCCAGACTGGATGGAAGATTGGAAGCATGCAACGACCGGTGCATTTGTTTATTACCAAGGCTTCGGTCAACATGCTGACATGTTCAAAGTAAAAGAATGTGCAGTGCAAAATGCACAGCTTATCAAAAACATATTAAACGAAAGAAATAGACAACCAGTTTTGTAAACTTTAGGTTTGGCAGGGATGCGATGTGCGTTCCTGCCTGACAAAAAAGGGAAGGAATTCAAATGAAACCATCAACCATTCATCAAACTAGCGTACAAGAAGCATCGGATGCCATTTTACAAGATGTAAAGAACACGATCTTACAAACCAAAGAGATCGAACGCTTCGCTGTTTTTTCACGTGAAAAAACCATTCGACCGCGGCCATATCACCTCTCACACTTATTTCTCGAAAAGCAAATCGTGCAGGAGTCCGCAGATGAATCTGTTCATACCCAAACGGCTGTGCCTACCTTGGCGGACAAGCCGCCAGCCCTCTCCTATGGAGGGGATATTGATTTAACGAAAGGTGCCCAGACCCTTCAAGACGTCTTATCAGAGGCAGCAAAAACGACTCATGGACTCACCTATATTGAAAATAGCGAAAACGAACTGACTCAATCCTACAAACAGTTGAAGGAAGACGCAGAACGAATCCTGACTGGTTTAAGGATACTGGGTGTTCAGGCGGGTGATCCTGTTTTCTTTCAATTCTCATCCAATCATGCTATGGTCAGCGCCTTTTGGGCCTGTGTGTTGGGTGGGTTTGTTCCAACACTTGTATCGGCAGCACCAACCTATCGAGAAATGAACGCAGCGGTGCAGAAGCTTCATCACTCTTGGAAACTGCTGGATCATCCGCTCATTTTAACAGACGAAACGCTTGCCCCAGAGGTGGAGGGTCTGTCCTTGCTATGGCACACAGATCAATTACGCGTAGCGGCTGTTGAGCCAATGCTCTCTTTTGATAGAGATACAAATGTTCATCCTGTTACACCAGATGATTCTGTCTTTTTTATCTTAACGTCTGGTAGTACAGGGATGCCGAAATGTGTAGAACATTCACATAGAAGTGTTCTTGCCAACGTAAAGGGAACGGTTGAAGCCAATCAATTTACTAAGGATGATGTCTCACTAGACTGGATGCCTTTAGATCATATTGGCGGAATTGTCATGTTCCACCTTGTCAATGTGTATACAGGCTGTCAGCAAATTCGGGCGAGGACAGATGACTTCATTGCTCAGCCATTGCGGTGGCTTGATTGGATGGACCGTTACCGCGCCACGAAGACATGGGCGCCTAACTTCGCTTTTGCAATGATCAATGATTATGAGAAAGAAATTTCTTCAGGGTCTTGGGATCTTTCTGCCATGACCTGTATGATCAATGGGGCAGAAGCGGTCGTACCGAAGACGATTCACCGGTTTTTACACCTGCTTGCTCCGCACGGGTTAAAGGGAGATGTGATTAGACCAGCCTTCGGTATGTCTGAAATCTCATCAGCGGTTGTCTTCTCCTTTGCCATTGAAAGGGGGAATGAAGACAGCGGGGTATTGACCTTTGAAGAGACATCACTGGCAGATCAGCTAAGGCCTGCCTTAGCCCGTGAGACTGGAACAGTCAGCTTTACAGAGCTGGGAAGACCGATTCCAGGTATCACGATTCGCGTTGTCAATCATCAGCAGGAGCTTCTTCCAGAAGATCACATTGGCAGCGTGCAAATCAAAGGGCTAACGACAATGAAGGGCTATTACAAGAATGACGAAGCGAATCAAGAAGTGTTTCAAGCAGATGGCTGGTTTCACACTGGTGATCTAGGTTTCCTGCACGAAGGAAGGCTGACGTTAACCGGTAGAGAAAAAGACATGATCATCATAAATGGTAAAAATTATCACAACTATGAAATTGAAGCCATTGCCGAGGAAGTGCCTGGTGTAGAAACGAGCTTTGTCGCAGCTTGTTCCGTTCGTTTAGCAGCATCTGCTTCTGACGAATTGATTCTCTTTTTCACACCAAAACTATATGAACCTTCTTACATCATCAGGACAAGTCAGCACATGAAATCCCATATTGCAACAAAAATAGGGCTGTCTGCATCTTGCATCATACCTGTTCAGAAGCATGCATTTCCGAAAACAAGCTCTGGAAAAATAGAACGGGCACAGCTTAGGAAAAGATGGCAAGATGGCGAATTTGATGAAATCATAAAGGAAATGGATATTAGGCTTGAAAATGAGCATACACTGCCAGATTGGAGCTATCAGAAAGAATGGAGCTGTGCTCCGATTGATCAAGCGGCAGAACAAGCTTTAGGCGACATTGTGATCTTTGCAGACTCATTAGGGTTGACAGATCAATTGAAATCACATAATACCAACGAAGGAACTTATATTACGGTTGAACCGGGTCAAGAATTTACACAACTCTCACACAAACATTACCTCATCCACCCAAATCAGCCATCTGATTACGAACAACTCTTTGATACGCTCCGTTCGTACGGCGTTTCGGTAAAACAGATCATTCACCTTTGGAATTACACAAACCATCAAGATCCACTTCATGTCGACATGGCAAAACAAGCACAGTGTACTGGCAGCATGAGCGCATTGTTTTTAACAAAAGCGATAGCCGCATATGAGGAACCAGTGACCATCACTTTTGTGTCATCCCATGCGATGAAAGTGCCGGGAGATAAAAAGCATGATGTAGAAAAAGCGACTACAGCAGGGCTGATGACAGCTATCAAGCATGAATGGCCTTTTATCAATGTTCAATGCCTTGATTTTTGTCTGACAGAATCAGCATCTCAAGCATCTCATGCATCGGCTATCATGACAGAAATGAAAAGCAAGAAACCAGACCATATAGTCGCTTTTCGAGAAGGCATGCGCTATGTGCCTGTACTCACACCGCTTCATCTGGAGAAAAAGCAGCAAATGAAGAAGCCGCCATTTGAACTATCAGGTCTTTACGTAATGACAGGCGGACTCGGCGGGATTGGATCAATGCTCAGTGAATATTTACTCACCACCCATCAGGTACATCTTGTCTTGCTTGGCAGAAGGGCCAAAGACGAATTACCCGCTAATCAAAAAGAGACATTGTCTTTACTGGAAAAATTAGCGGAAGACCATGGCGGCACTGTTGTTTATGAAAAAGCGGATATCACCGATGCAAACGCAATTGAATCAATCGTATCCAAACATGAAGTGACTCATGGTAGATGGTTAAAAGGGATTGTTCATTTCGCTGGCATCATACAAGAAGAGCTGCTTGCTCAAATCACGTCAGTGTCTTTGAATGAGATGTACGAAGCGAAGGTATATGGAACCATTGCACTTCATGAAGCTGCATCCAAACGGCGGAACGTCTTGTTTATCTCTAGCTCTTCGGCACGAACGCTAAAGGGCGGGATGACAGTAGGAGCCTATTGCGCCGCCAATGAGTTCGTTGAACAATTTACTCATTATCAGAAACTGACTTCTACAGTGAAGCCGTATTGCTTTAGTTTCAGCATGTGGGATGAGATCGGGATGAGCGAAGGCTCCATGATCAAAGGCATTTTAAAAGAAAGAGGCTATCTTCCGATTTCAAAGCAGGCTGGCTTAAATACGATACTGGCAGGGCTCATGACAAATGCGACGTTAATTTATGCGGGATTAGACCGATCGAAGAGAGAGATTCAAGAGCTGGTCAATGCAGAGATACAAATAGAACAAGCGATTTATGTATTTTTCAAAACCGATCAATCAAAGGCGATAGAAGAACGACTATATCATTCAATTCAAACGTTCTTACAGCCACGTCTATCAAGTGAGTATACTGTACATCTTTATCCTGAGGAACTATGGCGGGAAAAAGAAGACGGCACACCAGATGAAGCTTACTTCCATGAACTCATAGAGGAAAGTGAGCATGAGTCAGAAGACCGACCTCCTCAAACCGGTACAGAGAAACTCCTTGCACACATTTGGTCAGACCTGCTGGATGTCTCAGATGTAAGCTGCAGCGATCATTTCTTTTTATTAGGGGGTCATTCGCTGAAAGCGACGCAAATGCTGTCAGCTATCAGACAAAGAACTGGTTTTGAAGTTCCGCTATCTGTTCTTTTTGAGCATACAAGACTCGGAGAATTGGCAGGATGGATTGATGCACATGCCAAAACCGATGAAGCGATTCCGATGAGAAAAGCGGAAAGAAGTCGGGATATTCCAATGTCTTTCGCTCAGCAAAGACAATGGTTTCTCTATCAATTAGAGCCAGATCTACCATTTTACAATAATACGATTTCTTTTCGAATGAATGGACCTTTAGATCTTGGTGTACTTCAGAAAAGTCTAGATCAGATGGTACGAAGACATGAATCATTGAGAACATCCTTTGCGATGAGCGGGGATGAACCAGTGCAGATCATCCATGAAAGCATAAGTCTTTCGGAACTGGAAATCCTTGATCTATCAGAATTGGCTTCACAGGAAGAAAAAGAGCACAAAGCGGCTGAATGGGCGAAAAGGGAGGCAAACACACCTTTTCAATTAGAGGATGAAGCTGTCTTTCGGGCAAAGCTGATTCGACTATCGAACACGGACCACCTTCTGATCATGTCCATTCACCATATTGTGTCAGATGGCTGGTCGATTGGCATTGTAGCAAAAGAGCTATCTGAATCGTATACAGCGGCGATTGAAGGGCGAGAACCAATGCTTCCTTTAATACCGCTGCAATATGCAGATTATGCGCTATGGCAGAAAGAATATTTGACAGGGGATATATTACAAGAGCAGCTCTCCTATTGGAAAGAGCAATTTGCGTCGCCTGTTCAAGATCTGGAATTGCCATATGACAATCCGCGCCCCGCCTTACAATCCTACAAAGGAAAATCGAAGAAATGGCGGCTGTCAAAGGAATTGTCTGAGCGACTGACAACACTTTCTCAGCAGACAGACAGCACATTGTATATGACGTTACTCTCGGCTTTCTCAACGCTTTTACATCGATTGTCTTCCCAAGATGAATTTGTGATTGGATCGGTGATCGCCGGAAGAAATCGCTCTGAAATTGAGCACTTAATCGGATTCTTCGTCAATACTTTGGCGCTTCGCATTGATCATGGGGGGAATCCTTCCTTTAAAGAGCTATTAAAGCAAGTGAAGAAAACAACCATCGGAGCATATGCACATCAGGATGTCCCGTTTGAGATGGTGGTGGATGAACTAAATATTGCACGTGATGCTAGCAAGCAGCCATTATTTCAGGTCATGTTCGTCCTGCAAAACCTGCCACTTGAGGCTTCTCGAATGGGAGAGGCAACGTCAGTTTTAACCATTGAAGATACTGACACAGCGAAATTTGATCTATCTCTTTTTGTGTTTGAAGGAGCTGAGGGTCTTCGTTTATCACTTGAGTATAATACGGATTTATTCTCTGACGATACAATGGATCGATTCATCCAATACTACGAGCACATGCTTGGCAGCATTTGTGAGAATCCAGAGCAACAGATCGAACAAATCCCGTTCTTGCCAGAGAATGAGAAGCATCAACTGGTGTATGAATGGAGCGGGAAAACGGGCAAACCATCAGGTCCACTCCTCATCACGGAACGATTTGAGGAGCAAGTGAAAAAGACACCTCATGCAATCGCCCTTGAATACCAAGGGGAGCAATGGACCTATCGCACCTTACATGAAAAAGTGGAACGGCTTGCCGCTTATTTACAGCAGCGAGGGGTCACCCCCCATGAGCCAGTGGGCTTGCTGATAGACCGAACGCCAGAAATGATTCTTGGGGTGCTGGCGATTGTGAGAGCAGGAGGTGCTTACGTGCCAATTGACCCAGAATATCCTGTTGCACGAATTGACTATATGTTGAAGGATACAGGGATAAAGCTCTTGCTCACGAAAAACAAATGGCTAAAAAAGGTATCCATCAGCCGCACCGATATGGTTTGTCTTGATCAAGGATATGAAGAATTTTTACCAGTAGCGAACGTGGTATCTGCTGCGCTCACCCCAGAAGGACTCGCTTATATCAATTACACATCTGGATCGACTGGACAGCCAAAAGGGGTTCTCATTCCGCATCAAGCCGTCATTCGGCTTGTATGTGAAACCGATTATGTCACTCTTGATGAACAAACACGTATTTTGCAAATCGCCAGCTTCTCGTTTGATGCATTTACCTATGAAATATGGGGTGCACTGCTGAACGGCGGAAGACTGATACTCACTGATCGAGATACCATTTTATCAATGGATGCACTGGCTGAAGCCCTGAAGGCTTATAAGATTACAACGGGTTTTCTGACTGTACCATTGTTTAACCGTTTAACAGAAGAGCATCCAGAAGCATTATCTGGATTTAACGCTTTATTCGTCGGCGGGGACGCCTTATCTGCCGCTCACATACGTAAAGCATTGACGTATTTGCCTGAAGGGCTCTTAAACGGTTATGGTCCAACCGAAAACACCACGTTCTCCTGTGTTCATCGCATTCGAGATTTGGATGAAAGGCAAACCACTGTACCAATCGGTCAGCCGATTGCCTATTCAGAAGCCTTTATATTAGACAGGCAACTACAACCTGTCCCGCAAGGAGTTATCGGCGAGATATACGTTGGCGGTACAGGGCTTGCACTTGGTTACCTTGGAGATGAAGAAAAAACAACGCAATCATTTATCTCGCACCCTTTCCGAGAAGGAGCGCGTTTATATAAAACTGGCGACTTAGGACGCTGGCTACCAAATGGCATCATAGACTGTCTTGGAAGAATCGATCAGCAAGTGAAAATTCGAGGACATCGCGTAGAATGTGGAGAAATTGAAGCCGCTATGCTGACCTTTAAGGGAGTGACAGAATGTGCAGTCATCCCGCATCAACAAGAGAATGGTCATAAACAATTAATTGGCTATTTCGTTCAGAAAGGTTCTTTGACCAAGCAAGACATTCGCCAAACCTTGAAGAAACTATTACCTGATTATATGGTGCCAAGCCTGTTGATGGAGCTGGATGAACTGCCACTCACACCAAATGGCAAGGTAGACCATAAACGTCTCCCAGCACCAGAATGGAAACAGAAAGAAGGAACCATGCTGACTGACGGGCCAGTAAGTGAAAAAGAGCGGATATTAGAAAAGGTGTGGTGCCAGCTACTTGGTGCTCCGTCGATTGGTATACATGATAACTACTTTGAGCTTGGCGGGGACTCTATTATCATCATACAAATGGTGGCGCGCTTGGCACAAAAAGGCTATATCATTCAGCCGAGAGATGTATTTGAAAAGCAGACCATTTCACAGCTTGCTCACGCTATGAAAAAGACTGATCAAGCCGTTTCGTATGATCAGACACCGGTTACTGGAGAGGTGCGTCCGCTCCCGATTCAATCATGGTTTTTTGAGCAGTCATTGGCAAACCGAGATTATTGGAATCTATCGGCACATATTGAATTGAATCAGTCAGTGTCGCTCTCGCAGGTGACACATGTTCTTTCAAAGCTTGTCGATCATCACGATATGCTAAGGGCGATGTATATAAAAGAGGCGGATGGAACTTGGGTGCAAACCGTTCGTGAACCGGGTGTAATCCCTTGTGTCACATCTTTTGATTTGACGAGCTATTCATATGAAGAAGCTCTTAAGCAAATCCATATAGAAACGGGTGCTTGCCAAAGTACATTGTCTTTAGAGCAAGGAGAAGTGATCAAGGCCATTCTTTTCCACACAGGCCACAATACATCAGAACTTTTCGTCGCTGCACATCATCTGGTGATAGATGGTATCTCATGGCGTATCATACAGGAGGATTTGTTAGCAGGTCTTCAGCAGTTGAAAGCGGGTCAGGCTGTGACTTTTGCGAAGAAAACCGCTTCTTACAAGCGTTGGGCTGATGCACTATATGAGTATGCACAAACAGAAACATTACTAAAGCAGGCGCGTTTTTGGCAGCAGGTGATTGATAAAGAGGGTGAAGGTTCTCCTTTTCAAAAGCCAGCGCTTTCCAATATAGAAGAACATGCTGAAATACGATCTGTTCAGTTGACGAAGAACCAAACAGAGACTTTGCTCAAGCAGGCATCTCAAGCATATCGGACAGAGGTGAACGATTTACTTTTAGCAGGGCTTGTACAAGCCATTGGTCAACCCGTTTTGATGACATTAGAGGGGCATGGACGCGAGGATTTATTTGAACAAATGGATTTGTCACGGACAGTCGGCTGGTTTACGAGCTCTTATCCTATTTTGATTCCTTTTATAAAGACCGATATCGAAAGACAAATCAAAGATGTCAAAGAAACCTTAAGAGCTGTGCCGCAAAAGGGGATCGGCTATGGTCTGCTTCAATATATGACCGAATCTCGTTTACTCAAAACGGTGACTCCGCAGATCAGTTTTAATTACTTTGGTCAATTAGATCAGACAGATGGTGAGGCAAGGCTTTATTTAGCAGATGACCGAAATGGGCACGTTCATGATCCGAAAGCCGATAGACAGCATTTAATCGATGTGTACGGCTATGTTGTGGGTGGTCAGCTTCAGATGAATTTTATGATGAACCGTGAGCTTCTCAAGAATGAAGAAGTGCGTCTGATACCTGAGCGGTTCAAGGGAAAAATAGAGGAGATACTCTCACATTGTTTAGAGACAACTGGTGGTTTTACACCATCTGATTTCCCAATGGTGCAATTGTCGCAGCAGCAAATTGATCAGCTTCCAGACAATGTGATGGATGTGTACCCGCTTTCTCCAATGCAACAGGGCATGCTGTTTCATGCACTTTTAGATCAAGCGTCACAGGCTTATTTTGGTCAGGTTCACATGACGCTGGAAGGATTAACTGATGGTCATCAGTATGAACAGGCATGGAATCTCCTTGCGGGACGTCATTCCATTTTACGGACAAGATTCGCTTGGGAAGGCTTAAAAGAGCCAGTGCAATTGATCAGATCAGAAGGAAGCATTCACCTCAATCAGCACGATGTGCGCCATATGAGTGAACAAGAACAAAGGGATCTGATTGAACAATATTTGCAGTCCGATCGTTTAAGAGATTTCGATTTAGAGAATATAGATGAGCCGCTCATTCGCATTGCACTATTTACATGTGATGATAAGAGAAGCACTTTTGTTTTTAGCTTTCATCATATTTTAATAGATGGCTGGAGTTTGTTCAGCTTAATTGGAGAGTCCTTCGCACTGTATCGTTCTCTTATGGACGAAAGACAGATCGACCTTCCCCCTGTGCGGCCATATCAAGATTTTATCGAGTGGTTGTATAAGCAGGATCAGCAAAAGGCGAATGAATTTTGGAAAGATTATATGTCAGGGGTTGAGGAAGCGACACCGCTTCCTGGAGACGGTGAACAAGCACTGGAAGAACCGTCAGGAATCAAGCAGTATAGCGTCAAACTGACGCAAGATTTACAGCGGAAATTGGAAGAATTAACTGGCACGCAGAAGGTGACAATGAGCACACTGATTCAGTCAGCATGGGGCCTGCTGCTGCACCTTCACTCGGGTTCAGAGGATGTGGTGTTTGGTGTCACGGTATCTGGACGACCGGCTGCCTTAACAGATGTTGAAAACATGACTGGACTATTTATTAACACATTGCCGCTCCGTTTGCCATTTACACCGGACTGGACGATTTCTCGCATGTTGGCCCATACACAGGAAACCGTTTTTCAGATGCGTGAATATGAGTATACAGTTCTGCCGGATATTCAGCAGATGACCCATATTCCAAATGGTGAATCATTGTTTCACAGCATTGTCGTTTTTGAAAACTACCCGATTGAATCGGTCGAGCCATATGGTGTGAAAATACTAGATATCGCAAGTCACGAGGAAACCAACTATGATCTGACACTAGTGGCCGTGCCGGGGGATACATTAGAGCTTCGAGTCACTTACCGCTTGAACCAATATACAGAAAAGCAAATCCAGACGATGATGCAGCAACTACTGCACACGCTTGAAGCCATGACAGAACAATCAGATATACCGCTCTCTTCTTTTACAATTGTGACAAATAAAGAGAAAGAACGGATGGTCAATAATTGGGCGATAAACGCACAAGTTAGTGTGCTATACCCAGACCAAGAAGAGGTCTACTCAGGTGTTCATGATCCTTCTAGTGAAACGGAAATCTATGTACTAAATGAACAATATCAGCTCATGCCGATTGGATTTCCAGGAGACATCTTTATTGGTTCAAAGGATATCAAAGCACATTGTGGGGAGCTTGCCGATTGGATGGAGGCCCATAAAATTCCGCATCCATTCCGACATCAAACAGGCGAACAACTCTATCCGACAGGAGATGTCGGCGTATGGACGGAAGAAGGTCAGATTCAGATTTTGGATTGGATGTAGGAGGAGAAAATCAATGTTAGTCAGTAGACGAAAAGGTCATGCAGTAAATCATATGGTGAGAATCAACGGAAAACGAATCGATATCAAAGCATTAGAAAGAATCATGATGCTCCATTTTCATATAGAAGAATGTGCCTTGATTCCGAAAAAAAATAGGGAGGGTCATCTATCGCTTGTGCTGTTTGCGCAGGCAAAAGACCCTTCGCTGACAAGAGAAGATTTAATGACAGGCCCTCTTCAGCCTCACGAAGTGCCGTCGGTTCTCGTCTTATTACCTGCATTGCCAAAAACAGAAAGCGGTGCAGTCGATACAGAGGTGTTGCTCTCAATAGATGTGCTAGACGAAGAGGAAATGAGAAAGCTAGAGGAACGCGCCAGGGCCATCGAAGGTGTACAGGAGGCCGCTGTTTTGATCGTGAGTCAGACGGAAAAACAAACGCCATATCATCTAGACGATTTGTTTTCTGATAGGCATCTTACCCAAGGAAACGAACAGCCTGCAAAGGATCAAGTCGAAAACATGAGAGAATCAGCCGCTGATGAAAAACCGCTAGCACTTGTATACGGTGGCGATGTCATGGAAAAACCGGGTACACCTGTCACGCTGACAGAGGTGCTCATTAGGGCAGCATTTATGTCACCTGATCACGGAGTGACTTATATCAAAGAAGGAGGACAATCTGTTACCCAAACTTATCCTGAACTACTTACAGCCGCTGAACGTGTCCTGTCAGGGTTAAGGGCAGCAGGGCTGACAAATGGTGATCAAGTCTTACTTCAATTGAAAGACCATCAAGATTTTGTGACTGTGTTTTGGGGCTGTATTCTCGGGGGAATCATTCCGACACCTGTCTCTGTACCGCCTGTTTATGATGAAATGAATCAAGGGGTGAATAAGCTGAAGGGTGTGTTTCAGCTACAAAATGAACCTTTTATCATTACAAATGAAGCGAGTGCGGAGGGTATCGCCAGCCTGAGAGAGCAATTTGAATCGGAATCAATACCTATTTTAACGATTGAAACATTACTTGCTTGTGAACCGGATGAACAGCATTATGAACCTGAGGCAGATGAACCTGTGCTTCAACTGTTGTCTTCTGGAAGTACAGGTATGCCAAAATGTATCCGTCACAATCATCAAAGTATTTTAGCCAGAATCATCTCGTTTGAACAGGCAAATGGCTTTACGCAAAAGGATGTGTCACTCAACTGGATGCCGCTTGATCATGTAGGGGGCATTGTGATGTTTCATGTGCATGACGTCTATCTCGGCTGCCAGCAGATTAGTCCCTCCATTGATCAGTTTATCGAACGGCCAATGGTGTGGCTCGAGTGGGTGGAGAGATATGAAGTGACAAGAACATGGGCCCCAAACTTTGCCTTTGCCATGATGAATGAATATGAGGAAGAGATTCGCCGAGGAAGCTGGGATCTTTCTTCCCTCACATATATTATGAATGCCGCTGAAGCTGTTGTTCCAAAGGTTACGCGGCGATTCATGAACATCATGGGTCAACATGGATTGAGCCGTCATGTGATGGTGCCAGCTTACGGTATGTCAGAAACATCATCAGCTATCGTACAGTCGAAAGAATTTATGCGGCGTGAGGATAATGATGGACAGCTCACCGTTGATCAAACATCTTTAACTAGTGAGATTCAATATGTCACGCACGATCACTCCAACAAGATCACCTTTACAGAGGTAGGTGCACCGATTCCTTCAGTATGGATTCGGATAGTGGATGAGCATCATCAGGTGCTTCCAGAGGATCAAGTAGGGCGTTTGCAGGTGAAAAGTCCGACGATTATGATGGGCTACTATCAAAATGAGGAAGCCAATCAAGAGGTATTTGCAGAAAACGGCTGGTTTCACACGGGAGATTTAGGATTTATCCATGAAGGTCGTCTTGTGCTGACAGGAAGAGAGAAAGATATCATCGTCATTAACGGGGCCAACTATTTGAATTATGAAATTGAAGCCGTTGTGGAAGAGATTGATGGGGTCGAGGTGACCTTTGCCGCTGCATATGGTATTTACAATCCAGAATCAAGCAATGATACACTCGCCGTCTTTTTTGTCTCACAAAAGGAAACGTTAGAGGACAAGATCACGATCATCCAGCAGATCAGAGAGGCAATTATTCGGAAAATGGGGATAGAACCTGATCACATCATTCCAGTTGAAAAAGAACAATTTCCTAAAACAGAGAGCGGGAAAATTCAACGTGCCCAGCTTGGTGCGGCGCTCAAAGACGGTGTATTTCAAGACATTGAACGTGCACTTGATCTCGCTTCCCAAAATGAACAGACATTGCCGGATTGGTTTCATAAACGCATATGGACGAAGGAAAACATCGGGCCGTCTCAGGCAATTTCAGATCATCCAGTGCTCGTATTCGAGGATGAAAAAGGACTTTACCAACAGGTGTATACACAATTTAAACAAATGAATCAGCCGTATGTTTCTGTGAAAAAGGGACACGAATTTTTACGCTTATCAAAAGGATTGTATCAGATGAACCCGAGAATCAAGGGAGATTATGTAAGGCTCATTGCAGCTCTAGAAGCAGATGAGCTGAATATCAACCGAATTCTTCATATGTGGAACGTGACAGACAAGGAAGCCATTGTTAGCCTAGACCATTTCAAAGAGATGCACAGCACAAATCTATCCATTTTGTATTTATATCAAGCCCTTAGACAAGAAAACAAAGAACCTATACGTCTCGCTGTTGTGACAAAGGGTGGTCAATTTGTACATCAAACAGATGAGCTTCATGTAGAAAAAACAGCGCTTGTCGGTCTTTTGAAAACCATCCCGCAGGAATGGGAAGGGGCGCAAGTTTCTCATATTGATATTGAAGCGGAGGAGTATGGTCTAGATGCGGAGCGAATTGCAGCAGAGATGTCCACGATTCACATGAAGCCAGAGGTTGCTTATAGAAAGGAGCATCGACTCGTGCCAAAGCTAGAAAGAGTCGATATGATGCAAGCTCCTCAAACAGAGGAATTCTTTGAGTGTGGCAGTGTGTACTTGCTCACAGGCGGACTTGGCGGCATTGGATTTGAATTGTCCAAACATCTCCTTCCATTTGGACTAAAGCTTGTCTTGATTGGTCGGACTCGGCTTGAAGAAGACGAGGAAAAGAATGCGGCTTTCTCTCAGCTTACATTACTTGGAGACGTCATATATATTCAAGCAGATGTGACTGATGTATCCGAAGTAGAGCATGCCATTTATGAGGCAGAGAAACATTGGGGACATTCCATTCGCGGCGCGATTCATTTAGCCGGGTCAGGCAATGTGTCGGAGCATTTTCAGCACGCTCAAAAGTATACACTGGCTCAAACATCAGAAGAAGATTTCATGAAAGAAATAGGAGGGAAAGCGGAGGGTGCTTGGGTATTACAGGAAGTATTCAAGCACGATCCGACAGCCCCACTTATCTTTTTCGGATCAGTAAATGGTTTTTTTGGTGGTACAACATTTGGGGCATACTCTGCGGCAAACAGCTTTTTAGACGGGTTGGCACATACGCTTACCTTCAATGAAGGAAGAAGAGCGATTTGTTTGAATTTCAGCATGTGGGATAACCTTGGTCTGTCCAAGGGACATACTGCTGCTGAGCTAACAGTTCGAAAGGGCTTTCAACTAATAGGGAAAAAACAAGGCTTATCTTCATTATGTCTAGGTGTTCGGCTGCATGAAGCCCATCTATTTATCGGTCTAGATCGCACCAATCAAAATATAGCCAAACAGCTTCAACCCGTTCCGATGCCTCATTTTGAAAGAAAGCTATATTATACGGTGCAAACCGGTCAAACGCCTCATCTCTATGACATATCAGACCTAACAGAGGGTGACTGGGATACTAGACAAGTGCCAGATATACCGAAAAAAACAGATGGGTCCATTGATTATGAAGCTTTAAAGCTACTCGATCAAAAGGCAGAAAACCGGCGTGAAAAACGATTGCCTGAAACGAAAACAGAGCAGCTTCTTGCGACCATTTGGGAGGACATATTAAAAGTAGATCGTGTGTATGCAGAGGATCAATTTTTCGATCTTGGTGGTCATTCCTTAAAGGCCACACAAACGATCTCTCGCATCAACCATGAATGTTCAATTAAAGCGCCATTAAAGATTTTGTTTGAAAGCAGGAATTTGGCTCATTTGGCGCAAATGGTAGACGAACTTAAAGGTACACCAGCTGTCAAAGAAGCTATGATTCCGAAGCTGGAAAAGCAAACAAGCTATGAACTGTCACATGCCCAGCAGCGTATCTGGTTCCTGTCTACACTAGAAAAAAGCCATCATTATAATATATTAGGCGCTTGGAAGCTGACGGGGCGTTTGAACATTCAAGCACTTACGAAGGCGATTGGTCTTTTAACCAAACGACATGAGGCTTTGCGGGCAACGTTTCAGTCGCTAGGCGGCAAGCCCGTTCAACTCATTCAAGAAAACCTTCCGCCATCTGTGACAGTGGCAAATTTCTCATTATTTAATGAAAACACAAGAGCGAGAAGGCTTGAACAGCTCATTCAGCAGGAAGCCAATCGCATCTATAATTTAGAGAGAGGACCGCTTGCGCAATGGACCATTGTAGTTATGGGCAAAGAGGAATATTACCTGCTTTGCGGCCAGCATCATATTATTTCTGATGCATGGTCTCTTAGTCTCATGATTCAAGAATTAGAAGTTGTCTATAAAGCACTGTTGGCAGAAAGAGAGCCTCAGCTACCGGCGCTTGACATTGAATGGACAGATTACATTCACTGGCAAAATGAACAATTAAAGAACAATCAGAATGACCGAGCATACTGGCTTGAAGCCTTGCAGGGGGAGTTGCCAATTTTAGAGCTTCCATTTGACCGCCCTCGTCCGCCGGTTCAAACATTTCATGGGGCTACAGAACAAATGGTGCTTGATGAAACGCTTGTTCGCCGCTTGCAGGCATTATCAAAGCAACAGGGAACGACACTGTTCATGACCATGCTGTCAGCCTATTATGTGCTGCTTCACAAGCTGTCAGGACAAACGGATGTGATCGTTGGTTCTCCAATAGCAGGACGAGAGATTGAACAGACAGAGCCACTGGTTGGCATGTTTGTGAATACACTAGCACTTAGACAAGATGTATCAAAAACATCCACATTTGCAGACTTATTGAATAAGGTGAAAGAGATGACCTTAAAAGCCTTTGAGCATCAGCATTACCCTTTTGACAAGCTTGTGGATGAACTCGCCATTGATAGAGAATTAAGTCGTTCACCTATCTTCCAAGTCGCCATGGGATATGTGACTGACTCGTTAGATGTGAACTTAAAAGGGCTTGCATCAGAAAGTGTCATGGTCAACCATACAGTATCAAAATTTGATCTCACCCTGCATTTATTTGAACAGGCAGACAAGCTGTCCATTCATGTGGAATATAACACGGATTTATTTGATCAAGAGACGATTCATCGTTATATGACATATTATCTGCACATCTTAGATGGAATGACGAATCAGCCTGAACGAACCTTTGCCGATTTTTGCTTAATGGATCAGGCAGAACAGAACGCCATGGTTGTAGAAAAAAACCAAACAGAAACGCCTTATCCAAAACGTACACTTCAAGAGCTTTTTGAAGAACAGGTCAATCGGGGTCCGCAGCGGATTGCCTTGTCATATTTAGAAGAGACAATGACATATCAAACTTTGAATGAGAAGGCAACAAAGCTTGCTGGGTATTTGCAATCACAAGGGATTGGACCGGGGGCGCTTGTGCCCATGCTCTTTGATCGTTCATTTGAAATGGTTGTCGCTGTTCTTGGCATTATCAAGTCTGGAGCTGCATACGTTCCGATGTCACCTGATTATCCAGATGCGCGTATTCGTCTCATCATCAGTGATACGAAAAGTCATGTGATCTTAACCCAGTCCCATCTCGCCAGTCGTCTGGCTGGTCTTGCCAGCTCCATCATTGTAATGGACGAGCCTTTACCAGAAGAGGATGCAGTGTACAAAAAAGAGAAATCAGTGGTAGGGGAACATCAACTGGCTTATGTCAACTACACGTCAGGGTCTACAGGCACGCCAAAAGGCGTCATGCTTCCGCATGGAGGGGTGGTCCGTTTAGTCAAAGAGACCAACTATATAGAACTGGGTCCAGAGGATAAAATGCTTCAACTATCAAACTATGCATTTGATGCCTTTACATTTGAATTATGGGGAATGTTGCTAAATGGCGGTCAGCTGATTTTGATCCCAAAATATGCAGCACTGAATATGGATGAATTAACGCAGTTGATCAAAACGCATCAAGTGACAGCCAACTGTCTGCCAACCGCATTATTTAATCGTCTTGTGGAGCATGACCCAAAAAGTGTGGCAGGCTATCGCACATTACTTGTTGGCGGAGAAGCCATGTCGAGTGAGCATGCCCGAAAGGCATTGCCGCATATGAAAGGTGTCCTCATCAATGCATACGGTCCAACAGAGAATACCACATTAGCGACGACTCATCAGGTGACACATCTGCCAGATGATGCGAGATCCATTCCGATTGGTGTCCCAGTGGCAAACTCAACTGTCGTGATACTAGATGAATACCTAATGCCAGTCCCAGTTGGAATCAAGGGTGAGATTTATATTGGCGGGGCAGGACTTGCAAAAGGATATCTCCATGACCCAGATCGGACGAAGGAACGGTTTATAGACAATCCATTTCCCGCATTAAAAGGAGACAAGCTGTATCAATCAGGTGATCTAGGCAAATGGCGGTCTGATGGCAGCATTGAATATATAGGACGAACAGATAACTTGGTGAAAATTAGAGGCTATCGCATTGAATGTGGGGAAATTGAGACAGCCTTGCTTAAACACCCACAAGTAAAAGAATGTACGGTGATTGCAAAAGCATATGGCAGTTCAAAACGGTTGGCAGCCTATCTTGTCACAGATGGGGAAAAACCTGTCCCTGGCTGGAAAGCTTTCTTACAGGAAAGCCTACCAAACTATATGATTCCAAGTTACTTTGTTGAGCTCGATTCGATTCCGGTGACAACGAACGGAAAAGTAGATCAAAAAGCGCTGCCAGAGCCGACTGAAAGGGTTTCTTCTTTCCATGAAGATGACAAACCGGCAACCGAGCTTGAACAACGCATTGTCACCGCCTTCCAAGAAGTGCTTGGTGTCAAACAGCTAGGCGCAAATGATTCATTCTTTGATTTAGGCGGAGATTCCATCATGAGTATTCAAGCTGTCGCCAAACTAAAAGAAAAAGGGATAAGCGTTGATCCAAAGTGGGTATTCATGCACCCAGCCCCAGCTCAGCTAGCAGCTTATATCAATACATTACCGGAGCAAGGAGAGAGTGTAGAGAGGCAGCCGAAGGACTATGTGATCGAGCTGAAAAAAGGTGATCCAGCCGAACCAAGTATTTTCTTCGCACCGCCTGCTGGGGGGACGGTCATGGGGTATATAGATGTCGCCAAGCTAATGACGCATCAAGGAGCGGTGTACGCACTTCAGTCTCCTGGCTTATATGAGGATGAAGAACCGCAATTCCTTCATTATTCTGAGCTGGTCTCCATCTTCATCGAAGCGATCGAAGCATTCTATCGACCAGGCATAGACTACCTTGCAGGACATTCCATGGGAGGGCATCTTGCATATGGGATGAGCCAGCGGCTATCTCATGCAGGAAAAATGCCGAAAGGGCTGATTATTTTAGATACGGTCCCTGTGCTGAGAGATGAGGCAGATCAAGCACTCCATGCCGATATGAGCGAAGAAGAAGTGAAAATGCTTGCGCTCGTCCTTGGAATGGGGAATCTTGTCGGAATAAAGCCAGAAGTTTTACAAGGGCTAAGCTTCCAAGAAGTGAAGCAGAAAATACTCAAAGAAGCAGAAAAAGATGAAGTGGTTCATCAATTTATGAATGATCAATATTTAGATAAATACTTGCAAATGCAAACACATAATACGATTATGTCACAAGCCATTGAATTAGAAAAAGAACCATTCACTGTGCCGTTTTATATTGTACAAAGCAGTGAGCACGCCACAGATTTCCAGAAGAAGTTTGCCGACTGGGAGGCTTATACGAAAGGGTCGTGCTCGTATTATCACATCAAAGGCGACCATGTCACCATGATGAAAAGACCACAGGCGGATGAACTTGCACAGATTCTTCAAACAATTATAAAGGGGTAAGGACGTATGAATCAGTTATTTAAAACCTTTGAAAAAAAACCAGAATGCATTCAGCTCATCTGTTTTCCTTTTGCAGGCGGATATTCCGCCTCCTACCGACCGCTTTTCGAACAACTAAGGGGTACTGCTGAAGTAACAGCGGCAGAGCCCCCAGGTCATGGAACTAATTTGATGCCGCTTGAATCAAGCATTGATCGGCTGGCCGATTTGTATAAAGAAGGATTAAAGAACAGACTGAACCGTCCATTTATCTTATTTGGACATTCAATGGGAGGGCTTGTGGTCTACAGGCTAACACAAAAGCTAGAAAAAGAAGGCATCTATCCCGCAGCGGTGGTGATTTCGGCTATTCAGCCGCCACAAACGAAAAGACAGCTTCTAACCCACTTGTCAGATGAGGTATTTGTTCAGCATATTGCGGATATGGGTGGTATCCCAAAGGAATTATTGGAAAATAAGCCAATGATGGATTACTTTACACCATCATTACGTGCGGATTATCAAGCATTGGAAACCTTTCAACATACAGACAAAACCATCATTGAGTCACCGGTTTATTTATTGAATGGACGAGAAGATGATCAATGCATGAAAGATGCAAACGGCTGGTTAAAATGGGCAAAGACGACGATCAAACGTACAGATTTTAACGGAGGTCACATGTATATCAACACAGAATTGCAACCATTCGCTGAACGAATGAGAGATATCATTGAGCATGCGACTGGCACTCATCTGATCAAAAAATAAGATAAGACGGCCCTCCTCATATTGGGCCGTCTTTTTGCGAAATGAATAATACAATATATGAAGAGACTCTTTCTTATTTAGGAGGAATCTGAAATGAACGAGTAGGGCATTAGAGTATGTAAAAATATTGGAAATAATTCACTAAAGAAAAAACTTCGTTCTAAATGAGCAATGAACCGCGCCATGACATGTCCTATTCTTCAATCAACGCTTGGCATGTCAAAGAAGAACAATTACCACGTGGTGTTTAATTGCTAAAGAGATCACTCTAGCAAATCACACCAATTTACATGCGAGACAGCACCTCTGAGCAGGTGAGCGTCTCTATTTTTTCTGTGAAAATGGGTTTTCTAGAGCACACCGCCATTTGATAGGCGGGATCAAGCGAGAACGTTTTGACATAGCAAGGTGGTTCATGCGCAGGTAATGTCAAAGAAGCCTGTCCATCAGCCGATAGGCGAGCTGTAAAGGACGAGAGACCATAGGATAATCCCTTACCCGTCATCTTGATAAAAGCTTCCTTCATAGACCAGAGATGAAAGAAGTAGGCTTCTTGTTGTTCAGCCGGTTTTGAGAGTAAATCGGTATATTCTTCAGGCGAAAAAAATCGTTTGGCAATCGCCAGATCAATCGGTTTTATCTCTTCAATATCAATGCCGACGGGTGCATCATCTACTGCACACACAATCCAATCGCCAGAATGAGAAAGGTTAAAATGAAACGATGGAATCTGTCGTACGACAGGCTTTCCATTTTCCTCTGTGTCAAAAGCAATCTGATCGATAGGAGTGCCGTGCATGTGATGAATGATTTGACGAATCAACACCTCACCTAACAGCGTTCTTCTTGCATCATTAAGAAAGCGAAAGCGTTCAGCAGTTGCTTGCTTTTCAGGCGACACAAAGGGTTTCAACCGGTCAAGTTGTTCACGTGCTTTTTTTTCATCTAAGTGTTGTAATTGAATAGCAAAAATCTTCATAAAGTACCTCAATTTTTTACATTTAGTGTACCACCTGACGTCGACTGTTCGCAAAGATCATAAAAAAGGCATATACTCTGCTGTCTTTTTACATCTGTTTGATGACCACAACACCATTCCCATTTCGGACCCACTGTACGTTCAAATAAATAACCATGTGGTGGAAGGTAATACCGTATTATAGAAATCAATAAATACGCCAATCAGCACCATATTGAGTAAAGCACCGATCTTTGGAAATGATTTTATGAAAACTGATGTTAGTGTCACAATCAGTGCACCAATAATGATGGACCACTGTCCAATCGTGAGTCCAAAGTGCTGAAACAGTCTGTAGTGGAAAGCGTCCCAAGGACCAATCCCAAGGATTTTTCCTTTCACTGTCAGCGAAAGCCCAAAAGCAAGTACAATCAACCAACAAAATGAAAAACCAACGTAAAAGATGTTCCCGCTTCAACACTCGATTTCCAATCGTAACATACGCTCACGCCCCTTTAAATAGTTGCGTGAAATTGTAAACGCTTACTTCAAAAAGATCAAAAAACTGCTCCCATCACATGAGAGCAGCCTTATTTGATCATACAGGATTCAAAATTCGATTTAAAAATTGTTTGGTTCGTTCTTCCTTTGGTTGTTTTAATATTTCGTTTGGAGGCCCCTGTTCGACAATGACGCCATCATCAATAAAGATCACTTCGTCTGCCACCTCTTGGGCGAACTTGATTTCATGTGTGACAACCACCATGGTCCAGCCTTCTTTCGCAAGATCCTTCATGACCTTTAGCACTTCACCGACGAGCTCAGGATCAAGCGCTGAGGTTGGCTCATCAAAGAGCATAAGTTCTGGCTGGATGGCAAGTGCTCGGGCAATGCCGACACGTTGCTTTTGACCGCCTGAAAGCTGGAATGGATATAAATCCTTTTTATCTTCAAGTCCAACCTTATGCAAAAGCTGTATGGCTTCTTTTCGAACCGTCTCTTTCGAACGACCCTGTACTTGGACAGGACCTTCCATCACATTCTCAAGAACAGTACGATGTGGAAACAAGTGATAATCTTGAAAAACCATCCCTGACTTCCGCCGCAGTTTAAGCAGATCTGCTTGTTTATTCTTTTTAGAAAAATCAATCGAAAAATCATCGAAGGTTAAGGAGCCGCCATTTGGTATTTCAAGTGCATTTAAACAACGGAGCATGGTCGTTTTTCCTGAACCTGATGGACCAAGGATGGCCACAACCTGTCCTTTGTTGATTGTAAAATCAATTGACTTTAAAATCTCATTTTCACCAAAGGATTTCTTTAAGCCTTTGACTGTTAGCATGTCGTTCCCTCCTTACCTTGCGACATAACGATCAAGTCGTTTTTCAATTTGGTGCTGAACGAGCGATAGAATGAAGCAGAATATCCAATAGATCAGGGCTGCTTCCATATAAATGAACAAAATTTGATCCAAGTTCGCCGCGGCGATTTCCTGTGATTTACGGAAAAGCTCTGCGACTAGAATTTGCGATGCAAGGGACGTATCCTTTACTAAGCTAATAAATGAATTAGATAGCGGTGGAATCGACACACGCACTGCCTGCGGCAAAATGACACGGACGAGCGTTTTGCGATGGGTCATCCCAATGGAATAACCAGCTTCCCATTGTCCTTTTGGAACAGAAAGCACAGATGCACGAATAATCTCCGAAGCATACGCGCCTACATTTAATGAAAAAGCAATAATGGCACTTGGAAATGGATCAATTGTAATATTGAATGTCGGAAAGAAATAGAAAATAATGAACAATTGCACAAAAAGCGGTGTTCCACGAACAGCCGACACATAAATAGAGAAAATCCATCTGAGCACTTTGATCTTAGACATTCTAGCAAGGGCTGTCACAAGCGCAATAAAAAGACCAATAATAAAGGCAATGATGGCCAAGGGAATTGTATAATCAATTCCCTGTGTCATCATTGGCCAAAAAGATTGCTGAAGAAGATCCCACGGAATGACGACCCCCAGGATATTATTTTGTAACATCTTCACCAAACCATTTCTTTGAAATCTTTGCTAGTGTACCGTCTTTCTTCATTTCTTTTAAAGCACTGTTCACTTTATCAACGACTTCGCCGCTGCCTTTTCTGAAGGCAAAATATGTTTCCTGAGGATCTCCTGTTTCGAAAGCAATTTTTAGGTTTTTATTTCCGCTTGTTTTCAAGTAATTCAACACAGCAAGTTTGTCATTAAACGTGAGATCAGCACGTCCTTGCTGAATCAATTGAATGGATTGTGCCAGACCTTCAACGCCTTCAATCTTAGCGCCTGCATCAGTTGCAAGCTTATTGTAGTTACTTGTTAAAGATTGTGCAGCTTTCTTCCCTTTGACATCAGATAGCTTTTGAATGTCATTGTTATCTGATTTTGTCACAACAACCGCTTGAGACGTTGTGTATTTATCAGAGAAGTCATATTGATTTTCGCGTCCAGTTTTACCAACTTGGTTCGCAACCACATCAAAACGTTTCGAATTTAGCCCGGCAAACATGCTGTCCCATTGTGTTTCTTTGAATTCTGGTTTTAAGTCAAGGCGTTTTGCGACTTCTGTAATGACTTCAACATCATAGCCAGTCAATTTATCTGTCTTTTTGTCATGGAATGTGAAAGGAGCGTAAGTACCTTCTGTTCCAATGGTTAATACGCCTTTATCCTGAATGGATTTCCAAAGGTCACCTGATTCTTTAGACGCAGATTGTTTATTCGTGTTGTCATTTGCATGAGATCCACATGCAGTGATAAGTGCAAAGCAAGCGCCTAACATAATGGCAAAGAATATTTTCTTCATTTTATTCCCCACTTTTCTTGTTGGTATTTACAACATATGATCTTACAGAGAAGCAACCTAAAAGTAAAGCATTTGAAATTATCTTGAGCGAATCTCTTCAACTTTATGCCCGAAACCCATTTCTTTCAAACTTGATCTGTCTTGAAAGTCCTCATTTTTTCATTTGTTTGAACATTATTAAAATAAAGAATTTGATTCAGTGACCATAGAAGGAAGCATATTTATTATAAAAGATGTATAATTAATAGGTTGTTTTGAAATTGGAATGAATCCATGGAGACATGTTTTGATACTAGAGCATCTTAGAAGAAGGAGGGCATTATGGTGGATGTTGGACAAAATCAGCCGGAACAATTGAAAAGGGCGATGACCTCCCGCCATTTATTTATGATTTCACTTGGCGGTGTCATTGGGACAGGCTTTTTCTTAGGAACTGGTTTTACAATTGGACAAGCAGGTCCAGTCGGAGCCGTTCTTTCTTATATTGTGGGCGGATTAATTATGTATTTAACCATGCTTTGTCTTGGTGAGCTGTCAGTCGCACTCCCTGTATCGGGTTCGTTTCATACGTATGCGACAAAATTTGTGAGTCCAGCGGCTGGATTCGCTGTAGGGTGGATTTATTGGCTTGGCTGGGCGGCGACAGTAGCGCTAGAATTTTTATCTGCAGGACAGCTTATGAAGCGATGGTTCCCGCATGTGGATGTGTGGATTTGGTGTTTCGTATTTGGGCTATTTCTTTTCTTATTAAATGCTAGTTCTGCTAAAGCGTTCGGGGAGTCGGAGTTTTTCTTTTCGACGATTAAGATCGTAGCCATCTTATTATTTATTGGACTTGGTGGAGCGGCAATGTTTGGTTTGATTCAAACGACTGGCGGAGAGCCAGCGCCTTATTTTAGCCATTTTATGAGTGATGGTTTATTTCCAAATGGGTTCCTAGCTGTTGTGGTCACGATGATTACGGTAAACTTTGCTTTTCAGGGAACGGAGCTCATTGGGATAGCCGCAGGAGAGAGTGAGAATCCTGAGAAAACTGTACCACGCTCCATTCATCAGACGGTTTGGCGGACGCTCGTCTTTTTCGTTTTATCTGTCTTCGTTTTAGCCGGCATGGTCCCATGGAAGGAAGCCAGTGTGTTAGAAAGTCCGTTTGTGACGGTATTTTCGCGAATTGGGTTACCTTTTGCAGCCGACATTATGAACTTTGTCATTTTAATTGCTTTATTATCTGTTGCGAACTCTGGGTTGTATGCGTCGACGAGAATGCTATACTCCTTATCGAAGGAAGGAATGGCAGGAAAGATCTTCAAACGAGTCAATCAGCGCGGTATCCCGATGAATGCGTTGCTTCTCACATTCTTATTTACGGGCATTTCATTGTTATCTGGTTTCTTTGCAGAGGAAACCGTATTTGTATGGATTGTTTCAATTGCCGGTATGAGTGCACAAGCTGGCTGGATTACAATCACATTATCTCAACTGCTCTTCCGCAGAAAGTACCTGAAAGCAGGCGGAAAGCTAGAAAATTTAAAATTTAAAACACCGCTTTATCCGTTTCTGCCGATCATTGCGATCACGCTTAACACAATTGTTTTAATCAGCCTTGCCTTTGATCCAGAGCAGCGCATCGGCTTATATGTCGGCGTACCGCTGATGATCATTGGTTATGTCGTCTATCATTGCTATATCAAAAAACATCAGCCGAAAAGTGAACCGCTCAAGCTACAAATACGCGGAGATGAAGAGATCAGATTTTAAACTAATAAAGAAAATTTAATATAGCCTAATTAGACGAACCTAAAATTATGAGACACTCTAGAACACCTTTGACATAACACTAAATGTCAAAGGTGTTCTTTTTGGTATTATTGAAAAATGATGTTGTTCAAGTCAATGATAAATGGGTAAAAAAGGATTAGTTACCAAAAAATGTGAATGAGTGTTTTTTAATACTCACATATTTTGTCTTCACACTCAGGCTTTTCGATTGCATCCACAGTGAAAGATATAATTTTGTTATTACCTTTATCATAGATTCCCCATATTTCTTTTTTTACATTTCCATTGAGATAACCATTAATTTCAATGCCGCCCATTGGGTTTACCTCATAATCATTAGTGTAATCAATTCGTTCAATCTCTTTATAGTTTGTTTTAATAAAGTCAGTCATTCTTTTTTTAGCCAAAGAGTACAATTCTTCCTTTTTCTGAGTTTCTTGCGCTTCCATTTTGTTGTCGTGTTGTTCCTTCATGTAAAGTCCTGCAAGTGTTATAAGAGTCAGAGTAGTAAGTATAATTATGTTTTTTTTTTTCATTAAATCATCCTTTTGGCAGTAAAATAAGAGTGGATTCATATATTTTGTTTAGCATTGAATTAACTGTGGAGAAGATGTTTCTTTCAATTGTTTTGATACTTGTGGCATTTATTCTTGATAAGGTATGGAGAAAGCATAAAGACCCTTCACCATAGTGTAGAGGGGATGTATACTCAATACTCACATACTTTATCTTCGCATCCAGGTTTTGGTTCAGCATCAATTCTAGTCAAGCCTATTTTATTATTGCTGTGATCATATAGCCCCCAGAAATGTTCTTTCTTTTCTCCGTAGGTACCTTCCACTGAAATTCCACCCAATGGATCTATTTCGTAATCATTTGAAAAGTTAATTGGATTAACATTACTATAGTTAGCTTTAAGATAATCATTCATTCTTTTTTTTGCTTTCTCAAATAACTTAACTTCTTGGGCTTTTGCTTCCACTTCCCGATTTTCATCATATTTATGTTTCATATATAGCCCCCCAAGTGTTAAAATAACAATTGTTATAATTAAGGTAATTATTGGTTTCTTCATAAAACCATCCTTTCCACCTTTTATTTTACAATAGGGCAGGGGCTATGTACATGAGTGAAAAATATAACATTCCTAATCTATCTGATGAAATTTATTTTTATTTAAGTTCTGTCACCTATAGAGGTAAGGAGCTTAAACGAGCGAATACAGATAAAAAACCCTTAATAACTGAGGATAAAAGGAAAGCTTTTTATGTAGATAAAATCAAAAAAGACCCAGATACAGGGTTAGATGTGTACGTCTTTGTACAAGCCAAGAAAAAAGAGGGTAAATGGGTAAAACCTAAAGAACCTGAAAATGTTGTCGTGGGATTTCAAGGAACAAATCAAGAGCAATTAAAAGCTGACATAATCAGTGCAGATGGCGGTAATGTAGTCATGGGATTCGATCCGAAAAAGCAAGTCAAATACATCATGAAAAAAGATGCGTCCATAGACTCTAAAGCCATTACTACGTATAACGGTAGCATGGAACAAGCCATGTTGATGAAAAGTGGAGAATACAAAATTGTCACTAAGACATCTCAATTTGATCAAGGTGATAAGCTCGTCGCTAATGAAGTGAAAAAGTATGCTGGCACGAACACAGTCATTTCGACAACGGGTCACTCACTTGGTGGAGCAGATGCCGAGTACGCTGGTGTAAATAATAATGTTTACAGTGTAGCTTTTAACAACCCTTCCATTGTTAAACTGCATGATGAAGAGACCCAAAAGAGAATAAGAAACGGCGAATTTGATCTATATCACAAAGCAATCATTAATCCTGATGATATGGTGGGGGCTGGCTGGTTTTTAGACTACGACAGACATAACGGAACAACTATATACACGAAAGATCCAAGTATTGCACGTCAGGATCGTGCAAATCGGCTTAATATGTCGCTCGGTGTTCCTGGTGTTTTAACCAGTCTAATGACAACATTTTATGGCCAAGCATTTGCAAAAAATCCTGATACTCACAGTTTAAGTGACTCAAATTTTCAATTCGATCAGAATGGTAAAATTAAAAGCGTTGATGGAAGCAACGGGGTTTATAATCAAAATATTGAATCTTTTTCATCTTTCTCAGGTATGAATGGACAGACCATTAAAGTTGATGAAAAGTATGCAAAAGAATTGGCTCATCGATTGCAGGCAGCTATCGAAGACTTAAAAACAAAGAAACAAGTCATTGAACGATTCCCTCATGATCACAACAAAATGGTTTATGACGTGAAATCTATTTGCGGAAAGAGATTAGGAGAATTCAAGGATTTAGATCCAAGTGATGTTGATAAAGCTGTATTGTATCACGCGCCTTATGTGAAAGATGGGGCAGCATTTTATGATTCAGAAGAACAGTATCAAACTGAGGCTGCTCTACATTATTTGATTAGAGATTTAGAGGATATTAGTGAGTTTATAGTTAAAATGGCGGAGGATTTAAAAGATAAGGATAATGAATTAGCAAGATGGTTACGGTTGTAAGGAGGATTTCAATTGCCATATGGAGTTAATATGGATGCAGATGAGTTTTACAGACGATTACAACAGAATGAGGAATTAAAAAACATTGTGGGTGCAAGTTTAAAAACTCATTGTCAGAATCTAAAAGAAGACACAAAAAACGCAACAGATTTTTCTTCATCACAACAGGTTATAGCTGAAGTATACGTTGCTTTACTTTGTTCATTTGAAGGGAAAGCAAAAGAAGCATTAGTACAAAGGCTTAAAGATAATGCTACTATGCTGACAACTGTCACAGAGAACAGAAGCACTTTTCTAAGTAGTATAAAAACTAATTAAATAAAATCGCCCCTTACATGTGACTGACCCAAAATTTTGAGACGGGGATCAAAACAACCTTTATGGAACAGCCAGTTGCCGAAACGCTTTCGGTGACTGGTTGTTTCATTTCAATTTCGTCCAATTTTTTCACTTGTGTTGGATTCATAATGCCTATCTTGTCCGTGATTTCTTTAGTTGGAGTGCTTGCTAAACGTCATTTGTACAGACGCTTCTTTTACATTTGCTGGGTAACTGACTCTTGTTCCCATACAAAAACACCTCTAAATTGTTTTCAGGTATGCTAATACCTCATTTCAACTTAAAGGTGTTTTCTTTGTCTCACTTTATGGGTCAGTTCCAGAGCCTTTTTTGTTATTTAATAAATGCCTTTCATCGCTTTCTTAATCACCGGTGAAAGAACAATCATCACGACGCATAGAATCATTGCGATCAAGCCGATAATGCCGAAATAGATGGTATCTGGCACTTTACCAAAAAGTTTAACCACTTGCGCATTGATCGCCTGTGCCATGGCATTTGAAAGGAACCAAAGGCTCATAGTCTGTGCTGAGAAGGCAGCAGGTGCAAGCTTTGCCGTTGCTGAAAGTCCAACTGGTGACAAACATAGCTCTCCAATGACGACAAGGAAGAAGCTAAGGACAAGCCATAATGGACTCACAAGTGTGTTTGGACTAGACATATTGGCAGGAATGATCATAATCAGAAAAGATAAGCCTGCAAACAGAAGACCAATTGAGAATTTAATAGGGATTGATGGTTGTTTCTTTCCAAGTCTGACCCATAACCAGGCAAATACAGGGGAAAGCAACACAATAAAAATCGGGTTCAGCGATTGGAACCAAGAAGGTGCCAGTGTCATTCCAAGGAAATGCAAGTTTGTTCGTTGATCCGCATATGTGGCTAAAATGTTTGAGCCTTGTTCTTGAATAGCCCAGAACATGACAGCAGCAAGGAACAAAGGAATATAAGCTAATACCCTAGATTGCTCCACTTTACTTGTCTTTTTACTGAAATACATGATAATAAAATACACAATTGGAATGATGACACCAAGCACACTGACAAACCAAGTAAATAGGTTGATGGTGATGTATCCGGATTGAATGCCTAAAATAGTGAAAACTGCTAGCACAACCACAGTCACTGTTCCAAAGATTTTGATGTTCTTGCGTTCAGTTGCTGAAAGCGGGTTTGTTACATATGTGCCGGCCAGACCTAGGTTTGGCTTTTTCGTAATCACAAAGGTAATCAAACCAACAAGCATACCAACGGCAGCAAGTGAGAAGCCAAGATGGAAATTCACTTTTTGACCGATTGTTCCGACAATTAACGGCGCAATAAAACCACCCATGTTAATGCCCATGTAGAAAATGCTAAACCCAGAATCCCTGCGAGGGTCCGTTTTTGTATACAAATCTCCGACAATGTTTGAGACGTTAGGTTTAAGAAGACCTGTTCCAATAATAATTAGCCCCATACTAATAAAGAGCGCTGTTACCCCGCTTGGCAAAGCCAAAATGATATGACCAAGCATAATGAAAACCCCGCCATAAAAGACCGTGCTAGACGAACCGAACACCCGATCAGCGAGCCATCCGCCAATAATTCCTGACATATAGACAAGGGCACCGTAGACAGACATGATCGAGTTGGCTGTTGTTTGGTCAAAGCCAAGCCCGCCTTTTGTCACCTCTGTGTACATGTAATAAATAAGCAGTGCACGCATGCCATAATAAGAAAAACGCTCCCAAAACTCAGTGAAAAACAGTGTATAAAGGCCTTTAGGATGTCCGAAAAACCCTTTTTGAGGAACACTTTTAACAATTTTATCGTGGTCAATTGTAGACATGGCATAAATCCTTTCTTAAAAAAGAGATATGAGAAAAATAATATTCTTGTATAGTTCTTGTGTCAATATAAAACTATTCTAAATCAGGAAAATGTTAGTTCAATAGGAGTAAAGACTCAAAAAGTTTGAAAATTGATTCACGTGAAAATGTCGAGAATACAATCTTGGAAACATTTATATAAAATTTAATCTATTGTATAAGCTAATCTCCTTTACATGAATTGGATGACTAGAGGAATTGTGGATGATACAAGTATTGAAACATACTCGCCTGCCACCTTTATTCACATCTTGGGCTGTACCATTACTGAATCAAGACGTCATAATATATCAATTACAGGTTGCGACGGAGGGATTGTCGAGAACGGTTTGCTTGAAAAAGCCGGTGTGGATGGAGCAGAGCCGAGAATGGGGATTGTTATCGAAGGATATGGAGAAAGTGCAACAAACCTCTAGGAATCGCTGAATATCCAGACTCGATACAATATTATCAGGGGCGGAGCAGCAAGTGCCATCTATAATTTCAATGGCTATGGTGTGGTGATTGAAGTCAGTTTTGACACCGAAACGATCATTGCAAACAATGTGATTCGTCTAAAGGAGCGAGTGTGACAAAAACAGGTACTACAAGCCTAGGTGTATCGCTTAAGTCAAACAGCAAATCATGTAATCATCGTTGACAACATGATTGAAGGTTTTCAGACAGGTATTGATGTGATGGGAGACATTGTTCACATCACAGAGAATAAAATCAGTCAATATGAAGAAGCTGCCGTGAATGTAGAAAATAAATTTGATTAATCCCATCATTAAAAAGTATGAAAAAAAGATGACCAAACCATGATAAGTTCATGAAATCGGTTGAATCCAATTGAGATTTGAGAAGGAACGTGTAAAATGAAGCTACATAAAGAAAAACAGTGCAACAGCGGAGGCTGATGATGAAGATATTAATGATTGAAGATAATCAGAGTGTATGTACCATGACAGATATGTTTTTTCAAAGAGAGGGGTTTCAAGCAGAATTTGTTCATGATGGGTTGGAGGGATACAATCGGTTCAAACAAGAGAATGATTGGGATTTATTGATCTTAGATGTCATGCTTCCTTCAATGGACGGCTTAACGATTTGCCAAAAAGTGCGACAGACCAGCGACGTTCCGATCATTATGCTGACAGCAAAGGAGACAGAGTCTGATCAGGTTCTTGGATTTGATCTTGGTGCAGATGATTATGTAACCAAGCCTTTTAGTCCACTGACATTAATGGCGAGAATCAAAGCTATGAAACGCCGATTTGCTCACACACCCACCCAAGAAGAAGTAAAAGAGGATGAACGGCTTGACACAGCCCATTTTCAGCTAAATAAAAAAACGAGAGAAGTCTTTCTTGATGGGAAACGAATTGAGAATTTGACGCCAAAGGAATATGACCTGCTTTGCTTTTTTATTCAACATCCTCGTCAAGTCTTTTCGCGGGAGCAATTACTTGAACAAATTTGGGGGTATCAATTTTATGGAGACGAACGGACTGTTGATGTACATATCAAACGGTTGCGCCAAAAAATTGGGGACGGACCTAAACCCTTTTTATATACGGTATGGGGCGTAGGGTATAAATTTGATGAAGATTAAATACTTTTATCAGCTACTGATCAGTCACCTTGGGCTATTACTTATTGCCATCATTATTATCAGTTCCTTGTTATCTCATTTTGTGAAAGATATTGCTTACCAGAACAGGGTAGATGAAATGAGCTCGTAT
Organism: Bacillus sp. Bos-x628; assembly: GCF_040500475.1. Classification (GTDB taxonomy): domain Bacteria; phylum Bacillota; class Bacilli; order Bacillales; family Bacillaceae; genus Bacillus; species Bacillus maqinnsis. The sequence continues at coordinate 1,805,521 of NZ_CP159358.1, read as the reverse complement.
GGGAATGAAATATTGCAGAATTTCAAATTATTGCCTAAAACTGAAATGATCTTCCGACTACGTCCATTTGAAGATATTCTCTCGACAAGACAAATTCGTTTTTTCGTGTTTGATGAAAAAGGAGATGTGCTATCTCAACAGCAAGGTATGCCGCCGCACGAAGCCTTATTGCCAAAGGATTTATGGGCCAAGCTCTCAAAGGGAGAACAGGTCATTGTGAAGCGGAGTGACTCTTGTCGCCTTGATCAAGAAGCAACTCTTGTGGCGCTTCCTGTGATGGAGGACGGGAAGTTGAAGGGCGGGGTTGTCCTCATTGCCCCAATTCAAGGGGCTGAACAACTGATTGCCCAGATGAATCGTTATTTGTATATCATTGTGTTTGTTGCCTTGACGATTACCTTTATTCTAAGTCTCTTTCTCTCTAAATTTCATGTGAATCGAATCAAGAAGCTGAGAGAGGCAACAGCGAAGATTGCCCAAGGTGATTACAACATCAACCTTAAAAACAAGCATCTTGATGAAATTGGGACACTCGGTGAGGATTTTAATATGATGGCAAAACGTCTCCAAAACTCAAGAGAAGAAATTGACCGGCTCGAAAAACGAAGACGACGATTCATTGCAGATGTGTCTCATGAATTGAAAACACCGCTGACCACTATTCGTGGATTGGTTGAATGGCTGAACACATCTGATGTGTCGCCGGAAGAGAAGGAGAAATGTTACGCCTTAATCACAGACGAGACTAAACGCATGTTGCGTCTTGTCAATGAAAACATGGATTATGAGAAAATTAGATCCAACCAAATCACCCTTCAAAAATTTCACTATCCACTCGTCGATACCTTTGAAGTGATAAGAGAGCAGTTGAGCCGAATAGCTGAAGAGAAAAACAATACACTGATTGTGGACGTTGATCCTCAACTAAAGGTCTATGCAGATTACGACAGGCTGATTCAAATTCTCGTCAATATCACAAAGAACGCCATCCAATTTACAGAAGGCGGTCAGATTTCTTTACGAGGAAAACAAGGGCATCAAGAGACGATCATTGAAATTGAAGACACAGGTATAGGCATTGCCCCAGATGAAGTAAAGCACATATGGGAACGATTTTATAAAGCCGATATCTCTAGAACGAATACACCGTATGGAGAATACGGACTCGGTTTGTCCATTGTGAAGCAGCTTGTGGATCTACATGAAGGCCATATTGACTTGAAAAGCGAGAAAAACAAAGGAACGACGTTTACCATTCGTCTGCCGCTCCCAGAAGAAAAGAAGACAAAGAGCTAAAATCAACTTCATTTTAGCTCTTTGTCAACAATTTGCAAGGCTATCCAATGTGATGAGCCTTTTGATGTGAAACCATGATTCTATGGAGTGCCGCTTAGTTTTTGATAAACGTTAAGCCGATATGAGCAAGTGCTTGCGGCAAGTCTTTGTGAATCGGAATATCTTTAAATGAAATATTAGATTGAAGCGCACTTAAAGCAAGGTCCTGTTTAATGCCTGTTAAAACAGCCGTCATGCCCAAAAGCTTCAAAGTTTGGGCATAGTTTACTAAGTATTGAATGCTTTGTTCATTTAGCCGTTTCGTACCAGATACATCAATGACCAAATGAGAGAGCGACAGCCTGTAGCTTTCCTGCAAAATGGTCTCTAAAATAAGCTGGGCCCGTGTCTCTTCAATATCACCAAGAAGCGGGAGAACAGCCACACCGTCAACAACAGGGACGATTGGTACAGATAAATGCTGAATTTGACGGTTTGCACGGTCAAGCTCCAGTACGTAACTTAATACAGAAGCCATCGTTTCAAACATGTGAATATGCTCTTCTGTAAATTGCTGTGGTCTTAAATCAAGCCCGCAAAGCGTACCGTAATTCGAGCCATCTCCAAAATGAATGGGAACCCCAATAAAGGAGCCCCCTCGGAGCCGTTTCGTGACCTCTAAGTATTTAGACCGCTCGTCCAATCGAATATCTGGGATCACGAGTGTATTCTGGTGATCAACCGCTAGCTTGCAAAGTGTTACCTCAAAAGGAAGCTCTTCTCCTTCTTCAAGTAGCTGTTCCTCATGATGTAACACCTTCACAATCTGATTGATGTTCTGATCATTTTTCGCAATAAACAGTGTATTCACATCAATGAATTTCCTCATCATGTTTAAAATGCTCGTAGAAGCGTCATCAAAATTTCGAAACTGTTTCAATAGTTGTTGACGGGACATTGTTTTAGGGCTCCTTGTACATCCGACGTAGAATCGGAACAATAGTTGATTTGTTTCTATCATACAAAAACAGACGATAAATAGAAATACTTTTCATGCGCGTATAAACCAAAGGGTATTTTTGTAAAAAAAGACTGCCGTTCTTGGATTAGGCAGTCTGAATGTTAAAGTGAGACAGGCATGGTGGACATTGAGAAAAATTCCTCATACAATGCCTTGACGGCTTCTTTTTCTTGAGCTGCTTTGACGCCGAACATCATGCTGACTTCTGAAGAGCCTTGGTTGATCATTTCAATATTCACCTTGGCTTTTGACAAAGCCTTGGCAGCTCTTGCAGTCGTACCAACGTTATGCCGCATGGCTTCTCCCACCACCATAATCAGGGAGAGATCTCGCTCTAAGACAACCTCGTCTGCATCAAGCACCATTTTCAGGCGGTCGAGGAGCTCTTGTTCAATATGCTGCTCTTCTAGTTGATCCTGCCTTAAAATAATGGTCATATCATCAATTCCAGAAGGTGCATGCTCGTAGGTAAGATTATACGCTTCTAATGTTTGCAGCACCTTACGTCCAAAACCAACTTCTCGGTTCATTAAATATTTACTGATATAAATGCTACAAAATCCATTGTCTGATGCGATGCCGACAACTGGTCCATTTGTGTAATTCCTTTGATTCACAATTTTTGTCCCTTTAGCCGATGGGTTATTTGTGTTTTTAATCTGAACAGGAATACCTGCTCGAAAGGCTGGAATAAGTGCTTCATCATGGAATACAGAGAAACCAGCATATGACAGCTCCCGCATTTCCCTATACGTGAGTTCTGTGATTTGCTTTGGCTGGTGAACGATCGTTGGATTGACGGCATAGACTGCATCAACATCTGTGAAGTTTTCATACACATCTGCCTTCAAACCATTCGCCAAAATCGATCCTGTGATATCTGAACCGCTTCGAGAAAATGTGACGATATCACCAGTGAGACTAAAGCCAAAAAATCCAGGGAACACTATGATGCCGGAGCGTTCTCTTAATTTGTATAAATGATCGTATGATTCTGGTAGTACTTGCGCATGACCAGGCTCGTCACTGACAAATAAACCAGCTTCTTTCGGATTGACATAGTGCGCTTCGACCCCTTGATGGCGGAAATAAGCAGCAATCAGCTTTGCGTTATTATCTTCACCGCTTGCTTTAATCGCATCAAGGTAACGATCAGAATGAGTCGAATCAGCCTGTAATAATGTGTCTAGGTCGTGCCGAATGGTGTCAATAATGTCATGACCTAAACCTAGTTCATCAGCAATGGATGCGTATCTTTCAATCACGGCTTCCTTTAAATCATTTGCTTCACCTAATTGTAAATATTGTTCACCGCAGCTAATTAATAAGTCGGTGACTTTTGTATCGTTTGAATGCCGTTTTCCTGGTGCGGAAACAACGACTGCTTTTCGAGATGGATCTGCTGTAACAATGTCAAATACCTTTTGCAGTTGCTTGCCAGATGCAAGGGAACTGCCACCAAATTTAACGACCTTCAATGCATACATCTCCTATAGTAAAAATTTTCTCACAAATTGAATTGTTACTATTATCAACTCTTTTCTCAGAATTATCAAGTTTTTTCTTTACAGAAAGAACAAATGTGCTTTTGGAGAGGACGTTTACTTTGATGTTCTTCAAATCATTTGCGAAACTTTCTTTGTCGCTCTCGCTTGTAAATTTAGCCAAAAGAAAAGCACCTCCAAATAGTAGACTGCATCTAACATTTGGGGTGCACTTCACATGACAAACTCTTTTTCAATTTAAGAAGATGACGAGGAGGAAAGGTCCTGTTTCATCAGTTTATTCTCGCGTTTTTCTTTTAAGAAAAGAGACATGATCAGCCCAATTATAGCAATGAGACCAGCGACAAAGAATGCCGTATTCATGCCATGTACGGCTGATTTCAACGGATTGGCTAGTTCTGCATTTGCAGCAGAGCTGCTCATAACCGAGACAAGCAAGGCTGTACCAATCGAACCGCCGATCTGTCTCATCGTGTTATTCATCGCTGTCCCATGCGGGATGAGATGAGGAGGTAAAGAGTTAATGCCGGCTGTTGTTAGTGGCATCATAATCATCCCTACCCCGATTAAACGAATGGTATAAGCAATCGTAATCAGTGTGATAGACGAATCAAGGCTCAGCATCATAAACGGCAAGGAGGTCACTGTTAATATTGCAAATCCGCCTAATGCCAGCCCTTTTCCACCGACTTTATCAAATATCCGCCCGATAATTGGTGACAGAAAGCCCATAAATAAAGCGCCTGGCAATAAGATAAGACCCGTATCGAGCGCTGACAGTCCTCTGACATTTTGTGTATAGAGCGGCAGGATTGTCTCAGTCCCAATCAATAAAGCAAAGACAAGCATACCGAGGAAGGTGGTTAAGCTAAAGATCGCAAACTTAAATACACCAAACTCAAGCATCGGTCTTTTCAAATTCGATTGTCGAAGGATAAAGAAGAACAAGCTAACGGCTCCAACAATAATCGAAATAAGTACAGTCGCACTCGTCCATCCGTATGACCCGACACTAGAAAATCCATACAGTAAACCGCCGAACCCGAAGGATGACAGAGTGATTGATAAGACATCAATACGTGTTTCTCTTTGCTGTGTGACGTTTTTCATTAAGAAGAAAGCAAGAATGAGGTCAATGATACCGATTGGCAAAACAATATAGAATAAGTATTTCCAAGTAAAAGTATCCACGATCCAGCCGGCAAGTGTTGGTCCAATCGCCGGTGCGAATGAAATGACAAGTCCGACCATTCCCATCGCTTGTCCGCGTTTCTCTTTCGGGAAGATCGTTAAAAAGATGGTTTGCATCAGTGGCATTAAAATGCCTGCTCCAGCTGCTTGCACGATACGTGCGGCAAGCAATACGGGGAAATTCGTTGCAAACGAAGCAAGAATAGTTCCTGCTGTAAAAATGCTAAGAGCCGTTAAGACAAGGGTGCGGCTCGAAAACTTCTCAATTAAAAAGGCAGTAATCGGAATGAGAATCCCATTTGTCAACATAAAGGCTGTTGTTAGCCATTGGCCTTTGTTGACATCAATATGAAATTCTTCCATGATATGTGGAATTGCTGGAATTAAAAGCGTTTGGTTCAAAATCGCTACGAATGCTCCAACGAGGAAAATTCCAACAATCACAGGTCGATTATACGATGTATGTGTGGTTGATTGGTTCAATGTAATCCCTTCTTTATCTATAAAATGATGCTTTTCAGCTGTGACACGTCTTGAGTTAAAACGCTATTTTTACCTAAGTAATCAAGCATTGAGCTGATTAAAAAGGTTCTCGGTTGTTCCTCTGCCAATTCTTGTTTTAATAAGTTGAAAGCAGACATAAGGTCATCTTTTTCCATGCTATGTGAAATTGCGTGTAGTTGCTGTTCGATTTTAGCTAAGTACGTCGTTGCAAGATTCTCTTCGTTCATGTCATCAGTAGATGAAAGCAGGTATGATTCCATCAACTCGTCTGTCAATACAGGCTTTTTTGAGCAGGGCTGTTTTGACACCTGATCCATGACGCCGATGATCATCTCTGCTACATTTTCTAAGCGGATGTTCTTCTGTTCAATGGCAAGCATGAGAATCATCTCTCTCATTAATCCATTTAAGACAATGACAAGGTCCCACACATATGGTGCGACAGACTGACCGTACGTACTTAAAATGATGTCACGATGACGCTGCATAATAATGGACCGCGTCTCACGCAAATGCTTCTTAACAATGGGTGAATGCTGAGAAAATGCTTCAAATGACAGCATGTTCAAAAATTTATGATTCTCTTTAAACTCCTCAAGCTCCAACTTGATTTTTTTTGTGAATTTTTCCTTCTTGGAGAGTGTCGATTCTGAATGAATCATTTTAGAGATTTCCCGCATTTTCTGCTGATTAAATTTAATGAGTTCAAGTAGGAGAGCTTCTTTTGAATCAAATAGTTTGTAGATCGACGCTTTTGACATTTTGCAGGCATCTGCAATCGACTGCATTGACACGCTCATATAGCCTTTTTGTGAAAATAGCTTTTTGGAAACCCGCAGAATTTCTTCTTGCTTTTCGTTCATGATTTCAAGTCCTTTCCAAATGTATAAAACCGGATGGTCACAAAGGAAACCGAGTGGTCACTTTTGAAATCATAACAAAACAAAAGGCTCTTTTCAAGAAAAACGAACGATAAAACCCCCTGGCTGTTTGACAGGAGTTAAAGGGCATTTTAAGGCTTTGTCATTGACTTATCTTTTGATTTGACCAATTCATTTACTGAAAAGTCCCTTTTTTCAAGGCAGATACCGTGCCATCTTGGAAATGACTTCTTAAATCGCACCTCCTTTTTTATTCCCCATAAATCGCATCATACAGCCGCTTCACCGCTGGCTGAATGTCTTCCGGTCGCATATGAGAGAAGCCAAGAACAAGTGGAACAAAGCCTTCTTTATGACCAGGCATGTCTTCACTCAAGGCAAAACGAGCCATTCCGTACATTTTCAGCTTTCTTTGTTTGGCACGCTGCAAGATCTCATGCTGGGTTCGGTCTGAGCGAAATTCAGCGACAAAATGAAGTCCGGCATTTTCACCAATAATCCGCACGTCTCTGGCAAAGACTGTTTCCAGCTCTCCAATGAGTTGCTTCCGCTTTTCCTCATATAATCCATTCATTCTTTTAATATGCCGCTGATATGCTCCGTCTTTGATAAAGTAAAGAAGCGTATATTGGGTAAATAAATTGGCTGTTTGGATCAAGAAATGTTGCTTCTCTTTATATTGTCTTAATAAGTGCTGTGGCAGCACCATATAGCTGAGGCGCAAGCCAGGAAGCAGTGATTTTGAGAAGGTTCCCATATAAATGACTTTGTCGTACCGGTCAAGACTTTGCAGAGCCGGAATGCTGTCTGTCCCATATTTAAATTCACTGTCATAATCATCTTCAATGATATATCGATCTGGCTGATCAGCCGCCCAGTTTAATAACTGGATTCTCCGTGAGATCGGCATGATCACCCCTGTTGGGAACTGATGGGAGGGTGTGATGATCAACACATTCGGTCGTTTTCTGTGAATGTCGTTCATGCGCACACCTTTCTGATCAATTCCGATTGTTTCAATTCGGTGATGATTGTTTTTCAGCATTTGATATAGCCGGCGGTAACCGGGGTTTTCTAACCCGTATACTTTGTCAGTTGGAAGAATGCTAGATAACGAATGAATGAGCGATTGTGTGCCTGCGCTTAAAATGAGCTGTTCGGGATAGCATTTGACCCCTCTAGCAAGTCCGATCAATCGGGCAATGGTTTCCCTTAATTCATAAACCCCTTGCGGATGCGGAAGTTCACTAAATGCTTCTTGATGTAGGCTGATCGCCTTTTGCTCACATTTCAGCCAGCTTTTAAAAGGAAAGTTTGCCGTATCAACAGAGATGTGTGAAAAAGAATACCAGTCGTCTCGTGAAAGGGGCTCTTCCTTTAAGTCTTCTGGAAGGGAGGAAGGCTTCAACTGGTCCGATTTTTGAAACGTTTCAATTGATTCTACAAAAAAACCTTTCCTCTCAACAGAATATAAATATCCCTCTGCTAACAATTGCTGATAGGCGCCATTGACAGAATTTACACTGACCTTTAAAGAATTCGCTAATTCTCGTTTAGAAGGTAATTGATCATGCGGCAGCAGATTTCGATTTAAGATTTCGTCCTTAATCTTCGTATAAATCTGGTGATAAATAAATCCGTTTTCCCTTGTTTGATCTAGCTGAATCGTCAGCATGTGTTCATCCATCCTCTCTGGTACCATCAAATAATTGATATTGGTACTTTCTATCATACCAAAAAATATTCAGAATAATAAGAAACACATAAAGGGGATGGATGACAATGAGTCAAACGACAACAAACCGTTTTTCAACAGAGGAATGGCAGGAAAAAAGAGATCAATACGTCGCAAGAGGCGTAAGCAATGGCAACCGTCATCTTGCAGCGAAAGGAAAGGGAGCCGAGCTTTTCGATATTGATGGGAATCGATTTATTGATTTTGCAGGTGCTATTGGTACTCTAAATGTAGGACATTCACATCCAAAGGTTGTGGAAGCAGTCAAGGCACAGGCAGACAGTCTGATTCACCCAGGGTTTAACGTCATGATGTACGAATCTTATATTGAACTGGCGGAAAAGCTGTGCCACTTGACGCCAGGAGACCATGAAAAGAAAGCGATTTTCTTAAATTCAGGGGCAGAAGCCGTTGAAAATGCTGTGAAAATTGCACGTAAATATACAAAGAGGCAAGCGGTTGTTTCTTTTACACGAGGCTTCCATGGAAGAACAAACATGACAATGAGTATGACGAGTAAAGTCAAGCCTTATAAGTTTGGCTTTGGACCATTCGCATCAGAAGTCTATCAAGCACCTTACCCTTATTATTATCAAAAGCCTGAAGGATTAAGTAATGAAGCGTATGACGATTATATCATTGATCAATTCAATCAATTCTTTATCGCTACGGTTGCACCTGAAACGGTTGCTTGTGTGGTCATGGAACCAGTCCAAGGGGAGGGCGGGTTCATTGTTCCATCCAAGCGATTTGTTCAGCATGTGGCATCTTTCTGTCAACAGCATGGGATCATATTTGTCGCTGATGAAATTCAGACAGGATTTGCAAGAACAGGAAAATATTTTGCGATTGAGCACTTTGATGTTGTTCCAGATTTAATCACGGTCTCTAAATCTCTTGCAGCAGGTTTACCGTTAAGCGGAGTCATTGGTAGAAAGGAATTGCTTGATGCAGCAGATCCGGGAGAATTAGGGGGAACATATGCAGGAAGCCCGTTAGGATGTGTCGCGGCACTTGCAGTTCTTGATATCATTGAAACAGAACAATTAAATGAGCGGTCTGAACATATTGGACAAACTATTGAGGACAAGGCGGATGCATGGAAAAAGACTTATCCGTTCATTGGAGAAGTCCGTAGATTAGGGGCAATGGCAGCCATTGAAATTGTAGAAGATCAAACAACGCGTACACCAGATAAGAAAAAGGCCGCAGCGATTGCAACATATGCAAATGAGCATGGTCTGCTTTTATTAACGGCAGGGATTAACGGGAATATTATTCGTTTCTTAACACCACTTGTCATCACTGATGAGCTGCTACAAGAAGGACTAGGCATTATCGAGGACGCCTTCAAAGTGCTCTAAACAACAAAGGGGGATGGTTGTACGAAAACCATGTCGCAGTCTGACGTACTGTTTTGTCCATGGATGCGATGCTTGGCTGGGGTTGGGTTGTACTTTCGGAAGATTGAATGTTGACAGCAAGATTTTTAGGCAGTGTCATTGCCTTTATTATAGGGGGCATTCTTGTTATCTTTATTGGACCCACGTATGCCGAGCTTTCGTCTGCTATTCCAGAGACAGGTGGAGAATTCGTGCTTGTCTAGCGGGCTTTTAAAATGAAATCGGCTTTTATCTTGGCATCTCTTTAACATAGCCAACTGAATGGGTTTTGCTTTTAGGTTGGCTACTCATTGGGTATATACTGTATGTAATGAATCCAAGAACGAAGGAGAAGGTAGAGCATGACAAACGAACTCAAAGTGTATAATCCAGCAACGGGCGAGGAAATTGCCTCTGTTGCCCAGCATACAAAAGAACAAATTGAAGAGGCAATTGTACGCTCGCATCATGCGTTCAAAACATGGGGTAAAACATCAGCACATGAACGTGCAAATATCATTCGCAAATGGTTTGATCTCATGATTAAACATAAAGAAAGACTTGCGAAAATCATCACGGAAGAAAATGGGAAGCCGTATCAAGAAGCGTTAGGGGAAATCATATATGCAGCTGGATATATTGAGTGGTATGCAGAGGAAGCAAAGCGTATCTATGGTCGTACCATTCCGTCTCATACGACGAATAAACGTCTTCTCGTGACAAAACAACCAGTAGGTCCTGTCGCAGCGATTACACCATGGAATTTCCCAGCAGCGATGATCACGAGAAAGGCAGCGCCCGCACTTGCAGCAGGCTGTACCTTTATAGTCAAACCTGCTGAAGACACACCGCTGACAGCGATTGAACTCGTGAAATTAGGTCATGAAGCTGGTATTCCAGAGGATGCGCTGCAATGGGTTATTGGAGATGGGAAAGAAGTTGGTGAAATGTTCACAGATAGTCCGTTGATTCGCAAGATCACATTTACTGGCTCAACACCAGTCGGGAAGCACCTCATTAAAAATAGTGCCAGTACGGTCAAACATGTATCAATGGAGCTTGGCGGTCATGCCCCGCTCATTGTAGACAAGGATGCAAATCTTGAGTTGGCTGTGAAACAGGCAGTGGCATCCAAATTTCGAAATGCAGGTCAGACATGTGTCTGTGCCAACCGAATCATTGTGCATGAAGACATTCATGACGCATTTGTAAAGCAATTCAGCAAAGAGGTGGAACAACTGAAGGTTGGAAATGGCTTTGAAGAAGGCACGTCCATCGGCCCAATTATTAACAAGCGTGGATTTGACAAGATTGTCGATCAAATTCAAGATGCGGTAGATAAAGGAGCGAAAATTATCGTTGGTGGGGAAACAAATTACGATGATGAGAAATCTTATTATTTTGTACAGCCAACGGTTCTCACGCAGGTTAATCCTTCAATGAACATCATGCATGAGGAAACATTTGGCCCAGTGGCCCCGATTACGACTTTTAACACATTAGATGAAGCCATTGAGCTAGCTAACGATACACCTTTTGGACTTGCGGCGTACTTCTTTACTGAAAATTACCGGAATGGACTCTACATTTCTGAACATCTCGATTACGGAATTATCGGCTGGAATGATGGCGGTCCATCGGCAGTTCAAGCACCTTTTGGCGGAATGAAGGAGAGTGGAATTGGTCGTGAAGGTGGCATTGAAGGCATTGAGCCATATTTAGAAACAAAATATGTATCCATCGGTTTAGATGGGTAATCAATATAATAGGTTTGTTAGACTGCCCGAGATGTCTCGGCAGTCTTTTTTCATGTTAGACAGCTGGAGGGAACAGTTGATCAACAGTTTCTCTCGTCTCTTGAAGAATTTCATGGATGTAATCAGCAGATGCTCGATCAATACTGCCAAATAAAAGGCGTTCAACAGGTTCGACGCCAATAAATTGAAAGACTTCCGTATCAGTCGTCATATGGAGGTTCGTGACGACACTGTTTGTATCATGGACATTCTTTGGGGCATCATGCGTGTTAATGATCACGCCTTTTTTATGATAAAGCAGACTCTCAATACCGTGCTCTGTTACACGATACGCAAACCCTTCTGAAAAGACATGTTCTACGTAGTCTTTTAAAATGGTCGGCAGACCTGTCCACCATATTGGAAAGATAAATGTGAGGACATCCGCTTCTTTGATGAGCATCTGTTCTAATTGAATAGCTTCCGGCACATCACCTGTTTTCATGGCAATCTTTTCTTCTTTGGTGATTCCTGGCTGAAAGTTGAGTGAATATAAATCTCTGACGGTCACTTGATGACCATTATTTAAAAGGGTGCTGACAACAAGGTCTAATATGGTTTGGTTTAAGCTTTGCTGGGGATGAGCAAATATCACAAGGTGATTCATTTTATATCCTCCTAAATGGTCGTGTTTTTATTATGGCATGCACCTGCATCCTATTCAATCCTATATTGGAAATGATAGGTTGGGAAAATAAAAAGCTATCGTTTTGGGAAACGATAGCTTTTTGTACATGATTTATTTCTTTCTTAAAGCGAGTCCAAGGGCAATAAGTGCCACGACAAGGCCTGTGATGGAAAGACCAAGCACTAGAGGGGAGGAGGAAGAAGTTGCTGTTTCCTTTGATGCCTGTTCTTCTTTTGGTTTTTCTTGACCATGTGAATCCGTTACAGTATTGGTTGCTTCAATGTTTGTGATGGAATGCGGTTTGTCAGCATCTTTATCGCCAGTCCATTCAACGACCGTTCCATCTTTATAATATTGGTACGCATCCCATTTTGCTTCACCAGCTTTATCAGGGTTTTTTGCCACAAATAAAAATTGCTGGAACTGACCGGCAAGTATACCATCACCCTTTGCTTCCCAAGTAACTCTTGTGACCTTGCCGTTTTTCTCTTCGGTTGTCGTTTTCCAGCCAGGTACTGGCTCGTATTGTTGGAATTCAACACCTTTAGGCATTGTGACGACAACCTTTGTTGTCGGGCTGTCACTTTCTGATGGTACTTTTAACGTATAGGTCTCCCAAGCATTTGTAGCAGATGTGTCAGGCTTGACGGTTACGTGTGCACTGACAGGAATGGCAATTAAAAATGAAGCGACAAGCATCGGTAATAAAGCTTTTACGTATTTTTTCATTTGATATAAGCTCCTTTTAATTTTTTCTAATAAATGTTGTATCAATGTTTTCAAAGGAACCTGTTAATGCATGGATGTCAATTTTCCAAGTTCCTTTTTCATTTAATAAGAGATTTTCAGCAGAGAAATGTCCATTCTTTAATCGTTTCAGTTGAAATTCACTAGGTTTAGGTTCTCCAAACAACGCAACTTTATGGATGGTTGCTGTCACCGATTGAATGTCTGTGATCGTTTGTCCGTCCTTTTTCGTAAATGCAACTTCAAACGTATTTTTACCAGGTGCATTCGGCGTGATGCTCAATGAAACAATGTCATGATGCTCGATCTGATTTGCCCCGAAAAATGGCTCTGGTGCAGGCGGAGGAGGACTAGGAATATTGGTAAACGCAGCCGTTATGAACAAAATGGCCATACCAATGATCCATTCCGCCCGCAAGGAGACGTGTCGTTTCTTCTCTTTTCCCCATCTCAGCATCAAGTAATGGATCAGTCCAAGAAGGCCCATGATGATAAATAAACCAAGCTTGATGAAAAATGTGCGTCCATAGGCTGATTGGAAAAGCGCATCAAACGATTGCAAAATAAAAATGGCATTCACAAATCCTGAAAACACAATGAGCCCGACTGAGACCAGCGCCCACGGATGAAAGGCTGAAAGTGTACTGCGTATGAGCGGCTGATCTTCATTCGGCAGCTTCTTGATTAAAAGCAGCACAATGGCAGTTAATCCGCCGACCCAAATGGATGCAGAGACGAGATGGATGAAATCAAGTGACGTTGTTAATATTTTATTATCTGTAGCTGCTGGATGACCGATTTGTGCTTTCAGCCAAAGTAACAGAGCAAAAACGAGCAGCGGAAACAGCCATATCCGAAAAGAGGTAAAGTTCCCTTTCCCCATTGCCACGATACTCCATATGGTAAGAAGCACAAACGACACCATCAACATTATCCATAGGCTCCCGCCAGAAGTAGAAGCAATGGTTTCTTGTAAAAGAGACGGCTGAAATGCCTTCCAAATGGACACATTTGCGGCAGATTTAGTTTGAATGGGCAGTTGAAAAACGAGTGCTCCGCCCATCATGATCAGTGATAACGTCATCATCCATTTCATTCGTTTTGCCAATGGGACTGAAATCTTCGATTGAAACCAAAAGAGTCCAAACAAGATCGTTCCTAAGTATAAACTAAACGACGTATAAAGAAAGGCTTTGTCAATTGTAGAGGCCACATCAATGGATTCATTGGATGGACCTTGATCTAACTGGTTAAATCCCCCGTCCGCTTTTCCAATACTAAATGGAATCATCCCTGATACAGAGTGTCCATCTGCTGATACGGCATTCCATTGAATGGTGTAAATCCCTTTCGGTAAGCCTTTTTTTAATGAAGCTTCCATCATTTTTTGGTCTTTAATGACCGTATCTCCATTGTCAACACGATCACCTTTTGAATTGAGAACCTTAATGGCATGAAAACCGCTTTCGATCCCTTCACTAAATGTAATAGAGACTACAGGAGGCTGTTTCTGAAGCTCTTCATTTGCCGCTGGATTCGAGCTCACCACGTATGCATGGGCGAATGCTTCCTTCGGTATAAAAAAAGTGAGCATAAGCGTCAGAAACAGCAGCCACTTGCTATATTTCAACAATGTCAATAACCGCCTTTCTACCTATGACAATTTCTCATGTATTAGAAAGAAAGCGGCAGTAAACTGTGAAGTCACAGAAAAACCGCTCTTCCTATTGTGCCGCCCACTCTAAAAGGTAAACGGAACAACAAGCAAGATGGTTCACTTTTCCTGTGTGTTGTCTGCGCAGACTTTTCTTCAATTGATAGGTTTGATCAATATAAGACTATTCGATTTGGTATAGAGAAACAAGAAGTGCACATTTGAAAGTTGTGAAATTCCAATGAATTTTGTTTTAAAAAGACGACTGATCAGCCTTTTGATACATCATAAGAAGAATCCACATCATTTTTCAATTTTGTCACACACTAAATGACAAAGTGATATTTAGTTTCAATTGAAGGGGAAGTGGAAGCGCTTTACGATAGATGTAAGGGCTCGACTGAAACAGTTCTTATATCTTTTGACTTATAAAGCCCTGAATAAAGGGAAAGAAGAAAGGAGTTTTTACAGATGCAGGATAAAAACGGTTTCCGCGTAAAAGTACAGCGCTTTGGAAGCTATTTAAGCGGTATGATTATGCCGAATATTGGTGCGTTTATCGCTTGGGGACTGATTACAGCTTTGTTCATTCCAAGTGGCTACATTCCGAATGAACAATTAAATACTTTGGTTGGACCAATGATCAACTATTTACTGCCATTATTAATCGGTTACACAGGCGGTAAGCTCGTGTATGATCACCGAGGCGGAGTACTCGGTGCAACTGCTACAATTGGGGTTATTGTCGGTTCGGATATTCCAATGTTCTTAGGCGCTATGATCATGGGGCCGCTTGGCGGATATCTTATTAAAAAGATTGATCAACTGTTCAAAGATCGAATCAAGTCAGGCTTTGAAATGCTTGTAAACAACTTTACAGCAGGAATTCTTGGAGCCATCCTTGTCGTCATTGCTTTCTACGGAATTGGTCCAGTGGTACTTGGTCTGAATAAAGTACTTGCCGCTGGTGTGGATGTTATTGTAAATGCACATCTGCTTCCGCTAGCAAGTATCTTCATTGAACCTGCCAAGGTGTTGTTCCTAAACAATGCGATTAATCAAGGAATTTTAAGCCCATTAGGTGTGGAGCAAGCAGCGAAGACAGGTCAGTCGATTCTGTTCTTGCTTGAAACGAACCCAGGGCCAGGTCTAGGTGTGCTACTGGCATATATGTTTTTTGGTAGAGGGAATGCGAAGCAATCTGCACCTGGTGCCATTATCATTCAATTCTTAGGTGGGATTCATGAGATTTACTTTCCGTACATCTTAATGAAGCCAAAGCTCATTTTGGCTGTCATTGCAGGTGGAGCAAGCGGTGTTCTGACCTTTACGTTACTCAATGCAGGCTTAAAGGCTGTGCCATCACCGGGAAGTATTATTGCATTAATGGTCATGTCGCCAAAAGGTGGTCATCTAGCTGTTCTGGCAGGGGTGATTGTAGCAGCCACTGTATCATTCCTAGTCGCTGCTGTTATTTTGAAGTCTTCAAAAGCGGAAGAAGAGGATTTAACAGCTGCAACAGAAAAAATGCAAGACATGAAAGGGAAGAAAAGTGCAGCTGCTGCCGCTTTAACAGCACAAAAGAAAGAAGCTGAAGCAAACGAGCAAGCAGGAGAGCAAAGTGATGTGAAAGCGGAAGAAGTGAACAAAATCATCTTTGCCTGTGATGCGGGGATGGGATCAAGTGCAATGGGCGCTTCCATCTTAAAGAACAAAGTCAAAAAGGCAGGGCTCGATATAGATGTCACCAACACGTCTATCAGCAACATCCCAGATGATGCCGATGTAGTCTTTACACATAAAGATTTAACAGACCGGGCAAAGGCAAAACTGCCAGGAGCGGTTCATATTTCAGTTGATAATTTCTTGAACAGCCCGAAATACGATGAGTTGATAGAGAAATTGAAAAAATAACATGACGAAACGGGTTGAGTTCAATTTTTCCTCATTGAACTCCCCGTTTTGGTTGTTTTCCTGATTTATCATTCTAAAAAAGGTGTGTGATCATTCATGAAACAAGTACTTTCAAAAGATAATATTTTTCTAAACGAACAAGTAAATTCAAAAGACGAAGCCATTAAAAAAGCAGGGGAAGTCCTAGTGGCAAACGGTTATGTGACAAGCGATTATGTCGACAAAATGTTTGAAAGAGAAAACATCTCTTCTACATTTATGGGTAACGGCATTGCGATTCCTCATGGAACAGAGGATGCCAAAGCCGCAGTCCTTCATTCTGGCATTTCAATTATTCAGATTCCAAATGGCGTTGAATATGGAGATGGAAATGTAGCCAAAGTCGTATTTGGTATCGCTGGAAAAAACAACGAACACCTCGATATTCTTTCTCAAATTGCGATTGTATGTTCAGAAGAAGAAAATGTAGAACGTATCATTCATGCAAAAGATAAGGATGAACTAATCGCCATTTTTAACGAGGTGAACTAATATGAAGGCACTTCATTTTGGAGCAGGGAATATTGGCAGAGGATTTATCGGATCTTTATTGAAAAAATCGGGCTTTGAGCTCGTGTTTACAGATGTAAATGAGGCGGTAATCCATGAACTGAATGAAAGAGGAGAATACACAGTTGAGCTCGCAGCACCAGGGCAAAAGCAAGAAGTAGTAGGCCCTGTTTCAGCGATCAATTCCGCACAAAATCCAGCGGCATTAACAGAAGCCATTGCAACAGCCGATTTGATTACAACAGCTGTTGGACCAGCCGTATTGAAGATCATTGCTTCATCTATTGCTGAAGGATTAAAACAAAAAAAGCCTGACCATATCATCAACATTGTTGCGTGTGAAAATATGATTGGGGGCAGCTCTCATTTAAAAGAAGCCGTTTTCTCTCATTTAACAGCAGATGAACAAGAAGCGCTGTCGCGAACAGTTGGTTTTCCAAACGCTGCCGTTGACCGTATTGTTCCTATTCAGCACCATGAGGACATGTTGAAAGTATCGGTTGAGCCATTTTTTGAATGGGTCATTGATGAGACAGGATTTATTGGTGAAGTTCCTCGGATTGACGGAGCAACCTTTGTAAAAGACTTGACGCCGTATATTGAACGCAAGCTGTTCACAGTTAACACAGGACATGCGCTTGCTGCATATGTAGGCTATCAACAAGGAGTCAAGACGATCAAAGAAGCAGTCGATACACCTGAAATTCGACAGATCGTAGAAGGAGCGCTTCATGAAACAGGCAGCTATTTAATCGAAGCCTATGGTTTTCAAAAAGAAGAGCATGATGCGTATATTCAAAAAATCATTAAGCGCTTTGAAAATGCCTTTATTTCAGATGATGTGACCCGCGTGGCACGTTCTCCTCTCAGAAAGCTTGGGGCAGACGACCGCTTAATCGGTCCAGCTAAAAAAATCAAGCATCCTGTGTATTTAATCAAAGGCATTGCAGCGGCTTTGGCATATGACTTTTCAGAAGACGAAGAAGCTGTTCGCTTGCAAGCCTTAAAAAAAGAAAAAGGCATTGAAGGTGTGTTACGTGAGGTCTGTGGGCTCACGCCAAATGACGACCTCTATCAAGCCATTCTCAAAGAGGCGAATCATTAATCAAAAAATCCCTTTCCATTTGCGAAAGGGATTTTTTTTTGGCTTTTCATACTTTTTCCTATGTTGAAGGTATATCTTAAGTGAAAAAGTGAATTCCAACTAGTACGAATATGTTGAGAAATCCAATTCATTATGACAAAAATGGCATATTGCTGCTTCTTTCCATCAAGTGTTTAAATGACAATATATAACATCGCCGCAGTTATATGCGGTAGAGCAAAGAGGATAAGAAGGAGAGCCGTATCCAGCCGCCACGCACGGTGTGCACTCGTTTCAGAATGATATGTCGCTCTTGTTTCTTGTCCATTGAGAAATGCGCCTAGTAACAATCCCGACATCAAGATGCCGATAATGGATATGCCTCCACTAATCATGAAAATCCACTCCTGATGTTGCAAAATAAAAGCAACGATGCTTACAGTAAGCATTGAGCCAGTACCGACGATAAACGCATATTTATTTCTCATCTCTAAACACTCCTTTAAACGATAAATATAATCAGGTAATCGCATCACAAATTTCGATAAAGTGTCCATCTGGATCTGACACATAAGCCACTGTTTGTCCCCATGGCTTCTTTATAGGCTCTTTGATCACTTGTACCCCTGTTTCCTTTAATGCTGCAACCGTTTGATCAACATCATCAACTACAAACCCGATTTCAAACGTTTGAGAGGAGGTATCGATCTCTCGAACAGGTAAACCAAGTGTTTCTCTCACATCTTGACGTGAGTTAATGGATAAAGTCACTTCACCTGTGTCAAATTCAACATAGGATTCAACCCTTAGTTTAATAGGGAAACCAAGTAAATCTTGATAGAAATGAATGCTTGCCTCAACGTCGTTTACATATAAAATGGTATAGTTCATTTTCATATGAAAAGCTCCTCTCTTCATAATACGTGTCAAAAAAAGGGGGTATTTCCCATCTATTTTACCATATAGGATATAAGATATATTTGATTCAAAAAAAACAATATTTTTACCTATATAATCTTGAAAAACAAAAAGTGGTGACATATGATAAAAATGTAAAATTAGAAAAAATAGGGGGTTAAAAAATGTTGAAAAAAATCATGGTGGCTGTACTATCTTTCGGTCTTTTACTCAGCTTTACCCAAGTGGACATTCACACAGCGGATGCGAAGACAGGCAATTACAAGAACTGCAAAGCGCTCAACAAGGTGTATAAAGGCGGCGTAGCGAAAAGCAAAAACACGAGAAACAAAGGCGGGAAAACAAAGTACAAGCCATATGTATCAAAAGCACTTTATGAAAAAAATAAAAGACTCGACCGTGATAAAGACGGGATCGCTTGTGAACGCTAAGAAAAGCTGACAAAGGGCTAAAATGGTTTTTATTCTAACCCTTTGTCAACAATCTGAAAAGACCTGTGACAGGTCTTTTTTTATGGGACAAAACTCGTTCTTTGTGCCATCTCCACCTTTATATTAAAATAAAAGTAGATTTAAAAAAAGATACAAAGTGGGGTACTCAATTTGTCAACACAAACTGATAAGAAAGACATCCGATTGATTGCCATTGACATGGATGGCACGCTGTTAAACAGTGAACACGTCATTCCAGAGGAAAATAAACAAGCGATTCAAGAAGCAGAGGCGAAAGGGGTTCATGTGGTCATTAGCACAGGACGTACGCTAATGACATGCCGAGAGCTTGTGGAGCCGCTCAAACTCTCTTCATATCTGATTACAGCAAACGGCAGTGAAATTTGGGACTCATCTTTTCAACTCATTGAACGTGAGCTTCTGCATCCTGATCATGTTCAGATGATGTGGGATTTAAAAAATACGTACGAAACAGATTACTGGGCTTGCACTGTAGAAAAAGTGTGGAGAGGCGAATTTCCAGAACGAATTCATGACCATGAATGGTTAAAATTTGGTTTTGATATTCATGATGATGACGTTCGAGAACAAGTGTTAAGCAAACTAAAAACAAATAAACACCTAGAGATTACAAATTCAAGTCCAACCAATATTGAAGTGAATGCAGCAGGAATTAACAAAGCGGCTGCTCTTGCAAAGGTAGCGGAACGTATTGGCTGTACGATGGACAACGTAATGTCTCTTGGAGATAGCCTGAATGATATGGCGATGATTAAAGAAGCAGGGTTAGGGATCGCCATGGGGAATGCTCAAGAAGCGGTGAAAGAAGCGGCTGACTGGATCACAGCACCCAATACAGAGCAAGGTGTAGCGAAGGCCATTCATCATTGGGTGTTATCTCAATAGAAAAGGAACAGCGAGCGAGAGGGTCATCACCTCTCGCTTTTTTCAATTCTCCTAGTTCTATTGGTTTGTTTTCTGACAATTTAATGTGTAGTCTATCCAAAGTTGGTATAATCAATATAAAATTCAATATTCGGACTTTGTGTTCCGTTATTCGGAACAATGAGGGGGAGCCTATGTTTCAAGTGGATTTGAACTGTGATTTAGGAGAAAGCTTTGGTCCATACAAGATCGGTGCTGATGAACAAATCCTTGAATATGTCACCTCAGCCAATATAGCCTGCGGGTTTCATGCTGGTGATCCAACGGTCATGAGAAAAACGGTAAGATTGGCTTTGGAAAAAGGGGTACAAATCGGTGCACATCCAGGGTTTCAAGATTTGGTCGGATTTGGAAGACGTCCAATGGCCATCTCACCAGAAGAAGCATACGATCTTGTCATCTATCAAATCGGTGCTTTATCTGCTTTTATAAAGGCAGAAGGAGGAACAATGCAACATGTAAAGCCCCACGGTGCTCTTTATAACATGGCGGCTGAAAATACTGAATTATCTGAATCTATTGCAAAGGCTGTGTATGATGTCGATCCAAAACTTGTATTATTTGGGCTTTCAGGCAGTGAGCTTGCTTTAGCAGGTGAGAGAATAGGTCTTCAAGTGGCACATGAAGTGTTTTCTGATCGAACGTATCAGGCAGATGGAACACTGACTTCTCGCCGTAAGTCAAATGCGCTCATTGAAGAGGATGAAATCGCTGTCCATCAGGTGATTCGTTTGGTGAAAGAAGGTCAGGTTCATACAGTTCAAGGGAAGGATATTAAGTTGAAAGCAGATACGGTTTGCATTCACGGAGACGGCAGCCATGCGCTTCAATTTGCAAAAACCATTACAGCAAAGCTAAAAGAAGCAAATATTCAAATCAAAGCCTTTCAATAATCATCAAAGGGGGAAGCAGCATGAAAGAAGGGAAGCTGAAAGACTTCAAGACATCAAAGGGGAATCGTTCAACGCTGATGGGTGCAGCCTTTTTAATGGCAACATCCGCCATTGGACCAGGGTTTTTAACGCAAACCACTGTGTTTACACAGCAGCTTGCGGCTAGTTTTGGTTTTGTTATTTTAATTTCCATTTTCTTAGATATTTTTGCGCAAACCAATGTATGGAAAATCATTGCCGTGTCGGAAAAACGAGGACAGGATATTGCCAACATGGTGCTTCCGGGTCTCGGTTATATGTTAGCCATCTTCATTGTCATTGGCGGACTTGCCTTTAACATCGGGAACATTGCAGGGGCAGGTCTCGGCTTTCAGGTGATCTTCGGTGTCGACAATCGAATAGGAGCAGGAGTTAGTGCAGTCATTGCCATTCTCATTTTTGTCATCAAAGAAGCGGGAAAAGTGATGGATCGCTTCACACAGATTGCTGGCTTTGTCATGATTGGACTCATGCTCTATGTCGCTATGTCAACAGCGCCTCCTGTAGGAGAAGCCGCAATAAGGACCTTCGTGCCAGAGAGAATAGATATTTTATCCATTGTGACCCTTGTGGGCGGAACGGTTGGCGGTTATATCGTTTTTGCCGGCGGTCATCGCTTGCTGGATGCTGGAATTAAAGGAAAAGCAGCACTACCTCAAGTAACGAAAAGCTCCATCTTCGGTGTCTTGATTACCTCTGTTATGCGTGTCGCACTTTTTCTCGCCACATTAGGGGTTGTGGCAAAGGGCTTGCAGATTGATCCATCCAATCCACCTGCCTCTGTGTTTCAATTAGCTTCAGGAAATGTCGGATATAAAATGTTCGGAATAATTATGTGGGCTGCAGCGATTACTTCTGTCATTGGAGCGGCATATACATCTGTTTCATTCTTTAAAACCTTCTCATCTAAAATTGAAAAAAATCAACGCGGCATGATTATCGGTTTTATTGCCTTGTCCGCTATTTGTTTTATCACCGTCGGAAGACCTGTAAACATTTTGATTTTGGTTGGGGCTATTAATGCATTGATTTTGCCTCTTGCGCTTGGAACATTGCTGATTGCTGCACATAAAAAAGAGATTGTCGGTGATTATCGTCATCCAATCTTTTTGACAGCAACAGGTGCGTTTGTTGTCGTCGTCATGGCCATCATGGGCGGATATACCATCATGAATGAAATTCCAAAACTATGGAGTTGATTCGGGTGAATGTATACAATACAAAACATTTAAGCCAGCACAGATCAGGGAATTGATTCGACAAGGGGAGATCAAAGGACCAACAGCTGGTTATGCAGAAGGTTTTGCTCAAGCCAATATAATGATTGTT
Source organism: Bacillus sp. Bos-x628 (assembly GCF_040500475.1). Classification (GTDB taxonomy): domain Bacteria; phylum Bacillota; class Bacilli; order Bacillales; family Bacillaceae; genus Bacillus; species Bacillus maqinnsis. Next base: position 1,783,079 of record NZ_CP159358.1, on the reverse strand, counting down.
AAAAAAGAACATGCCTTCGATTTTCTATTATTTTGTCAACGTCATCCAGCCTCATGTCCTTTACTAGATGTGCTTGACCCAGTGATCCAGTGCCAAGGCGATCAGCACATCAAGCGGATATTCGGACAGATTTTCCGAAGTACCGAATTTACCGAAAAGGGATCCATGAACAAGAGGTGCTTGATATTGCGATCACGCATGCGCCTTGTCATATGTTTATGACAGACCAAAGAGATCAACAGCTTGGAGTGCTGTAAAGAAAGAGAGGTGTCCTCAAGTGTTGCTTTCGAGGATAAAAGAATCCATCACTTTCCACCCACTTGGAGATGCAGCGATCGTCATCCAAGCTGGAAATGACATACGTGAAGATATTCATGAGCGTGTCCAACATATTTTTACGTGTATCGAACAGCATCCCTTTGATGGGTATATTGAAGCTGTTCAGGCCTTTACAAATGTGACGGTTTTTTACGAGCCGTATACAGTTCATCAATCTGCTCATCTCTATCAGAATGACATGTCCCCATATGAATGGGTTAAAGACTATATCAAACAGCTTCTCGAAGACAAATGGCATGAGGGGGTTGAAGTGAGGCGTCGTACGGTCGACATTCCTGTATGTTACGGCGGAGCGTTTGGTCCTGATTTAGAAGAGGTGGCCCGCATCAATGGTTTGACCTCGGAAGAAGTGGTGCGTATCCATACAGCCGGCACTTATCTTGTCTATATGATTGGATTTGCTCCGGGCTTTCCGTTTTTAGGCGGGCTTTCTGATCAGATCGCAGCCCCGCGCAAGGAAACGCCGCGGATGTCCATTCCAAAAGGGTCGGTCGGCATTGCAGGTAAGCAAACAGGCGTTTATCCTATATCTACACCAGGAGGATGGCAGCTCATTGGACAAACCCCACTGTCGTTATTTCGACCAGATCAAGAGAAACCAAGTCTTCTAAAAGCGGGGGATCAAGTTAGATTCGTCCAAATGTCTGAAAAGGAATTTTTCAGCATGAAGGAGGCAGAACGTTGAGTATTCAAGTCATCAAGCCAGGGATGTTTACAACCATTCAAGATACAGGAAGGAAAGGTTATCAGAAGTATGGCGTTTTAACGAGCGGCGGCATGGATCAGCTCTCACTCAGAATCGCCAACATGCTCACCGGAAATCAAGAAAATGAGGCGACGCTGGAAATCACACTGATGGGGTCAGGCCCTGTTTTCACCTGTCAAAAAGATCAACTGATTGCAGTGACTGGCGCTGATGTGGAGATTGACATTAATGGTGAGCCAGCTCCTTTATGGAAGCCGCTTTTTATTCGGTCAGGAAGCACCATCACCTTTGGACCTTGTAAGAGAGGGTGCCGTTCCTATCTTGCTGTGGCAGGCGGTTTCGATGTAGAGCCCGTCATGGAGAGCAAAAGTACGTATGTCAGAGCAGGAATAGGCGGATTGAAAGGACGCCCGCTTGAAAAAGGAGACGTCCTGACCATTGGAGAGCCATCGTCATTGGCGATCAGCCTGTTCAACATGCTAAAAAGTAAAGAAACATATGCGAGATATAGCGCACCAAATTGGACAGTCAACCATTCACATTTCCTGCCGCTACGAAAATCACCAGTGATTCGAGTGCTGGAGGGAAGACATTTTCCACAATTTCAAGAGGCGTCTCGGAGGGTCTTTTTTGAACAACCCTTTCAGGTGACACCACAATCTGATCGCATGGGATGCAGATTGAAGGGAGAACCTATTCGTTTAAAGCAGAAGCTAGAATTGATTTCAGAGGCAGTTGCATTTGGGTCTGTACAGATTCCTCCCGATGGACAGCCCATCATCCTACTGGCAGATCGTCAAACAACAGGCGGATATCCAAGGATTGGTGAGGTGGCGACAGTCGACTTGCACCTCATTGCTCAAGCGATGCCGGGTGCAACACTCCATTTTCAACAAATCGACCGTCATGAAGCAGAGAAAGCATTATTCAATCAAGAAGAGGAACTCAGGGAACTGACCGCTAGAATAAAGCTGGAAGCATTCTCGTTTTAGAAAAGGTGAGAATCATGCAAAACACGAATAAAACCGTTGAGAAATCAATGGAAATCCTTCGGCTGTTTATCACACATGAATAATTATCTTTTGAAATGATTGAACTGTCCCAAATGCCAAAGAATCTGTGCACCTTATGGCAAGCTCGCTAGCCAATATGGGCTTGTTAGAAAAGCATGAATCAGGTGATTACCGATTAGGATTGATGTTACTTGAATATGGTCAGCTTGTAGCCGATCGTCTGGATATCAGGAGAATTGCAAGACCTTTTATGGAAAGCTTGCGTGATGAAGTGGGAGAAGCCGTACAGCTCATTATTCGTGAGGGAGATGAGGCCATCTACGTGGAAAAAATGGAAGGAACGCAGCCGGTTCGACTATACACAGCCGTCGGCAAACGCTCTCCATTATATGCGGGCGCCTGTGCGAGAAGTATCCTTTCATTCTTGCCACAAAAAGAGAGATTGGCTTATATCGATTCAATTGAACTTGAGAAGATTGGCATTGGGACGCTTACAGATAAAGATATCCTGCGAAACATGATAGAAGAATCAAACAAGAGAGGCTATACGATAAGCTATTCAGAGCTCGAAAACTATACAGCAGCGATAGCGGCTCCAATTTTTAATCACCACGGGGAGGTTGCGGCAGGAATGAGCATTGCTGGATTTGAAGCAGGGTATCAAAAGGAACGCCTTCCTTTCTTAATTGAACAAGTGAAAAAAGCAGCGAACGGCATCTCGAGAAAATTAGGTTTTACATCAGAACATATAAACAGCCAATGATCTTTTGATCATTGGCTGTTGTTCACAGTTGATTAGAACGTTTTACCTAAAGCTTTTGCACGTTCGATTGCATCTGCTTTAATTTGTTCTGCTTTTTCAGGCTCAGCACTGTGACCTTCTACAATCAGACCTTCGAATGAAGGAATTCCGAAGAATTTTGCAATAATTCCGAGGTAACGGTGACCTGATTCAAGTTCTGCAGCAGGACCTTCAGAGTAATATCCGCCACGTGCTTGAATGTGAAGTGCTTTTTTGTCTGTTAATAATCCAACAGGACCTTGCTCCGTGTATTTGAATGTTTTACCAGCTACGGCAACTGAGTCGATGTATGCTTTAAGAACTGGTGGGAATGAGAAGTTCCAAAGTGGTGAAACAAATACGTACTTGTCAGCAGATACGAATTGATCGCTTAATTCGTTCAAACGAGCAACCTTCGCTTGCTCTTCAGCAGAAAGTGTATCAAAGCCAGCACCAGATTGAAGCTTGCCCCAGCCTGAGAATACATCTGCATCAATGTGAGGGATGTGTTCTTTGTACAAATCGATATGTACAATTTCATCACTTGGATTTGCTTCCTTATAAGATTCGATAAATGCTTTAGCAGTAGCCATACTGTAAGATGCTGTTTCATCATGCGGATGTGCAGTGATGTATAATACTTTTGCCATCATTCATTCAACCCTTTCTGTTTCGGTGATTTTTTAGTGTATACAAGTGATACACTGAATATGTGGCACCTTTATTCATATTGGAATGGTACGAATAAAGATGTAACAAGCACAGTTACAAAAAACTGATATTTTCATTGTAATCACAAAGTAATTTGAAGTCAAGAAATAAAGCTTTGAAATCAAGATAAAAACCTTGTAAATTTATCTTTTTAAAGAATTATTTGTCATTTTATCCTTAATCTAATTGAACAAAAAAACATCAAAAATCGCAAGTAAAGAGTTTGTAAAAACAAAAAAATATATTTCTGAAAAAAAGAATGAACCTCTAAGTCATTTACTACAAGCATCTGTTCTCACTTTTCGTATATATAAGGGAAGGCAGGAGAGAGTGAGGGATAAAAGTGGGAAGATCCTATGTTGCGATTGGAGATTCTTTAACGGTTGGGGTGGGGGCACGTCTATTTGGCGGGGGTTTTGTCGAGCGGTATGCGGCCATGCTTGAAAAAAGGCTGCATATGCCGATTGAGCTGTCAGTTTTTGCGAAATCAGGCTTAACAACGGATGCCATGTTGCTGTTATTCAAACGAACTGATGTCAGATGTGCAATTGAACAAGCAGACATCATCACCATTACAGGCTGTGGTAACGATCTCGTTCAAGCTGTTCAGCATGAAAAAGAGGGGGTAGATGAAAAGGAATTACTGCTAGCTTCCATGCATTGTCAGGCGAATTTCACCGAGATGATCACTGAAATTGCCCGTATAAAAAGGGGACAAAAGCAACACTATGCTATTTATATATTGAATTTATATAATCCTTTTCCAAACATACCGATAGCAGAGCGCTGGCTTCAGCAATATAACCATCATCTGCGTATACTAGCAGCAAAACCGCATGTGGAGATAGTTGATGTATATCGAGTGTTTAAAGGACATGAAAAAGAGTACTTATCGATTGATCAATTTCATCCGAATCATAAAGGGTATGAAGCAATGGCATCTGCTCTGTTTCAAAGGTCTTCCGAATAGCTGTGATCCAAATGGATCCCAGTTTTTTCATGCTTTCAAAAAAAGTGTTGTTTCGATATGATAAAGGAAACTAGGTCAAAAGAGGTGTGTGTATGGAGGAAATCAAAGCATATGGTCAAGAGATAAAAGGAACAGCTGAAGAAAGATTCAATAGATGAGGGTCCGTCCTTTTGGAAGAATTGTACGACATAAGAAGTGTATTTAATTTTGTCACAGTCATTGTGCCAAAGTATGATCAATTTATAATTGCATGGTTCATTGAAAGCGTTTTAGATTAAAATATGAAAATAGACCTATAAAGCAGAGGGGGCATTTCATGTACATAACGGCACGAGAACAGAAAGTCATTAAATATATGATTCAGCAAAATCGTTATGTCACGATTCGTGAGATAGCCGATTCTGTGCAGGTGAGTACAAGAACGATTCACAGGGAATTAAAATCTATCAAACCAATCTTGAAACATTACAACCTTTCACTTGATAAACAGCCAGGGAAGGGTTTGAAGGCGGTTGGGGAACAGGAGGATAAACAGCGCCTTCTTTCTCATATCTCAAATGAGGATCAGATCGAATATAGTTCTGATGAACGGAAGCTACTGATCCTATGCGCACTGCTTGAAGCAAAGGAGCCGGTGAAATTATACACGTTAGCAACTGATCTCCAAGTGACAAATGCTACAATCAGCTATGATTTAGATGAACTGACAGACTGGATTGCCCCCTATGGCCTGCTGCTAATCCGAAAGCGCGGATATGGTATTGAATTAAAAGGTCCAGAGGAAGCAAAACGGAAAATTGTCGGCAACCTCATTGTCGATCGGCTCGACATTCAATTATTTTTAGAAACTATTGAAATGAATATCAAACATCGAACGAAAGCGACGGAAAAGGTATTTGGTGTTGTCAGCAGAGGACAGTTATTAAAGGTAGAAAGACTGTTATTTCATTTGAAAAGTCGACTTTCCCTCTCATTGTCTGATCGTGCGTATATTGCGCTGGTCGTTCATTTGACCTATGCAATTGAACGAATTCAGATAGGGGAAACCATTCGGATGGAAGAAGAAGAGCTGCTTGAATTAAAGCGGACGAAAGAATTTGAATCGTCACAACGGATTGCTAGAGCACTTGAACGCATGTTTAATGTTGAGATACCCGAAGCAGAAGTCGGTTATATGACCATTCACTTGCGCAGTGCAAACCGCAGCTTTAAGGCAGAATATCGCATTGATGAGATCGAGCTCGATATTGCTTTAAGAACGAAGAAGCTCATTGATTTTATTTCAAATAAAACAGGATATCATTTAAATGAAAATGATTCATTATATGAAGGACTTGTTGCTCACCTTGAACCAGCCATGAATCGTCTAAAGGAAAAGATGAGCATTTATAACCCGCTCAAGCAGCAAATCAAAAAAGATTATTTTTTGCTATTCATGGCAATTGAAGAGGGAGTTGAGCGTTTCTTTCCGGAAACAGAATTTCCAGAAGATGAAATTGCATTTATTGTGCTTCATTTTGGATCTGTATTAGAAATCAAAAAAGAAGAAACGAAGATTCATGCATTGGTTGTTTGCTCAAGCGGTATTGGCTCTTCTAAAATGCTTGCATCACGTTTGAAAAAAGAATTACCGAAGATCGCTAAATTCGACCTTTCCTCCTTAATGGAATTAAAAGAAATCGACGCCACCCGCTATGACATGATTGTGTCGACTGTCCCTATTCCCTATGAGCATATTGATTATATCATGGTCAGCCCGCTCTTAAATGAGGACGATGCCACGCGGGTAAAGGCGTATATTAAACAAAAAATCCCTTATATCATAGAGAAAAAAAGACCAAAAGAAGCCGTGAAAGAAAACATTCCGGAAACCATTGATATGATGGCGCTGACGGAGGAGATGATGAACTATATGTCCGTCATTCGCAGTATTTTGTCCCATTTTACGATTGAGAAACGGAAGACAATGCAGCATCATAAGGCGACCATTCAACATATTTTGTCTCAGATTGAAATGCAGGGATTTCTTGAACGAGCGGATGATGTGGCTGCTCGGTTAATAGAGCGCGAACAGCAAGGTGGTTTAGGTATTCCTAGTACCCAGTTTGCCCTCTTTCATTTAAAACACGATTTCATCAAGGAGCCTATATTCCAAATCTATGATTTGGATCAGGCGTACGAAGTGAAAAGCATGGATGGCAAGCAACAGATGATGTCACGTATGCTTATGATGCTGGCACCGCTAAATCTCGGTAAAGAAGGCTCTGAAATGTTTAGTCTGATCAGTTCATCCATTATTGAAAGTGAAGAGAGTATGGCACTGTATGAGCATGGAACAAAGGAAGAAATTGAACAAAAATTAAACCAGCTCTTCTATCAATTTGTCAAAGATGCAAAGTGGTCATGAAAAAGCCGAGATGCTTCATCGCTTCTCGGCTTTTTTTAGTGACGCAGACAGCGAGTGTTAGGCGAAATTCCTTGTATGTAAAGGATAAATGAGCAAAACCTGCAAATTGCAGGTCATTGAGTATTTCTTCGCCATCTCTTTTGTTCGATTGACGTCATCACAATGACGATTTTCCCGCCCAGCTTTAGTGTGTGATCAAGGTTCAATAAGCCCGCTTTCGGTTCATCCTAAAGGGTGTCGTTATTGACAGAAAGCTCTTTGTCATATTGTTGAGAAGTTAGGCGTGTTCTTTCAATTTTCCCAACATACAGGCGGACATGCTCGTTTTTAAACTTCGAGTACGTGCCTGCTCTTGCATTGTTGAAGAGTTATCCAGTCCATCATAATAGAGGTGTTCGTAATGCTTGAGCATATATTTCATACTGTATCCGGGACCTTAGCCAATCTCTAACATGCTTTCACCATGATCAAAATCTCAGTGGCAAATGACCCACTGGTTCAATGCTTTATTTTCGATTGCCATAATATACCCTGCAATGGTTCTAGACCAGCCTTTTGGTCTCTTAAATGCTTTCAAAATGGTTGACAGCATATGAAAATGCCCCTTTTTTATGATGATGTAACCAATCACACTGCGATTCAAACGTCGTAATTTGTAAAACAAATCACACCGAACTTTCAAGTCATGTTTGAGTGAAAAATTCAAGTGGTAATGAAAGGATACATCAAAAATGAAGGAGGAGCTTACACATGGACTTACGCAATTTTTTAACAAATGGCATCCCGCGCCAAACACAGGAACAGCAACCAGGTCATGAACGGAAAATGAATCCTGTGCCGATCTTTGAGGATGAATCGTATCAAGGATCTGGCAAACTAAAAGGGAAAGTAGCGCTGATTACAGGCGGAGATAGTGGAATCGGGCGTGCGGTTTCAGTTGCTTATGCAAAAGAAGGAGCCCATGTCGCCATAGTTTATTTAAATGAACATGAGGATGCAGACGATACGAAAAAGCGTGTAGAGCAAGAAGGAGTAAAATGCTTAACGATTGCTGGCGATGTCGGAGATGAATCTTTTTGCGAGGAAGCGGTGGAAAAAACCGTTGAGACGTTTGGGCAATTAGATATTTTAGTGAACAATGCGGCTGAACAGCATCCGCAAGAACGTATTCAAGATATTTCAAGTGAACAGCTTCATCAAACCTTTAGAACCAACTTTTACTCCTATTTTTATTTTACGAAAAAGGCACTCGATTATTTAAAACCAGGTAGTACAATCATTAATACTACATCTATTAATCCTTATCGAGGAAATGCGGTGTTAATAGATTACACAGCGTCAAAAGGAGCCATTAATGGGTTTACCCGCTCAATGGCTCAGTCACTTGTAAAAGAAGGTATTCGAGTAAACGGTGTGGCTCCTGGTCCAATTTGGACGCCGCTGATTCCATCTACGTTTGACGAAGACAGTGTGGAACGCTTTGGGGCAGAAACCCCAATGGGAAGACCAGGACAGCCTGTTGAGCATGTCGGATGCTTTGTTTTACTCGCATCAGACGAATCTTCTTATATGACAGGACAGACGCTTCACGTCAATGGCGGGTCCTTTATGAATACATGAAAACAAGTAGCACCGCCCAACTTTTATTTTGGGCGGTGTTATCTAGTATTTCTTTCGGTTCTTTTTCACAGATGTGACAGAAAACACAATAATGCAAGCAATAGCTGCCGCAATGACAAGTGTAACCAAATGAAAGATGATGCATGTTCCCGTCTCCCTCCATTAGATGGTATTTATATAGAATCAAGTCTCTTTAGATGAAAAACACATTTCATTGTTTAATGATGGGGTTGTCGTGGAAACCTAACAGTAAGGATGATGTGAAGGAGTGAATGTAAATGTCACAAGAGGAATTAAAGCAAAAGGTGCTCGAACTATTAGATGAGCAAAAGGTCGGAACACTGGCGACGGTTGAACAGGAAAAGCCGCATACCCGCTATATGACCTTTTTTCATGAAGGATTGACGTTATATACACCAACGAGTAAAGAAACACATAAAACGGACGAAATTGAAAAAAATCCAAATGTCCATATTTTAATTGGATACACAGGTGAAGGTTTCGGTGACACATATGCAGAAATCGCAGGTACCGCAACATTAACCGATGATCCAGAACTGATCGACCGCCTTTGGTCAAAGGAAATGGAGAAATGGTTTAAAGGAAAAGACGATCCGAGCCTTGTCATCCTGAAGATTGACCCAACGTCAATCCGTTTGATGAATGAGGGAAGTCAAACACCGGCGGAATTATCAATATAAGACTTGCACACTTGGGGGAAATATGTTATATTATTCTAATAAGTGTTGAAATAGCAAATAAATAAAGAAAGTAAACTTTCTTTTTTCTATGACATAATGAGAAGCAATAGAGCTTCTACTTGATAAGAACAAGACGCTTTCAAAGCGAATAAACTTATTCTTTTCCTTCTGCACCGCCCCCCTATAGCGGAAGAATGGAAAAAAGACGTTTTGATTTACAATTCACACTGGCACGGCTTCGGAGCCGTAAGGACGAATGAGAGGAAGGGCTTTCGTTGTCTTGTTACCCAGAACTTCCATGGCGTTTACTTTCAAACGTATGATTCACTCGAGGCACATATGAAACACTGATATGTTCGAATCTGGATTCATAAACTCCTTTACGGAGATCACAATTGATTATTTATTTGCATGAAAAGGATAAGAAGCAGGCTGCCATCTATTTGGCAGCCTTTTTTATTTGGACAATAACATGTTGTTTAAAAAGATGCGGAGAAATCGGCTTAATTTTGTACATAAGATTCATCACTTACTGATTCTCTTCGTGTTAAGATTTCATATCATATTGGCGAAGCACCTTATCATAGGCGAAGTTGCCGAAAGGAATAAAGGCCGCAAATAAACCGGCAACAGACCACTTCAAATGCCAGCGCACTTTAAAAGTCACATAAACCAAAATCAGCATATAAATCACAAACAATGCGCCATGAAGAGAGCCCACAATGGTGACCGCCATCGGGATATTCGCAAAATATTTAAGAGGCATGGCAATTAAAAGAAGGGTTAAAAGAGACATACCCTCGATAAAACCCGCCTGTCGAAGACGGCTAATACTCGTATGCATAAACAAAGTCCTCCTATCATAAGCTAGTTTCTCATCTTCTAATATAAACGAAAGATCGTCTGGACATGCTAAAATCTACGAAAAATTCAAAATATGTTCATGTAATGCTTAAAAAATGGAAATGATGCTGCGTTTCTAGATTCTAAAGATTATTTGATTAAATGAATCGAGCTAGACCATAAAAGTTAGATTTTTTGTTCTTATGAATATCCCTCACTTTCTTAATCGTAAACAATAAAATTATTCAAAAAAGGTTTATATTTCATGATATGATAAATTATACATAAATTTGGAAAGAAGGTTGTTTTTATGGAATGGCAAAGATGCCCTAGATGTAATAGTAATCGTGTGGGAAAGAGAGTAAGAAGTGCAGGATGTGTTTCTGTCTTTCTCATGTTAGGTATTTCTTTCTATATCCCTTATATTATAACAAGGATAGTGTTTATCCCTTTTATTAAACAGACGCTTGGAATTGTTTTGTTTGTTATCATATTTATTTACTTGTCTGGTTTAAGAGAAAGAATCGTTAGTTACTTGTACTGCAAAGACTGTGAGTTAAGCTTTAAGCCTCGAAAAAATTTGGACACCTAAACACCTTTTTGAATACAGAGGTGTTTCAGCATGTAGACAAACCCTCGCATTCGTTGTCAGGTCTGCGCGCCGGTGCTCGCCCTTCCTAGACTTCAAGGGCTTTCTATCACGCTGAAAAGAAGACAAAGGGCTAAAATCAAGATCATTTTATCCCTTTGTCAACAATTTGAACCACCTCTTTGAATACAGAGGTGTTTTTTTAAATGCCTATAACATATATCTGGATCGGAAATTTGACAAATTGTTGCTTATGCGGCACTCAAACCTAGCTGTTTCGGCTCCATTTCTAATTTATGTTCCCGCATTAGAACCCTATCTCTACGTCTGTTATAATAAAAGAATGGCTAGAAGAAAGAGATGTGAAATTTAGTGTCAAAAACAGTTGTATTAGCAGAGAAACCTTCAGTAGGACGTGATCTCGCACGTGTGCTGAAGTGTCATAAAAAAGGAAATGGTTTTTTAGAAGGAGAACAATACATTGTGACGTGGGCGCTTGGACATTTGGTCACACTTGCAGATCCCGAGGGCTACGGAAAAGAGTTTCAGTCTTGGCGTTTAGAGGATTTGCCAATCATTCCAGAGCCGCTCAAACTCGTTGTGATGAAAAAGACAGGGAAACAGTTTCAAGCGGTGAAAGCACAACTTACTAGAAAAGACGTCAAGGAAATTGTCATTGCAACAGATGCTGGTCGTGAGGGGGAGCTCGTTGCCAGATGGATTCTTGAAAAGGCACATGTGAAAAAGCCCTTGAAGCGACTATGGATTTCTTCTGTGACAGATCAAGCAATTCAAGAGGGCTTCAATCGTTTAAAAGACGGCAGGGAATATGACAACTTGTATCGCTCAGCGGTTGCTAGAGCGGAAGCAGATTGGATTGTTGGGATTAATGCCACGAGAGCTTTGACGACGAAATTCAATGCACAGTTATCCTGTGGGCGTGTACAAACACCAACAATTGCCATGATTGCCAAAAGAGAAGAAGACATCCAGCAGTTTCAGCCGAAACCGTTCTTTGGATTAACCGCACAAGTAGATGGTCTTACCTTGACATGGCAAGATGCAAAAACGAAGCAAAATCGCACATTTCATCAGGAGCTCATCAAAGAGCGATTAACGATCTGCAAAGGAAAACCAGCATTGATTGAAGCATTGAAAAAAACAGCCAAAAAAGCCTTTGCTCCAGGGTTATATGATCTGACAGAATTACAGCGTGATGCCCACAAACGATATGGCTTCTCTGCTAAAGAAACATTATCCACTCTTCAGCGGCTTTACGAGCAGCATAAGCTTGTGACGTATCCGCGCACAGATTCTCGTTTCATTTCGACTGATATCGTTCCAACATTAAAGGAACGATTAAAGGGAATGAATGTCAGACCGTATGCACAGCATGTGAATCGCATCTTACAATCAGGAATTCAAGCACATAAAGGCTTTGTCAACGATGCCAAAGTGTCGGATCATCATGCCATTATTCCGACTGAGGAAGAGCTTTATCCTGGTGCATTAAGTGATAAAGAGCGGAAATTATATGACCTGATCGCTAAACGATTCCTGTCTGTCCTCATGAAACCATTTGAGTACGAGGAAACAACTGTTTATGCAAAAATAGGCAATGAACTTTTTACAGCAAAAGGGAAAACAGTCCAATCGGCTGGCTGGAAAGCCGTTTATGATGAATCTTATGAAGATGAGGATGCAGTCGAAACAGACCAGCATTTGCCGTCTTTAACAGAAGGACAATTACTTGAAGTACGGATGCTGAAAGAGACAAAAGGAGAAACGAAACCACCTGCTCGTTTTAATGAAGCGTCGTTATTATCTGCAATGGAAAACCCGGCTGCTTTTATGCAAAACCAAGAAAAAGACTTAGTAAAAACGCTTGGCGAAACTGGTGGTTTAGGCACAGTTGCCACAAGAGCGGATATTATTGAAAAACTGTTCAATAGCTTTCTAATTGAAAAAAAAGGAAAAGACATCTTCATGACATCTAAAGGGAAACAGTTGCTATCCTTAGTACCTGAAGATTTAAAATCTCCAGCTTTAACAGCGGAATGGGAACAAAAACTTTCTAAAATTGCCAAAGGTCAATTGAAAGCTTCTCAATTTATGAGTGAGATGAAGGCATACGCAAAACAAGTTGTATTGGAAATCAAACAAACAGACCAAACATTCAAGCATGACAATATCACAGGAACACATTGTCCTGACTGCGGAAAACTCATGCTGAAAGTCAACGGAAAAAATGGAACCATGCTTGTCTGCCAAGATCGAGAATGCGGTCACCGGAAAAATGTAGCGAAGAAAACAAACGCCCGTTGTCCGAAATGTCATAAAAAACTCGAGTTGCGTGGTGAAGGCGATGGAAAAATCTTTACCTGTGTTTGCGGTCATAGAGAGAAGCTGTCTGCTTTTGAGAAACGCCAATCACAATCCAATCAGAAGCGGGCCAGCAAGCATGACGTGACTAAATATATAAAGAAACAGAAGAAAATGGAAGAACCAATTAATAACGCACTAGCTGAACAATTGAAGAAACTAAAATTAGATCAATAGTTGTGTAAAAGCCCATGCGAAACCGCGTGGGCTTTTGAGATAAATCAATTATCTTGATCTGTTTTTTTCTGAAATTGGGAATAGATATGCGAAAAGACTCGTAATTTGGCATATATTAATTATTTAAATATCACCTAAAAAGATCTATAATAAATAGTTGGATGCGAAAAGAATTGTGATATGGAAGGGGAAACGAATGGATAAATCCATACAGCGCACTGCTTCGTTCTTACTGCTAATGATCCTACTAGGAGGATGTGCTTGGAATAAACAGCAGGAGTCAGCTCGTCCTAAAAATGAACAGCCGATATTGCAAGGAGAATACTTTATCACGCATCACTTAATGACAGAACAAGGCCTGATTCGCACCTCTTTTGCAGAGCAGCACACCTACTTATCCGAATCGCTTGGACTTTGGATGGATTACCTTATTCGAAAAAAAGACCAATCCTCTTTTGATCAACAACTGGACGTGTTACACACTCATTTTTCACTCAATCACCAGCTTCTTAGTTGGAAAATTGAGCATAATCAAAAAAGCAAAGTCAATGCCTTGGTCGATGATTTACGTGTGGTGTCAGCACTTCAAAACGCAGATCAACTGTGGCATAAGCCAAAGTATCGAACCAGAGCTGTTCAAATCGCACAAGCATTAAAAGACAAAGCCATGTTCAAAGGCATGTTAACCGATTATTATGATGCAACGACGAATCAAACTTCACACACCATCACACTCTCATATATAGACCCAAAAGCGGTAAAAGAATTGGCTTCCCTTCATGTCTTCACTGAACAGATGGTGAACGACCAACTATCTATTTTGAAAAAAGCCCCTAGACAAAAAGGATTCTTTCCAAAATCCTATGACATAGCGAAAAAGAATTATTCATTTGACAAAGAAGTGAATCTAATTGATCAGATATATACGGCTTTTTATGCTGAAAATTGTCAGATTGATACATCTTCTATCATGAAATGGCTCAAAACGACTTTTCATCAAAAAGGAAAGCTGTACGGACGATATGAGTTCGAATCTTTGCAGCCAGCTGTTACTTATGAGTCCCCTGCTGTGTATGCACTGTTGGTGTTATATGCGCTCAATAGAAACGAGCCAGGTTTTGCGCTAGACGTATACCAACGAATGAAACAATTACAAATACAAGATCCCCTCAAGCCTTATTACGGAGGATATATGAACAAAAAAGACACACACTCATTTGATAACTTATTGCCTCTTATTGCAGAAAGGGAGCTTCTAAATGAATCGGTTATTCAGTAACACCAATCGTATGTATTACACGCTGCTCCTCATGATCGCTGGTCTTATTTTCTTTGTCACCTACTTAAATGCACTTGATTCAAAGAACTTCATGGTTATCGTACTCACTTTTGTCGTGTTAGGATGCGGCATTCTATTTGGCATTCTGCCTGCTTTAATTTTGACCTTGCTCATTCTTTTCTTTATAGGAAGTGCCATGTTCTTTACCGAACTGGGACATACGAATTCGCTTTTATCCAATCAAACATTGCAAGATGTTGTGATTTGGGGAGTTGCTCTGCTCTTTTTCGCCATTTCAGCAGGGAATCTACATGAACGCATTGCCTCTATGCGTCAAATGATTGAACAACAGAAGCGTGCCATCAAACAATTTGTGGCGATTGATTATACAACAGGATTTGACAATGCTGAGCGGATGAAGCTTGAATTGTCAGAAGAAATGAAACGGGCAGATCGATACAAACAGCCATTTGTCTTTATCCTTCTTCATATGCACTACGCCGCAGAATTCAAATCATTATATGGGGAAAAGGAAATGCAGCATCTATTTCAGCAATTGAGTATCAAAATTCGCGAAAGCGTGAGAGAAACAGATAAGAAGTTTCGATTATCAGAAGAACGAATTGGACTGCTTTTGACACACACGCCTAAAGAAAATGTATCAGTTGTACTAGATAAGCTGAAGGATAAACTGCAAACGCACGTATTGCTAAACGGTCGTCAAGTGACTCTGACATTTCATGTATGCCATTTAACGAGCAGCTTAGAGTATCAAACGCCAGAGCAATTTTTAGAAGAACTTGAAAACGAGATGATGATGAATGAACTTTAACTCCTTCATGAAAAGCTGTTTGTTGATCGTATTTTTGTTGGCTTGGGCGTTCAAACATATTGAATCAGCCGAAGCCCTTGGGAGTAGGCCGGATACTCTCGTCGTCTATACCACGGAAACTGGGGAAATGACACCAGATGTTCACATGCTCGATTTACTTGCGGGTTATTTTTCAAAACAAACAACGGTTTTATCAGATGACCAAATGTCTGAAAAGGTAGTAAAAGGATTTCAGCAAGTGATCTATATTGGAGAAATAAAGAAAACACTGCCGAAACAAACGGTCAATGCGCTAAACAAGTCAAAACGTCTTATTGCCATCGGTGATAATGCGGAGCAATTGAATCCTTTTTCCAAGCTCACCTTTCACAAACAAAATCATGTCAATCAAATTAGACACACACATGAAAAGACATACCGCCAATTAGATAGAAGTATCACAGCTTTGACTGTGAAAGGTAAAGGTCAGCAAAGCGAATTTCTATTGAAGAAAAATCAACAGGATCATCCATTTGTGATTCAAACAAAAAAGGGATCCGCTTATATCGGCATCTTGCACGTACTGCAAAACAATAAACTACTAGCAGAAGTGTTTCAATCACTCATGCAACCTTCAAATCAAACAACAACAAAATATTTGCGACTAGATGACATCAGTCCGGTAACTGACGAGAAAAAACTACTGGAGCTGGGACAATACTTATCAGACCAGCATATCCCATTTCTGTTAGCTGTCACCCCAGCTTGGATAAATCCTGCAACAGGTGATGAGGTGACACTGAAAGACCGCCCTCATCTTGTAAATGTATTGAAACAGTTGCAGCGCAAAGGTGGGAGTGTCATTCTTCATGGCTTTAGCCGGACCTATCGCACCCATGAATCGGGGCAAGGCTTTGAATTTTGGGATGCGCAGTTCGATCAACCGATTACGTCAAATGAACCTAAAAAAGTAAGAAGTAAACAATCGAGTAAAAGTGATTTTCCGAGTGAAAAAGACTATGACGCTTATATCAAAACGATTCAGAACAAAGAAGAAATATATATTAAAGAAAAGCTTACAGAAGGAATTGAGCTCCTTGTAAAGCAAGGACTGTATCCACTTGCGTTTGAGGTTCCACATGATGCCGTATCTCAACATGGATATCAAGTCATCTCACAGTATTTTTCAAGTCTGTTTGGTCAGGTGCAGCTATCAGACAAAACGTGGCGAACAAGCGGTGCACCGCCATACACGACGACACCAGCCATGCTCCATGGCATGACTTTATATCCAGAGCAGCCCTGGGATGCAAAAACGGGAAATGCTGATACAGCATATCAAGCTGAACAGATTCTATCCATGCAGCATATTCAATCCCCAACCATCGGTTTGTCTTATCAGGCAGATGCAGGAATAGCCAAATTAACGGATCTTATCACACATATGGAAGCGATCCCTTCTAGTGAATGGCTGAATTTAAAGAAAACAAAGCAGTCTGTCCAAACGCAGAATGTGCAGATTAAGGCATCAGGAAATGGACATATTCAAGTACATCAATCAAACATAGCAGAAACAAAAACAGTCAAACGAAGTGGGATGGAAAACATGCTAAGAATTTTGATAGTGATAGTGTTGTTGTTTATTGTGACTTTTATGTTTTACACATTGTATTTAAGGCTGACAATGAAAAAACGTATTTTTAAGGAGAGAAAATCAGGTGGCTGATGTCTTATTTTATTTTTCATTAATACTTATTTGGGTCATGCTCCTTTACCATATGTTTCTTATGCAGGGCGGCTTTCAGCATTATCTTACTTATGAACGAGTGCTACCAGAGTGGACGCAACGAGCAAAAGAGCTGCCGACCGTCAGTATCCTCATTCCCGCTCATAATGAAGAGGTGGTCATTCGGCAAACGTTAAAAGCGATGGTACAGCTGTCATATCCAAAGCACCTGCTTGAAATCATTGTGATCAATGACAATTCCTCTGATCAAACAGGTGACATTGTGCAATCTTTTCGCAAGCAGTATGATCACATTCATATGATCGAAACGAAGCCTCCTTTTGCAGGAAAAGGTAAATCCACTGCGCTGAATGAGGGGTTGAAGGCATCAACAGGTGACATCATTTGTGTGTATGATGCAGATAACATGCCTGAAAAAAAGGCTGTCTATCACTTAGTTCTTGGTTTATTGAATGACCCAAAAGCTGGCGCTGTAGTCGGAAAATTTAGGGTGATCAATGCTGCCCAAAATCTCCTTACAAAATTCATTAATATTGAAACCATCTGCTTCCAGTGGATGGCTCAGGGCGGTAGATGGAAATGGTTCGGCATCGCCACAATCCCTGGTACAAACTTCGCCATTCGCCGGCATATTTTAGAGGAGCTTGGCGGCTGGGATGTTCATGCTCTTGCAGAGGACACAGAATTAACGATCAGGGTCTATAACCTAGGGTATGTTATTCGATTTTTCCCTGCAGCTATCACATGGGAGCAAGAGCCGGAAACATGGAAGGTCTGGTGGCGGCAACGGACACGCTGGGCAAGAGGCAATCAATACGTTGTACTCAAATTTTTAGGTCAATTCACGAAGCTTAAACGAAAACGGATGATTTTTGATTTGTTTTATTTCTTCTTTACGTATTTCTTATTTTTCTTTGGTGTGCTGCTCTCGAATGGAATATTTATCGTGAATGTATTTGTTGATCTTCATTTATCTGTAGGGGCTGTAGCGCTCATCCTTTGGGGTCTGGCGTTCTTTCTCTTTTTAACAGAAGTGATGATTACATTAAGCATTGAGAAAACCGAGCTGACCAAACAAAACGTTCTCATCATATGTCTCATGTATTTCACATATTCACAAGTGTGGATCGCACTTGTAGTGTATTCCTTATTTGCAGAGGCTAAGAGTCGATTATTGAAACAAGAAGTGAAATGGTATAAAACCGAGCGTTACAATCAACAACAAAAGAAAAGCGGGTGACAAATTGAAATCTGTAAAATGGATGACCTTTATTTTCGTATTATCTCTCGCCATTCAACCTTTTTTCTCGGCAGGTCAAGCATTGGCAGCATCAAATCGAATTCAAGTGAAAGATGACTGGATCAGTTCATCCAACGGTAGTAAAAAAGAAACAACACAACATTTATCAGAAGATGTTGTCACGTTATATGGAGAAGAAGATCGTATCGAATTCTCCTATCAAATTAATGAAGAAAAAGTAGAGGAAAGCACACTTGTTTTGAATATAGAGGCTTCGCCATTACTCATTTCGCCTTCATCATTTACCGTGATGATTGATGGAGAGATTGAGCAAACAATTTCCGTATGGGGGAAAAGTCAAAAGAAATCCATTCAAATCAAATTGACCAAAGCACAATTGAAGAAAGGCTTACATCGTATTCAGTTCACATTTTATGGTGTTTTAAAAGAGGGTGTTTGTATCAATCAAGAAACACCGGCAAATTGGCTGAAAGTGTATCCTGATAGCGAGCTGAAATTTGCCGGAACTCCGTCCAAGGATATCTCATTAGACAGCTTCCCGTATCCGTTTATCCAAACTAGTGATAAGAAGGAACAAACTGATGTCGTTCTTCCAAATGAGCCTGATGAAGCTGAAATAGAAGCAGCGATTAAGTTATACCGCACATTGAAAAACAAAGATCGTCATGCAGACGTCAGACTCATACAAGAGAAGAATATCAAACAAATCGCACATCCAACGATTGTGGTGGGGGCAAAAGGAAGCTGGAAAGGACGTATAAAATCAATCGAACAAAAAGCTAGGATTAAGACAGAAAGCGATCATTTAACTTTGGCTGTCAGAGTCCTTGCAGCAAAGAAAAAAGAACAGCCGATCTTATTCGTGACATCTAATCAACCAAGCACAATCGCTCAAAAAATGAATGTGCTGACTCAACCAGAGCTTACTAGTCAACTAACTGGTACTGACTTAATGCTTCAAAAGATCACATCTCAAACATCGAACCCATCTCATACCATTCGTTTAAAAGACTTTGGCGGGGGTGATGTGACAGTTGGGACAAAGAAGACAACATCTGATCACTATTATTATCCGAAAGCGCTCATTGCTAACCAAAAATCGGGTGCAAAGCTAAATTTGATATTCAAAAGATCCGATGCTGCTAGCAAAGCAGAACGATTAACCGTCATGATTAATGACGAACCGCATGCCGTACCTTTAACTAAGCTAGGAAACAAAGATGCGGATGGTTTCTATCATGTGTCCATACCCGTCAATTCACAAGTTCTTCAAAAAAATGAATATATAGATTTGCAATTTGTCACAAGTGGATTTCAAAACATGGAATCGTGTAAATATACAGATGAAGCGGGCTGGATTTTCATAGATCAGAACAGTTCTCTTCAAATACCAGAAGGAACACAAAGCGATACACCAGACTTGTCGACATGGCCGTTTCCTTTTACTTCAGCAACAAAACAAGGAAAAACATTGATTGTGGTGCCAGATCAAATCAAGCGTGAAACCATCGAACAAATGGCGATGCTGTCAGAATCGTTTAGTCAGCCTGAAGTCACTCAATATCAATTGGTCAAAGGATCGAGCATGACAAATAAACAATTGAAAAGTCATTCGCTAATCTTCATTGGTGGAATACAGGTGTTTCCGCTTTTAAAAGAAAAAGCAAGTAAGTTAACAGTTCCTACTAAAAAGGGTCGATATGATGTATCCTCATTTGGCATGATCAATGAGACAACTGCTCGTGTCGTATGGACGCAGCCATCTGTTTGGAATAAAGAACAGACAATGACGGTATTTTCTGGAATGAACGCATCAGACGCAGCCATCTCAAAAACAGTCATTGATTTCCTTCAAACAAATACGAATACAGCAACGGTTGCAATAGAGAACAAAAACAAAGAAATATTTTCCAATCATCAAATGGTCAGCGGCACATCGACCGATAAAAAAACAGGTGAACAAAGTGAAAATGCATCTTGGATATACTTTGGATTGATGGCTGGTCTTATTGTTCTTGTGCTTATGATGATTGTCTATTTCGTGCGTAAAAACCGCAAAAAAACGGAGTCGTAAACGGTCATAAGACCTTGAAAAAATCTCTTTACTTTGGTGTCAAACGGGAGTATGATCTCTTTTATAAAAGACCAATCGCTGAATCATTTTGATGAGCGGGGGAACCAATAGTGGTAGTGAAATAAATATCACATGGGGTGAATCCTTTTTAAGGTAGGGCAAATTCTCATGCGCCCGAATCCGTCAGCTAACCTCGTAAGCGTTAAAGAGAGCAAAGACCAACCTGTGACCTTAAAAATTGGCACAGGGGCATTCTATTGCCTCTGTGTCTTTTTGATGATCTATCTTATGTTTATGAAATCGTTTGACACTAAAGGAGCGGCAATACATGTACAGTTTGATGAAACGTATTTTAATTGGTAAACCATTAAAATCACAAGCAGCAGGAGAACAAAAACTATCTAAAATCAAAGCTTTGGCATTATTGTCATCAGATGCATTGTCGTCGGTTGCTTATGGTACTGAACAAATTTTGATTGTTCTATCAGTGGTCAGCGCGGCAGCGTTTTGGTACTCTATCCCAATCGCAGGTTGTGTATTAATTCTTTTAATGGCTTTGATTCTATCCTACCGCCAAATTATTTATGCCTATCCAGAAGGCGGTGGTGCATATGTCGTATCAAGAAGAAATTTAGGTGAAAAACCAGGATTAATCGCTGGCGGATCTTTGTTGGTTGACTATATATTGACTGTTGCAGTAAGTATATCAGCCGGAACGGATGCCATCACATCAGCTTTTCCAGCACTCTATCCATCTCATGTGGTGATATCAATTGTTCTTGTCTTAGTAATCATGGTGTTAAACCTTAGAGGACTAACGGAATCGGCATCTATTTTGGCTTATCCTGTCTACCTGTTTGTATTTTCATTACTCATTTTAATCGGAGTCGGGTGCTTTAAACTATTAACAGGGCAAGTGCCGTCAGCACCTGAGCATACAGCATTTGGTACACACGTATCAGGTATTACATTATTTATTTTATTAAAAGCTTTTTCATCCGGTTGTTCTGCTTTGACTGGAGTAGAAGCCATTTCAAATACAATTCCGTCATTTAAAAAACCTGCTGCACAAAATGCAGCGAGAACATTATTGATGATGGGTGGATTGCTAGCTGTACTATTTATCGGTGTGACACTGCTTGCCTTTGGTTTTGGAATTTCCCCAAAACCAGAAGAGACGGTGGTTTCACAGATTGCATCAGAAACATTTGGGCGTACATTTTTCTATTATGTGATTCAAGCTGTCACAGCTCTGATTCTCATATTAGCAGCAAACACCGGCTTTTCAGCTTTTCCTTTACTGGCTGTCAATTTAGCCAAGGATAAATATATGCCTCGAATGTTTACGGTGAGAGGAGATCGACTTGGTTACTCCAACGGCATTATCTTTTTAGGCGTAGCATCCATGCTACTGATATGGTTGTTTGATGGAAAGACAGAACATCTTATCCCGCTTTATGCGGTCGGTGTTTTTATTCCATTTACCCTATCTCAAACGGGCATGTGTGTGAAATGGATTCGCGAAAAACCGCAAGGATGGAGAACGAAAATGCCGATTAATATTTTGGGGGCACTTATTTCTTTCACTGTTCTCATGATTCTTATTTTGACGAAGTTCCATCTCGTATGGCCTGTTTTCGTTTTCATGCCAATTGTTCTGTTAATCTTTTATTCGATTAAAAGACATTACCTTGCAGTTGGAGAACAATTGCGTCTATTGAATGAAACTGCGCCTATTGAAATCAAAGGGAATGTGATCATTGTGCCAATAGCAGGTGTGACACGTGTTGTAGAGCAGTCTATACATTATGCGAAATCTTTATCAAATCAAGTCATAGCCGTTCATGTTTCCTTTGACAAAGAGCATGACAAGAAAATTGAAGAGGATTGGGAAAAGCTTCATAGTGATGTGCGACTTGTGTTGCTTCACTCATCTTATCGAAGTCTTATTCATCCACTTGATAAATTTCTTGAAACGGTTGAAGCAAAAGCAAATGCACATCAATATAGAGTAATGGTACTCGTGCCTCAATTCATACCTAAAAAAAGATGGCATACCATTTTACACAATCAATCCGCTTTTTTATTAAGATTACGCTTATTATGGAAGCGAGATATTGTTGTCGCTACGCTGCCATACCATTTTAAAAAATAGCGTGAGCAAGTTGACAGATGATATGATGCAAAAGCACAATGAACCGCCATTTCCTAGAAAAATTTTACGTACACACAAGCAGCTAGCATCAGTAAATACGTAATGAAAAAATCTTTGAAAAAGGTGAGATGGACATTCCTCCACTTAAGAAAAGTTTAAAACGTTTTTCTAAATATAAAACGCAGTCAGTCTTCAAAAAAGAGGGCTGACTTTTTTGAATTCATAAGAAATCGACTCAATTATTACTTGTTTTATTTTTTGGAATGTTTGATAATCATTTTTGTAACTTAAATCCTATTTTTCCAATTTGTTGAGAAAGGTAAAATAGACTTTGTGATCAATAATGAAGGGCTGTGATTTCCCCTGAATAAAATACTTGATGCCAAAGCACTAACAAGCGCTATGGAAGAAAGAGCGAAGCACTATCAGGAACTTCGGGAACAAATGATAGATTTGAAGCACGCATTACAAGGTGTAGCCAATCTCGGTGATGATTTCACGGGAAAAGGTGCCGACAATATTAAAAGTTTTTATCAAGAGCTTGCTGGAAATGTGGACATGTTGATTAGCTTTATAGATAAACAAAAAGTCTTCCACGAAGGTGTTGCGGGTACACTTGAAGATGCCAATTTCGGCGGTGATACTTTTATTGATGAACACTTTTTAGAAAATCAGGTAGAGATGGGGTTAAAAAACGCCAAAAGTATTGTATCTGATCAAAAGAAGGCACTGGAAACCATTTTTCAGGACATAGATGATCTCATCTCTCTTGATGTGTTTGATGATCAAATCTTTGATGAAAAGATAACGGATGCCGAAGACGAACGGAAAAAGACCGTAAAAGATTTAAACGAATTAGACCAACATCTAAAAGATGAATATGCTTTGTCAGAGACTGAAGAGCAGGCTACAATGGCATTGTACGCCGAAATGATGAATGCGACAAATAACGGAAAAACCATTTCACCGATGAATTTTGATAAGAAAGCGTATCAAAATAGCGAAATCTACAAGGCAAAAGACGATATTGAGAAGCAAACTTCTGAATATTTAAAAATCAAAAAAGAACAGAAAGAAGCCCGCAAGATTGCGAAGGAACAAGAAGCATTTTTGGGAACAAGATCTCAAAAGAACAGCAGGAAGCGAGTATGAATGCGGCACTTGGAATGCTTTTGCCGTTTGGGGTGAAAGGGTTTCATGGGAAGATGGGGGCTAAGGGTACAGGTAAAGTTAAGTTCTCACCTAGCTTAGAGGAACATATAAGAAAAGTTGACCCCGATGTTCCAAGGAGAAGAGGTATTGGTGGGGCGCATAACAGAGATGAGTTTATGAAAAATGATGTAAATATCTTAAATGTGAAGAAACATGACACTTTGCCAGGAGTGGAGAAAATAACATACCAAGTCCCTTCGCTAGATGCTAAAACTGGCCAAAAAACAGGATGGAGAGAAAAGTCATTTGATAAAACTGTTTATGACCCCAAATTAATCTCTGATGAAGAGTTTATTAAACGAGGAAAAGAAGCAGTAGATAATGCTTTTTCAAGAGGCGTTTTAGGTAGGGAGTGGCAAGGTTATGACGGTAAAGGGATAAAATGGAGAGGGTATACAGATAAGAATGGAGAAGTGACATCGTTTTATCCCGAATTATAGTTGAAAGGATTCAAATAATATGAATAGAAAAATTTTAGAATCTCAAATGTTAAGAGATGAACATTTTCCTGTAGTGGCTTTTTTCAATGCAATCACTGATGATAGCTTTGTAAAAATTATTCAGCATTTATCTACGGGGGTAGGTTATGGTATTAATGCTGTTGATTGCACTTTTTCAAATGATCTTGAAGCCGACGAGGAGCCATTTCAAGGAGTAATGTTTGCACTTCATGATGAGGAGATTATTGTAGATTATCAGACATTCTATTATTATCTTGAGCAAGCCTGTAATACGTATATCAAAGAGTATCCTCAAGATGAGAAAATTATTAGTAAGATATTAAGAAAAATAGTTGAAAAATATAGTTTGACAGGAGACGAACAATAAATTATACCTATCCATAATAATTAAGCAAGTAAGTATTGCAATGGATAGATTGATCTCATAATAAAAACAATAAATCAAATACTAAAAAAATTGACAAGCATGTTTGCTAACCTTTAAAGGCTTATTCTAACTTCAACAAAGAAGGGGAATGAGCCTTTTTACCTCTGATCAATTTTTAAAACAATTTGTTGATGTTTTAAAAGCTATTGATGAAGCTTACCAAAATAAAAAATAGATAGGTCCTAATAAGCTTAAAGGGGTAACATCATCAGGAATTAAAATAGAGATATACTTGAATAGCTACAGCATAGCCACTATATAAAAAATAATATATAAGGTGATGATAATCATATGAATTTAAGGAAGATCGATTTGGTGATTTAGAGATAGTTTTACCAGAAGAAATAAGTATTTTCTCAGATTTTATACAAGATATTTCATCAGAAGAAGTGGATGAGTGTATAGGGTGTATGAAAAATGTTATAGATGGAGTATATGAAAGTTTTGAAATTACATTGAATGCTACCAGTGTAAATATGAAGAAAGAAGGGACAATAGCTGAACACCATTATAGGGTTGATGAACCTTATGAAAATATAATTGAAACGAAGGAATTTAGAGCTGTTGTGAATATGGAAAGAGAAAATTCTAGAAATATTCAGGTTGAATTATTAGTTATCTAAACATGACACTAAGATGATACTAGTGTGTATTCTTTTTAAAGCTATGTTAAAGAATAATGTTGATTTTATGACAAGGAAAAGGGACTCCTTTAATTAGGAGTTCCAATTTTTCCAATAATTGACTTAACAAAATCAGTCTTTTCATCTGCGTATTTGTGTTTGTCATTTTTATTTAAACTTGATAGTTTAAGTTTAAGGTGTTGGTATTCATTTCTTGCTTGTTCGTTATTTCTCAAATAATCTCTGAAATTTAACTGTTCTAATAAATACTTATTGTCTCTTTGGTACATATGGATTTGATGTGTTCTTGGTTCACCTTTGTTAAAGTAGTGTCTTTCTGGTAATACATTTGTACCTCTATATGAGTAACCGAGTCCTTCCAATGCTGTTACAAATTTTTCTCCATCAAGAAAATTATCTATTTCAATTGCAATATCAATAATTGGCTTAGCGCTTAAACCTTTGACTGCTGTACTTCCAATATGGTGTATGTTCACCGTGTATTGACCAATAACACCTATTATCTGTTTCTTTTCTGTTTTAAATTCTTTTGCCCACTCAGTAGACCAAGGAACTAAAAAAACTTCCCCTCTCGGTAATCCCAGCAATTGCCCATCACACCTTTTAATTCTATATTTTGATAACCTAATTTTATCATAGGTCTCATTAGTAGAGAAAAGCAGCTCTCAACAATCATCTTATTATCAGTTGTGTCGTCATTTAAATCCCTAATTTGGTCTAGAAATTAAACCCAACTCAAAGAATGGTCTAGGTACTTAGTAGCCACACCATTAAAACCTATTTAACCAGCCTTTTAATCGACTATGATAACTATTCACATTTTTAAAAGGGTAACCTCCTCGAACACGTTCCCATTAAGCTCAATTTTTATCCGCGTACCCCAACTGGAAATCAAAGTGTGGTCATTATAAAAGAGGTCACTATGCAGGGCAAAAAAATTACAGGAATCATAGGAAGCGGTTCTTTAGATTGGAACAAAACACTCGGAAAGTATGACTCAAATGATCGAGCAGCAGAGATCTTGCAAGATTTATAAAGGCAATCAAAGAAAATCCAGATTCTTCTGTTACCTACAGCATGCCAGAGAAATAAAAAGAAACCACCTTTTTACGGCGAAAAGGTGGTTTTTTGTCAACGTGTTTTTGTAAAGGCTAAAAATAATGGAATGCCTGTGCCAACAAGTGTTGTGGCAAATAGGAATATACCACAAATGAATAGAAAATGGCTGGCAGAAAAGACAAGTGCCAAGATGAGAAAAACGATACTGAGCCCCACCATACAATAAGATGGAACAAAGCGGCGTTTGTATGTGGCTTTCTTTGTCATGAATGAAAAGAAAATGCCAAATAATAAAGGAACAATCCATAAGTAAAATAAAATAATAAGAGACATACGTCATACCTCGATTTTTCCTTCTATTTTATCAGATGACGATCACAACTGATATAACAAAGCTTCACTTTGTAAAATAGTTCATGCAATCGACACAATTAAATAGGTTGATTCAATGATGAGCTTTTAGTTTGGTGTATTCCGGCTGCAAAAGTGCGTATACACAATGATCTGTGAAATGGTCACCAAGCCATTCACATTCCTTGAGGATGCCTTCAAGAGAGAATGATAATCGCTCTGCGATGCGCCTGCTTTTCATATTATCTACAGCCGCTCTAATCTCAATTCGATGCAATCCGCATTCTTCAAATAAATATTGAATGACGGCTTTGCACGCTTTTGTCATGAGTCCTTTCCCTTGATAGCCCTCACCAAGCCAATAGCCAATGGAAACGGTTCGGTTCATCCAGTCAATCTGGTGTGTGCCAATGATTCCAACGAGTTCGCCATGTGACCAGATGCCTGCTTGAAATCCGTTGTTTTTCAAGGCTTGTTGCATTGCACTTTGAATAAAAGCCATGCTGTCTTCTTCCGTTTGTGTCGAATCAACCCAAAGCATCCATTCACGCAAATGTTGTCTCGAACGTTGGATGAGCAAAAACAGACTTCTTGCGTCTCTGGGCTCAAGCAAACGCATTGATAAATCTTGATCTTGATACAAAAACATATGCCCACATCCTCTCGTGGAAATTTTACCATAGCCCAATCGAAAGAAAAAGACAGCAGAATCACTGTCTTTTACATAAAGGTATCAACAATTAAAAATACATTCAGTGCAACAACAAGAGCTGCTATCACCCAAGATATTCCTGTCACCCAGCATGCATTCGTCAAATCGCCCATAATTCGTTTTTTACTTGTAAATAGTATCAAAGGGATTAAAGCAAAAGCAATGCCAAAGGATAAGATCACTTGGCTCATGACAAGCGCAGATGTCGGATTCACCCCAGATGCAATGATCGCAATAGGGGGAATGATTGTAATCAGACGGCGTACATACAGCGGGATGCGATATTGAATAAAGCCCTGCATAATAATATCGCCTGATAATGTACCGACAGAAGAGCTTGAAAGACCGGCCACAAGCAGTCCAACACCAAATAAAATCGCCGATACAGGACCCGCTAGTGTATCAAAATGTCGAAAGGCGACATCTAAATCTTCAACAAATAAGCCATTTTTATAAAATAAAGCAGCAGCCACAATCAACATGCTTGCATTGATCGCACCAGCGACAAGCATGGCAATCAGAATATCTAAAAACTCAAAGCGGAAAATGAGTTTTTTCTCTTTCTCTGTTCTGCCGACGACTCTCCTTTGGGTTAAGGCTGAATGCAAATAGATGGCATGCGGCATGACTGTGGCGCCTAATATTCCTGCTGCAAGTAACACACTATCTGCTCCATCAAACCTTGGAATCAAGAGTCCGCCAGCGACACTCGCAATATCAGGCTTTGCGACAAATGTTTGCACAGCGAAAGCAATCACGACTACGAACAGCATACTGGTGATTCCAGCTTCTAGTGCTCTGTAACCTCTTCTTTGTAGCTCCAAAATTGCAAAAGAACCGATTGCAGCAATCATGGATGCTTCAAGCAAAGGAATGCGGAAAAGCAGATATAAACCAAGTGCAGCCCCGATAAATTCGGCTAAGTCTGTAGCGATGATCACGAGCTCTCCTTGAATCCATAAACCAATGGAGACAGGCTTAGGGAACTCTTCACGTGCGATTTCAGGTAAATTTTTACCTGTAGCTATTCCAAGCTTTGCGGATAAAGACTGGATGAGCAAAGCCATGAGATTCGATATGAGAATGACCCACAATAGAAGATAACCATATTTTGAGCCAGCGGCAATGTTGGTGGCGAAGTTACCTGGATCAATATAAGCAATGGCAGCAATAAAAGCGGGTCCGAGAAAAGGAAGAAGCCTTCTAACCCCTTTGACCTTTCCTTCAAGTGCATGCTGAGCAGCTACTGACATTTGTGCTTGTGCCTCGATATATTTATTTGTCATATGTCATCACCTAAATTCTACGAAGTTTTACTTCGGCACAAAAAGTTTCCTCTATGCAATTTTTAATCATCATATTCTCCTCAGGAAGAATTGTCAACTATCTGAACTAATATATTTGTTTATCATATGTAAGTGAAGAAAATAGATGCTATGTTAATCAAATGCAGAAAAAAACACCGCCATGATAAGCGGTGTCCCTCTGCTTCCTCTTTTTTTGATTTAAGAAAACCTTGATCCAACACTGCGGAAAATCAAGCTTAAAATAATAACAAAAATAGCAGCTCCTAAGATCGCTGGAATGATCGCAAAGCCTGCAAGGCTAGGACCCCACGTTCCAAGTAACCCATGACCAATCCAAGCCCCTACAAGCCCAGCAATCATAGACCCAAACCATCCTCCGGGAATACTACCTCCAGCGAGTGCACTGCCAATGAGACCAATGACAATCGCAACAACTAATGAAATCAGAAATCCTAACATATGGATCACTCCTCTTTTGATTGTTATTTAACAATAACCGTTCTGAAAGAAATTTAAACCTCTCGGAACCGCTTCAATATTTTATACGTATGATGGAGGTGGAATGTGTATAATAACAGAAAATGACGATCGACATCTAAGGAGGAAGAAGGCATGGAGGAAAGAGAGTGGTTAAAAGCACAATTAAAGGAAATTGAAAAATGGGAGCAAGAACAACAAAAGGTGTGGTTCTGGGAGAAACTCAGCCGTCTTCCATTTCAAATGTTGGACAAGCTGACTCCTGCCTTTATTCAAAAGAAAATCGGCGTGTTATTAGATGAAATGGGGCACTACATTCAATCAGGCGGTGTGTATTTGACTTCGGAAAAAGGAATTATTCTTCAATTTCAAGCAAAATGTGCCGGCGAGTCCATTCATAGCATAGAAGATATTCAAAAAGCCCCTATCGAAGTCATGGATACCATTAGTGAACATATGGGGAAAAATAGAGCAAATTTAGCCACTGTTCAAGGTGCGACAACAGGGGTTGGTGGCATGTTTACACTAGCGGCAGATATCCCGGTTGTGTTAGGACTATCATTGAAAACATTACAGGATATTGCCGTCACCTATGGATATGATCCGAAAAACAAGGAAGAGCGGGTATTTATCATTAAATGTTTGCAGCTAAACGCTGCTGATGTGGTGGGAAAAAAATCAATATTAAAAGAGCTGAAGAGCTATCATGCCTCTGAAGGAAAGCGCGAAAATATGATTTCTCAAATACAAGGATGGCGTGAGGTGGTGTTTAACTACCGAGATTCATTTGGCTGGAAGAAATTATTTCAGCTTGTCCCAATTGCGGGTATTTTGTTCGGAGCAGTGTCCAACCGCTCACAATTAAAGGGAATTGCCGAAACGGGCATCATGCAATATCGAAAGCGCAGAATTTTAGCAAGGCTGGAGGAAATCACGCAACAAAAACAGCGTGAGTTCAGGGCATAAAAAAATCTCTTGTGAACAATCTGAAATCCCTTAGCTGCACAAGGGATTTTTTTTGATTTGCTATTCATTTTCTGCTTGCAAGGCATTGATTTGGGAGTTTTCATAACGTGTCTGAAGCTCACGAATCTGTTTCACCAAGGTAGAACCGATGGTTTTTTCAGCTTCATCATATAAAGGATCGAAAGCTTTCACCCACTTTTTTCGCTCTGTTTGTGTTAATTCGTGGATTGCTATAGGTGATTCACGTTTCATTTCCTTCAACTGATCTTTATTTAGTTGTTCCGCATGTTTTTCATTCCACGCAGTTGTTTCCTCCATTGCTTCAAGTAAAATTCGCTTCGTTTCAGGTGTTTGGCGTTCAAAGAATGATTGATCCGTCAAGACAACATACCCTAAATAACCATGATTACTGATCGTCATATAGTCTTGTATATGATAGAATTTTTTTGAATAAATATTTGAAATTGTATTTTCTTCACCGTCTACCTTTTTCATTTCTAATAGCTGAAACGTGGAGTTGAATGATTCTTGATATGGCTTTGCGCCAAGAAGTTTGAATTGTTTTTCAATCATGTCACTTTGCATGATGCGAAGTGATTGATTTTTTAGATCACTTGGTAGTTTGATCGGGCTTTTATTAGAGGTAATTTGTTTAAATCCATTTGTCCAATATGCCATTCCTTTTAGCCCATCTTTTTGCAAAGTGCTAAACAATCTCTGTCCAATTGCACCATTCAATCCTTCTTGAACAGCATCATAATTAGGAAAAGCAAAGGGAAGATCGAGTGCTAACCATTCAGGTGACAGCATGCCAAGCTTAGAGGTAGACGGAGCGATAAACTGGACTTGGTTCTCTTTCAGTGCATGAATCTCTTCAATATCGGAATAAAGGCTCCCGTTTGAAAAAATTTGAATGGTGATCTTTCCATCAGATTTCTCATGCACCAGCTCAGCAAACTTCTTTGCAGCCAGCCCTTTCGGTGTATTGTCAGCAACGACATGACTAAATTTAAATACAAGCTGGTCCTTCAGCCCTATCTGTTCATCATCAAATATAGTAGCTGATTTCGGCATCATATGATAAGAACCAAAGTATAAAGCGGTTACAATACCAATGATCAGCAACAACGTATAGGCAAGTAAATTCTTCATGCGACAGCTCCCCCTTCCCTTATGTCAAGCATACTTGACAGAGGAAGAATCCGTAAAGATACAGGTGAAAAAATGTTGAGAAATCAATTGAAATTACATCAATTATCCATTAGGTGGAAGCTCACTATCTTGACTTATTTCGTTGTTATTTTTGCACTTTTCATCGGAGGAATTGTTCTTGTAGGCGGGATAAAGCAAACGGAGGAAAGAGAGCTCCGGAAAAGACTCATGAATACAGCGAGAACCGTCGCTGAAATGAGCGAGGTGAAGCAGGCATTAGCTAATCAGGCAAAGGAACGTTCTCGTTTACAACATGCAATTGAAGAGATTCGTATTATCCAAGACGCTGACTATATTGTGGTGATGGATATGGATCACATCAGATTAACGCATCCAGTCAAGACGAGAATTGGTCAGCGCTCAGAGGGAACAGATGAAGAACCGGCTTTCGCAGAGCATATTTATTTCTCAGAAGCAGAGGGAGAGCTGGGAACAGCGATAAGAGCATTCTATCCGGTGAAAAATGAAACGTTTCATCAAATAGGGGTTGTCCTTGTAGGAAGAACGTTACCGAGCATGACGGATATATTAGCAGAAATGAAGCGGGATATCATCATGATCTTGCTGCTGACGCTAAGTTTCGGGCTTGTCGGTTCATTCTTACTCGCCCGTCATATTAAACAGCAAATGTTTAAGCTGGAGCCGCATGAGATTGTGAGGATGCTAGAGGAACGTACTGCAACCTTTCACTCTATCAATGAAGGGGTCATCGCCATAGATAATCAGCACATGATTACTATTTTTAATGAAAAGGCAAAGCAGATTTTTGGGGTAACAGGTGATGTGGTTGGTCGGAATATATGGGATGTATTGGCGGATACGAGGCTGCCTGAAATCATTGAGCGAGCAGAACCGGTCTACAATGAAGAAATTCATATGAGTGGAAAACGAATCATGAGCAGCCGGATTCCAATTGTGATGAAAAAGAAGATCATCGGTGCAGTGGCTATTTTCCAAGACCGGACAGAGGCAGCCAAATTGGCAGAGGAACTAACAGGGGTTAAGAACTTCGTTGATGGCCTGAGAGTTCAAAATCATGAGCATATGAATCAGCTTCATACCATTGCGGGATTGATTCAGCTTGGGAAAACGAATCAGGCTTTGGAACTGGCTTTTCAAACGACAGAAGAACAGGAACATGTCACTGACTTTCTTCATCGGGTCATTCAGCATGATGCGGTGGTGGGTCTTTTAATGAGCAAGATTAGAAGAGGCAAAGAGCTTGGCATAAAAGTCAAAGTAGATGAGAATAGCTGTCTGCGAGATTTTCCCAATCGTTTAGATCAGCACGATATGACGAAACTTCTTGGTAATTTTATTGAGAATGCCTTTGCAGCCTTTGATACAGTTGAGCGTGAATACAAAAAGATCTCCATTAGTATTGATCAGACGGAGGATGTACTAGCGATTCTGATTGAAGATAATGGGTCTGGAATCGAGGAGGAGATGATTCCTCATATTTTTGACAAAGGGTTCACACATGGCAAAGAAGGCGGAACAGGTTATGGACTGTATATTGTAAAGACGATTATCGACAAAGGGATGGGAAATGTAGAAGTGACATCAAGCATCGGCATTGGTACCACCTTCTCAATCGAATTCCCAATGACAATAGAGGAGAGAGACAGATGACTCATATCAAGGTGCTATTAATTGAAGATGATCCGATGGTACAAGAAGTCAATAAAGAGTTTATTATGAGTGTTCCTGGCTTTCAAGTAGTGGCTGTGGCAGGGAATGGTGAACAAGGCATTCAGCTCATAAAAGAGGTTCGTCCAGATCTTGTTGTGCTTGATGTTTATATGCCAAAAAAAGACGGGGTGAAAACGCTACAAGAAATCAGAAAGCAGAAGATGCAGGTTGATGTGATCGTGATTTCCGCAGCAAAGGACAAAGAAACCATAGCTGTTATGCTCCAAAACGGTGCACGAGACTATATCATTAAACCGTTTAAATTTGGACGGATGAAGGCATCTCTTGAAAGCTATAAAGCCTTTCAATCAAAGATTCGTACCGCAACAGAATTTTCTCAGGAGATGCTGGACGATATCATACGAAAGCCTGCCGTTAAGCAGGAAGAATCATGGCTCCCTAAAGGGCTGAATGTGCATACGATGAACGAAATTAAAGCATATATGAGTTTGCAAGAAGGAGCACAGTCAGCAGAACAAGTCGCAAATGCGCTTGGCATTGCCCGTGTCACAGCACGCCGATATTTAGACTTTCTTGTGAAAGAAGGCGAGCTGAAAATAGATATGCAATATGGCGGGGTAGGAAGACCTGTAAATAAATATATCGTACATTCTGACTAATAGACCAAAAAGACCAAAATGTACGATATGTTCATAAGCTTCTCAGCCTTGATTGAAATCGCTATCATTTATCTACAGAGATGGGTTAAGCGTTTACATTAAAGGGTGAGGAGAGGAAGTGTATGAAGAGGCTTTTAAAGAACCTGACCTTTCAAGTCATTTCAGCCGTCATCATCGGGATTATTGTAGGGATGGTTTGGCCGAACGTTGGGAAGGAAATGAAACCGCTTGGTGATACATTTATCAACGCAGTTAAAATGGTGATCGCACCGATTATTTTCCTAACAATTGTACTTGGTATTGCCAAAATGGGTGATATGAAAAAGGTTGGAAAGGTCGGCGGAAAAGCATTTATTTATTTTGAAGTTGTCACAACTCTTGCATTGGTGATCGGTCTTCTTGTTGTGAATATCATGAAGCCGGGAGCGGGTCTTGACTATAGTAAGCTTGAAAAAGGGGATGTCTCGCAGTATACCCAAGGTGGGGGAAAGGGAATTGACTGGATAGAATTTGTCACACACATTGTGCCATCTAACATGGTAGATGCTTTTGCAAAGGGAGACATTTTACAGGTTTTATTCTTCTCTATTTTATTCGGAATAGCGCTTGCAGCACTTGGTGAGAAGGGGAAAGAGATCATCGATTGGCTTGATAAGCTGTCACTTGTCTTTTTCAAAATCATTGGATATATCATGCGTGCCGCGCCATTAGGTGCATTCGGTGCAATGGCTTATACAATTGGTCACTTTGGTCTCGGATCTATGAAACAACTTGGGAGCCTGATGTTGTCCGTTTACTTAACCATGTTCTTATTCATTTTTGTTGTATTGAACATCATTTGTAAGATGTATGGCTTTAGCTTGTTCAGCTACCTTCGTTTTATTAAGGATGAAATTTTCATTGTACTTGGCACAAGCTCATCAGAATCTGTACTGCCACGAATGATGGATAAAATGGAGCGATATGGCTGTTCTAAATCCGTTGTTGGGCTT
The DNA here is from genome assembly GCF_040500475.1 of Bacillus sp. Bos-x628. Classification (GTDB taxonomy): domain Bacteria; phylum Bacillota; class Bacilli; order Bacillales; family Bacillaceae; genus Bacillus; species Bacillus maqinnsis. The sequence continues at coordinate 1,748,381 of NZ_CP159358.1, read as the reverse complement.
GTCATTCCAACAGGCTATTCATTTAACTTAGATGGAACCTCTATTTATTTATCGATGGCCGTTGTATTCTTAGCCCAAGTTTTTGGTGTCGACCTGTCAATCGGTCAGCAGATGACCATTATCCTTGTCCTTATGCTTACTTCAAAGGGGGCGGCTGGGGTGACAGGAAGCGGATTTATCGTGCTGGCTTCTACACTTGCTGCACTTCAGGTCATTCCGCTTGAAGGGCTTGCACTGCTTCTTGGTGTCGACCGATTTATGAGTGAAGGAAGAGCCATCACAAACTTAATTGGAAATGGAATTGCAACAATCATTGTTGCGAAAAGTGAAGGTGAATTTGACGAACATAAAAGCAAAATTGCACTTCAGGAAATGCGGAATATCAAGCAGGCTGTGTAGTATAAAAACAATCAAAAACCGAAACCTTATGTTCTACATGGGTTCGGTTTTTTTCTTGTTACCTTAAACCTTCATAAAAATAGAACGAATCGTAAGAACTCATTGACCGTTTGTTATATAATTTACAGAAAGATCCGATATAATGTATATCAGATGCGATGAAAAATAGACTTTAGTCCTGGCAGGTGTGTAACTTAATGGCGGCATTTTTAAAATGGTTTGAAAAACCCGGTGTCAAACGGTTTTCAGTATTTGTAGTATTGGCCACGATATTATATCTATTAAGAGGAATGATGAATTTAATTCTCTTGACCTTCATATTCACTTTTTTAATGAATCGTTTAGAAGAAGTCATTAGATGCTTTTTAAATCGCTTTCTGAAAATAGGACAGAAATCGGTTATTACCATTTTGTACATTCTCCTAGCTGGTGGATTGACATTTGGTGGATTTGTTTTTGTGCCAATCATCATCAAACAGGTTGAGCAGTTATTTCGTCTAGGTAAGAAAATTGCAGATCATCCACAAGATATACCCTTCTTTGATGTCATCACAAACGTATTCGGAGATTTTAAAATTTCATCTTTTTTTGAGAAAGGGTTCAATTTCCTCTATACATACTTAACAGATCTTAGCACGTTCAGTATTCAGGTTATTATGTCCTTAATATTAAGCATGTTCTTCTTATTTGAAAAGGAACGCCTCATTCAATTTATGAATAAATTTAAAACGAGCAAAATCTCTGTATTCTATCATGAACTTGCCTTCTTTGGTCGTAAATTTTCCAGAACGTTTGGGAAGGTACTCGAAGCTCAATTTATTATTGCGACCGTTAATTGTGTATTAACAACGATTGCCCTTGGTATCATGGGATTCCCGCAATTATTTGGATTAGCAGTCATGGTTTTTTTGCTAGGCTTGATTCCAGTCGCTGGTGTGGTCATTTCTCTTATTCCATTGAGTATTATTGCGTATACACTTGGAGGCGGAATCTATGTGCTTTATATTGTCTTGGTTATCGTCATTATCCATGCCATTGAGGCTTATTTTTTGAATCCGAAGTTGATGTCAGCTAAAACAGAGCTCCCTATTTTCTTCACGTTTATTGTGCTGATTTTCTCAGAACACTATATTGGCATCTGGGGTCTCATTATTGGAATTCCAATCTTTGTATTTATCCTGGATGTTTTGGAGGTCACAAATAAGGAAGAAAGTAATTAAAAAGTTCATATCACCTGTTTACAATTAGTAATACAGTAATCGGCACAAAGGGCTGACCAATCAGCCCTTTTTCTGTTGAAAACAATTCTGGGAGAGCAGCTTGTCTTGCGTGATATACTTTTAACAGTTATAAGTGGCTATGACTGGCGCTTTAGGCTTTACATTTGAAGGAGGAATTGCTTTGGAGTCAGCCGTCCTAAAAATAGAGAAAGTAAATAAAAAAATAGGCAGACGAAACATTTTGAGTGATATTACGTTGGAGATCAAGCAAGGAGAAATTGTTGGTCTGCTTGGACCAAACGGGTCTGGAAAAACGACATTGATTAGGTTGATTGTGGGATTGATGAAAAAAAGCAATGGACGTATCACCATCAATGGTTATTCTCAAGATGAGCACTTTCAAAAAGCAATGACTTCTGTTGGTGCCATTATAGAGAATCCAGAGTTCTATTCATATTTAACAGGATTTGAAAACCTTGAGCTGTGTGCAGCTATGCATGTTGGTATATCAGAAAATCGTATTCATGAGGTGGTGAAAAGGGTTCGTCTAGATCATGCCATTCATCATAAGGTCAAGACCTATTCGTTAGGGATGAAACAAAGGCTTGGGATTGCACAGGCGATTTTACATAAACCGGATTTACTTATTTTAGATGAACCTACAAATGGTCTTGACCCCTCTGGAATGAAGGATTTCCGAGAACACTTACGAACGCTTGTGCAAGAGGAGGGCACATCTGTGTTATTTGCTACTCACCTATTGCATGAGGTAGAAGAATTATGTCATCGCATGATGATCATTCAAAAAGGGCAAATCAAAGCAACTGTGGATCTGAGAAATATCAATGAACAAAAGCAGGTGCTCATGAATATTCAACCAGTAGAAGAGGCGTCTTCATGGCTGAATGCGCACGGATATACATATGAGCTTGATGGACAGCATGTCCTGCTTCAATTGAACAAAGAGAGTATGCCGGAGCTCAACAAACAACTTGTGTTGGCTGGCTTTGATGTGTATGAAATGACGCCTCAGAAGAAATCAATTGAATCGGTATTTATGAAATGGACGGAAGGCGGGACGACAGATGCTTCAACTCATCAAAAATGAGCATAAAAAATTAATCAAACAAAAGATCACCATCATTGCACTCGGATTACTCGTTGTTTTTCAATTTGTGATGTCTTTAACGATGAAACAAGTCCCATCTAGTCTTGGAGAATACACAGTAGCGAACTATTTTGCCTATTCTACGAATGTCGTGTTTGTTTTACAAGTGTTTGCTGTCGTCATTGGTGCGACGATGATTTCAGCGGAGTTTCAAAAAAGGACAATCAAATTTTTATTGATACGGCCTAAGACAAGGCTGCACATCTTTCTGTCTAAATATATCACACTCGTGTTATTCGTCATTTATTTGTTTGTTTTTTACTATGTCTTATCTTTTATCTTTGGTCTGATTTTCTTTAGCACTCAATTTAACGAAGACACAGGTCGGTTATTTCAGTACACGTTTGAAGTCATCGGTTCTGAGTGGATTGAGGTTGTCATGATGGCTAGCTTTGCATTTATGTGTTCTAGTTTGTTTAGAAACAGCCTGATTGCACTGGTCACTTCATTTTTAGTTTTATATGGAGCCAAATCTCTCGTGACTATCATGTCACTGTTTGAAAATCAGTGGGGGAAAATCTTGCTTTTCGCCAATACAGACTTCACTCAATACAGCTTTCAAGGCCCGCCGCCATTTGATGGAATGAGCGTCTTGTTTTCATTATTCATTGTTGTTGCGCATTTCGTTTTCTTTGTCGGAACAGCTTGGCTCCTTTTTTGGAAGCGTGATGTAAATGTGTAAAAATTGTGTCAAATAACAAGAAAAATTCGTGACATCTTTGTGACATTCCGTCTATATTTCACGATCATAGGCTGATTTTGTCTTATAATGAACAAGGAGTTATGGAGGTGGCACTATCGTGAGAAATTTTATTTTGGCTTTACCGATTTTGTTGTTGCTGTCGTTTTCGTTCGTGTCTTTTGCCTTCCAGTTTCATCATCTTGTTTATTTCAGACTAGCGCTAGGGATTTTTTCATTAGCCGGTCTTTTGATTCTGTATACATTAAAAAGAAATATCAAATGGTTCATGGTCTATTTGTATGCAAGTTGGATCATCCTTGCCGCAGTAACAACGTTTGAGGAACCTGTGTTTTCTCAGTTTTTCTTCGGCGGTTTAACGATGACAATGGGCTATCTCACTTATATGCTCATTTATCTAGGGATGAAACAAGACCATGTGGCGAAATCACACTAAAGCAAAAGCCGATAAAATCAGCTACTCGATTTTATCGGCTTTTGCTATTTTTTGATGGTGGCAAACAAAAAGGGCAGTCAGGGCTCTGTCTGCTCATCGTAGTTTAACTGCAAGCTGCTTCTGATGCTTCTTGTCGATGGTTTCATATATACTTTCCATCAAATTAGGGTCACGCATGATCGCCTTTTTATTCTCCTCGATCAGCTGTTGATATGTTTTGATTTTCTTTTTAGACATTCAATCATCGCTCCTTTTGAAAATAATGATCTATAAGATCTTATACAGATGAAATTGATAATCATTTTCATTTAGCAATTCTATTATACAAAGTCAAATGTCATAAGTAAAGATTCCATTCGGAAAATTCACGCAACCGACATATTCCCACTTGTATCGACGATAAATTCTTTCCCAGGAAATAAATTACTGTCAATCTATGTCATCAATTCCGGTGAAACATTCCTTTTCTTCGTTGAAACGTTTTTGAGATACGACTCGTCTTATGTAGAGATTTGTTAAAAGAGGATGACATAAAAGAAAAGCAATAAAAAAGGACATCAGCAGTTCATTCTGCCATGCCCTTGATTCAATTATTGAATGTGTTCTTGAAGAAATTCAGTTACTTCTTCGGGTGATTTTGCGTTAGCACTGTGTAAATGACCTGTTTTTTCGCCGTTTTTGAAAATCAACAGGCTAGGAATACCCATGACTTGATATGTTTCTGCTAGCCCAGGGAAATCATCTTTGTTTATTTCATACCATTCGTGATGAGCATAAGTCTCTAAAATGTCTGGAATGAACATGTCCATTCTTGTACAATCAGGACACCATGTTGCAAAGAATTTAATGATCACTTCTTTATCTGATTGAATGATCTCGTTGAATTGTTCAGTACTTGTGATTTTCTTCAATTTGTCACAACTCCTTTTCAAAGTCATTGTAATATAAAATAGAGACGATTGACATACAAATGCTCGGGGGGCGCTTACAACCTTTACAAATCATTTCAATTCCATAACAACAAAATTTAATTAGAGCATTTTCTCTTGAAAGTGATAAGATAGTAAAGATGAATTTTAGTGGGGGGAGTATCCATTGAAAATAAGTTTAGGATTGGTTTACGGCGGAAAGTCAGCCGAACATAATGTTTCACTGCAAACAGCCCTTGCAGTTACGAAAGCACTTAATACTGATAAGTTTGATATACATCCAATTTACATTACAGAAGAGGGCGAATGGCTAAGAGGAGAAAAACTCACTGAACCAGTATCAAATGTGAAAATGCTTCAATTTGAACAAAAAACAAAGCCGTTTTTACCAACTTCTTTAAATGAAAACATGTTTCCACAGCCTGCTTCAACAGATGAAAAAATTGATGTTGTCTTTCCATTACTTCACGGGCCGAATGGTGAGGATGGAACAATTCAAGGTTTACTTGAACTGCTAAATATCCCGTATGTGGGAAATGGTGTTCTCGCTTCTGCAGCGGGAATGGATAAAATCATGATGAAAGATGTCTTTGCTCAGGCGGGACTCGCACAGGCAAAGTACCTTTCCTTTAATAGAAAAGATTATGAAAAAGCACAAGCAGACAGCTTAGAAAATGTTGAACAAGTGCTTGGATATCCTTGCTTCGTCAAACCTGCAAACATGGGATCAAGCGTTGGTATTAGTAAATGCCGCAGTAAAGAAGAGCTTGTGTCAGCATTTGACTTAGCTTTCCAATACGACCGTCGTGTTGTTGTGGAAGAAGGCGTAAGCGGAAGAGAAATAGAAATTGGCGTATTAGGAAATGACGAGCCGACATGCTCTGTTGTTGGTGAAATTGCACCAAAAACGGATTTTTATGACTATAAAGCAAAATATGAAGATGGCGATACAGACCTGATCATTCCGGCTAGTGTGTCAGAGGATGAATACAATACAATTCAAGATATGGCGATCAAGGCTTTTAAAGCCATTGATGGGTCTGGTCTTGTGCGTGCAGACTTCTTCTTAACGGAGGAAGGCAAAGTGCTGATTAATGAAGTGAATACAATGCCTGGATTCACACCATTTAGTATGTTTCCGTTGTTATGGAAACATACTGGTGTAGACTATCCTGAATTGATTGAAAAATTAGTGTCACTAGCAATCGAACGCCATCAAGAAAAACAAACCATTAAAACAACTTTTTAATGAGAGCAACAAGCAGACACTATCCAGCAGGTAGTGTCTCTTTTCCCTTCAAGTGAATTTGAGAAAGAGAGGCGAAAAATCATGATGAAACGTACAGTGGAACAAGTCGCCCAAATGGCTGGTGGAACATTATCTAATCCAGCTTTTGGCGGAGAGCAGATTCACGGAGTGACAACAGATACACGGAAGGTATCAAAAGGCGCACTGTTTATCCCGCTTATTGGGGAACATTTTAACGGTCACACATTTGCTTCTAAAGCAGTCGAGCTTGGAGCTGCAGCCGTACTTTGGAATCAAAAAGAAACACATCCTCCAAAAGACGTTCCAGTTATTTTTGTAGAGGATACATTGGCTGCTCTTCAGAAGCTGGCAAAAGCATACTTAAAAGAAGAAAATCCTCGTGTTGTAGGCATTACAGGAAGTAATGGAAAAACAACGACCAAGGACATGATTCATTCTGTGTTACAAACTGCATATCAAGTACACAAAACAGAGGGTAACTTTAACAATCACATCGGTCTGCCGCTGACGATCCTTGCCATGCCGGAAGGAACAGATATAGCGGTTTTGGAGATGGGCATGAGTGCAAAAGGAGAAATTGAATTTCTTTCAAACTTAGCTGAGCCTGATGCGGCTGTCATCACCAATATAGGGGAATCTCATATGCAAGATCTAGGTTCAAGAGAAGCGATCGCAGATGCGAAATGTGAGATCACTAGCGGATTGAAAGAGGACGGTGTCTTTTATTATCTAGGAGATGAGCCTTTGCTTCGCGACAGAGAAAAGGCACTTCATCACACTGTGAAAACCTTTGGAGAATCAAAGGACTGTGACATACGAGTGACCCACATCAATCAGCTTGCGGAAGGGACAGAATTTCAGGTCGAAGGGTATGCTCAGGCGTTTCTAATTCCTATATTGGGGAAACACAATGTAAAGAATGCGCTCGCTGCCATTGCAATTGGCCAGCATTTTGGGCTAACTGAAACACAAATTGCCCAAGGGCTAATGCAAACAAAATTAACAGGGATGCGTCTTGAGCTCTTTAAAACAGATAAAGGTATCACTGTTATTAATGATGCGTATAATGCAAGCCCAACATCTATGAAGGCGGCCATTGATCTTGTTGGCGATATGGACGGTTTTGCTAATCGTATTCTAGTGCTTGGCGATATGCTTGAGATGGGAAGCGAAGAGGAAACATACCATATTGAACTTGGTCAATACATCAAGCCGGAGTTTATTAATTATGTCATAACTTATGGACGTCTAGGTGCATTTATTGCCGAAGGAGCTAAAGAAGCTTTTGGAGAGACGCGCGTTTTTTCTTACATGGACAAAGGAGATTTGAAGAAAAAACTGGCTGAAGTAGCTGGACCTGATGATGTTGTTCTTGTGAAAGCTTCCCGCGGCATGAGATTGGAAGAAGTCATTACTGCACTATAAAAGTTAGCGGCAAAGAAGGTGACAGAATGATTGGCTGTCTATGTATACACGGTTTTACTGGAGCCCCTTATGAGGTAGAACCGCTGGCGCTGTATTTAAAGCAGACGACAGATTGGAACGTGCAGTCTGTCACTCTTCCGGGGCATGGCGACGAGCTTCAGTTGAAAGGAATTCTGTATCAGGAATGGATTGCGACGGCTGAGCTTGAGCTGTTATCTCTCTATCGAACATGCGACACCATTTTTTTGATAGGCTTTTCAATGGGGGGGATGATTGCCTCTTACTTAGCAGCCAAATATCCAATTGCCCGTCTTGTTCTTTTAAGTGCTGCTGCCAAATATGTGAACCCAAAACAAATGTTTCAAGACACAAGACAGATGGTAAAAGAGTCCCTATCTGGATTGATTGATACAAATCCTTTGTATGATCGGTATCGTCATAAGCTGTCGAGCACGCCGCTGTCGGCCGCTGTAGAATTTATGAAGCTAGTGAAGCAAACAAAGAGCTCCCTTGAGAAGCTTCATCTCCCCGTTTTAATTGTACAAGGAGAAAGCGATGGAATTGTTCCCGCTTCTAGTGCAGAGTTCATTTATCATAAAATCCCGTCCAGTCAGAAAGAAATGTTCTTTTTACCCGATTGTAAACATCATGTATGCCATGAACCTTGTGCACAGCAATTGTTTGAGAAAGTAGAGCAATTTTTAAAAAAATCATTTTAATAATATAGAAAAACCAAAATGTGGTTAAACTAATATCAATTGAATCCCACTAGTTAAAACTTCCAACATTTTTGTCGAATGAATGGCATGCCTATGTTACAATAGGAAAGAAAAGGTGGTCGATTCGGTTGTTTCAATATGACGGAAAACCATTTACCCCTCAGTCTAATTTGAGCAATTGGGAAGTACTGATGAAACCATATGTCAATATCGTCAGAGTGGTTAGATTTTAACAGATTCATATCAAGCGGCAGTATTTTTACTGGTGTTCTTGACGGAAATGTCAATGTTCAGTTCAGATACCAACATGTGAGCAAAGACGGCAGTTTGAAAAGCGGCTCTTATCATTCCACTCCTAGTCGGTTAGAAATCAGGAAGATTCAACGATTAGAAAAGTGGACAGAATGAAGGCGAGTCTGTCATTGAGGAACAGTAGATATATCCATTTCTGTTTTGTTGAAAAACAAATAGTGTAATGGTAAGATATAATATAGGGTAATTCGGGCTTTGTATATAATGGACCTGTCCTTTCGGAAAAGGACAGTTTTTAATGATCATTCACGAGATTACTGAAACAGCAATTAGAAGGAGTTTGAATAATTTGACTATAACGTTTCAAGATTTTCAATTAAGCGAAAGTCTCATGAAGGCTATTAACCGCATGGGATTTGAAGAAGCAACACCGATTCAAGCAGAAACAATTCCTCTTGGTCTTCAAAATAAAGATGTCATCGGACAAGCACAAACAGGTACAGGAAAAACAGCAGCATTTGGTATTCCTCTGGTTGAAAAAATCGACCCAGCGTCTCCTAATATCCAAGCGATTATTATTGCGCCAACAAGAGAGCTTGCAATTCAAGTGTCTGAAGAGCTATATAAAATCGGCCAAGATAAGCGTGCACGCGTACTTCCGATTTATGGTGGACAAGATATCGGTCGCCAAATCCGTTCGCTCAAGAAAAATCCTCATATTATCGTAGGGACTCCAGGACGTTTACTCGATCACATTAACCGTCGTACAATGCGTCTTCAAAATGTTGAAACAGTCGTGCTTGATGAAGCAGACGAAATGCTGAACATGGGTTTCATTGAGGACATTGAATCGATCCTTTCAAACGTACCAAGTGAACACCAAACACTTTTATTCTCTGCGACAATGCCAGCACCAATTAAGCGCATTGCAGAACGTTTTATGACAAATCCAGAGCATGTCAAAGTCAAAGCAAAAGAAATGACTGTATCTAACATCCAACAGTTCTACTTGGATATTCACGAACGTAAGAAATTTGATACATTGACACGCCTTCTTGACATTCAATCACCAGAGCTTGCAATTGTATTCGGTCGTACGAAACGTCGTGTTGATGAATTGACTGAAGCTCTAAACCTTAGAGGCTACACAGCAGAAGGGATCCATGGTGACTTGACGCAAGCGAAGCGAATGGTGGCTCTTCGTAAATTCAAAGAAGGTGCAATCGATGTGCTTGTTGCGACAGACGTTGCAGCACGTGGGCTTGATATCTCTGGTGTGACACACGTTTATAACTTTGACGTACCTCAAGATCCAGAGAGTTATGTCCACCGTATTGGACGTACAGGACGTGCTGGACGTACAGGTATGGCGGTGACATTTATCACACCACGTGAAAAAGATATGCTTCGTGCGATTGAACAAACGACAAAGCGCAAAATGGATCGTATGAAAGAACCAACTTTAGATGAAGCGATCGAAGGACAACAGCAAGTAACCGTTGATCGACTGCGTACAATCATTAGTGAGAATAACTTAAACTTCTACATGACAGCAGCTGCTGAATTGTTAGAAGATCATGATTCAGTAACAGTTGTTGCGGCTGCCATTAAAATGATGACAAAAGAGCCGGATGCAACTCCTGTTCGTTTGACAGATGAAGCACCAATGATTTCAAAACGCAATCGTAACAACCGAAGCTCTTCTAAACGTAGAGATAGCGGTGGCGGAGGCGGCTATCGCGGGAAAAGCCGTTCATCTTACGGTGACAAAAAGCGCTCATCTAATGATCGCAATCGTTCTTCTAGCGATCGTCGTCAAAAGAAATCGTATAACAGCTAATTCCAATACAAGAGCGAATCCTTTGCAGGGTTCGCTTTTTTTTTACAGGAATTATTGAAACTTTCTAGGTCTTGTTTCGTAATATATTGATAGAATCGTAAGAGAATGGGGGAAGAATGTGAGAAAGCAGCCGCAACGTCAAATAAGTTTAAATGGACTAAAGGTATGGCGTATTCAAAATGGAATGATCTCATTGATTTTCTTACTCATCATCATTGGGGTATTTGTTGCTAGTTATTATTTTCAATGGCCGTATTGGATTGGAGCCATTCTTGTTGGAGTATGGGTCCTTCAAGCCATTCTCGGCATTTGGTTGATACCGAAAATCAGGCATCACATATGGCGCTATGAAGTATTTGAAAACGAAATTGAAATACAGCATGGGCTTATTCGTGTCACCCGGGTGATTGTGCCTATGGTACGTGTTCAGCATGTGGATACATCTCAGGGTCCTCTTTTAAGGCGTTATCACCTAGCATCTGTTCAAATTTCTACTGCTGCCACGGTTCATCATATTCCAGCGTTAGATTTAGAAGAAGCGGATGAACTTCGTGATTACATATCTCGTTTAGCAAGGGTGACGGAAGATGATGTCTGAACCAAAACGTGTGCATCCGATTTCGATGTTCATTGATTTTATAAAAGATGCTGTATTCTTGATTAAAAATCTGATCATTCCTTTTTTTGTGATCGGTTTTGTAAACTCGAATTCGACTATTCGTTTTTATGCTTTTATCCTTCTTGGTTTGCTTCTTTTGTGGCAAGCTGTTTCGACCGTATTAGAATGGAGAAGATTTACTTATCGACTGGAAGACGATGAATTTCGCGTCGAGTCCGGTGTTTTGACGAAAAAGAAGAAATATATATCATTAGAACGAATTCAGACAGTGAATACAAGTGAAGGAATTTTTCAGCGGATTTTCGGTTTGGTTCGCGTGCAAATTGAAACGGCTGGAGGTACGGATGGTCCAGAGGTGAGCCTAACGGCAATTACAAAAGCGGAGGCGGAACAATTAAAACAGGCTATTTTTAACCGCAAGAAAAGCCTACAACAAGAGGGAGAAGCATCGGAAGAAACAGGTGACGTGCAGCACGATCAACTGTTCAAACAAGAACCTGTCGAGGAAGAATTACACGTCACATATCGTATGAAAGCTCCGGAGCTCCTCTTAGCTGCCTCTACTTCAAGCGGCATCGGTGTCATTATTTCGGGTTGTCTCGCCATCTACACACAAATAGATGAAATTCTCCCTTTGGATGGATTCGTCAAGAGGTTTTCCTTTTTAAGTCATGCAAGTATTGAAATCTATGCGATACTCATCTTTCTTGCGGTATTGATTGCTTGGGTACTGAGTGTTGGTGTAACAGCGCTCCAATATGCTAACTTTGTAGCAAAAAGAAAAGGAAATGACATCATCATCACAAGAGGATTCATTGAGAGACACCAAATGACGATCCCACTCTCGCGAATCCAAGCGGTTAAAATCAAAGAAAATTTGATCCGTGAACCTTTCGGATTCGCCACTGTGATGCTCGTTAGTGCAGGAGGTTCAATGTCAGAAAAAGAGACATCTTCTGTTTTATTCCCACTTATTCAGAAAAAAAGAATCAATGAATTATTGTCACTGTTTACAGACCACTACCAGCTCGAACCGGAGCTGAAAAAAGTGCCAAGGCGTTCACTCAAACGGTACTTGATCTCATATGGTTTTTTCCCTTTGATCTTCGGTGTGATTCTTTCAGTGCATTTTCCGCCGTGGGGGTATTTAGCTCTGATCCCATTCCTAATTGCCCTTTTCTTTGGCTATTTAGCCTATAAGCAATCAGGTTATGCAATAAGAGATCAAATGATTCAGATGACGACAAGAGGCATAGGTAGAACAACAGGAATTGTTTTGAGAAAACGAATGCAAAACTATACAATGACGCAATCCTATTTCCAAAAAAAAGGCCGTATCGCAAGTATTCACACGTTTGTGAAATCCTCTATACTGCTGGATTCCTTTGGTGTACATCATCTTGAAGAGGAGGATGCCAAACGGGTATTTGATTGGTATTCCTACGAAAAAAATAAATCTTCTAAAAAAATGTCGATTCGCTCCTCATAGAAAAGGAGTGATCGACATTTTTTATGAGGCTAAAAGCGCCTTTTTTTAGATTGAAAGATCAGCGTCAACGGCGCCAGAATCATGCCTCCAATCAAACCAAAGAAGTGGGCCATGATGTTAATGTTCGAATTGAAGAACGTCATGATGGCGGATACACCGAGAATCGTTAAGATGACTTGAGAGTTACTGCGGTCCATCATGTGCGGTTTAAATAAGACAAGATAAAGATAGACGCCAAACAAACCGAAAATCGCCCCAGAAGCACCGACATGCACATATTCTAATGGTTCAATCCAATAGGTTCCGAGATTGCCAATGATGCCTGCTCCAAGATAAATGATGAGGAAGCGCACCTTACCAAGCAAATTCTCAAGTGCTGGAGCAAATAAAAAAATAGACATGGAATTGAATAAAATGTGTGTCAGACTCCCGTGAAGAAAGATAGGTGTGACCAGCCGCCACCATTCACCCTCTGCTACCCCGTAGTTGAATCCAACGAGATGGTCTTGCCCAAGCTGTATCAGAGGGATAGGAATGGCAAATAAAAGCCACAGACCGATTTGTAGCGCAAGGATCGCTGTAACGATTGGATACGATCTGATAAATTGTTGAAAGCTCTCCGTTCGAATAAACATAATAAACCCCTTTTGCCAAGATAATGGTAAGTTAATAGTAACACGTTTATGAAGCAAACATAAAAAATAGTACGAGTAACATAGGAGGGATCTCATGATTAAAGGGATTGGTATTGATATTGTAGAGATCAACCGGCTTTCTCGAGTGCTCTATAGACAGCCTCGTTTTCCAGAACGGATTTTGACACCATTTGAACAGGGCGTTTATAGAACGTTAAGTGGAAAGAGACAGATAGAGTTTCTGGCAGGACGTTTTGCGGCTAAGGAAGCCTTCTCGAAAGCCTATGGTACTGGTATCGGACAGTATCTCAATTTTCATGACATTGAAATACATAAAGACGACAGCGGGAAGCCTTTAGTGAAAAGTGAGAAAACAAAGGGTGACAAGGTCCATTTGTCTATTACACATACACGAGAATATGCCGTTGCACAAGTTTTAATTGAAAGGTTGTCAAGCTAGTCTGCATATTGTTTGTCCCCTCTTCATATATTGGGTAGTGCGATAAGGAAGGGCGAGTTGCTAACAGGCTTTGATGGTTCGCGGTACGCAGTTGACTTTCAGGCGTACTGTTAAAGTCAAACAAGCGGTTTCTTCCTTTTAACACAATTGACGAAGGGGTTGAAAAGGGTGAGAAAAAGCTTTGTTTTGCTTGTAACGGGGATCCTTTTTGTATTGATTCTCTCCGCATGTGGTCAAAAATCTCAGCAGGATATCGTTAGAGATTTAAACAAAAAGGCAGAGGAAATGACATCATACAAAGCCAAAGCAAAAATGACCATTGAGACAGGAAATGAACCGCAGAAGTACCAAGTGGAAATTTGGTACAAGAAGCCGGATCTTTACCGTGTCTATTTAGAAAATCCGAAAAGGGATCAGAGTCAAGTCATTTTAAGAAATGGCAATGGTGTGTTTGTGCTGACACCTTCTTTGAACAAAAGTTTCCGTTTCCATAGTGATTGGCCAAATAACAGCAGTCAGGTCTACTTATTTGAATCACTAGTGAAAGACATTAAAAATGACAGCGCAGCCCAGTTCAAAGCGAAAGAGTCGAAATACATTTTCGAGACCAAAACCAATTATCAGCACAATCAAATGCTGCCTACACAAGAAATTACATTCCATAAAAAAACAATGGCGCCTGTCAGTGTGAAAGTGCTGGACAGCGACAAAAAGCCAATGGTGAAAGTAGAATTCTCTCATTTTGAATTCAATAAATCCTTTGACAAAGATGCCTTTGATGAGAAGAAAAACATGACGCTCTCTCAAATGGATGTGGCGACAAGTGCGAACCCGTCAGACAGCTTTGCGGTGAAAACGCCAGTCGATATGCCAGAGGGAGTGAAGAAAATGGAAGAGAAAGAAATGACAACCGATGCCGGTAAACGATATGTCATTACGTATGGCGGAAAAAAATCCTTTACGCTCATTCAGGAAAAAGCGAGAGTGGCAGAAGCATCTACACCTGTGACAATGAACGGGGAGCCGGTTGATCTTGGTATGACTGTCGGCGTCTTAACAGACCGATCTCTTTCTTGGACATCTGACGGGGTTGACTACTTAATTTCGTCGAGTGACTTATCGAAAGAAGAGCTCTTGATGGTGGCGAGAAGTGTAGAAGGACAATCAGCTAAATAAATGGGTTTCTCAAATAGAACGTCAGCCCTGTGCAAGGGCTGATTTTTTGATTTGTTTCACATTATTCTTTATTTTTAGTATCATAATGAAAGTATTGAATCATCCAATAGGGAAGTGTAACTGATGGACACCAATGGTTTTTATAGAGACACATGGGCAGAAATTAATTTAACAGCAATCAAGCATAATGTTTCACATATGAAAGACCATATTGGAAAAAAAGTTCAATTGATGGCTGTAGTGAAAGCCAATGCATATGGACATGGAGATATAGAAATCGCAAGAGCAGCTCTCAAAACAGGTGCAGACTTGTTAGCAGTCGCCTTTTTAGATGAGGCTATTTCTTTAAGAAATAAAGGCGTCAAAGCACCGATTCTTGTACTTGGCGCAGTACCGCCTGAGTATGTCAAAGTCGCAGTCAGATACAATGTCATCATGACGGCTTACTCGCTTGAGTGGCTAAGAGATGTGATTCAACTTGCCAAAGGACATATTGGACAACCTATTCGTTTTCATTTGAAAATGGACAGCGGGATGAATCGTTTAGGTGTGAAAACAGTAGAGCAAGTAAACGAAGTCAAAGAGCTTGTAGGCAATCATTCATTTTTACAGTTGGAAGGAGTATTTACTCACTTTGCGACAGCAGATGAGAAGGATAAAGACTACTTTGACTTGCAAGTAGACAAGTTTAAAACGCTGCTTCAACCGCTTCATACTGAAAAATTGCTGGTTCACTGTGCCAACAGTGCTGCAGGTCTTCGGTTCAAAGAGGTCTTGTTTAATATGGTTCGTTTCGGCATCAGCATGTATGGACTGTCTCCTTCAGAAGAGATGAAAGATGAGTTGCCTTTCAAGCTGGAAGAGGCGTTGTCTCTGCATACAAAACTTGCCCACGTGAAGCTCATTCAAAAAGGAGAGAGTGTCAGCTATGGAGCCACATATACAGCCTATCAAGATACATGGATTGGTACCGTTCCGATTGGCTATGCAGATGGCTGGATTAGAAAGCTAGCAGGAACTGAAGTTCTTGTTGGTGGAAAGCGTCAGAAGATCGCTGGAAGGGTGTGTATGGATCAATTCATGGTTGAACTGAAAGAAGCCTATTCTGTTGGAGAGCCAGTTGTTCTCATTGGTACTCAAGGAGAGGAAAAGGTATCAGTCGATGAAGTGGCAAAGCGTTTGGAGACCATTAACTATGAAGTGACTTGCTCCATCGCTCATCGCGTTCCAAGAGTGTATATAGAGGATGGCAAAAGAGTTCATGTGCGTAATCCACTGCTTCAAAACGGGCCAAGCTTTTTATAGATCACTTCTGGAATCCATGCTGACACCGTTCTCTTTTTTTCTACAGAGAAGAAATAAAAATTCTCACCTTTTCGGAGATTTTGGAAATGCCGTATGATTTTCGGAAAAAAGCGTATAATGGGAAAGAGGAACTCCATTATCATCTTGATTTACGGGTGACCGAACGCACCATCATCTAAAAAGAAATCATGAAACAGCTTTGCTTACGCATTGAATAATGGTATGATTAATCTTGGAATGGATCGAAACGGTATCCGTAAGTTTTTGTGGAGGTGTATGTTTTTTGTCTGAATCCAGTGCAACAAACGAAATGAAGATTCGACTGCCCGAGGCTTTGATGTCTGAAATCGAACGAGTAGCAGAGCAGGATAAGGTAACAAGAAATGAATTGATTTACCGAGCGACAAAAACGTATATTCGTGAACGTAATATTCGACAAAATCGTGAATCGATGAGACGCGGCTACATGGAGATGGCGAAAATCAATCTGAATATTTCTTCAGAGGCACAATACGCAGAATTTGAGGCTGAGAATACAGTTGAGCGATTAGTCAGCGGGGGTTAAACATTTGATTGTTAAACGCGGTGATGTTTACTTTGCTGATTTATCTCCTGTTGTTGGCTCCGAGCAGGGCGGGGTTCGCCCAGTATTGGTGATCCAAAATGACATTGGAAATCGCTTCAGCCCGACTGCTATCGTTGCAGCCATAACAGCCCAAATACAAAAAGCGAAATTACCGACTCACGTCGAAATTAATGCAAAACGCTACGGCTTTGAACGGGATTCTGTCATTCTTTTAGAGCAGATTCGTACGATTGATAAGCAAAGGTTGACAGATAAGATCACACATCTTGATGATGAAATGATGGAAAAGGTTGATGAGGCCTTACAAGTGAGTTTGGCTCTTATTGATTTTTAATATGGTTTCATTTGGTTGCTCACTGAAGAGCAACTTTTTTTGTGTTCATTTTTTATTAACGCTATAATGGAGAAAGAATGAAAGTAGTGCTTTTTATGTATGTAGGGGGTAAATTATGTCGAATCATATCGTGTTAGCTTTCACAAGAGCGCACCAAAAGGAATTAGAAAAGGAATGGACTGACATCTTCAAAAGACTTGGAGAAGAAGAAACGGACATGATGCTAAACGATCAAATGTATGAAACGATTTGTTCGGAATATGTCCAGCTCATTATTACATCCATTTCAGAAGGCTATACTGAAGATTTTGAAGAAAAAGTGCAGTCTTTTGCTTTAAAAATTGTACAAATGGGTATTTCGCTTAAGTTGCTGACAAATGGACTTACAGAAATCCGTACACACTTATACCAAAAAATGAACAGCGACAAAGAAACAATAGAAGAAAGTGATGATTTAATTTGGGAAATTGATCGATTCATTACACCGGTTCATAACGAAATATTAAATCATTACTCCATCTCATGGGAGAAAACTGTTAACCTCCAAAAAATTGCGTTACAAGAACTATCTGCTCCGTTGATTCCAGTGTTTGAGAACATCACCGTCATGCCTCTTGTTGGAACAATTGATACAGATCGTGCGAAAAAGATCATGGAAAATCTGCTAAATGGCGTCGTGAAGCATAGATCACAGGTTGTCTTAATCGACATTACCGGTGTACCTGTTGTCGATACAATGGTGGCACACCATATCATTCAAGCGTCAGAGGCTGTGAGATTAGTAGGTGCGAAGTGCTTATTGGTCGGTATTCGTCCAGAAATCGCCCAAACCATCGTCAACCTCGGAATTGATTTATCTCAAGTTACTACAAAGAATACCCTTCAAAAAGGAATTCAAACTGCTTTAGAAATGACAAATCGAAAAATTGTTTCATTGGAGGGATAACCCATTGAGAAATCACCCGAAGATTCCAATCTTAAAATTATATAATTGTCTTCTAATCTCCATACAGTGGGAGCTTGATGACCAAACTGCTCTTCACTTTCAAGAAGACTTGCTGAATAAAATCCATGAAACAGGAGCGAACGGTGTTGTCATTGACCTAACGTCTGTTGATATGATTGATTCATTTATCGCAAAAGTATTAGGCGATGTGATTACCATGTCTAAGCTCATGGGGGCAAAAGTGGTATTAACAGGAATACAACCTGCTGTCGCTGTGACTCTGATTGAACTTGGTATATCACTAGAAGAAATTCAGACAGCATTAGATCTTGAACAAGGGCTTGAGACACTGAAGCGGGAATTGGGGGAATAGGTATGAAAAACCAATCCTGTGTAAAAATTTTGACGGAATGGGACATAGTTGCGGCAAGACAACTGGGACGAAATGTTGCAAAAGAACTGGGTTTTGGAACAGTTGACCAAGCAAGAATTACAACGGCCATTTCAGAGTTAGCTCGAAACATCTATTTATACGCTGGTAAAGGTCAGATTTGTATAGAAGAAGTGATGGAGCGTGGAAAGCGTGGACTCAAAGTCATCGCAGCCGATGAGGGGCCCGGTATTATGGATATTCGCAAAGTGATGGAAGATGGATTTTCCACATCAGGCGGACTCGGAGCAGGTCTTCCAGGAGTTAGAAGACTAATGGATGATTTTAAACTGGATTCTGCACCGAAACAAGGAACGGAGATACAAGCTGTCAAGTGGCTTCGCTAGGAGGGAAACCATGGATTTTAAGGAGGTAATGGAGCAGCGGTATTATCAGCTGCTCAGTCGTTATATCAGTGATTTAACTGAAACATCACTTTATCAGGCTCAAAAATTTAGCCGAAAAACCATTGAGCATCAAATACCTCCTGAAGAAATAGTAAGTGTTCACCGAAAAGTGATTCAGGAGCTTTACCCTGATTTGCCGAAAGATGTCTTTCATTCACTAGACTTCTTAATCGAAGTTATGATAGGATACGGACTTGCTTATCAAGAGCATTTAACACTCAGAGGCATTCAGCAAGAAATTAAATCAGAAATCGAAATCGCTGCGAATGTTCAGCAGACCCTTCTGGAAACTAAAATTCCAGAAGGAGATACATTTGATATCGGAGCCATTAGTGTGCCTGCAAAACAGATGAGCGGAGATTATTACCACTTTGTGACAGATCACGATACGATCAATATCGCAATTGCTGATGTCATCGGGAAGGGCATACCCGCAGCGTTATGTATGTCGATGATTAAGTATGCGATGGATTCCCTGCCAGAGTCAGGAAGCGGTCCAACAAAGGTGTTAAAAACCCTTAATCGTGTGGTCGAACAAAATGTGGACCCAAGTATGTTTATCACCATGTTCTATGGCAGCTATAATACAGTGACCCATGAATTTAAATATGCATCGGCTGGTCATGAGCCGGGCTTTTTCTATTCCAAAAAAGAGAATCAATTTTACGATGTAGACGCTAAAGGACTTGTACTTGGTATAGCCCCAGACTTTGAATACAGACAGTATGAGAAGCATTTGGATGAAGGAGATATGGTGATCCTATTCTCAGACGGCGTAACAGAATCAAAGTCAGAGGATGGTTTTTTAGATCGGGAGGATATCAAAACGCTCATATCAGAGCATTTATCTTACTCTGCTCAGGAAATGGTCGATGCCATCTATGCTAGTTTATTAAAGCTGCAAGATTTTCAGTTGCATGATGACTTTACATTACTTGTCCTCAAAAGAAAGGTTTAGAAAGTGGCTATGCGGGTATATAAAATTCAAGCAAACAAGAATCTTGAGGTGAATGCATAATGAATATGGCTGTGAAAGAGCATCAAATAGATCAAAAAACGAAAATCAGTGTCAGCGGAGAAATCGATGTTTACTCCGCTCCTGAACTAAGAGAAACGCTTATGCCTAAAGCTGAGCGAGGGGAGCATCTTGAAATCTGTTTGAAGGATGTTTCTTATATGGACAGTACTGGTTTAGGTGTATTTGTCGGATTGTTTAAAGCGACTCAAAAAGCTGGTGGAACGTTGAAGCTTGAGAACTTGTCAGATCGGCTTGTAAGGTTGTTCGAAATTACTGGATTAAAGAGCATCATTGACATATCTGCAAAGTCAGAGGGTGGGGTATAATGAACGAATCAGTGGATCTAATTGAGATGAAAGTACCGGCAAAACCAGAATACGTAGGCATTATTCGTCTGACTCTTTCAGGCATCGCAAGCAGAATGGGCTATGCTTATGAAGAGATTGAGGACTTAAAAATTGCGGTCAGTGAGGCTTGCACAAATGCTGTCCAGCATGCCTACAAAGATGAAGGTGGTGAAGAAGGCGAGGTAGCGGTTCGCTTTCTTGTCTATGATGATCGACTAGAAATCATTGTCGCTGATCAAGGCGGAAGCTTTGACTTTAAACAAAAGCAGGAAAACCTTGGACCTTACACATCTGCTCATACGGTCGATCAATTGGCAGAAGGAGGTCTTGGTCTATATTTAATGCAAACATTGATGGATGAAGTCGAGGTGCAAGCGAACTCCGGAGTTACTGTGGCGATGACAAAGTTTTTAAACAGGGAGCGAGTTGACCATGACACAACCATCCAAAACTATGAAACTAACTAAAGATGAAGTAGATCGCCTGATCCAAAGCTATCAAATGAATCAAGACGAAAAGGCGCAACTAACGCTCGTAGAATGCTACACAAATCTTGTAGATATGCTGGCGAAGAAATACTCCAAAGGTAGAAGCTTTCATGAGGACCTAAGGCAAGTTGGAATGATTGGCTTACTTGGCGCAATGAAGCGTTATGACCCGCTTGTCGGTAAATCATTTGAAGCCTTTGCGATTCCAACCATTATTGGGGAGATCAAACGCTTTTTACGAGATAAAACATGGAGTGTCCATGTGCCAAGGCGTATTAAAGAGCTTGGACCGAGAATTAAAATGGCGGTCGATCACCTGACAACGGAGAAGCAAAAATCACCAAAAGTACAGGAGATTGCTGAATATCTCGATGTGACTGAAGAAGAAGTTCTTGAAACAATGGAGATGGGCAAAAGCTATCAGGCGCTGTCTGTTGATCAAAGCGTAGAGGCTGATTCTGAGGGCAGTACTGTGACCATTTTAGATGTTGTCGGCTCACAAGAAGAAGGATACGAACGAGTGAACCAAAAATTGATGCTTGAGAGTGTGCTGCATGTTTTGACTGACAGAGAAAAAGATATTATTAATTTAACGTATCTGCAAAACAAAAGTCAGAAAGAAACAGGCGATTTACTCGGAATATCACAAATGCATGTATCGAGACTGCAACGAAAGGCAGTTAAAAAGCTACGAGATGCATTATCAGAAGATGCGTCTATGGAGCTAGGGTGATGAGGCATTTTGAACAACATGAGCATGTAAATGCTATCATCTATCAATCAAGCAAAGAAGGTAAATCATGCTGTGGGGACAGTTTTTTTATTAAAGCAGATGATGAAGAACTAATTTGTGCTGTAGCAGACGGATTAGGCAGCGGCCAGTTCGCCAATGAATCATCTTCTTTAGTCAGCAAAATTGTCGAAGAATATGGACATGAAGATGTCACAACCCTCATTGACCGATGCAATCAAGCCATGAAAAATAAACGGGGGGCCACTGTCGCCATTTTAAAGGTACATTTTCCACAGCAGCAATTTACCTATTGTTCGGTTGGAAATATCCGATTTATCTTGAATGCACCATCAGGCCACTATATTTACCCACTTCCGACATTGGGATACTTGTCCGGTAAACCGAGAAAATATAAAACATACACCTATTCTTATGAAAAAGGATCGACATTCATTATGTATTCAGACGGACTGAATGTACCAAACATGCGTATGTGTTTGAAACATGGCCAGTCAGTTGCAGACATCGCAAAACAGCTTGAAACATACACACAAGATAAAAAGGACGATCTTACCTATGTACTTGGTCAGCTCATGTAAAATAGCTGACCTTTTTTCTGTTTTGCCGTTTTTTTGATACACTAAAAGAGAAGACACAGTGAGGGGATGCAAAGAATGAAGACATCTGATTTTTTATTGAAACAAATTGCAGCAGAATTAAAGCTTTCAACGAAACAAATTGAAAGCGTGATCCAGCTATTAGAGGATGGGAACACCGTCCCGTTTATTGCACGTTACCGAAAAGAGCAGACAGGTTCACTGGACGAAGTGCAGATTCAAACCATTTCGGAACGCTATACATATATCCAAAATGTCATGAACCGAAAAGAAGAAGTCATACGCTTAATAGCTGAACAAGACAAACTCACAGAAGAATTAAAACAAAAAATCGAACATGCTCATAAGCTTCAAGAGGTCGAAGATTTATACAGACCATTCAAACAGAAACGAAAAACAAAGGCAAATGTAGCAAAAGCAAAAGGATTGGAGCCGCTAGCAGAATATTTGCTGACACTGCCGCGCGAGGGCGACATCAAGAAGCAAGCATCTGCTTATGTCAATGAAGAAAAAGAAGTGACAAGTGTAGAAGAAGCGCTAGAAGGAGCGCAGCACATCATTTCGGAACAACTTGCAGACGATCCTGATATGCGTAAGTGGATTCGCAGTGAAACGTATCAAAAGGGTACCCTGATCACCAAAGGGAAAGACGTTGAAAATGATGAGAAGAACGTGTATGAAATGTACTATGATTATCAAGAGCCGATCAAAAAGATTGTGCCCCATCGTGTACTTGCAGTGAATCGAGGAGAGAAAGAAGGTATTTTAAAGGTCACGATCGAACCACCTGCTGAAAATATCCGCCATTATCTTGAAAAACAAGTCATCAAAGGTAAACAGACGGCAGCGAGAACGTATATGGAAACAGCGATTGACGATGCTTACAAACGACTGATTCAACCTTCAATCGAACGTGAAATACGAAAAGAGCTCACAGAAAAAGCCGAAGAACAAGCCATTCATATTTTTGCAGAAAACTTAAGAAAACTCCTACTTCAGCCGCCGATGAAAGGGAAGCGTGTGCTTGGTATTGATCCTGCATTTAGAACAGGCTGTAAATTAGCTGTCGTTGATGATACGGGGAAAGTACATCATATTAGTGTGATCTATCCGCATCCACCCGTACAAAAACAAGCGGAAGCAAAACAAAAAGTAAAAGACATCATTCAATCATTCAAGATTGATGTCATTGCGATTGGAAACGGAACAGCATCAAGAGAGACTGAACAATTCATTGCAGAACTCATTCAGGAAATAGATCAGCCGGTTTCATATTTGATTGTAAATGAAGCAGGGGCAAGTGTATATTCTGCATCTGCATTAGCGAGAGAAGAGTTTCCAGACTTACAAGTGGAGGAAAGAAGTGCGATTTCAATTGCGAGAAGATTACAGGATCCATTAGCAGAGCTTGTGAAAATTGATCCAAAATCAGTCGGGGTAGGTCAATATCAGCACGACGTCAGTCAAAAGCAATTAAACAGCTCATTAACCTTTGTCGTTGAAACGGTGGTAAATCAAGTCGGCGTGAACGTAAATACAGCCTCACAGGCACTTTTGCAATATGTTGCGGGTTTGTCAAAAGCAGTAGCTGGTCACATTGTGAAACGCCGTGAAGAAATTGGAAAATTCACAAGCAGAAAAGAGCTGAAGGATATTCCGAGACTTGGGGCCAAAACATACGAGCAGTGTATCGGGTTTCTGCGTATCTTAGATGGACAAGATCCACTTGATCGTACAGGGATTCACCCAGAAAGCTATAAGGAAACAAAACAATTCCTTCGCATGATAAAGATGACACCAGCTGACATTGGAACGGAACAATTAAAAGAGAAAATCGCTGAGGTGAATCTGAATGAAGCAGCAGAACAGCTTCAAATTGGTCACATTACATTACAAGATATCATCGATCAGCTGACAAGACCTGAGCGAGATCCGCGTGATGAAGTACCAAAACCGCTTTTAAAAACTGATGTGTTGAAATTGGAGGACTTGAAGCAAGGAATGGAGCTTCAAGGAACTGTGAGAAACGTTGTAGACTTTGGCGCATTTGTGGATATTGGTGTGAAGCAGGATGGACTAGTCCATATTTCGAAACTGAGCAATCGTTTTGTCAAGCATCCGCTTGACGTCGTGTCTGTCGGTGACATTGTGACAGTATGGGTTGACTCGGTTGATCAGGCAAAAGGACGTGTCGCCCTCTCCATGCTGAAGCCAGAGTAAACAAAAAACGAGGCGCACCTTAGGATGGGGTGTGCCTTGATGCAACTGAATGCTTTCTTCTATAGAAGTACCAACACTGATTGAGCAATTTAATTTGATAATGATTTTTTTCATAAAATGCCTTCTGCATCTGATTTTTCAGCCAGTTGGGCATCTCCCATTCCTCCTTTGATCGAAACAGTGGGTTACCTCCAATGTATGCAAAGGAGAAATTGTCCCGTTCAATGTTTTTTAGGAAAGGAACGATCTTGATTGAACCAGCCCGAATTGCAACAACTGACAGAGCAAATTTCCCGTCAATTGTTTGGAAAAGAATTCCTTCATCAGGC
This sequence comes from Bacillus sp. Bos-x628, assembly GCF_040500475.1. Taxonomy (GTDB): domain Bacteria; phylum Bacillota; class Bacilli; order Bacillales; family Bacillaceae; genus Bacillus; species Bacillus maqinnsis. Next base: position 1,723,884 of record NZ_CP159358.1, on the reverse strand, counting down.
AGTCTTTAATGACCGTTTAAAAACGACTGGTGGAAGATATTTACTTGCAACACACGATATTGAATTGAACCGTCAATACTTAGAGGAGCATGGAAGAGATGAATTAATCGGTATCATTAAACACGAGCTGTGCCATTATCATCTGCACTTAGAAGGTAAAGGCTATCAGCACCGTGATCGCGAGTTTAAAGAGTTATTGAAACAAGTAGGAGCCCCGCGCTTTTGTACACCATTAAAAGCTGTACAAAACAAGCGTCGTGTGCAAAAACGCCATGACTACGTTTGTACAGGGTGCGGCCAGCATTTTATAAGGAAAAGACGGTTTGATACCTCTCGCTATGTTTGCGGTAGCTGTCAGGGAAAATTGAAGTGGCATCGTACGATAAAATAAGTGTGATAAGCATTCCTATTGGGGATGCTTTTTTCTTTGTGTACAAATAACTTACCCATATAGGAACGAAAAAGAGACATATCGAGACAAAAAGAGACTCAAGTCTCTTTTTGTCTCTTTTTAAACCAGTTTGAATCGTTTAAAGCCCATGTTTAACGTTTCATCATGTTGGCACGCTTTTTGCTTATAGATAAGTGCAAGAAAAAAAGATAGGAGGTTTTACAATATGGAAGTCGTATTGACAAAAGAAAAAGCGGTATGGATGTATCAAAAAATGCTGGAGATCCGCCAGTTTGAAGATCAAGTACACACACTTTTTACGAAAGGAATTTTGCCAGGATTTGTCCATCTTTACGCTGGTGAAGAAGCTGTAGCTGTAGGAGTATGCGCCCACCTGAACGAAAAAGACAGTATCACAAGTACACACCGTGGTCATGGGCACTGTATAGCAAAAGGCTGTGATCTAAAAGGAATGATGGCAGAAATCTATGGAAAAGCCACAGGTCTCTGTAAAGGAAAAGGAGGGTCAATGCACATCGCAGATTTTGATAAAGGAATGCTTGGTGCCAATGGAATAGTCGGAGGTGGCTTTCCGCTGGCGTGTGGAGCAGCACTAACTGCCAAATATAAAAAGACAAAAAATGTAAGCGTTTGCTTTTTTGGGGATGGTGCAAACAATCAAGGCACATTTCACGAAGGAATCAATCTCGCTGCCATCTGGAAACTGCCTGTCATCTTCATCGCAGAAAACAATGGCTATGGGGAAGCCACACCGTTTTCCTATGCTTCAAGCTGTAAAGCAATCGTAGATCGAGCCGCCGGCTATAACATCCCGGGGATTCAAGTAGATGGCAAAGATGTGCTGGCAGTTTATCAAGCAGCAGAACAAGCAATTGAACGAGCGAAAAATGGAGAAGGGCCAACATTGATTGAATGCATGACATATCGGAATTATGGTCATTTTGAAGGAGATGCCCAGCGTTACAAAACAAATAAGGAAAAAACAGAACATCAAGAAGAAAAAGATGCTATTGCTCTTTTTAGAAATGAATTGTTAAAGAAACAATGGCTTACTGATGCAGAGATGTCTAGCATTGAAGAGGCTGTAGCGGAAGCGATAGAGGAAGCCGTTAGATTTAGTGAAGAAAGTGAATATCCAGATCCGGCAGAATTACTGAAAGACGTGTATGTTTCATATCAATAAATCAGAAAGGGGAAGAGAAAATGACAAGAGAATTAAGTATGTCTAGTGCATTGAATGAAGCGATCAAACTTGCGATGAGAAGAGACGAGTATGTCATTTTAATGGGAGAAGATGTTGCCGGAGGCGCTAATGTGGATCACTTGCAGGATGATGAAGCATGGGGCGGTGTTCTCGGTGTAACAAAAGGTCTTGTACAGGAGTTTGGACGTGAACGCGTCCTTGACACACCGATTAGTGAAGCTGGCTATATCGGCGCCGCTATGGCTGCTGCATCAACAGGGCTAAGACCGATTGCAGAACTCATGTTTAATGATTTTATCGGCACCTGTCTGGACCAAGTGCTTAACCAAGGGGCGAAATTCCGTTACATGTTTGGCGGAAAAGCAGAGGTGCCCATTACAATCAGAACGACACATGGGGCGGGTTTCAGAGCAGCCGCACAACATTCACAAAGTTTGTATGCACTATTTACAAGCATTCCTGGATTGAAAGTGGTTGTCCCTTCATCTCCGTACGATGCCAAAGGGTTGCTACTGGCAGCGATTGAGGATCAGGACCCAGTCATCTTTTTTGAAGACAAAACGCTGTACAATATCACAGGAGACGTTCCAGAGAAATATTACACACTACCGCTCGGCAAAGCAGATGTAAAGCGGGAGGGCACTGATGTTACCATCTTTGCAGTAGGCAAACAGGTCCATACATCACTTGAAGCGGCAGAACAATTAGCAGCTCAAGGAATTGAAGCTGAGGTCATTGATCCAAGATGCTTGTCACCACTTGATGAAGAGGCCATTCTTGCTTCTGTAGAAAAAACAAATCGGCTTGTCATTGTGGATGAAGCGAACCCAAGATGCGGGATTGCCGCAGATATTGCCTCTTTAGTAGCTGATAAAGGATTTGACTTACTTGATGCCCCAATCAAAAAAGTGACGGCGCCTCATACACCGGTTCCATTTTCACCACCTCTTGAAGATAGCTATTTGCCGACACCTGATAAGGTTGTGAGCACCGTATTAGAAATGATTGGCCAAAATCAAGACAAGATACTGAACTAAAGAAAGGAGAGAGGAATATGGCTGTCGAGGTTGTGATGCCAAAATTGGGAATGTCAATGAAAGAAGGCACGGTTTCCATGTGGAATAAACAAGTCGGAGAAACCGTAAATAAAGGGGAAAGCATTGCAAGCATCAACTCAGAAAAAATTGAAATGGAGATCGAATCGCCTGCTAAAGGAACTGTGTTGGATATCAAAGTGCCAGAAGGAGAAGGTGTACCGCCTGGCACCGTCATCTGCTATATCGGTGAAGTAGATGAAAAGGTTGAAGAAAAGACAGAAAGAGACTCACAGCCAAAAGCAAAGAAAGAGAGGAAGAAAATCTCCCCTGTTGCTCGAAAAATCGCTAACGGCGCAAACCTGGACATTGATACGCTAGTGGGGACAGGACCAGGCGGGAGAATTACGAAAGCGGACGTGCTTCAGACACTTCATGATCAGAAAGAGAAACAAACAAATAAGACGGATCATCAACCTGTCAACACGATGCGAAAAACAATTGCCTCACGAATGATGGAAAGCCTACAAACAAGTGCACAACTAACGATTACGATGAAAGCGGATGTGACAAAACTCATCAAATTACAACAACAGTTAAATGAAACAGCCATAGCACGTCACGATACAAAACTGACTATGACCGATTTTGTAGCCAAAGCAACCATTCTTTCATTATTAGAGCATTCTAATATGAACAGTCAATTTCAAGATGGGAAAGTAGTAGCTTTTGAGCATGTTCATCTCGGGATAGCTACTGCTTTAGATGACGGCTTGGCTGTTCCGGTTATTCGACATGCGGAACGACTATCACTCATTGAGCTAGCGAAGAATATCAAATTGTATGGCAAAAAAGCACGTGAAGGCAAGCTTGTTCATGATGAAATCAAAGGTTCTACCTTTACGATCACCAATCTTGGTGCTTATGGTGTAGAGTATTTCACGCCGATTTTGAATCCACCGGAAGCAGGTATTCTTGGCGTCGGAAAAACGTATGAGACACCTGTTTATCAAGATGAGGAATTATGCAAAGGCACCATACTTCCTCTCAGTCTGACATTTGACCATCGTGCACTGGACGGGGCACCAGCTTCCGCATTTTTATCAACGGTGAAAGCATATTTAGAAGAACCGGTATCCATTCTTTTATAGAAAGAAGGTGTAAGAAGCATGACTCTTGCCATTATAGGAGGCGGACCTGCAGGATATGTGGCGGCGATTACAGCCGCTCGTTTCGGAAGGAAAGTCGTGTTGATTGAGCAAGGCCCACTGGGAGGTACCTGTCTCAATGAAGGCTGTATTCCAACCAAATCGCTTTTACAGAGCGCAGATATGTATGAAAATGTGAAGTCAGCAGCAGATTTTGGAATTGAGCTTCCGGGAGAAAGGCCAGTCATCCAATGGGCTACCGTTCAAAACCGGAAACAATCGGTCGTCAAGCAACTGACAGACGGCATTCACTATTTAATGAATAAAAACAAGATTAACGTCGTGAAAGGGAAGGCATCTTTTTTATCTGAGCATGAGATCTTAATTGAAAGTCAAGGGAAGTCTGAAGTCATTCAAGCAAAACAAATCATCATTGCATCAGGATCAGCACCTGCTGCCTTACCTTTTGCACCATTTGACGGAAAATGGATAATCCACAGTAGGGAGGCGATGTCGCTTCCATCAATACCAGCATCACTTTGTATCATTGGTGGAGGCATTATCGGCTGCGAATTTGCAAGTATCTTCAGTAGAATGGGTACAAAAGTTGTCATGGTTGAACAGGCAGAACACATTTTACCTGAAGAAGATTATGATATTTCACAATGTCTTCACGATACACTTGCGGAAGCAGGAGTGGAAATCTTGACAAAAGCGATTGTAAGACAGCTTGATACAGCCTCTAAGAAAATTGTAATTGAGAGAAAAGAAGCTGAACAATTTGAAATCCAGTCTGACCTTTGTTTAGTGGCAATTGGTAGAAAGCCGCGGCTTAATGAGTTGAACCTTGACCAGATTGGCATTCAATTTGACAGCAACGGGATATGGGTCAATGAACATATGCAAACAAATCTTCCGCATATATATGCATGCGGAGACGTCACTGGAGGAGTCCAACTTGCACACGTTGCTTTTCATGAAGGCACGATAGCTGCATCTCACGCATCAGGCGAAGATGTAAGAGTCAATGATCACGCCATTCCTAGATGCATCTATACTTCCCCAGAAATCGCAAGTGTTGGTTTAAATGAAGAAAAGGCTAGACATCAGTATGGGGATATTCGGGTAGGTAAATTTTCATTTTCTGCAAACGGAAAAGCATTGATTCTCAATCAGCCGATTGGTCAAGTGAAGATCATTGTAGAGCCGCAATACCAAGAAATTTTAGGTATATCAATCATTGGTCCGAATGCAACGGAATTGATTGGACAGGCGGCGGTGATGATGCATACAGAGTTGACTGCCGATACGTTAGAGCAATACATTGCTGCACATCCGACACTTTCAGAGGCGATTCACGAAGCCTTATTGCAAACAAGTGGACGAGCGGTGCACTGCTGAAACAGTAAACACACTTCACATCACTCATCTCGATGTGTTATGACAGCGACTAATGTCTTTGAAAGCGCTTTTATAATGATCTATAATGAGGAAAAAGCCCTTGAGGAGAGGATGAAATGAATTCGACGCCTTGCTATTTAAATACATGGAAACGTTTTGTTCGAGAAGGTTTGCTTGACAGATCCCGTCTGAATAAAAGAGTGATGGAATCATGGCACAGATGTAAAAAGGCAAATGTAAATCCATATTTAGATAAAGGACAGTCGATTTTAAAAAAGGAATTATTCAACGCTCAAAAAAAGAAGCACTCATTATTTCTAGAAGTCGCTCTTCCCTACTTAAATAAAATCAGTCAACAATTAAAAGAATCTGAAATGATGGCGTTACTCATTGATGCAGATGGCTATGTACTAAGTCTGACCGGAAGTCAAAGGACTCTGTCAGAAGCAAGAAAAATTAATTTCGTTGAAGGGGTGCGCTGGACCGAAGCAGATGTAGGAACGAACGCTATCGGAACTGCGCTAGTAATCGGGGAGGCTGTAACAATTAACGGTACGGAACATTTTTCTGTCGCTTCCCATCAATGGAGTTGTTCAGCCGCCCCCATTCGGGATGCGGACGGCATGATCATAGGGATTATCAATATCTCCTGTATGACAGATAAAAGACACCCTATTATGCTTGGAATGGCTGCAACAATTGCCCATGCCATAGAACGAGAAATACAAGTTCACGCAAAGAGGAAAGAGATAGAACTGATCAGCCATTGTCTCCATCAGGTTGAAGCTGACGAACCGTTTGTAGTCTGTAATGAGAAAAAGCAAATTGTTTCAGCGAGCAGACCAATAAGGGAACGATTTTCAGACTGGTACGGTATGAATGTCGAACAGCTTATAGAAGATACATTTGTTACACTGGACAAGCAAATCATTCAGTCGGAACAAGACGGAAAAATGCTTGGAATGTCTTTTTCTCTCGGAGAAGTAGCACAAAGAGAATTGCCCAAAACATTTGTTTCGTATTTTCAGTTTCCAGGGGAAACAGGAGAAAGCAAGACCTTTCAAAAAACACTAAGCGAAATGAAACTAGCAGCTCAAACCGATGCAAATGTATATATTTGGGGAGAGACGGGTTCAGGAAAAGAACTGGCGGCTAGAGCCATTCATATGGGCAGCAACAGAAGTAACGAACCTTTTATTGCTGTCAATTGTGGTGCCATTCCTGAAAGCCTAATAGAAAGTGAATTATTCGGCTATGCTGAAGGGGCATTTACAGGGGCAAAACGCCACGGGGCAAAGGGGAAATTTGAACAAGCTCATAAAGGAACGATTTTTTTAGATGAAATTGGCGAAATCCCTTATGCGATGCAAGTCGCTCTACTTAGGGTCATCGAAGAAAGGAAGGTCGTACCTATTGGCGGGACACGTGAAATTCCTGTGGATATCAGAATCATCACGGCAACACACCGGAATATGAATGAATTGTTAGAGGAAGAGAAAATACGAGAAGATTTGTACTACCGCCTTCATGTCTATCCAATCAACATTCCGCCACTCAGGGAAAGAAAGGAAGATATCCCTGATTTATATCGTTATTATCAAAAGAAACACAAATGGAATGCCAAGTTTCCTGAATCATTTTTTCAGAAGTTACAGGATTACCATTGGCCTGGAAACATACGAGAGCTTTTTAATCTTTTTGAACATTTAAGGGTGCTGTTTCCTTCAGGAGGATGGATCGGTCCGTCTCAATATGCTTCGGTATTAGAGACGCTTCACCCGAAAAAGAAGGAACTGCATACGACCAATTGTAACAAGACTTCAAAAGAACTGACATATAGAGAACAAATTCAAAAGCAAATGGTCATAGAGGCACTGCACAAAACGAAAGGTCATGTGTCAGAAGCAGCGAGGTTAGCGGGGATACCGAGAAGCACTTTTTACAAGTGGCTCCGGAAGTTTAAGTTATCGTAAACCCTCTAGAGCAGGGTGACATTAAATGGATGAATGCCTCGGTCTCCCATGAGAGGTTGGGGCCTTTCTATCATGTATAAACAGAAGACAAAAAGGAAGAGGAAAAGGCTTGACTGTTATATCAGTATATGTTAAATTATAAAAGCCGTCGCAAATGAGACGGGAATGAAACGCTTAAAAATTCTTGACACATTTTTCTGGCATAGATATAATGAAACATGTCTCATTATTCCGCAGTAGCTCAGTGGTAGAGCTATCGGCTGTTAACCGATCGGTCGTAGGTTCGAATCCTACCTGCGGAGCCATAATGGAGAAGTACTCAAGTGGCTGAAGAGGCGCCCCTGCTAAGGGTGTAGGTCGCGTAAGCGGCGCGAGGGTTCAAATCCCTCCTTCTCCGCCATTGTTTATTGTATGGCCCGTTGGTCAAGCGGTTAAGACACCGCCCTTTCACGGCGGTAACACGGGTTCGAATCCCGTACGGGTCATGTTTGTTATATTCGTTGGGCTATAGCCAAGCGGTAAGGCAACGGACTTTGACTCCGTCATGCGTTGGTTCGAATCCAGCTAGCCCAGCCATTTTTTATATGTTTTCTGCATAGCAGATGAGCCATTAGCTCAGTTGGTAGAGCATCTGACTTTTAATCAGAGGGTCGAAGGTTCGAGTCCTTCATGGCTCACCATTGTCACGCGGGTGTGGCGGAATTGGCAGACGCGCTAGACTTAGGATCTAGTGTCTTTATGACGTGGGGGTTCAAGTCCCTTCACCCGCATTGTTTTTAAAAAAGTGCTTCACAAACAGCACATCATATGACGCGGTCGTGGCGGAATGGCAGACGCGCTAGGTTGAGGGCCTAGTGGGTGAATAACCCGTGGAGGTTCAAGTCCTCTCGGCCGCATCCAGTGATACCAAGGGTTTATAGACCTTTGGTGTTTTTTATGTTCTTGAAGAAAATGTGCTTTATGACCAAAAGTGTCCACTGCCTAATTTTTAGATGCAGGCAGTGCCTCAAAAGGTAATTAGACCTTCCTTAGGCTGTCAAGAAAATCCTATCATTATCTGGAATTTTCTGGTTTTAAAGTATTTGATTGGGCGTATTGGTTTCTTTTGATCTCTCCGTTATGGTAAATCACTTGCTTCGACTTGACAATTTTTCATTAGATCATGACAAACAAAAAACCCTCCATTAATTTGGAGGGCAATGTGTTAGTTGTTTTCTTCTTTGCTTTTTATATATTCTTCAAGAAATTCCCTAATTGATTTTCTTTTTGGGTATATACCTAAATTCTCATATGCCCATATGGCTTTTCTTTGTGAGCCATTTAAGCCTAAATTTAAGATATCATCATAACCAAATTCAATTGAAAACTTACCTGTATGATCTAGTTGAAGGTTAGCTGTTGTCCATACCTGTTCGTTATGTTTTATAAATTCTTCTCTAAGTTGTATGAATAACTCCTGCAGTCTAATTAAAATATTAACGTATACCCGTTCACTCACTTGAAAGTCATCAGGAATATTATGACCATAAAAATATTTTTCTTCATCAGTGTAAAAATAAAAAGCAACCTCTGATGAATCATTAAACACTTCGGAGTAAAGCCAAACTTTATGCCATTCAGTTGGAATGATTTCGTGTATATTCTCAGCAATTTCTTTATAAAGTTCTGACATTTTCTTTGTTTCCACTAAAGTTAACCTCCATACTCATTTTTTATATAAATATAATCTGTACTTTCGCCTATTTTATATTTCACTTCGAAAGCTGAAGGTCTTAAGGAATCTGAATGATATACTGCCTCAATATTTACAGAGACTTTTTCAGGTGGAACCTCTTTCAGTGCAGACAACCATTCCTGCTCCATGTTGTACCATTTCCCGCCACTTCGATTAATCTGTGAATTCATGGGAAGTAGGTTATCAATATCCCCAGAACCTTTAAAAATAGACGCAATTAAATGACCTCCGTCATCATCTGGCAGTCGATCTGGTTTCCCAGCATTTGATTGGGCGTATTGGTTTCTTTTGATCTCTCCGTATTGTAAATCCCTTGCTTCGACTTTGACAATGCGGCCATAGTGATCTGTTGTGTAGGTGTAGCCTTGTTTTGTTGTATACATGATATTTGGTTTTAACACTTTCTTTCGTTTCCATCTGACGAAATGTTCTCCATATTTAACGACTGTCGGCGGTGTTTTTGGTGCTGGTAATCGTCTGCCTGTCTTAGAGATCCCGTATCCTGGATTGTTGTCTAAACGTTTTGCCATGGAAAGAAGCTTATTTTTAATGTTTTCTCCATCAAACACGTTATATGGCAGTTTTCCGCCGCCAGCTATTTGAAACTTTGGTGAGTACGGCAATAAATTCGGAATGGAGACAGTATCTATTGATTTTGCTCCTTGTTCAAGTCCTTTTTTAATCGTTGTTTTAGCTGCAGATGTTCCTGTTTTCGTGATGGCTCCTGCACCTTTTGAGCCAAATACGATTTCTGCTAGAGAGCCAGTGGCATAGGCAAACCAATGTGCTCTTGAGTAGGCATCACCTTCAATAACCTCTTTTTGAAATGAATCAGAAATGGCTTTTCCAATGACTTTTGACGTTTCAATTGGGTGAGAAACAGCGGTGACAACAGATTCTACAGCTCCACCAGGGTCAGTGACAAGATCGTACATACCGATCACTGTATCTTTTGCCACATCATAAATACCAACTGCTGCTCCTTTTATGCCATCAATCAATACATCTGACGCTTCTTCTTGTGCTTTCATTTGAAGAAGGTGACTGTAGTACATTTTTTGATCGTAAGAGAGATGTTCATATCCAATCGCATCTACTATCTCAAAATATTGATCTACTGATATGCATGATGGATCATCAAGTTTTGCCATGAACTCTTTGATTCTTCGTTTCTCTGCTTCTTCTTTTTTCACCTTTAAATACGCTTTCACCTGTGCATCTATTTTATCATGATTTTTGTACACTTCTGTCTCATGAAACGCTTTTGCATCATAATACATGGGCTGTGCGTGTTTCCCTTTACCGGTGGCTGCCATCATTTTGGTATAAAATGATGTAAGATGTTGCTCGATCGCTTCTGATTTTGCGTATTCCGTTTTGAGTTCATGGTCTATTTTATGTAAGGCATCAATCGTTTCTTGTCGTTTTATATTCGCATCATCTAAGTGTTCGTTTACTTCTTTGCTAGAAAATACATCTAACTCAATCAGATCACGAATGTCATCAAAAATATTTGCAAGAGCTTCCTTTTGTTCTTCCACCATATCTTGATTGTTTTGAATGCCTTGTTTCACTTGAGATTCGAGAAAGTGCTCGTCAATAAACGTATAGCCTCCTAAAGATGCATCATCAAGCTTTCCTTTCACTCCATCTAAAAAAGCCTTTTGCATGTCAATAAAATCAAGATAGGTATTGGCATAAAGTGCAAGATCAGCATAAAAGGCTTTGATGTTATCTGCCCCTTTACCTGTGAACTCATCACCTAAATTAGCCACACCTTGTAATGCTTGTTTCAAATCTATCATTTCTTCCCGAAGTTCCTGATAGTGCTTCGCTCTTTCTTCCATAGCGTTTGTTAGTGCTGTTGCATCAAGTATTTTCCCCAGAAGAAGTCACTCCCTCCTATTCTGAACAAGGTCAATTTTACCAATGCAAAGATTGGCATTAAATAGGAAAAAAGATACAAAAAACACAATAAAAGCGGACATGAATCAAGACACACCTTATTGTATTGAATGATCAGCACGTGAGTTTTTTCTGGGCAAAATATTTCGTTCGTGTTGTTTGTCTCTATCATACGGTGTTTCTCAGAAAATAAGGCGTCCTTTCCGTGCATATCTGACCTATAAAACAAGTGTCCATAAAAATGGACACTCCTCAATCTAAACTTTTAAAAAACACACCTTCATAATTAACACCGGAATCAATTAATGCTACTTTAAACAGAATATCATAAGGAGCCTCACACTTTAATCCATTTTATTATTTTTTAACCAATTATCCTCCGGAACTTCCTCTTGATGTGACTGTTATTTGAGTATGATCGTTTTGTTGTAGGTTAATTGAAAATTTAAATAAAATTGAATATTTTGGAAGTTAAGTTGAAACATTAGAAAGTACATTACCACTTAATGACACTGAGAAACAAGAGTATGTCAAAGAAAAATTATTAAGAATGTTTCCGAGGAAATTTGGTGAGTTGATTTCAACTATTTTTGAGCCATTTTTGGAATTTACAATTGACGATGAAAATAAATAATTAGATTGGTTAATTTTGGTGAATTATCTAGATAATATTGATGAAGTAAGCATTGAACATCCAGTAATGAAACTGATTTTAGAAAATTCTAATCAATTAGATGAGTTTAAAGAGAAAAATCGTGATTTTATAGATAAAATTATTGAAAAAGATCATAAAATATGGAAACAATAAAAAATGTCATCATTCCTCTAGTGGATAAAGTTTGAAAAATTTCATACAACAAATGAAGGATAGTGAAGATCTTCCTCAATTAAAGGAAGGTAGTCCATTCAGTGATCTACTCTATAAAATGAGTCCCAAATATAAATTGTTCTTAGATCGTCAAAAACAAATCAAAAAAGAAGCAGATATGCAGAGATTTTTTTGAAAAAAATATATAGGATTGATGAAAATTGTTAAATTACATGCTAGGCGGATGTATTTGTATTTTCTTTTCCTATTTAACAGGAGTAAAAAAACTCTAATCATTGGATATAATGAATTCACTTTCTTAGGAGATAAAAAAAGTGATCCAAAAGAATCAGTTTATTGCTTTTGATCATTGGCATACTTACTTCATGAATGCCACTATTGATAATCTTGTTTGGTAGTTTAATGAAGTACATCTATGTTTTCGTGGTGATTGTCATCATTTTTATTAGTGCTCGTGTAGTTATTCGTATTTTCAAGTGAAATAAACATGTAAGCAAAAAGATGAGGTCATTTAAATGATTGTTCACTTTTTTTAATGATAAGCATTTATTCCCCATGAATTTGTTAAATGAGTAAGCTCAAAAATTTTTCCTTCATTTTTCCTCTTTAATAATGGTTAATCTTCTATCAATGATCGTATTTAAGAGTTAGTACAGGTGATCAAAGAATGTTGTAAAGTCAGAATTTCAAATTATTGTATCCTCAAGGGGAGTAATTCATGTTTTCTATTTCTTTGACCTCTTTGGTACTCGCAATCAAACATTCAACAGTAATGTTAAGAATAATTTTGCAATTATTTCTGATTCATGCTATAATAAAGATAGTTATTTTTGTTCGGCGTAAAGGATAGGTTGAATATAGACTGTTCGTCTTGATGATACTTGGGCAAGGATAGTACAATACATTGTGTGGTAACGCACTAGGAGGCAATAAAAATGGAACAAGGTACAGTGAAATGGTTTAATGCAGAAAAAGGTTTTGGATTTATCGAACGTGAAAATGGAGACGATGTATTTGTACACTTTTCTTCAATCCAAAGTGACGGGTTCAAATCTTTAGACGAAGGTCAAAAAGTAACGTTTGATGTTGAGCAAGGTTCTCGCGGAGCTCAAGCTGCGAACGTTCAAAAAGTGGCTTAATCTTAAATCTTAAAAGACAGATCCTTTGTATAGGGTCTGTCTCAGATTGTTGACAAAGGGCTAAAATGATCTTAATTTTAGCCCTTTGTCTTGTTTTCAGCTTGATAGAAAACCTTAGAAGTCTAGGAAGGACGATTACCGGAGCGGAGCGAATTTGACATTCATGAGCACCGATACGCAGACCTGACAACGAATGCGAGGGTTTGTCTACACGCTGACACTCACTTAATAAGTGGGTGTTTTATACATAAAAGACATCAATCTATAATATTTTATTTAATCCAAAAACTCTTTTTTATATTTTTCATTATCTAAAATTTTATAACCGATAAAGTTAGTGTAATCTTCATTCTCAAAAAGGAATTCAATCCCTAAAAATATTGAGGAGCTTTTTACAGGTTTATCAACCAATAAAAAATAATATGAATCATCTATTTGTTTATACATTTGGGAAAGTTCATTATTTTTAATATAAATTGCTTCATCTCCAAAAACTTCTAATCCAACTATATTATTGTTCTTATCAATATCTAGAGCTATTAAATCATTAGCTTCTAAATCTTCTGTTTCCTTAATTGTGTATTTATAATCTTTATTAAAAACATATATATATCCAATGTCAGCTGTTTTATCAAAAGTTATTCTTTTTTTCATTATTTCCACCTCTTTTTCACTCCACTTTTATAGGTTGTAGTCAATGTATTACCTTTTTTAGCTACAGCCACACCTTTATAAAGATACACTGTAGATTTATATTTCGGGTCATAATATTTCTTACCGTATTTTACTGCATCGAAGACTTGTTTAGGAGTAATACCACGTTCGATCATTCTTAAACCTAAGTGCCAACTGACCGTTAAAACTCTAACACCTGCTTTTCTCAATAAAAATACTGTTGCGGAAATAGCACCTCTAATAAGTATAGGAGCAATTAAAGCGTCAACTTCACTTTCTATTGCTAGTTCCTCTTTAATTTGTTCTTCTTGAACAATTAAGAGTTGCACATCGATATCTGGATTAATGTGATCCATATAAGCTAGTGTTTCATCATCTACTTTAAATGCGCTCTCTTTTAAATTTGAAATTTTTTCTTGATACAATTCTTTTTCATTATCTGACATATTGTTGTCAGTTATTTTTGCGTTATTTATGATACTGTTGTCATTAATTAAAATGGAAATATCTTGCTTGAGCAACTCTTTATCAGTTATATTAGAATTATTTTGCGGTTCAGTAGTTACTTCGTGTTCCGTTTCCTGTGCGGTTAAAGTTGTTATGGTAGGTCCTATTACTGTGAAAATCATAATTAAAGCGATAGTACAACTAATTTGTTTTAAAAATTTCAAAAAAGCCCCTCCAATTATCTAAAATCATGTATATTATAATATGATAATAAAGTAATATCAACAATAATTTGGAGGTATTGGTAATAATGTTCAAAAAATATCTTTATATAATTTTAGTCACTACTCTATTTTTTATAAATATACCTAATGTTTCAGCTAATGAACATCAACATAGGATTAGAAAAATAGCTGAGAAATATGATTTAACTGGAAAAGGAGTTTCCATAGCGATTTTAGATACAGGTTATAGTGGAAGTAATCTCAATATTATTAAGAAATTCAATGTAATTTATGGTGGGGATAATATAGAAGATATTAATGGCCATGGTACATTAATTGCTAATATCATCGGTTCAAACGATTTTGGTATCGCTCCTGAAGCTGAATTATATATTATTAAGGTTCTAGAAAAGAATGCATTTGGGAAATATGCGACTGTTATTAAAGGTATTGAAAAAGCAATTCAATATGATGTAGATATTATATTAATGAGCTTAGGGGGTACTGAGTATTCTAAAGATATAGAACATATTATAAAAAGGGCTCTAAAAAAAGGAATTGTCGTAATATCTGCAGTTGGTAATGACGGACTATCAAAAGAAGATACAATAAGATATCCTGCTAAACTAAATGGTGTAATAGGTGTTGGAGCTGTTAATGAAAGTGGACATAGATGGTTTCGATCTAGTAGGGGTGAAGGAATTGATATTATGGCTCCAGGTGAAAATTTTAAAAGTGTAGATCAAAAAAATAACGAAACGAGAATAAGTGGAACGTCTGTGGCAGCTGCCTATTTATCGGGGTTTGTATCACTGATGTTGCAAGATAAAAGAAATATGACGAATGAACAAATGATTAATATGCTATCTAAATATAGTGAAAAAGAAAAAGATGTTATTTCATATGGAAAAGGTATTCTTAATGAAGAAGAAACTTTAAAGCAATTAAGGAGATCTAATATTTATTCTAATACATTAAAAGCAGGAATTATTATATTTATTTTATTGAGTATGTACTTTTTGATAAAGAAGTTTAACGAAAAGAAATCCTTCTTTTAATAGAAGAATGTGTTTTTCAAGAGTTAGGCTCGAATTTTAAAAATTAAGATTAAAACATTTGGAGAATATTTGTGATTTTCATCTTGGTAATTAAGCATGGGATACTACGTCTCATATTAGCACTATATACGTTAGGAGAGGACAAATTGCAATTATTTCCGAATCATGCTATAATAAAGATAGTTATTTTTGTTCGGCGTAAAGGATAGGTTGAATATAGACTGTTCGTCTTGATGATACTTTGGGCAAGGATAGTACAATACATTGTGTGGTAACGCACTAGGAGGCAATAAAAATGGAACAAGGTACAGTGAAATGGTTTAATGCAGAAAAAGGTTTTGGATTTATCGAACGTGAAAATGGAGACGATGTATTTGTACACTTTTCTTCAATCCAAAGTGACGGGTTCAAATCTTTAGACGAAGGTCAAAAAGTAACGTTTGACGTTGAGCAAGGTTCTCGCGGAGCTCAAGCTGCGAACGTTCAAAAAGTGGCTTAATCTTAAATCTTATAAAAGACAGATCCTTTGTATAGGGTCTGTCTTTTTATGTTCTCTGTTTTTTCTTCAATAAAAAACCCTACTCAGCGTGCGAGTAGGGGGGTGGTACAAGGTAAAAGTAAAAAGATTTAAAACTTCAAAGGTTTATTTAAGTATAACATACTGGATTGTCAATATGCGTAATATACAAAAAATATTTTTTCATTTCTTTCTTCTTTTTCACTGATTGCAAAAATCAGGTGACTGTTTTAGCAAAATTTTATTGATGGGAATGTGATCGTTGAAATATAAAGAGGTGAATGTTCTAAAAGTAAGGTGAAGAAGTTGAACATCTTTGAACATGTTGCTTTTAATCATAATTTTCACAAAAATTCAGATACCACACATGGTGTATGAGAATCTTAACAGAAACTTTTTATTTGATTTTCAGTAATTCCTTTAATGACTTCCAGTTCACTCATCAAAAACTCATAAGCGTGATCTAACATTTTTTTTTCACTTGCATTAAGTGCTTTTTCTTTTTTCATTCGCATTAAATCACGTATAACTTCAACGCCTTCTTGTATGTCGCCCGTTTTAATTTTGTTCGTGTTTACTTTAAACCTTTGCTTCCATGGCAGTAACTTATCTGATTTCCCGTGCTGAAAAATGTGCATAATGCGTTTTAATGTAATGATATCAGTAACTGGTCTTATACTTGAACCTGATATTTTCCGCGTTGGAATCATCACTTTCATATTACTGATCGTCATTTTTATAACATAATACTGTTGTTTTTCATCAGAGATTTCTTTTTCTTCTATGGCTTCAATTATACCTGCTCCTTGCATTGGATAAACAATGTTATCGCCAATTTGAAACATATATCCACCTCCATATATAGTTACCTTCTTCATGTTACCATATGTTGGTGGTGATAGTCAAATATTTCATAATAACATCACGTTTTTTATTTGTCAATATAATTTTAGGGATTAGATCTAAAAAACATTAAAATATTAGAGGAAGTGTCATATTCCGAATAAAATTTCAGTTGGTCCGTGTATATCCTGAAACCTAGACGCTCTAAATAGATCAATTTTTCATTGACGATTCTTGCTGACATTGCAGTTTTTGTGTTAGCTTATTCGTTTTTTAGTTCCAATTCTAGTAAGTAAAAGTAGAAATAAACATGTGAACACACAAAAAAACGGCAGACGTTAAAGAACCACTACTCAGAGAATAGTGGTTTTTGACGTATCGTTGTGAATAAAAGATGCGGTGGTTATGATCGAAGAAAAATAAAGTGATCATGATCAATAATTTGTACACAGACTAAACCAAGTAAACAGAAGAGTAAAGAGGCATTCGTGCTAAATTGGTGAACGATAGGAATGTGAAGACGTTTGTGTCAAAAATAAAAAGACTAACCAATAAGGCTAGCCTTTCTAGATTCTACATTTATAACGTCGCAATATCAATTACAAACCGATAGCGGACATCGCTTTTGAGTACGCGTTCGTATGCTTCATCGACTTGACTTGCGTGAATGACTTCAATTTGTGGTGCAATGTTGTGAGCTGCTGCGAAATCAAGCATTTCTTGTGTTTCCTTTATGCCGCCAACAAGAGAGCCGGCAATGCTGCGTCGACCCATAATCAACGAAAAGACTCGGAATTGATCCGGTTCAGCTGGTGCACCGACGTTGACCAACGTACCGTCGACACGAAGTAAGGATAAATACGCATCCACGTTGATATTTGCAGAGACTGTATTGAGAATGACATCAAACTGACCAGCGAGTGTCTTGAATGTGTCTGGATCGTTTGTAGCGAAGTAGTCTTTTGCTCCAAATGACAAAGCTTCTTCTTTTTTATCCAAAGAACGGCTAAGAACGGTCACTTCAGCACCCATCGCATGGGCGAATTGGATCGCTACATGTCCAAGACCACCCATACCGACGATCGCAACTTTTTTGCCAGGTCCAACATTCCAATGCTTTAACGGAGAATAGGTCGTAATACCCGCACATAGTAGAGGACTTGCGATATCAAGATCTAGATTGTCAGGGATGCTGACCACAAAGCGTTCAGTCACGACAATCTTTTGGCTGTAGCCGCCATATGTTGGCTCTCCCTCGTAATCAAGGTTATTATAGGTTTGAACGACACCTTTTGCGCAATATTGTTCGTCTCCATTCTGGCAATATTCACACGTACCGCATGAATCCACAAAACAACCGACCCCTACACGATCTCCAATCGTAAACTTGGTGACTGCATCGCCAACTGCTGCAACGACCCCAGTGATTTCATGACCTGGTACCATTGGAAAAATCCCACCGCCCCAGTCGTCAAAGGCACTATGGATATCTGAATGACAAATGCCGCAATAGTGAATATCAATTAAAATATCATGCGGACGAAGCGCTCTCCGCTCGATTGTTGTCCGTTCAAAGTTTGCTTTTGCATGTGAAACACTTAATACTTGAGATTGATACGTCTGGCACATTTTCGATCATCCTTTCAAAAGTGAAATTCGTTTCTTCTACTCTACTGTAAGTCTTAAAGTGAACTCTAAGTCAAGGACGAATCCTCTAAAAGCAATGAATGAAAAAAGAAAAAATGAGATTTGAGCCGAAAGAATCTTGTGTCGTTTACCAAAATGTAGATGATGAGAAAAGGGAACATAAATGATAGGTGACGTGAAAATTTTGACTTCAAGTTCACTTTACGTCGTAAGGTGAAATAAAAAAGAAGGGTGACAACAATGAAAATATCACAGGTAGCGAAGCAATTGGATTTATCCACAGCCACGCTCAGGTACTACGAAAACGTTGGATTGATTAGACCGATCAAACGTGACAAAAATGGCATCCGTGATTATACAGAAGAAGATATTCAATGGATAGAGTTTATTAAATGTATGAGAAATGCAGGGCTCTCGATCGATGCGCTCATAGAATACACTTCATTATTTACTGAGGGAGATGATCGGACATTAACGGCTAGAAAAATGATTCTGGTGAACGAAAGAGAAAGATTGATAGAAAAACGGAAAGAAATTGAAGAGACCATCAAGCGATTAGACTTTAAAATTGAAGGATATGAAGATGTGATTTTAACAAAAGAAAGAGAATGAAAGAACCAAATGAATGCAAACCCAATTTTTATGAATCAATTAAACAAATGTATATTGAATAAACAAAAAGCATGAAGGGAGCTTGTGAAAATGAACATAGAAGAACAAATCAAAATAGCTGTTTCATTACGTCAACAAACAGAACGTTCTCTGACAAGTCATTCGGAGCTTAAACCATCCAATCCGCCTGAAGTGAACAAGATGGAATATTTTATTCCAACATCTGCTGGAGAAACAAGGGTTTGGGTATTCAAACCGATAGAAAAATTAACACAGGTACTACCGGTATTTGTAAATATGCACGGTGGCGGGTTTATACTGGGCAGTGTTGACATGGATAACCACTGGTGTCCAGTGATCGCAGATCGTGCGCAATGTATGGTCGTCAATGTTGATTATCAGCTGGCGCCTGAAAATCCTTTCCCAGCGGCTCTATATGAGTGCTACGACGTAATGAAATGGCTTTATGAGAACCATGATGAGCTATGTATTGATCCAGAAAAATTGGCGGTCGGAGGACATAGTGCAGGTGGGAATTTGGCTACTTCTGTTTGTTTACTTAATATACAAAAAGGGAACAAACTGCCGATTGTTTATCAAGTGCTCGATTATCCTCCGTTAGATTTAGCGACTGATCCGAATCTGAAGCCAGCATTTAAAGAGGCAATTCCGCCTGATATGGCTAATCTCTTTAATGCACTCTATTTACAAGAAGAAGATGCGCGAAACCCGCTTGCTTCTCCTGTCTTTGCAGATGTATCATCTTTAGCAAGTATGCCCCCTGCACTTGTGATCACAGCCGAGAAAGATTCATTAGCTGCTGAAGCCAAACATTATGCTGAAAAGTTAAAAGAAGCAGGGGTAGCTGTCACATATTGCCAATATAGAGGAGTCTCTCATGGCTTCACACATGCAGGCGATTTGGAAATAGCTGAACAGGCTTGGCATTTCATGAGTGACAAATTAAAAGAGGCTTTTAACTCATAAATAAAAAGATGATGAACAAGATCATCGCTTTAATCATGTAGCGATCATGTTCAAATTTATCAAAGTTCCTCGAAGAGACACAATCTGATTTTTAAAATATCAAGTGATTTGATGAACGAATATATAAAATAGAGGAAGTTCAGCGGTGTGTGTCTAATGCATAAAATAGTCATTTAGACATAAAGTGATGCTTATAAACATACTTTTGTACTTCATTTGTTTCCAGAACTTTTGCCTCATGCTGATGAATGAACGAATATTATAAAGTAAAACCTATAGAAATGGATAACCATCTATTAGAAACTATATGAAAAGAGATGATCAGATGAATGTAACAAAATGGCTAGGTGTGATGTTTCTTTCAATTTCGTTATTGCTAACTGCAGGCTGTGCAGGCAACAACTCACAGGAAAGTAGCCAGAACAAAAGAGAAAGCGCATTCAATCAAACACAGCAGGAAAGGAAAACACGTGCAGTGGAAACAGGGAATCATTCACTTGCCAATATTAAAGTGTTGGCAACGGGCGGTACAATTGCAGGCTCTTCAGATAGTGATACAGATACAACCGGATATAAGTCTGGTTCACTCGGTATCGATAAAGTGATAGCTTCTGTTCCACAGTTAAAAGATATTGCGAACGTGACTGGTGAACAGGTTGCGAATGTAGGGAGTGAAAATGTAGATAACGCTCTCCTTTTAAAATTAGCAAAGCGAGTCAATCAGCTATTAAAGGACGATCAAGTCGATGGTATTGTCATTACACATGGAACAGATACGCTTGAAGAGACTGCTTATTTTTTACATTTGGTTGTCAAGAGTGAAAAGCCAGTTGTGGTTGTTGGATCGATGAGACCAGCATCAGCGATTAGCGCCGATGGCCCTCTGAATCTATACCATGCAGTGAAAATTGCATCGACAAAAGATGCAAAAGGTAAAGGTGTCATGGTGACATTAAATGATCGAATTGCATCAGCTCGATTTATTACCAAAACGAACACAACGACAACAGATTCCTTCAAGTCCCTTGAGCAAGGTTACATTGGTGAAATTGCCGGTGAAGAGGTCTCATTTTATAATGAACCGACAAGAAAACATACGGTTGACAGCGAATTTGACGTGTCAAAAATGAAGGAATTGCCACAGGTGGATATCTTATATGGCTATCAAAATGATGAGAAATATTTATATGATGCCGCAGTGAAAGCCGGAGCAAAAGGTATTGTCGTAGCTGCAGCCGGAAATGGAACTATGTCAACAGAAGCCATTAAGGGTGCAGCAGATGCAGTCAAAAAAGATGTTGTCATTGTAAGATCAAGCCGTGTAGGAAGTGGGATTGTTACACATGAAAAGATGGATGACAAATATCACTTCGTTACATCTGATTCATTAAATCCACAAAAAGCACGCATCTTGCTAATGCTTGCACTCACTAAAACCAAAGATCCAAATAAAATTCAAACTTATTTTGAGCAGTATTAAAAAAGGAAAAAGACCGAAGAAAGCATCTTGGGTCTTTTTTTCATTATGATGAATCTCGTCACGAGCTTTTAAAGAGAGTAAAATGTCCGCAAAATATAGTCTAGATCGGTTAGAAAGTGACCTGTTTGATCAATATAATGTGTTTGGCGTCCATCCTGTAATTGTATGACTTCATATTTCCCCTTAAGTACATCTGAATTAAATATTGAATAGAGAAACACTTTTTAAGGCGTTTCTTAGGTGATCATATATATTTCCGTAAAGAGATAATAAAGTTTTAGATTTTTTTGGAAACTTTGCATAATATTTTTGAATAAGATGTAGCTACATTTATTCAGTGTTTCGTGATAATCATGTCCTATTATAGGGGTTAATTTATTTAAGCTTTGATACAAACTGGCACTAGCCCGTATTTCTAAGCAAGTCACTCATTCCATCTTATAAGAGTTTTGACATTTAAATAAATGAATAAGAGATAAATTTCAATATTTTGTTTTTATGAAACTAAATTCTCTTTTAACTACAATAAGACTTTGGCACAATAAAAATAATTGGAGGGAGGTTGTAAAAATTGGAAGATATTATCCCGTATGATTTGGTCACAACAAAACTAAACTTTTGGTATACCGCTATTAAAAATAATCTAATCAAAGATGCGGTGAATCTAAAAAAAGAAATCGATATATTAATTAAAAATATGGAAGAAAATCAAGATGTGTTGTTATATTATCAATTATTGAATTTTCGTCATGACATTATGTTAAGTTATATGACATCAAAAAGCTTAAATGAGATAAAAAAATCTCATGACTATTTAAACTATTTAAAGAAAAAACAGAAAAATATGAATCAAATGTTAGAATATTATTTCTATTACTTCATGGGTATGTATGAATTTAGAAGAAAAGAATTAACTACAGCTATTACTGCATATAGACGAGCTGAACAAAAGCTTGCCCAAATAGATGACGAAATTGAACATGCTGAATTTTTCTTTAAAGTATCAGAAGTTTACTATTATATGAAACAGACCTATTTCTCATTAAATTATGCAAAAAGAGCACTAAGAATTTATATGAAGAAAGATACATATGCGGATCGTATTATTCATGTTCAATGTATCATCGCTGGGAACTACTTTGATATTTTGGATTATTCGGGTGCTCTAAAAATGTTTGAAGAGAATTTGAATATATCTAAAGAAATTCAAAAAAAACACTTAATAGGTACTTCACACATGAACATTGGAATATGTAGTATTTCAATGAAAGAGTATGATAAAGCAGAGCATCATTTAAGAATTGCGTTAAAGATACTAGAAGAAGAGAAACACAGTTTTTTGACAAAAGCTCTTTTTAATATGTGTCTCATCCAATTCAAAAAGAATCAACTAAAAGAAGCCAAACAGTATTTAAAAAAAGGACAAAGAATATCTCGCCTTAATCACGATCAAGAATATTTGACTAAGTTTATGATACTCCAATCCCTTTATCTCAAAGAAAATAAAGATTTGCTTTATCAATGTTTTGATTTTTTAAAAAAGAGAAAAATGTTTGCGGATATTGAAGAGTATTCATTAGAAGTGGCCGATTTCTTTTATGAAAAAGGAAATTATGAAGCTTCTAGTGAATATTATCGCATAATGAGATTTGCTAGAGACGAGATTAAGAAGGGAGAAATGATGAATGAAAACCACATTGATGCTTTTGGTGCTACTAGCACTAGCGGACGGGGGTACATTCGTAATTAACAGTCTGGAGCATTCAGTAGCAATTGAGCAAGAACAACTAATAGTCTCTTTAATGGATAGGGTAGGAAGTTAATCATTTCTGACAGTCATTGGCTGTCTTTTTTGATGATGGCGCAAATGAACGTGTTGTTTGTTTTGATACGATCTGCTTTTCTTTCAAATTGATGACTTTTTCATTGAATTATGGGAGATATCATTTTATAATAAAAAATAAACCAACTGGTCGGTTTTTGTTTTGTCCCATTGAAGAAATGTAGGGTAGAAAGGATTGTTGGACATGACAAGTACACAAGGCGGAGTCGGAAAGAGTGAGAAGACAAAGCAAAAAATCGTGACTGCTTCGCGTGACTTATTTGCCAAAAAAGGATATTCAGAAACTTCTGTGCGAGATATTCTAGAGTCTGCTGGGGTAAGTAAAGGCAACCTTTATCATCATTTTAAAGGTAAAGAGTTTTTGTTCCTTCATATCATGGAAGAGGACCATCGCGTCATGATGGAGAAGTGGAATGACGTGAAAAAAACATTAAATGCTGCAACAGATAAGTTGGCAGGTTTTGCAGAGCTACTTAGTCAAATGAGTATCAATTACCCATTAATGAGAGCCAGCGAGGAGTTTTATGCAAGTGCTTTTACGTCAGAGGAAGTCGTGGAACGGATGAACAAGATTGATGTTGACTTTGATGACGTGATGAGAGAAATCTTACTTGAAGGAAATCAAGACGGCAGTTGGTCTATTGAGCATATAGAGTCAAAAGTGAAAATTTTACTCTCCGTTTTTTACGGATTAGATGTGCTATATAAAAATGACACCATACAACAACGAAAAAAATTGCAAAAAGAGGCCATCTCATTGTTTATTCACGGGATCAACCATCATGAGAAACAAGAGAGCCAGTAAAGGAGATACATCATGCAAAAACCGTTGAAAGAACAAAAGGCTGTACTGGTAATTTTACTAAGTAATATTTTTATTGCGTTTTTAGGCATTGGACTTATTATTCCTGTCATGCCTTTATTTATGAATGTGATGCACTTAACAGGCAGTACAATGGGATATCTTGTCGCTGCATTTGCCGTTGCTCAATTAATCTCATCACCCTTAGCAGGAAGATGGGTGGATCGCTACGGCAGAAAAGTCATGATCGTGTCAGGACTGTTTCTATTCGCACTGTCTGAACTCGTTTTTGGATTAGGGACACATGTATACGTCCTATATGGAGCAAGGGTTCTAGGCGGCATTAGTGCGGCATTTATTATGCCTGCTGTGACAGCCTACATAGCAGATATCACGACAGTTCAAGAAAGATCAAAGGCTATGGGGTATGTGTCTGCGGCGATTAGTACGGGGTTTATCATTGGACCGGGAATTGGGGGATTTATTGCAGAATATGGCGTTCGTCTGCCGTTTTTCTTTGCAGCAGGTATTGCCTTTATTGCGGTCATCTCCTCTATGTTTATGCTAAAAGAGCCATTCACAAAAGAAGAACGAGAGAAGCAAATGGAGAATGTGAAAGACTCGACCTTCTTTAAAGACTTGAAAAAATCAATCCATCCCAGCTATCTCATCGCTTTCATTATTGTATTTGTGCTATCATTCGGTTTATCAGCATATGAAACAGTATTTAGTTTGTTTACAAATCATAAGTTCGGTTTCGGACCGAAAGATATTGCAATTATTATTACCGTCAGCTCCATTGTGGCTGTGATCATTCAAGTACTTGTCTTCGGTCAACTTGTGAATTTCCTTGGTGAGAAAAGAGTGATCCAGCTTTGCTTAATCGTCGGTGCGATTTTAGCTTTCGTTTCCACTGTCGTCTCAGGGTTTATAGTCGTGCTGATTGTCACATGTATCATTTTCTTGGCATTTGATTTATTACGACCGGCATTAACGACATTTCTTTCAAAAATCGCTGGCAACCAGCAAGGATTTGTAGCGGGGATGAACTCAACGTACACAAGCCTTGGGACGATTTTTGGCCCAGCACTCGGCGGAATTTTATTTGATCAAAATATTCACTTCCCATTTCTATTTGCAGGTGTTGTCTTATTTCTAGGATTAGGCTTAACGCTTATTTGGAAGGGGAAGGTGACCGAAGAGACAGCAGCAGAATAACCCCATAGATGAAAGGCATAGGTTGAATAATCAAGCATTGGCTTTAAAACTGCGGCTTGATATGATTCAATTCCTGTGCCATTTTTTTATTTTGATGTTTTTTTATAAATTCCAGTCATGTCAAGCGTCTCTTCGTGCTGACAGCCTTTGAGAATACTCAGGAGAATTCTGTTCTCCAATTGGTCTTAAGTACAAGCGCGTCATTTCTCCTCTATATATCTAGAGATCTCAATTAAATTCATATCAGGATCACGGATATAAATGGATTCAATTGGACCTAGAGCACCAGTACGCTCGACCGGTCCCTCTTCAATTGGCACGACCTGTTTTCGAAGGTGCAGCAATAAGTCATCCATGTCCAAATCTGTGATGAAACACAAATCAGCAGATCCAGGCAAGGGATGCGATGCTTTTGGTTCAAACTCGTGTCCTGCTTCATGAAGGTTGATCTTTTGCAAACCAAAACGGAGTGCTTTTCGGCCGTCTCCGAAGGTCTCTTCCTTCATCCCTAATACGTTTGTATAAAAGCGAATGGTTTCCTCTAGATGTTGAACGGTCAACACGATATGATCAAGTCGTCTTATCATCATTCTCTCCTCCAAGTACGATCATTCAAGAGATTTTGCACTTTTGTTTTGATTGAACTGCTTCTATTATATCATCACGAGAAGGCGAAACCTTGAGATATGGTTACTTGAACGAGGTTTTTGTAGTCCAGTTTTCGATCAACGACTACTTTCCTTACACAGACGCTCTCATCAAACTCAATTCAGTGTAAACAGACATTCGCCTTTTGCGGATGATAAAAGGAAACAGGCATTGCTATAACAAGCAGTTTACGAGCTGTTTTATCGGTACAACTAGGGCAGTCATCAGTCTTTGCTATGAAACAAACACATTGACAAGAAAATATCCTAGTGTTAGGATAAATTTATCCTATTTTTAGGATTTATTGAAAAAGGAGTAGTTGCTATGGTGCAGCATGAACGTGAATTAGATTTAAGGCTTTTCCGAGTTTGGATGAAAGCCTACCAAGCCCTTTTTACAAATATTCAAAAAGATATTGAAAGCTATAAGATTGGATTTGAAAATTTTCAGATTCTTGAGTTGTTGTATAGCAAGGGACCGCATCCTGTTCAAAAAATTAGTGACATTTTATCCATTCCAAGTGGAAGCATTACATATGTGGTCAATAAATTAGAGAAGCAAGAGCTTGTCAAAAGGCAGTGTGCGCCCTCTGATAAGCGAGTATTTCAAGTACACCTTACGGACAAAGGGAAGCAATTATTCGATGTTATATTTCCAAAACATACAGATGCTATTTCACAAAACTTGTCCTTTATTGAAAGAGAAGAAAAAGAGCAATTAATTGAATTACTGAAAAAGATCGGTTTAGGTGCGAAACAACTTCATGAAAAGGGGAAACAAGGTGACACTCAGCTTTGATACATTGGACGTGAAATAAGATCTGCAAATCTCTCTTATCAACAGACTTGAAAATGTTTGGCATTTTGAATGTGCAACAATATGAGGAGATGATAGAGAGACCATGATCTTTTCTGAGTAAAGAGATGGAATTTTTCAAAGGACTATTGAAAAAAAGGCT
Organism: Bacillus sp. Bos-x628; assembly: GCF_040500475.1. Taxonomy (GTDB): domain Bacteria; phylum Bacillota; class Bacilli; order Bacillales; family Bacillaceae; genus Bacillus; species Bacillus maqinnsis. The sequence continues at coordinate 1,697,145 of NZ_CP159358.1, read as the reverse complement.
TTGGAACCTTGTTCAATGATGGGACTTAAACCAAAAGCAATAAAGAAGTTCATGATCACCTTGAGGAAAGGAAAAGTAGAAAGCAGTGACTTATTTATAAGATAGGAGGTTCCATACATGGAACTAGGAATTAGTACATTCGTTGAAACAACACCTGATTTTCAAACGGGAAAAACAGTTAGCCACGCACAGCGTATTAGAGAAGTAGTAGAAGAGATTATATTAGCTGACCAAGTAGGTCTAGATGTATTTGGTGTTGGAGAGCATCACAGGAAAGATTTTGCGGCATCGAATCCAGCCGTGTTATTAGCAGCTGCGGCAACGCAAACAAAGAATATCCGCCTAACAAGTGCAGTAACGGTCCTTTCATCGGCAGATCCCGTACGTGTGTTTCAGGATTTTGCCACATTAGATGGATTGTCTAATGGCCGTGCAGAGATTATGGCAGGTCGCGGTTCATTTATAGAATCTTTTCCACTGTTTGGATATGATTTAAGTGATTATGAAGAGTTATTTGAGGAAAAGCTTGATTTGCTGTTGAAATTACAGCAGTCTGAACGTGTGACATGGAGCGGCAAGCATCGTGCATCCATTCAAGATGTTGGGGTATATCCACGACCTGTTCAAGATCCTCTTCCGATCTGGATTGGCAGTGGTGGGAATCGTGAATCAGTCGTTCGTGCAGGATTATTAGGATTGCCTCTCGTGCTCGCAATCATTGGCGGAAGCCCTAGACAATTCACGCCACTTGTCCAGTTATACAAACAAGCAGCTGTTCATGCTGGACATGATCCCGCTAAGTTGACTGTGGCATCACATTCGCATGGCTTTGTGGCAGAAGAAACAGAGCTGGCTGCAGATCAATTTTTTCCTTCCACACAGCATGTCATGAATACATTAGCGAGAGAGCGGGGCTGGGAACCTTACACGCGTTCTACGTTTGATGCAGCAAGAACATTAGAAGGTGCGTTGTATGTGGGAGATCCAGATACAGTTGCAGAAAAAGTAATCCATCTGCGAAAAAATGTAGGAATTACCCGCTTCATGCTTCATGTGCCGGTTGGCTCTATGCCGCATGATCAAGTACTAAAAGCGATTGAATTATTCGGAAAAGAAGTGGCTCCTCAAGTGAGAGAAGAAGTCGCTCGCTGGGAAGCAAAGCAGAAATAAAATCAGTCGATGACACATGGTTTAATCGCAGGGCATGAGCGCCAGAAGCAAGACGAAGTTGAAGAAAAAAACAAGTTGAAAGCAGATAATCCATTTTTTCATATATTCATAGAAGTGATTGATAAAAATTCAGGGTCACATTTTTCCGGAACGGTCGTGCGTACCCCTAGATTTATTAAAATAGAAAGCTGACAGGGAACAAGCCTGTCAGCTTTTTAATTGGGATAATAAAGGATCATTTGCAGCCGTGTTATCTGGTTTCCTAATTGTCTGTACTCATGGGGACGATCTGCTTTGAAACGGATAGAGTCACCAGCTTTTAAGGTGTATTCTTCGTCACCGATTGATAAATAAAGCTCTCCTTCAAAAACAGTAATCAATTCCTCTGTTCCTCCGATATGTTCATCAGCACTTAACGACCCGCCAAGATCAATTTCCACTTGATACACTTCAAACTTCCTTCGGACATCAAATGGAAAAGTCGTATAAACGCGATATCTCCCTTCGTCCTCTGTTAAAACCTGTCCCTCTTCTTTTCGCACCACATTGATTTCAGGTTGTGGAGCGTAAATTAACTCACTAAAAGACACCTTTAAACCATTTGCAATTTTCCACAAGGTTGTGATGGTCGGCGTCGATTCGCCTCTTTCAATCTGACCGATCATCGTCTTGCTGACACCTGTTAAATCAGCCATCTTTTCGAGGCTTAACTTTTTTTGTTCTCTGAGAAGCTTCACGTTTTTAGAAATAATTGATTGCACTTCTTTCATATAAAAAGCTCCTTTCTGCATTTACTTTATAAAGACTGAATAGTACAATAAAACGTAAAAATACGCAATGAAGACTTTTTGATCTTAATAACGTATAAAAGGGGGAGTCAGTCTTGTTTCTTTCAATGCTGATCTATGCATTTGTCACTAGCTTTACACCTGGGCCAAACAATATCATGGCCATGGTCTTTACGAATAAGTATGGTGTAAAACAAACATTCCGATTTTGTTTAGGGGTGGGGATTGGGTTTTTCGTCATTTTGTGTATCAGCTGCTTTTTCAATATGATACTTCATCAAGTGATGCCGAAAATTGGCTGGATCATGGCTTTCATTGGAGCCGGTTATATGCTGTATTTAGCCGTAAAAATAATGAAAAGTAAAGGTGGAGAAGATGAAGTGCTAGACCGGTATAATCATTTCATACCGGGCATGCTTCTACAGTTTATTAATCCTAAAGCGATCTTGTATGGGTTAACCGTCATTTCAACATTTGTGCTGCCATATGGACAGTCTAACGTGCATCTCATCTTATTGACGACCATTCTCGCCTTGATTGGATTTTTAGGCACCTTTAGCTGGAGTTTATTCGGCTCCATATTTAAACGTTTTATTGCATCCTATCAGCGACCGTTCCACATTCTCATGGGGCTTTTACTTGTTTATAGTGCTATTTCAATGATATGGGGCTATGTAATGTAATTTTAACCATGATAGACGTTATCTTTCCATGACAACAGTTTAGAAAAACCATCTGGCAGCTCCCATCAACATGACACCAATAAGAACAGTGATCGACAAGCTCTTTGTCCATAAAGCAACCAGCACTGTTGGCATCAATACAGCAAGATACATCCAGTGAACAGATATTCCTTTCGTTGTTTGAACAAATAAATGCTCTGCAATCAAAGCGGTGAATATACAAATTGGGATAAACGATAACCATTTGAGTACAACATCAGGCAACTGAATATTTTTAACAAATAAAAAAGGAACGACCCTTGGAATGACAGTCACAATCATACAACCAAAAATAAGCCACATCATAAAACTGAGCTTCTACATCCAAAGACATCTTCTCCTTTTCTGAACGACCGCCTATAGTTGAACTTACTATATGAAAACGAATTCAGCATGTCAATGCTCATTTATCTTCTAGTATAAAAAGAAAAATGCCGACAAAAAAGGATTGAAGTGAACCAAAATTTGTTATAAGGTTCATATAATAAAATGAAAACAATAGAGGTGACTGTGATGCAATGGAATCAGTTGTTTGAGAATGATGTACCAAACTCCCTCCGTCCATAACGGAGAGTGCATCTCCGTTTGTGGATATCGCAATCAATATATCCAATAACGGAGGGGAAAAGATGAATAAAAAATATATAGGCGCACTTTTCTTAGCGATTGCAGCAAGTATTTGGGGCGGCATGTATGTAGTTGTGAAGGTAACAGTGGCTGTGGTTCCGCCACTTGAGCTTGTATGGATGAGATATATAGTAGCAGGGATCGTTCTAGTTTTGACGATTTGGCGATTAGGCTATTCCTTTCGAATAGATAAAAAAGATATACCGCTCATAGCGGCCATTGGGCTGATAGGCAATTTTCTTTCTATCGTGACTCAAGAAATCGGTACCATGTACACATCTGCTCAAATGGGTGCAGTAATTACATCAGCAACACCTGCCTTTATGGTGTTTTTTGCATTCTTTCTTTTAAAAGAAGCCATCACTTTTCGGAAGTGTGTATCCATTCTGCTTGCCACAGTAGGGATATTCATAATGATTGGTCGCGTCGCTATACAAACGGATGAGTTTGTTGGAGGAATCTCATTAGTCATTGCTGCCTTAACATGGGCCCTTATGTCTGTATTGCTTAAACGTGTTCCAAGAAAATATCCTCAAGTGGTGACGACAACTTATGCGATCATCATTGCCCTGATAGGATTAACACCACCTGTTCTATTTCGCCTGTCTGAACTGGATTTTGAGAAAATGGCGAGACCTGAAATTTGGGGCGGTATTCTTTATCTCGGCGTCATCTCGACAGCACTTGCTTTCTTTTTATGGAACAGAGGACTCCAACTTATGCAAGCTTCCAGCGGAGGTCTCTTTTTCTTCTTTCAGCCAGTCGTAGGTGCAGCTCTCGGTTGGCTGCTTTTAGGTGAGGAGATGGGACTCCGCTTTTTTATCGGGATTCTCTGTATCTTTGCAGGTGTTTTTATTGTCTTACGTGCAAAGGAGTAGGATGAGATGTCCCTTCCAAATGGGGCATCTTCTATATAATCAATAGAATGACAGACACATAGATGAATGGAGGTCAGCAGATGATCCAGTATCCTCTTTTACAAAAAGGACAAACCATTGGAGTGACAGCTCCTTCTTCGGGTGTGCAGTCATCCCTTCACGAGATGTTTCAGCTTTCGTGTCAGCGGATGAAAGAAAGAGGCTTTGAGGTCGTGTGCGGAGATACGGTATGGCAGCAGCAAAAGGCAAAGTCAGCACCTGCTAAAGAAAGAGCCAAAGAACTTCAGCAAATGATGACAAGTAATGACATTGACCATATCATCCCGCCATGGGGAGGTGAGCTGCTAATAGAGATTTTAGAACATCTTGATTTTTCGAACATACAAAAAAAGTGGATACTAGGTTACTCAGATACGAGTGTATTGCTGCTTGCAATCACGTTAAAAACAGGAATTGCGACAGCGCATGGTGCTAATTTCGTTGATCTTCGAGGTGAAGAACTTGATCAGACGACAGCTATGTGGGAGAGAGTGCTGGCCACCTTACCTGAGTCGAGAATCACCCAGTTTTCATCAGATATGTACCAAAAGGAGTGGCAGCATGATAACCCGAGTCGACATGTTTTTCATTTAACTGAGCCAACGGTATGGCGTACAGTTCATCAACATGAAGTCTCTGTGAAAGGGAGATTGATGGGCGGATGCATAGATGTGATACGTCACTTAGCAGGAACACCTTTTGGAGATGTTAAAGCTTTTCAACGGACATTCATAAAAGACGAACCGATTCTATGGTATTTTGAAAACTGCAAGCTAAACGCTGCAAGCATGAAAAGATCGCTTGTCCAATTAAAATTATCTGGATGGTTTGATCATTGTTCTGGGATTATGTTCGGTCGAAGTGCAGTGGATGCTCCTGTGGAGGGGTATGATTACACAGATATATATGAAGAACTGTCAAATGAATTAAATGTACCCATTCTTTATGATATCGATTGCGGACATGTTCCGCCGCAAATGACCCTAATTAACGGAGCATATGCAGAAGTGAAGGTTGAAAAGCAAGGCAAAGCGGTGTTGACGCAGACATTTTTACCATAAGAAAAGGAAAGGGCTGACCCTTTCCTTTTACATTACATCCCTTTTGTTTTCTCACCTGCTTTTGGGATTTCCCAAGCAGACTCACGAAATCCCTTTTCCCATTTAGATACGACAATACAAGCAACGGCATGCCCAGGGACATTTACCCCCGTACGTGCCATATCCATAATTCTGTCCACACCGGCAATAATCGCAACTCCTTCAGCGGGAAGGCCTACTGCATGAGCTGTTGCCAAAAGAACGACAAGCGAACCAGATGGAACAGCTGCAATGCCTTTACTTGTTAAAACAAGAACAAGCATCATCAGAAGCTGTTGCGAAATGCTCATGTCAACTCCGAATGCTTGTGCAAGAAACACACAGGAAACAGATAAATACAAACTGGAACCATCACAGTTGAGAGAAAGACCGGACGGGATGACAAAGGAAACGACTCTTTTTGGACAACCGTACTTTTCCATACGAGACATCAGTTGAGGAAGGACAGTTTCTGTACTTGTTGTAGAAAAGGCAACTAAGAACAAATCCCAGATCATTTTTAATACTTCGAAGTAGTTAAAACGGAAGATCAGTGCGACAAGAGGGAACAAAACAAATAGAATAATGAATAACCCTAAGAACACAGTCCCGACAAGTTTCATCATAGGAATTAATAAAACAATGCCATATTGACCGACAGATGCAGCCATTAGAGCTAGAACTCCGATAGGGGCGGTGACCATCACCATCTGTGTTAACTTAAACATAATTTGTGCCACTGATTCAAAGAAGGTAAGAACAGGAGCAGATGCTTTACCAATGCCGCTTGCGGCTACACCAAATAAGATGGCAAAGAAAATCACGGCAAGTAAATCATTCTGTGCCATGACATCTATGATATTGGTCGGGATGATGTCTAGTACCATTTGTTTAAAATCGACCACTTTCTCCGTATAGCCTTCTAAGTCGCCAATATCTTTTTTGGCTAATTGAGAGAAATCAAGCCCAACACCAGGCTTCAGAACATTGGCTAATAAAAGACCGATACCAAGAACGATTGTTGTGATGACCTCAAACCAGATGATCGTCTTCAATCCAAGACTGCCCATTTTCTTCATGCCGCCGCTACCAGCTGCACCAATGACAATTGTAGAGAAAACGATCGGAACAACAATCATTTTTATTAATCTGATGAATCCATCTCCAATTGGTCGAAGTGCCATTCCGAAGTCAGGAAAGAAATGACCGATAAGAGCTCCAATCACCAAAGCGATCATGATTTGAAAAGCGATAAACTTTTTCAACATCTTCTACCCCCTTTAAAATGCTCAGAAAATATTAAGAATTTTCCAATAAATAAAAATTCTAGGTGGTCGTGTTTTGTCCTTCTTTAGATGTAGAAAGATTTTATTTAAGAATCATCTAAAATATGAAGAAATAGAAGGAAATAGGGCTATCGTATTTCAATTTATATAAGGAAAAATCACCTCTAAAAAAACTTTATGCTTTCTTAGAAAAAATGTATTGACCTTCTTGTATCATCCATGATATATTTTTATTCGTCGCTGATGACGCATCTGAAACATTTCCTTTGAAATGCGAGTGACAAACACCTCAAAAAAGTATTGACTTAATAAGAATGATATGTTAAGATAATTAAGTCGCCTGATTAAGCGCCCGTAGCTCAATTGGATAGAGCGTTTGACTACGGATCAAAAGGTTAGGGGTTCGACTCCTCTCGGGCGCGCCAATTTACACCATGCGGGTGTAGTTTAGTGGTAAAACCTCAGCCTTCCAAGCTGATGTCGTGAGTTCGATTCTCATCACCCGCTCCATTTTAGATAATGATCTTTGAAAACTAAACAAGACAAAACGTACCTGTTCATTCGAGATTTGATAAAAAATCCTATGATACATCATAGGTAGTCAGTCAAACTGACGAGGCAGAAGAATGATCACATGCTAAGTTACATTGTGTAGTAACGCATGTGTGATATGCATCCTGCATACTTCGGAGAGTTTGATCCTGGCTCAGGACGAACGCTGGCGGCGTGCCTAATACATGCAAGTCGAGCGAACAGAAGGGAGCTTGCTCCTGGAAGTTAGCGGCGGACGGGTGAGTAACACGTGGGTAACCTGCCTGTAAGACTGGGATAACTCCGGGAAACCGGAGCTAATACCGGATAGTTCCTTGAACCGCATGGTTCAAGGATGAAAGACGGTTTCGGCTGTCACTTACAGATGGACCCGCGGCGCATTAGCTAGTTGGTGAGGTAATGGCTCACCAAGGCGACGATGCGTAGCCGACCTGAGAGGGTGATCGGCCACACTGGGACTGAGACACGGCCCAGACTCCTACGGGAGGCAGCAGTAGGGAATCTTCCGCAATGGACGAAAGTCTGACGGAGCAACGCCGCGTGAGTGAAGAAGGTTTTCGGATCGTAAAGCTCTGTTGTTAGGGAAGAACAAGTACGAGAGTCACTGCTCGTACCATGACGGTACCTAACCAGAAAGCCACGGCTAACTACGTGCCAGCAGCCGCGGTAATACGTAGGTGGCAAGCGTTGTCCGGAATTATTGGGCGTAAAGGGCTCGCAGGCGGTTTCTTAAGTCTGATGTGAAAGCCCCCGGCTCAACCGGGGAAGGTCATTGGAAACTGGGGAACTTGAGTGCAGAAGAGGAGAGTGGAATTCCACGTGTAGCGGTGAAATGCGTAGAGATGTGGAGGAACACCAGTGGCGAAGGCGACTCTCTGGTCTGTAACTGACGCTGAGGAGCGAAAGCGTGGGGAGCGAACAGGATTAGATACCCTGGTAGTCCACGCCGTAAACGATGAGTGCTAAGTGTTAGGGGGTTTCCGCCCCTTAGTGCTGCAGCTAACGCATTAAGCACTCCGCCTGGGGAGTACGGTCGCAAGACTGAAACTCAAAGGAATTGACGGGGGCCCGCACAAGCGGTGGAGCATGTGGTTTAATTCGAAGCAACGCGAAGAACCTTACCAGGTCTTGACATCCTCTGACAACCCTAGAGATAGGGCTTTCCCTTCGGGGACAGAGAGACAGGTGGTGCATGGTTGTCGTCAGCTCGTGTCGTGAGATGTTGGGTTAAGTCCCGCAACGAGCGCAACCCTTGATCTTAGTTGCCAGCATTCAGTTGGGCACTCTAAGGTGACTGCCGGTGACAAACCGGAGGAAGGTGGGGATGACGTCAAATCATCATGCCCCTTATGACCTGGGCTACACACGTGCTACAATGGACAGAACAAAGGGCTGCGAGACCGCAAGGTTGAGCGAATCCCACAAATCTGTTCTCAGTTCGGATCGCAGTCTGCAACTCGACTGCGTGAAGCTGGAATCGCTAGTAATCGCGGATCAGCATGCCGCGGTGAATACGTTCCCGGGCCTTGTACACACCGCCCGTCACACCACGAGAGTTTGCAACACCCGAAGTCGGTGAGGTAACCTTTATGGAGCCAGCCGCCGAAGGTGGGGCAGATGATTGGGGTGAAGTCGTAACAAGGTAGCCGTATCGGAAGGTGCGGCTGGATCACCTCCTTTCTAAGGATATATGGAGCAACGTGCGTTTTGGTCTTGTTTAGTTTTGAAGGATTATCCCTTCAAAACATGTCTCTAGCGAGACAGAATTGTTCTTTGAAAACTAGATAACAATAAGTAATACATTCACATTGAATGCAAAGTGTATCACAAAGTGATTCTTTCTAAAGTAAAAAATGGTTAAGTTAGAAAGGGCGCACGGTGGATGCCTTGGCACTAGGAGCCGATGAAGGACGGGACGAACACCGATATGCTTCGGGGAGCTGTAAGCAAGCATTGATCCGGAGATTTCCGAATGGGGAAACCCACTGCTCGTAATGGAGTAGTATCCATACTTGAATACATAGAGTATGAGAAGGCATACCCGGGGAACTGAAACATCTAAGTACCCGGAGGAAGAGAAAGCAAATGCGATTCCCTAAGTAGCGGCGAGCGAAACGGGAACAGCCCAAACCAAGAGGCTTGCCTCTTGGGGTTGTAGGACACTCTATACGGAGTTACAAAGGAATGATATAAGCGAAGAGGTCTGGAAAGGCCCGCCAGAGAAGGTAACAGCCCTGTAACTGAAATGTCATTCTCTCCAGAGTGGATCCTGAGTACGGCGGAACACGTGAAATTCCGTCGGAATCCGGGAGGACCATCTCCCAAGGCTAAATACTCCCTAGTGACCGATAGTGAACCAGTACCGTGAGGGAAAGGTGAAAAGCACCCCGGAAGGGGAGTGAAATAGATCCTGAAACCGTGTGCCTACAAGTAGTCAGAGCCCGTTAACGGGTGATGGCGTGCCTTTTGTAGAATGAACCGGCGAGTTACGATCCCGTGCAAGGTTAAGCAGAAGATGCGGAGCCGCAGCGAAAGCGAGTCTGAATAGGGCGCAAGAGTACGTGGTCGTAGACCCGAAACCAGGTGATCTACCCATGTCCAGGGTGAAGTTCAGGTAACACTGAATGGAGGCCCGAACCCACGCACGTTGAAAAGTGCGGGGATGAGGTGTGGGTAGGGGTGAAATGCCAATCGAACCTGGAGATAGCTGGTTCTCTCCGAAATAGCTTTAGGGCTAGCCTCAAGGTAAGAGTCTCGGAGGTAGAGCACTGATTGGACTAGGGGCCCCTACCGGGTTACCGAATTCAGTCAAACTCCGAATGCCGATGACTTATCCTTGGGAGTCAGACTGCGAGTGATAAGATCCGTAGTCGAAAGGGAAACAGCCCAGACCGCCAGCTAAGGTCCCAAAGTATACGTTAAGTGGAAAAGGATGTGGAGTTGCTTAGACAACCAGGATGTTGGCTTAGAAGCAGCCACCATTTAAAGAGTGCGTAATAGCTCACTGGTCGAGTGACTCTGCGCCGAAAATGTACCGGGGCTAAACGTATCACCGAAGCTGCGGACTGTTCTAACGAACAGTGGTAGGAGAGCGTTCTAAGGGCAGAGAAGCCAGACCGGAAGGACTGGTGGAGCGCTTAGAAGTGAGAATGCCGGTATGAGTAGCGAAAGACGGGTGAGAATCCCGTCCACCGAATGCCTAAGGTTTCCTGAGGAAGGCTCGTCCGCTCAGGGTCAGTCGGGACCTAAGCCGAGGCCGAAAGGCGTAGGCGATGGACAACAGGTTGATATTCCTGTACCACCTCCTCACCATTTGAGCAATGGGGGGACGCAGGAGGATAGGGTAAGCGCGGTAATGGATATCCGCGTCCAAGCAGTTAGGCTGGGAAATAGGCAAATCCGTTTCCCGAAAAGGCTGAGCTGTGATGGCGAGCGAAATTTAGTAGCGAAGTTCCTGATTCCACACTGCCAAGAAAAGCCTCTAGCGAGGTGAGAGGTGCCCGTACCGCAAACCGACACAGGTAGGCGAGGAGAGAATCCTAAGGTGATCGAGAGAACTCTCGTTAAGGAACTCGGCAAAATGACCCCGTAACTTCGGGAGAAGGGGTGCTTCTTAGGGTGTTAAAGCCCCGAGAAGCCGCAGTGAATAGGCCCAGGCGACTGTTTAGCAAAAACACAGGTCTCTGCGAAGCCGTAAGGCGAAGTATAGGGGCTGACGCCTGCCCGGTGCTGGAAGGTTAAGAGGAGCGCTTAGCGTAAGCGAAGGTGCGAATTGAAGCCCCAGTAAACGGCGGCCGTAACTATAACGGTCCTAAGGTAGCGAAATTCCTTGTCGGGTAAGTTCCGACCCGCACGAAAGGCGCAACGATCTGGGCACTGTCTCAACGAGAGACTCGGTGAAATTATAGTACCTGTGAAGATGCAGGTTACCCGCGACAGGACGGAAAGACCCCGTGGAGCTTTACTGCAGCCTGATATTGAATGTTGGTACAGCTTGTACAGGATAGGTAGGAGCCTTGGAAACCGGAGCGCCAGCTTCGGTGGAGGCATCGGTGGGATACTACCCTGGCTGTATTGACCTTCTAACCCGCTGCCCTTAACGGGCAGGGAGACAGTGTCAGGTGGGCAGTTTGACTGGGGCGGTCGCCTCCTAAAATGTAACGGAGGCGCCCAAAGGTTCCCTCAGAATGGTTGGAAATCATTCGCAGAGTGTAAAGGCACAAGGGAGCTTGACTGCGAGACCTACAAGTCGAGCAGGGACGAAAGTCGGGCTTAGTGATCCGGTGGTTCCGCATGGAAGGGCCATCGCTCAACGGATAAAAGCTACCCCGGGGATAACAGGCTTATCTCCCCCAAGAGTCCACATCGACGGGGAGGTTTGGCACCTCGATGTCGGCTCATCGCATCCTGGGGCTGTAGTCGGTCCCAAGGGTTGGGCTGTTCGCCCATTAAAGCGGTACGCGAGCTGGGTTCAGAACGTCGTGAGACAGTTCGGTCCCTATCCGTCGCGGGCGCAGGAAATTTGAGAGGAGCTGTCCTTAGTACGAGAGGACCGGGATGGACGCACCGCTGGTGTACCAGTTGTTCTGCCAAGGGCATCGCTGGGTAGCTATGTGCGGACGGGATAAGTGCTGAAAGCATCTAAGCATGAAGCCCCCCTCAAGATGAGATTTCCCATTCCGCAAGGAAGTAAGATCCCTGAAAGATGATCAGGTTGATAGGTCTGAGGTGGAAGCGTGGTGACACGTGGAGCTGACAGATACTAATCGATCGAGGACTTAACCTATATTCTAATGTGAAGCATGAACATTGTTATCTAGTTTTGAGAGAACATTCTCTCCATCAGGTTTGGTGGCGATAGCGAAGAGGTCACACCCGTTCCCATACCGAACACGGAAGTTAAGCTCTTCAGCGCCGATGGTAGTTGGGGGTCTCCCCCTGTGAGAGTAGGACGCCGCCAAGCTTGTCATTTTTATATCATCGCGGGGTGGAGCAGTTCGGTAGCTCGTCGGGCTCATAACCCGAAGGTCGCAGGTTCAAATCCTGCCCCCGCAACCAAATTATTCATTTCCATAGGAAGTACTTGTAGAGTACAACCAAATTGGTCCGGTAGTTCAGTTGGTTAGAATGCCTGCCTGTCACGCAGGAGGTCGCGGGTTCGAGTCCCGTCCGGACCGCCATTTTCATTACATGTAAACGAAAACGTACAGTTTCGTTTTTTTTTATGTTTTCTTCTTTCAAACAGTATCCATACGCCTATGAAATATTTCGTGAACAGCCTGGTATCAGCAAACCAGGCTTTCTTTATATTATTTTTAGTTGGAACTGAAGCTCATATTCGCTAAACTAATACTAACTGTGTCGACAACATGTCTACTCAATAGATAGATTGTATGAAGGGGCTGTGCTGTATGGATGAATTTGATCTCATTCGCCGGATTACACCAAAGGGAACACATCAGCGTTCTTTGATTATGGGAATTGGTGATGATGCCAGTATTTATCAACCTCATTCACATTGTGAAGAGGTCGTTTGTGTTGATACAATGGTGGAGCATGTTCATTTTCGCTTTGATTTCTCTACAGCTTATGAAGTAGGGTTTAAAGCTCTGGCAGTCAATGTAAGTGACATTGCGGCGATGGGTGGAACACCAAAGTACTATCTTGTTTCGATTGCTATTCCGCCTTATTGTGATGAAGAGATGGTCACTTCGCTTTATCAAGGAATGAGAGATCTAGCAGATACTTATCAAATGGATTTAATTGGTGGTGATACGGTATCTACACGAAGTGATTTGGTCATTACGGTGACCGTCATTGGTGAGATTCCAAAAGGAACCGCTTGTTATCGCCACAGTGCTCGGCCTGGAGATATCGTTTTTGTTACAGGGGAGTTAGGTTCATCTGCTGCGGGATTGGCTCTCTTGATGAACGAAGTAAGACCGTCAATTACGGTGGATACCGCTTTTTTTCTTCATCGTCATAAAATGCCACAGCCCCATATTGCTGCTGGACAATTATGTTCAAGCTTCCCCCGGGTGACCCTCAATGATGTAAGTGATGGATTAGCCAGTGAGCTCAATGAGATTGCTGAAGCCAGTCATGTGACAATTGAGATTGAGGCTGACTGTCTCCCTGTACACCATGATTTGCCGCTGCTATGCACGGATTGGCTTGATTGGGTGTTATTTGGTGGCGAGGACTTTGTTTTAACTGGTACGATTCCACCAGATGACTGGGAAAGCTTTGAGCAACAATGTAAGGAAAAAGAAATCCAGTTAACACGCATTGGACAAGTAAAGCAAGGTCAAACGGCCGAGGTCATTTTAAAAGATCATGATCAGCAAAAAAGGTTAATGAAAAGTGGATACAATCATTTTAAGAAATGAGGTGACATAAATCGTGAAATTAACTTGGATAACCAAAGGGGCAGATGAGACAAAACGTATTGCCACTGCCTTGGCAAAACTTGTGATGCCAGGAGATGTTTTGACATTAGAAGGTGATCTTGGTGCAGGAAAAACGACCTTTTCAAAAGGGTTTGCTGAAGGCTTAGGCATTACACGTATTGTCAATAGTCCTACTTTTACTATTATTAAAGAATATACAGACGGCAGATTGCCACTTTATCATATGGATGTGTATCGCATGGAAGATGCCGAGGAAGACATTGGACTTGAAGAATATTTTGAGGGTGAGGGTGTATGCTTGGTTGAATGGGCACATCTGATTGAACCGCAATTGCCTTCAGCTTATTTGAAAATTGAAATGTTGAGGACGGAACGTGAAGAAGAACGCCATCTCACGTTTTATGCAAAAGGAGCTCGTTACGAAGCCCTTTGTAAGGAGATGAAAGAATATGACCATACTGGCCATTGATACGTCAAACCATACATTAGGAATTGCACTTGTTAGAGATGACACGGTCATTGGGGAAAGCATTACTTATTTAAAAAAGAATCATTCTGTTCGAGCGATGCCGACAGTTGAAGCTCTAATGAAAGCGTGCGGTGTGATGCCTAGCGATTTAAGCAAGATCGTTGTGGCAAAAGGGCCTGGTTCCTATACTGGCGTAAGAATAGGGGTAACAATTGCAAAAACACTTGCATGGACGTTGTCTATTCCGATATCCTCCATTTCTAGTTTAGAAACACTTGCGGCAAATGCTCGTTATTTTAATGGATGGATTTCGCCAATATTTGATGCAAGAAGGGGACAGGTTTATACTGGGCTATATATGTATGAAGAAGGTAAAATCAAGGAAGTCAAGCCTGACCAGAATGTGCTGTTAGTCGATTGGCTTCATGATTTGAAAAAGGCAGGAAAGCCTGTATTGTTCCTTGGTCATGATGTCCATCTACATCAAGAGACCATTCGTTCAATTTTAGGAAAAATAGCTGTTTTAGCAGAGAGTTCACTTCATAACCCAAGACCTTCGGTGCTTGCTTTGTTAGGTGCAAATCGTCGTGCTGAAGAAGTACATCAGCTTGTACCTAACTATATTCGTTTGGCAGAAGCGGAAGTGAAATGGCTTGAAGGACAAAAATAATGTGAAAACAGTTGAGATTAGAAGAATGACGATAGAGGATATTCCAGAGGTGTATACGATTGAAGTGCATTCGTTTACGGCCCCTTGGAAGAAGGAATCTTTTGTATATGAAATTCTCCATAATCAATATAGCCATTATTTCCTCATTGAGGAAGAGAATCAGCCTGTCGGTTATTGCGGGGTATGGATTGTGCTTGATGATGCACAGATTACCAATATTGCAATTCTTCCTGAGCATAGAGGAAAAGGTTATGGAGAAGCATTGCTTCGGTATGTGATGGAATTTTGCAAAGAAAAAAAGACAAATCATCTTTCATTAGAAGTGAGGGTTTCGAATTCACCAGCACAATCTCTCTATGAAAAACTTGGGTTCAGACCAATCTCTGTTCGAAAGAACTATTATACAGATAATGGTGAAGATGCATTAGTCATGTGGGTGAATGTAAATGAGTGAACAAAAAGATCTATTCATACTAGGTATAGAAACAAGTTGTGATGAAACAGCTGCGTCCATTGTGAAAAATGGCAAAGAAATTGTGGCAAATGTTGTGGCGTCCCAAATTGAAAGTCATAAACGATTTGGTGGCGTTGTACCAGAAATCGCTTCAAGGCATCATGTGGAACAAGTCACCATCGTATTAGAAGAAGTCATGGCTCAGGCCAAAATGAGCTTTCAGGATTTAGATGCAATTGCAGTGACAGAAGGACCAGGTTTAGTAGGTGCTCTTCTGATCGGTATAAATGCGGCAAAGGCATTAAGCTTTGCGCATCAAATTCCTCTCGTTGGTGTTCATCATATTGCCGGGCATATTTATGCGAATCATCTGGTAGGTGAATTCATGTTTCCATGTCTAGCCCTTGTTGTCTCTGGTGGTCATACTGAGCTTGTCTTGATGAAAGAGCACGGGTCTTTTGAGGTTATCGGAGAAACACTAGATGATGCGGCTGGAGAAGCTTATGACAAAGTGGCTCGCACGATGGACCTTCCATATCCGGGGGGTCCACATATTGATCGTTTAGCACATGAGGGAGAACCGAGCATCAAACTTCCTCGCGCATGGCTGGAAGAAGGATCGTATCATTTTAGCTTTAGTGGTTTAAAGTCAGCAGTCATCAACACATTACACAATGCATCCCAAAAGGGTGAGATCATTGCACCAGAAGATGTAGCGGCAAGTTTTCAAGAGAGCGTCATTGACGTACTTGTAGGGAAGACATTAAAGGCGGCTAACGCATATGGAGTCAAACAGGTTGTTCTGGCTGGAGGAGTGGCTGCCAATAAAGGACTAAGAGAAGCCTTAACCTTAGCATTTGCAGATCAACCCAATGTGAATTTAACCATTCCGCCTTTGGCTCTTTGTACAGATAATGCTGCTATGATTGCTGCAGCTGGTACAATCGCTTTTGAAAAAGGAATACGAGGCGATATGGCGATGAACGGGCAGCCCGAATTACCGCTTGTATCATATGAATGAAACTCCTGTGAATATACAGGAGTTTTTTGTTGAGATAAAAGCTTTTTTTCACATGCAAATGCTATAATCTATCCACAATTATTAGAAAAATTTATGTGAAAGTGAAGAGAATGTGTATAAATGTTATTGTTTTTGTGGATATGTGATTAAAACTCTGTGGATAAAGTGGATAAGTCCCAAGTATTGAAGAATAATCATCAACTTGTTGTGGATATAATTGTGGATAACAAAATATCAATAAAAGAAAAAAGAGCACCAATGAGGTACTCTTTAAGATTCTGATAGCTCTTCCCACTCGGTAAGGAGTGATTCAAGTTCATGATTGAGCGCATCATTTTCTGTTTGGATGGCTTGAACTTTCTCATGATCTTGGAAAATAGTAGGATCACATAATTGCTGCTCATTGTCACCGAGCTGGGTTTCTATGACGGCGATCCGCTCTTCCATTTCTTCAATTCTGCGCTGTTTTTGCCTTTCTTTCTTCTTCAATTCTTTTTCTTCCGCATAAGTAAGCTTTGTTGTTCCAACTGGTTCTGTTGTTTGCTTTTTGACAGATTCCTTTTTCTCGAGTGCATCAAGCGCTAATTGTTCGTTTTTCTTTTCAAGGTAATAGTCATAGTCGCCGAGGTATTCTTTCGTCTCATTTGGCGAAAGTTCGAGTACTTTTGTTGCCAGACGATTGATAAAATAACGGTCATGCGATACAAATAAAATCGTTCCTGGATAATCAATAAGGGCATTTTCTAAAATTTCTTTACTATCTAAGTCTAGATGGTTGGTTGGCTCATCGAGGATCAGGAAATTGGCTTTTTGCAGCATCAGCTTAGCTAAGGCTAATCGGGCTTTTTCTCCACCGCTTAAAGCGTGAACAGGCTTTAAGACGTCATCACCAGAGAATAGGAAGTTCCCTAGACATGTACGGATATCTTTTTCATTCATATGCGGGTAATCATCCCAAAGCTCATTTAGCACTTTCTTTGTGGATGTCAGTTTGGCTTGTTCTTGGTCATAGTAACCGATACTCACATGAGATCCGAAGTTGATTTCACCTTTTACCGGTTTTAATGTATTCGTTAAGGTTTTTAAGAGCGTCGATTTCCCGATGCCATTAGGACCAATCAGTGCCACACTTTCCTCGCGCTTAATTTGAAAAGAAAGGGAAGAAAGGAGAGGTGTCTTCTCATTATAACTAATTTCTAGGTCACACACTTTCAACACATCATTGCCACTTTGTCTCGTAATATCAAAATGGAAGTTTGCGGATTTTTCATCACCTAAAGGTTTATCTATACGATCCATTCGTTCCAACTGCTTACGTCTGCTTTGAGCTCGCTTTGTGGTGGAGGCTCTAGCAAGGTTGCGATCAACGAAATCTTGTAGCTTTGCGATTTCTTCCTGCTGCTTTTCATACAGCTTCAAGTCACGTTCTAGCTGTTCTGCTTTCAGTTCAAGATATTTACTGTAGTTACCAGCAAACTTTTTCATCGCAGTTCTCGATATTTCATAAACATGGTTCACAACTTTGTCTAAGAAATAGCGGTCATGGGAAACGATGAGGATTGCTCCTGTATAATTTTGCAAATACTGCTCCAGCCATGATAAAGTATCAATATCTAAATGGTTTGTCGGTTCGTCCAATATTAATAGGTCTGGTTTCATTAATAAAAGCTTTCCAAGCGCGAGGCGCGTTTTCTGGCCACCGCTTAAGGATTGTACTGTTGTATCATCTTCAAACTGACTAAAGCCTAGTCCGTGAAGAATGGAGCGGACATCTGCTTCATATTGATACCCGCCTTTATCTTTAAACTCCTGCTGTAGTCTGTCATAGGTTTTCATGAGTGAGTTTAGTTCTGAACCTGTGGAAGAAGCCATTTTCTCTTCAATGGCTCTCATCTCTAATTCCATTTCTTTTAAATGGTCAAAGACCGATAGTAATTCATCTTTTAGCGTACGTGTAGACGTCACATCTGTATGCTGAGCTAAATATCCGATAGATAAGTCTTTAGATTTGATTATCTCACCTTGTTCATAAGACATTTGTCCGGCAATTATTTTCAAAAGGGTGGATTTTCCAGCACCGTTACGACCTACAATGGCAATTCGATCTCTTGCTTTGACTTCCAATTTTATATTTGTTAAAACGGTATCAGCTCCAAACGATTTGGATAGCTGATTCACTTGTAGAATCATCATGTAACTTCACCTCTGCTATAATATGTTTAGTGTAGCTTATCAGCAGAAAACCAGCAAATCTTACATTCGATCACTATAGTCAAATGAAAGACAGATAGGAAAAAATAGTGTATGATTTGAGTGAGGGAGCGTTGAAAGATGAGTCAATTTAGCCATTTTAACGAACAAGGAAGAGCGAAGATGGTTGACATTAGTGACAAAGCGTCTACAGTGAGAACTGCGGTTGCTACTTCAAGTGTTCGTATGATAAAAGAAGTTTTTCATAAAATAGAGCGTTGTGAAATTGGAAAAGGGGATGTGCTGTCTGTTGCTCAAGTAGCTGGGATTATGGCAGCAAAGCAAACATATAGCATCATTCCAATGTGTCATCCTCTTGCACTAAAGGGCGTGGATATCTCCTTTGATTGGAAGGAAGATGGAAATGCGCATATTCTCAACATTCATGTACAGGTCAAAACAAAAGGAAGTACGGGTGTGGAGATGGAAGCGCTCACTTCTGCTTCAGTATGTGCACTGACCGTTTACGACATGTGCAAAGCCATTGATAAGAGCATGATCATCGGACCTACCTATCTCGTTGAAAAGACAGGCGGGAAACATGGTGATTTTCACAGAGCATCTGATATTTAAGATGGAGGATCTTATATGAATATAGACCAGTCAAAAATTCCACAAGCGACAGCAAAACGTTTGCCGCTTTACTACCGTTTTTTAAAAAATCTGCATGCATCAGGAAAACAAAGGGTATCTTCGGCAGAGCTTAGTGATGCAGTCAAAGTGGATTCTGCAACGATTCGCCGGGATTTTTCTTACTTTGGTGCACTTGGTAAAAAAGGGTATGGCTACAATGTCGATTACTTGCTGACGTTCTTTAGAAAAACCCTTGATCAAGATGAGATGACCAACGTGATGCTCATCGGTGTCGGGAATTTAGGAACAGCATTTTTACACTATAATTTCATTAAAAACAATAATACAAAAATTTCAATGGCTTTTGACGTCAATGAGAGTAAAATAGGAAGTGAGATAGGCGGCGTGCCTGTCTATGATTTGGATAAGCTTGAGGAGCATGTTCAAGAGGTAGGGGATATACCTGTTGCGATTTTAACAGTACCTGCTGTTGCAGCTCAGTCCATTACAGATCGTTTAATTCCTTTAGGCATTAAAGGAATCCTTAACTTTACGCCGGCTCGATTGAATGTGCCGGAACACATTCGAATTCATCATATAGATTTGGCGGTGGAACTTCAGTCACTTGTGTATTTCTTAAAGCATTACTCTGTGTCGCAGGAAGACTAACGAAAAGGGGTAAAGGGGGTGGAGCAAATGGGTCCGATCGGTCCTGGGAGTTTGGTTCTAATTGCGATTGTTGCGCTCATTATTTTTGGGCCGAAAAAGCTTCCTGAATTAGGAAGAGCAGCTGGTGATACATTACGTGAATTCAAAAATGCCACAAAAGGCTTAACTGATGATCAGGAAGAAAAAAAGAAAAAAGAAGATCAGTAAGAATAGGATGAGCTTCATGAATGTTAAAAATATGCCGCTTATGGAGCATATTGTGGAACTGCGAAAGCGCTTAGTGATCATTGCTTTGTTTTTTGTCATCTTTATGGTGGCAGGCTTTTTCCTCGCAAAACCGGTGATTGTGTATTTACAAAATACCGATGAAGCGGCATCGCTGACACTTAATGCGTTTAAGCTCACTGATCCGCTATACGTGTTTATGCAGTTCGCATTCGTCATTGCATTGGTTTTGACGTGCCCTGTTATTTTATATCAGCTTTGGGCTTTTGTGAGTCCAGGCTTATATGAAAAAGAAAGAAAAGTGACGCTCGCATACATTCCGATTGCGCTGCTTTTATTTTTGGGCGGTGTGGCATTCTCTTATTTTATTTTGTTTCCATTTGTCGTCGATTTTATGATGCAGATGTCAAATGATTTACATGTGGAGCAAGTGATTGGAATTCATGAGTATTTTACATTTCTGATGCAGTTGACACTTCCATTTGGTCTGTTGTTTCAGATGCCGGTTGTTCTAATGTTCCTCACAAGACTTGGCATCATGACACCGATGTTTTTATCGAAAATACGGAAGTATGCCTATTTTGTTCTCCTTGTCATTGCCGCACTGATTACACCGCCAGAGCTTGTTTCTCATCTTATGGTTACTTTGCCAATGCTTGTTTTATATGAAGTGAGTATTGTCATTTCAAGAGTGACCTATCGCAAAATGCAGCAAAAAGAGGAGAAAGAAAATCAACATGTTTCTTAAAAAAGCATCGTGATCCGGTCATGTGATCACGATGCTTTTTCGATTTAGAGAGAATTTGAACATCGGCTGATTGATGCGGGGACAACATTTCGCATCTTGTTTGCAATCATTTCAAAGCTTTCCACCCGAATCTTTTTGCATTGCCCTATTTAAAAGGTTGAATGCATCGTTTCCCTGCGGTAAAGGCGAGCCAATTCATTTTGCTATCAGTGGGATTTCGAGTGGCAATACCAAAGGGTTCATCTTGTTCACAAGAGATGTTTAATTTTTATGTGTTCTAAAGATCCATATGCGCTCCAAATTAAAAAACCATTTTCCAAGCAGCGGAAAATGGTTTTGCTTTATTTTTGTTGTTTTTTCAGTTTCACAGAGAAGGCAAACATTTTTAACGCGATATTGATATTATAAGCGGCAAACACCATTAGCAGTATGCTGTAGAATGACCACATATTTCCTGGGTTTTGAATGGCCATATAGGTGAAAGCCACACCAACGGCAAAATAAATGATGCCCCATACGATAGGGTTTATCATGAGAAAAAGCCTCCAATAATCATTTGCATTGTTTGAGATTGTTCTTCAATCATTTTTTTCATTGGCTCAACCTGCACAATGACGAGCGAGTTCATTAGCATATGAGCACCGATCGGAACAATAATCCGTTTTGTTTTCGCATATAAGAATGCAAAGGTAAAGCCCATCGCTGAATAGAGCAAGATATGAGCAAAATCATTGTGCACAGCAGCGAAAATCACTGAACTGACGAGAGCTCCGAAGAAGAAATTCGTCTTTTCATAAATCACACCAAAAATGATTTTTCTAAAAATAATTTCCTCTAAAATGGGTCCGATCATTGCGATGATGATGACAAGCAGAGGAACTGCATCCATAATGGATAAAATGGCTTGTGTATTTTCTGACTCTCGGTCAATGCCAAAAGCATATTGTTCAATAAAACTTGCAACAAATTGCGCTAAGATGGAGAGAAAGAAACCTCCGATGATCCAAGCAATGGCAGAGCCAATCGAAACGGGTGCTTCGTTACGAAGCGAAGTTTTTGGCAATGTCCGAAGAATGAGCAATATGATGATCAGTCCAATACAAAAGCTGATAATTGTCCACATTCCTGTCAATTGTGAGTACTGTTCTTGTGTCATAGGTGTTTGAATGAACCCTAACCATTTCATGACCAGTACATAAGGAAACACAGAGAAGAGCACCACTATATAAGTCAAGATGATGTACCAATATTGTTTTTTCAAGTAACGAAAACTCCTTTACTAAAAGAACTAGATTTATTGTAACACAAGTCTTCTTATTCGTTGAAAAGGAAAGAACCCTTCATTCAAAAAGATCGCAAAAGCGTAAAATTTTTTAGAGGTTTTTACTTGAAATTGCTGACGACATTCTTTATTATAATAAATGTGTTAGCACTCGTTGTTGATGAGTGCTAAAAACTACATATGAAAAATTGAGGAGGTTGTTTCTTATGTTAAAGCCATTAGGCGATCGCGTAATCATTGAACTCGTTGAATCTGAGGAAAAAACCGCTAGTGGTATTGTTTTACCGGATTCTGCAAAAGAAAAACCACAAGAAGGTAAAATTGTTGCAGCAGGTTCAGGACGTGTACTTGAAAATGGAGAGCGCGTTGCGTTAGAAGTCAATACAGGCGACCGCATTATCTTCTCAAAATATGCAGGTACTGAAGTGAAATATGATGGAAAAGAATATTTAATCATTCGCGAAAGCGACATTTTAGCTGTTATTGGTTAATCATATAAAAAATCGAGATACATGTTTAAAAAGACTGAGGAGGTATCGTTATTATGGCAAAAGATATTAAGTTCAGTGAAGAAGCACGTCGTGCGATGTTACGTGGTGTTGATGCACTTGCAGATGCTGTGAAAGTAACTTTAGGACCTAAAGGCCGTAACGTGGTTCTTGAGAAAAAGTTTGGTTCACCACTGATCACAAATGACGGTGTAACCATTGCGAAAGAGATCGAATTAGATGATCCATTCGAAAACATGGGTGCAAAACTTGTAGCTGAAGTGGCAAGCAAGACAAACGATGTAGCGGGTGATGGTACAACAACTGCAACAGTTCTAGCACAAGCGATGATTCGTGAAGGCTTGAAAAACGTGACAGCTGGTGCAAACCCTGTTGGTGTGCGTAAAGGAATCGAAGAAGCGGTGAAAGTTGCACTTGAAGGTCTACATGAAATTTCTAAACCAATCGAAGGCAAAGAATCCATTGCACAGGTTGCAGCAATTTCTGCAGCAGATGAAGAAGTAGGTAGTTTGATCGCTGAAGCAATGGAACGTGTAGGTAATGATGGTGTCATCACTATCGAAGAATCAAAAGGATTCACAACTGAGCTTGAAGTGGTTGAAGGTATGCAGTTCGACCGCGGATATGCTTCACCATATATGGTCACTGACTCTGATAAGATGGAAGCGGTTCTTGAAAATCCTTACATCTTAATCACAGACAAGAAGATCACAAACATTCAAGAAATCCTTCCTGTACTTGAACAAGTGGTACAACAAGGTAAACCATTATTGATTATTGCTGAGGATGTAGAAGGCGAAGCACTTGCAACACTTGTTGTGAACAAACTTCGTGGAACATTCAATGCAGTGGCAGTAAAAGCACCTGGATTCGGTGATCGTCGTAAAGCCATGCTTGAAGACATCTCTGTTCTAACTGGCGGAGAGTTAATCACAGAAGATCTAGGACTTGATCTGAAATCAACTGAAATTGGTCAACTTGGTCGTGCGTCTAAAGTCGTTGTAACAAAAGAGAACACAACAATCGTAGAAGGCTCAGGAGATTCTGCGAAAATTGCTGCTCGTGTGAACCAAATTCGTGCCCAAGTGGAAGAAACAACATCTGAATTTGATAAAGAAAAATTACAAGAACGTCTTGCAAAACTAGCTGGCGGCGTAGCTGTCATCAAAGTTGGTGCTGCAACTGAAACAGAACTAAAAGAGCGTAAACTACGCATCGAGGATGCATTAAACTCAACTCGTGCAGCAGTTGAAGAAGGCATCGTATCTGGTGGTGGTACAGCACTTGTGAATGTTTACAACAAAGTCGCTTCTATTAAAGCAGAAGGTGACGTGCAAACAGGTGTGAACATCGTTCTACGTTCACTTGAAGAGCCAATCCGTCAAATCGCTCACAACGCAGGTCTTGAAGGATCAGTGATCGTTGAGCGCTTGAAAAACGAAGAAATTGGCATTGGCTTCAACGCAGCTACAAACGAATGGGTGAACATGATCGAAAAAGGAATCGTTGACCCAACAAAAGTAACTCGCTCTGCACTTCAAAATGCAGCTTCTGTAGCAGCTATGCTTCTTACAACTGAAGCAGTTGTTGCTGACAAACCAGAAGAAGGCGGCTCAGGTAGCGGAATGCCAGACATGGGCGGCATGGGCGGTATGGGCGGCATGATGTAATAACGGATTTAAACCCTTGATTGATAAGGGTTTATCCGTAAATCACACTCATTTTGGTGCCGTTTTGATGCCACATAGAAAAATTAGAGGCTTTTCATTAGTTCTCAGAACTTTTGAGAAGCTTCTTTTTTTTCAGTCTTTTGTTATGTGTAAGTATATTTTTGTTGTTGTTTGATCTTCTGTATGTCCGAGTCTATCCATTATCCTTTGAAGATCCACACCGGCTTCAGCAAGAAGAGAAGTATGGGTGTGTCTTAAAGAATGAGGAGAAGACTTCTAACACTCCTCATCTACCTCCTGCCAGAATATTGGGTCCAACAGGTCCATTTCTAGACCATGTTTAGCACCCAGTATTTAAAAAAGGACCAGTTTATTTTTCTCCAAATATCTTGGAACTTCCGGTTTTTCCAATTCCTCAATCGTTTTCTGTTCTTTCTTAATAACTGCAAATTCCGTTGGATCCCTTTTAATAATTTCCATTTCAACAGCTTTTTTAAATATCATCCTACCAGTTCGATGAATCCCGTCTACAGTATTGTTAGCAAATTTTACTTTTAAGTCATCTAGAGCATTTTGATCCTTCTTAAGATTAATATCTCTGAGATTTAAATGTGCAAAATAAGGTAATAATTTTTCAATCTCATGTTTTCTAACTCGAACAGTAAGTCTTTTTTGCTCTCTCGGTTCAAAATTTACCTTGATAGGTAACATCAACCACCACACAATGAATTACTAAAATCAAACTGGTATGAAAATCTAGATTTCACTTACTATATTGAGGGAGTTTAGTGGAAGAGCGTTGTAAACTTGTGTACAACAATCGGGTTATTTTGTGGAATAAGTCTCATTGGTGAATTATGGATTCAACTAAAAACTATGTAAAAATTAATCAATCCTTATTCTAAAGTTCATTGAATTGTGGTAAAATATATCAAAATCTAAAAGCGATGAAGAGTAGAGTATATGTGCTTAAGCATGACAGAGAACTCCGTTAGCTGGGATGGAGGATGTAGAAGCACATGGAACCAAGCCTTGGAGCTGTACATAGGATATTGTCTTTATGAGATTGATGATGTGCCGGATTCTCCCGTTATAGAGATAGAGTATACCCTACATTATATATTCTGTAGAAGTACTCGAAAAGGTTTTTGTGGCGACACAAGAACAAACTGGGGTGGCACCACGAACTTCTAAATTCAGGAGTCTCGTCCTCAAGTCTAATGACATGGGGGTGGGATTCCTTTTTGATGTCTACAAATATTGAATTTAGGAGTGGGTTCGATGTTGAAAATTATTAAGTGGAAAAACCCTTTATTACTTTTATCCGGTATTGGCGTATCCAATTTAGGTGCCTGGATTTATTTAATTGCGCTTAACCTGATTGTTTTGGATATGACAGGATCACCCTTAGCAGTATCAGTTCTTTATATCCTTATACCGATTGCCACTTTATGTACTCATTTTTGGTCGGGAAGTTTTATTGACAGGTTAAATAAAAGGAACTTAATGATTTTCTTAGACTTAATCAGAGCATTCTTTATATTTTTACTTCCGTTTATGGATTCACTGATTTTAATTTATATATGGGTTTTTATCATCAATATTGCAAGTTCAATTTTTGGGCCTACATCTATGGTGTATATGACGAAGCTTATACGTAAGACAGATCGACAAAGATTTAATGCGCTTAGAAATTTTATTCATTCAAGTGGCTTTATTCTGGGACCTTCAATTGCGGGGGTTCTATTTATCATAGGCTCTCCATATGTAGCCATTCAGCTTAATTCTTTAGCATTATGGATATCAGCGATAATAATCTTATTACTTCCCAATTTGGAAACAAAAGGAGAAACTGTTATTTCTGAAAAAGTGAGCATTGCAGTAATCAAAAATGATTGGAGAGAAATCCTAAGTTTTAGTAAATTGAACACGCATATTACATTGGTTTATATTCTCTTTATTGGAATTACAGTATTTATGACTGCGTTAGACTCTTTAGAAGCTGCATTTGCAACAAAAGTTCTTATTTTATCTGAAAGTGCTTATGGCTTTCTTGTAAGTATTGCTGGAATAGGGATTATAATAGGCTCATTAACAAATGCCTTACTCGCTAATCGTCTGAAAGTTAATATCCTTATTGGTTTTGGTGCAATCTTTACACCATTTGGTTATTTAATCTTTGCATTCTCACAGAATTTTATTTGGGCATCTATAGGTTTTTTCACATTAACGTTTGCCTTATCATTTGCAAATACGGGATTTTTAACGTTTTATCAAAACAATGTACCAGTAGACATTATGGGGAGATTTTCAAGTGTTTTTGGGGTTTTAGAGGCATTGCTAATAATAATGTTTACGGGTATAGCAGGAGTTTTTTCTGAGTTATATGAGATTCGGTTTATATATATTATAGGTTCATTTGCTTTCTTGGCCTTAGGATTTATTGTGAATTTGGTCATTTTGGATAAGTCGAAAAAAGTCTATTCCTAGCAAGAAAATAGTAGCGAAGAAAAGTCGCCTCACATCTAATATATTAATTATTTTATAAAAGTAACTTTCCAGAAAAGGGGAGAATATTGTGAAAATGCCCTCGTAAGTTGCGTGATGGTTGGGATAGTTTTAAAGCGGGTATTGCGACTGCTCATACAGGTAAGAAGGCAACTGCAAGCCTGTTAAAGCAACACCAGTCAAAAATGCGTCTAAAAAGGCGTACAACTTATCGTCAGGCATCTACAAGGCAAAACACCTATCATGAAAGGGGACGCTGTAAGACAAATTCAAGAGGCTTTAGCGGCACTCTATTTCTATCCAGAAAAAGGAGCAAAAAACAACGGCATTGACGGCTATTATGGACCGAAAACAGCAAATGCGGTCAAACGGTTCCAGCTGATGTACGGACTGTCCGCCGACGGTATTTATGGGTCGAAGACGAAAGCAAAACTCGAAGCATTATTGAAATAAAAGTGCCCCTTGAAGATTCAAGGGGCTCGTAAAGATTACAAAATTTAAGTATTGTTTTTTATTTTTTGAGTAACTTGTTTAAGCCACATTAATGGAGATACTTCGTAACTAAGGAAATCTACACCATCGGCAGCTTCCTCTATAAAATCATTTTTTTCTTCTTCTGAGTACTCACTGTTCATAAACTCTGTTAGAGCTACTACATCGTCTTCTTGTTCCTTTTGGGATACTTCATCTAAATACTCTTCAAGTGCTGACTCTGGTGATTCAATGTCTTGGTGAAAAACCCCTCCGAGAAATTGATATACAGGATCAGAAACTTTTATTTCAATCATTATTTTCACCTCGTCGGGTAGCCTGTTCTGATATAGCTACCATCCTTATTTTTTTTCAATACAATTTTAGCATTAGTCATATCTGTAACTTCATCTGAACCCTTGATGACTCCTCGGCCGATAACTTCTTTCCCTTTATAATTAAGAACTAATGGTTTTCTTACATCACTCTTTAACCACTTGTCTATTTCATTTTTATGCTTTGTTAGGACTTCATTAGCAATTTTTTCTGCAGTTGCCCGATCTGTGAATGTTGATGAACCAGAAATTTTCTTTTTACTCAGCTTATTTTTTTGAAGCCTATGTAATAGTTCCTTGTCAGTTTTCGCAACATGTCTTTCTATAAGGTGTCCGCCTCTATCTTCATGAGCTGCCAAGCCACCTCCTGGAGCTAACGGACTGCTGTCTCCAGGTTTAATAAGATCTTGATCCTTTGTACCTTTCTCAACCTTTGAAACTTTCTTGGCTACTTTCTCCCCTTTCATTATTTTAAACACGTATTTTCCAGCTTTAACGATTTGAGCTCCTGGTATCATGTACAAGCTTGATACGAGGCGGTCTGTGTCAGTGACTTTATTACCTGTTACAGGATCTCTCCCTGTAATGACTCGAATTGCGTCGTTTATTCCTGTGAATTCAACCGCTGTATTTAATACGTTTTGGGGTTGATCGCCTGTTTTTACATCAGAAATCGGTTTAACGCTCTCAATCGTTACTTTGTTTTGCTCCGATATTCGTAAGCGATACAGCATTCCATCTCGCATGACTTCAACTGTTTTGGCATTTGCGAAGTCGATATGTTTGTACTCACTTGTATCATACACTTTCCCATTGATGATCACTACGTTTTGATTGATTTTAGTAGGTGGTTTTTCCTTCATAACCGTATCCACATTCGCCAGTTCTTTCTCTCTCAGCTTCCTCAGCATAATCATCATTGGGGTTTCATCAGGATTGTCTATTTTTTCATTCAATCCACTGATGGTGCTGCTCACTTTTTCTGCTTTTCCATCTTTGAAAATAGAGCCTTTTTGATAGCTGGTGATCTCGATTTTTGGACCAGTGAACATGGTGCTTAGGGTGTCTATGTATTGATTCATTGTGTGAAGGGCGCTTTCTGTTTCATGTAAACCACTCGTTTGTTTCCTGTCAAATGCATGAAGCAGTCCAATGGTTTTTGAGGTCTCAAGCCATGCTTTTTGGTAGCTTTCTTGGAAAGCAGATTCATCTACATGTGGCAAATGCACAATATGGCTGACCCTGCCGAGGGCTTGATTTACATCTGATACGATATCAGAAATGGTCCGTTCTGCTTTTTTTAACCCTTGGTCAAGCTCGTGTTCAATAAATGATTGAGAGATAAAGCCATTCGGGTTTGATTCAAGTGCATGGAGAGCCTGCTTTGTCTTTTTTAGCGCACCGGTGTATTCTTCAATGACGACCTGAAAGAATTGCAAAAAGGGGATATGACACTCTTCGTAAAACGCTTGAATGGCTTCACCAGCCTCGCCCTTTAGTGCGCCATCTAGTGAGATGATTTGATTGATTTGTATTTCAAGGGATTTGATGTTTTGTGATTGTTGTGTTAATTGTTCCAGCGTTTGATCAATGGCAATGTGCAACGCCTGAACATCTAAAGTTTTCATGGCATTCTCCTTTAATGCTTGGTTGCAATCAAAAGAGATTTTACCATTATACGGAGAATGGGTGGGAAATAAATACTTACATTCCTTTAAAATGAAACGATTTGCATAGGTGATAAAGACTAGATGTTCAAATAACGAGTGTGGAACAATCTGAGAATGTGTGTGTTCTCAATGCAAAAACACCTCCGAATTCAAACTTTTTTAAGTGTCATGTCGAAGGTGTTTTATAGTGTCTCATAATTTTAGGTTAGTCTAATAAGCCCTTCCAATTAGAGGCTTTTTGTTTGTCATTGTTCAGTTCGATGTTTCATTTTATGGATTGTTCTAAATGAGGCATCAACGCCTATAAAGACGATAAAGATTATAGCAACCCAGTTAAATAGGTCTGCCCAAATATTGGATATATTAATAACACCGACGTTACTTAATCCTGATTGAATCACAAAAGAGATTAGCACTGTAATAAACACGTTGAAAAACCAATTTGTTTTTTTCAATTGCTATACTCCTTTCTTAGAGGAATTTACAAACGTACTTAGTTGTTTTGTTTTTATTTTTGTAACGTTTACAAAATTCATATCCCCCATATCTAAGAGTTATTTACCTAGCCACGCTAGACCTGCGCCAGCCAATACTTTTGCTGCCCAAGGAACGATGGGGCAACCATTGTAGTTACTTCGCCTTTTTCTTTAGCATCTTGTTGTTCGTCATATGCTTTTTGAGCGTCTTGAGGAGTTAATGATTCTAGGCGGTTCTTCATTTCTAACGCAATGTCCTCTGGCCATCCAGCATTAATAACTTTGGATTCGTCAAACGAAAAGGACTTACTTTCTTCATTGTATGCAGCAGCATCAAAAATAGCCTGTGCAATTCTTTGTTGTTTTTGTGGATTCCATTGTTCTTTTGCGGATTCCTGACCAAAAGAAGATGTGATACCAAGTGTCAGAATAAGAGTTAATACAAGAGTAAGTTTTAAATTGGGCTTACGCAATAAACCATACAACCTATACATTCTCTCCCTCTAAAAGTATTGTTTCATACCTATATTATAACAATAAATAGGTTTTATTTTCCATAATTTTAAGTAAAATGGTAAAATCATTAAATGAAAATCCTGTTAATTGTGGCAAGACTGTGAAGCGTTCCCTATTTAAACCGTCATTCTCTTTATCTCATTCCAATTTCTATTCGAGATATTAAATTTTTAACAGCTTTCTGATATAGATTGTTCGTCTTTGCCCGTTTTTCTTTTTAAATCATTCATTGTTGGGTTTCGTTTAAGTCAGCTAGGTGTGTGGGAGGACTTTTTCAATATACTTCATCCATACTTTAAAAATAAAAAAGATTGTAGAAAAACATGAGTTTCTCTACAATCTAATAGACTTCAACCGAGTCTCTTTTTTAAATATTTTCGTAGTAACCCTTGACATCTCGATTTATTTCCCAATATTTAACGCCATTTGAGATTAGCAAACGGTCAAACCATATTTCAAAATTCGATCCTAAGTTCTCGGCTTCTTCAAATGGATCTATTGAATCTAAAAAGAACATGTAATCTAATCCATTGCTATACCTTTTTGTATCAATTACATATCGTCCATCATAATGATACCCAATTAATATACACTCTTCAGGAAGATCTTGAACCTCATTATATTTAATGACATCGCTTGTACTAAGGACTTCAATGCCATCAATTATGTTGATTCCATTGTGTAATCTAAGAAATGCCTTATAATCATTTGGAAGTTTAACCTTAAAGACATTTTCTAAATATGCAATTTCCTCCTCGGTTGCTGGATCATTAAAAAGATAATAGGGGTCTTCTAAAACAAAACCACCAGGCTGTAGCAATGGAAATGTCCCATGACTGTCAAGGATGCTTTTTAATCCCTTAAGTGTCTGCTTAATCAATTCGCCCTCTCTCATATCTTCCACTCCCCTCATATTATTGTTACATCTATTATATAAATTTTCTTCAAAAATGGATTTTAATTTAAAATTGGATGAAACGCAGATATGCACCTAGTATTCCATCTTTGGTAATTTATAGGTATATTTTGTGGTTGTTGAAGAGTCATTCATTAAACAGTTAACTTAAAATTACATAAAATCCACTTATGATCTCTTAAAACCAACTTGAATTTCCTTATAATAGAATGATGATAAGGGAATGGGAGTGAATGAGATGGATGATACATTAGTCAAGACGGTTAAAAGAGAGGGTCATCATGAATTCTTGTTTATCAATATATCTTCAAAAACAATTGGGGCTCTTTCAAAGGAATCAGCAGAGCACATTTTAAAAATAAGGGATACTGATTATATTCATCAACTTATGTATGTACCTATTGAAAATGACGATGATCTCAAGTGGTTCATCCAATCTTTGCATAAGGCAATAATAAAGGAAAATGACTTTAGTGTTGTTCTTGAATTAGCTGACCTACTTTATTTCTTTGTTGTTCCATTTTATAAAGAAAAGTTCAAGAGCCATGAGGGTTTGTCACAGTTGATGAACGATATGATCTTTTTCCTGGAGCTTTGGAAAGATCAAGAGATAATAGAGCTAGTTGATGCCATTCAATATGATTACAAAAAGTAGATCAAAAAGCTTGTAGAGGTGTTCTACAAGCTTTTTGATGCTATTTAGAGTGGCTGTTTAAGCAGGTTCTTTTCTAAATACGCCCATGCACCTTGCGATGATGATTAATACATCTGGAATAATATAGAAATAGAAATGATTCCACCAACAGCAGATACTAATAATAAAATTTCGCCAAGCTTTGCTTTTTTCTTTACCACTACAGATGCAACGATAGCAAGAATAGAGAAGAGCATTGCTGACCAGCCTAAGCCAGAGATTTGACTTGTACCAGATTCACTGAAAGCTGCGTCGATTCCTCCGAAGGCAAAGGCAAACATTGCGCCGAAAAATTCAAAAATACCTCCAATGAAGCCTAAAACAATTCTGTCGTTCTTTTCATGATGTTAATGGTTTTGTAAAAATCAATAAAGAATTTTCTCGCCCAATTATTTCGCTCTGTCCCACGTAATCTTTGTTTCACTTGTTGACTTTTCACCTTTAGCCAGCAGTTTTCC
Source organism: Bacillus sp. Bos-x628 (assembly GCF_040500475.1). Classification (GTDB taxonomy): domain Bacteria; phylum Bacillota; class Bacilli; order Bacillales; family Bacillaceae; genus Bacillus; species Bacillus maqinnsis. The sequence continues at coordinate 1,665,010 of NZ_CP159358.1, read as the reverse complement.
GTTATCTTGTTTCACTGTGATATGCAGGTCATAAAATGAGTAGAGTGCACCAAGGCTGTCATTTTCAGGTTTGTGCAGGTTGTTTTCTTTTTCAGTGGCTGCGCCAATGGCTAATGTTTTGGCAAAGTTTAAGCCGATAACTTCAGCGTAATCACTATTTGTGTCAGATGAAGCGGTGACTGTTAAAGAAATGACTTTCTTCTTTTTATCAATTGTCACGGAGGTGTCTTTTACGAGCTTTGATTGCTTCATGATCTCTTTTGTTTCGTTTTGAATTCGTTCACTGATATTTGGAAGTGCAACGGATGTTGATTTTTGTTCTTTTGTCGAATTTGAACAAGCTGCTAGAATGGAGAGACTTACAGCTAGGCTCATGAAAACAAGTAGGCTTTTTCTCACGTTCTTTCTCCTTTTTCTGTCGAGGTATGTATACTTATGTTATCACGAAATCATTCTTTCAATAAATGAGAAGTGTTAAAAAGCTGTGAAGCAACCATTTCGGTTATAAAGTGGTCAACTTGTATCTGAATTGTAATGTGACTGTAAAACAACTGGGTTCAACTTCATGTATAATAAGTGCAGAAATCAAATACGGAGGATTTTTTAATGAACAAAAAGCTTATCACGATAATCGTAACTGTTGCTAGTTTATTTTTAGCGTTTAGTTTCTCGAATGGAGCGAGTGCTAAAAAGGTTAGTGGTAATATTACTTGGTATAATGGTGTAGGTAAAAAAGGTGCAGACGGAAAAAAACTTGGTCATTGGGATGCAGCAACAAAAATGGGATTTGACGTACCGAAGAAAGGTACAAAACTGAAAGTGACAACAAAAGCGAAACCACATAAAGTGATTACAGTATATAAATATGATGTAGGAAGAATGCCAAACGCTATATTAGATGTTAGTCCAAAGGCATTCAAAGCACTTGGGTATTCAACTAGCAAAGGTGTTGTAAAAGGACATTACACTTATTAATACATAGTCAGGGGGAGAAGCGGGAAAAGTCTATTTTCTGGCTTCTTTTCTTGTAGAGAGGGTCTGAAATGAAAATGAAGAAATCAACATGGTGGATCATCACGGTGATTGGGGTCGCAGCCATTGCGGTCATTTTTTTCTTGCTAAAGCCGCATCATGGGACGGAAAATGCAGGGAAAGTCAAAACGAATCAAGAGGCGAAAGACGAGCTGCTTGTATCATTTACGGATCAGCAGTTAAACAACACATATTATCTTCATGATCGTGCGTTGAATACAGAGAAACTCACAGCGTATCCGTCTATTGCCTATGATTCAACTAAACAGCTTTTATACTATACGTATACGGATGAAGAGACACAAAAAGTCAGTATTCAAGAGTTAAATGTGAAGACAGGTAAAAAAAGAACACTGTACACAAGTGAAGATTCAATTGACAGCATGAGACTGTCAGGTGATGGGAAACAATTATATATTCGGTATAATAAAGATTCTGGTGAACAATTTTATGTGGCAGTATTTGATTTGAAAAAGAAACAGGTGAAGCTCGTTTATCCTGAAAAAAGCAATGATGATACTGTAAGTTCGTTTGCATATGATCCAACATCGAACATGCTAGCAATTCAGCATTATTCATTAAAAGAAGATTATCAAAAGACAGATGAAGCCAATGAAAAAGGAATAAACCCTGAACCAACAACCATGAAAATCACGCTGAAAGAAGATGGAAAGCGAAAACGTATTGCGAAAATCTCGCAAACGATCAATGATATTTCATTTTCACCAGATCATAAGAAATTGATCTACACGGAAACGAAAATTCGGAATGAACAAGAAGTGTCATCTATCAAAGTGCTTGATGTAGCAACTGGGAAAACGGGTACACTTGTTAAAAGCAACCGAGATTTCCATATTTTAAGTGCTGCACAGCCGCAATTCTCTTCGGATGGTGAGTCTGTTTATTTCTTAGGCGTTGCTAAGAACGCAAAGGAGTTAAAGGATGATACCGGACGAAAGGCGAAGGTCAGAACCATTTATGAATATGATCTTAAGAAGAAAAAGGTAGAAACCGCTTGGGAGAAGAATGGCGGGATTATTAATAATTTCACGGTTAATCGCTAAATCAATCGTTCAGTTATTTGACATAACTGAACGATTTTTTATTTTGTTATATGGTTTGCAAGCGAAAAGTATGGAATGGATGATTCGATTCATCTATATGGTGAAAAAATGAATGGTATTTTCACGTTTTCACGTTGTGACAATGTATGAGAAAGGATGTAAAATGAGTTGAAGAAAAAAAGCAAAGAAAAAACGAGAGGACATCTCGTTTTCTACAATTTATTTGGTGTGTTTGTCTAGTAAGTTTTGAAAAACAAATAGCGCATGAATAGAATGGGGAAAACCAGCGACCTTTGCACAGTGTTTAATGATCTCCATGACCTCTATGACAGAAAGTCCTGTATGTAATGCTTGTTGAAAATGAGCTTTTAATTCTTCTTCACATTCGCCCTTTGTGATGAGGGCAGATAACGTGCTGATGGCTTTCTGTTTTTCGTCTAATATGAAGTGGTTGAATTCTTTTTGTTCACCGAGTTCAATTGTTAGTTGTTCAATGTTTGAGCGGATGCTCTCGTCGTCATGAATTGAAAGCTTCTCCATTTTACCTGCCGCAGATTCTTGTTTGACCAAGCAAGTCTCTTTTTCCTCATTCAAATGGAACTCCTCCGTTTTTTATCGAAATTTTCCTTTTGTTCGATAGCCTTTTTTATATGTGATGGGTATATAGTAGTATTATCGGTATGCTGCGTCAACTTTTTAAGTTTTGCTCAACAAGGAAACTGATCATTGGTAAGTTGCTGATCTAGATTGTTGACAAAGAGCTGAAATGGTTTTATTTTAGCCCTTTGTCATCTTTATCAAATCAGCGTGAATTGAGAATCATTGAAGTTTAGGAAACCTGTTTATTTCTTGCTCATTTGTTGAATCGAAATGATTCCCTCTCATGAAGGATCTTGATTGTGAGCGTCATATATTGATGCCATCAATGTCAATACTTGATAAGAGAAACCTTCCTTTATCCATTTTTTAGCATAGGCTCTTCTTTTGTTTAAATCGCTAAATTATTCATTTTTGTTGACAACCTTTCCGTCCATACAAGGTTTCATGCATGTGATGGAAAAATGGTTTCACTTTTACTGAATGATGTCCATAGGCCGCATCATGTCATAATCTTCATGCTCTAAAATATGACAATGCCACACATACCTTCCACTGTATGGAACAAATCGAGCCATGATTCTAATCACTTCACCTGCATGCGCTTGAATGGTGTCCTTATAGCCTTGTTCATGCAAAGGAGGGGCTTCATTCGGTCCTGTATACACAATTTCTCCAGTTGATTCATAGATGGCTGTATCAAAAGGTCTTCGGTCAATGACTCTAAATTGAACTAGATGTAAATGAATAGGGTGTGTGCCCCTTGTTGGATTGACGATTGACCAAACTTCCACACTGCCAAGTCTAGGATTTTCTGTGACGGGGTTACTCCAAAATTGATTATCTAATAATAAAATAGGGCGGCCATATTTATCCTGAGTTCCGCCAAGTGTCAAAGTGCGCTCATTATCAGCACGACTCGGTCGGAGCGGCGGTAGTGGCTTGAAAATGGGCCGTAAAGTTTTAGGTGCTCTTCCTTTAAGCTTACGTGTGACTTTAAATTGCATAATATTGGCATCTGTTTCAGGGTTTACATCCTGTCCGCAGCCGGCTTTATTTTTTAAAGTGATCGTTTGGTTTTGGTAAGCTGAAAAGTCGATGATGACATCGAACCGTTCAGCAGGTGCAATGCTAAAGGACTGGTGATGAACAGGTCTTGGTAAAAAGCCGCCATCTGATCCGATTTGCAAGATGGTTGCACCATTGTCTAGATGAAGCTCGTATATTCTTGTGTTGGAGGCATTTAAAATGCGAAAACGGTATTTTCTAGGTTCTACTTCTAAATAAGGCCATACTTTTCCATTAACCAAAATCGTCTCACCACAAAAGAAGGGCACGATTGAAGGGTTTGGAATGTCACTATCTTCCGGAATGTTATTCGGTCTGCTTGGGTAAAAAAGAGCACCATCCTCCTGAAACGTACGATCCATGATCATTAAAGGAATATCATAATCATTTTTCGGTAAGTCTAATGATTTTTCAAAGTCATCTGAAATCAAATAAAATCCGGCTAAACCTGCGTATACATTTAATCGTGTTAATGCCATCGCATGATCGTGATACCATAATGTACATGCTTGCTGCTTATTCGGATATTCGTAAATCTGTCTCTCATAGAAAGGGCCAGTTGCCTCAAAATCTCGAGAGAACCAAGCCTCTGGATATCCGTCGCTGCTCGCTGGTGTCACACCGCCATGCAGATGAACGACTGTTTTCACTTCTGGTTCATCATGATGACCGGAGTGAATGGTGTGATCGACTGGCAAAAAGTGTTTGAGCGGCAGTTTGTTCATCCATTTCACTTTCACCTTTTCATTTCGATTCGCTTTAATGGTTGGACCAGGCAAACTGCCATTATATGTCCACAGTTTTGTCGGGGGAAGGTCTCTGTGGACTTTTAAGAACACCTCCTCCATTGAAATTTCATAATAAGTTTGCTTTGGGTTTTTTTTGACGGGCTTCGCTACTTCTGGAATGGGAAGCTCGTCAACAAATTTTTCTAGATTCATGTTTGATAATCCTCACTTACATCCAATTTGATACATTATAAGTGCGGACTTTGAAATAGGTGAATAAAATAAAAAAACCCGCTTTTCAGCGGGTAGGAATTAAGGATGTTTATTTTCAAGTGAAGCGTTTGCAGGCATTTTTTTATTCGGTTTAAAAATAAAATAAGCTGCTAGTACGCCAAAGGTAATGATACTGGTCAAAATAAGCTGCGGTCTCATAGAGTCGATAAACAACATAGAAACCAAAATGATGCAAATGACAACAATGGTAAAGTACGTGAGATATGGGAACAGCCACATTTTGATTTTTAGTTGTTCTGGATTTTCTTTTTCCATTTGACGCCGCATTCTTAGTTGAGAAATGGCAATGACCAAGTATACAAGTAATGCAATGGCTCCGGATGCGTTCACTAAGAACAAAAAGATCGTTTCAGGATAAAAGTAGTTCATCATGACGGCAATGTATGAAAAGAAAGTCCCTGCGACTGTAGCCGCTACAGGAACACCACGTTTGTTAATTTTCATAAAGCGTTTCGGTGCTTCGCCTCTCTCGGCTAATGAATACAGCATTCTTGACGTTGTATACAATCCGGAATTTAAACAAGAAAGAACAGCGGTTAAAACAATGACATTCATAATCTGTGCTGCTGATGGAACGCCGATGTATTCTAAAACAGCGACGAAGGGGCTTTTTAAAATATTCGCTGAGTTCCATGGGAGCAGGGTGACAACGACCGCGATAGATCCAACATAGAACACAATAATACGCCATACAACGGAACGAGTGGCTGTGGTGACAGATTTGACTGGGTCTGCTGATTCGCCGGCAGCAATCGCAACAATCTCAGTCCCCATGAAGGAAAAGATCACGACGACGATTCCAAGTAAAACAGAGCCAAATCCGTTTGGCAGGAAACCGCCGTTGCTTGTTAGATTTTGCAAGCCTGCTGTATGATGTCCGGCAAAACCAAAGATAAATGCAAAACCGATCAGTAGAAATAGAACAATGCTCACAACTTTAATTAAAGAAAACCAATATTCAAATTCTCCAAAAGATTTTACAGAAAAGATATTTGTTAATGTTAAGAGGATCGTGAGAATAAGACTTGTGAGCCAGACGGGTGCATCTCCATACCAATATTGAATAATGGCGGCACCGGCAATAGCCTCGATGGCGATCACAATGACCCAAAAGAACCAATAAAGCCAGCCGATGGTAAAACCGGCCCATGGACCAATGGCATCACTCGCATATTGAGAGAATGAACCGCTTGTAGGATAGGCGCACGCCATTTCTCCAAGCATTCGCATAATAAAAATCACTAGGAGCCCAGCAAATGAATAGGAAAGAATAGATCCTGGGCCTGCTGAATGAATGACAGCGCCACTTCCAATAAATAGCCCTGCTCCGATGACCCCTGCAATGGAGATCATTGAAATATGTCTTGTCTTAAGATTTTTTTGAAGACCGTTTGTCATGTTGGACATAGCTTTACCTCCAAACATTTCTCTTAAATAGAGAATTTGTTTTTAGAATATTTTAAATTTTATCATACTGAATTACCATTCAGCATTGGACAGCTTATCAAACTGACATTTCAAACCTCTTAACATGATGTTAAAAAATATAAAGGATTTGAGAGATTATGTTTCCTCTTTCTTCTCAGACTCATTCATAAAAATAGCATAAGAAAGAAGAAACAAAAGTTGTGTCCTAAAATAAAAATATTCTGATAATATATCCGGAGAGCAGATTTGCTTGAATATCTGTTTTCAAGTAAATGGCGAAAATGCTGATAGGAGTAGGTCTTGAGGTCAATTGACCATATAAAAATAAGTTTACATCGGTCAACACATTTCTATTTATCCTATTTTGCTGACGCAAGCGAATCATGTTGCTGTAGACCCACACGGGCTTTACTTTGTAAGATAAATGATAGAAAAGATATGTGTGAGGAGGCGCTGTTCGACATGGAGCGCTATAACGAATTAAAACAAGGCGAAACAGGTGCTTGGGTGAGTATCATTGCCTATGTGATGTTATCTGCAGTTAAACTGATCATTGGTTATGTTTTTCATTCTGAAGCCCTTTCGGCAGATGGATTCAATAATACGACAGATATTATTGCATCACTTGCTGTGTTAATTGGGCTGCGGATTTCTCAGAAGCCGCCTGATGAAGATCATCCATATGGTCATTTTAGAGCTGAAAATATTGCATCACTTGTTGCATCATTTATCATGATGCTTGTTGGACTCCAAGTTCTGGTAAGTGCAGGTCAGTCACTTTTCTCATCAGAGCATCAAACACCTGATATGATCGCTGCTTGGACGGCAGCAGGGAGTGCCGTTGTGATGTATGGTGTATATATATACAATCGCAAATTGTCCAAGCGGATCAATAGCCAGGCTCTTTATGCGGCTGCTGCTGATAATAAATCAGATGCTTATGTGAGTATCGGAACATTTGTGGGGATCATTGCTTCCCAATTCCATTTGGCATGGATTGATACGCTTGCTGCGTTTGTCATTGGCTTAATGATTTGTAAAACGGCCTGGGACATTTTTAGAGAGGCGTCTCATTCGTTAACTGATGGTTTTCATCTTAAAGATATGTCGAAGTATAAAGAGACAATTGAGTCGACTCCAGGTGTCGGTGATCTAAAAGATATTAAAGCCCGTTATCTTGGGAGTACGGTACATGTCGACGTTGTCGTTGAGGTAGAGCCACACTTGAATATTTCAGAGAGCCACGATATTGCCGATGAGATTGAACGTAGAATGAAGAAAGAACATGATATTTTACACTCTCACGTTCATATGGAGCCAGCGAGTGCGCCGGAAGAAACAAAGAAGTCTTTTCCATCGTGAGAAGGCTTCTTTTCGTCTATCACGCGTTGATGTTTTATGCAAGTGCTCGTTGTATGGTAAAGTTAGACTATATGAAAAATTGGGGGAAACGTGATAGGAGGTTCAGGATGGCATTTGATGTACCGATGCATTCAGATTTACAAAGAATTGTAGATAACATCAATAAAGTCATGGTTGGGAAAAAGGACATTACAGTTTTAAGCCTTGTTGCCATTTTGGCAAAAGGGCATGTGTTATTAGAGGATGTGCCTGGCGTAGGCAAGACGATGATGGTTCGTGCTTTGGCGAAATCAATCGGCTGTGATTTTAAGCGAATCCAATTCACACCTGATCTTTTACCTTCAGATATAACAGGTGTTTCTATTTATAACAAAAAGACAAATGAGTTTGAGTTCCGCCAAGGTCCGATTATGGGACAGATCATTTTGGCTGATGAGATTAATCGAACATCTCCTAAAACGCAGTCAGCTTTGCTTGAAGCGATGGAAGAAGGCAGTGTCACTGTAGATGGTGAAACGATGCCACTTGCTAATCCTTTTTTTGTCATGGCGACGCAAAATCCTGTGGAATATGAAGGAACATACCCACTGCCAGAAGCACAAATGGACAGGTTTTTATTCAAGCTACAGATGGGGTATCCAACCATGCTAGAAGAGCTAGAAGTATTGAATTTGCAGGAAAAACAATCCCCAATTGACACGCTTCAAGCTGTCATGACGAAGGAACATATCCAAGCACTGCAACAAGCGGTTCAAGCGGTTCATGTGGATGCATCTATTAAAGAATATATTGTAGAAATTGTCCAAACTACACGAAATCACCCATCTGTGTATTTAGGGGTAAGTCCAAGGGGATCTATTGCACTCATGAAGGCGGCTCAAGCATATGCGCTGCTGAATCAGCGTGATTATGTGATTCCAGATGATGTGCAGTATTTGGCTCCATATGCTCTTCCGCATCGAATGATTTTAACATCGGAAGCCACTTACGAAGGGAAGAAGGCGGAGACGCTACTTCAACATATGCTTGAGCATATTGGGGTACCAGTTCAAAAGTCGATGAGTCAATGAGGTTACGTGATCGCCTTCCTGTTTCATTATGGTTACGCGTTTTCATGCTCATCACCCTTACTGGCGCATCCTTTTGTTATGCCATGTTTCAGGGCGGTTTTGTGAGTTGGTTCCTTTTTTATGCATTTTTACCATATGCTTTGTATGCGTTGCTTTTTGCAAGCCTCCCACTTCATGTGACAGCAGAAAGAACATGTCATCACACCCGATTAAGAGCAGGGGATGTATTGACCGTTGACCTTGTGCTGAAGCGAACAAATCCATTTCCGTACTTTTATGCCATTGTAGAGGATGATTCACCTGACACCTTCCATTTGCAGGAGCAGATCGAAATGAAACAAATGATGTTCCCATGGTTTCAGAAAACATGGCGTTTATCTTATCAATTGAATGATGTTACGCGGGGAGAGCATCATTTGACAGCAGTCAGAATCAGAACGGGAGATTTGTTTGGCTTTGTGGAAAAGGAAGTCATCATTCCGCTAGAAAAAAAGCTTCTTGTCTATCCGAAAATGTTAGATCTTTCTGTTGAATTTGCCGAATCATTTAGTGAAAGTGGTCCCAAAGCGGTGCACTCGTGGTTCAATGAGCCAACAAATGTGATGACGAGTGTTCGGGAATATCAGCAGGGGGATCGCTTTGCTTGGGTGGATTGGAAGACGACCGCCAGAAGAGGTCAGTTGATGACAAAGGAGTTTGAACAGAATCAGATGAAGGGGCTTGTGGTTTTTGTCGATTTCACCGATCAAGCCGTCTTTGAAACGGTTGTGTCTATTGCAGCATCTGTTCTCCACACCGCAGTCAAAAGAGGTGTTCCTACAGGACTTGTTCCTCTTGTAGATCAGCCGCAGTTTAGAGTGGATCAAGGAGAGCCGCACTTACAGGACATGCTCTATTATTTAACAAGGGTGCAGCATCAGCCATCTCGATCTCCGGTGTATAAGCCGTTAGTAAGCAGTGAATATCAGCACACAGGCAAGTATGTGGTGACAGGCCATTTGCAGGAAGAGCTTGTCTCCAGCCTGCAAGGGAGCCGAAGCAGAAAGAACATCACCGTTCTTTTAGTCAAAAGAACGATTGACCGATTGACGACAAAAGACAAACAGTTTGTAGATCGGCTGAAAGCTTCTGGGATCAAGATCACTGCTTTATTTGAGGACCGGTTACATGAAAGGACTGTGAGGTGACAAGCATTCATGTTGCATACTCATCAGCAGCAAAGGCGTTTTGAGTTGTTCATCTATTACTTTGTAGCGTTTCTGCTGCTTTGGGAGTGGCTTCGTCCGCTCCAAGACTTTACGGAGACGAGCCATACGTCTTATTTCATCATGTTTATTGCACTTACGTGTTTGTTTACTTTCTTCCGTCTAAAGTGGTTTGTGACGTTTCCTATTTGCATAGGGCTCATTCTGCTTGCCTTGTATTTCATTTTTTATCAAACAGAGCCGAGCTATCCGGCAGCTCTGTTTGATGATATTAAGGATAATGTCACATTGATGAGATTAGGTATGTGGAGTGACATGTATCCATCATTCCGCACACTGCTGTTTTATATTTTGCTTTGGCTTCTCGTCTATTTGCTCCATTATTGGGTGGTCTATCAGCAGCGGATTTTTTTCTTTTTACTCATGACCATCATCTATGTGACGATTCTTGATACATTCACGCCGTATGACGCAACCTTTGCGATTGTCAGAATTATGGTGTTTGGCTTTTGTTTGCTAGGTCTGCTGTATTTTGATCGATTGCGGTCAGTTGAGCGTATCAGGATATCACAGAAAGCACGTCTAAAATGGTGTCTGCCTATGCTTACGCTTGTCCTCATATCGGCAACGCTCGGAGCTTCTTTGCCAAAGTCTGATCCAAATTGGCCAGACCCGGTACCGTTTTTGAAAACAGTCACAAATCAAGATGGGGATGGCGGACAGAATAAGGTCGGGTATAGTGCAGATGATACTTCACTTGGCGGGCCGTTTCGCGAAGATCGCACGCCAGTATTTAAGTGGAGCGGAAAAGAGCCTTCCTATTTTCGTGTAGAAACTAAAAGTATTTACACAGGCAAGGGCTGGGAAGATGCTTCAAATGATACAAAGCCAGTTCGTTTGGAAGATAACAAGGTTCAAAATCAATGGTTTACGGAGCGTGTGAAAACAAAAGTACATGAAATGAGAGTGGATATTGAGAAGAACTACCGATTTAACCATGCGCTATATCCGATCGGAACCACTTCACTAACCCCTTTGGATGAGATTCCGCTGAAAATGATGGGGAAAACGGAGAAAATTGTGCCGGCTGTTCAACATCCGCCCCAAAATTTAGGTAACTATCGAATCAGCTTTCAATCACCTACATTTATTCTTGAAGATTTACAGAAGATGAAAGTGCCGACAAAGCAGCAAGTGAATAGAGAGATTGGACATGAATATTTACAGCTCCCATCATCATTGCCAGAACGTGTGAAAACATTGGCGAACAGCTTAACGGAAACAAAGAATCATATGTATGACAAAGTAAAGGCGATTGAGGATTACTTAGGGTCTGATACATATTCATATGAAACGCAAAATGTGGCAGTACCTGGGCAAAATCAAGATTATGTGGATCAATTCTTATTTGATACGAAGATTGGATATTGTGATAATTTTTCCACCTCTATGATTGTGATGCTTCGCTCGGTCGGGATTCCTGCAAGGTGGGTAAAAGGGTATACATCGGGCCAGTTATTTGAGACGCAGATGGATGGTGACAATGTGTATGAAGTGACAAATAACAATGCGCATTCATGGGTGGAAGTCTACTTCCCAACATTAGGCTGGGTAACCTTTGAACCGACGAAAGGATTTACAAACCCTGAAGAATTCACAAATGAATCTCACATTAGCAATCAAACAAAAGATCAAAAGAAAGAGGAAGATCATCCGGAATCTAAAGCAAGGGAAAATCAACAGGCAGAACAGCCACAACAGAAGGGAACAAAGCAACCGGCTGAACCGAAAGAACAAACAACTCAAACCGAGCGCAGTGTGATGAATGTTGGTTCTATGTTGAGCTATATATTAGCCGGCATCATCCTTCTTGGGAACACTAGCTGGATTCTGTATCAATTTAGGGCGAGATGGCTGCCGTTTTTCATTGTACGAAAGGTGAAACGTCTTGCAGAGGATGAAGCCTTCTTCTATGCGTACGATGCCTTATTAAAGCAGCTCAAGCGCAAGGGAATGGAGAAAAAGCCTAGTATGACATTGCGAGAATTTGCCGCCTTTATTGATGGCAAATATGGAGATGACGAGATGACAGAGCTTACGCTGCTTTATGAGCGGGCTTTCTATCGAAAAGAAGATGCCTCGGCTCTTTGGCACCAATCCGCAAAGTTATGGGAAAATTTAATAAACAGGAGATAGTCTTGACCCCGTACCGTCCTGTTGTTAGAATAGGTGAATATTAAAACCTTCTACAATACATGAAATGAGGCGTTCGGATGTGAGTCTGGGCGCTTCAAAAGCGTGATTCCACACTGAGAGTAGGTTTTCTCCTCTCATTTTTTCTATGCGTTTATAAAAACTATATTGGACATAGAGGTGACACCATGACAAATTTAGTAAATGAAATGATTTTGGTACTTGATTTCGGCAGTCAGTACAACCAGTTGATTACGCGTCGTATTCGTGAATTTGGTGTGTACAGTGAGCTTCATCCACACACTTTAACTGCAGAAGAAATCAAAAAAATGGCGCCTAAAGGAATCATCCTTTCTGGCGGACCAAACAGCGTGTATGATGAAGGATCTTTCCGCTGTGATGAAAAGATTTTTGATCTAAACATTCCGGTTCTTGGGATTTGCTACGGTATGCAGCTGATGACTCACTATTTGGGCGGGAAAGTAGAAGCAGCGAGCCAGCGTGAATATGGGAAAGCGGATATTCACATTAACGATACACCTGCTTTATTCAAAGACCTTCCAAATAAGCAAGTGGTTTGGATGAGCCATGGTGACCTTGTAGTAGAAGTGCCAGAAGGCTTTACGGTGGATGCTACAAGTGCCCATTGTCCAAATGCAGCGATAAGCTTAGCTGAGAAAAACTTCTATGGTGTCCAATTCCACCCAGAGGTTCGTCACTCAGAGTACGGAAATGATCTATTGAAAAACTTTGTCTTTGGTGTGTGTAATTGTGAAGGCAAATGGTCAATGGAGAATTTCATTGAAATCGAAATACAGAAAATCCGTGAAACAGTGGGCGACAAACAAGTATTATGCGCACTAAGCGGCGGTGTTGATTCATCTGTTGTGGCTGTATTGATTCACAAAGCGATCGGTGATCAGCTGACATGTATTTTTGTTGATCATGGTCTACTTCGTAAAGGCGAAGCAGAAGGGGTCATGAAGACATTTAGCGAAGGTTTCAACATGAACGTCATTAAAGTAGATGCGAAAGATCGCTTCTTAAACAAGCTAAAAGGTGTTTCAGATCCTGAACAAAAACGTAAAATCATCGGTAACGAATTCATTTATGTATTCGATGATGAATCGGACAAGCTAAAAGGAATCGACTACTTAGCACAAGGAACACTTTACACAGATATCATTGAAAGTGGAACAGCGACGGCACAAACGATCAAATCTCACCATAATGTAGGCGGTCTTCCAGAGGACATGCAATTTGAATTGATCGAGCCGCTCAATACACTCTTTAAGGATGAAGTGCGTGTACTAGGTTCAGAGCTTGGTATCCCTGACGAAATCGTTTGGAGACAGCCATTCCCAGGTCCAGGACTAGGCATCCGTGTATTAGGTGAAATTTCAGAAGAAAAACTGGAAATCGTCCGTGAATCTGATGCCATTCTTCGCGAAGAAATTGCGAACTTCGGCCTAGACCGCGACATCTGGCAATACTTCACGGTTCTCCCTGACATCCGTAGCGTTGGTGTCATGGGCGACGCAAGAACATATGACTACACAATCGGCATCCGTGCTGTTACTTCGATTGATGGGATGACGAGTGACTGGGCAAGAATCCCTTGGGACGTGCTTGAAAAGATCTCAACTCGTATTGTGAATGAAGTGAAGCATGTTAACCGCGTTGTGTATGATATTACGAGCAAGCCGCCTGCTACGATTGAGTGGGAATGAAATATATAAATGATTTGGTGTGCGAATGTTGATTTATAAGGGTTTGTGATGTTTAAACATGACGAAAACGAACTTAATTAAAATGATACATTTTCCCCACTAAGGGGAAAAGCCAATTTCTTTTCAAAAGGAATTGGCTTTTTTATATTGGTTTTAAAATAAAAATAGCCAAGCTACTCTTCACCAATTTTCTTCAAGTTTATAAAATTCACCTTGATCATTTCTTTCATAAGCACACATAGGCTTTTTTTCAATAAATTGAAGAGCATCACTCCGATGGATACGCATTGAGGTTATCAGGGTGGTTGCTGATGTTTTCGTTGTATAAGCTCTATTCAAGAAATGCCTGTTTATTCTAAATAACTTCACAATATCACCGCAAGGATAAGAAGTATAAGACATTGAATTGAAAGTAATAGCATGTGCAATATAACGAACGTAAACAAAGAAAGAAACTATACTTGTCACAATTCCAGTCAAAAAAGAAAAATCAGGTGTGAAATCCTAATTACCAAATACGTACAATAAGACGAATGAAGCGAACATTTCTTTGAAAAATGTTCGCTTTTTGTATTGTGTTTTAAAAATGAAGTTGGTACAATAGACACAGAAATCAAATAGTTAGAAGTCGTATAATCGCGGGGATATGGCCCGCAAGTTTCTACCAAGCTACCGTAAATAGCTTGACTACGTCAATTCACACTCGTTTGATATAAATCATGCATTGTTCTTGTTTTATGTCACGCCCTGAATTCAAATGTAGTCAAGCGTCCCAATCTGTTGGGGCGCTTTTTATTTGACTTGTGAATGGGGCAGGCTAAAGCAAAAGGACATGAAGGGAGTCAGTTGGCTTTGAAACAGTTTTTTCAGTTTGATGAGTTAGGTACGAATTATCGCAGAGAGATCATCGGCGGTTTGACGACATTTTTGTCGATGGCTTACATTTTGTTTGTTAATCCAAGTACGCTTGCTCTTGTAGCCGTGCCGGATTTTCCAGATAAATTACGAATTGATCAGGGGGCTGTCTTTACGGCAACTGCTTTAGCGTCTGCGGCAGGGTGTTTCCTGATGGGTTTGATCGCTAGGTATCCGATTGCGATTGCACCAGGTATGGGGCTTAATGCGTTTTTCGCCTTTTCGGTTGTTCTTGGGATGGGCATTTCATGGCAGGCAGCATTATCAGGTGTATTTGTTTCTGGATTGATTTTCGTTGCACTCTCTTTAACAGGTTTCCGTGAAAAGATCATCAATGCCATTCCTGCTGAGCTGAAACTGGCTGTTGGTGCGGGTATTGGTTTGTTCATTACGTTTGTTGGTTTACAAGGCTCTGGCATAATCGCCAATAATGATAATACACTTGTATCAATTGGAAACATTCATAGTGGTCCTGTTCTTTTGACTGTGTTCGGTATTGTTGTGACGGTCATTTTGATGGTACTTCGTGTGAATGCAGGTGTCTTCATCGGGATGCTTGTGACGGCGATTGTGGGGATGATTTTTGGTCTTGTGCCAGTTCCATCTTCAATTGTAGGTAGTGTTCCAAGTCTTTCTCCAACTTTTGGTCAAGCGTTGATTCACTTGCCAGACATTTTCTCTATTCAAATGCTAGTCGTGATTTTAACCTTTCTTTTCGTTGGTTTCTTTGATACAGCGGGTACGCTTGTTGCAGTTGCGACGCAAGCTGGTTTAATGAAAAATAACGAGCTGCCACGTGCAGGAAGAGCACTGCTTGCGGATTCTTCTTCGATTGTTGTTGGCTCTATTCTTGGGACATCAACCACAACGTCTTATGTCGAATCTAGCTCAGGTGTTGCAGCTGGTGCACGTTCTGGATTTGCGGCAGTGATCACAGGGATATTTTTCTTGCTTGCGATGTTCTTTTCACCACTTTTATCTGTCGTGACGTCGAATGTGACTGCACCTGCACTCATCATTGTGGGAGCACTCATGGTTGCGCCGCTTGCAAAAATTGCATGGGATCGCTTTGAAATTGCGGTACCAGCCTTCCTGACCATGATCATGATGCCACTCACATACAGCATTGCCACAGGGATTGCGATTGGATTCATCTTCTATCCAATTACCATGATCTTTAAAGGAAAAGCAAAAGAAGTGCATCCGATAATGTACGGATTGTTTGTTATCTTTATTCTATACTTTGCTTTCTTAAATCATTAATCGATCATTTGAAACAGCAGCTCATGGTAGCTGTTGTTTTTTTATTGAAAAAATATAAAACATAGTTGACTTATAGGAATTATGAGTTTATCATATAAAGAAATAATTCGCTGATTGGATCACCAAAGGCGCTTTGATCTCCTTTTAGATAGAAGGTTCAGAGTGCCTTTTTTCTTTTAGTCTACCGACTGGGAAGGAGGGAATGTCTTGTCACATTGGCTTAGGCAGGCCATTGAGCGAAAAAAGCATGGATTGATTCAGGAACTGCTTTTATGGGGTCATGAGGAAAAACGGGAAGACCTTCTTCATTATACGATTCATGAACTAGAAAATGAGGTTCTCTATTTAAAAGAATGGATCAAAAGTAGAGGGGATGGAGGATGAATGAGATGGATGAGCAAAAATTAAATTTCATTTTATCTGCATTAAAAAGTATTGAATACGGTTCTGTGGTGATCACCATTCATAATGGACATATTACACAGGTCGATACGACTGAAAAGACTCGATTCCCTTTTCATCAGGAGAAAGTTCGGGTTCAGAAGACAGAGAGCAGTCGCTATCGCTAACGATTGTACATTATTAATAAGAAGGTTACTCGTAAAAGCTGATGCGGTCATCAGCTTTTTTGTTTTGTCTCTTTTTTTAAAACCTCTTGTGTGTTTAAGACGTCTACTACTCGTATGAGGTCAAGGAATCTTGACTGAATAGGGAGTCTCCGCTACTTTAGATAGGAGTCGGAGTCATTCGGCAGGTCACTTCGGTGAGCTCGTACGAATTGTCTGGAATAGGAGTTGACATGATATGCTAGAGAAAGATCAAGAGCAGGTCACACCTGAAATGAAAAATGAAGAGCCATCAATAGATCAAGAAACAAGACAATCACGCTTAAGCCGCAGTGCTGCAAAACGGGGGAGAATCTCAAAAGCAACTGATGATGAGCGTTCAGTACTTCAGCGCATCATGAGAAATGCAGGAGAGGCGTTTAAGCGTTATGGCTTGTACGGATTTGCGATGTTAAAGTCACCTAGTCAAGCAATCAACCAAACTGAACAATTACGCATGAAGTATGCGTGGATTTCAATTGTGTTATTTAGTGTGTTTTTTGCTTTGGGCAATTATATTCAATTAAAGGCGTCAAAGGACCGTTTATTAGGTTTTGGTGTTCACTTTTCATTTGGGGAAGCCTTTTCGACTGTAGCTGTTTTTACATTAGTACTAATCACAGTGATGATGCTTACCGTCTGGGTGCTCGGTAAGTACATGCTAAAAGGGCAAATGTCATTAAAAGCTGTCATTTTAAAGTTTGGGGCGGCACTTGTGCCTGTTATGGTTTTATCCATTCTTTGGCTTGTTTTTGCAATGCTTAATATTCCTTATGTAACGGTCATTATATCCGTCATGATGTTTTTCGGTCTTCAGTTAATCGCAGTTGTGCTCTTTCGTTCGATTCTAATGGAGCATGAAGCAGCTCGCGGAGATTTCATGTATGCGGGCTGGATATTTTTATTGGTCGAGCTTATCATCATTGCGTTGCTCTGGGGCATTGTCGGGTCCTATTTGATCCCTTCACTTGTTCCCGTTCATTTTGCATAATATGTGTGAAAGCCTCCTTTGTCTGAAAAGGAGGCTTTTGATGTTGTGAAGTTGAAAAAACGGGTAAACATATGGGAGCAAAGACCAACGTTATTGTCGAAATATTTATGTGTTATTCTCGTATGAATTTGATTGTATCAAGGTATGTTCTTTAGTAGAATATGGAGTGCTTTATTTGATTTTAGTGCAGGGGGTTCTAATCGTGCTTCAACAACTTTTATCCAATGCGTTCACCATGGTTTTGATTATCTTAGTGATTAACATTGTCTATGTCTCTTTCTCTACTATGCGATTGATCTTAACAATGAAAGGCAGACGGTATGCAGCCGCTTTTGCTGGTACGGTCGAAATGCTGATTTATGTAATTGGGTTAAGTATTGTACTGGATAACTTAGATCAAGTACAAAATATCATTGCGTATGCGCTTGGTTATGGGATCGGAATTATTGTCGGGATGAAAATTGAAGAGAAGCTGGCTCTTGGCTACATTACTGTAAATGTGATTACAAAAGAATTGGATCTTGATCTCCCGAAGCAGTTGAGGGAAAAAGGATATGGCGTCACTAGCTGGGTAGCAGGTGGTCTTGAAGGAGACCGTTCAGCAATGCAAATTTTAACACCGAGAAAATATGAACTGCAATTATATGAAACGATTAAAACGCTGGATTCTAAGGCGTTTATTATTTCATATGAGCCCAAATCGATTCACGGCGGATTCTGGGTAAAGGCTGTGAAGAAAAGGAGAATTAAAGAATGACCGCAAAACCAAAGAAGAAATTCTACGTAGAAGACGGCATGACGATTGATCAAGTGTTGTCCCAAATGGAAAAAGAAGGATATTCGCCTATCCGTCGAATGGAGGAGCCGATCTTCCAAGAAAAGAAGGAAAATGGGGCAATTCAGATCATTCCGATTGGGAAAAAAATCGTATTTGAAGGGAAAATGGCCTAAATCCGAACATTAAAACAACAGGCTCATAGATTGTTCGATAATATCGTTGACATCATGGACATCCGTTGTTAAGATAAACATGAAATCAAAACACGAACCTCATATAATCTTGGGAATATGGCCCATAAGTTTCTACCCAGTCACCGTAAATGACTGGACTATGCAGGATAGTGAACAAAACTGACATGGCGTTTCAAAAGCGAACAGCGCTTACCATGGCCCGGTTTGTGTTGCTTCCTACAATGCAATGCAAATCGGGTCTTTTTGTTCGGCGTTTGACAAGCTACTTAGGTTTGGGGAGCATGTCAAACGATACAAAATGAAATATAAGCTTAAAAGGTGGGGACAAAATGAAGCCGCTTGTAGGTGTCATCATGGGTAGTACATCTGATTGGGAAACAATGAAGAATGCGTGCGACATCTTAGAAGAACTAGACATTCCGTATGAAAAACAGGTTGTTTCAGCACATCGGACACCTGATTTAATGTTTGAATATGCGAATGAAGCCAGAGGTAAAGGACTAAAGGTCATTATTGCTGGCGCAGGAGGTGCAGCACATTTACCGGGGATGGTCGCAGCCAAAACGACACTGCCGGTCATTGGTGTACCGGTTCAATCAAAGGCGCTAAATGGACTTGATTCCCTATTATCAATCGTTCAAATGCCGGGCGGTGTTCCAGTTGCGACAGTCGCAATTGGCAAAGCCGGTGCGACCAATGCAGGGTTACTTGCAGCACAAATGATCTCGGCCTTTGATGAGGAGCTCGCAGCTTGTCTTGAAGATAGAAGAGAACAAACAAAACAGACTGTACTAGAAAGCAGTGATCAGCTTGGCTAAGCAGACCATTTTTCCAAACGCAACAATCGGGATTATCGGCGGAGGACAGCTTGGCAGATATATGGCTGTTAGCGCAAAGCAAATGGGGTACCGAGCGGCTGTAGTGGATCCAGTCACACATTCTCCATGTGGACAGGTTGCTGATACAGAGATTACGGCAGCATATAATGACCTTGAAGCCATTCGGAAGCTGGCTGAGCTAAGCGATGTGGTGACATATGAGTTTGAAAATATTGATTATGATGCCCTCAATCAATTGCAGGAAGAGGCGTATTTGCCACAGGGAAGTGAGCTTCTTCTGATGACGCAAAATCGTGAAACCGAAAAAAAAGGAATTGAAGCTTCAGGCTGTGAAGTAGCGCCTTACCGAATTATTCATGATCAAAAGGAGTTGGCAGAAGCAGCGGATGTGCTTGGCTTACCGGCAGTGCTAAAAACATGCAGAGGCGGTTACGATGGAAAAGGTCAGTATGTCATCAAGGAGAAAAATCAGCTTGATGAAGCCGCAAACTTGCTCATGCATGGTACATGTATTTTAGAAAGCTGGGTTCCTTTCCAAATGGAATTATCTGTTATTGTGACGCGCTCTGTTCATGGAGAAATTGCGGTGTTCCCGGTCGCTGAGAACATTCATAAACACAACATCCTATTCCAAAGCATTGTGCCTGCAAGGGTAGATGACAATATTCAAGAGAAGGCGAAGAGGCTGGCAACAACACTTGCAGAAAAGCTAGAGTTAGTCGGTACACTTGCAGTTGAACTTTTTCTAACAAACGAAGGGAAGCTGCTCGTAAATGAGTTGGCACCCCGTCCGCATAATTCTGGTCATTATACATTGGATTTATGTGAAACAAGTCAGTTTGAACAGCACATTCGTGCGATCTGCGGTTTACCGCTTGGCGGAACAGCCCTTTTATCAGAAGGAATGATGGTGAACTTATTAGGCGATGAAATGTTTATTCCTGAAGAGCACCCGGAGCTTTTAAAGGAAGCGAAGCTTTATTTATACGGGAAACATGAAGTGAAAGCCGGCCGCAAGATGGGGCATATGACTTTTATGAAAAAACTCGACGATGAGTGGATGACAAACATCACAAAGATATGGACTGAAAGAGATGGAGGAAACGGTAAATGATCGAACGCTACGCACGACCAGAAATGTCAGCAATCTGGACAGAGGAAAACAAATTTAACGCATGGCTTGAAGTAGAAATTCTCGCTTGTGAAGCTTGGGCAGAGCTTGGCATCATTCCGAAAGAAGATGTTGTCACAATGCGCAAGAATGCAAACTTTGATATCGGGCGTATTCTAGAGATTGAACAAGAAACGCGCCACGACGTGGTTGCCTTTACGCGTGCTGTATCTGAATCTCTAGGTGAGGAAAAGAAGTGGGTTCACTACGGTTTAACGTCTACAGACGTAGTGGACACCGCACTGTCTTATTTATTAAAACAGGCGAACGATATCTTACTCAAGGACATTGAGAGATTTGTTGACATACTAAAAGAAAAAGCAAAAGAGCACAAATATACAGTCATGATGGGCCGTACACACGGTGTACATGCTGAACCGACAACGTTTGGTCTCAAGCTTGCTCTTTGGTACGAAGAAATGAAGCGTAATTTGGAACGTTTTAAACAAGCGAAAGCCGGCATTGAGTTCGGTAAAATCTCTGGTGCTGTTGGCACATATGCAAACATTGACCCGTTTGTTGAACAATATGTGTGTGAGAAACTTGGCATTCAACCTGCGCCCATCTCGACCCAAACCTTGCAGCGTGACCGTCATGCACATTACATGGCCACTCTTGCTTTAATTGCAACAAGCATTGAAAAATTTGCTGTTGAGATTCGCGGTCTCCAAAAGAGTGAAACACGTGAAGTGGAAGAATTTTTCGCAAAGGGACAAAAAGGATCGTCTGCGATGCCGCATAAACGTAACCCAATTGGCTCTGAAAACATGACAGGGATTGCCCGCGTCATCCGCGGTTATATGCTGACAGCTTATGAAAATGTGCCGCTTTGGCATGAGCGTGATATCTCGCACTCTTCTGCTGAACGCATCATTTTACCAGATGCAACGATTGCACTTAACTATATGCTCAACCGTTTCTCCAATATTGTGAAAAACTTGACGGTTTTCCCAGAGAATATGAAACGCAACATGGATCGTACACTTGGTTTGATTTATTCACAACGTGTACTCCTTGCTTTAATTGATACGGGCATGTCACGTGAGGAAGCGTATGACACCGTTCAACCAAAGGCGATGGAAGCTTGGGAAAAGCAAGTTCCATTCCGTTCACTAGTAGAAGAAGAAGAGAAAATCACATCACGCCTCACACCTGAACAAATCGCTGACTGCTTTGATTATAACTATCATTTGAAAAATGTCGATATGATTTTCGAACGTCTAGGTCTTGTGTAAGAAATGGGCGACCTGCAAAGTCAGGCGCCCAATCCTGAAAATTGCCAACATTCAAATTAGGAGGCCGAACTGAATGACTGTGAAACAAGCACTTCTCTATGAAGGCAAAGCGAAAAAAATCTATCAGACCGATGACGAACATATTTTATATGTCGAATATAAAGATACAGCAACAGCATTTAACGGTGAAAAGAAAGCTGAAATTGAGGGCAAAGGCAGACTAAACAACGAAATTTCCAGTTTGATTTTTCAAAGGCTGCATGAGAAAGGGATTAACAATCACTTTGTGAAACGCATCTCCGAAACGGAGCAGCTCATTCAAAAGGTGCAAATCATCCCGCTTGAGGTTGTTGTAAGGAACGTTGTGGCAGGCAGCATGTCTAAGCGCCTCGGGATTCCAGAGGGAACGAAGCTTGAAACACCACTCATTGAGTTCTACTACAAAGATGATGCACTGGGTGATCCGCTCATTACAGAAGATCATATTCGCATTTTAAACGCAGCGACAACGGAGCAAGTCGAGGAAATGAAACAAATCACAAGACAAGTGAATAAAGAATTAACACAAATCTTTTCAGACTGTCATGTCAACTTAATAGATTTCAAGCTTGAATTTGGAATAGATCACGAGAATCGTATTTTGCTGGCTGATGAGATTTCACCTGATACGTGCAGGCTATGGGACAAAGACACAAATGAAAAGCTTGATAAAGACGTGTTCAGACGAAACTTGGGCGGCTTAACGAATGCATACGAGGAAATTTTCAAAAGACTTGGAGGCCATAAACATGTATAAAGTGAAAATTTTTGTCAGCTTAAAAGAGAGCGTTCTTGATCCACAAGGAAGTGCAGTGCAGCATGCCTTGCACAGTATGTCTTATCAAGAAGTAAAAGATGTTCGTATCGGGAAATACATGGAGCTTGTCATTGAAAAATCAGATCGTGATTTAGACACAGTTGTCAATGAAATGTGTGAAAAATTACTTGCCAATACGGTCATTGAAGATTACCGCTATGAGGTGGAGGAGGTTGTCGCACAGTGAAGTTTGCAGTGATTGTTTTGCCTGGCTCTAACTGTGATATCGACATGTACCATGCAATTCAAGATGAGCTAGGTGAACAAGTTGAATATGTATGGCATGACGAAACGAGCCTCGACGGATTTGACGGTGTACTCATACCAGGCGGTTTCTCTTATGGGGATTATTTAAGATGCGGTGCGATTGCCCGTTTCTCAAACATCATGCCAGCTGTGAAAAAAGCCGCAGAGGAAGGAAAACCTGTTCTTGGCGTTTGTAACGGATTTCAAATTCTTCAGGAGTTAGGCATTCTTCCAGGTGCGATGAGACGCAATAAAGGGTTGAAATTTATTTGTCGTCCAGTTGAACTCATTGTAGAGAACAACAAAACGCAATTTACAAGCGGCTATCAAAAAGGTGAATCCATTACGATTCCTGTAGCACATGGTGAAGGCAACTTCTACTGTGATGAAGACACTTTAGCGAAGCTCATTGACCGGAACCAAATCGTCTTCACTTACGGAGAGGATATGAACGGCAGTGTGAATCGAATTGCAGGTGTAACGAATGAAGAGGGCAATGTACTCGGCATGATGCCGCACCCTGAACGCGCGGTTGATTCATTACTAGGCAGTGCAGACGGACTTAAATTGTTTCAATCTATCGTGAAAAATTGGAGGGACACTCATGTCACTACTGCTTGAACCAAGTCACAAGCAAATTAAAGAAGAGAAATTGTATCAGCAAATGGGATTGAGTGATGAAGAATTTGCTTTAATCGAATCCATTATTGGTAGGCTGCCGAACTACACAGAAACGGGTATCTTTTCCGTTATGTGGTCTGAGCATTGCAGTTATAAAAACTCTAAGCCTGTTTTAAGCAAATTCCCGACAAAAGGAGAACATGTCCTTCAAGGTCCTGGGGAAGGCGCTGGAATTGTTGATATTGGAGACAATCAAGCGGTTGTATTTAAAATCGAATCACATAACCATCCCTCTGCGATTGAACCATATCAAGGAGCAGCAACAGGTGTCGGCGGTATCATCCGAGATGTCTTCTCTATGGGTGCACGTCCAATTGCTGTTTTAAACTCTCTTCGTTTTGGTGAACTGACTTCACCACGCGTGAAGTACTTGTTTGAAGAAGTAGTGGCAGGGATTGCAGGCTATGGAAACTGTATCGGCATCCCAACAGTAGGTGGAGAAGTTCACTTTGATGAAAGTTATGAAGGTAACCCGCTCGTCAATGCAATGTGTGTCGGTTTGATTAACCATGAGGATATTAAAAAAGGGCAAGCCAAAGGCGTCGGCAACACAGTCATGTACGTTGGCGCAAAAACAGGCCGTGACGGCATTCACGGGGCGACATTTGCATCTGAAGAATTTTCTGATGAATCAGAAGAAAAGCGTTCAGCTGTCCAAGTGGGCGATCCTTTCATGGAAAAGCTGTTGCTTGAAGCGTGCCTTGAAGTCATCAAAAACGATGCACTCGTTGGGATTCAAGATATGGGAGCCGCTGGTTTAACAAGCTCAAGTGCAGAAATGGCGAGTAAAGCAGGCTCTGGTATTGAGATGAACCTAGACCTCATCCCGCAACGTGAAACAGGCATGACGGCATACGAAATGATGCTGTCTGAATCACAAGAGAGAATGCTTTTGGTCATTGAAAAAGGTCGTGAACAAGAAATCATTGATATTTTTAAAAAATATGACTTGGAAGCTGTATCAGTTGGTCGTGTGACAGATGATAAAATGCTTCGACTAATTCATCAAGGTGAAGTGGTATGTGAGCTTCCAGTTGATGCTCTTGCAGAAGAAGCGCCAGTTTATCACAAGCCTTCAAGTGAGCCTGCTTACTATCGTGAGTTCTTAGAGACAAAGGCAGAAGCACCTAAGATCACAGATGCAGCTCATACATTAAAACAGCTTCTGCAGCAGCCGACGATTGCAAGCAAAGAATGGGTATACGATCAATACGACTACATGGTTCGTACAAACACAGTGGTTGCGCCGGGTTCTGATGCCGGTGTCCTTAGAATTCGCGGGACGAAAAAAGCGCTTGCGATGACAACAGACTGTAATGCACGTTATCTCTATCTTGATCCAGAGGTAGGCGGTAAAATTGCAGTCGCAGAAGCAGCACGTAACATTGTCTGCTCAGGTGCTCGCCCGCTTGCAGTGACAGATAACCTGAACTTTGGTAACCCGGAGAAACCAGAGATTTTCTGGCAAATCGAAAAATCTGCCGACGGTATTAGTGAAGCGTGCCGCACCCTGAACACACCGGTCATCGGTGGTAACGTGTCATTATATAATGAATCAAATGGAAAAGCGATCTACCCAACACCGGTCATCGGTATGGTTGGTTTGGTTGAAGATATAGCACATATTACAACACAATCCTTTAAGCAGGCTGGCGATGTGATTTTCGTCATTGGTGAGACGAAGGAAGAATATGCAGGCAGTGAGCTTCAAAAGATGACAGAGGGACGCATCTACGGAAAAGCACCGGAAATTGATTTGACAGTAGAGCTTGCACGTCAAGAAGCCCTTCTAGCTGCGATTCAAAATGGACTTGTTCAATCAGCACATGATGTGTCTGAAGGCGGACTTGGTGTTGCACTTGCGGAGAGCACGTTTGGTACGGGCGGTCTTGGAGCCGATATCCAAATCGATTTAAGCTGTCAAGCATCATTATTCAGTGAGACACAATCACGTTTTGTTGTCACAGTGAAACGAGAGCACCGCACTGCATTTGCTGAGGCAGTGAAGGATGCAAAAGAGGTAGGAACGGTCACAAATGATGGAGTACTTTCAATAAAGAATCAGGATGGACAACAATGGATTCATGCGCCTGTTCACGAGCTTGAAAGCGCATGGAAAGGAGCGATCCCATGCTTGCTGAAATCAGAGGCTTAAACGAAGAGTGTGGTGTCTTTGGAATTTGGGGGCATGCCGAAGCTCCTCAAATCACTTACTACGGATTGCATAGCCTTCAGCACCGAGGGCAAGAAGGTGCGGGAATTATTGCAACAGATGGTGAAAAACTTTCGTCACACAAAGGTCTTGGACTGATTACGGAAGTATTTCAAAATGGTGAACTGAAGCAGTTAAAAGGAAGAGGCGCGATCGGGCATGTTCGTTATGCAACAGCAGGCGGAGGCGGCTTTGAGAATGTGCAGCCCCTCTTCTTCCGCTCGCAAAATAACGGAAGTCTTGCACTTGCTCATAACGGCAATTTGGTCAATGCCACACAGTTAAAACAGCAGCTTGAAAACCAAGGGAGTATCTTCCAAACATCCTCTGATACAGAGGTGCTCGCCCACTTAATTAAGCGAAGCGGATATGTGAATTTAAAAGATCAGATTAAAAATGCCCTTTCCATGCTTAAAGGAGCATATGCTTTCTTAATTATGACGGAAACTGAAATGATTGTTGCGCTCGATCCGAACGGCTTACGTCCACTTTCGATTGGCATGCTTGGAGACGCTTATGTTATCGCTTCTGAAACATGTGCTTTTGATGTCGTCGGTGCAACGTACTTAAGAGATGTTGAGCCTGGTGAAATGCTGATCATTAATGACGAAGGACTGAAATCTGAACGCTTCTCAATGAACATTAATCGCAGTATGTGTAGCATGGAATACATTTATTTCTCAAGACCAGACAGCAATATCAATGAAATCAATGTGCATAGTGCAAGAAAGAATCTCGGTAAGAAGCTTGCAGAGGAAGCACATGTTGAAGCAGATGTTGTCACAGGTGTACCTGATTCTAGTATTTCCGCAGCGATTGGTTATGCAGAAGCAACAGGCATTCCATATGAGCTTGGTTTAATCAAAAATCGTTATGTTGGCCGGACATTTATTCAGCCATCTCAATCATTACGTGAGCAGGGCGTACGTATGAAACTTTCTGCTGTACGTGGTGTTGTCGAAGGGAAGCGAGTCGTGATGGTGGATGATTCGATCGTTCGCGGTACAACAAGCCGCCGAATTGTTACCATGCTAAGAGAAGCTGGTGCAACAGAAGTGCATGTTCGCATTAGTTCACCGCCAATCGCACATCCGTGTTTTTATGGAATTGATACATCGACACACGAAGAGCTGATTGCTTCTTCTCACTCAGTAGAAGAAATTAGACAGGAAATCGGCGCAGATTCCATTGCTTTTTTATCTGTAGAAGGGTTAATGAACGGGATTGGCAGAAAGTATGATGATCCGCAGCGTGGTCAATGTTTGGCATGTTTTACTGGAAAATATCCGACTGAAATTTATGAAGACACTGTCCTTCCGCATGTGAAGGAAACAGTACTGACGAAATAATCGAATAATCGAGCAGCAGTCAAGAGGGTTTGATATGCTGCTCTTTCATTCTGCCTGAATTAAATTGAAAAAAGCGGATAAAAGGAGTGAATGGGATGTCAGAAGCATATAAAAACGCCGGTGTTGACATCGAAGCAGGTTACGAAGCGGTCAAACGGATGAAAACACACGTGGAACGTACAAAAAGAGCGGGTGTTATGGGTGCTTTAGGCGGTTTTGGCGGTATGTTTGATTTATCCGAACTGCCATACAAAAAGCCCGTTCTTGTATCGGGGACAGACGGTGTTGGAACGAAATTAAAGCTTGCTTTTATGATGGATCAGCATGATACGATCGGTATAGATGCGGTCGCAATGTGCGTCAACGATGTGTTAGCACAAGGAGCAGAACCGCTGTTTTTCTTAGATTACTTAGCTGTGGGAAAAGCAGATCCTCTAAAAATTGAAGCCATTGTCAAAGGTGTTGCTGACGGCTGTGAGCAGTCAGGTTCAGCACTTGTAGGTGGAGAGACAGCAGAAATGCCGGGTCTATATACGGAAGACGAATATGATATTGCTGGTTTTTCAGTAGGTGTGGTTGAAAAAGATGAAATCGTCACAGGAGACAACATCAAAGAAGGTCATCTGCTGATCGGACTCAGTTCAAGCGGCATTCATAGTAACGGCTACTCACTCGTCCGCAAAATATTGCTGGAAGATGCAGGTCTTGACCTTCATCAAACGTATGAACCTTTTACAAGACCGCTAGGAGAAGAACTGCTTGAACCAACGAAAATTTATGTGAAGCCTGTACTAAAACAAGTGAAAGCCGGCAAGGTCGACGGCATGGCACATGTCACTGGCGGCGGCTTCATTGAAAACTTGCCGCGTATGATGCCAGAAGGTCTTGGCGTTGAGATTGACAACGGCTCATGGCCAGTTCCGCCTATTTTCTCATTCATTCAGGAAAAAGGGCAATTGAAGGCGGAAGACATGTTTAATGTCTTTAATATGGGCATTGGCTTCGTCTTAGCTGTGAAAGAGGAGCATTTAGTGGATGTAATCAGCGGTCTTGAAAAAGACGGAGAGAAAGCATTTCTCATTGGGCGTGTTCAAAAAGGAGAAGGTGTCAAGTTCGGCGGTGGAAGCCTCTCATGAAGAAGTTTGCGATCTTCGCCTCTGGAAGCGGGACGAATTTTCAAGCGATTATAGATACGTTAAAGGAAGAACAATGGCAGGCAGAGGTTGCACTTGTTATTTGTGATAAGCCGGGTGCGAAGGTATTAGAACGAGCAGAGAAAGAGGGCATCCCGTCATTTGCTTTCAGACCGAAGTCCTATCCAAACAAAGCGGCTTTTGAAAAAGCGATCATTGAACAGCTCCAATTGCATGAAGTGGAATGGATTTTCCTAGCGGGTTATATGAGACTCATTGGTCCAACTTTACTTGAAGCGTACCGAGGAAAAATCGTGAATATTCATCCGTCTTTATTACCGGCATTCCCAGGACTTGATGCCATTGGACAGGCGTATCAAGCAGGCGTCAAAGTGGCAGGGATCACTGTCCATTTTGTCGATGAAGGTATGGATACCGGGCCGATTATTGATCAGGCAGCGATTCACATTGAACAAGGAGAAGACCTTGAAACAATTGAAAAAAGAATACATGAACTAGAACATACATTATATCCAAAAGTGATCAAATCACTTTTAGAATTATCTGAATGAGGTGGCGAAGGCATGACGATCAAACGCGCATTAATCAGTGTTTCTGATAAAACGAATATTGTTCCTTTTGTGAAAGAATTAACTGAACTTGGCGTTGAAGTGATTTCAACTGGAGGTACACATAAGCTTCTTCAAGAAAACGGCATTGATGTGATTGGTATATCTGAGGTAACAGGATTTCCAGAGATCATGGACGGACGACTCAAGACCCTTCATCCAAACATTCACGGTGGTCTTTTAGCAGTAAGAGGAAACGATGACCATATGGCACAAATCGAAAAGCATGGCATTCAGCCGATTGATCTTGTCGTGGTGAACCTGTATCCATTCAAAGAAACCATTTCAAAAGAAGATGTGACATATGAAGAAGCCATTGAAAACATTGATATTGGCGGACCGGGCATGCTTCGTGCTGCATCTAAAAATCATCAAGACGTTACGGTCATCGTCGATCCGAGTGATTATGATTCAGTGATTCAGCAATTAAAAGAAGGCGGCGTTTCGTTAGAGAAAAAACGTGAGCTGGCAGCAAAAGTATTCCGTCATACAGCAGCATATGATGCCCTAATTGCTGATTATCTCACGACTTATGTTGGCGAAACGGAGCCAGAACAGTTCACGGTCACTTTTGAGAAAAAACAATCCTTGCGTTATGGAGAAAACCCGCATCAAGCAGCGACATTCTATCAACATGCGCTCCCAAGCAAAGGGTCTTTAGCAACGGCTGTACAATTACATGGGAAAGAACTTTCCTATAACAATATCAAAGATGCAGATGCTGCACTCCAAATTGTACGAGAATTTACCGAACCTGCAGCGGTAGCAGTAAAGCATATGAATCCATGTGGAGTTGGTACAGGAGAGACGATTGCAGAAGCATTTGACCGTGCATTCAAAGCAGATGAAACGTCTATCTTTGGCGGCATTGTCGCTCTAAACCGTGAAGTAGATAAACAAACGGCTGAAGTTCTTCATACGATTTTCTTAGAAATCATCATTGCACCATCGTTTAGCCAAGAAGCGCTTGATGTGTTAACAGCGAAAAAGAATCTTCGTCTATTAACACTAGATGTTCAAGCTGATCTTCAGAAGAAAGAAAAGCAGCTAACGAGTGTACATGGCGGACTGCTCATTCAAGAGATCGACACATACGGCTTAGAGGAAGCTACCATCTCCATTCCAACGAAAAGAGAACCAACTGAAGATGAATGGAAAGACTTAAAGCTAGCTTGGAAAGTCGTGAAACACGTGAAATCAAATGCAATTGTGCTTGCAAAGGATCAAATGACAGTAGGAATTGGCGCTGGTCAAATGAATCGTGTAGGTTCTGCTAAAATAGCGATTGAGCAGGCGGGAGAAAAAGCGAAAGGAAGTGCGCTAGGCTCTGATGCTTTCTTCCCAATGGGCGATACGGTGGAAGCTGCTGCAAAGGCAGGCGTGACAGCGATTATACAACCGGGTGGATCGATTCGTGATGAAGAATCGATTCAAAAGGCAGATGAATACGGCATCGCCATGGTTTTCACTGGCGTGAGACATTTCAAACATTAAAAGGGGATGACAGTGTGAACGTATTAATTATCGGCAGAGGCGGAAGAGAGCATACGATCGCATGGAAAGTAAATCAAAGTGAGCTTGTCAGCCAAGTATTTGTCGCACCTGGCAATGATGGAATGACAAGCGTCGCAAGTCTTGTACCGATCGACGAAGGCGATCATGAGGCGTTAATTCGCTTTGCAAAAGAAAATGATATCGGTTTAACCGTCATTGGTCCGGAGGTTCCTTTAATTGCAGGCATTGTGGATGCATTCGAACAATCAGGTCTAAAAGTATTTGGACCTAATGCAAAAGCTGCAGTCATTGAAGGTTCAAAGGAATTTGCCAAGGATTTAATGAAAAATTATGATATTCCAACAGCCGCTTATGCGACCTTTACTTCATTTGAAAAGGCGAAGGCATATGTTGAGGAAAAAGGCGCGCCGATTGTCATTAAAGCAGACGGTCTTGCAGCAGGAAAAGGCGTGACAGTCGCAATGACACTCGAAGAAGCAATCGATTGCCTGCATGATTTTTTAGAGGATGAAAAGTTTGGCGATGCCAGTGCATCCGTTGTGATTGAAGAATTTTTGACAGGTGAAGAATTTTCATTAATGGCCTTTGTCAATGGAGAAAATGTGTATCCAATGGTCATCGCACAAGATCATAAACGTGCTTTTGAAGATGATAAAGGACCAAACACAGGCGGCATGGGGGCATATTCTCCTGTTCCACACATTTCAGATGAGATTGTGAAACAAGCCGTTGAAGAGATTGTAAAGCCAGCGGCTCGTGCAATGGTGCAGGAAGAACGCCCTTTTACAGGGATTTTATATGCGGGCTTAATGCTCACACCAGAAGGTTCAAAGGTCATTGAATTTAATGCACGCTTTGGCGACCCTGAAACACAGGTCGTACTGCCTCGTCTTGAATCGGATCTTGTTCAAGTATTCCTCGACATTCTAGATGGAAAAAATGTGGACTTACAGTGGAAAGACACCGCCGCTGTCAGTGTCGTTCTTGCATCAGAGGGTTACCCAGAGGACTACGAAAAAGGAATGCCGATCGGTGCATTGCAAACCACTGTTTCAGATGTGGTCATATTCCATGCAGGAACGAAGAAAGAAAACGATCAATTCGTGACAAATGGCGGTCGTGTAGCAAATGTAACAGCATTTGATGATACGTTTGAAGCAGCAAGATCAAGAGTATATGAAGCCGTTGAAGAAATCATTCAACCTGGTCTTTTCTATCGCCGTGACATTGGCGCCCGTGCGCTGAAGGCAGTAAAGAAATAAGTTTGGACAAAAAACACCTTTTATGTCATCGGAATATATCTGATGAAATGGAAAGGTGTTTTTTCTTCTTTTCATCATGAGAAGGGTTGTCTTTAAATGTGAAGAAGTAGTAAGAGGTCAATGATTTCATTTAGAAGGCATTATGGTCATAAAAGAATTTATCATCATTTAGTTGAATCAGAATCATAAGAGAGGAATGAGTATATGATGCAATTGAAGAAATTTGCGAACGAGCGCTTTTCTGCTTTAATCTGTATCGACCCATTTAATCAAAGGGTTCGATTAGATGATTATAGCGGCAGGGTGCGGGATGTCATTCAGTCTGTTCTTCAGGAGGCCGCTGGTTGTGGGGCTTCTAAGGTGATTGTGAAAGTAAGGCGAGAGCATATGCCTTTTTTCTTAGAAAAAGGCTTTCGGCTTGAAGGGGTGTTTTCTCATTACTTTCTTGGAAGTGATGCATACGGGATGTCTCTCTTTTTAACGGAGGAGCGAATGAGATCCCCGTATTGGCTCAAAGAAGATGAGATCGTGGCATCCATTCAAGAAAAGCCGATCAAAAGCGATCCAGAGAAATGGCAGGATGATTATGTTATGAGGAAAGCAAATATAAGTGATACTCAAATGCTTGCTAAGCTCTATGATACCGTCTTCGAAACATATCCCACGCCCATGAACAAGCCGGATTATATCCAAAAGGTGATGGAGGAAGGGACCATTTTTTATGTTGTTGAACATGACGGGCAAATTGTGAGTGCGGCATCTGCTGAAATCAATGCAACGTATGGACATGCTGAATTGACAGATTGTGCGACTCTTCCGTCTTATCGGAAACTAGGATTCATGCATCATTTGATTCTTGCACTGGAAAAAGAGCTTCAATCTATATATATTTATGTCTTTTATTCGCTTGCGCGTGCGCTATCCTATGGAATGAATCAAGTGTTTTATCAGCTTGGCTATACGTATACAGGGCGTTTTCAAAATAACTGCTACATTTTTGACAAAATAGAAGATATGAATCTATGGGTGAAAACGCCAAACAAATCATGAAATGGTTCTCATCTGATCGAGCAGACCAGATAGACGGTAGGCCATGATGCTTAGCTGCAGCTTCATCCGATCATCAGTAGATTTAAGACTGCAACCCGTCTTTGCTTCAATTTGCTTGAGACGATAGCTTAATGTATGGCGGTGGATAAACAATTCTCCCGCAGATTTTTGAATATTTTCATTATGCGTTAAATACACTTCGAGTGTATGGATCAGGTCAGCGCCTTGTTTTTTTGTATAGAGCAATGGACTTAAGAGCTCCACGTAAAAGTCATGCAAATTCATACCAGCTTCATTCATTTCAAGGAGCATGCCGTATAAACCAAGTTTTTGATAATGAATGATGCTTTGGTCGGTTTTTAGAAGAGGAAGAAGCTTTGCGGCATATTGGGCTTCTTTTGCACTTTTTGCAAAGAGACTGATCTGATCATAGGATTTGCCAATGCCAATCACAATCGGATGAACAGGAAAAAAATAAGACCATGTGCTTCGGCACTCATCCGCCGCCCTATACCATTCGGTTTCCTGAAAGCTTTTTTTCCCCGCCGGTGTCAATACAAAAATTGAATCGAGCCTTGTCTTTAGTAAGAAAGGAACCTGTCTTCGTTCAAATATGGACGTGAGTAATTGGGAAAGGCGTTGCACCATCTGGTGATCTAGCTGTGTGTGCTGATGCTGAAATTGAACATAGATGACCACCTGTTCATCATTCATATCGTATTGAAGCTTTGTAGCTTGTTCCATCACATAGCTTTCTTCTGTATATTGTTGCTGTAAAATATCATCTAACAGATGACCTTGCATTTGATCCTCTGTATCTTGGATGGCTTTTTGTTTTAGCCATTCAATGGCATACACTGCTCCGGCATGTTCGATGGCAATTGCATCGAGATGATGCCATTCTTTCTTTTTCTTCAAAGCCACAATAAACCCAAAAATATCTCCCATTGCAATCACAGGACACGCAGCCAAAACAAATTCTCCGTTTGTTTCAAAGACAAGTCGCCCTTTCTCCTCTGCCTGTTTGAGAAGTGAATTGGTCGCAATCGTTTCACTTTCTGTCATAAAGCCAAATGAAGGGGAGTATGTCACTTCATCTTTGGTGAGGCTGGCAGCCGTTTGATGTAAGAAAACGTCAAGAACCACAATATTCGCAGCCGTTAAATGCGCAAGCTCATTCGTAATTTGTGTCACATTTTTGTTGCTGACATTTAAATGAGTCAGTCTTTGATGAATGGCGGCTGAGTACTTGAGTTGATGAAGCTGACTGTTGACGATTTGCTCTAATATGGCTTTTGTAATATCTGAGAAATTCACATGTGAAGGAATTTCGATCAGCGGGATACCGCTTACATTGGCCGCTTCAATCAGAGACGCTGGGATCTCCGTTAAATATACCCCTTTATAAATGGCGATAGCAGACAGACGATGAGACTGAATCAATCGCTTGAGCCGAAGTCTTCTTTCTTCATTTTCAGCAAGACCAAACCCAGTCGTTACAAGTAACTCACCTTCTGACAGCCTTGATGTATCTTCGATGATTTCCACAATGGTCACCCACTGAATCAGGCGCTCCAGTCCATTTTGTCCGGCTAGCAGTTTTGTTTCCTTCATGATATCGAGCGAGAGTGCATCTTTGACGAAAATCGCCATAGACTTATGACCTCCTTTTGACCCCTTTTATACACAATGTATAAAAAATGCGTGTGAAATTCGGGCATGTGGCGAATGGAGGATGACTGCCCTCTTGATTAAGCTAATCTTATAACAATTATACAAAATTTTCTAACGATTCATGCGAAAAGAAATGTGCAGCTACTTTCGAGAGAGGGAGGAATGACAAAGTGGAGACCCGGGATTACTTAATCAAACCGATGTTGAATCAGGATTATCCTGTGGCTGTGAAAGGAGAGGGGATTTACTTATATGATCGGGAAGGAAAAAAATATTTAGATGGTTCATCTGGTGCGGTCACAGCAAGTATTGGACATGGCATACCAGAAATGATTGAAGCCATGACTGAGCAAGCGAAAAAAGTGAGTTTTACGTACAGGTCGCAATTTACAAATGAACCAGCGGAAGCATTGGCTTATGAATTGAGTACGCTTTGCCCAGGCAATCTGAACTGGTCTTTTTTTGTAGGGAGCGGTTCAGAGGCAACGGAGACAGCAATGAAAATAGCGATTCAGCACTGGCAGGAGCAAGGAAAAACAGAAAAGAATCACATCATTTCGAGGTGGATGAGTTATCATGGCATCACACTTGGCGCCCTGTCGATGTCAGGTCATATTGCAAGGAGAGCGCGCTTTGAACCACTGCTTGAGAAGCACCCTGTATTATCTCCTCCGTATGCCTATCGCTCATGGCTGCCAAAAGAAGAGAGTAAACAGGTCGAGTGGTATGTGCAGGAATTAAAAACAGTCATCCAGCGTTTAGGAAAAGATAGAATTGCCGCTTTTATTGCAGAACCCATTGTGGGCGCTGCTGGAGCGGCGCTTGTTCCGCCAGACGGGTATTTTAAGGCAATGAAACATGTCTGTGAGGAAAACGATATTTTATTGATTGCAGATGAAGTGATGACAGGCTTTGGACGAACTGGGAAAATGTTCGCAATGGAGCACTGGGGTGTCGTGCCGGATATGATGGTACTCGGCAAAGGAATGAGTGCGGGTTATTCACCGATTGCAGCAACAGTAGCGGCAGATCATGTGATGGCACCTATTCTCAATGGGTCAGCCTCAGTGATGGCAGGGCATACGTATAGTGCCAATCCGCTTTCAGCCGCTGTGTCACTTGCTGTTATCCGTTATATGAAAAAGCATCAACTCACAGAACGAGCCGATATGTCAGGACGATATTTAATGAACGCATTAAAGGATTTACAAGCGAACCATTTCATCATTGGAGATGTGAGAGGGAAGGGGCTATTCATCGGCGTCGAATTTGTAGCAGATCAATTGGCCAAAACCCCGTTTCCCGCACATGCTCAAATGACGAGGTTGGTGGTCGAAACGGCAAAACAAAATGGGTTGCTGGTTTATCCGGCAAGTGCTGGAGAAGACGGGATTGGAGGGGCTGCCATTATGATTGCGCCGCCGCTGACCATCACACAGCAGGAAATGGAAGAACTCCTTCATTTATTCGGACAAACGATAACGCAAGTAGAGCAAGAAGTGATCAATCGAGGGTTTTTCCCATCTGCGATGTAGGGAGGAAAGAGAATGAATAAAATTGCAGAATTTGATGAAGTGATCACACGTTTTAAAGATGGAATGACGATCATGTTTGGCGGATTTGGCGGAGTTGGTTCACCGCCATCTTTAATTGATGCCCTTCTTGAAGCGAATATGAAAGATTTGACATTGATCGGAAACGATGCGGGATTTCCTCAAATTGGGGTCGGACGGTTAATAACAGAAGGCAGAGTCAAGAAATTGATTGCGTCCCATATTGGATCAAATCCGATTGCTGGGCAGAAAATGCAGGCCGGTACATTAGAGGTTCTTTTTTACCCGCAAGGCATTCTAGCGGAAAAAATAAGAGCGGGAGGTATGGGTCTTGCCGGTATTGTGACAGATGTAGGGATGGATAGTATCAATCTAGAAGAGAAGCAATTGGTTCCGTTAAATGGGAAGGAATATATCCTTGAGCCTGCACTGACAGCAGACATCGCCATCGTCAATGCCTTAAAAGCGGATGAAGCAGGAAATCTTATCTTTGATAAAAGTGCACGGAATACGAACCCTATTGTGGCGATGGCGGGAGATTGGACCATTGCGGAAGTTGAAGAAATTGTGCCGATTGGGCGTCTTCACCCAGAGGAAATTGTGACACCCGGCGTATTTGTAGATCAGATCGTGCAATCAAAAGGAGTGAACTGGACATGGGCATGGGAGACATCGATGTAAGACATCGAATTGCCAAGAGAGCGGCGCAGGAAATAGATGACGGCATGATTGTCAATCTCGGCATCGGGATTCCGACACTCGCTGCAGAATATATTCCTGCACATGATCATGTGTGGCTACATGCGGAAAATGGCATTATGGGGGCGGGAGCTTCTCCTGTAAGCGGCGAAGAAGATCCGAATTTATGCAATGCAGGCGGTTTCCCGATTACTTTAAAACAAGGCGGCTCTTATATGGACAGCACAACCGCTTTTGGCATCATTCGAAAAGGGTTGCTGGACATGACGATATTAGGTGCACTTGAAGTAAGCAGTCAGGGCGATCTTGCGAATTGGATTGTTCCGGGAAAAAGAGTACCTGGTATGGGCGGAGCGATCGAACTGGCGCAAAAAGCCAAAAAAGTCGTGGTGGTGATGAGTCATCTCGATAAACATGGTCAGTCAAAGGTGAAGTCGACATGTACACTGCCTTTAACCGCTAAAGCTTGTGTGGATCTGATCATTACCGATATGGCTGTTATTGAGGTCAAGTCTCAGCTTTTGATCTTACGTGAAGTTATGCCTCCATATCAACCGGAAGATGTCATCAGAGCGACAGAAGCACCTTTAATCCTAGCTCCTGATGTCAAGTCTGTTGTGTAGAAAGGATGACCCAAAGTGCAACCAATCACACGTATTAGAAAGTGGATGAGAGATCACCAAGAGAAAGCCATTGAGCTCCTTCAGCGAATGGTTCAATGTGACAGCACACAAGGAAATGAAAAAGAAGTGCAGCAAATCGTTGCGGATACACTTTCAGCGATTGGCTTTGATACAGAAATTTGGGAAATAGGCGGCAATGAATTGCTGGATCACCCCTATTTTTATTCACCTCGGCGTTCATTTAAAGGGAGCCCTAATGTCGCTGGGAGATTGAAAGGGAAGGGGAATGGCAAATCTATATTATTAAACGGACACGTAGATGTGGTGCCAGAAGGAGATTTGAATCAATGGACATATCCACCTTACAGCGGGCATATCATAGGTGGGAGACTCTATGGACGCGGGGCAACAGATATGAAAGGTGGGAACGTTTCTTTACTCTTTGCACTTGAGGCACTTCATACACTCCATATTCCGCTGAAAGGAGATGTTGTGTTCCATAGTGTTGTTGAAGAAGAAAGCGGCGGTGCAGGTACACTTGCGGCGATACTCAAGGGATATACAGCAGATGCTGCCATTATTCCTGAGCCAAGTCATATGAAAATTTTTCCGATTCAGCAAGGCTCTAAGTGGTTCAGGCTTCACATTAAAGGGCGTGCAGCTCATGGCGGAACAAGATATCACGGGGTGTCTGCAATTGAAAAGAGTACCATCGTTCTTTCACATATAGCAGCACTTGAAGAAGAAAGAAATAAGCGAATCACCGAGCCGCTATTTCAGCATATTCCAATTCCTATCCCGATCAACATTGGAAAGATTCAAGGCGGTGACTGGCCGTCTTCTGTAGCAGACCTTGTGACAATGGAAGGCAGATTAGGTGTGATGCCAGGCGAGACGGTTGAGCAAGCAGAAGAGGAGTTAAAGAATTGGGTTGCGGGTCTTTCTGAAAAGGATGAATGGTTCAAGGATCACCCTGTGGAAGTCGAGTGGTTTGGTGCAAGATGGCTTCCAGGTTCAATTGATTCCCAGCATCCGCTTTTAGATTTATTAAAAGAACAATACGAAGAGGTGCGAAAGAAGCCGCCAAAAGTAGAAGCTGCTCCTTGGGGAACAGATGGAGGCTTGTTGTCACAAGCGGCAAACATACCTGTCATTGTGTTTGGCCCTGGAACAACAGAGCTCGCACATTATCCAAATGAATCGATCGACATCGAGCACGTCATAGAAGCCGCCGAAATCATTGCAGGCACGATTGTGAAATGGTGTGAAACGGCAGAATAATTTTTGAACATGTTGATAAAAAACCGATACCATCGGATGGATAGAATCGGTTACAGAAGGCTGTCTTACTCAGCCTTCTCTTTATGTGTGCTCTGCTGCTCGCACATGTAAGTCACAGGACAAAAACGAAGAATGCCAGATGCCGTCTTCATGCCGCCAAGAAACACGCCAAGAAGGAGCGTTTTACACCATGGTTTCCTTGAAAATAACGACCCAGCCACAGTACATACCGTCATTCCACAGGCAATTCTGATGAGAGCTTCCATTAAACTGAGATTAGGTTTCATTAAATATCAATCTCCTTTTCAAATTATTTTAAGTGTGATTTCAAAAAATTGTAACGTTTCATTAATGCGTCATGTGGTTCATTATGTTACGATAAGTCTAATACAAATGAAGGAGAGTATGTGAATGTCCGAACGTACTTTTAATTGGAGAAACAATGACATCCGTACACAAATCGATGTAGTCGATTCAAAATTAGATCCAACACTCCTTTTAACAAATGGACTCGTGCTGAACCCGTTTCTCAAGCAATGGGTGAAAGCAAATATTTGGATACATGATGATCGAATTGTTTATGTCGGAGCAGAGCTTCCTCAAAATAAATCAACTAAACGTGTGATTGATTGTGCTGGGAAATACATTGTGCCAGGTTATATTGAACCTCATGCGCATCCGTTCCATATTTATAATCCCCAATCTCTTGCAGAATATGTGTCTCAATTTGGCACAACAACAATGGTCAGTGATAACTTATTTCTTCTTTTGCAGAGCAATGAAAAGAAAGCGCTTTCCACTTTGTGTGAATTAAAAAAGCACCCATTTCAATACTTCTGGTGGTCCAGATATGATCTCCAAACAGAAGTGAGATATGAAGATGAAATGTTGCCAATTAACTATCGAAAAGAATGGATTGATCATCCTGACGTTCTTCAAGGCGGAGAATTAACAAGCTGGCCAAGGTTGATGGACGGTGATGATCTCATTTTATATTGCATGCAAGAAACGAAGAAACAGCGAAAACGAATTGAAGGTCATTTCCCAGGCGCTTCTGAGAAAACGCTAACAAAAATGAAACTGTTTGGAGCCGACAGTGATCATGAAGCGATGAATGCAGATGATGTGTTAAAACGCTTGTCTCTTGGCTATTATGTTTCACTGCGTCATTCCTCTATTCGTCCAGATTTAGCGCCGATTTTAAGAGAGCTGCATGAACGTGATTTTAGGCAGTATGACCACTTTTTTTATACAACAGATGGAGCCGCACCTCACTTTTATGAGGAAGGTATGATTAATCGATTGATTTCGATAGCGCTTGAAGAAGGCGTGCCCATCATCGATGCCTACAATATGGCGACATTTAACATTGCGAAATATTATCAAATTGATGACTTATTAGGGGTAGTCGGACCCGGTAGGTTGGCTTCTTTGAATATTTTAGACGAGCTATTGAATCCAAATCCTGAAACGGTTATATCCAAAGGGGTCATTCTGAAATTAGAAGGTGCGAATCAGCATCAATTTCAAGAAACAAAGTGGGGAAAAGGCGGGCTTATTCCACTAGATTTAGGCTATGATCTGACCATGAGCGACCTGCAATTCTCTATGCCGCTTGGTGTGAAAATGAGAAATGCCGTCATTATGGAGCCGTATACAGTGGAGATTGATAACTCTGTGAACCAACTGTCATGTGATCATGATCAAAGTTTTTTTAGTTTGATTGACAGAAAAGGTGAGTGGCGTGTGAATACGATGCTAAAAGGTTTTGCGCATAAGGTGCAGGGCTTTGTCAGCTCATTTTCGACGACTGGCGATATTTTAGTCATCGGGAAGAATAAAGAAGATATGATCCTCGCCCATAAACGAATGAAAGAAATCGGTGGAGGGATTGTCCTTACAGAGAACGGAAAGATATTGCACGAAATACCGTTACAATTATCCGGCTGTGCATCAGCTGAACCGTTTGAGACCGTGCTAGCGCAGGAACAAAAATTGCGGGATCTTCTCATTGAACGCGGGTATCCATTTGACTGTCCGATTGATACACTTGTCTTTTTCCAAAGTACGCATTTGCCTTATATTCGAGTGACACCAAGAGGAATATTTGATGTCATGAAAAAAACTGTACTCTTTCCGTCTATAATGCGTTAAAATATAACAGAGTGGAAGCTGTATCATCTTTGCCCGATTTTCTCCTGCTGTTATAGGGCAGAAAATCAGCAAGTCATACACTTCGTTACATGTAGACAAAGCAGAGGGTTTTGACATGACGAGAGAAGTGCCCTAATGTAAAATGGATTTGTCGGTTATGCTGACCGATAAAATATTTGAAATGAACATCAAAGCATGGCGGGATGCATGTTAGTTGTCTCGCCAAACTTTCAACACATACCGTAGCTCATTCATAGGGCAGATCGAACAATAGCAGAAGCATTTTTATATCGGAAGCAAACAAGTTTGTCAGATTGTCGTACAAGGAATATGACAAAACTTGTCGAATTTGTTTACGATAAAGAAGCTTCGGCTTACGAAAGAACCTGACGGCATTTTCAGTGCAGAACCCAAACTGTCATGATTTGTTCAAAGCTCATTGCGGAGGTTGAAAAATTAGTCAGGAAAGATACCGCTTCCTCTAAATAGAGAAAAGGCATGGAGTCTGTTGTTTAAGCGGTGTGCCAATAGTAAAGGAGAAGATGTATAAAGATGCAAATTGATAAATTAAGGGGCAAAAGCTTAGATCAGTTATTCAAATCCATTTTATCCCTTAAAGACCTGGAAGAGTGCTATCGATTCTTTGATGATTTGTGTACAATCAATGAAATCCAATCTTTATCACAGCGTCTTGAAGTAGCTCGAATGCTTCGTGAGGGAAATACGTATCATAAAATTGAAACGGAAACAGGTGCGAGTACTGCTACCATCTCACGTGTGAAACGCTGCTTGAACTACGGAAATGATGCATATATTATGGCACTGGACCGCATAGCCGAACAACAAGCAAAAGAAGAAACCAAATAACACCGCTCTAGCTGTAAACAATCCTTTTCAAGAAAACGGAGTTGTTTGCAGTTTTTTTGCAAAAAAGTTCGGTAACAGCTCAGTCTGTCGGGAAAATCTCGGCAGCTTTATTTTTTTATCACCATCCTAATCATTTCTTATTATGTAAAATTAATTTGGACAGTATTACTCTGTGGATGTAGCCAACACTCTCAACTCTGAATGTAATTTGCAATGTTCTGATCAGCTCAATTTCTGTTGCCACACTCCTAATACATACTTTAAGAATAAAAAAGATTGTAGAAAAACATGAGTTTCTCTACAATCTAAAAGTACGGTAGCGCATCTTTTTGTAGCTAGACAGAATGATGTGTGCTTGAGAACGTAGGCACTTCAGTTGTTTGGCCATTCTCTTGTCTAAAAATAATATGTTTTTCGTTAAAATGGATAGGTGATTCAATACCACTAGCTGCCGATAAGTTAAATAAACCTTCTCTAAGGGATAGGATATAATTGCATACTCGATATTTCTTTTCTTCAATCGACAAAGCTCTTTGCAGCTTTGGATCAGTTGTGGCAACCCCTACTGGACATTTATTCGTATGACATACTTGCGCCCGAATACAACCAACTGAAAACATAAGTCCTCTTGCGATATTCACAAAGTCAGCTCCCATGGAAAGGGCAATGGCAATTT
This sequence comes from Bacillus sp. Bos-x628, assembly GCF_040500475.1. Lineage (GTDB taxonomy): Bacteria > Bacillota > Bacilli > Bacillales > Bacillaceae > Bacillus > Bacillus maqinnsis. The sequence goes on along the minus strand of NZ_CP159358.1, from coordinate 1,622,788 downwards.
TGTCAGGTGAGAGGAGCTTGCCTGATGCAAATAGCTTAACTTGATCTCTTACACCATACTCTTTCAGAATTTGATGAACCATTGGAAGTGCGGTGAAGATGGGCAGCCCTGCGGAATCCGCTAACTCATGAAAAGATGCTCCCGTACCGCCTTCCCCTCCATCTATGGTGATGAAATCAAGGTGTTTCCCGCTCTTTTTTATATAGGCCGCAAGCTCCTCAATTTCTTCTTTATGACCAACAACAAGTTTAATCCCGACTGGCTTTTCGCCAATGGCTCGAAGTTGTTCAATGAAATTAAACATCTCAGGAATAGATCCAAAAAGCTGAAAGCGGTTCGGGCTGTCAATGGATTGGTGAGGCGGCAATTTGCGAATACTCGCAATCTCCTCGGTGACTTTCTCTCCGTCAATGTGACCGCCTCGTGTTTTGGCTCCTTGGGCAAGCTTTAGTTCAAAGGCTTTAACTTCCTCGTACTCACTTTTTTTCCTGAACTCTTCGAAAGAAAATGCGCCATCCTCTGTTCTCACACCAAATAGACCAGGACCGATCTGACAAATAATATCAGCACCGCCTTTTAGATGATAAGGAGAAAGACCACCTTCGCCTGTATTCATCCATGTTCCGCCAGCCATCTTTAAGCCAGATGATAGAGCCGTAATTGCCCGATCGCCTAAAGAACCATAGCTCATGGCCGATTGACCAATGAGACCCTTTACATAAAAAGGTTTCTTACAAGTGTGTTCTCCAATGATTTGAACGTCTTCTTCATGTAAGTAATATGGGTTTGCTTTGACTTCTTTAAAATGTTCGCTTCTTCGCAGTAAATTGTCTTGATCGATCTGATACACTTTTGTGTGAATTTTTTCTGATTGATCAATCCGTAGTTCATCTCGCTGTTTTGGAAAGAGAACGTTGCGAATATAATATCCAGGCTTGTCAAAATCACGCTTTGACCCAAATCCCATCGTCCGGCTGTTGTATTTACCGGACATCACTGCTTGCTCATACTCTTTTCTCGAAAAAGGAAGCTCCTCCCGATCGTTGAGAAATAGATATTGGCGAAGTTCAGGTCCTATCTTTTCAAAAATGAATCGCAGTTTGCCAATGACAGGATAATTTCGTAAGACAGAATGCTCTTCCTGCTTTTCATCTCTCACCCAAATCCATGTGAATAGGATGAGTGGTACGATCAAACAAATGGTCAACATTGCGACAATGACAATCACAGTTGTGGTCATGTTATCTCCTCTTTTCTCTTTCATTGTTGTTGTTATACCTCTTTTCTTACAAAAAGAAACCACATGTCGGCTAACGCATACTGTGACGTTTAGAAATGAGTAGGCGGGGTAACATACAAACAAGAATCAATGGGGAGGGAAAACACATGAATATACGTCCATTAAATGCGTATGTACTTGCAGGAATAGGGGTTGGAAGTGCTGTGTTATTAGCGGTGAAAAATAAGCAGCATCTTAAAAAATGGGCAAGCGTATTTCGGTCAAATCAAAAGGTCCCTGAAAAAGCCGGTCATCCTGATCCACTTGATATTCAAGATAATAAGATGGTCGATGAAGGAGCTATGACATCTGTCCAATATTTTAACAAAGTAAGACAATAGCCTAAAAAAAGCCGATTTGAACAGAACAAAACGGCTTTTTGCCTTCTGTATTTGACAGTATCAAATCTAAAAAAGATAAAGTGATAAAATGGCAGAACAATCTCGTGGTTCTGTCTTTTTGATGTGATGAATCTCCTTCATCTGAATGAAACTTCCTTCTTCTTTCACCTTTTACATTTAGTTTCTGAATTATCGGTAATCATGAACAGATAGACTTGTTATTTACATTCACTTCGGACATTTCATTCCCACAAAAGATATCCGTCTCCTTCACTATGATCACGGCTTTTTTTCAGCAATACTCCCCACTGACTTATCTCCGTTTAACGACAAACTGTTTTCAAAAGAATGAAACTTTTAGATGAAGCGGGTTCGCCGTTTTTTGCGGTCACTGATTTTGTTATAATATTTAAATGGAATGAAATGAATGGAGGAACGTTTTTCATGTATGATGTTACCGAGTGGAAGCATGTCTTTAAACTCGATCCAAATAAAGAAATCACAGATGAACAGTTAGAAGCAATTTGCGAATCTGGTACGGATGCCATCCTGATCGGCGGCAGTGACAATGTGACAGAGGACAACGTCCTGCACCTGATGTCAAAGGTTCGAAGGTTTCTTGTGCCATGTGTGCTTGAAATCTCGGCACATGAGATGATTGTGCCGGGCTTTGATCTTTATTTCATCCCGGCCGTGTTAAATAGCTCTCATCCGGATTGGATTGTTGGGCTTCATAAGGATGCCATGAAGGAATACGGTGATTTGATGTCAATGGAAGAAATTGTGCCAGAAGGATATGTGATCTTAAACGAAGATTGTAAGGCGGCCAAGCTCACAGACGCAAATACCACTCTAGACATTGATGACGTGCGCGCCTATGCCAGAGTAGCAGAACATTTGATGAAACTGCCCATTTTTTATCTAGAATACAGCGGGACGCTCGGAGACATAGAAGTTGTCAAAGAAACAAAAGCGGTTCTTGAGGAAACAGTTCTTTTTTATGGCGGCGGTATTCAGACAGCTCAACAGGCAGAAGAATTTAAACAACATGCAGACGTTATAGTCGTCGGAAATGTCATTTATGAAGATTTTAAAGAAGCTTTAAAAACAGTGGATGCAGTCAAAAAGTAGTCATAGTCAAACAAGATGAAACGGTTTAAAATAGAACATAAGTTCGAAATGGCGGTGAATGGAATGAATGATATATCGAATCAGCTATTAGAAGGGCTGAATCAGGCGCAGAAAGAAGCGGTCAAAGCAACCGACGGTCCACTATTACTAATGGCAGGAGCAGGAAGTGGTAAAACACGGGTGCTCACACATCGAATCGCGTACTTAATGGCAGAAAAGCATATAGCACCATGGAATATTTTAGCGATTACATTTACAAATAAAGCGGCACGTGAAATGCGTGATCGAGTGCAAGCCATTTTAGGACCTGGAGCAGATGAAATTTGGATCTCTACCTTTCATAGCATGTGTGTTCGAATTTTAAGGAGAGATATTGACCGAATTGGTGTGAATCGCAATTTCTCCATTTTGGATACATCTGATCAGCTCTCAGTGATCAAGAACATTTTAAAAGAACGAAATATCGATCCTAAAAAGTATGACCCGCGCAGTATTTTAGGGTCAATCAGCAGTGCGAAAAATGAATTAATTGATACAGAGAAATATGCAAAAACAGCCGGCGATTTCTATGAACAAGTGGTAAGCGACGTTTATACAGATTATCAAAAGCGATTACTCAAAAACCAATCGCTTGATTTTGATGATTTGATTATGATGACAATCAGGCTGTTTGAACGCATCCCGGAAGTATTAGAGCATTACCAACGCAAATTTCAATACATTCATGTAGATGAGTATCAAGATACTAACAGAGCACAGTACATGCTTGTGAAGTTGCTTGCCCAGCGTTTTCAAAACATTTGTGTGGTCGGTGATTCGGATCAATCGATTTACCGTTGGCGTGGAGCGGATATTACCAACATTCTTTCTTTTGAAAAAGACTATCCGTCCTGTGAAGTCATCCTGCTTGAGCAAAATTATAGATCAACAAAACGAATCCTGCATGCAGCCAATTCGGTGATACAAAACAATGCGAACCGTAAACCAAAAAATCTTTGGACTGAAAATGAGGAAGGGGCTAAGATCGCTTATTACCGAGCGGAAAATGAGTTTGATGAAGGACAATTTGTCGCTGGAAAGATTCGTCAGCTTCATCAAAGCGGCAAGCGTAAATTATCTGATGTTGCTATTCTCTATCGAACCAATGCCCAGTCTCGTGTCATTGAGGAAACATTAATGAAGGCAAACATTCAATACAACATCGTCGGCGGCACGAAGTTCTATGACAGAAAAGAGATTAAAGACATTCTCGCATACTTAAGACTTGTCGCGAACCCAGACGATGATATTAGTTTCGCGCGAATTGTCAACGTGCCAAAGCGCGGGATTGGTGCAACATCTGTTGATAAAATTGCTGCTTACGCTGAAATGAACGACCTTTCAATGTTTGAGGCGCTCAGGCAGGTGGATTTCATCGGGCTGAGTGCAAGAGCAGCCAACGCTCTCGATGAGTTCAAACAGCTCATTGATCAAATGACAAATATGCAAGAGTATTTATCTGTAACAGAATTAACAGAAGAAATATTAGAAAAAACAGGCTATCGTGAAGCGCTAAAGGTGGAAAAAACAATTGAAGCGCAAAGTCGTCTGGAAAATATTGACGAGTTCCTGTCTGTGACAAAAAACTTTGAAGAACAGAATGAAGATAAATCTCTTGTGACCTTCCTATCAGAACTCGCATTAGTCGCCGATATTGACAAATTAGACGAAAACGAGGTAGAAGAGCAGGATGCGGTCATTTTGATGACCCTTCACGCAGCGAAAGGTCTTGAATTCCCTGTTGTCTTCTTAATGGGGATGGAGGAAGGTGTCTTCCCGCACAGCCGTTCATTAATGGAAGATGCAGAGATGGAAGAAGAACGACGTCTTGCCTATGTAGGGATCACTCGAGCAGAAGAAGAGCTTTATTTATCTAGTGCAAAAATGAGGACTTTATTTGGTCGGACGAACATGAATCTTGAATCAAGATTCATTGGAGAAATACCTGCTGAATTATTGGACAACCTAAATGAGAACAAAGAAGTCAACACACCGTTTGGTCAAACAAGAGAGCGACCTCAAAGACGTGGACCCGTCTCACGAATGCAGACCCAAACCATTCAACATACAGGAGCTGGCAGTATTCGATGGGCTGTGGGCGATAAAGCCGCACATAAAAAATGGGGCGTTGGAACCGTTGTGAGTGTGAAAGGAAGCGGAGATAGCACGGAGCTTGATATTGCTTTCCCAAGCCCTACAGGCATTAAAAGACTCCTTGCTGCATTTGCGCCAATCGAGAAACAATAACCTTTGGATTGACAAAACGGATGAATTGAAAGGAAGAAGCAGATGGATAAAGAAGCAGCAAAACGCCGAATCGAGGAACTGCACCAGATGTTGAATCAATACAACTATGAATATCATACACTTGATCGTCCAAGTGTTCCTGACGCTGAATATGATGCGCGGATGCGTGAGCTGATCTCTCTAGAGGAGGAACATCCAGATTTAAAATCACCTGATTCCCCCTCACAAAGAGTAGGGGGGGCTGTTTTAGATGCCTTCCAAAAAGTACGTCACGGTACACCGATGCTTAGTCTTGGAAATGCTTTTAATGAACAGGATCTCCTTGATTTTGACCGTCGTGTTCGTCAAGCAGTTGGTGACAATCTAGCATACAATGTCGAACTGAAAATTGACGGACTCGCTGTTTCTCTCCGTTATGAAAACGGGATTTTTGTCCAAGGTGCCACGCGTGGAGATGGGACAATAGGTGAAGATATTACGGAAAACTTAAAAACCATTCGTTCCATCCCGTTGAAAATCAATCGTCCTCTTTCAATTGAAGTAAGAGGCGAGGCGTTTATGCCGAAGCACTCTTTTGAAGCATTAAACGAAAAAAGAATACAGAACGGTGAAGAACCGTTTGCGAACCCGCGTAATGCGGCTGCGGGGTCACTTCGTCAGCTCGATACGAAAATTGCAGCGAAACGAAATCTTGATATTTTCGTCTACAGTATAGCGGAGCTTGATGAAATCGGTGTGGAAACGCAAAGCGAAGGACTTGATCTCCTCGATGAGCTTGGGTTTAAAACGAACAAAGAAAGACGGATGTGCCAAACGATTGAAGAAGTGATCGAGCTCATCGAAACAATCAAAACAAAGCGAGCAGACTTTCCATATGAAATTGATGGGATTGTCATCAAAGTGAATTCATTAGCTCAGCAGGAAGAGCTGGGTTTTACAGCAAAAAGTCCTCGTTGGGCTGTCGCTTACAAATTTCCAGCAGAAGAAGTCATTACAAAGCTGCTCGATATTGAATTAAGCGTTGGTCGTACAGGTGTGGTCACTCCGACGGCGATACTAGAGCCGGTGAAGGTAGCAGGTACCACTGTGCAGCGAGCGTCTCTTCACAATGAAGATTTGATTAAAGAAAAGGATATACGCTTATATGATCAAGTCATCGTGAAGAAGGCTGGCGATATTATTCCAGAGGTGGCAGGTGTGCTTATAGATCAGCGTACAGGTGAAGAAAAGCCGTTTCATATGCCGGCCGAGTGTCCAGAATGTCAAAGTGAGCTTGTGCGAATCGAAGGCGAAGTGGCATTGCGCTGTATTAATCCAGAATGTCCAGCACAAATACGTGAAGGACTCATTCACTTTGTCTCTCGTCAAGCAATGAACATTGATGGTCTTGGCGAACGAGTCATTACACAGCTTTTTAAAGAGCAACTCGTGTCTCGTGTGTCAGACCTATATCGATTAACAAAAGAACAGCTCATCCACCTTGAACGAATGGGTGAGAAATCAACGGATAATTTATTACGCTCTATTGAACAATCGAAGAAAAACTCCCTTGAGCGCTTATTATTTGGCTTAGGCATTCGATTCATTGGATCTAAAGCTGCCAAAACATTGGCGATGCATTTTGAAGACATTGATCAATTGAAGCAAGCGACAAAAGAACAGTTACTCGAAGTAGATGAAATCGGTGAAAAAATGGCAGATGCTGTTGTCACCTACTTTCAAAAAGAAGAAATTCTGGACTTGCTGAATGAACTGAAAGAGCTTGGGGTCAATATGACCTACACAGGGCCTAAGCCGGTTAAAGCAGAGGAAATTGATTCCTACTTTGCAGGGAAAACGATTGTTCTCACTGGAAAATTAGAGCAGATGTCTCGAAACGATGCAAAAGCTGCTATCGAAGCATTAGGTGGTAAATTAGCAGGAAGTGTGAGTAAAAAAACTGATTTAGTGATAGCTGGAGAAGCTGCTGGAAGTAAGCTGACAAAGGCAGAAGAACTCAATATTGAAATATGGGACGAAGCTAGAATGCTCGAGGAGCTAAAGAAATAAGAGGAGTGTTTTCTATTGAAAAAGTTGTTAGTGCTGCTGACAATGCTTACACTGGTGTTGTCAGCGTGTGCACCTTTTGGGGGAAAAGATGAAGAAGAGGTTACACAAAAGACGGATGAAACGAAGGAAACAGCGATCATCCCTATGTACAATATCTCTGACTCTTACTACAAAATGGTGCTGCCGTTTAAACAAGGAGCTGCAAGAGGTTTAACAGCAGAGCATCTCAACACACGCTTGGATATTGATGAATTTGAAACAGGTCTCATGCGCCTAGCAACAGAATCGTTTAATACAAACGACTATCTGTTCCAAGAAGGACAGCATTTGGATGAAGATACAGTTCTGAGCTGGCTGGCACGTAAAAAAACAGGCAGTGATTTGAAAAAGGCGGAAAAAGAAGATAAAAACTTTAAGAACCTTGGCTTAAATCCTGCTCTTCCAAACTCAGGTTCAACAAAGTCCAAAAATGAAAATAGTCCAATATACTTAGCTTCTATGCTAGAACATAATTACCTTATTCGAAAAGACAAAAATAGTTTACAGCTTGGTGGAGTTGTTATTGGTCTTGCACTTAACTCCGTTTATTACTATCGCGAAAATGTCGGTGATCCTCAGCAAGAAGTCACAATCGATTCATCTAAAGATTCGAAAAAGCTCTTGGCAGAAGGTGAAAAAATTGCTGCCCAAGTGATCAAACGAATTCGTCAAATGGACGGTTTGCAAAAAGTGCCTGTAATGATTGCACTCTACAAACAAGCGCCAAAATCGTCGATCGTTCCAGGTAACTTTATTGCTAAGGCAGATGTGAAAGCAGGCTCATCTGATATTGGCAACTGGGATATCCTCAAAGAGGAGAACGTCTTTTTCCCTTCTGATAATGCCAAAAGCAATTACAAAGATGATTCAGAACGATTTGACCGCTTCAAAACAAAGGTAGAAGATTACTTCCCAAACTACACGGGAGTGGTTGGCAAAGGCTTCTATAAAAACGGAAACCTTCAAAAAATGACAATTGATATTCCGATGCAGTTCTACGGAAAAACAGAAGTCGTGGCATTCACACAATATTTAACGGGTGAAGTCATGGACTACTATAAGAGTACAAATGTAGAGATCAACATCACATCTTCAGATCAGCAAGAAGCACTTATTACAAAAAATGCTGAAGACAAAGAACCAACTGTGCATATATATGACTAACAAAAAAACCGCACAAGGCAATTGCAAGCGTGCAGACAAACCCCACCTTTACTTGAAGTGAAAGTGGGGTTTCCACTTGTTTTGATAAACTATATAAGTTGTCTGAAACTGGACATGGTTCTTTCCATGTCCAGTTTGCTAGCTTGTGTAGATTCATGGCAGACCCTGCATTAAAAATTTCCGACCGCAAAGCCCTTTTAGCGGTCAAACTGTCGAGAAATTTAAAGGTATAGGAACACATATATGGAATAAATGAATGGAAATAAACACCATCAGCCACCTTATCATTTTTTCATTCGAGAATATAGTTGTTTAGTAAAAAACAAAAGGTTGTTTATTCTTAAGTGTTTACATTTAGCTTCAAATAGAATGTACGTTCTTTGGTGGTGGAATACAGAACCTTTGTTCAATATAAATTTTGGAAAGCAAAAACCCTCCTTTTCATTTTTTCATTTGGAGGGTAATGTGTTAGTTGCTTTTTTTCTTTTTTAAATAATTCAACACAGCTTCTTTAACTTCCTCGTCGTCAGGGAGAATTTCGAACGTTTCATATTTCCATACCGCTTTTCTTTGCACTCCATTTAATCCAATAGAGTAAATATCTTCATATCCATACTCAATAGAAAATTTCCCCTACTGCTCCGACTGGAGAGTAGCTGTTGTCCAAGCTCCTAAACCATTTTTAACATATTCTTCCTTTTAAAAGCTTTAATATTAATTGATCTACTGATATGCATGATGGAGCATCAAGTTTTGCCATTAACTCTTTGATTCTTCGTTTCTCTACTTCTTCTCTTTTACTTTTAGAAACTAATCAAGTCTGGAGAGATATTTTTCTAAATATTTTTTCCCAGAATTGCTTTTAGGCATAATACCAAGATGCTCATATTTCCAAATGGTTTTCCTTTCATGAGGGTTTGTCTCTGAAAGGTCTTCATAGTTAAAATCAATATTAAAATTTCCTATCTTATCAAATATCATAGTGAAATTTGTCCAAGATTCTTGACCATTATCTTTAAACTCTCTCCAAAGTTCTTGAATAAAATCAACTAATCGATGCCATTTTTCTGTGTATTCAAGTTCGCTAACTGTAAACAATTCGGTTATTTCATGACTATATATCGGTTTATCATCATTATCTTCAGGATAATAATAAAAGTAAGCAGTCTGAGAACCTTCTACAACCTCGCCGTATAAATAAACCTTTGACCATTCATCGGGAATTGTACCTACTACAACCTCAACTATCTGCTTATATAGTATTTCAAGTTTTTCCTCATTCATTGTTTTTCCCTCCAGGCACATTATCAAATCGTCTGATTTCCCATTCATCATCACCGATTTTATACTTAATATTAAAGCTTTCTGGGCGATGTGAATCAGCCTTGTAGTTGAGATTCACCTTTACCTTTACTTCATCACCATTTTTAAGTGCATTTGCCCAAGTATTCTCAAGTTTTTTCCATTCACCTTTGTTTAGATTTCCATTCATCGGCACAAGATTATCAATATCCCCAGACCCTTTGAAAATAGACGCAATCAAATGTCCTCCGTCATCATCTAGTAATCGATCTGGTTTCCCTGTGTTTGATTGGGCATATTGGTTTCTTTTGATCTCTCCGTATTGTAAATCACTTGCTTCGACTTTGACAATGCGGCCATAGTGATCTGTTGTGTAGGTGTAGCCTTGTTTTGTTGTATAAATGATATTTGGTTTTAACACTTTCTTTCGTTTCCATCTGACGAAATGTTCTCCATATTTAACGACTGTCGGCGGTGTTTTTGGTGCTGGTAATCGTCTGCCTGTCTTAGAGATCCCGTATCCTGGATTGTTGTCTAAACGTTTTGCCATGGAAAGAAGCTTATTTTTAATGTTTTCTCCATCAAACACGTTATATGGCAGTTTTCCGCCGCCAGCTATTTGAAACTTTGGTGAGTACGGCAATAAATTCGGAATGGAGACAGTATCTATTGATTTTGCTCCTTGTTCAAGTCCTTTTTTAATCGTTGTTTTAGCTGCAGATGTTCCTGTTTTCGTGATGGCTCCTGCACCTTTTGAGCCAAATACGATTTCTGCTAGAGAGCCAGTGGCATAGGCAAACCAATGTGCTCTTGAGTAGGCATCACCTTCAATAACCTCTTTTTGAAATGAATCAGAAATGGCTTTTCCAATGACTTTTGACGTTTCAATTGGGTGAGAAACAGCGGTGACAACAGATTCTACAGCTCCGTCAGGGTCAGTGACAAGATCGTACATACCGATCACTGTATCTTTTGCCACATCATAAAGACCAACTGCTGCTCCTTTTATGCCATCAATCAATACATCTGACGCTTCTTCTTGTGCTTTCATTTGAAGAAGGTGACTGTAGTACATTTTTTGATCGTAAGAGAGATGTTCATATCCAATCGCATCTACTATCTCAAAATATTGATCTACTGATATGCATGATGGATCATCAAGTTTTGCCATGAACTCTTTGATTCTTCGTTTCTCTGCTTCTTCTTTTTTCACCTTTAAATACGCTTTCACCTGTGCATCTATTTTATCATGATTTTTGTACACTTCTGTCTCATGAAACGCTTTTGCATCATAATACATGGGCTGTGCGTGTTTCCCTTTACCGGTGGCTGCCATCATTTTGGTATAAAATGATGTAAGATGTTGCTCGATCGCTTCTGATTTTGCGTATTCCGTTTTGAGTTCATGGTCTATTTTATGTAAGGCATCAATCGTTTCTTGTCGTTTTATATTCGCATCATCTAAGTGTTCGTTTACTTCTTTGCTAGAAAATACATCTAACTCAATCAGATCACGAATGTCATCAAAAATATTTGCAAGAGCTTCCTTTTGTTCTTCCACCATATCTTGATTGTTTTGAATGCCTTGTTTCACTTGAGATTCGAGAAAGTGCTCGTCAATAAACGTATAGCCTCCTAAAGATGCATCATCAAGCTTTCCTTTCACTCCATCTAAAAAAGCCTTTTGCATGTCAATAAAATCAAGATAGGTATTGGCATAAAGTGCAAGATCAGCATAAAAGGCTTTGATGTTATCTGCCCCTTTACCTGTGAACTCATCACCTAAATTAGCCACACCTTGTAATGCTTGTTTCAAATCTATCATTTCTTCCCGAAGTTCCTGATAGTGCTTCGCTCTTTCTTCCATAGCGTTTGTTAGTGCTGTTGCATCAAGTATTTTCCCCAGAAGAAGTCACTCCCTCCTATTCTGAACAAGGTCAATTTTACCAATGCAAAGATTGGCATTAAATAGGAAAAAAGATACAAAAAACACAATAAAAGCGGACATGAATCAAGACACACCTTATTGTATTGAATGATCAGCACGTGAGTTTTTTCTGGGCAAAATATTTCGTTCGTGTTGTTTGTCTCTATCATACGGTGTTTCTCAGAAAATAAGGGTCCTTTCCGTGCATATCTGAACTATAAAAAAAGTGTCCATAAAAATGGAAACTCCTCTAGTTTCTGTTACTCCCAAAACGCATCACCTTCAGAATCAATATATTTCTGAAGAAAAGTTCCAAAGTCTACATCAAGCGTCCTATATCTAAACCGTCTTCAAATAGATAAAGATCAGGTTTTTCCTTATTTATGATCAAGTAGCTTCCTTCAAAAAAGAAACTCTAGAAATCAATTGACAACTCAGCTTTGTTGTCTTAACGTACTACACAAAAACATTATCCTTTAATTAAACTTTTTTCTTTGTAGAAAACGTTCAAACAATTCATCACAATTAAATATTTGCCAGCTAGAATTTTTTAATCATTTTTATCCTTATCATTGCCTGACCGTCTTCATTTTCTTCTTCATTTTGCTCTACATGAAATTCATTACTTGTGTTGCCGGTTATATTGTCGAAGGGAGTATAGTGAACACCTATTCTTTTCCCTAAAATCATTCGTTTAAGAAGAATTACAACTAATAAAATAACTATTAACAACATAAAGAAAAAGTAGTCCACTCATCAAATCAAACCTCTATCTTTTTAATCTCTGGAAAAGGAGATAAGTTTAGAGAATACATGTTGAGAATGAGTTGAAGATCAAACACTTTTTGCTTACAAATTTATTTCATTTGAAAATAAGGGATAATGACCAATGCACTAGCGATAAAAATAATCACAATCACGATGAAAACATAGATACCCTTTATGACACTGCCAAACATCATTAGCATGAATGGCATGAATAAAGTCAATATGCCAATGATCAAAAGCAATAAACTGATTCTTTTGGATCACTTTTTTTATCTCCTAAGAAAGTGAATTCATTATATCCAATGATTAGACTTAAAAGTTTTTTTACTCCTATTAAATAGGAAAAGAAAATACAAATACATCCGCCTAGCACGTAATTTATCAATTTTATCAATCCTATATATATTTTTCAAAAAATTCTCTGAATCAAAACCTAATTCCATATCTGCTTCTTTTTTGATTTGTTTTTGACGATTTAAGAACAATTTATATTTGGGACTCATTTTATAGAGTAGATCACTGAATGGACTACCTTCCTTTAATTGAGGAAGATCATCACTATTCTTCATTTGTTGTATATAGTATAACTAATTCACTCCTTTTCCTACATATTGGCTAGTTAACAAGGCTCTTTTATAGTATTTCAATGAATGCTCAAGCAAGCCTTTTCGCTCTAAGTATTTCCCCACATCAACTAAAATTTCCTCTATGATGATTCAAGCTCACCGATTGGCGATTTTTGTTTGTTGAAAAAAGGTATTCTCATTCTTTTGTCAAAATAAGTGATGACACTAACATGAAAGGCTGGTATGTTGATGCTCGAATAAATGCTGATAAAACAATTGTCAATGAATTTTCATTAAAAGAGGAAAAAGGAGAATCAGCATGCATAAAGAAGTAAAAGAGCGATTTGATGAACATATTGTCTTGCAGAAAGCGGCTCAATTATATGACTTTCAGCCAGAACAAATCACATTTTTAGCAGATGCAGAAAACTATGTATATGAATATAAGGCGAAAAATGGGGAGACTTATATTTTAAAAATCACCCATACGATTCGACGTTCACTCACATATATCTTAGGAGAAATGGATTGGATTCGATATTTATCTCGTCGTGGACTTGCTGTAGCTAAACCAATCTCTTCTATTAGAGGGAGAGATGTTGAAATGGTGTCTGATCAAGCAGGAGGTGCATTTTTACTCCGAGTGTATGAGAAAGCCCCTGGCAGAAAAGTCGAAGAGGTAGATTGGAATGATAAGTTATTTTATGCACTTGGGAAATATATAGGCCGCATGCACCAGCTTACAAAGAGCTATCAACTATCTGACCCTCGTTACAAAAGACAAGAGTGGGATGAAGAAGAGCAGCTAAAGTTACGAAAATACGTTCCAGCGGATCAGACTCTTGTGTTTGAACAAGCGGATCAGTTAATGGAAAAACTAGCAAAGCTTCCGAAAGATCAGGATAGCTATGGGTTGGTTCATGCTGATCTTCATCATGGAAACTTCCACTGGGATCAAGGGAAAATCACGACCTTTGATTTTGATGATATTGGATACAACTGGTTTATCAACGATATTAGTATATTGCTATATAATGTTCTATGGTACCCTGTTATACCATATGATGATAAGGCAGCATTCACTGCTGAATTTATGGGGCATTTTCTGAAAGGCTATCGAAAGGAAAATGAGTTGGATGACGTATGGCTAAAGACGATACCTGACTTTCTTAGGCTGCGCCATATGCTTATTTACGGGCTTTTGCACCAAGCATTCGATCTGGAAACGATTGATTCCGATCAAAAAGCCATGTTGACACGTTTTCGAGAGGAAATTGAGCAACAAACACCGATTACACCTTTTGATTTTATGCAGTTGACACATTGAAAAAATCCCTGGCTGACATCTGCTAGCCAGGGATTTTCTTTGTATTACACCGTATCACACTTCACTCCAACAACGCCTTCTAAATCTTTAATATCAAAATAGACATCTGTTGTATAACGATCCTTGTGCACACGAACACGCACTTCCATGATAGGGTAATCTTTTTCCGTTAAATCATCAATGCGAACAGAATGAATGCGGATATGAAGTGCCTTCATTTCTTTTAAAATCTCCGTCATTCGGTTTCTGTCAGAAAGAGATAATCTGATGCGGATTTCCTTTTCCTGTAAGCGGATTGGACCGAACTTTTGGAAGAGCCATGGTAAGAATTCTACACTGATAAGAATAAAGAAAAGACCAAGGAAGGATTCTTTATAAAAACCTGCACCTGTTGCAACACCAAGACCTGCCGCCCCCCAAATCATGGCGGAAGTCGTCAGACCTGAGATCACATCATTGCTTTTACGAAGAATCACACCTGCTCCAATAAAACCAACACCAGATATGATTTGCGCCGGTAACCTGAGCGGGTCCATTTGTAGCTTAGAAACTTTAGGGAAATTGTAGGCTGCATCAATGCTGATGATGGTTAATAAGCAGGAGCTGACAGCAATGACAATACACGTTTTTAAGCCGAGCGGTTTTTTCTTAAGCTCACGTTCAAGACCGATAATGAGACCAATGAAGGTAGCCACGGCTAATTTTAAGACAGTATCCCATTCAATTGTCCAAGACATGCGTATCGCTCCTTTCATTTCATGTACGTTTCACAACATGTATATGATTTTCCCATAGTCCATATGGCTGCACAATTTCTATTTTATTCAGAATCGGAAGAAAGAAAAGCTTTTTATATCAAATTGAAAATAAGTCATCTGCATCGCACAGATGACTCTTAAAAAGTTGTTATTTTCTTTCTTTCACAAGATGGTCTTCCATCTTGTGAAAGAGCTTTTTAGAAGCGATAGATGGCTTATTTGTCAGTAAGCTGACAACGATAGCGGTTATCCCGCTTAAAATAAACCCAGGAACCATTTCGTATAAGCCTGTTGTATGATTTAAGCCTGTTGAGATCCAAGTTAAGACCACAACTGCTCCAACAATCATACCTGCTAAGGCGCCATGATGATTCATTCGTTTCCAGTATAAACATAATAAGATGACTGGACCGAAGGAAGAACCAAATCCTGCCCAAGCATAACCAACGAGATCGAGAATGGTATCACTTGGATTGAGTGAAAGACAAAGCGCAATGATGGCAACGACCAATACCGATATGCGTCCAATCATAACAAGTTCTTTATCAGAAGCATTTTTTCTAAAGAATGTTCGGTATAAATCCTCTGTCAGTGCACTTGCTGTTACAAGTAGCTGAGAAGAGATTGAACTCATAATCGCAGCTAAAATAGCAGAAAGTAAAAATCCAGTCATGTATGGGTGGAATAGCACTTTTGAAAAAACAATAAAGATCGTTTCAGGATCGGCTAATGTTGTACTAGTTTCATGTACATAAGCGACACCAACTAATCCAACAGAAAGTGAACCAATGATCGAAACAATCATCCAGCTCATCCCAATATGCCGTGCAGGTTTCAAATCCTTTATTGTCGTAATAGCCATAAATCGGACAATGATGTGCGGCTGTCCAAAGTAACCAAGTCCCCATGCTAAAAAGGAAATAATGCCAATGACGCTCGTTCCTCTAAATAGATCAAGTAATTTTGGATCAATTTGTTGAATATCTTGATATGTGGCAATTGGGCCACCTAACTGAGTAAAGGCAACGATCGGCACGAGCACTAATGCTAAAAACATAATGGCTCCTTGAACAAAATCAGTTAAACTAACTGCCAAAAAGCCGCCGAATAATGTGTATAGTATCACAATACTAGAAGTTAAGATTAAACCAAACATATAATGAGCACCAAACGCTGATTCAAATAAACGTCCGCCTGATACCATACCTGATGAGGTGTAGAGCGTAAAGAAAATCATAATAATGACAGCTGATACAGCTTTCAATAAAGGAGACGAATCTTTAAACCGTTTATCAAAAAAATCAGGAATGGTAATCGCATCATCAGCAACCTCTGTATATGAGCGTAAGCGAGGAGCTAAGAATAAATAGTTTAAGTAAGCTCCACTAATTAACCCAACAGCAAGCCATCCAGATGAAAGTCCAGTTGTATACATTGCCCCTGGAAGTCCCATTAGCATCCAACCACTCATATCAGATGCGCCGGCAGATAAAGCCGTGACATAAGGACCTAAACTGCGTCCACCTAACATGTAATCATTCAAGTCATTAATTTTTCTAAAAGCATACCAGCCAATGACAAGCATCCCAATAAAATAAATAGATAAAGAAATTCCAATTTCAATACTCATGTTTCCATATCACCTTTTTCGTATTAATGTGACATCACCTCATTCGGAAGATACAAAAGCGGTGAACAGAACATCCGATTTCTGCTCACTGCTATGGTTACTTAACCTATCAGAGTATTCCCAAGTGATCAACCTTCTTCACCTTCTTGATTTTCAATAAAAAATGCAAGAATTAGTGATAAGAATCAAATTGTAATCGCTTACAAAAATGCATAAAAGTAAAAATTTTCTGAAAATAAAAAGGGATATTTCGGATGATTCTTTATGTCAAAAACGTATGAAGCGAAGTGAGCTGTACTGCCTTAGTAGAGTTGCTTTAGAACAGTAAAATTTGATATGATAAAGTGTATATGACTTATAATCATGACCATCAACACGCATCAATTTTGGAGGTGAACCTGTATGTCAAGAATTTCAATAGAAGAAGTAAAGCACGTGGCGCATTTAGCAAGACTTGCGATTACAGATGAAGAAGCTGAAATGTTTACAGAACAGCTTGACAGCATCATTTCATTTGCAGAGCAGTTAAACGAGGTTGATACGGAAAACGTTGAACCAACAACACACGTACTAAAAATGAAAAACGTCATGAGAGAAGATGTTCCGAATAAAAGTCTTTCAATTGAGGCAGTCATGAAAAATGCGCCTGATCATAAAGACGGCTATATTCGTGTGCCATCTATTTTGGACTAAAGGAGGCCCGAGACATGTCACTGTTTGATCACAAAATATCTGAATTAAAAGAGCTTTTACATAAAAAGGAATTGTCTGTTTCTGATTTAGTGGACGAGTCTTATAAACGAATTAATGAAGTAGATGGGAAAGTACAAGCATTCCTTGCACTGGACGAAGAAAAAGCGCGTGCGTATGCAAAGGAATTAGACGAGATAGTTGGTGAAAAGGACGAGCTTGGTCTGTTGTTCGGTATGCCGATTGGTGTAAAAGACAACATTGTGACAAAGGATTTGCGTACAACAGCATCAAGTAAAATTTTGCAAAACTTTGATCCTATTTATGATGCAACCGTTGTGAACCGTTTAAAAGATGCGGAAGCTGTCACAATCGGTAAATTAAACATGGATGAATTTGCAATGGGTTCTTCTACAGAGAATTCCGGCTATCAAGTAACAAAAAACCCATGGAATTTGAATAAAGTTCCAGGGGGATCGAGCGGTGGATCAGCAGCAGCTGTTGCAGCAGGTGAAGTTCCGTTGTCACTTGGCTCTGACACAGGTGGTTCGATCCGTCAGCCGGCATCATTCTGTGGTGTTGTTGGTCTTAAGCCGACATATGGTCGTGTATCAAGGTACGGTTTAATCGCATTTGCATCTTCATTAGATCAAATAGGGCCGATTACTCGGACTGTAGAGGACAATGCATATGTTCTTCAGGCGATTTCTGGCGTAGATCAAATGGACGCAACAAGTGCGAATGTTGATGTACCAGATTTTCTTTCTTCATTAACTGGTGACATAAAAGGCTTAAAGATTGCTGTGCCGAAAGAATATCTTGGAGAAGGTGTTGGCGAAGAAGCAAGAGAATCTGTTCTTCAAGCGCTCAAAGTATTAGAAGGACTTGGTGCAACATGGGAGGAAGTATCTCTTCCACATTCTAAATATGCACTTGCGACATATTACTTGCTGTCTTCTTCAGAAGCATCAGCGAACCTTGCTCGTTTTGATGGGATTCGCTATGGCTACCGTACAGATAATGCAGATAATTTAATTGATTTATATAAACATACTCGTTCTGAAGGATTCGGAGATGAAGTCAAGCGTCGAATCATGCTTGGAACGTTTGCCTTAAGCTCGGGATATTATGATGCTTATTATAAAAAAGCACAAAAAGTCCGTACATTGATCAAAAAAGACTTTGAAGATGTATTTGAAAAGTATGATGTCATTGTTGGACCAACAACACCAACCCCTGCATTTACTATTGGTGAAAAGACAAGCGATCCTCTCACCATGTATGCAAACGACATTTTAACGATCCCTGTCAACCTTGCAGGCGTTCCAGGAATCAGTGTGCCTTGTGGATTTGCGAATGGTCTTCCGCTCGGTCTACAAATCATCGGTAAGCACTTTGATGAAGGAACAGTTTATCGTGTGGCTCATGCATATGAGCAAGCAACGGATCATCATAAAACAAAACCTGAACTGTAAGGGGTGAACAGAATGAACTTTGAAACAGTAATTGGACTTGAAGTCCACGTAGAGCTAAAAACACAATCAAAAATCTTCTCAAGCTCGCCGACACCTTTTGGTGCAGCTGCCAATACACAAACAAGTGTCATTGATCTTGGTTATCCTGGCGTGTTACCAGTCTTAAACAAAGAAGCTGTGAACTTTGCGATGAAGGCGGCTATGGCGCTTAACTGTGAGATTGCAACAGAGACAAAATTTGACCGTAAAAACTATTTCTATCCTGATAACCCAAAGGCATATCAAATTTCACAATTTGATAAGCCAATTGGTGAAAATGGCTGGATTGAAATTGAAGTAGATGGCAAAAGAAAACGAATCGGCATTACACGCCTTCATCTAGAAGAAGATGCGGGGAAACTGACGCATACAGGCGACGGCTATTCGCTCGTTGACTTTAACCGCCAAGGCACACCGCTTGTCGAAATCGTCTCTGAGCCAGATATCCGCACGCCAAAAGAAGCGTATGCTTACTTAGAAAAGCTAAAGTCCATTATTCAATATACAGGCGTATCTGACTGTAAAATGGAAGAAGGGTCACTTCGCTGTGATGCCAATATTTCTCTTCGTCCAATCGGTCAAGAGAAGTTTGGAACAAAAACAGAACTGAAGAACTTGAATTCATTCGCTTTCGTGCAAAAGGGTCTTGAGTACGAAGAAAAGCGTCAAGAGCAAGTATTGCTATCTGGTGGCATTATTCAGCAGGAAACAAGACGCTATGATGAAGCGTCTAAAAAGACGATTTTAATGCGTGTCAAAGAAGGTTCTGATGACTATCGCTACTTCCCAGAACCAGATTTAGTTGAGCTGTACATTGATGATGAATGGAAAGAGCGCGTAAGAGCATCAATCCCAGAGCTTCCAGATGAACGTCGCAAACGTTATATTGAAGAACTTGGATTGCCTGCTTACGATGCGATGGTGCTTACGTTGACGAAAGAAATGTCTGATTTCTTTGAAGCGACCATTTCAGAAGGTGCAGAAGCAAAACAAGCGTCTAACTGGCTTATGGGTGAAGTATCTGCATATCTCAACTCTGCTCAAAAGGAGCTGGACGATACGAAGCTTACGCCTAAAGGACTTGCGGGCATGATCAAACTCATTGAAAAAGGAACCATTTCCTCTAAGATTGCCAAAAAGGTATTCAAAGAGTTAATTGAAAATGGGGGAGACGCAGAAAAAATCGTCAAAGAAAAAGGACTCGTCCAAATTTCTGACGAAGGGGCATTGCTCAAGCTTG
Source organism: Bacillus sp. Bos-x628 (assembly GCF_040500475.1). Classification (GTDB taxonomy): domain Bacteria; phylum Bacillota; class Bacilli; order Bacillales; family Bacillaceae; genus Bacillus; species Bacillus maqinnsis. The sequence goes on along the minus strand of NZ_CP159358.1, from coordinate 1,602,777 downwards.
TCACAGAAGCGCTCGATAAGAACCCGCAATCAATCGAAGATTTCAAAAACGGAAAAGACCGTGCAATTGGTTTCTTAGTTGGACAGATCATGAAAGCATCGAAGGGACAAGCGAACCCGTCAATGGTCAACAAAATCCTTCTAGAAGAAATCAAAAAACGCTAACTATTAAAAACCGCCTCATGGGAGAAGAGGCGGTTTTTTGATAGCGAAAAAAGGCAGGGTCTTATCATAATTCAGACCCCCGCCGTATATCAATCCCAGGGTTCTTTCCTTATAATGAAGCATAAGTTTAAGCATATCCGAAGGGGGAAAGGTGAACGAAAGCGCAAATCATTGGAGGAGAAGTTTCAATTGTTCCGCTACTCTGAGGACAGCAGGGTTCTCACTCGTTTTTAAATTAGACAACATCCCTTGGATGACAGGTTTTCGAGGTTCGTCCTTGGCTAATTCTTCTTCAATCACCTCGATGGAAACGATTGTATCATCAGAAAGCATATGCTCATGCTTTAACAGGCGAAGCTCTTCTTGGATGGAAGAGGCATTAGGTGCTTCATCCTCCCAAATATTTTGACTTAAAATAGGCAGAGGGTTAGAATGCAACAATCCTTGAACCAAGTCATCAAATCGATCTAGTATAAAGGCAGAGAGCTCGTCAAATGATAAGTGTATCTCATCTTGCAGAAGCAGCACTTGCACATATGATTGAATCATCCCCTGCATCATGACTGACAGGTCAGTTATATATGGTTCAATATGCTGTCCATAAGTCGTTAAAATAGAAATTTGCATTTCATCATTCAATTGCTTTTTCACAGTTTTAGAGTACTTTTTAATCTGCTGATTTTCCGGAATAATGTTCTCGCTGAGGATCAAAATGATAAAATCCTTATTCTCTGCAAAATGTTGAAATTGTTTAGCAATTTGTTTCTGAAAAATTTCTCTAGGCGGCAGATGCTGATACTCTTTGCGAACATTCTCCATCCCTTGCATTGAAGTATCTATGTAATATTCAAACGCATGATTAAAAAGCTGTTCCTTTGATTTAAAGTGCAAATAAAATGCGCCTTTAGAAATGCCGCACTCATCAGCAATTTCCTGAATGGTCGTAGAAGAAAACCCCTTTTTCGCAAACAACTGGATGCTTGCTTTAATGATTTTTTCTTTTTTTTCGTTCATGACATTAAGTCCCTTCAGCTTTAGAATGTTACGTCAACACAAGTCAAATGGTTGACGGCATTGTAGATCACCGTTTATTATGATATAGAATGACCAGTCAGTCAATACATAAAGAAAAATGGAGGACATAATGAATTCGATCATCAATTTTGTATTAAAGAATAAGTTCGCTGTATGGCTCATGACGATTATCGTAACAGTTGCTGGTCTTTATGCCGGATTGAATATGAAACAAGAATCAATCCCAAATATCAACACTCCAGTCATTACGATTTCTACAACGTATCCTGGTGCGACGCCGGATGAAGTATCAGATAAGGTGACCGATCCAATTGAGAAGTCCATTCAAAACCTCAATGGGGTAAAAGTCGTCACATCCAATTCTTTTGAGAACGCATCGTCCATTCAAATCGAATACGATTACAACAAAGACATGGATGAAGCAAAAAGGGAAATTGAAGATGTTATTAGCAATATTGATTTCCCAGAAAATGCGGAAAAACCAAAAATCGCACGCTTTAGTATCAATGCGGTTCCGATTTTAGCACTTAGTGTATCTGGTAATAAAGAATCATTAGAAGACCTAACGAAAAAAGTCGAAGAAGACCTTGTTCCTTCACTTGAAGGACTAAACGGCGTATCTTCCGTTGAAGCTTCAGGACAGCAAATCAAAGAAGTAGAATTTTCATTTAAACAAAAGAAACTAAAAGAGTACGGTTTAGATGAAGAAACTGTCCAAAACATAATTAAAGGCTCTGATGTAAATGTACCATTAGGTTTATACACATTTGGCAATAAACAAAAATCAGTGGTTGTCGATGGTAATATTTTAAGCGTCAAAGATTTAAAGAACATGCGTATTCCTGTGACACCAAGTGCAAGTGGCGGTGCCGGAAGCACTGGAGCTAGTGCATCTTCTAATGCTTCAGGAATTGCAGGCGCACAAGGAGCAGAGCAGCAGACAGGCAGTGCAAGTCAGCAACAAGCGGCAGCTCAGCAACAAACAAGTGCGGGTTCGGCAAACAGTCAATCTGTAAAACTGCCGACGATTAAGCTTTCTGAAATTGCAGATATAAAAGTTGTGAAGGAAGCAGAGTCGATTTCAAGAACAAATGGAAAAGACAGTATCGGACTGCAAATTGTCAAAAGCTCTGATGCCAACACAGTGAGTGTAGCAGAAGCGGTCACAAAAGAACTTGAAAAATTTAAGAAGGAAAACAAAGGAATCAAGATAAGCACAACATATGATCAAGCAGAACCGATTAAAGAGTCAGTCAGCACAATGCTGAACAAGGCCATCATCGGGGCCATCTTTGCGATCATGATCATCCTATTGTTCCTTCGAGATATCAAATCAACGTTAATATCGGTCATCTCCATTCCGTTATCACTGTTGATCGCTCTCTTAATTTTGAATCAGCTAGATATCACACTGAACATCATGACACTTGGTGCAATGACAGTGGCAATTGGGCGCGTAGTCGATGACTCCATTGTTGTCATAGAAAATATATATCGACGGATGTCATTAAAGGATGAACCATTAAAAGGCAAAGCACTCGTTAGAGAAGCGACAAAAGAAATGTTTATCCCGATCATGTCTTCGACGATTGTTACAATTGCGGTATTCTTACCGTTAGCATTTGTGGGCGGAATGATTGGTGAACTGTTTATCCCGTTTGCATTAACCATTGTATTTGCTTTACTCGCATCACTGCTTGTAGCAATTACAATTGTACCAATGATGGCGCACAGTTTGTTTAAAAAGAACCTATATGGCAAAGCAACAAAAGTGAAAGAACATAAGCCAAGTAAGCTTGCCGGCGGCTATAGACGTGTACTGAATTGGACACTTAATCACAAATGGATCACATCAGGAATTGCGATTCTCATGTTAGTTGGAAGTTTATTCTTAGCACCACTTGTAGGAGTCAGCTTCTTACCGCAGGAAGCGGAAAAGACAGCAATGGTGACATACACACCTGAACCTGGACAAACACGAGAACAATCATTAGATGAAACAAAAAAAGCCGAAGAATATTTGATGAAACGTAATCATGTGAACACAGTTCAATACTCACTAGGTTCTTCAAATGCATTAACACAAAGTGTAGGTGGCAACACAAATGGTGCACTATTCTTCGTAAAATATGATGATGACACACCGAATTTTGATAAGGAAAAAGATAAAGTTGTGAAAGCTTTGCAAGACAAAGCATCTCAAGGTGAATGGAAGTCACAAGACTTCTCATCTACTGGTGCAAGCAATACGGTAACGTACTATGTGTATGGTGACAAAGTAAGTGATATTGAAGGCACAGTGAAAGATGTAGAGAAAATCTTAACAGATCAGAAAAACCTGAAAAATGTCAGCACAAGCCTATCTGACAAATATGAAGAATATACATTTAATGCAGATCAAGAAAAACTGGCTGAGCTAGGATTAACTGCTTCACAAATTGCTCAGACCATTGCACCTCAAAATAGTGAAACGACGTTAACGAAGGTCACAGAGGACGGTAAAGAAATTGATGTGAAGCTTCAAACGGAAAAAGATGAATATAAGAGCAAAAAAGATCTGGAGAATAAAAAAATCACAACGCCAACAGGGCAGGAAGTCCGCATTGGTGATGTCGTGGATGTCAAAGATGGGACAACAGCGAATACTGTGACAAAGCGTGATGGGAAAATCTATGCAGAAGTATCTGGAGACATGACAACAGATAACGTATCAAGCGTGACACAGGAAGTACAAAAGAAAGTCGACAAGCTTGATCTCAAATCTGGCGTGACGATTGACACAGGCGGAGTAAGTGCGGATATTCAAGAATCCTTTACTCAGCTTGGGCTTGCAATGCTTGCAGCCATTGCGATTGTCTATCTTGTCCTCGTCATTACATTTGGCGGAGGCCTTGCACCATTTGCAATCCTCTTCTCGCTTCCATTTACGATTATCGGCGCACTCGTTGGATTGTTTGTCGCGAAAGAAACCATCAGCTTAAACGCAATGATTGGATTGCTCATGCTGATCGGAATTGTTGTAACAAATGCGATTGTCTTGATTGACCGAGTAATTCATAAGGAAAAAGAAGGACTTTCGACAAGAGAAGCTTTACTTGAAGCAGGTACCATCAGATTACGTCCAATCTTAATGACCGCACTCGCAACAATCGGTGCACTTCTGCCACTAGCATTAGGCTTTGAAGGCGGAAGCCAAATCGTATCAAAAGGACTTGGCGTCACAGTCATTGGCGGATTAACAAGTTCTACACTCTTAACATTGGTCATCGTACCAATCGTATACGAAATTCTAAGCAAGTTTAGACGTAAAAGGAAGTACGTAGAAGAAGAGTAAGATGAAGCCCCGCTGATTGGTGGGGCTTTTTTTCATGTGGTAATGCGACAAACAGCTTTTCTCATGAACTTCTCAAAGGCTTGGAAGAAAGTATCACGATTAACATGGTCAATGACATGATTCAGTTTTCCATTTAGATGCTCTTCGATACGCCCTTGTTTTGGCGTTTCAGTGTAAACAATCGCACTTATTTCTTTTGAACGGGTAATCGCTGAGAAATCAAGGGTAATTGTCGTCAGTATATTCCATAAGTAATAGGTCGAGTTGGTCTCATCATGAATAAGCGGCGGGCAAAAGGCATAGCATTGTCCAATAAAATCAATCCCGATATGGGAACAAAGGGAAGCCCAGTGCTGGCGCACATCAAGTGTGAGTGCGACTTGATTGATGCTTTCAAGCGCAACCATTTCAATCGGAAAATGCTCCTGAAAGACAGTGCTGACGGCATAAGGATCCCAAAAGGCATTCCACTCTGCTGTTCCGTCATGCTCAGGCTCTTCTACATTGCGCTTTTCAAGAAATGTACCGCCCATCCACACCAAATTCTTAATTATGCTTGAGATGGAGGGATCTTCATCTATGGCGCGCACAAGGTCTGTGAACGGACCTGTAAAGAGGAGTGTGACAGGTTCTGTTGCCTTATTGACAGATTCAACGAGATGAAGGTGTGCTGGAAATTTAGATACTTTTGTATCGACCGAACCTTTTTCATTTAAAATTGAAAGTGCATCAACATAGAAAGCATGCATACGCCACTCCTTTGGAAATGAATTAACACCTCTGGAGTGAGAAGCTGCAACTTCAATGTCATAAGACCCAAAACGATCCGTGATTTTTTGAGATGTACGAAGTGCAGGTTCTAAATAACAATCAGCAGGTATAACAAACATTCCAATACCTTCAATACGCTCTATTTGAAGAACAAGAAACAAGGCGGCAAGGTCTTCAACACCACCGTCATGATTGAAATAAACAGGCTTTTTCATTGCATACCATCCTTTGTAGCGCTTTTTTATCTTATCAGAATGCATTCTTTTTAAGGAGGAGTATCATAAGAGATTTCAAATATTAGGCGGCAGTTCTGTTGCCATTTTCAAAACTCATAGTATAATTAAAGGTTGTTAGTGTTGAAAATAGATTGCATAATGAATATAGGATGATGATGAATGAAACGTGCTCGAATTATATACAATCCGACATCTGGGCGAGAAATATTTAAAAAGAATTTACCGCAGGTTTTGCAAAAATTTGAACAAGCCGGTTATGAAACATCTTGTCATGCGACAACGTGTGAAGGAGATGCGACACAAGCAGCAGAAAAAGCTGCACAAAGAGAATTTGATTTAATTGTAGCAGCAGGTGGAGACGGCACGATCAATGAAGTCGTCAATGGGTTAGCACCGCTTGAAAAAAGACCGAAATTGGGAATCATTCCAGTCGGAACGACAAATGACTTTGCAAGAGCACTTGGGATTCCAAGAGAAGATGTTTTAAAAGCGACAGATGCGATCATTGACGGTGTTGCAAAGCCGCTTGATATTGGTAAAGTCAACGGACATTATTTTATCAATATTGCGGGCGGCGGGCGGTTGACAGAGCTGACCTATGAGGTGCCAAGTAAGCTGAAGACGATGCTTGGACAGCTTGCTTATTATTTGAAAGGCATGGAGATGCTTCCGTCGATCCGCCCGACAGAAGTCGAAATTGAATATGACGGCAAGTTATTTCATGGAGAAATCATGCTGTTTCTTGTTTCACTAACAAACTCAGTAGGAGGCTTTGAAAAGCTAGCGCCTGACTCCATTTTAGATGATGGCATGTTTGATCTGATTATTTTGAAAAAGGTGAATTTAGCCGAAGCCATTAGAGTGATAAGCCTCGCATTACGAGGCGAACATATTCATGATAACAATGTCATCTACACAAAAGCGAATCGCGTCAAAGTAGATGTAAAAGATAAAATGCAACTCAATTTAGATGGTGAATACGGCGGCATGCTGCCAGGTGAATTTGAAAACCTGTATCGCCATATTGAATTTATTGTGCCAAAAGCAACAGCTGAAAAAATAGGGTAGAGATTGAACTTGGTTCCTTGAGGCGACCAAGTTTTTCTTTGCAAATGAGGTGATAAAATTGGTGAAAATGAAACCACCTGTTCAAAAAAATGAATACTACAATGTAACCTTCGAGGACTTAACACACGAAGGTGCAGGAGTAGCGAAGATTGAGGGATTTCCCATCTTTGTGCCGAATGCCCTTCCAGACGAACAAGGAAACATCAAAGTAACTCGTGTCAAAAAAGGATTTGCTTTTGGACGGCTCATGGAGCTGACAAAGGAAAGTCAGTACAGGCAAGATGCGCCATGTCCCATTTACAAGCAATGCGGCGGCTGCCAAATTCAGCATATGAGCTATGAAGGTCAGTTGTTATTTAAACAAAAACAAGTGAAGGACGTATTAGAGCGGATCGGAAAGCTTGATATGAGCCGTGTAAAAGTTCATCCTGTACTCGGCATGAACGACCCATGGAATTATCGAAACAAAGCACAAGTTCCAGTTGGGGAACGAGAAGGCGGACTCGTTGCAGGATTTTATCAGCAGCGTACCCATGAAATCATTGATATGGAAAAATGTCTCATCCAGCAATCAGAAAATGATGAAGTCGTACAGGCGGTCAAAGAAATATGCAATGCGTTCGGCATAAAAGCATACAACGAAGAACGACATAAAGGCTGGCTTCGTCATGTGATGGTTCGCTGCGGCATCGCAACAGGTGAAATGATGGTGGTCTTTGTGACAAGAACGGCTGATTTTCCGCAGAAGCAGCAGGTGATTGAGAAGATTATAGCACGCTTCCCACACGTTCGGTCAATTGTGCAAAATGTGAATTCTAAGAAAACAAATGTCATTTTTGGAGACGAAACGACCGTTTTATGGGGGGAAGAATACATTTATGACACCATTGGCGATATCAAATTCGCTATTTCAGCTCGCTCATTTTATCAAGTCAACCCAGCCCAAACAAAGGTTCTTTATGACAAAGCACTTGAATATGCAGAGCTGCAAGGTGAAGAAACCGTGATAGATGCATACTGTGGAATCGGTACGATTTCCTTATTTCTTGCACAAAAAGCAGGCAAGGTGTACGGCGTTGAAATCGTGCCAGAAGCAATTGAAGATGCAAAACGAAACGCTGCGTTAAACGGGATCAACAACGTCGAATTCGCTGTCGGCCAAGCAGAAATCGTCATCCCGAATTGGTACAAACAAGGCATCAAAGCAGATACCTTAGTCGTTGACCCGCCGAGAAAAGGCTGTGACGAAGCGCTGCTTAACACCATTTTAAAGATGAAACCAAACCGTGTTGTTTATGTGTCCTGTAACCCAGGAACGCTTGCTCGTGATTTGCGTATTCTTGAAGATGGTGGGTATGTGACAGAGGAAGTTCAGCCTGTGGATATGTTTCCGCATACGAATCATGTGGAGTGCGTGGCATCTTTATCCCTTAAATAACAAGGATTTAAGAGCCACGAGAGCGCATTTGACCACATTTTGACCACTTAGCCTTCTAATTTCATGTAATCACCGAATTTTTGTGCTGTTCTTGCTTTGATTTTTGGAGTTACATGAGCGTAAATATCACCAGTCATTTTAATAGATGAATGGCCAAGGCGTTCTTGAACTTCTTTTAACGATACACCAGCTTCTAATAATAACGTTGCGTGAGTGTGACGGCAGTCATGAATACGTATTTTTGGTAGAGCGGCTTCTTTGGTCGCTCTATTGAAGTTTTCAGTTAATGTACGAGGATAAATCGGTCTGCCATCTTGTCTAGCGAAAATAAGATCCTGATCATCATATAACTTTCCTAAACTCATTTTGATTTCAAGTTGCTTAATGCGATAAGACTTCAAACATTCGACTAGGTAATCTTCAATTGTAATATCTCTTTCCGATGATTCTGTTTTCAATGTGCCGAAACGGAAGCCTTCGTCATCATATATCAAATTTCTTCTTACGTGAATTGTACCAGCATCGAAATCAACATCCTCCCATTTAAGCCCGAGAAGTTCTCCCCGCCTCATGCCAGTGTAAAGGGCAGTTGTGAAAATAGCGTGATATACAGGTGCTGTCACAAACTTAGCTACGTTTAAAAATTTATTTACTTCTTCTCGTGTCCAAGTAACGTATTTTCTTCTGCGCCCACGAGGTACCTTTACTTTGTCTAGAGGGTTTTTGTTAATCAACTCCCAATCAACCGCTTTTTCCATGGATCCATACAGAACAGCAAATATATATTCTATATATCTTTCAGAAAGTCCCTCGTCCAATAATTTTGCAATAAAATGTTCAATATGTGCTGGTTTGATCTCGTTTAATTTAAAATGGCCCAACAAAGGTATTATTTTGTTTTTAACCACTCTGCGGTAATTCTTGAAAGTCGTTTCCTTTACTTTTCTTTTTGCAATTAGATCAAGCCACTTTTCTATATGTGATGAAAGAAGAACGTTACTATCTAAAATAAAAGTATTTTTATTAATTTGATTTTCAATTTCGTTGGCTACAACTTCAGCTTCCTTCTTTGTTTCAAATCCTCTACGTGTAACCTGCTTTCTTTTACCTGTGATGGGGTCTTTACCTAACTCAATTGTAAAAGAATAGGTGTACCCTTTTTTGTTTTTTGCTGGAACCTTTCTAAAGTAAGCCATGTTATACAGTCTCCTCCTCAATTTATTTGTTTTAAGGGATGCTCATATAAAGCAAAAGCAATGCTTTTTCTTCTAAACATTTCTAAGCGGGTAGCGGCAAAAGAGTAAGTCACATTAAAGGTGTCACCAATTAGTTTAATCGCTTCAGATTGTAAAGAAGGCAGGCTCAAATTTTCAAGCATAAAAGTTGGTACACAGAAATGATACATAAAACTATTAGCCTGATATTCTTGCAATTCTCGAAATAGCCTGTGCATATCAAACTGATTTCCATAGTGTTTAACTACATGGCAAAGCTCATGAGCAAAATCCTGCCATTGTTCTTGTTTAGATAGCCTCTTATCAATAACCATGCTGTACGAGCCATTCACACAGAAGACAACGCTCGTTCTTCTTTTTCAAAGTGAAGCCATATTTTTAGTGAAGCTGCCATAAGTTCCATATCAATCAATTCTGGCGTAAGCATGTTTAATTTTGTGTATATTTTCTTCACTTCTTCTTCTAAATGAGATAGTCCTTTCACCTAATCACCTCTAAAATAAGAATATATGTTCTATTTTTGATTGAAAAGAAAAGCCCCACTATGAGGGCATTCTTTATAATGATTCTCTAGAAGTATATTTTACTTTTATTGCTTGTTCTTTACCCATTAAACCTGTTTCGGTGTTAACAGCACCGTTTTCCACTTTGTATGGCGGCGTGAATCTAAGTTCCAGCTCTTTAGGAGTAGATTTCTGATCTTTTAACGGAATCAAGAAAAAGCCTTGCTCTTTAACTTTGCCTTGGTAGGTCATAACAATAGGATTGTTAGACAACAGTCCACTATCTGCGGTAAGCTGTTCTTTTGTATCTGTAATGACCGTAATATCTCCGTTATAGTCTACATCGTGATCAGCAGTGTTCTCAGCCTCTGTTGAGATCATAATCGCTCTGATTGTATCTTTTCCACTAAATTCTTCTTCTTGTTTCATGGAATCAGACAATTTAATGTCTACGAGAACAGGCATAAATTTAAGTTTAAAGCCTTGAAAATCTAAGCTTATAAAACCTTTTTCTTTATCGCTTTGATCATTTTTGTAGCCGGCTAATATTGTAAAGTCACCAGATTCGTTAGAGAACTTGTATTTTTCTTCTGTTGCAGAATCTGTCTTTTTCGTTGTCTTATCTTCCGTTTTTTCTTCAGTTTTTATTGTTGTTTTCTTCTCATTGGCTTTATCGTCTTTTGCTGAAGAGTCCTCCGAATTACAAGCAGCTAAAGAAAAACTAAAAGTCAAAGCCCCAATACCTAATAACCATTTTTTCAATTGTAATTCCCCCTTTTATAATGAAATGCAATCTATTTATATTATATCGACTAAATAAAGGAATTTCTTACTTTTTATCTCTTTTATCTGATTAAAAAGCCTAAATGTTCAACCGTAAATTTTGAGGTTGAAATAGTTTCAACTGAATGATTTACCTCAAAATTTGAGGCAGAACCTTCAGCATTAATTAAACTAAATAATATATAAATATATATAAATAATTAAAAGATTTTAAAAAATAACATACTCAAATGAATAATGCAAGATTTTTTTTAAAAAGAATAAAAAAAGTTAGGTTGATTTAAAACGTCATATTTACCTTCTAATACGTTTTTTTATACTTCAGGTATATTTTTACCTCTTAGAGATAATGTAAATGTAGTTTAAAAGGGTTTATTCGGTTGACCACAGCTTTTATTTTCTACCCTTCTTTTTTTCCTTCTCTTTGATGTATTTGATAAAGTCTATTGTTTGTCTCCTAGCTTCTTCAGAAAAGTCAGAGGCTTCTTTAAATGCAATTTGAAGGTCAGGGTCATTAATAAAAAATTCAGATGTATGTTCATTAATGTTGTCGGTTCTCCCTAAAAGGTAATCTGTCGTTGTATCTAATGCGTCAGCTAGGTCTTTTAACATTTCATTAGAAGGGGTACTATGCCCATTCTCATAATTACTTATTGTTCCTTTAGTTGTCTTAACACGTTTAGCTAATTCTTCTTGTGTTAACCCCTTATTTTTTCTGACACTCTTTAACCTTTTAGATAACATGACAGTTTCCTCCAATTTAAAAGTACAAGTTTATTGTACTACAAAGAAAATCTTATTAAACAAAAGTATAAGAAATTCATACTTTTGTGTTGACATACAAGATTCTTATACTTATAATGAAATCAACAAGTACAAGAATCTTATACAAAGGGGGTGAGCAAGATGAAAAACTTCAAATTGGTTCAAGCTAGGAAAGCCAAAGGATTAACGCAGGAAGAACTTGCTTTTATGCTCGATTGTAAAAAATCAACTATCTCTAACTGGGAGAATGGTTACTCTAACCCTAAAATGGATGATGCGTTTAAGGTCAGTGAAATTTTAGGTACGGATATAAAGACTCTTTTTTTTAATCAAAAAGAACAAGATTCTCATACAAATACAGCGTAGGAGGTTTATCATGCCACAAACAGTTATCACTTTTGACGAGTTGACAGCAACAGTGTTTCAAGATCAAATGCAAAAGCTGTTTCAGGCAGCTTATGAAAAAGGCGTTGAAGACGGCCGAACCAAATATGCTCTTAAGCCAGTTTTAACCCGTAAAGAAGCAATGGAAGTGCTTCGATGTAAAGAAACAAAAATGGCAGAGCTAGTAGCCAGATCAGACTTTCCAAAGAATCCGATGCTAGGAAGGAACATTCCAACTAAACAGCTGCTTGAATGGATTGATCTTCATACCGAATGGATGAAAGAAAACACAGATTACTTCAAGAAAGGAGTCACCACATGAACAAGAACAAGATCGAACAACTCACCAATTTTTTAGACGGAATCACACAATCAGAATGGAACCGAGTTAAACAGAACGTAGACATCTTGTTTAGTTTTAAAGCCGCCAAAGTGGAGTTTGACGACTCAGAACTATTACAAGCTAACTTAGAACAGGAGTTTAGGATTGATCTTGAACCAGTAAGGTTAGCAACCGAATTCCCAGAGAATCTTAAAAGACTAAGAAATCAGTACGATTTCAACCAAGATGTAATGGCGAAAACGTTAGGCATAACAAAAGCAACGTATTCTAAAAAGGAAAATGGTTCAATTAGATTTTCTTTAGAGGAATCCAAAATTCTAGCTGATTTTTTTGACACCACTATTGATGAACTGTTTTTTGATAAAAAACCAATTGGAGGCTAAAACATGAATCAATTACAACAGATTTTCAACTATCAAAATCAAGAGGTTCGAACAGTAATTCAAGATGGACAACCTTGGTTTGTCGCAAAGGATGTATGTGATGTTTTTGGTGACACGAATTACAGACGTTCTCTCGCAAGATTAGATGAAGATGAGAAGGGTGTGTCACCTGTGAATACCCCTGGTGGATTACAAAAAATGACCTTACTAAATGAATCTGGATTGTACTCTCTTTTATTCAATATGCAGCCGCAGAGAAAATCACATATGACTGAAGAACAATTCAAAAACAGAGTAGAAACACTCAAAAATTTTAGAAGATGGATTACTCATGAAGTGTTACCTACCATTCGTAAAACAGGCGGATATGTAGCAAACGATGACCTATTCATTCAAACGTACTTGCCACAGGCTGATGAACAAACAAAACATTTTTTCAAAGCAACTTTGCAAACGATGAAAGAACAAAGCAAGCAGATTAAAGCAATGAAGCCTAAAGCACTTTTTGCGGACGCAGTCGAAACGTCTGAATCATCTGTACTTGTTGGAGAATTGGCAAAAATCCTCCAACAAAACAACGTGCAAATCGGACCAAACAAACTCTTTGAATGGTTACGAGAGAATGGATACTTAATCCGCAAAAAAGGTGAATCATATAATCTCCCAACACAGCGCAGTATGGATATGGGGCTGTTTGAGATTAAAAAGAGAGCGGTCAACAATCCTGATGGCTCGGTTAGAACAACACGCACTCCCAAAGTGACTGGAAAAGGACAAGTTTACTTTATTAATAAATTTCTAGCGTCAGAAACAGCCTAATCACTAACTGGGTTCCACGCAGGGTTTCATAAGTCCTGTTGTGCCCTTTCATGAATAAATTTTACCAATTAAAACTGAATAAAGCAGGAGGAGAACAAATGCAGAACAGTCCGTATAATCAGCGGAATTTACCCGAAATCATGAGGAGAGTGAGGAAGGAAGCCGGATATTCCCAGTATCAGCTAGGCACTTTAATCGGAGGGCGTGATCAAAGAAATGTATCAGACATTGAAAACGGTTATGTCAGACTTACCCCTGAATTGTGCATCAACTGGTTTAAAGCTTGTGGAGCATATGAACATATTGATCTCGTGCATTTCATTTTTAAGCTTCACCCAATGGCAGCCGCACCAATCGACCCCGCCTTAAATGATTGTGCTCACAAGGCATTGATAAATCTTATACACGAAATGGAAGATGCAAGACAAGCAACGAAAGAGCTTGCGGAATGGATGAACAATACCCGCCCCAGTAAGCATGGTGAGCTTCCGATGCAAGCCATAAAACAGATATACGATCTGACACAGGCAAACAAAACGCTCATGTACTCCATGGCAAGAGAGTTTGGTTTGAAAATAACTGATCTAACTGAAAAATGGTCAAAAAAAGCCATTGTCGCAGAGGTAGCTATGCATAAACGACAGGATAGAGAGGCGGTACTAGCATGATTGAAAAACAATTCATTCGTGAAGATATTCCGCTGGCGGAAGCAAAAATTGACAGTGTAAAAGAGCTTTTATACATTGCTTACCAGTCTTTGAAAGACGGCGATTACGAAGAAGTTGCAAGTTTGGCTGGAAGCATTAGAAACATTTCAGAAGATTTAGTTCGCATGAACAACAAGGGAAAGTTGTTTGAAGTAGCAACAGATATACAGAAAAAACATGGGGTTCGCCTTGAGCTAGTTACTCGAACTGAAAGGAGCAAAAACCATTGAATATTGAGCATCCAATGATCACACAAATTAACAGTTTTGGTTATCCGAAAAGTCATTGGAAGGACGAGTTTGAAAGAGACGGTTACGAAGATGAAGACGATGAAGACAAATAAAAAAACCCGCTTGGCATAGCGAGTTTTAAAAAGGTGTACTGCTTCGATTAGGTACGAACAGTATACCAAGTCTTCTATAAAAAATCAATGGAGGTATACATGATGTCAAAATATCAAATCACCTTTGATCAAAGAAGGGAAGCGCAGAAGCGTTTAGAACAGGCAGGCGGATGGATTGACTACAAAAAAGGACAACCGATGTTCTGCTTCCCGAATGCTCAAGCCAAACAGAAATACATCCAGCTAGGACAAGCGGCTTATCGCCAAAAGGTGAGTATGTGATGCAAGCGAAAGTCCTTTCGTCTACAGCTAATATGTCTCATGAAGAATGGCTTCTCTCTCGACAAAAGGGGATAGGTGGTTCGGATGCCGCTGTAGTGCTTGGCTTGAGCAAATGGAAAACACCATTTGAATTATGGCTAGAAAAGACTGGACAAGTCTTGCTAGAAGATGAGCAGAGTGATGCAGCTTATTTTGGAACCATTCTTGAAGAAATCGTCGCAAAAGAATTTGAGATTAGAAGCGGCAAGAAAGTTCGTAAAAGAAATGCCATTCTACAGCATCCCGACCACCCTATGATTATAGCGAACATTGACCGCATGATCGTGGGAGAAAAGGCGATTCTTGAATGCAAAACCACATCAGCATATAACGCAAAAGAGTGGGTAGATGATGAGATTCCTGCCAGTTACATTGTTCAGGTGCAATATTATTTAGGCATTCTTGGACCTGAATACAAAAAAGGGTACTTTGCTGTGCTGATTGGTGGGAATCAATTCGTTTGGAAAGAGGTTGAACGGGATGAAGAACTGATTGAAATGATCTTTTCATCAGTCGTGAATTTTTGGAATGACCATGTATTAAGTGGCGTTGCTCCTCCGTTGGATGGTTCTAGTGCGGCGGAAGAGTTTTTAAAGAAAAAATACGCCCAATCTGATAGTACCAAAGTTGTTGATCTTACAAGTGCAAATAAAGAGCGGATTCAACACTATCTAAGACTAAAAGCAGAGATTGCCGCATTACAGACGCAAGCAAAAGAGCTTGAAAACCAAATCAAGCAAGAAATGAAGGATGCTGAAACTGGTTTTGTTGGTAAGTATCAAGCAACTTGGAAGCCTGTCGTGTCTAAGAGAGTAGACACAAACAAACTGAAAGAGCATTTTCCTGACGTTTATCAAAAAGTAATTAAAGAAACGCACTCAAGGCGTTTCGGAATTAAGGAGGTCAAATGATGCTGACCCATTCGATGGTGAAGCGGTGGATATAAAAGATGACGAACTCCCATTTAATTAGAGTGCCTATTCCCTTCTGTTATGTGTGGATGACAGAAGGGGTACCCAATAGGTCAGAGTTGTTCCGCAAGTATGTCGAGGGATACATCAATAGAAATGAAACAGGATTACAGCTTGTCCGCATCGACGGAATGACAGCTCTATGCGAAAGGAGGTAGGGGCTTGAATTACCTGAAAGAAATAAACGGCTTTATGAATTGGCTGGAAACTAATCCGTTGTCTGCTACAACCCAAGCTTTATGGTTTCATCTTTTGCACATTAACAATAAGGCAGGGTGGCGGGAGTGGTTCACCACTTCAAATACTACTTTGCAAGCGAAGATTGAGATTTCCGAAAATACGCTGATCAAACATCGAGAAATTTTGGTCGAGGCAGGAAGAATTGAATACCTCTCACAAGGCAAGAAAGCTGGACGTTACCGAATAATCAGTCTCGAAAATGCCACAAGCCCTGCACCTAAAGAACCTGAAAAGCCAAAAGAAGAAAAACCAACACGACAGGAGGACGACAAGCCAATGAACCCATTTGAATTTTATGAAAGTAATTTCGGCGGAACCTTGAATGTCTTTAATGCTGAAAAGATCAATCATTTGATTGATGACCACGGAACAGAAAAGGTTTTGGAAGTGATGAAAGAAGCAGTTGAGAAAAACAAAAAGTCAATAGGATGGGTGTCCGCAGTGTTATACAACCCTATTAACAAAGGAGGCAAGCAGGATGGCAAAGGCAACGCTGGACGAGGTGATCAAAAGAATGATGGTCAATCTAAAGTCGCTCCAATCTTCGGAACAGGACGTCTTAGAATCAGAAGAAACGTATGAGTGTGATGTTTGCAAAGACAAAGGCATCATCGTTTATAGAATTCATGAAGAAACAGAAAAGCGCATGAGAAATGAGGGGAAGCGTTTCGACTTAGCTGACCATGAAATGGTTCGTGAAGATGATTTTCTTGCCGGAAAAGTTTGCAGTCCTCAAGATGCAAAGTATTGGAAAACAACATTTTCTCGTCAATGTAAATGTGTGGCGGAAAGGGCAGCAAGAAATAGACAAATGCAATTGATAAGCGCCAGCAATATATCTGAACGGTTTAAAAAAATGACTTTTAGCAATTTCAAAACTGATGGGAAACCTCAAGTTATACAAGAAATGCGAGAATGCGCCTTTGAGTATGCGAAGGCATTTCAAGATATAAAAAACACCGATGAAAACAGCATTGCTCTATTAGGGCAGTCGGGAGTAGGTAAAACGCATTTACTTACGGCTATTGCCAACGGATTTATTGAAAAATATAAAATTCCTGTTCTGTATTTTCCGTACCTTGAAGGCATGACTGATCTTAGAAAAGATTTTGATAAGTTACCAGAGAAAATCGATCTCTTAAAAAACATAGACGTGCTTTTTATTGATGATCTATTCAAATCAAGGACAAATGAAAATGATGAGCTAAAGACATGGCCATTTCTGCAAATGCAAGAAATTATCAACTATCGTTATCAACATCAAAAACCAATCATGCTTTCATCTGAACTGACATTTGAGGATTTTATTCAAATGGATGAAGCGTTTGGCACTCGGCTTTACTCAATGTGTAAAAACTATGCTGTAACAATCCAAAAAAACATCAAGCTGAATCACCGGCTAGAAGGAGCGTTTTAAAATGTGCAACACATGCAATGGCGAGAAAGTCGTCATAAACGAAAATACTTTCATGGCGGGCTTCTTCCCTTGTCCTGATTGTAACCATACAGGGCGAAAACAGAGCCTAAAGCCAGTCATCGAGCAATTAAATCAAATGCTGTTGAAAGCGAAAGCACTGGAAGATAAGACAGCATGAAGACGATGGCTGCACTAATTACTATAGCTTTCACGGCATCATCAAGAGAAAGGAAGCTCCTGCAATGGGGGCGGGATGACGGGAGGTAACAAAGGTCAAAAGCAATGAATCCTAGCATCACGACTTTACTAAAACGAACTAACCTAACTGACACAGAAAAAGCAAAGCTCGTTGCCGAACTGAAAAAGCACTTCCAGCAACGGAAAGCGAGGGGAAACAAACCATGTCCAATAAATACGGCGCACGCAAAACGGTAGTAGACGGCATCACGTTTGATAGCAGGGCAGAAGCCAAATACTATCAGCAACTGAAATGGCTTAAGAAGGCGAAGCAGATAAAAGATTTTGCATTGCAACCACGTTACCTGCTGCAAGAAGCATTTAAAAAGAACGACAAGACTTTTCGGAAGATTGAATATATTGCAGACTTTGAGATCACTAATCTCGATGGAACTAAAGAGATCATCGACATCAAAGGCGTGGAAACAAAGGAATTTGCCATCAAGCGAAAACTGTATGAACGCAAATATGAGACACCGCTCAAAGTCCTTGCTTATGACAAATCATATGGCTTTATCGAGCTGGACAAACTCAAAAAGCTTAAGCCAAAAGGAAAGGCGGGGAAGTCAACTGTTAAACGTGGTAATCGCAGACGATCGTCCGTTGTGGGTAAGGCAGGAAGATAAACTCATGGCATGTATGACACGTTGTTCACAGTTTAAACATTGCGCTAGTCGGTTTGGGTCAGATTGTAAACGAATGGGCGGCGCAGAAATACCTAAGATTGGAGGGAGAAAACATTAGCGGAAAGCCTAACAACCCATATGTAGCAGGTCCAGTCATCGAATGGAAGATGACAAAAGAAGAGCTTGAGGAATATCTAGCCAAGCACCCTATTGTGTATCGAGAAGAACTAAAACCATCACCAACGTTCCAAATGGATAAATGGGCATAAAAAAACACCGAAGCCGTAGCTCCAGTGCTAATTAAAACTGACACTTTAATTATAACACATGGGGGCGGAGCGGATGAACCAACCAAAAGAAATAAAAGACTTTGAAACAACTATTCATCAGAATTTAGAACATGGCAAGGTTCGCATCATCGTAATAGACGGTAACGAAGGAACCGCCCACATTACTGATGCACCTGAACACGGAAAAACAATCATTCAAACTGCTAAAGGTCACTTTGCAAGAGTTGACCATGAAATAGGATACAAGATCAAATAAATCGGAGGTTGAGAGATTATGAGCCAGAAACTCAAAAAAGGCGACATGGTCGTAATGCATACATGTTTAGAAGCGAAATTGAACGAGGGCAGAGTGTGGACATGTGCAGGTGATGAATTTAATCCAAGCGCACCTGCTGTTTTCCTAGAAGGTTTTTCAGGATACTTTGCAACTGAATTTCTCCAAAAAGTGGACGTACCTGTTATCGAATCAGATATGGACCTATACAACGAGATTCAGCGTCTAAAGCAAGAATTGAGGTTTTCAAACAAAAAGAATGAGCAGTATTTGAATGAATGGAAAAAGGCTGAAACACAGGCAAACAGAGCTACGGAGCAACTAGCCGATGTCACCATTGAACTGAAAAACTTACAACGATCTTTACTAATGGAGGCGGGGAAATAATGAGTCTACCAAAACACGTTGAACTGTCGCAGGCTGTCAAAGCCTGCAAACATCAAGCAATGACAATCGAGGATGCGGCTACATATCTCCGAGTGCCGGATTACGTGGTGCCGATGCTGGTACGCAAAAATGATGATCTCGTGATCGAGGGGAACGTGGTCTTAGCAAAACGTGAGTCAAACGCACTTGTATTGATTCCGATACTTGTATTCATTGGCATCATCTTGATTGCTGGATTTTTCGGAAATTAAACAGCCTAGCGGCTTAGGAGGAAACGGAATGACGAAAATGACTGCAAAGAAAATGGCGGATATGTTAGAAGACTATGAACAGAAAGCTTATGCAGAATATTTTGGATTAGAATGGCTTGCTGATGTGGGTGAAAATCTGAAAATGTATATGATTAACTGCCATCTTGAAAAACGCGAACCGACTTTTGAAGGACTAATGAAATGGATTACGGATCTTCATATTAAGGCAATGGCTTAACAACTAAATAAGTCCAAGACGGAGAGCCTGCGGACACTGATCAACACCTTTTAAGGGTGCTGGTTGGTGTCCGTTTTTTATTTACCTGAACGGAGGATGAACATGAAGAAGGAAAAGCCCAAAAAGAACACGCAGAAGCTCACTGACAGAGAGATACGTGAGCTGATGGGGCAAAACATGCAGAGGTTAAAAAGAGCCAAAGGCGGCGCTTTTAAGCGTAAATAAGAGGAGGATAAACATGCAGGATTTAATCATTGAATACAAAAGAGCGTTAAAAGAAGCGAGAAAGATGTATCGGGCATTCTCGGAAACACCAGAAAATGAAATGACAGCAGAACAAAAGAACGATAAGAAAATCATTGGTAGTATGATCAGCGATATTGAATTCACTCTCGAATGGCTGCAGAACGGAAGACAACCAGGAGCACGCCGGGGAGCTGACAGAAGGGACGTTTATCAAAGAACGATTCTTGCTGATCCACGTATCATTGATGCAATGCCAGAAGAATATGCGATCAATCAGGAGCCAGAAGGAGAGGTAAGCGATTGGGACAAAGAAAGAATTGCTGATGCCCTTTCGGTACTCACTGAAAGAGAGAAGGACATTTTCATCATGCATACTGTGCAAAACATGTCTTTCGAAGAGATCGCCCAGCTGCTGAACATAAAAAAAGGAACAGTGCAGAAAAACATTGAGCGTTCCCGTTTGAAAATGAAAAATAGAATTAATTATAGTTTGTTTTGTTTAGCATAACAATTAATTGTATTGAACATGTCTTATAAGCTTTGCTAGTATGGTATAATTTGTTTAAATATTAAACTTCAAACTATCC
This sequence comes from Bacillus sp. Bos-x628, assembly GCF_040500475.1. Classification (GTDB taxonomy): domain Bacteria; phylum Bacillota; class Bacilli; order Bacillales; family Bacillaceae; genus Bacillus; species Bacillus maqinnsis. Next base: position 1,582,381 of record NZ_CP159358.1, on the reverse strand, counting down.
ATATAGAGGTGATATCAAATCGCTTACCGTATTATTGATGTATCTGAATGGGAAATAGACGACTTAAATAATGGTCCAGGTGTTGGAGAGCGAACCAAGGTATGGTTGAGAAATCCTGAAAATGGGAAAATAGCAATGTTCAAGATACCTAGAGAAAACCGTGGAGAACATTGGGCTGAAAAAGTTTGCAGTGAAATTGCTAAGGTAATTGGGTTTGAGTGTGCCGAAGTAGATATTGCTAGGAGAAATGGTGCGATCGGCTGTCTAAGTTATTTTTTTGTGAATAAGAGTGCTGGCTATAATCATTATGACGGGGGGAATTTCTTTCCTGTAAATTATGATTACGAAAAAAATAATGGTTATAATATTCAGCTGATTTTTGAGGTCTTGAGTAGATTTGATCTGTTTATGGATTTTCTAAAGATAATAGTTTTTGACGCATTAGTTGGTAATGGTGATAGACATCAAGATAATTGGGGGATCACTAGACATGAGAAACATGATGAAGAGTTTATCTCTCCTCTTTACGATAATAGTGCAAGCCTAGGAAGAGAACTAACTGATGAAGTGGCAAAGAATTATAATTCGTCGGAGAGTGACTTTCTTCGTTTTATATATAGAGGAAAAGGGAAAATAGGTTGGCTCGATAAGAAAAAAGAAAATCATTTCCTTATGTTAAAAAGGCTACTAAGTATATTTCCTGCTGAGGTTAAAAATAATATTGATAAAATAAATTCATTAACTGATGATGAAATTGAAAGAATTGTTACTGGTATCCCTGAAGATGTGATTACTAAGAATCAAAAATGTTTTGTTATAAATTACATTAAAAAAAGAAAAGAAATTATTCTAAAAATTGGTGATAAAATGAATAAAGAAATCGATAATTTATTGATGATATGGAAAGATGAAGAATCTAGAAGTCGTTTTGTTGTTGGGGAATTGAAATATAACTCTGAATCCGATACTTATATTTTTAAATATAAAAAACCTGAAGTTTATGAAGCGAAGAAGAACGGATTTAAAGATTACCCTAACTTTCCAAATATAGATGTAATTTATAAATCAGAGGGGAAATTGTTCGTTAGCATTAAAAATCGTTTGCCTAAGCCTAAAAGAAAAGATTATCCACAAATATTAGATCGTTATGGTTTAGAATCTACTGCTACAGAATTAGAGATCCTCGAAGCAACACGTGGAAGGTTAGCAACAGACAACTTTGAATTTATACAGAGCATTAAGTATAAAAAAGATTCTCCTTTTGAGGTTGTATTTGATTTAGCAGGTGCCAGATATGGGGAAATTCAAGAAAATGCTGATAAAATCAATATTGATGATCAGGTTAAACTCGAATCCGAACCAGATAATCAATATGATGAGTATGCTGTTGCAGTTTTTACAAAAGATAATAAACGAATTGGATATGTACCAAAATACTATTCCAAAGAGTTTTCAAAGTTTTTAAATGATGATGTAAAGTACACAGCTCAATTCACGCATTTAGATTTAGAAAATGAATCTCCTGACGAATGGGTCAAAATTTCGGTTAAATTAATAGTTGGTTAAAATGGGGCATCGTAATGATGCTCTTTTGTTATGATGAAAATAAAAGAATATTACGAATTTTATATTGACGATGGTAAATATAACTGATATAATTAAAGTATCGAAAGGAGGTGTTGAGAGAGCATGGAAATGGTTGAAATTATCCTTCGGGACTTGGCTTGGCTGGTTGCAATCCTTACCGGAATTACAACGATGGTCAAGAACATCAAGGAAATGAAGGATAATAAAAACAAAAAACGACGTTCTCCCGCCAAGAAGAAACGTCGCAAATAACCCAATAGGGGGATCACTTCCCCCTCACCATATTATAACACTTTGTGTTCCATGCTCAAACAAATGAAAAAAATACTAGACGGCTCAACAATTTTATTCTTTATTCTGTTCGTCATCGTATTTGCTGATAAAGATTACAGCAATTTAGACACCCTGGATATCATTACAATGGTTTTGGCTCTTAGTTGGTTGGTAATCACTATAATAAATATCATCCTTAAATGGAGGAACACGCGGAATGACTAAATTTGTTTTTGAAAGTATTGACGAGCTGAGAGAATTCATGGATAAAGAAGTCATTACGACATCTGAAGCCATTGAGATTATCGGATGCAGCCGGCAGAATCTTAAGCAGCTGGTTGATTACAAAACATTGATTCCGATTAAAACTACAAACAGAGATCGCCTATTCTTGAGAAAAGATATTGAAGGCTATAAAAAGAAACGTTGATTGCACCCGCAGCTAAAGGGTGCTTTTTTTGTCTTACGACTGCACCTATTTATGAAGGGCGCTTTCGTTCGACAAATTTTGTAGACTCCTCAACTTTATCAATCTTATCCGATAATAATATTGAGGAGTGAAGGAAATTGAGTAAAAAGAAGAAAACCACAACTAATAATAAACAAAAGAACGAACAATTAAAGGAATTAGAAGATGTGATCTACACATATCCAGAGAAAGATTTAGTTTCTTATTTTAAAAAGATATTCATATTCGGTAATACGAAGGAGCATTATCAAAAGAACTTGTCTTTACTTCGCAGCTTAGATATGGATTCCATAGATTTTGCAATTGCTAGATTTTATCATTTGGATAACAGTTTAGATCCTGTTAGAAGAAACTTAATGGCAGTGATTCCTTTATTCGTTGCATATCTTACGGCTGTATTTAATGTTAATGTAATTAAAATATTAGGATTTTTGATTGTGATTATATCGGTTCTAATTGTTATGTGGCTTTTGGATAAAGACAGAAAGGATAGAATTGTTACAGGTTACATGTTAAAAACATTTGAGCAAGTAAAGGCAAGAAAAGGATGAAAAGTGATTTTCGTTCGACAAATTTCGCAAATGGTTCCTTTGTCTTTTCCTTTCACCGATAATAAGGTGGGGGCGATAAAGGTGAATTTTGAATCTAAATATTTAGTAAGATGGGGACTCCCTGGATGGGTGTTTATGATATTTATAACCCTGCTGTATTTAATAAACAAACCAGAGTATATACCCCAAATTCTAAAGTATAAAGGTTTCTCGCTAGTAGGTTTTACTGCACTAGCAGCAGCACTAGGATTAATTTTAGGGCATATCATTCATCAGATTAGTTTGTTTTTCTGGTTCGTAATTCCAGAATACAGAAAAAGAAAATGGTTAGTTTACTTTGATAAAGAATTTAAGATTGATAAGCGAATCGTTGAAGAAGAAGAACTTGGGAAAAGAATTAAAAACATATACAGTTATCGTTTAGGGCAACTACATGCGAGAAGAGGCTTACTTACAAGCTTAATGCTGTCATTTGTGACTATAGCAATCCTCTGTAAGACAGATCTAAACTTACTCAGCGAAAAAACGATAATACTTGAAATTGGTAATGGTGCTCTAATAATGATTATGCTGATAAATTATCACTATTTCCTTAGAAACCTAGAATATTTTATGGACAGAGTAAATGAGTTTAAAAATCAAAGTAATTCAAGTGATAACTCTTAACAATCTAATAATGAATAAAATGGCGCCTCTATTAAGGTGCTTTTTTTGTTCCCTGTAAACTGCTTCCGGTAAGTCTCAGGATAGACAATTGGCGGTTAACGGCTTGAGCACGGTGGTGGTTTAGAGGGAATATCTTTTCCAAAACAACACGAATCAGAAGGAGGCGGCGGTGAATGTAAATGGCAGACAAGCACATTCAGGCGCAGAAAGATTACGTCAAAGGTATGAAATACAAGGACCTTGCCGAGAAATACGGGGTGTCGATCAACACCATAAAATCGTGGAAAAAGCGGCATGGTTGGGAAAGGAAAAAGGGTGCACCCAATGAAAAAAGTGTGCACACAAAAAAAGGTGGGCAACCCGGCAACAAAAACGCTGTAGGAAATAGCGACGGTGCTCCACCAAGAAACCAAAACGCAAAGACACACGGCTTTTACTCAAAGCACATGCCGGCAGATGCGTTTGAAATCATGCAGGACATTCAGGAGTTTTCGCCAGTAGACATGCTGTGGGAGCAAATACAGATTCAATTTACTGCAATCGTAAGAGCACAGAAGATCATGTTCGTTGAAAGTAAAGACGAAATGATCAAAGAGCTTAAAAAGAAAAAGTCAGTCGTTTCAGATGCCGCTGATATTGAGGAAGAAGAATACGAATTCCAGTTTGCATGGGATAGGCATGCTACTTTTCTAAATGCTCAATCTAGGGCAATGTCAGAGCTTAGAAGTTTGATAAAACAGTTTGAAGGGTTAGCTCATGAAACAGATGAAAGACGGTTTAAATTGGAGCAGATGCGCCTAAATATCGAAAAGACTAAAAAGTCCATTGACAGTGGCAAAGAAAGCAACAAAGAAAACAAAATAGCCACGATGCTTCAAAAGATGGTGAATGAACATTGGAATTGAATAAGAAGCAGAAAGAGGTCTGGGAATGCTTCATAAAAGAGCGTCCTAAAATACTTTTGTGTAGTGGAGCAAAGAGAGCAGGAAAAACATTCGTGCTCCTTTTGGCATTCCTAGCACACATAAGCAAGTTTCAAAACAAGGGGCTTTCATTTATCATTGGCGGTGCTACTCAAGCAGCTATCAAACGTAACGTATTAAATGATCTTGAATTGATATTAGAAAAGGAATTGAAACTCGACAAAGCAAATGCTGTTGAGATATTTGGTAATCGAGTCTATTGCTTTGATGGTGCTAATGTCGACTCGTGGAAAAAGGCAAGAGGTTTTACGTCTGCCGGTGCATTCTTAAATGAAGCAACCGCTCTGCACGATTCATTTGTAAAGGAAGTTATATCCCGTTGCTCATACAAAGGCGCAATGGTTTTAATGGATACAAACCCTGAAAACCCAATGCACACAGTTAAAAAAGATTACATTGACAAAGACGGGCAACGACTTAAAAACGGGAGACTAAACATAAGAGCTTTCCATTTTTCCCTGTTTGATAATAACTTTCTTGACCCCGAATACGTAGAGAGTATAATCGCATCAACACCGAGCGGTATGTTTACGGATAGGGATATTTATGGCTATTGGGTTGCGCCAGAAGGCGTAATATACAAAGACTTTAACAAAGATGTGCATTACATCCAGTCAGATCAATTAGATCAAGTCAACTTTGTAAAATACTTCGCTGGGGTTGACTGGGGGTATGAACATTTTGGTTCCATCATTGTTATTGGTGAGGATGATAAGCAAAATTATTATCTCTTGGAAGAGCACGCAGCGCAGCATGAAGAAATAGATTACTGGGTCAAAGTGGCGAAAGATATAAAAGAGCGATACGGCAGCATTAACTTTTATTGTGATACCGCTCGGCCAGAACATGTTGTTAGGTTCAGGCGTGAAAGGATAAGAGCCTTGAATGCTGATAAGGCTGTAGTGTCTGGTATAGAGGAGGTAGCAGGCTTGTTCAAAAAGAACAGGCTTTTTGTCGTTGAAGACAGGGTGAAACGTTTCAAACAAGAAATATTCATGTATGTATGGAATCAAAAGACGGGTGACCCAGTTAAAGAATGGGACGATGTGCTCGATGCTGTGAGGTATGCCCTTTATACACATAATAAACCGATGAGGCGCAAAGGAGAGAGGTGATCAAATGAATGAGTTTTTACAGCATTTAAGAAAGAGTGAAATAACGGGAGAGGTCATTCAAGCCATTATTGATGCACATAAAGAGAAACGCTCTATGATGATAAGTCAATATGAAAGATACAAAGCATCTATCGAGGGTGTGCCAATCCTACGAAGGGATGCTTTTCAATTGGAGCATCAAGAAGACTTTGAAACAGGTGCGATATTAAGGATAGATGATCGAGTCAATAATCGCTTAAACAATGGCTTTGACAGTGAAATTGTTGATACAAAAATAGGTTACATGTTTGGTCATCCTATCACTTATGAGGTGGACAAAAACAAAGTTAAATCAAACGCTTTAGAAGAAGCGATCAATAGATTTAATCTACTCAACACCATTGAAGATGCTGACAGCGAATTAGGAAAGAAAGCGGCTATTTGTGGTTATGCTACTCGATTGGCTTATGTCGATAAGTCAGGCGAAGTACGAACCATAAATATTGATCCGTGGGAAGTAGCCGTTATCGGAAATAATATAACCGAACCTGAATATGCTCTTAGGTACTATGAGGTAACAACCTGGATAGACGGAAAGCAGATAAAACGTGACAAAGCGGAGTTTTATGATTCTTCTCAAGTTTACTATTTTGAGAAGCTTGAAAATGGATGGACATTAGTTGATATTCTTAAACATCTATTCGACCACTGTCCTTTATTTGGCTTGCCAAACAACGACGAGCTTATGGGTGATGCTGAAAAGGTTTATTCATTGATTGATGCCTATGACCGTACATTATCAGACGCATCAAATGAGATTGAGCAGTTGCGTCTTGCTTACATTATCTTTAAGGGTGCGGGAGCTGACGAGGAAACACTCGAAAACCTCAAAAAGCATGGAGTCTTTGAGCTTTTTGGTGAAAACGATGATGTAAAGTTTCTGACCAAAGACATAAACGACACAATGATTGAAAATCACTTGAATCGTTTAGAAGAAAACATTATGCGTTTTTCAAAGTCTGTGAATTTCTCAGATGAAGCTTTTGGCGGTAACCTAACTGGGGTGGCGATGCGCTACAAACTCATGGCTTTAGAAAACAAATGTATCACTATGGAGCGGAAAATGACTGCCGCATTGAGGTATCAATATAAATTACTGTGCTCTGCTTGGTCAAGGAAAAACGCCGCTATCAGAGGTGATGATTATTTGAAGGTGTGGTTTACATTTACACGAAACCTTCCAGCGAACATTGCAGAAGAAGCAGAAACAACAGCGAAACTCAAAGGTCTTGTAAGTGAAGAAACAAGGCTGTCACTTCTTACATTCGTTGATGATGTGCAATACGAATTAGATCGAATGAATGAAGAGAAAATCGATTCTATTTATAGTTTCGATGAGGAGATAGAGACTGAACCACGACCTGCCGGAAGTCGTGAAAAGACGGAAAACATTGACATGTAGGCTCGCACTACATGGCTTGGAGGATGAAAAAGAATGAATATTGAAGAAATCAGACAGTTTTTTGAGCAAAATAAAGAGAATGAAGAAGTACAAACGTTTCTAGGGGAACTATCAGCCGTGTCAGCGGACAAGGTGAAAGGATTCTTGGAAACGGAAGAAGGAAAAAAGCTTCTACAACCAAGATTGGACCAACACTTCACCAAAGGTCTTGAGACATGGAAGGCTAACAATCTTGAAAAGATAATTAAGGATGAAGTATCAAAGCGAAATCCTGCAAAGACACCCGAACAAATTGAAGTTGAGAAGCTAAGAAAAGAAATAGAGGCTGAAAGAGCGGCCCGCAATAGAGAAACATTAGTCAATAAAGCCTTGAAGTTTGCTGATGAAAAAAAGCTTCCTAAAGGACTTATTGACTTTTTTATTGGTGAAAACGAAGAAGCGACAATCGAAAATCTTAGCAAGCTTGAAGAGTCATTCAATTCAGCTTTGCAAAATGCGGTAGAAGCGAAATTCAAAGAATCGGGCCGCTCGATTGAGCGCGGGAATGGCTCCGCTCATTCAACCGGTGTAGATATTACACAACTTGCAAATCAAGCAAGCATTAGAAAATAAGGAGGGCTATGAATGCCAACATTTAATCCGAAAACAGTTTTGTTACAAGATGCAGTAAATGGAAAGGTTCCAACAGAACATTCAGAGATTGTTTTGAAAGAGTTCATGCAAACTTCTGCAATTTCTCAACTAGCAAAATATGAACCAATGACAAAACCTGAAAAGACATTCACATACCTAGCTTCAGGTCCGGGAGCTTACTGGGTTGGTGAAGGTGAACGAATCGAAACCAGCACTGCTAAATGGCTAACAGCAAAGATGACAACCAAGAAGCTTGGGGTAATCATTCCCGTTTCAAAAGAGTTTTTAAGATACACTGTTTCAGACTTCTTTACTCAAATGCAAGACCCGATTAGAGCAGCATTTGCAATTAAATTTGATCAAGCCGCTTTATTTGGTAAAAATTCACCTTTTGAAAAAGGTGTATCTATCATGGAAAGAATTGATGCATCTGGTCAAAAAATTGAATTGGGTTCAGGAGCAGGCAATGGGTCAACTATTTATGATGATTTGGCGGCGGCTATGGCTCTAATTGAAGATGCAGACAAAGACCCTGATGCTTTTACAACAATTCGAACGTTTCGTCAGAAGCTAAGAGCATCAAAAGATAACAATGGGTTGCCATTATTTAATCAAGTCACAGCAGATGCAGTGCCTCAAGCATTGGGCTTACCTATTGGTTTTGTTAACAGTGAATCTTGGGATAAATCAAAGGCAGAATTAATTACAGGCGCTTGGGATTATGCTCGTTACGGAATCTTGCAAGATATCGAGTATACGATCTCAACTGATGCTACGCTCACTACAGCAGTAGATGAAAATAATGTACCTATCAATCTATTTGAAAGAGACATGTTTGCTCTTCGTGCAACTATGCAAGTAGGGTTCACTACTTTAGCTGATGATGCATTTGCTGCTATCACGCCAAAAGGAGCTGCTGGTGAGTGATGAGAGTAAAAAAAGGCAAACACTCTCTTGAAGTCACTGAACGAGCCTTTAAAGTCATCTACAAAGATTTAGGCTATAAACTCGATAAGGGCAAAGAGAAACAAGAAGAAAAACCTGAACAGACGGAGCAGGGACAGGCGGAAGAATAGGAGGGATAACGGTGGATAAAGAACAAACTGAAAAAGAGCTTTTGAAGCCGTTGAACCGTAAAACCAAGGAATTCTTACGGAAACTCAAGCGGCTTTTTCAGCGTGCTTCAAAAGATTTGCTGTCAAAGCTGACGGCGTTATTCGTCAAGCTTGATCAAACCAAAGAACCGACTCTTGCTGACGCTAACCGACACGGTGATCTAACTCGGTTAAAGTGGGAAATCACATCGTTGATTAGTGATCTTTCAGCAAAAGTCAAAGCTATGATCATAGAATTTCTTGAAGAAATCTACGAATCATCTTACAACTGGCTTATCCTTGGCTTTTTGGCTACGTTAGGAATTACACTTGCACAGCCAAAAATAACACTCAATCAGGCTAATTTACCTGCTGAATGGACTTCTTGGGACGTTCGGAAGGCTATTAGTAGTAAACAGATGTACAAAGCCATTGAAACCGATCGCAAAAAGACAATACAGCAGATTAACAAGACAATTGAACGTGGTTTTATTGAGCGGAAACACTTTGCTCAGGTAGCCAAAGAGCTGCAGTCTGATGTCGGTCTGAGTTACAACCGTTCAAAGCGCATAGTAAATACAGAAATGCATCGCATAAGGGAAAAAGCAACGCTCGACGCTGCTAAAAAAGCTCAGTCGAGGGGCATTGACATGAAAAAGACCTGGCACAACGTTGGTGATGAAAGAGTACGAGAAACAAAATATGCTGATCATGTCCATTTAGAAGGTCAAGAACGCATGATAAATGAGCCGTTTGACCTGGGCATCAATAAAAATGGTGTTCATGTAACGGCAGAAGCGCCGGGACAAAGCGGTGATCCATCAAATGATATTAATTGCCGATGTTTTGCGACATATGAACCGGTCTTTTGAAAGGATTGAGAGAAATGGACTTGGCAGAATTAAAAGTCAGACTAGGGATTCCAGCTGAAGACACCTCTCAGGATGCAAAGTTACAAATAGACCTTGAAGACGCGATTTCTTTCGTTAAGGAGGAGTGCAATAACTCTTTTGTTGGGCCAGATGGGGTTGAATCATTACCAGGTCCCGTGAAGAAGGGAATTGCTCTCATGATTGAAATTGATCGAGAAAGCCCAAAAGGTGTTCAAGCTGAATCAATTGGCGGAATGAGCAAGACATACACTGCGGATGACGTTAGGTATAAGCCTGCGTTTGATTTTTTTCATCCATACAAAAAAATCCGTTTTAAACCATTGAGGTGATTAAATGGCACATAGAAACATTCGGGTACGAGATAGCAACCGTATTCCAGAAGTCATAAAAAACCTCAGTTCCGTTGGAAAGGTGAAAGTCGGAATCCTAGACAGTGAGCGTCAAATGATTGCGGCTGTTCATGAATTCGGTTGCCGTATTGCTGTAACTGATCGTATGAGGAACTATCTTGCTTCAAAAGGGCTGTATCTTAAGAAAGATACTCAATATATCAACATTCCAGAGCGTTCTTTCATCCGTGCTGGATGGGACGAGAACGAGGAAGAGATCGTTCAAAAGGTAGAGGATCTGGTCAATAGAGCCTTAGACAATGGCGATTCAATGAAGGACATTATGGAAATGGTCGGTCTGCTGGCGAAAGGGCGGCTCCAAGTATATGCGCGAGATTTACGAAACCCAGCTAACCATCCCTTTACAACCAAGCAGAAGGGTTCTTCAAATCCATTGGTTGATACTGGGGAAATGATTGGCTCGATGGATTATGAGGTTGAAAGCTGATGGGGAATCATTTCATTTTTTCTGATCTGATTAAGCGATACAGCGTTGATTTTACGTTGCTTATTCCATCTGAAGAGGGCTTATATAACAACCTCGGTGAATGGGTACCAGCAAAGCCGATAAGTTCAACTGAGAGAGGGGCAATAGTTCCTTTACAGTCACAACTGGTCTATCAATCTGGCGGGCGGCTTACATCAATGGACAGGCAGCTATTTATCAAAAATGAATTTCCTCTGAAAGCTCAGGTGCTTTTTGAAGGTGCCACCTTTGATATTGAAGCAATGACGCCTTTTGGGACGTATGCCGATTTCAACAGCTATATCTTAAAGGCGGTGATCAATTCAGATGGACTACAACAGCATAATACAAACAGTCCTAGGACTGATTAGAGAGAAAACAGGTCATGTCGTTATCGTTGCAAATGGAACAGGGAAACAACCTGTCTATCCTTTTTGCACGTATACCGTGACATCTCCATATTTAGCTCAGCATAGAGGCATTGAAGAACAGGGAGCGTTAATGGAAGACATTGAGCTTGTTTTCTCTTTTACATGGATTTCAAATAGCCATATTGAAGCCATTTCCCTTGCTCAACAAACTGCTACGTACTTCAAAACAGGTGAAGCACGCCAAAAACTCCATGATAATAGGCTTGTGTGGGTCAGGAACGACGGTTTCGGCAATCGAGATACATTTATCACGGTCGACACAGAACGCCGTCATGGATTCGATGCGCGTTTTAGAACACGTGTCATTCATGGAGAAAAAAATGCAGAGGTTTTCGACTCTGTGCGAATTGAAAATATAGGAGGGTAATTCATATGCCACTTAGTGACGTTACAGTCAAAATTGACTTAGTGAAACCGTCCAGTCTTAAAGGATTGGGAACACCTCTGATTCTAGCAAAGGTAGACGGTCACAACACATATAAAGAATACGGCTCTTTAGAATCTATTAAGAAAGATTATGCAGAAACCACAGCAACATATAAAAAGGCTGCGGCTATCTTTGCGCAGGGTGACAATGCACCGTCAAAGGTTGCAATCGGTACTTATGGAGGTACTGAATCACCGAAGGGTGGAGCGACTACAGCAGAGACATTCTCCATCCGTAATGCGTTTGATGAGTATTTCGACAATGACTGGCACTTCTTGATTCTTGCTGATGCGACAGCGGACGAAAGGCTGGAAGCGGCAAAAGCGATGGAAGAGAAGTCATATAAATTTATAGTATTACAGGTAACTGATCGTGAAGAGGTTACTTCTTATAAAGGCAAGGACCGTACAATCGTTTTCTATCATCCGATAAATGACGAGCATCCAGACGCTGGACTCGTTGGTTCGGTTGCTTCTCAAACGGTTGGATCGGTAACTTGGAAGTTTAAAAATATCGTAGGCATCACGCCTCAAGATATTAAGGCAGATGAGCTGAAGAAGCTACACACAGAAGGAGCTATTGCTTATGTAACTAAAGCTGGCCACAATGAGACATCTGAGGGCATTACTGCATCTGGGGAATATATCGACGTGCTACACGGAAAAGATTGGGTGAAATTGAATATTGAAACATCTATTCAATCAGCATTCTCAAACAACGGCAGAATTCCATTCTCGAATGCTGGTTTTACATTGCTTAGTGTACAGGTTACAAACGTTCTGCAAACAGCTTTTGCAAATGGCATCGTTGCTGAAGATGCAGACGGGCAGCCAGTGTATTCAATCAGCACTAAAACCCGTGATCAAATTACAGATGAAAACAGAAAAAATCGTGTATACGACGGTCTGTCATTTACTTTTGAGCTGGCTGGTGCGGTTCATTCTGCTGAAATCACTGGTGAAATATCAATTTAAGGAGGATTTAAACAATGGCAGCATACGTTTATGATGCAAATGAAGTCAACACGAACATTGACGGAAAAATCGTAACCGGTTATTCCGAGGGCACAATGGTTTCATGTTCCAAAGATGAAGAAAAGTTTTCGACGAAAGTCAGTGCCAAGGGTGATGTCAGTGTTGCAACGAAAAACAACCCACTCGGAACAATCACACTGACACTTTCCATGGGATCGCCATTTGTGCCATACCTGAACAAACTGGCTAATACAGCCAAAACATTCCCGATCTGGGTTACAGGAGGTCAGGAAAAAATCGGCGGGACAGAAGCAATGGTCAAAAAGCCTGCTGACGCTGAATTCAGTGACGAGATTGGAGATCGTGAGTTCGAGATTCAAGTCTTTGACTATACAGTATTGGAACAGTAATTTAGCTATGGGAAAGATGAAAAAATCAAACGCAAGAAAGCAGTCCAATAGGGCTGCTTTTCAATATATGCAAACTAAACAATCGGAGGGAAAACCTATGTCAAAATTCGGTAAACAAAAGAAAGTAACTATCCAAGGAACTGAGTACACTCTTCAACACCCAGGAACACGTCGTTCAATTGAGTACAATGATGAAGCGATCAATATCAATACTGGTATGTTTTCGTCTGCGAAACTGTATGAACTGTACATGAAAGAAGTAGTTGTTGAACCCAAAGTAAGCTATGACTACTTTGATAAGAAACCTGGTTTCCTTGAGCTGATGAAAGAGGTTCAGACCTTTCTTAGCGCCGAAACCGAAGCCGAAACAGTTTTACAAAAAGAAGGCAAGTGACAACTGGCCTATGTATCGGCTCGTGATGTCTGAGAAGTTCTCCTTCTCGGAGGTCGCGGCGATGGATCTCGATACTCTGCTTGAAGCAAACGCAGCCCTCGACATCCATATTGAGCAAGAAAACAAGAGGAATAAAAAGAAATGAGGGGGTATGAACGTTGTCAGACGCATTGAGAAGTACACATATTGACGTTGAATTGAACGTTGATACCTCCCCTCTAGAAAGAGCAAATCAGCAAATAGATAGGCTCGTTGATCATGTCGGCGATGCTGGCGGCAGTTTTTCACAGATGCGTACACGGATGGCTCAGGTTCAAAGGCAACAGCGGAATTTTAGAGACATCCATATGAATATGATCTTGGACAACTCATCGTTACAAACTGCCAGTCAAACGATAGAACGGCTAGGGCCTCAAATCGACTTAGTTACATCCCGTTTGAGCCAGCTGAATACCCAGGTACAAGAGACAAGCAGACTTATTCAAAGCCTTCCGTCTGAGGTCAATATCAATGTTGATCAGACGTCGATAACAAACGCCAATGAATCAATTGATCAACTCAGGCAGAATTTGAATAACATTGATATGAGTCGCATTGGTACGTCTGCACCAAGCACAAACGTTACATCGAGCACTCAAAGTGTTCAAAATAACGTGGCAGCGGTAGCTGTCCCAGCCCCAGATTATAGGGGTGTGCGGCAGTATGGCCGTGAAATGAACTTTTTGCGCGGTTCAACTCATGGTTTGGAAGAAGACACAATCCGAATGATGAACGAGATGCGGCAGGCATGGAACAATGAACGATACAATATGTCAGGTTTCCGGAATGAAATGATTCGGGCTCAGTATGGTTTCTTTCAGTTAGGGAACCAGATGGACAGTTGGTCTGGCACCAATCAGCAGTTTATGGATGAAGTGTACAGGCTGGGAAGAGCTCACAAACAAGCCACAGATAACATGATGAAGAACAATAAAATGATGCGTATGAGTATGCTGCAGACTGTCGGAACACTAATGGCCCGATCTACTCAATCTGAGAAGATCGCAGCCAATTATGACAGAATGGGAAACCCGTTATATCAAGTAAATAAAGCGGGTCTGGCTGTATCGAATACGCTTGAGAACATGGCGAAGCAGGGTACTGCTGCGCATTTGGCTCTGAAAATGCTCGGGCCTACTGCCAACATGAAAGAGCTTAACGATATGACAATGATGATCACTCAGGGTTATATGCGTTTTCAAATGGTGGCACTGGGTGCAGCCTTTACAAACTTTTTCATGTTCCAAGGGCTTCATAAAGCGGCAACACAAACAGTTCCGGGCTATTCAAAAGCATGGGAAGAGATGTGCAGTACACTACTGAAAGCTATTCAGCCAGCGATCGAAGTGTTTGCGTCGTTTGCGATGGCAATATACAAGGGCATTACGGCCGTTGCAAAACTAATCATACAGTTTAATAAGGCACACCCTGTTCTTTCGAAAATGATCCAAGGATTTATGCTTCTCATTCCTGTTTTAACCCTACTTTTATCGCCATTAGCGATAGGAATAGGGTTAGTGAATGGTTTCCTTGGAGCTCTCAGTAGTTTGTGGATGTTCATTGGTCCAGTTGTAACCGGGCTGGCGGCTATGTCGGGCACGGTGTATGTCGTAGCTGGGGCCATCGTTCTCCTTGTAACCGGAATTTATTTGCTGTACAAGAATTTCGATAAGCTTCAGGAGAGATTCAAGCCAGCGACAGAAGCGATGAAACGCTTTGCTGACATGGGAAAATCGGCGGTTGTCGGTGCTTTCCATACGATGATCAAAGAAGCTGAGGAACTAAAGCCTGCCTTCATGAAAGGTTTTAAGGACGCACAAAAAGTGGCTATCACGGCTATTCATAAGATACAATCCGAGTCCTTAAAACTGTGGGATCGTCTCGGTGAATCACACCCTCAATTAGTAGCTGGTATTGAGTCGGCTTACAAAACGGCTGTGAAAACTGTGTCAAGCTTCATTCATAATGCTGGAAAGACAATCTCGGATTTCTTCGGGAAAGGGCTGTCAGACGGGCTAAATGGAATCGTAACAGGTTTCATGGAGCAACTGAAAGTCGCTTTATCTAGCTTTAAGGGAATGGTTTCACTGGTAGCACCATTTGTTGCGGCGATCGGACTTGCATTCCTCGGAGTGTCAGGGCCTATCGGTGTAGCTGTCGGTGCCATTTTGAGCGTTGCTGGCGCTTTGTATCGCATGCAACAAACAAACCAAAATGTAAGCCAGGGCTTAAAGAGATCATGGACATCGGTACAATCTGTTCTTATGGCTGTTTTTCAGGCATTGCAACCAATCATCAACACGATTCAACAGTCTTTCAGTCAATTGGTCACTCAATTGACACCGCAGTTCCAGCAACTAGTCGGACAACTGCAGCAATCTTTTGTTCAGATAGGCGGCACACTTGTTTTATTTGCTGCATCTATCTCACAAACGTTCCAGACAATCGGTCCGCAAATCATGCCACTGATTCAGCAATTGCTTTCAGCTTGGATGCAGTTGTCGGGTACTTTATGGACAAGTGTCTTGCAAATAGCAAGCAGCATTCTGCCGTTACTTGTCCAAGGATTCCAGACGATTTTCCCGGTTATTCTGAGCGTAATTAATGCGGTGCTACCAATCATTATTCAACTGATAGGTAGTTTCTCAGGAGTCCTTGTTTCAATTGTGCAAAATGCCTTACCGATGTTGGTTCAGATGATTCAGATTGCGTTCCCGTTAATCATGAGTATTGTACAAAAAGCTCTTCCCATTGTTCTGCAATTGATTCAGCTTTTAGGGTCATCAATCGGACAAATAGCGGTTCAAGTGTTGCCGTTAATTTTATCAGTGGTGCAGCAAGTTTTTCCGATTATTAAACAGGTCATCATGGCTGTTCTTCCGATCGTGGCACAATTGCTTACTGTAGTGGCAACAATCATTATACAGTTGGCTCAAGCTGCACTTCCTATTTTAATTCAGGTTGTGCAACAGGTATTCCCACAGATCATGCAAATCATACAAGCGGCTCTTCCGATTGTTGTTTCTCTTTTGCAACTTCTGGGGAATATCATCACAACTGTTGTCATTCCGGCGATCCGTTTCATCTTAAATATCGTGACTGCTGTTTTTCCAGTTGTGCTCTCAATAATTCAATTTGCTCTAAAAAATATCATTGTGATTATACAGGGTGCATTTGGCATTATTATGGGAATCGTGAATGTCTTCAAAGGCTTATTCACTGGGAATTTCCGCATGATGTGGGACGGAGTGAAGCAAATTTTCTCTAGTGCCGTTGGTATGGTGAAAAATCTGGTGTCTAACGCAGCAGATGGAATTATCAAAGGATGGACCTATATCAAAACAAAAGTCGGTGATTTGGCACACAATCTGTGGAAGAAGGTCACTGATAAGTTTTGGGATATTGTCGATGCTGCCAAAGCTTTACCGGGTAAAATAGGTGATGGTATTAAGAATATGGCTCACAAGGCAACAGATGGCGTGCGTAGCCTAGCGAATAAACTTGCTGGGGTACTCGGAAAAGGCGTAAATGGTGTAATTGGCGGAGTAAACTGGGTCCTTGATAAGATCGGTTTGAAAGATAAGCATATCCCTAAATGGGAAGTACCGAAATATGCACACGGAACCGGAGGACACCCGGGAGGTCCGGCGATACTTGGAGACGGTAAAGGGTCAAACGCTGGTCCTGAAATGTACCGTACCCCATCAGGTCAAGTGGGACTTAGCCCTGCAACTGATACGCTGATGAACCTCCCGAAAGGCACTGAGGTGTTATCTGCAAAACAGACAAGGGCTGCTTTGTCGGCCCTCCCTGCATACGATAGTGGAAATGTTGGCGGGGGTATCTCAGGTGCTTTGGGTTGGGTCAAAGACAAGGCCACATCAGCAATTAATGGCGCAAAACATGTGGTGAAAAAAGCTAAAGACATTGCTCTGGATGTTTTTGATTATATCGGGCATCCATCCAAACTGTTAACAAAAGTCCTTGAAAACATGGGTGTTAAAGCTCCTTCTATGTTAGGGTCGTTCGGTGATATGGCGAGAGGAGCCTTTAAATTTGTCAAAGACAATGCGATTGGTTTTGTTAAAGACAAAATGTCCAGTTACGCTGAAAGTTTTTCAGGTGGTGGCTCAAAAGCTGTTAAAAAGTGGGTAGCTCAAGCGCTATCAATCAAGGGGCTTGGCTTTGAGTATGCTGGCGCACTTGAAACAATTGCCATGAGAGAATCAGGCGGAAACCCTAATGTCGTGAACAGATGGGATTCAAACTGGAAAGCTGGACACCCGTCTCAAGGTCTTATGCAGTTTATACCAAGTACATTCAACGCTCATAAGGAACCGGGTCACGGAAACATTAAAAATCCAGTTGACCAGATCCTTGCTGCTATCAATTACTTGAACAGCAGATACGGCGGCATTTTAAAACACCCTGGGCTCGTTTCTATGGCTCATGGTGGACCTTATAGAGGTTATGCAACAGGTGGAGTCATTAATAGCCCACAAGTTGCAGCACTTGGCGAAAATGGCTTTAGAGAGTATGTCATCACTACTGAGCCAAGATATAGAAACCAATCACTCGGAATGTATGCTGCACTCGGTCGGGAGCTTGGTGCGGATACTGGGTACACACCAGATAAAGCTACTACAAGTTCAAGCACTGGATCTGTCAATATCACTTTTAACCCGTCAATCAATGTAAAAGTTGAGGGCGGCAGTGAAGGAACAGAAACCAAGGTGAAAAAGGCTGTAACTGATACATTTGACGAGATGTTCGACATGCTGAAGTCGCTTTATCCACCAGAGGGGGCTTATTAATTGGCAAAGCTCGGAAAGATTAATCTCATAAACGAAAAGGAATCTGATGGTGCGGATGTGGATGTCACTTCGTATCCAGTTGAAAAAGGGGTTCCGATCACAGATCATGTAAAAAGAAAGCCAGAGACGACAACAATCTCTGGCTATTTATTAGGAAAAACAGCAAATAGTGATTATGAATATCTAAAAAAGCAAGCTTATGCTGGCACACTTATGACATATACAGGGCGAAAGATTGCTAAAAATGTGATCATTACAAAGATAGATCGCGACACAGGTGATTATACAAACGGTTTTACTATCTCAATAGAATTGCAAGAAATCCGTATTGCAAAAAGCCCATGGGTTAAAAAGAAAGTGAAAACGGCTGGAAAAAAGAAGAAAGCAAGTAAGAAGAAAACAAATAAATCCAGCAAACTATACCACAAGGTCAAGAAGGGTGACACTTACTGGGGCTGTGCACGTAAATACGGCACCACAGTAAATGCATTACGTAGGCTGAATCCATGGCCGGACCGAAGAATTCCTATAGGGGTCAAAATGAGGATCAGATGAAGGAGGGAAAGGCGTGGCATCAAGAGACTACATTCCTTTTGACAAAGAGGACATACCACAGCAGTTTGAATTTGATTTAGCAGATGACACGTTCATTTTGCGTATCAATTACAACCAAACAGACGATAGTTTTTCACTTGATTTATACGATCAGATTATGGAACCAATCGTGCTGGGCGAAAAATTAATTTTAAATGTCCCTTTGTGGGAAGACATCGTAAACGAGAAATTGCCAGCGCCTTCCCTTATCCCTATGGATGAATCGAATACAGAAATGCGGGTTACATACGAGAATTTTATGCAAACTGTGTTTCTTTATATTGATGATGTTTCGGACAGTGCGGAGGGAGAAGACGATGGTAACGAATAAAATGCTGTTTGGGCGCGTCATTAAGATCACGATAGATAACGGCAGTTCACAGACTACCTTCGACTATAGAGACTTAGAAATTCATTTTGAAGTACCGTTTGATGATGACTTTAAACCGAATGAAACAAAGGTTGAAATATACAACCTGAGCAAAGATTCAATCAGCAAAATAAGTAAAGGTAGCACTATTACTGTTCAGGCTGGTTATAAAGACGATTATGGCGTTTTAACTATCGGTAAAGTGACCAAGGTACTGAATAATTGGGACGGTTTGAATAAAGTAACAACCATCTATTCAAAAGATGGCGATGATTACACCCATATGAAAGTAACCACTGAAAATGCTGATCCTGCTGAAAAATATTATGTGAAAAAACGGTACAAGCTCGCTAAACCAGTGGTGACTGTAAAAAAAGACAAAAATGGTCGGACATATAAAACTGTTAGAAATTACGGTACTCGGACAGAGGTCAGATATCGTAAGAGATACATGAAAATCACATTCAAAGCTGGTACTACCTCAAGACAGATAGTTAATAAGCTCCTACGTGTACTCGGCATTAAAGTAAAAAATATTAATTTGCCAAAAAATAAAGTATACAAAAAAGGCTATCGTGTCACTGGATTAATAGAAAACAATCTTGAAGAGGTCATACATGACGCTGGGGCTGTCATGTATTATCGACGCGGCCGCCCTGTTATTCGGCCACTCAACCAAGGGGATGACGAACGTTTTAAGCTCGAAGAGGCGACAGGTCTTGTAGAAACGCCAGAACAATTTGAGGAAGATGATCTCAAAGGATATAAGGTGAAGTGTCTTCTGCAGCATCGTATTGCAGTAGCCTCAATCATAGAAGTGAACAGTAAGACAGCAAAAGGAAAATATCGAGTAAAAGAGGGGACCCACTCTTTTGACGGTAATGACTTTTTTACAGAATGTAAGGTGATTTAATGAGTAAAGCGACAAGGTTTTTTGATGCATTCGAGAAACGGATAAAACAGTCAATTCATACAACGGCACCAGCTCGGGTTGTAAATTACGATGCTGAAAAACATACTGCTGATCTGAAATTGCTGTTTCAAACCAATGATGGTGAATATCTTCATGAATACCCTTTGATTGAGCATGCGCCTGTTTTGAAACATGTTGAGGCTGATATAAAGGTGGGGGGCTGTGTATTTGTTTCTTTTGCTGAACGGTCACTTGATAACTTGGATGGCAATCAAACCTTTGATCCTGATTCAAGCCGTACACATAGCATAAATGATCCAGTCGTCATAGGGGTGTGGGAAGGATGAAGACTCTCAAGCTTAAAAACGGAGATATCTGCTTCGAAAACGGAGAGCTACAGATGGTTGAGGGTGACGCTGAGTTGGCTCAATCGGTAGAAATGATTCTTAAAACAAGTATGGGGGAATTTGAACTTGATGAACATGTCGGTCTTGATCGTAGCAACATTTTAAGAAAACAGTTTGATCAAGAAGAGGCGCAATATGACATCATCAATGCGATTTCTCAAGAAGAGCGTATTTCAAGTGTAGAATCTGTGAACTTTTTAATGGATAAAGAGTCTCGCAGTCTCACAGTGCATGTAAAAATGAAAAAAGAGGATGAAGAGACTATTGAGATAGGAGGTGTCGATCTTGCTTGATGAAACGGGTTTTCAACGTAAAACATACTCGGACATTGTGGACGAGATGGAAGATAAAGCAAAAGAACAATTTGGTGAAGATGTAAACACATCAAGTCGAACTCCGTTAGGAATCATTTTTAGAATCATCGCTTGGTTTTTAGCAGGCGTTTGGGATATTGCTGAACGAGTATATAACAGCGGATTTGTAAGTAAATCTGAAGGTGTGCAGCTTGATCGTCTCGGCAGTAACTCGGGAATTACCAGGGAGCCAGCTTCAGAGTCAGTTGTAACTCTGTCCTTTACAGGAGTTCCTGGCATTGTAATTGAAGAACAAACTCAGTTTACTACAGAATCAGGCATCTATTTTGAATTAATAGAGGACGTTGTTATTGAGGATAATGGAACAGGCTCAGGAACGGCTGTCTCGCTTTCTAAGGGCGTTATAAACAATGTTGCGGCAAACACCATTACTGTGCAGGCAGAGCCTTCTGAGGGCGTGTATTCAGTTACAAATCCGAAACCATCGGCAGGCGGTGCCGATGAGGAAACAGATTCTGAATTCAGAGCTCGTATAAAAAAATCAGTTGAGGGCAGTTCTGCCTCTACACTCAGTGGCATCATTGCGGCATTAATAAAAACAGCAGGCGTCCGATCTGCTAATGTCGTAATGAATAACACAATGGAAATAGATGCAGACGGGAATCCACCGAAAAGCATACATGCTTATGTTCTTGGTGGAATCAAAGAAGATATTGCTGACTCAATATTTAACAGCGTAGCGGCGGGTATTGAAACAGTAGGAAGTCAATCAGTGGTCATTACTGATCTAAGTGGCATTGATCATACAATCAAATTCGATTTTGCCGAAGAAGTAAAAATATATGTCCATTTGGAGATAAAGACAAACGCATCATATCCGGCTGATGGTGATGATCAAATCAAAAACAATGTTGTTTATAAAATCGGTGGAGTGGACAAATCAGGCTCATCATTTACCAGTTCCCAAATGGGTGACGATGTTATTTTGTCTCAACTATATAATGCTGTATATCAAGTGGCAGGTGTTGATGATGTTGTAATCAAGATCGGAAAAAGCCCTGAGTCACTTGGGCAGTCAAACATAGAGATCGAGCCTAAACAGGTTGCACAGGTTTTATTCTCGGAGATCGAGGTGGTACACGTATGATTAAGGACTTAATCAACAAGCTGACCGATGCTTTTCAAAAAGATGAGAAGAGCAATATCGGAAAGCTTTTTTTTATTGTAGATGAGCAACTTACCGCAGTAAAAAAGACACTGATTACAGCAGAAAAATGGCGTGATATAGATAACGCAAAAGGTCGCGGACTTGATCTAATAGGTGATAACGTTGCACAAAATCGAGGCAGAGCTACTGATGAAATTTATCGGGTACTGATTCGTGGCAAAGTGGCAAGGAATATTTCTGACGGTACTACAAACAGAATAATTGAAGCCCTAGCTAAAACGCTCAACTGTGAGTACAGCGAAATTAACATATATACAGTAAAAGAGGACAACGAGAATGAGCCAGCGGCAATAATCGTAAAAAAAGCCCCCCTCGAAGCACTTAATAAAATTGGCATGTCGGCTACTCAATTTTCTTCAATTGTGCAAAAAACTGTAGCAGCTGGCGTGAGGGTTGCCTACATCAACCTTAATGGCACTTTCAGTTTTTCGTCTATTCCCGATGAAATAGAGATAAGTCAATTCGGATTTTCTTCTGATGGAAATGACGGAGGAACATTAGGCGGAATTTTTGAGCCGGAAGATGATTATCCACTACCAATCTAATAACGTTTCTAAAGGAGGGAAAGCATGGGTTTTACAAAAGAATTACCACAATGGGAAAATGCGGGGCAAAGGCCACCACAAAGTAAAATTAGCGAAGGGTTTAAACCATTAGACCATCCGCCTGCTGATTGGTTTAATTGGTACATGAATGGCACATACGAAGCACTAAAGGAGTTGCAGGATGGGGCAGCTACAAAAACAGAATTTAATACGCATGCAAACGCAAAAAATAATCCCCATGCGGTCACTAAGGCACAAGTCGGATTAAGCAATGTTGACAACATAAAACAAGCAGCAAAGACGGATTTTGATAGTCATGTTGCAGATATTTCAATTCACGTTACTGCGGCAAAGCAAACAGAGTGGGACGCCAAAGAGACGACAGTTGGGGCGCAGAAAAAGGCGGATATTGCTTTACAGACAGCAAAGGATTTTGTCGCAGGTTTTCAGCAGCAGAAAATAACAACGGACAAGGGTAGCCCCTTGATCTCGATAAAAGATACTTCTGCCAGCATTTTGGATGCAGTCATCAATAACGGATTAGGTATGGGTTCTTTCTACGCAATTGCCGGGTCAAAGGATTTACCCAACTCCCGATCTATCCGAGGCTTCTTTCATATGACTGATTCCACGAACGGCAAAGCAAGTTTTGGTTGGGTATATGCAACGGATTACCTCAATAACGTTTTTACGAATTACCTCAATAATAATGTGTGGACTGGTTGGTCAAGATTGTCGGACCACAATTTGCTGTCAGAAACAGGCACAAGCCAGCTTATCCCGACTGGCACAGACATATTAACCTTACCATCCGGCTTTTATTATGCGGTAGGAACAAATGTAACTAATATGCCAACAAAAAACGATTCTTCGTGGTTCAACATTTATGTTATTGATAATAGTAACAATCGTAAAACATTCCATGTGATAAGGAGTGCCGATAATTTTAATTGGTTCGGAACAACCCACACAGATGGTTCATTCAGAGGCTGGAAACAAATGCTTACTGATGCAGATGCAAATGTCACATGGATCATTCCGTCTTTATCAAACGGGTGGAAGCAGTACGTTTCACCTGACGGGTTTCCTCATACGTTGCGATACAGTAAAGACGCATTTGGTGTCGTTGAGATTATCGGCTCAATTTACGGAGGCACGCTTGGAAATGACGTCCCAGCGTTTACTTTACCGGCTGGTTACCGCCCCCTTCAATCTACTCATCGTATCGGTGTTGCATCGAGCATAGGTACACCAGGGGTTCCGCAGTTTCATCGAACATATATCGGTACGGACGGACGTGTCTGCATTCAATCGTCTTCTAATACGTCAAATCCTACGGAATTTATTACGTTTGGATTCCGGTTCAGGTCAGCATAGGAGGTGCTATATATGATATGGGTTTATAAATATGACGAAGAGTTCGTGTGGCAGCCCGGCGAGGAAATTCTCGTTGATGTAGAAAACGGGGAAGAAATTCCGAAAGGTTATACGTCAGTTCAGCCGCAGAACGGTCTTTATATTGCTAAGTTCGATGCGGAGAAAGAGAAGTGGTATGAGTCGGCAACACAAGAATATATAGACGGTCTGCAACCTGACCCACTACCACCATCAGATATTGATCTATTAAAACAACAAAATGCCGCTCTACTTCAGCAACTTGCAGAGTCAGAAAAGAGAGCAGAAGAACAGTCAAAAACGACAGCAGAACTTGTCATGCTACTGACGGAAAAGGGGGTAATTTAATTGGATTGGTTCCGTAGTATTTCACTGTTCTATCAATGGAAATGTTATTTGAATGAGGACGTTGCAAAATTTGTTCGTTTTGAGAAAATTACGCCAGAACAATACAAAGAGATAACAAAAGAAGAATACCCAACAAACGCTGAATAGGCGTTTTTAATTTTGCCTTCTTTAAGGAGGTGAGGATACTTGAAAAGGACTAGGGGGTCTTACTGATGTCAGGGTTGACGGAGGTAACAGATATGAATACAACACAAAAAGAAATGGCTGAATTAAAGACCAGTCAAAAAGCTTTGGAACAACGTGTCAATGTGCTTGAAAGAGGATATGATCGCCACGATCAAAAGATTAGTAGATTAGACGAGAAGCTGAACAAAATAGAAGAAAACACCACATGGATTAAGCGGACGATTACTGGGGCAATCATCACCGCTATTATTACGGGTGTAATTGGTGGCGGAATAGCCCTTGTCTATACACTTTTACAAAAATAAAAGAAAAGAGGAATAGATCATGAAAAACTTTGACAAAGGCACTGTGATTAGAACAGTGCTTCTTTTAATTGCGCTGATTAACCAAGGACTTATCACGTTCGGAAAGCCAATTTTACCGATCAGTGAGGACGAGGTAAACTCATTGGCTGATACTCTTTATCTAGCTGGGTCAATGATCTTTACACTGGTCACAACCCTTGTCGCATGGTTTAAAAACAACTATGTAACAAGCCGAGGCAAAGAACAAAAAGAAGTGCTCAAACAAAAAGGATTAACGAAGTAAAGGGCTGCCTTTTAGGGGGCTCTTTTTATATCCAATGGATTAAAAGGAGTAGATGAACATGGTCCAAATCATTCAAGATTTTATCCCGAAGAGTAATGGCAACCGTCCAGGTAACGATATGAAGCCTTTATATATTACTGTACACAATACAGCGAACACAGCTAAGGGAGCAGACGCAGCAAGTCACGCTAATTTTGTGAAACGTTCAGGAACAGCGGTGAGCTGGCATTTCACTGTGGATGATAAAGTCATCTATCAGCATTTACCTTTAAACGAAAACGGATGGCACGCAGGAGACGGAAGAGGAACAGGCAATATGAAGTCGATCGGCATTGAAATCTGTGAGAACAGTGACGGAAACTTTGAAAAGGCTGTCGAAAATGCACAATGGCTCATTCGGAAGTTGATGACAGAGCAATGCATTCCACTTGCCAACGTTGTACCTCATAAGAGATGGAGCGGCAAACAATGCCCTCGTAAGTTGCTTGATCGTTGGGATAGTTTCAAAGCGGGTATTGCGACTGCTCATACAGGTAAGAAGGCAACTGCCAAGCCTGTCAAAGCAACACCAGTCAAAAATACGTCTAAGAAGGCGTACAAGCTTCCGTCAGGCATCTTAAAAGTAACAAAACCTCTTACAAAGGGTGAGAGTGTAAAAGCCTTACAAGAAGCCCTAGCCGCTCTTTTCTTCTTCCCTGACAAAGGGGCAAAAAATAACGGCATTGATGGCATTTATGGACCAAAAACAGCGAATGCGGTTAAACGATTCCAGCTAATGAATGGATTAAAGGCTGACGGCATTTATGGACCAGCTACGAAAGCAAAACTTGAAGCTTTAATGAAATAAAAAACTCCCTCTCTATGAGAGGGAGTTATTTTTTTTTGTTGTAAAAATTCATTGTAAAAAAAGATAAAACTAATAAAACTAGAAAATAAACTATAAAGGTTGAGATAAAGTTCCAAGAGAAAAAGTCAAAGTCTTTATTTAGAGAATAAAATACAATTTGACTTACTAAAGTTATTACGAAAACAACTGTTATTAATTTAGAGAATTTTTTGGTCATGACAAAACACCTCTTCCAATTTAGTGAAATAAACCCATTTAATATAGTAGAATGTCTGGTAAAATATAGTATGTAAATAACGATTAGGAGGATGTTCTATGAAAAAGCTTTTAGCTGTAGTGTTAACACTTACTATAATAACACTAATGTTTGGAAGTACGTCAATAGTTCAAGCGGAGGAAAAGTGTCCAACCTGTGAGAAAACAGATCCTTTGGTAGCGCCTACCACAAAAGATCTAAATAAAACTATTGAAATATTAAAAGACAATAATGTGAACACTTTAGCTTTGGATAAAGAAAGAGCTGCAGTAGTCGAAAATGATAAAGACAAAGCTGTAATTATTGCAGAAAAGCTGGGCGATAGCAAAGATAAGATTGAGTATAACCAGTATTTTGTTGACGTTAATAACGAAAAATTTGTAACTTTAAAACAAAAAGTTGAAAAACTAGATGATAAGACTGTGAAAGCTGAAGTCATTAACGTAGAATCAGGAGCAAAATACTCTGTTACAATTGATAAAGACGGAAATAAGTTAGATGAAAATTTTATCTCAGGAAAGTCTGCTGACTTTAAGCAATCAAGTTTATGTAGGGCTATCGTAGGTGCAGTTCTTGGTACAGGATCTAAATTTGCTTGTATTGCTGCTTGTACAGCTGTAACTGGAGGTTGGGGAGCAGTTGCATGTGGTGTATTATGTGCAGCAGTAACTGGTGGAATAAGCTGGGCTGGGGCAAAAGATATGTGTGAACAATTATTTGGTTAAAAAACGACGCTCCTATATAGGAGCGTTTTTTTAATCACTAGTAATATGGAGAAATTAATAAATAAACTAAAACACCAGTCAGACTAACATACAGCCAAATAGGCATTGTCCAACGTACTATTTTTCGATGTTTCTGTGTTTGCATTGTTAAACCCCATATTAATGAAAATAATGCTAAAGGTACAACAATACCTGCAAGAATACTATGAGAAGTTAAAATAACGTAGTAAAAGTATTTGTCGAGCCCTTCTCCTCCATAATGAGTGGTCTCTTGAGATAAGAAGTGGTAAGTTAAATATGAAAATAAAAATAATATTGTTGAAGAAAATGCTGCAAATATGAAAGCTCTGTGTAGTTTTATATTATGCTTTTTTATAAAAATTAAAGCTGCTATAAGAAAGATGAACGTAAAGCTATTTAGAACAGCATTTATACGTGGAAAGATAGTTATATTAAAATTAACCTCTCCTTTATAACCTAATGGCGAAAAAAATAATAGCAATATAACCACATTAGCTAAAAGTGAAAGTGTGATTACTGTTTTTGTATAATTTGAGTTCTCCTTGGGCCTTTGAGTTTTTATTCTATTCAAATTTTTCACCTCCCTCTCTAAATTAACATGATTTTTTCCATAATGGGCTCTATTTGAAAAAAACAAAACTTAATTCCTATTCTACACAATACCTATTGACTATGGTAAATAGATATTGTATAATTAAAGTATAGAAAGGAGGTGCTGAAGTGGACGAGGTGAGAAACTGGATTCTTGCTATCGCTGGTATCGTGACCATCATTAAACACATCTACGACATATGGCAGAAGGAAAGCGAAAAGCATAGCAAGAAAAAGAAAAAGCGCTCCCGCCGGACAAGCAAGAAGCGCTAAACACACTAGAGAAAAGGGGAGAAATCCCCTTACTCTCTATAATAGTATACTGCAAAAGCGTGTTGCAGTATACCGTAAAAGCCCACGTCCACGATGATATGAAAAACTACTTTAAACACTATAGCACAGCAGACTTTGCCGTTATGCTTATTCTGATTTCAGGTGTTGTTGTAATTGATACGACAAATCAGAGTATGTCAGGGAAGATAGCCAATACTATATTATTGATAGCTGTTGTTTTCACCTTGTTAAAAGGATTAATTATGATGTGGAGAGAAAAGCGACATGAACGAAAGTGAAAAAATTAAGTTTATTCAAAAAGAAGTTTTAACGACAGCAGAAGTCGGTGAAATACTCGGAGTAACACGACAGCGCTTAAGCGCACTTGTGAGTTCTGGAAAGCTCAAACCCGTCAAAAAGGTTGGAACAGTTGCTTTATTTTTATTACAACATGTACAAGCTCTTGAAAAAGAATTGAAAGAAGGGCGGAAAAAATACCGCCCTTATGATTAGACTTAAAATCTCCATTCTTTTTTTTCTTTATCCCAAGTCATTTCCTTTCGAGATATTAGATTCTTGACTGCTTTCCGTATAGATTGTTCGTCTTTACCTGTTTTCCTTTTAAGGTCATCCATCGAAGGGCTCTTTCGAAACCGGCTCATATTATAAATGATTCGATAAATTTTTCTTTCGAGATCAGTCATATCATCACCACCAAAAACATTTTAACAGAATATTTGTTCGGTGTCTAAAAGTGATGTATAATATAGAATATACGGTTTACCTGCGGAAACAGGTATAATAAAAATTCGTATATTTCAATGATTTTCTTCTTATATTACTCACACCTTGGCCACCCAAAAGGACGGCTTTTTTTGACCACTGACCACATTTGATCTAAAAGTTTGCGAAAGTTAACGAACGTATATTCCCATAAGTGAATATTAAGATTTTAGTTCATACTGGTTGCGAAGGTCAAAAAAAGTTGACGAGCTAGATGATTAATACGAATCATGTGGAAGTGATAGTGAAACTTGTTTTAAAAGATTTAGACAATGAAACTGTACCTAATTAAGCGAAAAGAGAGGGGGAAAGATTGTAGTGTATCTTAATCTTTCCTTCCTCAAATACTTCTATCTTGTTAATAAGCTTTGATAGAACTTGTTTAAGTATGTTTTAATCTTCAATATCTAACTCTGAAAAGCATTCTACTTCCTTTTTGAAGGCTTGTAATTGTTCTGTATTATCTTTTTTTGCCAACTTCGCAACAAATTCAACTGAGTAAAGTTTCTCAATTTCATCTAGTATCATTATTTCCACCGCCTTTGATATATTCTTCTAATTCATCTTGTAGCACTCTCACTGAACCACCAACTTTAACTGAAGATTACCCTTTGTTTTGTAAGCACATAAACACGATTTTCGGACAGCTTTAAGATTTTGGCTACCTCAGGGATTTTTAATAGTTTCATATACTCATCCTTCCTATAATTCTTTCACTTTCACTCACATTATAGGAACAGGTAAATAATCAAAAGGAAGTAGAAGGGGAATAAAAAAGGTATAAATGTTACACTCTTAGTTTTTTTGCTTTTGTACGTCAAAATCAATAACTTATTAGACAGTCGGAGACAAAGAACGTATCTATTTTTCGTGGAATTATAAAGGTGACTGCTTATTTGTTTATAGAGGTTGAAACTAGATAAATTGGAAATTTGTCTCGGAAAGTTATTTGATAGAAAAGGGGGTACAATTTTAAGTATTTATAGAAGTAAAATATTTTTAGGAACTTTCCTTTCTATAGGTGGCGTACAAAGGTATTTAAAGAAATAATTTAAAGTTTAAACATGGGATACTCTTTTTAAGAAATGACTATTTTTTGCTAGGCACTGGGTATCATAAAGGAATAGTAATTAGGAGCAGCTCTCATTAATTGGCTATCAATTGAGGTAGAAGTAATTGGTAAATATGTTATAGTAAAGTAAATCAATTTTCTACAGGGAGTTATTAAATATGAGACTGAAAGAATATGAAACATAACAACTTTATACGTTCGTAAGAGGCCCACCAATGTTTTAATCATTAAAACTGCAAAATTATTATTGGAGGGATTATTATGAATGACAAACAGTTTTCTTCATTTATAAAACAAGCAGATGAACCTTTTGTTGGGTGGGATTTCTCATTCATATCTGAAACTGGAAGAATGAAGAGTGAGTTGCTTTCATGGTCATATGGCAGTATAGCTACTTCTCTTGTTCAAAGTGCAAAATCAATGCTAGATATGGGAACAGGTGGTGGAGAGTTTTTATCAAAATTAAGACCTTTTCCAACATCAGTTTATGCTACAGAAGGTTACATGCCTAATGTACCTATCGCAAAAGAACGATTAACACCTTTAGGAGTTAAGGTAGTTCCAATTGATAATGATGAAATTCTTCCGTTTGAGACTGGGAAATTTGACCTTATCATAAATCAACATGAGTCATTTTCATCTAAAGAGGTGAGAAGAATTATCTCGAAAGAAGGTATTTTTCTAACTCAACAAGTCGGTGGAATCGATTGCATAGAAATTAATAAAAATCTAAGGGTACCAATAAATGAGGAATTTATTGATTGGAATTTAAAACTAGCTTTAAAAGAAATACAGGAGAATAATTTTGAGGTTTTGAAAAGTGTTGAAGAGTTCCCTATTCAAAGATTTTATGATATTGGAGCATTGGTCTATTATCTTAAAGCAATTCCTTGGCAAGTGCCAGGTTTTGAAATAAGTAAATTCCAGGATGAATTATACACCATTCATAGAACCATTGAACAAAAGGGTTATTTTGACGTAAAACAACACCGATTTATTATTTTAGCTAAAGCAATTTAGTTAGAAATGGAGCCTTCGATATATTTGAAGGCTCCATCCTAATTCTGAACTAATGCCACTCCTGTATGCAATGTCAATTTCTCACATATGGAGTGCGTGGCGTCTTTATCCCTTAAATAATAAGGTTTAAGGAGCCACGCAAGCGTAATTAACCACATTTTACCACTTAACCTTCAGATTTCAAATAATCACCGAATTTTTCGCTGTTCTAGCTTTAATTTTTAGTGTTACGTGTACGTAAATATCACCAGTCATTTTAATAGATGAATGGCCGAAGCGTTCTTGAACTTCTTTTAGAGATACACCTGCTTCTAATAATAGCGTTGCATGAGTATGACGGCAGTAATGAATACGTATTTTTGGTAGAGCGGCTTCTTTAGTCGCTCTATTGAAGTTTTCAGTTAAGGTACGAGGATAAATAGGTCTTCCATCTTGTCTAGCAAACTCACACTCAACCAGATAATCTTCAAACGTAATATCTCTTTCTGATGATTCTGTATTCAATGTTCCAAAACGAATCCTTCATCATCATATATTAAATTTCTTCTTACATGGATTGTGGTAGCTTCAAAATCAACATCCTCCCATTTAAGCCCGAGAAGTTCTCCCCGCCTCATGCCAGTGTAAAGGGCAGTTGTGAAAATAGCGTGATATACAGGTGCTGTCACAAACTTAACTACGTTTAAAAATTTGTTTACTTCTTCCCGTGTCAAAGTAACGTATTTTCTTCTGCGCCCACGAGGTACCTTTACTTTGTCTAGAGGGTTTTTGTTAATCAACTCCCAATCAACCGCTTTTTCCATGGATCCATACAGAACAGCAAATATATATTCTATATATCTTTCAGAAAGTCCCTCGTCCAATAATTTTGCAATAAAATGTTCAATATGTGCTGGTTTGATCTCGTTTAATTTAAAATGGCCCAACAAAGGTATTATTTTGTTTTTAACAACTCTTCTGTAATTTTTAAAAGTCGTTTCCTTCACTTTTCTTTTTGCAATTAGATCAAGCCACTTTTCTATATGTGATGAAAGAAGAACGTTACTATCTAAAATAAAAGTATTTTTATTAATTTGATTTTCAATTTCGTTGGCTACAACTTCAGCTTCCTTCTTTGTTTCAAATCCTCTACGTGTAACCTGCTTTCTTTTACCTGTGATGGGGTCTTTTCCTAACTCAATTGTAAAAGAATAGGTGTACCCTTTTTTGTTTTTTGCTGGAACCTTTCTAAAGTAAGCCATGTTATACAGTCTCCTCCTTAATTTATTTTTTTAAGGAATTCTCATATAAAGCAAAAGCAAAGCTTTTTCTTCTAAACATTTCTAAGCGGGTAGCGGCAAAAGAGTAAGTCACATTAAAGGTGTCACCAATTAGTTTAATCGCTTCAGATTGCAAAGAAGGCAGGTTCAATTTTTGAAGCATAAAGGAGGGCACACAGAAATGATACATAAAACTATTAGCCTGATATTCTTGCAATTCTCGAAATAGTCTGTGCATATCAAACTGATTTCCATAGTGTTTAATTACATGACACAATTCATATCCGAAATCTTGCCATTGTTGCTTTTTGGTTAGCCGTTTATCAATGACCATGCTATATGACCCATTCACACAAAAGACAATGCTGGCTCTTTTTTCAAAATGAAGCCATATTTTCAACGTAGCAGCTATAAGTTCAATAATAAGAATATATGTTCTGTTTTTGGTTGAAAAGAAAAGTCCCACTATGAGGGCATTCTTTATAATGATTCTCTAGCGGACGATTACTGGGGCAATCATCACCGCTATTATTACGGGTGTAATTGGTGGCAGAATAGCCCTTGTCTATACACTTTTACAAAATAAAAGAAAAGAGGAATAGATCATGAAAAACTTTGACAAAGGCACTGTGATTAGAACATTGCTTCTTTTAATTGCGCTGATTAATCAAGGACTTATCACGTTCGGAAAGCCAATTTTACCGATCAGTGAGGACGAGTTAAACTGGTTAGCAAACGCAGGTTCCTATTGGTCTCTTTTCTTTTATCTTATCGGATTCTATCAAAAAGAGATGTTTGTTGATCTTGCACCCTTTTCAGCAATTATTAAGAAGTTGGATAGCTATAGCTGTCTTTCGAAAGCCTTATATTCCAGGTTAATCAAAAAAAGGTGGTATAGTTCGTTCAGTAGGATAATCGTGATTACTGTTATTGAGACTACTTTATTGTACGGCCTATGAAATCTTATTTACTACAGAATGATCTCTAATTAAAAAGTATTTACTATGATCTTTGAATAAAAAATGTTCACATTTACGATGTGACATTTTTTATAGGAGATATTTTTTATGATTCCATATCGGAGAAACTGTAAGTTAATAGAAGAAGGTTGGTAGACAGCCT
Organism: Bacillus sp. Bos-x628; assembly: GCF_040500475.1. Classification (GTDB taxonomy): domain Bacteria; phylum Bacillota; class Bacilli; order Bacillales; family Bacillaceae; genus Bacillus; species Bacillus maqinnsis. Next base: position 1,549,475 of record NZ_CP159358.1, on the reverse strand, counting down.
TCGTTATTGATAGCGAAATGAGTAAAAAGCTAAAAGCTAAAAGCTGTGATTATTGCATTCAATTTGTATCATTTTTTGCGGATTAGCTTATTCAAACTTCTTTAGAGGTATGCACGAATTCCACCACAAAAATTATGTTGCTGCTATTTTAATTGCAAGACTTTGCAATGATTGATTATAGTTAAATATGGTCAAGGTCTGTTATTATAAGGTTTCTAACGTCAAGAATGAACGTTTGCGTTGAATCCTTAGTAAAGTATATAATGATAAAAATTGCTGAAAGATTTTACAGAAGGACATGCCCTTTAAGGCGCTATGTCATGAGAGGAATTGAACGAAAGATGAATCAAAACTTCTGGCGTGATTTACCGCGGCCATTTTTTATATTAGCACCAATGGAAGAAGTAACGGATGTTGTGTTTCGTCATGTCGTGAGTGAGGCGGCGAGACCGGATGTGTTTTTTACAGAGTTTACGAATAGTGAGAGTTATTGCCACCCTGATGGCATTCAAAGTGTGAAGGGGCGTTTAACGTTTACAGAAGATGAACAGCCGATTGTCGCTCATATTTGGGGAGACAAACCTGAGAACTTTAGAAAAATGAGTATTGGAATGGCGGAGTTAGGATTTCAGGGGCTTGATATTAATATGGGCTGTCCTGTTCCAAATGTCACGCAAAATGGGAAGGGCAGTGGATTGATTCTTCGCCCAGACGTTGCCGCAGAGCTGATACAAGCCGCAAAAGCAGGGGGATTACCTGTCAGTGTGAAAACAAGACTTGGTTTTAATGAGGTCGATGAATGGCGCGGGTGGCTCAGACACATTTTGGAGCAAGACATTGTCAATTTATCCATTCATCTTCGGACAAGAAAGGAAATGAGCCAGGTGGATGCGCATTGGGAACTCATTCCTGAGATCAAAAAACTTCGTGATGAAGTAGCACCTGATACTCTTTTAACAATCAATGGTGATATTCCTGATCGTCAAACAGGCTTAAAGCTTGCTGAACAGTATGGAGTGGACGGTGTGATGATTGGGCGCGGAATTTTCCATAACCCATTTGCCTTTGAAAAAGAACCGAAGGAGCATACAAGTGATGAACTGCTAGGTCTTTTAAGATTACATCTTGATCTCCATGATCAATATTCATCACTAGGTCTGCGTCCATTCAAGGCACTGCACCGCTTCTTTAAGATTTATGTGAAAGGGTTCCGAGGAGCGAGTTTCCTAAGAAATCAATTAATGAACACATCATCAACAGATGAAGTGCGTGCGATGCTTGATGAATTTGAAGTGAGAAATCAAGAACAATCATGATGACAAAAGAGGAGGGAGAGCCCTTCTCTTTTTTCTTTGTAATGGGACTATGAAACTATTTTGAATAAATGGTAAAATGATATATAAATGAAAATTGGAGGAATTTTTTTGAAACCATTCTGGGATAAAGACATAGAAAGCGAAGAAACATGTAAGAAAATCAATGAGAAAGGAATTGCAAAAGCTGAGAAGAAATTAGGCGTCATCCTGCCGGATACATATAAAAAACTCATTCTTGAGCAAAATGGTGGATATACGATTCATAATGCGTTTCCGACCGATCATCCGAATTCATGGGCAGATGATCATGTTCCATTTGATCATTTGAAAGGGATTGCCAAAGGCGAAGGGATTATGGATAGCGATTATTTAATAGAAGAATGGGAACTTCCGAAAGGACTTGTGCTCATCTGTGGTGATGGCCATACGTGGATTGCGATGGATTATCGACAAACGAAAGAAAATCCACCTATTCATTACTTTGATCTAGAGGATGAGACGGATTTCAAATTAGCGGATTCGTTTGATGAACTGATTGCGGGTCACTATACTGCTTGAGGGTAGCGTAGAAGATGAGATGTCAGATGAAAAATGGCTGGCTGAATATGAAAAGCAAAATAAACCATTATCAAAAGAAGAAGTGAAGAACATTTTCATCACCAAAGACCCTGAACAGCTTTCAAAAATCGCGAATTTTCAAGTAGAACATATTGATGATGTTAAGTGGTTTTTTTCTGAAGTAGAAACATACATGAACTCCATTCAAGACGAAAGTATGTTAGCGACTGCCGGCTGGGCGATCAATACGATCTTTATACTGAATGAAGATATGATCAAGAAGAATCAAGATGTTGTCCAAAATGCACGTCGTTTTGCTGAAAACTTGAACCGATCAGAAATAGATGAAATGCGAGATATAGCCTTTAATATATCGATCGCGTTGGAATTTGATTTAGAGGGGCAATAAATCTTTTTTTAGTGAGAGATCGATTATTTCAACAAAAGACCCCCTTACCAACAAGGGGGCCAACAAATTTATTACTCCGCACTCTCCACAACCTCACGGCTATCTTCAGTCTCACCGATGTAAATCGGTCCGTTTGCGTGGTCGATACGGATTGGCCATTCGTATGGAATGTGTAGACGTCTGGCCACGGATCTCCAAAACTTTGTGGAATCAAGTTCAAATTCTTGGAAGTCTTTTAATAACTCTTTATAAGAAGAGCCGTCAAATTGAATGAACATGTCTTGTAGGCGCATAAAAGCGACATGTCTCACTTCTAGTGCTGCCGCAGCTTCCATCTCTTCTTCTGTCGCTTCTCCTATGATGGTCCCTGCGGGTGGAAGCATATCGTATACATTAAATTCCTCTTCTTCTTCGTGTGGTGCATTGTGATGTTGATCAGACATTTACTTCACCCCTCCTTTTGGTATAAATGATTCGTCAGTGACACTTCTATTATCGGAATAAAATATGAAATGTGAAATGAGTGAGTAGATTCACATCACTTGCTTTATTTGCTACTTAGACATATAAAAGATTCATCATAAATAGAAAAGAATCACTACCATGCAAGTGTTTTGAACACGTGCGCCATATTACAAATAACCAGCACTGCACGTTTTCACGTATATCTGACTTAAACAGTGCGTATTACGTAACAGATGAACGAATGCACCGTGCTAACATCACAACACAGACACCGGTCGTTTCTATTTTAGAAACAATGGCACGAGAAATGTTTACGATGTTAAAAGAAAAGTAAAAGAGCCGCTGCATTAAACAGCCGCTCTTTTTTTCTACACCATGAAAACGATCTGTCAAAACAGGTGAGATGAGCCCAGCCAATAGCTGGCATAGCGTTCTAATTAGCGCAAATACAGCGGCATAGGCAACAGATTGTGTATCTTGATAGATGACAAACGTGATGGTCATCATAAGCTTACTGCTTTTAAGCATGTGGGCGAGAGGTGGTCGGCTACATGTCTCTTCTGGTGCAGTGTAAAAAGTTTACGCTTTACGATGTTAGATAAACCTCTTGATGTCAGCATATGCAAAAGCTGATATCAGTCAAAAAAACTGCCTCATGCAGCAGAACGCAAGAGGCAGTGGTATTCTCTTAATCTATGTCTGAATCATATGCTTTTTGCGTCAGTTGGCTGACAACCTCTTTCAATCCATTTGGTTTATGGAATTCAACAGGGGTGCTTCCTTTTTCGAATACGATTTGGTCTGCTTCAACTAGTACGACATATCGATTGTTGACCTTTGCAATATGAATTGAGTGGCCAAAGTCGGCTAGAAGGCCTTTGATTTCGGTTTCACCTAGACGCATTTTCATCGTAATGTCAGGGGTTTGCTCAACAATGTGTGAAGCCGCTAATGTGACCTGTTCTGTATCGAGTCGCTCCCTAATCTCCCGTTTTTCACTCGCTTCCCATATTTCAAGGTCTTCTTCAAATTGCTTTAATGCTTCACTTTCATCCTGTAATGTTTCAAATACTTGTTCCTGCACCATATTCATGACCTGTGATTTCATGATTTCAGGCATGGATTCTCCGTATTCGACAAATTTCAAAAAGTCCTCGAAATATCGAGCATGTGAAGACTGATGTATTTTCACTTCTGCTTCCTCGGTCATGCCTTCTTCTGGCATATGCGGATATTGAATCGATTTCATATTTTTTGTTGTAATGGCCATTTCGACTTTGCGAATCAATGTCGATGTATCAGCAATGGAGGCGACTTTCTGTTCGAAATCGCATTTCATGATAAAGACAAAGGAATCATCGACATACTTTTTAGGAACTGCAGATGCAACTAAGAAGACCCCGCCTCTGACAGCACTTGTGTCTAAATACGTACGAACAAATTGTTCACTGCAATCATCAAAGATCTCCTTTGTGTCAGCGAATCTCGTCTGATGATATAAATTGTAATTGGGGTTTGAATCGAGTTCATGACCCGATTCTACAATGAAACGACCAATTTTGGTTGGCACTTGTTCAGATTTCGGATGTCTGTCTGCTTTTCGTTTCACTATTTTTTTTAACTCTCCGTCTAGAAAGTCTTTCAGTTCACTTTGTTCAAATTCTTCTTGGTTCAATGTTTGATAATGTTTAAATCGTTTATTTGCCTGTTCATCTTTGCCTTCAACTTCAATCACAAAAAATGATAGGAATCGTATCGTAAAATCCAATTGTTTGTCACCACTTTTTCTAGGTCAGATATGTTGAGTATAGAAAAAGGAGTGAAAATCGTCAACGAATGAAGAAATCGTGTCATTATTTCCCGAGAAATGTTTATCGGTTAAATGAATGCTATTAATTGTCAATTTTTCAGGCCAGTTCCTTCTTTTTAAAAAGGCCATTTATCTTGTTTCAAATGTTTTGCAATCAGTGTCTGCATTGCGAGTAACGTCAATCATTGTGTTTTTGCCAATTTTAATTGTAGAGGCGTACAGTTGTTTTCAGTCCAAAAACGGCAAGAGTTCACTTCACAAAGTACGTTTTGTGCCATGGGATTTCACCTCTGTGATTCATATTATGAATGAAGCAAGCTGCCATTTGAGTTCATTCAATCTAGCAGTCTTTTCGTAATAAGAGGCTGGCTCACATATTTATCCTACCATATACCTAGATAATATTAAGAGCGTGAATGCAAATCTCGCTCTTTTTTTTGTTTGTAAAATAGTTAAATGCTAGATGCACGATCTCTCATTTTTACATATGAATAGAGTAGATTCAAAACCTGATGTCGGACAAAGTATGGAGTTACATGTACTGATTTTCCGCATGGAGCTGGGGTTTTCAATCGAAATTTTCATAGAGAGATGAGGGGAGAAGATGAAGGCAGTCATTCTCTGCGGAGGAAAGGGAACGAGAATGAGTGAGGTCACACAAGCGCTTCCTAAACCACTTGCTATGATTGGGGATCGGCCTATTCTATGGCATATTATGAAAATCTATCAGTATTACGGTGTAGACGAGTTTATTTTATTGCTTGGTTATAAAGGGGAGAAGATCAAAGAGTATTTTCTCAATTATGATTGGCGTCATCACAGCATGAAGCTGGATATGTCGACAGGAGAAATGCAGCTTTTAGGAAAGTCAGAGAACTGGAAAATCACCTTTTTAGATACGGGTCAGGATACGATGACAGGCGGTCGTTTGAAGCAGGCACAGGACTATATTGGTGATGAAACATTTATGATGACATATGGTGATGGGCTCGCCAATATCAACATGTTTCATTTGCTCAAATGTCATCAAGATGTTGGAGTAGCTGCCACTGTGACAGGGATTGAAAAGATGTCACAGTACGGAACATTGAAGGTGTATAACAAGCTGGCACAATCCTTCTCTGAGAAGTCAGAAAGTATCGGGTTGATCAATGGAGGATTTTTTGTGTTGTCTCCAAAGGTGTTTCATTATCTTACGGACGATGACCAATGTGTGTTTGAAGCGGAACCGCTTCAGAAGCTGGCGATTGATGGAGAGCTTGCGGTTTATGAACATCATGGATTTTGGACAGCAATCGATACGTATAAAAACCTAAAAGAAGTCAATGAAATGTGGAATGAGGGAAAACAACCATGGAAGGTTTGGTGACGGCATGAGCGGATTTTGGAATGGTAAGAATGTATTTGTAACAGGGTGTACAGGGCTGCTAGGGAGCTATCTAGTCAAGGAGCTGATTGATCAAGGTGCAAATGTGACAGGGCTTGTACGTGATCAAGTGCCTAGATCTTATTTATATCAAGGCATTCAATTTCAAAAAATGAATGTGGTGCAAGGCTCTCTGGAGGACATGCAAACGATTGAACGTGCGTTAGGGGAATACGAAATAGATACTGTGTTCCATCTGGCGGCACAGGCAATAGTTGGGGTGGCAAACAGGCATCCTATTTCTACATTTGAAGCCAATATTTTAGGCACGTGGAATGTCCTTGAGGCATGCAGAAGACAACCACTCATCAAACGCGTGATTGTAGCATCAAGTGATAAAGCATATGGTGATCAAGAGCAACTTCCATATGATGAGGAGATGCCGCTTAATGGAAAACATCCATATGATGTGTCGAAAAGCTGTGCAGATTTAATCTCTCACACCTATTACAACACGTATGGTCTTCCAGTCTGTATTACAAGATGCGGCAATCTTTATGGAGGTGGGGATCTTCATTTCAACCGAATCATCCCGCAGACCATTCGGCTTGTTTTAAAGGGAGAGGCTCCAGAAATTAGAAGTGACGGAACATTTATTCGTGATTATTTTTACATTGAGGATGCTGTGAAGGCTTATTTGCTGTTGGCAGAGAAAATGGAGGAAAAAGGTCTTGCAGGAGAAGCCTTTAACTTTAGCAATGAAATCCAGCTAACGGTTCTTGAGCTCGTTGATAAAATCTTAAAGGCGATGGGCAGTGAATTGAAGCCCCGCATTCTTAATCAAGGAACTTATGAGATTAAGCATCAATATTTGTCAGCAGAAAAGGCTAGAAAACTGCTTGACTGGACCCCTGACTATTCCATTGATGAGGGTTTAGCGAAAACGATTGAGTGGTACCGAGAATTCTTTAAAAAGTAGAGGTGTAAGCAGATGAACAGCATATATTGTACGGTTCTATCAAGTGGAAGGCTCTATCAAGCTATTGCGTTTTTCTTATCGTTGAAGCAAGTGGAAGATCATGCTGTTATTAAAACGCTGTGTATGGATGATGCTGCATTTGATCTGCTTCATCTAATGAATTTCCCGCATGTGGAACTTGTTCATGTCCGTCAGCTTGAAACGCCCGAGCTTTTGAAGAAAAAGGAGGAGCGGAACGATTCGGAATATTGCTGGACATTGAAACCCATTTGGATTGAGTGGTTATTTGAACATGTCGGGGTAGATGCAGTCACGTATCTTGATGCAGACTTGTTCTTTTATGAGAGCCCGCAAGTGGTATTTCAGAATCAGCCAGATGCATCTATTCTTCTTTCGAGAGGAGAAATTGTCATTCCAAGCTTTGATCCGGAGGAAGTGAAGAGACTGCAAAAACTCCTCGGACGTTATAATTCAGGTTTCATCCATTTCAAGGGAGATAAAGCAGGACGCAAGTGTCTCAGTTGGTGGAAAAAAGAGTGTCTGAAAGAATGCAAAAATGCACCAGGAGAAGGGAAGTTTGGCGATCAAGGATACCTAGATCATATGCCAGCGCTGTTTGAAAGAGTGGAAGATATCGAAACAAAGGGCGTCAATATTGGACATTGGAATTATGGACAGCATTCATTTTACGAAAAAGATGGACGGATCTTGCTTGATGATGGACATCCGCTTATTTGCTATCATTTCAGTGGTTTTCGGATCGTCAGTCAGGATGACATGCAGCAAATCCATGAAAAAGGTAGAACTGATTTGCCGTTTTTTCAAAGATCTTATCGCGAGGTGCTTTGCCATGTCATTGCATCAGTGGAACAAGTTGACCCGTATTTTAATGGCTACGCCAAACTTGAGGGGGATGACGCATGAACGAAAAGCCAAAAGTCAGCGTCATTATTCCAAGCTATAATGCCAAAGAACGCTTAGAGGGGAGTTTGTATTCCTTAACGCTTCAGGAAACAGACGTTCCGTTTGAAGTCATTGTAGCTGATAATGGATCAACCGATGGCACGATGGAAATGCTCGAAAAAATAGAGCTGAATTACCCGTTTAAAAAAGTACGAATTCCTGTCAATCAAGGAATTGCAAAGGGACGAAATGATGCCATTCGAGAGGCTGAAGGAGATCTCCTCATTTTTCATGACAGTGATATGCTGGCCGAGCCGCAATTTATCCAAAAGCATGCAGAAGCACATGCTGAAAAAGAGCATTTAGTCATTTGCGGTGTGTGCTGGAAGCGAATCTATCGTTATTTTTATACAGCGTTTGATCAGGAGCATATCAAACAATTGAAAAATCAAGGTCTATATCACAGTCAAATGAAAGACAAAACCCCGCTTCTATCAATGGAAGAAGTGAAAAATGGCGTATTCTTGGAAAAAAGCTTCGATTTACAGTCTCCGTTTATTGATAATCTTAAAGAAATTTTGGAAACGTATGACTATGATCTAAGCTCTTATGAACTGCCTTGGCGCTTTTTTATTACGAATAACTCTTCTGTGAAACGAAAGCACGTTGTAGCACTAGGAATGTTTGATGAGAAGATTGTTCGTTACGGCTTTGAGGATTATGACTTAGGCATTCGTCTACATCAGCTTGGTTTATCATTTGAATTGCGAGAAGACATCATGAGTGTGCATCAAGAGCATCCGAGTAATTTGACTTCATTTGATGACATTAAATATAACATTTTGTATATGTGCGACAAATACAATCATATTGATGCAATTGATGTTCATCTGGCTTTCTCTAGCCCTTTTTCTCACACAATGACAAACGACATGGTCAAAGAGATTTGTCAGCTGCGTGAGAACTCGGCATTTGATGGGCTACTTTCATACTTTTTAGAGCTTCTCCATTTGATAACAGAGCGGAATGTAGGGATGAAGCGGGATTATCAGGATATGCTGTCTGCGGGACATTTTCCTTTCAAAAAGCTGGCCGAGGCGGCGCAGTTTGCAAGACAGGAATACGGCTGCATGGTCCTAGTTGAAGCCATACAAGGGTTAACAAAAGAGCTATTACACGCTGACTTGTTTGAAGCGGACGTGATGTAGATGGCGTCATATCACTTTACAACCATTGTATCGAATACACATGTATTTAAGCTGCTTGCGCTGATTCATTCGCTTGAACAAACGGCACATTCATTTAAGCTATCTGTCTTATGTGCAGATCCTTTAGCCTACAAGGTGCTGAGTCAGATTCCTCGTCCTCACGTTCAATACGAACAACTGCATAAAATTGAGGATGATGCGTTATTAAAGGCAAAAGAAGATCGAACGTTTCATGAGTATTGCTGGACATTAAAGCCTGCATTCCTGCTGAAAATTCTGGAGACATCTCAAGCAGATTATCTCGCTCATTTGGATACGGATTTGTATTTCTATCATAATCCAGAGGCTATTTTTGCAGAGAATCCACTGGCTCATTTATTTCTGACCGATCACATGAATTCCGAGCGGTTCTATCACTTTTATGAACTGTCCGGGAGGTTTAATACTGGGTTTGTGGGCTGCCGTAATACGGATATTGCCAAACAGGCTGTGACGCAGTGGAAAGATCAATGTATTGCGCACTGTACTGTTGAAATGGATAAGGAAAAAAAGAGATACGGAGATCAGCGCTATGTCGAAAGATGGGTCGACGATTTTGAGGGAGTGCATGTTGTACAATCTAAGGGAGCCAATGCAGCGATTTGGAATATTGAAAACTATCAACTCTCATTTGTTGATGGGGAAGTGTATCTCGACGAGAATCCGCTGCTTTTCTATCATTTCTCTGCTTTTACGATCATTGATGAAAAAACCTTTAATCTAAATTGGTATTACTATATGAAGGATCAAAAGCTGGTGGATTATGTTTATATCCCGTATGCCAATTTGGTTCATACAAAGATTGAACGTGTTCAGCAAATATTCCCGGATTTTCAACAAGGGTTTATTGCGAGGAAGCATGTTCCTGACACTCATTTTTATGAGGTGCACAAAAAACCGCTCATCTAGGTGAGCGGTTTTTTATATTATGATTCATTCCATTTAGAAAGCGTTTGATCACTAGGAAGCAATACGGCTAGGATGCCTAAAATCGGTAAAAAGGCAGCCCCAATCATCGTTGGTGTTAATCCAAAGGCGTCAATCAATGAGCCTAGTGCGACCGATCCAATGGCACCCATTCCAAAAGCCAGACCGACGGTTAAACCAGACATTGTGCCAATTTTCCCGGGAAATAGTTCTTGTGCATAAACCACTGTCACAGAGAAGCTTGACATTAGAATGAGTCCAATCAATCCAAGTAAGACATATGCAAGGACAGGTCCGGCAAAAGGTAATATCATTGCAGGTGGAAAACAGGCAAGTAATGAAGCCAAAATCACATTTCTTTTGCCAAATTTGTCTGCAAGCGGTCCGCCTAAAAAGGTCCCTACTGCACCGAGAATGAGAAATAAAAAGATATATGTCTGTGATTCTTTAATGGTGATACCATATTGTTCAATAGCATAAAAAGCATAGAAATTCGAGATGGCATTTCCATACCAAGAACGTGCAAAAATAAGAAAGACGATAATGCCAAGAGCCGTTAGTGCTGATTTTCGGTGAATATCAGGTCTTGCAGCCGCCGTTTTGACTTTCTTTGCTTGGGCTCTGATCGTTTGTAGTTTCTGAGCGTACCATCTCGAAATATAGAGAAGGAAACATACAGCAACCATTCCAACAATCGTGAACCAAGCGACCCCAGGTTGACCAAGCGGAACGAGCATTAATGCAGCAATCAGTGGTGCAAATGCTTGACCCGTATTACCACCCACTTGATAAATGGATTGGGCGAGTCCTCGCCTTGGACCAGCTGCCATGTTGGCAACACGGGAACCCTCTGGATGGAAGATGGCAGAGCCAAGTCCAATAAAGACAACGCATAGCAAAATGGTCGCAAAGGATGGAGCGAAAGCGAGACCGAATATACCGACAGCACTAGAGAATAAAGCAATAGGAAGTGCATAGGGCATAGGACGCTTATCTGTATACCAGCCAATGGCAGGCTGCATCACTGAGGAGACCATATTTAATGTAAAAGCAATGAGACCTAACTGTGTAAAGGTCAGCCCCATTGTGCGTTCTAAAATAGGAAACATTGCGGGAATAACGGCTTGCAATGTGTCGTTGAGCATATGGCAGATGCCAATAATTAATAAAATAGGATAAACCGTTGAGCCAGTTACGGCTTTATGTGGTGGTTGATTATTCGCACGAGCAGCAATAGCCAATGAGACTTCCTCCTTCCATTCAACTGTTTTTTTCCGCATTACTCTTATTTTATTCATAAGGTGAACTATGAAGCAATAGTAAATTTTTAAGATTAGCGCAATAAATCGGGGCGTATCACTGGCGATAGGTCCGTATTGGCAAGTCGATTGCTTTTCTTTCGGTGAAATGAACCGAGGAGTTGGTGAAAATAATGTTGCTCACCACTTGTTAGTCTACTTTGTCTTATAAGTCAATTTCATTCAAATACAGTGTCATATCAACAAAAAAGAGACCGGGAATATCCCGTGTCTCTTTCTAATTTGTTTGATTGAGGTGACTTTTTCGTCTTGCATAGGTGAAATAGACAACGACGCCAATGGCGACCCAAATGAGAAAGGCTTGCCATGTGACCCATGATAGCGTGGTGGCTAAGATGATACAAATGATTGCACTAACAATCGGAAGAATTGGCACAAAAGGCACTTTAAATGCGGCTTTTACGCTTGGGTGTTTCTTCCTTAAAACGATGATGGCAATTGAGATCACTGTAAAGGCTACAAGTGTACCGATGCTGACTAGGTTGGCGAGCGTCGATAAATTAACGAACCCAACAATGCAAGCGGCAACAGCACCTGTCAGCCAAGTGTTGGCAACTGGCGTTTTGGATTTAGTGTGCACCTTTGAGAACACTTTTGGCATCAGGCCATCTCTACTCATCGCAAAGGTTAAGCGGACCTGTGCATACACTAAGGCAATTAAAACAGTCGTAATCCCAATGATGGCACCAGCTGATATGATACCTGCTACGCTATTGAGACCAACAACTTGCAGGGCATAAGCGACAGGGTCATTGACATTCAGCTTCGTATAATGAACCATCCCTGTTAAAACAAATGAAACCCCAATGTATAAGACCGTACAGACACCTAAGGCACCAATGATACCGATTGGCATGGCTTTTTGCGGATTTTTGACCTCTTCCGATGCATTGGCGATAGCATCAAATCCAAGATAAGCAAAAAAGACAGTTGCTGCCCCAGCAATAACGCCGCTAAAGCCCATTGGCATAAATGGTGTCCAGTTTTCAGGTTTTACATAAGCGAAGCCCGAAACGATAAAGAGAAACACAATCGCAATTTTGATCAACACAATGATGTTGTTCAATTTGGTGCTTTCTTTCACACCTCTTGAGACAATAGAGGTAATGAATAAGATAATGAGTGCGCCTGGTAGGTTGAAGACAGCACCATCAGCGGCTCCAGGTGCGGCTGATAAAGCCTTCGGAATGTGTAGACCAAATCCACTCAGCAGTGATTGAAAATAGGAGGACCATCCGCTTGCAACAGCAGAGAGCGCTACAACATACTCAAGCATGAGGTCCCATCCCATTAAGAAGGCAAGAAATTCACCAAGTGTTGCATAAGAATACGTATAAACACTTCCTGATACAGGAATAGACGATGAGAATTCTGCATAGCAAAAAGCAGCAAGGGCGCATGCGATCGCAGCCAAAATAAAAGATATAATAATTGCAGGTCCAGCATCTTTTGCAGCAGCGACCCCCGTTATGACAAAGATACCAGTCCCGACCACACAGCCAATGCCAAGCAAAATAAGATCAAACGTATTCAAAGAACGACTTAGTTGTTTCGTTTGACTTTCTAGCATGAGCTGGTCGAGAGACTTTTTTCGAAATAAAGAACTCATGTTGACCTCCTAAGGAATAAATCTTTTCGTAAGACGAATGTTAGTATATGCGGAAACGGCAATTTAGTCAATTGGTTGAAAAACGCTTTAAATCACTAAAGTGTTAATTGACATCTGACCTTTTTCTGCTTTTACAATAAAACATCCGCTAGCTGATGCTAGGCGGATGTCGTCATAAAAGGCTCATGTCTGCTCTGAGAAAATCTTTGCATTGTACAGCACGCTAGGATGGGTCGGATAATGCTCTGATGAAGCAAGATGATGTTTTTTGGCCTGAGCTATATCCCCAAGCTGCCAATAGCAGTAACAAAGCTGAAGGTGAGGGTACCACGTTTTATATTGTGTGAGCGTAAAAGCTGTTTCATTTTCAGGAGCAGTTAGTGCCAGCTCATACCAAAAGATGGCAGCTTGAAGTTTGTTTTGTGTCTTTAAATAATCCCCAATCCTGCAGCAAAATTCAGGGCGCGGCTGATCAAATAAGAAGGAGCGCAATAAAGATGATAAGGCGGCTTCTTCATAACCGATGGCAAAATAGCAGTCAGCTAAGTACTGACATGCGCGTATCTCATCTTCAATCCAACACTGTTTTGTCGCTAAAAATTCATGATAAAAACGAATCGCTCGTACATGCTGCCCATTGTCTTTTAGTTCATTGGCAAAGTAAAAGAGGTCACGTGGCGTCATTTCCTCTTTTTTCTCCAGCATCTCTTCATAAATTCGGAGATTGCGTCCAGGCTCACCTGCTGTCGTTTTCTTTTGTTTTTGATGGGTGACTGCAATATCCGCAGGAAAAATGTTGCCATAGACTTGTAGAAATTCATGAACCGCCCCATACCACTGAAAGTTCATTGCCCGTTTTACGAGCCGGTTTCTTCTATATTTAAAATTCACCTGCCCGTTTTCATCAAATCCAACATGATAAAACATTGATACAGCATCCACTGCTGGATCAAGAGTCTGCTTGAGATGAAGGAGTTTTTTGCGGTCTTCTTCGAGTAACACATCGTCTGCATCTAGCCACAATATATAATCCTTTGTTGCATGTGAAAAAGCAAAATTACGCGCCTTCGCAAAGTGCTGCACCCATTCAAAGTCAATCACATGTGTTGTATATTTTTTTGCAATTTCCTTAGTTCGGTCCGTTGACCCAGTATCAACGATAATGATCTCATCTGCAATGTCTTGAACAGAGGAAAGGCAGTCGTCTAAGACCTCCTCTTCATTTTTTACAATCATACATAAGCTAATGGTTATCATCTTTAGATCACCTCTTCATAGTGTATCGACCATCAAAAGGAAACATTCTTTTCAGAGCGGGTTTTTTAAAACTAGTTTTCTTTTACACGCTGATTTAAAATAAAGGAAGAATATATGTTAGGGTTGATGAAAAATGAGTTTAATGAATATTGAAGGGTTATACAAAACTTATGGCGAAAAAACGCTGTTTGACCATATATCTTTTCATATAGAACCAAAGGAACGTATCGGATTAATTGGACCAAATGGAACAGGAAAATCTACACTGCTCAAGGTAATAGCAGGGCTTGAATCCTTTGAAGAAGGCGATATCACCAAAGCAGGTACATTAGATATCGAGTTTCTAGAGCAAGACCCAGAAATGAGCGGTGATCAAACCATTTTAGATTATATTTTTTCTGGGACTGCACCGCTGATTCAAACGATAAAGGCCTACGAACAGGCACTCGTCGATTTAGAGCAAGATCCGCAAAATGAAGCAAAACAAGAGGCACTGATGCGAATGCAACATCGAATGGACCAGGAAGATGCATGGGATGCGAACCTTTCGGCTAAGACGATTTTGACAAAGCTTGGTGTCAAGGATGTCAACCGATCTGTTCATACTCTATCAGGCGGGCAGAAAAAGAGGGCGGCAATTGCTAAAAATTTAATACAGCCGGCCGGATTGTTAATTTTAGATGAGCCGACCAACCATCTAGATAATGCAACAATTGAATGGTTAGAAGGATACTTAAGTCAGTATACAGGTGCCGTCATCCTTGTGACACATGATCGTTATTTTTTAAACAGAGTGGCCAATCGGATTTATGAATTAAATCAAGGTCAGCTTTATACGTATAAAGGGAATTATGAAGTCTTCCTAGAAAAGAGAGCGGAACGTGAAGCAGAGGCTCAGGTAAAAGAAACGAAACGCCAAAATCTGCTAAGACGAGAGCTTGCTTGGCTGAGAAGAGGAGCAAAAGCAAGAACGACGAAGCAAAAAGCACGCATCGGTAGAGTGGAAGAATTGAAGGACCAAAAAGGACCTGATGCAAAGGGAGAGCTTGATTTTGCTATTGGCTCACATCGCCTTGGAAAACAAGTCATTGAGGCAGAGGAGATCACCATTTCATTTGCTGGTCAGACGCTTGTTGACCGGTTTACGGATTTAGTCGTCCCAGGTGACCGGATTGGCATCATTGGACCGAATGGAGTAGGCAAGACAACCTTACTCAATTGTCTAGCTGGCAAAATAGAACCGACGTTAGGGAACTTGATCATCGGAAAAACAGTTCGTATCGGCTATTATACACAGGATTATAAAGAGATGAATGAAGAGCTGAAAATGATTGATTATATCAAAGAAACAGCTGAAATTGTGAAGACATCAGATGGTGCGATTGTGACAGCAGAGCAAATGCTAGAGCGGTTTTTATTCCCGCGCTCTATACAGCGGACCTTCATTCGAAAGCTTTCAGGCGGGGAACGTCGCAGGTTATATTTATTGAAGGTCTTGATGGAAGAGCCGAATGTTCTCTTTTTAGATGAGCCGACGAACGATCTTGATACAGAGACATTGAGTATTCTGGAGGATTATTTAGAGCAGTTCCCTGGCGTTGTCATGACGGTGTCGCATGACCGCTATTTCTTAGATCGAGTTGTGAATCGCTTGATTGTATTTGAAGGAAATGGCCGTATCATGCATTTCCAAGGGGCTTACAGCGAGTATATGAATCAGGAAAAGCAGAAGCAAACGGAAGCAAAGCCTGCTGAAAAACAATTGGAAGCCGCACCGAAAAAAAGAAAAAAACTCTCATATAAAGATCAGCTTGAATGGGATGGCATTGAAGACCGGATTCAGTCATTAGAGGACAAACATCAGAAACTTGAAGCAAGTATCGCCGAGGCAGGCAGTGATTTCGGGAAAATTCAGGAGCTGATGGATGAGCAAAAAGTCGTAGCCGAAGAATTAGAGCAAGCCATGGATCGCTGGACAGAACTGTCGCTCATGATTGAAGAATTAGAAAGTAAATGAAGACTACAGAGCTCAGATTGTTGACAAAGGGCTTAAATGGTTTTTCTTTTAGTCCTTTGTCATCTTTTCATTTCAGCCTTTGAAGTCTAGGAAGACCCGAGCAATTTATGCGGAGCGAGTGAAACATTCGTGAGCACGAGCGCTCGCAATCTGACAACGAATGCGAGGGTTTGTCTACACGCTGTAACTTGTAGAATAAATAGTGCTTTCTCTAAATCGAAATCATTCTTATTTATTTCGCGGGGAGCAGGGTGGAACATCAAGATTTCAAATTTAACGTTTACGTTAAGGTTATGAAAGTGTATAATAAATGATGAATTGATGAGCAGGAGGCACTGGCATGGAATGGATGAAAATTGATCAAGTAGCTAAAAGAAGCGGTCTGACGAAACGTACTATTCGATTCTATGAAGAAATTGGTTTATTATCAGCACCGAAGCGAACAGATGGCGGTGTCAGGCTTTACTCCGAAGACGACATGGAGGAATTGGAGAAAGTGATTCAAGCAAAGCAGGTATTGGGCTTTTCCTTACAGGAGCTTCAGGCGTTTATGGAAATCGGAAAACAGTTAGAGCTTAACAAGGAAGGCTATTTGCTGTCACTTGACCCGAAGGAACGACTAGAGAAGCTGTTAGATATTCAAGCACAATTAAATGAACAGCATCGTCTGATCACAGAAAAACTTGAAACATTTCAATCCTTTAAAAAGGATATCGAATCCATGAAAGAAAGAGCAGCTCATGCCATTGAGCAATTACAAAAATAAACACCTTTGCGTGTTTATTTTATTTTGTTATTCAACTGAAAGAAAGGTTCCGATGTGAAGAAGGAAGAAGTATTAAAACAGCGTACGAGTCTGCTTAGGCAGCCGAAAGCTGTTTGGGATGTTGCCTTTGCATGTGTGATTTCATTTATGGGATCGGCGCCTGTTGAACGTTCTATTGCATCTTCTTCCTACAGTGCGGTTTGTTTTATTGACGGCGCAATTGCTCCATGGATTGCAGGAGTGCTCGCTGAGACATACACAGTCAGCACGCCCTACTATGTTGGTGCAACTGTTGTTCTACTAGGAATGCTCATCTTGCTTCTTGGCAGAAAGCATTTGGCTCACATTCAAGCAGGTCATTAAATGGAAAAAAGCCTTAAATCTCATCAAAAGATATAAGGCTTCAGACTTGTTTTGTTGTTATAGTACTTTTGTGGTCCAAGATTCACAATTCCAAGTATCTGTTGCCACATCTCGATAAAATTCAGGTTCGTGGGAGATCAATAAGACGCTGCCTTTATATTCTTTTAAGGCGCGTTTTAACTCTTCTTTTGCATCGACATCCAGGTGATTTGTCGGCTCATCGAGTACAAGCACATTTGTTTCTTGGTTGATCAATTTGCATAGACGTACCTTTGCCTTCTCACCACCGCTTAATACGGACATACGGCTTTCAATATGTTTTGTTGTTAATCCACATTTTGCAAGTGCGGCTCTCACTTCATATTGTGTGTAGGAAGGGAATGTGCTCCATACCTCTTCAATACATGTATTGCTGTTTTGCTCCTTCACTTCTTGCTCGAAGTAGCCAATGTGCAGGAATTCACCGCGCTCCACTTCACCAGAAATAGGGGTGATCTCTCCTAAAAGGCTCCGTAACAACGTGGTTTTTCCGATACCGTTTGATCCGTATAAAGCAATTTTTTGTCCCCGTTCCATTTTCAGGTTCAGTGGACGGGAGAGCGGCTCATCATAACCAATTACTAAATCCTTCGTTTCAAAAATTAGCTTACTAGATGTACGTGCAGGTTGAAAGTGAAATTCTGGTTTTGGCTTTTCTGCGGCCAATTCAATCATGTCCATCTTATCCAGCTTTTTTTGACGAGACATGGCCATATTTCTTGTACTGACACGCGCTTTGTTTCGGGCGACAAAGTCCTTTAATTCAGCTACTTCTTGCTGTTGCCTTTTATAGGCTGCTTCAAGCTGCTGTTTTTTGACTTCATAGACTTGTTTGAATTGGTCATAATCACCGACATAGCGAGTCAACTCTTGGTTTTCGACATGATAAATTAAGTTAATGACACTATTTAAAAACGGAATGTCATGTGAAATGAGGATAAACGCATTCTCATATTCCTGTAAATAGCGCTTCAGCCATTCAATATGCTGCTCATCTAAATAGTTGGTCGGCTCATCGAGAAGGAGAATCTCTGGTTTTTCTAATAGTAGCTTGGCTAGAAGCACCTTCGTGCGCTGTCCACCGCTTAGCTCCGTCACATCACGATCTAATCCGAGGTCAGTTAATCCAAGTCCTCTCGCAATTTCTTCAACTTTAGAATCAATGATATAGAAATCATTGTTCGTGAGTGCATCTTGCATGATGCCAACTTCCTCTAACAGCTTCTCTAATTCATCAGGATCGGCTTCACCCATTTTGTCATAAATATCGTTCATATTGGCTTCCATGGCAAATAAATATTGAAATGCATCTTGGAGCACTTCGCGGATGGTTCTTCCTTTTTCGAGAACTGTATGCTGATCAAGATACCCGACACGAACATTTTTTGCCCATTCAACTTTTCCTGCATCAGGTTCTAGCTTGCCTGTAATAATATTCATAAACGTTGACTTTCCTTCACCGTTGGCGCCGATTAAACCGACATGTTCGCCCTTTAATAAACGGAAGGAGACTTCGTGGAAAATGGCTCTGTCGCCAAAGCCATGGCTTAAATCTTTAACAGATAATATCATTTTTTACACCTCAAATAGATTCAAAACGGCTAGTGCCTCTCATGATTATATCGAACTGTCCGGCTCGATAAAAGCATCAAAAGAAAAATTGCGTTTCAAAGCTCATTTTGAGATACTTAAGGATAGATTGAATGAGGATAAAGGAGATCGACATGACAGAAACTTGGGCATTTTTTAAAGAAGCAAAGCCATTTATTCAGGAGAACTTTGAAGCGGCCGGCTTCGAAAAACCAACAGCCATACAGGAGAAAACAGCAGAGTGGATGATGGAGAAACGTGATGTAATCGCAGAGTCGCCAACTGGGACAGGGAAGACACTTGCGTATGTTCTGCCGCTTTTAAATCACATTGATGTCAATATCAAACATCCACAAGTCTTAATCTTGGCCCCTTCAAGAGAGCTTGTCATGCAAATTTTTGACGTGGTGCAACAATTTAAACAAGGCTCAGACATTAAAGCCGTGTCACTGATTGGCGGTGCTAATATAAAAAAGCAGCAGGAAAAACTAAAAAAACGCCCGAACATCATTGTTGCAACACCAGGGCGTGTTCAAGAATTAATCAAAATCAAAAAACTGAAAATGCATGAAATCAAGACTATTGTTTTAGATGAAGCGGACCAGCTTCTTGTACCAGAGCATATAAAAACAATTCAATCAATTATTCAATCGACATTAAAAGAAAGACAAATTCTTTGTTTTTCTGCAACACTGAAAGAAGAAACCATTCAACTGATCAAAGAATTCTCTTCTCAGCCAAAGGTGCTGAAAATTGGCAGAAGCCAAGAGGAAGCGCAAAAGGTGAAGCATTATTATCTACTATGTGATCAGCGTGATAAAGTGAAATTACTGCAAAAATTATCACGACTTGAGGACATGCAAGCACTCGTGTTCGTCCGCGATATTACCAATTTAAGCATTTACGCAGAAAAATTAACGTATCATCATGTAGACCTTGGTGTGCTTCATAGTGAAGCCAAAAAGGCAGATCGTGCTGTCATTCTGAAAGCATTTGAACAGCGCGAATTCCCGCTTCTGCTCGCAACGGATATTGCCGCTAGAGGCATTGATATCGAAGACCTGCCGTACGTTATACATGCAGATCTCCCAAATGAAGAAGGATATATTCATCGATCAGGCAGAACAGGTCGTGCAGGGAAGGAAGGGGCTGTGATCAGTCTTGTCACACACCAAGAACAATCTAGGCTAAAAAAGATGGCGAAAAAGTTGAATTTCTCACTTGAGGAGATTGTGTATAAACAAGGACAACTGCAGCTAGCAACATATAAAAAAAGATAAAATAAGGACCCGCCAACAATCTGGGTCCTTTCTCTTTATGAAATTTTCACAAGCTGTTTTCCAACATTCTCGCCTTTGAATAGTCCAATGAAAGCATCAGGGATTCGATCAAATCCTTCGAGAATGGTTTCTTTATAAGTCAGTTTATCTTCTTTGACCCATTGAGCTAAATCCTTTGCCGCTTCTTCAAAACGATCTGCATAGTTGGCCACAATGAATCCTTGCATCAATGCACTTGTTTTAATGAGTTTTGTTTGCACACGTGGCCCGATATCCTCGCTTGCACTAATGTTGTAAGAGGAAATGGCACCACAGACTGGGATGCGTGCAAAACGATTCAAATGGTTCATCACCGCATCTGAAATGTTGCCACCCACATTGTCAAAGTATACATCTACACCGTTGGGACAAGCTTTTGCAATGGCTTCATCCATATCATCTGTTGTCTTATAGTTAATGGTTTCATCAAAGCCAAGCTCTTTTAAATAGGCGAGTTTATCATCAGATCCTGCGATCCCAACAACATGTGCGCCTTTGATTTTAGCGATCTGTCCTACAACTGAACCAACGGCACCTGCTGCTCCAGAAACGACAACAGTCTCGCCTTTTTTCGGCTGACCAATGGAAAGAAGTCCAAAATAGGCTGTTTGTCCAGGCATGCCTAAAATGCCTAAGTAATACGATATTGGAGCGATGGATGGATCGATTTTTGTAAGGGACTCGGCTTTTGCAGTTGAATATTCTTGCCAACCAAGGAATCCAAGAACGAAATCACCTTTTTTAAATAGAGGTGATTTAGATTCAACAATTTCTCCTACAACACCGCCTTGAATCACTTCATTCAGTTTAAACGGTGGTGTATATGATTTTGTATCCTGCATTCTTCCTCTCATATAAGGATCTACAGATACATATTTCGTTTTAATCAGTACTTCACCATCCTGTGGCACTGGGATATCGACTGTTTCAAAATGAAAAACATCTGTTGTTGGTAAACCTTTTGGGCGTTTAGCTAATTGAATTTGTTGCTGGTTGCTCATGACAAATCCTCCCTTTCACTTGCATCCTAAATTTACATTAACACGATGCTTCTTTTCATTCAAACCATATGACCTTTTCATGACGCGCACAAAAAAAGCAGTCACCATATAAAAAAATGGGACTACTTTTTTTGAAGAGAGACAGAGAGAAATGGTGGAAGAGAAGCAAACAGCTTATATACATCAGCATCACGTTCTTTCAAGAGATATTCATTTGCATTTTGCATGGAGGCTTTCATCATATCGCGCGTCACAAAAGGGAAAAGGATATTCAAGTATGATGACAACAAGTCTTGCGGATCTTGCTCAATCGATTCAATATCTCCAATGTTTATAATAATAGAGAATAGATAATCAATGGAGATGTGAAAGTGCTGCTCAGCAAACAGTGTAAGCGGCTGCGCACTTGTTTCTTCAGGATTCCACTTGTTAAAAAGCTGTTTCACCAAATCACTGACAACCCAAGCATTAAACTGCTGTTCAGCTGAAAAGTAATAAATCAGCTCCACCTCATTTCTAGCCTCCAGTATAAGAATTGTACAACAAATAAGTTGGATTGAACACAATAATTCAGAAAATTTAGTCGATTTTAAAGATTTTTTGTCAAAAATAAGTCGATAGACATAATGGGAATCACAAGTCATATGAATGTGCCGACGGAAGGTTTAACCATAAAAGTGACGGGTAAAAGATTTGTAAGACATGAAAGGAGGAAGATCAAATGAAACCTGTAGTAAGAGAATACTCTAATGATGAAGCACTTCAACGAGATATTGAGCAATTAAAAGAACTCGGAGTTGCAAGAGAGGACATTTATGTTCTGGCGCATGATGATGACAGAACAGAGCGTATTGCTGGGAACGCAGACGCCAATACCATTGGTTCAAAGGAAGTTGGACTGAAACACGCTGTTGGTCATATCTTCAGCAAGAAGGGTGACGAGCTTCGCAATAAAATTCATGAGATTGGTTTCTCTAAAGAAGAAGCAGAAACCTTTGAAGAACATTTAGATGAAGGGAAAGTCCTTCTATTTGTGACAGACCACGAAAAAGTGAAATCATGGGCATAAACCAAACGACATGAGAAAAGCCTCTTACAAAAGTAGTAAGAGGCTTTTTTGTGTGCAGACATTTATCATATATCCTCCTATTTAACTATGATAAGGAAATGACAAATGATTGGAATAAACAGTAAATCTTCTAATTGAAAATGTAGAAATATCAAAGTTTATAGGAATAAAAATAGAAAAACTAGTCAAAATATAATAGATTTACACTCGGGAAATAATTATAGTATATTTACTTTTTATAACAAAAACAGATAAAATTCGTGTGTAATTTAATAGATAAATTTCTTGGTTCTATTGGTTTATTGTGTCTTTTTATGTAGAATTAAGCGTTTTAAGGTCAAAAAACCACGAAAACTACCTGTATTTTCAATTAGAAAATCATTTTAATTTTTAGGAAATAATTTGTTGACAAAATAATCTAAAAACAATATATTTGGTTTTAATCAAGTGATTATGGAAGGAGTTGTTAATTGAGCCAGAGGGCACAAGGAGACATTTTTGTAAATGGCGGGAATGAGCGTATGGAGCTGAATGTCAATTGTTTAGGTTGGAAAAGCATTTTGAAAAGGCCCTGATCAGTATAAAAGAAAATGGTATTTTACTAGGGGCGCTTCTGTTTGTTGGCGGTTGGTTATACTCAATTAGCAGTCAACCATACAAACGACGGAGAATGGATCCTGAAGTGACATTTTCTTTGATTGCTTTTTGCATGGTGAATTTCAAAACCCGCTTAATTCCCTGTTCTTACTTGAGGGAGCAGAGGTCATATCAAATGTAAATTGAATGATGGGATTTGAAAAAGATGAGAGGGTTTGATATTCGCTAATACTTGCTTAGCTGAAAAGGAGGTGAACCCATATGAAAAAAAGAGTCAGAAAATCGAAACATCGCATGTTTCAATTAGTTGGTGAGGACTGACTTTGAAAAGGAGAGTAAACATGTGGGGTGCTTCTCTCCATTTCAAATGAATTTCCAAAATATTCATGTTCCATCTTACCATAGGTCGATTTGATTGAAAACCTTAAAAACAAGAAAAGAAAGAAAAGTATGGGGAGTGGTTCTATCAAGGGAATCTATCGTAAGAATCGTCATCTATGAACCAATTGAAAAGTTAACCTTTCTCATTTTAAGAGCGTGTATTCATGTGAAACGAAGGAGGTCCCTGTGATGAAAAAGGCTTTGTACCATGAAGACAGCCGTTTGTATTTAGAAAAGATGCGTGTTGCATTCAAAGAACACTATCAACAAAGAACGGACATGTGGTCCACTGATCCGTCATTGACAGATGCAGCCGAAATATCATTAAAAGCTTGGCGTTCAAGGGGAAAAGATGAACTTGCTTCTGTCTTAGATATTGGGTGCGGGAATGGCCGGGCACTTGAGCATTTAAATGGACTTTCAAAGTATGTTGGTATTGATCTTTATCAACATGAGGAGTGGGAGGTTCTGAAGAAAAAAGAAACGGTTCCAGTCCAATTTTTTCACGAAGACTTTATGTCATGGTCGCTCAATCAGGAAGGACAGACACTGTTTGATTTAATTTTGGATCATGGCTGTTTTCATCATCAACATCCGGATGATCATGAACGTTATTTAAAGCAGGTATTTGCTCTGCTTCGTGAAGGAGGCGTCTTTTCACTTGTTGTATGGGGAGAAGAGTGGAAAACAGGATTAATAGGAGAAGATGGTCGATTTCATTTTTCATTTTCAGATTCTCAGCTTGGAGAGAAAATTTGTAAATCAGGTCTTGAGCTTGTTTCCATTACACCATTGAAAGCAAAGGCCGGGTTAAGTCAACATCATGTTATTGCTGTGAAACTCTAGTACAAAGGAGGATTAGAGCAATGTTCGATGGAATGACTCTTGGTGCAGGTCCGAGGCGGGTTAAGTGCTTCTATCATTCTAATTGAAAAAAAGTATCGTGTACTGATCATAGATGATGGACGATCTCAGATGAAGCGCACCTATGTGACCAATGATTTAGGATTGGATGCATGAAGGACCAGAACTTCTAGCAAAAGGAAGAAAGCAACTAGAAGCTAGCGGATGTGCTCTTTTTAAGTACATTCAATTCAAGAATTGACAAATGGTGTGATACAGCATATGAAGCTCGATTTCTGCTCCTTTGTACTGGACAAGGACTTGGATTAAAAGGAGCCAAATCCTCTGGAATTCAAATGAAGAGCAAGAGCCTTTTACAAAAGAAAAGGTGCTGATTGATGGATCAAGCGGATTTATGTAGATGGCATTTGTACAGGCATTTCCTCCCAAGCAATGATTGCGGCTGGACATGGTGCTCAAGCTGCACTCAATCTCATTAGTGAGATAGAGGGAGTGCGTACACATATTCATCATTCAATTACTGTCCGTCAAAGGGGAATCTGAAGCAGTTATGAAGAGGGGGGAGAGAGATGAACAAGTTTATTGCTGAATTACAATCAATGATTCATCATTTTACATTTCATCAAAAAGACTATTTGCTCGTGGGACCAGTGACCTTGCCGATCTCTATTCAACATGAAGAAGTGCAGTTCAAATGGTACGCGTTTTCACCTGTTGATCAAGACGTAAAGCCGACGATTGAGACAATTGTACAGATGAGTACCACACAACAAACATTTTCCTCTTGCCTCTTATTTGGCGATTTTGATAATGAGGTGCCGCCACTTGTGCGAATTCATAGTGTTTGCCAAACAGGGGATGTATTTGGATCACTGAAATGTGATTGTGGACCACAGCTTGCTTTATCGCTGAAAAAGATAAAAGATTACGGCAAAGGAATGCTGGTTTATATGGCCAACCAAGAAGGGCGTTCCATCGGTCTTATGGCAAAAGCATTAACGTATAAATTGCAGGAAATGAAACTCGATACGTTTGAGGCCAATCGCCTCATCGGCTGTGGAGATGATGATCGACATTACGAGGAAGCAGCCGCCGTTTTACAATTTCTAAATCAAGGGAAACCATTGCACCTTTTGACAAACAATCCGGATAAAGTCGACTCGATTGCTGCTTACGGTCTTCATGTTTTACGGTTTGATCATACGGTAGAAGCATCTGAATATAATGAAGCTTATTTAAAGGCGAAGGTAGCCTCAGGACACATGGTTGATGAGAAGAAGTTAATTAATCAGTAGATGAGTTCAATTAAAGAAGGCGGGAGAAAAGCGTGAAACTCGATATCAATTGGATTAAAATCCCCAGTGGCTATGCAACGATTGGAAGTAATGAAGAAGATATGAAAAAGGCATCAGAGTATTGGAAGGACAAGCTCCTGAATCCAACATATGGCCGTGAGAAAAAATTTCAGAAATGGCTGTACAAAGAATTTCCATCATATCAGCCGTATATCAACGAATTTTTTATATCAGACACTGTTGTAACCAATGAACTGTATCAAAGCTATTGTGATGATACAGGTCAGACATATCCAGAGAGCTTGACGAACATTGAGCTAGGCGGGGGAAAAGATCATCCTGCTTGGGGCATGGACATTGATGAAGCATTTTTATTTTGTGAGTGGCTGAGCGGGAAGCTTGGATATGAGGTTTCGATACCTAGTGAGGAAGAGTGGGAGTATGCCGCCCGTGGAAATACGAGAAATCAATATCCGTGGGGAGACGAGTTCCATCCGTCTTATTGTAATACACATGAGGCAGGCATCGGAAAAACAACGCCTGTACGTCATTACGAAAAAGGCAGATCCCTTTTTGGACTTTATGATATGGGAGGTAATGTAGAGGAATGGGTAAATTCTACTTACCATGTATATGAAGGCGGTATTGAGGTAGTGGACGATTTAACAGAAACGCTTGGCAACGATTATTACATTCTGAAAGGCGGCTCCTTCGCAAGAGGTGGAGATTTATGCAGAGTGGCAAGAAGACATGGAAAACACCCTGATCCAGTTTTCCGTTTTACTGGTTTTCGTCTAATCACACGTGAAAAACAAAAAATTAAGGTGGGAGTGTAAAACTATGCATAGAGGACCAATTACGTCTGTTTTATCATCTCAACATGACCAAATTGTATACACTGGTGGATATGATCGCTGTATTTATAAATGGGACCGGACAACAGGTGAAGGGACTTTCATTGGCAGTCATGACCATATCATCAACTCCTTATCACTTTCTGAAAATGAAAAATATCTGGCTAGTGCTTCTTCAGACTACACCATCCAGCTTTATGATACAGCTACCGATAAATTGATTCGAACACTATATGGCCATGCTGATGATGTAGAAGCGGTCGCATTTGCAAAGCAGGATACCTTGCTTGTATCCGTATCGAGAGATAGAAGATGCTTAGTATGGGATATTGAAACGGGTGCTATTTTAAGGGAATTTCATGGACACAGTAAAGATGTGTTGGCCGTTTGGGTTCATGGTGATAAAGCCTATACAACAGGTGATGATGGCTATGTACTAGTATGGCTATATGAGACAGGGGAAATCGTTGGTGAAATTGGACCTTTTGATTATGAATTAGATACGATTAGCGGAAGCAATCAAAAAGAAGTTTTTGCTCTTGGCAGAGACGATGGCACAGTAATCATTTATGATGCTACAACCTTACAAGAGAAAAAAATCATAAAAGCACATTTACAGGGCGTTAAGCGTGTGAACTTTTCTCCGAGCGGCAATAATTTGCTAACAGCTGGTTATGACCATCTGATAAAGCTGTGGAACTATGAAACTGGTGAATTGATCCATACACTGTTGCCTCATAAATATCAATGGGAACGCTCACTAGTCTGGACTGAAGACGAGAAGGCAATATTAGGGGCGAGCTTTGGAAAAACATATTGTGAATGGTCAATTGCAGAAGGTAAAGTGATATCAGACGATCTTGAAATGGCCACACCGTCTATTAATGATATTGCGATTACTGAAGCTGGAGATATTATCACTGCATCAGATGACGGAAAATTCAGAAAAAATGGAATTGAAATTGCCAAATCAACAGGCGTACTGACAAATGGGGTGGCCGTCGCAAGGGACGGAAGCTATTACGCATGGGGGGATCATGCAAGTCAAGTGCATATTGTGCATGAACCCTTGCAACAAATGGTCTCTTTTGATCTCAACACAGGACCTGTAAACAGTGTGTATTTTCACGAGGAGGATCGACAATTCTACATTGGTACTTACGGTGGTTATGTCCATGTGATCTCAACAGAACACTTAAAGGAAATTGGTAGGGCAAAAGCACATGATTGTGCTGTAAAAGCGTTAAAAGTAGAGGGAGAGTATATTATCACAGCGGCAGTAGCAGGGACCATCTGTCTGCTAGATAAGAAGAGTTTATCATTAAAAGCGGAATATATAGGCGCAACAGAACTATTAAATGATGTGTTTATTGACAGTAAAAGAGATCGTATTGCTATTGTAAGCCGTGACAAAAATGTCAGACTGTTTGATTTGCATACAGGAAGAATATTAGCCCAGCACAATCAGCACCAATATTCCATTAAATCAGTCACTGTCACCGATTCTGGCTATATTGTGAGCGGTGATTATTGGGGATATATCGTTGTATGGAATCCAGATCTAGATTACAATTCCGGCCCAATCAGAATTGCGCAAAATGGGATTAGCGCCATCAGGCAATTGAAAAATGATGTGTATGCAAGCTCATATGACGGCGGTATTTATCATATTAGAGAAGATGGTACGCATACGGAAGTGTTACGCCTATTTGAACAATTTCCTAAAGAAGTGATCTCTCATTAAGAAAAAGTATTAAAGCGGGGGATTCTCATGATAAGTGTTTGCAAGGAACATATGAAAAAAGGCCTGACTGTACTCAATTGCCCGCATGTTCTCCTTATTAATAAATATGAATTGCGCAAATGCTGTTTCTGTAAACAACGAGCATCGTATAAACTATTCTATTCCTTACCTTACTATGATCGCTCTGAAAAGAAACGAATGGAAAAAATATAGCACATGAGAATAGAACTCCTTCATTCCCTGAAGGAGTTCTTTCCCTTTAAAGATAAGAAAGGAGTTTAAGATGAAAGACGATGTATTTTATATGAAATTAGCCATCGCTAATGCAAAGGCAATGAAAGGACAGACATCACCAAATCCGCTTGTTGGCGCAGTACTTGTTCAAAATGGTGACATTGTGGGGATTGGTGCCCACCTCAAAGCAGGTGGACCACATGCGGAAATTCATGCACTCCAAATGGCTGGAGAGAAGGCAAAGGGGGCTGACATGTATGTGACGCTTGAACCTTGTACTCACCACGGAAAAACAGGACCGTGTACAGAAGCCCTGATCAAGAGTGGTGTAAAACGTGTATTCATTGCGACTAAAGATCCGAACCCACTCGTTGCAGGAAAAGGGATCTCCCTTCTCAAGCAGGCAGGCATCGAAGTAGAAGAAGGATTGTGTAAAAAAGAAGCAGATCGATTGAATAAGCCTTTTTTTCATTTGATTCAATCTGACATTCCTTATGTCATACTGAAATCTGCTATATCAATAGATGGAAAAATAGCAACGGCTCAAAAAGAAAGTAAATGGATTACAGGAAAAGAAGCAAGAGAAGATGTGCAGCGTTTACGTCAAGAAGCAGATGCGGTAATAACGGGAGTAGAGACAATTATTCAAGATGATGCAAGTTTAATTGTAAAAGATAAATTAGTGGCCCAGCCAATCCGTGTCATTTTAGACTCAACATTAAGAATTCCACTTCAATCTAAATGCTTAACTGATCATATGGCGGAAACAATTATTTGTACGTCACGAACGTACGATGAAAAAAAATATCATCAGCTTGTGCAGAAAGGTTATCAGGTTTTTGTGACAAATGGGGTACACCGGACAGATTTATATGAAGTGTTAAAGATGCTCAAAGAACGCTCCATCATGTCGGTACTTGTAGAGGCAGGCGGCAGCGTTAGTGCATCGTTTCTAGAAGCATCACTGGTCAACGAAGCCGTCATCTTTATGGCACCTATATTGATTGGTGGAAAGGATGCACCTACTTTATTTGAAGGAGAGGGTGTGAAAAAGCTGAAAGAAGCGATCACTCCAGTTGAAATTGAATATAGTATGGTAGGTAAAGATCTGAAAATGACGATGAGATTTGATTAAATCACTGACCTTGTGTAATGTGCACAAGGTCTTTTCAATATTTTCAAATCAAAAGAAAAAATGTACATACACCTTTTTTCAAGGAGTTGAATACGATGGATGGGGGTGATTCTATGAAAAGATGTAGACGATGTGGAAATTCATATCCAACTCATTCGAAAGACCATTACCAAAAAAGAAGCTGGTACGATGCGTATAAGGATGATGGATGGGAATGTGATAGCTGTAAGAAAGGAAAAGCAGGCAAACAAGGAAAACCAGTGAAAAACCTTTGTTGTGGAAAAGATCCGTGTGTTTGTGTAATTCAAAGTCGATCAGGAAGCAGAGGACGAAGAGGTCCAGCGGGTCCAACGGGTCCGACTGGTCCAACGGGTCCAACAGGACCAGGAGTAGGAGCCACCGGCGCCACAGGGGCCACAGGAGCGACCGGAGCCACAGGGGCGGCCGGCGCAACAGGGGCCACAGGAGCCACCGGAGCGACAGGGGCAACCGGAGATCCCGGAGCCACAGGAGCCACCGGAGCGACCGGAGCAACAGGAGATCCCGGCGCAACAGGAGCAACAGGAGATCCCGGCGCAACAGGAGCAACAGGAGATCCCGGCGCAACAGGAGCAACAGGAGATCCCGGCGCAACAGGAGCAACAGGAGCCACCGGAGCGACCGGAGCAACAGGAGATCCCGGCGCAACAGGAGCAACAGGAGCCACAGGGGCCACAGGAGCAACCGGAGATCCCGGCGCAACAGGGGCCACAGGAGCAACAGGAGCCACAGGGGCCACAGGAGCCACCGGAGCCGCCGGAGCAACCGGAGCAACCGGAGCAACAGGAGCCACAGGGGCCACAGGAGCCACAGGAGCCACCGGAGCCGCCGGAGCCGCCGGAGCAACCGGAGCAACCGGAGCAACAGGAGATACCGGAGCGACTGGAGTCACCGGAGCGACCGGAGCGACCGGAGCAACCGGAGATCCCGGCGTAACAGGGGCCACAGGAGCAACCGGAGCCACAGGGGCCACAGGAGCCACCGGAGCCGCCGGAGCAACCGGAGCAACCGGAGCAACAGGAGATACCGGAGCGACTGGATTCACCGGAGCGACCGGAGCAACCGGAGTCACCGGAGCCACAGGAGCAACCGGAGCAACCGGAGATCCCGGCGTAACAGGGGCCACAGGAGCAACCGGAGCCACAGGGGCCACAGGAGCCACCGGAGCAACCGGAGCCACAGGGGCCACAGGAGCCACAGGGGCCACAGGAGCCACCGGAGTCGCCGGAGCCACAGGAGCAACCGGAGCAACCGGAGCCACAGGGGCCACAGGAGCCACAGGGGCCACAGGAGCCACCGGAGTCGCCGGAGCCACAGGAGCAACCGGAGCGACCGGAGTCACTGGAGCGACCGGAGCAACCGGAGCGACCGGAGTCACTGGAGTCACCGGAGCAACAGGAGTCACCGGAGCAACCGGAGTCACCGGAGCAACAGGAATCACCGGAGCAACAGGAATCACCGGAGCAACCGGAGTCACCGGAGCAACAGGAATCACCGGAGCAACAGGAATCACCGGAGCAACCGGAGATACCGGAGCGACCGGAGTCACTGGAGTCACCGGAGCGACTGGAGTCACCGGAGCAACCGGAGTCACCGGAGCAACAGGAATCACCGGAGCAACCGGAGTAACAGGACCAACAGGCGTTACAGGAGCGAGTGCGATTATTCCGTTTGCATCAGGTTTACCTGTTGTTTTAACAACGATTGCAGGTGGTCTAGTTGGGACATCTAGTTTGGTTGGCTTTGGTAACTCTGCAACAGGTGTGACCATTCTAGGTGGTATCATTGATTTAACTGGTGCAGCCGGCACTCTATTAAATATGGCATTCTCTGTACCAAGGGATGGGACCATTACTTCATTTGCCGGATACTTTAGTACAACGGCAGCATTGGCTTTAGTCGGCACGAGTATTACGATCACAGCTAGCTTATTTGCTTCACCGACACCGAATAACAGTTTTACTCAAGTAGCGAGTGTCACGTTGGCACCGCCATTAACTGGGATTTTAACTCTTGGTGCCATTTCAAACGGTATTGCAACTGGTCTGAATGTGCCAGTTACAGCAGAAACAAGATTACTTGTTGTATTCTCTGCGACAGCGACAGGTGTATCCTTGATCAATACTGTAGCAGGTTATGCAAGTGCTGGTTTATCCATCACGTAATAGAAACAGAAGGGTGGCTCTATAAGAGTCATCCTTTTTTGTTCGAATGAATTTTCTCTCAATATGGAGAGAAAAAAGTGATATGATTTTCTTAGGTCATATTCTATTTATCTACTAGAGCTAGGGGTTGTGGCGGTGAGGATGGGCAAGAAAAAAGTTACACTACAAACGAAAATATTGGTTCTGATTATCGTGCTTTTGCTCTTTGTCATTGCTTTATTGACCATTTGTTTTGGGTTTCTTCAAACATCAGAAAGGCAGGGACAAGCTGAACAGCTTGCGGTGCAAACCGCTAGGACCATTTCATATATGCCGCCAATTAAAACATCGGTGGCAACATCAACAGCGTCTCAAAATGAAGAGCAGGCTGTACTTGAGCAAATGAAGGAGCAAGTGTCAGCACACGCAATCTTTATCACCAATCAAAAAGGAAAGGTGCTTTTTCATACGAACCGTAAACATGTAGGGAGAAACCTCAGTTTATCTGAAGGGAGGAGTACCTTACTGTTTGGGGGGACTTCCATTTCTGCTGGTGATTCTGACGGTGATACCGTTATAAGAGGTAGTGCTCCGATGATAAAGGAAACTGGGCAACATGAAGAAATAATCGGGACAGTGACCGTTGAATTTTTAAAAAGAGAGATCGATCAAGCCACTGCTCATCAACTGATGAAACTCAGTTATATGGCACTTCTCGTCTTGCTCTCTGGAATATTTGGGGCTATTTTCTTAACAAGAAGTATTCGAAAAGATACATTAGGGCTTGAACCGCATGAAATTGCTTCATTATATCGCGAGAGACAAGCCATGCTGATAGCAATTAAAGAAGGAATTATTGCGTTTGATCGCAAGGGAACTATCACGATGATGAACACATCCGCTGAAAAAATGCTGCATGTTTCTTCGGAACTGCCTCTTCATATTGATCAAGTTCTGCCAAAGGCAAATCTTCTATCCTATTTAACTTTAGAGACAATTGAACCTAACATAGAAACGGTGGTGAAGGATAAAACCTTTGTCTTAAATGTCAAAAAAGTGGTGCAGGAAAATAGAGTATTCGGGGGTATTGTGAGTTTTCGTGAAAAAACAGAGCTGACGAAACTGCTTGATACATTAACAGAGGTGAGTCAATATTCAGAAGACCTTAGAGCACAAACGCACGAGTTTTCAAATAAACTGTACGCCATTTTAGGCTTGCTTGAGCTGAAACAATTTGATGAAGCCATCGAATTGATTAAAGAAGAATATACCCTGCAAAATCGTCAGCATGATGTATTGATGAAGCAAATCCGTTCACCTAAAATACAAGCCATTTTACTTGGGAAGTTAGGAAAGGCGTCTGAGAAGAAAGTACATTTTCACATTGATGAGAACAGCTCGTTGGAACCGCTTCCGCCTCACATGAGCCTGTCTCATTTTATCACCATCATTGGCAATCTCGTAGATAATGCATTTGAGGCTGTCTTAAATAAGGAGAGACGAGAAGTTGATTTATTCATCACAGATATTGGATTTGATATTATTATAGAAGTTTCCGATTCAGGTGATGGAGTGAATGAAGAGGAGCTAAAGCACATTTTTACAAGAGGTCATTCATCAAAGGGAGAGGGACGAGGTTATGGTTTAGCTAATGTTAAAGAAGTACTAGACGAACTCGGGGGCTGGATTGAGGTAACGAACCAAAAAGAGGGCGGTGCCATATTCACTGTATACATACCGAAAGGCATAGAGGGGGAGTAAATTGTGATTAAGGTACTTATTGCAGAGGATGATTTTCGAATTGCTGCAATACATGAATCATATATACAAAAGTTACAAGGTTTTCTAGTCGTAGAAAAAGCAAAGAGTGCAAAGGATATGTGGGATGCTCTACAAAAAGAAAAAGTCGATCTCATTTTACTTGATGTGTATATGCCTGATGAGCTCGGTACAAACCTTTTACCGCTTTTAAGAGAACGCTATCCAGAGATAGATGTAATCATTATCACTGCTGCGACAGAAACCATGCTTTTAAGAGATGCACTGCATTACGGCGTGGTTCATTACTTAATTAAGCCAGTGACGGCTCAAAAGTTTGCTCAAGTCTTAACCGAATATAAAGAGAAGAAAGATCTGATCAACTCAAAAGATGAAGTGAATCAAACGATAATAGATTTATTTTTTGGTCACATGCATGAAGAACAAAAGGAAGACCGAGACTTACCAACAGGGATTAATTCACTTACCTTGGACAAAGTGAAAAAACTGATGGCATCAGAAGAAAACGGAATTACAGCTGAAGAGCTTGGAGAAAAAATGGGCGCTTCACGAACAACAGCGAGACGTTATGTTGAATATCTCGTCACGACAGGAGAATGTCGAGCAGAGCTTGCGTACGGTATTATAGGCAGACCTGAAAGAAGATATTATCCTGCCAAAGGTCAGATGGAGTCCTAGATGATGAAAAAAATCATACTACCAGTGTTTATCTTCTGTCTCTGTGTGTTGCTGACCTTTGATGAAAAAAAGGCAGAAGAATCTTTTCTGCAGCACAGTCCTATCTATATCGTTGTCTCTGGAGTTCCAGACGGTGGATTCGACCAAACCGCCCAGGTGATGAAATCAGTGCTTGAACAAGAGAAACTGATTGAACAGCCTGTGCACATTCTTTATCAAAGAGGCGGGACGGTGGATAAAGGATGGAAATTTATGATGAATCGAGATGCCAACTATATCAGCTTAAATTCGAGTTTACTGTTAAGCCGTAATTTACTTGGCAGCAGTAATGTTACAATGAATGATTTTACACCACTTGCCATCCTAGCTGAAGAATGGCAAGTAGTAGCGGTTCCTGTCAATTCTCCTTTTTTAAATGGAAAAGAGCTTTTGACAAAATTAAAAAACAATCCAGATTCACTGAAAATTGGTTTTGCTCCTGATTTTGGGAATGACGATCAAATCTCGTTTGCACGGGCAGCTGAAATGGCGGGAATTGATCCGTATCGAATTCAGTTTTTAAAATTTAACAGTGCAGATGATTTATTTCAGGCGCTGATCAACCATGAAATTGATGCAGCAACCACAACCATCACGGAGGTTCGTCATGATTATGAAAAAAAGAAGCTCAAGCTTATTGCGATGACTACAAGTCAGCGTTTAGAGGGATTTGAAGATGTTCCTACTTGGAAAGAGCAAGGGATTCCGCTCGTCTTTTCCCATTGGCGGGGTGTGATGGGACCAAAGAAAATGAATCAGCAAGAAGTGCGTGAATGGGATCGGTTGCTCCAAAAAATGACTCAAACAAAAGAATGGAAAAAGCAATTAAAGCAAAAAGGATGGACAGGTCATTATATGAACAGTAAAGATACAAAGGTGTTTATGGAAGAACAATTGAAACGATATGAGCAATTCATTCAAGGAGAACAAGCGGTCAAGTGAGATCGCTTTTTTTATAAAGTGAGGTTGAATTGACTTTTGAACAAAATGAACAAAAAGCACTTAACGAACGAAAAAGAATTAAAATTCATAATATTTACTTCAATTTATTCGTCAGATATGATGACAGAAAGGATTGGAAAAAGGATGCCAACATATAATGAAAGCGTATACAACATAAGGGGTGAACAAAGTGTTAGCTATTTTAGGATTTCTTATGATGATTGTATTTATGATTCTTATTTTGACGAAACGTATGTCTGTTTTGACTGCACTGGTATTGACACCAATTATATTTGCTCTCATTGCAGGCTTTCATTTTACTGAAATTTCAGACATGATTGTGAAAGGCGTTCAGCAAGTTGCTCCGACAGCTGTCATGATTATGTTTGCCATTTTATACTTTGGCATTATGATTGATGCGGGTCTTTTTGACCCAATGGTTGCAAAAATTTTAAAAATTGTAAAAGGTGATCCTTTAAAAATTGTCGTTGGAACAGCTGTACTAACAATGCTTGCCGCTCTTGATGGTGACGGAACAACGACATATATGATTACAACAACAGCTATGCTTCCGTTATTTACGTTACTTGGCATTCGACCAATTATTTTAGCGGGAATTGCCGGTGTAGGAATGGGAATTATGAATACGATTCCATGGGGAGGGGCAACGCCAAGAGCGTCGAGTGCGCTAGGAGTCGATCCATCACTTTTATTTGGGCCTATGATTCCAGTGATTGGTGCAGGTGTTTTGAGTATGGTGATTGTTGCTTACTTTCTTGGAAAAGCCGAAAGAAAACGTCTTGGCGTGATTGAACTAGAACAGCCGATTCATGCAAATGAAATGGCAGCGGCGCTGCAAGATGACATCAAACGACCGAATCTATGGTGGTTTAATCTCTCGCTTACATTGTTATTAGTGCTTTTTCTAGTATCAGGTAAAGTCAGTTTAACTGTTCTGTTCGTACTTGCTTTCTGCGTGGCCATTATGGTGAACTATCCGAATTTAGAGCATCAGAGAGAGCGAATCGCTGCTCATTCGACAAACGTTCTTGCGATTGCGTCTATGATTTTTGCTGCGGGTGTTTTTACAGGCATTTTAACAGGGACGAAAATGGTCGATGAAATGGCGATCTCCATTGTTTCTTCCATTCCAGAGCAACTCGGCGGATTTATCCCTGTCATTGTCGCGTTAACAAGTGGAATCTTTACGTTCTTTATGCCAAATGATGCATACTTTTATGGAGTGCTGCCAATCCTATCAGAAACAGCATCAGCATATGGTGTCGATAAAGTCGAGATTGCGAGAGCGTCTATTATTGGTCAGCCGATTCATATGTTAAGTCCACTTGTTCCGTCTACTCATTTACTTGTTGGACTTGTGGGGGTTTCACTTGATCAGCATCAGAAATTTGGGATGAAATGGGCTGTGCTTGCCGTCGTCGCAATGACAGTCATAGCGGTCATTATTGGTGCTATTTCTATCTGGTAATTAAACGAGTGTTCTGCTGTATGGCAGGCACTCTTTTTTAGTCAAATTGCTGAGCCAATTCCCTTCATTTGTCCGGGATTTGACACTTTTGTTGTTTTTTCTAATCAACGAAGGGAGAGAATAGCGATGCTGGCTGCTACTGCATTCTTTATTGCAAAAAGTATGACGACTGTGACCCCAGGCTTCAGTAAATGCAGATACCCCTTAAAGCTAAACAGAAATCAAACTTGAGACAACATTGGCTGAAAAGAAACAGCAGCTACCAAAAGGAACGAAGGTCTACTGAACGGCACAGCCGCAAACAAATGTACTTCAAATTGCCCTTGAACCTGAATCAAAAGATAGTTACATTCTCAGCAGGATTTATTCCTTCGAAAGTAGGAGATGAACTCCCAGTATACCGTTTTCTACTCAATAAAAATATTCTGGGTATCAAATAAAAAAGCGACACAATGCGTGCCGCTCTTTCTATCTTCGTCCAGCTCTAATATCATCTGTCATGCCTTCATAAGGTGCTTCTGCAATAATCGTTTCATCATTGACGCCTGCTTGTTTCATATACGTAATGTCTGCGAATTCAGGAACAACATATTTAGGGTACGTTTCATATTTTTCGCGGGATTCTTTCATCAGATCGATGTAATCATTTTGATAACAAACGGTGATATCTGGTCGTTCATGCACCCATTTTGGGAAGAAGATGACACCGTGCATACGTTTTTCCTCAGGCATAAAGTTCAATGAAACATCTGTCCCAGTTGGTTCAGTCCAAGATACTTTGTAGACTCCTTTAGTCAGCTTCACAATATTGACCTCTTGATCACGAACCCATCGGCCGCCAACCATCCCGCTATGGATACGATAATCAATGGTGTGATCATTTTTAATGTAAATCTCATATTCCCAACCATTCTCATATGTATAAATCATATGAAGTCCAACGAATTGATCCATGTGTATTCCTTCTTTCCACAAAATAATTATGTCATTATGAACATGTAACTATTTACATGTTCATTTTAATATTTATGGTATACTATTGTCAAAGAAAACACGTTGGAGGCACATAATGAGAGTACTGAAATTCGCTATTCTTGGTTTACTAGATCAGCGTGATCTGACTGGATACGATATCACCAAGCACTTTAAGGATACCCTTGGACAGTTTTGGAGTGCCAAGCATAGCCAAATCTATCCAGAGCTCAAGCGTCTAACAGAAGAAGGATTTATTCAATTCGATGTTCACATACATGGGAAAAAATTAGAAAAAAAGGTCTATCAAATCACCGACGCAGGGAAGGCGGAATTGGACGAGTGGCTAAGGACAAAAAGCCCGATTCCTGAGACAACAAAGGATGAATTCATGCTGAAAACATTCTTCATCTCATCTATGGACAAGAAAGATGCAGTCGAATTGTTTACACATCAACTTTTGGAACGGACTAAGAAGGTGGATATGCTTGAACATAAGCTAAAAGTCTTAACTGAGGAAGACCCTTCAGTGCAATTGCTACATTCCGTGCAATTTGGGCATTTTTTAGTATTGACAAGAGCGATAGAAAGAGAAAAAGGATATGTTCTTTGGCTCCAAAAGACCCTTCACTTCATCAATCAATAAATCATCAATTGATTTGATAAAAAATAGTTTGAAACTAGTGAATTTATCAATAGAAAACGCTACAATGAATATATTCGTATTAAAGTGAGGCGAGTATGTTTGAATAACCAAGAAACGTTGTGGAATGAAGCAGAAGCTTTTATTTCTTTATGCTATGAAGAATTAAACAAGTCAAACGAAGAGAAAGTAGCACGTTTGCATGAAATAAAAGAAGAAATTGAGTCTGCGGGTGTTTATACTCACACAACAGAAGAATTAACTCATGGAGCCAAAATGGCATGGCGCAACAGCAATCGTTGCATTGGCCGCCTGTTTTGGTCGACTTTGCATGTGCATGACTGCCGGCATGTGAAAACAGCGGACGAGGTGAAGGAGGCACTCTTTCATCATATTGAATATGCCACAAATGGTGGGAAAATTAGACCTTCCATTACGATATTTCCACCTGAACATCACAGGCAGCAGGAAGTCGTCATCTATAATCATCAGCTTGTTCGTTATGCTGGGTATGAGACTGAATACGGCATCATAGGAGATGAGGCATCCCTTGAACTGACAAAAATTTGCGAAGCTCATGGCTGGAAAGGGGAACGTACACATTTTGATATTTTGCCTCTTATGTTTCGGATGAAAGATCAGCCGCCGGTTCTTTATGACCTACCTAAAGAGATCGTCTTGGAAGTTGATATAACGCATCCTGAATATGAAAAATTTCATGATCTAGGACTAAAATGGTACGCCGTTCCAATCATTGCCGATATGAAACTAGAGATTGGCGGTATTCATTATAACGCTGCACCGTTTAATGGCTGGTACATGGGAACAGAAATTGGTGCACGTAACTTAGCTGATGAACATCGCTACAATATGTTAAAAAAAGTCGCTTCTATCTTAGGTTTGGACACAACAAAAAATGTGTCTCTCTGGAAAGATAAAGCCATTGTGGAATTAAATGTGGCTGTGCTTCATTCCTATCGTGAAGCAGGGGTAACGATTGTAGATCACCATACTGCTGCACACCAGTTTAAACAGTTTGAAAAGCAAGAGGAGAGGTCCGAGCGTCGGCTGACAGGGGATTGGACCTGGCTCATCCCACCGGTATCGCCTGCTGCCACTCACATTTTTCATCGAAATTATGAAAATGCAATCGTAAAACCAAATTATTTTTATCAAGAAAAGCCATATAAACGGATAGAAAAAGCCTAGCTTCTAGCTAGGCAGATTGTAGAGAAACTCGTGTTTTTCTACAATCTTTTTTATTTTTAACGTAGATTGATAAAGCCCTCCCACACACCTAGCTTTGCTAGTTGTGTAGCAATCTTTTTCATGTTTTGACATGCGGCTGTGAGAAGAACTTGCTCACTCACATTTTGTTTTCCCCTCAACCGGCAGTAGCGAAGCCCATGCAGTTGTTTTCAATCTGCAAAGCTTTGCTCTATTTTTTTCTTTTTTTGTATCACTCTTTTCCAAAGCCAGACAGCCGATTTTGTCTGACTTTTTCTTTATGTTCCTTTTTGCAAATAATCCTCTTGTTGGATGAAAACGTCTATGTGCGATGACACCAAAATACGTCGATCCGATAAACCTTTACAAATTGTGGTTGTCAAATAACCAGAATTAAGAGCAACAACCTCTACTGAAAACCCAAATCTACAGAACTCGGAATCATATGAGTGCTGTTTTTGTATCTTTCTCCCTATTTAATGACAAGTGTTGTGTTGGTAAAATTGTCCTTATCAATGAATAGGAGGGAGTGACTTCTTCTGGGGAAAATACTTGATGCCAAAGCACTAACAAGCGCTATGGAAGAAAGAGCGAAGCACTATCTGGAACTTCGGGAACAAATGATAGACTTAAAAAAAGCATTACAAGGTGTGGCGAATCTCGGTGATGATTTCACTGGAAAAGGTGCCGACAATATTAAAAGTTTTTATCAAGAACTAGCTGGAAATGTGGATATGTTGATTAGCTTTATAGATAAACAAAAAGCCTTTCACCAAGGTGTTGCGGGTACACTTGAAGATGCGAGCTTTGGCGGTGATACTTTTATTGATGAACACTTTCTAGAAAATCAGGTAGAGATGGGGTTAAAAAACGCCAAAAGCATTGTATCTGATCAAAAGAAGGCACTAGAAAGCATTTTTCAGGATATAGATGATCTCATCTCCCTTGATGTGTTTGATGATCAAATCTTTCATGAAAAGATAACGGATGCCGAAGACAAACGGAAAAAGACCGTAAAAGATTTAAACGAATTAGACCAACATCTAAAAGATGAATATGCTTTGTCAGAGACTGAAGAGCAGGCTACAATGGCATTGTACGCCGAAATGATGAATGCGACAAATGACGGAAAAACCATTTCACCGATCAATTTTGATAAGAAAGCGTATCAAAATAGCGAAATCTATAAAGCAAAAAGCGATATTGAAAAGCAAACTTCTGAATATCTCAAAATCAAAAAAGAACAGGAAAAAGCCCGCAAGATTGCGAAAGAACAAGAAGCACTGGCGAACCGTCCTTGGTATGAAAAAGCACTTGATTATGGTGGAAACATCGTGAATGAGCTAACAGGGGTGAACGATGCAAAACGTGCGGCTACGGGCGTCGACCCAATTACAGGCGAAGAGCTTACGGCAGGCCAACGAGTCGCCGCAGGCGGAATGGCAGCAGCAGGTTATATCCCAATCGTCGGCTGGGCAGGGCGCATTTTCAAAAGCGGAAAAGCGATCTACAAAACCACCCAAGCCACCACAGCCGCAATCAGGGCGGTTGACATTTATAAGACGTCACAAAAGTCATTTGACGTCCTGAAAACCTCGCAAAAAGGACTTTATGGACTTGCTTCAGCAAACGGATTTAGCGAAGCCATCACTGGCAGAGACATGTTTGGGAACAAGATCTCAAAAGAACAACAGGAAGCGAGTATGAATGCGACGCTGGGGATGCTTTTGCCGTTTGGGGCGAAAGGGTTTCATGGTAAAATGGGAGTTAAGGGTACAAATAATGCTTTGAGTAATAAAAAAGTAGCAGTAGGAGAAGAGATTATTACTCAAAGGGTACGGAAAGTAGAATTTGATTTAACTGCAAAAATTACACCTTATAAATCTTTAAGTAGGAGTCAGCAGAAAAAAATAAAAGAAAAGATTGAAAATCGTACAGTTACAAAAGAAGAATACAAAAGATATCAATGGGATAGAAGGTTTTCAAAAAGAAGGGCAGCGGGGGTTACTGAATTCTGGAAGCAAGAGAAGAAAAGAATTTTAGATGGAGAACCTACAACAAGGGGTTGGACTAATGAACAGATACAAGAGATTTTAAAAGGTAAAAAACCTCAATATAATGGGGAATCAATAATTGGACATCATACTTATAATGCTATGAATTATCCACATATTTGTAATAGGGGAGAATTAATTTATCCTGTTACTAGTAGAGAACATTTAAAGGGTTGGCATGGAGGGAGCTATAGCAAAAATGCCCCTGGTAGACCTGTTAATCCAAACTTTTTAGAGGAATTTTAGCAAGGAGGAAAGATAGATGAGTAAATTAGCAATAAAAATTAGTCCTCAAGGTCCAACTAATAAACTTGTAGTACCGTTAAGAAAGTACACTGGTTTAGGGATTACAGAGATAAAAGATAAGATGGAAAAAAAAGATTTCTTTGCTGAAACGGATGCAAATGATATTGATAATATGGAAATTTTAAAAGAGTTAGTTGATCGTTTATTGAATCTAGGTGCGGTTGTGAAAATATATGATAGTGATGAATATGGTGAAGGAGTATTTAATTATCAAGAAATTTCTTACGAAGAATTTATAAATAATATTGACCGATTAAAAGAAATAATGGAAGAATTACAGGATTACGATGATGCTATGTCTGAAGAGTGAAGTTTGAGCAATTAATACTTCTTTGATGCACACTATGAATCTTTTAATTTCAAAACTTTACAAATTTACTTATGATACCTCTAAAACGACAATGATCAATAACATATCCATTATCAAAAAATCCCCTGATGGATGCAGGGGATTTTTCTCTACAATCATTTCCCTCAAATTTAAGCAATGCACTATCATTTATGCATATGTTCCTCCAATCTATATAAAAACTAAATAGTGCAGCGGTTGTTCTATATAATTTTTTCTAAATTAATCCAGTTTTATAGTTTTATTCATAAGATTGAATTAAAAGCAGATTCTGATTTTATAGTAACTCTAAAAGAATTATATCTTCTAGGTTGAATAATGCAAATATATTTATTGAAAATCTTGTTTGTTGTCCGCTTTTTTATTGGGAGACCCGCCTATTCCCTTATCAAAGGTGATGAGGGATGTGGCCTTACCAGATGGCATTCTCAGTTTGGATAGACGGTAGAACTGTATCTAGGATAGTTTTTCTTTCTAAAATATGATCAATACTTGGTATTTATGGTTTCTGATATATATTAAACTAATGAGGTAGAAGAAACATCATGGGAATGGCTTTGCAATTATAGAGACGGACGGAGAATATCAAATTTCATGAGCGCAAGGACCATACAATGAGCCAGTTTCTTATCCTATTTCTAAACGACATATGAACAAAGCGTTAAAATCAAGTCAAGATGCACATGAAGTAATGATTTACGCAGAGACATCCTGAGGTGGAGGCTTTGGCAGATTCAGTGAGAAAGACGGATACAGCACACATAAAAAAACCGTACATCAATCATAAGATGTACGGCTCACATTCACTTATGAGCGCGCTTATTTTGCTCAAGAAGATTTGCTAAGAAATAGGTTTTAAAGCTTTGAAGTTTTCTACCTTCATGCTTTGTGACACCAAGCTTTTTCAACTCTGCTACATACCAGCCTTTGCTACCATAATGCATGATAGAAACTCCCTTCAAATTGAAACTGCCTGCATTGT
The DNA here is from genome assembly GCF_040500475.1 of Bacillus sp. Bos-x628. Taxonomy (GTDB): domain Bacteria; phylum Bacillota; class Bacilli; order Bacillales; family Bacillaceae; genus Bacillus; species Bacillus maqinnsis. The sequence continues at coordinate 1,506,399 of NZ_CP159358.1, read as the reverse complement.
AACATCTCAAAAAAGAGGGTGAACAGTGTGCAGGCTTGAAAAAATGAAAACTGATTCTATCTGCCTATGATCCATGTATATGCTGAAAATGAGAAATTATGAATTTGGCGGATTGAGTGTGACAATGATCATTCCAATTGTCATGATCATTAAGACAACGCCAAGATAAGTCATCATTGATTGTTTCTTCTTGAGACCGACGACCGTTAAAATAATGCTTTCAATTAAAAAGATCACACCTATGATGGTGAACCACATATCCATTAAGACCCCTTTCGCATATCTTTGCCTATTTTACCACAGGCTTTTTTGTTTAGTCATGCTAGATTCGTGAAGGGAACATGAAAAATCCCCTCTAGTTTGTAGAGGGGATAAATGACTTAAAGTTTCGTTAAAATAATTGGTTCGTCTTTTGTGATCACGATCGTATGCTCAATTTGTGCCACAAGGCTTTTATCTGGCGTTTTAAATGTCCAGCCGTCATCAGCCTGATAAATGGTTTCAGCATTTGTTGAAATGAAAGGTTCAAAGGCAATCACCGTTCCATTTTTAAATAATGCATTATCGAATGGGTCATAATAGTTCAGAATATGATTTGGTGCTTCGTGCAGACTTTTCCCAATGCCGTGTCCTGTCAGGTTCTTAATGACGGTAAAGCCTTGTTCTTTTGCTGTATTGTAAACCGCACGGCCAATTTGATTTTGTCTTTTACCGGCTTTCGCATGTTTCAATCCTTCAAAGAACGCATCTTCAGCACATTGACATAATGCTTCAAGACGAGCATCGCCCGTGCCTAGTACAAACGAAATACCTGTATCGGAATAATAGCCGTTAAGCTCTGCTGATATATCAATGTTAATCAGGTCACCCTCTTGTAAGATGGTTTTTTCACTTGGAATGCCATGTGCTACTTCATCGTTTACACTAATACAAGTTGTACCAGGGAAATCGTATTCCTTTTCAGGAGCTGAATTGGCTCCATGTTCTTCTAATATTTTTTTACCAATCAAATCTAATTCCTTTGTTGACATGCCTGACTTCGCTTGGCTTTTCATCTCTTCTCTTGCCAAAGCGACAATTCGACCGACTGTTCTTAATGCTTCTAGCTCATGGTCATGTTTGACAATCACTGTTCATTCCCGCTTTCTATATCTTCATTCTATTCAATAGCTTACCATATTTTAAGCAAAAAGAGTAAAGGACAGGATTTCGATTGATGTGGACAAATTGGTATAGATAACTAGATGTGCATATGATATATTTTTTATGAACATCATGAAAGATTGAGGTCATGATGATGACGAAGGGGGGAGAATTCAGATGGTGTTTCAGTTTTTTCAAAAGTTAGGAAAATCATTTATGCTACCAATCGCTGTACTTCCTGCGGCAGGAATTATTTTGGCAATTGGGCGGGAGGATGTATTTAATATCCCGTTTATTCATGCAGCAGGAAATGCAATTTTTGCGAATTTGGCGTTAATTTTTGCGATGGGTGTGGCCATCGGTATCTCAAAAGATGGCAATGGAGCAGCCGCATTATCAGGGGCCATCTCCTATTTTATTTTGACAGCGGGAACGACTTCTATTAACTCGACCAACAATATGGGGGTATTGGGCGGTATTTTATGCGGGCTCTTGGCAGGTTACGTTTACAATCGATTTAAGGATACGAAGCTCCCAGAATACTTAGGATTTTTTAGTGGGAGACGGCTTGTGCCGATTGTCACAGCACTTTTCACTATTATATTAGCGGCCGTTTTCGGATATGTTTGGCCTCCGATTCAAAGTGTGATCAATGATTTGGGGGAATGGATTTTAAGCCTTGGAGCAACTGGAGCAGGGCTGTTTGGTTTCTTTAACCGTTTGCTTATTCCACTAGGGCTCCACCATGTGCTCAATAATTTATTCTGGTTTCAGTTTGGGGATTTCAATGGAGCAACAGGTGATTTGGCACGATTTTTTAAAGGAGATCCAAGTGCAGGCGTCTTTATGACGGGATTCTTCCCAGTGATGATGTTTGGACTACCGGCTGCATGTCTTGCCATGGTGGTCACAGCAAAGCCTGAAAAGAGAAAAGCGACTGCTGGGCTCATGATTGGGATGGCGCTCACTTCTTTTATTACAGGTATTACGGAGCCAATCGAGTTTTCATTTATGTTTTTATCACCACTATTATATGGCGTACATGCCATCTTAACAGGACTTTCGCTGTTCATCGTTAATACATTGGGAATTCATAGCGGATTCGCCTTTTCTGCAGGCGCAATTGACTATGTATTAAGTTTCGGTATCGCACAGAAACCGATTTTGCTATTAGTGGTCGGAGTCATCTACGGCATCGTCTACTTTGTTGTCTTCTATTTTCTCATTAAATTGTTAAAGTTGAAGACGCCGGGTAGGGAAGATGATGACATAGAAGATATGACTGAAGATCATGAAGCTTCTCTCGGAGCGAGCTCGCTGTTAGAGGGATTAGGTGGCAAAGACAATATCACGACGATTGACCATTGTGCGACGCGTCTTCGTTTAACAGTAGAAGATACGGATTTAATTAATGAAGGAAAATTGAAAAAAGCAGGTGCGAAAGGGGTACTGACCTCAGGGAAATCGTCCGTTCAAATTATCATTGGGACGAATGTTGAGTTTGTAGCAGATGACCTGCGTAAGCAAGTAGATCGCGATTAAAAGAAACGTTCAGCCAAGTTGATTTGGCTGAACGTTTTTTTGTTTACGCTCCCCTATATTATGTACGCAAGTGTTGCAAGCTATATTTACTAGACGCTTTCTCGCCTTCATGTGCAAGTTGTTCGTTGGCCTAGACCGCTTTCCTGCAATGGACTCCAGTATAGGTAATGATACAATGTCAAACAGTTGTTAAAGCCGCATTTAGTGATGGCATCTTAATAAAGAAAAGCATCCTCAGCTCATGCAGAGGATGCTTCACCAGACAGTCGTAGTTAGATCTCGAGCGTCGGTTCTCACGAATGTTTCATTCGCTTTGCATAAATAGCTCGGGTCTTTCAAGACTTCAAAGGTGTTCAATTCACGCTTGAAAAGAGACAAAGGGCCAAAGGCCAAAGCCCTTTGCCGAACAATCTGGTTCTTTGTCGGTGAGATAGATTAGTGTGAAGTAGAGCCGGAATCTTCTTGGGTGGATGAATCGTCCTTTTCATCCTGTACCTTCTTTGTATAGTCATAGTCGTTGCGGTTAATCGGTGTAAAGCCCTTAGGATGATAGAAACGAAGTAAGTCTTCTGTGACGATCTTATCAGATGTTTCTAACATTTTTTTCACCGTTTCGTTTTCTTGAATTGCTTTGTTTGTAGGTTCGATTTTCTCGCCTGTTTTATTACTGTAATAGTCATTGCCAACTTTCGTGTAGTCTTTTGATACGAAGTCTCCATTTCTAAATGGCACAAGCTCTTTAAAGTTTTTAGACAAGATATCAGAACCAGACATTAAATAGTTCTTCGTATCATCACCAAGCAGGTGCAGAAGAGTTGGCGCAATATCTACTTCACCAGAGTATTTATGAATCTGTCCGCCTTTCACGCCTGGTACATGGATAAACAAAGGTACACGCATGAGCTGGGCATTTTCATAATCTCCAATTTTTTGTCCTGTGACTTTTTCCATTGCTTCATGATGGTTTTCTGATATACCGTAATGATCTCCGTACATGATGATCACAGTATTGTCATATAGACCTGACTTTTTTAAATCTTTGAAGAACTGTTCAATCGCTTCATCTAAATAGTGGGCCGATTGGAAGTAGTTATTCACAACAGAATCGCCGAAATCACCAGGTTCGAAATCTGTATCACCTTCATCCATTCCAAATGGGAAATGGTTTGATAACGTGATGAATTTCGAGTAGAACGGCTGTTTCAGCTTTTTCAGCAACGGCATGGATTCTTTGAAGAACGGTTTGTCTTTCAATCCATAGTTCTTCGTATCTTGCTCATTCATATCATAATACTCAGAATCGTAAAATCTGTCATAACCAAAGGATTTAAACATTTCATTACGGTTCCAGAATGTTTTTGTATTTCCGTGAAATTCTGCTGACGTGTAATGATCCTTCTTCAAGATGCCTGGAAGTGCTTGATACGTATTTTGAGCTTTATTAATAAAAACAGAGCCTTGTGATAATGGGAATAGCCCAGTATCCATCATAAATTCAGCATCAGACGTTTTCCCTTGTCCTGTTTGATGGAAGAAGTTATCAAAATAAAACGTTTTGTTGTCATGTGCCAATGAATTTAAAAACGGGGTCACTTCTTTCCCATTCACCTTATAATCAATGACAAAATTTTGCAGAGATTCAAGGGAAATTGTAATGACGTTCATACCTTTCGCTTTCCCATAATACGCAGGATTTGGATCTGCACGATTTGCTTTTAAATAGTTCTCTACATCTGTTACATCATTTGAGTTTGCCAGTGCACGCTGACTGTTTGATTTCACATTTTGAATGGCATCAAACACTGTAAAGTTATAAGCACCCAAGTATTTCACTAGATAATTACGATCAAAGGATCTTGATAAAAGCTCTGGGCGATCAATTTCTGCAGCGATCAAATTGATTATAAAGATCACGACAGAGGACACAAGAACGAGTCTGAATGATTTAGACCTTTGTACAGGTACAGTAGATGTACTTGTTTTTTGCTGCCTTTTCATGCGAACTGCAAGTATGATCAACACAATTGTATCGATAAAGTAAAGAATATCAGTCCAACGCATGAGTGAGAATGCACTATCACCTAATTGTCCGCCATTCGTTCCTGCCTGCATCACAACAGGCAGCGTGATAAAGTCATTAAAGAATCGATAGTACACGATGTTTGCGTATAGTAAAAAAGACATGAAAAAGTGAATCACAATGATAGCGGCAGGCTGCCATTTTTTCTTGAACAATAAAGCAAAGCCAAGAAAGAACAAGCTGGAGCTAATAGGATTCACGAAGAGCAAAATTTGCTGAAGCATATTTGATATACCAAGATGAAATTCAATTACATAAGCTGAATAAGTTTTCAGCCAAAGTAAGATGGCTGCAATCACAAAGAAGCCGAGACCTCTTTTTTGAATAAATGTTTTCATAAAAACACTCCTTTTCTCCGAAACACGGAAGAGGCGGAACGAAAGAAAACGAACCATTAGAATATACCACGAAATACTGAAATAGAAAAGTCATAACTAGCAAAGCACGTAAAAGGCTTGTCCGGATCATAAAAGGAGACAAATCGAAAGTATTCGATGATCGAAAATTTTTTTATGAAATTTATCCTTTATTAACAGAAAATTCAGTGTTTTTCTGTTGTTATATCAATAAAGAAGGTAAAAAGACACAAGTCTAAAGAATTAATTTAATACTACAACGAAGTTTTTGTAAGAATTTCTAGTGTTTACAGATGTTTATGCTTATTGAGCGAAGAAAATGAACACAAGAACGAAGAAAACAGATGGATAAAAACCCTTTCATAATATTATTTTAATATATTTTATTGTTTCGTGAAATAAATGATTTCGTGGGATTTGTAAGGGTTTTATTAACTTTAAAGAATAAACAAATTATCTAGATATACTTAAGTGAACATTTCAAGACTATAAACTTTTCAATTGAGGTCGATATAGAGAATGACAGGAAATCTTCCATTGAAAGGATTGATAGTATATGACTGTACGAGAAGAGAACCTCGTTCAAAACTGGTTTCCGAGTGAGGACGGAAATGAAGAGGATCGTAAAGAACTCGTCAAATTAATGGAACAGATCATTTCAGGAGTCGATCATCTGAAAGATCCGAACCGTGCTCACCTAAAAGGTGAAAAGAATCGTGGCGAGGATTTTTATCAAAAGCTCACTGAAACAAGTGAAATTCCGGTAAATGGTCAAAAAGCAGAACAGGTTAATGAAGAATTACTTAAGCTTTTATATAACCATCCATACCACACAAAGTATTTCTTCACGAACATTTTGCCAATGGCAAGTACACCGGGAATTCTAGGCATGCTGACTGCCATGCTGGTGAATGGAAACAACTTATGGGATGTTTATGGGCCAGCAGGTGCTGAAGCTGAGGTCAGAGTGGTTTCAATGATGTCTAAGCTCATCGGATATGATCCAAGTGTGAGCGGGGGATACACAACATGGGGAGGTCAAGGGGCTATTTTTTCAGGACTTCGTTTAGCGATTGCTAAAGTGGCGCCGGAGTCATTAAGAAAAGGTGTCCCGCAGAATCTTTATGCGTTTTGTTCTGATGCAGCACATTATAGTTTGTTTAAGTCAATGGAAGCAACAGGGCTTGGTACAGATAATTTAATCAGAATTAAAACGAATAAGGATCATTCAATGGATATGGAAGATTTGCGTTGTCAAATGGAGCGCGTTGCACAAGACGGCGGAATACCCATTTATATTGTTGCAACGACAGGAACAACAGATGCCATTGCGATTGATGATGTGAAAGGGGTACGTGAAACGGCAGAAGCGATTGCTGAGAAGTATGGGCTGAATGTGCCGCATATTCATGCAGATTCAGCACTGGGCGGATTTTTTGCTTTTTTTAATGAGTATGATATATCTGAAAACCCGCTGCACTTCTCAGGCGGTGTCATTCGTATGTTAAAAGAAATCAAAGCGAAATTCCGTCATCTTTCTCTTGCAGACACCATGTGCTTTGATTTTCAAAAGCTTGGTCAAACACCGTATACATCCAGTTTATTCTTAGTGAAGAACGCTGCTGATTTAAAGCGTCTGGATTTAGAAGAACAAGAAACACCGTATGTTGGACATAGAGGCTATGGTGAATACCATACGGGTTATACACTCGAATGCTCAAGAATGGGAAGCTCTATCAGCATGCTGAGTGTCTTGTTAACGTTTGGAATAGAAGGTTACCAGCGCTTACTCGGTCAATTTTTAGAGGTGAATTTGAAATTTAGAGAGGCATTAAGTCAGGAAATTCCGCAAGCAGAAGTCGTAAATGATGACAACGTAGGGATGGCCACATTATTTAGAATTTATCTTGACGACTCCCCACGATTCAAAGAAGAAATCTCCGGAATGGCATCATCGATTGAAATCGAGCGGAATAATGAACTCAACAAAATGCTTTTCGAAAAACTTGGAGAGAAAAGAGACGAAATGTTCTTTGGAGATACAACGAAGTTTTTACTTGTGAATTCTAAAGAAGGTCAAGAATTTTATCTAAGTGTTAGTAAGTTTTTTGTCATCTCGCCTTATACATTGCCGGAGCATATACCTCATATCGTATCTTATCTAAAAGACGTGATCGCATCAGTTTGTGGACAATTTGAATGTGTACATGCTTAAATCAAACATGAGAGTGGAGATGTAGAAAAAATGGCGAAACAAAGTAAATTTGGAGGATTAACGATATCCTCCAAAATCATGTCAGTTGTTGTCGGAACATTACTCGTAACTGTTGCATTATTCGTTTTAACATTTTATCTGGTCAGCCAAGATTTATCATCCCAGTTATTAAAGCAATTTGATTATCGATTAACAACAGATATTGATACAGCTAAAAAAGAAATCGACAATATTGATGGCAATGTCTTAAGCATTAGCGGGAAGAATGATCCGCTTTATGTTGAAGCCAAAAAGAAAATTACTGAGCTTAAAGAAAATCATTCGCTTGAGAACTTATACGTATTATCTAATAAGGGTGGCAAGGAGAGAATTATTGTCTTAACTGGGGAAGACAATGATTTTAATCAGGATTATGCTTTTTCAGATGAAATGAAGCAAGCTCTATCTGAAGATAAAGTAGTGAAAAGTGATATTTACAATGATTCATATGGTACACATAAATCAGTCTTTTTACCAATGAAAGATTCAGACGGTGAGCTGACTGGGGTTTTAGGTATTGACTTAGATGCCTCTGTTGTTCCAGAAACTACGAAGAAGCTGACAATCTATATATCAGTTGCTTCTATTATTGTGCTGATTGGCGGATTACTCTTCTCGTTTATTATGGGAAGAAGAATTGCGAAACCGGCCCGCTCACTTATGGAGACAGCCAATCGTATTGCAGAGGGCGATTTAACCGGAACGGTGGAGGTTGAAAGTAAAGACGAGATCGGCCAATTAGCTGCTTCCTTCCAAAAGATGCAGGGACGGATCAAAGAGCTTATTGCCAAAATCTCCAGCTCATCAAGTGAAGTTTCCAAAATGTCTTCACAGCTTCGCACGGTGACGAATGAATCTAGTCAAAGTGCTCAGCAAGTGTCAGAAGCGATGGCGAATATGAGTGAAGGCATCAATGATTCTGTGTCAAACATTACGGAATGTACGACCTCTGTTGCTGAAATCGACACACAAATCGAAGGCGTGACAAGAGAAGTAGATGAAATGAAATCCGTTTCATCGAATGTACAGGAGCAATCAGAATCAGGCCAGAAGCTGGTTCAACATGTGCTTGAGCATCTGAATGTGTTACACAACATGATGACGAACTCAAAACAGGCAGCAGAAGAACTGAAATCACACTCAACTAAAATTGAAAGTGTGATCTCGATTATTACGGACATTTCAGCGCAAACGAATTTGCTAGCACTAAATGCTTCTATTGAAGCGGCACGTGTTGGAGAAGAAGGGAAAGGGTTTGCTGTTGTGGCAGATGAGGTTCGTAAGCTTGCTGAACAATCGGCAGATGCGGCTAAGACGGTGTCAGACTTAGTCATTGGCACACAGGAAAACAGTCAGCGTGTGCTTGAGAGCGTAGAGGAAAGCAGCCGAGCAGTGGAAGAAGGACGTGAGCAAATGCAAGGTACGTCTCAAAACTTCGCTGGTATTTACGACGGGGTTTCCCAGTTTGCAATAAGAACCAATAATCTGCTTGAATCGATTCAGCAGGTGAAACGAGCTTACCAAACAATTTCAACATCTATTGAACAAATCTCTGTTGTTTCAGAGGAACATGCAGCCAGCTCTCAAGAAGTAGCGGCGGCATCAGAACAGCAAAGTGCTGGAATGCAGCAAATCTCTAGTGCAATTGAACAGCTATCTGATATGTCAAAAGACTTGGCACAGATGGTTGCAACATTTAAAATCGACGAAAAATAACCGGAAAGCTGGCTCTTGTATGAGAGTCAGCTTTATTGCTATGCTCAAATAAAATGGAAAGGGGGGGCAGAGTCATGGATTTCGCGCAGAGACTGTCAGAAGAACGGATTAAAAAGCAATGGAAAACGGTGCATTTGAGGGTCTAGCAGGCTTTGGAAAGCCGCTACCGAAAGATGATGCCGCTTATGTACCCGAAGAATTGAGAATGGGCTACCGAATCATGAAAAATGCAGGTTTTGCTAACGACTATGGATTCAGAGGAAAGAGAAAAACACTCTCTCGTTTGTGAGGAAAAACAAAAACGTCTTGATGAATTAACTGCAAAGCGCCAAACATTCGCACGTCCTGCCTCCTCCTTTTATAAAAACAGGGTCTATGAAAAAGTGAACAGAGAATAAAAAATAATGTCACGCTGCCTTCTGACAACACAGAGGCAGCTTTTTATGTAAGCGCTATATTTTATTGTTGACTACATGTATATACAAATATAAAATAATAGCTAAACATGTATATACAAGTTTTGGTTCTTTTTTCTTATAAAAACGATCTTGGAGGGGATAGCATGGCTTATCAGGCAGCAGCAGATCAGATTGTGAAAGCCGTCGGCGGCAAGGAAAATATTGAACAAGCCACACATTGTGTCACAAGGCTTCGGTTTGTCTTAAAGGATGAAGAAAAGGTTGACGAAAAAGCGCTAGAACAAATTGATGAAGTCAAAGGTTCATTCTCAGCAAACGGTCAATATCAAGTGGTCATCGGCCAAGGTGTAGTGAACCGGATATATGCTGAAATGGTGAAACAAACGGGGATTGGGGAAGCGACAAAGGAGGACGTCAAACGCGTCTCTGATCAGAAATTAAATCCATTGCAACGTGCTGTGAAAACGCTTGCTGATATCTTTATTCCAATTCTTCCTGCCATTGTCACAGCTGGTTTATTAATGGGGATTAATAACATATTAACGGCTCCTGATATTTTCTTTGATCAAAAATCGATCGTAGATGTGTATCCGGCATGGGCTGATTTAGCGAATATGATCAATCTCATCGCAGGGACTGCCTTTACATTCTTGCCAGCATTAATTGGTTGGTCGGCCGTGAAACGTTTTGGAGGAAATCCACTTTTAGGAATGGTACTTGGACTCATGCTCGTTCATCCAGACTTGTTAAATGCTTGGGGATATGGAGCGGCTGAAAAGTCTGGTGATATTCCAGTTTGGCATTTATTCGGACTCGAAGTGCAAAAGGTAGGTTATCAGGGGCAAGTTCTTCCCATATTAGTCGCATCATATTTATTGACAAAGCTTGAATTATTCTTAACAAAACGGACACCAGAAAGTATTCAACTGTTAGTCGTTGCCCCCATTACACTTTTATTGATCGGCTTTTTATCTTTTATCGTCATCGGACCGATTACGTTTGCGCTTGGAAACGTTTTGACATCTGGACTAGTGGCGGTCTTCCAGCAATTTGCGGCACTTGGCGGCCTGTTATACGGTGGATTATATGCGGCATTAGTCATCACAGGAATGCATCATACTTTCCTAGCAGTAGATATTCAATTGATTAATTCAAAGCTGCACGGCACGTTCCTTTGGCCAATGCTCGCCTTATCGAATATTGCGCAAGGATCTGCTGCTCTTGCAATGATGTTCGTCCTAAAGGATGAAAAACAAAAAGGACTGTCACTTACATCTAGCATTTCAGCATATTTAGGCATTACCGAACCGGCTATGTTTGGTGTTAACCTGCGCTACAGATTCCCATTTATATTTGCAATGATCAGCTCAGGAATAGCCGGCATGTTCATCGCCTCTCAAGGTGTGTTAGCAAGCTCTGTCGGGGTCGGAGGCATTCCGGGTATATTTTCTATTATCCCGAAATATTGGGGCGCATTTGCCATAGGTATGGTCATTGTCCTCATTGTTCCATTCATTGGAACCCTTTTATACGCAAAACTGAAGAGGAAAAAGGATGAAGCCTAATCTTTTTTTCATATGATAATAACAAGTGGTGGTGAAAGAATTTGCATCAACAAACAAATGAACCATGGTGGAAAAAAGCGGTGGTCTATCAAATTTATCCGAAGAGTTTCCTAGATACAACTGGCTCTGGAACAGGTGATATTAACGGTGTGACCAAGAAGCTGGACTATATACGAGAGCTCGGAGCTGACTGTATTTGGCTGACCCCAATGTATGAGTCTCCGCAATACGATAATGGCTATGATATTAGTAATTACAAAAAACTACATGAGATGTACGGCACAATGGCTGATTTTGAGCACATGCTAAAAGAAGCACATAAACGAGGAATTCGTGTCATCATGGACATTGCTGTCAATCATACGTCTATTTTCCATGAATGGTTTCAAGCCTCGCGCGAGTCAAAGGAAAACCCTTATCGGGACTTTTATATTTGGAAGGAGCCAAAAGAGGACGGTTCTCCGCCGAATGATTGGCAATCGAAATTTGGTGGTCCAGCATGGGAACGAGATGAAGCCACCGGTGATTATTACCTTCATTTATATGATGTCACACAAGCCGATTTAAATTGGGAAAATGAAAAAGTCCGAAAGCAAGTATATGACATTATGCACTTTTGGTTTGAAAAAGGGATTGATGGGTTCCGGCTAGATGTCATTAATAATATTTCAAAGGATCAACGATTTTTAGATGACGCCGGACAGTCAGTGCAAGGTGATGGGCGAATGTACTATACAGATGGACCAAGAATTCATGAATTCCTGCATGAAATGCATCAAGAGGTGTTTGCGAAATACGATAGCATGACGGTTGGGGAGATGTCTTCTACCAATATAGCAGACTGCATTCGGTACACACGACCTGATCGAAAGGAACTGGATATGACCTTTAACTTCCATCATTTGAAGGTGGATTATCCAAATGGTGAAAAGTGGGCCATTGCACCATTTGATTTTCTCGCACTGAAATCGATTCTGTCTGAATGGCAGACGAAAATGCACGAGGGTGGCGGTTGGAATGCGCTATTTTGGTGCAACCATGATCAGCCTCGCATCGTATCAAGGTACGGAGATGACGGCACATATCATAAGCAATCGGCTAAGATGCTGGCTACAACTATTCATCTGATGCAGGGGACACCATATATTTATCAAGGTGAGGAAATCGGCATGAAGAATCCCACTTTTCGGGATATGACCTCTTATCGTGATGTGGAATCATTCAATATGTACGAAGTCATGCTTAAAAAAGGGAAAACAGAGGAAGAGGCACTGGCTATTTTACAGGCTAAATCAAGAGATAATGCCCGGACGCCAATGCAATGGACATCCGAGAAGAATGGTGGATTTTCAACGGGGACACCTTGGATCGAGCCGGCAGACAACGATCTTACTGTCGAGTCCTCATTAAAAGATCCGAAATCTATTTTTTATCATTATCAAGCACTTTGTAGGTTACGTAAAGAATACGATGTCATCACGTATGGCAGCTTCACTTTGCTGCTGCCAGATGATCCGAAAATTTTTGCTTATATAAGAGAAGGAGAAAATGAGAAACTGCTTGTCATCAATCATTTTTATGCAGGAGAGGCGAAATGGTCGCTTCCTGATGAGTTGAAACAGGCTGTTGAAGAGATGAATCATCACGTGCTTTTATCCAATTATGATGACGTGCCCAAAGAGATAAAGGCCTTTACGTTGCGTCCATATGAGTCAATCGTTTATCATTTAACCAAACGCTAGAAAATGGAGCGGAGGGAAAATGAAAGAGAATAAATTTCGAGCGATATATGATCAGCTCGCACGACGAATTGAACAAGGTGAATGGCAGGATAAAGGAATCCTTCCATCAGAGCATGAGCTATCCTTGATGTATGACACGTCACGAGAGACCGTAAGAAAGGCATTAAACATTCTTGTGCAAAACGGCTATATTCAAAAAATCCGGGGAAAAGGGTCTGTTTTGCTGAATAGAGAAAAAATGCGGTTCCCTGTTTCAGGTCTTGTTAGCTTTAAAGAGCTCTCGCAGACACTTGGCCGGAAGACAGTCACAACTGTTCATGAGTTTGGATTAAAGAGACCGGCTCCATATATTCAGTCTCAGCTGAAAATAAATGAACAAGAAGAAGTCTGGGAAGTCATTCGATCTCGCAACATTAGTGGTGAAGAAGTCATTTTAGACAAGGATTACTTTTTGCAAAAGCATGTACCGATACTGTCAAAGGAAATTTGTGAAGGATCGATCTATGAGTATATTGAAGGAGAACTCGGTGTATCAATTAGTTATGCTCAAAAGGAATTTGTTGTGGAGCCATATACAGAAGAGGATGCACAGTACCTTGATTTGAATGGATTGGACCATGTGGTTGTTGTGAAAAATTACGTGTTCTTGGAGGATACGAGTCTATTTCAATACACAGAAAGCCGGCACCGGCTGGATCGGTTTCGATTCGTTGATTTTGCAAGAAGAGAAAAAATAGACAGAGCGTAGGCTCTGTCTATTTAGCTTGTAAATTTGTATAGAAATAGGCGAATAAAAATGAATTGGCTGTTTTTCTCGTTGTCTATATCAAGAAAAGCAGTTTACAATCATCATGAGCTCTCTTGCTTCTAAACTAATCAATTGTTTGGTGTCTAACTCAAAATCCCATTTGTAAAACATAGTAAAAAACCTTGAAAGGCATTTATCCAATCAAGTTGAATATTACTTTTCACATACTTTGATGATTTGTCTGGGTACATCCTCAAAAATTAAAATCTCAGGTTCTTTATATGGCTTTTTTTCAATATATTGTTCCAAAGACACCATGCTCTGCCAATACTCTTTAATCCAATATTCAAGACTTTTACCTGTATCAAAATTCAAAGCTTCTTCGTCAGTATATTTTAAATCCTCATAGAATGCTTGGTCGTAAATATTTAATGATATCTCACTATTAAACACCTTAATTTTATTCGTGAATACAGGAAAGCAAAATGACTTAGAAAATCGGTTTGTAATATTTGCCCTTACAGTGTTTTTGAAGTCAATCCAATCCGCTGCTCCAACTGGTCTAAACCGTTCTGTAATCTCCAAATGAATACTCCCACCATTACCATACACATGATTTGATTGAGTAGTACTTTTTATTCCATCTTCCATTATATCTTTAAATGGCACATGATGTTGATGGTTTTCAGGTAAAAAGGCATGGTATAACATAATATCCAAAAATATCACTTCCTTAAACATTTATCTAGAAACATATGGAAAATGAGAACTTCTGTCTGGATTATCAATATTTTCAAATACTCTATGGCTTCCAGTTGGAGTTTCTGGCGTACTGATATTTCCATCAAAATCTTTATAATACTTCGTTATTCTTTGGGTATTAGGATTATTAGGATTTGGCCAATTAGAATAAGCTTTATCTGGATTACTTATCGTTACTTGTCTTAACTTATCAACATCTACATTCTCTCCATACTGTGACCTGTTTGGGATTGATGGTCTGCTAGGGTCATACATATGTTTTCTGGAATGAATGTTTACAAAATCATCAGGATTGCTACCACCACCCTGTTTGTATGGGACAGCATTTCCTTTACCCTTAACCCCCATCTTACCATGAAACCCTTTCGCCCCAAACGGCAAAAGCATCCCCAGCGTCGCATTCATACTCGCTTCCTGTTGTTCTTTCGAAATTTTATTCCCAAACATGTCTCTACCTGTAATCGCTTCGCTGAATCCGTTGGCGGCGGTGAGACCATATAAGCCTCTTTGCGAGGTTTTTAGTACGCCAAAGGACTTTTGTGACGTTTTGTAAATGTCAATCGCCCTGATTGCGGCTGAAGTGGCTTGGGTGGTTTTGTAAATCGCTTTCCCGCCTTTGAAGATGCGCCCTGCCCAGCCGACGATTGGGATGTAGCCCGCCGCTGCCATTCCCCCTGCGGCGACTCGCTCTCCTGCGGTGAAATGCTTGCCTGTCACAGGATCAAAACCTGTTGCGGCTCGTTTGGCGTCGTTCACACCGGTCAGTTCATTCAGAAGCATACCGCCGTCATCAAGTGCTTTTTCATACCAAGGACGGTTCGCCAATGCTTTTTGTTCCTTCGCAATCTTGCGGGCTTCTTCTTGTTCTTTTTTGATTTTCAAATATTCATAAGTTTGCTTCTCAATATCGTCTTTTGCCTTGTAGATTTCGCTATTTTAATACGTTTTCTTATCAAAATTGATCGGTGAAATGGTTTTTCCGTCATTTGTCGCATTCATCATTTCGGCGTACAATGCCATTGTAGCCTGCTCTTCAGTCTCTGATAAAGCATATTCATCTTTTAGATGTTGGTCTAATTCGTTTAAATCTTTTACGGTCTTTTTCCGTTCGTCTTCGGCATCCGTTATCTTTTCATGAAAGATTTGATCATCAAACACATCAAGGGAGATGAGATCATCTATGTCCTGAAAAATGGTTTCCAGTGCCTTCTTTTGATCAGATACAATACTTTTGGCGTTTTTTAACCCCATCTCTACCTGATTTTCTAAAAAGTGTTCATCAATAAAAGTATCACCGCCGAAATTGGCATCTTCAAGTGTACCCGCAACACCTTCGTGGAAGACTTTTTGTTTATCTATAAAGCTAATCAACATGTCCACATTTCCAGCAAGCTCTTGATAAAAACTTTTAATATTGTCGGCACCTTTTCCCGTGAAATCATCACCGAGATTGGCTACACCTTGTAATGCGTGCTTCAAATCTATCATTTGTTCCCGGAGTTCCTGATAGTGCTTGGCTCTTTCTTCCATAGCGCTTGTTAGTGCTTTGGCATCAAGTATTTTATTCAGGGGAAATCACAGCCCTTCATTTAAACGTATATGTATAAGTTTACTAATTCATCAGATCAATTGGAAATATTTTGAGAGTTACTTTGAAACAAAAACAACAAAAAACACATTCTTTCGTCACCTTCAATCGATAATAAACAATTTCTTCTTCTCAATTGATAGTATATTGGTCTTTGTCATCTTTTCAGCGTGAATTGAAAGACCTTGAAGTCTAGGAAAACCCGAGCTACTTGTGCCTGCGGAGCGAATGAAACATTTATGAGCATCAGCGCAAAGATAGGATAACGAATGCGAGAGTGTGTCTACACACTGAACGGATACATATATGGTATCAGTTCAGAAAGACAGCTTGAAAAAGAAATTACTATAACATGGTCCCGTCCCTCATCAAAAGATTGCTACGCACCTAGCAGAGCGTAGGCTCTGTCTATTGTTTAGATGAGACACCTTTTCTTGCTCGGTTGCGCTGATAGTCATATAGGATACCACCTGAGGCTAGCATGAGTAAGCCGATCAACATAGCGGTATACATCATAGTTGCTGTATGGGGCAGTGCACCCCCTAGAAAATCCGTTCCGTTTTGATTTTGATTTGGATTCTTTCCACTGGGTGTATTTGTATCGCCCTGATCACCAGTTCGATCTGGTACAGTTGCAACAGCTTCACTTTGATTTAAAACAGTGTATTCACTAAAGTGATTCGTTTCACCTGTCACAACTCCGTTTTTAAAGGAACCGTTACTTGTTTGAGAGAAGCGGTTTTTCTCTCGATCGACATAATAGATAGAAGGTTTCTTCGCCTTTGCTGGCTCATCTAATGTAAATGATAGTTTGACAGGCTCTTTAAAGGTGGAGACACTTTTCTTATTTTGCTTGATATGGAAATCATATGTGTCTGTCAGTGCATTTTTCACCTTGCCTGTTTTCGCCATCCATACATCGGCGTTCTTCTCTGACAGGTTGGTAAGCGGTAATTCTAGTCCGGCTCTATCATGATAGATGGTCACGTATGGATCTTGTTTTCTTTTCTTGAGCTCGGTGATTTGCGCTTTTGATAGAGATAATTGAATATTTTGGGTATGACGAGCTTTGTCTAAATAGAGCAATGCTTTATTTGTATGTTGTACATACATTTGAAACTTCGCATCGTCTTGAATGTCATAGGCTCCTTTTCCTTTTGAATGAGGAAGGAAAACCTCTTTCACACGATGGTCAATGGTTGGTGAAATACGGCCATTAGCTTTTTCAATTTGCTCTTTGAAGATTTCATAGTCAACATAGCCTAAGTCTTCTCCGTAAGAGGCTTCTGTAAAGACGCTGTATCCATCACCGCCTGTGCCAACAAATGCGTTTGTCGCCACGCGGTATGTCTTCTGATCATCAATGTTAGACAGGCCGCCATTTTGATCTTTCAGTTTCACATCAATCAATCTGCTGCCAGATGGTTTACTCAGTGTAAACGTATATTCAATGCCAGCTACATGAGGGAATGCGCCTCCGCCTTCCTCAATGCTAGACAAGCCTTGTTCGAGTGCTTTTTTAATTTGGCTTCCTTTTAGATCAGCAACATATAGCGTGTTTCCGAAAGGCATTACGGTCAAAATATCACCTAATGTTATATCTCCCTTTTCAATACTGCTTCGAATACCGCCGCCGTTCGTAATGGCTAAATCAGCGCCTGAAGATTCTTTGGCTTTCTTTAGCATACCGTCGGCGATAAAGTCACCGAGATTTGTTTCTTTTGCGCGAACGTGCTCACGCTGTCCATCTAAAAGGACATCTGTCTGACCGATTTTCTCTGTTTTTAAATCGTGAATATCGGTCTTGTACTTGTCAAGGATTGCTTTTGCTTCAGCATCTTCTTTGACAGAGTCATCAATCGTCATGAGGTGAAAAGAAGATTCTTTTGGCTGAACGACACCTTTTTTGTTAAAGACCACGTCAACTTTTCCTAAAAATTGTCCATAATCTTTTACTTGTGCGACAATCGTTGGTTCTTTTTTATTGACGACTTTTAATTTTTTTACAAGGGTGTGCGTATGTCCGCCAATAATTAAGTCAATACCGTCTACCTTTTTTGCAAGCTCAAGATCACGGTGATAGCCAATGTGTGTTAAGGCAATGATCTTATTGATTTTTTCTTCTTTTTGAATCGTGTTGACTGTATCTGTTGCTTTCTGATAAGCATCGTTAAATTTGATATTTGGTCCGCTGCTGGATGTAATGGCTGTGTCTTCAGTTGTTAATCCGAATACAGCGACTTTCTCACCGCTGACATCAAGCAGGATGTAAGGGTAAATACCGGGTTCCTTTTTTTCGCCAGCTTTCAATGTAGTCGGCTTTTTCACTAAATCGCTTAATCGTTTTTCCTTTGATACATCAACGTTTGATGACACAATAGGGAAGGCAGGCTTTTCAAAGTTGTGACGGTTTTTTGCATCGACAAGAGAGGCATCCCCTGTTAAGAATTGACGAAGTGCTGTTGGTCCTTTGTCAAATTCATGGTTGCCAAATGTCATGGCATCGTACTTCATCAAATTCATCAGTTTTAAATCAGCCAGTCCTTGCCATTTTGTGAAGTATAGGTCACCAGAGAAGACATCTCCAGCATCTAATAAAATATTGTTTTCACTTTGGGCTCGAACTTCTTTGATTTTCGTGGCGCGTCTTGCGGCATCATCTAGGTGTGCATGAGTATCGTTTGTGTGCATGACGGTCAATTTCCAGTTGTCTGACGCAGGTGGTTCCGTTGTGCCATCTTGAGTGAAGGATAGTTTGTACACACCGAGTCCATCTGTGCTTGCGTTACGAACAAATGCGACGTTGTTTGATTTCTCTGCGAATGGTTTTGCGAGGAGGGAAGACTCAAAGGTTAGAGTTGCACCCTTCACTGGCACAATGGACCAGTTTTGATCGGCACTTGGATTGATTGTTTTTTGTTCAATGATATAGTCCATTAGCACTTGGCGATTCTCATCTGCAGATGCGAGCACGACTTTATCTTGCGTTAGATGCGGGAAGCCTCCACCGCCAGAAGCACGATAGTTGTTCGTCACGACTAAAAACTCTTGATTGGCAGATACAGGTTTTCCATTGTATGAAAGGTTTTTAATCCGGTTGGCATTGGCATGAATGAGTGTGCCGGTTGTGCTATATTTTGCAGGTTGTGTCACATCAATTTGATAGGTGACACCGTCAATCACATCAAAGTTATATGAGCGATAATCTTCGTTTAAAATTGGCTGTTCATTTGAGTTATTCGGTTTAATTTGGTTAAATTGTCCAGCAGACATTTCTAACCAGTCTTTCACTTCACTGCCCTTGAGCTTGACGATTTGTACGGTGTTGTCGTAAAGATAGAGATCGCCGATATTTTTAATCGCTAGATCTCCTTTGGCAATATTCGTATAATCATTGACACCATTTCGGCCGCCGGCTTTAAATGGCGCGCCAGCAGACAAAATTGGCAGGTTTTTGTACTGAGTATCTTTCATTTTCTCTCGTGCATACCACTTTTGTGCATCTGTCACAATTTGAATTGAAGGATCATCTATCACTTGGGCAAAAAAGCTATTAATGTCTGCTTCTGTTTTTCCGACAGGCTTTCTGACATAATCAAGTGTGTTTTGGTGAGTGGTTTGAATGGCATTTTTGACTGTACTGTTTTGAGATGTGACCTGCGTGACTGATTCAATTTTCCCTGTTCCGTTTGTCACTTTCCATTTGCTACCGTCTGGCTCCAGTGTTAAATCAATGATGCCGAGGTAGCTTCCCCAGTTTTTCGACATGACGACTGGAATGCCATTGATGGTTCCTTTGGATACATCGAATGTGTCTACACCACTGTAAGCGGAACTTGGGAATGCCCCATGCTGATGACCGGACACAATGGCATTAATGCCCTTTGTCTTTGTGGCAAGTTCAAAAATCATATTTTCTGACCCTTTAGGCTGGGCTGTTTTTTCAATTCCTGTATGAGCAAGAGCAATGATGATATCAGCACCTTTTTCTTTCATTTCAGGAATGGTTTCATTGGCAGACTCGACTATATCTTGTACTTGAACTTGTCCATCTAAATTCTTCTTATCCCACGTCATAATTTGTGGCGGAACGAATCCTATGTATCCAACTTTTACGGTTTGTGACCTTCCCATTGCATCTTTGAACGTTTTGTTTTGAATCACATAAGGAGTAAATCGGTGTTCGCCATTTAATTTTTTGACGTTCGCATTTACGATGGGGAAGTTTGCGCCAGCGATGGTTCCATCAAGGAATGATAATCCATAGTTAAATTCATGATTGCCAAGTGTTCCTGCATCATATTTTAGTTGATTGAGTGTATGAATAATGGGGTGAACCTTTGTTCGATTGATGATGCTGTCTTTCTCATTTTTGTAAACGTATTCTCCAAGAGGGGTTCCTTGAATCAGGTCTCCGTTATCAACAAGGAGTGTATTTGGATTTTGTAAACGGTGTTTTTCAATCAGCTCGGCTGTTTTGGCTAAACCGAATTCATTTGTTTCTTTGTCGCTGTAATAATTGTAATTCATCATGTTGGCATGAACATCTGTTGTGGCTAAGATGCTCACTTGAATGGCATTGCCGCTTTCTGCTTCTGCGTGAATGAGTGCTGCTGGGAAAATGAGACTAATCATCATAATGGAAGTGAGCAGAATAGACAAGTTTTTCCTTCGTTTAGCTCTATTTGCTTGCTTCTTCACCTGATCTCCGCCTTTCTAATTTTCTTGACCTCAGTACCTATTGTAGAAATGTTTCGTTAACTTTTGTAGTTATTTTTTGCAGATTATTGTAAAGATAACACAAATCATCCGAATTACCTTGATAAGGGAATGCAAACGGGTCTAAATGCTTATTTTAATCTAAGGTGTTTTCAGATAGGAATAGGATGTTTGATTCCAAAACGAGCGGGTATATTGTGTAATGTAAACATAATGATGTAGGAGGGTTTCTACATGGGTAAGAAAATTGCCGTTTTACTAACAGATTATTTTGAGGATGTTGAATTTACCGAGCCTGCGAACGCTTTTAAAAAAGCAGGTCATGACATCACAGTCATTGAAGATGAAAAGGGAAAAACGGTTAAAGGGAAAAAAGGAGAAGCGGAAGTGAAAGTGGATGCGTCCATTGATAACGTGAAGCCAGAAGACTTCGATGCACTCCTCATCCCAGGCGGATTCTCACCAGATATTCTACGTGCAGATGATCGCTATGTTCAATTTACAAAAGCGTTTATGGATGAGAAAAAACCAGTATTTGCGATCTGCCACGGTCCGCAATTGCTGATTACTGCAAAGACATTAAAAGGTAGAGGGGCAACTGGTTACATATCGATTAAAGTCGATATGGAAAACGCAGGTGCAAAGTTCAAAGATGAAGAAGTGGTTGTTTGTCAGGATCAGCTTGTGACAAGCCGTACACCAGACGACATTCCAGCATTTAATCGCAAATCATTAAAGCTTCTTGCGAAATAAATGAACATGGTGAAAGATGTTTTGCCTTAGAGACATCTAGATAGGGAAAAGCCAGCACTTATCAACAGGTGCTGGCTTTTTATCAGCACATAAATGAAAGAAAACTGCCCCATTCTGAAGCAGTTTCTTTCACATCATGATTTTCTTAAGTTTTTAAGTTCGCTTGCAATGGCTTGCATTTCACTTGGGCTGAATGAAGATTTTTTCATGACCATTTGGTGAAGAAATTCAATATCCTCATACTTGTCTGGACTGAAGTCCTCGGCTTTAATGACTCCCATGTTCAGCATGTTTAACTTTTGCGAAATGTCTTCAATTAGCTGATTGACTTCAGCCGCTTTTTGCTCTGACAAGGGCGGCACGTCCTTTCCTGCTTGTGTCGAATCATATCTATTCTAACAGAAATGCGAAAGAATAAAAGGGCTAGGAAGAAGAGACGGAGATTATTTTTCTCCTTTTTCTCTTGCTCTGAGCTTATCGATGATATGTTTGGATTTAACACAACGACCCCTGACAGACCGATCAGCCCGCTTATTTTCGGAAACGCCATGAATCCATTGAGCATATCCGCATAGCCATTCCAAAGAAAGCTGCAAACCGCATCCAAAATACAGCACTGGGTCTACCGGCAATGACAGCAGAGGCAACCCCTACAATCAATGGTAGTAGCTAAAGCCGCCATTAACGCTTGGAAATGAGAGATATCGTCTTCAGAAGTTTTCTTTTGTTTTGAAGATGCGAGCTTTAAAGAATAAGGAAGTAATCTAATTTAAATCAAGAGAACGCGACAGGCAAGGTATATTCCAGTACCAACAATTAAAACTAACAGGGGAGGACCCCATAAAATATCCCCCTTTATTTGTATAATTCTCGAAGACAGTTTTTCTTGCAAAGTTTCCAAAAAGAAAAGGGCTTGATATGATAGAGAAAAGGTTTTTGAAAGGGTCTCTCAGGGAAAAGATAGGGGGAGAAAGAAGGATGATTTATGTATTATTTGTGTGTCTCGGCAATATTTGCAGATCACCAATGGCAGAGGCAATGTTTAGAAAGCGTGTAGAGGACGAAGGACTTGCAGAGCAGTTTGTAATTGATTCAGCAGGTATTGGCGGCTGGCATCAAGGCAGTCCTCCACATGAAGGAACGAGAAAGCTGCTTGATCAAAAAGGCATCAGCTATGAAGGCATGAAAGCAAGACAAATCATTAATGAGGATATTACAACATATGACTATATTATTGCTATGGATGCCGAAATTGCAGGTGCACTTCGCAGTATCGCCGGCTATGGGAGTCATCATTTTATTGGTCGTCTTCTTGAGTTTGTAGAAGAGGACGATCGGGATGATGTACCAGATCCTTATTACACAGGGAACTTTGAGGAAGTCTATGATTTAATTGAAACAGGAATTGACAGGTTTTTGACGTATGTAAAGAAAGAGCAAAACCTTTAACTGAAAGGAGATCAGATGAGATGGAAGAGAAAAATCATGTGCTGCGAGGAGCTGTCATTGGAGCAGCTTGCGGAATGCTGCTCACATTATTTCATCGGCCAACAAGAACGGCATTAAAAGACAAATGGAGCGGCTGCCAGCAAAAGCTGGAGGAATACCGCCAAGAGCCAGGCAGGATGTCTGCTTGCATGAAAGAAAAAGTTGAAGAAACGAAGCAGATTTTGCGAACGGTCTCAGATGATTTGTCATTTTTAAATGAACAGATAAATCAGTTAAAGGAAACAACACCAAAGGTATTAGAGATTATTGAAGAAACAAAGGATCACTTTCGATCAAAACAGAAAGATTGATCATTGGAGTTGAGACGTATGAGTTTTGTTAAAGCGTTAATTGAGCGCTTTTTACTTCATGAAGGACCGGCAAAATCTGCAGAGCTTGCCTATTTCTTTTTGCTTTCATTATTCCCGTTTCTCATCTTCGTTTTGACGCTAGTCGGATATTTGCCACTCACCTCAAAGGATGTGTTGAATGTGATCTCTGGTTATGCGCCGGAGGGTGCTCTATCAATGATTGAATCAATTGCTTACGAGACACTTAATAGACGGAATGGCGGATTATTGTCATTCGGGATTATTGCAGCTCTTTGGTCTGCTTCCAATGGCATTAATGCGATCGTCAGAGCGTTTAACCACGCTTACGAAGTAGAGGAAAATCGTTCCTTCATTCTCGTACGTTTAACATCCATCATCTTAACGATTGCAATGGTACTCACGATTATTTTTGCCCTGATGTTACCTGTGTTTGGAAAAGAACTTGGCTTGTTTGTTTCCAGCTTAGTCGGTCAATCTGATACCTTTCTCACGATTTGGGCTGCTCTTAGATGGATCATCAGTCCGCTGATTTTACTCATTGTCTTTACATCATTATATTATTTTGCCCCAAACATTCGGCTGAAACTAAAGTTTGTGCTGCCTGGCGCCATATTTGCTTCCATCGGGTGGATTTTTGTGAGCATGCTGTTCTCTTTTTATGTAGGCGAGTTTGCCAACTATAGTGCAATGTATGGAAGCATCGGGGGAATTATCATTTTAATGATCTGGTTTTATTTAACAGGCATTATGATCATTCTAGGCGGCGAGCTCAATGCGCTTTTATACAAACGTAAAAACGTACCAGGCAAACTGTAACGACAAAAGGGCATCCTAAAGGAGAACAAACTTGTTCATTTCATGGATGGGGGAATGACCAAATGTCTAAGCAATCGAAAAAAGGCGGAAGCAACACAAAACAAAATAAAGGTCATCAGCCGAAGCACAAAACAAGCGGAAGTGCGAACGGTCAGAATGGTTATCACTAATGAATATGAAACCCCCTGCTCTGCAGGGGGTTTTCATGATTTTTATGAATTTAAAAATTTTATACATCTGCTAGGCTCTTACAGTGATGGACCAACGGGAGTGACTCATCTAAATAAGATCTATTTTCATGGATAAGTGTTAACAGCTTTTGCGCATCATCTAACATTATGTCTAATTTCAGATCATTTGGAATGACGCCGGTAAACAAGATGATATGTCCTCCTCATCAAAAGGTTTTATTCATTCACAAGCACAGCCGATGCTCTCCCAAATCGAACGCAGCAAAACACAAATAGAATCATGATGCTGACGAGATAGAGTAAATTTACGTCCTCGAACATTTGGACAAAGAATCCGCCTAGAATTGGTCCGAGTATACTGCCTGCACTAAAGGCCATCCCGCACATCAAATTCCCGGCAGGAAGAAGATGTTTTGGCAATAAGTCGGTCATATAACTGATGCCAAGTGAAAATGTAGAGCCAACTGCCATTCCGGCAATAAAGAAACAGATGGCAACGGCTAAAACGGACTGGATGAAAATACCCGCCATGAGGAAAAAGAATGACCCAGCGAGCGTGACGCATAAAATCACTCGCCGCCTTCCAAATCGGTCGCTTAGCATGCCGAGTGGTAGCTGAAAGACAATACTCCCTATAGCAAAGGCAGGTAAAATAAGCGCAACTGCATCCACACTAACCCCGCTTCTTAACGCATAGACAGGGAAGTTACTATTTAATGTGGTTTCTAAAAATCCATAGCAAAATGGCATCATAAAGGCGACCCATCCAAACTGGAAGGCTTTTTTAAAGCGCTTCAAGCTGTTAGTATGCTCTGTTTGAACTTCTCCTGTATCTGGATATGTATTTTTTAGAATAAACACGAGTAGCCAAATACATAAACTGACCGCACCTGTGACGATAAAAGGCAAAGATGGATTGATTTCGATCAATGGTGTTAAAAATGGACCTGCTGCAAAACCCAGTCCAAAGGACAACCCGTACAATGAAATATTCCGTCCGCGATGTTGAGAAGAAGATGCATAGGTCACCCACGTCTGTGTAGAGAAATGAAGCATATGGTCACCAATACCAATGATGAGACGGAGGAAAAACCAGACAAGATAAGACTCAAATAGGACAAAGCTGAACAAACTGCAAAATACCGCTAGTCCTCCAATCACAATTAAAGGTTTAAAACCGAAACGTCGAAGCGGTGCTTCCATAAAAGGAGAAGCGAGCAGTACGCCGAGATATAATCCTGTAGCATGCAGACCGTTTAATGTAGCAGAAGTACCAGCATGTTCAAAGATAATAGATATGACAGGTAGTAATGCGCCCTGTGAAAAGCCAGATACCGATACAAGTAAAATTAAAATCATAAAGTGAATTCTTGACATAGGAAGCTCCTTACAAGTTCATGTATTCATCGTACAATGGAACAATAGGGGTTTCAATAGAAAGGTGGAAAAGGAATGAAGCTGACATACGAAAATGAGCGCTGGGTGGCAAATGTCGATTACGGACAACTCAATATATCGAGAAAAGAAAAAACAGGTTATAGACCATATGAATTGTTCGTATCAGCAGTGGCGGGCTGTTTAGGTGAAATGCTCATTCATGTTTTACGAAAAAAACGAATACCCTATCAAGAATTGATCATTCATTCTAATACGACAAGAGAAGGTGCAGCAAATCAAATCACCCATATACATTTACTGATCATCATGAAAAATATCGACGTTTCCGACGAGCAAATGAAACAAGTGGTCCAACTCGCCATGAAGCACTGTTCAATGGTGCAATCCTTGAAAGGTAGCATCGACATCACCACCTCGCTTGAACGACTCTAAATGTATATGATGACGGCACTCACGAAAGAATAACAGGCAGACGTTATGTAAAGGAGAATAACTATATGAATCGTTTATTTCTTGTGATTGTTGTGTTAGGTGTTCCACTTTCGGTTATCGGTAGTTTACTCCATTTCCCGCAGGCGGTTATGTTTGCGATTTATTGTTTCGCCATTATTGGGCTGGCTAGTTATATGGGAAGAGCAACAGAAAGTCTGTCGATCATTGCAGGACCAAGAATAGGTGGACTTTTAAATGCTACATTTGGAAATGCAGTTGAATTAATTATATCGTTCTTTGCGTTAAAACAAGGGTTGACTGCTATTGTGCTTGCCTCATTAACCGGATCAGTTATCGGTAACTTACTTTTAGTGGCAGGGTTGTCTTTTTTCGTTGGCGGTTTAAAATTTAAACGGCAAGAATTTAATGTCCATGATGCGAGACATAACTCTGGATTGCTTATGTTTGCCATCATTGTCGCTTTTGTGATTCCAGAAGTTTTTTCAATGGAAATGGCGGAGGACAGACAATTTGCATTAAGTATTGGGACTAGCGTTGTAATGATTTTGCTCTATGTGGCAGCCCTATATTTCAAGCTGGTTAGTCATCGCGGGGTTTATGTAGCAAAGCAAGAGATCGCAAGCGGCGAAGCGGCAGAAGGAGAAGAACAGCCAGAATGGTCAGGTATTTTCGCAACAATTGTTCTGCTGCTTTCGACCATTGCTGTCGCTTATATCTCAGAGCGGTTGGTTCATACATTTGATACGGTAGGAGAACAGTTTGGCTGGAGTGAGCTGTTTATCGGGGTCATCATTGTCGCTATTGTAGGTAATGCGGCGGAACATGCTTCTGCTGTCATCATGGCCTATAAAAACAAAATGGATGTCGCTGTTGAAATTGCCTTTGGCTCAACACTTCAGGTCGCCATGATGGTCGGACCGATTCTTGTGATCAGCTCTCTTTTTTTCGAAAAGCAGATGCCGCTGATTTTCTCGCTACCAGAACTGATTGCCATGTCATCATCGGTACTGCTAACTGTGATTATATCGAATGACGGTGATACAAACTGGTTTGAAGGAGCAACATTGCTCGCTGCATATTTTATTATGGCGATTGGATTTTTCCTTTTATA
Source organism: Bacillus sp. Bos-x628 (assembly GCF_040500475.1). Taxonomy (GTDB): domain Bacteria; phylum Bacillota; class Bacilli; order Bacillales; family Bacillaceae; genus Bacillus; species Bacillus maqinnsis. Next base: position 1,479,223 of record NZ_CP159358.1, on the reverse strand, counting down.
ATCTTTTAGGGATAAGGGAGGTCTTTGCGGAAAATACTATGGAAAAATGAATGAGAAAGAGTGATGATATGAAAAAGATGCTACGCATCATGGTTGTTGTTCTTTTATCCTTAAGTTTTCTATATAGTTTTCCGGCAGAGGCTGCAAAGCCTTTTAAAGTGCCATCTTCTGTAGCTAGTATATCGAAGGAGAATACGTATCCGAATGCTTCACAGGATCAGCCGCTTCTTCAGCCAAGTGAGCTGACGGCTGAATTATTTAAAACAACCAATGTTCCAATTGAAAATACACATTTGATTAAAATGCTGAATGAATCAAGCATCTCTGATACACCGCTTGCAGTTGGGTACAGGGCAACCATTTTTCTTGGAAGGTGGGCGCTTAGCTACGAATCAAGTGAAACAGTTGCGAATTGGGAATACAAAAAGGTGAATACAAACCATATTGACAACAGAGGTGGTAACAAAACGGCCATTGCCAAATATGTTCAAAAGCAACAAGTGAAAGTAAGCGGTGGACTTACAGCCAAAGTGCCAAGTCCAGAAGATGTGAAAACATTGATGATGCAAAAAGCCATCCAAAAAACAAAGCTGCCGCTTGCCTTTGATACAGTTATTGGTGCAGGAACAAAACGAGATCAGTCGTACCATGTATCTCCAAAAAAAGCAGCTTCTCTGCATGCTTATGCCCCTGCAATCAATGAAAAAGGGAAGATCACATACGGCGAAGTATACCTTGTGTTAAAAGGAAACAAACGCAAGCTTGTCGTCAAAAACGTCACTTCTCAAGGAATCGGCGCATGGATTCCTGTTCAAGATCATCTGACTTTTGGTTTTCAAGGGATGAATTAATTTGCTAAAAAACCTCTTTCAACACGAAAGAGGTTTTCTTTTATTCACCTAAATCTACATTATGATAAACCTGCTGAACGTCTTCGAGGTCTTCTAATACATCAATTAATTTCTCGAATTGTGCTTTTGATTCATCATCTAATGTGACTTCGTTTTGAGGAAGCATCGTGATTTCAGCAACAGTGAATTCTTGAGCGCCGGCTTGTTTGAATGCTTCTTGCACTTGATGAAACTGATCTGGTTCAGCGTAAACAATGACAGTTTGATCTTCTTCGATAATGTCACGTACATCAACGTCTGCTTCCATTAAAAGCTCAAGTGTTTCTTCCGCGCTTTTTCCTTCTACACCAATGACAGCCGTTTGGTCAAACATGTAGGCAACAGATCCACTGACGCCCATGTTTCCACCATTTTTCCCAAATGCCGCACGCACATCTGAAGCAGTACGATTCACGTTATTGGTGAGTGCATCTACAATGATCATTGATCCATTTGGACCAAATCCTTCATAGCGTAGCTCATCGAAGTTCTCATCAGAACCACCTTTTGCTTTTTCAATCGCACGGTCTACAATGTGTTTTGGAACATTATATGTTTTGGCACGTTCTAGGACAAAGCGAAGTGCTTGGTTTGATTCTGGATTGGGCTCACCTTGTTTGGCTGCCATATAGATTTCACGCCCGAATTTTGCATAAATCCGACTCGTATTCGCATCCTTTGATGCTTTCTTTTCTTTAATGTTGTTCCACTTACGACCCATCTTATTCACTCTCTTTCACTTAGTAAATACACAGTATGAGGGTCCCCATGCTGCATGACACTCTGCTTTCTATTATACATGAATCAGTCAAGGGGATAGAAGTAAGAGGGCTGAAAAGTACTGAATTCCTTAGCTGATATGTCCGAGTTGTTCCAGTGTTTTGAGTTTTTCATATGCTCTTGTCATTTCGACTTTCCGTCTAACAGAAAAAAATGCCCGCAATCGCCGTTTTTCAGCTTCATATGGACGATCTAACGAAGGCGTTTTTTACCGTGTCCTTATCAAATAACATATGATCAATTGCGTAGATGTTTTGTTCCTTTTTTCAAGATCATGAAAGAGGAGGTTATTTGACAGGTTGTGGATAGACGAGATCTTCGAGCAATTTCACACCATGCTGATGAAGCTGTTTGATCATTTCTTTACGGACAGCAAGGGCAGCTTCAAAGTATCTTTCATCTTCGACCATCCCTTTGACTGTGATTTCAATGCCGCGATTCAGCTTGTTGAGTCCCATAATACCGTGAACCTGAAAGGGTTCAATGGCTTCTTGGAATTCATCTTTTTTCAGAAAGTCATGATGGTTTTGATTCAGTTGGTCACAAGCTGCTTCCAATGCCTGAAAGGCGATGTCAGGATCCTGATTAGCACTGATTAACACAGATTCCGTAATGCGCATATAGTGCATGTTGTAGTTTTGAATTTGCCGGATGTCCCCATTTGAAATGGTTAACAGCTTGCCGCTCCATTCTCTAATTTGAAGAGAGCGTAGGCCAATTTCCTCAATGGTTCCATTAAAGAGATTATTGACCGTTACATAGTCTCCTTTATGGATCTGCTGTTCATAGATCAGGAATATCCCTGCTAAAATATCACGGATTAACGTTTGCGCACCAAAACCGATCACAATCCCAGCAACGCCAGCACCAGCAAGGATTTTTCCAAAGTCATCAAAGAAAAGGGACATGACATAAATCACAAAGCAAATAGAGGCTGTGTACTTCGTGATCGATCTCACCAAGCTCTCAATCGTTTTCTTCTTCTTGTCTTCAATAAACTCTGTTCGTTTAAAGAAAAGCTGAAGGGCTTTATTAACCATAAAGACAGCAAGCCAAAGAATGAGTCCAACAAGCAGAATTTCAATGTATTTGTTTTTGACTACAGTCAGAAATGTATCGTTCATCTAAAGGTTACCCCCTGGCCGTTCGAGATGTAAAATCGACATCTTGATAATAGCTGTTTTTCACAAGAACATTAGGACCTAGACATTTTACGCTTGGGCAATGACAGTTCAGTTCTTTTGCCAGTTTTGTTTCCATCCAGCGTGTGTACGCAGATTGCAGTGTATCTGTTTCAATGTTACCGAGTGGAGGCGTATCGCCAAAGTCTGTCACAATAATATTCCCATCAAAAATATTCACATTCAATCGGGAGCGGCCGTCAGGATCATTTCGGACGGTGACGTTTTTGGCTTGACGCAATCTTTCGAGAAGACGCTGGTCTTCTTCGTCTGTGCTACATGAATAAAATGGCAAAGTACCGAAAAGCATCCATGTGTCCTTATCACGAATATCCAGTAGCTGATGAATGGCGTCACGCATTTGCGGGAGCGTCAATGTTTCAAGTGCACTGGCAAAATCACTTGGATACATCGGATGAACTTCATGCCGTTGACATTTCATCTCTTCCACGATTTGACGATGAATGTGCTCCATATAAGGCAATGTACGCTTATTCAGCATTGTCTCTGCGGATACAGTCACACCCGCTTTGACAAGTGCCTGACTATTTTCGATCATTCGGTCAAATAATTTTTCCCGCTGCTGAAAGGTTGGTTTTCTGTCCATCATGGCAAAGCCAACCGTTGCAAATTCTTGGGCAGTGCCCCAATTATGTGAAATGTGGAGGACATCAAGGTATGGAATAATCTCCTCATATCGAGCCAAATCAAGCGTTAAGTTTGAATTTATTTGTGTACGGACACCGCGTTCGTGAGCATACTTTAATAAAGGCACTACATATTCACGGACAGATTTTAGAGAAAGCATAGGTTCCCCGCCTGTAATGCTAAGTGAGCGAAGTAAAGGGACCTCATCTAGACGGCGAAGTAACAAGTCAAGAGGCAGTGCATTTGGGTCTTTTGGTTGCAATGTATAGCCAACTGCACAATGCTCACATCTCATGTTGCATAAAGTGGTGGTCGTCAATTCAATATTTGTCAGCTTCATTTCTCCGTAGTCCTGCACATCGAGATAGGCTTCCCAAGGGTCGTATGCAGGGGTAATTGGACGAAGTGCTGTTTTTTGATTCATGGTATCTATCTCCTTTTCATTCGGGCAAACGAAGACCCGCCAACAGTTAATTTTAAGCCTCATTTCCGTTATACGCAAGTCGGGCGGAATTGATTTGAAATGCAAAAAAAGATAAGCTATAAACAAATGCAAAAGGGAGTGTCTCTATGGGCAAGGCAGCAGATAGTAAAGAGCAGCAAGTCGATTACTTAAGGAACCGACTAGATATGTTGATGCATGTCATTGATTCATTAGATCCTGAATCAACAGATGTTGAGGATATAGACAGACTCATTCAGATGATTGATGATTTAGAAGCTAAATACGAACGTTTTAAAACCGATTGGATAGATCAGTAGCTTGCACATGCGGGCTTTTTCATTAAATTGGCAGGTTAAAATCAGTATGAGTCTCGGTCAGATTCTGCACAATATAAGAAAAACCGGGAAGTGACGAAGATGAAAAAATATATGCTGATCTGTTTATGTGCGCTTTTTTTGTCGATGCCAATTTCAGAAGCAACAGCAGTGTCGAACCAACCCATTCATTGGGGATTTGCCAAAAGCAAACAGCACAAACCAGCAGATGCTGGGAAAAAACTCACGACACTTTTAAAAAAATATGATGCCTTTTATTTAGGGGATACAAAAAAGAAAGAAATTTATCTTACGTTCGATAATGGCTACGAGAACGGGTATACACCCAAGATTTTAGACGTGCTGAAAAAACACAAAGTACCTGGGACCTTTTTTGTCACAGGTCATTTTGTAAAGGATCAGCCGCAACTTGTGAAACGTATGGCAGAGGAAGGGCATATTATTGGCAACCATTCATTCCATCATCCTGATTTAACGAAAAAGACTGCTAAAGAAATCAAAGAGGAGCTAGACAGTGTAAATGAGGCGGTTTACAAAATAACGGGAAAGCAAGATAACCTTTACCTTCGTCCTCCGCGCGGGGTGTTCAGTGAAAGGGTATTAAAGGAAACGAAACAGCTAGGCTATCAAACCGTTTTCTGGTCGGTTGCCTTTGTAGACTGGCATATTCACCATCAAAAAGGAAAACAATATGCCTATGATCAAATGATAAAACAGGCTCACCCAGGTGCAATTTATTTACTTCACACCGTATCACGTGATAATGCCGAGGCACTGGACGATGCAATCACGTCTTTAAAAAAACAAGGTTATTCTTTTAAAAGCTTAGACGATCTCATGCTTCAAAAAGTATGGCATTTGCCTCAGCTATAGAAAAAAGCTTGCAGCACATCTGCAGGCTTTTTCCTTTCCGCTATGACGTGAAAACAAGGGAATCTTGTCCGCCTTTTGCTATTTAAAAATACGGAACCACCCTTTATGTTTAAACCATAGGAGCATGCCGGAGACAAGAATTCCCATGAAAATGAGCACCCCGTAATAGCCGTATTTCCAGTGTAATTCAGGCATGTAATCAAAATTCATTCCATAGACCCCAACAATAAAGGTCAGGGGAATAAATATGGTGGACACAATCGTCAATGTCATCATAATCGCATTCATCCGATTAGAATTCAGCGTCTGATAACTGTCCCTAAGGTCTGCTGTCATATCTCGGTTAGACTCAACAATCTCTGTCAATTTTAGAAGATGATCATATATATCATTAAAATAGGCTTGTCGGTTTTTGTCGCTTTTTATCATGTTAATGTTAACGATCCGATATAAAAGGTCTCTCATCGGAATAATTGTTCTTCTTAGCTTTAACAAATCTGACCGAATTCCGAACACTTCGTTCATTAAAGTACCATATGTTTTATGCCCTTCTTCATCTTCAATTTCATTCAACCTATCTTCAATCTGATATATAATCGGGAAGTAATCATCAACCAGCTGATCAATCAGCATATAGGCAAGATGCTCAGGTCCACTGTTTCGTATGTGATCAGACGCTTTGAGTTTGCGTATCACACGATCAATGTATGGCGCTTCTTTTAAATGAAAAGTAACGATATAGCTTTCACCAACAAAAAGATCTACTTCCTCTGAACGAAGTGTTTTTTGATTGAGGGCATGAAGAACGAAAAATAAATACCCATCATAAAAATCAAGCTTAGGCCGCTGCAAATAATGGAAGCAATCTTCTATCGCAAGCGGGTGAAACTGAAAGAATTCTTTCAGCATTGCTGCTTCTTTTTCAGTTGGCGCGTGAAAGTCAATCCAATACCAAGCGATATCGGGGCTTGAAAGCTGCTGTAATGTTGCATGTTCAATCAAGTCTCCGTTTTTTGTTACTGCAATTTTTTTCAGCATATGCACCCCTCCAGACTTGCATTATATCATGAAGCAGTGTGAGCAAACTTATTCATTTTGTCAATAAAAAAAGCCGATCTCATGAATGAGATCGGTCCATGTGCGTGTATGATTGAAGGATAAAAGCGAGATTTAAGGACGACGGAAGTTAACGAAACCACCGTTACGGTCAAACCAGCCTCTAAATGCCCAGTTGATGTAGCCGCCGTCACCTTTGTTTGTGAAAGATCCACTTTCAAATACCCAAACTCCGTAAGTGAGACCTCCGTATCTAACTGTAGCGAATGTTTTGACTCCGTTAAAATGTGTCTCATAGCCTTGGCTTAAGTTAAATACCATGACATTGTATCTAGAGCCAGCAGCATAGAAAGCAGACTCCATTAAACCTTTTACAAAGCCTTCACGGTTTGTGTTTGCATTAGCAGCATTGATGATTGCATTTGCAATACCAAGTACGTCAAAGTTAATGTTAACGTTAGGAGAAAATGCTTTACTTTCAGCAATTTTGTTTAAGACAGTTGGCTGAACAGTTGTTGAAACTGGAGCGGCTTTTGGCTCAGCAGCATGAGCAAAAACAGGTAGTGTCGAAGAAACAGCAGTAGCAAGTGCAATAGAAAGAATTGTTTTTTTCATTGGTCGGATCTCCTTTGTTTTTAATTTTTTTGGGTCTTACTTTTCGTAAAATTATGAAACTAGGTGAAGCCGGTTAATCAATGAGGTAAATATGTTCCTGTAAGATGAAATAAATGATTGCCTATTCTGCTAATTCCTTTGTTCACCTCCTTGATATGTCATAATTATAAATTTTTTTGAAAAGTAAGATATCGCCCATTGGTTCTATTTCTAATTTGAGGAATATGATCCTAAAATTTTGATAGATCATGTCGAATTTTGGTTGGATTCGCCTAAAATCTTGCGTGATTCCAAAAAGAAAATGACCGAAAATAAGGAAGATATGACTGATAAATTCTTGTACTCTTTATTTTTAAAAGTATTCAATATAGAGAATGATTCATATTAAATGAATCAATCATATCGCTTGTTTTGGCAGAAAGGGAGAGGCATATAATGTGGGAAAAAAAGTTGGTACTTGAGCCGCCATATCACTTCGATCAGGTGTTAAGGCGCTTATCAAATGATCCATTAAAGGCAGTAGATATGAAAAAAAGAGAAATTAAAGTACCGATCAGGTTGGGAAAAAATCCATATATTGCGATCGTTCGAGCAACTGGAACAATCGAGACGCCAACATTCCTTGTGAAGGCACATGGTCCAAAGGATCAAATTATATGTGAGATTAAGCGAATATTTGGGATGAATCATCAATTAAAAGTCATTCATGCCCACTTTTCTCAAACAAACCTTGCATCTATATTTGAACGTCACATGGGTACACCGCTTATGCTTGACTTTCATTTGTATCATTGTTTGATGAAATGCATCATTCATCAGCAGCTTAATCTGGTCTTTGCTTATGAGCTGACAAAGCGGTTTGTTCACACCTATGGAGAGCAAATAGAAGGTGTTTGGTTTGATCCTTTACCAGAAACCATTGCCTCCCTTCACACAGACGACTTACGAAAGCTTCAATTCAGTCAGCGGAAGGCGGAATATGTCATTGACGTATCAAAACGAATCGTCAGCGGCTCCCTTTGTCTAGAGAAATTACAGGCATTGCCGGATGATGAAATTGAAGAGCGGCTTCTTCCAATTAGAGGAATTGGTCCTTGGACTGTTCAAAATGTGCTCATGAATGGACTTGGAAGACCGAATCTCTTTCCAATGGCTGATATCGGTATTCAAAATGCCATCAAACAGCATTTTGAATTGTCCGAGAAGCCGACAAAAGAGCAGATGATGGAATTGAGCAAGGAGTGGGCGCCTTATTTAAGCTACGCTTCCCTTTATTTATGGAGAAGTATCGAGAAAGACAAATAAATGAAACGCATTTTCTCTCTTTGTCCAAGTCGTGATATACTAATGAGATGGTATAAAATGAGGACAACCTATAAAGGTTCAAATAGAACGGAGAGATTGAAATTGAAAGATAAACAGCAAGTGGCTCTTCTGCAAAAGGGACAACAGTTCCCGCTGACGATTAAACGCCTTGGCATTAATGGCGAAGGAGTCGGTTATTTTAAAAAGCAAGTGGTGTTTGTTCCAGGGGCGCTTCCTGGTGAGGAAGTAGTCGTAGAAGCGACAAATGTACAGCCGAAATATGCAGAAGGTACGGTTAGGAAAGTGCGAAAACGCTCGGAGCATCGAGTGAAGCCGCCATGTCCAGTATACGAGCAGTGCGGAGGATGCCAGCTTCAGCATTTGGCTTACGAGCAACAATTAAAAGAAAAACGTGATATTGTCATTCAATCAATAGAGCGTCATACGAAATTATTGGTAGAAAAACTAGATATCAGACCAACGATCGGCATGGAAAATCCTTGGCACTACCGGAATAAAAGTCAATTTCAAGTAGGACGTTCCCATAGTGGAGATATCATTGCAGGACTCTATGGGCTGAATTCTCACAAGCTTGTTCCGATTAAGGAATGTATCGTTCAGCATCCAGAAACGAACAAAACAACAGGCGTTGTCCGCAAAATTTTAGAGAAATTTGGCGTATCAGTTTACAACGAACGTACAAGGAAAGGAGACGTGCGTTCGATTGTCGTGCGAGTTGGATTTAAAACAGGCGAGGTACAGGTCGTGCTTGTTACAGCTAAACCAGAATTTCCAAAGAAAAAAGAAATCGCCGAAGCCATTCAAAAACGTCTGCCAGAAGTAACGTCCATTATGCACAATATCAATGGTGAAAAAACATCTGTCATCTTTGGTCATAAGACTTCACACTTAGCTGGGAATATGGTCATTCAAGAGTTCCTTGGTGATGTTTCCTTTGAGCTGAGCGCACGTGCCTTCTTCCAATTGAATCCGAAGCAAACCATAAAGCTTTATGATGAAGCCAAGAAAGCGGCCAAACTGACAGGAAAAGAGAAACTCGTCGATGCTTATTGCGGCGTTGGCACGATCGGAATGTGGCTGTCAGATGGCGCAAAAGAAGTAAGAGGAATGGACGTGATCAAAGAATCCATTGACGATGCCAAGAAAAATGCCAAAAAACACGGCATGAAAAACGCTACCTATGTGACAGGAACAGCGGAACACTGGTTGCCAAAATGGGTCAAACAAGGCTTCCGTCCTGACGTGATCGTCGTTGATCCACCAAGAACAGGCTGCGAACGCACCTTCCTAGACACAGTCAAAAAGGTCAAACCGAAACGCTTTGTCTACGTCTCCTGTAACCCATCAACACTAGCAAAAGACCTCGAATACATGTCAAAAGACTACAAGATCGAATATATTCAGCCAGTGGATATGTTTCCGCATACGGCGCATGTGGAGTGCGTGGTGTCTTTAGCCCTTAAATAATAAGGGTTGAAGAGATGTCAAATCTCATTTGACCACATTTTGACCACTTAACCGCCTATATGCATCGAATTTTTTTGCTGTTCAAGCTTTATTTTGGAGTTACATGGGCGTAAATGTCTCCAGTCATTTTTATAGATGAATGACCAAGACGTTCTTGAACTTCTTTTAGAGATACACCTGCAGTACGAGGATAAATTGGTCTGCCATCTTGTCTAGCACAAATAAAATCCTGATTCTCATCCTCATATAACGATCCTAAACTCTTTTTCCTGTAAGATTTCAAGTACGCAACCAGCTAATCTTCAATCAGGCTGTCGAGAAAATCTCGACAGCCTACAGCCTGGACCCTCTATAAAAAGAGGGCTAACTGTTATTCATCACTGTCCATTTCCCATATTTTCTGACCGTCTGCTAAATATACTGCATTTGGTGGTTCTTCATAAAGAAGATCTCTACTAATGAGCTTTTTTCTTTATTTAACCAATTATATATACTGCTTTCATTATGAGTAGGATGGGTTAAAATTTCTATTACTCTAAATAATTTACATCATCGACTTCTAACCTATTATCTGTTCCATAGAGTGTGTCTGATTTCCCCATAATCTTTAATACATTTTTCATCTAATGTTTTTATTAAAGAGTTATATTCTATAGTTATTCATCCTTTTATTTCATTCTAATGGATGGACTATATGAGCACCGTCTTTTCCATTAAAAGAAACAAAAAACTCTTTTAAGGATTCTCATTACTAGTCGTTATTGATTTTGTCTTGATAATTTTTTAAAATTTTTGTGTTTAAATCACTGATTTCTGAGAAATGCCATTCAAACGTTGTAATAATTCTATGAAGTTCAAATAACATTTTCTCTATTTCATCACCATTGTTCTTATCCAATGAACCGAAATTATTTAATATAACATCCAAATCTTTAGTTAACATCCTAAAATCCTCAAGGTTCTCGTACAGTTCGTCTAAATCTTCTTTATTTACAATATTAATACTTGAATTAAGATTATCTAGTATGTCCAATATTCCTTCTAATTTCTTATCCATATAAATACCCCCTATTTATTTATATTCCTTAACAAATCGTCCAAGTGCCTTTTTAGTCTTATTAGTGTTTAAAGTACCATCTAAATTCAAAACGTACTTCACATTCCCTGTCTTATCAATTACTTCTAAATGGTCTTTATGTAATGCGTCAAGATAAACTCCATAACCCTTTTTCAGATATTGGTTAGCAGTTTTCTTTTCTACCTTATAAATTGATTGTCCGTCATACTTTACTTTTGTTTTTGATAAGGAATTACTTATTGATTTTCCAAATTTCATATCAAAAAACTCATTCATGTTTGAGACAGGTTTAACAGTCTCCTTTGCCGTCTTCGTAACTTTCTTAGCTACTTTCTCCCCTTTCATTATTTTAAACACGTATTTTCCAGCTTTAACGATTTGAGCTCCTGGTATCATGTACAAGCTTGATACGAGGCGGTCTGTGTCAGTGACTTTATTACCTGTTACAGGATCTCTCCCTGTAATGACTCGAATTGCGTCGTTTATTCCTGTGAATTCAACCGCTGTATTTAATACGTTTTGGGGTTGATCGCCTGTTTTTACATCAGAAATCGGTTTAACGCTCTCAATCGTTACTTTGTTTTGCTCCGATATTCGTAACCGATACAGCATTCCGTCTCGCATGACTTCAACTGTTTTGGCATTTGCGAAGTCGATATGTTTGTACTCACTTGTATCATACACTTTCCCATTGATGATCACTACGTTTTGATTGATTTTAGTAGGTGGCTTTTCCTTCATAACCGTATCCACATTCGCCCGTTCTTTCTCTCTCAGCTTCCTCAGCATAATCATCATTGGGGTTTCGTCAGGATTGTCTATTTTTTCATTCAATCCACTGATCGTACTGCTCACTTTTTCTGCTTTTCCATCTTTGAAAATAGAGCCTTTTTGATAGCTGGTGATTTCGATTTTCGGACCAGTGAACATGGTGCTTAGGGTGTCTATGTATTGATTCATTGTGTGAAGGGCGCTTTCTGTTTCATGTAAACCACTCGTTTGTTTCCTGTCAAATGCATGAAGCAGTCCAATGGTTTTTGAGGTCTCAAGCCATGCTTTTTGGTAGCTTTCTTGGAAAGCAGATTCATCTACATGTGGCAAATGCACAATATGGCTGACCCTGCCGAGGGCTTGATTTACATCTGATACGATATCAGAAATGGTCCGTTCTGCTTTTTTTAACCCTTGATCAAGCTCGTGTTCAATGAATGATTGAGAGATAAAGCCATTCGGGTTTGATTCAAATGCATGGAGAGCCTGCTTTGTCTTTTTTAGCGCACCGGTGTATTCTTCAATGACGACCTGAAAGAATTGCAAAAAGGGGATATGACACTCTTCGTAAAACGCTCGAATGGCTTCTCCAGCCTCGCCCTTTAGTGCGCCATCTAGTGAGATGATTTGATTGATTTGTATTTCAAGGGATTTGATGCTTTGTGATTGTTGTGTTAATTGTTCCAGCGTTTGATCAATGGCAATGTGCAACGCCTGAACATCTAAAGTTTTCATGGCATTCTCCTTTAATGCTTGGTTGCAATCAAAAGAGATTTTACCATTATACGGAGAATGATTGGGAAATAAATACTTAACTTCCGTAAAAATGTCTCTCACTGCCTGTGATTTTAAATAAAATGGATATTATGGATTGACGAAAGAACAATAATTAGGCGAAGATAAAAGAAACTGTAAGATAAAGGGAGACAAAGCATGATTCATATCGTATTTGGCGCTTCACCTGCTGGTAGTCTAAAACAAGCATTGCGTGAAATGAAGAAAGATCAAGTGGAAGATATCATCACCTTTGATGATATTTATTCCATTGGACCACTTTGGCATTTGCATGAACGTGAAGGGCAAGAGAAGCGTAAAGAGTGGCTACGTCACGTCTTATCCAATGAATTTGGCGAATTTGATGACATGGTCATTAGTCAGAAAATAATGCTTGAACAAATAAAGAATATAAAAAATGGCGCGCGCATTCTGATCTGGACAGGCAACAATGCACATGAACAGATAGGCATGCGATATGCCGTTTATTTATTAAAAGAAAAAAACGTTGAAGTGTCCGCAATCAATACAACCATTGCATATGATCAGTTGTTTAATACAAATACAATTCGCATGGACCTTCGACATACTGGAGAAATCCCATCTGAAAAATATAAAATTATTTATGGAAGTAAAAAGCACTTTCACACCTTTACCAAGGAAGAAAGAGAGAGATTACAAAAAGAATGGCTTTCGTTTGCGAAGGGAGATCATACACTACGGATATGGCGACATGAACAAACGATCAGCGTACCAGAAGATGAATTTGACGCTTATTTGGTCAAAATGGCAAAGCGAGTTCATCAGTCATGTCAAGAAGAGGATGATATAAAGGCAGCTCGTTTGATTGGAGAAGTCATCGGTCATTTAGATCAGTATATCGGAGATGATTTTATTGAGTACCGACTAAAGAAATTAATCAATCAAGGTATTTTTGACATGAAAGGGAATTTATTTTCCATGCGCTACTATTCTATTAAGCTCACACCATACGGCCAGCGCTTCAAAAAGTGGGTGTGCTGTCGTGAGTTTAAAGATAAACCTTTTGTGAAAATAGAAGGAACCTATGATGTTGAACCTTTTCAATGTGGTTATTGTCAATGTCCTTTAGAAAAAGATGATGTACCTTTAAGCGATGCACTCTTTTTAGACATCTGTAAATGGAACATACAGTATGGCTGTTGGCTTGATGAAGAGACAGAGGACTTGCTACCAGATGGTATGGAGCTAGAAAAGAAGTTCAATCAGGAAGGGGAACGAATCATTGAAAAAATGAAGCATGCATTATCACCTGCGTATCAAATTGAGTATATCCCGAGTGAAAGAACGAAATATGATATTTAAAGGAGTGAAGCGGTGGTCCCATTTTATTTTACAATAAAAGAACGATTTACGAAGGATTAGGCGTCTAAGGAATGAATAGACGTTTTAATCCTTATTTTCATTTGAGAAGCAATGACGCAAGAGAACTCTAAAACCGAGTCTGCGTATAAAAGGGAAAATATTGAATTGTTTATTGCATAGAGACGTAATAAAGATTTGTCACGAACGTTCAACATGTCTAAAGAAGAAGCTGAAAAAATGAGAGTGGATTCTACGGAACTAACACCGTTAAAAGGGATGAGATTAAAGAAAGTGCAGTGATCATGGTCCTATTTGGCTTGAGTAATATATTTACAATTCATTTATCGTATTTTTTCTTCATTTTAGGACTTGTTAAAGTATTGTAGGTTTTATAAAAATAGACTCTACAAAATCTTTTGAACAGGTGGCGATCTACGAAAAAGCCAAAATGGGGAAAAGAGTGGAAACAAATGTTCAAGATGTGCGGAATGTCCGATCAAGTTCAAGCTCCAGGTAAAATAACCTTCTCGCAAGAAGAAGCATTTGATAAGCTAAAAGAATAGTTTGAGCTAATGCCTATCTATGTGTAAGACTTTGAACAACAACATATATTTTATGTGGAAAATTGGATTGTCAATATGGAGTGAACGGAGAAAACGGTGAAGTTATTTCATTAAGTAACATTTCGTTTTAGAGATTGAGAATGAAGAAGTTTTAAAAACAGTGTAGTTTACTTGGATCATTACAAACATCATTGGATGTAACAAGCCTTCTGTTAGTTGCTTCACCTTTAGAAGAGAAGTACTTTTTCAACAAAATGGAATATCATAGCAGGAAGACGACGTTCTATCACGAAAGAAAATAATAAGAGAATGACTTTAGGTTCATCGTTTGAATTCAAGTGCGAGAAGCAACCTTATTCTTTCAAAAAGAATGAGAGAACGTATATACATTTTGAGCATTCAATACAGTAAAGTTAATGAACAGTTCATATCCACGAGGAGATAAAGTGTCTTAAGTAATAGAGCGACATATGTGTGCCAAAGTCATGTAAGAGTTCATAGTGTTTCAAGGTGAGTTTGATGTCATGCTAAGAAAGTGAGGATATCCACTTGAGTCCATTGGAAGTGTTTCGCCAGTTTTTAGTTGACCATTATCCTGCGCTACAAAATGAGCTTTGGCTGAAAGATGTTGATACCCTTCGAATCTCTCCCATTCTTCACCCTTTTCTTAAAAGTAAGTTGCCAGAAGGAGTAGAAAAATTCACTTGTGTGTTATTCACGCAGCAGACAGATCAATCAGGCGCACCCCTCAAAGTATATGTCCTATTAGATGAACACGAGCAATCACTTTATGCCATTGATATATTGAATGAACAATCGGTGCTCCATTAATGATGATGGCAGGGAAGCAATCCCTGCCTTTTCTATATTGTCATGTATACAACTTCAGCCCCACCACACCGATGACAATGAGCAGCAGGCTCAGGATACGAATCAAGTTTTTCGGCTCTTTAAATAGAATCATATTAAATAAAACAGAGCCAGCTGTCCCTAGACCAATCCATACCGTATAGGCGACAGATACTTGAACAGAAGAGAATGAAGCATATAAAAATAAAAAGGAAGCGGCAAAGCCACCGACAAATAATAAGCCTGATGCGATTTGTTTTTTCTTACTGAACATATTTAAGCCAATGGTTCCGCCGATTTCACAGGCAGAGGCGAACAAAACAAAAAACCAGCCCATTTTATATCGCTTCTCCTTTCTGCTGATGCGTTTCTCCATCTGACACTTTTAAACCAATAATACCAATGATTAAAATGCCCATAAACAGCAATTTTTCTAATGAGAATGATCCGCCGAACAGCGTATAATCCATGATGGACGTACCGATGGTTCCAACTCCGGCAAACACGGCATAGACCGTTCCTGTCGGTAACTTCTCGCAGGCTTTCATTAAAAAGTAAAAATCGATAGGGATGAGGCAGATAATGATCGCCCATTCCCAAACTGCATCTGCTTTATTTAAGCCGAACACCCAAAGTAATTCAAATAAACAAGTGAGTGCGACATATATCCAGCTTTTCTTCATCTCATATCCTCCTATAACTGACGATTCGTCATTTTAAAGCCGAAAAAGAGCGTACAGCGTATGCTGTACTTTTTAAGGTGTCTCTATGCCGAGTGCGTAAAGGAGAAATTGCTTGACTTCCCGTTTTTGAATGAGCACCTCCTCTGTATCTGTTTCGGTAAACAAATACATTTGTTCCGCAGAGGACTCTAGTAAGCCAATAATAAATTTTGCCGCATATTGACAGTTCAAATTTGATCTAATGCGCCGTTCTTGCTTGGCTTTTTCTAAAAAGGCGGCAACCCATTTGTAGAGCGGTTCGTAAATATCTTCCCATTCCTTTAAATGCTCGGTTGCGGCTAAACCAGAGTAGGTGAGGGCAAGCACATCACGGTATTGTCTCGTAAAGGAGAAAATAAATTCAACAAGAGCATCTGCCTGATCAAGTACATCAGCATGCTGGGTTAATTCCTGTTCAATCGCAGGAACCATCTGTGAAATAAGATGCTCTGCAATGGCAGGCATCACAGAAAGCTTCGAGGGAAAATATAAATAATACGTTCCTTGTGCGACACCTGCTTTTTTCACAATGTCTGAAATGGTCGTCTTTTCAATCCCCTTTTCCTTAAACGCATCAATGGCAGCGAGCATAATCTTTTCTCGTTTCGACATAACCTCACCGACCTTAAGTGACTGAATGTCAGTCAGTATAACCGGAAAATGACGATTTGTCAATATGAGACCTGCTAACTTTATTGATTGAGAAAATAAGGGATGAATAGACGGAATCAGGCATGAATAAGCTGTAATATGTCCAAGCATAACAGAGGAAAGGGGCAGCTCTCTTAATGACAGTCAGCGCAGTAATTTCGATTAGTTACTTTATTCTGCTCGTTCCGCTATATATTTATATGAGATACAGACAGGCAATAAAGCAAAACCGCTTTATCTATTTGCAAACGGAAATGGTTCTTGCCTGTCTGTTTTTTTATACAAATTTCCTTTTATATTTAACGGTCTTTCCGAATCGTTTTTCCGCCCCTAGGGATCAAGTCAGTGTCAATCTCATGCCTTTTCACTCAATCTATCAAAACGTTCACGCCTATCACCAAGGCTACCCAAATCTTGTATTTTTAAATCTTGCTGGAAACATTCTTTTATTTGTTCCGCTCGGTTTTTTACTTTATTGGAGATATAGAAAAATGTGCTGGCAGAAAGCGATTTTAGCAGGTTTTATCCTATCAACGATGATTGAAGTACTGCAATGGATTTTCTCCCAATTTGATATCATTACTAGAAGTAGCGATATAGATGATATGATATTAAATACGATAGGAACAGCGATTGGCTGTTTTATATATCACATGTACCAACGAAGGAAGGAGAAGATTAGGTGAAGCGAGTTTGTATCATTCCCTGTGGTGCAAAAAAAATATGGGATGTTAAGCCAGATGCGGGAAGCCAGCCGGCACACCTTGTCTATTTAAGCCCCCTTCATCAACGAACGAAGTGCTATGCCCAAACCTTTTTTTCCGAATGGCTGATTTTATCAGCGAAGCACGGTTTTTTACATGCACATGACATTGTATCTGATCATTATGATGTTGCGTTCGGAACACCGCATCCTGAACAGATCACAGAAGAAGAACTCTATCGTCAATTCTATGAAAAAAAGCTATTCGCATATGATGAGCTTGTGATATTAGGGGGAAAGAAATATCGAAAAGTCATTGACCCATTATTGCAGTCTCATCAAAAGGCAAATTATCCGCTAACTCCTTATCGAGGGATTGGCTATATGTTACAGGCATTAAAGGCGGCAGTCGAGACAAAAACAGAACTTACGCCGCATATATAATGAATGCACAACTTTCTATTTGCAGGGTTTTGAAGATGAAAAAGAGAATGATTGAATAAGCGATGCTGGTCGCTTGCAGTTCTTTTCAAAAGCCACTTTCATGCCGCATTGTCAATGGAGAGGTGGCTGAATAAAAAAGGGGGCGTATGAACATGACAACCATCTATTTAGCTGGTGATTCAACCGTTGCGTCTTACCCAGATCGTCCTGTTCAAGGAGGTTGGGGAGAGTTTTTACATCGTTATACGGCAAAAGACGTAAAAGTCGTGAATCGGGCGATCGGTGGAAGAAGCTCAAAGACATTCATTGAAGAAGGGCGTCTTGATCACATATTGGCAGAGATTCAGCCGGGGGATTGGCTTTTTACTCAAATGGGACATAATGATGCATCAACGTCGAAGCCTGATCGGCATACGGAACCTTTTACGACCTACAAAAGCTATTTGTCACAATATGTTCATGGAGCTAGAGCAAAGGGGGCAACACCACTTTTGTTAACCCCTGTTGGACGATTTCATGAAAAAGACGGAGAATATATTAATGTTTTTCCTGATTATTGTGCCGCCATGAAAGAGTTAGCCGATGAGGAAGAAGTTCTTCTTGTTGATTTAATGACCGCCAGCCTTCGATTTTATCAGATATCAGGTCTAGAGAAGACAACTTCTTACTTTATGCTGTCAACGGGTATTGATGACCGCACTCATTTTACAAAAGAAGGTGCAGATGCGATTGCAAGACTTGTCTCTCTTGAATTAAAGGATCTTGGTTTAAGCATTGTGTGAACCATGAAAGGACGGGTGCAGTGCCCGTCTTGTTCTTTTTGGCAGAAAGCTATTGATTCCCTTGACCAGAGTAGACTACAATATACATATATGATAATGAGAATCAATATCACTTATAGATGTATTTTAGAAACTGGAGGGACTCAAATGACAGATCAGCTTGAATTATTTGACGTCACCATTATTGGAGGCGGTCCAGCAGGTATGTACACCGCCTTTTATAGCGGGATGCGAGATTTAAAGACGAAAATACTTGAATACAATGAAAACCTTGGAGGAAAAGTACTTCTTTACCCAGAAAAAGTCATTTGGGATGTAGGCGGATTGCCGCCAACAAGAGGTGAACAGCTCATTAAACAGCTCGAAACGCAGGCGAAAACATTTGACCCAGAAATTGCGCTGAATCAAAAAATCACAAAGTTCGAGCGTTTAGAGGATGGTCATATTCTGCTGACTGCTGAAAATGGTGATCGCCATTTAACAAAGACGGTCATTTTAGCGATGGGTCATGGAATTCCAGTTCAGCGTAAACTTGAAATCGAACATGCAGACCGTTATGAAGTGACAAACCTTTATTATACAGTGCAAGAGCCGAAGACATTTGCAGGTAAGCGAGTCGTCATATCCGGAGGCGGTGACTCAGCCGTCGATTGGGCAAATGCGCTTGAACCAATTGCTGAAAGCGTCACGGTTGTGCATCGTCGTGACATGTTTGGTGGACATGAGAAAAACGTGGCGAACATGAAAGCGTCAAGTGCACGAATTTTCACACCGCATGAACTGATAGAGCTTCATGGTCATGGAGAGAACATTCAAGCTGTGACCATTCAGCATTTAGAAACAGGTGAAATCGAACGAATTGAAACTGATGCAGTCATTGTCAATCATGGTATGAAAGGTGATTTAAGTGTTCTAGCAGACTGGGGACTGAAGCAGGGGGACTGGGGACTAATCGAGGTCAATGAAAAAATGGAAACCAACTTACCAGGCGTATACGCCGTAGGAGACCTATGTACACATAAAAGCAAAGTCCGTTTAATTGCCGGTACATTTGTTGATGGCGTAAATGCATTGAATAGTGCAAAGCTTTACATTGAACCAGAAGCAGAAAAAGTGGCGTACGTCTCCTCACATAATGAACGCTTTAAAGAGAAAAACAAACAATTACAATCAGCTAGTGCTCATTGATTAGCATCCAGTCAAACATTGTTGTCAAAGGGTTAAAATGGTGTTTATTTGAGCCCTTTTTCACCAGCACTTAAGAATTTGACAACGAATGCGAGGGTTTGTCTACACGCTGAAGTGCTGCCAAGATGGGCAGCACTTTTTTCATATGGAAGGAGGAAGAGGAATTGACGCTCTAGACAGATACAATTCTTTCTATGACAGAAAGCAACGAACGATCCTTGATGAGAGGAAACCTTTTGGCGAGTGAAATCGTAGTACCTAATGAGGTGAATAAGATGCAAAAGCACTTAGAAAAAGAACTATTTCTCCTATCTATGAGACATGCCTTTATCGTATTTTATTTTTGGTTGCTTTCTTTCATTACCCAACCACTGATTACTCAATCCCCTCTTTTTCTTGCAATCATTGTCCTTTTTATGTCCCATCATCTATTAGAAAGTATCGTTTGGTTTTATAAATCGAGAAAAATCAGGAAGCGTCAATCAGGAGATGTATCGAAACTTGGCCATGTTTTTATTCGGATTGTTCAAAGGGGAGAGCAGCTTTTCATCATCTGTTATGTGATGTTCTTCATCATTGATTTGGTGAAAGGTGAAGCGGACGTCTTTTCGCTCATTTTATCTGCTTTTCTCTTTGTAGTTATCTTACTTCAACATATTCAGTTTTATTACGTACAAATTTTCTTTAAGTCAACAAGTTGGTTGAAATACATTCCTTTTCAGCAAAAACCTCGACCTGCTTGCATTGTTAGGGAACGAAAGGCTATGGGACGGTCGTAAATGTGCCCTCCCTTGTTTTGATTCATATAAAATTAACATAAAATGATAATAAAATGAGAAGCATGGGAAAGGGAGTGTGCGAGGGTGAAAGCGGTTGGATTATATGAGTACTTGCCAATTGAACATGAGCAAAGCTTGATTGATCAGGAGGTTGAAAAGCCAAGAGCAACTGGACGGGATGTGCTGGTCAAAGTAGAGGCTGTGTCGGTGAATCCTGTTGATACAAAGGTAAGGACATCTATGAATCAGAAGGAAGAGGAATTGAAAATCCTCGGCTATGATGCTAGCGGGATAGTGGTTGAAGTGGGTGAAGCGTGTACGTTGTTTCAGCCTGGTGATCATGTGTACTATGCAGGAGACATCACTCGTCAAGGTTCTAATAGTGAATTTCAGCTTGTGGATGAACGAATCATTGCGAGAAAGCCTGCCAATCTCTCTTTTGCAGAAGCAGCAGCGATGCCACTGACGACAATTACTGCGTATGAGGCCTTGTTTGATCGCATGCATATCAAGCGAAATGAAGAGGACCGGACCATTTTAATCATAGGCGGTGCTGGTGGAGTAGGCTCCATTGCCATTCAACTGGCTAAATTAACAAATGCGACTGTCGTTGCAACAGCATCAAGACCAGAAACAAGACAGTGGTGCCTCTCATTAGGAGCCGATTATATCATTGATCATCATCAACCTTTATTGGCACAATTACAGGAAAAAAAGATCGGTGAAGTGGATGCTATTTTATGCTTAAACGATACTGACGGGCATTTTCAAGGAATGGCAGAAGCCATTAAACCACAAGGAACGATATGTACAATAGTTGAAAATCAAAACAGTTTGGATATTCAATTGCTAAAAAACAAAAGTGCTGCTTTTGTTTGGGAATTCATGTTCACACGCCCTATGTATAAGACAGAGGACATGATAAAACAGCATGAGCTGTTAACAGAAGCAAGTGAGTTATTTGAACAGGGGAAATTAAAGCACACTTTAACAAAAGTTCTGAGTCCTGTGAATGCAGCAAATTTGAGACATGCACATCAAGAGCTTGAGAAAGGGCAGATGATCGGCAAATTCGTGCTAGAAGGATTTTAAAGAGCAGGCGACAATAATTGGTTATATGAACCATTTTGAACAACAAGCATACTAAGGGATGATAGAAACGCGATTTCAAAAACCTTCACAGAGAATGATATACACGATGAAATAAAAAAGACGGATTTAACATGACCGTCTTTTTCCTCGTCTGTCTTCACTCTCTTTCGGGGCGAAGTGCCTTTTCTAATATGGCCAGACCTTCATTTACTTTTTCTTTTTCTTCATCGTTGAGCCGTTGGAGGGAATTTTTAATTTTTTCGTGTCCTTTTTGATAAATACTTCTGAAAATATTTTTGGCTTCCTCTGTCATTTCTACGACAATGATGCGTCGATCACGTTCAGAATGCTTCCGCTCGATAAAGTTTGACTGCTCTAAACGGTCAAGCAGACCTGTCATATTGGACAAAGATGCCCCCATTTTTTCAGCAATTTCGGATACCTTGAGAGAGCCATGGTTATTGAGCAGCATGAGCACTTTCATCTGAGGCATACTCATATCGAGTTTCATCCATTCAGAGACATCTCCGAGTCCTGCGGCTGTGAGTACTTTCATATAAAGCACCCATGTCTTTTTTTCTTCTGGAGATAGAATTTCCTCTTTTAGTACGGTGGTATCATGAATATTATACTCCACGCTTGTTCACTTCCTTTAAGCGGCTCTTCTCTTTATATTACTGATTTTTACTTCTAAAGGAAAGCATCATGAAGCTTTTGCATGTTAAACTGAATGAAACAAGTGGTATTTGTTGTATAATAATGTTCAGTTGAAAACAAATGAAGCAAACTAGAAAGTTGGGAAAAAGATGTGGAACAAAAAAACGGGCATGACAATCTTAAAAATGCTTTTTCCAGTCGTCATCATCCTTGTATTGATTTTTGTCGCCAAGCAGGAGCTCAGCGGCCTTTCCATTAAAAAGACCTTTTATATTATTGACAATTTGAATCGAATGGATTTGTTTATTCTTGTCTTTCTTGGACTTGTTGCTGTCCTCTCTATGTCCTTATATGATTTTATTTTAAGAAGAAGTCTTGATATGCAAATCAGTAGCTGGAAAACAGTTCGGATCTCTTGGATTGCGAACTCCTTTAACAGTGTACTTGGATTCGGAGGCCTATCAGGAGCAGGGCTCCGAACGCTTTTATATAAGGAGTACATATCAGATACAAAAAAACTGTTGAAAGGCATTGCGCTTTTGACATCTTCTGTTCTTTTAGGTTTGTCTATTTTCAGTGATTTGATATTGGTCAGGGTTCTACCAGTTGAGAGTATTATTAGTCAGGAACCTTGGCTATGGGCATTTGTGATTATCTTTGCTTGTCTTGTGCCGATTTATATCATCATGGTCTCGGTTCAAAAAAGCTCGATTCAGGGGGGCGAAAACGGACTTAAGCATCCGATTTACGCATACATTGGTGCATCATTTTTAGAATGGTTAGCAGCAGGTCTTGTCATGTATATGGCTGTTGTGGCAATGGGAATGAACGTCGATGTCCGAATCATATTAGGTGTGTTTGCCATTGCATCAATCGGCGGCTTAATCAGTATGATTCCAGGGGGATTCGGTTCATTTGATCTAATCTTTTTACTCAGTATGCAATACATTGGTTTCGATAAAGAAATGGTGCTGACAGCCCTTGTTTTGTATCGTTTCGTGTATTCAATCTTTCCGTTTATTCTTGGGCTTTGTCTGGCAGCATACGATTTAACTGGAACTACCCTTAAACGCCTTGAAGGCAATCCAAAAATGGCACCTGCCATTGAAACGACGAACGTCTTAATTGTATTGCACAGGGCATTATTAATCCGTTTGTTGTACGGTTCTTTATCCATTTTAACGTTTGGAAGCGGCTTATTGATTATGGCTTCCGTTGTGCTGCCTGTAGATCGTTTAGGGGTGATTACAAGCATTCCCCGTTTTCTGTTATCAGGGTTTAACGGTCTATCTTTAATGTTCGGGATCATCCTTATGATTTTGTCCATTGAAGTGTACAAAAGAACAAAGCGGTCTTACGTTTTGACGTTGATTTCTCTAGCTGGCGGTTTTGTGTTTACCTTGCTAAAAGGGTTTAACCTAAGCCTGATTTTTATTTTGCCCGTCATTATGGCAGTTTTCTTTTCACTGCGAAATCAATTTGTGAAGCAGCAAGCCCCTTATTCCTTGTATCAATTTATAGCGGCTACAGTCGGATATTTACTGGTTCTGTTTAATTATAATGTCATAGGGAACTTTATCTGGGAGAAAATTGGACATTTCCTAAGCAAGGATTATCTTGTGCATAATGAACGGCACATCACCATGACGAGCATGATTGCTTTGATCGGTGTACCGCTTTTCTTTTTCATTAGTAGATTGATTTTTAATAAAAAGGCCTTTCCTATTGGAGAGGAAGCAGATGAACAAAAATTAAAAGCGTTCCTAGAAGAAAAGGGAGGAAATGCACTCAGTCATCTTGGCTTTTTAGGGGATAAAAAGTTGTTTTTCTCAAGTGATGGTGAGGCGATGCTTCAGTTTGGACGCATTGGCCGCTGTGTGATTGTGCTTGGTGATCCATCTGGCCGTAAATCCTCTTATCCGCTTGTTCTTGAGGAATTTTTGCAGGAGACTGAAACAGCAGGTTACCGCGTTGCATTCTATCAAGTGGAACGTGAAGGGATGGCCTTGTATCACGATCTAGGCTTTCACTTCTTTAAGCTTGGAGAAGAAGCCATAGTCAACTTAGAAACATTTTCTCTTTCAGGTAAGAAAAAATCAAATCTAAGAGCTGTCGCCAATAAGTTTGAGCGGGAAGGCTACACTTTTGAAATGGTTGAACCACCTTTTTCTGATGAATTTCTGTCCACATTAAAATACATTTCGGATAGTTGGCTCGGGAAGAAAAAAGAAAAAGGCTTTTCACTTGGTTACTTTCATGTAGACTATCTACAAAAAGCACCCGTTGCGATACTCAAGGATGAGCAGGGAAAGGTCATTTCTTTTGTTTCCTTAATGCCAATGTATCAAGAAGGGGAGATCTCCATCGACTTAATGCGGCATATGCATGATGCACCGAATGGGATGATGGATGCCCTATTCATCCACCTCTTTCAATGGGCAAAAGAAAAAGGCTACAAATCATTTAATATGGGGATGGCGCCACTGTCGAATGTAGGAACGTTTCATCAGTCCTTCCTAACAGAACGCTTAGCCAGCGTCATCTTTAACAACGTGAGATATATGTATAGTTTTAGCGGCTTACGGTCGTTTAAACAAAAATACAAACCAGAATGGCGTGGGAAATATTTAGCGTATAAAAAGAATACGTCACTGCCTGTCACCATGGCGCTCGTCACCAAACTGATCGGGATGGACCCAAACCGAAAACGGTCTCAATAAGACAAAAAACCTTTTCCTTCACTAGGTGAAGGTTTTTTTAGACAAAAGAATAGAAAAAGTGGTAAAGTGGAAGGGTAAGGGGGATGTAAGGAATGACATTAAATGAATGGTTTACAAAGGGGTTAGCTGAACGTACTTATGTACATAACATGGAGAAAAACCGCGTTAACCTACTCACGGTGTACAACCAGTACGCGATTCACCAAAAAGAAAAAGAACTGCTTCAGCGTCTTCAGAAGAAAAAGCTAAGAGCGCTTGTCATCACAGCAGATTGGTGCGGGGATGCGATGGTGAATGTACCAATTTTTATGCGCATTGCGAGTGAAGCACTCATTGATGCACGCTATTTCATTCGAGATGAGCATCTAGACCTAATGGATCGGTATTTAACGAACGGGACCGCAAGATCAATTCCAATTTTCGTCTTCATTGATCAAGACGGGAATGAAGTGGGGAAATGGGGACCGCGTTCAGCAGAAGCACAGCGCTTTGTGGATGAGAAAAAGCCTGATAAAGGAGTACCTGAATTTGAAGCTGCTTTTGAGGCATTTGCCAAAGAAGCCGTGCATCGTTACACGACAGACCGTTATTTATGGAAAGATATTGAGAAAGAAATAGTAGAAGTTTTGGCAAAAATATAAATCAAAAGACTACTTCGCCGCAATGGGAAGTAGTCTTTTTTTATCTTGTTTTTGCGTTTTCTTACAAATCACCGCATACATAAAGATGTAGAAAAACCGCAGAAATCGATCAAATCCCGCAGAAAACCGCAATGCATCACGATTTTCCCAACAAGTTTTAGTTGAAAAACGTCATATATGCCATGAAATCAGCAATTTTGCCCTTATCTAAAGGCTCATATAACGCACAACCGTTTGCTTTTTCCCAATACAAGAGGCCCAGCAACTATAGTAATCTAGTTGTAATCTCCTTTGTACGAACTAAAAAAACAAATGACGGAAAAGGACTGGCGGTTAATTTATGAAAAAAATCATTTATCTAGAGCAAGAAAAGAAGAAGCTAGCTGAATCAAAAAAAAGAGAACAACGTTCCATCAAATCATTAAGGCTGCTCGTGTTTTTCGATGGACAAAGTCCTACATGTGCGAAGGCAATTGATCTATTAAAAGCACTCGATTGGAAGAATCGCATTCACTTCGAATCATTTAGGAATTCACAGCTTTTAAAGCTGAATAAAATAAGCGAAGATAAAGCAGAGAAACGAATCGTCTCTATCTCCTTAGCCAAAAATCAAAAAAATTCAGGGATTTATACATTGTTGCGTATTGCTTGCAACATCCCTGCATTATGGGGAACGGTCCCATTTATTTTGCTTAGCATCTGGTTTGGCTTCGGGCAATATGCGTACGATTATTTTTCGAAAAAACGATATATTCATTCTGTCGAACAAGTGCCCCGTCCTGAAAGAGATCAACAAAAGACAATCTAAAATATAGAAAAAGCATGACCTTTGATCGGCAGAAGGTCATGCTTTTTTGTAGTATGGAACATATCGCTCTAAGTGGCGAAGCAGTTTCTCAGTATAAGAGGAAAACTCACACTGATCAAGCTCAGAAGACGCATAAGAAAGCAGGGTTCTGAGTGCAAAAAGATACTCATTGTGTAATTGGTGGTTATCAAAGTACGGAATGGCTGCTTCGACTAAATATGTTTTTAAATCATGTGGGTTCTGTTCAATCATTAATTTATAGATTTTGATCATATATAAACAGTGCGGCTGAATACGTGGCTGTTTTAACAACTCATGTATGTAAGGAAGTGCCTTCTTCCGATCATATTCAGCATATAATGTCGCAATTTCATACAGCGTTTCACAATAGCGATCCTCTATTTGTTCCTGATTAAAGTAATTCAATGAATCTAGTAAAAAAGGCACTGCCGATGAAAAATCACCTTCACGTTTCAAAAGAACCCCGTAATAAAAATAAGCGATCATTTTAATAAAAGAATCTGGATAAAGCGATGTATGCAAAATGACTTCTTTTAAATATTTCTTAGCTGTTTGAAATGCTTTTAATTCCAGCGAGATCACGCCATGTATCAATGTACAATGAATGATTCGTTTGAAATTGTTTTTTTGCCTATATAAGTCCATCGCCTGATGTGTTGCCTCAAGAGCATCACCAAAACGTCCCATTTTTCCAAGTGCTTTCGCATAATTATAATAAAGATCACTTTGTTCGACAGAAGCGTAAGAAAAGCAGCTTTCAAGCTTTTTCAACCCTTCTTCTAGTTGACCATTTTTAATCTGATGTATCCCATCTAGATATTCAAAGGTTTCCTTCTCTGTTTCAATAAAGGTCTTTTCAAACTTTTTTAACACGCGATATGTCTTTAATGCAAGCGGCTGCTTTTCAGTTAATAGATAAAATTGAAATAAGGACAAATGATACTGAATGCCTAAATCTAACGAAAAAAACTGTTCTTCATGATGAATAATCATTTCAGCGTTTTGTTCAGCTTGATCTAGGGCATAGAAATACATGTTCATTTGAAACTCATCAAGCAATGACAGCAAGTGACGTGCCTTTTGAGAGAGCGTTTCTTGGCTGATTCCAAGTCTGGCAAGCAGTAAATTGATCGTATCTTGATTCGCCTCTTTTGAACCATTTTCAATTTTGCTTAAATGAGACACAGAACAAATTCCTTCTGCCAATTCGGATTGGGTCATATTTTGTTTATATCGATATAGCTTTATAATTTGTCCAATATTGGTTTTCATTACATCAAAAAGCCTCCCTTCCAATCATGGGTCGAAAGCCTTTAGCAAAAACAGCCAGTTGAGTAAATGCTTAAATGGGAAAAAGCTGAAATGATTTGATTATTTTGGCTCCTCTTTCAAAATTTATTTAAAACGTAATATGATTGTAACATTAGTTGAAAAAATCAAACAACTTTTAAGCTAATGAAAAGGAAGGATCTTATTTGCAACAAATCACTATGATGTTTATAATGTGAATGAGAATCAATTTCAATTAAATTGATTGAAAGGATGACATATATGCCAGAAATGAAACAACAAACGCAAAGGTTAACAGTTCGAGACGCTATTAGATATAGACGTTCAATTCGAAAATTCAAAGATATAGCTGTTTCCATTGAACAGCTTCAACCTTTATTAGAAGATGCGGTCTATGCGCCGAATCATAAACTGACTGAACCATGGCGCTTTCTTTATGCCACAACGGATGAAGCGAAAGCGACATTTGTAGAACGGTTTATTGCCTACTTTAAGCGAAACAATCCTGATGCGAAAGAAGAGAAAATCATTCAATATCGAGAATATTTTTCGAAAGTGCCAGCCCTTTTATTTGTTGTGTTAAAGGAGGATGAGGACCCTGTTGTGAGAAATGATGACTTTGCAGCAGTCAGTTCCCTCATTCAAAACCTCCAGTTGCTCGCTTGGGATCAAGGGATCGGAATGGTATGGAAGAGCGGTAGAATTTTGTACGATCGAGGCTTTCAACAAGATATGGGATTAAAAGAAAACGAACGCTTTGCAGCCATTCTTCATATTGGTTATCCAGCAGAAATCCCCGAGGAAAAAAAGCGACAAAAGGCGTCAACCCTGCTAACGGAACTTAGCTAACAAAACAAAGAAAAAGCAGACCCTCTAAAAGGACTGCTTTTATGAATTATTGATTCTTGGCATTCTTGGCACGTTGATCTGCTGCTTTCATTCGTGCCATTGCTTTTACGTCATTTGGATCTGCAAGTTCTTTGGAAAATTCAACAAATTCGCCATCCGTCTCATTGGCATAAGCCTGCCTGACGGATTGTTTGTTTTGGTCTTTTTTCAAGGCCTTCTCCTCCTCCTTTACAAGATCATTTTAGTTATGTGCTTGTTGGAGTGGAATATCCGCATCATTTGCTTCTTTTTTCTTCTGCCTTTTCCGCTTTTTTAAATTCCTGCTGATACAGAACTTCCTGTGTCTTCTTTAGCGGAGAAGTTGGTTGGTGATCTTTCTTTTTCATCACAACAGCCTCCTCACATGGTTTCCCTTTTAGAATTGCTGTTTTAAACTTTTTTTATTCCTCGGAATGTAAAATGGCTTCTTTTAGGTCTGGATGTAGAAATTCATAAGAAGACAGCAGTGCTTTTTTCGGTAGAGCCCGCTGTCCTTCTAAGACAAGTAAGGACATCTCCCCAAGTACAGCTTTGATCACAAAGGAAGGAACCTTCAGCCAATGAGGGCGATGGAGTGCTGATGCAATGGTTTGACCAAGCTGTTTCATTTGAACCGGATTAGGAGAGGTCACATTTAGTGGACCAGACACATGATCATGTTGAATCGCAAAAGCAATGAGATGTGCCACGTCCTCCACGTGAATCCAAGATACCCATTGTGCCCCAGAACCGATTGTTCCACCGGCAAATAGTTTGTATGGCAGTGTCATAAGAGGCAGGGTGCCTTTTTTCCCTAATACGACTCCAAAACGTGTATAGACTGTACGGATGCCGAGTGCTTCAATCTTTTGACCTTCAGCTTCCCAAAGCTTTGATGTATGACTTAAAAAATCTGTCTCTTGCGGTGAAGATTCCTCTGTGAAATCCTGCGTCTTTGAAGTGCCATAAATACCGACAGCACTTGCCTGAATGAGCACAGACGGATTTGATGCTTGTGCTTCAATGATTCGCCTCACTTCTTTTGTGGCCTGAAGCCGGCTTGAGAGGATTGCTTTTTTGGCATTGTTCGTCCAGCGTGTAAAAATGGATTTGCCCGCAAGGTTAATCCATACATCAATAGGAGGCAGTTCATGTTCAGGTGCAGCACCTTCTGTCAGCCACTGGACGTAATGTAAATGTTTTTGTTCGGATTCCTTTGAATTTCTTGTTAAAATATATAGATGATGTCCTTCATCTGCGAGCACTTTTGTCAATTGCTGACCGATAAACCCAGTTCCTCCGGTGATGGCGATATTCAAATGACATCTCTCCTCTCATATACATACTTATATCTTTCACGATTTTGAATAAAAAGAAACATCCTGACTGTTTCAAAAAGGAGTGAAAACAGGATGCCCTATATTACGAAAATTTCTGCCCAGAAAAACAATTCAGAGCGTGTAAACATCTTTCTTGATGAAAAATACGCATTTAGCGTTGATTTAGATGTGCTTGTCCAATTTGACTTGAAAAAAGGCAAAGAATTGGACGAATCAGACATCATTGAAATTCAATTCGGCGATCTGGTCAAAAAAGGATTTAAGCAAGCTGTCGATTATTTATCTTACCGCATGAGGTCAGTGAAAGAAGTCACTGATTACCTGACGAAAAAAGAGTTTCCAGCACCTGCTATTATTGAAATTATACACAAATTAAAGCATTATCAATATGTAAATGATGTTGAATTTGCAGAAGCTTATGTCAGCACGCAACGTAAAACCAATCACAAAGGACCATCCGTCTTAAAAAGAGAATTAAAGCAAAAAGGAATTGATGAAGACATCATTGAACAAGCACTGGGGCAATATTCAAATGAGTTGCAGCTAGAGGAAGCCGTCAAACAAGTACTCAAGCTTGTCAAGAAAGAGAAGAATCGTTCTGCGAAAGAGATGGAGCAACGCATCAAGCTTCAGTTGCAAAGAAAAGGTTTTTCTTTTGAAGTCATTGATCAAGCCCTTCAAGAAGCCTATGATGGACAAGAAGAAGAAAAAGAAGAAGAAGCGCTCAATTATATGCTGGAGAAGGCAAAGCGCAAAGTGAGATATGACGGCTCATTTGAAAAGAAGATGAAAGTGAAGCAATTCCTCTATCGGAAAGGCTTTGATCTCGATACAATTGATCACGTTCTAGACAAAGGGGAATGACAGATGGACAAACGCTATAGTGAGATGACAGAATACGAATTAAAGCAGGAAATTGCAGCCTTATCGGAAAAGGCAAGAAAGGCTGAGCAGCTTGGTATCGTTAATGAATACGCTGTATTAGAAAGGAAAATTGATATGGCCAAGGCATATTTATTAGACCCAAGTGCCATTCAGACAGACACCACTTATCAAATCAAAGATACGGACGAGCACTTTTACGTTCAATATTTAAATGGTGTGTTTGCGTGGGGATATAGGTTGTCGACCCCAGATCAAGAAGATGCATTACCGATTTCATTACTGACACAAAAGGACTGATCTTAAAGATCAGTCCTTTCGTTCCTTACTTCGAGCGCTGCTTACGGACGTTGTTCTGAAGGACGATGTCGTGCTGCGTTTGCTGGGTTTCTCCATTGACCTGAGAGGCTGAATGCTTTGCATTCGCCCATGGTTGGGGATAAGCTGTTGTTCTTAATTGAACAAAATCCTCCATATACGATTTACCATTTGCACTCATATCTCAAGCACTCCCTTTGGAAAAATTAGCGTTTTCCTGATGCCCTCATACGTTCCTGTGGACGTGTGTTCGTCTCACCATTTGGTCTTTTAGATGCTAAAGCATCTGTAGCCCCTGGCTCGCCTTCATACTTGTGATTCACTTGATTTGGAAACCCCTTTGCTTTATTGCGCATATCGATTCCCTCCAAAGAATACAAATCATTTGCGTCTTTTGAAGACGTAAGGGTAGTATATGAAAAAAGAGTTTTTTTAAAATAGGCACTTTTTGCTAGATGAAGGAGGAATCAATATGGAACAATACTTTGAACGATTAACTGAACAACTCATGGAAAAAAATAATATGCTGACATATGACGAAGCACGCACATGGGTGGAGCTATTATGGAGTGATTTTGAAACGACCTATGCAAAAGCAGGGCGCAAGTATAAAGGGCAAGAAACGACAGAACGCATTGTGCAGGAATGGATAGAGAGCTATGGTGCTCAGTTGCATTTATTTCAAAATGAAAAATCGAAAGCAAACGAGCATCTGCAAAATAACAAAAGGCTACTCCACTAAAAGGCTCGCTTTTTCATTTTTATTCATCAAGTTGAACGAATTGGGCATTATATCATCATACATTATTGATAAAACCATCTCAGTCTGTGATAAGCATTACAGGCTTTTTACAATAGATAAACTTAAAATTACATTAAATTCATATGGGTGAAAACGATTGAGAACAAACATTTGATATAATGAAACGATTGAAAAAAACATGAAATAGATGGTTATGAAAAAAAGTGTTTCATTTCCTCACAAAAAAGGAATAATGAACATATCAGACGGTATGAAAAAATGAAGAGAAGGTGCGATATGAAACGGGAATTGCTCTCTGTTATAATTCCTTCCTACAATGAAGGTGAAAACATCAGACGAATCTTTGAGGCACTTGAGGAAGAGTTTCGCGATTTTCATTATGATTATGAAATCATCTTTATAAATGATGGAAGCAAAGACAACACTCTTCAATACATGAGAGAGTTATCTCACAAGAGTGCAAAGGTCAAATATATTTCCTTTTCACGTAACTTCGGAAAGGAAGCAGCCATATTGGCTGGGCTCGAACATGCAAAGGGAGAAGCGGCGATCATTATGGACGCCGACCTGCAGCATCCGACGTATTTGATTCGAGAATTTGTCAGAGGGTTTGAGGAAGGGTATGATCAAGTCATTGCCAAACGGAACCGTAAAGGTGATAGTCCAATCCGTTCTTATCTATCATCCATGTACTATAAAGTCATGAACAAAGTCGTAGAAGTAGATTTGCGTGATGGCGTAGGTGATTTCCGCTTAATTTCACGCAAAGCAATCGACGCATTGCTTCAATTGAAAGAAGGGAATCGCTTTTCAAAAGGGCTTTTTTGCTGGATCGGTTTTGAAGAAAAAGTCATTTATTATGAAAATGTGGAAAGGCAGCATGGTGATACAAAATGGTCGCTGAAGAAATTATTTAACTATGGCATTGATGGCGTCATTTCTTTTAACAACCGCCCGCTGCGCATTTGCTTGTACACTGGCATACTGATCTTATTCCTCTCTTTGATTTATATTGTGGCTACCTTTATTCAAATCGTCAGAACAGGGATTATGGTACCAGGTTATTTCACTATAATATCGGCTGTACTTTTCCTCGGCGGTGTTCAGCTTTTGAGCCTAGGTGTGATTGGAGAATATATTGGCCGTATTTATTATGAAACAAAAAAAAGGCCTCATTATTTGATTCAAGAGTCAAATGTGACGGAAGAAGAGACAAGCTCAAAAGAACAAGACCGAGTGTTAACTCAGTTATTTAAATAACGATGGATTCAAATAACCGGCAAGCGTGAGTCGCTTGCTGGGTTGTTTTGTTTCGAGAAAAAGCTGATTTTCTTTGGAAAGGATTTATAAGATGAAACGTAAATGGATGATCATTGGAATTTGTCTCATTCTCGCCATACTAGGCCATTCCTTCTTCTTATATGAATATGCCAACGGCCGATTCATGACAGGTGACGGAGATGGTATCTCACAAATGCTCCCATTTAAAAAGCTGCTTTATGACGAATACGTCAAAGGAAACTTTTTTTATTCTTATCAATTTGGTCTAGGCGGCGGGACATATACACAATTAGGTTATTATTTTACAACGTCGACTGTCTTTATGATCACTGTGCTCGTTGTGTGGTTCATGAATACGCTTCATATCATTCAGTCAACGGACATTCACTTCTGGGCAAATGCTGTTATTTGGTTAAGTGTGATCAAGCTGACGCTCATCCTCTTCATTGCCTATCGCGTGCTGCGATCCATTGTTCAAAATCAAACAGGAGCACTGACAGGAGCCGGTATATATGGATTATCCATTACATATTTCCGGCATCAAACATTTTGGGAGTTTTTCACAGACAGTATGATGTGGTTCCCCTTGCTGGTGCTTGGGGTTGAACGTATTTTCAAAACTGGCAGACCGGCTTGGTTTATTGTTGCGTGCAGTCTCATGCTGATCAACAATTTTTATTTTGCTTATATTCACTTTATTTTTTTGGCTATATACCTTGTGTTCAGATCTTTGATCAAGCTCCGCAGTGAGGAGCGTGGCTGGAAGGTGATATGGACCCTTGCTTTCTCAACGCTGTTATCCTTTGGAATCAGTGCCGCCTTCTTTATTCCATCAGTTTATGGCTTTCTCAATAATTTAAGGCCGCCGTATGATCAGGCGATTCCTTGGTTTGAACTGCATGACCACCTTATCTTTACAAGTAGGGTGTATTTACTGCCTGTGGTCTTTCTGATTTGTCTGTTCCTCGTTCCGCTTTATCGAAATCGGTGGTTTTTTATGTTCACATCGATTAGCACTGTGCTCATCATTTTTCATTACAGTCCGAAAATGGCAAGTGTGTTTAACGGTTTTTCTGCTCCTCAGTACAGGTTTGAATACATGTTGGCGTTTACAGTCGGTGCGGTCGTGGCCATCACCATCAAACATGTCCACCAGATCGAATGGAAGTGGAAGAAGCGGGCGGTGATAGGTGCATGGCTTGTGTTCATTCTCACAGTTGTCTTGTCAGAACGGGCTATGCGTCATTTGGATGTGGTTGTATTTACGGGAACGGGTCTTCTTGTCATCAGTCTTTTCTTCCTTTGGACACATGCTGAAAAACGTCAGCATCTTCATCTGTTTTCAGCAGTTCTGCTTGTATCAAGTCTACTTACAGCAGGTGTTTATCAAAAGGGATACTTATCTGAGATAAGTAACATAAAGGAAGTATCAAGTGCTTATATGAAAAGCGAGGCGTATGCTGGTCAAGAGCAAATGAAGCTCATTCAGCAAATTCAAAGCCGTGAGAAAGACCCGCTCGCCCGCATTGATTGGATGAACGGCGTTCGGAACAATACCCCATTATTTGAAGGTTTTAATGGCATGAGTGTGTATTCAAGTATTTTGAATAAGCACCTGCTGCATTTTTACTGGAACGACTTGCAAATTGATACGGGACGAGAAAGTGTCAGCCGCTATGCCACCATGGGAGACCGAAATAATTTATACAGCTTGACTTACGGCAAATATTATATGAGAAATAAAATGATGCCTTCACCGCCCGCCTATTTTCAGCCGATCATGGAAAGTGAGCATTATGAGGTGTATGAAAATACACGGCCGCTTCCATTTGCAAGAACAACGAGTACCGTCTATTCAGAAGAATCCCTACAGCATGTGTCAGCACTTGATAGAGAGCATGCGATGCTGCAAGGCGTGATTTTAGACAAAAAAGGAAATGCTGAAATCGAGCATGCGCCAGATCGAGTAAAGGATACAAATATTCATACGGAACAAGCCGTATACGAAAATGGTGTGCTTGATGTATACGGGGAAACGGGCGGCCTAAATATCACGCTGCCAGATGATATGGCCCGTTCAGGGGATGTGTATGTGAGCTTTTATGTGAAGCGCACCGACCGTAACGAAGGATTTCAGTTGTCTGTTGATCAATACGTCACTTCACGAAAAAGCAATACATCGATCTATAAAACAGGCGTAAATGAAGTCACCATTCGAGTGCCTGCCGAAAAAATTCTATCAATCCGAGTACCAAAAGGAACGTATGAGTTTCGACAATTAAAGCTATATCAAGAGCCTTACCGCGTCCTGCAACAAGCATATGAAAAAGCAAGAAAAGATAATGGAAACCAGCAAGTGAAACTCCATAACAATCGCTTCACCATCTCTTATGATAACAAGCGAGGAGATGATTATATGGTCATCCCGGTTCCGTATGAACAGGGATGGGAACTGACGGTGAATGGACAAAAGACGAAGATTGAAAAAGCCAACTACACATTTATCAGCTTTCCAATAGAAAAAGGCAAAAACGAGATTGTGTTAACCTACTATCCACCTTATATCAGAATCTTGGTTCTTATCTCTCTCATCAGTCTGCTTGTTGCGATCATCTATGCATGGAGAAAACACAAAAAGAGGTAGACAATTCATTAGAACAATAATGAAGCCCAGTATGGCAAAAGGAAGTTGTACGACAAAATGCGGCATCCTAAGAAAGAATAGACCTCGAACAAAAACTTTTTTCAAACTCTTAGAAAAAAACGACTGCAAGAAGTCCTAGATACGGGTTTTTGTATGACCAAGATTGAAAAAGAAAAGACAGGTAAGAATGTAAGGTAACTGCTGATTTGTTGTTAGTTTTGAGTATCATCACCTGAAAGATGTGACAATAATGGCGGAAATTTCCATCACACTCTACACGAGTATGTGAATAAAACGAAAGCCAAGCACCTTAAAATTTTTTTATGCCACATCACTTAAATCCGAAATACAAAAAAGACTCGCTCACACAGAGCCGAGTCTTAATTTTTTTTGCAGTTTTTCTTCACTGAAAATCCAGCCGGTATAGGAATTTTTAATTTGATGGTCCATGTCGATGTGGCAGATCGCGACAAAAGGATAGTGACCTTTGCTGCGGTAGCGCAAATCAATGAACCGCACCTCATAATGATCCTTGTATTTATCTACTTCCCACCGGTATACAGGGGAGAAGGACAGAAAGGCTGAAATGTTTTCGTCTTGTTTAGCAATCTTCATAATTTTCGTGTCGGGGACCGGCACACGGTTAAATGTGTCTAAGATCACGATCTCCCCATTCATGCTTCGACCGACATGAAAAGACGATTTACATTTGACCGCAATGCGCCATTGTCTGAATTTCATCGTTGGCGAAATGATGATCTCTTCAATCTCATCAAAACGTTCACGCAGCTCACGTTTAAGCTGAAGCTGCATGATCACCCTGACGATATAATAACAGAAGATCGCCACATACAGCGTTAAGAACGTATAGCCGGGATGCCCGCCAATCGCCCAAATGACAATGGCCACAAGATGGGTGAAAAAGATAAACGGATCAAATGTGTTAATGATCCCCAGCGCCACCCATTTTTTCGAAAATGGACGAAGGGCCTGTGTGCCGTATGCATTAAAAATATCAACAAACACATGAAGCACAACGGCAAGAAGTGTCCATAACCAAAGATGAAGCACATTCGCCCCCGGCACAAATGGAAACAGCACAGCCGGAATAAGCAATGACCAAACCAGTATAGCTGGTATGGAATGGGTAAATCCTCGGTGATTTCGTATATAAACCGCATTATTTTTTAATTTTAGCACAGTATCAATATCTGGTGCTTGGGAGCCAGCAATGGTTGCAATCATAACGGCATGTGCCATTTCCGGATCTGCACTAACGGCTGGATCTAAAAGCGCAAGTCCCCCAAGAGAAATGCCCATTACTACATGAGTACCAGTATCCAATTGATTACCTCCTAGTTGTCGTGCTTAGGAACAATCATACAAAGTATACGTCTTCTCTAAAGACTATGTGCAAAATCACTTTTGCTTTGTCTTGATTTAATGTAACATATTAACGTATCTACAATCAGTATACAACAAATAAGGTTCTTTTCAGAACGTTAGCCCTCGGTTCATCATAAGGAGTTTAAATATGAAAGAAATTCAAGAAAAGCTGGATCGTAAACAAATTGCAGATTTTCAGCACGATTTAATTGATTGGTATGAAAAAGAAAAACGGACATTACCTTGGCGTGAAAACCAAGATCCTTACCGCGTTTGGGTATCAGAAGTGATGCTTCAGCAAACGAGAGTGGATACGGTCATTCCTTATTTTCAACGGTTTATGGAGCAATTCCCTACTGTCAAAGACCTCGCTTTAGCAGATGAAGAAAAAGTCATGAAAGCATGGGAGGGTCTTGGCTACTACTCACGAGTGCGTAATTTACAGGCAGCTGTGAAAGAAGTATATGAATCCTACGGTGGCGTTGTCCCTGATACGAAAGAGCAATTTTCAAAGCTAAAGGGCGTAGGTCCTTATACAAGTGGAGCTGTTTTGAGCATCGCATACAACAAACCATACCCTGCTGTAGATGGTAACGTCATGAGAGTCATCTCACGTATCCTGTCGATATGGGATGACATTGCGAAACCGAAAACGAGACATATTTTTGAATTTGCAGTCGATCAGCTCATTTCCCGGGAAAAGCCGTCAGAATTTAATCAAGGGCTCATGGAGTTGGGTGCACTCATTTGCACTCCTACATCCCCAGCCTGTCTTATTTGTCCTGTGAACATGCATTGCTCGGCCTTTGAGGAAGGTGTTCAACATGAATTGCCTGTCAAAAGTAAAAAGAAAAAGCCTGCTGCCAAATCAATGGCAGCAGCTGTTTTGTTCGATGAGGCGGGCTATCTTTATATTCATAAGCGCCCCAATACAGGTCTGCTTGCGAACCTGTGGGAGTTTCCAAACACGGAAACCACCAAAGGGAGAAAAACGGAAAAAGAGCAGCTACTCGAATTTTTAGAGCAAAAAGCAGGCGTACAGGTTCAACTAGGTGATTTAGAAGGCACGATTCAACATGTATTTACCCATCTGATCTGGAATATATCCGTTTTCTTTGGGACCGTCAATGCTGTGACAGATGACACCGTACTGAAAAAAGTAACGAGAGAAGAATTTGAGTCACACGCTTTGCCGGTATCACACCAAAAAATTTGGAAGATGGCAGTGGAGCAGCCTAGTCGTATTTAACCGTTGTGCCGTGGGTATAATCGGCTTCATTCCGGTGCAGACCCCCGCGCTCTTCTATTTCAGAGACGATTTCTCGATACTTGGATTGCCCTTCTTCGTTTAAATAAGGTAAAATTTGTTGGAAAGCATGATGAAAATAAGCAAGCTCAGTATCTTTCCATTGATCCTTTGACATCATGCCAAGCTGGCTTAGATCGCGTCCGACGTACATGAATGTAACCTCCTAATAGGAATTTTCCTATTAGTGTGAAGCGAATGGACGAAAACTATTCAAATCAGGAGATGAACCTTAATGAGTCAACGTAAATGTGCATTAATTACAGGAAGCAGCAGAGGTGTTGGAAAGGCAGTTGCCCGTCGCCTTGCTGAAAAAGGATATGACATCGTCATTAACTATGCGAGAAGTAAAAAGGCAGCACTAGAAACAGCTGAAGAAATCGAAGCATTAGGCGTAAAAGCGTTAGTTGTAAAAGCCAATGTCGGTCAGCCAGAAAAAATCAAAGACATGTTTCAACAAATTGATGAAACATTTGGCCGTTTAGATGTATTTATTAACAATGCGGCATCTGGTGTACAACGTCCAATTATGGAACTTGAGGAAAACCATTGGGACTGGACAATGAATATTAATGCAAAAGCCCTATTATTTTGCGGGCAAGAAGCGGCGAAACTCATGGAGAAAAACGGTGGTGGACATATCGTCAGCATTAGCTCACTAGGCTCCATTCGCTACCTTGAAAACTACACAGTAGTCGGCGTTTCAAAAGCAGCACTAGAAGCACTCACACGTTACTTATCCGTTGAGCTGTCACAAAAGAATATCGTCGTCAATGCCGTTTCAGGCGGTGCGATTGATACAGATGCACTTAAGCACTTCCCGAACCGAGAAGAGCTATTAGAAGATGCGAAAAATAATACCCCAGCAGGCCGTATGGTAGAAATTAAAGACATGGTCGACAGTGTAGAATTCCTTGTATCAGGCAAGGCAGACATGATCAGAGGACAAACCATTATTGTGGATGGTGGACGTTCTTTACTTGTTTAAAAAAAATCATGAATAGGATGTACACCTTTTGCACAAATTAATGTGCGTGGAGGTGATAATGATGGACAAACAACAAAACAAAACAAACGCACAACAAGTGAAAAAACAAAACCAAGCTGCTGCTCAAGGTCAATATGGTACAGAATTTGCTAGCGAGACTGACGCACAGCAAGTAAAAAAATACAACCAAAAAGCTGAGCAAAACAAACAACAAAACAGCTAATCACTGAAACAAAGGAAAGTACTTCATATACGAATGAAGTGCTTTTCTTTTTGCGAATCACCACCAACCGACAAAATCTGTAAAGTCTCTACATAAACAGTCAAAGGACTTCCTCATCCTTTCAAGAAATGATATAGATACAAAATAGGATTTCGAATGAAAAGGAGGAGTTAGATGTCTCATTTCGATCAGCTTGTCAAAGAACAAATGAAACTCATGGACCACCTGCTAGATGTACAAGGAGAGCTAGATGTATGCTTAGAAATAAAAAAACGACTGCTACAAGAAGAAAAAAATGAGGAATGGCATAAGCTTGATCATCAAATCAAACAAAAACGTGACGAACTGCAAAAAGTACAAACATTGTTTACAAAACAAACAAAGCAAGTAATTAATTCATATAAACAGATGGAAAAGAGTACGACCGTCATGTAATTCAGTATGCCATTCAATTGCCTTGAATGGCCTCTTTTCATTTCATTTTTTACCTATGTAACGGTATAATATAAATGAGACATGTTAAGTTAGTTAAGAAATTAGGTCTTTGGACTGTTAGGTTTGTTTGTTATAGAAAGTAGGGGAGAAAATATGGGCTATCCCAAGGAAGGAGAAACCATCCAAATTCAAAGCTATAAACACAATGGCTTGATCCACAGGATTTGGAATGAAACCACCATTTTGAAAGCAACGGAATTGTGTATCATTGGTGCAAACGACCGAACAATGGTGACGGAATCCGACGGACGTACATGGATGACAAGAGAACCGGCCATTTGCTATTTTCATGCAAAACAATGGTTTAATGTCATTGGGATGCTTAGAAATGATGGGGTATATTATTACTGCAACATTAGCTCTCCTTTTGCTACAGATGAAGAGGCAATTAAGTATATTGATTACGATTTAGATGTCAAAGTCTTTCCGGACATGACGTACAATATTTTGGATGAGGATGAATATGCAGACCATAAGAGGAAAATGAATTATCCAAAAGAAATCGATAGTATCTTAAGAGAGCATCTGAATACATTACTGCATTGGATTCACCAGCGGAAGGGACCGTTTGCTCCAGAATTTGTGGATATGTGGTATGAACGTTTTTTGCGTTATACAAAATAAGCAAGAGCCGCAAAAACCTGTTTGGCCTTAAGTGAGCTAACAGGTTTTTGACTGCGTTTGGATAAGAGGCGCTGATAGACTGGGAAGGAGATTTACATGGGGGTCATTAAACGTTATATGGCTTTTGTTACACCGTATAAAAAACAGATTGCATTAACAATGGTAATCGGGATGATCAAATTCTCGATTCCCTTAACCTTGCCTCTGCTTTTAAAATATGTCATTGATGATGTGATTCAAGGATCAGGTACGGCTGAAGAAAAGACGTCCTCACTCCTTATGATCATGGGAATCATGCTCTTTTTATTTTTAATTATGAGACCGCCAGTTGAATACTATAGACAATATTATGCACAGTGGACAGGCAGTAAAGTGTTGTTTGATATTCGGGAAAAGCTGTTCTCACATATTCAAAAGCTAAGTCTCCGGTATTATGCAAATACGAGAACTGGTGAGATCATTTCAAGGGTTATTAACGATGTGGAGCAGACGAAGGAATTTGTGATTACAGGACTTATGAATATTTGGCTTGATTTGATGACGGTGCTGATCGTGATCGCCATTATGTGCACACTTGATATCAAGCTCACCATCGTATCAGTTATTATTTTTCCACTTTACGCTTTCGCCGTGAAGTATTTTTATGGACGACTTCGTAAGCTGACAAAAGAGCGTTCACAGGCGTTAGCTGAAGTACAAGGGCATCTTCATGAAAGAGTACAAGGAATGCCGGTGATTCGTAGCTTTGCGATTGAAGAGTATGAACAAGAGAATTTTCATGATGAAAACAAGAATTTTTTAAACAAAGCGATTAACCATACGAATTGGAATGCCAAGACATTCGCAGTTGTCAATACCATTACAGATATTGCGCCACTCTTAATTATTGCGTTTGCAGGCTATACCGTCATCAACGGATCGCTATCCATTGGCACAATGATAGCTTTCGTCGGCTATATTGACCGTATGTACAGTCCAATTCGGCGTCTCATTAACTCATCGACGACATTAACTCAGTCCATTGCGTCGATGGATCGAATATTTGAGTTTATTGATGAGCCGTACGAGGTGACAGATCGACCACATGCCAAGGAAGCCAATCATTTAAAGGGAGAAGTTGAATTTAAGAATGTGTCCTTTCGTTATGAAAATACGCAGGAAGAAATTTTACATAATATCTCATTGAAAGTAGAGCAAGGTCAGACCATTGCGCTAGTAGGAATGAGCGGCGGAGGGAAATCAACACTCGTCAGCTTAATCCCAAGATTCTATGACGTGACAAAAGGATCACTTGAAATGGATGGTATAGATATTAAAGAATACAAGGTAAGAAGTTTGCGAAATCATGTGGGGATGGTACTGCAAGATACCTTCTTATTTAGTGATACGATAAAAGAGAATATTGCCGTTGGAAATCCGGAAGCGTCTTTTGACGAAATCGTATCCGCTGCAAAAGCTGCAAACGCTCATCAATTCATCATGTCTCTTCCTGAAGGCTATGACACAAAGGTGGGTGAACGAGGCGTGAAGCTTTCAGGCGGGCAAAAACAACGGATTTCTATTGCCAGAGTTTTTCTCAAAAATCCGCCTCTGCTCATCTTGGACGAAGCAACGTCTGCCCTTGATTTAGAAAGTGAACACTATATTCAAGAAGCAATGCAAAAGCTAGCAAAGGATCGTACGACATTTATTGTTGCACACCGTCTGTCCACGATTACACATGCGGATCAAATTGTTGTCATGGAAAAAGGTGAGATTGTGGAAAAAGGGACACATGAAGAATTAATGAACCGAGGAGACAGCCACTATCGCCATCTATTTACCATTCAAACCTTAAATTAACAGAAGCCTATCCGATTTTAACGGATAGGCTCTTTATTTCCCAGCTTGTCTCAATGCAATTTAAAAAAGTATGACGAGGTGGTGAACTTGTGAAGCGCCTACTCAGAAAGCCGAGGGTTTACAATCACGAATTCTTGACTCAATCAAACAATTCTTTCAAGCATAAGCTGGCTGTGATTGTGTTTTTATTTCTGATTCTTGCGATTGAAACGGCGATTAATGAAGTGTTTTTAGGGCTGGGAGCACAGGCTTTAAGTCCAAAGTGGGGAAAATGCTGGACGATGCAAGACCTTATCTTGTCCAAGCGCAGTGGACACTTTCCTTCCTAGGAATTGCGATTATGCTCACTGTCCTTTTGAATGGTTTAAGAGATACCCTCGATTCTAAAAATAAAATAAGAAAGACCGATTATGAGAATCGGTCTTTACGCTTCTTTTTCCTCTGTTTCAATTTCACTATCTTTTGGGTGATACGTTTGGAAGCTTGTAATTAATGTATCTAAATGCTCCAATTCATCACGGTATTCAATGATGCTGGACATGACATTCAGCATATTGTAATCAAGCAAGTCGTGCTCTTGGTTTTGCTGATGCTGAATAAAAGATTTTGTCAATGTTTGAAGACGTAGAGAGCACTCATTTTGAAAATCATCATCCTGAGGCTTCATTTTCCCGACAAACTTCATTAAGGTTCGCTCGTGCCAATATAGTAAATAATCAATCTCATCGGTTAAGCTCTCCCTGAAATGTTCTGGCATCATATGAATTTCATTTTCTAATTTATGGAGTTTTTTAAGCAAGTACAGGGCTCGATTTGATGTCATAATGGCCTGTCTGAATAAAACCAGCTTTCTTGATTTCACATAAGTGGTTTTCTTTAAATAGCTTCGTTCTTCTTTATACAACAAGTAAATATGATCTAATTTGATCATGCGTTCCTTTATTTGATCGATGTCATCCTTTAAAATGGAATGATCAGTAGACTGTCTGGAGCTCAGACGGATCCATTTTAAAATCTCCTCCGTATTTTCCATAATATGATGCACAAGCTTTGTTTCATACTTTGGCGGCAGAAAGATTAAATTCACAAGGAATGAAGAAAGTACCCCTAACACCACGGTAGCCGTTCGTATTAAAGCAAAGGAAAGGAAGTGATCTCCTGCACTTTCTAAAATAGCGATGACGGTCACAAGTGCAATCGGAATGGTGTGTTCAATTTTCAGTTTTAAATTAATAGCGATGACTATAACGGCAGTTAAACCGATAATGACAGGTCCTGTGCCAAATAGCAGACCGAACGTAATGGCAAGTGCTGCGCCAATAATGTTGGCTTGCACTTGATCAACAATCGTTAAAAATGATCGATAAATAGATGGCTGGATAGCAAATACAGCTGCAATTCCCGCAAAGACGGGCGTTGGCAACCCAAGCCATGTTGCCAAGTAAAGCGCGAGTACAATGGCAATACCAGTTTTTAAAATACGGGCTCCAAGTTTCATTGGTTTTTGTCCCTGCATTCCTTTCTTTTTGATAATTGATGACCTCTCGTCACATATCATAATATTTTGATGAAACAACTAAGTAATATACAGTGGTCTTCCGAAATATTCAAGTGATTTTTGGAAAGTTCATGAAAACATCTAAAGAAGGTATTGAGAAAAAATGTAACAGATTCAAACGCTTTTGACAATCAAGAGCTGACATATCAAAAAAACAGACGCAATTTTTCACGTCTGTTTTTATTATATTATTGTTTTTTCAGTTGTTTAAACGCATAATCTACTGCTTTTAACGTATCAGAAATATCTTTTTCAGTGTGTGCAATAGTTAAGAACCAAGCTTCATACTTAGATGGTGCAAGGTTAATCCCTTGCGTGAGCATCAA
The DNA here is from genome assembly GCF_040500475.1 of Bacillus sp. Bos-x628. GTDB lineage: Bacteria > Bacillota > Bacilli > Bacillales > Bacillaceae > Bacillus > Bacillus maqinnsis. The sequence continues at coordinate 1,434,887 of NZ_CP159358.1, read as the reverse complement.
TTTGAAGAAACGAGCGAACATTTCGCCGTCTGTATTCTCAGCCTGCTCGTAGTTCACAATCTTTTCTTTTGTAAAATAAATCGTAAGAGCACCTTTTAAGCGATTCACAGTAATATCGACCTGATGTTTCTTCGCACAGGCTAAAATACCTTCTTCTAATATGGCGCCAAGTTGATCAAGACGTTCATATACTCCGTCTTCTTTTAAAACTTCTAAACACGCAATACCAGAAAGAATAGATGCAGGATTTCCTGCCATTGTGCCAGCTTGATAGGCTGGTCCGAGCGGGGCAACTTGTTCCATAATCTCTTTTTTACCGCCATATGCTCCGATAGGAAGACCGCCGCCAATGATTTTTCCTAATGCTGTAAGATCAGGCTTCACTTGAAGTAAGTCTTGTGCACCGCCATACATAAAACGAAAGGCTGTAATGACCTCATCATAGATGACAAGCGCACCTTTTTCGTGTGTTGCATCATTGACCTGTTGCAAGAACCCATCCTTAGGCTCCACAATGCCAAAGTTGCCGACAATTGGTTCAACTAGGACAGCTGCAACCTCATCACCCCATTGATCTAATGCGGCTTTGTAGCTTTCGATATCATTAAATGGCACCGTGATGACTTCATTTGCAATACTTTTTGGTACGCCAGCCGAGTCAGGTGTTCCTAAAGTGGATGGACCGGAACCTGCTGCAACAAGCACAAGATCAGAATGACCGTGATAACACCCAGCGAATTTTATAATTTTGGTTCTGCCAGTATAAGCACGTGCCACGCGAATGGTTGTCATCACCGCTTCTGTACCCGAATTGACAAATCGGACTTTATCTAAAGAAGGAATCGCTTCCTTCAGCATTTTAGCAAATGTTACCTCATGCTTCGTTGGTGTTCCGTATAAGACACCAGTCTCAGCAGCTTTTTTGATCGCTTTTGTAATATGAGGATGGGCATGTCCAGTAATAATTGGACCGTATGCCGCCAAATAATCTATGTAACGATTTCCGTCAACATCCCAAAAATACGCGCCTTCTCCTCTCTCCATTGCTACAGGTGACCCGCCGCCTACTGCTTTATATGAACGAGACGGGCTGTTTACCCCGCCAACAATGTGCTCCAGCGCCTCTTGATGCAATTTTTCTGATTCTGTCAATTTCATAAATAGCCTCCTATCTCAACGTATCACGTCGTCTATCCCTATTTTAACATGCCAATGCAAGCGTCCTTAGTTGAATATCCTTTAAAAATTGGATAGGCTATTAAAAAATAGGTTGGAGGGATTGTGTGATGACAATTGAAGTAGGACAGCAAGTACCTGATATTGAATTAACCGGTGACCATGGAGAGAAAGTAAAGCTTTTAGATTTTAAAGGGAAGCATATTGTCCTTTATTTCTATCCAAAAGACATGACACCAGGCTGTACAACAGAAGCATGTGATTTCCGTGATCGTCATCAGAGCTTTGCAGAATTAGATGCGGTCATTATTGGGGTGAGTCCAGATAGCCAGGATAAGCACCAAAAGTTTAAAGAAAAACATGATTTACCGTTCTTACTGCTAGTGGATGATGAACAAAAGCTGTCAAAAGCATTTGGTGTCTGGAAGCTGAAAAAGAATTTCGGAAAAGAATACATGGGAATCGAACGATCAACATTTCTGATTAATAAAGAAGGAACACTTGTAAAAGAATGGCGAAAAGTAAAGGTGAAAGACCATGTCGAAGAGGCACTTGAAGAACTGAAATCTCATGCTTAACTGGATAACATGATCAGATCGGCAGAAATGCCGATCTTTTTTATGAATAAGAATAGGTAAAAAAGAGGATTGTAATTGACAAAGTTTCAACTGTGAGGGTACACTATTTATAAAGATTATAATGTAAGAATATTTTTGAAGAGAGGTGCATGATGAAATGGCTGCTCACGAACTAAAAGACGCTTTAGATGCTTTAAAAGAAACCGGTGTTCGAATTACTCCGCAGCGCCATGCCATCTTGGAGTTTCTCGTAAATTCTATGACTCACCCAACCGCGGACGATATATATAAAGCACTTGAAGGGAAATTTCCTAATATGAGTGTAGCAACGGTTTACAACAATTTACGAGTCTTCCGAGAATCTGGATTAGTAAAGGAATTAACGTATGGTGATTCCTCAAGCCGATTTGATTTTGCGACATCCGACCATTACCATGCAATTTGTGAGAACTGTGGAAAAATTGTTGACTTTCACTATCCTGGTCTTGATGAAGTAGAACAGCTTGCATCACATGTGACGGGATTTAAAGTCAGTCATCATCGTTTAGAAATCTATGGAACTTGTCAAGAATGCAGTAAAAAAGAAAATCATTAATGAAAAAGCTGACCGCTTGAACGGTCAGCTTATTTTCATGATTTTTTCCGATTATACGATTCATCAAACTCTTTACCCTCTAATGTTGGGTCGAGTGTGAGCGGCTCTCTGCAATGCATGCACATGTCCACACGCCCAAGCACCTTTGTTTCCTTCTGACATCCTGGGCAAATTACCCTTACCGCCCTCGTAGAAAGCATACCAATCCAAAAGTAAACGGCCGTACTTAACACAATCGATAAGACGCCGAGCAACATGAAGAAAGTCGACAGCCAGATTGATTCCTTAAAGAATACACCGATATACATGATCAGAAAACCAACAAAAACCAAACTAAGTGCAAATGTTCTGATTTTATTAATCTTACTGGAGTATTTCGCCATCCCTAGTCCCCCTTATATTAAATATAGCACATTTTACCTTTCTATTTGAAATTAGTTATAGAGTTTCATGAGTAAATTGCTTATAATGACTCAATGATCTTTTTTCACGTATTGAAGGAATTTTGATTCTATGAGTAGAAATACATAGCATTAGAGAAGAACTTTACACCCGAGTATTGGAGGAATCACTATGGAAAATCTTCTCCGTCCTATTTATCAAGAGAGGGCCAGCTATCCAGATACATTGGCAGTAATTATAGTAGAAAGAAAACATAAAGTATCTTCTGAGACAGATAACTTTGATGCAGCACTTCTTGTAATTGTAAAGGATGCAAAAGAGCCGCTATTTATCAAACATTATGAATCCGATCATCAAACAGCTTCTTTAAATATCGTCACAGATGATCAGTTGAAGGAATGGATTACGCTTGGCACGAACCGCCGAATCATTGATTGGATTTTAAATGGAAAAGTATTGTTCGATCGAAATGACTATATTTACAACTTAATTGATGAACTTAGTACATTCCCATTTTCAAACCGTAAGCTCAAGATCGGTTTAGAATATGGCAAGCTCGTACGTAGATATATAGAAGGGAAAGCATTTTTTGAATCAAATCAATTCCTAGATGCATATAATTCCATTGTGCATGCACTGCACCATCTTGCACGTATTGAAGTGATTGATAAAGGTTTCCATCCAGAAGTGACGGTTTGGAATCAAGTCCGTCATATGGAGCCAGAAGTATATAAACTCTATTCTGAACTTATTGAAAGTCATGAAAGCTTGCATAAGCGCTTAGAACTGTTATTCTTAGCGAATGACTTTCTCATTCATTCAAAAGCAGAAATTGGCGCTGCCCATCTTTGTCATGTAATGGAGCAACAGGATATTTGGCTGTTTGGCGAGCTTCTTGCACATCCTGACCTCAAATTTTTCACACCTGACCTTAGTGTCATGATTGATTTCTTTGTAGAGAAAGGAATTATTCAAGTTGAGCCAATTGAGACAAAAGGACAAAAAATCTATCATCGAGGATATTTTGTAAAAAAAGATATTGACGCATGAATATTATGATGGTATATTATTAACCGTCGCTAATGAGCAACTGAAGCTTTTTTTAAAGAAAAGCTGACAAAAGAGTTTCAATATAACACTTGACGCATACGGTGTTCAAATGTTATATTGATAAAGTCGCCTATGAGCGATAATGAAATGATCTTTGAAAACTAAACAAGACAAAACGTACCTGTTCATTCTAGATTTGATAAAAAATCCTATGATACATCATAGGTAGTCAGTCAAACTGACGAGGCAGGAGAATGATCACATGCTAAGTTACATTGTGTAGCAACACATGTGTGATATGCATCCTGCATACTTCGGAGAGTTTGATCCTGGCTCAGGACGAACGCTGGCGGCGTGCCTAATACATGCAAGTCGAGCGAACAGAAGGGAGCTTGCTCCCGGAAGTTAGCGGCGGACGGGTGAGTAACACGTGGGTAACCTGCCTGTAAGACTGGGATAACTCCGGGAAACCGGAGCTAATACCGGATAGTTCCTTGAACCGCATGGTTCAAGGATGAAAGACGGTTTCGGCTGTCACTTACAGATGGACCCGCGGCGCATTAGCTAGTTGGTGAGGTAATGGCTCACCAAGGCGACGATGCGTAGCCGACCTGAGAGGGTGATCGGCCACACTGGGACTGAGACACGGCCCAGACTCCTACGGGAGGCAGCAGTAGGGAATCTTCCGCAATGGACGAAAGTTTGACGGAGCAACGCCGCGTGAGTGAAGAAGGTTTTCGGATCGTAAAGCTCTGTTGTTAGGGAAGAACAAGTACGAGAGTCACTGCTCGTACCATGACGGTACCTAACCAGAAAGCCACGGCTAACTACGTGCCAGCAGCCGCGGTAATACGTAGGTGGCAAGCGTTGTCCGGAATTATTGGGCGTAAAGGGCTCGCAGGCGGTTTCTTAAGTCTGATGTGAAAGCCCCCGGCTCAACCGGGGAAGGTCATTGGAAACTGGGGAACTTGAGTGCAGAAGAGGAGAGTGGAATTCCACGTGTAGCGGTGAAATGCGTAGAGATGTGGAGGAACACCAGTGGCGAAGGCGACTCTCTGGTCTGTAACTGACGCTGAGGAGCGAAAGCGTGGGGAGCGAACAGGATTAGATACCCTGGTAGTCCACGCCGTAAACGATGAGTGCTAAGTGTTAGGGGGTTTCCGCCCCTTAGTGCTGCAGCTAACGCATTAAGCACTCCGCCTGGGGAGTACGGTCGCAAGACTGAAACTCAAAGGAATTGACGGGGGCCCGCACAAGCGGTGGAGCATGTGGTTTAATTCGAAGCAACGCGAAGAACCTTACCAGGTCTTGACATCCTCTGACAACCCTAGAGATAGGGCTTTCCCTTCGGGGACAGAGAGACAGGTGGTGCATGGTTGTCGTCAGCTCGTGTCGTGAGATGTTGGGTTAAGTCCCGCAACGAGCGCAACCCTTGATCTTAGTTGCCAGCATTCAGTTGGGCACTCTAAGGTGACTGCCGGTGACAAACCGGAGGAAGGTGGGGATGACGTCAAATCATCATGCCCCTTATGACCTGGGCTACACACGTGCTACAATGGACAGAACAAAGGGCTGCGAGACCGCAAGGTTGAGCGAATCCCACAAATCTGTTCTCAGTTCGGATCGCAGTCTGCAACTCGACTGCGTGAAGCTGGAATCGCTAGTAATCGCGGATCAGCATGCCGCGGTGAATACGTTCCCGGGCCTTGTACACACCGCCCGTCACACCACGAGAGTTTGCAACACCCGAAGTCGGTGAGGTAACCTTTATGGAGCCAGCCGCCGAAGGTGGGGCAGATGATTGGGGTGAAGTCGTAACAAGGTAGCCGTATCGGAAGGTGCGGCTGGATCACCTCCTTTCTAAGGATATATGGAGCAGCGTGCGTTTTGGTCTTGTTTAGTTTTGAAGGATTATCCCTTCAAAACATGTCTCTAGCGAGACAGAATTGTTCTTTGAAAACTAGATAACAATAAGTAATACATTCACATTGAATGCAAAGTGTATCACAAAGTGATTCTTTCTAAAGTAAAAAATGGTTAAGTTAGAAAGGGCGCACGGTGGATGCCTTGGCACTAGGAGCCGATGAAGGACGGGACGAACACCGATATGCTTCGGGGAGCTGTAAGCAAGCATTGATCCGGAGATTTCCGAATGGGGAAACCCACTGCTCGTAATGGAGTAGTATCCATACTTGAATACATAGAGTATGAGAAGGCATACCCGGGGAACTGAAACATCTAAGTACCCGGAGGAAGAGAAAGCAAATGCGATTCCCTAAGTAGCGGCGAGCGAAACGGGAACAGCCCAAACCAAGAGGCTTGCCTCTTGGGGTTGTAGGACACTCTATACGGAGTTACAAAGGAATGATATAAGCGAAGAGGTCTGGAAAGGCCCGCCAAAGAAGGTAACAGCCCTGTAACTGAAATGTCATTCTCTCCAGAGTGGATCCTGAGTACGGCGGAACACGTGAAATTCCGTCGGAATCCGGGAGGACCATCTCCCAAGGCTAAATACTCCCTAGTGACCGATAGTGAACCAGTACCGTGAGGGAAAGGTGAAAAGCACCCCGGAAGGGGAGTGAAATAGATCCTGAAACCGTGTGCCTACAAGTAGTCAGAGCCCGTTAACGGGTGATGGCGTGCCTTTTGTAGAATGAACCGGCGAGTTACGATCCCGTGCAAGGTTAAGCAGAAGATGCGGAGCCGCAGCGAAAGCGAGTCTGAATAGGGCGCAAGAGTACGTGGTCGTAGACCCGAAACCAGGTGATCTACCCATGTCCAGGGTGAAGTTCAGGTAACACTGAATGGAGGCCCGAACCCACGCACGTTGAAAAGTGCGGGGATGAGGTGTGGGTAGGGGTGAAATGCCAATCGAACCTGGAGATAGCTGGTTCTCTCCGAAATAGCTTTAGGGCTAGCCTCAAGGTAAGAGTCTCGGAGGTAGAGCACTGATTGGACTAGGGGCCCCTACCGGGTTACCGAATTCAGTCAAACTCCGAATGCCGATGACTTATCCTTGGGAGTCAGACTGCGAGTGATAAGATCCGTAGTCGAAAGGGAAACAGCCCAGACCGCCAGCTAAGGTCCCAAAGTATACGTTAAGTGGAAAAGGATGTGGAGTTGCTTAGACAACCAGGATGTTGGCTTAGAAGCAGCCACCATTTAAAGAGTGCGTAATAGCTCACTGGTCGAGTGACTCTGCGCCGAAAATGTACCGGGGCTAAACGTATCACCGAAGCTGCGGACTGTTCTAACGAACAGTGGTAGGAGAGCGTTCTAAGGGCAGAGAAGCCAGACCGGAAGGACTGGTGGAGCGCTTAGAAGTGAGAATGCCGGTATGAGTAGCGAAAGACGGGTGAGAATCCCGTCCACCGAATGCCTAAGGTTTCCTGAGGAAGGCTCGTCCGCTCAGGGTCAGTCGGGACCTAAGCCGAGGCCGAAAGGCGTAGGCGATGGACAACAGGTTGATATTCCTGTACCACCTCCTCACCATTTGAGCAATGGGGGGACGCAGGAGGATAGGGTAAGCGCGGTAATGGATATCCGCGTCCAAGCAGTTAGGCTGGGAAATAGGCAAATCCGTTTCCCGAAAAGGCTGAGCTGTGATGGCGAGCGAAATTTAGTAGCGAAGTTCCTGATTCCACACTGCCAAGAAAAGCCTCTAGCGAGGTGAGAGGTGCCCGTACCGCAAACCGACACAGGTAGGCGAGGAGAGAATCCTAAGGTGATCGAGAGAACTCTCGTTAAGGAACTCGGCAAAATGACCCCGTAACTTCGGGAGAAGGGGTGCTTCTTAGGGTGTTAAAGCCCCGAGAAGCCGCAGTGAATAGGCCCAGGCGACTGTTTAGCAAAAACACAGGTCTCTGCGAAGCCGTAAGGCGAAGTATAGGGGCTGACGCCTGCCCGGTGCTGGAAGGTTAAGAGGAGCGCTTAGCGTAAGCGAAGGTGCGAATTGAAGCCCCAGTAAACGGCGGCCGTAACTATAACGGTCCTAAGGTAGCGAAATTCCTTGTCGGGTAAGTTCCGACCCGCACGAAAGGCGCAACGATCTGGGCACTGTCTCAACGAGAGACTCGGTGAAATTATAGTACCTGTGAAGATGCAGGTTACCCGCGACAGGACGGAAAGACCCCGTGGAGCTTTACTGCAGCCTGATATTGAATGTTGGTACAGCTTGTACAGGATAGGTAGGAGCCTTGGAAACCGGAGCGCCAGCTTCGGTGGAGGCATCGGTGGGATACTACCCTGGCTGTATTGACCTTCTAACCCGCTGCCCTTAACGGGCAGGGAGACAGTGTCAGGCGGGCAGTTTGACTGGGGCGGTCGCCTCCTAAAATGTAACGGAGGCGCCCAAAGGTTCCCTCAGAATGGTTGGAAATCATTCGCAGAGTGTAAAGGCACAAGGGAGCTTGACTGCGAGACCTACAAGTCGAGCAGGGACGAAAGTCGGGCTTAGTGATCCGGTGGTTCCGCATGGAAGGGCCATCGCTCAACGGATAAAAGCTACCCCGGGGATAACAGGCTTATCTCCCCCAAGAGTCCACATCGACGGGGAGGTTTGGCACCTCGATGTCGGCTCATCGCATCCTGGGGCTGTAGTCGGTCCCAAGGGTTGGGCTGTTCGCCCATTAAAGCGGTACGCGAGCTGGGTTCAGAACGTCGTGAGACAGTTCGGTCCCTATCCGTCGCGGGCGCAGGAAATTTGAGAGGAGCTGTCCTTAGTACGAGAGGACCGGGATGGACGCACCGCTGGTGTACCAGTTGTTCTGCCAAGGGCATCGCTGGGTAGCTATGTGCGGACGGGATAAGTGCTGAAAGCATCTAAGCATGAAGCCCCCCTCAAGATGAGATTTCCCATTCCGCAAGGAAGTAAGATCCCTGAAAGATGATCAGGTTGATAGGTCTGAGGTGGAAGCGTGGTGACACGTGGAGCTGACAGATACTAATCGATCGAGGACTTAACCTATATTCTAATGTGAAGCATGAACATTGTTATCTAGTTTTGAGAGAATATTTTTTAAAGATATCTCTTGATTTATTTTGAATACATAGTATAATATCTTTTGTCACTAAATTGTCTGGTGATGATGGCGAAGAGGTCACACCCGTTCCCATACCGAACACGGAAGTTAAGCTCTTCAGCGCCGATGGTAGTTGGGGGTCTCCCCCTGTGAGAGTAGGACATCGCCAGACTTTCTTCATTCCGCAGTAGCTCAGTGGTAGAGCTATCGGCTGTTAACCGATCGGTCGTAGGTTCGAATCCTACCTGCGGAGCCAATTTGGAGAGCTGTCCGAGTGGCCGAAGGAGCACGATTGGAAATCGTGTAGGCGGTAACCCCGTCTCAAGGGTTCGAATCCCTTGCTCTCCGCCACAAGATACATATACATAAAGGGCCCGTTGGTCAAGCGGTTAAGACACCGCCCTTTCACGGCGGTAACACGGGTTCGAATCCCGTACGGGTCACCAATTATCATAAAGTATAAACCAGCATTTTATTTGGAGGATTAGCTCAGCTGGGAGAGCATCTGCCTTACAAGCAGAGGGTCGGCGGTTCGAGCCCGTCATCCTCCACCATATTTTTATATCGTCGCGGGGTGGAGCAGTTCGGTAGCTCGTCGGGCTCATAACCCGAAGGTCGCAGGTTCAAATCCTGCCCCCGCAACCAAATAATGATGATGTTAAAATGGTCCGGTAGTTCAGTTGGTTAGAATGCCTGCCTGTCACGCAGGAGGTCGCGGGTTCGAGTCCCGTCCGGACCGCCATTTTTAAGATGATATTGGCTCGGTAGCTCAGTTGGTAGAGCAACGGACTGAAAATCCGTGTGTCGGCGGTTCGATTCCGTCCCGAGCCACCACTATTTGCCGGTGTAGCTCAATTGGTAGAGCAACTGACTTGTAATCAGTAGGTTGGGGGTTCAAGTCCTCTTGCCGGCACTGTTTTTCAAATGTGGAGGGGTAGCGAAGTGGCTAAACGCGGCGGACTGTAAATCCGCTCCCTCCGGGTTCGGCGGTTCGATTCCGTCCCCCTCCACCATTTTATTTTCATAGGGGCATAGTTTAAAGGTAGAACAGAGGTCTCCAAAACCTCCGGTGTGGGTTCGATTCCTACTGCCCCTGCCAATTAAATGATTCATAACATCTATGGCGGTTGTGGCGAAGTGGTTAACGCACCAGATTGTGGCTCTGGCATTCGTGGGTTCGATTCCCATCAATCGCCCCATTTTATCATTGGGCTATAGCCAAGCGGTAAGGCAACGGACTTTGACTCCGTCATGCGTTGGTTCGAATCCAGCTAGCCCAGTTTATATGCGGAAGTAGTTCAGTGGTAGAACACCACCTTGCCAAGGTGGGGGTCGCGGGTTCGAATCCCGTCTTCCGCTCCAATGATGGCGGCATAGCCAAGTGGTAAGGCAGAGGTCTGCAAAACCTTTATCCCCGGTTCAAATCCGGGTGTCGCCTTTTTTGAAAAGACTGCCGGGGTGGTGGAATTGGCAGACACACAGGACTTAAAATCCTGCGGTAGGTGACTACCGTGCCGGTTCAAGTCCGGCCCTCGGCACCAATTATTTTTTATATAAGTTGTGCTCTATAATCATCATGCCGGTGTGGCGGAATTGGCAGACGCGCACGACTCAAAATCGTGTTCCTTACGGAGTGCCGGTTCGACCCCGGCCACCGGTATCAAAGGGGGATTAGAAATCCCTTATGACAACGTTTCTAACATATTTGTTAGGGCGTTTTTTTATTTTTTCGAACAAATTATCGTGTCCTAATAATTGTACGAAGCTTGTCGAAAGGTATTAGGAAGTTGAAAAGGAGTGTTGATTTTAAGACGGCTTTAGAACTCTAAGATCACCAACAATTCATTATTACAGTAAGGAATCGCAGATATCATGATTCCCATTCGTTTAAATGATATTAGGGCTTTTTCAATTTCTTTCAACGTGAAAGATGAATTAAACACAATCCATGGTGCGATCTTAGATTTTTTGGAGGGTTGTGCGTTTAAATCGCGACAGCTAACGAAAAGAAGTTCATCGCAAATTGTGTCGATTTTCTATTCAACTAGCTAATCGATTGCTGGGTGTAGACGAATTTCAGTAAACCGAGACAAACAGATTTATGAAATGGTGAGTGGAACGTGAGGAAGCGTATGAATAGGCCGAGACTTTTACGTCAGTAAGTGCAATGTGATGAGAAAACGGCAGAATCGACTCTGTTGTTTTCTATGTGGCATTCCACATACGCTCTATTTTCACATGGTCAGCGCTGTGGTATTTCAAAATATACACATCTGGATTGCTTAGGTTTTTCCATTCTTTAAAGCCTATTGTTGAATCAAAGTGTTTGAGAAGCAAGCTCATGATATTGCCGTGTGTGACAAAGAGGGTGTGATCTTCTTCTGAGTCTATTTGTTCATGAAGTACCTCTACAATGCGATACATGGCATCTTGGCTTGATTCACCGCCTTCAAAGACGATATTCATATCGGTAAAACTAAGTTTTAGTTTTTCATACCAATCATCAAGTATTTTGCTACTTAACACGCGTTCAGAGAGACGGTTATCGATGTGAATCTTGAGTTGTTTTTCATGAGCAAGTGGCTCAATGGATTGTACTGCTCTTTTGTAAGGACTTGAAATGATCTGATTGAGATGGATGTCGGAAAAGAGCTGAGCAAGTGCTTGTGATTGAACGATTCCTTGCTGCGTTAAAGTCGCTTCTTCGGATTGTCCACTTGCTTGACAATGTCTGATGAAATAATATGTTTTCATTTAATCCGCCTTTCTTCCATTCATTGAGTATAAAAAGTCATGGATTGATAAAGTTCTAGTTCAGTTTATTCACATCTGTTTCTTTATAGGGATCTGTGAGCTTGGATGTAAGGTCTAAATTGAATAAAAAATCATCTACGGTGTCAGTGCCAAAGTGAAGTGTGGAAAAGTTAACAGGGATGCTAGATTCTTGTTGTTCGGCAGGGGTCGGCTGTTTGTTCTGTTTCTTTCTCCAGCTTTTAAACAAACACATGAGAGGCCTCCTTTTATAAGAAAGAGATGGATTTATACATAATATACGAGTAAGTTGTCAAAGCGTCAATTTTTTCTTGAAACATTTAATACCCGCATCGTTTGTCGCTTTGAACTCTGGTTCAATACGATCATCAAGATCACCGAGAGAATTTAATTTCATGATTTATATGATTTGGTTGGGGAGTTTGTTTGATTTAGTGGCAGTAGTATCATGAAAGAAGAGAAGCAGGTTCGTCAGTTTAACTAAAACAAAGTGATGAGACAAGGGTTCTTATTACAGAGCGTTTGAAGCATGAGTTCGGTATTGATTCAGACTCATGCCTTGTTGTTTTGCCTTAAGCAACTCCACATTCATTTAAGTAGCGTTTTACCGCATTGATTGTGTCCTCACTTGTAATTTTAGCCAAAAGAAAAGCACCTGCAAATTTTAGGGCTGTGTCTAAATTTGGGATGCACTTGATATAGCTAGGCTCTTTTTATATTCTAAATCTCCATATTGTGAGATGAATATTTCGAGTTCATCGGCTATCCAGTCAATATCTCCAATCAGTTGATCTCCTTCAAAACGAATGGCAGCATTTCTTTCTCCTTCGGTAATCATTTCGTCAAGCCACCCCATCATTCCTCTTGCTTTGCGATCAATTTCCACACGCATTTCTACGCCTTTTTCATTCATAAAAAATATGACTTCAAGTTCATCAAGTAATCCATAAAATGGACCAGTGACTGGAACAAATTCGAATTCTTGTATAAAAGGAAGACGGCGCTTGAAGTTTCTGGCGTCCTTACAATCGACTTCTACAAGTCAAAATCAAGAATATCAATGGCTTTCAAGGATGTACAGTCACTTTTTGCAGCGCCAATTCCAATTTTTGCAGCCATTCGCTTCAAAAACACGATAGGTTGCCCCCTTTTATCGTCAAATACAACTACAGAGAAAGAGTTGTTCATTTTATTTAACCAATTTTGTATGGTCTTCAATTCTCTTTTTATATTCATTACTTGGCACGGAGCAGTGCTTTATTTAACTCACGTTCACATTTTGTGTTGTAGTGTTTTTTATCAAGCTTATCGGTTTTAAATCGGCCGATCACTTGGCGAACATCTTTATGGGGAATGATCAGATTCCTATACTCTTTATGACTCAATAAGTCTTGAAACCAGACATATTTTTTGAGATGTTTTGCATTTCTTGATATATCTTCTTCATCTACTTGTAAAAAAGGGAGGTACACAGCAAAAGTTAACAAGTCTAAAATCAATCCCATTTTATCTACTCCTTTCATTTTTTTCATATTATTAGTAACGCTTAATAAGATAAAAGGTTTCATTTATTTTGAACATCAAGCTTTTTGTTTGAAATTGTTTTTAAGGTTTGTTTGAAAAAGAGTGGGGATACATGACTCAGGGGATATTGAGTCACAATAAAGGAGTGAAGGATTTAAAAAAATTTGAATCGAATTTTGTATAAATGTAGATAAATAAGTCGAAAACCTAGGTGATTCTTCCTTTTCTTTATAATTACTTTGACACAGTTAGATGAAAAAAGTAAAGTAATACTGAGTGATTTACAAAACGATCATCACTCAATCAAATATGAAGTTTGCGTAAGTTTAATGTAAACGGATATTTTTTATCAATTTATTTACTCCATTTTTTTTGAAACTTATTCTGCGTGTAATCCGTTATATTAAAGGAGCACACTTGTCCGGCTAAATAAGGGTAGTGGAAAGCTTGGTGAAGAAGATTTACATTTGCAAAATGAATGTAAATTTTTTATGATTTCATTTATATCAGATTGATAATCAGAAAGAAGAGGTTTTATGAAAAAAATATTTGCGAACAAATATAGCTTTTTTGTCTTGGCTGTCCTTTTGTTTTGGGCAAAATCGTACGCAGCTTATAAACTGAACTTCAATTTAGGGGTAAAAGGTTCTTTTCAAGAGTGGCTTCTCTTATTAAATCCATTAAGTTCAGCCATTGTGTTTTTGGGACTGGCTCTCTTTTTCAAGGGGCGTAAATCTGCTATTGTTTTGATTGTTATTGATTTTATTATGTCCGCACTTTTATATGCAAATGTAGCGTATTATCGTTTCTTTGATGACTTTTTGACTTTCCCGACAATGAAGCAAGCAGGAAATCTTGGGGGAGGTATGACTGGCGGTGTGTTAGCGAGTATTAAGCCGCATGACATTTTGTACTTCCTTGATATCTTGATCTTAATTGCCATTGTTATCCGGAGACCGGAAATTAAGAATTTCCAAATGAAAAAGACGTTTGCATTGCTCGTTGTTGCAGCAGGTGTTGGGCTATTCTTTGTAAATCTTCACTTAGCTGAGAAGGATCGTCCAGAATTATTAACAAGAACATTTGATCATAAGTATATTGTAAAGTATTTAGGTATTTACAATTATGCGATTTATGACGGTGTGCAAACTGCGCAAAATGCGACGCAGGTCGCAAATGCGAGTAGTGATGATTTGACAGATGTTGTGAACTATACGACGTCTCATTATGCTAAACCAAATGCAGAGTATTTTGGCAAGGCAAAAGGAAAAAATATCATTAAAATCCATTTAGAAAGCTTCCAGTCGTTCTTAATTGACTACAAATTAAATGGAGAAGAAGTAACACCATTTCTAAATAAGCTGGCTCATGGAAAAGATGATTTTACGTATTTTGATAACTTCTTTCATCAGACAGGTCAAGGGAAAACATCAGATGCTGAGCTGATGATGGATAATAGTATGTTTGGTTTGCCAGAAGGTGCGGCATTTGTGACAAAAGGTGAAAATACGTATCAATCACTTCCTGCCATCTTGGATCAAAAAGCAGGCTACACAAGTGCAGTGCTCCACGGGGATTATAAATCTTTCTGGAATCGTGATACGATTTACAAGCATATGGGAATTGATCAATTCTTCGATGCCTCTTATTACAACATGGATGAAGAAAACCTTGTGAATATGGGGCTAAAGGATAAGCCGTTCTTTAAAGAATCAATCCCGTTGTTAAAATCAATGAAAAAACCATTTTATGCACATTTAATGACACTTACAAATCACTATCCATTTAATTTAGACGAAAAAGATGCCACAATTGCAAAAGCAACAACTGGTGATAAAACAGTGGATAATTACTTCCAAACTGCAAGATATTTGGATGAGTCGTTAGAGCAATTTTTCAAGGACTTGAAAAAATCAGGTTTGTATAAAGACTCTGTCATTTTGTTATATGGTGATCATAATGGTATTTCTGAAAATCATAACCGTGCTATGAGTGAGATTCAAGGCAAAGAAATTACACCTTATCAAAATGCACAAAATCAGCGTGTACCACTGATGATTCGTATTCCTGGCAAAAAGGGAGGCGTGAATCATACCTTTGGTGGTGAGGTGGACGTGATGCCGACGCTTCTTCACTTGCAAGGCATTGACTCAAATGAGTTTGTGAATTTTGGGACAGATTTATTCTCTAAACAGCATGATGATACGGTTGCGTTCCGTAACGGAAACTATGTCACACCGAAATACACTCTTGTTGATAATACGGTCTATGACACGAAAACTGGCAAGGTAGTGAAACAAAATAAAAAGACAGAGGCCATTAAAGCCCGGGTTGATAATCAGTTAAGCTTATCAGATAAAGTGCTTTACAGGGATCTGCTTCGATTCCATAAACTGTCTGATTTTAAACCAGTTAATCCATCTGATTATTTCTATGGTAATACAAACAAAGAAAAAACAGCGGATTCTTCTGCCAATTAACTGACTATTGGGCAAGCACAGAAAGTGCTTGTCTTTTTATCTCTTACATCTTGATTTGTTGACAAAATATGTTTATATTTAGGGAGGAAACAAGCTTTAACGTTGATCATCAATTGGCAGCACACATTTTGTCCTAGGGGATTTAGGAGGAGCTTATGACAACAAACACTAAAACACAAAAAAAGAAATCAGAATTATGGGGCTGGATTAAAGCCATCTTCATTGCATTCATTGCTGTCTTTATCATTCGTAACTTTTTATTTGCACCGTATATAGTAAAAGGCTCTTCTATGTATCCGACACTGCATAATACAGAACGAGTCTTTGTGAATAAAACAGTCGATTATTTCGGCGATTATAAACGAGGGCAGATTATTGTACTAGATGGGGAAGACCACAGCACTCATTACGTGAAACGATTAATTGGTTTACCAGGTGATAAAATTGAAATGAAACATGATCAATTATATGTAAATGGTCAAAAGGTGGCTGAACCTTATTTAGCTTCTAACAAAAAGAAGGCAGCCGCAAAAGGTACTTTGCTGACACCTGATTTTGGTCCTCTTACTGTCCCGAAAGGAAAATATTTTGTCATGGGCGACAATCGTCAAAATTCAATGGACAGCCGTAATGGTCTAGGTCTTTTTAAGAAGAGTGATATTCAAGGAACGACATCATTTGTGTTTTATCCTTTTCAAGATATTCGATTTTTAAATAATTGATAAAAAAAAAGCACAAAAATATGTGCTTTTTTCTATTTAATAAGACTGGCTTGATAAGAAATATTTAATAAGACTATAAACCTTGTTTTCTGCTTGGTCAATCATTTTTTAGATAAATCTGAAAAAACAATAAAAATCGTTGACAGGTCGAAATGATATGTATTAACATGAGCATACTTAAAAATGAATATGACTTGCTGATCGGTCAACCGAAGGCTCTATCACTCAAGCGGGGTGAGGGGCCTTTTTTATTTAATAAGAAGGGATGATGAAAATGGAGAAAAAGAAAAAACGAAAAAAGTATAGAAAGCACATGGATCTCACATTGGATATATTAATTGAGCGTAATAAATATGAAATTTATACCAACCGAGAGCGAATAGAGGCGATTTACGATCGAATTGATGAAAAGCATACAAGGACAAAATAACGAATTTATAAAATAAAGTTTATTTATAGAAATAGTATGTTTAAGAATGGTGTTAACAAATCAATAGAATTCGTTGATTGGACAACTCGAAGGCTCTTATCTCTCATTTGGGATAAGGGCCTTTCCCCGCTCCTTTCAATTAAGAAAAGTGGCGATGCATGACCAATGTGCGGCAGGTGCAATTATTGGTAACTATGATTTTCCTCATATGACGTCAACGGTAAGTTCCTCATAAGTCAAATAGCAAAGCAGTCACTTTGAGCAGGCTGCTTTGCTGTTTTCATCAAATGGAAAGAGTGAAGATTGTTGTGGTCTCTTGCAGGTGATCAGGGCTTTTTTCCCAATAGACTTTCTTGTATATACATATTTCAGGTGAAATGAGAAGAATTAAAATATACTCACTTCTTTTGTCAGAATCATCAGTAAATATTTCATAATTCACATTATAACGACATATAAATAGGTCTTTTATATCTGATATATTGAAGGAATTTATTCTATCTCTTAAAAAATGAAAGAATAAATAGAAGAGATGATCAAAATGGACTATTTCAAAAAAAGATGGCTATTTTGCCATTTTATGGTTTCGTTAGTTCATATGGAGTGTTGAAATCTAGTGAAAAAGAGAGGGTTTCTGCAGGAGAAAAGACAATAATTGATTAAAAAGTCACATTTTATCCAAATATATGTTCGGTCGAAAATGGGATCTTCTGTTGATGTTAGTAGAGTTGCCCCTGTGATACGATCATCATAAGCTGGGAGGTGAAAAGTATGACTTATGCAGCGCCGCAAGTTGACTATTCCACGATGGAACCTGCTATTATAGACCAAGCTTGGTTCTTAGTATTTGTTGCAGTCCTTTTAGGATTGGGAGCAACAGTCGTTCTAGGAGCAGCAGTTTGGTGTTTAGCAAACGGCAAAGGTAGCTTTACAGGAGCCGTTCAGTGGGAAAGTGGCTTAAAAGTCAATATTGAATGTAAGTAGCTATACTTAGGATTCATCTTTTTACTTCTTAGATCTGACATCGTGGCTAAACCGTCTGTGGCGGGCGGTTTAGCCTGATCTGTTTTTAAAGAATATGCAGACACTTGGAGGTTCTATGTTTACGATTGAGAGTTTAACCAAGACGTATAAAAATAATGTGACTGCTGTTAAAAATTTTGATTTAAACATCGCACCAAACCAAATCGTCGCTGTTTCTGGTCCCAATGGATCTGGCAAAACAACGATGATTAACTGTATACTCGGTATCATTAAGCATACAGAAGGAAAAATTACCATACATGGTGTCACAAATGATGACCCATTTTTTAAAAAACAAGTAGCCTATGTTCCAGATGACCTGCTACTCCCAGAAGCATTGACTGGTGATGAGTATTTAGATTTTGTTTCTTCTATGTATGAATGTAAAACATTTCATAGAAGAAATCAACTAATTGAATTGTTTGATATGGACTCGGCATTGTCACGACCTATTGAAACATATTCACATGGTATGAAAAAAAAGACACAATTGATTGCCGCCTTTATGCTTGATAGTAAAATGGTGATCATGGATGAGCCCTTTAGGGGACTTGATATTGAAGCGGTTATAAACACAAAGAAACTAATGAAGCGTTATGCCCAGCACCATGGTGCAATCTTGCTTTCAACGCATGATATGCTTTCAGCGGAAGAGCTGTGCCACAAAATTGCCATTATTTCTAAAGGAAATAAAATGGAAGAAGGAACGGTTTCAGCCCTAAAGGATAAGTATCAATCAAGCACACTGGAACAGGTGTTTCTGAAAGCTTCAATGTTAAGTGATAGGGGTGCACATTTTGATGAAATCATTAATCATTTCTAAAATGATGCTTAAAATGTGGCAGCAGGAAATGTATAAGCTCTTTGATACTCAAACGAAGCGAATCATAGTTGTCTTATTCTTTTTGTTTGCAGTCACAATGGGTGCAATGATCGGATATAGTTTTACAGGGGTATTTATGAAGGCTTTCTTAAATGGGGATGAACGTTCTCTAGGATTATTGGTTGTTTCTATGGCGATGAATGCATCCATATTTACAAGTCTGTTATTTGTTCTCATCAAGGTCAGAACACCCGAACAGGACCGATTTTCCATGCAACTAAGCTGGTTCCCACTTTCTACTTTTCAGAAAAGTCTTGGCTATTTCATCCCAATGATGACAGTGGTGGCGGGATTGGTTTTGTTTTTTATCGGCATCTTGCTTTTACCTAATTTTATTGCTCAAGGGATTGGGATTTCCTTTATCCTTGCTTTCTTTGTCATGGTGCTCCTGCAGTCGCTGTTTGTTTTAGCGCTTTTGCAGTTCATCTACAACATGATTTATGTACTTGTTCTTAAAATAAAACTGCCGTTGCAAAAATTTGCAGCGATATTTGTTTTATTAGCATTAGTTGTGGCTTATGCAATGACTCATTTTGATATCAATAAAATTCAGCAATCATATGTACAGTTTGATTATCATTTGATGTATTTTACAGCCCCTTTTTTTCTGGCAACACAAGGGATGTCTCCCCAAGGGGTGAACTATGCCATCTTGATCTTGCTCATCTTATTATCAGCAGGTGGCGCTTTTATTTCTCTCGCTCTTATGCCGATTATGGCAGAGAAAAAAGCGTTAACCTTTTTAAACAAGTTGCCGTTTTCTACATCGAAAAATTGGTCGCTTGTGGTAAAGGAAATGAAATCACAGGTGCGAAACGAAGAAAATATTTTGAACTTTCTCATTCTCCTCATTGTGATATTGTTCGTTCGCTATCAATTTGTCTTCAGGTTTGAAGGGGAAGCTTTTTTTGTCTTATGTGCGCTAGCTGGATTAACGGCATTTAATTCATTTGGTAACGATAAACGAATGTTAGGAATGTATAAAACGTTCGGTTTAAGATCGTGGGAAGTGTCCCTGTTTAAATTTGTAGGGCTTCTGATGGTCGGGTTCATGCAAATCGCCGTGTTTATGCTCACGACAATCACGCTTCCGGAAAGTATCTGGACTGTAGTTATTGGTATTGCTGTCCTTTTCAATGCAACGGCTCTCTTCTATGTGGTGGGTATTTTACTTCCGCTTGATCGAAATAATCCATACACTGGTATTTTTTCATTTGGGGCGCTTATTTTGATCATGATTCCGATTGTTTTTATCGGTAACTATGTCATAGGAGAATCAAGTCAAATGCTTCAGTGGCTGCTTGTTGCAGGATTTGAAATACTGCTCATCTTTGCCATATACAAAGGTTTTTCATGGAGGTATTCACATGATTCAACTTCTTAATAGTAAGCTAAAGATTGAGCGAGTTCCGGCTCTTGCGCCTTATGTGACATTACAAAAGAAGCATTTGACTGATACGCAATATGGAAGCACACTCCCGATTAATGAGAGTGCATATCATATGTTAAAGAAGGTTGACGGAAAGAGGACAGAAGCGAATATCACGGCAGAGCTTGCCGATTTGTTTCAAGTAGATGAGTCGGTGATTGCTCGTGATTTTTATCAGCTAATCATAGGGCTTAATCAGCACCATTTGCTTTCCATCCATTATCGCTCACCTTATCCAGTTGTCACGGCCTGCTGTCAATTTTTTAAGCAGTATCAAGTGAAGTTGAAGGAGCGGTTTGATTGTACGGGGCATTCATTCTTTCAAATATTGATGACTGCATTGCGAATGGTTACACGTAAAATTATCTTTTTCTGGCTGCTGTTTATGGTGATGGCAGGAATCGCTTTTTTATTCGTTCCGGATGCATCTATTGTAGCCATTGCGATCTATTTTTCAATTATTTATCTTGGATTAATTACTGGGACTGCTTTGCATGAGGCCGCACATGGGTATGCGCATCGGAAGTTCGCTGGACGTGATGGTCCTCAAGGTTTTTTTGCCAGCGATATGATGTCAGTCAAGTTTGTAAGGCCTGTATTAAATCCATATCATAAAAAACAGGTATGGATTACATTGCTTGGACCGCTCGTTCCTGGCTTGATTGGTGCAGTTGGAATCATTGTGACCGTTTTATTTTTAGATGAAAATCCAATTTCGACAGGGTTTTTCATTTTTTCCATTACGTATTTTATTCAGCTACTATACCTTCTTCCGTTTATGGGAGATGGTAAATCGATTTTAAAGCAGCTATTACTTGGTGGAATGGGAGGACAAAGATCATGAACCTACAGGCAATAAAACAAGGTGCCATTGTTGGCGGTTTTTTAGGTTTCTTAGGATTTCCGATGTTAACAATTGGTGTACTATTTTACCATCTGTTCCAATCAAAAACGAATAACGAACTTTTACTTAATAGTCTTGCCTTTGAAATGGAGGGGAAATCTGCATTTACGTTTCAAATCAAACCGAATTTCTTCATCTTAATGATTGTTATCTTTCTTGTTGTTTTTTTAGCCGTGACAATCATTTCGACCATCCGTCAGAAAAAAAGATGAGGGTAAATTCCTTCATCTTTTTTGTATAATAGCTCGAAAATTAGGATATTGATAGACATATTGAAAGAGAGAAAAAGGCGATCAATATGACTTTCTGTCTTTCTGCTATCAAAAGGTCGAGACAACACCGACAGAAACCAAAAAAGAGTCAGAAACCACAAAAGTGAATGCGTCTTCAAAGAAAAATATGGAAGTGACAACAAGAGAAAAGAAACTTTTCAATGCAGTAGCTGAATATATTGAGTTGATGTGAAAGGGTTAACGAAAGAGAACAAAGAAATGTTCGTTATTATAGAGCAATATAAACACAGCAAACTGCTTTCTCGTGAGACATCAGAATTTTCTGCTAGTCTAAAGGCAAGATGAAAACAATGAAAAGGCAAACATCCTCATTTTACTAGAACGTGAACATGATGATCTTAAAATTCATAGAAGTATAGGGTTGGACGACGATCCCTTTTCAATGACAAAGGGCAGTTTTGTTGAATTGCCTTTTAACTTAACGTCTGTTTCAGATACAGATGAGGATGGTATACATGTGAATGTGCAGGATTTTCAAACAAAGCATTAAAGGACATTAGCCATGCTTCTCTTCAAGTAGATTAATAAGCTATCGTAATATAAAAGGAGGATATGAATTTTTTGACGAAAAATTTTCATATTCTCTTGACGAATAATTAAGAAAGTTGTAACATAATAAAAGTCAATGCGGTGATGTTGTTTGATATAGATTGATGCGGGTGTAGTTTAGTGGTAAAACCTCAGCCTTCCAAGCTGATGTCGTGAGTTCGATTCTCATCACCCGCTCCAATACATAAATTTTGTTTATAACGCAGTATTTCGTTTCATAGATAAACGAAGTGTTGCGTTTTTTATTATGTTAACATAATGCAAAAAAGCACCATGGATGATTTACAGTGCTTTTTCAAAAATATGATATGTGCTTTCACCGCCATGTATTTGTGTGAACATCTTTGTTAAAGATTGAAGAAGTGCATCACTCTTTTCCCAGGAAATAGAGGGTGGAAAAAGGATGATTTGAAGGATATTCTTTGTTTCTGTGGATATTTGTGCTGCTCCAGATTGAGAAAATAAGCCTTTCTGTCCTGCTTCGTCTATCCATTCAACATGACGAGAATCACTTCTTTTGAGCAAAAGCGGCTCTTTTAGACGGTCAGCATCCAGTGTGAGAATTGGTAAAAAATATTTTAACGAGAAAAATGTCGACAAGTCCTGTACGGAGTTGATAGAGTCAATAAATATCTCTTTTTGAATATCAGACAGAATTGGAAGAAAGGGAACATTTTTTATAAGGTCAATCCATTCTTTAATGGCTGGTACTTCTTTTAGTGCTTTTCCTTCATATTCGAAAAATAGAGATTCTTGAAAGAGCCGTAATCGACCTTTTAACATTTGAGGTGATTTACCAATTTCAATATTTGAATATTCAATCTGCCCAACATGGATAGACGGGCTTTGTTGATGAGATATTTCCATATATATCTTCACAGTGACTCACTCCAATCGGTCATGATACATTCGTATTATACTGAAAACAACAGAAGAAACAAAGAAAGGAGGTTTGCAAGGTGATTCATGTTGGAGAATTAAAAGAAGAGTTAATTCAATATGCAAAAGAAATTGGTGTAGATAAAATTCGATTTGCAAGTGCTGATACATTTGATTCATTAAAGGACCGACTCATCTTACATGAATCATTAGGGTATTTGTCGGGCTTTGAAGAACCCGATATCGAAAAAAGAACAAACCCTTCTTTGCTCCTTCCAAAAGCCAAATCAATTGTTGCGATAGCGCTCGCTTATCCTTCTAAGATGAAGAATGCGCCTCGAAGTACAAAAGATGCTAGAAGAGGCATCTTTTGCCGGGCATCATGGGGAACAGATTACCATGTAGTGCTGAAAAAGAAGCTCGATATGCTTGAGGAATTTTTGCGCAACAAGCACGAAGATATACGAACGAAATCAATGGTCGATACAGGTGAGCTGTCTGATCGCGCTGTAGCAGAGCGAGCGGGCATTGGCTTTAGTGCGAAGAACTGTATGATTATCACGCCAGAGTTTGGGTCTTATGTGTACTTGGCTGAAATGATTACAAATGTTCCATTTGAACCAGATGAGAAAATTGAAGATCAGTGCGGGACGTGTAATAAATGTGTAGATTCATGTCCAACAGGGGCTCTTGTGAATCCGGGACAGCTCAATTCTCAAAGGTGTATTTCATTTTTAACGCAAACAAAAGGATTTTTACCTGACGAGTTTCGTTCAAAAATTGGAAATCGCTTGTATGGGTGTGATACGTGTCAGACAGTTTGTCCAATCAATAAAGGAAAAGACTTTCATCTTCATCCAGAAATGGAGCCGGACCCTGAGATTGCAAAGCCGCTTTTAAAGCCGCTGCTTTCGATAAGCAATCGTGAATTCAAAGAAAAATATGGTTATATATCTGGATCATGGCGGGGGAAAAAACCTATTCAGCGAAATGCGATTCTGGCGCTTGCTCATTTTAAAGACACGTCCGCCTTACCAGATTTAGTTGAATTGATGCACAAAGATCGAAGACCAGTTATAAGAGGAACTGCTGCTTGGGCGATTGGCAAAATTGGTGACCAAAACCAGCTTCCTGAACTGGAGAAAGCTCTTGATCGTGAAAGTGACGAAGAAGTAAAACAAGAGATCATCAAAGGGATTGAGTTGTTACAGACACCTTTAAATACTAAATAGCGTCCATAGGAACATAGAATGAACCAAACAGAGGATTTTTAATAAAAGTTTGGTGGTGTCTGTGTGAAACGATTAATACAACAAACGGTAGAAGACAGGCTGGAGTATTTAATAAATGGCCATATGATGCGACAGCCGCAACTTATTTCTGATGCAGAAGCAGTAGATCGAAAGAAGGAGCTTTTCGCTAGAAGACGTGTTGAGATTGTCAAAGCGAAAGCGAAAGCAAAGCTTTTGCACTCAACGATTCAGGATGATGGAACTTTGCATGTACAATATCTTGCTCATCTCACATATGTCTGTAAGGATGTAGATGATTCGTTTTATTTAGAAGAACAGGTTGAAAAAAGGGAAGCATTTCTATATAACGACATCCTTGTCAAAGATCATATGATCGAGGTAGACAGACAAAGTGAAGAAACTGCTCTAGTTCGATTTCAGGATGAAGAGGAATTTGGAAGAGCCTTTCATTATGATCGACGTGCGGCTGTCCAATATGCGGAGACGTACTGGAATAAAAGGAATCCAGCATATAAAAATTTTGAAGATAACTGTACAAATTTTATTTCTCAATGTTTGAAAGCAGGGAATGCGCCAACAAGAGGATATCCTAATCGGGGGTCAGGTTGGTGGGTGCGACCTCATACGTGGAGCTATAGCTGGACAGTGGCTCATTCTTTGAAAAATTATTTAACAACTTCTAAAGCCGGATTAAGAGCGAAGATGCTAAAGGAGGCTAAAGAGCTTAGCATAGGAGATGTCATCTGCTACGATTTTGAAGGAGATGGGCGTTATAACCATACTACGATTGTCGTTGACCATGATAAAAGCGGGATGCCGCTTGTAAATGCACAGACGTATGATAGCCGCATGCGCTATTGGTCTTATGAGGATTCGACAGCTTACACGCCATCTATTCGTTATGCTTTTTTTCACATTTTGGACGATGCTTCAAAGAGTAGTTAATGGTATAATGTTGAGCGGAAAAGAAAATTAGAGGTGAACTTTTTTGGGACTTCATGTCGTTTTATATCAACCAGAGATTCCAGCTAATACTGGAAATATTGCACGCACATGTGCAGCAACTAATACAACACTTCATCTAATTCGTCCGCTTGGTTTTTCGACAGATGACAAAATGCTAAAACGTGCAGGACTTGATTATTGGAAGTATGCTAACGTTGTGTATCATGATTCATTAAATGAATTGTTTGAAGCACATCCAAAGGGACAATTTTTCTATTTGACGAAATTTGGTCAAAAGCCGCATACAACGTTTGATTACTCTAAGTTAGATGAAGATTATTTCTTCATATTTGGCAGAGAGACGAGCGGATTGCCAAAAGATTTGATTGAACGAAATATGGACCGCTGTCTTCGTTTGCCAATGACGGAACATGTTCGTTCACTTAATTTATCAAATACAGCAGCTATTCTAGTATATGAGGCTCTTCGGCAGCAAAATTATCGTGATCTCATGTAAGTTCTTGATTTTGAAAACACGAAATAAATGAATAAAGGATGTTCCGCTAATGGAACATCCTTTTTTTCATTTACCAGGCTTGCTTTCGTAGCCAGCGGTGAAAATGGATACTAAAAACGTAATGATGACGCCCATCATAATGACCGTTCTCATATAAGCTCCCCCTTATCCCTTTGTTCCTATGCTGCCTGTTTCATATGGTGTGAAGTTCGCCTTGAAAAGCAGGAGAAGAAGATCATGTTTCTCCTGTTTTTCCTTTATTATGAAGGCTCTTGCAGATGGTTGTCAATTCAGTTTGGCAAATCGTCATTTTGAAGAACAAAAGCATGTAATAGGACGCCTCCGCATAGATTGTAAAACAGTATCTGATTTCTAGCTTCAATCTTGAAAGAGGAGGTTCGTATGGATATTTTAAAGAAAATTGCACAGCACAGAGAAGAAGAGCAGCGTTTAAAATGGGAAGGCACATTCAGCGATTATTTAGACATTATTAAGGAAAATCCGCTTGTCGCTCAATCTGCTCATTCCCGCGTTTATCATATGATTAAAGACAGCGGGATTGAAGAAAAGAATGGGGTCAGAACCTACAAATTTTTTAATCAAGATCTCTTTGGGTTAGAGGAATCACTAGAGAGGTTAGTTGAAGAATATTTCCATCCTGCAGCAAAGCGCTTAGATGTGCGGAAGCGTATTTTATTGTTGATGGGACCGGTAAGCGGCGGGAAGTCGACACTTGTGACGAGACTCAAAAGAGGACTGGAGGAATATTCACTTACAGACAATGGCGCAGTATATGCGATTAAAGGCTGCCCTATGCATGAAGATCCGCTCCATCTCATTCCGCAAAATCTTCGTGAAGATTTTTATAGAGAGTATGGTATACGTATTCAGGGAAATCTGTCGCCCCTGAATATGATGAGGTTAGAAGAGGAATATGGAGGCCGCATTGAGGATGTACAAATCGAGCGGATATTTTTCTCAGAGGATAAACGAACCGGCATCGGAACCTTCAGTCCGTCTGATCCGAAATCTCAAGATATTGCCGATTTAACTGGCAGCATTGATTTTTCAACAATTGCTGAATTCGGGTCAGAATCTGATCCGCGTGCATATCGGTTTGATGGGGAACTCAATAAGGCGAACCGCGGGATGATGGAGTTTCAGGAGATGTTAAAGTGTGATGAAAAATTTCTATGGCACCTTCTTTCGTTAACCCAAGAAGGGAACTTTAAGGCAGGTCGTTTTGCCTTGATTAGTGCTGATGAACTCATCGTTGCACATACGAATGAAACCGAGTACCGGTCGTTTATATCAAATAAGAAAAATGAAGCCTTGCATTCAAGAATTATCGTGATGCCGATTCCTTATAACTTAAAAGTGACAGAGGAAGAGCGGATTTATCATAAAATGATTTCAGAAAGTGATGTAGCGGATGTTCATATTGCGCCGCATACGCTGAAGGTGGCGGCAATGTTCTCCATTTTGACGAGATTAAAGGAGCCGAAGCGGTCTGATATTGATCTGGTGAAAAAAATGCGCCTCTATGATGGAGAAAATGTCGAAGGCTTCCAATCCGTTGATATTGATGAGATGAAAAAGGAATTTCACGACGAAGGGATGAGCGGAATTGACCCTCGATATGTGATCAATCGAATTTCATCGACCATTATTCGAAAGAATATGGAATCCATTAATGCACTTGATGTGCTCCGTTCTTTAAAGGAAGGATTGGATCAGCATCCGTCTATTTCCAGCGAAGATCGGGAACGGTATTTGAATTTTATTTCTGTCGCCCGAAAAGAATACGACGATATTGCGAAAAAGGAAGTTCAAAAGGCATTTGTGTATTCCTATGAAGAATCTGCGAAAACGCTCATGGATAACTACTTGGATAATGTTGAGGCTTACTGCAATAAAAACAAGCTTCGTGATCCGTTAACGGGTGAAGAAATGAATCCAGATGAAAAGCTCATGCGTTCGATTGAAGAACAAATCGGTATTTCTGAAAACGCCAAGAAGGCTTTCCGGGAAGAAATTTTAATTCGGATTTCCGCTTATGCTAGAAAGGGCAAGCGCTTTGATTATAATTCACATGAAAGATTAAGAGAGGCGATTCAGAAGAAGCTGTTTGCTGACTTAAAAGACGTTGTGAAGATCACGACTTCAACGAAGACGCCAGACGAGCAACAGTTGAAAAAGGTAAACGAAGTGGTGGCTAGGCTGATTGATGAGCATGGTTATAATTCAACAAGTGCAAATGAACTTTTAAAATATGTAGGCAGTCTTCTGAATCGTTAATAAATGAAGGAGGCATTATCGGCGTTTATAAGCACCGGTAATGTCTTTTTTAAAAATGATCGTCAAATCTGTATGAAGCATTGCATATGATAAAGGAATCTATCGCTAGAAGAATTATGTAAACAGGTGAGGAGGGGGATGAATGTCCCAGCAAGATAAAAGTCAGTTTATTGTTTCTCAGGAAGACTGGTCCCTCCATCGTAAAGGTTATGACGACCAGCAGCGCCATCAGAAAAAAGTTAAAGAGGCGATTAAAAATAATTTGCCGGATCTTGTCACAGAGGAAAGTATTATTATGTCCAATGGGAAAGATGTTGTCAAAATCCCAATCAGATCATTGGATGAATATAAAATTCGATACAATTATGATAAGAATAAGCATGTGGGTCAAGGAGATGGAGACAGTCAGGTTGGAGATGTCGTCGCACGTGATGGATCAGATGGCAAGCAAGGACAGGGGAAGGGTCAAGGTGCTGGAGATCAAGCGGGAGAGGATTATTACGAAGCAGAAGTCTCATTAATGGATCTTGAAGAAGCGCTGTTTCATGAGCTAGAGCTGCCAAACCTGAAACAAAAGGAGCTTGACGATATCATTGTCGAACAAATCGAGTTCAACGACATTCGTAAAACAGGTTTAACAGGGAATATTCATAAGAAACGAACGATGCTCTCGGCATTTAAACGAAATGCGATGACTGGAAGTCCTTCTTTTTATCCCATATATCCAGAGGATATTAAATATAAAACGTGGAATGAAGTCACCAAACCAGAGTCGAAAGCTGTCGTTTTAGCAATGATGGATACGAGCGGGAGTATGGGGCTTTGGGAAAAATATATGGCAAGGAGCTTTTTCTTTTGGATGACACGCTTCTTACGGACAAAGTATGAAACGGTCGATATTGCATTTATTGCCCATCATACCGAGGCGAAGGTTGTAGATGAGGAGAATTTCTTCTCGCGAGGTGAGAGCGGCGGAACCATTTGCTCATCTGTCTATCGGAAGGCACTAGAGCTAATAGATGAACGATATCCGCCATCACGGTATAATATTTATCCTTTCCATTTTTCTGATGGTGATAATTTGACCTCCGATAATGCTAGGTGCGTGAAGCTTGTTACTGAAATTATGAAGAAAGCCAATTTATTTTGCTATGGCGAAGTGAATCAATATAATCGGCACTCGACGTTAATGTCAGCGTATAAACATATTCAGGATGAGAAATTTAAGCATTATATTTTAAAGCAAAAATCAGACGTTTTTCTCGCATTAAAAAAATTTTTTCAAAAAGAAGAAGTCCTTTCTTAAATAGCACATTTGAAAAAACCTTTCAGCATAGGGGCTGAGAGGTTTTGTTGTGTGAAGAAGGAAGTGATATCCAGAAAAAAAGTAAAACTTTCTCTTTGACA
The DNA here is from genome assembly GCF_040500475.1 of Bacillus sp. Bos-x628. GTDB lineage: Bacteria > Bacillota > Bacilli > Bacillales > Bacillaceae > Bacillus > Bacillus maqinnsis. The sequence goes on along the minus strand of NZ_CP159358.1, from coordinate 1,405,757 downwards.
TTTCAATTTTCATTTATTAATATTTAATCTTGTTAAATATAAGTTTTTCAAAAGATGCCGATCGTCTTTTCCTCTTTTTCTGCTCTTTGCTCATAAGTGAACAATAAAGTATAAATGGCTGCACACCATTTTTAGCGGAGCAGAAGAAAGAGAAACCTTGCGGATATGTGAGTTTGTTTCATATTCTGTCAGATGATGGGTATTCTAAGCTTGCTAAAGCAGATGACACTATATTTTCATACATGAAAGGAGAAACAAAACATGAACAGAGGTCGTTTATTGCTAACGAACATAATTGGTCTTATTGTGATTCTTGCCATTATTGCAGGAGGTGCTTATTACTACTACGAGAGCACAAACTTTGTGAAAACAGATGAAGCAAAAGTGACAGGTGATATGTATCAAATTACAGCACCAGTAGCTGGACAAATCAAAGGCTGGGATATCAATGAAGGTGACGAAGTGCAAAAAGACAGCACAGTTGCAAAAGTGGAAGGTGAAGCAAAAACAAATATCAAAGCAGTTGCTGACGGCACATTAGTCAAAAAAGAAGTGCAGAACAATCAACAAGTGCAGCCGGGTACAGTACTTGGAGAAACAATTGACCTAAGCAAGTTGTACATTACAGCTAACATCAAAGAAACAGATATTAAAAACATTGAAAAAGGCGACAAAGTGGACATCGTTGTAGATGGTGATCCTGATACAACATTTGAAGGAACTGTTGAACAAATTGGTTATGCAACAAACTCGACGTTTAATATGCTACCAGCAACAAATTCAAGTGGTAACTATACAAAAGTGACACAAAAAGTGGCAGTGAAAATTTCAATTAAAAACCCATCTGACAAAGTGCTTCCAGGTATGAATGCATCTGTCAAAATTTCATCTTAATGATGAGTGATATGAAAAAATGAAAGGAGGTTGTCTGAGATGGCAAATCAACCTGCAGCGACAAAACAGGGAACAGGCTCCTTGTCTTTACTGATCATTTTAATGGCCGGTTTATTCGTAGCGATTTTAAACCAAACGCTTTTGAATGTAGCCATGCCTCATTTAATGACAGAATTTAATGTCAGTGCGACGACAATTCAGTGGCTTACAACAGGTTATATGCTTGTCAACGGTGTGTTAATTCCGTTATCTGCGTTTTTAATTACACGTTTTGGACAGCGTAGTTTATTCCTTTTGGCCATGATCTCATTTACACTGGGTACATTTATTTGCGGAATTGCGCCTAACTTTTCTACGATGCTCATTGGCCGCTTAATTCAGGCAGTCGGTGGCGGTATCTTGCAGCCGCTTGTCATGACAACAATCCTTTTTATTTTCCCTCCAGAAAACAGAGGGAAAGGAATGGGGATTTTTGGTCTGGCGATGATGTTTGCACCAGCTGTAGGGCCAACATTGTCTGGTTATATTATTGAACATTATACTTGGCGTATTATGTTTTATGGCCTTGTACCAATCGGTGCGATTGTCATTATTGCGGCTTTCTTTATGTTTAAAAATATTATAGAGCCAAGGAAGATCAAGCTGGACAGCCTCGGTGCGGTTCTTTCTGTTGTCGGATTTGCTTCGCTTCTATACGGTGTGAGTGAAGCGGGAAGTGATGGTTGGACAGATCCGATCGTTTTATCCACAATCATTATTGGTGCGATTGCGATCATGATCTTTATTATCCAACAGTTAAAAGTGAAAAACCCAATGCTTGACTTCCGCGTGTTTAAATACAGCATTTTCTCTTTATCAAGTGTCATTAACATCATTATTACCATCGCATTGTATACAGGAATGTTCTTACTTCCAATTTATTTGCAGAACCTTGTTGGATTTACTGCCTTGCAGTCGGGTCTGTTGATGCTTCCTGGAGCGATTGCGATGCTGATTATGTCACCAATATCAGGGATTTTATTTGATAAATTTGGACCTCGTCCGCTTGCGATTGTTGGGATGTTGATTACAGTTGTCACAACTTACGAATTTACAAAGCTCACCATTGACACCTCTTACAGTCACATTGTGCTCATGTATGCAATACGTGCATTTGGTATGTCACTCTTGATGATGCCTGTCATGACAGCGGGAATGAACCAATTACCACAGCATTTAAACAGTCATGGTACAGCAATGTCCAATACGTTACGACAAATTAGTGGTTCTATTGGTACAAGTTTAATCACGACGATTTATACGAATCGTACGACGTTCCATTATTCAAATATGGCTGATCAAACAAATACAACGGATCCGTTTTTTATGAATTCGTTCCAATCTTCTGTGTCCAATGTGATGCATCATATGGGCATCACAGCAGAAGCTGCTCAAAAATATGTTTATACCCAGCTCTTTACAAAAGCTCAAGTTGATTCAAACGTGATGGGGATTAATGATGCTTACATGTGGGTTACATTATTCTGTGCGGCTGGTGTCATTCTGAGTTTATTCCTACGTGATGTACGTAAGGATAAAGAGCGCAAAGTGAAACAGCATACAAAACAAGAAATGACTTTGCTTCCAGCACCTAAGGAAGCAAACCAAGATGCAAGATAAGTGTGGAGGGACTATAAATGAAAATTTATGTCGTATACGATAGTGAAGGTGACCATACGAAAGCATTGGCTGAAGCCATTGCAGCGGGTGCGAGTGAAACAGAACATGCAGAAGTCTTCATTGACCATGTGAAGGATGCTGATATTCGCAAGCTCGATCAAATGGATGCGATTATTTGGGGCTGCCCTGGTCACTTTGGTACCATTAGTTCTGGATTAAAGACTTGGATTGATCGCCTTGGTTATTTATGGGCAGAAGGGAAACTCATTGATAAAGTTGGTGCAGTCTTTTGCACAACTGCTACGACGCATGGCGGTTTAGAAATGACAATGCACAACTTGATCACGCCAATGCTCCACCAAGGAATGATTGTTGTAGGTCTTCCTGGAAATGTACCGGAGAATGCCTTATACGGCTCTTATTATGGAGCAGGTGTGACATGTCCGGTTGATTCTGACGACTTGATTTCTGATGAAGGAATTGAGCTTGGAAAGGCACTAGGAAGACGTGTAGCATCAGTGACAGCGTCATTTAAGCGATAAGGAGAGGGTTCTTTTGGTGACGATTATTGTAGCGTTAGTAGCTGCTGTCCTTGTTATTATTGGGTTAGTAGCGTTCAATGTCAGATACGCATCGGTCGAGAAGGAAGAAGAGAGTAAAAAAGATGTGCTAATTCAGCCTGACGTGCCGCGCAGTGAACCGGAAGCATCCGCTAGACATGTAGAGCCAGAAGAAGAAACAAACACATCAGAGCCTTCTCAAACAAATAATCATGTATCTGGCGATGATTTCTACAGACAGGCACTTCAAAAATTTAAACAGCCAGAATCACCTATCAAACAAGAGGAACCAGACCAAAAAATGAATGATGACATGTATCGTGCTGCCTTGCAGAAGTTAAAGGAGAAGGATGATTAAAAAGAGAACCCGACCTGCGGTTCTCTTTTTTCATAAAAAATAAAAAACCGCCGGCAGATGCCGAGCGGTTTCCTTTCACTCTATAAAGTGCTAAAAGAGCTATTGCTCTTAGATTACGCTTTGTTAACGTTAGCAGCTTGTGGTCCACGGTTACCTTCAACGATTTCGAAAGAAACTGATTGACCTTCTTCTAAAGTTTTGAAGCCATCGCCTTGGATAGCAGAGAAGTGAACGAATACATCATCTTGACCCTCAACTTCGATGAATCCGAAACCTTTTTCAGAGTTGAACCATTTTACTTTACCTTCTAACATGAAATTTCCTCCTAAAGCGATCAAAACGCTTAAATTCACTATTCTTGCTCTTACACAAACTTCAAAGACGAAAACTCTTTCAAAACTTTCTTCTTAAAGGTGATAACGAACAAAAATAATTACTTTTACTTTACCAGTGTTTGCGCGAAAAAACAACAGTAATCCGAAAACTTTTTTAAAAATAATTACATGTACCAAAAAGAGGAAAAATTCTATGTCAGATGGTCTCTATTTCTCGCGGAAAAGCTCACTTGATTTCGACCTGATTGCTTGGCTTTATAAAGTTCTTGGTCAGCAATAATCGGTAATTGCTTGATGTCTGTAAGTGTTCCTGGGTAATAAGCACATCCGATTGAAACTGTAATATGAATGGATGTCCCATTTTGTAAATAAATCGGCTGATCGGCTATTTTTCTCCGCAATCGTTCTGCACTTTGCCATGTTTTTTCAACTGAGCAATTAGGAAGAAGGACAGCAAATTCCTCTCCTCCGATACGTCCAATGTAATCAGAGCTTCTTGTGTTTTTGATCAGCGTTGTTCCGATTTCTTTTAATACGATATCTCCCTCGTGATGTCCATATTGATCATTGATGGATTTGAAGTAATCAATGTCTATATATAAAAGGGATATTTGATGGAGAGGTTGCTCTAACTTCAAAGAAAAAGCATGACTCAGCACTTCGTCAAATTTTCGTTTGTTTAAAACACCTGTTAAAAAATCATAATGAGCTTGGAATTCATACAAATTTAAAAGCTGATATGCTTTTGTTTGATGCTCAATGACGTAAAAGTTAAACACCCCGGCAATATACGAAAAAATCCAATAGGTGGAATGCAGTTCAAACGATGTTTCGTGCACAAAGATGATAAATAAAATGGATGCCATCAGGTTACCTATCGTAATAGATAACAGTATTTTCACTACATGGTTCATATGGCGTTCAGCAATTAGATAAGAAGCTGTGACGATCATTGTCAAGGAAAAAATATTCACGAAAGAAACGACATTTGTTTCGATTAATAATCGTCCAATGATGACAATACATGATGCAACGAATGTTTGTACAATACTGCCGTAAAAAGCCGTTAAAATGAGGGGGATATGTCTTAAGTCGATCATTGCTTGCCCTGTTTTAATAGAGAAGAACATTAATACAACACTAAGCAATCCAGATGCAATTCCCTTACATAATTGTCTGAGTAAGGTGTCTTCCTTTTTTGAAAAATACTCCTTAAACACAAGCATAAATAAATAATGGAATGTGACAAGGATTGTTAAATTAATAAAGAGGTCTCTTAACAAATGAAATCACCTTTTTAAAATTACTAAAATTTGTTTGAAAAGGAAAGTAAAAAAAGATAATTAATAAAAAGTTCACTATGAGGGGGATAAGGCGTATGAGGGAAAAGTGCTTTATTATAAACAGAGCCAGACTGTGAAGATCACCAAATGCCAATTGAATACAAGATGTGAGGTTTCTTCTTGAGATTCAAGAGGAGCATTCTTGGTAACAGTTTGACTTGAAGGTGTTGGGATGCAAAATGTTTGCGTGTATACATGTAAGACAGTGGGGCAGGTGAAATCATGAAGGATGAAGAGATTTTGCTTATTTTATTCGTTATTTACTCACAACTGTCAAAAGCTCTTTTTATAAAGAGCATATTCAGGTAATAATCAGGAGCCTAGATTGGCCCCTGATGATTTATTTGTGCTCTATTTCATTGATCACTTGCTGGATGGATTCATCATCCATGACATTCATGACACTTTCATCAAGGTGAAGAGGCTTCGCATAAGCTCCTCTTGGCGGTTGATTTGGCCTTGATGATGAATGATGTTGATGATCTGTTTCATTCGTTTGATCGGATGAGAATGCCTGCTTCATCATTTGAGCGACTTCTGCAGTACCTTTTGTCTCTTGGTGCGCATGCGATTGCTTTTGAGAATGCTCATGTTGTTGATGATTATGCTTATTGCCTTTCATCATAGGAGACATCTTCATAGTCGCCATGCCTTTCAACCTTTTCCGTAAAACAGGGGAGAATAGTGCAATAATGGCTGTTGAGCCAGCGATCAGTGCGCCTGTGCTAATGCCTTTTCTTTTTTTAAACAAACGAATCCCTCCATTTGATCGTGATGATACTTCTTCATCTTTTTTAGGATGACCAAACGATGTTTATTTATGAATTCATTTTGCTGTCATAGATGATATGTGCATAAAAAGTCTCTTTTATGAAAAACCTAGGAACAAAAGGAGGGAATCATTGATGAATAAGAAATGGATACTATCTATACTACTTGTTCCTACTCTGATCACCACTGGGTGTGGAATGAACAACCAAGGTGATGAGCGAAGAGGGGCGATGGAACGTCAATACGAAAATGTCACATATAAAAACGATAACATGCGACAAGATCAGCCAGATGTCGAAACACCGCAGAAGGTAAAAGTGGCAGATAAGGCGTCAAAGCTCGTAGCCAACATGTCGGAAGTAAAAACAGCTCATGTGCTTGTCACAGGTAAAAATGCATTTGTTGCAGTGATGCTTGAGGGGAATAAAAGCGGCAATGTGACAGACGAATTAAAAAAGAAAATTTCAGACAAAGTGAAATCAACTGATCAACAAATTGATAACGTGTATGTATCTGCTAATCCAGACTTTGTTGATCGTATGAAAGGATACGTCAAACGCATTAGAAGCGGAGAGCCAATTTCAGGATTATTCGACGAATTTACTGAAACAGTCAGACGTGTCTTCCCTGAATCGAAATAGCTACGACAAAAGCCGTATGTCATATGCGGCTTTTTTGTTTTAAAGAGAACCTCCCACATCATGCTGCATAAATTAACAAATATATCACCTCTTGTTGATCTTTGTTTTTTCATAGAAAGAGGATGCAGGATGATTTCAGGTGGGGAGTAAATGAAAGCCAATCAGTCATTAATTCAAAAGAAGCTTGTAGGCGGTATGATTGCAGCAGGTCTCATTTTTTATGCCTTCACCGCGTACTTAGTTTATGTTGCATTTCAGTTCACAGGACAATATTTAGAGCAACAGTCATCTCCCAAAACGGTCTTAACGGAGGGGCTCAATAAGCAAATCTATGATCATATTCGAATTTACTATGCAGAGAAAGAGAAGGTATTCGTTGATCTGACGATAGAAGCTCTGGAGCAGGCAAAGAAGAGGACAGCTTCTGTGTTTCAATTTGAAACAGACAAACCTTTAGACATTATTTATTTCGATGATAAAAAAACAATTGAACAATTTGCAGGTATTCAGCATATTACAGGCTTTTATTCTGATCATGACCAAATGATTGGATTATATCCTGATAAGCGGGATGAACTGTTGAAAAAAGAGACATTGCCTCTTTACTTTTTCACAACCTTATTTATCCATGAATATGCTCATTTTGTATTTTATGAAAAGGTTCATGCATATGAAGTGTCTCCTGCGATCTTTCCTCTATGGTTCCATGAAGGAGTAGCAGAATGGACAGCCTATGACGTCTTAAATGCGACATCTGAACGGTTTGAGGTCATCCCTTTTCATTCACTTCATTCCGATAGTGATTGGCAGGAATCACGGGTGAAATATGAGACAGATGTCTATGTACAAAGCTATTATATGATCTATGAGTTGGTACGATTTTACGGACGAGACATCATTCATGAGATCATGAAGGAAACCGCTAAAACTGGTCGATTTGAAAGAGGATTTGAACAGGCAACAGGTCAGTTGCTGACTGAATTTGAAGAACAGTTTAAGACAACGTACGAAAGAAAAAACGGCTGATAGCAACACAGGTCAGCCGTTTTTTTAATTAATGAAGTGGTTTATCTGCTTTACTAGGCGGCATTTGAATTTGCTCTTGCATTGGAACGAAAGCAGAAGTCATAGCTTTCATGTCTTGTACAGAAAGCTGAGGGACTTGATAATATCCATGTTTGTTTTGATATAAAAATATTTCATACGCCATTTCGATAAAGTTTGGAATTTGAGCTGAAAGAACACGTCTAACGACTGGATTTGTTACTTCTAAAGCCGACATTGCTAGTAATCCTGAGTGTGACTTGACCAAATTAAGCATATGGCCTGTAATGCCTAAGTCTTTAACATCCTGTAACGATTGATTTGGTTTTTTCGGCTGTGATGGTTTGATGCCGTACGTCACCTGTGTCTTTTCTTTCATCATATAAGTCGATGTTTCTTCATTAGGCTTTTGTCCGGTAGAAAAACTATTGACAGTGACATTATACTGGGACAAAACGAATTGATATTGGCGATCCAAGATGTCGGTTAATACAGGATCTTGGATAAACTGCCTCAAGATCATATATTGATCTAAAATGTTGATCATCCCTGCTAAAATTTCATGTAAATCGAATAATTCATGCCCGCCATGGTTGAATTCAGGCTGCGGAGCACTGCCTTGTAATGGTTGCTGTTCGTTTTGCATAGAGATTCCTCCTTCTATTTTATACAATCTGTTTTAATGTGAGGAAGTTCTCCCTTTTTCATGCAAAAAACATTATTTACAATTAGAGGGTTTTCTTTCTTTTTGTCGAAAAAAAGTATCAGACGAATGAACATGGGGGTACCAGATGCAGGACAAAATCATGAATCGTTTGATAGAAGGCAAACATGTGCAGGCACCAGTGATTGGAATAGGTGTTACACCGTTTGAACAGCACAGTCTTAAGGCGTTTTTTCAGTCGTTTCCACATGAACTGAATGCCTCTTTTATTGTCGTGCAAAATTGGGTGTCGAGCGATTGGATAGCAGATTTGGAAGAACTTGTTTTACCGATTGGTTACCGGGCAAAAACAATTAGTCATGGCGAAAAAATCATGAAAAACACGATTTATTTTTGTCCGCCTAATGCCATTGTGACGTTGACAGAAAACAATCAACTGTATGTATCAGAACGTCTTCCATCGGATAAGCAATGCTCTGTCGACTCTTTCTTTCAGTCACTTGCAAAAGTTCAAAAAGAGGAGGCTTTTGCCATCTTATTTCAAAAAGGCCATTGTATGGGGAGTGGTTTGCTTCAATTAATCGAGCAAGGCGGTACAGCAGTGTCTTGTAGTGATTCAAAAATTGGTTTTGACAGCATCTATCATCAAACATTCACAGATCCTTCTGCCCTTGCAACATATATAGCCAACATTTTGAACGTCCCACATGTCGATTTAGCAGATCGGGTACTGGTAAGAATTATTGAACGACTTGAAATGTACAAAGGTATCGCTTTTTCAACCTATGAAAAACAAAGAATGCTATCTGTTATTCAAAGACGAATGCGATGTGCAAAAAAGCCGATTTCATTATTGTCAGAGTACGATCGCTTATTAGAGATGGAGCCAGATGAGCTTGATCGTTTACATGTCCAGCTTTTAAACGGAGCTACTTCTTTTTTTCGAGAGATGGAAGCCTATCGACTATGTGAAAATAAGATCATTCCAACAATTATTGAACATGTGATAAAAAGCGAGAAGCCTTGTTGTCGTATTTGGATTGCAGGATGTTCAACGGGGGAAGAAGCCTATTCTTTTACCATTTTATTTTTAGAAGAAATGAAGCGAAGACAAGTTTCAATAGAACTGCAAGTGTTTGCAACAGATATCAATCGGAAAGCCATTCAGACCGCAAGCAAAGGCCTTTATTCAGTAGAGGCAATGGCAAGGGTGCCAGAGAAATGGCGGGTGCGATATTTCAAAAGGAAAGGTGACGCTTTTATTGTGAAGCAGTCGCTTAGAAAACATATTGTCTTTGCCCCTCACAATTTATTGATTGATTCACCTTTTATCCACCTCGATTTTATCAGTTGTCGAAATGTTCTGATGTACTTCCAGCCAGAAGTGCAAAAACGAGTATTGTCCCGTTTTCAGTATGCTTTAAAAGATCAAGGGGTTTTGATATTAGGGACAAATGATAAAGTGCCTAATATCCCTCACTTGTTTCATCTGTTAAATGAAAGGTGGAACATTTACACTCACTCAAGCGTTCCTAAATCCAATGAACATCCGAATAATGCCAAGTTTCATGAAGAGTTGAAAAAACGAGCTGCAGAATATATGAAAGAAGTGGGTGCGAATTATGACGCATGTATGGTGATCAATGATTGTGACAAAATACTTGCCATTTCAAATGGTGCCTATTCCTTCCTAGACCATTCAGAAGTGCCGAATCAATCGTGTGAGTATGTGACACCTGACTATATAAAAGAGATGATGAGACAAACATTTCAGAAGGTGTGGACAGATGAGACAGAGATTGTTTTTCAACATGTCCTCATTTCAAAAAAGGGCAGGAAGCAGTATGCAGATTTTACAGTGAAAAGTTTTGATCGCCGTTTTAAGGGAGTATACGTCATTCTCATTCGGATGAATGTGATAGAAAAAAATCAAATGAACGGCAGGTACCTAGGCATGTCGGACCCAAACTCAGTCTATCAACAGCGTATTGTCGATTTAGAAAATGAACTTAATGAAGTAAAGCAAAAAGAGCAAGAGGCAAGGGCTCAATTGAAAATAAAGAATGCGCAAATAGAGGAGCTTCAGAAAAAGCACGAAGAATTTATCAATATCATAAACAACTTAAAGGTGACTAGAGAAGAGCTCTATCGTCCCTCGGTGAAACCTGAGCTTGCGACGTTGTTTGTGGATCAAGAGATGAATATTCGCTATTTCACGCCTGCAGCAGCATCTTTATTCACTTCGGCACAATTGCAGCATCATCAATCCTTTCAGTCGATTGCACAGGAGATGGCGCATGAGACGCTTTATCATGATATTCAATCCGTTATGTCAGACAGACGTGTCATTGAGCGTGAGATTGAGACAAACGAAGGGGAGCAATTTACCGTTCACATTACGCCTATTTTTTATCAGGATTATGAGGGAGCGGCGATGACATGGATTAAAATGACTGAAATCACGAAAATCAAACAGTCTCTTCATCTTGCGGTGACAGCACTGGATAACAGTCATATTCATATTGTTGTCGCAACTGAGGAAGGGATCATTCAATGCGTGAACCAGCGTTTTTGTCACTTTGTGCAACAGTATGAATTCGATCTGATCGGCAAGAATATTTTTTCGGTCTATCAAAGGTTGTGTCAATGTAATGATTTAGCGAAGCAATGGGAAGTGTGCCTAAGAGAAGGTAGCTGGACAGGTGAGATGTACTTTCAAGATTTATCAGGACGGGAACGTTGGGAGAGAGTCTCTTTACACCGAATTGATGACCCTGACAAAATGCAGTCAACAGTTATGCGCATTTCAGAGGATATCACAAACCAAAAGCAGTCAGAGAAGATGCTGATGAAATCTGAGATGCTGTCAGCAGTTGGTCAGCTTGCAGCTGGCATTGCTCATGAAATACGTAACCCGCTTACATCGTTAAAAGGATTCTTACAGCTGATGATTCAGAGTAAAAAATATCAAAAGGATTATGCAGATGTGATGATGTCAGAGTTTAATCGGCTCGAGGCGATTATTAATGAATTCCTTGTGCTCTCTAGAAGCAAGTCGGTGAAATTTGAACCTGTTCATGTCAACCTACTGCTAGAAGAAGTGAGTATGGTCGTTGAATCTCAGGCCGTATTAAAAGGGATATCGATTCAAAAAAATCTTTCACCATCGCTGCCGCAGATTCAAGGAATTCCAAATGAATTAAAACAGGTTTTCCTCAACATACTGAAAAATGGAATTGAAGCAATGGATGGCGTAACAGGTGTCATTCAAGTGACATCCATGCTAAAAAATGATCAAGTTATTTTAATATTTGAAGACCAAGGAAAAGGAATCCCAGAAGATGCGATTAGTAAGTTAGGGGAACCTTTTTATACGACGAAAGAAAAAGGAACAGGGCTTGGGCTTATGGTGACGAATAAAATCATTGAAAGTCATGGCGGTACAATCCATTTTGAAAGCAAGAATTTAAAGGGAACAAAAGTCACCATTACGTTTCCAATAAAATAAAAGCTAGAGATGTTTACATGAAATCCATTCAAATTCAACATTTTCTTTGTAAACTATGAAAGAGGTCTAAAGAATAGGGGGGAGAAATGAAATGAAGCATATCTGTTGTTTGATTTTGGTGATATGTAGTCTGCAATTCGTTTTGTCTGGCACTTTCACATTAGAACAGGCAAGAGCTTTTGAGAAGAAAGTAACGACATGGCAACATGTGAAACCAATGAAAATCAAAAAAGCTCGACAGTTGATAGGAGAAACGGTGACAGTAAGTGGGGTTGTGACAGCGGATCAATCAGCCATAGGGAATGGGAAATTATCTACATATATTCAGGACAAAACGGCAGGAGTCAATATTTATTCAGCACAGCCAAAAAATTTCCCAGAACTGAAAGCTGGCATGAAGGTGACAGTCACTGGCAAAGTGACTTCTTATAAAGGAATGATTGAGATCGTTCCAGATCATGGTCGCATCACAATAGATGCAAAGAACCAAACATTACCAACTCCGAATCGAATCTCGATTAAACAATTTGAAACTGGCCAAGCAGATAAATATGAAGGAAGCCTTGTGAAAGTAAAAGGCTATGTTGAATCAAAACCAGCTACACCTGTTGGTGGCGGATATAATGTGATCATTCTAGATGAAAAGTACACTAGCACGATCCTTAGGGTCATGGTAGACACAGAAGCAATTGATCAAGTGAAGTCTAGCCAATGGTATGAGTTTACAGGTATCTTAAGCAGGTATGACACGTTGCAGGTGCTTCCAAGGCATCAGCAGGATATCAAACGTTTAAAACGCCAGCCGAAGCCACCAAAGATCAAGAAAGAATATTCAGCAATCGTTGACCGTGTTGTAGATGGAGATACAATTCATTTAAAAGAACCTGTGCTTGGTACAACGAAAGTACGCTTTGTCAATATGGACACACCTGAAACTTACCACAAACCTAAAAATGAATTAGATGAAAACCAATTACGCTTTGGGCAAAAAGCAACAGACTATTTAAAAACACTCTTATCAAGTGGCGATAAAGTCACATTAACTATTGGTTCAGAAGTGAAAGACAGCTATGGGCGTCTTCTTGCTCAAGTGAAAACGAAAAAAGGGATAAACACAAATTTGGAGCTTGTGAAAAAAGGCTATGCACCCACTTACTTTATTTGGCCGGTTGGAAATGACAAAGACTATCACACCTTCCAGCAAGCTGTGAAAGAAGCGAAGGAGAAGGGGCTTGGAATTTGGAATCAAGCAGACCCGCTTTTGGAACAGCCATTTGAATTTAGAGCACGTGAACAGAAAAAAGGATTAACACGTTATGTCGGTGATTCATCTGCGAAAACCTACGTATCACCTGATGAGTGGAAAGAGATAGATGTAGACAAACGAGTATTCTTTGCTTCTAAAGAGGAGGCAGAGCGTGCTGGATATAGGCCAGCAGAGGTGTCTGGAGAAGTGCCTTTAACCATTAATCCTGAAATAGGTCCTAAAGACTTAGAAGCAACAGCTGCGTTCGTCAATCGCTTTAACGGTGTATCTATTTTGTTTCAAAAAGAGAGGCAAATTAAAAAAGCATTACAAGAAGTTATAGCGACTGCACGCTAAAAGCGTTCACGAAAGGCAACCTTTAGTCTTAAAAGATAAGAAGGAGTTTAAGTATGAAAAAGTGGCTTGCACTTATTGTGATGACTTCAGGCATTGTCTTGGTCGGGTGGGGAATATGGCAAATGGTCTCTACTCACCTTCAAACAGAGCAAACGTTAGATGAAGCCAAAAAAGTGGTAGCCGTTGATGACTTTATGTCAAAGGAGCAGTTTTCCCCTGAAGTCGGCAAAGGATATGGCATTCTCATTATCCCAAGACTTAAAGCTGACCTTCCAATAGTAGAAGGAACGGAAGCTGACGATCTTGCCAAAGGAGTCGGGCATTACAAAGGCAGCTATTATCCTGATCAACATGGGCAAATTGTGCTGTCAGGGCATCGGGATACTGTGTTTCGACGTACGGGAGAGCTTAATATCGGGGATCAGTTGAAGATTAAGGTTCCGTATGGTGAATTTGCTTATGAAATCACTCATACAAAAATAGTAGATCAGCATGATACTTCTATCATCACCTTACAAAATAAAAAAGAAGAGCTGGTGTTAACGACATGTTATCCATTTCATTTTGTCGGGAATGCACCAAAGCGATACATTATTTATGCCAAACGAACATCTGTTTAATGTAAATAGAGCCTGCTGGATAACGTGCAGGCTCTTATTTATATGGTTTAGTGCTTTATTGGCTCCATCAGCTTGACCATATCAGATGGAAGCGGGGCCTCAATGATAAGATGTTCTCCTGTAAACGGATGTTTCATTGCAACTTTTTTGGCATGAAGAGCGCATCTAGTGATCCCATTACTCATCCCGCCGTATAACGAATCTCCAACTAAAGGATGGCCTATGCTTCTGAGGTGTACACGGATTTGATGGGTCCTCCCAGTGTCTAATTGGAGCTGGACTGCTGTGATATTGCGGCGTTTGTCCACACCCATCACCTGAAAATGAGTGATGGCTTTCTGCCCAGTTGGAGAAATTCTACGTCTCACTGCATGGTGCTTGTCACGGCCAATCGCAGCTGTAATGGTTCCTCTCTTTTTCTTGAAAACCCCTTCTGCAATGGCGAGATATGTTCTGTTGATCATTTTTTTGGAAAGCATCTGATCAAGTACAGCATGTGCTAATCTGTGTTTGGCAAATATGACAGTACCGCTTGTGTCTTGATCGAGCCGATGAATATGTCTAACCCGTTTCTCCTCACCATTTGCTTGATAATGGAAGGCGACTAGGTTTGCAAGGGTGCCTGTCTGTCCTTTTTCATTCGGATGAGTTGGGCGTCCAGCGGGCTTTTGGACAATAAGTAAATGCTCGTCCTCAAACAAAATATCTAAATCTCCATATTCTGGCGTGACATTACTTGTTTCAAATTCAAATAAATCAATTGTGACATTGTCGCCTGTACTTACTTTTGCAGCGTGATATGCGGGCTGTTGGTTTAATCGTACTTTTTGATGTTTGAGCCAAAAGTGGATAATCGGTTTAGAGGCAGATACCTCTTTTCTTAAGAAGTGACTTAATGATGTGTCGTTGTGGTGCTCATTTACTTTCAGCGAAAGCATGTGTCCTTTAATGTTCATGAAATACGTTCCTCTCTTCTCAACACATGGTGATTTATAGGAAACACTTACCTTGGCGAATGCCTTTTTTTCTGTGCTATTCTGAATGGAGAATAACGACAGAGAGGGTAGATGTCACGTGAGATTAATGAAAGCTGCTACAGAACTTCAAGAACAGGCAATTGAAGAAATATCAAAAGAGTTCTATCATCTCTTATCCCATTATATGGACGGTGATCAGCAGACGATTTACAAGCAGCAGCGCGCCTTCACATTTATCGATGGGGTATACAACGGTACGATGAATGATGCCTTTCGTATTTTAACTGGGCTTCAGCTTGTACATACCATTATTTTAAAGCCTAGACGTCATTTAACAAAACGAGACCGCGAGTTATTTGAACGAAATCGTGCGCAAATCAATGAGTGCGGCTTTTTCTTTCCGTTTGACCTAGACGATTTTGAGAGCCGTCACCTTCAAAATGCGTAAAAGTTGGTGTGAACTTCCTTGTTAACTTACAAGATGGGCGCACATACTATTTTTAAGGGAACGGAGAAACCTGTAATGATCTGTAATACCAACCCCGCTCTTTTTCACATTGCATATTCTCCACGAATCGGAGCGCTTGGATCTCTTGCAGAATGAATAGAACATGTTAGGAGCCTGACAAATCGTTGCAGGCTCCTTTTTACATCATCATTTTAGCAGACATTCATCTTTGAAAGTAAATTTTATTAGCGTTATGATAAAAGTGAGTATCATTTTTTAGACTTTCGTAAAAAAAGGAGTGGCCTCGTTGGTAAAGGCGATTATATTTGATTTTGATGGATTAATTTTAGATACAGAAACTCATGAATATGAGGTTTTGCAGGAAATGTTTGCAGAGCATAAGGCAGAGCTGCCTCTTTCTGTTTGGGGCAACGTCATTGGCACGCAAGCAGGCTTTAAACCATTTGAGTATTTGGAAAAGCAGCTCGGTACACCATTGGATCATGAGGCGCTCACAACGGACCGACGTACCCGTTTTCAAAAAAGAATCTTGAATGAATCAGCAAGACCTGGAGTGAAAGCTTATTTGGAAGGGGCAAAGGAGCTGGGGATTAAGATTGGTCTTGCCTCTAGCTCTGACTATAAATGGGTGTCTGATCACCTAAAACAAATTGGTCTTTTTGATTATTTTGAATGCATTCGCACGTCAGATGACGTGGAGGAAGTGAAACCAAATCCAGAACTTTATTTGCAAGCTGCAAGTTGTTTAGGTGTAGAGCCGGCGGATTGTGTAGCTTTTGAGGATTCTGTAAATGGATTAATTGCAGCAAAACGAGCGGGCATGAAATGTGTGATTGTGCCAAACAAAGTGACGAGCACACTTCAATTTGAAGACTATGATTACAGGTTAGAATCAATGGCTGAAATCGAATTGCTCCAGCTATTCCATCAGCTTGAAAAAGAGGATCAGTCAGGGGGCATAAGAAACAATGACAGAAAAGCTTGATTTAACGCGGTTTGAAAAAAGAATGGTCATTCGCAATATTAGAAAAGAAGATATTGACCGAATCATTGCATTGCAAGAGGTATGTTTCCCAGGGATGGATCCTTGGAAAAGAGAACATTTAGAAAGTCATCTCGAACATTTTCCAGAGGGGCAGTTTTGTGCAGAATTTGAGGGAGAAATCATTGGTTCATGTTCAAGCTTATTAATTAACTTTGATGAATACGACGATCGTCATACATGGCAAGACATTACTGATGATGGTTACATAACCAATCATAATCCTGATGGCATGAATATGTATGGGATTGAAGTGATGGTTAGCCCTGAGTACCGGCGCATGAAAATTGGACACCGGTTATACGAAGCAAGAAAAGACCTAGCAAGAAGATTAAATTTAAAAAGCATTATCATTGGCGGACGTATTCCGAATTATCATAAATATCAAGAAGAAATGACCCCTCGCCAGTATGTGGAACAGGTCATGCTGCACAAAATTTATGATCCTGTTTTATCATTCCAGCTTTTAAATGAGTTTAGTCTGATGCGGATTAATCCTAATTATTTACCGGATGATAAAGCATCAAGCACGTATGCAACTTTAATGGAATGGAACAATGTCGATTATCGCCCGCAGTCAAAGCGGTATTATAAATCGGCTTTCCCTGTCAGAATTTGTGTCATTCAATATGCAATGAAACAAATTCACTCCTTTGAGGAATTCATGAATCAAGTGGAATATTATGTAGACGTGGCATCAGATGCTTCGGCTGACTTTGCCGTTTTCCCGGAAATTTTTACAACACAGCTTATGTCTTACTTAGAAGAGAGATCACCAAGTCTTGCGGTTCAGCGAATTACCGAATATACCGAGGACTATATTAATTTGTTTACAGACCTTTCTGTGAAGTACAACATTAATATCATTGGCGGATCACACTTTGTTGAAGAAGAAGGGAAAATCTACAATATTGCGTATTTATTTAGACGTGATGGTACGATTGAAAAACAATATAAGCTTCATATAACTCCGAATGAAAGAAAATGGTGGGGAATTTCAAGTGGCGATCAAGTCCGGGTGTTTGATACCGATTGTGGTAAAATTGCTATTCAAATTTGCTACGATATTGAATTTCCTGAGCTAGCACGTATTGCTGCTGATAAAGGGGCGAAAATTATTTTCACTCCGTTTTGTACCGAAGATCGCCAAGGCTATTTAAGAGTCCGTTATTGTGCCCAGGCAAGAGCGGTTGAAAATCAGATATATACGGTTATCTCTGGTACAGTCGGTAACCTTCCGCAAACAGAGAATATGGATGTCCAGTATGCACAATCCGCTATCTTTGCACCATCTGACTTTGAATTTGCAAGAGATGGTATTGTGGGTGAGTGTAATCCGAATATCGAAATGGTCGTTGTTGGTGATGTCGACTTAGAAATTTTAAGAAGGCAGCGTCAGGACGGAACCGTACGTCAATTGAAGGACCGTCGAAGAGATGTCTACCATATTGAATATAAAAAATAACCAAAACAAGCGCCTTGTTTTATGCGAGGCGCTTGTTTTGGTTTTACATGTTCTTTAACGACACGACAGTGTAGCGAAGTGGACAAAGCCTTTGACAGCGAAAAAAGGGACACCTGACAAGATGAGAGATCCAGCATATATCTACTTCCTAAGCGCTTTTTTCATTCAGGGATTACATGCGATTGAAAGAAGGGATGGTGAGAGTCATCATTTGTTTTTTAAAAAGACAAAGGTTTGAGAACATCAATGATTTTTTATTTATGTAAAATTAAGGTGAATAAGGCGGAGCGCTGATTTTTTCATATAACAAAGGATGCTGTAGCAAAAGATGAATATACTGAAAATAGACAATTCGTTCGGAAAGGGGAGGACTATGGGGCGACAAGCAAAAAATGTGTATATCAATTTGCCTGTGAAACATGTGAATACATCGAGGGCTTTTTTTGAGCAGCTCGGCTTTGATTTTCATCAGAGATTTTCGAATGATCAGGTAGCTTGTGTGATCATCAATGAGAGGATGATTGTCATGCTTATCTCTCATAAGCATTTCCAGTTTATTTCAGAGAAACAGTTAGTTGATGCCAGAAACGCATCAGAAATCATCATGTCTTTGCAGGTAGATACGAGGGAAGAGGTAAATGAACTGATGAAGAAGGCGATTGCAGCAGGAGGGTCACCGTTTAAGGAGAAGCAGGATCATGACTTTATGTATGGATGGGGCTTTCAGGATCTCGACGGTCATTTGTGGGAAGTGTTTTATATGGATGAGGAGAAGGGAAGCAGTCTTTCCTAAGAGTGCTTCTTTTTTATTGTTTATCAGTGGTATGATTATGACGAAGGGAAGAGAATAAGAAATTCTTCTATTAAAGTATAGACATGGAGTTGTCATTGTTCGGAATTTTTCTGATTGGGGATATCGGGCAGAAGGCAATTGGTTTTGGAATACATAAGCTCTCATCAAAGTCTTGATATGAGATGTCACCATTTCTTGCTTTCATCTAAAAGTCGTTCTTATAAATGACTGCACATGCCTGTTGTTAGGGGGCTCTGATTGGTCTATTATTTCAGTTGATTGACATTTCGCTACCTAAAGAATTGATGACAGGCGTTCTGCTTGCATGAGATGCATCTATACAGCGATGATGTTCATTTGGGTATGATGCTTGGGGTCATTTAAACAAGTGGGGATGATCGCATTTGGATTTACTTGATTTAAAAACCGGTAGATGATCTTTATCTAGTGAAACAAATGATGATGTTCGTCACAGCAATGTCAACTGTAGCGAATACAACATGGCTGTACAATGTCGAACGAAACCTAGGGTTGTCTCAAGCACGACTTTTCTCAGTGCGATACTGAGTATTGTCACTTTACTGTATTATGATGGATTTTGTCAATGCATCCTCTGGGATAGGGGATGGCAAACAAAGGGGGAACTTATGAATGAATGTAGATGTTCATTTCCAAGTGAATGATGTGTTGAAAACAAAGCATTTTACTCATGCAAAGGTGTTAGCGGGGGAAAAGGGGCTGTTTCGAGAAGTGAAATGGGTACATGTGTTAGAAGTGCCTGCTGTAGAAGATTTGTTAAATGGAGGCGAACTCATTTTAACAACGGCCGCAGCTTTTCATGATCAGCTTGATGTGTTTAAAGAATTTTTAAAACAGCTCATTGATTCAGGTGCAGCAGGCTTATGTATTGAATTTGTTCCGCTTCGTTATGATGTGCCTGAAGCTTTGATTGAATATGCAGATCAACGGGACTTCCCTCTGATCCTGTTTACCAAGGAAGTAAAGTTCGTCAACATTACACAGCATATCCATACGATGATGATTGAGCGTCAGTATCAAATGATGGCTGATTTAGAAACATTATCTTCAAGGCTCAATGAACTTTTACTGACACCTCATCCGCAGATGGACATTCTGGATCAAGTGTATCGTCATCTGAGAGGGATTCTCTTATTAATTCCAGTTCAAGGAGAGCCGATTATCTTATGTGATTCATCAAAGCAAACCGAAGAACTTGTTATGACGTATTTGCAACATGCTTCACTGCCAGAAGGTTATCAAGTGTACCAAAAGCCAGTATTTGCACTCAAACAAACATTTGCAAACCTTGTGTTAATTCATGAACCAAATACACTCTCAGAATTTGAAATGCTCGTCATGGATAAAGGAGCGAATGCCCTTGCCCAGCAAATTCTTAGGGAGCTATATACAGAAGAGCTGAAGAAGACGAAAGAAAACGAATGGCTGCAAAAATGGTTTCATGAAGAGCATACAGAAAGGGATATTTTAGAGCATCTTGAAGAAACAGAAGGACTGAAAAAACCGACAGGCTGTGTTGTAATGCTCTTTCAAAAGAACCATAAAATAGAAGAGATTGCAGGGAATCTTTATTTTCTCGTATCTTGCCGTACCATCTTTCAGCGTGCCGGTTTTCACTTGATTTCTTATGAACATAAAGGACAAACCTTGTTTATTTTAATGAATACGAGGAAGATAGAGGATTGGAAAGAGCGCGCTGAGAAAGCGGCAAATGAAATGAGGCAGTCATATGAGCGAGAGCAACATAATGGGACAGTCATCAATTTTGGGATCGGTCTTTACTGTGATCAGTTTCATCATATGAGGAAAAGCTTTCAGACAGCCAAAGAAGTCCTTCATTTAAAGAAAGTAATGCCGCATCGTGTGAAAAGTCCATTTTATCAAGATTTGCATATGCTTCGGTTAATGCCTGTCATGAAAGAAAGCGGCCTGCTTGAAAGTATGGTGAAGGAGTATTTAGAGCCAGTTATTTTATATGATAAGCAAAATAATGGAAGACTGTTCCAAACGTTGAACATATTTTTACAAACCAATGGTTCTAAAAAAGAAACAGCGAGCCAGCTCTATATCGTCAGGCAAACACTTTATCATAGACTTGATAAATTACATGCCTTGCTTGGTGAAGATATGATGCAAGCGCCGAAACGTCAGGCAATTGAATTTGCTATTTTGGCTTATGAATTCTTGCAAGGAAGTCGGCATTAACAGCTTTCTGTTAGATCTGACGAGACTTCAAGTACAATGTCTTATCATTCTTTTCAATCAGTTGACGATCTGTCTAATGTAAACGGCCCGTACCCTTTTTTATAATGGGAAGAAATGATAGGTAATCTGATTCAGGTGGTCTTGTTTCAGTTTCATATGCTTTGCTTTTCTTCCATATACTGAATGGAGAGGCAATGTTATGGACCGTCTAAGCTTCTTTTATGATGAAAACGGATACATGGGGGCGTAGGAAGATGAAAATGCATGAGCAGGCTCAAAATCTTCAGAAAAAAGACGATCAATTGATCTGGCATCAAATGAAAGGCACAAACAAAGAAAATGAAAGTATGGTCATTCATGAAGCAGATGGCGCATGGGTGACAGATATTCATGGAAATCAGTATTTAGACGGGATGTCTGGTCTTTGGTGTGTGAATGTCGGCTATGGCCGAAAGGAGCTTGCTGAAGCGGCGTACAAGCAATTAACCACCATGCCATATTACCCGCTAACACAAAGTCACGTACCGGCGATACAGCTTGCTGAAAAGTTAAATGAATGGCTTGGTGGTGACTATGTCATCTTTTTTTCAAACAGTGGTTCTGAAGCCAATGAAACTGCATTTAAGATCGCAAAACAGTATCATGCGCAAAAGGGAGAAAGCACACGAACAAAATTTATATCTCGTTATCGATCCTACCATGGAAATACAGCAGCAGCCCTTGCTGCAACAGGTCAAGCGCAGCGTAAATTTAAATATGAGCCATTAGGGCATGGCTTTATTCATGTCGCACCACCTGATCTGTACCGCTACCCCGAGGATCAAGATCATTTGGCAAGTGCAGATGCCATTGACCAAGTCATGACTTGGGAATTAAGTGAGACGATTGCAGGGGTGATAATGGAACCCATTATCACGGGAGGCGGTATATTAATGCCGCCAAAAGGGTATTTGAAGAAGGTGAAAGACATTTGTGAATCCCATGGAGCACTGCTGATTGTTGACGAAGTGATTTGCGGATTTGGCCGGACAGGGAAGCGATTTGGTTTTATGCATGAAGAGGTAAAACCAGACATGATTACAATGGCGAAGGGAATCACTAGCGGCTATTTACCGCTTTCCGCAACCTGTGTAAAACGTGAAATATATGAAGCTTATGCAGGTGAAGATACGTATGACCGGCTGCGTCATGTGAATACATTTGGAGGTCATCCAGCTTCGTGTGCACTTGCTCTTGTCAATATTGAGATCATGGAAAATGAGCATTTAGTTGAACGCTCTGAAACACTTGGTAAAGCCATGCTGGATCGTTTGCAGGAATTAAAAGAGTATCCATTCGTTGGTGATGTAAGAGGAAAAGGCTTGCTATTTGGAATCGAGCTTGTTGAAGACCAGCAGTCAAAAAAGCCTGCTGATGCGAGTGTCGTCGGCCAATTGATCGCAGAATGTAAAAAGCGCGGCCTCATCATTGGGAAAAATGGTGATACTGTGGCTGGCTATAATAATGTAGCGCAGCTCGCACCGCCGCTTAGTATCACAGATGATGATGCCTCGTTTATCATCAATACATTAAAAGAAAGCATGGCCCAGCTATAAGCAGAGATGTTTCTCTGCTTTTTTGTGTTAGTAGCGTGTGTGAATGTCACTTTTTATCAGAGAAAGCAATTGATCATATTCTTTACAAAGTCACAATGTTTTTTTTCGGGTTTCTCACTAAAACCATTGTTTAATATTCTTATGTTATCCGGAACGATTGTTGATATGAGAATTCTTCATAGACAAGGATCAACGATTGGTACAAACCATGATGTTGAATGACCAATGGGCACACAATATGTGTATTGAAAAAACGGAAATTATCTATTACTGTAAAAAGAAGGTTGGACCAATTCACAAAAGAAGGAGACGGCATATGAGTTTTCATGATCAACCAATACTACCTGCTGTTCGCAATATGAAGCAATTTGAAGAGTTTTTGAAAAGTCCATTTACATACGGGGTCCTCCTTGATGTACACTTAGGCCGGCTAAAGGGCATCATGAAAGAGGCAGATGTACACAATAAGAAGATGTTTATCCATGTGGATTTAATCCACGGAATCAAACATGATGAATATGGAACTGAGTTTATTTGTCAGGAGATGAAACCAGCTGGAATTATTTCTACTAGGTCTTCTGTCATAGTAAAAGCTAAGCAAAAAAAAGTATATGCCATTCAGAGAATGTTTTTACTTGATACAAGTGCGATGGAAAAAAGCATGGAGTTCGTCGGAAAGCACCGCCCAGATTTTATTGAAGTATTGCCAGGTGTAGTGCCAGATTTAATTTCAGAAGTACGCGAAAGAGCTGGAATACCAATATTTGCAGGGGGATTTATTCGGACAAAGGAGGATGTGGAAAGAGCGCTTGAGGCAGGAGCAACAGCAGTCACCACATCAAATATAGAGCTATGGAAAGCGTTCCAAAAATGAAAAAGATAAAGTGTGAAAATTGATTGACAACGTTTTCACTCTCTGATACTATAGCACTAAGTTAATCTAATGTGATGGAGAAACGGAGATCCACAACAACGCTTTACTAGGTGACAATTTACCCTTATGTAAAGTATGTTTGTTGTGGATCTTTTATCTTTATCTTTTTTTACACATTCATAGGGGATGGCAACTGAACCAGAGGAGGAATTTTTATGACACCATTTTGGGGTGAAGTCGTAGGTACAATGCTACTCATTATTTTTGGAGGCGGTGTATGTGCAGCAGTTAATTTAAAGAAATCGTTCGCATACCAGTCCGGCTGGATTGTCATCGCTTTCGGATGGGGATTTGCAGTAGCGATTGCAGCTTATGCAACCGGTGGAATTAGCGGGGCACATTTAAACCCAGCGCTTACGATTGGTCTTGCATTAGAAGGGAGTTTTCCTTGGGCTGACGTTCCAATGTATATTGTTGGTCAAATGCTTGGCGCATTACTCGGAGCTATTATTGTCTTTTTACATTACTTACCGCACTGGAAAGCGACAGACGATCCAGGAGCAAAACTTGGTGTTTTCTCAACTGGTCCAGCTATTCCATATACCTTTGCGAACGTACTAAGTGAGGTCATTGGTACATTTGTATTGGTTCTTGGGATATTGGCAATTGGTGCAAATAAATTTGCAGACGGGGTGAACCCGCTGATTGTTGGCTTTTTAATTGTAGCAATTGGTCTTTCTTTAGGTGGAACAACCGGTTATGCGATTAACCCAGCACGTGATTTAGGACCTAGAATAGCTCATGCGATTCTGCCGATTCCAGGTAAGGGTCCATCTAATTGGAGATATGCTTGGGTTCCAGTAGTTGGTCCGATTTTAGGCGGAGCATTTGGCGGTGTTTTCTACAATGCAGCCTTTAAAGCAAACGTCACACCAGCCTTTTGGATTGTAAGCGCTATTTTAGT
Organism: Bacillus sp. Bos-x628; assembly: GCF_040500475.1. Classification (GTDB taxonomy): domain Bacteria; phylum Bacillota; class Bacilli; order Bacillales; family Bacillaceae; genus Bacillus; species Bacillus maqinnsis. Next base: position 1,381,334 of record NZ_CP159358.1, on the reverse strand, counting down.
TGTGGTATTGTTAGGACTCTATTTCACTACAAAAAACCAAACGCAATCAGTCAATGAAAGCATATAAGGGGAGGAAAAACACCATGGCAAAAGAAAAATATATTCTTGCATTAGATCAAGGGACAACAAGTTCAAGAGCAATTTTATTTGATAAAGAAGGAAAGATTGCTCATACAGCACAGAAAGAATTCAATCAATATTTTCCTAACCCTGGCTGGGTAGAGCACAATGCAAATGAAATCTGGAGCTCTGTTCTGTCTGTTATTTCAACAGCCCTTATTGAATCAGGGATTGAAGCAGACCAAATCGCAGGTATCGGGATTACAAACCAGCGCGAGACAGCGGTTGTTTGGGATAAACATACAGGCGCACCAGTATATAATGCGATTGTTTGGCAGTCTAGACAAACATCTGGCATTTGTGAAGATCTGAAAGCACAAGGACATAGTGAGACATTTAGAAATAAAACAGGTCTTCTCATCGATGCTTATTTCTCAGGAACAAAAGTAAAATGGATTTTAGACAATGTAGAAGGTGCACGTGAGAAAGCAGAAAACGGGGACTTGCTGTTTGGAACAATTGATACGTGGCTCATTTGGAAAATGACTGGCGGCAAATCACACGTGACAGACTATTCTAATGCATCAAGAACATTAATGTTTAACATTTATGAACTGAAATGGGATGAAGAATTACTTGAAATTCTAGGCATACCTGCTTCTATGCTTCCAGAGGTGAAACCATCTTCACACATTTATGGTGAAACGACTGATTACCACTTCTTTGGCAAAAATATCCCGATTGCAGGAGCAGCGGGAGATCAGCAGTCTGCTTTATTCGGTCAGGCTTGTTTTGAAGAAGGAATGGCGAAGAACACATATGGCACAGGATGTTTCATGTTGATGAATACAGGGGAAAAAGCAATTAAGTCGGATCATGGATTATTAACGACCATTGCATGGGGCATTGACGGTAAAGTGGAATATGCTTTAGAAGGAAGTATATTTGTTGCTGGTTCAGCGATTCAGTGGTTACGTGATGGACTCAGAATGTTTAAAAACTCTAAAGACAGCGAAGTCTATGCAAAGCGTGTTGACTCAACAGATGGCGTCTATGTCGTTCCAGCATTCGTTGGTCTAGGCACGCCATATTGGGATAGTGATGTAAGAGGTGCTGTATTCGGTCTAACACGCGGTACTTCTAAAGAGCACTTTGTCCGTGCAACGTTAGAATCACTTGCTTATCAAACGAAAGATGTTTTAGATGCAATGGAAAAAGATTCAAATATCTCATTAAAAACATTACGTGTTGATGGCGGGGCAGTGAAGAATGATTTCTTAATGGGCTTCCAAAGTGATTTACTGGATGTACCAGTAGAACGTCCAGAAATTAATGAAACAACGGCACTCGGTGCAGCCTACCTTGCGGGAATAGCTGTCGGCTTCTGGAATGACCGTTCAGACATTGCAAAACAATGGAACCTTGACAAGCGCTTTGAACCTAAGATGGAAGAAGACAAAAGAGCCACGTTATACAGCGGATGGAAAAAGGCTGTAAAAGCAGCTCAAGTTTTCAAATAAACAAAAAGTATGGTATACTACGGGTAAGTTAATAGAACGGTTGGAGAACTGGAGAGACCGCATGCACCGAAGTGTAGTGATACGCTTTGGGTGTTTGCGGTCTCTTTTTCTTTACCGTACAACATGGGAGGAACAAGAGATGACTTTTTCTAGCTTGGAAAGAGAACAGATGCTTCAGGAAATGACAAAAAAACCGTATGATGTATTTATCATTGGAGGGGGTATTACAGGTGCTGGTACAGCACTTGATGCGGCTTCGCGTGGAATGCGTGTTGGTTTAGCTGAAATGCAAGACTTTGCGGCAGGTACGTCTAGCCGTTCAACAAAATTGGTGCACGGTGGTTTGCGTTATTTAAAACAATTTGAAGTGAAAATGGTTGCAGAAGTCGGCAAAGAACGTGCCATCGTGTATGAGAATGGACCGCATGTGACAACACCAGAGTGGATGCTTCTTCCGATGCATAAGGGCGGGACATTTGGTAAATTTTCAACGTCAATTGGTCTGAGAGTGTATGACTTTTTAGCAGGAGTGAAGCATAGCGAACGAAGAAGCATGCTCAGTGCGAAAGAAACACTTGAAAAAGAACCGCTTGTGAAAAAGGACGGTCTAAAAGGCGGCGGCTACTATGTGGAATACCGTACAGATGATGCGCGCCTCACAATTGAAGTCATGAAAGAGGCAGTGAAATTCGGGGCAGAAGCTGTCAACTATGCGAAGGTGAAAGAATTTATTTATGACAAAGGCAAAGTCATCGGTGTGATCATTGAAGACGTCATGACAAATAAAACGTATGATGTGTATGCGAAGAAAATTGTCAATGCAACAGGTCCGTGGGTAGATCAGTTAAGAGAAAAGGACCATTCCAATGAAGGGAAACACTTACAGCATACAAAAGGTATTCACTTAGTATTCGATCAATCAGTTTTCCCATTAAAACAAGCGATTTATTTTGACACGCCAGATAAACGGATGGTCTTTGCCATTCCAAGAGAAGGCAAAACGTATGTTGGCACAACTGACACTGTGTATAAAAAACAGCTTGAGCATCCGCGTATGACAAAAGCAGACCGTGATTATGTCATCCAAGCGATTCAGTACATGTTCCCAGACCTCAACATTACAGAAAAGGATGTTGAATCCAACTGGGCAGGTCTTCGTCCGCTAATTCATGAAGAAGGCAAAGACCCTTCAGAAATTTCTCGTAAGGATGAGGTATGGACATCACCTTCAGGGTTGATCACAATTGCTGGAGGGAAATTAACTGGTTATCGCAAAATGGCTGAGCACATCGTGAACCTTGTACGTGATGAGCTCAAAAAAGAAACTGGCAAAGATTACGGACCATGTAAAACAAAACATATGCCAATCTCAGGCGGACATGTCGGCGGATCTAAAAATATGGCATCCTTTGTCCAAGCAAAAACGACAGAAGGTGCATCCATTGGTTTAACGGAACCAATTGCAAAAAAACTAGCCGAAAAATACGGCTCAAATGTCAGCAATATCTTCAAGCGTGTAGAGCAGCTTCAAGACGAAGCAGACAAACGAAACATCCCGCCTTATGTATTGGCTGAGCTTGTGTATGCTATTGAAGAAGAAATGGCCGTCACACCTGTTGACTTCTTCTTAAGAAGAACAGGAAGCCTATTATTTAATATTAAATGGGCGAAAACTTATGCACAACCAGTCATGGAATATATGGCAGATCGTTTTGGCTGGGATGAAGAGACAAGACAAAAACATCAAACAGAATTAGATCAGTTGTTCCATGAAGCCGTCGTACCGCTTGATGCTGAATAAGAGAAAAGAGCCGGTGTTCTATCGGCTTTTTTTGTTGTCATTGATAAAAGCGTGTAGGGAAATGTATTTTTAATTAGATCATTGTTGTGTTAATGTGCCAATGATATAGCATGACATTCATTGCGATTCCATATAGAATAACAGTAGATGTGATTTTATTGATGAAAAGAACTGGGAGGACGACCATGAGTTGGAATACAAATTATGAGCGTTGGATCAATGATAAGCAGCTAGATACTGAGCTAAGAGAATGGCTAGAGGCACATGGAGACGATCATCAAACTCTTGAAGACTGCTTCTACAAAAATCTTGAGTTTGGAACTGGAGGAATGCGCGGGGAAATTGGTGCAGGCACAAACCGCATGAATGTATACACGGTTCGAAAAGCATCGGCTGGTCTTGCTGCATATATTGGGAAACACGGAGAAGATGCAAAAAGAAGAGGTGTTGCCATTGCATATGATTCTCGCCATAAGTCTCCTGAATTTGCGATGGAAGCAGCGAAAACGCTTGCTTCAAATGGCATTCAAACGTACGTATTTGACGAACTGCGTCCAACACCAGAACTATCATTTGCTGTTCGGGAGCTGAATGCATTTGCTGGTATTGTCGTGACAGCTAGCCATAATCCACCTGAATATAATGGTTATAAAGTATATGGCGAGGATGGCGGTCAGTTGCCGCCATTTGAAGCAGATCAAGTCATTGAGCAAGTGAATGCCATTGAGAACGAACTTGCAATTTCAGTAGACACAGAAGAGGCATTGAAACAAAAAGGACTGATCAAAATGATCGGCGTAGAAATAGATCAAGCCTATCTTGAAAAGTTAAAAACCATATGTGTGCATCCTGAGCTTGCAGAGGAAGCCTTTGTGAAAGTGGTGTTTACCCCGCTTCATGGTACAGCCAATAAACCTGTCCGAAACGGGCTCAAAGCACTTGGCTACCAGCATGTGACGGTTGTTCCTGAACAGGAAAAGCCAGACCCGCAATTCTCAACTGTCACTTCCCCAAATCCGGAAGAGCATGCGGCGTTTGAATATGCAATCAAACTCGGTGAACGTCAAAATGCGGACATCCTGATTGCGACAGATCCAGATGCAGACAGACTTGGAATTGCTGTGAGGAACCATGAAGGGGAATTTACTGTCTTAACAGGCAACCAAACAGGTGCACTTCTTCTTCATTATTTACTATCTGAAAAACAAAAACTTGGTCAGTTGCCACCTCATCCAGTAGTGATGAAAACCATTGTTACGAGTGAGCTTGGGCGTGCTGTTGCGACAGCATTTGGTGCAGAAACGATTGACACCCTCACTGGGTTTAAATTTATTGGAGAAAAAATCAAGCAGTTTGAAGAAACCGGAGAATACACATTTCAATTCGGGTATGAAGAGAGCTATGGTTACTTGATCGGTGATTTTGTCCGAGATAAAGATGCGGTGCAAGCGGCTCTCCTAGCAGTTGAAGTCGCTGCCTTTTATAAAAAACAAGGCAAGTCATTATATGATGCGCTAATTGATATCTATAAAGAGTTTGGCTTTTACCGCGAGGGGCTAAAGTCGCTGACACTAAAAGGAAAAGAAGGGGCGGAGCAAATCTCTGCGATACTTCATACCTTCAGAACAAATCCGCCTACTGCAATAGCAGGTGAGCGCATTACAGTGATCGAGGATTATCAATCAAGTAAACGACACCTCATGACAGAAAAAAAAGAAGAAGACATCCAGCTGCCTACATCAAATGTGCTGAAATATTTCCTTGAAGACGGCTCATGGTTTTGCTTAAGACCGTCTGGTACTGAACCTAAAGTGAAATTTTATATTGCTGTGAAAGGTGAATCATTAACAGATAGTGAAGAGAAGCTAAAGCACTTATCAGAAGAAGTGATGAAAGTCGTTTATGACATTGTTGAAGAAACAGCCAAATAAAGAAAGCAGACAGCGTATACACAAAACTTGAGATCTTGAGCGTCAGTGCTCACGAATGTATCATACGCTGCGCATAAATAGCCCCATCAATCTGAAGCCATCATGCACATGATGGCTTTTTTTCTCATCCAAAAGTCTGAGGAAAAATCATCCTTTTCGATAAAGAGTCAAGTGATCGCTCATGTTATAATCAAAGCAATGATAAGAGGAGGCGGCATATGCCGGGTAAAAAACATGGGAGAATATAAAGAAAAGGTCAAAACGTTAAAAACGTTAAAAGAAATTGCTGAAAAATTAAATGAAGGCATGGAAATGAAAGACACGCTTCATGAAGTGCTTCATATGCTCATGGATGTGACGGGCTTTCAGACAGCATGGATTTATTTTATAGAAGATGATGGCTCGTATGAGTTGATGGCAGAAGTCTCATTACCTGATGCACTTGCGAAGCATCAAAAGCAATTGATGTGCCAAAATGATTGTTACTGTGTCAATCGATACACAAAAGGCTTGCTTCAATCAGCTACCAATATCATTAACTGCAAACGAATTGAAACCGCCATCAAGAACAATCTAGGAGATACTGAAGGGATTACTCATCATGCCACAGTACCGCTAAAGGCATATAAGCGTACGTTTGGTTTATTAAATGTGGCGGCAAAGGGCAAAGTGACATTTACTCAAGAAGAGCTCAACTTGCTTGAAAATATTGCGCTTCAAATTGGCACCGCCATACAGCGAATGAAGTTAGTTCAAAAGGAACAGCAACATGCACTGCTGGAAGAAAGAAATCGGCTTGCACAGGATTTACATGATTCTGTCAATCAAATGCTGTTTTCAGTTAGTCTCACTGCAAAGGCAGCGCGTCAAATGACAAGCGATCAAAAACTAGGGGAAATGATTGATTTTATTCAACATTTATCTCAGGATGCACTGATTGAAATGCGTTCACTCATTTGGCAGCTTAGACCAAGAGGACTTGAGAAGGGGTTCACATCAGCCATTGAAGAGTATGCACAGCTTTTAGGACTTACCTGCAAATTATCTATGTCAGGCTGTATGGAAATTGATCACGCTCAGCATGAGACATTGTTTCGCGTATGTCAGGAAGCATTGAATAATTGCCAAAAACATGCTGGTGTTCATGAGGTCGAAGTCAAGCTCGAGCAATTTGCAGAGACGTTCGATATGAAAATCATTGATCGTGGAAAAGGCTTTCATTATGATGAACAAATGAACCTTCCTTCTTTAGGGCTAAAAGGAATGGCTGAACGTATCCAAAGAATGGGTGGTACATTTGATATCTACTCTGAGCTGAATAAAGGAACCACCATCCATGTGCAAGTACCATTTTCTCTAGAAAGGAAGGGATCGTCATGAGAGTAGTCATTGCGGATGATCATCATATTGTCAGAAAAGGTCTGGTGTTTTTCTTGCAAACACAGCCTGATGTCGACATTATCGGTGAAGCATCAAATGGAGAAGAGGCACTTGAGGTTGTCAGGCAGACAAAGCCTGACATTGTGCTGATGGACTTATCTATGCCTATCATGAACGGGATTGAGGCGACTAAACAAATCATGACGGAAATGCCTAAAACCCGTATCGTCATCCTCACAAGCTATGCTGATAAAGATTATGTCATTCCTGCTATTCAAGCTGGTGCAAAAGCGTATCAGTTAAAGGATGTGGCGCCAGAGAAGCTACTCACCACAATGATTGAAGTGCAAAATGGCACGTATCAGCTTGATGGTCATATTACGAGCTTTCTCGTGCAGCATATTACTGACCCACAGGACCAGAAATGGGCGCTCATGAAAGAACTGACAAATAGAGAACGAGAAGTTTTATTTGAAATTGCAAAAGGCAAAAGCAATAAAGAAATTGCCACATCTCTTTTTATTTCAGAGAAAACAGTCAAAACGCATGTATCGCACTTGTTATCGAAACTAGAGCTTGCAGACCGAACGCAAGCCGCTCTTTATGCAGTTGAATATCAAAAAAACCAGCCAAAAGAATTGCTGTAAAAGAATACAGAACCAAATTGAAGAAATATTTTTTATGTAAAAAGATGGATAAAAAGCGAAATGTGAAGTTTATTCTCATAAAGTCAGGCTGTCGAGATTTCCTCAACAGCCTGAAGCTGAAACATCAGCTTTTTTTATGTGTAAATTGGTTCTGAATAAAGGTCGGAGGCGGCAACCTCTGAAGCATGGTCAATGTACTGCAGTAGCCCATTTAAACATTTTTCAACATCTGCATCGTTTCGATTAAATTGATACGCATGAAGGAAATGCTCAATACGTTTAGAGAGCAAGTCATCTTGCGTACGTACCATAAGAATAAGTAAATTATCCCATTGCGAACGATGCGTGTAATAAAGCGCCTTATCATAATCGGCCACATTCATTAAACCTTCTCCTTTCCCTTGAGAAGTCCTCATTAGTTTGCACGGATTATATCGGCTTTCTCAAAGGAAAAATTGGAGTCCGCATGAAAAGCGTACCGGCAATTATAGGTTGAATAAAATAAGGATGTATGAAAGGCAGTTGTTCGGCAAAACCTAATCAAAATATACATGAAAGTGAGTTCAATAAAAACATGCGGCCGAAATTGTGGATGCTTTTCCTAGTAGGGGTGATCTTACTTGGCAGTTTCATCACTCATCCTACATCAAAAGCGATCGGACAACCTGTTGAAAAAATGGGAAAAATTGCTTATACCGCCTTGCAAGACGAATATGAAGGCGCATCATTAAACGATTATCATTATATTGGACGGACACAGGTCAATGATGAGCAGACAAAAGATGTATTTCGTGTAACTGTCAAAAATGGTTCAGCCCTTTTTGCAGCTCATGCTGAAATTTATTTTCACCCTGTGACCGGTCATTTAATCAGTATCAATGTTTTTCGTCTATAAAAAAGCACCTCTGAAATAGAGGTGCCCAGCGTGTAGACAAACCCTCGCATTCGTTGTCAGATCATGCGTGCTGGTGCTCACGAATTTCATATTCGCTCCGCACAAGTACTCGGGTCCTCCTAGACTTCACGCTGAAAAGATGACAAAGGGCTTAAATAAAGCATTATTTCATGCTTCCTTGAAGATAAGAGCGAATGTCCACACCGAGTGAATCCGCTAATCTTTGTCCATAATCTTCATCCGCACGGTAGAAGTTGCAAATCGCAAGTAATTTCGTTTTTTCATTTACATTTTTCAAGTCAGCTGTCAGGTTCTTAATCAATGCTTGCTTCTCTTCTTCAGAATAGCTTCGATATTTTTCCCCCGCTTGTTTGAAGTCGTTTGGTTTTTCGATTTTTTCTCTCACTATACGATCACCATGAAGAACAGGTTCACTTTCTTTGTAGTGAGGGTTTTCTTTTGGCTGATCATCGTAACGATTCGGCTCATAGTTAATGGAACCGCTTGGGCGTGTCGTTGTCATAAAGCCATCCTGCTGGTTATTGTGTACAGGAGCATAAGGACAATTAACCGGAATATGCATATAGTTTGGACCAAGACGATGACGCTGCGTATCAGGATATGAGAATAGACGGCCTTGCAGCAATTTATCTTCAGATGCTTCGATTCCTGGAACAAGTGCACTTGGCGTGAAGGCAGATTGTTCTGTTTCAGCAAAGAAGTTTTTGGGATTACGGTTTAACGTCATGCGTCCTACTTTTTGAAGTGGATAATCTTCTTCACTCCAAGTTTTTGTTGGGTCACATGGGTCATAATCAAGGTCATCATAATCGCTAAGCGGCATAAGCTGGACATATAAATCCCATGCTGGATAGTTGCCTTTTTCAATGCGGTCAAATAAATCCCTTGTTGCATGCTGGAAATCTTTCGCTTGAATCTCTGCAGCTTCTTCCATAGTCAAATTGCGAATACCTTCTACTGGTCTCCAGTGATATTTCACATATTTGGTTTCTCCATATTTGTTGACCCATCTAAAGGTATGGACACCAGAACCTCGCATTTCGGCGTAGTTAGCAGGAATACCTTCGTCAGAGAACAGCCATGTGAGCATGTGTGTTGATTCGGGTGTTAAGGTCATGAAATCCCAATAACGGTCAGGATCTTGAATGTTTGTTACAGGATCTGGCTTTAGAGAGTGAACCATATCAGGAAACTTCATCGCATCACGAATAAAGAAGACAGGCAAGTTATTACCGACCAAATCGTAGTTCCCTTCTTCTGTATAAAATTTGACAGCGAAGCCGCGAGGGTCACGCAATGTTTCAGGTGAGCCTTTCGGGTGAATCACCGTTGAGAAGCGAACAAAAACATCTGTCTGTTTCCCTTCTTCACCTAAAAAGGCTGCTTTTGTATGTTTCTCCATACTATTTTCGACTTCAAAGACACCATAAGCTCCGGCACCTCTTGCATGAACGACACGCTCTGGAATACGTTCACGATCAAAGTGTGCAAGCTTTTCGATCAAATGATAATCATCAAGAAATGAAGGTCCACGGTGACCAGCAGTTCTGGAGTTTTGGTTATCGCCAACAGGCACGCCTTGGTTCGTCGTCAAATTTGTATGATTGGAATTTGTCATTCTTTTCTCCTCCTGTAAACAAAAAATGGTTTCTAACAATCTATATACCCTAATTATATTGAATCAAACATGATAGTCAATATTTATTTATAATAATTTTAAATAAACTATTATTACAAAAAAGTAAAGAAAAAGACGAAAGAAATTGAATTCTTCCGTCTAAAGCAGGTGTTCTCTAAGAGCATCTTTGTTTTGTGTTAAGTCTTTTAATGTGTATTGGTCAAGAACACATAAATAAGCGGTGAGCGCTTCATGAAGAACATGCTTCAATGAACAAATGGGGGAGATAATACAGCTGTTTTTTTGGGGATTAAAACATTCGACCATGACTAAATCATCTTCTGTATAGCGGACCACTTCACCAATATTGATGCTTTCTGGACTTCTTCCAAGTCTAATACCACCATTTCTCCCGCGAATTGTTTCCACATACCCGCGTTTTCCAAGATGGTAAATCACCTTGGTCAGATGATTTTTAGAAATGCCATAGATATCTGCAATCTGCTGAATATTTGACAGTTCATTGTTTTCTCTAGATGCTAAATAAATGAGTACCCTTAATGAGAAATCTGTGTAATTCGTAAGTTTCATTTGACGACCTCTAAACCTAATAGAGTTTTGTATCATCGTACCACATTTTGGACAAGAACTGGTCGAAAAAGTGTTAAATGTGACAACATTTAAAACATGTATTATAAATATTGCTTTTATAATCCCTCATCCATTACGATTAAGATGTATTTAAAATACATCTTTTGAAAGAAGGAATTTCTATGTTATCTAATGCGCAAATGAATACGATTAAACAATCAGCTCCTCTACTAAAAGCCAAGGGAATAACACTTGTTACCGTTTTTTATCAAAATATGATTAGACAGCATCCAGAGTTACTTCATCAATTTAATAAAACGAATCTTATGAACGGCAGTCAGCCAAAGGCACTTGCCGCTATACTATATCAAGCCGCACTTCACATCGACAGATTAGAAGAGCTGCTGCCAGCAATGAAACAAATTGCCCATAAACATGTCAGTGTACAAGTGAAAAAAGAGCAATATCCTATCGTTGGGTATCATCTACTTGAGGCGATGAAAGACGTTTTTGGCTTAACAGATGAGGATGACACATTATTGGCATGGAAAGCTGCATATGACGTCATTGCCAATGTATTGATCACAATTGAAGCAGACATGATAAAAGAAAACGTGAAGCAAAGAGGCGGCTTTTCGGACTCCAAGCCTTTTATCATCAAAAAAAAGATACAAGAATCCCCATCCCTTATCTCCTTTTATTTAGTGCCAGAAGACGATGATGAGCTACCAATGTATCAAACAGGTCAATACTTAACTGTGCAGGTAGATATCCCAGGTGAAACTTACGTATCTAGCAGACAATACAGTTTATCAGATCAATATCACCCGTCGTATTACCGTATAACAGTCAAGCGTGCTGGTCATGTTTCTACATATTTACATGATGAAATGAATGAAGGGGACGTTCTTCAAGTGAGTATGCCTCAGGGAATGTTCTGCTTAAATGAAGAGAGTACGGAGCCTGTTTATTTGATCAGTGCCGGTTCTGGAATCACGCCAATGATTGGTTTGATGAAAACCGCTGCATCCAACAATCAGTCATTTACAATGATCCATGCAGATCGCCTAGAGGACGTGACTGCCTTTGAAAAAGAGCTTGAAACGGTTCTTAAGACATCTTCCAATGGCCGAATCATCCTTTGTAACGAACAATTTGAGCAGCGTGCAGGATTTGAGCTGGTGGAAAAAATGGCGACCCGTATTGATGAGCCATTCCTTCGATCAGTTATTGGAGAAGAGAAAGGTCAATTTTATCTTTGCGGCTCACCAACATTTATAAATGACATGATCAGCATATTAAAAAAGATGGGAATTGACGATCAGCATCTTCACTTTGAGGCATTTGGCGGGCAATCAACGAAAGAAATTGAAGTCGTCTAAACCTCATGTTTTTCTTATTCCGTTCATATAGTAGGGATAAGTCCGATGAGGAGGGATGGTATCCTTGAGCGTATCTGAAAAACGTCTCTTACAAAGAGCCATTGATGAAATTACAGAAATTGCAGAAGGATTTGGTCTAGATTTTTATCCAATGAGGTATGAAATCTGTCCCGCGGAAATTATTTATACGTTCGGTGCATACGGTATGCCAACACGCTTTAGTCACTGGAGCTTTGGGAAGCAATTTTATAAAATGAAACTCCACTATGATTTAGGATTAAGCAAAATTTATGAGCTAGTAATTAATTCAAATCCTTGCTACGCCTTTCTACTTGATAATAATTCGCTTGTTCAAAATAAATTAATTGTTGCTCATGTATTGGCACATTGTGATTTTTTCAAAAATAATTGCCGATTCCAAAATACAAAACGCGATATGGTAGAAAGTATGGCAGCGGCGGCAGAACGAATCAAAGAGTATGAGATTCACCATGGAACAAAAGAGGTAGAATCCTTTTTAGATGCGGTCTTAGCCATACAGGAGCATATTGATCCTTCTCTTGTTCGTCCTAAATTAAGCTGGAATATTGAAGATGAAGAGGAACTAGAAGAGGAGAAGCTAAAACAAAAAACACCGTATGATGATCTATGGGGAATGGATGAGGGAAAGACAATTGAGAAAAAGAAACCAGTGAAGCAGTTCCCGCCAAAGCCAGAAAAAGATCTTTTGTTATTTATTGAGGCGCATTCACGTGAGCTTGAGCCGTGGCAGCGAGACGTTTTGACCATGCTTAGAGAAGAAATGCTCTACTTTTGGCCGCAGCTTGAAACAAAGATTATGAATGAAGGCTGGGCATCTTATTGGCATCAGCGAATTATGCGTGAACTTGATCTTGATTCAAGCGAATCAATAGAGTTTGCCAAATTAAATGCCGGGGTGGTGCAGCCATCTAAGACAGGAATCAATCCATATTATTTAGGATTGAAAATATTTGAGGATATTGAGGAGCGCTATAATCACCCAAATGAGGAATTAAAAAGAGCTGGTGTGACAGAAGGGTCAGGTCGTAGCAAAATGTTTGAAGTGCGTGAAATAGAGTCGGATATTTCTTTTATCCGAAACTATTTAACAAAAGACCTCGTGATGAGAGAAGACTTGTACTTGTTTCAAAAACAAGGGAGAGATTATAAAGTCATTGATAAGGAATGGAAGGCAGTTCGTGATCAACTCGTAAGCATGAGAGTAAATGGCGGGTTTCCTTATTTGACGGTCATAGATGGTGACTATTTAAAAAACAATGAACTATATATTAAGCATTGGTATGAAGGCATTGAGCTGGATTTAAAATATCTAGAAAAAGTGCTTCCTTATTTGTATCAGCTCTGGGGAAGAAGTGTTCATATCGAGTCAGTTCTTGAAGACAAAGAAGTCATGTTTTCATACGATGGAAAAGGTGTTCATAGGAAGTATCTTGCTTAAATAGATCAAAAAAGATGTCTTTTGAGGGACATCTTTTTTGTTGTGATACACAAATTTAAATTTATTGGTTTTTAAGCAATTGAAAGATATGTTTGGCTTGATCTGTGTTTTCCATGATACCTTTCAGTTGCTGGCTTGATGGTCCGTATGCAAAGAATGGTACTTCGTCCCCAGTATGGCCTGAGGTGGTCCAGCCTGTATGTGACCTAGTGTTGATCACTTTTTCAATGGCATCATCAATGTTGACAGCTTCTTTTGTTGCAGCCGCCTTTTCAACAGAAGCGATTTCATCTTTTGTGAAATCGAGGTCGATATATTGTTTGAGGGCTGATTCAACAGCCATACCATTTGCTATTTTGTTTGCTATATAGTCAGGCGTTTTTTTCGCTGCTTTCACGGGATTGACATTCCAGCTTCCTGACCCGTCTGCACCGAAGGAAAGTCCGCCAGTTGAATGGTCCGCAGTTGCGATCACCAGTGTGTTTTTATCCTTTTTAGCAAAACGAATGGCTTCTTCAAAGGCTTTTTCAAAATCTTTCATTTCACTCATGGCACTGACAATATCATGATCATGCCCCGCCCAGTCAATTTGACTGCCTTCTACCATGAGGAAGAATCCTTTTTTGTTTTTAGAGAGTTGCTGAATCGCTGAGGAAGTCATTTCTTGCAGGGAAGGGGTATTTTGATCACGATCAATCGCTTTTTCCAGACCGCCTTCAGCAAAAATACCTAATACCTTTTGATTGTTATTTTTGTTGAGTGCTGTTTTATTTGTTACATAATGATAACCTGCTTTTTGGAATTCCTTCGTTAGGTCACGATCTTTTCGGACAAAGTCCACAAGTCCTCCGCCAAGCATGACATCAACTTTGTGTTGTTTCCCGATTTTCTCATCAAAGAAATCATCGGCAATGGCCGCTGTATTCTTTCTTGATACATCATGTGCAGCATATGCAGCAGGCGTGGCATTTGTTAATTCAGATGTCACGACAAGACCAGTGGACTTCCCTTTACGCTTTGCTTCTTCTAAAACGGTTTTAAGCTTCTTACCATTCTGATTTACGCTAATGGCATTATTGTATGTTTTTTTCCCAGTGGCCATTGCTGTACCAGCAGCTGCTGAATCTGTGATGTTGCTTTTAGCGTCATTAGGGTATGTTTTTTGCATGCCAGTGAGGTAAGGGTCAAACGCTGTCTGTTTAGAAAGGTCTCCGTTGTGTTTAAATGAGCGGTAAGTTGAAAGGTAAGGTGTTCCCATGCCATCACCAATGAGTACAATGACATTTTGCACTTCATTTTTAGGTTTCTTTTTGGCCTCGGCTTTGTCAGCCTGTCCAAATTCAATTCCTGAGAAAATACCAATCGACAGAACGGATGCCGCTGCTACAGCGGCTATTTTCGTTTTTGAGCTTTTCAACACACTCATTCATTTTGCCTCCTCTTATGTATTTTTCTTACATTGATCATGGTAGAGCAGAATTGTGAATTCTTTTTAACAAACCCGTAAAGTTCACTTTAAAATTGAAAAGGCTCACTTTACATAGAATGGACAAAAAACAGAAATGAATGTATCTTTATCCATGATAAAATGTGTTTGTTTTTGTCATGGTTGTGTCATGAAATTGAAATATAAAGAACCCTAAAAAAAAATGATTTTTGTCGAATTAATAAGCAAAATGTCGCAGGAAGTCAAGACTATTTCTTTTGGTATTTGCTCCTTATAATAGAAAGCAGATAAAAATACGGATTAGATAGATACATACAGGAGGAACAGATGAAAAGACAATTGATCACAGCTGCAAGTGCAGTTCTACTTGGAACGACATTATTTGCTGGAGCTGCTTCTGCACAATCAGTAAAGGTTCAAAAAGGTGACTCTCTTTCCGTTTTAGCGAAAAAATATAAAACAACTGTGAGCAAAATTAAATCTGACAACAAGCTAAAATCTGATGTGATCTATGTTGGACAAACATTAAAGGTGAATGGGACTAGTGCTACAACAACGAAAGTGAAAACCTCTTCATCGGCGGCAACTCATAAAGTCGTGAAAGGGGATACGTTATCTAAAATTGGCAAGAAGTACGGAATGACGGTGAAAGAACTCAAATCATTAAATAAACTTAAAACCGATCTTATCAAAATTGGGCAAGTGTTAAAGGTGAAAAAGACGTCTAAAGTAAAGTCAGCACCTGTCAAAGAAAAAACAGTCTCTGCCTCTTCATTAAATACTTCTAAACTCGTAGCAGATGCCAAAGCACAAGACGGTACACCATATAAATGGGGTGGAACGACACCGAAAGGCTTTGATTGCAGCGGGTTTATGTGGTATATCATCAATAAACAAACAAAGATTCCAAGACAAACAACAGAAGGTTTTTGGCGCTCTATGAAAAGTGTCTCTAAGCCAAAAGTTGGGGATTTTGTCTTCTTTACAACGTATAAGTCTGGCCCATCTCATATGGGTGTTTACATTGGAAGCAACAAATTTATTCATGCTTCGTCTGACGGGGTTACCATTAGCGATATGACATCAAGCTACTGGAAGCCAATTTACCTTGGGGCTAAAACATTTGTCAACTAATCATCCCAAAAGAGACTGCCGATGTGCAGTCTCTTTTCTAATATATAATTTGTGTAAGATCATCAGACATATTTCATATTTTCAATATCAGTCTAAAGGCTTTTGCCTATCATCAATATCAACATGTTTAGAAGAAGAAACGATTAATTGCCGTTTGCTTATAATTATATTAAAAAAGATAATTTTTGTTTTTTATCATAAATCGAGAGGAACACGTTGTGTATTGATTAGATATCGAGAAGAATAAAACCCATATTTTTACAGATATTTCGCTGTTATATGTTAATTTTTTAATCTATTTTTCAAAAAAGTGTTTTTATTTTTTAATTTTCATATATAATAATTTTACGCCACCAATTTATTGCGCTAAATTTAATCTAAATATTCAGAAAATATCGCAAATTATGTGCATGGCGTCTTTAGACTGATATTAAGTTTTGGGAGTGATATGATGAGCAATTCATTGTTTAGAAAAAAGAGTATTTCAGAGCTCATTGCGGCAACACAAGGAGAGAAAGCCTTAAAGAAGGAACTAGGGTCATTTGACCTAACCATGCTAGGGATTGGTGCTATTATAGGAACAGGGATATTTGTTCTTACAGGTACGGGAGCTGTCACAGCTGGACCAGGACTCGTTCTATCATTTATAATCGCAGGCCTTGCTTGTTTGTTTGCAGCACTGTCTTATGCGGAATTCGCATCGACTGTTCCCGTTTCAGGATCTGTGTACACATTCACTTATGCATCAATGGGAGAATTTTTAGCATTTATCATAGGATGGGATTTAGTTTTAGAATACATGCTGGCAGCAAGTGCTGTTTCTGCAGGTTGGTCTGGCTACTTTGTTTCATTTTTGAATGGCATAGGCATTCATATACCGGTTGAATTAACAGCAGCACCAGGTGGTTTAAAGGGGCAAGTGACATATTTTAATCTTCCTGCATTTATTATTTTAATGATTATCACCTTCTTGCTGTACATCGGAATTAAAGAATCAAAGCGTGTCAACAATGTCATGGTGATTATGAAAATTGCTGTGATTCTGCTCTTTATTATAGTGGCAGTGAAATATGTAAAGCCAGAAAACTGGACACCATTTGTTCCGTTCGGTACATCAGGTGTATTAAGTGCAGCAGCACTCGTGTTCTTTGCTTTTATTGGATTTGATGCTGTTGCATCTGCGGCAGAAGAGACGAAGAATCCTGCACGCAATCTGCCAAGGGGCATCATTACTTCTTTATTGGTCTGTACGATTCTGTATGTCATTGTAAGTGCAATCATGACGGGAATTGTACCATTTATGAACTTTGATGGAGTGTCACATCCTGTGTCTCTAGTGTTACAAGTAGCAGGGCAAAACTGGGTGGCTGGAATAGTTGATGTAGGTGCGATTTTAGGGATGACAACGGTGATGCTTGTCATGCTGTACGGTCAAACGCGTGTCATGTTTGCGATGTCTCGTGATGGTCTAGTGCCAAAAACACTTTCGAAAGTCCATCCAAAGTATAAAACACCTTATATCAACACACTCTTTTTCGGTACATTGTCTGCATTAATGGGAGGGCTCATTCCACTTGATGAACTTGCAAGTCTTGTCAATATCGGTACACTCTCAGCCTTCATTCTTATTTCAGTGGCAGTGATCGTGATGAGAAAAACACAGCCTGATGTACCAAGGGCATTTAAGTGTCCAGCAGTTCCACTGATCCCAATATTGGCCATACTCTCATGTGGATTGCTCATCTATAAGCTTGGTACTATTACATTTGTTCGTTTCTTAGTGTGGCTTGCCATTGGGTTAGTTGTATATTTTTCATATTCGAGAAAAAATTCAGAATTAAACAAAAAATAATCGTCACACACAAAAAGCCAGTGCGCTCACTTGATAAAGTCAAGTGGCACTGGCTTATACAGTTTAAAAACCTAATTGAAGATCTACATCGATGGAAACAATCGCATAGACACAGACGATGACAAAAATATTCAAGACAACGCCTAGGAAACCTGGACCAGTACGCCCTTTTTTAATGATCAGTTCAATAATGCCAAAGGGAACTGCGGCCATTGCAAAGGGCAGCATTTGAAAAGAATAAAATGTCACGTTGCTTATAATGGCGAGGTTCAACATAAGCAACGATAAAATAGCAGTTCCGACAGAAATCCAGCCAAATACATTATGCTCTTTAAAAATTCTTACCAATTCCATAATTCCACCTCGCTTACTTTTGCCGTTTTAATTCGTTTATTTTTCACGAGCTTCTCGATTTCTTTAGAAGGTCCTGTGATGACAGAGCCATAAATGGCGACGCCATTTTGATTGATATAGCGTATCCGATTAGATAGATCGAGTTCAGGTCTGCCGGAGATGGTTTTCACCCATGTTGGGTGTTGATTGACATAGGCAAGCGCATCTTTGAATTGATCTACTTCTGTTTTCGATGTGTGCTGAAGTTCTTTTAAAAACTCTGAGTCTTTGCCAGGAAAACCGATCGGACGCTGATTACCACTTAATGAATCCTCTGTTTTAATGGCGTTCCATAGCACTTTTATATCGTATTTCTTAGCAAATGAATAGACGTCCTTTGGTGTATAGGCTCTGTCATACGATACATATACTTCACTCACTGTTCCTTCTGGCAGTTTGTCTAATGTTGTCAGTGTTTGTTTTTTAGATGCATCTGCTTGAATAGAAGGATGGCTAAAGAACTGTTCTGTATTTTTTGCATTGTCGCCATAAAAAGAGACAGTTGGCTGCTTTATTTTATCAAAAAACATTTCAATTTGCTCGCTGCCAATAGCTTCTGTTTTGTTGCCAATTTGTTTTTGAAGCTTTAGCTCTGTGTTCATGCCGAACAGTTTGACTTGTCCTTTTAAATCCTTCATATCAATCGCCACGTTTGGTTTTGTCAGTGCAACAGTTATTGCGGCCGTTTCCATAAAATGATTGCCTTTGCTTTCTGCTCCGCCAACCCCGTAATATAGATAACTTCCAAGTGTACAGAGCGGCAAAATAATGAGGGTAGAGATTACGGCAAGTACTGAAATGCGTAAATAAGATTTTCTTTTTCCATACTGTAAAATGGCTCTTTGCTTTTCAGGACTGATCGAAAAGTCCGTCCAATCTGAGTCGTGCAGTTCTTGACTTAAACGCTTTTCATTTTCTTCAAGCTCTTCTTCAAACGCCATCATTTCTTCCTCATTCATTTCGCCATTATTATATTGTTCCCATCGCTTGTTAAACTCTTCATTCATCATTAACACCTCTATTGTAAAGTGCTTTTAGGCGCTGCCTTGCACGAAATAAGACACTTTTAAAATTTGCTTCAGTAATATTCATGACCTTGGATGCTTCCTTGTAGTTCAGTTCTTTTAAATAATACAGTGTCAACGCTTCCTTGTAGTTATCTGGAAGCTGCTCTAAATACATGGTGAGCACTTCTTTTATTTCAATCTGTTCAGCAGGACTTTGTACAGATGTTTGTAAAAGACCACCAATCAGATCATCCGATATGGTCACTTCTTTTTTATGTTTCCTGACATAATCAATAAAAGCATTTCGTGCTACCTGAAATAACCAAGGCTTCACTTTGCTATGGTCGTAGGAATGAATATGTATATAAGCACGCATAAAGGTTTCTTGCAATAAGTCTTCTGCCAAATGTTTGTCTTTTGTCATGGAGAGCAGAAACCTGTAAACATCGTTCATATACATTTGATAAATTTCATCGATCGTCACTGATTTTTCTCCCCTCTATGTTATACACGCATAAGAAAGGCATAAAGTTGCACGAAACTTCTAATAGACCGTACATCACTCTTTATTCTCTTTCACCAAATCAAAATCATTTCTTCTTATCATAGCGAAATTCGTTTCATTTATAAAGCATTTTCAATAGAACAAATCAGGAAAAAAACTCGAAAAACGACAGAATTGGACAAAATTCCTATTCAACTCTCTCCAACATTTCAAATCTAAAATCCGAAAGAACAGCTAGACAAAGCGAATAAATGACATGTTTAAAGACGGTGACAGTCATTTTTACAGCATGTCTAAATTTTTAGTACCAGGTAATAAAAAATTTGTTATAATAGAAACGAATCCTTCATTTTTCAGACAAAGGAAGTGCAGTATGTATAAATTTTCAGGATATACCTTAAAAGCATTATTTGCTCTCCGAGGCGGAATAAAAGTGTACCAAAAAGAGAATCTGCCAACGGATCGAGGTTTTGTCATTGCTTGTACGCATGAGGGTTTTGTGGATGTTCTTGCATTAGGGGTAGGAATTCTCCCGTTTGAGATCCACTATATGGCGAAAAAAGAATTGTTTGCAAATAAATGGATTGGTGGATTCTTAAAAAGGATTCATGCTTTCCCAGTTGATCGAGAGAATCCTGGACCGAGCAGTATTAAAACGCCTATTAAATTATTAAAAGAAGGAAAGATCGTGGGGATTTTTCCAAGTGGAACACGAACAACAGGAGATGTCCCTTTAAAAAGAGGGGCTGTCACTATTGCACAATTGGGAAAAGCTCCGATTGTGCCAGCAGCCTACAAAGGCCCATCAAATGCGAAAACCCTTTTCAAGAAGGGGAAAATGCGTTTAATCATTGGGGAGCCGATCGAGCTTACTGAATTCGAGCATCTGCCTCCAAAAGAAAGATTAGGTGCTATGACCGAAGTGTTAAATACAAAAATTAAAGAACTAGAAGCACAATTAAAAGGGATGGCATAAGAAAAAACGACCACTTGCTAAGGCAAGGGTCGTTTTTTCTTATGAAGCGCCTTCTTCGGCTGCTTCTAATAGTTGTTCATTTAATTTCTTCACTTCAATGTATGCTACGTGATGCCCATCGACTTCATTAATAATAAATTCATAGCCTTGTTCACGAATGGAGTCATTTTTCTCCACTTCATATTTCTGCGTGAGGAACCAGCCGCCGATCGTGTCAACTTCTTCATTATCAAGTGAAATACCTAAGAGCAGGTTGACTTGATCCACAAGGACTTTCCCATCTAAGATGTAATGGTCTTCGCCAAGTTTACGAACTTCGTTGATTTCGTCTATGTCGAATTCATCACGGATTTCTCCGACAATTTCTTCTAAGATATCTTCAACGGTGACAAGTCCTGCTGTTCCGCCGTATTCATCTGATAAGATGGCCATGTGTACACGTTCACGCTGCATTTTGAGCAATAAATCATGAACGGGAACCGTTTCAATCACATGAATAATCGGGTTCACAAACTTTTCGATCGTATCACTTGTTGAACACTCTCCACTAATGCAGGCTGTGAGAACCTCTTTAATATTTACTACACCGATAATATTGTCTTTGTCTCCATCTTCAATTGGATAACGTGTATATTTCTCTACCTTGGTGACTTTCAGCATTTCCTCAATGGTAATGTCATGGGGGAAGCTGACGACCTCGGTACGAGGAATCATAATTTCTTTCGCCAACCGGTCATCAAATTCGAAAATTTTATTGACATATTTGAATTCAGACTGGTTAATTTCGCCGCTTTTATAGCTTTCTGATAAAATAATCCGCAATTCTTCTTCAGAGTGTGCCATATCATGCTCAGATACTTGCTGAAGACCAAACGCTTTTGTTAATAAACGAGCAGATCCATTTAAAACCCAAATGAACGGGAACATCACTTTGTAAAATATCATCAGTGGTCTAGCAAAAAGCAGAGATACTTGCTCAGCCTTTTGAATGGCAAGTGTTTTTGGCGCAAGCTCTCCAACCACAACGTGTAAAAACGTCATGATACTAAACGCAATAATAAAAGTGATGATGTGACTAGCTGATTGAGGAATCGACAGTTCTGCAAATAGTGGTGCAAGCATATGCGCAATGGTTTCTTCCCCTAACCAACCAATACCAAGTGCGGTAATGGTAATCCCAAGCTGACAGGCAGATAAATACTCATCAAGATGAGTCGTTACGTGCTTAACAGCAACTGCTGTTTTATTACCTTCTGCTATTAATTGATCAATTCTTGAGCTTCTTAAGCGAATGATCGCAAACTCTGACGCCACGAAAAATGCAGTCAAAGCTATGAGTAAAGCAACTATGAGTAAATTAACTATGTCCAATTAAGGCCTTCGTTCTGACTGTTGAGAACGAAGGTAACACCTCCTGTTTAGTAAAAGATTTTAACTTAACAGCAGTAAAAATGATTGGACAGCCGTCATTTTTTCAGGAGTAAGCTGCTCTTTTAATTTTTCACGTTGTTCTGGCTGAAGCTGCTTACAACGTGCCAAAATGCGGTCCATATGCTCATTCATCCGATCAATATCAGAGGTTAAATGGACAAGTTCATCTTGTTCTTCTTTTTGGGAAGGGAATTGTTCATCTAATCTGGATTTGATGTCAGAAAGAGCCAATCTCTGCTGTTTGCAAAAAACGATTAATTGTAATCGTTTTAAAGCATGTTCATCGTAATAACGATAATTCGAGCAAGATCTGACAGGCGCCAGCAGTCCTAGATTTGTATAGTAGTCCACTGTTCTTTTCGTTACCTGTGCAATCTGTGCTAGTTCACCAATACGATACTTTTTCTCAGCCCCATCTGAACATCTCCTCCTAACCGTCACGTTATAGTTTATGAAAATAGTTTAATATAATTCAAGGCTGAAATACAAGTTAATTGTTTATTTTCCCTGTTAATATAAAGAAACAGAGGGGATTTCCTTTTAGATTGTCATGCCAAAAATAAAATGACCTTACATGAATTTTCAGATTATTTATGATAAGATAAAATGAATACCGTTTCATATATATGTAGAGTGATGGATTTTACGTGAATCGGAGGTGGTTAGGTGGGACCCTCAGTTTAGTCTTATTTAATCAGTTAACCGCTTTACAAAAGACAACATCATTAACCAGGAGGTGACTCCTTGTTCTTTCGACAAAGAGCAAGGTTAAATGGACGATATTGTTAATCTGAGTATAGTCGGTGTTTTGATTGCTTTAACCGCTTTCTTTGTTGCATCTGAATTTGCCATTGTAAAGGTGAGAAGTTCAAGAATTAATCAGCTTGTTGCAGAAGGGTCTAAAAAGGCCATCATGGCGAAAAAGGTGACATCAAGGCTAGATGAATATTTGTCTGCCTGCCAGCTTGGAATTACGGTGACATCACTTGGTTTAGGGTGGATCGGTAAGCCGGCAGTGAAAGAACTTTTGGTACGCAGTTTCGGTTTGACAAACATTCCTGATTCAGCAATCAGCCTGATCTCAGCAACACTTGCGTTCTCTATTATTACCTTTTTGCATGTGGTCGTCGGTGAGCTTGCGCCCAAAACGCTCGCCATTCAAAAGGCAGAAAAAATAGCGCTTTGGCTGGCAGGTCCACTACATGCTTTTTATATCCTCATGTTTCCTGTTATTTATGTGTTAAATGGTTCAGCACGTTTATTAACCAAAATGATGGGGATTGATATGGATTCTGAAAAAGAGCATTCCCATTCGGAAGAGGAATTGAAAATTTTATTGTCTGAGAGCTTAAAAAATGGAGAAATCAATCCATCAGAATATAATTACATGAACAATATTTTTGATTTTGATAATCGAATAGCTAGAGAGATTATGATTCCGAGAAAAGAAATATGTGCCATTCCAGAAGATATGCCATTGGATGAAATACTGGCCATCATGACAAAGAAAAAGTATACACGCTTTCCTGTGTTTTCAGGGGATAAAGACCATGTCATTGGCATGCTCAATAAAAAGCAGCTCTTTTCAGATATTGTATATCAAGAAAAAAAAGATCAAATCAAGATCAAAGATTACATTTATCCAGTGATTGAAGTCATAGACACCATTCCGATTCAGGAGCTTCTCGTTAAGATGCAGCGCGATAGAATGCATATGGCGATCTTAACAGATGAATATGGCGGAACGTCAGGACTTGTCACGACAGAAGATATTTTAGAAGAGATTGTTGGCGACATTCGAGATGAATTTGATCAAGATGAGCAGCCAGTCATTCAAAAAAAAGCAGATCATCATTACGTATTAGATGGCAAAGTGAGATTGAGTGAAATTCAAGATTTCATTGACCTTGCCTATGATGATGATGAAATTGATACAATTGGTGGCTTAATCTTAAAGGAAAATATTGATATTGAGGAAGGGCAATCAATTTATATTGATGACATCTGTATAAAGGTTCTAGAAATGGACGGTCGATATATAAAAAAGATCGACCTGAAAAAAGGTATCACTTCATTAGAGGAAGGAACCTCACTGACTGGGTTTGATATAAATGAGCCGCTGTTAGTAAACGAAATGACCTTGAGCGAAAAATAAGCTCAAGGTTTTTTTAGGTATTTAGCCTCTTTTTATAGAATGTACGTTCGTATATAATAGGAACAAACGTTCGTTAGGGGGATGGACATGCTTTGGTATGAAACAGCTAGTATAACGGAGAAAAAAACCTCAATGAAACGAATTGAGTTTCATTTAAAGAACTTCAAAAATTATCAGGCTGCGATCTTAAATATTGAAAGGCAGCTTGAAAAAAGAAGCCCGCTGCATCAAGATCAATTGACGTGGAAAAAGCTTGAGGAACAGAAAAGCCAGTATGAACTGATTGTTGCATGTATTGAAACAGCTTTAAAAGAATTGGATGAAATAGAACGGCAACTAATTGATTATAAGTATTTTCGTGATTGGCGCATGGCAAAATGTGCTCTTGAAATCGGTTATAGTGAAAAAACGCTATTTTTATTGAAGCGGCAACTGATGGATCAACTACTCATCAGCTTAGCTGCCATCACCAACATTTAAACGAGCGCTTGTCCCATTTGATACAAGACGGCAAAAAGGAATAAAGAGCCTAAAATTGTCACAAGTAAATAGATGGTCAGTTTGCCTATTTGACGTTGCAGCAGCAAGGTAGCGGCTTCTACACTAAAAGTGGAGAAAGTAGTAAAACCGCCAAAAAAGCCAGTTCCAATGATCACAAGGAGTGGATGATTGGATACGATCACACCTGTAAGTAAACCTAAACCGGCTGCGCCTAATAAATTAATGAGAATGATACTATACGGGAAACGAGCATGTGTGTCTGCTTGCTGAAAATACTTGCTCATCGAAAAACGAAGCGCACTGCCAAATCCTCCAGCTATGGCTGTATAAAAAATAATCATTTATCTGTTTCCTTTCGTCTGCTGTTTCCTTTGATGAAATAGCTGCTGCGCTATGATGAGTCCGGTTAAGGCAGCAGCAACTCCGGCAAAAACTGAGAGCAATATATACATCATACTTGAAGTGAATTGCCCAGCCTGCAGAAGGAACACAGTTTCTTTAGAGAATGTGGACATCGTTGTAAAGCCACCGCAAAACCCTGTCCCGATCAAAGGGTAAACGAACCTTTTTTTCTGCTGAAACATAAAGGATCCTGTAACAAGGCCAAGAAACAGACTGCCTAAGACATTTTCAATCAGTGTAGCATAGGGAAAGGTTTGACTGAGGACAGTTTGACTTAGCTCATATCTGCATAGTGTACCGATGAATCCACCAATAAAAACGGCGAGATAAGCTTTCATTTCAATCATTTCTCCTTTTGAAAAAAAGTGGATGATCAGTAACCACTCCATCAATTGGGTATTTTTTTATACGATTGGCTGTTTTTTGATCTTTTATTGTCCATATAAATACATCCATCCCACTTGAGTGGATGCGGTCTATCCAAAAACGATTCATCATGGTTTTTTTCATATTTAGGCAATCAGCGAAGGTGCTGTAAACCGCTAATTTTCTTTTCATCAGTTTTCCAACTGATGGCTTAATAATAAAAGCTGTTTGAAGAGCAGGGCAGTAAGCTTTGATTCGTTGAAGCGCAGTGTCATTAAAAGATTGAACCATGATATGACGTGAATATGAGAACCGATTAATGATCTCGCTAACTGCCTTTTCAATGCCAATCTGTCGTTTTGGATGCTTTAACTCAATTAATATGCCGACACGTTGACTATATCTTTCAAGAATTTCTTGTAAGGTTGGCACTCGTTCATTGGCATACCTTTGATGAAACCAGCTTCCGGCATCTAGTTTTTTTAGCTCATCAAGTGTATACCCCATGACTGGTCCGCTGCCATCTGTCGTTCGATCAACTGTATCATCATGTATCACAACGACCTGCTGATCCATTGTAAACTGAACGTCTAACTCAAGATAATCTGCACCTTGCTGAACTGCTAAATCGAAAGCGGCTATCGTATTTTCTGGGGCATCGCTTGATGATCCTCTATGCGCAATAATATACACATGCTCCAGCTCCCTGCAATAAGTTCTGGTCTTATCATATCAGATGCTTTCTAGATTTTCCTTATTTACTCTATGTAAGGGGAGAAAGCAGTATGTGATATTCAAGGAGTGTGTGACTTCAATTCATGTCGTCATGTGAAAGTTTCAGGCATAAGTCATGCTTTTATTGAGTACATCTGAATGACATCAATTTTTCTTCGATCAATTTTGTCCAAATCGTCAGCGTTCCTCAAATTAATAGTGCTTTCGTCATATTGACTGAAAATTCTGATGTTTTTATAATGGTGAAAAGGAGGCGAGATGATTGGGTAAAGGGAGAATTAGAGTGGAAGAACGTATTAAGGTCGAAACGGATGCTGAAATGTTTAAAGCGACTCTCCTTGATCAGACTCAGAAGAAAAAGTAGTTTGTTGCCCGTCGATATGTCTCTAGCCAAAATTTCATAACTAATTATTATGCCTCGGGAGTTGTCCCGAGGTTTTTTGCATAGAGGTCAGACATTTAAGAGAGGACTTAAACGAAGATTATATTATAATAGAGAGGATTGCTTTAAAGGAGAGACAGACATGTTTACACAAAAATTTATGGATACGTATTTTACATTGGATATTGCAACCCAAATTGGGATTAGTCTTTGTATTTTATTGCTTTTTTTATTGCTTCGAAAGGTGTTTACGAATTATTTGTTTCATATTATTTTTAAATTGACAAATAAGTCTAAAACAGAAGTCTTTAATCAAATTGTAGTGGCGTTCGAAAAGCCTGCCAGAATGTTTTTTGTGGTACTAGGTTTATATTTCGCTTTAAGACAGGCGCCATACTTTGAGCACCATATGGATGTCATTATTAAGCTGTATAGGTCTTCAATTATATTGATGTTGACGTGGGGGCTTTGTCATTTAACCGCTTCTTCTTCCTTCTTATTTCAAACGGTCAAATCGAAGTTTGAATTAGAAATGGATGATATTCTAGCACCATTTTTATCAAAAGTGCTTCGCTTCATTATTATTGCACTGAGTATTAGTATCATTGCACAAGAATTTAACTATGATGTGAATGGGCTTGTGGCAGGGCTTGGTCTAGGAGGTCTAGCATTTGCGCTAGCCGCAC
Source organism: Bacillus sp. Bos-x628 (assembly GCF_040500475.1). Lineage (GTDB taxonomy): Bacteria > Bacillota > Bacilli > Bacillales > Bacillaceae > Bacillus > Bacillus maqinnsis. The sequence continues at coordinate 1,354,036 of NZ_CP159358.1, read as the reverse complement.
AGGACACGGTGGCGAACTTCTTCGGAGGAGTTGTGATTATTACAGAAAAGCCATTTACAATGGGTGATTTTGTGGAGACACCGAGTGTGTTAGGTACTGTAGAGGACATTTCATTTAGGAGCACAAAGTTTAGAACACCTGCCGAAGCGGTTGTGACGGTTCCGAATTCCACACTTTCAAAAGAGCCAATTACAAACTGGACAAGAATGAATAAGCGGCAGATTACATTCTCGGTTCATGTTTCCTACAATACACCGAAGGAAAATATTGATAAATGCATCAAGCGTCTAAAAGAAATGTTGCAAGAGCATGATGGTGTTCATAAGGAAACCATTATGGTGAACCTCGATCTTTTGGCAGACAGCTATTTGAATTTATTTTTCAACTTTTATACAAACACAACTGTTTGGTCAGAGAACCTGAATATTAAACAAGACATTAACTTTCGCATTATTGATATTTTCCATCAAGAAGGCGTAGAATTTGCCTTCCCAGGTCAAACCATTTACATGAAACAAAAGGGTGAAAAGCAGACTAGTGAATAAAAAGGGGGAAGTGGTGTGGATCACATAAAAGTGGCAGCGCTAAGAGAAAAATTGGCACAAGCTGAACATATCACGGTACTTTCAGGTGCTGGGATGAGCACTGAGTCAGGTATCCCAGATTTCCGGTCAACAGGTGGATTATGGACAGAAGACACATCTCGGATGGAGGCGATGAGCCGGTCCTATTTTTTATCACATCCCCATCAATTTTGGCCAAAATTCAAGGAATTGTTTCAAATGAAAATGAGTGGAGATTACGAGCCAAATAGAGGGCATGCTTTTTTAGCCAACCTTGAGAAGCAAGGAAAGCACGTGGATATTTTCACTCAAAATATCGACGGCCTGCATAAAAAGGCGGGAAGCCTTCATGTCTATGAACTGCATGGTTCGATTCAAACAGCGACTTGTCCTTCATGTCAGACGCAATATGACCTCCCCTTTTTACTAAAAGAAGAAGTGCCGGTTTGTCAAAAGAATTCCTCGAGTGGCAAACCATGTGGTCGTGTGCTGAAACCAGATGTAGTTCTTTTTGGAGACAGGGTGCAGCATTTTGACCAAGTGGAACGGTCACTCCAGGAAACAGAGGTGTTGCTGGTCATTGGAACGTCCCTAGAAGTGGCTCCTGCCCGATATATTCCGGAAGATGCTGCCCGATTTCCTTCCATCTTTAAGGTGATGGTAAACTTGAGTGAAACAGAATATGATCCGTTATTTGATCTAGTTTTTCACGAACGGATCGGTGATCTCGTAGAATCTCTATAAAGACAAGCCCGCATCATGCAAAGGTGCGGGCTTGTTATGGTTCGTTCCAATTATTTATTGATGTAGTGGACTCATTGTTTCATCAAGTACTTCAAATGTATAACCCTTCGCTTTAAGCTGAGTGATAAGGCTGCCTAGATATTTAGCAGTAGCGGGCTGATCATGCATTAAAATAATTTTAGGTTCCTTTTGGTTTTTTGTTTCAAGCACATGTAGTTGGTTCAATACCTCTGGAACATATTTTGAGCTTTTATATTTCCAGTCAAGGCTATCAATTGTCCAATCCCAGTAAATAAAGCCTTTTTCTTTAAGACGTGTTTTTTGCTGATCTGTTAAATTCGGGACACTGCCATATGGTGTTCTCACAAGATGTGTATATTCTCCTGTGACAGATGCTAGAATGCGTTGATCTTCTTTCATTTCATTTACGGGAGAATCGCTATACTGATAGAAGCGTTTCACATCATGTGTGATGCCATGAAGCCCTAATTGATGTCCTTCTTGATGCATTCTTTTCACAGCTAATGGGTGCTCTTTGATTTGCCGCCCAAGCATAAAAAATGTCGCTTTGACTTCATATGCCTTTAACACATCTAATAGCTCGTTTGACGTAGCAGAAGGACCGTCATCAAATGTGAAAAAAATCGTTTTGTCCGTTACATGTTTGTTTGGATTGATCTTAAAATGTGCATCTAATGTTTTGGCTGAATCATCTTTTGCTTTCAGACTAATGCTGGTGTCTCGGAATTCACTGCTAGCAGACATTTCAGCTTTTTGATCTGCCGCTTGCATATTGGTTTTAGACACATCCCATATAAAAAAAAGAATAAGTGTGAGAATCACTAAACCAATCGCCTTTGAGAGAAGCATTACATTTGAAGGTGTCTGTTTTTTTGTAACCCGTTGCATTACAATCGCTCCAATAAATCAAAAAGTTTGTGTCGAATCATGTCTTGGATTTGTCTTTTTATAATGTATTTTGTCGTGCTCATATTGTGTAAGTATACAGGAAAATAGAGCCTATGAATATAGAAGATGCTAAAAAATTGGAATCTTTTTGGTTATGAATCTATATTTGTTAAAATAAAAGGTTATCCATGATGAAGATATGAAATAATTTTGAATCATCATTGAATCGTTTACATTTATCCGCTAAGATAGCATCAGAATCAACCATTAAAGCAAAGCGAAGGAGAGAATCCATATGAAAGTATTGTACAATGGAGATTTAATTGAAAAAAAGGATGCACGTGTTGATATTGAGGACAGAGGTTATCAATTTGGTGACGGTGTCTATGAGGTCATCCGTGTTTACAATGGTACTTTGTTCACGTTAAAAGAGCACACGGAGCGTCTTTTCAATAGTGCGAAAGAAATCGGCATCTATCTGAAAGGTACGGTATCGGATATGGAAGAAAAATTAAAGCAGCTAGTTGCTGCCAACCAATTAACAGATGGCGGCGTGTATATTCAAGTCACAAGAGGAGTAGCTCCTCGTAAACATCAATACAATGATTCTCTCATCCCTCAAATTACGGCTTACACGTTTCAGGTGAAAAAGCCTGTTCAAGAGCAAACAGCCGGTGCAAAGGCATTGTTATCAGAGGATCTTCGCTGGTTAAGGTGTGATATTAAAAGTTTGAATCTCTTATATAATGTCATGGAAAAACAAAAGGCTTCTAAGGCGGGGGCGTTTGAAGCGATTTTAGTCAGAGACGGTTTTGTGACAGAAGGAACCTCCTCGAATGTATATGCAGTCATTGATGGAGTCATTCGTACACACCCAGCAAACAATTTAATATTGAATGGAATTACCCGCAGGAAGCTGTTAGAGGTATGTGCTGAACAAGGTTGTAGCGTGGAAGAAACACGTATCAGCAAAGAAGAGCTACTCTGTGCACAAGAAATCTTCATCAGTTCAACTACTGCTGAAGTGGTTCCGATTACTGAATTAGAAGGAAAGCCAGTAGGAAAAGGTGTTCCTGGAGATATAACGAAGCGTATACAGGAAGGTTTTCAACAAAAAATCAAGCATGAAAGTGAAGCATCCATTTCCTCATAAATGAAAAAGGCTGTAAACATTCGCTTACAGCCTTTTCTTATTTATTTCACAATAAGCACAGGGATATCTGATTTTGATGAAAGCTTTTCACTGACACTGCCAAACAGCATTTTTTTCAATCTGCTTTGGTCACGTGCTCCCATCACAATGAGGTCCGCTGATATTGTTTCAGCATATTCGATAATCGCATCTGCTGGTTCTCCCTCGACAATTTCAATGGCTGCTTCAAATTGTTCTTCATTTAGGATCATCTTCGCTTCAGTGACTACCTCTTCTGTATGATCTTCAAATATGGGATTTTGCTGTTCATCATGAGGCACATACACTGGAGGTATTTGAAGATCTGCCATTCCGCCGCCGATATATGCGCCGTCAGTTATTGGACGAGGGGCATCAAACACTTGTCTGTTTGATTTACCATCATGTGCATAAGCGACTGTCAGCTTGGCATGAAAAGTTTTGGCTAGAGCGATTGCCTTTTTTAATGCTTTCTTACTGTCTTCATGTCCATCAAACGCAACGACCATCCGATCAGCTTGAAACAATTTCCTCATTCCTTTCAAAAGGAGTCAATACAATCATGGTATACCCGTTATGAGGAAAAGATACACATGAAGGCACAAGTCTTTTTGTTAGAAAATTTCATTTATTGAAAAATATTTATTGACAAAATAGTGACAGTTACTATAAGATAAAAAAAGATTCAAGAGCCAAAAGGAGGAAATGTCATGTGCAACATTGCCAGAATGAAACCAAAATGCATAAATGGGTTGATTCACGTGACAGTCACACCTTCATTGGTCATTGAAAAAGAACAGTTTTGTTCTAATTGATCGTATGATATCAAGGCGTATGTTGCGTATTTGTCAACATGCGCCTTTTTCTTATGTATGAAAGAGGCGTACCAGTTTAGCTGGTTGCCTCTTTTTTTGTTGAATACATTTCGTTTATCGAAATAATGGAATGTGATCAACGATTCAATAAAAGAGGAGTGAAAGCATGTGAATATGCCAAAAGCAAGAAAAATGACAAACGTTAGGAAAAATAAACAGGGTGACAGCCGGGAAAATGTAGAAAGCGGTTAGCTTTAAAAGGGAGAGACAAACATGTTTTCAGTATTTGTGAAATTAGGCTGGTTCTTTAAACAAGAGTGGAGGCGATACACAATCGCCATTACGTTACTGCTCATTCTGAACGTAATTGAAATGCTGCCGCCTAAATATCTAGGGCAGGCGGTTGACGACATTCGTTCTGGTCAATTTACTTCATCTAGTATTGTGTTTTACGTGACGGTCTTTTGTTTTCTTGGTGTTGTGGTCTATACGCTAACATATGTTTGGATGTATCAGTTATTTGGTGGCGCAAATGTCATGGAGCGTGTGCTGCGCAGAAAGCTGATGCGTCATTTACTGAAGATGACACCTACGTTTTATGAAAAGAAAAAAACAGGCAATTTAATGGCTTTAGGTACAAATGATTTAAATGCCATTGCGTTAACGACGGGTTTTGGTGTGCTGACATTGGTTGATTCCACGGCTTATATGCTCACAATCTTTTTTACAATGGGTCTTACTATTAGTTGGAAATTAACCTTTATGGCCATGATCCCAATGCCGCTAATGGCGATGTTGGTTACTTTTTATGGAAAGAAAATTCATGAACGGTTCACGGTTGCTCAGGATGCATTTGGCGATATGAACGATCGTGTGCTTGAGTCAGTAGCAGGTGTACGCGTCATTCGGTCATTTGTACAAGAAAAGCAAGATGTCGAACGCTTTCGTCAAATGACAGATGATGTGTTTCACAAGAATATGCGTGTCGCGATCATTGATTCATTATTTGAGCCGACAGTAAAATTGCTTGTTGGAATCAGTTACTTGATTGGGATTGGTTACGGGGCATATCTCGTGTTTCAAAGTCATTTAACACTTGGTCAACTTGTGGCATTTAACGTATACCTTGGGATGATGATTTGGCCAATGTTTGCTATTGGTGAGCTGATTAACATCATGCAAAGAGGAAATGCATCGTTAGATCGGTTGAACCATACGCTTAGCTACAAGCCAGACGTGACAGACTTAGATGAGCCAAAGGCTTTACAAGAGCCTGGAGATATTCAATTTGACCATGTTACATTCAGATATCCCGCCTCTTCTAAAGATAATTTAGTCGATGTATCCTTCACTGTTCGAAAAGGGCAAACAATCGGGATTACAGGAAAAACAGGAAGCGGCAAAACAACAATCGTCAAACAGCTCCTGCGCCAATATCCTTCAGGTGATGGACAAATATTACTTTCTGGTGTCCCTATACAAGAGATTGAATTAGATCAATTGTATCAATGGATTGGATATGTTCCGCAAGACCATATTCTTTTTTCAAAAAGTGTAGAAGAAAATATAAGATTTGGCCATAGGGAAGCTGGAAAGAATGAATTAGCGCAGACGATCAAAGACGCCTACTTTGAAAAAGATGTCCGCCTACTGCCAAAAGGTTTAGAGACAATGGTTGGGGAAAAAGGTGTCGCACTTTCAGGTGGACAAAAGCAGCGAATTTCGATTGCACGTGCCCTTTTAATTGACCCAGAGATTTTGATTTTAGATGACTCGTTATCTGCAGTAGATGCGAAAACAGAAACCGCCATCTTAAAAAATTTAAGACAAAATCGTCATGGGAAAACGACGTTTATTACGACACACCGTCTATCAGCCGTTGAGCACGCAGATATCATTCTTGTGATGGAGCAAGGACGCATCGTTCAGCAGGGAACGCATCAAGAACTCATTCAGCAAGATGGATGGTACAAAGAACAATTTCTGCGTCAGCAACTGACAAACCAGTTGGAAGGAGGGGATGAGGCATGACAACAGGAAGAAGACTCCTTGCCTATGCACTCCAATATAAAAAGATGTTGTCCGTTGCCTTGATCTTTCTCATTATCGCTGTGGGCGCCGAGTTGACAGGACCATTTATTGGGAAGAAAATGATTGATGATCATATTCTAGGTGTTGAAAAACCGTATATTCAAGTGAATGAAAAAACAGAAGAAACGGTGAATTATCGGGGAAAAGAGTATATACGGCATGACCGATTAATAAGTGGAAACGAAACAGGAAAGAAAATCAATGTGGTTCAAGTCGGATTCGGTTACTATTTTGTTGATGAGCCAATTCGTTTTGATGGAAAACGCACTCTATCTGGAAATGAGCTGACCATTGAAAATGGAAAACAGCGCAAAACCTATCAAGTAGAACGCTTATCAAAGGCTGAGATTTTTGCTTTTTATCAGCCAGAAATAAGCGGTTTAGTAAAGCTTGTTCTGTTCTATTTAGGGCTATTGATGATCGCTATTTTCTTTCAGTATGGACAGCATTATTTACTCCAGCGTATAGCAAATCGCATCATTCAAAAAATGAGGATAGATGTATTTGAACATATTCAAACACTGCCGATTCGCTATTTTGATAATTTACCAGCTGGAAAGGTTGTTGCAAGAATTACCAATGATACGGAAACCATTCGAGATTTATATGTGACGGTATTGGCGAATTTTGTGACAAGTGCCATCTACATGATCGGAATTTATATCGCAATGTTTTTATTGAATGTCAAGCTAGCACTCATTTGTTTGCTGGCAGTGCCGATTATCTTCTTATGGTCGATGACTTACCGAAAATTTGCATCGGTGTACAACCACCGGATACGTTCAATCATCAGTGAGATCAACGCCAAGCTAAATGAAGCCATTCAAGGAATGACGATCATTCAAGCGTTTCGCCATGAAAAAGCGACGAAGGAAGAATTTGATGCACTAAATAACGACCACTTTAATTATCAGCGGAAAATGCTGCATTTAAATTCGCTACTTTCACACAACTTAGTCAACCTGCTTCGTAATGTTGCCTATGTGGCGCTCATTTGGTACTTCGGAGGCGCTTCATTAAGTGCGACAGGCATTGTATCCATTGGGGTGCTCTACGCATTTGTGGATTACTTGAACCGATTGTTCCAGCCGATTACAGGTATTGTGAATCAATTTTCAAGACTAGAATTAGCAAGGGTTTCATCTGAAAGAGTCTTTCAACTATTAGATGAGCCAGGAACAAAAGTGGAGGAGCCCGTTCAGCAGAAAATCGAAGGACACGTTGCTTTTCAAGATGTTACCTTCGCTTATCATGAGGGGGAAAACGTGCTAAAGAACATCACCTTTGAAGCGAAAAAGGGGCAAACTGTTGCTCTAGTAGGGCATACAGGTTCTGGGAAAAGCTCGATTATGAATTTGCTGCTGCGTTTTTATGATATTCAAAAAGGAGACATTCTCATTGACGGGGAAAGCATTTATCATAAGTCTCGTCAAACCTTGCGTAAACAAATGGGCATCGTCCTGCAAGATCCATATTTATTTTCTGGAACCATTGCATCAAATGTAAGTTTAGGGAATGAAGAAATTAGCAGAGAAACGATCGAATCTTCTCTTCAGCAAGTAGGTGCAACAGAGTTATTAAAGCACTTGCCTCAAGGATTTGATGAACCTGTAGTCGAAAAGGGAAGTACACTATCCTCTGGTGAACGTCAGTTAATCTCGTTTGCCCGTGCACTAGCGTATGATCCAGCGATCTTAATTTTGGATGAAGCAACCGCCAACATTGATACAGAAACAGAAGCCATTATTCAGAGAGCGCTTGATGTAGTAAAAAAAGGGCGTACGACCTTAGTGATTGCTCACCGATTATCCACAATTAAAAAAGCCGATATGATCTTGGTTTTAGAAAAGGGTGAAATTGTGGAGCGCGGCAACCATGAGCAACTAATGAAAGAAGGTGGGCTGTATGCCCAAATGTACGAACTGCAAAAGGGGACTGTCGCTAGCAGTTAAAAAGAAAAGCCGCTAGAAAAAGTGATCATAACGGAACGAGTCTCTTTCAATCGAAAGGGGCTTTTTCTATGTGAAAAATATTTTCTGACTCTTTATGAACATATGGTGCATGTTGAGAAGCTTTCGGTGCCGCTTAAGATCATCCGATACAATACGAAAAAAGCCGAGGCTTTTTCCTGACACCTCAGCTTTTTGCTTGTCCTATACGGTTTGCACTTGTTAAATAATTAGTAAGCGATGCCAACTCGATGATGCACAAATTCCTTTGAATTTAATTGCTGATACAAAAAATGTGCGGTATCTTCAACTGAAATTCTCTTTCCATCTATCGGGAGAAAGTCTTTCTCATAGCGATATGATCTTGTCACCTTTCCATCTGGTAAATAGGTAGGACAAATAATGGTCCAATCTAGATCAGTCGATTGAAGGATTTCAAATGCTTTGGCATGCTCTTTTGCTGCTCGAGTAGTTGTCCGCTTCGATTCATTTGTTTCAAAGCGATACAGCTCCGGCTGTTGCCTTGCCTTTAGGATACCCGCAGTACCAATCGAGATAATCCTTGATGTACCTGTTTGCTGCATGGCTTGTACGATATGTTTCATTGAAACAGATAAGGTATCATCTCCATCTGTTGACAGACAGCTCACAACGATATCTGCTCCCTTGATCGTGGCAAGCACATCCTCTTGATTTCTTGAATTGCCGGTGACTTGAAACATACCCGCAAGCATTCCTTCCCGATTCGTTCGAATCAATGAACGAACCATGTAACGGTCATCTACGTGAACGAAACGAAGAAATGCTTGTCCTACACGTCCATGAGCACCGAAAAGAGCTATTTTCATCTGTTCGATCCCTCCACTACATACTATAAGTGAAAAAGACCCAAAATGGTATCATTTTATATCATGCTTTTTTTGTAAAGGTGAAAGGACCGAATACTATGAGCATATTCACATAATAAAGAAATGCCAACAAATTGTAATAACTCAAAATTAACACCAGAAATAATGTCCATGTAGATTTGCTCCTTTCTCATACATGATATGAGCAGAAAGGAGATTGGTGCGGATGAAAACAAAAAAAGAAGACACCATAAAAGTGCCTTCTATTCGCCACATATGAAATTAAGCTTTTGTTCCGCCAAGATGTTGCTGAGCGTAAGATACAAGACGTTTTGTGATTTCTCCACCTACTGAACCGTTAGCACGAGCTGTTGTTTCTGGTCCAAGGTTTACACCAAACTCAGAAGCGATTTCGTATTTCATTTGATCGATTGCTTGCTCTGCTCCTGGAACGAGTAATTGATTTGAACTATTAGAATTTGCCATGATGTGAATCTCCTTTTTATATATGATTTGGTTGGGTTTGCTGGAATCGCACCAGCGAATGAAAGTTGTCATTTGCCACTTGGCGAACCCAATGCGACAAGCCCTTTGTACTAAATATTATGGTTATTTGCTAAGAAAACATACAAAAAAAGAACATGGTAAATCTTGTTTTAAATGTTCCTCAATGAATTAAAAAAACCATCACCCAACAAGCGGGTAATGGAGCAAGTTTCTCTTTATTGAGCTGACCGAATGCGTTCTTCAGTGTCAATATCAAAGAAGTGAGCTTTATTCATATCAATAGCAAGCGGTAAAGACTGACCTGCCTGAATATCCGTACGAGAATCAACACGTGCAATAAAAGATTGGCCTTCAAGAGAAGAATAAAGCATCGTTTCCGCTCCCATAAGTTCAGCCACTTCTACATGTGCCTCAATTTTTGTACCTTCAGATGCCTCAATAAAGACAGGTTCATCATGGAAATCTTCAGGTCTAATTCCAAGAATCACATTCTTTCCGATGTAACCTTGACTGCGCAATACTTTCATTTTTCCTTCTGGCACACGAATGTGCGTTTTTCCAACAGCGATGGCGCCGTCAGAGAGTTTTCCTGTGAAAAAGTTCATGGCAGGAGACCCAATAAATCCTCCAACAAAGACGTTTTCAGGATTTTCATATACATCCTTAGGTGCTCCAACCTGTTGAATAAGGCCATCCTTCATGACAACAAGCCTTGTTGCCATAGTCATCGCTTCTGTTTGATCATGAGTTACATAGATGAAGGTCGTTTGCAGGCGCTGATGAAGTTTAGATATTTCAGCACGCATCTGAACACGTAATTTTGCATCTAAATTGGAAAGCGGTTCATCTAAAAGGAAGACTTTTGCATCTCGAACAATGGCTCTGCCAAGAGCAACACGCTGTCTTTGTCCGCCTGACAAAGCTTTAGGCTTTCGGTCCAAATATGGTTCAAGACCTAGAATTTTGGCAGCATTTCGAACCCGCTCATCAATTTCCGTTTTAGGGAACTTCCTCAGCTTTAATCCAAAGGCCATATTATCGTACACATTCATGTGAGGGTATAAAGCATAGTTTTGGAAGACCATCGCAATATCCCGATCCTTCGGTGCGACGTCATTCATTCGTTTGCCATCTAACAGAAAATCCCCTTGTGAAATCTCTTCAAGACCTGCGATCATTCGAAGCGTAGTTGATTTCCCACAGCCTGATGGACCAACAAAAACAATAAATTCTTTATCATGTATATGAAGATTAAAGTTATCTACTGCGGTCACTTTGTTATCATATACTTTATAAATGTGATCGAGCATCATTTCAGCCATTTGCCGTAGCCTCCCTGTTCCTTTCTGTTGAAAGCGCTTTACTTATATGTAGAGTGTATAAAATGGGCAAGTGTCTGTAAATGGACAACGTGCACAACATCTTTTTTCATTTTTTGGGCAGAGTGCTTACGGCAGTTTCTTTTTAAAGATCTAGAAGACTCATCATGAAATAAGTAGCTGCGGCTTCTGTGAAATGACGTATATCTATTCCTGTCCGTTCAATAAATTTATCAATGCGATATTGAAGGCTATTTCTGTGTACATATAAAGCTTTGGCAGCTTGGGACGCATTCAAATTGCACTGCATATACGTCTTGAGAGTGCGGGAAACTTCTCGATCAAGGACCGTTTCTTTAAATGCATCGGAAATCGAGCTAGATACCACATGAGGATTATAACGAAATAGGTATGGAAGACATTGATAAAATGTCGCTACACCTGATCTAAGCTTTCCCCGTTGAATGAGCGTCAAAAAGAGCTGATGTTCATTTAACAATCTCGTTCTTAGCTGTTTATTTGGCAGATGCAATTGTCCTTGTAAAAAGACTGAATCTGTTAAAAAGTCACTTGTAAATGCTTGAGAAAGATCATTCAGCTTGTCTAATTGTCCATTATCTGATGTGGCATTTGATTGAATCATCATGGCAGTGTCAGCGCCTGTCCAAATCAAATGAGTATGATCGAGGCTGCTGCTAACAGCCTCTTTTATTTGTTGTTTCTGTTCTGATTGATGGAACATTCTAAAATAATAAACACGGACGGGTTCGTGCACTGTTAATGATTTTTCTTCAAAAAGATAACTGTACCAGTTCTTTTCATCTTCAGTTTCTTGAGTATTAGATAAATTGATCGGTGTAAGTAATGAGTTTAAAAGGAGTGTTTCTCTTGAAGATAATTCGGTTCCGTCTACTCCAAATATTTCGCCTTGATCGGTTTGATACCATAGAATATGTTTGTCATTGGTAGGTGAACTGATGATATGTTTGCCGTATACAAGCTTTAATTTTTCTAGCATGGCGAGACTCCTTAAACAGTTTAATCATAGACATGAAATAGCATTAATTCATGGATTTCTTCTTTTAGGTTTGGTTCAACTTCGTGTGGAGGAAGTTGTGAGCCCCATTCGATATCACCAGTTTTGTGGTAGATGCCTTCATAATGCGCACCATTATGAAAAAAGGATATTTTCCAGCCAGGCAATTGAGCTTTCTTAAAAAGCGGTTTCCATTGAAAATGGGAAATCATATCGTTACTGCCTCCTTGCTTTTATTGATTACACAATAAACAAAAACGACAATAAGAAAAGAACTTTTGACTTAGTTATATTGTATCTCATCTTATGGATAGAGCATAGGAAAAGGATGGATTTGAGAACACTGTTGATGATAGATAAGCAATTAATTGACGTTCGAATGCTCGGTGATAAAGAGCGCTTTTTGTGATAAGTAGGATGCGTAATCGACGATTCTTTTACCAACGAGCCATTCTGAATTTTTTAATAAAGAATGCCGAAAAATTTCTCTTCCAGGCCGGGAATTAGCTTCAAACATCCAAGTAGATCCAGAGTGATCGATTCCTAAGTCAAATCCGATTTCACCTATGAAGCCCGGCATTTTTTCATCAATGACTTGACTAAGATGGATAGCAGTTTCTGAAAGCTGCTGTAAAATCTTCAATCGTGTTTCTTGTACATGAAAGATGTCAGTCAGCGTTTTAACAGTCCCTCCATGTAAATGATGGGTGGTAACTGTATGGTCTCCAGATACTTTTGCAGCGATAGCAGTTACTGTCCAATAACCATATTTATTTTTGTTTGTATGCACTCTGAAATCAAGCGGCTGATTCTCGATATGTAGTAAATCGATGCCTTGTTGAGCTATAAATTCATGTATCGTGTGTTCCTTTCTAAATTTTTCTAGAAATTCCTCTACTGAATAAAATTCAACGGACATCCCTTTATTTGTATAGACATTAATTCCACTCTTAGTCGTTTTAAGCTGATAAATGTCATGTCCATGACTTCCGTTCATTGGTTTTAGATAAATCACATTGTGCAGATGGAGGAGTGTTTCTATTTTACATGAAGCATCTAAAGGGTCTAGTTGTATAGAATGCGGTAGAAAGGATACTGAACGTTGATCTGCAAGCAGCTTTTCATGAATGTGCCATTTATTAAAGAAATAAGGATTGAACCAAGGGATATCGTAGTCTTGTGTAAGTTTTCGTTTTGTTTCTTGTATGAACGCTGATTGAGCAACCTTTCTATTTGGTAGTCGATCATAGATGACTGTCGGGAGAGGGAATTGCTTTTTAAGCCATTTTTGTTGTTGGAAAAGGTACCCTTCCACTATTCCTTGATCCCAATCAATAGAATGAGTCCCAAAAAGATAAGCAAACCCAACATGTTTTCTGCAAGACTTTAGTAGATGAACGAAAAAATCAGAGCGAGTTCCTAATGGTTGAGCATTCTGTTCAAACCCTGCGGTAAATATTCCAATGAGAGGTCCTATATAGAGTGTATTGTCATGTAAAATCACATCAGCTTTAGTCTCATAAGGAATAAGTAAATCGTGGAAAAGATCTTCAGATAATAACATTTTATGTTTGTTTTGATGGTATGAAATGGTGAAGCCGTCTAAAGAGAGAGACCCGAAAGCGATAGATTGTATAGATTCCTGCTGCTTAAATTGAAAGGGGAGATGGATCGTTCTTTTACTTGTTAAATGAGGAGCGATGATACAACGTTTTTGGAGCATGATGAACCTCCTTTTGTTGAGATATCATTGATTGCCCATGCTCGAGAATACAACGGATGAATTTATTTTCTTTTTCAGGGAAGACCTTTAAAAAAGCGGACCGCCCTGGCTTTGACATTATATTTGATATAAAAAGTTTACCTTCGCTTGTATGGAGCAAGTCTACAGCGAATTCAATGAAAGGAGAAAATCTTGTTTCCAAATAAGCTGGAAGAGACGAATGAATGGTTGACATATCATCTAGCAAGAGCTGCCTTATGTGCGGTTGCAATGTGTTTAGGTAGTGATCAAAGACTAACATATGGTTTGAATTTTGTGTATTCCTTAAAAAGCTATTTTTAGTTGCTGATTTTATATAATTTCCCATGCAGTGCCATTGATGTTGAGCATCTTTCATGAGAAAAATCCTGATTTCAGTTAATAAAAAATCATTTTGGAAAGGCGTGTTGAAATATTGAAGTAAATAGCGACCGAGATACTTTTGGCACCAGCGCTCGGCGTCTGATTGACTAGAAAATGTGATGAAATGCTTTTGATTGAGCTGGACGGTTAAAGTTGATTGATCATTCATATAAATCAAGTAAGCTGGAGCTGAATGTTGCTGTGAGAGCGGATGCATTTTACAATACCCGTTTTCCTTTACCATCTCGATAAGATCAGATGGTTCTTTTAATAATGAGCAGACTGGTAGATATGGATTTAATGAAGGGTGATGTTGGAGCTGCTCGAATAGAATCATTTGATTTGGAAATCCTGTGTTCAAAAATGTTGTTTTCGGATACTTTTTTAACCAATTCATGATTGGTTTTGCTTTTTTAGATCGTGAATCATGCTGGTACAGACATCGATCATAAATGAAATCAGGAATCGGAAATTCCTCTGATACAAAACCTTGGCCAACCTTAAACTTTTGACCTTGAATAAGATTTGAAGTTGGTTTTAAGTCAAGTGGTGTAAAACGCACAATTTCTAAACCAAAAGGAGAGGCAGCTTTGGCGAGCTGAAGCGTGAATGTCTCTTCATGTTGTGTTGAAAGAGTAACAACGCCTAATGTTGACATCATGTAAAACCACCTACTTTTCACATTCTTTTTTAACAAACGAAAAACATTTTTTTATGATTTTACAAAAATCTTGCGTTCCTTTATCATTACGACAGATAGCTTAACCATATGTCTTGATGAAAGCCCATTTGCTTGGACTTTTGACAAAAACTATAATACGAATAGATAAAAAACAATAAACATCGGGTGTTGTTTGAAAGGTAGATGACAATTTTGGATATACTCACAACGTTTATCTTTATGATCGTAATAGGAGCGGTTATAGGAGCAGCAACAAATTATCTTGCGATTAAAATGCTTTTTCGTCCTTATAAAACTTATTATTTATTTGGGAAGCAGCTTCCATTTACACCGGGACTCATTCCTAAAAGAAGAGACGAAGTAGCAAAGCAAGTAGGTGTGATGGTGATGGAACATCTCCTTACTCCAGATGGTATTAAAAAACGCTTTGAAACGTCAGAGGCTAGAGAAGACATATTGAACACTGTTCAGCGCTATATTGATAAGACCGCTGAAATGGAGATATCAGTCTCTGCTTTTTTAGAAAAATTCGGATTTCTACAGGCTGACGTGAAAATGGATGAATGGTTGAGTCAGTGGTCAGATGAGAAGCTCTCTGCATTGTTTGAAAAGTATGATCAACAATCATTATCTGAACTGCTTCCACAGGAAGTCAAAGATAAGCTCTCGGCAAAAATCCCAGATGTGGCAGATTATATTTTAATGAGAGGGATTCATTACTTTGAAAGTGAGGAAGGGAAAGCAAGGCTCGGCAATATGATTGACGACTTCTTAAAAGAACGAGGGATGTTTGGCAGTATGGTTCAAATGTTTCTTGGCAATTCAAGCTTAATCGACCGAGTACACCCTGAAATCATGAAGTTTTTGAGAAATGCAGAAACAAAGAGATTTTTATCAGATGTGTTAGTACAAGAATGGGATAAGGTAAAGACATTTTCTCTTCAGAAGTTGGATGAAAAGTGGGATGTGAAGAGGATTGTGTTTCGTGTGAAAAGACGATTGCTTTCACATTTCTCTACAAAGCTGCTTTTAGACAGACCAGTAGGAACTTATATCAGTGCCGTGGCAAATGATCTCAAATTCCAATTTGCACCTGTTCTCATTGATAAGGGGATGGAAGCGGCAGCGAATGCTTTAGAGGGTTTACTGACGAAGCTTCAATTTGAAGAAATCATTCGCGAGCAAATAGAACTTTTTCCACTTGAAAAAATGGAGGAGCTGGTTGTCAGCATTTCCAATAAAGAGCTTAAGATGATTACATTTTTAGGTGGTTTTTTAGGCGGAATCATTGGCGCTATTCAGGCTGTTTTCGTCACATTATTCTAACAGTAAGAAGAGAATTTTGATGAATTCATTGTATATATGTGAAACAAAAGCCATAGTTTGTTATAGTGGAGTGGTGTCCGCCGATGATATCGGTGATAACGGATAGAAAGGAGACATGACATGTCTGTAAATCTTTATGATGTTGCATATGACCTTGAAAAAGCATTGCGACAAAGCGAAGAATATTCAACTTTAAGAAATCTTTATGATGAGGTTAACGAGGATGAGTCTTCTAAAAGAATGTTTGAGAACTTTCGTGACATTCAAGTAAACCTTCAACAAAAACAAATGACTGGTCAAGAGATTACACAAGAAGAAGTTGAGCAAGCTCAAAAAACAGTTACACTTGTTCAGCAACATGATAAAATCTCTCGGTTGATGGAAGCCGAACAACGTGTGAGTGTTCTTATCGGTGAATTAAATAAAATCATCATGAAGCCTCTTGAAGAGCTTTACGGAAATCCGGAAGAAAATTAATTGTAAGGGCGATTGAATTTGCCCTTTTTTTGTTTGATCATCCAACCTAAAAAAAAGGTTGTCGAAGCTGAGAAATTTTGCGATAATACTTATTGAAAGTGCTTTCAAAAATGTACTTTCATGATTTCATTGGGTGCGTTTCATTTTGGATTTTATGGTGATCAGTCAACTAAGAGAGAAGCGCTTCAGGGAGAAATACAAAGCATAAGGGGATATGATATAAGCAATGCTTTGGTGTGTGAAAGATAAAGGGGGAAAATGGGGAGCTTCATCACGCCATTGTTACGCATCCAAATCATACATAAAAAGCCTTAGGAGTAGGCTGGAGGACTGATGCCCGTTTTTAGGCATGGATATCAAACACCTTTATGAAACAGCCAGTTGCCGAAACTCTTTCGGTGACTGGTTGTTTCATTTCAACTTATGGGGGTATCCTTTTTGATTCATGAAAGTTCGACTTCAACTGCATGTTCTAAAGCTCTCGGTTAGGGCATATCCTCATCATAAGTACAGTCATCAAGAAGGGGGATACCTCAGTGTCAAAAAAATTACTTGCACTCAATATAGATGGGACGTTACTTCGTTCCAATGGGAAAATTCATTCCGCTACAAAAGAAGCTGTGGAATATGTAAAGAGAAAAGGGGTTTATGTGACGATTGTGACCAATCGGCATTTTCGATCAGCACAAAAAATTGCCAAGGCGTTGAAAATATCGTCTTCAACACTTGTGACTCATAGTGGTGCTTTTATCGCAGATAAACTCGATGAACCACTTCATGTGAAGAAATTAACGGAAGAAAAAACGTTTAATCTTGTGCAAATTCTTGAGAGCTTTGATTGTAATATCCGATTACTACATGAAAAATTCTCGATTGGTAATCGAAAAAAGACCCAGTCTCAACTAATGGGGAAAACACTGATTCATCCGTCTGATCCGATCTTTTATCCAGTCCAATTTGTAGAATCTTTAAGTGATATGCTGATGGATGAGCCAGTAAGTACGCCTGTTATCGAAGTATATTCGACAGCAGCTCTTCAGCCTGAAATATACAAAACCATTCAACAAGCGTTCCCATCTATCAATCTGATCAAGATTAGCGATGAGAAAATGAATATCGTGTGTAAAGGTGTTTCGAAAGAAGCAGGTCTTTCCCTTTTGGCCTCATCACTTGGTTTTACTTTAGAAGATACAGTAGTGATTGGTCATGGGATAGATGATATTCCTATGCTTGAGCTAGCAGGATTAGGGGTAGCTATGGGTAATGCACCTCATTCGGTAAAGCGTAAAGCCGATTGGGTCACACGATCTCATGATGAACAAGGCGTTGCTTATATGATCAAAGAATATTTTAGGATGCAGCAAAGGGAAGGTTTTTTACATCAATTTGATATCAAACGATAAACAGATAAAGGCCCTGTCAATCAAAAAATGGCAGGGCCATCGTCTGTTTCCTTCATTGCTTTTCCAAGATGAATTTTGTAAAATGAAACAAGTTTGAAGATAAAGGTGATTCGATGCGAATTGTAATTAAAGGGCTGTCAGATGAACGTTTTCATCGTCCGCTTGTCAATATTGCGAATTTATTTGAAGAAGATAGTGAAGTGTTGTTCGATCAACATGCTCTTGATGAGGGTCTGGTAATGGAGCTCGGTTGGAAAGAAGATCATGGAGTGGTTGAGGCCGTTGGACATATTTATGATTCAGATGTAAGAAGTCGTTTTACAAGAGAAATGCCGGATGGATTGAATGAGAAGGAACGTTGGAAGCAACTCAAAAATGCTGTACTGTCTGTTTACTTAAACCTTCTTCAAGAATATACAGGAATCACGCAAAAATGGGGAATTCTCACGGGAATACGTCCTACGAAATTACTTCATAAGTTGCTTAGAGAAGGAATGGAAAAGGAAGAGGCGCATGCTGCATTAAAACGTAATTATTTGATACATGATGAAAAAATCAATTTGATGCAGGAAATTGTAGATCGTCAGCTTCAAGCGATACCTGACCTGTATGACCTTCAGCAGGAAGTCAGTGTGTATATCGGCATTCCTTTTTGTCCAACGAAATGTGCCTATTGTACGTTCCCTGCGTATGCGATTAAAGGACAAGCTGGCAGAGTCGGAACGTTTCTCTTTGGGCTACATTATGAGATGCAGAAAATTGGCTCGTGGCTAAAAGAACAAGGGATTAAAGTGACAACGGTTTATTTCGGAGGGGGTACACCGACAAGTATTACCGCTGAGGAAATGGATTTGCTGTATGAAGAAATGTATCGCTCATTTCCAGATGTGAAACATATTCGTGAAATAACGGTAGAAGCTGGTCGACCAGACACTATTACGCCTGATAAGTTAGAGGTTTTAAACCGCTACAATATCGACCGAATTAGTATCAACCCGCAATCGTACGAAAACGAAACGCTCAAAGCGATTGGTCGTCATCATAGTGTGGATGAAACGATTGAAAAATATCATTTATCCAGACAGTACGGAATGAATAATATTAACATGGATTTAATTATTGGCTTGCCAGGTGAAGGTTTAAAGGAGTTTCAACACTCTTTGCATCAGACTGAAGAGCTAAAGCCTGAATCTTTAACTGTGCACACACTCTCCTTCAAAAGAGCATCTGAAATGACGCGTAATAAGGAGAAGTATCAAGTGGCGGACCGAGAAGAGATCATACAAATGATGGATGAAGCTGTCAAGTGGACAAAAGCACATCAATATCATCCATATTATTTATATAGACAAAAAAACATTTTAGGGAATCTTGAAAATGTAGGGTACTCTTTAGAAGGACAAGAGAGTTTGTATAATATCATCATGATGGAAGAAGTTCAGACGATCATTGGCATTGGATGTGGCGCAGCAAGTAAATTCATTGATCCGCAATCAGGAAAAATTACGCAGTATGCCAATCCAAAAGATCCAAAATCGTATAATGATCGCTATAAGCACTATACAGAAGAGAAAATCAACTTTCTAGAGTCGTTATTTGTATCTCACGAATAAACACTGCGGTGATGCAATGTTTTTCATATACAAAAATGCCAGCAATTTTTTAATTGATGAAAAAAAAGGGCCTCACTTCATGGGGCCCTTGTTTGTTTATATGGTCGTTTCTTTTTTCACGTTTGGTTTTTCGGTTTTCCACTGGAAAATGTGGTTTAACATTTGATAGATGCGCTTTGATTCTTTCGTCACAAGCGGTCCTAAGATCGCAAGGATTAAGACATACAATGCAGCAAATGGCTTCAATGTGGCAGCAAGACCGCCTGCAATGCCAAGCTCTGCTACAATAATTGAAAATTCTCCCCTTGACACGATGGTTAATCCGATATTAGAAGAAGCTTTATGAGAAAAACCTGCTCTTCTTCCAGCAAACATACCGGCAGTGAAGTTACCAATTAAGGTGAGGATGACGGCGCCAATCGCTAGCCAAAATGCATCTCCTAAAGTAAAAGGATCAATGCTTAAACCGAAGCTGAAGAAAAACATGGCACCGAAGAAATCCCGAAACGGAACAACGAGATGCTCAATTCGGTCTGAATGCTCTGTCTCTGAGAAAACAAGGCCGAGTAATAGAGCGCCAATGGCCTCTGCTACATGGATTGTTTCTGAGAAACCGGCGACAAAGAATAAAGCGGCAAAAATCACAATGATGAACACTTCATTTGAACGTATATCGAATATTTTGTTTAATAGTTTTGGCAGTTTTCGTGCGATGATGAAGAAAAGCATCATATAACCAAAGGCAATTAAAATAGATAATAAGGCACTGCCAACGGATGTGGCATCTCCAAGGACAAGACCTGATACAACGGATAAATAGACAGCGAGAAAAATATCCTCAAACATAATAATCCCAAGAATCAATTCTGTTTCAGGATTTGCTGTCCGTTTTAAATCAACGAGGACTTTGGCGACAATTGCACTAGATGAAATGGTGATGACACCCGCCATAATCAGAACCTCAAGGAAACCGAAGCCTGTGATAAAGCCATAAAGAAGACCTAAGCTGAAGTTGATTAAAATATAGATAGACCCGCCGACTGCAATGGATCTGCCTGATTTAATGAGCTTTCCGACAGAGAACTCAAGTCCAAGGTAGAATAGGAGAAATAAGACACCCATTCTGCCAAAGAACGAAATGATTTCAGAGCTTTCAATAAATTTCAAATCAATGATACCGATGGTCGGAGCGTGAGGACCAACAATTATTCCGAGGACAATGAGAAATGGAATGATAGAGAATTTCATTTTATTGGCGATTAAGCTGGCAATGGCGATCAGAATAAGCGCAGTGCCAACTTCAAAGACTAGATGATCCATTCTCTCATCACTCTCCCCCTCTAGAAAGAAAATCACGTATCAATCGCTTCAAGTGTTTTCTTTCGCCTGAAATAACCATCGTATCATTTTCTTCAATAATGGAATCGGCACCTGGGTTGAGTAATTTTTCATTTGTATGCTTAATAATCGCAATGACAGTTACTTCATAATTTTGTCTTACATCTAAATCACCGAGTGTATGTCCAACCGCTTTTGCACCTTTTTCCACCTTAAACCATTCAATGATGAGGTCATTAAAGGCCATTTCGATGGTCTCAAGTGCTTGCGGTTTATATACCATTCCGCCAATAATGGCAGCAATTTGCCGTGACTCAGAATCATCGAGGGAGATGGTTGACAGGACTTCATCTGGATCATCATCGTCAAATCGATAAATCTCCCGCCTGCCATCATCATGAATCACAATCGTCATCTTTTCTCTGTTTCTCGTTTCAATTTCAAATTTCTTTCCGATCCCTGGAAGATCATTTTCTTTAATATTCATTTTATCCCTCCGAATATGATAGATAGGTATAGTTGCTCATACGGATGAAATAAAATGAATCAGGAGAGGTAATTTGATTGACACATAATGGGGATTGCACACTTCATTTCCAAAAAACATAGATCAATGGATAACGCCTTTGATTGAGCGGGCTTTAATAGAAAAGCCTTCAAATCAGCCATTGATAATCTGCGGTACAATCGAATCGATGGAGCATGTTTTTTTGAAAATGGAGATGTCTTTACAGCGTTCATTTCTTCATCATTTATAGACGGAGAAATGAGATTGATCGTGCTCGCTTCTGCCTGAGAAGCAAAAGCGACATTTGAAAAGGGAGAAAACATGACGATGAAGCTCACCAATATAAAAATGTAACACCTTATCAACAATCCTCCTCCTTTCAAATGAATTTGAATTTCTTGTTTAACTATATAAAAATATATTTCTTGTTTCAACAATTATGCTCATTTTAGTATCAATTGATCTTGAAATTTTTATGAAGAGGAAAAGGAATTATGAGTATGAAAAGGGAAATAGTCTTGTATTCAAACGAAAAAGGGGGATAAATGATGAAATTCATCAAATGTCAGCTAGAAGGGGATATTTTTGAAATCGTTCTCAATAGACCGGATGCCTATAATGCATTTCATGTCGATATGTTTGCTGAATTCAAAGAGGCATGTGATGTAGCGGCAGAAAACAGTGCGAGGATTGTTGTGATAAAGGGCATGGGAAAAGGATTTTCAGCAGGTGGAGATATCGGGATGATGCTCAAGCAAGAACGTGAAGAAGATTTTCATCATGTCATGGATTTGATCGAAGGAATTACACTTTCTCTTGCACGTATGAAAAAAGTGACGATTGCGCTTGTCCATGGGGCGGCGGCAGGTCTTGCTTTTAGTTTTGCACTAAGCTGTGATTATTTGTTCATGCATCAAGATGCAAAGCTGGCCATGAATTTTAATGGAATAGGGTTAATCCCTGATGGTGGAGGTCATTTTTTCTTAGCAAAGAGAGTAAACGAGCAAATGGCCAAACAATTAATATGGAGTGGAAAAAAGCTATCGGCAGAAGAGGCGCTTCAGCTTCGACTGGCAGACGGTGTGTTTCAAGAAGAGATCGATACGTATCAGAAAGCATGTGTGAAACCATTTTTAAACATGCCGCTTCAGGCTTTTGTTGAAACAAAGATGATTTATTTTCAGCAGTCAGAGCCACAGTTGTTAGCGGTTCTTCAAAAGGAGCGTGCAGCACAGGCAAGGCTTAGACAGAGTCATGATCATAAAGAAGGCATCCAAGCATTTTTAGAAAAAAGACAGCCTGTATTTCAAAATGTATAATTTGATGGGCCGGCGAAAAGCCGGCTCTTTTTAACGTTCAAATAAGAGCAGCTTGCCTGCATTGTCGACGAGCCGGTAAGAATGATTCATATATTGTTGTTCGATTAATCGATGTCGTCCTAGCTCTTTTGCCTTTTCATCACTATCAGTTGTTATTTTTTCATTTAATAATGTCTCGCCTGATCGGTCAAATACGGTCAAAAAGTATGTCTTCTCCATCAATCATTTTCCTTTCTTCTGTTTTTTATGTAATTAAACAATGTAATAGTCAAAACCTCTTTTTTACATGAAAAAATGGCTTTTTCTTAACAAAATTGATAGAACGTGCATTCGTAAAAATGACATGATAAAATATTGTCAACTACAGTATCGTGCAAGGAGATAGACGTTTGACTAAGCTAACCTTTATTCATGCCGCAGATCTTCATTTAGATAGTCCGTTTGCGGGAATGTCGAGTATACCAAGCCAAATATTTAAACGCCTGAAAGAAAGTACGTTTCAAAGTACAAAGCACATGTTTGATCTCGCCATCGAGAAGAATGTGGACTTTGTGCTTTTAAGCGGAGATGTATTTGACGAATCCAATCGAAGCTTGAAAGCACAGCTTTTTTTAAGAAAACAATTTCTTAGACTCCAAACGTACGGGATTGAAGTCTTCATTATTTATGGTAATCATGATCATTTAGGCGGAGAGTGGACACCGATTGAGTGGCCAGAAAATGTTCGGGTTTTCTCGAGCGGGATGCCAAGTGAGCACTCCTATTATCGAGGCGAACAGCTTGTCGCAAGCATTTATGGTTTTAGCTACAAAGAGAGGGCTGTCTATGAAAATATGACACCTCATTACCTGAAAACAACAGATGCTACATATCATATTGCGATGCTTCATGGCACATTAGCGGGCCGCGAAGGACACGACGCTTATGCACCGTTTCAGCTTCAGCAGCTTGTGGCGCAAGATTTTGATTATTGGGCTCTTGGACATATCCATAAGAGAGAGGTGCTGCATGAAGAACCATTGATGATCTACCCTGGTAATATTCAGGGCAGGCATATAAAAGAAACTGGAGAGAAAGGCTGTTACTTGGTTCATCTCTCTGAAGGTTCTGAGATAGCGGAGTTTCATAGCTGTTCAGACGTTATATTTGAAACAGTGATCATTGACATCACACATACAGCACATATGACGGACCTTGTCACGCTGATTGATGAGCGAATCATTGAGCTGAAACATCGAGGTGTTCCTTTTTGTGTAAAAATTGAATTGATCGGTGATGCGCCTCCTTACTTTGAACGAACAAAGCTTGATGTGATGGAGGAGCTCATGTCCGTTCTTCACGAGCAAGAAGAAGACGAGGAAACGTTCGTTTGGGTCATGTCCATAGATGATCGAACAAACGAGCATTTCGTCTTTCCAGAAGATTCATTTCTAAAAGAACTCACGTCAGAAATTGCTCAATTTGAGGCATATGAACAGCTACTTTCACCGATCAAGCGTCACCCAACCTACAGGAAGTCTGGAAAGGCTATGACAAAAGAGGATGAAGCGGATATTAAAGAAGAAGCACAAAGATTACTTATAGAGCAGTTGAAGCAACTGTGAGAAAAGGAGAGGCATGATGAAAATACGTTCACTTCATATTACGCAATTTGGCAAATTTTCAAATCAAACCTTTCACTTTTCTAATGATGGTTTTCAGCTTATTTATGGTTTGAATGAATCGGGGAAAACGACGTTAAAGGCATTTATTGAATCGATTCTCTTTGGATTTTCTAAAAGCAATGTGTACAAGCCCAAACAGTCATCTTTTTATGGCGGCTCCCTTACTTGTTTGCATGAAGAGCTAGGCATGATCAAGATTAAGAGGACGTCCGATCAAGGCGGTGAAGCGCAAGTGATTTTACCGAATGACGAAATCAAAGACGAGGGTTTTTTACGCACGATTTTAAAGGGAACTGACCGTAGATTATATCAATCTATTTATTCTTTTGATGTGTTTGGGCTACAAAATGTGCAAGCCCTAAACCAAGATCAGATCGGTGAATTTTTACTCTTTTCAAGTCTATTTGGATCAGATGCCGCGTCCAAGATGGATAGCCGTCTGTTCAAACAGCAGGAGCTACTTTTTAAACCAAATGGTCGAAAGCCTGAATTAAATCAACAGCTCGATCGTTTAAAGGAACTGGCAGACCAACTAAAACAGGCCAAAATGATAGAAGGTCGGTATATAGAAAAGAAACAGGAACAGACTAGCTTAACAGAACAGATCGAACAACTTCAGAACGAAGCGAATCAGGTAGAAGAAGAGATTCATAAGCTGAATGAACACATTCGTCTTTATCCAATCATAGAGCAAAAAATCCAGTTAAAAAAAGAATTGGCTCGTTATCCAGAACGTGTCAAACAATTTAGACAAGAGACAGAGCATGAACTTGATAAATTAGAATCACACCTTCACCCGCAAAAAGCACAATTAGCGGCACTGGAGCAAAAATTAGATCGCACGCAGACTTCTCTAGAGCAATTTCAACCATTGTATGACAAGAATACGTTGATGGAGATGCAAAGTGTGATTGATGCTTTCCCAGCATTTGAGCGTGTGACAAGACGCTTAACAGAGCTTGAGGAAGAAAGAGAAACATTGAAGCAAAAAATAGAAGCAAGTACATTGAAGCTGAAATGGGAAAGGCAGTTAAATCTAGAGCAGATCGACGACTCCCTTGATTTTGAGTGGGAATTAAAGGAGGCTGTCGGTCAATACGTTCGTTTAATGGATAGAAAGGCTCAGCTTGATGAACGCTTTGATCATGCACGGCATGAATTAGAAGAAGCTGAAACAGCACTCAAAGGAATAAAAGATCAACTGGCACTTCAACAGGTTGCAACAGGTGACAATGATACAAGAACGTGGTTATTCCCACTATTCTTCGTGGTTGCTGCTGTTCTCATGATCATTTTATTATTTTTAGGACAATGGTTGGTCACTTTGCTGTTTGCAGGATTTTCTGTTTTTGTGCTCATATTGGTTTATTCATTGCTGAAAAAGACCCAGGTGGGACATGGCACAAATGCAGAAGCATTTCAAGTCCAAGCGGTTTCAGCTGAAACACTTGTGCGGCAAAAAGAGCTTCTTTATGAAAGAATCATTCGGCAATATGAGGACTGGGAGCAAGAGTTAGAACCGATTCAGCAACAAGTAGAAGAGATGAAAAGACAGTTGGGGCTCACTTCAGAGCTTTCTTTTCTCGTCGAAGCCTATCAGGTCCTTAAACAATTAAAAGCGAATACAGCTTTATATGAACAGCTTTCCTGCGAAATAAATGAGATGAGAGAGAAAAAAACCCTCTATGAGCAGAAAGTATCTGCTTTAAGCAGCGCACTTCAGAAAAATGAAGGAACGGTTCAAGAAAGAATCTCAGCCTTTCAAGACATTCTGAAGGATGAGGCGATGAGAGAAAAGGAACGTCAAGCATTGAAGGTATCGATCCAGCATGTTGAGCAGCAACTGACAGCGTTAAAAAGGGAAATTCAATATTACGAAAAAGAAATCAACAAGCTTTTTCGTCAAGTGGAAGCAGAATCAAAGGAAGATTTCAATGTGCTGGTTCATTTATCGAAAGAATACCGAAAGCGGCTTTATGACTTACAACAGGTAAATCAAGAGTTGCACCGAAGCGATGGTTCCAAGGATTTAGAATGGATTGTAAGTAAGGGATTACACACAATAGAGGCGCTTCGTGTACAAGCTAAAGGCCGCCTAAAGGACATCCGAATGAATGTAACGAAAATGCAGGAACGATTAGCAGAACTCACAGTGGAAATTAGACACCTTGAAGCGTCAGGTACAGTGTCTGACTTAACCCACCAGATCGGAATAGAGCAGGAGCATACGAAGTTACTAGCTAAAAAATGGGCGGCCATTCAGCTTGTGAGATCGGTCATTCATAAGAAATTGAACGAACATAAAGAAACTAGACTTCCAGCTTTGCTTCAAACGGCTTCCAGCTTAATACAGCCTTTAACAGATGATCGCTATCAAACAATCATGTTCTCGAAAGAAGATGATCGGCTGATCGTGAAAAGGAACGATGAGCGAATATTCCGAGCGGAGGAGCTGTCACAGGCAACGTGTGAACAGGTGTATCTAGCCATTCGTTTTGCTTTGGCAATGTCTCATCAACAAGAATGCCAGTTGCCTTTTATGATGGACGACAGTTTTGTCCATTTTGATCATGTGCGCTTAGGGCGTGTGATGGATATGATGAGTGAGCTTACCCGTTCTGAAACACAGTTGTTTTATTTCACCTGCCATGATCGCATGAAGCAAGCAGCACAAAAAGAGCAGATTACGAGTTTAGTAGTTGAGTGATTGACAAATAATGACTTATGTTATACTTAAATGAGCAGAAACATGGAAGGAGCTTTTATTGAATGGCTAAAGGGATTATGACCTATGATGTCGGCGAACAAGTTGACCTGCATTTATTAATTAAATCATCTACTAAAGGTATTGCAAGTAACGGCAAACCATTTTTAACCTTAATTCTTCAAGATCAAAGTGGAGACATTGAGGCGAAACTATGGGATGCAAAGCAAAATGATGAACTCACATATGCACCACAAACCATTGTCAAGGTAGTAGGTGATATTCATCATTATCGCGGGAGAAATCAGCTAAAGCTTAGGAATATTCGCCCAGTTGCTGAAAACGAACAAATTCGGATTGATGATTTTCTAGAAACAGCTCCTATTCCAAAACACGATATGATGGATACGATTATGCAGTATATCTTTGATATGAAGAATCCTAATATTCAACGTGTCACAAGACACTTGCTAAAGAAATATGGACAGGAATTTGCCGATTATCCTGCAGCGACGAAAAATCATCACGAATTTGTATCTGGTCTCGCCTATCATGTGGTGTCGATGCTGCATTTAGCTAAGTCGATCGTCGATCTATACCCATCACTAGATCGAGATCTATTATATTCAGGTATTATTTTACATGACTTAGGAAAAGTGAAAGAGCTCTCGGGTCCAATTTCAACGACATATACGGTCGAAGGAAATTTAATTGGTCATATTTCCATTATGGTAACGGAAATTGCTAAAGCCGCAGAAGAACTTGGAATTGACTCCGAAGAAATTTTGATTTTACAGCATTTGGTGCTGAGTCATCATGGAAAAGGGGAATGGGGAAGTCCAAAACCGCCAATGGTCAAGGAGGCGGAAATTCTTCACTATATTGATAATCTTGATGCGAAAATGAACATGATGGATCGGGCGCTTGAGCATGTGAAACCTGGAGAATATACAGAGCGTATTTTTGCTCTAGAGAACCGATCTTTTTATAAACCAACATTTCACGATTAATATGACTTAAAAAACGTCCGGATTAAGCGGGCGTTTTTTTCATAACTTGTCTTCTTTTCGCATAAGCATGTAACACAAGGGAAGAGGGAGATGTCCTGAATAAAGGAGGCCATAAAAAGATGCTGTTTTTTCCATGGTGGGTGTATGTATGTATTATTGGCATTATTTACAGTGCGTATAAACTGATGACGACAGCAAAAGAGGAGCAGGAGATTGATCAATCCTTTATCGAGAAGGAAGGAGAAATCTTTATCGAGCGAATGGAACAGGAAAGAGAGCGCAGACGACAGCATCAAAAAGTAAAAACATCACAAGAAACGGCGAATCACGAAGATCATTCGATTGCTTAATTATTTGTTGATACAGAAACCCCTCTACTATGTAATGAGTAGAGGGGTTTCTCACGATTATTGGTTTGGATTTGTAGTTGTATTTGTTTGTTGAGATTTTTCTTTGAACGAGTTTTGAAGTTCTTTGTCTTTTACTTTTACATCGGCTTCTTTCACCAATTTGTTTAAGACGGTTTGGATTTCATTTGTGTCTGTTTGTTTTTGCTCAAGCAATTCTTTTTTCAAGTCAGCTTTCATGTCATCATATTTGCCGCGTTCTTCTGTTTTTTTAATGATATGGTAGCCGTACTGTGATTTCACTGGGCTACTGATTTCATTCACTTTTAGTTTGAATGCTGCTTTGCTGAAATTCTTATCCATTTGACCATCTTTTGCAAACCAGCCTACATCGCCGCCCTTTTCTGCTGAAGCAGTGTCTGTTGAGTATTCAGACACCAGGTCGTCCCATTTTTCACCTTTAGCTAATTTCTTTTCCACTTCATCAGCTGTTTTCTTATCAGCGACTAAAATATGGCTAGCACGAATTTTTCCTTTTAGGTCATCGTAATAAGCTTTGACTTCTTTATCAGTAATTTTAATATTCGCTTTGGCAGCCTTTTGAGTTAGTAACTCATATTTCACCTGATCTTTGATGTAGTCTTTACCATATTGATCTTGAAGTTGTTTTAAACGATCTTCTCCAAGTGTTTTTTTATATTCTTTCAATTTCTTATCAATTTCATCATCTGATACTTTGTATTTGTCAGCAAGAACCTTTTGTTGAACAAGTAGATTTAAAGCATCTCCACCAGCTTGTTTCTTAAGAGTTGTATATAGTTCTTCTTTTGTGACGTCTCCTGATTTCGTCGTTGCGATGACTTCTTTATCACCGCTACTGCATGCGCCAAGAGTTAAAACACTTACTGCTGTTACAGCTGCTAAAGCCATTTTTTTCATTCAAAAAACACTCCTAATCTTTCCAATTTATTTATCATTGACTGTATCATAACATATTGTGACACGCTGTAAAAAGAAATGCAAATGAGAGGGCATTCGTCTAGTCAAATTTTTAAGTGCGACATACACATATAGTGATCACAAAAAGGAGGCTGAATTATATGGGAGCAGGATATTCTAATGGTTTCGCTTTATTGGTCGTGCTATTCATTTTGCTGATCATCGTTGGTGCAGCATATCTTTACTAATTCAATCGCTGGTACAGAAGAGAGCCGTTCTGCCTGAGTGTGGGGCGGTTCTTTTTTCAAACGATGACAGGTGCCTAAACGTTTTAAATGTTTTTGCATACACTGAGCTTAGAACGGAAGAAGAACTGGCAGGAGGTGTATTTACATGGGAGGAGAAGTCTTTGCGGGCGGTTTTGCACTAGTCGTCGTGTTATTCATTTTATTGATCATCATCGGTGCATCTTGGATTTACTAATAGATAAAAAATCACAAAAAGCTGCCCCTCAAATTGGCAGCTTTTGCTTTGATCTTAAGCAGTAATCGTAATTTCAACAAATGATGAGATGAGTAAGATGAGTATTGATACATTGATAAAGCGAAACACCTTATCTTGCCGTTCTTCAGGAATCTCTCTGACAAGGCATAATGTATTAGTAAGCCTGTTTATTGAATATACAATAAACGCAGCAAAGACGATGAAGTAAAATAAAACGATCGGAGAGCCCCCCTCTCTATGCTATTCCCATACTACATTACCAAATTTTTTATGAAAAAGATAGAAGTTGACTTTAAAAACCTCTTGATGAGGAAGTTTGCTCAACTAAAATATCAAACTCATCTTGAGCTTGATCGATGATACATGATTTTGGTGCTTTTAGCAGTTTCCAAGTAAATAAAAAGTCAGGCATGCAATAGCCTGCATGAATACTTGCGATGATGATGAAATAGTGAGCATATATTGGAAACGCCATGCCTAAAACAAAGTAAACAGGTGAGATGACACAAAACGGGCTGACCAATGAAAAGAGCATTACCCTCTTTGGCACACGCTGCCAGCAATTTCGTTTAAATAACGTCATTTTTTTCTTATTTTTCATCACTGGAATCAAGTGAATCACACGATGGACAAGCAATGTCGCGAGTAAAAGCACAGCAAAAAGCGGCGCGTTATGACTGCTTAGTCTCGTTTCAGGATGAGTCAGTTGAAAACATAAAAAAGCCAAAATGAAAAAGAAGATAGCAAGACTTATTGCTGAAATCATCATTCTCGTATAACCATAATCCTTTTCAAGATTAATGGTTTTCCAACAATTCATTTATTCATCCTTCCAATCTCAAAAATCTAATTGAATACCTCAAGATAATTTACTCTTCCTGAGGATAAAAATCAATGGTTTTTATGAAAAAAAATAAAATGTTCCATTCATGAAGGTCAAACAGAGGAAACTTTGAGTTTTTCAAGAAAAAATGACAGAAGGGGGAGGTTCGTCTCTTTCGTCAATGAGTATTTTCGGCTAAAATAGAAAGACTAAGAGAAAGAGGGAACGTACATGAGGATTGAGGAACGAATAAGTCTGCTCGAATATCATATGGAACTTTTACTGATGGCCTCGGATATGAGCCGCTATCCATATTATGCGCTGTTGATTCGGCAGCGTGTGTCTAAGGAAGAAGCAAAGGACATTGAACGATTTTGTGCAAAGCTTTCAGACGATATGGACAAGCAAAAAGCACAAGGATTTGTCATGTTCGACGATCTCCTTGCGCTTTTTGCGGGACAGTTAATTGAGAAGCTGGATGTTCATGAGACGATTTTTGCTCTACATGATCAGGGGCTGTTTCAGCCATTAATGAATGAATTTATAAAGATCATTAAACAGTTTGATTTGATTTAGCCGTCTTTTCTGCTATCTCAGTCGAGCCTTCAAGTTCCTCAGCCCTTTTCGTGACTTTTCCATGTTCATTCAAAAAGTCCTTCTCAATGTTTGAAAACGATTTCTCAAAAATCTCCATGAAGTCCTCACCATAGATGTTTCGGATAATACACATCATTTCTAAAATTTCAGGGAACTTTCCGTAAATGTCATGAAGCGGCTGTGCGCCTTTGACAATACCAGTTCGGGCAGGGTCGTAATCTTCGAGTAGTTTATGGAATGTCTCTTCGCCTTTTGGCGTTAGCTCAATATACGTATTGCGCTTATCGTTTAACTTTTTTGAAAATTTTAAAAATCCTCTTTCCTCCAGTTTTTTGGAGAAGTTAAAAGCAGTTGATACATGCATGACGCCAAATTTCGCAATTTCTGATATTGAAGCTCCTCTTAACTGGTACGCAATCCACAAAATATGATGTTCATTGATATTCAGATTATACGGTTTGATCCATTGCTGCCAGTCTTTTTCAATGGATTTCCAAAGAGCTTTGCTCAATTGAGCCATTCTTTGACTGAATAAAAGTGCTTCTTTTACATCGAAAGGCTGTTCCGAATGATTCATCCATTTCACCTACTTCTCTTTTTCTTGTAATTCTATTATGCCAATAAAATAAAGATTAATAAAGCTGAAAATTCAAGAATTTTAAAAAGTCATGAATAACATTGGCGAAATAACTTTTTTTCAACAAAAAAAGTGCGGGATACGCACCCCGCACACTTTTGTAAACGAATATTTTTTTGTGAATATATTAATTTTGTAAGGTTTTCTCCAGTTGTTTGAGCTTCTCCTCAATTTCCTGAATTTCCTTTTGCAGGTCTTGCTGATGAGGTTTGATTTCTTCACGCCAACGTTGAATGGATGTTTGCAATTCAGATGCAACTTCTTTGATGACTCCTGCGCTTTCTTTTGCGGTTTCAACAATTTGCTCTTTTAAAGACTGTCCATCTCTTTTTAATTTTGTCAACGTATCTTCCAATTTGCCATAACCGTCTTTCACTTTTCCGCGCACATCTCTGCCGGAAGAGGGAGTCGTCAGGAGCACTGCAACACCTCCGAGGAGACCGCCTACAAATAATCCTGTTAGTAAAGAACGTCCACTAGCCATTGATATCACCTCTCGTCAAATTTTACACATACTCAGTTCATTCTGATCTCAAGACCAGGTTCAAACTTCCATACATAGCTTGCTTTATTTTAGCATACTTTTGAAGAAAAGGGAGGGGAGAAGGTTGTCTGTCTTTCTGTTTGTTTTTACGTGTATCGGTGTTATTTTCACAGGTGGTTCTATTCATTATTTAAGACAACTTGGGTATGCAGGGTCTTATCCGCCCAAACATGTATTAAAGCAAAAAGCGCTTGTTTGTGCGGCGGGTGCAGGGATTTCACTCTCCATCTTGCTGTTTACCCTTTTTCTTTTATAAAACATGAAAAAACCTCTTCAATATCATGAAGAGGTTCGGTTTTTGTTAAGCGACTTCAATCATTCTTGCACGCTTTAAAATGGACTGAGCAATCGGGAAGACAAACGCCATTGCAATGGTATTAATGACGGCTGCTGGAAGGACAACGCCTGCCAAGAGTGCCGGTAATGCTGCTGGCAGTCCAGTGATGAGTAAAGCGGCAGAAAGGAAAATGACGCCGGAAATCATGGTTCCAATAGCTGTTAAAACAGCGGTAAGAACCACTTTATTTTTCATCTTTTGGCAAGATAAGAAAAGCATTAAGAAAATAATGGAAGTGACTGGTTTATCAATCATATTTGGAATTTGTCCGCCTGGGAAACTCGTTGTCAAAGCGGAAATGACCCCAGTCACAAGGGCAATGACGACAACATGCTGTACCTTTGGAAAAAGGATGATGCTTAAAAACATCATGACCAGCATCATATCAGGTTTCATTCCAAAGAAAATTGGCGGGAAAATCGTATGCAAAACAGCTCCCATTGCTGCAAGCAATGACATAATGACTAATTCTTTTGTTTTCATTTTCATTTCTATGCTCTCCTCTGCTAAGCTCTTATAGGACTCTCCAATAATATGGCTGATCATTTATTGCAAGAGTCAACGCTTCATATTCTCGTTATTATAACAAATTTATTTCGGGTTAGAAAAGCCTTTTTACTCATTTTCTTGCTGAAACTTTTTCATAAAGTCCGCAAGCTTTTGGCAGTCTTCAATGGAAACCGCATTGTAAATAGAAGCTCTACATCCGCCGACTGATCGATGTCCGGCAAGTCCAACCATCTTTTCTTGTTTTGCTTTCTCTACAAATGGTTTTGTCAGTGCATCATCTCGGAGGGTAAAAGTGACATTCATGTGAGAACGGCTGTCTACACGAGCATGTCCTTTGTAAAAACCGCCACTTTGATCAATCGTATCATATAGAATAGTCGCCTTTTGTTCATTGCGTTTCTCGGCTGCTTCAACGCCGCCAGTCTCTTTTACATGTTCTAGGACGAGGGACAGCATATAAATCGCAAAAGTTGGTGGTGTGTGATAAAGAGAATTGGCTTTCACATGTGTTGAATATGTTAATATTTTTGGTGTGCTGCTTTTTTCTTTTTCTAATAAACTTTTGCGTACGATGACAATCGTAATGCCAGACGGGCCTAGATTTTTTTGAGCCCCAGCATAAATGAAATCAAATGAAGAAACGTTTATTCTTTTACTTAGAATATCGCTGGACATATCAGCAATGAGCGGTAAAGAAGTTGTTGGGAACGTTTTCCACTGAGTGCCGAAAATCGTATTATTCGATGTGATATGCAAATATGCGCCATCTGTAACAGCTGATGTATCCACTTTTGGAATATACGAATAATTGTCATCTTCACTTGAAGCAAATACAGAAGTCTGACCAAACCTTTTTGCTTCTGAAAGTGCTTTTTCTGACCAAGCACCAGTTTGAATGAAATGAGCTGTCTCACCTTCATGTAAGAAGTTCATTGGAACCATCGCAAATTGAAGACTTGCCCCGCCTTGTAAAAAGAGAACTTCATAATCTTCTGGAATCTCCATGAGTTCTATCAAAAGCGCTTTCGCTTTATTGTGAACTTGTTCATATTCAGTGCTACGATGAGAAAGCTCCATCACAGACATTCCGGTTTGTTGAAAATCAACAAGTTCTTCTTGTGCTTTTTGAAGCACTTCAAGCGGCAATGCCGCCGGCCCAGCATTAAAATTTGTCGTTCGCTTCATCACAATCTCTCCCTATTTCTCGCGTTAATGGATCAAAAGATAAGACCATCCTATCACAAATTTGAGGGATTTGGAGAAAAAATTCGAATCATCACAAATATCTTAATATTTGCGTCAGGGGAAGGGGTTTTCCTAGGAAAAGGATGTTGAAAAAGAAAAACCTCATCAATTAAGATGAGGTAAGCCGCTTGTGGATAGCAGTAGAAATGTCTGCTAAATCCTCTGAAGTGTATTGATCTTGGTGTGATTTCCAAACAGCACCAAAGCCATCACCTTTGCCGTAGCGTGGAATGATATGCATATGGTAATGGAAGACAGATTGCCCTGCTTTTTCACCATTGTTATTGAGAAGGTTTAACCCAATGGGTTCAAATTCTTGTTTGATGGCTCTTGCAATCCTCGGAATGGCTTGGAAGTAATGATCGGATACATCTGGTGTCATCTCATAAATGTTATCTTTATGTATTTTCGGGATGACAAGGGTATGTCCTTTTGTCACTTGACTAATATCGAGAAAAGCCAATACATGCTCGTCTTCATATACCTTTGCACACGGGATGTCTCCACTAATAATTTTGCAAAAAATGCAGTCGTTCACGCAATGTCACTCCTCATTGTTTTCCTTTATCGTATCACAAAAAGTGACAAAAAAGAAAACAGGACAAGCGAACTCCTTTGGTCGCTCATCCTGCTCCTGTAGAAGAAATGCTGATGGATTCATACGTCATGCCTTTTGAACACTTTATTCACTAGAATAAAATGCTCATACGCCTGCTATTTCTGCCGTAAACACCTCATTTGACGTTTGGTTTGTCATATACAGGTTGTATAGGACACAAAAATCAAGAATCAGTGAAGCAAAACAGAAGCTAAGGTTTTTAGATGAAAAACCAACTTGTATGCGGTTCTTTGCCTTTGACAAACACCTCATTTTCATATTGGTCATCAAGCTGATTTCTTCTACATAGATTATGATGACCAATGCACCTATTTTTTATTCATGGATTATTGTTAGGTAAACATTTCAAATTATCTTTTGTTTTTGGTACTATAAAGAAAAAAAGAAAGAAAGGAACGAAATGATGTCCCTTTTAACTGTGAAAGACGTAACGGGTGGATATACGAAGAATCCCGTGCTCAAAAATATCTCTTTTGAATTAGAAAGAAATCAAATCGTAGGCCTTATTGGCTTAAATGGAGCGGGAAAAAGTACAACCATTCGTCATATCATCGGGTTAATGAAACCTCACAAAGGTTCGATTGAACTGAACGGCCGTACACTCCAGGAAGATCAAGAGGCGTATCGTTCGCAATTTACATATATTCCAGAAACGCCTATCTTATATGAAGAGTTAACGTTAAAAGAGCATTTAGAGCTGACAGCGATGGCATATGGCGTTACAAAGGAACAATTAGAAAAACGTCTGCCGCCATTGTTAAAAGAATTTCGTATGGAAAAACGACTGAAATGGTTCCCTGCACACTTTTCAAAAGGAATGAAGCAGAAGGTCATGATTATGTGTGCATTCTTAGTTGAACCAGAGTTATATATCATTGATGAACCGTTTTTAGGCCTGGATCCTCTTGCGATTAATGCACTATTAGAGCGTATGAATGCTGCTAAGAAAAACGGTGCTAGTGTGCTCATGTCGACGCATATATTGGCGACAGCTGAGCGTTACTGTGATTCCTTTATTATTTTGCACGAAGGTGAAATTAGAGCAAAAGGCACATTGGCAGAGTTAAGAGAGCAGTTCAATATGAGAGATGCGACACTTGATGATCTTTATTTAGAATTAACAAAGGAAGAAAGCTATGAATAAAACGACACAATCCATTTGGAAATCACGATTAAAAGAACACGTACAAGAAACTAGAAAATATTTAAAATACATGTTCAATGATCATCTTGTGATTGTGCTCATTTTTTTCCTTGCAGGCGGGGCGAGCTGGTATAGCGGGTGGCTGAAGGAAATTCCTTCTCAGTTTCCGTCATTTTGGGTGATGGCAATTGTTTTCTCTTTTGTCTTAACAAGCTCCTATGTTAGAACACTGATTAAAGAGGCAGACTTGGTCTTTTTACTCCCTCTTGAAGCGAAGATGGAGCCCTATTTAAAACAGGCATTCAACTTTAGCTTCATCTCACAGCTATTCCCTTTGATTGCCGTATCAATTGTTGCGCTTCCTCTTTATTCTGCTGTGACTACAGGTGATCTCGTGTTTTATATACTGATTTTGGCGCAAATGCTCATTTTAAAGGGCTTGAATACAGCCATTCAGTGGAGGATCACATATTTTCAAGGAAAACATGTCAGATGGCTTGATGTGGGGTTTCGATTTATACTGAATACGGTTCTTGTTTATACCATTTTACAGGCAGCTTATGCTATTGTAATCGTTGTTTATATCATTTATGTGGTTTACCTCATTTATTTAACAAATGCTGTGAAAAAGCAGCCTTTTCAATGGGAATTGCATATTTCTGATGAATTAAAGCGGAAGCAGCGCTTTTATCGATTGGCGAATCTATTCACAGATGT
Source organism: Bacillus sp. Bos-x628 (assembly GCF_040500475.1). Taxonomy (GTDB): domain Bacteria; phylum Bacillota; class Bacilli; order Bacillales; family Bacillaceae; genus Bacillus; species Bacillus maqinnsis. The sequence continues at coordinate 1,316,952 of NZ_CP159358.1, read as the reverse complement.
GCCGCATTTAAAGAAGCAAGTCAAAAGAAGGATTTATATGGACTGGTTGTTCAAGTTCGTTCCATATAATCAACGCAAAACATTTTCTTACATGTACATGAGAGCGTTTATTCGTTCAAATGACTATTTTGGTCTTGTGTTTAGATTAACTGTCGTGTTTGTTTTGATTATATTGTATACAGGTGTGACAGAATGGGTCGGATCTGCACTTGTTTTATTCACAGTATTTATTACGGGCGTGCAGCTTGTCCCTTTAACGAAGCACTTTGCCCATCTATCATTACAAGCACTTTATCCAGTCTCTCAGAAAGAAAAGGATCAAAGCTTTTTTGCCCTTGTTCGTAATGTGCTCATTATTCAATCTATTCTGCTTAGCTTAGCATTGTTGCCAGCAGGAGGGTTGAAGGGAAGTGGACTTGCCCTTCTTGTTTCATTCACATTTGTTCTCGTTTTATTCAAACCATACGTACAAAGCCGATTGAAAAAAATGAGATAATTGGCAATGTGTGATTGAAATGGGCGTATGATGAAATGAAGGGGGGATGACGTGAATTTAGCTGAACGTCAATTGTATGAAGAGGCGATTCTTTTTCAAATACGATTTTTAAGAAAACCTTCAAAGTTGGAACGGTTCTCAAAAGGAGTTCAGCAGCAAGTGAATCGCCGAATTCCCGCCAAATTTCATCAAGTCATCACAAGTGCGATGAAAACAATCGTTGAATCTACGGTGTCAGGTACTCATTTCACTTCATTTTCAGTGGTCGACGAGCATTTATCCATCCTTGAGAGAAATGAGCTGGCAAAGGAGAAGGTGAAGTATTATCAAAAAACAGCGACCATCGAAGGAATTGGGACTGGTGCAGGCGGACTATTCCTTGGAATGGCGGATTTTCCACTATTACTGAGCATTAAAATGAAATGCCTTTATGAGCTGGCATGTATATACGGCTTTGACTTATCTCAAAAAGAGGAAAGGCTTTTCTTGCTGTGTATCTTTCAACTAGCCTTCTCAAGCAGTGCACACCGTAAAAAAATGATGAAGGTCATTGACGAATGGGACACTAGCCGGGAGGAAATGGATTGGTACAGCTTTCAGCAAGAATATCGCGATGATATTGATCTTGTGAAGCTGTTTCAATGTATGCCTGTTGTTGGTGCCGCTGTTGGCGGAGTGGCGAATCATCAGCTTACTGGACACCTTGGGGATGTCGCACGCCATGTTTTTCATGTAAGATTCTTCAAACAAATGAATCAAACATAGAAAAAGCCACTTATCCGTAAGTGGCTCAGCTTGTAGAAGAAACATGAGTTTCTCTACAAGTTGAGTGCCTTTACAGTAGGCACCCTTTCCATTCGATATAAACTTTCTTAGAAGGATTATTTATACTTTGTTCGTAAAAAATGTCATAACATCTTTTTTGTATTCATTTTAGTTTTTTCAAGGTATGCTAAAAATCTTCTACTTCTTTTTTTATCTTTAATGATAAGATAATTATTTAAAAAAATGCTCTAAAAGTGCGTATCTTTCAAAGCATTAACCTCCAACATTTAATCAATAAGTTGCCCATTCTTAAGAGTAAAGTTTAGCTTTCCGCAACTTTTATTCCTGTCTGAATTTCTGAGGTTACTTTGATTATTAAATCAGGATACATCTTTGATAACTGTAAAAATATCTCTGACTTGACTTTTGGATTTGCAAAACTTTGAATACATGCAGTACATACCCCTCTAGGGATGACTGATGAATTGTAAGTGTGCCTTTTATTTCGGAAGATTTCAGACCAGCCTTCTCTGATGATAAAATAAATTCATGAATAACACCTTCTTCTACATGCCTTGTAAACTGTGCTTATACGACTGCCTTACTTGTATGTCCAGATCCTTCAACACCTTTGTTCCGTATCCAGATTCGCCATTATAAGGGAAAGGTGCGTCTTCTAATGAAAAAGAATGTCACAGGACATCCAAAATTCAACAAAATGCTTATTTTTTAAAATTACAGAACTGTCTCAAGTGCATCACTTAACATAGAATCAAAACTTTCAAATGATTGTATGAAGGTTCCCGAGGGTTTATCAAGTTCTACGTACATACCTTTTTCTTTATCATAACAATACCACGCTGTATCAGAATCTCCATAAAATATTATATTGCTTTTGCCAATCATTTTCGTACCATATCTCATTAGACTCAATAAAACCATGAATATTTTCATCTTTTTCGTTATCTAGTAGAGTTTTATCTACTCCATAGATCACTAATCCATTAAAATCCAAACCATTTACCTGCTTCAAAAACTCAATAAATGTTGCAGGTAATTCAATACTTCCTAATCGTTGTTTAATAATATGATTCATTTTTATAATATCTGTGTTTGATGCCGGCTCTCAAAGTAAATTTCCATACTTTTCCTCAATCTTTGCTATTTCTAATAAAGAAATTTTCCAATGTACCATATTTATTCTTCCTTTCTTTTAAAAGTTTTTGATGGATAAATATCATCCTCAAATATTGGCCATTTAATTATTTTACTTTGTTTTGGAGCCAGTCCTCTAGTTAAAGAGTTTTGTTCATTAGTAACTGCTTTGTGGTATGGATCGTTCTTTATCAATACTAAGTTAGTGAAATCATTGGTTCCACCGTCATCTAAAGGTAAATTATGATGTACTTGCCATCCTCTAGGATTAAGACCATCTTTCATCCTAACGATATCTTGTTCACCTAAATCAGCTTTAATTAAATATTTTACTTTTTTAGAGTCGTTAGCAAATTCTTTAAGGAAATTATTTCTAATAGAGCTATTAAATTCTTTTCTCAGTTTCGCTGTTTCTTCTGGAAGTCTTTTAGTATAAATAATTTCTTTAACTTCTACTCCTCTTAATTTAATTTTCTCCCCTTTTAATGTTCCTATAAAATATTTATCTTTTTCATAATTACCTTTAACCCCCATCTTCCCATGAAACCCTTTCGCCCCAAACGGCAAAAGCATCCCCAGCGCTGCGTTCATGCTGGCTTCTTGCTGTTCTTTCGAGATTTTATTTCCAAACATGTCTCTACCCGTCAACGCATTGATATTGTTATCTAAAAGAAAACAATGGACTAAAAGTCCATCGTTCTATTTAAACTCTCTAGTTATTTAAAAATCAATTCCTTTTCAGTCTCTAAAAACTCTTCTACAAGCTCTTTAATTGTATTTTGTGAATCATGAGGGTAATAAAATGCGTCTGAAACTTTTCTAAAAAAATCATACATATTTTCAGGCGTATTAAAGATTGAAAAAATATTTTCAATTTCTTCAAAGATATTTTCATCAGTTGAGTTACTATACGTCTCTTTCATAGTGCTATATAGCCACTTATGATACTCTCTCTTCATGTCTTCCGAAGAATTGTCAGAGGTTATGCTTTCAAGTATATTATCTACTTTAACTTCTTCTTTTTCCCTAGCTAATTCAAGGATTAATTCATTATTAGTATTGGGATTATTTTCTAGGTATTTAACAGCATAGTTTGTTACTTCTAAAGCAGAAATTAAATTAAACTGTCTACCAACAAACAGCGTAGACCAGTTACAATCAAAACCATTTTTTGTGATTATTTCTGTTTTATACAATTTTCTATTTCCCCCATTGATTTATTTTTCCTGTCACTTTGCCACCAGGTATAAAAGTTCTATGGGTCACTGTATTCGTTGTTGGATCTACCACCCATTCAAACACGCCATTCCTTATTTCTTTCGACTGTAACATTTCAGGGGCGTTGTTCTTTACTTTTACATATTTCGTTTCGTACTTAACCAATGAGCCCTCTATTTGATACAACGAATCCATATGGCCTTTTCTATTTGGAAAATCAAATCTCTTAGAATGAACTGCGTAGTTATCAATTACATCATTAAAGCTATGATAAAAATCATCTTTTAATGCACTACCTACTGGTGGACTATCTAAAACTGGATGCTTAAGTTCTCTCGTACTTTTAACCCCAACTTTATGGGCTTAGTTACTGCCGGTTTAGGAGAAAACAAAATGTTAGCGCAATGAAGAAGTTTGCCACTAGCAGAGTTAGGCAGGTGAGTGGGAAGCCTTTTTTAATCTATTTCATTCATCATACATACTTTAAAAATAAAAAAGCTTGTAGAAAAACATGCGTTTCTCTACAAGATGATCCATTTATCTGTAAGTGTCCTTTTCTTTTATGCATCATAGGAAAGTACAGCATTCGCAAGTACTTTTGCAGCGACAGGCATTGCCTTTTCGTTGATATCAAATTTAGGATGATGATGCGGATACATATGGTTACTGTTTTCTGGCATGGCTCCTGTGTAAAAGAATGTACCGGTCACATGCTGAAGGTAGTAAGCAAAGTCTTCGCCTCCCATTTGGGTTTCCGCTTCTTTTACTTCTGTGACACCCTCTGTATGTTTCGCTATTTCAGCAATATATTCAGTTGGTTTTGGATGATTTTTGACAGCGGGATATCCTCTCACATATTCATATGTATAAGAGGCATCGTTCATTTGACAAACACCTTTCACTACCTGTTCAATTTCACGTTCGATCGTAATTCTTACACTTTCTTCAAAGGATCGCGCAGTCCCGGTCAAAACGGCTGAATCTGCAATCACATTAAAGGCATTTTCAGCGACAAAACTACCAACAGACACAACTGCTGATTCAATTGGATTGACTTTACGGGCAACAACCTGCTGCAGGTTTGCGACAATTTGTGAGCCAATTAAAACAGCATCTTTTGTGAGATGAGGCTGTGCCCCGTGTCCTCCTTTTCCTTGCACTTGAATAGAAAAGCGGTCAGCTGCTGCCATGAAGTTTCCACTTTTATATAGAATGGTGCCACAAGGTTCTGATGACCAAAGATGGGTCCCGAATATGACATCAACACCCTCTAAGCAACCGTCTTCAATCATCGGTTTAGCTCCGCCGGGTGCATACTCTTCAGCATGTTGATGAATGAGCACGATTTTCCCTTTTAATTGATCACGATGCGCATGTAATATTTTAGCTAATACAAGAAGTGTCGCTGTGTGTCCATCATGACCGCATGCGTGCATCACACCGGGTTTTGTTGAGCGATATGGCACGTCTTTTTCATCTTGAATTGGAAGCGCATCAAAATCAGCTCTAAGTGCAATCGTTGGCCCAGGTGACGCTCCTTCAATAAATGCTAATACGCCATGACCGCCAACATGAGTACGTGTAGGAATGTTTAATGTCTCATAGTAGCTTGCAATGAAAGCGGCTGTTTCCACTTCTTGAAAAGAAAGCTCTGGATTCATATGAAGAAAGCGTCTGATTTCAACCATTTCCTCATATTGTTCATCAAGACGTTCATAAATACTTTTTTGTAAAGTGGATTTTGTCATTGAATGAAAACCTCCTTCATGCTCTTTTTCTGATTGTATGGGAATTGTTAGAATCTTTCAACAGAAGGGGTTGAATTGTAATAATGAAGAAGTCATTTTACATAAAGGTCGAAGGTTGAAAATGAAGCTATGCAAAGGGGGAAAGGTGTTGGGAAGTTGTCCAAATTGTTCAAAAGTATTTTCTTTTGTAGAGAAATTTCATTTATCTCATACAAGAATGATGGTGTGCCCAAACTGTAAGCATCGAATCAAAGAGACGTTTGCCTCGAAGATTGGGTTCTTCACGATTTGTTTCATTCCATTTATTTTTATGCTGATTCAGCTCAAAGGCGCCATACCGATCATAAAGTGGCCTATTTTATTAGGATGGATTTTACTAAACTTTTATGTGGTGCAGCCACTCATGCACCGGTACGAGCTTAAATGAAGACAATAAACGGAGAGCCCAAGATCATTCCATTGGGCTTTTTTATATGAAAAAGGGAAGTGCATAGCAGCACTTCCTTAATTTTCTGTTAAGGCATGATAGGATGTGAGATAGGCAGGGCGAGAGAAGATGGAGCCTGTATCTTCATGTGGCTGAAAGAAAGCCTCAGACTCGTGAAAGTCTTGAAACAGGTCCTCAGATTCCCAAAGCGTTAAAATAATATATACTTCTTCATCCTTCTGCGGTCTTAAAACACGAAGTGCCTGAAAGCCTCGCTGATGTTCAGAGATCTTCGTTTTTTTCTGATAGGTCGATTCAAAAAGTGTTCTACTTTCAAGCTTAACGGGGATATGATGCAAGGTGACGAAACCAGATTGGACGAGCTCTCCTTTTGCATAAATCACATCATATGAATGCGGGGCTTTAAACACAGTCTCTCCATCTGTTTCATGAAAGAGAGCCGCTTGGTCTTTACCAACCATATAAAGCAACTTTTCTAGGTGATGTTCCTTTGCGATTTTGTGCAAAAAGTCTGCTGTTCCATACGTGATATAGAAATTCAACTAAACCGCCTCCTGCTTGATAGTATAACAAAAGAATGATATATAATTCTTTGGTAGTCAATCCATAAAACATATTATGAAGCAATCCATCCCATACTATCCTTATAAAGGAATGAGGTGACCTAATTTGAAAAAAAAGAAGATAATCATTCCATTAGTCATTGCAGGAAGTACCCTCGTGCTTTCATTTATTGGCTATCTGACCATTTTATTTTTAGGACATTATGTTATAGATGAGAAGAAGCTCGTTTTTCACGCTTCATCAAAAATCATTGATCAGAATGGAAAAGAAATCACAAGTATGTATTCAGAAAATCGGGATCCTGTGTCATTAAAGGAAGTTCCTGATAAAGTGGCAAAGGCTTTTGTTGCTGTAGAGGACAAGCGTTTTTATGAGCATCACGGAATTGATGCTCAATCCATTTCAAGGGCGATTTATCGAGATATATTAGCGGGAGGAAAAATAGAGGGCGGCAGTACCATTACCCAGCAGCTCGCAAAAAATATTTTTCTCACACATGATAAAACCTTTCTTAGAAAAACAAAAGAAGTCATTATCGCGATTAATTTAGAAAGAGATTATTCAAAGGATAAACTTCTTGAAATGTATCTCAATCAGCTCTACTTCGGTCATGGCGTATATGGCATTCAGGCGGCTGCAAACTATTACTTTAATAAAGATGTAAAGGATTTGACCGTAAGTGAGGGAGCCAGTCTTGCAGCTATGCCTAAAGCACCTTCCACTTACTCACCAGTACTACATCCTGATAAAAATAAACAAAGACGAGATACAATCTTGAATTTAATGAATGAACAAGGTTATTTGTCATCTTCAGAAACAGTTGAAGCAAAAGGCAGAACACTCGGTATCCATGTAAAAAAGAAATCAGAAACACCTTGGGCAGACAGCTATGTTGATCTCATTATAAAAGAAGCGGAATCCGAGTATGCAATTTCCCATGAACAATTGCTTCAAGGTGGCTATACCATTACTGTACCGATTGATATGAATTTGCAAAAAGTTGCTTATAATGCGATGAAAAACAATCGTTATTTCCCGGGAAAAAGCGGTTCACCCGAAAGCAGCGCAGTGTTTATTGATAATGTAACAGGTGGTGTGAAAGCAGCCATTGGGGGACGAGAATATCATGCTGGAGGTTATAACAGAGTGACAGCCGTCAGACAGCCTGGATCTGTTTTTAAACCAATTGCCGTTTATGGTCCAGCGATGCAAGAGAAGAAGTTTAAGCCTTATTCACTGCTTGAAGATAAAGAAAAAAGCTACGACGGCTATTCGCCAAAGAATTACGATGGGCAGTATGAAGGGCAAGTGACGATGGTTGATGCGCTCATGAAAAGTAAAAATACTGCTGCTGTATGGACGCTAAATCAACTTGGAATTGACACTTCTAAATCGTATCTTGAAAAAATGGGGATTGATATATCGGATAATGGACTCGCGATTGCACTTGGCGGCTTAGAAAAAGGGGTTTCACCTCTTCAGGTTGTTGGCGCTTTTCATACATTTGCAAATGAGGGAGTATATCAAAAACCTTTCTTCATTACGAAAATAGAAAATGATGAAGGAGAAACACTTGAAAAGAATCAAAACAAGCCAGAGCGTGTGTTTAGTGTCCAAAATGCATGGAATATGACGAGAATGCTTCAGCAAGTCGTGAAAGGTGGGACAGCTCAAAGCGGCTCTTATGCTGGAGATTTAGCAGGGAAGACTGGGACGACGACATATTCAGGTGTGAAAGGTGCAACAAAAGATGCATGGTTTGCTGGGTACACACCTAGTACAACTGGAGCGATCTGGATGGGGTATGACAAAACAGATGACAGCCACTACTTAACAGGAGGCAGTCAGTATCCAGTACAGCTTTTCAAAGATATTTTAACAACAGCAGGAGTGACTCAAGAGACGTTTGAAAAGCCGGAGGGCATAAAAGATTTGCAATCACCTATTCGTTTAGAAGGACTATCAGGATTTGAAGCCAGTTACACGTTTAAAATAAAAGGGTTGTTTACTTTAGAATTGTCATGGGATGATCAAGAGGATAAACGGGTTGAATATCGAATTTACGAAAAGAGAAATGGAAGCGAGGCGCTGATTGACACAGTAACTGGCACAAACAGCTACACTATGCCGTATGCGAATGTGTTTTCAGATGCGGAGTATAAGGTCGTCCCGTACAATACCCAGACGAAAGAAGAAGGCGAAGGCAGCCCTTATGTCAAGCCAGAGGCTTTTGGACGTTAATATTCGGCGATTTTTTGAACATTGAGCCGCTTTAGTATACCGTACCTTGAAAAAGCGGTATAGTAAAAGCAGTGTTTGAGCCTTGTGCAAGAGAGCGTGAGGCGAAAGGTGGAATGAAAGGTAATGGGGAAAACGAAGGCTTTTAATGATACGTTCTTAAAGGCGTGCAAAGGGGAAAAAACAGAATATGTACCTGTTTGGTATATGAGACAGGCAGGGCGCTCACAACCTGAATATCGTGCTCTTAAAGAAAAGTACGGGTTATTTGAAATTACCCACCAGCCAGAGCTATGTGCTTATGTGACAAGACTTCCTGTAGAACAATATGGTGTAGATGCCGCTATTTTATATAAAGATATTATGACCCCGCTTCCGTCTATCGGAGTAGATGTGGAAATTAAAAATGGAATTGGACCTGTTATTGATTCGCCAATTCGAACAAGGGCAGATATTGAACGTCTAGGAGAGCTTCATCCTGAGGAGGATGTGCCGTATGTGCTCGAGACGATCAAGCTTTTAACGACGGAGCAACTGAGTGTTCCGCTCATTGGTTTTGCAGGTGCTCCATTCACGATGGCAAGCTATATGATTGAAGGCGGTCCATCAAAAAATTATCATAAAACGAAGGCGCTCATGTACAGTAATCCAGATACTTGGATGCTATTAATGAACAAATTAGCTGATATGACAATTACGTATATTCGGGCACAGGTGAAAGCGGGGATAAGTGCATTTCAAATCTTCGACTCTTGGGTTGGCGCTTTAAATGCAGCAGATTATCGGACATTTATTAAGCCTGTGATGCAGCGTATCTTTACTGAACTTAAGTCTGAGAACGTACCAATGATTATGTATGGAGTTGGAGCTAGTCATCTTGCAAAAGATTGGCATGATCTGCCGCTGGATGTCATTGGACTTGATTGGCGCATGAGTGTAGACGAAGCGCGAAAAGAGGGCTTAACAAAAACATTGCAAGGGAACCTTGATCCATCTATCTTACTTGCTCCTTGGAAAGTGATTGAAAAAAGAGCGAAAGACATTTTAGATCAGGGCATGAAATCAAATTACTTCTTATTTAATCTAGGTCATGGTGTTTTTCCTGATGTTTCCCCAGAAACGTTAAAGAAGCTGACAGATTTTATTCATGACTATTCTGCTAATCAAAAAAGGCGATCCATCTAAACTATTTTTATGATCTGAAGGAGTGTTGGTTGTGGAGAAAAAGAAAATGGGACTTCTTGTCATGGCATATGGCACCCCATATAAAGAAGAAGACATTGAGCGTTATTATACACATATCCGTAGAGGTAGAAAGCCGGAGCCAGACATGTTGCAAGATTTAAAAGATCGCTACCGAGCAATCGGCGGAATTTCTCCTTTATCCAAAATCACAGAACAGCAGGCAAACGGTTTATGTGAACGTTTAAATGAAATCCAAGATAACATTGAATTTCACGTATACATTGGTTTAAAACATATTGAACCTTTCATTGAGGATGCTGTGACGCAAATGCATCAAGATGGCATAACAGAAGCGGTCAGTATTGTACTAGCGCCTCATTTCTCCACATTTAGTGTGAAGTCTTATAATAAACGTGCGCAAGATGAAGCAGAAAAGCTTGGCAACCTGAAGATTATATCTGTTGAAAGTTGGTATGATGAGCCGAAGTTTGTTAACTATTGGGTGGAACAAGTGAAAGACACTTATGCATCTATGAGTCAGGAAGAAAGAGAATCGGCAGTATTGATTGTTTCTGCTCATAGTCTGCCTGAAAAAATTATTGCTGCAGGGGATCCATATCCTGATCAATTAGCTGAATCTGCAAAAATGATTGCAGAAGGTGCTGGTATTGAACATTATGAAATCGGCTGGCAAAGTGAAGGAAATACGCCTGATCCATGGCTTGGTCCAGATGTACAAGATTTAACGCGTGATTTATTTGAACAAAAAGGCTATAAAACGTTTGTCTATGTACCTGTTGGCTTTGTAGCAGATCATCTTGAAGTGTTATACGACAATGATTATGAATGTAAAGTCGTGACAGATGAAATTGGTGCTTCCTACTATCGTCCAGAAATGCCAAATGCAAAACCTGCATTTATTGATGCACTGGCAACAGTCGTTTTGAAGAAGCTTAAGGAAAAGCAAGTAACTATATAAAAGAAGGCGATCATATGCATGACATTCAAAAACACCTTGTCATCATTGGCGGTGGCATCACTGGTTTGGCCGCCGCTTTCTATTTGGAAAAAGAAGTCCAAGAAAAAGGATTTCCTATCCAAATATCTCTTATTGAAGCGAGTCCTAGGCTAGGTGGGAAAATTCAAACACTATATAAAGACGGCTATATTATTGAACGCGGACCAGATTCTTTTCTAGAAAGAAAAGTCAGTGGACCGCAGTTGGCGAAGGATGTCGGTCTGTCCGATCAGCTTGTCAATAATGAGACAGGGCAAGCGTATGTTCTAGTGAATGAAACGCTTCATCCAATGCCAAAAGGTGCTGTCATGGGAATTCCAACCCAAATTAGCCCTTTTATCACAACAGGTCTATTTTCAGTAGCAGGAAAAGCCAGAGCTGCTATGGATTTTGTTCTGCCAAAGAGCAAACAGACAGAAGACCAGTCGCTTGGTGAATTTTTTAGAAGGCGTGTGGGAGATGAAGTGGTCGAGAATTTAATTGAACCGCTCCTATCAGGTATATATGCAGGTGATATTGACCGTCTAAGTTTAATGTCGACATTCCCACAATTCTATGAAACAGAACAAAAGCACCGCAGCTTGATTTTAGGAATGAAAAAGTCTCAACATCATGCGAAAGCGAAACAAGTGACAGCGAAAAAGCAAGGTCAGTTCCAAACCATTAATCAAGGGTTACAGACGCTTGTTGAAGCAGTAGAAAGCAAGCTAAAGCGTACGACTATTTATAAAGGAACAAAAGTCACGCATATTGAAAAAACGAGCGGGGGTTATCATATTCAATTAGACAGCGGTCAAACGCTCTATGCGGATTCAGCCATTGTGACAACTCCGCACAAATCCATCTACTCCATGTTTCCTAAAGAAGCTGGGCTTCAGTACTTGCATGACATGACGTCTACTTCTGTAGCCACTGTTGCATTAGGCTTTAAAGAAGAGGATGTTCATAATGAATATCATGGAACAGGTTTTGTGATTTCAAGAAATAGTGATTTTTCTATTACAGCATGTACATGGACGAATAAAAAATGGCCGCATACAGCTCCTAAAGGAAAAACGTTATTGCGTGCGTATGTAGGGAAAGCAGGCGACGAATCCATTGTCGAGCAGTCAGACAGTCAAATCGTTAGCATTGTGCTGGAAGATTTAAAGAAAATCATGGATATTAAAGCTGACCCTGAACTCACAACGGTGACGCGATGGAAGACAAGTATGCCGCAATATCACGTTGGGCACCAACAGCAGATTTCGAATATGCGTGAAACGTTTAAGCAATCATATCCTGGTATTTATATCACAGGTGCTGCTTTTGAAGGAGTTGGGATTCCTGATTGTATTGATCAAGGAAAAGCCGCCATCACAGAAGCCGTATCTTACTTATTTTCATAATTAGTTAATCTCCCTTTTCGATGATTGGAAAGGGAGATTTTTGATGTTCGTATGTTTAGAAAAAAGAGGTGAATAATAAATGTGATCTAATAGTTGCATTTTAGGAAAGGATCATGGTATATTACTTTCTGTACTTAATGACCAAAACGTTCAAATAGTCATTTTGGGAGTGAGATCATGAGTGTTGACAGGAGACAAATGATTTTAGATGGGGCAACCAAAGCTTTTACTCAGTTTGGTTATAAAGCGACAACGATGGATCTTGTGGCAAAGCTTGCAAACGTCGGAAAAGGAACCATTTATACCTTTTTTAAAAACAAAGAAGAGCTGTTCGATGAAATTTTCACATCCCTCTTAAAGGAGATGAGAAGAATTGCTGATGAGGCAATAGATGAGAACAATAGCTTCTCTGAAAATCTTCACTTAGCGCTCTTTGCAATATTGGAATTTCGAAAAAACCACCAGCTCACAATTAAAATCTTTCAGGAAAATGCAGAGATCGGCACGTCAGCAGTCAAGGAAATGATTGAGAAAATGGAGCAAATGATCATTCGCTACATTAAAACAAAAGTAAAAGAAGCGTTAGAAAAAGGCGACATTAAGCCTTGTGATCCTGAGTTGACTGCATTTGTGATGGTGAAATTATATATTGCACTTATTTTTGATTGGGAAAAAAGATATGAACCTTTATCGAAAGAAAAGGTAGCTGAATCCTTAGAGCTTTTTGTACTAAAGGGACTTTCTGCCACAACATAATTTTTTGAGTTCAAATGACTATATTGTAAATTTAGTCATTCATCTAGGGAGGAAAACAGCAATGAATTTAATTCGGAATCAATGGAAAGACATTGTGACGAGTAAAAAGCTACTGATCCCGATTTTAGCTGTACTATTTATTCCACTGATCTACAGTGGTGTATTTCTAAAGGCATACTGGGATCCATATGGGGCAGTTGATCAATTACCTGTAGCAGTGGTCAATTTGGATGAGGGAAGTCATTATGATGGCAAAACGTTACAGGTTGGTGACGATTTAGTCAAAGAATTAAAGAAAAATGATAACTTCAAATGGCATTTTGTTGATAGTGAAGAAAAGGCGATCAAGGGATTAAATAACGAGGATTATTATCTCATCGTAGAAATACCAAAAGATTTTTCAAAAAATGCGAGTACCGTTTTAGACAAACATCCCAAAAAATCGAATTTAAAATACTATACGAATCCGGGTGCGAACTATGCCGCATCACAAATTGCGAATAATGCCATTATCAAATTAAAAGATTCGGTTTCAAAGGAAGTTACAGAAAATTATGCGGAGGTCATCTTTGATAACTTCAAAACAATTGCTAAAGGATTAGATCAAGCAAGCGATGGTGCGAAAAAAATTGATGACGGGACAAAAAGTGCAAAAAATGGAAGTGAAAAATTAAAAGACAATCTAGCGAAATTAGCCGAGGGAACTTTAACATATAGTGAAGGTGTTCATCAGTTCGCAGGAAAATTGGGCGAATTAAATACTGGCATACAATCTCTTGATAGTGGGCTTGGTCAACTCTTAACGGGTTATCAAACCATTGATAATAAATTCGGAGAGCTTGGCGCTGGAATCGATACATTGACCAAAGGACTCAACACAAGTCTTGAAGGGCATCAGCAGCTTGCGTCCAAAATGCCACAATTCACAGCAGGCATTGAGCAATTAAACAATAAGGCCCAGTCATTCTCAGAGAAGATAGAAGCAGTGGAAAATGTATTGTCTTCACCAGAATTAGCGAATCTTGAAAAGATGGCACCAAAACTCGATCAGGTCAAAAAAGATGCCAAAACATTCAATACAAAGCTCGCCTATTTAAATGAAGCACTGTCTAATCGTGATGCAAAAGTAAAAAGCATTATTCAAAACAGTTCCATGACAGATGAAGAGAAAAAAGCAGCAATGGAGCAGCTTGATAGTCTGCCTAAAATCGAACTGTCTGACTTGTCTGGACTTCAGCAAAGCTTAACGGCCTTGCAGCAACTCCCTGATGCAAGTGAAATTCAGTCTGCCGTTGCTTCAGCAAAAGCACAATTACAGCAAGTAAAGCAGTTGCCTGAGAAAACGGAACAGCTTTACACTTCGACAGTTGCGATACAAGATGCGATTGATCAAATGACAGCTGGTACGAATAAGCTGTATCAAGGTGCATTAACACTTCAAACAGGTCAAGGTAAATTACAAGAAGGTTTGCAGACTGCAAACAGTAAGTTTCAGACGGCGAAAAGTGGTGCAGATAAGCTTGCAAGTGGTTCAAGTCAACTTAGCGCAGCATTAAATAAACTAGAAAGTGGTTCAGCTAGTATTCAAAACAACACATCTAAGCTTGCTGAAGGCTCAAAATCGCTTGATAAAGGGTTGGGAGACTTAAAGAGTGGTACTGGCAAGCTGTCCGATAAATTGAAAAGTGCAGCAGATGAAACGGGAGACATTGATGCAGATCAGAATAATTATGATATGATTGCCAACCCAGTCAAAACAGAAAACGATACAGCGAAAAAGATTGATAATTACGGAACAGGGCTTACACCGTATATTTTATCAATGGGACTATTTGTAGGTGCATTAATGCTCACAGTGGTGTTCCCAATGAAAGAGCCTTCTGGACGCCCTAAAAATGCATTTGAATGGTTTGCCAGCAAATATAGTGTACTCTTGCTTGTTGGCATTTTGCAGGCAGTGATTGCAAGCTCCATGCTCATCTTTGGACTTGGTCTTGAGGTTGAGAGCCTCTGGCGCTTCTATCTCTTTGCAATCATCGTCAGCCTGACTTTCCTAGCGATTATTCAGCTTCTTGCGACAACAATGGGGAACCCTGGACGCTTTATCGCCGTCATTATATTGGTTCTTCAGCTCGCAGCAAGTGCTGGAACATTCCCAGTAGAGTTAGTACCAAAATTTTTTCAAATCATTCATAATTTGCTTCCGATGACGTACACGATTAATGGGTTTAGAACGATCATCGCAAGCGGCGATTATAGCTATCTGTGGCATCAAGCAGTGATTCTTGGAACAGTTGCTGTGATCATGATGGCGGCAACAACCGCATACTTTGCTTGGAATGTACGAAAAATGAAACAGGACGAAGCTTAATCAATAATCCTTGCTCTTTCATAGAGAAAGGGGATCAGACCGTAGACAAACCCCCACCTTTACTTGAAGTAAAAGTGGGGTTTTCACTTGTTTTGATAAAATATATAAGTTGTCTTACGCTTGACATGGTCTTTTCTATGTCCGTTTTTCCATTTTACGGCATCAAAAGTAAGCATCGCCTGCATTGAAACTTTATAAATGATGAAAAAAGTTCCTGTTGTTTGGGATTCAATATGTGATAAAAGATTTGCCGTTTCTCTTAAGTTGAATGGGTATCCTTTAGAAATTGTTCTCGTCTGTCAAATCCTCGGTAGGCAAAGCAATTACAAGCTCAACATTTAATATATCATCCGAATGAAAATCGCTTGCCATGTCAGCCAAGGATATTTTCATTAGATTATTATATTGATTACTTTCAAATCTCATAATATCAATTAAATATTGACCATCCATTTGTTCATATAAAATCTGCCCCCAAACATAATCTCTTTCATCAAATGACAAAGTACTAATATCCAATTTATTTTAGAAATGTGTTTCTTGTCCGGCATCTTATTTCAGTGCAAATTGAGAAGGGAAATCCTTAACGCTTTTTTTGTAAATATTTTGGTTCTTTTTTTCTAAGTCTAATGAAAAAATAGTCTATGCTGCCATTTAAATCTCCCCTAAATTTATTAATAATATGTGAAAACGCAGAAAGGTCTGTCTTTAAGCGTCTTTCTGTAATTAAATTCATTTGTTTTCAATTGCATGTTTCTGGAATGACGATTTGATAGGCGTTTACGTTTCTGTTTATAAACAAAAAAACACCTTCTTCTTTGAGGATATTTCTTTTCTAATTGGGGTTTCGCCAACATTTCAGAATTTTGTATGCCAAGCAAATTCAAACATAAAAAAGTCGAATTCCCTGTTCGTTAAGGAACCGACTCTTTTATTTGACTTCTTCAAGTAAAGCGCCCTCAAATGTAAGTATAATTCTTCACAATATACAATTAAGATCAATTCAGATTGTTGACCTTTTAAAACTCTTTTTTTTCAACCAAGAACAAATCCAACAAATGCCCCTATCAGCACCCTAGGGAATTGCAAGTTTATTAATAAAATTATAAAATATTAGTCAAAAAAGCACAGATTTGGACTTTTTTATGTTAATACCATTCTCCTTTTGCGATTAAAAATACTTTACCTCCTACAAGGATTTGAATGGAATTTTGGTAGTTTTTAGCTTGTATATTTAAAATAGACGGTCTTCCCATTTGGAATCCTTGTTCAACTCTGCACACTACATTTTTACTTTCAAAGAAGTTATGTGCGATAAGGTATCCAGCAAGATTTCCGTTTGCACTTCCAGTCGCAGGATCTTCTCGGAATCCTGTGTCATCTAAAAATACTCTTACATTTAAATCATTTTCTTTTAGTTTGGTTTCAGGAGTAAAAACAAGGATATTTGCTTTTATTACGTTATCAATGAAATTTTGATAATGATTATGATGGATCTTGCAACGATTTACAGCATCCAATGAACAACGAGGAACAATTACTGCTGGTAATCCAGCTGATACAATTTGAATTGGAAAACGGGTATCGATATCTTCATTTGTTATCTGTAATATTTTGGTGAAAATATCTTGAGCAGATATCATCGTTCCGAATTCGGGTGGGTTTTGCTTCATTATAAATTGTTCACCATCAATATTTACAGTTATTTGTCCTACTTTAAGGTTTAGAATTATTTGTTTACTTTCATTGTTTTCTAAAACTTTCTGAATGATAAATGCTGTTCCTAATGTTGGATGACCAGCAAAAGGAACTTCTACATCAGGAGTAAATATTCGAACATCGTATCCTCCGTTGTCTTGTTTGCCATATAAAATAAATGTAGTTTCATTAAAGTTTATCTCTCTTGCAATCTTTTGCATTTCTTCAGTAGATATAGTTCTCGATGGAATAAGTACAGCTAATTGGTTACCTTGATATTTTTCTTCTGCGAAGACATCAACAATATAAAAATCCATAAATATTACAACTCCTAATTTTAAAAGAGAAGAAGGATAATAATCAGTAGGAACGTCTTGAATTGTATATAGAATAGCATTTTCCACAATGTTTATGCTCTAGCCGAGAAGGGGGAGAAACACACATTTCCTTTTTCCCCATTCTATCCATTACCTTGATTACTATTCAGGTAAATTTCATCCTCATACAAATTCATTACTTGCAACATTTCATATTGATTAATTTGAAAACCAATACCAAAATCAGCTTGATTTTTTAAAACGCCCTTTTCAATCTGCTCAATCGTTTGAAGTAAAATGTAGTCCTGTACTAACCTTCTTTATTTCCAATCTTTCTACATTCATATAACTTTACGCCTTTTTGTCCTTTTTTAATTTCCTCTCCATCAATTGCGCCATTTGATGAGAATTTAAATCCCTTTCTTCATAGAGTTTGTTAACGATGTTATAATAGTCCTCTTCATTCCGATTTTGACTTAGTTTATTGGCAGCTTGCATTTCTTCTACTTTAATCTTAAATCCAATAATACCTTTTAGTTGTTTTTCTAATAACTGAGGAGAAAGCTTATCCCATAAAACTGGATTCTTACGGTGTTTTTCGTATTTTTGTAGCAACATTGTCAGATCCTGTTTTAAATCTTCTTTGTCCAAAATACTGGCTATACCATATACATGTACAGCTTGATAGTTCCATGTCGGAACATTTTCCTCTTTATACCAAGAAGAAGAGATATAAGCATGTGGTCCTTGGAACATAACCAATACCTCTTTATTGGTTTTGAATGTTCTCCTTTGAGGGTTTCCATAAGCCATATGCCCCGTTATATAGTAAGTGTCCCCTTCTTTAATTAACTGCAATGGCAAATGGGTGGCAATTGGTCTCCCTTGTTCTGTTGTAACAATCGTGCCAAAAGAGTTTTTTTGAATAAAATCCAAAATTTCATCAACATTTTTGCCTTTAAAATATTTTGGAATATACATAGTAATCCACCTTTTTTAAAAATTAGATGAGTGTTTTGGTCATTATAAAGTCCATTTGTTCTTCATCACCCATATAAAAAGAGTGAGCTCCAGTTTGAACAAACCCCATTTTCTTATAAAAAGCAATAGCATTTTCATTTTTTTCCCATACGCCTAGCCATATTATCTTTTTATTACGTTCCATCGCAACTTCCAAAGCTTTATTTAGCAGATATTTACCAAGCCCATGTTTTTGAAACTTGTTCCTAATATAAATCCTCTCAATTTCAAGTGATTCATTGCCCATTTCTTCAGACTGGGCATTATCAGTGTTGATCTTCAAATATCCAGCGACTTCATTATTAAAATAAACAAAAAAGAATTGCGAAGAAGGGTTGGTTAATTCTTTTTTTAATTGTTTTAAGTTAAATGCTCTTTCCAAATAGGCATTCATATTTTCAGGTGAATTTTGATGCTTAAATGTCTCATGAAACGTTTCATGACTAATTTCTTGAAGTTCATGTGAATCTTCAAGAGTACACTTTTTTATATGTATAATCATTTAAAAAAATCGCTCCTTCACATAATCTAATAATTTCTTTTGTTTCCTTTTTTCACAAATTCCCAGTCTTCTTCTACATTTTTTCTTATTCTTTGAAGAAAATTGAAAATGGTTTCTGCTTCTTTCTCGGAAAATCCCTTTAATGCCATAATATTGGAATAATCATTTTCTCTTTTTATAAAAGGATAAACGTTTACCCCTTTCTCCGTTGGAAAAAGTTTTTTAATTTTTTTGTTATGTGCATCTTCCTTCTTTTCAATAAAGCCATTCATTTCAAGTTTTTTTATAGCACGGGCTGCTGTTGTTCGATCTATTTTTATCATCTCGGCTAACTTTTCTTGAATGATTCCTGGATTTTCACATATTCGCACAAGGTACAAATACTGACCTTTTGTAAGTTCATATTCTTTAAACTCTATATTACTTATAGAATCTAATGCCCTTGCTATCATTCCAATTTCACGAAGAATTTCTTTCATAATGATTCCCCTTAGCGTATATTTTGTTGTAAATACAACAAAATTGTGTATGTATTCATTTTAACTTAAGTTTGTTGCATTTGCAACATAAAAACAGAGATAGAGGGGGCAAGGCTGATCGATGTGTACAAACTTCTAACAGGTGAGATTTTTTCATATGTATTTAGATTTTTCGCATATGTTTCTTTAAGATAACCAAGGCAATGGAAGCCCAAAATCCATAAAAAAAGCCCGTCGCCAATAAAAACCATCTATATGCCATGTTATAGTAAATTTCTTTTTCAAGCTGTCTTTCTGAACGAAACATCATTTTGAATAAAATGAGTGGATCAAGAGAAAGGACGACTTTTTAATCTCACTATAATATGGTTTTACGTTGTCTATGATAAATGAAAAATCAAATTATACGAAGCAGGTGATCCTCTTCGACCGATTGATCCAGTAATACAAATTCGGGGCTTCGTGCTGAGAAGAGCTTCTAGTGTGGAACATGACAGGCTTTACTTTATTATAAAATGAGGAGGGGCTGTCGAGATTTTCTCGACAACCTGAAGCTTGCAGACTTTGTCTACAAGCTGATCCTTTCTGAAAGCAAGTTGGACATGTGGAACCCGAAGCGATATATTTTAAGAAGAGATGCTTGGAAAAGGCATTGATTGATGAATCGTTTCAGACGAAGGAGGAAGTACCTTATGACAACTGAATTAAATGAGACCATCCAGCTAATTCAAAAACTCGTTTCGATCCCAAGCCCTTCAGGAAATACAGAAAAAGTGATCGGTTTTGTCGAACGCTTTTTACATGATTTAAATATTGAGACGAAACGAAATCGAAAAGGCGGATTGATTGCAACGATTAAAGGAAATGATGATCAACAACACCGTATGCTGACCGCACATGTTGATACACTCGGGGCTATGGTGAAAGAAATTAAATCGAATGGCCGAATTCGTCTTGCATTAATTGGAGGCTTTCAATATAACTCGATTGAAGGTGAATATTGTGAGGTTGAAACAGTGTCAGGTCGTACATATCGCGGCACCATTCTCATGCATCAAACCTCTGTTCACGTATACGAGGATGCAGGAAAGGCAAAACGGAACCAAGAGAATATGGAGATTCGTCTCGATGAAAAGGTGCAAAGTGCAAACGAAGTGAAAGCTCTTGGTATTCAAGTAGGGGACTTTATCTCATTTAATCCGAGATTTGAAGTGACATCCTCTGGGTTTATTAAATCAAGACATCTAGATGACAAGGCAAGCGTGGCTTTACTGTTGCGATTGATGCATCGGATTCAAAAAGAGAACATCATTTTACCACACACGACTCATTTCTTGATTTCGAATAATGAAGAAATTGGATACGGTGGAAACTCGAATATCCCTGAAGAAACTGTTGAATACTTAGCGGTCGATATGGGGGCAATTGGAGACGGTCAATCAACAGATGAATACAGTGTATCTATTTGTGTAAAGGATTCAAGTGGCCCTTATCATTACGGATTACGCAAACATTTAGCAAAATTAGCAGAAGAAAACAAAATTGATTATCGTCTTGATATATACCCTTATTATGGTTCTGATGCGTCAGCAGCCATAAGAGCAGGGCATGACATCATTCATGGGCTCATTGGTCCCGGCATCGATTCCTCTCATGCTTTTGAAAGAACACATGAAGATTCGCTCACCCATACAGCAAATCTACTTTATCATTATGTACAATCCGCATTAATCACAGTATAAAAAAGAACCCCAGCATATGGGGTTCTTGTTGATTAAATTGAAAGCTGAGTTGGTTCAGGAGTATCTTGTCCAGTCATGACACGATGTCCTTTTTCAGAATCATATTGCCCTTCCCATTTAGACATCACGACAGCTGCAAGTGCATTTCCTGTTAAGTTGACAACTGTGCGGGCCATGTCCATGATACGGTCAACCCCAGCAATAAAGGCAAGTCCTTCAGCAGGAACACCAATCGTTCCTAATGTCGCTAGCAACACAACAAAGGAAGTACCAGGAACAGCGGCCATTCCCTTTGATGTGACCATGAGCACTAAAACAAGCGTTAACTGCTGTACGATCGTAAGGTCAATGCCATATACTTGCGCGAGGAAAAGCGCAGCAATGGCTTGATACAAGACGGAACCGTCCAGATTAAATGTATAGCCTATTGGGATGACGAAAGATACAATTCCTTTTGGACAACCGATACGCTCCATTTTATCCATCACTCTTGGTAAAACGGTTTCGGAACTGGATGTACTAAAGGCAAGAAGCATTTCATCTTTCATGTAAGCGAGAAATCTGAAGATATTGACGCCAATCATCTTTCCGATGATTCCGAATACAACGATAAGGAAGAAGATAAGCGCAAAATAAACAAGACCTACAAGCTTACCAAGAGAAATAAGTGATCCAAGACCAAACTTTGAGACTGTTACACCAATGAGCGCAAAAACACCAAATGGGGCGGCTTTCATCACGATATTTACGACATGGAACATGGCGTGTGATACACCTTCAAAGAAGGCTAATACCGGTTTGCCTCGTTCCCCGACGGCGGAAACCCCAAGTCCAAATAGCACAGTGAAGAAAATAATAGCAAGCAAATCACCTTCCGCCAGTGACTGGAAGAAGTTCGTTGGAACGATATGAAGGAACGTATCAGCAAAAGATTTGTTGCTTTGCTCTTTTTCTGTCTCAACGTATTGACTAATATCTTGTTTTTCAGCATGACCAAAGTCAACGCCCGCTCCGGGTTGAACAAAGTTAGCGAGTACAAGACCAAGGATAATCGCAAACGTTGTGATGATTTCAAAGTAAAGAATGGTTCTAAAGCCAAGCTTTCCTACTTTTTTACCATCACCTGCACCTGCAACACCTAAAATTAAGCTAGAAACAACAATCGGTATGACGATCATCTTAATGAGTCTTAAGAAGAAGTCACCAATAGGTTTTAAGAATGTCTCAACACCTGGATTACCGAAAAAGATCGCACCAACAACGACACCGAGAATAAGACCGATTAGGATTTGAGTAGCTAATCCAAATTTTAATTTTTTCATAGATTTCCTCCCTGACATATTCATTAAAGGAATATTCCCATCATACTTAAGTTTTAGTATATGAATTAAAGTATAACTAAATCTAAAGAGGTTCGTCCACGATTAAATTTTATTAAGAAAATACAAAATTATTTGAAAAAATGAATATTTCGAATCCCCTCTATTCACTTAAGTCAATAAAAAATGACTTTAGACCTAAAAGTCACCCTATGAAAATACTAAAAAACCCTTCTGTATCAAGGAATTTACCTTTTTACCTATTTTTCAGAAAAAATAAAAAGCACTTTTGACTCCAACTGTAGAAGGAGGAAAAAAGTGCTTTTTTATTCAATTTGCTTCCTTATTTAAGATAACTTACTTGTGAGCATTCCTCACATTCATTACCATAACACTCGTGCTGTTCCATTAATTCATTTCCACATTTTGTGCATTTCTTCGAGGGCAAATTTCTAAAAAACTCAGTGATTTTTCCTAGCATTTGTCATCCTCCAATACTTTTTGTTGTTATCATTGTATTATAACAGATTGATTATTGTCAATCTGTTTTGTAACAAAGGGCAAAAAGAATGCTTTTTTGATGAAAAATGGGTATATTGTAATGAGGGAAGTTTAAGAAAAAGGAGGTAAAAATGACGATGAAATTAACCGTTATTGGATGTTACGGAGGGTTTCCAGCAGCTGGTGAAGCCACGTCAGGTTATTTGTTTGAATCAGATGGTTTTCGGATGCTTGTAGATTGTGGGAGTGGTGTGCTTTCAAAACTACAACAATATATTGATCTTGAAGAACTAGATGCTGTCGTCCTCTCACATTATCATCATGACCATATTGCAGATATCGGACCTCTTCAATACGCAAAATTAGTGGGTTATCATTTAGGAAAAAGCAACGGTCCGCTTTCGATCTATGGACATCTTGGTGATCAAGAAGCGTTTGATAGGCTTCATGATAATGTACATACAAAGGCTGTGCCTTATCATCCAGCAGAAGGCATTCAAATTGGTCCATTTCACATTGACTTTTTGAAAACGGTTCATCCGGTAGAATGCTATGCCATGAGAATGAAAGCAGGTGATGCTGTTGTGGTATATACAGCGGATTCAAGCTATCAGGACGCTTTTATTCCGTTTGCCAAGGACGCAGACCTTTTGATTGCTGAAAGCAATTTCTACGCTGGACAAGACGGATCAAGCGCAGGGCATATGAATAGCACTGAAGTTGGAAAGATTGCAAATGAAGCAAACGTAGGTGAACTGTTCATCACGCATCTACCCCATTTCGGGCGGCATAAAGACCTAGTCAATGAAGCAAAGGCATTATATACTGGCAATATACAGCTTGCTCAGACGGGGCTTAGATGGAACAAGGAAGGAAGATAAATATGCTGTTTATTGATAACGAGCAACATGACGATCCAATGATCAATCTGGCAATTGAAGAATATTGCTTGAAATATTTGGACCCAGAAGAAACGTATTTGCTGTTTTATATCAATCAGCCATCCATTATTATTGGGAAGAACCAAAATACGATAGAAGAAATCAACACGAAATATGTCGAAGAAAATGGGATAAAAGTTGTTCGCCGTTTATCAGGTGGAGGTGCTGTTTATCATGACAAAGGAAACTTAAACTTTAGCTTTATCACAAAAGACGATGGAGACAGCTTCCATAACTTTAAAAAGTTCACTGAACCGGTCATCCGGGCGCTAGAGAAGCTAGGGGTCAAAGCTGAATTAAGCGGTAGAAATGACATTATGGCAGATGGACGTAAAATCTCTGGAAATGCGCAATTTGCGACACGAGGACGTATCTTCAGTCATGGCACACTCTTATTTGATTCAGAGATTGAGCATGTTGTCTCCGCATTAAATGTAAAGAAAGAAAAGATCGAATCTAAAGGAATTAAATCAATTAGAAGCAGGGTAGCCAATATTCGTGAACTGATGGATCAAAAGATGACAACAGAAGAATTTAGAAACATTCTTTTAAGCTACATCTTTGATACGGATGGTGATATACCTCAATATCATTTGACAAAAGAGGATTGGAAAAAGATTCATGAAATCTCTCGAGACCGCTATCAAAAATGGGAATGGAACTATGGTCGCTCACCTAAATTCAATTTACAGCATTCCAAGCGTTTCCCAGCGGGTTCTATAGACCTGCGATTAGAAGTGAAAAAGGGAACCATTCAGGATTGCAAAATCTTTGGTGATTTCTTTGGTGTTGGGGATATTGCCGATATTGAACAAAGACTGATCGGACGTCAATATGATCGTAAAACAATCAGCGATGCGTTAGAAGATATAGACATACGCCATTATTTCGGCAACGTATCGAAAGAAGACTTTCTTGATTTGATTTATTAAGCGATAAAGCACTGCTCACGGGAAGCAGTGCTTATTTCTATCTAAAGAAATGAAAGTGATCAACATTTGATCTTGTGGATTTTTTCGTTTGTCCATTATAATAGAAAGGAGTAATGTTTGGCCATAAAATGAATGGCTATTCATTCATTGAAGATACGTAAGGGGTGGGAGAATGGATTTGATCAAAAATCTTGAGCAGACTGCGATGACCAAGGGAGAAAACATCGCACTTGTGTTTGAAGGAAACAAGATAACCTATCAAGAGCTAATGACAAGTATTGATCATTTTGCAGATGGTTTAGTTAACGAAGGGTTTCAAGAAGGCGATCATATCGCACTCATTTTAGGGAATTCACCACATTTTGTGATTTCATTTTTTGGTGCTTTGAAAGCAGGACTCGTCGTTGTACCAGTGAATCCCACATATACGCCGAGTGAAATCGGGTATATGCTCATCACAGGCGATGTGAAGGGAATTGTGGCGCCAAGTCAGCTTTTACAAGTATACGAGCAGGTGTATGAACAACTTCCATTAATTGAACGGGTCATTATTTGTGCAGAAAATGAAGCGATGTGCAGTTCAAGTTTGAAAGAAGTATCTGATAAGCTCGTATTTTATGGAAAGCTTGTATCAGGAAACGCGCCAAAAATCACACATCCTTCCATTCATCCTGACGATACAGCTGTCATTTTATTTACATCTGGAACAACAGGGAAACCAAAGGGTGCAATGTTGACTCACACAAACCTTTACTCAAATGCAAGAGACATCGCAGAATACTTATCCATTGGTGAACAAGACAAGATGATTGCTGCCTTACCGATGTTCCATGTATTTTGTCTGACGGTCTGTATGAATGCACCACTTATCAATGGTGCAATCGTTTACGTACTTCCACACTTTAGCCCATCAGAGCTTTTGAAAATGATGGAAAAAGAAAAGCCGACGATATTTGTTGGCGTTCCTACCATGTATAACTATTTATACCGCCAAGAGGGACATGATGAGGCAATGAAATCGGTGAGAATTTGCATCTCAGGTGGTGCCTCTATGCCTGTTGCCTTACTTCACGGATTCGAAAAGAAATTCGGTGTGACGGTTTTGGAGGGCTATGGATTATCAGAGGCTTCTCCAGTAACTGCATTTAATCCGCTAGATGGACAAAGAAAACCAGGTTCGGTTGGAACCGATATTATGAACGTGAGAAATAAAATCGTGAATGAACTTGGCGAGGAAGTAGGACCGAATGAAGTCGGAGAACTTATTGCAAAAGGTCCAAATATTATGAAAGGCTATTATAAGATGCCGGAAGATACAGAAGCTGCTCTGAAAGACGGATGGCTGTATACAGGTGATCTGGCGAGAAGAGATGAAGATGGATATATTTATATTGTCGACCGAAAAAAGGATATGATTCTAGTCGGAGGGTACAATGTCTATCCAAGAGAAGTAGAAGAAGTACTTTATAAACATGAAGCCGTCGCAGAAGCCGTCGTCATTGGTGTGCCAGATCCAAATACAGGAGAAGCTGTCGTCTGCTACATTTCCCCTAAGAAAAATGCTCATATCAATCAAGATGACATCATCACACATTGTTCACACTATTTAGCGAAATATAAGCAGCCCCAAACGATTCATTTCATAGATGACATTCCAAAAAACACAACAGGAAAAATTTTAAGAAGAGCACTAAAGGACAAGTATCAAACGGAAGAAAGTAAATAAAAGCAGGGAGTCTCTTATGATGAGGCTCCCTTTTGAATGGCCGCTTTCAATTGCTTTTGAAAAGAAGACGAATGTTTTTTATTGAGTTCATAGTACGTTCCATTTACTAAAAAAACGACCTGTGATCGATTCGTCCATAGCTGAAAGGTTGTTCCATTTGTTCTGCCAAACATCACCTTTGCGATGTAATCTGGTTTTTTTAAGTTTTTATTAAAGTGACTGCTCGTTCGTTTGCCTTTGTTTAAGTCTTCAATTAAATCTTCTGCTGTATCTTTATCATCTATTTCATAGGAGATGGGCTTGTTAGGCGGTGAGAGTAATACTTTTTCTGCTCGATTTTCATCGAAGATATCATTCGTCCGGCTAAACACATAAAAGAAGGTGATCAGTAAAAGCCCAAAGATCACAATTCCTGCAAGGATTTTCTTCATATTGAACCTCCATCTCACTGTTTTATGCTTAGCTTCTCCGATCTTTATACAACATAATCATTTTTTTCACAGAAGCTTTTTCAAATGGGACATGCTATGATGGAGCCACATCAGACAGGTTCTAAACAAAAAGATTCGCGATTAGAATAGGAGAAAAGAGATAGAAAGGAGGCTGACATGTGCGAATACGTAACTGGATTGCTCTGGCAACGGTAGCGTACGTATTGTACGGTCTTTTCATTTATTTTTATTTGTTTCTTACTGGTGATTCATCAGTTCCTGAAAATGTGAAAGGAACGAGTGCAGATCCGCACACGTTTATGACAAGCCATGAGCTTGAGGTCAGCGAGGATTTTTCAAGAATCCGAAATTTTTTGTACTTTATTACGATTCCGCTAGACTGGTATGTATTTTTTCTTTTACTAATTACAGGTCTTTCCCGAAAAATGGCCGACTGGAGCTTTGTTGCGGCTCGTTTTCAATTTCTCGGTCAATTAGTCTATGTTTTCTTGCTCTCGCTACTTACCATGCTGATTTCACTGCCGATTAAGTGGATTGGTTATCAGCTTTCCTTGCATTACGGGATATCTGCTCAAAGCACTGCAAGCTGGCTAAAAGATCAAACACTCGATTTTTGGATACAATATCCGCTTCTCGTGTTGTGTACGGTTGTTTTCTTTTGGCTCATTCAAAAAAAACGAAAGTTATGGTGGCTTTATGCGTGGTGTTTAACGGTTCCGGTGACACTGTTTCTCTTTTTTATACAACCAGTTGTCATTGATCCGTTATACAATGAATTTTATCCATTAAAGGATCAAGCACTTGAGACAAAAATCTTAACTCTTGCAGAGAAAGCACACATCCCAGCAGACCATGTATATGAAGTGAATATGTCTAAGAAAACAAACACAATGAATGCTTATGTGACAGGGATCGGTGAAAATAAACGCATTGTGCTATGGGATACAACCTTACAAAAGCTGAAAGATCGGGAAATTTTATTTATCATGGCCCATGAGATGGGACATTACGTCATGAAGCATGTATATATCGGTTTAGCAGGATATTTCATGCTGTCACTGGTTGGCTTTTTTGCTATTGACCGTATCTATTTTTATCTATATAAAAGAGGACAAACTTCATTTCATCTGAAAGTGTCACATGACATCGCCGCTCTCCCGCTTCTTTTAGTCATTGTGTCGATGTTGTCATTTGTTGCTTCACCTTTTACAAATGCAGTATCAAGGTATCAGGAGCAGGCAGCTGATCAGTACGCAGTGAATTTGACAAAAGATGGTGAGGCGGGAGTAACGTCTTTTCAGAAGCTAGCAAAATCAGGACTGACCCAAGTAAACCCGCCGCTTCTAGTGAAAATATTTCGTTATGATCATCCGCCTATGATGGAGAGAATCGTTGATATGGAAAAGGCGGCAAAAAAAGAGGAAGAGTCTCAACGTCAATAAACAAGCAAAATCCGGCTATACGAGCCGGATTTTTGAATACGGTGATTAGTTAGAAGCAGCTTGAACATTAATTAACCCTTTACCGTAGTAGAATGAGTTGCCAAGTGGTGTGGCTGTGCTTTCTAAACGCTGACGAACCTGTGAATTCGTTAAATTCGGGTTCTTAGAAAGAATAAGCGCTGCTGCTCCTGCAACGTGAGGAGAAGCCATGGATGTACCAGTATAAGATGTGTATCCATTATTTGGCACTGTGCTTAAAATGGATGTACCAGGTGCAGAGACATCTAATTCAGGACCTGCACTAGATGAAGAGTTTCTCACATTGTTGTTGTTCACATTGGCAACAGCGATAGTGGAATCATATTTTGCAGGGTAACCGACAGTGCTTGTAGATCCAGAGGAGCCAGAATTACCTGCAGCCGCAACAACGACGACTCCGCGGTTGTTCGCTGTGTCAACAGCGTTCTTTAGAGCTGTTGAACCGGTTGGTCCGCCTAAACTCATATTGATGACATCCATATTATTGGCAACTGCCCATTCAATACCGCTAATAATCCAGCTGTATTGTCCATCACCGTTACGGTCTAGCACTTTAACGGCGTATAAGGAGGCATTTGGAGCAACACCAAGAACACCAATTGTGTTATCAAGGGCAGCAATGGTTCCGGCTACGTGAGTTCCGTGTGATTGAAAATCCTGGGTGGCATTTGGCTCTGAAGGGACGAAGCTAGCACTACCTGCAACATTTAAGTCAGGGTGTGCAGCGTCGATACCAGTATCAAGGACAGCTACTTTTACATTAGCACCTTTATAACCTTGAGCGTGTACGGCTGGAGCTTTGATTTGAGGGATACCATAAGGGACGGTTTGTGCATATGCTTCTGCTTTGTGGTCTTCTTCTACATATGCAATGCTAGGGTCATGTTCAAGTTTTTTTGCGGCTTGTTTTGACATCTTTACTTGTGCAGCATTAATGATTCGATATTGCTTCTCTAGTTTTCCGCCATGCTGAGTCACTGCATTTTTCTTAGCGCTGTTTGTGGTGGCAGAAGCTT
Source organism: Bacillus sp. Bos-x628 (assembly GCF_040500475.1). Classification (GTDB taxonomy): domain Bacteria; phylum Bacillota; class Bacilli; order Bacillales; family Bacillaceae; genus Bacillus; species Bacillus maqinnsis. The sequence continues at coordinate 1,287,476 of NZ_CP159358.1, read as the reverse complement.
TAAAACCTACAATATAGCTTTTATCACTATCTGCCTTTGAGAGAGTCTCTGCATTTGCCATTGAGTCTCCAAACCCTGCTGAAAATAGAAGAGGGACAGCCAATAAAATACTCGTCATCACATTTTTCTTTTTCACTCACATTACACATCCTTTTTTTCTTATTTCAGAATAATCATCAATAGTCTATAAGAAGGATTCGTTTGATTATTCTGTATTTTCAGTTTAAGGGAAGTAGGCAAATAAGAGTAGACCTGAATTTTTGTGGAAGTCCTAGCAGAAATTAGGGTAATAAGTCGCTTGGAAAATTGATTTAAATCTGTTTTAAGTGGATTGACTGCTGATTTCTATTAAAATGGATGGGTGCTTTTTTTCTTATGAAACATTTTGCGACAAACATTCGGTACTCGAAAGGCTGCAAAATAGGCAGAAAAGTCTAGCAATTATTTCAAATTTCGATATAAAAAAATATTATTTCATAAACGTTTTTGTCGTAAAAAAAGACCTGTTCCTAAAGAACAGGTTCCATCGTGTAGACAAACAATCATAGTCAAGTGTTGCGCGCTAGTGCTTATGAATCTAGCATTCGCTCTGGATAAGTAGCCACCCTTTCTAGACTTAAAGAGATTTCAGGTCACGATGAAAAGAAGGGGAAGATTGTGTTAAATGGCTGACAACGTTATAATCACGTACCTTCCATTCACCATCTTTCCATTCGACATAATTTAAGCAAGCATTAACAAGTCTTGTATGATGAAGGTCTATATGTTCATCAGCAAGAACGGACAGTAATGCATGTATGGCAGCACCATGAGCAATGATCAATACATTCTGATCAGGATAGGCTGCTCTTACCTTGTGAATACCTTTTAGCATTCGGTCTTGAAGAGACTTTAACGATTCCATGTTTGGATACTGTTTATCAGGAAACAGCTCCTGACGTTCTTTAAGAGACATGCCTTCAGCATCTCCATAATCACGCTCAATGAAATCATCCATTATAACAAGTGGAGCATGCACATACTTTAGGATTAAATTGGCTGTTTCTTTCGCTCTTGATAATGGGCTTGAAATGACTACATCCCAATGAAAATCTTTTAAGTAGAGTCCAGTTTGTTCAGCTTGCCATTTACCTATTTTATTTAAAGGGATATCCGTTCGCCCTTGAATTCGTTTAGCTGCGTTCCAATCTGTTTCCCCGTGCCTGACTAGACAAATTCTCGTCACTGAAATCCCGCCTTTTCTTTTCTTCTATTATACTAGAACATAAGAAAAATGGTCGGTTTAGCGATTGGTTAGAGTGGTTAAAGATTCTACAGAGCTTGTTACTTGAGATACTGTTTCTTTAACTTCATTCAATTCGTTCAGGAACGTTTGAAGATCTGTCTCAATTTTTCCATTTTGATTTTTACTCAAGTTCATGCTACTCACGATATCATCAAATAGTGAATTGATTTGAGTCATTTTTTCTTTACTGTCTGTTACAAGCAAATTCACGTCTGCAATATGCTGTGACACAATAGAAATTTGTGAATTTGTGTTGTTGACTAGTTCTGATACTGTTGAAACCGTTTTCTTTGTATCTTCTGATAACTTTCGAACTTCATTTGCCACAACTGCAAAGCCTTTTCCATGTTCTCCTGCTCGTGCAGACTCAATAGAGGCATTCAGCGATAACAAATTCGTTTGTTCTGCGATTCCTGTTACAATACCAAAAATCTGTTCAATCTGTTTAGCGATTTCTTCTAAACGTTTCATTTCTGTTTCGATTTTTGTCATACTGCCATCAATCTGGTTCATTTGTGTTTGTTGAATCTCCAATTCTTTTTTACCGCCAATTGATTTTTCCTCTACTTGTGCAGATATCTTCGTTCCTGCCTGCGACATGGCTGCCATCTCATCAGATTTTGATACAAGCTTATCAACTGCATTTGTTGTTTGAGAAAAAAGTGAAGCAAGCGAGTTTGAGGTTTCAGTAATTTTAGTATGAAGTTCTTGCTGCTGTACTTCTGCAGCATCACGAATTTTAGAATATTCATGTTGAAATGTATCAAGGACAAGCTGCTGTTCTAAATTTAATATTTTAGTGGTGGCTTTGACAACTGTCTGATATTTTTTGAAATCTTGGATATGCTGCGCAAATAAATCCATCATCGATAGCAAAAGGTCTTGGAAAGCAGCCATATACCATTTAGGCTGAAGCCCAATACGTAAATGAACTTGTGCAATTTTAATCCGTTTTGCAATATAGGCTTCGTCAATTACACCTGCGAACATTTCGCTAATGTGAATACGAAGTGTCTTTTTTAATCGGTCCACTGAGCTGTTATCTTGAATGATATGCATCAAGGAAGACTCTACTTCTAGGTTTTTATAAAATTTATTGACGATATGTTCAATGTCAGCTTGCACGAGCGGGTTCAACTGTTTCAGTACAAAAAGGTCTTGCTGAGTCAGGTCGATCATTTTAATTTGTTTGGCAATATCCGTATTTTCCGAAATGTTTATTCTTTTTATCATGTCATCCTGCTGCGTGAATAAAGCAGTGTTTTTTCTTTCTTTTTTAAATAACAATGTTTTTGTCCCTCCATCATCCACAAGTATCAGACTTTATGTTTTTATCGGATTATTTTGGATTTTTTAAAGGGAGACTGATGAATTTTACTGTTCATAATATGACCTTTTTAGTGGTTTTTTCGCTGGACCTTCTACTACTTCTCCAGTTACAGAAAATCGTGAACCGTGACAAGGACAATCCCAAGTGCGATCACTGTTATTCCAAGCGACCTCACATCCTAAATGGGTACAGGTTGTATCGACAAGAACGACATTGCCGTCTTCAGATTTAAAGGCCCCGCATTTCTTATGTTCATAAGACACAATGCCGCCTTCGCCTGGCTTTAAATTATCGATTGTCTGATCAGGTCTATTCAATTTACCAGTGATAAGCTGAGCAGCTACATTGGCATTTTCTTTAATGAATTCTTTGACAAACGGATCAGGAACGAATCTTGATGGGATATAGATGGATTCGTATGGATTGGACTTACCTTCGATCAAATCTCCAATCAGGGTCGCTGCGACATGGCTTGTGGTCATGCCCCATTTTCTAAAGCCCGTGGCCACGAGGATATTTGGGTGATTTTTGGTCAGGTATCCAATATAGGGGATTTTATCCATTGTGACCAAATCGTGAGTAGACCAGCGGTACAGGACCTCTTGAATCCCGAGTATTTCGTGTCCAAACTTTTCAAGTGCTTCATAGTGTGTGCGTGCATCCCCGCCTTGTCCAGTTTTATGACCTTCTCCGCCAATGAGGACCACCTTTTCACCATTTATTTTGGCTGTTCTTAATGAGTGGGATGGTTGATCAATTCCTAAGTACATCCCATCTGGGAGTGGCTTGTTTGTTTTAGCTGCCACTACATAAGATTGATTTGGATGAATTCGGGTGAAATAAAGTCCTTTTCCATCATAAAAGGGAAAGTGTGAGCATGAAATGATATAGCGTCCTGTGAGATGATGTCCATTCTTTGTGATGACAGCAGGCCGATGTCCTTCTTTAACATCTACTGCTGCCGTATTTTCGTAAATACGTACGCCTCGCTCTATGAGAAGCTGGACAAGTGCATTCAAATAGTGAAGAGGGTGAAACTGTGCCTGCTGTTTCATTACTAGAGCGGCTTTTATTTCTGGATCAAAAGGAAGTTCTGTTTTCCAATCATGATCAATCCCAAGCTGTTTATAGGCATCTAATTCTTTCTTTAATTTTTTTACGCCGCTTTCTTCTTTTGTGTACAGATAAGCATCTCTCACTTCGAGCTGACACTCGATTTGATGCTCCTTGACACGTGTTTGGATGAGCTCTTTTGCTTTTTCATTTGCTTCTACATACAATCGGGCATTTGGCATGCCAATATGCTGAATTAACTCATGATAATACACATCGTGCTGTGACGTCACTTTTGCCGTCGTATGTCCGGTGGTGCCTTGCATTAGTTCATTTGCATCAATCATGATGACATCTAATCCACGTTCTGTCATTTCAAATGCAGTGGCAATACCAGTAATTCCGCCACCGACGATTATGACGTCTGCTGTGAGATCCTCTGATACTGACGGGAAAGAATCTTTCTTCTTGTCTGCTAACCATAGTGATTGAGATTGATCCATTTCTTTGTGTTCTTGTTCCATTTTGTCGCCTCCAGTTCTTGTTGTGTATAATTTTTCCACATTATTGAAAATCATACATTCGAAAGGTGAACTGTTCATGAAATACATAAAAAAATCATGTTTTCATAAAAATAAACAAGATAGAAGAAAGGAGTGGATTTGCGTGTCAACAAAGCAGCCGAAGAAAACGTTGCCGCCTCAACATCAAAATGAACGTCCAGGTCTTGAATATAAAATGAACCCTAGACCTATCTTTGATCGGGAGGTGCAAGAGAAAAAATTAGCTGGGAAGACCGCTATTGTGACAGGGGGAGATAGTGGGATTGGAAGAGCGGTGGCTGTCTTATTTGCAAAAGAAGGAGCAAATGTGGCGATTGTTTACTTCAATGAACATCGGGATGCAGAGGAAACGAAGGCCTATATTGAAAAGGCTGGAGGCCGTGTCATCTTGATTGCAGGTGATTTGGGAGATGAATCTTTTTCACATGAGGTCGTCAAAAAAACAAAAGATGCTTTCGGTTCAATTGATATTTTGGTGAACAATGCGGGAGAACAACATCCGCAAAAAAGCATAGAACAGATTACTTCACATCAGCTTCTTCGTACATTTCAAACAAATATTTTTGCAATGTTTTATTTAACAAAAGCAGTACTCCCTCATTTAAAGAAAGGAAGCACCATCATTAATACGACATCTGTCACGGCATATAAAGGCCATGAAACCTTGATTGATTATTCATCGACAAAAGGAGCAGTTGTGACATTTACAAGATCATTATCACTTTCTCTGATTAAACAAGGGATTCGAGTCAATGGAGTAGCCCCCGGTCCGATTTGGACGCCGCTTATCCCATCTACATTTACGGAAAAGGAAGTATCTGAATTTGGTGGAGATGTCCCAATGGAAAGACCAGGCGAACCGGTAGAGCTTGCACCTAGCTATTTATTTTTAGCGAGCGAAGACTCGTCTTACATAAATGGACAAATTCTTCATGTAAATGGTGGAACGATATTAAATGGGTAAACAAAAAACTTGCGGTAAAGAGACGATTGACCGTCTCTCTGCCGCAAGTAAAACAACCATTATTGATGTAAGCAATGTTCTGTATATTGAGCTGACAGGTCATTGAACCGCTTTTCATCACGCTGATCCAGTGCCTTATCAATCTCTTCTCTAAGAACGGTTAAGCGCTGTTTATAAAGCGCCTCATCTAAAACCATTTGAATATAGATGTCTAGAATTGTGACGCCTTTTTCTTCAGTTTTTTGGGTGTTGCGGGACTTCATGAGCTCAGCATACGTTTTTTTCTCTTTCATAAAGAATCCCCCCGATGCCTTTTTTATAGTATATGGATTGGTGGAGAAAAAATCAATAAGAATTTATAATTTTTAGACAATTTATTTTTGTCCGATATCAACACCCCTTGTCCAACCGAGATCATGAGCTGTTATTCTAAAAAATGTTTTTAAATAGATCGAATGGACTAAAATATACGATAAAAAGAATATTTTTGATAATTTATAAAAAAATCCTGTCGTTTCTTATACGTTGGTGATAGATTAATAGTATCTAAATTAACCAAAAATTAACACAGGAGGAAAAGAAGTGTCAGGAATTAGTGAAACCCCTTTAGATTCATATGTCATTAACCAAACAACAATGGCGATCCTTCCAATCGAAGAAGGGAAAAAAGTATATTCAAAAGTCATTGAAAGAGAGAAATGTTTTTTCGTTGAATTAAAGCCGTTGCACATTATTGAACGTAGCTGCAGGTTCTTTGGTTCAAGCTATGCAGGCAGAAAAGCAGGAACGTACGAAGTAACGGGTATTTCACACAAACCCCCGATTGTGATTGACTCATCCAATCATCTGTATTTCTTTCCAACGTTTTCGTCCAATCGCCCTCAGTGCGGATGGATATCCCACAAATATATTCATACTTTTCAGGAATCGTCCCTTGGAGACACGATTGTCACCTTTACAAATGAGCAAACGGTCGAACTGGATGTCTCATATAAATCATTTGAGAGTCAGGTGCACCGGACAGCGTATCTTCGGACAAAATTTCAAGATCGTCTTGATGGAGGTCTTCCTAAAAAACAAGAATTTATGCTGTATCCAAAAGAGCAACAGCTTAATCTTGTGTACGATTTTATTTTAAGAGAACTTCGTAATAGATATTAGCAGAAAACCAGCGGCATGTAGCCGCTGAATTTTGATCTCGTGAGCGATTTACAAGCTCATGAATTTGATGAAGATGATGTAAGACAGAGCAAGAGGTGAACGTGTATCAGCGTTGTTTTTGTGCAACATTTTCAGGTGAATGTGGATACATTTTTGTGAATTTGATGAGAAAAAGAACGAAAGGGCAAGTGGACGTCTGTTACAATAAGAAGAAGTCATTTCTTTATTATTGTTCATATGTGTTTTAAAATGATGATATTTGACCGATATGAACAAATGTGTAAGAGAAATGGAGGCTCTGTATGAAAAAACAATGGTATTTGGTGCTGTTACTAATCGTGACGGTCACATTACTAGCAGCTTGCAATCAAGTAGGTCAGTCGCCTTCCAAACAAGAGAAAAAAGAAGTAGCGTATGAACAATGGGTTCAGCGTTATATGGATGAGTTAAATGAGTCATATGAGAACATGACCGATCAATTTATTTCAGATGGACATGGTGCGATTCAACCAAATGAAAAATTGACAAAAGCGACAAAAGCATTTGATCGTGTGATTCAAAAAGGACTTGCTCATCAAGAAGTCCCGAATGCATACAAAAAAGCTGATAAACAATTAAAGACAGGTTTAGCATCATTTGAAAAAGGGATAAACACGGTGGAGCAACTGTTGAAACGTCCTGATCATGATAAACTATTTATCTCTGCTACGCACCACTTACAAGATGGGCTACAAGAGACGGCAACCTTTATCGAAGAATTTGGCAAAATTCAGCATGCAAAATAAGAACACATAACAAAGCTTGGAAAGCTTCTCTAGCATCGAAAACCTTTCCAGCTCATTTCGTTAAAATAAAGGTTAGAGAGGGGGAGGGTGATATGAAACTGGTTCGGCTTAACGGGAAGGCATGTATTTCACAAGAGGACCTTCATGAACAACTGAAAGCAACATTGCACCTGCCCGATCATTATGGAAAAAATCTTGACGCACTTTGGGACTGTTTGACAGGGGAGATTGAGCTTCCTGTACAACTCATATGGGAGGATTTTCTAGTAAGCAAAGAATATCTTGGAGAATATGCGGATACCTTGCAGAAGCTGTTCAAAGAAGCAGAAATGGAGCTTAGAGGACAATTTCAATTCACCATTCAATAAAGAGTAGCCGATTCTACAAGCTAAAAAGATGACAAAGGGCTACAATTAAAACCATCTTAGCCCTTTGTCAGACAATCTGGAGCCTGCCAAAAGGCTTTTGCCTTCTCTCAAGGGAAAATTTCATTCGGTTTGATGGAGAAAATAACGAGTAAGCAGTTCCTCGACACGATGTCGTATACGCGGATTAAAGTACTTATGTGTTTCTTCATAACCGTTCATAACAAATAAATAAGTAGTAAACCCTTCATCGTGTTCAATTTGCTGTACTTTCATTTTTTCTTTTCGTAAATACTGTTTCAGTTGGTAGAGAGCTTTTTGTGCCTCTTGTAATGCGGAGGTCACAAGCTGAATATATGGTTCGTTTAATTTTAACGTTTGATTTTCTTTTAAATGTGCCAAATCGCGATTGAGGATGGAGATAACCATCGGGAGGAAAATGGCCTGTTCCATCATTTGAAGCTGTATTCTTGATAGTCTAGTCATTTTCAATGCCTGCTTTCATCACATTTAGAACGTTTGTTCCCATTTATTATATAGGATGATTGAAAGAATCTCAAGGAAGAAGGGATTCATTTGTAATTTCATGTGTTCCATGTAAAATGAAAAGTAGACAAACCTTGAAGGAGTAAACAAGTTGCCATCATTTCTTTCAATATTTACTCATGAAAATATATCAGCATTTTTTGAGAGCTATAAGGCTTTTGGTCCAATTATTGCGATATTACTCCCTTTAATAGAAGCATTTTTACCGTTTTTACCTCTGGTCGTTTTTGCGGTTGCCAATGCAAATGCATTTGGGCTTTGGGAAGGTTTTTTATTGACATGGATTGGGGCGAGCGCAGGGTCTATTCTTGTCTTTTTACTGATCAGAAGATTTGGACAAATGAGAATGTTACATTTTATAAGCAGACATCCTTCCATTAAAAAATTGATGCTTTGGGTAGAAAAACGGGGTTTTGGTCCGTTGTTTATTTTGCTTTGCTTTCCATTTACGCCTTCTGCTGCTGTCAATGTTGTCGCAGGCTTATCAAGAATTAGCATCTGGCAATTTTCATTGGCTGTTTTCTCAGGTAAGTGTGTCATGCTCTTGATCATCAGTTTTGTTGGCTATGATTTGACTGCTTTAGTAAAGAATCCGTTAAGAAGTATTTTTGCGGTTCTAGTCATCGCTTTATTATGGTATGTTGGAAAGAGAGTAGAAAACAGGTTGAACATTCGAATGAGCAAACGCGGGGACAAAGGAGGCACTTAATGAAGAAGAAGCCATTATTATGGTTGATGATTATTACATGCATCGTGTTAATGTTCCAAGTAAAAAATTTCATGTTTGTCACGTACAAAGTAGAAGGGGTTAGTATGGATCCTACATTTACTGATGGAACAGAACTATTAATCAACAAGTTCTCGCCAAAGCTCACGAAAATTAATCGTTTTGATTACGTTCTTTTTCAAGGTCCAAACAATCAAATTTTTATTAAACGTGTCATAGGTCTTCCGGGAGAAACACTCAAATATGAAGATGATCAACTATTAGTCGATGGTGTTAAATGGAAAGAACCGTATTTAAAAGAGCAAAAGAAATATAAAATGGGGAACGTCCTGACAGGTGATTTTCAGCTAGAAACGATCACTGGACGGAAGAAAATACAAAACAATCATTACTTTGTGATTGGTGATAACCGAATACATAGTTTTGACAGCAGACATTTTGGGACGATTTCAAAGGATCAAGTCGTCGGAGTGAAAAGAAATAGTGAATAACAAAAAAGAGGCCCTTGCTCATGCAAAGCGCCTCACTTTTATTTTGCTGCTTTATAATTCATTTGTCTTTTCACCCAAAAGTGGTGTAAAAACCTGAAAAACGGCGGCAGCATGGCGATCACAAGAATGACTCTGATCACTTGTACAGCCACAACAAACGTGGAATCCTCGTGAAGTGTGACGGCTGTTGTCGCCATTTCAGCAATTCCGCCGGGAGAAAAAGCAAGAATGGCAGTAATCACAGAAATGCCGGTAATCTCTGCAATAGCAATCGAGCTGAGAACAGTTGCTGCGATAAGCCCAGCAGAGCTAATGACAGCCACGATGAAGGTGTTTTTTAAACCGGCAAACATTTGTTTATTCATTTTTGAACCAATGGTCGCACCTAAACATAGTTGTGAAGCGACATTCGCTTGTGCTGGCCAGTAAGGAATCAAATCATGTTCTATAAAAGTACCGGCTGCCACTTGGAGTGTAGCGACACCTAACATGCTGCCAATTAACCAAGGTGCAGGGAAGTGCAGACGGACGGCCATGCGGGACACTAGCCAAGCGGCGAAGATGAGCGCGGCGGTCCAAGTGAGATTTGATACGGTAAAAACGCCTGAAGAGAAAGCACTGCCATGCGTTGTCACAACAGCATCAGAATGACTTTTCGTGTTTAAATAAAACACAGTAAACGGAATGGTCAATACGACCATCAAGACACGTATTGTTTGAACTAAACTGACAACAGCCGTATTTGCACCAACTTCTTGAGCAATCCCTGGCATAGCAGACAATCCTCCAGGAGCAGTACCGACAAAGCTGGTCAGCATATCTGTTTTGCTCAATTTCCACATAACGAAGCCCGAGAGCATCGCTAGAAAAATAGAAAATATGAGCATGAAGCTGACAGACAGCCAATTTTCAGCGAAAATGTGAAGCACTTTCATGTTCATTTTCTGCCCAAGCTCTATTCCAAGAATGAACTGACCAAGGATAAGCCAATTGCTGTGAATAGATGATGTTTTCTCTTTACGCTGAAAGCGAAAGGGGCGAAATAAGGCAATGAACGCAGCAGTGGCCAATGTACCAATCATCCAGCCGATAGACATTCCTGTTAAAGATAAAAGAAATCCGCCTAAACCGCTAATGACAATAAAAATAAGGTCGGTTTGAAGGCTGTTTCCTTGTTTCATCACGTGTAAACCTTCTTCCTGTATGTTTGTTCAATAAGTGAAATGTAGATATGTTCACTATAATATAAATGTATCAATAAATAAAATACGGATTTTTTTATCTTTTTCATAAGATAAACTTATAGATTGGTAAGTTCAATTTATGTAGGGAAGAAGATTTGATGAAAAAAGACCAATAAATAAAAAATAACTTTAGTCAGAAATAAAGACAATACACAACTATTTTCCCCTATTTTTGTTATCGGTTGACTATGATTTTTATTTACACTACACTACATAGTGTGAGGTGGTCACATGAAAATTCCTTCTTTTAAATATAATGAAAAGGGATTGAATCGTTTTTTTGGTCCTTTAGAAGGAAAGATTATGGAAATTCTATATCAAGGTAAGGATATGTCGATTAAAGAAGTACAGCAGAAGCTATCAGATGAGAAGCCTATTAATTTCAACACTGTCATGACTGTGCTGAATCGCTTAAACGAAAAAGGGATTGTGGAAAAGAAAACGAAAGGTCGTTCATCCATCTATAATCCGATTTTAACAAAAGAAGAATTTCTCAATGAGCAAACCAAGTGGATAACGCAAGGGCTAATGGACGATTTTGGTCCACTGGCGGTGAATCATATGGTGGATGCGATTGAAAGTGCTGATCCTGAATTACTCAAAGTACTTGAAGCAAGACTTGCATCTAAAAAAAAGGAGAAGCAAAATGATTAAACTTAAGTCGAGTCTGCTGTTTTTAGGCGGGATGCTGATTGGTTTAGCCATTTTCTTTCAGATGGGTTATTACGTGCTCTCTAGCTTTTTTGGCTGGAACCAAGCATATAACCTCATCCATGTATGTCAGTCTGTTCTTAAGTTCTATGGGTTAACTCCCTTGAAATATTTTTTGGATGCTTTGGTGATGTATACATTGGGATTTGCAGTGTTCTATATGACAAAGCAGATCAGAAAGTACACCCAATTAAAAAGAAACATAATGGTCGCTGTTGATCGAAAGTTGACAGAGGTCCTGTCAAAGAAGTATGCAAATGAAATCATTGTTTTTCATTATCATGAACCGCTTGCTTTTGCAATGGGTATGCTTCATCCGAAGGTTTACTTATCAACGACATTGATGAACATGCTCAATGAAGAAGAGATTGATGCCGTTGCTTACCACGAATTACATCATAAGGACTGCTACGACCCCATAAAAGCTTTCACTTTTTCAATGCTCACAAAGGTGATTTGGTATATTCCAGTGTTAAAACATATGAAAACAAGCTACTCCGTTTTCCGTGAAGTCATTGCAGATGACTATGCTATTCAGCAGACAGGAACTGAGGAAGGAGTGGGTCAAGCCCTTTTGAAACTCATTAAAAATAGAACCCAGTTTCAAAAACGAACAAAGTTTGCTGTTTCCTTTGGAGACAGGGCGTTGAATTTACGAATTCAAAAGATTTTAAACCCAACATATAATATACCTTTCAATGTACCGCTCATCCCATTTGTGATATCAGTCATTTTAATGGTCATCTTAATGATTATGTTAAATCTAAATTACTAAATTTTTTTATGTAAACACATGACATGATGTAGTGTGAAAATAGGAGGAAATCACTATATGAAAACAAATCAAGAAATAGGAACCCTTTTTGTACGAGTTATTTTAGGCGTTATTTTCTTTTTACATGGGCTTCAGGCATATCAAGGAGGGCTAGAAGGTACAGCCGCATTCTTTGGTCAAATTGGTATTCCTGAATTTATGGCTTACATTGTAAAGACGATTGAACTAGTCGGTGGAATAGCACTTATTTTAGGTCTAGGTACACGTATTTTCGCTGCTTTATTTGTGCCAATTATGATCGTGGCGATTATTACGGTTGGTTTTTCTAAAGGATTTGTTGGTGGCTATGAATTTGAGCTTTCATTATTGGTCATGGCGCTTTACCTTGCACTGAGCGGCAGTAACCTCTTGTCTATTGATGGTCTGATGAAACATAAGCAACAAAGCAATGAAGCTAAATTTAATTAAAACTGTATGAAAAACTCCTCCTGTTGCTTGTAGCAGGGGGAGTTTTTGTTTTATATCAAATCGTTGTTTTCACATTTGAAAAAGTGATAAATGCAAGAAATCTTGCTTACGACAGCTGTAATTTTCATTTTTTCGAATGATGAAAAATCATTTTCATTTTTTGACGGAACATACGATCTCCTATTAAAATAGGACTATCTAGGAAGAGTGATGTGTTAAAAGATATAAAAACCACACAGCATGCTGCTGTTCATCTTGAGCTGTTCTTCGCATTAACTCTTTTGTTCCCTGATCTCTGACATAGTCAGATACTGTTAAGTAAAAATCAACTGTTTTTTGTTCGTCTTTAAATGCAAAAACGAGGCCCTCTCTCAGTTGATCTGGACAAGGTTCTGTTACGCTTGGTTTGTGGTTTTTTCCAGTGAGAGAATAGTATAGCTTTGAAAAATTTTGATAATGTCTTACCTCGTCCTGGCGTATTTCTTGAATGATCTTTTTTGCCTCAGGATTTTTTGCTTTTTGTGCAAGTTTTTCGTAGCATTGTATCGCAGAATATTCACCATTAATGGCTTGTTCAAGATCTGAAATAATCCTTGTGTTTTGACGTATGTCATAGGGGGTGTAGTCATAATAACCGTAATACATGATATTGCCAGCCTCCTTATAGATCATGATGGTTTATGATATGAAATGAGGTAATAAAAGTGCCTATTTTATTTCAGATAGGAAATGAGAAAGCGGGATTTGTTATAGGAAAATAGCCATTTACCCTTATTTCCGCTAGAATATGAGTACATATAGAAAGGTGTTGTGGAGCGTGGAGATTCAGTTTTTAGCAGGCAGATCGGGGAGTGGAAAAACGACTGCGATAGTAGAAGAGATCAAAGAACAATTACGGCTTGATCCATTGGGTCATCCGATCATTTTTTTAGTCCCGGATCAAATGACATTTTTAATGGAATATGAGCTTGCAAAAACGTCTGAAGCTGGCGGAATGATCAGAGCTAAAGTATTTAGTTTTACTCGTCTCGCTTGGTCTATTTTACAGCAGACTGGCGGAGCGAACAGGCAATTTGTCACGAGTACCGGAATCCAAATGCTTTTAAGAAAAGTGATTGAGGAGCATAAAGAAAGCTTTAAAGTGTTTAAAAAGGCGAGTGATAAGCCAGGGTTTGTTGAGCAAATAGAAAAGACGATGGCTGAATTCAAAAGATACTGCATGATGCCAGAAGATGTAGAAAGAATTGCAACATCTAGCATTCATTCCGAATATACAGAAGAAAGGCGAGCAGCCGAAAAACTGCATGATCTGCATATTCTTTATAAGCAGATTGAACAGCATTTGCAGGGTGAATATGTACACTCTGAAGACTATTTGACCCTTCTCGCGCAGCAAATCCCTTTATCTGAAGAGCTGAAAACGGCACATATTTATATAGATGGTTTTTATCAATTTACACCACAGCAGCTTCAAGTCGTTGAGCAGCTTCTGCTACATACAAAAAAAATAACGGCTGCCTTCACGGTTGATCGGTCATATCACGACACACAGCCAAACGAACTTGATTTATTTCGGATGACAGGTAAAACGTATTTTCAACTTTATCAGCTTGCCAAAAAGTGCGGAGCTGACATTTCTGAACAAGTATTAGAGAAGAATAAGCGTCATATCCATGCACATGATCTTGCCTATATAGAGAGTAAGTACGAGCAAAGACCGCTGCAGCCGTATCAAGAGAAAACGCCTCATATCACGGTGTCCAGAAGTGCAAATAAACGAGCCGAAATTGAGGGTGTTGCGAGAGACATTCTTGATTTAGTGAGAGAAAAGGATTTGAGATTACGCGATATCTCAATTATTGCAAGACATTTAGATGACTATAAAGATACATTGAAAGAGGTTTTTCGTGATTATGACATTCCTTTTTTTATTGATGGAAATGAATCAATGCAATATCATCCCCTCATTGAATTGATTCGTTCTAGTTTGGATATCATCAAAGGGAATTGGCGGTATGAAGCAGTATTTCGCTGTGTGAAAACAGAATTCCTATTCCCGCTTGAGCTTGCAAAAAATAAAGCGAGAGAACAGGCAGATCAGCTTGAAAATTATTGCATTGCATATGGTGTGAAAGGTGAACGCTGGACAAACGGTTCCCGCTTTCATTATCGAAGATTTCACTCGCTGGATGAAGATTTTGGACAAACAGATCAAGAAATTGAAATGGAACAAATGTTGAATGAGGCAAAAGAATGGATTGTTCCTCCTCTTTTCCAACTGCAAAAAAGACTGAAAAAAGCGCAAAAAGTCAGGGAAAAGGTTGAAGCTATTTATTTATTTCTTGAGGAAGTGCAAGTGCCAGAGAAGCTTGAAAAAGCAAGATTAGAGGCCGAGAAAGCGGGGAGATTAGCTGAAGCGATGCAGCATGGACAAGTATGGGATGCTGTTATTCAATTAATGAATGAATTTGTTGAAATGTTAGGCGACGAGGAGCTTTCACTCCCTTTATTTCAGCAGATGATGGATACTGGCTTGGCATCTTTAAAGTTTGCTTTAATTCCGCCATCACTTGATCAAGTGTTTATCGGAAGTATGGATTTATCTAGAATGTATCAAGTGAAGTGTACGTTTATCATTGGAGTAAATGATGGTGTAATTCCTGCACGTCCTTCTGATGAAAGTGTATTGTCTGAGGATGACCGCGAATGGCTAAAGCGTGCAGGAGCAGAGCTGGCAGATACAGGAAAGGAACGGCTGCTAGATGAGCAATTTTTAATTTACCAAGCATTATCAAGTCCATCTCATTATTTGTTTCTTTCATATCCGGTGGCAGATGCTGAGGGACGCTCTCTATTGCCCTCGACCTTCATTAAGTACTGCCAAGAGCTTATGCCAAACCATCAAAATGCATTGTATGTGCTTGACCCAGAACAGTTAGAGGAGCAGGACCAATTAAAGTTTGTAGTCAATGAGCCTGTCGCATTGTCCTATACTGTTTCGCAGCTTCAGCAATGGCTCAATCACTATCCCATCAGCGATGTGTGGTGGAGTGTATATAATTATTTAATGACATCACCATCACGTGATATCTCAAAGAACATCATTTCAAGCTTGTTTTTTACAAATAGAGCCAAGCCTTTAACGGAAAATGTGACAAAAGAGCTTTATGGTGATCATATACAAGGCAGTGTTTCAAGAATGGAGAAATTTAATGCGTGTGCTTTTTCTCATTTTGCTTCACACGGTTTGAAACTAAAGGAAAGACAATTTTATAAATTGGAGGCACCTGATATAGGTCAGCTTTTTCACTCTGCATTAAAACACATTTCAGATACGCTCATTGAACAAAAAAAAGATTGGAAAAACTTGACGAAAGAAGACTGTGTCACCTATTCAAAATATGCGATTGAACAGCTTGCACCTCGTCTGCAACAAGAGATTTTATTAAGCTCTAATCGGCATGCTTATATAAAAGAAAAACTCCAGAAAATCCTGATAAGAGTTTCTTCTATACTAAGCGAGCATGCCAAAGTGAGTGCATTTTCTCCAGTGGGACTTGAGTTAGGCTTTGGAGGTCAAGGTCCTCTGCCTCCGATCACCTTTCAATTAAAGAACGGTTGTACCATGGAGCTTGTTGGAAGAATTGACCGAGTTGATAAAGCGGAAGGTTCTAAAGGTTTGCTTTTGAGAATTGTAGACTACAAGTCAAGTGATAGAGGACTTGATCTAGCAGAGGTTTACTATGGTTTGGCATTGCAAATGCTGACTTATTTAGACTTGACGATTACTTATTCTAAAGAGTGGCTTGGAATGGAGGCGACACCGGCAGGTATTTTATACTTCCATATTCATGATCCGCTCATTCAAGCCCCGATTCCGTTAGCAGAGGATGAAATCGAGCAGGAAATATTTAAGAAATTTAAAATGAAAGGTTTCTTGCTTGAAAATGTAGAGGCAGTTAAGCTCATGGATCAGACACTTGAAACAGGGAAATCACAAGTCATTCAAGCCGGTTTGAAAAAGGATGGTTCTTTCCGTTCTGATTCTGCTGTTTTAAGTGAGGACCAATTTCAAATACTCACAAAGCATGTTCGCCGTACTTTTGAAGAAGCAGGGGAAAGAATTACGAATGGTGAAGTGGATATTAATCCATATAAACTTAAGGATCAGACTCCTTGCCGATTTTGTTCGTTTAAGTCTATTTGCCAGTTCGATGAATCAATAGAGGATAACGAATTCCGAGTACTTACTTCTGAGAAAGATGAAGTCATGTTAGAGCGGATCAAAAAAGAAGGGGATCAGTATGCAAATTCCAAAACCGAATAACAGTATATGGACGGATGATCAGTGGGAAGCCATTGTTTCAGAGGGGCAGGATATCCTTGTTGCTGCGGCGGCGGGATCAGGTAAAACGGCCGTCTTGGTTGAACGGCTGATCCGAAAAATGACGCGGGCTGAGCATCCAGTTGATGTAGACCGTCTGCTAGTCGTTACTTTTACAAATGCGTCTGCGGCAGAAATGAAGCATCGAATTACTGAAGCGCTTGAAAAAGAATTATCAAAGAATCCAAGTTCACTTCATATTAGAAGACAGCTATCACTCATGAATCGTGCCAATATTTCTACCTTGCACTCATTTTGTTTGCAAGTTCTGCGCACATTTTATTATGAGATTGACCTTGATCCGGGTTTTCGTTTGGCTGACCAAACGGAGGGAGAATTATTAGGAGATGAAGTCTTGGACGAGCTGTTTGAGGATGAATATAAAGCTGGAAAGCAATCATTCTTTGAACTGGTTGATCGTTACACATCAGATCGTCATGACTTAGATTTGCAATGGCTCGTGAAAAGAATTTATGAATTTTCTAGGTCGCATCCTTCTCCTCTGCAGTGGATGCGTGCGTTTATTTCTCTTTACGATGTGGATGAACATACAAAAGTCGAAGATTTACCATTTTATCGATATATAAAAGAGGATATTTCTCTCGTTTTTCGAAGCTGCCAAGAGCTATTGGAACGGGCACTTGCTCTGACAAAAGAGCCGGGCGGTCCGGCACCGAGAGCAGAGAATTTTATAGATGATTTACAGCAAATAAATGAATTAATCAGTCATCAAGATCATTTTGAGATGCTTTATCAACTTGTGCCGAACATCAATTTCAAAAGGCTAAAGACATGCAAAGGAGATGAATATGATCCTGTTCTTTTAGAAAAAGCAACGGATGCACGCAATCAGGCAAAAAAACAACTAGAAAAGCTAAAAAATGATTACTTTATGCGAAGTCCGGCTCAGCATTTGCAAAGCTTGGCTGAAATGAAGCCAGTTGTGGAGACCCTCGTGGAGCTTGTGATTGAATTCGGAGAGCGTTTTGAAAGAGCGAAACAAGAAAAATCCATCGTGGACTTTTCAGATCTAGAGCATTATTGTTTAAGAATTTTAGCCAAGCAGGATGCGCAAGGGAACTTGATCGAAACAGACGCTGCTAAATATTATCAGAATCAGTTCGAGGAAGTACTCGTTGACGAATATCAAGATACAAATCTTGTTCAAGAAACGATTTTAAAGCTTGTATCTAAAGGTCAAAAACCAGAAGATGGCAATCTATTTATGGTTGGAGATGTGAAGCAATCTATTTATCGTTTTAGACTTGCAGAGCCGATGCTCTTTTTAAATAAATATAAACAATTTACATCAGAAGGCAAACAAACTGGCAAAAGAATCGATTTAAATAAAAACTTTCGAAGCCGTTCGGATGTTTTGGACAGCACAAACTTTCTGTTCAAACAGCTCATGGGAGAAACGGTTGGAGAGATTGAGTATGATGAACAAGCTGAATTAAAGCTTGGTGCAAGCTATCCAAAGAGTGAAGACACGACAACAGAAATGCTTCTTGTACACCTTGATCAAAATGAGACAGAATGCGATGAAGAACGAGAAGAATTAGAGACAGTTCAGTTTGAAGCAAGAGTGATTGCTAGAAAAATAAAAGAATTGATTGAGCAACCTTTTCAAGTTTACGATGCCAAACAGCAAATGAGTCGAAACTTGCAATATCGTGATATTGTCATCTTGCTGCGGTCCATGCCATGGGCACCGCAAATGATGGAGGAACTGAAGAAGCAGGGAATTCCTGTGTATGCGAATCTCTCTTCAGGATATTTTGATGCAACTGAGGTATCTGTTGTTCTTTCTCTTTTAAAAGTAATCGATAATCCATATCAGGATATCCCATTAGCAGCAGTTTTAAGATCACCTATTGTCCATTTAGATGAAAATGAAATGGCGCTTATCAGAACGAGCGATAAGAAAGGGACTTATTATGATGCTGTGAAGAAATACATGAGTATGACGAGCTCTGATCAACCAACATGCCAAAAACTAGAGCGATTCTTTCACTTATTGCGTAAGTGGCGTGATTTCTCTATGAATCACTCGGTGGCAGAATTAATTTGGGAGGTTTATAGGGATACACAATATTTTGATTATGTGGGCGGGATGCCAGGAGGCAAACAAAGACAAGCGAATCTCCGGGCTCTTTATGATCGTGCAAAACAATATGAAAAGGCTGCATTCCGAGGGTTGTTTCGATTTCTTCGGTTTATCGAAAGGATGCAAGACAGAGGAGACGATCTTGGGGCGGCGAAGACGTTCAGTGAAACAGAGGATGTTGTCCGTATGATGACGATCCATAGTAGTAAAGGGTTAGAATTTCCTGTTGTATTTACTGCTGGACTCGGTAGGAATTTTAACATGATGGATTTAAATCAGTCCTATTTGCTCGATAAAGAATTAGGCTTTGGAAGCAAGTATATTCATCCTGAACTGAGAATCAGTTATGCCACATTACCGCTTGTGGCGATGAAGAAAAAAATGAGAAGAGAGTTATTATCTGAGGAGCTAAGAGTGCTGTATGTGGCACTTACGAGAGCCAAGGAGAAATTATTTTTGGTCGGTTCAGTCAAAAATCAGGTAAAGGCATTAAGCAAATGGCAGAACGCAGCAAAAGGGGAAGAGTGGTTGCTTCCTGATTTTGAACGGTATCAAGCGAAAACATACTTAGACTTCATCGGACCTGCCCTCATCCGGCATCAAGCAATGACATCAATTTTAGAAGAGCCAGGAGACATCGTTTTAACTCATCCATCTTCATTTTTGATCTCATTTACACAATCAGCAGACCTTTTAAAAGAAGATTTATCTCATGAAAAGAAACATCAAGATCAAGTTGTACAAGCATTGATGGAAGGTCTACCTGTTCAAGGAGGGGATGTCTTTGAGGAAGAAGTGGCTAAGAGACTTACATGGAGATATCCATATTTAGCAACCTCACAGGTTGGCACGAAACAGTCTGTTTCAGAGATCAAGAGAATGAAAGAATTAGAGGATGAATACAGTGTTCCCTCTTCCATTCGAAAAGCTCGTGCAACATTATATGACCGGCCGGCTTTTATGAAGAAAAAGGCACTCACCGCTGCAGAAAAAGGCACAGCAATGCATACTGTGATGCAGCACATTCTTTTGCCAGTGCAAGAGCCTTATCATGAAACTCAAATCGAGCAGCTACTTCATTCGTTCATGGAGCGAGATTTACTGACAGAAGAACAAATCCAATCAATTGATAAAGATGGAATCACTGCATTCTTTTCTACTTCCGTTGGACAAAAACTAATGAAAGCTGATTGGGTGAAAAGAGAAGTTTCATTTAGTATGGTTCTGCCTGTGAAAGACGTGTACAGCCATATTGATGCAGATGGTGATCCTGTGTTGATTCAAGGAATGATTGATTGTTTGTTTGAAGTAGATGGAAAGCTTTATTTACTTGATTATAAAACAGACAGAGTACAAGGAAGGTATGCAGGCGGAATTAAGGCCGCTGAGTCCATTTTGAGAAAACGCTATGAAACACAAATAGAGTTATATGCAACAGCTGTGGAACGATTAACGAAAAGACCATTAGAGGAGAAAATTCTCTATTTCTTTGATGGCAACTTGGAGATTTCTTTATAAGTCAATTGGAATGAGAGGTGAATGACATGAGGATTCTGCATACAGCTGATTGGCATTTAGGGAAAACGCTGGAAGGGCGTAGCCGACTTGATGAACAAGCTGAATTTTTAGATGAATTGTATAGAATCGTCAAGGACGAACAAATTGATGTGGTTGTGATGGCTGGTGATGCCTTTGATACAGTCAATCCTCCTGCTAGAGCAGAACAGCTTTTTTATGAAAGTCTATCTGCTTTATCAGATAAAGGGAAGCGGCAGGTTGTTGTGATTTCAGGTAACCATGATCATCCAGATCGTCTATCTGCGGCATCTCCCTTAACAAATGAGCGAGGAATTCATTTAATTGGATATCCAACCAGTGACCTCATCCGTGTGGACGTTCCTTCTTCGAGTGAACGTCTATTGATTGCAGCACTTGCTTATCCATCAGAGGCGAGGTTAAACGAGGTGTTGGCTGAAACATTTGATGAGAAACTGCTGAGGGATCATTACAACCAGAAAATACAACAATTATTTCATCATTTAAGCAATCAATTTCAGCCAGATGCGGTCAATATAGCGACTAGCCATATTTATGTAGCAGGGGGGAGTCAAACAGACTCAGAAAGACCGATTGAAGTTGGAGGTGCTTATACAGTTGCGGCTGAAAGTCTGCCGGAAGAAGCTTGTTATGTCGCACTCGGACATTTACATCGTCCGCAAACAATCAAACGTGCAAAAACCATTGCCCGCTATTCTGGATCACCACTTGCCTACAGTTTTTCAGAATCAGGCTATGCCAAGTCAGTCACAATTGTGGATGCGAAACCTAATGAAAAAGCAAGCTGGCAAGAAGTGTTTTTATCAAGTGGTAAGCCGCTTGTGAAGTGGAAGGCGACTGAAGGGTTAAGTCAAGTGCATAAATGGATAGATGAGAAACGAGATCTTCATGCTTGGATTGACTTAGAGGTTCATTTAACAGATCAACTATCAATCGAAGACATCCATCAGTTAAGAAATCAGCATAGCGGATTTGTACATATTAGACCAAAGTTCCGTGAATTACAGCAAATTGAAGATCAAAAAAAACAAGACCAACTCTCTATTGAAGAACGATTTGTTAAATTTTATGAGCGACAAACAGGTGGTGGACTACCTGATGAAAATACAGTAAAGCTGTTTTTAGAGCTTGCAAATGAAACGCAAGAGGAGGAAGCGACATGAAGCCGATCACGCTAACCATTAAAGGTCTTCATAGCTTCAGAGAAGAGCAAACCATTGATTTCAGCTCATTATGTGATGCAGGTGTGTTTGGCATATTTGGGCCGACTGGAAGCGGCAAGTCCTCCATATTAGATGCTATGACACTAGCACTCTACGGCAAAGTCGAGCGCGCCTTGAATAATACCCACGGTATTTTGAATCAAGCTGAGGAGAAGCTGTCGGTTTCTTTTACTTTTGCTTTGCAAAAGGAGCATAAAATTTCTTATAAAGTCGAACGTGCTTTCAAGCGTGCAGATGAAATGAAAGTCAGAACAACACTATGCCGCCTTATTGAGATCAGCGATACACAAACTGTTCTTGCGGATAAAGCGAGTGAAGTTAATCGTAAAATAGAAGAATTACTTGGATTAACCATTGATGATTTTACGCGAGCAGTTGTCTTGCCTCAAGGGAAGTTTGCAGAATTTCTCTCATTAAAAGGAGCAGACAGACGTCAAATGCTTCAGCGTTTGTTTAATTTAGAAAAGTATGGTGATCAGCTTGTCAAGCGTTTGCGAGCAAAGGCCCAGCATGAATATGGACGGAAAAATGAACTGCTAGCTGAACTTACTGGTTTAGGGGAGGCTGGACCAGATGCGCTAGCAAAAGCAAAGCAAGCCGCTGAGCAAGCAAAAGCGGTTTTTTATGAAAAAAAACAGGCGCGGGACGAAGCGGTAAATGCTTTTACAGAGGCGCAAGCGATATGGCAATATCAAGAGGAGCAGCAAGCATATAAAACAGAACAAAACAAGATCAACCTGCTTGCGCCAACTATTGAAGAAAAAAAGAAACAACTCGAAACTGCTCAGCAGGCAGAGATGTTAAAGCCATATGCAGATGCATTAACAAAATCTATAGTCCTGCTTACTCAAGCGGTAAAAGAGAGGCAGGAAGCTGAAAAAAATCTCCTCCAGCAACGTACAGTTTATGATCAAATGACGCAGGAGTATGAGCGTAATAGACAAAAGAAATTAGAGACTGAACCAGAGCTTCTCAAAAAGAAAGAGCAGCTTGTTCATTTAAAAGAAGTCGAACGTAAAAAAGAAGCGGCTTTTCAGGAAAAGGCGGTATTGGAACAGCAAAAAACGGAAAAAACTCAGCAATTGGCACACAAAAAAGAAGAAGCTGAAAATATCCATTCTTTATTAGAGCGTGCTCTTACGAAACAAACGCAGCTGAAACATGAGTTGGAGCAATTACATGTGCCTTTAAAAGAGAGGAAAAGTGTACAGGAGGCTTTGCGTTTAAGTGAGAGTGTTCAAAGAATCAACCTGAACATTCAAAAAGAAGAACAAAAACTTGAGGAAGTAGAAAAGCGATCTTCATATGCAGTACAAGTATATGAGAAGCTTCAAAAACATCAAAAAGAACATCATGAAAAATTAGATCAATCGTTTCAGGCGATTGAAGAGCTTTATTTCTATGTATGTGAATTAGAACGAGCGCTCACAGCTGTGAGCAAAAAAGAGCATCATCAAAGAATCGAAAAGCTAAAACAGCGTGATGCAGCAAGAGCTTCAGAATTAAGAAAAGAATTGGCTGCAAAACTAGTGGATGGTGAGCCATGCCCAGTGTGCGGGTCGATACATCATGATCCGCAGGTTGCACTAGCTGATGAGCACGAGGAGACCGTTGCCCATATCGACGAAGCCATCGAGAAGATTGATCAAGAGCTAAAACAAGCAGAAGAATACGCTAGGGAGATGTATGTAGCAAAACAGAATTTAGAAACGCACTCAAATCATTTAGTCAAGCAATTTTCTTTTTTATCTCAAAAATCCCCCGATACGGAGGTTGCAGCGGCAGTTGAATCAGTGGAAAATCATCAGTCTCTGCATCACATCATTCAAGAGTGGAAAGGCATCAAACAAGATATTCAAGGGATTGAGAGTAAACTTTCTCGTTTAATGGATGATACTCATCATACAACGGCAGAGATGAGTAAAATGGAGGATCAGTTGCAATTTGAACAGCAACGTATCCAAGAATTACATGAGCTGATTGAGGGGCTTCAAACTGAGCTTGCAGATCAAACTAAACAATTTGAACAGGCATTCCCAAACTTTACAATGAATCAAGTACACGATTTGCAAAGGCAAATAGATGAAAAGGATCAACTAGCTGAAGGTTTTAAAGAACGTATTGAGAAGAGCATTGCATTTTTAGAAGAAAAACAGCAGATAAAAGAGCAACTGCAAAAAAACATATACGATTTAGAGATGGAGCTTCATAAATTAGAGCACCAGCTAGAAAGCCAACAACAGATTATTCATCAATATGAAACAGACTTAAGTCGCTATCCATTAACAGCTTCATCTGTTTCAGAACTGATATCGGTTGAACAATCATTAACTCATTTGAATGAAAATGAACAGCAATCATACCAAAAATTAAAGCAGGCACAGCAATTATTTAGTGAGGCACAGAGTCATTTTTCAAGTAGCGAGCGTCAACTGCAGGAAGCTAAGCGACGAAATCAAGAAGCTGAAGCAGCATGGCAAAAAGAAACAGAGTCATCCAGCTTTACCAAGCCGCAGGAGATTGAATCTGCCTTAATGGATCGAACTGTACGTCATACGGTAAAACAAGAAATTGAAGATTTTGAGGATAAAAGGAAGCAATGTGCAGCAAACTTAAAGCGAATTTCTGAACTGCTCAAAGATAGGTCATTGAATGAAGAGCAGTGGACGGACGTCCAATTAAGAAAAGATGCGGCAGAAAAAGCACTGGAAGAAGCGGCAGCGATGAGCGGTTCCGCCAATGAACATTTACGTGTCATTGAAGCAAATCATCAACGTTTTTCAAGCATTCATGCACAATTACATGAGTTACAACAAGAAATTGATCGGCTTGATAAGTTGCAAACCGTTTTTAAAGGGAATGCTTTTGTTGAGTTTTTAGCAGAGGAACAGTTAGAGAGTGTGAGCCGTGATGCATCTGCTCGTCTCGGTATTTTGACAAGACAAAGATATGCTATAGAGGTCGACTCAGAAGGGGGCTTTGTTATGCGTGATGATGCAAATGGAGGGGTAAGACGTCCAGTGTCAAGCTTGTCCGGCGGGGAAACCTTCCTTACTTCATTAGCGCTTGCACTTGCTCTTTCAGCACAAATACAGCTAAGAGGAGAATTCCCGCTTCAATTCTTTTTCCTTGATGAAGGATTCGGCACACTTGATCAAGACTTATTAGATACTGTCATTACTGCACTAGAAAAGCTTCAGTCGCAAAACTTGGCAGTTGGTGTGATCAGCCATGTAGAAGAATTAAAGATGAGACTGCCGAAAAAACTAATTGTCCATCCAGCAGATCCAAGCGGGAAAGGGACAACGGTATCAATGGAATTGATGTAAATATTTGGGGTGTTGACAGGATGGCCAAGCAAACAATGGGATTATGTGAGTTGTGCGGAAGACAAGAAGTCCTGCTTACGGAACATCATTTAACACCAAGAGAGGAAGGCGGGGCATTTTCCCCGACCGCCTTCCTGTGCATCCCTTGCCATAAACAAGTGCATGCCTTATATACAAATCAGGAGCTTGCGGCACGTTTAAATACAATTGATGCGTTGAGACGAGACGAAAAGCTCACTTCGTACATCAAATGGATTCGAAAACAGCCGGCAAGCAGGCTGGTCAAAACAAAAAAATCAAGACAACGCAGAAAGAAATAAGCATAAAAAAGCACTCCTCTAGGTGAAATCAGTGTATAGAGGAGTCGCTTTATGCATTGCCTACCATATTCTGATCATTTAAGTCAGGATCTACATAGTTGGTTGCGCTAATGCCATTATTCAATATCAAAAAATCTCCGGTATTTCCCGCTCCAGAACCTAGAGCTGATTTTGACGAACTTTTAGGCGAAAGGTAAAATGAATCACCCACGTTTACGACGCCTCCAGAAATAGAGTTAATGTAAATTGGTCCGACAATTGCTGGCATAATCGACATCCTTTATCCGAAGTCATATCACCATCATATGCGCATGTGGGTCCATTTGTGAGTTTGGCTAATTTTCGTCATTGCTAAATAGCTCTCGAATGTGCTTCACTCGCGCCACAGCATTTATTTCACAGCTAGAGCCAATTTGATAAATAGAAGAGGAAGAGACCCCTTCTACATGTATCGAGGAAACTTTAATAACAGGCTTTTCATGGTAAAATGCGGTTCTGACTGATCGTTCTGGCAGCATCTTGGGTATTGACTGATAATATACTTCAAATTCTTTTGCATTGAAATTCCCTTCATAGCTATAAAACAAGCTAATCGTTCTTTGAACAGCTAAAACTTTTATTTTCGGGCATAGCTCTTGCGTATCTCCAATTTGAACCACACTAGAAATTCCGACAGAATTCACCTTTGAGAATTTCACTTGTGATGTGCGTTTCATCATTATCGAGGTCCTAGAGGAACAAACGGACCAATAATGAGTGATTCTGGCGGAGTATCAAAAATTGAAGATAATTGTACATGGTCTGTGTCCCCAATGATAAATAATGAAGAGGACGAAACCCCAGTTACTTTAATACTCCCAGTCTCGATGTTGCGGTTGACGACTGTGAAATTCATCCGTTTTCCTCTCCTTTCGTTTCATTTGGAATGTGAGTTAAAAAGTGCTCAATCGCTCTTTTGACATCATGCTTCACGTATTCAGCTATTTGCTCTGAACGCTGCAGAGGAGTCATATCTTCCCTTTGCGGCAGTTGTCCCGCATAGTATTTGATTCTGCTGTCAATTTGCTTTCGGATGTCTTCGATAATATGGTGTTTGTTGCTTTCATCAAGACTGCCTTCATATCGCTGCTCTAATTCTTCAAGAAGGTCAGGTGCTTCTTCATTTAAGAAAGAATCGACAAGCTGACGTGTTTGATTGAAAAATTGATCAGCCATTTCTTGCTGCATCATCCCAATTCCCGGCGTGGTTGTTTGGCCTACTTCAAAATTTTGAACACTGTTAGGATCAGATGGATTGAGGCCAATATTTAATGTGCCTTCCAGCCGCTCGATTTTCAGTTGATCAAATTGATAATCAATTCGTTCAATATTCGTTGTCGGTTTATCTTTGATCATTTGTATTTCCTGCTGAAGCTCGTTAATCTTTTTTTCAAGCATCATAATTTGTTGTGTTTGCTTTTGAATCATGCCGTACATTTGCGAAACATTGACTTGGTAGTCATACATCTAGATACACCTCCGGGGATTGCAGATGAACTTAAGTTGGTGACTGAAGCGGAACAAAAGGTGCTGTGCTTGCTCCTTCAGATTCTTCAATTCCTTGTGTGCTTGTTGCTGCAGGTGCTGGTTCAACATAACTTCCTGTGTTATACAGATTGGAAAGAGCCTTGATGGATCCAGCACTCCCAATTTGCAGAACAGACGAGTTACTCACAGACTCCACGCGTAAATAGTTAATCTGTATCGCTTGATTAATATAGAAGTTCAATGCATTCTCACTCCTTACAAGTTGCCAACAAGCGGTTGATCAATGACATCACTGTCGTACGTATTTGTCACACTTTTATAGTTGTTAATGCGCAATTGATCACCAGTGTTAAAACTGCCTGCTCCAGCAAACGTTTTAACCTGACTGTTTGGAGAAATGGTGATGCAGTCTCCAACATGAACGACTCCGCTCGTTCCGACCGCATTCACTTTAAAGGCTCCAACGATAGCCGGCATAGCGGTGCACATCCTTTATAAAATGAAGGCTTTTTGATTTTGGGCGTTTCACCATAGCTTATGATGGGTCTTTCAATGTGTGATTGTCTTTTGTTTAGAGGAATAGGTGTATGGCTTACCCTTTTTTCGAGCAATCTTTTGAGGTGTGTTTAATGCCTTTATTTAAGAGTGTGTCTAGTTCTTGACTGCACCGTATAGTTTCTTCAGCGTTCATACCGAATTTTTTTGCAGTCTCAATTAAATGCAATCTTTTTTGTTCAATCTCATAATTGATCATAACGGACGCCAACTCTCACATTTTTTATCAAATAGAAGGATATGGTTAGTATACTCTATTTTTCTAAGGAAAAAGCTGTTTCGTCAATATGAGTAATAAAGTGACAAAATTCGAAAGTATCCTTATCAGTCAGATGTCTCTTTCCTAATCTCAGTTTGCAAATATTGTCGTCTTTTGTTGATATACTTTCGTATGAGGTCACGTTCTACATGTAAAGCGTCTCTTCTTTCTTTCGTATATGGATCCTCCTCTATCCGTTTCTCAATGGATGTATGCCAATTCTCTATCATTGGAGAAAGGCGTTCTTCTGAAAACTGTGTGTCCAGTACCTTTTGGAAAAGAGCATAATAGGCTTTTTTAAATGAACGGATATCTAGTAATCTAGCGGTTAATGTATTAAAACCGCCCACTGGAATATAGTCGAAAGCCATTTCTTCTCCATGAATGTCACGTCCCCATGTGGCGTCATAATCCCAAGGAAGCACT
The DNA here is from genome assembly GCF_040500475.1 of Bacillus sp. Bos-x628. Classification (GTDB taxonomy): domain Bacteria; phylum Bacillota; class Bacilli; order Bacillales; family Bacillaceae; genus Bacillus; species Bacillus maqinnsis. The sequence goes on along the minus strand of NZ_CP159358.1, from coordinate 1,259,321 downwards.
TGGAACTTCCCATGTTCATTCAAGTAAAGTGCATAATTATGAACAAACCCATCGAAGTTTTGGGTGCATACAACACCAATGAGCCATAGGAAATATTGTGTCACGTCAAGATACTGCTCAATTTTTGCTGCGAATACGTCGTCTGTTGCTGTGTTTAGAAAATAGATAAACTCACTGAGACGCTCGTCATGTTTGGCTGTACCCACTTTTTTTTCGTAACCAAGAAGGAGGTGTTTTTTAGGTTTTTTATCAAACGAACTGAGGAGAGAGAAATTGGCGTCATCATCCACTGCGTAATAAATGCCGCCAACCGATAGCTGGCGTTTTTGAAAAAACAGCTCATCAACGGATTCAATTTTTAAATAAATGCCTTCTTTTCTCCCGTTGATGGTCAAAAAAACATGCGAAGTAGCAGGACTTAACACACCAATCTGTTCAAAGAAATAAAAGGAAAGTCTGTTCCGAATAAAGGAAGGGTCATTGTACTCGGCGTTTAAGTGAAAGATGGCTTCGCCTTGTCTTTGCTTCGGTTTTCGATATTCAATTTGATACGACTTTTTCTTCAGTTTTCTAATGTGTGATCCGCGATATGAAGCATAGATATGTGACTTGCTTTTACCAGTTTTCAGTATCGCTTCAACGGGCTCATCATTCCATATGTCTTTTTTCAATTCAATGAGATTCTTTGGATGAATCCAGATATCAAGATTTTTTAAAGGTTCTGCGGTCATGCTTGAATCAGCCTCCTATTCTCTTCTTTACCATATGAATATATAGGAATGTCCCGTACCCGCCGAGTAGGTATTCATGGAGTTTTCCAACAAAGAGGCATTCGCCAAGAACACTTGTCTATTCAATCTCGTACCATAAAGAAGAGAAGATAAACAGTTTTGTCTGTTTGTTTTGTCAAAGAATAGACTGGGAGGCGAATTGTCTGTGAGCACATTTGATCATTCACATATTGAACATGCGGTTGAGTCACTAAGAAGTGAGGGACGTGATCATCACCTAGACCGTGAACCAGAGTCGAGACATTCACACAAATCATCTCGTTCTCATCGTTCCAAACGATCTCAAAAATACCGTCACTGGTTCTTTGGTGGAGGCGGCTACCGCAAGTCATACCGTAGCAAAAAAAGCCACAAAAGCTATCGATCTAAAAAAAGCCGCTGCTCAAAGAAAAGTAAGAAGAGTGAAAAGTCGTGTAAAAGCAAAAAATCATGCAGAAGTAAAAAATCATACAGAAGCAAAAAATCATGTCGCAGCAAACACAGGTCATATGATAAGAAAAGCCATCGTTCCAAACGAAGCCGTCGATCTAAACGATCCTATCACCGTAGCAGAAGTCATTCTTGCAGAGGATGCGGAAAGAGAAAGCATCATGCTCGAAGCAAAGGAAATGTTCATCGTAAATGGGATCAAGGGAATATGTGGGAGTATCGACGCTTCCGTTAAATCTGATACTCATTTCCTTAAAATCATGTTTTTTGAAACCCTTTTTAAAAGAGAGTATGATAAAAAAGGGTTTTTTTTATTTGGTAGAGAAATAAAATTGAGACATCATTACTTAAGCAAAATGAAGATTGTGAGGGGAAGGCATGAAGTTTTTTACAGGCGAGATACACAACAGCGTTTTTATAGGAGTCGTCATTGATGATAAGTGGGTGATGGATGTAAAGAAGGCAGAAGCGAAATTATTTGAACTAGAGACTTTGCCTAATTCTTTATCTGAATGTGTCAAGATTGGGGACAAGTTTGTCGAGCATGTCAAACAACTCCTTGATTGGGCTGAGAAAAAAGAAGAGGAGCGCGGCTCTTATATTTATCCGATGGCGGACGTGAAACTCCTTGCACCGATTCCAAAGCCATCTAAAAATATCATATGTGTCGGAAAGAACTACAAAGATCATGTCATAGAGATGGGAAGTGCTGCCGATATTCCAGAAGACTTAATCATTTTTACGAAGGCCCCTACCTCAATTATTGGGCATGAAGCCGACGTCTTACTTCATGAAAATGTGACGAGTGAACTAGATTATGAAGGGGAGCTTGCTATTGTCATGGGCAAATCGGGTAAGAATATTCAGCCAGAAGAGGTAAAAGATTATATCTTTGGATACACCATCTTAAATGATATTACCGCAAGAGATTTACAAAAAAAGCATAAACAATTTTTTATTGCAAAAAGTTTGGATACATCTTGTCCAATGGGACCTTATGTCGTTCATAAATCAGTGATTGATCATCACGGAGCCTTGCATATTGAAACTAAGGTCAATGGAGAGGTGCGTCAGTCTGCCAGTACAGATTTAATGATCTTCTCGATCGAGGAGATTGTGTCGACTTTGTCAAAAGGAATGACTTTAGAAGCAGGGGATATCATTGCGACGGGAACACCTTCAGGGGTTGGAAAAGGCTTTGAACCGCCAAAGTTTTTAGCAGCAGGTGATCATATTGAGGTGACCATTGAACCAATCGGCACTTTATCCAATCGCGTGAAATAAAGTGCATGTTGACACAGGATTGTCGTTTTGTGTTCGACTTATTTCATGGTACGATGATGAAGATACTTGTTCTGATAAAGGGGGAATAACAGTTGGGAACACATTTACATATTACAGCGTGGGTGCTAGGTATTATTTTATTTTTCGTGGCCTTTGCATTAGTAGGTAAAAATGACAAAAGTGCAAAAATTGTGCATATGATTGTACGACTATTTTACTTGCTTATTATTGCAACAGGCGCAGAATTGTATGTTCGCATAGGAATGAAAATTCCAGGATTCCAAGGTGAATATATCGGGAAAATGCTACTTGGTATTCTTGTCATCGGCTTAATGGAAATGGTACTTGTACGGAAGAAAAAAGGGAAATCGGTTACGGGTGTTTTTATTGGTTTTATCGTAATCGCCATTGTGACCATTTTGCTTGGCTTGCGTCTGCCAATCGGTTTTCATATCTTTTAATATAGAAAGGGCATTGCATGAACAAAGCAATGCCCTTTTTATGTGACATGAAACTGAGAAATTGATCGGTGACCGCTAGAAGTTGTCCACTCGAAGCGAATCAAACCCGATGCTGAATCACGATGATATTGAAGCGCCAGCGAATGTGTATCTGTCGAAAACTGAAAGAAAGATGCACGATGAAAAGGATGAAAGGAGGAGAAGACGCAATCATAAACGGAAAAATCATACTGCTCTAATATTTCTATCACTTGATAAAATACGTTCTCTGGTACGGACAACAGCAAATCAAGCCAGCCTTTGGCAATCGCTTGCGTATATTGAATGATTTCTCCGCCTTGTACATCGATCAATTGACCGTTTTCATGCAGTATAACCGTTCCAAGCAATTCTCCTTTTCTCCATAAACCGCTTTCTTTTATCAGAATCATGGGGCTTTGAAGACTTTCTGGCATCATGATATCACCTTCTTCATCTTCAATGAGACAATGTTCATTTTCAAGCAGTAAGTAACCGTTGCACCATCTTTGGCTGCTCTGTTGAAGATGCTTCAATCTGCTTTCCATTTGCAACATCTCCTTTCTTCTTTATTTTCTTGCCAAAATTAGCTTGTCCTATACTAAGGGAAAAAAGGACAAATCAACTATCAAGAGAACGATGCATAAACTAAGAAAGGCTGAATGAGAACACTTGATGAAAAACGGATGGGAGCTGATGATGATGTGTGGAATAACAGGCTGGGCAGACTTTAAAAAGCAGCTCATCCAACAGGATCATGTAATCAATCAAATGACAGATACATTATCTAAAAGAGGGCCAGATGATACGAATACGTGGAAAAGTGAGCATGTTCTTTTTGGGCATAAAAGATTATCTGTTGTGGATCTAGAGGGCGGCAAGCAGCCGATGACGTATACACATCAAAACCATGCGTATACAGTTGTATACAATGGAGAGCTTTATAATACGGAGGATATACGAAAAGAATTATTAAAAAGAGGTCACCGCTTTCTTGGGCATTCTGATACAGAGGTACTTCTTCATGCTTACACAGAGTGGAAGGAAGAGTGTGTGAGCCATTTGAATGGGATTTTTGCTTTTGTGATTTGGGACAGTGAGCGAAATTTGTTATTTGCAGGAAGAGATCGGCTTGGTGTAAAGCCATTTTTCTATACGGAACGTCATCATTCCTTTTTATTTGGTTCAGAGATTAAAGCGCTCCTTGCACACCCTGATATGAAAGCAAAAGTAGATTACGCTGGTTTATCGGAGATCTTTGGGTTAGGACCTTCTAGAACGCCAGGGCAAGGCGTGTTTAAAGGGATAAAAGAACTTAGACCTGCGCATGCATTGATCTTTTCGACAGAAGGCTTGCGCGTATGGAGATATTGGAATGTCAAGAGTCAGCATCATACGGATTCACTTGATGAGACGGCTCAGCATGTGAAGCATCTATTTACCGATGCAGTCACAAGGCAACTCGTCTCTGATGTGCCCGTTTGTACATTTCTATCCGGTGGTGTGGATTCTAGTGCGATTACAGCGATTAGTGCCAAGCACTTTGAACAGATCGGGAAAGCACCTCTCCATACGTATTCCATTGATTATGAAGGAAATGACCAATTTTTTGAGGCAAGTCAATTCCAACCGAATGCTGACGGTCCATGGATTGATAAAATGACCAAAGCTTTTCAAACTGAGCATCATAGCTGCATCATCGATCAAAAAGAGCTTGCCGCCTACTTAAAGGAAGCTGTTGAAGTTCGAGATTTACCGGGCATGGCAGATATTGATTCTTCCTTGCTTTGGTTTTGCCGAGAAATTAAAAAGGATTTTGTTGTCGGCTTGTCAGGTGAATGTGCAGATGAGATTTTTGGGGGCTATCCGTGGTTTCATATGGCGAATGAAACAAATGGTTTCCCATGGATGAGATCAACAGAAGCTCGCATTCATCTCCTTCAAGACTCATGGCAAAAGAAACTTTCACTTCAGGAATATGTACAAAGCAAATATGAAGAAACAGTGGCAGAAACGCCTCTTTTAGATGGAGAAACTGGAATTGATAAAGCACGGAGAGAACTTTTTTACTTAAATATGATCTGGTTTATGACGACACTACTTGATCGAAAAGATCGAATGAGTATGGGAGCAAGTCTTGAGGTGCGTGTTCCCTTTGCTGATCATCGCCTTGTGGAATATGTATGGAATATTCCTTGGGAAATGAAAATGCACGGTAATCGTGAAAAAGGGGTTTTACGAAAAGCATTAGAGGGAATTTTACCGAATGAAGTGCTTTATCGCAAGAAGAGTCCTTATCCTAAAACACATCATCCAGCTTATACTCAGGCGGTCAAACAGATGTTAACAGAATGCCTTGCACATAAAGATTCTGCGCTCCATGAATTTCTAGATCCACACCAGTTGAAACAGCTCATTGAAACTGAGGGTGCTTCCTTCCATGTTCCTTGGTATGGACAGTTGATGAAGGGGCCGCAGCTGATCGCCCATCTAGCACAGATTCATCATTGGTTTGAAACATATAGAATTGATGTAGAAGCGTAATAAAGGACCGGTTTTCTTGCAATTGATGAAGAAAGCCGGCTTTTTAATACATAACATGCGTTTTTTTAGAGCGCATCAAAAGTTGATCTAACATTTCTAATTTGTATAATTAACTTAAAGTGAATTAATTTGGAGGAAAAAGGATAATGAAAATCATTGTGATCGGAGCAGGACCAGGGGGACTTGCGGCAGCTATGATGCTGCAAAGCAAAGGGCATGATGTTCATGTATATGAAAAACAGCCCTTTGTTGGTGGACGTAACTCTAAGTTTCAACTTGGTGATTTCACGTTTGATACAGGTCCTACCTTTCTCAGCATGATTCATATTGCAGAGGAGTTGTTTGCCTTTGCGGGTAAAAATCTGCATGATTATATAGATGTGATTGAATTAAAAGAGATGTATAGATTAATCTTTCAAGATCAGCAGCTTGATATGGTGCGAGATAGAGAGGAAATGTACAAACGGTTAGAAGCCTTTGCACCTGGTGAAGGAGAAGGGTATTTGCGCTTTATGAATGATACAAAGCGTAAGATGGATCGTCTTACGCCGATTTTGCAAAGTAAGATGGACCGCTTTCATCATTATTTACGCTTGAGAGTGATAAGAGCACTTCCACAGCTATCATTAAATAAGAGCTTGTATGATGTGCTGTCAAACTATTTCTCACATGAGTCTGTGAAATATGCATTTACGTTTCAATCAAAGTATTTAGGAATGTCACCGTGGGAATGCCCAGGTGCTTTCTCTATCCTTTCTTTTATGGAGCACGATACAGGTGTTTTCCATCCAAAGGGCGGCGTGAATCAGTTATCACAAGCCATGGCGAAGGCAGCAGTGGAGTTGGGAGCGACCATTCACCTGTCATCTGGAGTAGAAAAACTGCTCACTAAAGGCAGAAAGGTGAAAGGTGTTCGATTAGAATCAGGTGAGGAAGTACAGGCAGATGAACTTGTCATCAATGGAGATTTTGCACATGTCATGACGAAGCTTGTAGAGCCAGGTCTTTTGAAGAAATTTAGCGAAAAGAAATTGAAAAAGAAAAAATTTTCATGCTCAACTTTTATGCTGTATTTAGGCTTGGATAAGCTGTATGACGAACCGCATCATACCATTGTTTTTTCTGATGATTATGCTAAGAATGTGAAGGAAATTACAAAGACATATGCTCTTCCAGATGATCCGTCCATCTATATCCAAAATGCAAGTGTGACAGATGATTCGCTCGCTCCTAAAGGAAAGTCAGCGTTGTACGTTTTGGCGCCAGTTGCAAATAATCAAAGCGGTATAGACTGGGAAAAGCATCAAGATGAATTCAGAGAACTTGTGTTAGATACGATTGAGCGAAAAACCGGTTTTCAAGAGATTAGAAAACATATAGAAGTCGAGCGGATGATCACGCCGAAAAATTGGGAAGAAGATCTTTATGTATATGAAGGCGCTACATTTAACCTCGGACACCAGCTAACGCAGATGATGGTGCTTCGCCCGCATAATGAATTTGATGAATTGAAGCACTGCTGGCTTGTGGGCGGGGGGACACACCCTGGAAGCGGTTTGCCGACCATTTTAGAATCGGCGCGCATCACGACAAATGCCATTCTTTCAAAGCAGAAAGCAACTCAAAAAATGATGCCGCATCACGAAAAGGGGAGTGCTTCATGATCAAACATATACTGGTTGCAGGTGGCGGTATTGGCGGAATGATTTCAGCTCTCTATTTAAGAAAAGCTGGGCATGATGTCACCCTGATCGAAAAAAATGAGAGACTTGGCGGGAGACTTGCTTTTGTAAGGGAGAATGGATATAAAGTAGATGAAGGTCCAACCATTGTCCTGCTACCAGACATGTTAAAAGGGATATTAAATGAGGTAGGAATTGATATTTCATCACTTGATCTCCTGCAACTGAATCCACTGTACACCATTCGATATCAAGATGGAACAGCCTATACGAAGTATTCTGATCTTGAGCGTCAGTTAGAAGAAATCAGACGTGTGTTTCCAAAAGAAGAACAAGGATTTCTTAAATTTATGGAAGAAATGACCGATCGTTTTCATGAAGGGCAGCAAGCTTTTCTAGAAAAGTCTTTTCATGAAAAACGAACATTCTTCACAAAAGAAAATATGAGAATTCTAATAAAATTAAAAGCATATCGTACGGTCCGAAGCTCTCTTAAAAAATATTTTGCCGATGAACGCTTGCGAGATGCATACGCACTTCAAACACTCTATGTCGGAGGGAATCCGTATAAGGCTTCTGCTATTTATTCGCTTGTTTCTTATAGTGAGCATGCGCACGGGATTTACTATTTAAAAGGTGGCTATGCGAGTTTAGTAGATATACTGGAGAATCAATTACAGGCTATGGGTGTGCATGTGAGGCGAAATCAGACAGTTGAGCAGTTTGAGTTTGAGGGAGAACGTGCTGTTCGAGCGCTAGTAAACGGTCAAAAAATAGCGGCTGATGCGTTTGTCATAAACGGTGATTATCCAGCGGCTTTAAAACAGCTTGGTTTACATGAACAAGACCGTCATAAATATGTCCCTTCCTCCGGTTGCGTGATGGTGTATCTAGGTTTAAATAAAATATATCGCAAAGCACCTGTTCATCAATTCTTTATGGGGGATCACTTTGATCAGCATATGAAAGATGTATTTCAAACGAAATCTGTCCCTAAAGACCCGTCGTTCTATACGTTTAATCCGTCTATCATTGATCCGTCTCTTGCACCAGAAGATTGCAGTGTTTTATACATGCTCATTCCAGTTCCATCAGGGAATCATATCAACTGGGCTGAGGAGACAGATTTTGTTGAAAAGATGATAGATCGACTTGAGAAGAGAGGCTTTCCGCAATTGCGAGAGTCTATTGTTTGGAAAAAGGTAAAAACACCAAATGATTCCTTGCGAGAAGGATTGTTTGAGGGAGGCAGCTTTGGCCTTGCACCTAATTTATTTCAATCCGGTGTATTTCGGCCGCAAGTGAAGGCTCAAGAGACGGAAAACATTTATGCAGTAGGTGCTTCTATCCACCCAGGTGGCGGAGTACCGATCGTGATGCAAAGTGCTAAGCTGATGGCTTCTGTACTGCTGAAGGACTTGAACGACAGAAAGGAAGTGAAGCTAAGTGGTTGATGTGCAAACAGCACTGAAAGCATGTGAAGAGACCATTCAAACACATTCGAAAACATTTTACCGTGCGTTTTCCATGCTGCCCAAAAAGAAAAGACAGGCGGTATGGGCAGTCTATTCCTTTTGCCGGAGAGCTGATGACATTGTGGATGAGTCACCTTCACCAAAAGAAGAATTGGCATCTTTTCAGGAGTCATTTGATCGTTTTTTAAAAAGGGATGTAGATCGAGATGATCCAATGTGGGTTGCATTAGAGTATACATTTCAAGAGTTCAATATGGATGAATCCCCGTTCCGTGATCTATTGCAAGGTCAAGAGATGGACCTTAAGCAACAAAGATATGAAACGTTAGATGAACTCCTCATCTATTCCTATCATGTGGCAAGCACCGTCGGATTAATGCTGCTTCCAATCATTGCACCGCGTAAAAAGGAACGACTAAAAGAAGCAGCCATTTCATTAGGAATTGGCATGCAATTGACAAACATTCTTCGTGATATTGGGGAGGATGTAGCGCAAAGAGATCGTATCTATTTACCGAAGCAAGTACTAGATCAATTTGGGTATACAGAGCAACAATTGCAAGAAGGAGTCGTCAATCAAGCATTTCAGCATGTGTGGGAATACATTGCATTTGAGGCTGAGGCTTACTATGAGGAATTTTTTGATCATCTTCATGAATTCCCGCTCTATTCACGTATGTCAGTCAAGGCGGCTGCTTATTTTTATAAGGCTATTTTAGATAAAATAAGAGAGAATGAGTATCGCGTCTTCACACAAAGATCTTTTATTTCAAAGCAGGAAAAGGCACTTATTTTAGAGGATATCACTAATCATTGAACATCATGAAAAAAAGGACTGCAAATTTTTTCTTGCAGTCCTTTTTATGTGGAGAAAATCCGTTCTCAGTCCATACTCTTGAACGCCATCGTCTATACATGAAGACTCCTCTAACCCATTCATCCACAATAAAGGAAATCGAACCCCCGATAAGTACCAGTTCAAACTGAATACCTAGCAGGTTTTATTTTGAGTACCAAAGAATTAATGATGACCATATGAAAAGAGCGTTCTGGTTCTAAAATGATTGTCAACATGAGCAGCATACCTGCAATGTGAATAATATCGCTGTTGCTAGTGAAAAAAGCAAGCAAGTGTGTCGATGATAAAGATAAAGCAGATGACGAAGGTAGGGATAGAGCAATTGCCTAGTACAAGCTCTTCATACACCGTATTAGACATCATTGAATTCTTTCGCTCCAATATAACGGCTGATTAAAATTGGTGTGCCTTGGCTGATGGCTGCTCCAAACAGCAGGATGAACATCATCAAACACTTTCGCTGCAGATTTGGTAGGAATTGACGACCCCACTTATTTTTTCTAAATTATTTAGGCAAAGTGAAGGGATGACGCCTATTCAATACCGTCATCTTGCAAGATGAACGACAAAGTAAAGGAACGTGAAAAGATAATGGGGAAAAAAGATGATCTTGTGACAATACGAACATTAAATGAAACCGATCTAGAAGTTGTTTGGCATTTAAGATTTAAAGCTTCTGACCAGACCTATCGAAAGTGGAATGCACCCTATTTTCATGAACATGAAATTCCGCTGGCTCAATTTAAGAGACGATACTTGCAAGATGAGTCCCTCCCTCCAAAACTATTAGGAATTGTGATAGACGGTGAGGTGAAAGGAACAGTTTCTTATTACTGGGAGAATGAGCGTACACGCTGGCTTGAATGCGGAATCATCATTTATGACTCACGCTTTTGGAATGGAGGATATGGAACAAAAGCGTTATCTTTATGGATAGATCAGTTATTTTCTCAAATTGATATCCCGAGAATAGGTCTTACCACTTGGTCCGGCAATAAACGTATGATGCGCTGTGCAGAAAAATGTGGATTTACTCTTGAGGGAAGACTGCGAAAGGTGCGCTATTATCAAGGAGAATATTATGATGCGATGCGGTACGGAATGTTAAGAGAGGAATGGCAAAGCCTCCTGCATCACAATTCGTCTGAATCATCGTTATTCACTTGTTAAGACAAAAGTAGCGTATGGATGAATAGACATCATAATAAGGGAGACGAACGAATTGACTTGAATTACTGGCTGGTTTGTGTATCTTAGTAGCGATCTATATGTTTGTGAATGCGCCTAAGAATGGAAAAAATCAATGGCTATGGTTTATTTTAGGGCTTCTATTTGGCTTGTTTCACTCGGTATTTATTTCATTAAAATGAAAAGAACAGGAGCGTGGCTGGACCATTCTTTTATCTCATAATACTGATTGCTGTGTTGATTGATATGATTCTTTTTTTAAGTGAGTCCTTCATGAGGAAGGGCTCTTTCTTTTAGTTAAATTATACCATAATAACCATTTTAATCAATTAAGATATGAAATCCTACCACTTGACTGTATAAATAAATCATCAACATTGTGTAGAACAAAAGAACCAGGAAGAACGATTTGTAATTTTTATTCAATATCTTATGCGATCAATCCGGACATTGTCGTTATGACAGTAGATGTTCCTTGAATGAAATCGAAAATGCTCGTAAAGAAGACAATTTTGTATTCATATGCTTTTCGTATCATCTTTTTAAAATCAATTGACTTTAATATCTCATATCCTCTAGTCTAGTAAATGAAAATGATAATCTTTATCAATTGGAGGAGTGTTTTATTATGTCCATCAAAACCGTTTCTAAAAATCAGCAGTTTTTAGAGCAGCAAAATCAAAGAGAATCTAATGCAAGGTCTTACCCGAGACGGTTCCCATTAGCTATGCAAAAAGCCGAAGGAATGATTGTGACAGATGCTGATGGCAGAGAGTTTTATGACTGCTTGGCAGGAGCAGGAACGCTTGCGCTAGGTCATAATCATCCGGTTGTCATAGAAGCCATTGAGCGTATGCTTCATGAAAAGAGACCCTTGCATACGTTGGACATAACCTCAGAAATTAAAGAAGAATTTGTCAATGAGATATTTTCTAGTCTGCCAAAGGAATTTGCAAAAAGAGCGAAAATCCAATTTTGTGGACCAACTGGCGGTGATGCGATAGAAGCAGCAATTAAATTAGTCAAGACAGCGACAGGGAATCGTTCGATTCTTTCTTTCCATGGAGCGTACCATGGTGCGACTCATGGGACGATGTCATTAAGCGGGAATTTATCTCCAAAGGAAAAAGTGCAAGGATTAATGCCAGATGTTCATTTCTTGCCTTATCCGTATGAGTACCGGTGCCCATTTGGAATTGGCGGGAAAGATTCACACCGCATTTCCAGTTCCTATATTGAACGAGTATTAAATGACCCCGAAAGTGGGATTCTTCCTCCGGCAGGTATGATTCTTGAAGCTGTACAAGGAGAGGGAGGATCGATACCAGCATCAGTTGAATGGTTGAAAGAAATGAGACGGATTACAAAAGAGAAAAAAATTCCGCTCATTATTGATGAGGTTCAAACAGGAATTGGCAGAACGGGTAAGATGTTTGCTTTTGAACATGCGGGAATTGTTCCAGATGTCATTGTGCTATCAAAAGCAATCGGCGGTAGTCTTCCGCTTTCAGTTGTGATTTATGATAAAGACTTGGATCAATGGAATCCAGGAGCACATATTGGCACATTTAGAGGAAACCAAATGGCGATGGCTGCTGGAACTGCCACTCTTAAATTTATCAAAGAAACAAACTTGCTGGATCATGTCGAGCAGTTAGGAGAGCGTATGCAGGCTAGCTTAAAAGACATCCAAAAACAAGTGCCTGCATTAGGTGATGTTCGCGGAAGAGGGTTAATGATAGGAGTAGAAGTGGTCAATCCAGATGAGAAGCAAGATGTGGATGGAAGTTATCCGGCGAATCCTAAACTAGCCAGTTTGATACAGAAAAACTGCTTCGATAAAGGCTTAATTGTTGAAACAGGAGGCCGTTTTGGAAGTGTCATTCGATTCTTACCACCACTGATCATGACAGAAGAGCAGCTTGAAAAAGTCATCACTATTTTTAAAGAGGCAGTTTACGATGCAGTCAACTAAACCTACTGTCGATTCACTATTTATGAACCAAAGTCAGCAAGGGATGGAAGCTTTTCAAACAGCACTCCATACATCAATCGACAGTTTGCTTACAGAATGGAAAAAGGGCAAAGGACCATATAGCGGAATATTGCCTGGGAAATTAGCAGATAGTGTCGAATCATTATTTCAATTTCAACCGTCTGGAGAAGCAATTGAATCGGTCTTTCAAGATGTAAAAGACCATCTCTTGCCTCATTTAGTCAATGTGTCTCATCCGAAATGCTTAGCACATCTTCATTGTCCGCCTCTTATTCCTGCACTTGCAGCAGAGGTAATCGTTAGTTCCTTTAACCAATCCATGGATTCTTTCGACCAAAGTGGCATTGCCTCTTTGGTTGAGGAGCGAATCCTCAAGTGGTTATGTGAAAAGTTTTCTTATGGAGATATGGCAGATGGGACTTTTACTAGCGGCGGAACACAATCTAATTATATGGGGCTACTGCTTGCTAGAGATTCATTTTGTGAAAACACATGGCAATGGAATGTTCAAAAGAAGGGTTTACCGAGGGAAGCTCACCGAATGCGAATTCTCTGCTCTAAGAATGCACATTTCACAGTAAAGAAATCAGCTTCTCAACTGGGATTAGGAGAAGATGCAGTGGTTCTAGTAGAGACGGATGAGCATCATCGAATGAATATAACGGATTTGAAACAGAAACTCGCTGATCTTCAGGCAGATCAGTTGTTGCCATTTGCTATTGTGGCTACTTGCGGAACAACTGATTTTGGCAGTATCGATCCAGTTAGTGACATTTACGACGTCGCCAAAAAATATGGCATTTGGATTCATGCTGATGCAGCTTATGGCGGAGCACTTGTACTAAGCCATGCCTATCGAGATAAGCTCGCTGGCATTGAACTGGCTGATTCGATCACTGTCGATTTTCATAAACAATTTTATCAGCCCATCTCCTGTGGGGCATTTTTGTTAAAGGATAAAAGACATTTTGGATTGATCGATTACCATGCAGATTACCTCAATCCGAAAGAAGATGAGATCGAGGGAATTCTTCATCTTGTGAATAAGTCAGTACAAACAACGCGCCGATTTGATGCTTTGAAATTGCTTCTATCTCTTCGGCTCATTGGTGAGGAAGGATTCGGTGACATCATTGACCATACCATTCGTTTAGCAAATGATGTTGCTTCTCTGATTGACCAGCATGACGATCTTGAAGTGATCAATCAAAAGCCGGAGATCAATGCGGTTGTTTTCCGATTTATTGATGACAAGCGAGCTAATGAAATAAACAAGTCGATTCATCGTACATTATTTCAAACAGGTTCTGCAGTTGTCGCGAAAACAGTCGTTAATGGTCATACATGCCTGAAATTCACTTTATTAAATCCGAGAACGACAATCAATCATATTGAGGAAATCCTTTCTGACATCGTTGATATCGGGATCGCTCATATTCAATCCGGGAGGGTACTAAATTGAGTCAATATAAACAGATGGCTGAAAATGCAACAATGCAAAGCTTTTTAAACTGCTTTCTGCGTGAAACGGGAGCAGATCAGACAACAAGAAAAGAGACAAGAGCAGACGGATCGGTTGTATTCGTCACAGAACTAGCAAAGCAAGATCTTGAATTGGTGATTCCCGTACGCTATTTTTCACCTGTAGGTCGTCATCTTTTTGAATTTCCAATTCGCTATCGACCACAAGGCAGTGATCAAAAAGGAACTGTATTAGATTACACCACACTTGTTGCCTTATGTTCAAAAGAACTTCTCATTGAGTACGGTCGCACAGATGCAGAGGATGAGTTCATGCTTCGCATCATTTTGAGCTGCCGAAATATTGAGCGTTTTATGAGAGAAAGGGAAAGTGATCGGGAGGCTCTTTCTCAAGCTGATTTTGAGTATATTGAAGCGGAGCAGTCGCTTCTCCTTGGACATTTGACGCACCCTACGCCAAAGAGCAGACAAGGGATGACAGAGGCAGAGGAAGCAGTCTATTCTCCTGAACTGAAAGGAACTTTTCAACTTCATTACTTTAAAGCGCACCATTCTATTGTGCTGCAGGATTCCTCTATCTCACAGTCTGCAGCAAACTTGATGCTAAATGAACTTGAGCGCCAAATGCCAGAAGAAAGAGAGAGGCTTCAGACGCTGACTGAGAATGGGGAATATGTGCTCATACCAATCCATCCACTCCAAGTAAAGGTGGTGATGGAGAAGGAATTTGTTCACCGCTATATGGAGGATGGGAAACTGGCGTATTTAGGACCGCTTGGCGCTGATTACACAGCAACATCTTCCTTTAGAACCGTCTATCAAAAAGACTCAGCATACATGCTGAAATTCTCAGTACCTGTGAAAATTACGAATTCTCTTCGAGTCAACAAACAAAAGGAACTCGATCGTGGTGTTGAAATGTCTCGTCTATTGCAAACGGAATTAGGGATATCTTTATACGATAAATTTTCAGGTTTTCGTGTGATTGAAGATCCTGCATATCTATCCATCCGAGGAGATGAAGCTGAATCTGGATTTGAAGTGGTGATTCGTCAAAATCCATTTTTGCACAATGAAAAAGGAGCCAGTTTGATCGCTGGATTATGTCAAGATCATGCCTATGGGGGGAAGTCACGTTTAGCAGGTGTCATTTCTGATCTGGCTGAAAAAGAAGGCAGATCAACAGAGGTAGTCAGCAAGGATTGGTTTAAACGATATTTAACCATTTCATTAGAGCCAATGCTGTGGCTATTTGAAACATATGGTCTTGCACTGGAAGCTCATCAGCAAAATGCCGTTGTCCAGTTAAAGGATGGATACCCAGACACATTCTATTATCGTGATAATCAAGGCTACTATTATAGTGAATCCAAAAAGGATAAGCTCGCAAATCTTGTGCAACATTTGAGCGTCAGAAGTGAAACCATTTGTACAGATGCTGTAGCTGTTGAGAGGCTGCGTTATTACTTCTTCTTTAATCATTTATTTGGTTTGATTAACGGATTTGGAGCGGAAGGGCTAGCAAGGGAAGAACATCTGCTCTCACTTGTTAGAAATACGCTGCTTGCTCATGAACAGCAATTTGGTGCATCTGAGCTTACAAATAGTCTTCTCCGTTCAAAGGAACTTCCTTCTAAAGCCAATTTGCTGACAAGATTTGAAGATATGGACGAGCTGACAGGTTCATTAGAAACACAATCTCGTTACACATCTGTGCTCAATCCACTTTTTGTGCATAAGGAGGCGCTGATTGGATGAGGCATCGTATTGAATTCATTCGCGCTGAATATGAAAGGGACGTCCGTCTTGTTCACAAGTGGATGCAGGAAGATTATGTTCATCCTTTTTGGCATCTGAATATTCCTTTTCCTGCTTTTAAAAAGCATTTTTATCAAGCGATTCATGATCCCCACCAAACCCTTTATTTAGGAACGATTGACGGGATACCGATGAGCTATTTTGAAGCGTACAATGTCAAAGGAGATGTGATTGAATCCTATTATCATCCGGCTCCGCATGATCAAGGAATTCATCTCTTAATAGGGGAGCCAGAATATGTCGGAAAAGGATTTGCTGCCCCATTGCTTCGTGCGATGACAGAATTTCAATTTCAGCAGAACAAACGAACGGAAAAGATCGTTGCCGAACCTGATATTCGCAATGAAAAAATGATTCATGTTTTTGAGAAATGCGGCTTCGAGCGGGTGAAACCAGTAAATTTACCAGATAAAACAGGTCTTTTGATGTTTTGCGATCGAGATCGATTTGAAAGGAAGTATAACCATGACGCGGTTCAACAAGCAAAATAATGTAGTGGATGTAATTGGTATTGGCATCGGTCCATTTAACCTAGGGCTTGCCGCATTATCTGAGGAAGTAAATGACATTAACGCTTTGTTCTTTGAAAGAAGTGAAGCGTTCCATTGGCACCCTGGAATGCTCATTGAAGGCACAACACTTCAAGTTCCCTTCTTAGCAGACCTTGTCAGCATGGCAGATGTCCAAAGTAAATATAGCTTTCTAAACTATTTGCAAGAGCAAAATCGTTTGTATTCTTTTTACTTCTTAGAAAACTTTCATATTCCGCGTAAGGAATACAGTCATTACTGCCGCTGGGTAGCTGAGCAATTAGATTCGTGCCGATTTGGTATGAATGTAGAATCGATCTCTTTCGTTGAGAAAGCAGGAGAAAAGCGGTTTAAAGTGCATGTTCGTCATATGAAAGATCAGACGGCAGATGTGTATGAAAGTAAGCATCTCGTCTTAGGTATTGGCACACAACCAGCAGTACCAGCATCGCTTCAGCCAGCTTTAGGAGATCGTGTGTTTCATTCTGCGGATTATTTAAATCGAAAGAAAGAAGGTTTTTTTAAAGGAAAGTCAGTGACTGTTATCGGCTCTGGTCAAAGTGCTGCGGAAGTATTTTATGACATTTTATCAGAGGATGAGGCGAAGGATATTCACTGGTTCACTCGGTCTAAAGGTTTTTTCCCAATGGAATATTCAAACCTTGGTCTTGAGTATTTCTCTCCAGACTATATTGATTTCTTTTATGAGCTTCCGCAAACAAAAAAAGATGCATTATTAAAGCAGCAAGACTTACTTTATAAAGGCATCAGCTCTGCGATGATCCGTGATATTTATCACTTACTCTATGAACGATCTGCCTGCGGGGAACAATTGAACACAGTGCTTCAAGCGATGACGGAGGTCAACTTGATTGAGGAAACAGCGGGCGGTTTAAAGCTTTCCTGTTCACAATGGGTAAAAGAAGAATCATTTACACATGAAACTGATATCGTCATTTTAGCAACTGGTTATCAATCGGTATTGCCGTCATTTATTGATCCGATTGCCCATCATATTGAATGGGATGATCAGGGACGATTCCAAATAGAACGTGAGTATCGTTTGAAAACAAAAATGATGGGCGAAAATGACATCTTCGTGCAAAATGCAGAGCTTCATACACATGGGGTCGGAGCACCAGATTTAGGACTCGGAGCCTACCGAAACAGCGTCATTATAAATGAACTTGCTCATAAAACAGTATATCCACTTTATCAAAAGCATGTCTTCCAGACATTTGGTACACATAAGAAGGCGAACACATTTGAGGAAATCAAAGGTTAAGGAGGATGGAGCGATGAATATGCAAGACGAATTGAAAATAGCAGTGAACCCAGATGCGTGGAAAAAAGCAAACCAGAAAATGGTGGCAAAAATGCTGTCTGAATATATGTATGAGGATATGATTCATCCCGTTCAGCTTAAAGGCGGGGATGGAATCGTTCAGTATGAACTAATGATTCATGAACATAAGAAATATCGTTATCTTGCAAAACCTCGCTTGTTTGATAGTTATGATACGATTGCTGAATCAATTGAGTACTATCAAGATGGAAAATGGACAAAGGATGTCAGCGCTATTATTTTTTTACTGGATATACAGCCAATCATTCCGATGTCATCTGAAACAACAGGTCATCTGATCAAAGAGCTTCATCACACATTGTTAGCAGATGTTCATTTGTTATCGAAAAAGGCGCTTCGTGCGGATGAACTGATAGATACAGATTATGCGTGGATTGAAGGAGAGATGACCGGACATCCTTGGATTGTATATAACAAAGGACGTATCGGGTTCAGTTATGAAGATTACTTAGCCTATGCACCTGAAAGGCAAGAAAGTGTGCAGCTGTCTTGGATTGCCGTACACCGTCAGCTTGCAACATTTCATGCGGTCGAACATGAAAATTATGAGCAGATAATAAAGAAGGAATTAGATGAGGTGACCATTCGTCAATTTCAGCGTGTATTAAAGGATGAAGGCTTGAATCCGACTGATTATTATATGATGCCCGTTCATAAATGGCAATGGACACATATGATTATTCAACATTTCCCAGAAGATTTGGCCATGCGCCGCATTGTTTATTTAGGCGAGGGTCTTGATCAATACGTGCCGCAGCAGTCGATCAGAACCTTTACAAACATCTCAAATAAAGGAAAGCATCATATTAAATTACCAATGAGTATTTTAAATACGCTTGTGTATCGAGGGCTTCCGTCAGAGCGGACTGTCATCGCTCCTCGCATTACGGCACATATTAAAGGGATTGCCGATCAAGACCCATTTTTGTCTGACGTATGCCGCGTGATTTTACCAGGTGAAAATGCGAGTATAAATGTCGATCACCCTTACTACAGCAAACTACCTGGTGCGCCTTATCAATATCTTGAAATGCTCGGCGTGATTTTTAGAGAAAGTATTTATACGTACTTAGATGAAGGGGAGACCCCTGTGACACTTGCGGCACTGACGTATGAAGATCATGAAGGTGAACCGTATATTAAACAGCTAATTGAAAAATCGAAACTCTCGGCAAAAGAGTGGATGGCTGCTTTCTTCCATGTTGTGATGCCTCCGCTACTACATTTTATGTATCAATACGGGACGGTATTTTCCCCACATGGGCAAAATACGATTCTTGTCCTAAAAGATTATCAACCACATCGTTTGGCGATAAAGGATTTCGTTGATGATGTGAACATTAGTGACCAGCCACTGCCAGAATTAGCATCATTAGATGAAGATTTAAAAGAAGTGTTGCGAAGTGAACCCCCAGAAGGTTTAGTACAATTTATCTTTACAGGACTATTTATTTGTAACCTGCGTTACGTGTCAAATGTTTTAGAAAACCATCAGCTACTAGAAGAAACCGCTCTTTGGCGTTTGCTTGCAGAAGAAATTCTAGATTATCAGCAGCAATTCCCGCAACTAAAAGAACGTTTTGCATTATTTGACCTTTTCCAGCCTCAGCTAACAAAGCTTTGTTTAAACCGTAATCGAATGATTGATTATGGCTATGGAGATGGAGACGATCGCCCACATGCGTCAGAGCATGGGAAAGTAACAAATGCGCTTGCACACGTCCTATCATCTGTAGGCGAAAAATAATGAAAGAGCTGTAGACGAATGGTGTCTACAGCTTTCAAGAACCTCCATTCAAAGGAGGTTCGACTATTATTAACACAAAAACAGGGCAAACCAATTTTTCTCTCTGCCTTCATTGAGAAGAAGGTATTCAGCTAATAATTTTTCACTTTTCCTTGTAAGACTAGGTGGTGACCAAACAGCATTTCCATCAAAGACGAGATTTCGTTTCTTTAGCTGTTCCGTGATAGTTGACATGTGCTTTTGCCCCCTTATCTTTCTGGTGAATGTAATTCGTCAGTTCTGCTGTTAAATCTGATCGAAGGAAAGGTGTAATTAAATAAATGCCATTAAACAGATCGCAAGCAGTGTCTATTAAAGAGCGGGCTATCGCTAACCCTTCTGTTCGCTGTTTTTCCTTGTCATCCCCTGCTTTTGCCATGATGTCACGAATCGAGTCAGACAGCTTGATGCCTGGGATTTCATGGTGAATAAATTCTGCATTCCGGCTACTTGTTAAAGGCATAATGCCGATGTAAATCGGTTGATCGAGGTGACGGATTTCCTCATGAATTTTCACAAGCTGTTCCTCTGAATAAACTGGCTGTGAGATGAAATAATCAGCACCGTATTCTACTTTTTTCTCAAGGCGTTTGACGGCTTTATCAATATGACGAACATTTGGATTAAACGCTCCTGCCACGGAAAAATTGGTCTTTTTACCAAGCGGTTTGCCTGAGAAGGAGAGTCCTTCATTAAATTGTTTAATCAGACGGATCAGATCAAAGGACGTTAAATCATAAACAGACGTTGCTCCTGGGAAGTCACCGATTTTTGAAGGGTCGCCTGTAATCGCTAAAATATCGGTTAATCCGAGAGTATCAAGTCCCATCAAATGTGATTGCAATCCGATTAAATTGCGATCTCGACAAGTAATATGAACAAGTGAACGCATATCGAGTTGCTGCTTCAGCAAAGCGCCGCATGCCACATTGCTAATGCGCGGGGTGGCAAGGGAATTATCGGCTAACGTCAGAGCATCAATGCCTGCTTTCTTTAATTCTTTCGCAGCAGTAAGAAATTTTTCAAAGTTGAGCTTCTTTGGCGGGTCCAGTTCCACGATGATTGACCGCTTTTGAATGGCAAGCTCGTCAAGCCCAGGTTCTGTGCGTTGATCTTGGAGTGAAATGCTTTCTTCTTTTAAAATTTTGACTTTTTTTTCTTTGACCGGCGCTAAATCTTTTACAGCTTCCGCCATGGCTCGGATATGCTGAGGGGTCGTTCCGCAGCAGCCACCGATAAGACGGGCACCTTGATTTCTAAACTCTAGTGCACTCTTTCGGAAATAATCATTATCTGTATCATAGACAAGTCTACCTTTTTCAAGAGATGGTAGACTGCTGTTTGGATAGACAGATAAATAAGAATTTTCAAAAAGCGGCACACCTTCGAGTGCCTGAATCATATGATAGGGACCTAGTCTGCAGTTAATGCCGACGACATCAGCTCCAAGAGAGGATAATTCAGATAAACCGTCATGGAGCGGCGTTCCATCTTGCAGGACACCTTGTTCGTGCATGGATACGTTCATGACAATAGGGAGTTCCGTTTCTTTGCGTGCGATGTGTAGAACCGCCTTTGCTTCTTCGAGGTCGTAATAGGTTTCAAGTAATAGTCCGTCAGGCTGTTCATTTAATAGAAGATACAACTGCTCTCTAAAGCTTCGTTTAATTTCCTCAATGGAGTATGCATTTTTGTTAAACGTTCGGATGCCGCCAATCGTTCCGAGTACATAAGCAGAGCCTGCGGCTGCTTTGGCAATTTGCATAGCTTTTGTATTGATACGTTTCGTTTCTTCTTCTAAACCGTAGCGGGATAGTTTAATATAATTCGCTCCATACGTGTTCGTTTGGATGATGTCAGCTCCCGCCTGTACGTACGCCTCATGTACCCTTTTGACTTCATCTTCCTTTGATAGATTTAATTCTTCAAAGCAGCGATCAATTCCATAAGAATATAAAAGTGTTCCCATTGCTCCATCAGCAATCAGCACGCGGTTTTGTAAATCTTGTAATAGGCCCATTGTATTCCTCCTTATTTCTATGTAACAAAAAAAGCCTTCTGATAAGAAGAAGACTTTTTGAAAGTATCGTAATTCTTCTCCTTATCTTCCAAGCAGTAGCTTGCTGGATTTAGCACCTTGGTTATAGAAAGTGTTTGTCTATTACACCGGTTGCTGAGGCTTCACAGGGCCAGTCCCTCTGCCTCTCTCGATAAGAAAGCAATATGAATCTGTCAATGAATTGAACTTCCATTAACTGTATCGAAAAAATCGGAAATAATCAATGGAAAATTTAAAATTTATCGAAAATTTATAAATTGGACATCAATCGGCAAATCAGCTTTGCGAATAAGTGAAATGACTTCCTGTAAATCATCCTTATTTTTCCCTGTCACACGCACTTGATCATCTTGGAATTGAGACTTCACCTTGAGACCAGATTGCTTAATGAGTGTGTTGATTTTTTTAGCATTGTCTTTATCAATTCCGCTAATCAGTTTTGCACGTTGACGTACAGTCCCGCCAAGTGCATGCTCGGTTTTGCCGTAGTCGATATTTTTTGTCGGTACATTTCGTTTAATGAGTTTTGACACAAGCACATCTTTTAGCTGCTCTAGCTTGAAGTCATCGTCTGAGATGAGAACGAGCTCTTCTTTCTCTAATGAAATATCACTTTTACTTCCTTTGAAATCATAACGGTTTTTGATTTCTTTTAAAGCTGCTTGAATGGCGTTTTGCACCTCTGGTAATTCGATCTTCGATACAATGTCAAACGAACTTTCTTTTGCCATGACTCATGACCTCCAAGTATTAGATAATGCGTCTATCTTATCATGCAAATGGGGATAGAAGAAACGTTAGCGCATTGATAGGTCAATGAGTTCAAGCTCTTTCTGTATAAATCACCTACGGATTGTCCACTTTAGCTAACAAAACTAGAGATGTTCATGTGCTAAGAAGTATAGTAGAATAAAGTGAAATCAAATGATGAACGAATGCTCTTTATGGGCAGATAGGAAGGAAGAGAACATGAGACCAGGTGAGCAAGTGACCTTGCAAATAGAGAAAGAGATGGAGTACGGATACTTTTTGACAGATGGCGAAGATTCTGTCCTCTTACATCGTAGTGAGGTCACAGAAGATATTGAAGATAGAGATGAAGTGGATGTCTATCTATATGTAGATCATGAAGAGAGACTAGCAGCTACAATGAAAAAGCCTATTATTAACGCACATACATACGGATGGGTTGAAGTCGTTGATGTTGTAGAGGATATGGGCGTATTTGTTGATGTCGGGTTATCAAAAGATGCACTTGTGGCAACAGAACACCTCCCGCCTTTTGAAGAAGCATGGCCCAAAAAAGGAGACCGGCTTTACTGTATGCTAAAAGTCACAAGCTACGGGAGATTGTTCGCAAAACCAGCCACAGAAGATATCATCAGTAAGCTGTTTACCGAAGCACCTAATACCATTATGAACAAAGACATAACAGGGACGATTTACCGCTTGATTGCGACAGGCTCCTTTATGCTGACAGATACAGGAATTAGAGGGTTTATCCATCGCACAGAACGAAAGGAAGAACCAAGACTTGGATCTACTGTCACAGGTCGTGTCATTGCAGTGAAAGAGGATGGAACCGTTAACGTCTCTCTCCTTCCTAGAAAACAGGACGCATTATCAGTTGATGCAGAACAGATCTTAACTTATATGAGAAACAGAAATGGTGCGATGCCCTATTGGGACAAAAGTGACCGAGATGATATTCGCGAAAGGTTTCAAATGAGTAAGGCCGCTTTTAAACGAGCATTAGGTCACTTGATGAAAAATGGCCTAATTGATCAAAAAGAAGGCTGGACATATGAGAAAAAGTGAGCAGTTGCTCAATCAGGCTGTCGAGATTTTCTCGACAGCCTGATTTTTCCACTTATCATTGAAACAACATCACCGAAATCCGATAAAAAGAGTAAGTTGATAAAAGGAGTGTGTGGATGACATTTCTTCTGATGGCAGCCATGTTGATTGTGCTCGCCTCATGCAGCAATCAAACAGGCAGAACGACCGAAACAAATGTGAAGCGGATTGGCGTCATGCTGACAGACTAGGGTCCCCCCTACATATGTAGGGAAGGGTGCTTTTATGATGGGTTGCCTGTAAAAAAGATTGCAAGCGTTCCAGGTCCTGAATGAGACCCAACGGCTGCACCAATGATATTGATATCAATATCTTTTGGATGAAATGCTGTTTCTATCAATTGTCTCATATCCTCTGCAAGTGCAGGGTCATCGCCATGGCTGATCCCAACAGTTTGATTTGACCAGTCTGTTCCACGCTCTTTCATCAGTTCGATAATTCGTTTGAGTAGTTTTTTACGTCCCCGGATTTTCTCAAGCGGAACAAGCTTTCCATCCTCTACGTGTAAAATAGGTTTAATGCTCAAAAGACCGCCAACAAAAGCTGATGCTTTAGTGATTCTTCCCCCTCTTGCTAAGTACGATAAATCGTCTACAGTAAAAATATGTTGTAAAGATCCACAAAAATGCTTTACAGACGTTTCAATTTCTTGTATTGTATTTCCGTCAATGGCAAGTGTCTGAGCGTGTTTGACAGCCAGTCCATAGCCGAGTGAAGCACATTTAGAATCAATGATTCGTAAATCGAAGTCTGGATATTCTTCCTTTACTTCGTTTGCCATCATGACGGCTGTTTGATATGTACCTGAAAGCTCTGATGAAAAAGCGACATAAAGTGCGGCTGTATGAGTTTGTGCAAGGGATACAAAGGCTTCTTTGATCCTGTTTGGTGAAGGTTGTGAAGTTTTTGGACTTTCGCCTTGTCTCATTGCATCAAATACTTGTTTTGGCTCAATTGTGATTAAATCCTCAAATTCCTGCTCACCAAGTAATACACGTAGCGGAATGAGTGTTATGTTATGTTCATCATAATAAGAAAGAGGCAGGTCAGCAGCACTGTCTGCTATGATATGAACAGTCATAAAAATCCCTTCTTTCTGAATGAAATCTGCAAAATTACATCTTTTTAGCCTAACTATATCATAGAAATCATCCTTTTCGTGTTCAAATTCTAATTTTTAGGGAAAACCATAGAGAGAATGGTAAGTGGAGGAATGACATCATGTTTATTGGAGAAGCAAAAAAACTTATTGTCGTTGTTATTGGTGCATTATTAAATGCGATTGGACTTAATTTATTCTTAATTCCGGCTGACGTATATGCGAGCGGTTTTACCGGAGTAGCACAGCTGTTATCCAGTGTAATTGATGAATATGCACCATTTTATTTATCGACTGGGGTTCTATTATTTGTATTAAACATTCCAGTAGGGATTTTAGGCTGGATGAAGGTTGGTCGTTCCTTTACTCTATATAGCATAATCAGTGTTGCCTTAACGACCATTTTCCTCGGCATCTTACCGGAGACGAGCGTTTCTGAAGATATTTTATTGAATGCTGTGTTCGGCGGTGTCATTTCTGCACTTGGCATCGGGATTACGCTAAAATACGGGGCATCAACAGGTGGACTCGATATTATTGCGATGATTTTAGCAAAATGGAAAGATAAGCCTGTTGGCACGTATTTCTTTATTTTAAACGGAATCATCATTTTTACAGCAGGATTATTACAAGGTTGGGAGAAAGCATTATATACCCTTGTGACATTATATGTGACCACAAGGGTCATTGATGCGATTCATACGAGACATGAGAAACTGACGGCCATGATTGTGACGAAGAAAGCCGATGAAATCAAAGAAGCCATTTATGGAAAAATGGTAAGAGGAATCACCACTGTACCTGCTAAAGGCGCATTTACCAACGAGCCAAAAGCAATGATGGTGATTGTCATTACAAGGTATGAGCTGTATGAACTTGAACGAATTATAAAGGAAGTCGATCCAAAAGCCTTTACGAATATTGTCCAAACGACCAATATTCTTGGATTTTTCAGAAGAGATTAAAAAGGTGGGAAAGAAGATGAAAAAACTTTTGGTGCTTCTTTTCATTCCATTGATTTTAGCGGCTTGTGGTTCTCAAAAGAATGACGAACCAGAAAAGGAGGTATCTGGTCAAATGGGAGAAAAAACGGCAGTGCTCACAATCGACCCTGTCCAGAAAGGTGCTTCGGTTCAATTTCAAATGTCATTGAAAAATCGATCTGATCATGATATTGAATTTACATTTAATACAAGTCAGAAGTTTGAATTACGTGTCTATGATGAAAATGGAAATGAAAAATACCGTTACTCGAAAGATCGTATGTTCACACAAGCCATCCAATCATTTGTCTTAAAGGCAAATGAAACGTATGATTTTCAAGATACATGGTCAAGTGGTGTAGAGCCTGGAACTTATGAAGTGGTTGTATCGTTCAAGGGGAAAGCGGAAGGGCTTAAGCAAATCACGGAGAAGAAAATGTTCCAAGTAAAGTAAAGCATAAGAAAAAGCTGTCCAACACCGGACAGCTTTTTAAGTGAAAGATCATCAAGCAGCAGCTCTTGGAAGGTATGAAGCTGGTTTCTTTCTGCATCTGTAGAACTTGCAAAGGCAGATGATACAGCATTTTTTGCTCGCTTTACAGCTTTTTGACGCTCTGACCCAGATTGAAATGAAGAAGTAAAAGCTTCTTCAGTAAATGATTTGGCTTGATCAAAAAGTTCGTTTCTCACAATGAACCTAAAGAAGCATTTGTCTTCTTATTTCCTTGGTCTGTAGCTTCTTCAAGTGTAGATCGATAAGGAAAACGTGCGTCATGAAGACTGACTGAATCTTTACCTTGTTGTATAAAGCGTTTCGACTTGCTTCTCTTACCCATTCGGATCCGCCCCTTCAAACAAGCTGACAGGTTGCCCTGTCTAAAGCTTAGTATAACCGCTTCCTTCTTCTATGTATGAATGGAAAAAATTAAAGCGCGAAATAATTTGTTAAGAACTTAGCAATTCCATCTTGTTCATTTGTATCTGCAATCTCATTTGATACCCTTTTCACAGCATCAACTCCATTGCCCATCGCAACACCGCATCCAGCAAACTGAAGCATTTCTAAATCATTGTCTTCATCCCCAAATGCGATTATTCGTTCTTGCGGAATGCCGTAATAATCGCTAATTTTTTGCAGACCAACCGCTTTATTTATTCCTGACTTAATGATTTCAATGACGTGCCATGGAGCGGCCCATCTTCTGTGATCAATCACTTCTGCGTGAACATCTGTTAAATAGCCTCGAATGGCTCCCACGTCTTCTTCTTTTGCGTGAATTAAGATACTTGTGACATTCTCTAAAAGAGTGTCCCTTAAGTCCCCGACGGTCACTTTATTGGCGTTCATATTAAATATATCAATGAGTTTTTCATCATGATAATGGAAATATAAATCGTCTAAGACTTCAGCTAACACATTGTGCACCTGATACTCTTCACTAATGTCTACAAGCTGCTTGACTACTTGAAGGTCAAGCGACGTGTGGAATCTGCCCCATTTTTCATCGAGAGGATGATGGACAAATGCCCCGTTAAAGTTCACGATCGGTGAATTGAGCTTTAGTTGATTATAATAAGGAGAGCTGGAACGATATGGCCGGCCCGTTGATATACACACATGATGCCCGCTATCTCTCACTTTTTGAATGACGTCAAGTGTGCGTGAAGAAATGGTTTTATCATCTTTCAATAATGTGCCATCCAGGTCAAGTGCGATTAGATAAGGTTTGGTCTCCATAAAATCTCCTTTGATCTGTAAGTGATAGGAGGCAATATGTCCTCTGCCTCTAACTATAGTGTATCTTTATCACATCTTTATTGTCTACATGTTAAAATAAACAAAGACGGGAATGATAAAGGAGGATTCATAGGCTGTGATCACCATTGATGAGCAAATTACGCGCGATATTCCATTTTTACATATCGTAAAAGCTGAAAATAAAGAAAAACCGCTGCCGCTTGTATTTTTCATACACGGGTTTACCAGTGCACGTGAGCACAACTTACACTTCGCCTTTCATTTGGCGGAAAAAGGCATGAGAGTCATTTTGCCTGACTGTGCTTATCATGGTGTAAGATCAGAAAACCTCAGCTTAGAGGAACTAGCATCAAAGTTCTGGGAAATTGTCCTGAACGAAATTCGTGAAATCGACATACTCAAAACACATTTTCAAGAAAAACAATTGATTAAAGCCGATCTGATAGGCGTCGCTGGTACATCCATGGGAGGCATCACCACCTTTGGCGCACTTGCAAAGCATGATTGGATTAAAGCGGCCGTCAGCTTAATGGGCAGTCCGAAATATACGACTTTTCTAAAGGCACAAATCATGGACATGCGTCACAAAGGTCTTATGAAAGAGTTGACAGATGATGACGTGAACAAGCAATTAGAAGCCTTGCGTCCTTATGATTTAACCCTGCACACAGATCGGCTTAAGAAAAGACCACTTTTATTCTGGCATGCTGAAAATGACCCTGTTGTCCCATATCGCCATGCAAAAGAGCTTTATGATGAGTTAGCGGCGACCCAATATCAGCATGACCCGCACCTGATTCGTTTTATCACAGATGAACAAGCAGGTCACAAGGTCTCAAGACAAGCGATGTTTGAAACGATTGACTGGTTTGTGACACATCTGAAAAGCACAAACGTTTAGTCAAAAGAAAAAGTACGTTATACTAGTGGAAAAGGAGTGGATATCATGGATGAAGCATTGAAAGAAAACATTTTAGGCGCCTTGGAACAGGTGATTGACCCTGAGTTGAATGTAGATATCGTCAATCTTGGGCTTGTCTATGATGTCAATCTTGATGAGAATGGAAAAGCGGATATCACCATGACATTGACATCAATGGGTTGCCCTCTTGCACCAATTATCGTTGATGAGGTAAAAAAAGCATTAAGTGACTTACCTGACGTGAAAGAAACAGAGGTTCACATTGTTTGGAACCCGCCTTGGACAAGAGACAAAATGTCAAGATATGCGAAAATCGCTCTTGGTATTCAATAAGATCATGTGTTAAACGCCTGATACGAGATAAACTCGTATCAGGTTTTCTTTACCGTTCATTTCATTTTTATGCAAGCTCCTGATCATATTTATGCAGTGCGCTCATGGTATGAAACAATACAGAAACAAAGATAAATCCGTATGTCTCGTGAAAGATATGCGGATTTTTTCATGAAAAAAATGAAAACAAATATTAAATATACAATTGAATTAATTTTTATACATGATATAATGTTAAATAATTTCACAAAGATCAAGAGGGTGTATTGACGTTGAAAATAGGTATTATAGGTGCTACGGGGTACGGTGGTGTGGAATTAGTTCGTATCTTAAAGCAGCATCCGCATGTGGACGAATGTATATTGTATTCATCAAGTGATGATGGGCAATCATACAGCAATTCTTATCCGCATCTAACAAACATTTCAGATCAAACATTAAAGGCAATAGAGCCGGAGACTATTGTTAAAGAAACGGATGCTGTATTTTTAGCGACACCAGCAGGCGTATCAAGTAAATTGACACCACAGCTCATGAACCAAGGAGTGCCTATCATTGATTTGTCGGGTGATTTGCGAATTCAAGATGGAGCAACATACGAAGCTTGGTATAAACGACGGGCAGCGGATGAAGCATCCGTCCAACAAGCTGTGTACGGTTTATCTGAACTGAATCGAGAAAAAATTGAGCAGGCTGAAGTGATTGCAAACCCAGGCTGTTTTCCAACCGCAGTCCTTCTTGGCTTAGCACCTCTGATGAAACAGAACTTGATGGATGAATCAATGATAATCGTTGATGCCAAAACAGGGGTTTCTGGTGCGGGGAGAACTGCATCACTTGGAACGCATTTTTCAGAGTTGAACGACAACTTTAAAATTTATAAGGTGAATGAGCATCAACATACACCTGAAATAGAACAAGTATTAAGAGAATGGAATCCGCAAACGACAAACATCACATTTTCAACGCATCTTGTCCCAATGACAAGAGGGATTATGGCGACGATGTATACACAATTAAAGTCAGATCTAGCGCAAGAAGATTTAATGCAGCATATGAAAGGTTTTTATGAAGATTCCTATTTTGTCAGAGTTAGAGATTATGGAATTTATCCTCAGACAAAAGAAGTATACGGCAGTAACTTCTGTGACATCAGCTTTCATTTAGATGAACGAACAGGCAGACTGACGATCGTATCGGTGATAGATAATTTAATGAAAGGCGCAGCCGGTCAAGCGGTTCAAAACTTCAATATCATCAAAGGCTTAAATGAAGAGGCGGGTCTCACAATGACACCTCTTTATCCATAAGAACAGGGGAGAGCGCAAACATGATTGAATTGAATGAAAAAAGCATTGTCAAAATAGACGGTGACGTATCATCACCTAAGGGCTTTGAAGCGAAGGGGATTCATATTGGATTGCGCTATTCAAAAAAAGACCTTGGGCTGATTATCAGTGAAGTACCAGCGACAAGCGCTGCTGTATACACACAAAGTCACTTTCAAGCAGCACCGCTACAAGTCACGCAAAAAAGCCTAAAAAAGACTGGGCGATTAAAAGGAGTCATTGTCAACAGTGCCATTGCCAATGCATGTACGGGAGAGCAGGGTTTGAAGGATGCATATGAAATGCAGGCAGCCTGTGCAGACATGTTAGGAATAGAGTCCGATTATATTGCAGTTTGTTCTACTGGTGTCATTGGAGAATGCCTTGATATGGCTAAAATCAAAAAAGGCATCATGCAGCTAAAAGAAGCAAAAGCAGAGCAAGGTCATTTTGAAGAAGCCATTTTAACAACAGATACGGTCATTAAAAATACAACTTACACCCTTACGATAGACGGTAAAGAAATTATCATTTCAGGTGCAGCAAAGGGTTCAGGTATGATTCATCCGAATATGGCGACAATGCTTGGCTTTGTCACAACAGATGCGAATGTAGAGCAGGAAGCTCTGCAACAAGCGCTTCGCGACATTACGGATGTGACTTTTAATCAGATTACGGTCGATGGAGAGACATCAACAAACGATATGGTACTCGTGATGGCAAATGGAATGGCTGAAAATAATGTGCTAAATGAAGAGCATCCAGAATGGCCATTGTTTAAAGAAGGCTTAAAGCTAGCTTGTGAGGATTTAGCGAAAGAGATTGCAAGAGATGGAGAAGGTGCGACCAAATTAATTGAAGCGAAAGTCGTCGGCGCTAAAAATAATCTGGAAGCAGGCATTATTGCCAAAAAAATCGTTGGCTCAAGTCTCGTCAAAACAGCCGTATATGGAACAGACGCAAACTGGGGACGAATTGTTGGAGCGATTGGTCATAGCACAGCGTCCGTTACACCAGAAGAGGTAGAAGTCTATTTAGGCGGCCAGTGTCTATTCAAGCATAATGAACCGCAGCCTTTCTCAGAAGAGGAAGCAAAAGCGTATCTAGAACAAGATGAGATCACGATTTTGATTGAAATGAGTGAAGGAGAAGGTGAAGCGGCGGCATGGGGCTGTGACCTTACCTATGATTACGTGAAAATTAACGCGAGTTATCGCACATAATGAAGGGGTTTGACATGAATAAAACGATTGTGTTCAAGTGTGGAGGAAGTGTCATTCGAGAACTTTCAGATACATTTTTTGAAAATGTTCGCTCGCTTCAAGAGGCTGGCTTTAAATTAGTGATCGTCCATGGCGGAGGTCCTGAGATCACCGATATGCTACAAAAATTAGAAGTGAAAACTGAATTTGTTGACGGACAGCGTAAAACAACGAAGCCTGTCTTAGAGGTAGCGGAGATGGTCCTTTCTGGTACTGTTAATAAATACTTTGTTTCAGAATTGGCAAAACACGATATTTCATCTGTCGGTGTGTCTGGAAAAGACGGACAGATGCTTGTGGCAGATTTTCTTGATCAAGACCTTTACGGTTATGTTGGCGAAATTAAAGAAGTTAATCCTGCAATGGTAGAAGCGTTGATGGAAAAACAATTCATTCCTGTCATTGCACCGCTATCGATGACAGAAGAGTGTCAAACATTAAATGTCAATGCAGATTTAGCTGCATCAGCCGTTGCTGGAGCAATAAAGGCTGATAAATTAATGTTCGTAACAGATGTTGAAGGCATCTTGAAAAATGGCCATTTATTAGATGTTGTGACTGAACAAGAAGCACTTTCACTCATCAATGAAGGAATTATTTCCGGGGGAATGATCCCGAAGGTGCAATCGGCATTAACGGCTTTATCTGGAGATGTCGACGAGGTCATGATTGTGAATGGGAAAGGCAGTTTTTTTACTGGGGAATCATTTAAAGGAACACGAATTGTGAAACAAAAGGAGGCGGTCCTGTGAGTCATCTCTTTCAAACATATAGCCGGTGGAATATTGAAATTAAAGAGGCAGCAGGTTCTTGGGCGATTGATACAAGCGGGAAAAAGTATTTAGACTTTATTCAGGGGATTGCGGTAACGAATTTAGGTCACAATCATCCAAATGTCAATCAAGCAATAAAGAAACAACTTGATCAAGTATGGCATGTGTCCAACTTATTTGAAAATGGACTGCAAGAAAAAGCGGCAGAAAAGCTGGTAGCAAACAGTTCAGGAGACCTTGTGTTTTTCTGCAATAGTGGTGCTGAGGCGAATGAAGGTGCCATAAAATTAGCCCGTAAAGCAACAGGAAAGACGAATATTGTGACATTTTTACACTCTTTCCACGGGCGCACATATGCTGGTATGGCTGCTACAGGTCAAGATAAAATCAAAACCGGTTTTGGTCCAATGCTAGAAGGGTTTCATTACTTGCCTTATAACGACCTTGAAGCAATCTCCACATGTAAAGTCAATGATATCGCAGCGGTCATGCTAGAAGTCGTGCAAGGTGAGGGCGGAGTGAATCCCGCTAAAGCAGAATTTCTTCAGGCTGTTCAAGCGTTCTGTCAAAAACATCAGGCACTGCTCATTATTGATGAAATACAAACGGGCATTGGACGCACAGGTGAAGCATTCGCTTACGAACATGCGAATCTTGACCCTGATATTATTTCAGTTGCGAAAGGGTTGGGTAACGGTTTCCCAGTCGGTGCGATTATAGGAAAAAAAGCATTAGGAGAAGCCTTCTCACCAGGTTCACATGGAACGACTTTTGGTGGAAACATGCTCGCAATGGCGGCAGTAAACGCTACACTCGATCTCGTATTTAATAATGAGTTTCTTTCTGAAGTTAAGGAAAAAGGCGCTTATTTATTATCAAAACTGCAAGCCGTCAAACAACTGAACATCGTAAAGGAAGTGCGCGGCAAAGGACTGATGGCTGGCATCGAATGTTATCAGCCAGTAGGAGAATACATTACAGCCCTAAGAAAGCAAGGACTATTAGTTCTTCCGGCTGGACCGAATGTCATCCGTCTATTACCTCCGCTTAATGTAGAGACAATTGAGATGGATCAAGCAATAGAAGCCATTATCCATGTTCTATCAAATGAAACTGTGACGGTGTAAATTTTTTTGCACCATTACGCATAAAAATACATTTATATTATTAATTATTCAATCTGGGGTGACACAATCATGAAAGGTTATTTAAATTTAGAAGATGGTGCCTCTTTTGAAGGAGATCTGACAGGAGACGCTGGCATAACGGGTGAAGTGGTATTTTTTACAGGTATGACAGGTTATCAAGAGGTGCTTACAGATCCTTCATATAAAGGACAGATCATTGTTTTCACATATCCGCTGATCGGAAATTATGGAATTAACCATGAGGACTTTGAGAGCAAGAAACCGCAAGTAAAAGCAGTTGTCGTATATGAAGCAGCAGAGCATTTTTCGCATCATCTTGCAGCGGTGAGCCTGAAAGATTATTTACAAAAGTGGAACATCCCGCTTCTTACTCATACAGACACTCGGGCAGTTGTTCAAAACATACGAGCAAATGGCACAATGAACGCTATTATAAGCTTAGACGCAAACGAAGCTCCGCCTGCAATGAAAGAAATCAATGTTGTCGAACAGGTAACAGAGAGTGAGATTCACACACAAGGTAGTGGAAAAGAGCATGTGGCGCTAATTGACTTTGGCTTTAAGAAGTCAATTGCAGACTCTCTTGAGGCACGCGGCTGCAAAGTAACGGTGATTCCATATAAACAAATGGAAAAAGTGTTTGACATCAAGCCAGATGCGATTTTGCTGTCAAACGGCCCTGGAAATCCGAAAACAATGAAGCCATATTTGAACATCATTCATCAAATGATGATGACTTTCCCGACGCTCGGCATCTGCTTAGGCCATCAATTAATTGCTCTTGCACTAGGAGGGGATACGTATAAGCTTCCCTTTGGACATCGCGGTGCGAACCATCCTGTTCAAGATACAGAATCAAAACGAGTTTTTATGACAAGTCAAAACCACAGTTATGTTGTAAATGAAAAAAGCATGAATCACAAAGAAGTGGATGTGAAATTTTTACACGTGAATGATGGATCTGTAGAAGGATTGATTCATAAAGAAAAGCTGATTATGTCGGTTCAATTTCACCCGGAAGCACACCCAGGACCTGCTGAAAGTGAATGGGTATTCGATGATTTTATTGAGAAAGTGAAACAAGCAAGGAGAGAAGTTGCACATGCCTAAAGATCAAAGCATACACACCATTCTAGTCATCGGGTCTGGTCCAATCATTATTGGTCAGGCAGCAGAATTTGATTATTCTGGAACGCAAGGATGTATGGCCTTAAAGGAAGAGGGGTACAAAGTCATCCTAGTAAATAACAACCCAGCAACGATTATGACAGACGAGTCATTTGCTGATGAAATTTATTTTGAACCGCTTTCAATTGATTCAGTGACACGTATCATTGAAAAGGAAAAGCCAGATGGTCTTTTAGCCAACCTTGGCGGACAGACGGCACTAAATCTTGCTGTCGAGTTAGAAAAAAACGGTGTGCTGAAAAAGCATGGTGTCAAGCTACTCGGAACGTCTGTTGAAACAATTGAAAACGGTGAAGATCGTGAGAAATTTAGAGCCCTCATGAAGCACTTAAACGAACCGGTCCCAGATAGTGAGATTGTTGATAATGTTAAAGATGCCCTTCAATTTGCAAAAGAAGTTGGCTTCCCAGTGATTATTCGACCAGCTTATACTCTTGGCGGTAAAGGAGGAGGGATCGCTTTAACTGAAGAAGCATTTATGCCGCTCATTGAAGGAGCCCTTCTAGCGAGTCCGATTCACCAGTGTTTAGTTGAAAAAAGCATTGCAGGATTTAAAGAAATTGAATATGAGGTCATGAGAGATCGTCAAAATACATGTATCACTGTTTGTAATATGGAAAACATCGATCCTGTTGGTGTGCATACAGGAGACTCGATTGTCGTAGCGCCGTCTCAAACATTAACAGATCAGGACTATCAGATGCTTCGATCAGCTAGTCTGAAAATCATTTCAGCGTTAGATGTAGTCGGCGGGTGCAACATCCAATTTGCTCTCGATCCACTCAGTAAAGAATACTTTGTGATTGAAGTGAATCCTCGGGTCAGCCGTTCTTCTGCTCTTGCGTCAAAAGCAACAGGTTACCCAATTGCGAAAATGGCTGCAAAGCTAGCAGTGGGTTACACATTAGATGAATTGAAAAATCCGCTGACAGGAACAACATATGCAAGCTTTGAGCCTGCACTCGATTATGTCGTGGTCAAATTCCCGCGCTGGCCATTTGATAAATTTAAACATGCAGATCGCAAATTAGGAACAAAAATGAAAGCCACTGGTGAAGTTATGGCCATTGACCGAAATTTAGAGTCTGCTATTCAAAAAGCGGTCGCATCACTTGAGATAAAAACAAATGGGTTCCACTTACCTGAACTGAAAGAACTAACGACTGAGGTGTTACTTGATTTGATCAAGACGCCAGATGATCGTCGTTTTTTTGCAGTCATGGAACTTCTCTCTAGAGAAGAAACGGTTGCAACCATCCATCATGTGACAAAAATTGATCCATTTTTCTTGCACGTGTTTCAGCATATGATTTCACTTGAACAAGAACTAAAAGACAATAAAGGAACACTCTCACGATCACTTTTGCAAAAAGTGAAAGAAAAAGGCTTTCTCGATCAAACAATCGCTTCTCTCACTGGAAGCAGTCAAGATGACATCAGGCAGCTTCGTAAAGAGTACGGGATTTCCGCAGCATTTAAAATTGTGGATACATGTGCTGCAGAATTTGATGCGAAAACGAATTACTTTTATTCAACGTACTTTGGAAAAAGTGATGGAGAGCATCACCTGAAAACAAAGCAGCGTGCGCTGATTATCGGATCTGGTCCAATACGGATCGGGCAGGGAGTCGAGTTTGATTATAGTGCAGTGCATGGCGTTCTTACTTTGCAAAAGCTTGGATTTGAGACAATCATGATGAACAACAATCCGGAAACGGTGAGCACGGATTATGAGATTGCAGATCGTTTATATTTTGAACCCATCACACTTGAACATATTTTAAACGTAGTAGAAGCGGAACAAATTGACTTTGTCATTGTCCAATTTGGTGGTCAAACAGCTATCAACGTAGCTGAAGGGTTAGAAAAAGCCGGCGTGACACTATTAGGTACGTCCTTTGACACATTAGATGCACTAGAAGATCGTGATTTATTTTACCAGCTTCTTGATGAGCTTGAACTCCCTCATGCAAAAGGGGACACCGCTCAATCAAAAGAAGAAGCACTCGCACATGCAGAAAGCATCGGTTATCCTGTGTTAATTCGTCCATCCTATGTCATTGGCGGAATGGGCATGATCATTGTTCAAAATGAAGATGATTTGATGTCACTTCTTGATCAGCCAGATCATTTGCCATATCCAATCTTGATAGACGAATATGTCACGGGGAAAGAACTAGAAGTTGATCTCATTTCCGACGGAGAGAATACATTTATCCCAACCATTATCGAGCATATTGAAAAAGCTGGGGTACATTCAGGTGACAGCTTTGCCATTTTGCCAAGTGTCTCCATCAATGAGGAAATAAAACAGCAGGTGTATATTGCATCTGAACAAATAGCAAAAAAATTGAAATTCAAAGGCATTATGAATATTCAATACGTCATAAAAGATGGGAAAGCGCTTGTTTTAGAGGTCAATCCTCGTGCCAGCCGAACCGTACCAGTAGTCAGCAAGGTGATGGGTATTGAGATGATCCCTATAGCAACAAGACTACTAGCTGGTGCGACGCTGCAAGAACTGAACCTTTCAATGAAGAACAAGGGCGGCACGGCAGTTAAATTTCCAGTGTTCTCATCACATGCCATTCAAGATATTGATTTAAAATTGACACCTGAAATGAAAGCTACTGGGGAAGGCATGTGTGTAGGTAAGAACGTTGAGAGCGCCTTGAAAAAAGTGTTTGCTTCAATCTGGAGTCAGAAAGGGAGCGTCTATATTCAAGGTAGTGAGCTGTTAATAGATGAAGTGAAGCAAGCAGGTTTTGACGTCTGGACAGGCAGCTTTGAAAGTTGGCTGCAAACTGATCATAAATTACTTCACATTCATTTAGGTGAAGGTGAACAGGCGAAAGAACAACGCGTCAAAGCACTGACTCATGGTGTGCAAGTGCTGACTGAATATGAAACAGCCAATGCATTCCTCAAAGGGAAAAATGGAGATGTGTCACCTGTATCTCTCCATGAATTATATAAAAAGGAAGTGATGGCATGAGCCAAGTGGACGTACAACCGGTATTATACGGAAAAGACTTTTTATCTTTAAAAGATTTTTCAATTAAGGACATTGCTTACTTGATTGAAAAAGCGGAAGAAATGAAACAACAACCATATCAGGATTTATTCAAAGGGAAAACACTTGCGATGATATTTGAAAAATCCTCTACAAGAACCCGTGTATCGTTTGAAGCAGGAATGACGCAACTAGGGGGGCATGCCCTATTTCTGAGCTCAAATGACTTGCAAATTGGCAGAGGAGAATCCATTAGAGATACTGCTCAGGTGTTATCTGGCTACGTAGATGGAATCATGATCCGAACCTTTGCTCATGAAAAGGTTGAGGAACTTGCAAAATACGCATCCATTCCAGTCATTAATGGGCTGACCGACTTCTCACATCCTTGTCAGGCACTTGCTGATTTACTAACCATTAAAGAAACAAAAGGTAAACTAAAAGGAGTCAAAGTCGCTTATATTGGCGATGGAAATAACGTGGCGCATTCCTTAATGGTCGGCTGTGCGCAGCTTGGCTGTGACATTGCTGTCGCATCACCCAAAGGATATGAACCACTTCAGGAGGTGACAGACACAGCGATTGAGTTTGCTAAACAATCTGGTGCAAAAGTGTTTGTGACAACAAATCCTGTCGTTGCTGTTCAAGATGCTGATGTCATCTATTCAGATGTTTTTACAAGCATGGGGCAGGAGACAGAAACAGAAAAACGTCTTGCTGAATTTAAAGAATATCAAGTAAATGATGAACTCATGCGTCATGCAGCAGCAGATTACACGTTTCTCCATTGTCTGCCTGCACACCGCGGAGAAGAAGTGACGGCTGACATTATTGATGGTCCGCACTCTAAAGTATTTCAGCAGGCAGAAAATCGCTTGCATGTGCAAAAAGCATTAATTAAAGAGCTCATGTATAACCAAACAACATAATGGATAGCAGTCCCTGACTCTTTTGAGCAGGGACTTTGGTTGTTGAAAAGGAAAACATGACTGGTCACATATGAGACCATCTATAATTAGAACGTAAGATTTAGATCAATTCTTGAAAAATGAACTGGAGAGTGATATAGCTTTAGTTACTCAGCTTTTATAGTATCACTTTGATATCTTTTCACCATGAATTGAAAACCCTTGAAGTCTAGGAAGACCCAAGTAACTTGTAAGGAGCGAATCTGAAATTTGTGAGCACCAACGCAAAAAGAAGAGCTGCAGGGGTTAATGAATTTTGGAAGCAAGAAAAGAATTTTATACAACAAGGGATTGGACTAATGAACAGATACAAGAGATTTTAAAAGAAAATAAGCCTCAATATAATGGGCACTCAATAATTGGACATCATACTTACATTGCTATGCATTATCACATATATGTAATAAGGGAGAATTAATTTATCCTGTAACTGGCATGGACATTTAAAGGCATGGTGGAATTTATAGTAAAAATGTACTTGGTAGACCTGTTAATCCTTTTAAAAGCCGAAGCATGCGGCTTCAAACCGATGAACGACACGAAAAAAAGCGATTTTCCGATCGGAAAATCACTCAATTTCATATTGAAAAATGGAGTATGGAAGAGCAGCGTTGAAGGGCTTTAGGATCGTCGTCAGAGATCGTTAGAACAACTTGATTGGTAGCAACCTGCAATTCAATTTCTTCCATTCCTCTAAATCCTCTACAAGTTTCAACGTGCCGAAGACTCCGAAAATTACTGCCATAATAGAAACAGAAAGGGGAAAAATCGGCTCCTTCGTACTCATATAGCATTGTATATCGCATTTAAATCGACGCGGTATCGCTTGCCTTGATGCTCTTAACGATCTGCGACAAATGTTGTTACGCTTTGAGCTGGAAGATGGGCCCAAAAATGATTGTCCGTTACATTGAGATTCGTCCCAGGTTGAAGATTGCCGCTACTGCTTGTTATCCATCTAGATACTTGAGAAGCTGATCCATTCTGCAAAACAAAGTTTTGGTTGACCCCTGTGTCGCTTTTATTAATGGCAACAATAACGATCTTGTCTTCACTTTTATAGACTGACACGTAAACGTTCTCATTAGGATTTTTCGTTGCATCAACCCTTACATAGCCAGGGCGCACAAACTTCGAGAAATGAGCCATATTGTAACCGCGTTTGCTGATTGTACCGTCTTCTTTCATAGGACCATATGATCTGCGGATGTACCACCAAACATAAGCTTGAAAATCTCCTTCTACCATTGAATTGTGAATATGATGTGAAACATCCAATGCCTCGGGCCATCGATCTGCTGAGTTGCTATCACTATTCGGATAGTATACTTCCGTCATCCAAAGCTCTTTCCCTCCTCCGTTTTGTTTGAAAAGAGGATAAGGGAATTGACTGATTTGAGTACCGTACAGGTGAGCTCCAAGAATATCCATATTTTCAAGAGCCTGCGGATCGTTCAAAATCGGGTCTGACATATTTTTCAGGTACTGAAATGATTCCGGTGCAATGACACGCGCATTAATTGAGCCGGCATTTTCTCTCATAAAACGAAGCATTTCTTGCGGAGTCCACCACGTCCAGTCGTGTGCATAATCAGGCTCGTTTTGAACGGAAATCGCATAAAGATCCACACCATTACTTTTCATGTAGGCAACAAAATCGTTAAGATGCTGGGCATACGCATCGTACATATCGTATTTGAGCCGTTTTGCCGATGTATCACCATCACGATTGAAGGTCTCAACCATGTCACTTGGAGGATTCCATGGTGAAGCAATGACTAATGCTCCTTGCTCTATCGCTTTTTTTGCAGTTGCTACTTCTCTGTACCAATTATTACTGTTATCGTCTACATAGATTCTAAGAATAGAAAAACCTAACTGATTCTGTCCATTTCCAAAAGCGGTTTCTCTTTGAGGTGCTGTCAAATCTCCAATCCAAGCCGGATGGTTCATTCCTCCAAAACCGCGAATCACTTGTTTTTCTGCAGATAAATTAATGGTTACGTCACTTGCTGCCAAAACGTCAGTAGCTCCTGGCTCGATTAGCATTACTGCCAGCATAGTGAATAATACCATTAACACACAAATTGACTTTTTTACGTATGACATCATTGTTCCACTCCTTCATATGTCTTTTACGTAATTGGAAACATATGTTTGGTCTTCTTTATATTGCATACAAAGCGCTTTTCCTCTTTTGAAACATGCGGTATATCATATGCTAAATCCTTTATAATTAGCGGTTCCATTATCGGTGCTATCTTTGCGTAAACTGCCAGTAATCAAAATCAAACAAATGTCCTTCATCTGTTCCAGTAAATACAAAGAATACTTTGTGCACACCAGTTGCGCCACTTACTGCAGTTTCTATTTCTCTCCAGTTTTGTGCTCCACCTGTAGAAGGTACATTCAGGGTTCCAACAAGCTTACCGTCTGCACTGTCGAGGCGCACTTCTATTTTTCCACCTATAGTAGATGCTACATTTGCTTTAAACGTGCTGGCACCACCGGTTCCGAAGTCTACATTTCCTACAGCAATCCAGTCTCCGTTATGAATGTTTGTTACATTTTGATTATTTACCGATCCGCCGGGTGCTGAGGATTTCTTTGTCAAAATGCGTCCATTCCAAGCAAACGTTTCAGCTTCTACTCGGTTATACGGATTCAAATTGGAAAGCTGTGTTACGCCTTCATAATTTGCCGCTACCTCTTGAATGGATCCATCTGCATTGTGCACCAGCTTATTAATATGGGGAGAACGGTACCCTTTGCCGGCTCCAAATAGAGCGGAACTGACAGTTTGAGCATGGTACACCACATACCACTCATTTTTAAAATGGAAAACAGCATGATGATTGTTTCCGCCACCTCCGAAAAATGCACCTGGATTTTTCAGGAAGTGCCCTTTATACGTAAAGGGACCCATGGGACTTGAGCTGGTCATGTAGCCGATCTCACCTGGGGGTATATCGGCTGGGTGCGTGCCCCCGAAATTAATGCAATAGGAATAGTAATATTTTCCGTTATCCTTGTGCATTGCTGAATCTTCAAACATGAAAGGCGCATCAATTGTAGATGCACTTCCACTAACACTGGTCATATCTGGCCCCAATTTTATGACTCTTGCTGTTTGAGGATTGGCCCATTGCTCTTGCGTTGGATTTGAACCGCCAGGGATGCCCCCGCCGGCATACAAGTAACCGGTGCCGTCGTCATCTACAAATACTGCCGGATCAAAAAGCCACACTACACCGGACATTCCTGGTGTACTTGTTGTAACTAGCGCTTTTCCGATCGGATCTGTCCAAGGACCGATTGGGCTGTCTGCGGTGAGAACTCCGATACCTCCGCCACTGTTTGCGAAATAAAGGAAGAATTGATCCTTACCATTGATCTTTTTAACTGCGGCTGACGGTGCCCAAGACGCACCTGCCCATTTTGCAATCCCTTCACCGTCATTAGCCCCATTGGCACCTGCTACCGGAATGGCTCCGTGGTCTGTCCAGTTCACCATATCCGCTGAAGATATGACGAATACTTTATTCAAATTGGCAAATGAATTATCCTTAATCGTTCCGTCGCTATTATATTCATAGTCATCACTTGACATATAGATATAAACTCTTCCGTTATAGGTCAGCACAAACGGATCTGCTCCCAAATGATGGTCTATAAGCGGATTTGAATTCCCTACATGTTTTGCAATTGGGGTACTTACAGCAAACGTAGATTCCCCAAACAAGCAACTCAAAAATAGAGCAAGAACCAATAAACATACGCTACACTTTTTACTCATAGCTAAACATCCTCCTTTTCCCTTAAAAATGGAAAATTCCTCAAATAAGCAAAAAAGTAAAAACTAATCAACAAACGTTGCATTTTGTTTTTATCACTTAACATCCTCCATTTACTTTAAAATGGAGGAGGCTTTTTTAAAATATGATGACAACTGATCTTGAAGAACGCATCGAATGGATTATTTCTAGAGAAAAGCGTGTTTCGTAATGGATTCAGGTTTAGCTTCTGCAAAATGAGGCGAAAAGGGATTGGTTTTGATAGTGCCATTCAATACCGTTTAATTCACATATTCATGGATTTATGTTTATGTTCTTGTACATACAGAAGTTCAACTTGATTCATGTCCGTTTTTTTATAGTGAGAAGCGCCTGTCCTATATCAACGGAGATTCTGGATACGAAACAAAGGTGATGACGAATGTGGGCAAACGAGCGGAGAGTTTTAAGTCTGGATAGAAGCATTTAGAATCATTCATTACTCTCTAAGCACAAAAACTATACCTTCCTATTAAGCAGAGACTTTTTACATCAGGGATAGGAGAGGTAAAGCACGGGGCATAATAACATCAATCGAGAAAGGAGGGTGTAAATGGGTCAGCAGCACCAGTTTAAACCAGGACATAAAGCACCGAATAATGGCGTTTATATTGAAATTGGCGAAACCGGAAGTATGGTGAAAGATCCTTTAAAAATTAAGCTCAAAGCAGGCGATGTCTTTCCGGATAACTCGAATCATCATCGCGTCTGGACATATCAAAGAAAGCCGTAAGCAATTGACTAACAGTTCATATAATAAGACTTTAGAGGCATGTGTCGTGCCTCTTTTTTCTT
This sequence comes from Bacillus sp. Bos-x628, assembly GCF_040500475.1. Lineage (GTDB taxonomy): Bacteria > Bacillota > Bacilli > Bacillales > Bacillaceae > Bacillus > Bacillus maqinnsis. Next base: position 1,216,292 of record NZ_CP159358.1, on the reverse strand, counting down.
TACAATAAAAACAATTAAGTGTTCAAATTTTCAAATAAATAGTATGAAAAAAAGCGAAATTAAGGTAAAATATGTAATAAGGAATAGAATGATTGTTGAAAGGATTTGTGTGATGGAAAAGATGAATCTCAGTGAAAGTGTTTGGAATAAACACTTTACCTCATTATTCATATCAAGGCTCATTAAAAATACAGGGGAAAGCTTTGCATTTACATCCGTCCTTTGGCTATTGATTTTAAGAGGAGACGGAGCACTTGGTACAGGACTTCTTCTTGCGGTGACAGTTCTTCCTTCATCATTGTTAGCCCCGATCCTAGGACCTCTTATGAAAAACCACCATTTGTCCAAATGGATGTTTGCTTCAGATGTCGTTCGAGCAACAATTGTACTTATTATCCCGCTCCTGCACTTTTCACAATTATTGCCCTTATGGTTATTGATCTCACTAATGGTGATTCAATCAGCAACAGGTGCAGCTTATAATCCAGCCTCTGTGGCCATCTTACCGCAGATTGTACCGACACATCTCATTCAAAAAGCAAATGCTATCTTACAATCATCATTCGAAATTGTGGCGCTTGCAGCAGTCATGGTAGCAGGGCTGCTTGTGAAATTAATCGGACCCGCAGATACACTGCTAATTACGACTGCATTATTTATCATTTCAGGCCTTTTTATTATCGGAGTCAAGCTGAAGAGAACAGAAGAAGAAAGAGCAGCAGGCATTAAACAGGCAAAGAATACATACCTTTATAACTTAAAAAAAGGCTTTCTTGTTGTCAAAAATCATCATATTTTATTTGCTTTGACACTTTATTGTATTTTGATGAATGTAGCGGCAGCACCTTGGCAAGCACTGTCTGCCGTTTATGTAGCAGAAGCGCTGCAAAGTGATTCAATGGTTTATTCTATTTTAAGAGGCGTTGCAGCTGTAGGCGCATTTATGATGGGGTTTGCTCTTGCAAAGGTGAAAATTAAAAGGTTCGGTTTGTTCTTTATTGTAGCTGGCATCATTGAAGGTGTTGCGTTCTTTATCACAGGGATGAGTACATGGCTACCGGTTGTTCTGTTTGCTTCCTTTATTTTTGGAGCGGCAGTGAGTGCCATTAATGTACCAGAAATGGTTATCATCCAAACATCTGTTGATCAAGAGGATCAGCCGCAAGTGTATGCGGTGATCACTGCTTCATCAAACGTATTTCTCCCGCTTGCAGCAGTTGTATCAGGTGTTCTGGCTGAGAGATTTGGAGCAGGACCTGTCATTGCTGGAGGAGGGTTGCTTGAAATTCTATCGGGTATTGCCATCTTCCTGTTTACAGGGCTTGCTAAAAGCCATTTCACAGCAGATAAACAGAAGTCCGAAGCGGTTGAGGTCTAAATAAGAACCCCCCTGTCTAGCATACAGGGGGGTTCTTATGTATTAAGAGTGTTTCGTTGAACTTTCAGTTTCTTTCATTGGACTTACTTTAGCAAAAATGAATAAGATAACCGTAAACACAACTGCAAGAATGGAAGTCAAAGTAAAATCATAAGTTGCTCCATTCATAGACGCAACGATGTAACCAGCCATATGTGTTAGCAGAAAAGTCCAAATGAGGGTGATAATATAGCGCATAATCCCACCGTCCTTTATGTAACAATCTATTGATTATCATACCATATATGCAAGTGGGGGGAAAACTGTTTTCCGCCTTCTGCTATAAAAATAAAAAGATTTCTTCTGTCATTAGGGGATTTCCTTATTCCTATAAGAGAAGTTGTTCATATGATAGAAAGCAGAATCACTGAAAGGAGGCTAGCCATATGGGTGTAAGTGAACGTTTTCTAAAGCTTGGTTCCCAGTGGAACGTCATTCACCTTCCTCAAAAACCAAATGGCTTTGGCATTCTTATCCTCGGTGACCGAAATCACTTTGTGCAGGAAAATACATCATTCTGGCTTCAGCATTATGGGAGAAACCAGCTTTTAACTGCTTTAAAGGATGAAGGGTATACATTGTTTAATAGTCATCTTCATGGGAATCACTGGGGATGCGAAGACGCTGTTTTTGATGCAAAACAGCTAATTCATTACACATTAAAACAAGAAATATTAAACCGAGAAATTCATGTGCTTGCAGAGGGGATGGGTGCACTTGTTGCCATGAGTCTTGCCGACGAGATGCCAGAAGTATTAAGGTCCATTGCGATGCTGAATCCATGCTTACATCTTCATGCACAAAGAGAGATTGAAAGAGAACACAAATTCTTTTACAAACAGATGATCAAGGAGTTAGCACAGAGCTATGGATGTACTGAACAGGAAGCAGAAACGTATCCACTTCCTTCTTGCCCGGTTCATTCCGCTGATGTACCGATTCATATATGGCAAAGGCTAAATGGTGCTCCATACGCGTATGAACTCCATGCAAAGCCTTTTATTGATCAGCATATGATGGATCAAGAGCACTATCCGATCGACCTAACCTTGCATATGTTTGATCATCCAAGAAGAATTTTTCAGTCCATTCACAAATTTTATAAATCGCATGAAAGAGATTTGTAATGAATAGAATAATAATAGCCCTTCATAGAAAGGGCTCTTCTTTTTATTCGACATACGCAAAAAGGGGACATGAAGATGGAAACAGGGCTCATCATAGGTGCAGATGAATTTTTTGGACTGACACTTTGTGAATATATGATGAAAGAGGGCTTACAAGTTGACATTACACTTCCAGAAATTCATACAGAGCAAAGAAAGAAGCTATTAGAGGAGCGGATGATGTGGCTTGGTCGAAATGATCTCATTCGTGTCATTGACGTTCAGGATAGCCAAGAGACATATGACGTCATCTTTATTCAATCAGAAGATCCAGATCAAAGAGAACATATCAAAGCGCAGCAAGGAATGTACCGGTTACTCTTCACGTCCGAAGGCGATGCGTTAAAACAGCATGAACCTACTATTTTACTTCCTGACATGTTCGGACCGTGGACACTAGATCAAGAAAAAAGAACATGCAAGGACCATTCTTATTTCGTAGAAGATGTCGCAAAGGCTCTTGTGAAGTGGGTCTTAAACACCAATCAAAGACAGGAAATGATTCATCATTTGAAGGTGGAAAGTCAAACGGATGTCAAACAAGCAGAAAAAATTATCATAGACTGGGAAAGACAAAACTCAGCATTTTTCGACAAAAAGCAAGAATGATCTTCCATCTTATCTTTTTTCAGTATAAAATAAGCCTATATTTAACATACAGTATAGAACCTGTATGTTCAAAGGGAGTTGAACATGGCATGAAGTACCAACGGCTTGTCATGATCTTTTCGTTCCTTCTGCTATTATCTGCCTGCTCGCAGGCCCCTTTAAAAGGACATATTGAGAAGGTGGGTTTACTCGTCCCCGATACAATTAATGATCAAGTTTGGGGAACGAAAGGTTATAAAGGCTTATTAAGTATCCAATCAACATTTGATGTAGATGTTTATTATAAGGAAGGTATGGTTGACAAGGAGAAAATTGTTGATGCCATTGAGGATTTCCATAAAAAAGGAGTCAATTTAATTATTGGTCATGGCAATGAGTACAGCGACATTTTTAACTTGATTAGTGAAGATTATCCGAAAATACAATTCATTACGGTCAATGGAGGCAAGCCTCGAGCTAACAATGTCACGAATGTTACCTTTAAAGGAGAGGCAATGGGCTTTTTCGGGGGAATGACAGCAGCACATATGTCAAAAACAAAGAAGATTGGTATTCTTGCTACATATGATTGGCAAAGCGAAGTAGACGGATTTATCAAAGGTGCTAAATATCAAGACTCACATGTGCAAGTACTGGCGGAATTTGTCGAAAACTGGGATGATGCCGCCAAAGCTGTTAAGCTGTATGAAAAGCTGAAAAAACAAGGCGCAGATGTTGTTTATCCAGCAGGTGATGGTTATAATATCCCTGTCATTGAACAAATCAAAGCTGATAACTTATCAGCGATTGGGTATGTCACCGATCAATCGAACCTTGGTAGCCATACAGTCTTAACAAGTACGGTACAGCATGTAGATAAAGCATACAGTATCATTGCAAAGAAATTTAATGAAGGCACACTAAATGAAAAAAGCGAGTATTCCTTTGATTTTAAAGAAGGAGTGATCGAAATGGGGAAATTTAGTACAACCATTGATCGTTCATTTGTGAAAGACATTAAAAATGAGATTACTTATTACAAGAAAACGGGCAAGCTTCCAAATGAAAAGTGAGGTAATTGAATATGCAGCACGAGAAATCAATGGAGTTTTTGCAAATTGCAATGAAGTATTTTCCGCAAGCAAAAGAAGAATTAGATAAAGCAGGTATTCAGCTTGAGCAGGAAGCACTTCAGCCGCTTCTGACATTGTTTACATCTGTCATGCAAGAGGCGTATGAGCTTGGAAAAGTGGATGCAGAAGCAGAAAAAGCCACAAAATAGTGGCTTTTTTTATAATAACTTTTTCTTAAAGGCACTGATCATTGGTCCGACATCTTTGAATACAGGCTTTAGCTCCTCAATCGAGTTCATAATGTGACCAATCTGATTCATGACGTGCATATAGTCGATAGAGTCATCATTTGAGGTTGTATCAGTACGTTCATCTTTCAGTTCTGACTTGCTTTTCTCTTTCTCCGCTGGCTGTCCAAACATCATCGCCGTGAAAATATCTTTTTCTGCCATATCGTATGCTCCTTTCTACTATTGTATATCATTAATCTATGAAAAAAGTGAGAGAGAAGGTTAGACGTTTGTATTGCCAAGGAGAAAAAAATAAGGTAAAATTAGTACCAGATACTAATATAAGATCACAATATTACATGCTCTTATGAGTTAAAAGGAGTCTTATTCAATGAATGCTGGAATTATTGGCCTTGGCCGCTATATACCTGAAAAAGTCATAACAAATCATGATTTAGAAAAAATGGTTGACACTTCTGATGAGTGGATTCGTACTAGAACAGGTATAGAAGAAAGAAGAATTGCATCTGATGATGTCAATACATCTCATATGGCGCTTGCTGCTGCAAAAAAAGCACTTGCGGCTGCAGATGTGGCTGCAGAAGATATTGATATGATTCTTGTGGCAACAGTAACGCCAGATCAAGCATTTCCGACAGTCGCTTGTATGATACAAGAACAGCTCGGTGCACATAAAGCATGTGCAATGGATATTAGTGCTGCTTGTGCTGGCTTTATGTATGGGCTTGTTACTGGAAAACAATTTATCGAATCAGGAACATATCAACATGTGTTAGTCGTTGGCGTAGAAAAGCTTTCTCGTATTACAGATTGGGATGACCGTAATACAGCTGTTTTGTTTGGAGATGGAGCAGGCGCTGCTGTTTTAGGAACTGTCAGTGAAGGGAAAGGAATACTAGCATTTGAGCTCGGAGCTGATGGAAGAGGCGGGAAGCACTTGTACTTAGATGAAAAAGATCATACAATCATGAATGGACGAGAAGTATTTAAATTTGCTGTGAGACAAATGGGCGAATCAAGTGTTAACGTCATCAAAAAAGCAGGACTATCTAAAGAAGACGTTGATTTCTTAATCCCGCATCAAGCCAATATTCGTATCATGGAAGCAGCTCGCGAACGCTTAGAGCTACCAGTTGAAAAAATGTCAAAGACCGTCCATAAATATGGAAACACATCAGCAGCGTCCATTCCAATTTCACTATGTGAAGAAATCGAAGCCGGTAAAATTCATGACGGCGATGTGATTGTGATGGTTGGTTTTGGTGGCGGATTAACGTGGGGCGCAATTGCTATGCGATGGGGCCGATAAAAGAGTGAGGTGCACAAATTAATGGATAAAAAACGAGTAGTTGTTACAGGATTAGGTGCTTTGACACCTCTTGGCAACGATGTAGAGACAACATGGAAGAATGCTATAGCAGGTGTATCAGGTGTTGGACCAATCACACGTGTTGATTCAAGTGAATATACCGCAAAAGTAGCTGCAGAACTAAAAGATTTTAACATCGAAGATTATATGGAGAAAAAAGAAGCGAGAAAGATGGCACGCTTCACCCAATACGCAGTGGCAGCTGCTCAACAGGCTTTAGAAGACTCACGCCTTGAAATCACAGATGAAAACGCACCGCGTGTTGGTGTATGGGTTGGTTCTGGTATCGGCGGACTTGAAACGTTTGAAGAGCAATTTGAGATCTATTCAAATAAAGGCGCAAGACGCGTAAGCCCATTCTTTGTGCCAATGATGATTCCGGATATGGCCACTGGCCAAATTTCAATTGCTCTTGGTGCAAAAGGGGTTAACTCTTGTACAGTGACAGCATGTGCAACTGGTACAAATTCAATTGGTGATGCATTTAAAGTCATTCAGCGTGGAGATGCAGATGCCATGATCACTGGCGGGACAGAAGCACCATTAACAAAGATGTCATTTGCAGGTTTTTGTGCGAATAAAGCACTTTCGACAAATCCTGATCCAGCCACAGCAAGCCGTCCATTCGACAAAAACCGTGACGGATTTGTCATGGGTGAGGGTGCAGGGATTATTGTTCTTGAAGAACTTGAGCATGCATTAAAGCGCGGTGCGACCATTTATGCAGAAATCGTTGGCTACGGTTCAACAGGAGATGCATACCATATTACAGCTCCAGCTCCAAACGGAGAAGGCGGCGTCCGTGCCATGAAAGAAGCCATTCGAGATGCTGGTGTGAATGTGGATGAAATTGATTATATCAATGCCCACGGAACAAGCACACCTTACAATGACAAATTTGAAACAATAGCGATTAAAGAGGTGTTTGGCGAGCATGCCAATCAGCTTGCGATCAGCTCTACGAAATCAATGACTGGTCACTTGCTTGGTGCAGCCGGCGGGGTAGAAGCGATTTTCTCTATTCTTGCGATTAAAGAAAGTGTCATTCCACCAACAATCAACCTTAAAACACCTGATGAAGAATGTGACCTAGACTATGTAGCAAATGAAGCACGTTCAAAAGAAGTAAAGGCTGCCTTGAGCAACTCACTTGGATTTGGCGGGCACAATGCGACAATTATCTTCAAAAAATACGAAGCATAAAACAACCAAGAAGGCGACGATCTATAAACGGATCGCCGCCTTTTTGCATATGCTGAAAATGGAGGTGTCAAACTGTATGGGTCTGATCAATACACAATATCTCATTCATCAATCATCATCATTTCAAAAACTTGCAGCACGTTTTGTTCCTTATTTTAAAGGGGCATTAGAAAAAGAATGGTCCTCTATCCTATCACATCTTCAGTATCATGGCATGACGAAATGTTGGAACACATGTCAGCAAATGATCGACCAGCTCAAAGAAAAAGGCTACTTTCATCTTGTCATGAAAGAATACAAACTGTTGCAAAAACAATGGGGAGGTCCAGATGTTCCTATTTTTATTTTGCCTGTCAATGAGAGCAGCAAAGAAATCAGAGAGCAGTTCTATTATCAATCAGGCATTGCTTTTGACGACAAAATCTTTCTCTTTCTATCCACGAATACACCGAAAGAACGTATTGGTACTTTGATGACACATGAATATCACCATGTGTGCAGGTTGCATTTTCTCACAAAAGAAGAAAAAGACTTTACATTCCTTGATACTATCATGATGGAGGGGCTCGCTGAATATGCTGTATACCATAGATATGGAGAAAACTATACAGCAAAATGGACAACACTATATAATGAAAGCCAGCTTGAACGCATGTACAAAAAATGGGTTTCTAATCATCTTCAAACGAAAGTTCAGAATGACGAAAGGCTGATACAGAATCTTCTTTATGGGAAAGGGAACTACCCCAAAATGCTTGGTTACGCAGTTGGATTTCATATGGTGAAAAAGTATTTCAATCAGCATCGAGTCAGTGAGGATTCAGTGATTAAAGAGCCGGCAGAATCATTTTTAAAAGTGATGGAACAAATAAGTGAATAATTAACATAAAAACTGTAATATTACAATTTTACTAAATTATTCTTGATTTTGTCATGATGATGTAATAACATACAAATATAAAATTTTGATTATTCTTTTTATTCTAAGAGGAATAAATATTCTGTTTCTTTTTATCTATGGGGAAAGGAGTGAATCAATGAGCACGTTACTTGAAGTGCAAAACTTAAAAACATACTTCTTCAGAAAAAAAGAACCTATACCCGCTGTTGATGGTGTAGATTTTACGATAAAAAAAGGAGAAACAGTAGCACTTGTCGGTGAGTCTGGATCGGGAAAAAGTATTACGTCCTTATCAATTATGGGATTGATCAAAGGCTCAGGAGGAAAAATTATGGATGGGTCCATCAAACTTGAGGGCAGAGATCTTGTTACATATGCTGAAAAAGAATTATGCAAAATTCGCGGGAATGAAGTATCTATGATATTTCAGGAACCAATGACCTCACTAAATCCCGTCTTAACCATTGGGGAACAGATAAGTGAAATCCTCATCTATCACAAAAAAATGTCAAAAAAAGAAGCGAAGCGAAAAGCAGTTGAATTGTTAAAGCTTGTTGGTTTTTCACGAGCAGAACAAGTGATGAAGGATTATCCACACCGCTTATCTGGCGGGATGCGTCAACGGGTGATGATCGCAATTGCTCTTAGCTGTGATCCGAAACTTCTCATTGCAGACGAACCAACGACCGCACTTGATGTGACCATTCAGGCTCAAGTGCTTACTCTCATGAAAGATTTATGCAGCAAACTGGGAACGTCCATTTTATTAATTACACACGATTTAGGGGTCGTTTCTGAGGTTGCCGATCGCGTCATTGTTATGTACTCTGGGCAGATCGTCGAAAATGGCACAGTGAAAGAGCTATTTGACCATCCTCTTCACCCTTATACAGAGGGGCTCCTCAATTCAATTCCTGTCATAGATGGTGAAATTCATCAATTAATACCGATAGAAGGAAATGTACCTGCTCCCGATCAGCTTCCACCAGGATGCCGCTTTGCTCCAAGATGTCCAAGGGCTATGGGAAAATGCATGAGCAATTTGCCTAAGCTGAAAACATTAGAAAATGGAAGATCGGTCAGATGTTTTTTATATGAGGAGGATGTAAGCGAAAATGACGCTAGCTGAGAATCAATCCAATCTCATTGAACCAATTCCAAGGGAAACGATTCTAGAACTCAAACATGTGAAAAAGCACTTTCCAATCAAAGCAGGTATTCTCCAGCGTACAGTAGGTGCCGTCAAAGCAGTTGATGGAATTGATCTCAAAATTTATAAAGGCGAGACACTCGGAATTGTGGGCGAATCAGGCTGCGGAAAATCGACTTTAGGTCGTACGATGATCCGCTTATACAAACCAACAGATGGACAAATTTTATTTAAAGGGCAGGATATTTCCGGTATACCTGAGTCAAAATTAAGACAATCCACAAGAAAACACATTCAAATGGTCTTTCAAGATCCTTTTGCCTCACTCAACCCTAGAAAAACACTTCGCAGTATCATCAAAGAACCCTACAAAACTCACAACATGTATACCTTCAAAGAACGAAATGAAAAAGTCGAACTTCTGCTCGCAAAAGTTGGTCTTCATCCAAGCTTTGCAAACCGCTATCCACATGAATTTTCTGGAGGGCAGAGACAACGGATCGGCATTGCCCGAGCACTTGCGATGAACCCAGAGATGATCATTGCAGATGAACCCGTATCTGCACTGGATGTGTCGATTCAAGCTCAAGTGATCAATCTCATGCAAGAGCTTCAAAATGAATTTCAGCTCACATATTTGTTTATTTCTCATGACTTAAGTGTTGTTCGTCATATTAGTGACCGAGTAGGTGTCATGTATTTAGGCAAGATGATGGAGTTAGCAGATAAACATAATCTTTATGATGACCCTCTCCATCCATATACAAAAGCGCTTCTTTCTTCAGTACCAGTCACAAGGAAAAAAGGCCAAATCAAAAGAGAACGCATGATCTTGCAAGGGGATTTACCGAATCCGGCAAGTCCGCCGAAAGGCTGTGTGTTTCATACAAGATGCCCACAGGCGAAGAGTATATGTAAAGAAAGAATACCAATGTTTCAAGAATTGAAAACAAATCACTTTGTTGCCTGCCACCTTTACGACACATAAAAAAATGAGGGGGAATCCCGACGACTAGTAAAACAGATTTTATTAAAAAATGAAGGATGAGGGGAAATTTAAATGAAAGTTTCGAATAAGCGCGCATTTTTTGTCAGTCTATTGCTGATCTTTACATTGATACTAGCGGCTTGCTCAGGGGGAAATAAAACATCAGGAGACAATGCCAAAGAATCGACTGGAAAGCCAGTCCAAGGCGGTGATCTTGTCATTGGATCAATCGGTGAACCCACTTTATTTAACTCTTTATACTCTACTGATGTGGCAAGTTCAGATATAGAAAACAGAATTTACAGCTTTTTGCTTGAAACGGATGGGAAATTAAACCCGCAGCTTTCTTTAGCAGAGGATATTAAGGAATCTGATGACGGCAAGCAATTTGATGTCACCATTCGTAAAGGTGTCAAATTCCATGACGGAAAAGAATTGACCGCAGATGATGTTGTGTTTACATACAGCATTCCGATTGATAAGGATTACAATGGTGAACGTGGTTCAGGCTTTGAAGTATTAGAATCTGTGAAAAAGACTGGCGATTATTCAGTACAATTTAAATTAAATCAAAAAGATCCATATTTTTATAATGTAACCCTAGGAAGCTATGGTATTTTACCTAAGCATATTTTAGGTAAGGTTCCAATTAAGGATTTAGGCGAGAATGAATTTAACCGAAAAAAACCAATCGGTTCAGGCCCTTTCAAGTTTGCAGAGTGGAAGGAAGGCGATTATGTAAAGCTTGAAGCATTTGATGACTATTGGGATGGTCGTCCATACCTAGATACTGTCACGATTAAAACAATCCCTGATCAAAATGCTGCACTTGCACAGCTCTCAGCAGGTGATATTGATTTCTTTGTCGTCCCAGGAGCCGATCTAGCAACTGCTGAAAAAATTAGCCATGTGAAAATCGAATCTGATCTCGGCTTGAACTATTCTTTTATCGGTTGGAATCAGAAAAATGAACTGTTCAAAAGTAAAAAGGTTCGCCAAGCCCTTACGCATGCCATTGATCGCCAAACCATTGTTGACCAAGTATTAGATGGAGACGGGCAAGTAGCGAACATTCCTGAAAGCCCACTCTCATGGAACTATCCGAAAAATGGAAATGTCCCTGTATTTGAATATAATCAGGAAAAAGCAAAGAAGCTTTTAAAAGAAGAGGGCTGGGAGGATACGGATGGAGATGGCTACCTTGATAAGGACGGGAAAAAATTCTCCTTTGTCATTAAAACGAATCAAGGAAACAAAGTGCGTGAGGACATTGCGGTAGTTGTTCAGCAGCAGCTAAAAGAAATTGGGATAGAAGCAAAGCCACAAATTGTTGAATTCAGTGCATTAATTGAACAAACATCTCCACCAAAATGGGATTATGATGCTTTACTTTTAGGTTGGAGTCTAGCTACTTTCCCTGATCAATATACGATCTTTCACTCAAGTCAGTCCGAAAAAGGTTTGAACAATGTTTGGTATAAAAACGAAGAGGTTGATAAATTGCTAGTTGAAGCAAAATCAAGCAGTGATCGTAAGGAGTATTCAAAGATCTATGAAAAAATCTATGAGCTGATTGCTGAAGATCAGCCATACACGTTCCTTTACTATGCGAACTCCCATCGTGCGATGCCTTCTAATCTCCAAGGTTACTCTTATCACCCGAAAGATGAGTATTACAAAATTGAAAAATGGTGGTTTGAAAAGTAGAAATTCAGTGAAGAAGGGGAGTTCTCTCCTCTTCTTTAACAAGAGATTGGCCATACGTTGAAAAAAGGAGTCGTGCATATGTTTACATATATCATCAGAAGGATATTGCTCTCAATACCGATTCTTTTTGGTATTACCATTTTGTCCTTTGCGATTATGAAGGCAGCTCCAGGTGATCCGATGTCACTCATGATGGACCCAACCATTAGTGCGGCAGATCGAGAGGCATTTATTGAAAAGTACGGTTTGAATGATCCTGAATATGTGCAATACATGAAATGGCTGGGCAATATGCTACAAGGTGATTTTGGTACTTCCATCGTCAAAAAGGGAACCCCAGTAGCTGATTTAATTTTTGCAAGACTACCGAATACCCTTATCCTCATGATTTTTTCTACAATTGTGGCGCTCATCATTGCCATTCCGTTTGGTGTTCTTTCAGCAAAGCGTCCATATACGAAGCTTGATTATGGCATCACCTTTACATCCTTTCTTGGACTGGCTATTCCGAATTTCTGGTTCGGTCTTATTCTTATTATGGTTCTTTCCGTTAATTTGGGCTGGTTTCCAACTGGCGGGGTTGCGACAATCAACACAGACTTCAATCTGTTTGATCGAATTCATCATTTGATTTTGCCAGCTTTTGTTCTTGCCACAGCAGATATGGCAGGGCTCACACGATATACGAGATCAAGCATGCTAGATGTGATGCGGCAGGACTATATCCGTACAGCAAGAGCAAAGGGATTTAGAGAAAATAGGGTAATCTATAAGCATGGATTAAGAAATGGACTCATGCCGGTCATTACAATCTTTGGTCTGATGATTCCATCTTTTATTGGTGGAGCGGTTGTCGTTGAACAAATTTTTTCATGGCCTGGTCTTGGAAAATTGTTTATTGATTCAGCTTTTTCGAGAGACTATCCTGTCATCATGGCCATGACCATCATCTCTGCGGTGCTCGTTGTAGTGGGAAATCTCATAGCGGATGTTTTGTATGCAATGGTTGATCCGCGAATTGAGTATTAGAAAGGAGCTGAACGAAATTGGCACAACCAAATATCGGACCACCTCCTGTTGATATCAAACTTAAGGAAAGCCTGCCTAGCAAACCGGAAACGATGTTGCGTCTTTTTTGGGAGAAGTTTTTTAGAAATAAGCTTGCGGTGATAGGGACATGTATCCTGCTTGTGATTATTTTTGTTGCTATCTTCGCGCCGGTTATCGCTCCATATACGCCGGAAGAGCAGGATTTGCTTAAAAAATTGATGCCTCCAAACTCAGAACATTTAATGGGAACAGATAAATTTGGTAGGGATATTTACTCAAGAGTGTTATATGGAGCAAGGGTGTCTCTATTAGTCGGTTTTGTATCTGTCCTTGGTGCGATTACCATTGGCACATTGGTCGGGGCAATCGCTGGGTATTTTAAAGGATGGGTTGATTCTATACTCATGCGATTAGTCGATGTCGTGTTATCAATTCCAGATATTTTTCTATTAATTACACTTGTCACCATTTTTAAGCCAGGGGTCGATAAGCTCATTCTGATCTTTGCTCTGACAGGCTGGACAACAACAGCACGCCTAATTCGAAGTGAATTTTTATCACTTAGAACAAGAGAATTTGTATTAGCAGCACGAACGATAGGTACAAAAAACCATGTCATTATCTTTTCACATATCTTACCTAATTGTATTGGACCGATTATTGTATCGGCAACGCTTAAAATTGGTACAGTCATTCTTGCTGAGTCTACGTTAAGCTATTTAGGGTTTGGCATTCAGCCTCCTACACCAAGCTGGGGCAATATGCTACAAGATGCGCAAAATTTCTCCATCATGGTGCAAGCGTGGTGGTATCCATTATTCCCTGGTCTATTTATCCTGCTAACCGTGCTATGTTTCAATTTCCTAGGAGATGGTTTAAGGGATGCTCTTGATCCTAAAAGAAATTGATGTAATATCAAAAGCGAGTGTTATCTCACAAGCACTTTCAGGCTGTCAAGATTTTCTCGACAGCCTGAAAGTGCGCACTAAGGCATGGCGGGTCCCTTACGGGGAAACTCTTAAGTAATCTAAGTCCAAAGAATGGCGCACTGGTACAGAAACACTCAAAAGCAATTGCTAACAAACTCGATAAACGATCAAAAGATATTGAACAAACGATGATTGATTTTATGCACTTTGAGTTAGGTATGCCGATTAGTGCGGCTCGATCAATTGCTTGGGCCACTATGCTAATTATTTAAAAGATGGAGTTGTTTTAATGTCTATTGAAAAAGAATTAGAATTATTAAAGTACCAAGTTTACCTTTTGAAAAAAATGGTGGTAAATGAAGAGCATCCTTTTTTTATGTATGCACTGGATCATAATCTTGAAGAAAAACAAGTGAAGATGATTTGTAAAGTGTTAAATGTATTTTCCAATAGACTGACGGATGACACTGATTATAATTCAAATGAATATCATCAACATGTTAGTGAAGAAGATAAACAATTATATGAAAGCTTTTCTATCTCCGAAACGGATTTACTAAAAGATGAAAAACCAAGTATAAAGGAATTTGAATTACTAAAAGAAAAAATCTTTTCTGACAGCATTCATTCTAAATACCTTTTACTAAGTTTAAAGAGACAACATATTCAACCCAAAGTCTGCGAATTTCTTCTCGAAGAATTAGAAAGCCTCTCTTGATTAAGAGAGGTATTTTTTGCGGTTTCTTTTCGGTGTGGAAATATTCTGGAAATGATAATATATGTCATTATAGGGAAAATCGAGGAAGGGGTAAGGTCTTATGGACAAATAAAACACCTTTAAGTTGAAAATTGGGCATAGAATACCTGAAAAGAAAAAGAAGAAGAAATACCGCCACAATCTAAAGAAAAACAATGGACGGCAATTAAACAAGGCTTAAAGGTCGTATTTCGATCAGCTCCGCTCGAATTTCTAGAAATTCTTTTTGGGTGACTAACAGTTTACCTATGGGTATTTGATATTGGGATGATGAATGCTTTGTTTTTTCTAAAGAGTTTGGTGTGATCTGGATCACTTTCATTTCAGGTGGGGTGTGGCTGGTGATAAGTTTATTGTCATTGCGAATGAAGGGTTTTTCCGCACTATTAACTGTGACAAAAAATAATAAAAACAAACTTTCTGCCTCTCAGCTTGAAGTTTAATAAAGTTGGAATAATTTCTCTCTCACTTGCCCATACTGTGGACAACAGTTTTTAAAAAGTGAGGGATTGGTTATGTTATTTCTTCATGATGTATGGGTGAATTGGTTTGAAGGGGAAGAGAATGGCTACAATGTGTGCCATTTTCATGAGTGGCGCAAGGAGGACAGCGTAGAATTGTTAGATCAAGTACCTTTACTTAAGGTGCAGAGTTCTTTGTTTGATTACATAGAAAATGATCTGTCAGAGCTACCGAAAATGCTGTTAGAAGCTGTTTTTGAGAAATCATATGTTCGTAAAAATCATGAACGGCGAAAATTAGAATATTGCTTTGTAGTGACAGACGGTATTCGTATCATTGCTGTGGATACAATTGGCTATTCTATACCAGTTAGAAAGAGTCGTCTCATTCCGAGACAGGAGCAATTGGTGTATGAAATGGTGAAGGATGTGAAGGCAGAGGAGTTCGATTTCTCAACAGACACGCTTGAGTCTTCCAAGAAATATCATATTCTGTCTTTACCGCCGCAGCATATCAGTGGATTAACAAGAAAAGAAAGACAGCTAAAGCAGCTCCTGTTTATGGCACTGGATCAATTAAAGGGTCTGCAAAATCGGGCAGAAATTATTTATTGGTATACGGAATGGAATCCGCGGATGTACAACCAAATCAAACGAATGTCATTCGAGGAAATTTGGGATATGCTTTACAATGAAACAATTGATGGGTGGTCTGACAACCACGTAGCATTCTGTGAAAAAATGATGAAAGGTCAGCCGTTTTTTGAAAAGCTTTGGGAAATGGAAAACGAATCAAAAGTAAATTAATGAAAACAAGCTTGCAGCGCACGAGGTGCAAGCTTGTTTTATTTGCGTTTTCTGCCAAGACCCATAGCGTTCTCCATTTTTTTGAGCATTTTGTTTGCTGCGCGATTTGCTTTTTCAGCTCCTTCGTCCAAGATGCGGTCAAGTTCTTCTGATTCAATAAGCTCATAATAACGATCTTGAATAGGTTTTAAAGCATCAATGACAATTTGCGCAAGATCACCTTTAAATTCTCCGTAGCCTTTGCCTTCGTATTTTTGTTCAAGTTCAGCAATGGAGATGTTCCCTAACACAGAATAGATGGTTAACAAGTTGGAAATGCCAGGTTTGTTTTCTTTGTCATATTTCACAATACCTTCTGAATCGGTCACAGCACTTTTAATTTTCTTCTCAAGTTGTTTTGGTTCATCTAATAGTGTAATAAATGATTTTTGATTTGGATCAGATTTACTCATCTTTTTCGTTGGATCTGTTAAAGACATAATTCGAGCGCCTTCTTTAGGAATTTTCACTTCTGGTACGGTAAAGATATCGTTGTACTTTCGATTGAAGCGTTCAGCAAGCGTTCTTGTCAATTCAAGGTGCTGCTTTTGATCCTCACCGACAGGGACCAAATCAGTGCCGTAAAGGAGGATATCTCCAGCCATTAAAGGAGGATATGTCAATAGGCCTGACACTACCGCCTCTTTTCCAGCAGACTTATCCTTAAATTGTGTCATTCTCTCAAGCTCACCAATATAAGCTACACATTGCAGCATCCATCCTGCTTGGGCATGGGCCGGAACTTCTGATTGAATAAACAAAGTGGCTTTCTCTGGATCAAGACCAACTGCCAGATAAAGAGCGGCTAGACTCCGAATATTTTTACGAAGCGTTAATCGATCTTGATTAACAGTGATTGCATGCTGATCAACGACACAAAAGTATCCATTATAATCATGTTGTAAGTCGACAAATTGCTTCATGGCACCAATATAATTTCCTAATGTCACGGAGCCACTAGGCTGAATACCTGAAAAAATTGTTTTCTTCGTCATGTTAAAACCTCTTTTCTTCAATATAAAAAGGCCCACTCGTCTCTTTTCATCAGAAAAGGGACGAATGAACCGCGGTACCACCCTTGTTATTTCATTAAGAAATCACTCAAGACGTTGATATCGGAGTCTGCTCCGTCTAAGCCTACTAACTCTGCCAAGTGTTCGGTTAGCTGCTCCAAAGCCCATTCCATATATGCCACTATCTGCTCGCACCGACCGCAGACTCTCTGAAAATGGTGAATATATGTACTCTTCTTCTTCATCGCAACATCATTTCTCTCTATTATAAATGATGGCAATGAAAAAGTCACGAGGCTCTATATGGCATTTTCGTTATGCCGCTAGACACTAAAAATTTTATATAAAATAACAATTATCTGTCAGAATTTCTAAAAAAGTGATTAATTATATGTATAAAACATTATTCTCCATGATTTTGTTTGATTAGTTTAATCAATTTATGCTTTAATTTGTTGAAGTAATAGAGACTTTAGTTTATAAAAATCCCCCTTTATCCCCATTTGCGTTTTTTGAAAATATGTGAAATTAATATTGCAATAAATTATTCTATTCATTATAATGAATTTGTTCACACGTTTGTGCTAGGCTCTGTACATAGTGAAAATTCAGAAAAAACAAAAGAAATAGAAAGTAAGCAAATTAAGGACTTTTTTACGCTATTTCTTTAATCTGAATCTCATCTTCTATCGAGACCTTTGAACTAAAACATATGATAAGGGGGAATACAGTTGAAAAAGCGTTGGTC
Source organism: Bacillus sp. Bos-x628 (assembly GCF_040500475.1). Classification (GTDB taxonomy): domain Bacteria; phylum Bacillota; class Bacilli; order Bacillales; family Bacillaceae; genus Bacillus; species Bacillus maqinnsis. The sequence continues at coordinate 1,198,675 of NZ_CP159358.1, read as the reverse complement.
TGTTGTTAGTTTAATGCTTATTTTCACACTTGTATTAAGCGCTTGTGGTTTCAGCGGAAACAAATCAGGCGACAGCACGAGCAGTTCTGGAGAGGCCAAAACAACATTAAATGTGAATATCTCTACTGAGCCTTTTTCACTACATCCAGGATTGGCAAATGATTCAACATCAGGAGGCGTTATCCGTCAAATATTTGAAGGATTAACAAGAATTAATGCTGAAGGTAAGCCAGAAAATGCGATGGCTTCTGATATCAAAACAAGTGCTGATGGTAAAACATACACATTCAAACTTCGTGATGCAAAATGGTCTAATGGTGACCCAGTTACAGCGAAAGATTTCGAATATGCTTGGAAATGGGTGTTAGATCCTAAAAATGAATCTCAATATGCTTATCAGCTTTACTATATTAAAGGTGCTGAAGCAGCAAACAAAGGAAAAGGTAAGATTGATGATGTAGGCGTAAAAGCAAAAGACGACAAAACCCTTGTTGTTGAATTAGAAAATCCTACTCCTTTCTTTACTGAACTTACTGCATTCTATACTTATATGCCAATAAATGAAAAAATCGCTAAAAAGAACAAAAATTGGTACACAAATGCTGGTGAAAACTATGTTTCAAACGGACCGTTTGTATTGTCTCAGTGGAAGCACGGTGGTTCAATTACACTTGAAAAGAACAACGAATACTGGGATAAAGACACTGTTAAGTTGAAGAAAATTAACATGTCAATGATAAAGGATACAAACACAGAGTTAAGCATGTTCCAAAAAGGTGAGCTTGATTGGGCTGGTTCTCCAACAGGAAATCTGCCAACAGAATCTCTTCAAAAATTGAAAAAAGATGGCAATTTAAACATTCAAACAATTGCTGGTGTTTACAACTATAAGTTTAACACGGAAGTAAAACCTTTAAACAATGTAAACATCCGTAAGGCACTTGCATACTCAATCAATCGTCAAGCGATTGTTGACAAAATCACGCAAGGTGAACAAGTTCCAGCAATGGCAATCGTTCCTCCAACAATGGAAGGCTTCAAAGATAACAAAACGGGTTACTTCAAAGATCATGATGTAACGACAGCTAAAGAGCTACTTGAAAAAGGAATAAAAGAATTAGGTTATAAATCAGTTTCTGATCTTCCAACATTGAAATTGTCTTACAACACAGATGAAGCACATCAGAAGATTGCTCAAGCCATCCAAGAAATGTGGAAAAAAGACCTTGGTGTAAAAGTTGAGCTCGATAATTCTGAGTGGAATGTTTACATTGATAAACTTCACAGTGGAGATTATCAAATTGGACGTATGGGCTGGTTAGGTGATTTCAATGACCCAGTTAACTTCCTTGAGCTTTACAAAGATAAAGACGGCGGGAACAATGACACTGGTTGGGAAAACAAAGAGTATCAAAAATTATTAAATGATTCTTCTAAAGAAACAGATGCAACAAAACGTGTGGAAATGCTGAAAAAAGCTGAAAAAATTCTTATCGATGATATGCCAATAGCACCAATTTACTTCTACACACAACTTTGGGTTAAAGATCCAAAACTAAAAGGTGTTGTTGTATCTGGTCTTGGTGATGCTCAATACAAATGGGCTTATTTCGATAAGTAAGATCATAGTTTAAGAGATCTATGGCAAGGATCTTAAGGTATATGGAGGATGTCTCTCCATATACCTTTCTTGCTGAAAAGAGAAATACTTGTAAAATCATGGAGGTGCAATTTCGTTGCTCAAATATATCGGTAAGCGATTAATATATATTTTAATCACACTGTTTGTTATTGTAACTGCAACTTTCTTTCTCATGCAGGCAGCACCTGGTGGTCCATTCTCTGGAGAGAAGAAACTTCCTGCTGAAATTGAAGCAAACTTAAATGAGCACTATGGATTGGACAAGCCTTTATTCGTTCAATACTTAAGTTACTTAGGATCGGTTGCAAAATTAGATTTCGGTCCCTCATTTAAATATAAAGGACAAACTGTTAATGACTTAATCAGTTCTGGATTCCCCGTGTCCTTTACCCTCGGAATTGAGGCAATTCTCCTCGCATTAGCATTTGGTGTATTGTTTGGGGTCCTTGCAGCTCTCTTTCATAATAAGTGGCAAGACTATACGATTGCTATTTTAACAATATTTGGAATATCTGTTCCAAGTTTCATTTTAGCAGCGCTTCTACAATATTTATTTGCATCAGAAGCAAGCTTTTTAGCAATTTTCCCAGTTGCAGGATGGGAGTCTTGGGCAAGCACCGTGCTACCTTCTATCGCACTTTCCTTCATGCCAATGGCGTTTATTGCCAGACTTGCACGGTCAAGTATGCTTGAAGTACTAAACAGTGACTATATTAGAACGGCTAGAGCCAAAGGATTAACTAAAACAGCTGTTACGATGAAACATGCAATTCGAAACGCATTATTGCCTGTAGTCACCTATATGGGGCCGATGGCAGCTTCGGTATTAACCGGTAGCTTCGTTGTAGAAAAGATTTTCGGTATTCCTGGGCTCGGCTCTCACTTTGTCACAAGTATTACAAACCGTGACTATACCGTTATCATGGGTGTGACAGTTTTTTATAGTATTATTCTATTACTTAGCATTCTCATTGTAGATATTTTATACGGCATGATTGATCCTAGAATTAAATTGACTAAGGCAAAGAAAGGAGTCTAACACATGGAAGAGTTGAATAAAGACTTATTTGTGCCGGCAACGGCTGATGCAGCAGAATCTGAAAAAATATCTAAACCCAGTCTTTCTTTATGGAAGGATGCTATGCTTCGTTTTCGTGCAAATAAACTTGCGATGGTTGGACTTGCGATTATTTTCATCATTGTCGTGTTGGCCGTGATAGTACCGTGGCTATCTAAATATGATTACTCAACAACAGATCTTCTAAACGCTGATCAACCGCCGTCTAAAGAGCACTGGTTTGGGACGGATGATTTAGGAAGAGATATGTTTGTTCGTACATGGGTAGGCGCAAGAATCTCGATTTTTATCGGGCTGGCTGCAGCTGTTCTTGACGTGATCATCGGGATCATTTGGGGGAGTATTGCTGCGTTCAAAGGCGGCCGTACAGATGAAGTGATGATGCGTATTGCAGACGTACTATGGGCAATTCCAACGCTTTTAATGGTAATTTTAATGATGGTCGTTCTGCCAAAAGGACTTTTAACCATCATCCTAGCCATGACAGTTGTAGGTTGGATCAACATGGCACGTATTGTTCGGGGACAAGTTTTGCAATTGAAAAGCCAAGAGTACGTTCTTGCAGCACAAACACTAGGTGCGAAAACATCTAGACTTTTATTTAAACACTTAATTCCAAACTCAATGGGACCAATTCTTGTCACCATGACATTAACCATTCCTACTGCGATTTTTACAGAGGCATTTCTAAGTTATCTAGGGCTAGGTGTACCTGCTCCGTTAGCGAGCTGGGGAACAATGGCGTCAGACGGGATCCCAGCCATGACGTACTATCCGTGGAGATTATGGTTCCCAGCCGCATTTATCTGTATAACAATGTTTGGTTTTAACGTGGTTGGCGACGGACTAAGAGACGCTTTAGATCCGAAGTTGCGTAAATAAGGGAGTGATTAGGATGGAACGTGAACGTATTCTAGAGGTGAAAGACCTTGCAATCTCATTTAAAACATATGGTGGAGAGGTTCAAGCCATTCGAGGTGTGAACTTCCACTTAAATAAAGGAGAGACGCTTGCCATTGTAGGTGAGTCTGGCTCAGGTAAAAGTGTCACATCACAAGCCATCATGAGATTAATCCCGATGCCGCCGGGTTATTTCAAACGTGGAGAAATCTTATTTGATGGTCAAGATATTGTGAAAAAATCCGAGAAGCAGATGCAATCAATTCGCGGAAAAGAAATTTCAATGATTTTCCAAGATCCGATGACTTCACTTAACCCAACGATGAAGATCGGTAAACAAATTACAGAGGTTCTATTCAAGCACGAACAAATTTCAAAAGAAGCCGCTGAAAAAAGAGCCATTGAATTATTAGAACTTGTTGGTATTTCAATGCCTGAAAAAAGAATTAAACAATATCCTCACGAATTTAGTGGCGGAATGAGACAAAGGGTTGTAATTGCAATGGCTCTTGCGGCAAATCCAAAGCTATTAATTGCCGATGAGCCAACGACAGCACTTGATGTAACGATCCAAGCACAAATTTTAGAGTTAATGAAAGAAATACAGCAAAAGATCGAAACATCTATTATCTTTATTACCCATGATCTAGGTGTTGTAGCCAATGTCGCTGATCGAGTAGCCGTCATGTATGCAGGTCAAATCGTTGAAATGGGTACAGTGGATGAAATTTTTTACAATCCAAAGCATCCATATACTTGGGGACTATTAGCTTCTATGCCAAGCCTAGATGCAGATGGTGGAGAAGAAGGAAAGCTAACAGCTATTCCAGGAACACCGCCTGACTTGACAAACCCGCCAAAAGGGGATGCATTTGCGCCTCGCAGTGATTATGCAATGAAAATTGACTTTGAACAAGAGCCGCCTATGTTCAAAGTATCAGATACCCATTATGTGAAATCATGGCTACTTCATCCAAATGCACCTAAAGTTGAACCGCCAGCTTCAGTTAAGGCGAGAATGCGCGAAATAGAAGGTAGCTACGAAAAACCTGTATTAGTAAAAGAGGGTGAATAGCATGGCAGAAAAACTCTTAGAAATCAAAAATTTAAAACAGCATTTCCATACACCAAGAGGAACTGTGAAAGCAGTAGACGGTGTATCATTTGATATTTATAAAGGGGAAACAGTTGGACTAGTGGGTGAATCTGGTTGTGGTAAATCAACGACCGGACGCTCTATTATCAGACTTTATGAAGCAACAGACGGCGAAGTTCTCTACAAAGGAGAAAATGTACACGGTAAGAAATCAAGACAAAAATTGCTTGCTTTCAACCGCCAAATGCAGATGATCTTCCAAGATCCATACGCCTCTCTGAATCCTAGAATGACAGTGCTAGATATCATTGCAGAAGGCATTGACATTCATGGCCTTGCAAAAACAAAGCAAGCGCGTAAAGAGCGTGTATATGAATTGCTTGAGACAGTTGGTTTAAACAAAGAGCATGCGAATAGATATCCACACGAATTTTCTGGTGGACAAAGACAGCGTATTGGAATTGCTCGTGCATTAGCGGTTGAACCGGATTTCATCATTGCCGACGAACCGATCTCTGCACTAGATGTGTCAATCCAAGCACAGGTTGTCAACTTAATGAAAGAATTGCAAAAAGAAAAAGGATTGACATACTTATTCATTGCGCATGATCTTTCCATGGTTAAATACATCAGCGACCGTATCGGTGTGATGTATTTTGGAAAATTGGTTGAATTGGCACCAGCGAATGAGTTGTATGAAAACCCGCTTCATCCGTATACAAAATCTCTATTATCAGCGATCCCGCTTCCAGATCCTGATTATGAGCGTAATCGTAAACGAATTAAGTATGACCCATCTGTCCATAAAGGGGCAAACACCGAGTTCCGTGAAGTGAAGCCAGGCCACTTTGTGAGTTGTACAGATGAGGAATTCAAACAGCTAAAAGCTAATCTATAAGAACATGTAGAAGAAGTACTGAATGATCAGTGCTTCTTTTTATTTGAAAAAAGTCAATATGGGTCCATTTTGCTTTGCGTTGACGCTTGTTATTTCTGTCTGTTTTCAACTGCTGATGAATTGCTCGAGATAAAACTTTTTTCGCTTAGTTTGAAAACAGGTGAAACCACCTATGACATTATTGCGTCTTACTAGTACAGGCGTTTAATTAGCAGGAAATCGGGAATGTATAAGAAAGTGGTTCTTGATGATAACATAAGGAGCGTATCTATGAATTGGTATGAAAAGCTCAGTGAATATTTCCCGATAGAAGAAATGAAATCAAAAAAGCATATGGAAGCTTTGTTAAAGGAAAGAAGTGATATTTATCATAAGGAGGAAGGGCCTCATCATGTGATGATGTATGCTGAATTTGATTCTTTCATCTTTATAGATTATTTATTCGTTTCCAAGGATGCAAGAGGTGAAGGCCTCGGGTCAAAGCTGATTCATCAGCTAAAGGAACAAAAGAAACCGATCTTGCTTGAGGTCGAGCCTGTAGATGAAGATGATGCAGATACTGCAAAGCGCCTAAAATTTTATCAAAGAGAACATTTCAAACATGCCGAATCAATCGGTTATAAACGAAGGTCACTTTCAACCAATGAAGTGAACCGTATGGAAATCCTTTATTGGTCACCTCTTACAGATAATGAGGAAGAGGTGCTAGAGGCTATGAGGAAAACATACGAAAAAATCCATACGTATAAAGATGAAGAGTGGTATGGACAATCGTATGAAGATGTTGACGATGTTTTAAAGGTAATTGAAAATAAAAAGCAAAAAAATATTTTCGATCATCTTGACTAAATGAGAATGTTTAGACATCAATTATCATTAATTGAATGAAATTGTCTAGTTTTTGTCACAAAAATTACAAGAAAATCTGTTCACACTTACTTTTTTATAGTATAATCACTATAAAGATTACTTATTTAGAACAATTTTAATTTAAGAATACAGATCAATATTCATTCTACTACAATTGAGGAGTGAAGATTTATGGTAACATTATACACATCACCAAGCTGTACATCATGCAGAAAAGCAAGAGCGTGGTTAGAAGAGCACAATATCCCATATCAAGAGAGAAACATTTTTTCTGAGCCTCTTTCAATCGATGAAATCAAAGAAATTCTTCGAATGACTGAAGATGGAACAGACGAAATCATCTCAACACGTTCTAAAGTATTCCAAAAGCTGAATGTGAATGTTGAGACAATGCCGCTTCAACAATTGTATAAACTCATCAATGAGCACCCTGGTCTTTTAAGACGCCCAATTATTTTGGACGAAAAACGTCTTCAAGTCGGTTACAATGAAGATGAAATCAGACGTTTCCTTCCAAGAACGGTTCGTACATTCCAGCTTAGAGAAGCACAGCGACTTGCTAACTAATACGAAAGCTGCCGATGATTCGGCAGCTTTTTTTGATTCACTTTTCTGCTGTTTGTTCATAAAATAGGCTGGCTAAAATGACAGTCACGACTGTTAAGAATGGAAGCAAAAACTCAAGGGTTGTATGCTGCATCATAAAGTCATTCAATTGAACGTCGCGGACAATCATTTCTCCCCCAGTAAAAGCTAAAAGAGCACTTCCTCCATATAAAAGAAACGGAAATTTTGTTAATGCTGCATGAATGAGTTTACTCCCCCCAATAATAATAGGAACCGAAATCATTAATCCGATCATTGTCAGCGCCATATTTCCTTTTGCAGCACCTGCAATAGCAATGACATTATCAAGTGACATTAGGAGGTCGGCAACTACAATCGTTTGGACAGCACGCCAAAGGGAGCCGCTACTTTTAATAAGAAGCGTTTCTTTCTTTTGTTCAATTAACAGATTGTATCCTATATAAAGGAGAAAGAGCCCTCCGATAAATTGTAAATAAGGGATGGTCAATAAATATACCGCAGCACCTGTCATAGTCATCCGCATCAACACTGCCAAAAGAGTGCCGATCCATATGGCTTTATTACGTTTATCATCTGATAAGCTTCGACTGGCCATGGCAATGATGAAGGCATTATCTCCGCCTAGTATCAGGTCTATGCCAATAATCATGAAAAAGGAGACGATCCACTCTGCTTCCATCTCATTCACCTCGTTTCACTATTAGAGCTCGTACAAACAATATATGAGAACAATTCAAATATATGTTTCTGCAAGTTTTCTCTGCAAAAAATGCGTTTTTATTTCTTTTATTCATGTTTTATCATAAAATAGACAGTACAAAGCATTACCTCAAGTCTTTCAAAGGTTAACATGTAGACGGAACGGGTAAAGTGTAGTAAAGTACTATTAATTGGGAGCTTGTATGTCCCTTCAACATCTTATATAGAAGGGAAGGTTGGCAAAATGGAAATTGAAAGAATAAATGAACATACAGTGAAATTTTATATTTCCTACGGTGATATTGAAGATCGCGGCTTTGACCGTGAAGAGATTTGGTATAATCGTGAGCGCAGTGAAGAGCTGTTCTGGGAAGTAATGGACGAAGTGCACGAAGAAGAAGAGTTTGCAGTCGAGGGACCGCTTTGGATTCAAGTACAGGCACTTGATAAAGGTCTTGAAATTGTCGTGACAAAAGCCCAACTTTCTAAAGATGGACAAAAGCTTGAATTGCCGATTCCAGAGGATAAAAAAGACCAAACAGACGAAGACAGTCTAGATGCACTGCTCAATGATTTTCATAAAGAGGAGCAGGATCAAGAAGAACATAATGAGAAGGACAAAAAACTTCAACTTCAATTCGTATTGAAATTGGATGACTTTGAAGATTTAATTGCACTTTCTCAATTAAATATGCAGGACTTTACGACAAGTTTATATTCGTTTGAAAATCGTTATTATCTATATGTTGACTTCCACGAGGATTTGTCAGATGAGCAAGTTGAGAATAAGCTTAGCATACTACTTGAATACGCTCATGAATCAGTGGTCAGCATTTACAGACTGCAAGAATACGGTCAGCTGATTGTCAAAGGAAATGCCCTTGAAACGATTCAACAGCACTTCTCGTAAACGACAAAAAGTCGATTTCTATAGAGGAATCGACTTTTTTATCTGAATCAATTAGACAAAGAGATCGGCAAGGAGAAAATCAAATGAGAAATATAGTCAAGGTTCTTTTCTTTCTTATCATTACGATAGGTGCTTATTTTATTGTTCGTATTTTTGCCGGTGATTTAGCGGTAAGTGTGCTTAGTTCAATCAGTGTCCTTTTCACCTTATCGATTATATTCATCGGATTTGTCATATTCTTAGAGAACAGAAATCCCTCCCAAACCATTACATGGCTTGTGCTTCTTGGGAGTTTTCCGTTATTTGGGTTTTTGTTCTACATCTTCTTTGGACGCAATATCAAGAAGCGCCGGTTGTTCGAAAAGAAGGCGGCACTAGATGAACAATTAATTCAGGAAGATGAACGAATTCACAGAGAAGCAATCGAAAAGATGACACATATGGGTGATCATCAGCAACGCTTATTTAAGCTAGCACACAGACTTGGACATACCCCCATCACATATCGCACGTCCTCTAAAGTCCTAACAAATGGAAAGGAAACGTTCTCTCATATCTTTGAAGAGATTAAAAAAGCAAAACATCACATTCACTTAGAATATTATATTCTTCGGCATGATCATCTTGGCAATGAGTTAAAAGACATTTTGATTGAGAAAGCAAAAAGTGGAGTGATTGTTCGATTTCTGTATGACGATGTAGGTAGCTTACAGCTCTCTCGTCAATATATAGCCGACCTAGAAAAGGCCGGTGTACAGATCGTACCATTCCTACCTGTCAGACTGCCATTATTAAGTAATAAAATTAATTTCCGAAATCACCGGAAAATTGTCGTCATTGATGGAGAAGTTGGATTTGTAGGAGGCCTGAACATTGGGGACGAATACATGGGCAGAAGCAGACAATACGGATTCTGGCGCGATACACATCTCATGATTAAAGGAGAGGCTGTTCGCGATTTGCAGCAGATTTTTATGCAGGATTGGTATTATATGACAAATGAAACTTGTTCAGGTGAGGAATATTTTAAGGATTTCAGTCATTTTGAGAGTACAACAGAAGGAGTGCAAATGATTGCAGGTGGTCCAGATAAACAGTGGGAGGTTATTAAAAATCTCTTTTTTTCAATGATAATTTCTGCAAAAAAGTCTATTTGGATTGCTTCTCCTTATTTTATTCCCGATGTTGATATTTTGTCAGCACTGAAAATTGCCTCTTTGAGCGGGGTGGATGTACGGATTATTGCCCCAAAAAATCCTGACAAACGAATTGTGTTCCATGCGTCTCGCTCATACTTTCCTGAGCTTCTTGAAGCAGGGGTGAAGGTCTATGAATATGACCAAGGCTTTATGCATAGTAAGTTTATCATTGTGGACAGTGAACTTGCTTCGATTGGGACTGCAAACATGGATATGAGAAGCTTCCACTTAAATTTTGAAGTAAATGCGTTTCTTTATAAAACAAAAAGTACGGAGAAACTGGTCAATGACTTCTTAGGTGATCTAGAGCAGTCAAACGAAATTGTGCCAGATGAATTTGCAAAAAGACCTTTGAGGGTGAGGCTGTTTGAATCAACAGCACGATTATTATCACCACTTCTTTAAATATTGTGTTTCCCCCTTTTTTTGATAGGGGGATTTTTTATTTTCATAGGGAATTGGTCATTAAACATGTGTTTTGAATGGGCAAAATACATTTTTCCACATTCGCTCAACTCTAAAAGAACAAGCTATAATATGGTCATCAAAGAGCAAGGGGTGAGATGAATGAACGCAGCTATCATGGATAATGGGAGACTCATCCGTATTACGCATCATCTAACGAAGAGCCGGCTAGAGCATGTGAGGAACACTTGCAAATTTTATTGTCCTGAATGTAGACAGGAGGTTCGATTGAAGTTAGGTGAGCATCGTATGTATCATTTTGCACACATTCAGTTCACAGCATGTCCTTTCGCCATTCAAGGTGAAACCGCCTATCATCAAGCCGGTAAAACAACCATCATCGATTGGCTGAAGCGACTTGGACATCAGCCAAACCTTGAGAAGTATATTCCATCCATTCAGCAGCGGCCTGATGTCACAGTCGTTGATGGTGACGTAAGCTATGCGATCGAATTTCAATGTGCGAACATTTCAGAGCGGGAGCTGATGAAGAGAAATTCAGGTCTGCGCGCAGCAGGCATGGTTCCAGTTTGGATATTAGGTGCAAATCGTTTAAATCGAAAATCTGCTCAGCTTTTTTCATTCTCCGCCATTCATTGGGAAATGTTGCGGGTTTCACAAAGAAAGCGTCTGATCTATTATTGTCCGATCCAGCAAACACTCATTTATCTTGACGATATATTTGCCTTTCAGCCTTCGAAAACATGTGCCGTAATGACCGTTCAGCCGCTTTCAGCCTGTCATCAAATCTCAGAGATGCTTCATAAGCAGCCTAAAAAGCAGCCGTTGAATAAGCAATGGCTGAAATGTGTTCAGCAATTTAGACAGCGGCCTCCCCGTATTTTATCAGGCGAAAGCAAGCGGCTGCAGCAACTTTTCTATCAACATCATCAAACGGCGTTCCCATTTATGCCAGTTGAAATGTTTATTCCGCTTACAGAAGCGTATATTTTTACTAGTCCCGTTTATGTATGGCAGGGCTATCTTTATGATTGGATGGTCAGGAGAAAAGGGAATGAATCCTTGACCATTCAGATGCTTATAAAAGAAATCTACCGGTGTGTGCAGGCGAAAGAAGTGAAGTTTAGATATGCCAATGTGACAATAGAAGATGTGAAAGCGGCCATCACCGCATATGTAAAGGCTTTGTTATCCTGCGGGTTTTTACAAGTAATCAAAGAGGGTAATTATAGAGTAACTGCGAATCAAAAGCCTATACGCACACTAGAAGAAGCATTGAAACGAGATGCTTTCTTATTTCATTAGCATGTTTCTAGCCCACTTTGATCATCATAAGAAAAAGGTGGTGTTGCTAGTGAATAGAAAGAAACGTTTTTTTCTCATTTTTTTAGTCTGTTCAGTATTTATTTCTGCATATGATTTGACAAATATAGTTCAAAACAAAGAAGATAAATACAACGCCAATTTCTTTCACTTACCGAAAGATTGGTTCAACATATCTCAAGCAAGGGGGATTCATATGACTTCACAAAGTAAAAGCAACCATTTACCAGACAGAAGCGAAGTACAAGAAGAAAACAAATGGCGTCTTGAAGATATTTTTGAAAGCGTCGATACATGGAACAAGGAATACGAAAATGTAAAAAAAGACATCCCTAAGCTTGCACAATTTAAAGGCAAGCTGGCACACTCTGCTGATGTTTTGTATGAAGCCCTAACATTTCAGGATCAACTTTCTGAAAAGCTTGGCAAGCTTTATACATATGCGCACATGAAATACGATGAAGACACCACAAATTCATCATTCCAGGCATTAAATGATAAAGCGTCCAATCTATATACACAGTTGTCTAGTGCATCTGCTTATATTGTTCCAGAAATTTTATCGATACAAGAAGATAAACTGCAGCAATTTATTATGGAGAAAGAAGAATTAAAACTTTATTCTCACGCTCTCGAAGAAATTAACAAAGAGCGCCCGCACATTTTAAGTGAGGAGCAGGAAGCTTTATTAGCTGAAGCCTCTGAACCACTCTCATCTTCATCCACTACATTTAGTATGTTTAATAATGCTGATATATCTTTCCCTACTGTAAAGGATGAAAAAGGGGAAGAAAAGCAGATTACACATGGTAACTTTATCACATTTTTAAATAGTGATGACCGTGAAGTGAGAAAGAATGCCTTCAAGGCCGTTTACAAAACGTATGATCAATATAAGAATACACTGGCCTCCACACTTAGCGGTTCTATTAAAAAGGATAATTTTTATGCGAAAGTACGTAATTATCAATCGGCAAGGGAAGCTGCTTTATCTCGCAATAGCATTCCAGAAGAAGTGTATGACAATCTGATTGATACGATTCATCAATATTTACCGTTATTACACCGCTATATAGAATTGCGCAAAAAGGTATTAAAGCTTGATGAAGTGCACAATTATGATTTGTATACACCGCTTGTGAAAGATGCGGGCATGAAGTTAACATACGATGAAGCTAAGGAGTACATGCTTAAAGGTCTCGCGCCATTAGGGGAAGAGTATGTGTCCATTGTAAAAGAAGGACTCGATAACCGCTGGGTTGACGTTTATGAAAATAAAGGAAAACGAAGCGGAGCCTATTCATCTGGAAGTTATGGAACAAACCCTTATATTTTAATGAACTGGCAAAATAATATCGATAATTTATTTACCTTGGTGCATGAATTTGGTCACTCAGTCCACAGCTATTATACAAGAAAGCACCAGCCATATCCGTATGGAAACTATAGTATCTTTGTTGCTGAAGTTGCTTCCACAACAAATGAGGCGTTATTAGGAGAATATTTGCTAAACAACTTACAGGATAAAAAGCAGCGTTTGTATGTTCTGAATCATCTATTAGAAGGATTTAGAGGGACTGTATTTAGACAAACCATGTTTGCTGAATTTGAACATCTTATTCACGTGAAAGCACAAGAAGGGGAGGCATTAACTCCAGAGTTTATGACGAATCTTTATTACGATCTGAATAAGAAGTATTTTGGTGACGGCATGGTTGTTGATAAGGAAATCGGATTAGAGTGGTCTAGAATTCCGCATTTCTATTACAACTATTATGTGTATCAATATGCGACAGGTTATAGTGCAGCTCAAGCGTTAAGTAAGCAAATATTGGAGGAAGGAAAACCTGCGGTGGACCGTTATACAGATTTCCTAAAAGCAGGAAGCTCCGACTACCCTATCAATGTGCTGAAAAAAGCAGGCGTCGATATGGCATCCAAAAAGCCGATTGAAGCTGCTTGTCAATTGTTTGAGGAAAAACTAAATGAAATGGAAGAGCTCATTTCAAAAACAAGTGAGTAATCATGACTTCTGTCAAAAATGCGTATTAACGCATCTTTTGGCAGGAGTTTTTCTTTTTTTAAGCCAGCAAAAAGCTTCTCCAGTTTAAGATGAGAAGCTCACTCCATTTATCACCCTTTAAATCCTTTAAATGTCTTCCGGTGATTCATTCGATAAAGTGTAAAGAGAATCGAACCAAATAAGAGTGGAGAGGTGAGATAAAGAGGTAGCATTTTCATTAGACCTAATATATTAATAAAGAAGCATAAGCCGATGGCAACAAGTCCAATGTATGTGCTGCGCATGCAAATCCCCCCATTTTTTTGTTACTTTCACTATATGAAAGTGACAGTCCTCTTATGTTTTGTGACAAAAATATGAACATATAGTATATCGGTTGTCAAAAGTCGACAAAATTTGATATACTACAGATGTGAAATTAATCACATACAAACATTACCCCTTTGTTTGACCGTGAAAAATTTCTCCCATCCCCTTTGTTGTCGTTAAGACATAGTGAAACCGCGCTTATCCCGGCGCGGTTTCTTCGTATCTGAAAATAGAACAAGAGTTCTTTTTTATCTGCAAAGAAAAAACATGGGTCAGCACCCATGTTCATTCTCACAGCGGTAGACATCAACATCTGTATGGTTTTCATCTTCTTTATAGCGCCAAAACATTTCTTGTTGTACTTGTACACGTTCCACTTTTTTAGCGAATGCGAGCTTTTTCATTTCTCGTTCGACCTGTTCGAGGGTCAGATCATATACAACGGCAATCTCTTTCGCTGATGCAAACTGAAAATAAGCGATAAACCATTCAATTGGAGGTCTTTCTGAAGGTGTTGGCTTTTCACCTATCAATTCAAAGAGAATTTCTTCGTACACATCATAAGAGTGTGCACCTGAGATCTTCAGTCCTTCGTCTCCGTTTATCGTATTAAAAAAGGCGAAGGTAGGGAGCTCAGATACGTCCATTTCAGCTACAATTTTCATATCACATTTCAGTGCTTTGACAGCACTTTGAGAATGGATGTCTCGCTTGAATTCGTCTATATCCAGCCCCGCATTTTTTGCATTTTCTAAAAGCACATGCTCACTTGTCACATCTTGCTGATGGCAAAAAAGTGACTCTTGAATAAGACGTAAAAATTTCATTCCGCACTTCCTACCTTGGAGTTCAGCCGCTTTCAAGGCGAGCGATGCCAGATAAGGTGATGTCACAATTTGTTCAGACAGCAATTGTTCTTTTTTGGTCTGAGTTTTTGTTGCGAATTTTCCCCATGCTTCAGTCAGCAGATGTTTCTTTCTTTTCCGGTTCAATGCATTGATGCTAGAGCTTGTGACCGTTCGTAAAGTGAAAAAACGGCCATATTTCATTTTCAATTTTTTAATTGATGGCTCTAATAACCAACAGTCTGGGCTGAGAGGATCAATGAATACATAGATTTCGATCGGCTTTTGAGGATGTCCGTGACAGTGTGAGAAATATTGATCGTGCTGATTGCAGCTCAAGATCGTCCGTCCTTTTCAGGTGTTTGATTAACCATATGATGAGCTGTCAATGAGAGTCGCTCAAATAAAAAGTCACGAATATCGCCGGTTAATCCTACTTTATTCATTGCATCCTCCATGCATTCAAGCCATGCGTCAGCCCGCTCTTCAGTGATTGGGAAAGGGAGATGTCTAGCCCTTAGCATTGGGTGTCCATGCTCCTCAGTATAAAGTGCAGGTCCGCCTAAATATTGAGTTAAAAACTGTTTTTGTTTTCTTGCTGTTTCTTTTAAGTCATCCGGGAAAATAGGATGAAGCAAAGGATGACACTTTACATTTTCATAAAAAGTATCAACAAGTTGCGATAGAAGTTCTTCTCCAACCGCTTCGTAAGGTGCGTTAAACGATTGTACCATGTTGACTACTCCTTTTACTCATAGCTAATAGGATGATGATCCTATTGCGAAGTTCATTTATTTAAAAAGTGATTTTCAGTTTGTTCTTTTTTGCTGTTTCTATTCTTGTATACTTATTTTAACAACCCCAAATCAATTCCACAAACAAACCGCTTTTCGTCCTTTGTCAAAGAGCGAGGGGCTGGGATCTATGATCAATTGACCATATCATAACACATTCAGTCAAAAAAGGGTGAAAAGCGACATACAAAAAACCGAAGGGGTTATTCTCTTCGGTTTAAGCAAAATATTGCGCTGTGATTTTCTTTACATAATTTTGTGTTTCTTTAAATGGAGGAATGCCTCCGTATTTATCTACATTTCCTGAGCCTGCGTTATAGGCCGCAAGTGCAAGTGAGATATTTCCATTGTATTTATTAAGCATTTGTTTCAAATACTTCGTTCCGCCTTCAATATTTTCTGCTGCATTAAAGGCGTTACTTACGCCAAGAGATTTAGCAGTAGATGGCATGAGCTGCATGAGTCCAAGTGCGCCTGCGTGGCTGACAGCATTTGTACGATAGCCGGATTCTTGCTGGATGACTGCATGGATGAGCTTTTCAGGAACACCGTGTTTTTGAGCCATTTGTGACACGATCTGATTAATCTCTTTTGATGAAGCACTTGAGACAGCTTTTTGAAGTGGCGGTGTATAGTCGGTGTTCGTCACGTTACCAATCCCATTGGCTGTATTCAATTGAGAGTCATTTGAATACAAGGCTTGAGGAGATAATTGTTCATTGCTTGCAATTGCTGATAGATAAGGGTTGGTTCTTGCATATTGAGTGCTCGGTACCGTTGATGTATCCTGACCCATTAATGCCGAGATTGATAGCGGAAGACGTGATAAATCCGTTCTGCCTAAAAAATCTTGAAGCAGCGTCTGAAACGAAGCTTGTGCGTTTGATTCTTGATCAGTAGCCGCTGTCGTTTGTCCATTATCCGTTTGTAATGTTTTAAGCGCTTGAAGTTGCATAAAGGATTGAAGTTGATTGACGTTCATCATGTTCCTCCCTCAAAGAATTTATCTATTTCTGTGTTTTTATTTTTTCTTCATAAAAACGAATCACTTTGTTTTTGGTGTTGCGAGTTGGAATATGAAATTGACTGAGCAATTGTGTAAATGCGGCTTGTCCGATGTTTATATCGTTCACCTCAAACTCTAATTCATAGTCCTCTACTGTTAAATATCGGCTGTGATCCAAAACAATTAAGCCTTCTTTGATCATTTTTTCTGCTCTTGATGTTTCAAGAGAACCGAAATATACAATCTGATCTTTTGGAATGTTAAGACCCTTCAAACGTTCAGCGACTTCACCTTCTGGTATATTAAAGTTTTCAAGTTGAAGAGGGGGATCTATCTCTTGATGAGTTTCCAGTAACCCGAGCTCGTGCGGTTCCTTTAAAGTCAAGACCCAATGACCATTTTTTTCTCTGATTCTCAGTGCAGCAAAATGAGATTTTATATCAAATTGGGGTGTATCAAAGTAATAGTTGGTTTGAGTGCGAAAGTCTGCATCTTTCAATTGGAAGTATTGTTTTAGTTGTTCGAATTCTTCTTTCGTTAATAATTGCTTTAGTTCTATTTCAATTTCCTGTGACATTTTGACATCAACCTTTCATTTAGAGGAAATATAGTTATTGTACACGAAGTGTGTTAGCAAGTGACATTTCATTTTTAACAATGTTTTTGCACCGTTTGACATGTGCTGATGTTCATGATGATGAAGTAAAATAATGAATTCAAAAGAAAATCAATGTTTTCTCAAAAAGTTCGGTTTATCAATATTGAACTTGATGTGATAAAATAAAGGTGTACTTTGTTGTAAAGGAGATTATGATGCAAAACAGAATTGAAATCATAGAAGCAACTTTAAAAGAAGACGGACTGTTTTTGGCGATCCAGTCGGATGAGCATATTCAAAAAGCAAAGGCATCGGGACAAATGCTTGTTGATTCTGATCACTTTGCGTTCGTTTACATACTTGAAAATGAGGAGTCTTTTACGTATCTTATTTTAGGAGAGAACATATGGGCTCCATTAAAAGAAGCAATGAATCGTGACATGCCTGTCTATTTGACAGCAGAACAAAAAACGCTAGAACTTATTCAACTTCATCAGGAATTAAACTATTTAATCGACAATATTAAAGACAATGCCAATTACGGAGATATGGAAGAGAAAGTGAAAAACACATTCCTCTGAAATAATTAGGTATTTGGAATTGGGGGAAATTTCATGGACAAAAAACAATGGGATCAATTCCTCGCACCATATAAACAAGCAGTCGAAGAATTAAAAGTGAAACTAAAAGGCATTCGAAAGCTGTATGAATTCGAGGATGACCATTCACCAGTAGAATTTGTGACAGGCCGAGTGAAGCCCGTTGCTAGCATATTGGAAAAGGCAAAGCGTAAAAACATTCCGATGCATGAAATCGAAACGATGCAGGATATTGCAGGGCTTCGCATTATGTGCCAGTTTGTAGAAGATATACAAGTCGTGAAAAAAATGCTTCAGTCACGAAAAGATTTTGTTGTTGTAGATAAACGCGACTATATTGCAGAACATAAAGAAAGCGGATACCGATCATATCATCTCGTTGTTTTATACCCGCTGCAAACGGTTAATGGGGAGAAGCAGCTACTGGTCGAAATCCAAATACGAACACTTGCCATGAATTTTTGGGCGACTATTGAGCATTCTCTTAATTATAAATATAGCGGGAATATACCGGAGAAGGTCAAGCTTCGGTTGCAAAGAGCCTCTGAAGCAGCATCTCTTCTTGATGATGAGATGTCTGAAATCAGAGGGGAGATTCAGGAAGCACAGGTGGCATTCTCGCGCAAAAAGAAAACAGATAACTGAGTCGTGCTTGATCAAATATGCTGCTGCCCTCTTATCGCAGCGAGGTGAAAAAGGAGAAGAATTCATGAAATTTGCAGTTTCTTCAAAAGGGAATTCTGTATCTGATGCACTCAAAAATAAAATTCAGACTTACTTACTGGATTTTGGAATGGAACTAAATGAAGAAGAACCGGATCTTGTCATTACTGTTGGGGGAGACGGCACCCTTTTATATGCTTTTCACCGCTACAGCGACCGTCTAAATGAAACAGCTTTTGTCGGTGTGCATACGGGTCATCTTGGTTTTTATGCAGACTGGGTCCCAAGTGAAATTGAAAAGCTTGTACTGGCTATTGCGAAAACGCCTTATCATATTGTTGAATATCCCATTCTTGAAGTTATTGTCAGGTACAACGATGGCGGACAAGAAGAGAAATATTTAGCAATGAATGAGTGCACCATTAAAAGCATGGAAGGAACACTTGTAGCGGATGTTGAGATTAGAGGACAGCTCTTTGAAACATTTAGAGGAGATGGTCTTTGCTTGTCCACGCCGTCTGGAAGTACTGCTTATAATAAAGCGCTCGGTGGAGCCATTATTCATCCATCCATTAGAGCCATTCAGCTTGCAGAAATGGCATCCATCAATAACAGAGTTTTCCGGACAGTGGGCTCACCGCTTATTTTGCCAGACCACCACACGTGTGTCATTAAGCCAATTAATGATGTGGATTTTCAGGTAACGATTGATCATTTGACATTGTTACATAAAGACGTCAAATCCATTCAATGCCGCGTGGCTAATGAGAATGTCCGTTTTGCCCGTTTTAGACCGTTTCCTTTTTGGAAAAGAGTGCAAGATTCCTTTATTGGAAAAGGAGAATAAGAAAGAGGTCGTTTTCGCTGGAATACTTTAAGCTAACCAAAACAATTTCACTGAAAGAAAAGGGTCTGCTTTTAAAAGACTACTTAATTGATCTCGGTATATCGAAAAGAATGCTGACAGATATTAAGTTTGGTGGCGGCGATTTGCTCATTAATGGAGAACATGTCACCGTCAGGTACGAACTAAATGAGGGAGACACGCTCACGATTATATTTCCTGAAGAAAAGGTGAGTGAAGGGTTAAAGCCTGTTGACATTCCGCTTAATATTTTATTTGAAGATGAGCATGTGCTCGTGCTAAATAAAAAGCCGTCTATTCCATCTATTCCTTCTAGAGAGCATCCTGAAAACAGTATTGCAAATGGATTGCTACATCATTATGCACAGCAGTCTATTCATCTGACCGTTCATTTGGTGAACCGCCTTGATCGTGATACGTCTGGTGTCATGCTTGTAGCCAAACATCGCTTTGCACATAGTCTTTTATCAAAAGCGCAAAAAAAAGGGGAAGTGAAGCGTACGTATCGGGCATTTACACATGGCATCATTCCAAAGAAGCAAGGAACGATCAGGGCGCAGATTGCAAGAAAAGGAGACAGTATCATTGAACGAATGGTGGATGAGAATGGTCAGGACGCAGTCACACATTATACAGTAAAAGCGTTACATACTGGTCTGGACATGTCTGATGTGTCTCTTGTACTCGAAACAGGAAGAACGCATCAAATTCGTGTGCATATGCAATATATTGGTCATCCCCTTATTGGTGATACACTTTATGGCGGTACTAAAGAGCGAATGGACCGGCAGGCACTGCACAGTGAAACCCTTGTCTTTCCTCATCCGATGACAGGTGAGCAAATGACGTTTTCGGCTCCTTTGCCTTGGGACATGCAGTCATTGCTCCTATAAAAAATAAACATGCTAGCCTGCTAAGATATGCTCTCCTAAAGGGAGACAGATGAACTAAAAAAATCTGTTTGCCTTAGGGGAGTTTTTTCATGACTGGAATCTTTCGTACGCCAGATTTCTAAGGGCAGATCATTGATTTTTCAAAGATAGTTGCCTGTTCTATCCACGGTTTTTCAGTTCGTATCCAAGTTTGTCTATGAGAGTGATCAGCTCTTGGTAGTAGCCAATGATCTGACTATAATGTGATGCTGAGGGATTTTCTTTTTATCGGAGATTTCGTATTTATGCGTTTTTTCAGAGAAGTATCCAGTTTAGTGCCGCATGGTGACGCGACGCTGAGAAGCGGTGATCGAGTGCTTGTGTCTGGTTGCAAGGCATATGTTGCAGAACTTAACGCACAGTTAGAGTTGCAATGAACGCTTGACCAATGAACAAATCATGATTAAGATAGAAGTAACAAAACCATATAAATGATCCACTAGGGGAGTCCTTCAAAAGGGCTGAGATAAAAGTGTAGACTTTTAGACCCTCATTACCTGAACAGGTTCATACCTGCGTAGGGAAGTGGTGCGGTATTTGACTATGCTTTTTACAAATTCCAAGCCACTTTCCATGCGGAAAGTGGCTTTTTTATATGACAAAAAACAGGAGGAGAGGAACATGACATTTTCAGAGGAGTGTAAAGAGGCAGCAGCAAAATGGTGGAATGGAAGCTTTACGCACCCGTTTGTCAAAGGAATTGGGGATGGAACGCTTTCACTCGATCGTTTCACCTATTACGTCATGCAGGATTCGTATTACTTAACCCATTTTGCAAAAGTGCAATCATATGGAGCTGCTATGAGTGAGGACTTACATACCACTGGCAGAATGGCGTACCATGCGCAGGGCACTTATGAAGCAGAACTATCGCTGCATAGAAAGTTTACAGAGCTCCTTCATATTTCTGAAGAAGCACTAGCTAATTTTAAGCCTTCTCCAACTGCTTATGCATATACCTCACATATGTACCGATCTGTAAAAAGTGGACGATTTGAAGAAATTTTAGCAGCGCTATTGCCATGCTACTGGTTATATTACGAGGTTGGTGAAAAATTGAAACAAACCACACCAGAACATCCAATTTATCAAGAATGGATTTTAACATATGGAGGAGATTGGTTTAAAGAGCTCGTCTTTGAACAGGTTAACCGTTTCGATGAACTTGCAGAACAAGCATCAGAACATGTGCGATCCAATATGAAAGAAAATTTTGTGATCTCCAGCTATTATGAATACCAGTTCTGGGAGATGGCGTATAAAAAGGAAAAATGGGATACAGCTTGCTTAGATGGGGTTGGTACAAGTGGAACTCCACGCAGTGACAAATGATGCGCTTTCCATCGAAGAGCTAGTAAAGCAAATAAAAGCAATCGAACCAGAAGTTGATTTTATTCATATACGAGAACGATCTAAAACAGCCAGAGAGCTTGTTCATCTCGTGAATCGGCTCCTTGCTGTAGGGGTATCCAAAGAGAAAATGGTGATCAATGACCGAGTAGATGTCGCGCTTCTAACGAATATTCACCGTGTACATCTCCCAGGACACAGTTTTTCGCCAAAGGAGCTGAGACAAAAGTTTCCTCATCTTCATGCAGGCGTGTCTGTTCATTCGTTAGAAGAAGCGAAACTAGCAGAGAAGGAAGGGGCAGAGTATGTGATGTTTGGGCATGTATATGACACAGCGTGTAAACCGGGACTAAAAGCAAGAGGCGTGAAGCTTGCGGAAGAACTGGCTTCAGCACTGACCATTCCTGTGGTGGTCATTGGCGGCATCACGCCAAAGCGAATCCCAGAATTGATGCGTATAAGATTGAAAGGAATTGCTGTCATGTCTGGTCTTTTCACGCAGGCAGAACCCAAAATGATGGCGCAAATCTTTTCTGAAAAGCTAAAGGAGAATCCTTATGAAAAAGCATTATGACGTAGCAATTATTGGGGGTGGAATCATAGGGATGTCAGCAGCGTATCACCTTGCAAAAGCAGGCAAACAGGTTGTTGTATTCGAGGAGTATGAGGTAGGGAAGAAAACAACGAGCGCAGCAGCTGGTATGCTTGGTGCACATGCTGAAGGAGAAGGTTATGAAGATATATTCTTTGAGGTTGGTCGAGCAAGCCAAGCGCTATACGAAAAATTAAAAATTGATTTAAAACATGAATCGGGCATTGATATTCGGAAATCAAGCGACGGCATGATGAAACTTGCATTTACCGAGGAAGAAAAACGTGCTCTTTGCCGAATGCAGCATTTATCTACGTTTCAATGGCTTGAAGCCAGCAGTGTGAAAAAACGGATGCCTCAAGTTTCAGATAAAATCATTGGGGCAGGTCTGATTGAGGATGATGTACATGTTGAACCTTATTCAGTATGTCGTGCATTTTTTCAAGCGGCCGTTCGAAATGGGGCGGAAGTCAAAGAATATACAGCAGTAGTTGAAGTGAATCGTCATCAAGATGCATTGATTGTCAGAACGACGCAAGGCACATGGACATGTGATCACCTCACTGTGGCAAGTGGCGTATGGTCTGGACGTTTTTTTGAAGAGCTAGGATTATCTCATTCTCTTTATCCAGTGAAAGGAGAATGTGTGTCTGTATGGAATAACGGTCCAGCACTTGAACACACCATTTATCATGACCATTGTTATGTAGTTCAGAGAGACAGCGGGAAACTGGTCATTGGCGCGACGATGGAGCCACATGACTGGCATGCAGTTCCAACACTTGGAGGTATTGAAGCAGTCATTCAAAAAGCAGCTGATCTCATGCCGTCAGTCAAGCAGATGCCAATTGATCAGTTTTGGGCGGGGCTTCGTCCTGCTACAAGCGACCGACATCCCTATATCGGAAGGCACCCAGAAGACGATAGGATCCTATTTGCTACTGGGCATTACCGAAATGGTATTCTGCTTGCGCCGATTACTGGGGAGATCATTCGAAATCTCATACTAGGTCAACAGGTCAAAGAGGATTGGCTTCATGCATTTCGCATTGGCCGAAAGGAGGCATCGCTCGTATGAAAATTCAATTGAATGGGAGAATCGTTGATTTCGATAAAGAGAACGGCACGATTTTTGATCTCCTATCAGCCTATCAACTGGAAAACCGAGTTGTGATTGTGGAGAAAAACCAAGAAATTATTGATAAAGAAGCTTTTCAAAAAGAAGAAATCAAGCCAAATGACACGATTGAAATTGTTCACTTTGTAGGAGGAGGATGAAATCATGCTACACATTGGCGGAAAAACATTCACATCAAGACTATTACTTGGTACAGGGAAATATCCATCATTTGAGGTTCAAAAGGAAGCTGTTGATGTGTCAGAAGCAGAAATTTTGACCTTTGCTGTGCGAAGAATGAATATTTTTGAAGCATCACAGCCTAATTTTTTAGAGCAGCTCGATCTTTCAAGATTTACGCTTCTTCCGAATACAGCTGGCGCAAGTACTGCTGAAGAAGCGGTGCGAATTGCTCGTCTAGCGAAAGCATCAGGGCTTTGTGACATGATCAAGGTGGAAGTGATTGGCTGTTCAAGATCTCTTCTTCCAGACCCTGTGGAGACGTTAAGAGCATCTGAAATGTTACTGGAAGAAGGATTTATTGTTTTGCCGTATACATCGGATGATGTGGTACTTGCAAGAAAGTTAGAAGAACTGGGTGTACATGCGATTATGCCAGGTGCTTCTCCAATCGGGTCAGGTCAAGGCTTACTAAACCCTTTGAATCTCTCATTTATTATCGAGCAAGCGAAGGTTCCAGTCATTATTGATGCTGGTGTTGGTTCTCCGAAGGATGCTGCCTATGCCATGGAATTAGGAGCTGACGGTGTTTTACTCAATACAGCTGTCTCGGGAGCAAAGGATCCAGTAAAAATGGCAAAAGCCATGAAGCTGGCGATTGAATCAGGAAGACTAGGCTACGAGGCAGGACGTATCCCATTGAAAAACTATGGTACGGCAAGCAGTCCGCAGGAAGGAATGCCAGCGTTTTGAGCACTCGTTATTCACGCCAAGAGCTCTTTCAACCCATTGGCACAGAAGGTCAAAAGCGGCTTCTTGCTTCCAAAGTAGTTATTATTGGAGCGGGAGCACTTGGGACAGCAAGTGCTGAAATGCTTGTACGTGCTGGAGTGGGCTCTGTGATCATTGCGGACAGAGATTATATAGAATGGAGCAACCTTCAGCGCCAGCAGCTATATACAGAACAGGATGTACAAGATCGGCTGCCAAAGGCAGTGGCGGCTGAATCGAGATTAAAACTTGTCAACAGTGAGGTCAAGGTGAAAGGGCTCGTCATGGATGTGACAGCTCAAAACATTGATGAACTCATCTATGATGCTTCCATTGTCATCGATGCAGCGGATAATTTTGAGGTGCGGATGATTGTGAATGATGCTGCAATAAAACACCATGTTCCTTTTCTTTACGGGGCATGTGTGGCCAGTTATGGGGTTAGTTTTACCGTTATACCTGGTGAGACGCCGTGTTTACACTGCTTGCTTGAGCATTTACCTGCACAAGGTATGACGTGTGATACAGCAGGTATTATTGGTCCTGCTGTGCAACAAGTGGCATCATATCAGGTAGCTGATGCGCTAAAGTATTTAACTGGACATCAAGTCACACCGATATTACGATCTTTTGACTTATGGACAAATGAACGTGCTGATATTCGTTCCGTTTTGTCATTAAAGAAAGAACAATGCCCAAGCTGTGGACTTCACACATATCCATTTCTTTCATATGATCGCCAAGCGAAGGCAGATGTGCTTTGCGGCCGCAATACAGTGCAAATCCGCAACGCCGCACAAACACCGCCGCCCTTAAACGAAGTGGCTCTTCGGTTAAAGGCAGCAGGAATGGATGTGCTTGAAAATCCGTATCTTCTTTCATGTCAAAAGGGTGAATTCAAGCTCGTGCTGTTCAAGGATGGTAGAGCGCTTATACACGGAACAAGTGATATTGCCAAAGCAAGAACGATTTATCATCAATGGATTGGTTAGGAATAAAAGGATGTGATGATATGACAATCAAAAAAGCGTTAACGATCGCAGGTTCAGATTCAGGCGGCGGCGCAGGGATTCAAGCAGATTTAAAAACCTTTCAGGAGCTCGGTGTGTACGGAATGTCTGCCATCACAGCCGTTACAGCGCAAAATACACTGGGCGTTCACGGAATATATCCACTTTCGGTAGCGGCATTACAAAGTCAAATAGATGCGGTAGCAGCAGATTTAATGCCGGATGCTGTCAAAACAGGGATGCTGTGGAGTGCAGACATGATTCAAGCCGTTGCTGAAAAAACTGTTCAATATCAGTTAAAACTGATTGTAGATCCAGTGATGATTGCAAAAGGCGGGGCGTCTTTATTGAATGAGGATGCTGTCTCTGCACTGAAACAGTACTTACTGCCTGTCAGCTATGCGGTTACGCCTAATCTCCCAGAGGCAGAGGTATTAACGGGGATCCGTATTCAGACAAAGGAGGATCGGTATCTGGTAGCAGAACGTCTCTATCAGCTAGGAACCGAATATATCGTGATAAAAGGCGGTCACGACCCTAGGGATGGTCTAATTACAGACTTACTTTATGATGGAAAAGGGTTTATGGAAGTGACGAATGAGCATATTGATACATCACATACACATGGAACCGGCTGTACGTTTGCAGCAGCATTAACAGCGGAAGTAGCGAAAGGGTTTTCGATGAGGGAAGCGTTTGAAACAGCGGAAACCTTTGTACATGAGGCAATCAAATTTCCTTTAAATATCGGCGCTGGGCATGGTCCAACCAATCATTTCGCTTATAAACAAAATCGAATCAAGGGATAAATATTTCTGACCGTCTTCACTTCCGAGGACGGTTTTTTGATGAATATGAAACTTTCTTTCAACGGAAATTGTCAATAGCGCGTGATCTGTGATAATATTATGATCAGGTACTAATACTATGTCTTGAAAAATAGGAGGCTTTAATACATATGAACTTTTCTTTAGAAGGCCGCAATATCGTTGTCATGGGTGTTGCTAATAAACGCAGTATCGCATGGGGAATTGCACGTTCTCTTCACAAAGCAGGTGCTCGTTTAATTTTTACTTATGTGGGAGATCGTCTTGCTGAATCTGTCAAAGAACTTGCGAGCACACTTGAGCGTGATGATTCAATCATTCTTCCTTGTGACGTCACAAGTGATGAAGAAATTGAAACATGTTTTGCAACAATTAAAGAAAAAGTACAAGTGATTCACGGCGTTGCCCATGCAATTGCATTTGCAAATAAAGAAGAGCTTGTGGGTGAATATCTAAACACGAACCGTGAAGGGTTCCTTTTAGCGCACAACATTAGTGCATATTCATTAACAGCAGTTGCAAAAGCTGCACGTCCATTGATGACAGAAGGTGGAAGTATTGTGACACTTACTTACCTAGGCGGAGAGCGTGTGGTGTCTAACTACAACGTGATGGGTGTAGCGAAAGCAGCGCTTGAAGCAAGTGTGAAATATTTAGCGGCTGATTTAGGGGCAGAAGGCATACGTGTGAACAGTATCTCTGCTGGTCCAATTCGTACACTGTCTGCAAAAGGCATCAGCGGCTTTAATACCATCTTAAAGGATATTGAGGAGCGTGCACCGCTTCGCCGCACAACCACTCCAGAAGAAGTTGGCGATACGGCTTTATTTTTGTTTAGTGATCTTTCAAGAGGCATGACAGGCGAAAATCTTCATGTCGATTCAGGCTTTCATATTATTGCCCGATAACTGAATGAATTGACTTGCAGCATACTAATCATAGGTATGCTGTTTTTTTATTTGTCTTCTGATTTCAGGCTATGGTTCATATATATAAGGAATGAATCATTCGGGAGGGATGCGCATGTCAAATAAAGGTGATGAGAATCAAAAGCCGCTCATGTATATTGTTCAGCCGAGCTATGATGAATCAAAGCCGGTCATGCAGGATATTGTCAGAAAACGAAAGAAGTCAGAAAAACCGCCAACCAACAAAAAAAGCAGTGAAGAGCCGATTGAAGAAATTTTGCAGGAACCTGTTACCCAGGAGATAGAGAAGAAAAAGGAAGACGAATCAAAAGCGCTTCACCAAGAAGCGGACATTATACAAGAAACAGAAAAACAGCCAGCAGCCGTTTTTCATGAAACAAAAGAAGAGCCGAGAAGAAAAAGAGTAAAAAAACCACTAAGTCAAATGACCATTGACGAGAAAGTGGATTTTCTCACCAGTCTGCCTCATAATATGCCAAGAGCTCTTTGCTTGATTGAGGCGGAGGGGAAAACTTACAGAGGTATTGTGATGGAAAGGCACGATGATGCAGTGATCATTCGAACAGCGGGTGGAGGAAATCCGGTTGAATTAACAATTGATCAAATTTCTTCCATTCATCCGCTTGGATTTTAAAGAAGGAACACAAAAAAGTCCCATAAGGGGACTTTTTTGGTTAATGCCTACGGTTGATGAGTCTTGGATTTAAGCACTCAATTGCGCAGAAGCAGTCAAGATCTACTTCGATGCAGTAATTTGATTTTTCTAATCGGAACACATCACATACGGCATCTTGATCTGTAAAATCTAAAATATGACGGTCTTTGTCAAATGCAATAAGCAAGCTGAGTGTTGCACAGTGATCAGAGATGTGTTCGACTCTGAAAAATGCAGTGCTGAAGCAAGGTCCTGCATCTACCTCTCCGACGTTTCCAAATGCGACGAACGGTTTTGATTTTGAGGTAAATAGGACAAATGGGACAGTGTCGCCTAATGAATGTGAAGGGGAAAGGAGATTGCTATAACAGCTACTTGGGCATTTTTCTTCGACAGCATTTTGTAAGTCGTTTATATTTTCAACAGCCTCTGCTACACAGTTCCATGATTGATTGCGGCTCATATTCTACCCTCCTATATAAGGAATTTTGTTTGAGTATTTCCGAGCACTGTCATCATCATTACCGATGATTCTTATGTCGTAACGGTTGATGCCTTTTGTTTCAATCAATGCGGAGCGGCCGCTTACTTGCTGACTGCTCTGCATGATTGATTGCCATTCGTTAGGAAGGGGATGCTTTTACTCATGACAAGTTAGGTCAACGGACGATCAATTTAACCGTGGTGATGATGCTTTTTATCTTTAGTTGGCAGTACTCTGTCTACAAGTTCTGGATTTAAACATTGAATAGCGCAGAAGCAGTTTAAATCAACTTCGATACAAAATTCCGTTTTTTCTAAACCGAAGAAGTCTTGATCACAAGGGTGACACACGCTCAGCGTATGTCCGTGCACATCGACAGGTCTTAAAACAGATAATGTGGCACAGCAGTCATTTAATTTTTCAACCCGGAAGAAGATGGATTCAAAGCATTGGCAATCATCTACAAATCCTCCAATGTTTCCGAAAGTAGAAAACAATCCGCCCTTTTTATCAAAAAGTAAAAACGGAATCGTATCTTTCCCAGAAACTGTTGGGCTTAATAAATTACTGTAGCAGCTCGTAGGACATTTATCTTCTACAGCTTCCTGCTCTGCTAAAATCTTATCAACCGCATCGCATACACAGTTTTCATCATGTCGGCCATGGTGTTTTCCGCAGCTCATGGATTTCAGCTCCTTTAACAAGGTATTTGACTTTAGTCCTTAACAACATATGTATGCGCCCTCTGGTTGGTGTGGGTAAATGACTATAATTTTCTATAAAAAAGAAAAGCAGAGCTTTTCGCTCTGCTTTTGGAGATTAGAGGATACCGATTGCAATAATTAAAGCAGCTAGTATTTGTACCAATGTTTGAACAGCAACGGTTACATCTGCATCAATTGTTGAAACTCTTACATCTCTAGAGTTTTCAATAACTAGTTTCTGACGATTTGCTTGTTTAGTTTCAGTTAATTGAACTAGATCTTGTGCAATTTGATCTGCCAGGTCACCATCAGCGATTGAGATGTTGACAATTGCTACTAAAGCAAGCTGAATGGCTGTTTGTATAGATACGGCAACTTGAGCATCGATAGAAGATATATCAATATCACAAGAATCTCTTACAATAATGACTTCTTCAGATACCTGATTTGTCAATGAGATTTGGTCGCCTTCTTGAAGAATGTTTTCATGATCATCGCAGAAGTCATTACAAACAGATTTTCTTTCGTAATGGTCATAATCGTCGTGATGTGAACAGTTGCGATCAAGGGCAACCCAAGAATAAGGTTTGGATTCCATATCTTTTCCTCCTTTCGTTTACTCTATATAATGCTCGTGTTTCTTATTTGGTTTGAGGCATATATCCTGATGAAAAATCCTATTTTTTCTTATTCGTGATTTATTGCCCTTCTTTTCGCTGTTGAATACGGCTTCTTAAAGATTTTCTACGTCTTGTACTTCTAGGACTTGGTTTTTCTTCAATTGCTTCAGCTTGTTTTGCAGCTTCTGCTAAACGTTTTTTCTCCTGCTGTTGTTCTACGAAATCATTTGCCTTTTTTTGTAGATCCTCCACTAATTTCAAAATCATCTTTCTTTGATCTTCTGTAATATTTGCCTTCTGATCATCTGTGACATTGTTTTTCTTTAAAATATCACTGACAAGCAGGCTTGTTAATGGATCAACATCAGTGTTGATGTTAAACCCCTTTTTTTCGTTCTCTTCAGTCACGATCATTTCACCTCTTTCATGTGATATTAGAAAAAGAAAGGGTCAAAGAATGCCGGCTTCAACCAAAAGCACATTCAGTGTTTGAGTGAGAATTTGTACGGAGTTTAGAATGGATGCGTCAGATACTGTAATCGTGACGTTATGACAATTGATGATTTGAATTACAGTCTTCTTTTTTACTGTTACTTGTTGTGTGGATAAAAGTTGATCTGTGATTTCTTCAGCCAATTCATCGTCTGCTACAAGGATTTGAATTAAAAGAGCAATGATTGTCGTAACGGTCGCTTGAAGGGAGAGTGCAGCTATTACATCTGTTTTATGAATCGTGACATTTTCAGAATTTTTGATTTCAATGAAATCATCATAATTGCTGATTAATTCGTTTAACAGTTGTGTGTATAATAATTCAGCACTTTCTTCAATAGACAATACTTTCACTCCTTTCTTTATCTATACATTATTTAATGCGTTAGGAACTCGAGGCGGAATCATAAAACGTAAAAAAGTACAACCCAATTTTATTTCTTATCTATTCATCATGGTGGTCTTTCACCATGCATATATAAGTAAATGACGGAATAAGAGGGAGGTGGAGAATCATGAGCGGTGCTTTGTCATTTGTTATTTTTGCACTTGCATCATTTAGGCTGACGAGATTGATCGTGTTTGATACGATTACTGCCCCGTTTCGCCGTCTATTTCATGAAGAAAAAGAAGAGGTAAACGATAAAGGTGAAACCGAAACATATATTATCATTAAAGGAAAAGGACTTCGGTCATGGGTAGGAGAGTTATTGAGCTGTTATTGGTGTACTGGCATCTGGTGTACTGCTCTTTTACTTGCCATTTACATACTTTTCCCTGTATTTAGCATGTGGCTGAATTTACTATTAGCGATTGCCGCAGCAGCAGGCATAATCGAAGCAATCGTGTCGAGGCTTGTGGAATAAACAGGCATTCTGATCAAACACGCATAAAAAAGGTGCATATACTAACATGGAATAGGAAAGGAAGGGTTGCGATGAAACCAACTGAAACGCCGTCTCATCTGCTACAAGGTTATCCAGCGCAGTCAAATCAACAATCTGTTTATACGAAGAAAATCAAAAAGTCCGGCTGTGGCTGTGGAAAGAAAAAGAAACCTCAATAGGAGAAAAACAAAAGAAACCGGATTTATCCGGTTTTTTGTTGCCCTTTTTCCTGTTATTGCATATGAAAGAGAGAAGGGGTGACCAGAATGGACGCATTTGAACAATTACTTGGCTCTTTGTTCAGCAGACCTTATGACGGGAAAGAACAAGAGCACGAAAAAGTAGTAATGGATTTAGCAGATAAGGCGAATGATCTTGAGCAACACTTAAAGGAGTTTGGCGTGAAAATGGATGCTTTTGCAAAAGAAACAGAAGCATACATGACAAGTCACGGAGAAGATTCTTACTTGTTTAAAAAGCAGAAATAAAATTTCCGCACTTTTTGATGTGATCGTCCAAACCATTTCTTGTTTTTCTCATATGTTGTAATGGAGTAGAGGAGGTGCTTAAATATGAGTTGTTACGGTTACGGTGGCGGCTATGGCGGCGGTTACGGCGGTGGCTATGGGTCAACGTTTGTCCTTGTCGTCGTGTTGTTCATTCTTTTAATCATTGTTGGTGCTTCTTTCTTTAACTAAACAGAAGTCAGAAGGTGAGGGAAGCAATGGGTCAGCCTCTTGCTTTCCTTTCTCTTTGGTCAATCGTGACAGGAGGATAGGCACATATCTCGCCTATTATCATATAGTAAGGTGATTACTCCACAAAGAGGAGGCAAATGAATGGATAATAAATTTTTTAAAAGTGTAGAAAATAAAACGGGTGTGAATATGAATGATGTCTTTAAGCTTGCTGGTTCATTGCAAAATGCCAACTTTAAAGATGAGGCGACCGTTCGAGGAGTCATTAAAAAAGTAGCGCAGCTTGCGAATAAGCGTGTACCTCAAGAACTTGAAGACAAAATTGTTCAATCAATTACAAGCGGGAAAGAAAAGCTAGATTTCAATACGATCTCTAAAATGATGAACAACAAAAAATAAACAACAGGCTCTCCAATCAAAGGGGGGCCTGTTGTTTTTGAGTGAACATTTCACTGTTTTTTTTAAGAAGAGGATATAAAAAGCGAGAACGATGGGCTGTTTTTCCTCTTCTAAATGAAGGAACGGACAGATAAAGGGATTGCTGTGCTCTTGTCATAGCGACGTATAATAAACGGCGCTCTTCTTCAATGGCTTCTTCATGACCATTTCTCAGTTCATCTAGTGCAAAATCGTGAGGCAGCGCTCCGTCGACAGTACAAGTGATGTACACTGTTTGGAATTCAAGTCCTTTTGCACGGTGTATCGTCATGAGCTGAACACCTGATTCGTCTGTTTTTTCCTTTTCTTTTGACTTCATGTGTTCGGCATGTGATAGAAAGGCTTCAATCGTTTCAAAACGTTTCGCTGCTGTTTTCACATCGCGCACATCATCTGCTCCTTTTTCAAGAACACTTGTATCGTTCGCTCGCTTTTTTAAATAATCACCAAGCCCCATTTTTTGCTCGATCAAGGTTACAGCATCGGACGGCTTTAATGTCCGTAAGGTTTGGAAAAGAAGAACGATAGATTGCAACTTTTTACGCTGGAAAGGCTGGATGTCAGTTAGTTTTCCAAGTGCTTCTACCATTGAACAGTCTTCTGTGATGGTCAGCGCCTTGAGTGTGTTAAGCGTTTGTTGCTTTAAAAAGAAGATAGGAAGCAGCAGTTTTATCGCAGCGATATCATCTGCATCTTGACTTAAAGAAAGAAAAGCGAGCAGCATCCGAACAATTCGCCTACTGTAAAAGGCTTTGACGCCATTATCGGTCTGATACGGAATGGCTGATTGATGGAGCCGTTCATAAATGGCTCGTCCTCCCGTATTGGTTCGAAATAATACACAGAAGTCATTCGGTCTTGCACCGTTTGTGATTTTTTCCTGAATATCTGAAACTATCATGGTGGCCTCCTCTTCCTCGTCATATGGATAAAAGAGGATGGGAGGTGTTTTTTCAGAACGAACTGCTTTTAAGGTCTTGACATAGCGATGCTGGTTTTTCTTAATAATGGCATCTGCACTTGCGACAATGGTATGATGAGAGCGGTAATTCGCATGTAAATGAACGATATTGGCTGAAGGATAATCTTTCTTAAAATGAAGAATAAAAGCAGGATTGCTTCCCCTAAAGGCATAAATCGCTTGATCATCATCTCCTACACAAAACAGTTGTTCTGAATCTCCAGCTAAAAGCTGTATTAACTTGTATTGGACAGGATTAATATCCTGAAATTCATCCACTAAAATATACTTGAATCTTTCCTGATAGCGTTTTAATAGACCTGGTTTTTCGGAAAGCATCTGTAAGCACGCAATGGCCATGTCGTCGAAATCAAATTGCTGATTGTCTCGTTTCTGTTTTTCATAAGATTGATAGATGGTCCATATTTGTTTTTCTTTTTCGTCCTTAAGGTCAGGAAGTTCATCGGGTAAATAGGCATTTTTCCAAAAGCCGATAGATTGCAGAATATGATCTGTGGGATAGTCCTTCTCCTCAAGTCCTTCCTTCATGATTGCTTTCCGAATGTACTGTTCCTTTTGCCAGTCAAACTTGATCAAGTGCTGGCCGTTCCATTTGCTAGGATCATCATGCAGCAGCATTTTATAAAAGAGACTATGAAAAGTGCCAATGACGACTTGATTTGCTTGTGATGGATGAAGGTGATATTGTGTACGCAGTCTTTCTTTCATCTCATTACTTGCTTTTGTTGTGAACGTCACCAGTAAAATATGGTGTGCAGGTATTTCTTGTTGTGAAATCAGGTATGCTGCTCTTGCAGTCAGAACCCTTGTTTTGCCACTGCCGGCACCAGCGAGCACGAGCATCGGACCGTCTGTATGGGTGACAGCTTGGAGTTGCGGCGCGCTAAAGGTGATATGAGGGAAGAGGTCAATGGTATGTGTTTTTTCATTTTCTTTTTGAAAGGCTTCACCAAGTTCAATGGTTCTTGGCTTCTGCCATTTTACAGTCTCCTTTTGCTGTGAGGTAATTTGCTTGCCAGTTGGAAAACGGAAACCGCCAAGTTCCTTATAAGAAGAAGTGTCTTTTGATGTTGCTTCGGTCTCTTCTTGTTCAGCCGCTTTTTCACACACCTCTTGCTGAAAGATTTGTTTATGTATAAACGCAGGCTCTTCGTGTATATTTAATCTGAAAATGACGGGATTTCCGCAATATATACAAAATAAGTGCCCTTTTTTTCCCTCGTCATGGAGGAATTGATAATGTTCTCTCGAATATGTATGTAATGAGATTGTTTGATCATGTCGTCTTGCGCATTTCAAAAGCTAGTCCTCCAATATGTATGAAAATCTTAAAAAGAAACAAATCTAATCATAACAAATGAATCGTGTTTCAAACAGTCATAATGAGGGAATAAAAAATAGAAGAGAAGCAAAGGAGGCGTTCTTGATGGGATATATAGCACCGATTCAGCCGGATCTGTATGTTCAATATATCAATCGTCCTGCTCCTCAGGATAAAGAAGACTATGCGAAAGTGACAAAGGTTGCGCGTACCTTTCATGACAAGATTTACAGAGATTTTGAGAGAAAAGAGGACTTAGTCACAGAAGCAGAAACGAAAGTACAGCAAAAAAAGCGGGAACGCTTTGTAAAAGATATGTTTATGGAAGAAGGAAAGGGCATTCATATCAATGTTTATATATAAATGATTGCGCTTTCTTTCAGGGCTTATTGAACGATTTTACCCGATGGAAAAGCCAAGGCATCTTGATTGCCTTGGCTTTTTGTTTTTTATGAGGTAGATAATGTTTTTGTCATCTTGACATGTATGATACCCGCTTCTTCAAACGGTTCAGAAACAGCTTGATAGCCCTTTTTTTCATAGAATGGCTGGGCTTGGACTTGTGCATGCATGACAGCTTCCTGAGCACCTCGGGCAGTAGCTTCTTCCTCTAACGCCTCTAATAGCTTGCGGCCAAGACCAAGAGAGCGAGCTTCTTTTAACACACAAATCCGTTCAAGTTTTGCTTTTGCTCCTTCAATGATGCGTAGTCTAGCAGCAGCTTGCGGTTTATTGTCATCATGATAAATGACAAAGTGTATGGCTTCTTCTTCTAGTTCATCGATTTCAATGTCTAATGGAACTCCTTGTTCTTTGACAAACACTTCTTTTCTTACGAAATAGGCATCTTCTCGTTGTGTTTGTGTTTGGACGACAACTGTTTTCAAAAGTCTTTAACCCTCTTCTCCTAAAATAAATGTTTCATAGACGGTCCAAGACCCGTTTTCTAATTGATATAGTAGATGGAAGCGATCCACCGTTTCTTCATGGTCAATACGGCTTAGCTTTAATGTGCCAAGTACATCTGAATGCTCGTCATCTGATAATTTTTGAGCAACTGTTATATGCGGCACAAAAGCATATTCAGGCGTTCCGCTAATTGGGTCTGTATAGAGCTTCTCATTCAAAGCCGTTAATTCTTCGTTCGGTTCTACTTTCATATAAATGACGTTGTTGACAGGAGCGAATGAACTAAATTTTTGAATACGCAAGGTGATTGGAGAAGCATGCTTTGCATACTCACGTAGCGTCGATACCACTTCATCCGCTTCTAAATCTGTTAATTCAAACGGTGTTCTCAGTGTCAAATGAGGCGGTATGAGTGCATAGTTCGGGTCATAACGTTTCCGGTATGAGTTCGCTATATCTTGCAATTTTTTTGATGGAAATAAAACAACTCCGTATTTCATCGTTTTCCCTCCTGATTAAGAAAGTATTTGCTATTGTTTATTATAACAAAATTCAGTTGATTAACGAATATGGCAGCATTCTTTTTAATGAAGGAGCAATGAGCGGCTGCCAAAACGTCCATTTATGATCGCCTTCAAATGTTTCAAATAAGTAATCTGCACCAGATTGTTCTAGCAGGGCCTTTAAGTCTTGGTTAGGTTTGATAAAGTCAAGCACTTGACCGTCGGTTGTTTTAACAGCTTTCTCTTCTAAACCAATTTGATGGATAATGGCGTAATGAGAAAGTGATGTTGAGCCTTTGACTGCTTTTAAGACCGAATCATCCACGTAAGGAGACTGCAAGATTAAACCTCCGAATAAAGAAGGATAGTCGATAGCAGTCATTAGTGAAATAGTGGCGCCTAGTGAATCACCAATCAACGTTCGCCCTGACCCAATTTGATAGGTTGGGTAACGGTCATCAATGTAAGGAACAAGCTCATTTGCTAAAAAGCGTTTGTAAGCGTCAAACTTTGTGCCGTCTGGATGATACATATTTCGTCTTTCAGTGACATTTCGATAAGGGATGCCAATGATAATGGAACGTTCCATTTCCTTGTTTTGCATCAATTCTTCCGATTGTCTGCCTATTTTACCTAAGCGGAAATAATCATGACCATCCTGTGCAATGATGACATGATATGTATAAAGGGGTGAGTAATTGACTGGTAAATAGATCAAAACAGTCATTTCCTCACCAAGTTCTGTTGACTGTAAGGTTTCCTCTTGAATCATTCCTGTTTTCTTCACCATAATCTATTCCTCCAGCTAACCAAATTCATACATGTGAAACGTTTCCATTCATTGTAACATGAAAAACAGCATTGTTCCTATATCCAAACATGCAATCAAATCAGTTGAAAATCCTCCTGTTATAAAATACAGAAAATTTAATTAATCGTTAGATGGCACTTGAAAAATGACATTTAATGCGTTACAGTATTAAGAATTAGAACAGACAAACAACACATTCTTATCGTGAGAGGTGGAGGGACTGGCCCTTTGAAACCTCAGCAACCGGTATGCTTCACATGAAAGTGATTACCAAGGTGCTAAATCCAGCAAGCAGTTTTTTTGCTTGGAAGATAAGAGGAAGCGATTAAACCCCTTCTTCTTATGAAGAAGGGGTTTTCTGTTTTGAAATCAGATTTTTTATTTAGGATGGTGTCAAATGACAGAACATGTGGAAACGAAATTAGCGCAAATTGGAAACCGTAGTGAAGAAACAACTGGAACTGTGAGCCCTCCCGTTTATCTTTCAACGGCATACAGACATAGAGGCATTGGTGAATCAACAGGTTTTGACTATATTCGAACAAAAAACCCAACAAGGCAGCTAGTAGAAGATGCGATTGCTTCACTCGAAGAGGGTACGGCCGGTTTTGCCTTCAGCTCGGGAATGGCTGCCATTCAAACGATTATGGCTCTATTTGAAAGCGGAGATGAATTAATCGTCTCCTCGGACTTATATGGCGGTACATACCGTTTGTTTGAAAATGAATGGAAAAAGTACGGTTTAAATTTTCTTTACGATGATTTCTCAGATGAAGACTGTTTACGCTCCAAATTCACGACAAAAACAAAAGCGGTCTTTATTGAAACGCCGACAAATCCACTCATGCAGGAAGCTGATATTCAAAAGGTAGCCAATATGGCAAAAGAAAATGGCGCTTTGGTCATTGTCGATAACACATTTTATACGCCAGTCTTACAAAAGCCGATTACGCTTGGAGCAGATATTGTCATTCATAGCGCAACCAAATATTTAGGCGGACACAATGATGTCCTCGCAGGTCTTGTTGTGACAAAAGGAGAGCAGTTATCTGAAGACATGTTCCAGCATCAAAATGCCATCGGAGCGGTTTTATCCCCGTTTGACTCGTGGCTTTTAATGAGAGGCATGAAAACGTTGGCCCTCAGAATACGCCAGCACGAGGCAAATGCAAAGGAGTTAGCAGACTTTTTAAAGAAGCAGCCTGAAATTCAAGATGTTCTTTACCCAGGAAAAGGTGGAATGCTTTCATTCCGTATAGCAAAAGAAGAGTGGGTCAATCCATTTTTAAAGCAGCTACAAACGATCTGTTTTGCTGAAAGTCTTGGCGGTATCGAAAGCTTTATTACGTATCCTGCCACGCAAACCCACATGGACATTCCAGAAGAGATTCGCATTGCAAACGGTGTATGTAACAAGTTGCTCCGATTCTCTGTTGGCATTGAATATGTTGATGACTTAAAAGCAGATCTCAAGCAGGCGCTATCTAAAGTAAAAGAGGAGGTACACGTCAAATGACCAACCATGATTGGACGCTAGAAACAAGACTTGTTCACAATGCTTTTAAAACAGACGGTTCAACAGGTGCAGTCAGTGTACCGATTCAGCATGCTTCAACTTTTCATCAAAGTACCTTTGATGAGTTTGGTCAATATGACTATTCCAGATCAGGTACACCAACACGCCAAGCGCTAGAGGATACAATTGCTTCATTAGAAGGGGGAGCAAAAGGTTTGGCTTTTTCCTCAGGAATGGCCGCGATTTCAACAGCCTTTCTCCTTCTGTCAAAAGGTGATCATGTGTTGGTCACAAAAGATGTGTATGGCGGAACATTCCGCATGATTACGCAAGTCCTTTCACGTTTTGGCATTGAACATACCTTTGTGGATATGACGGATTTGAATGAAGTCAAACAAGGCATTCAATCCAATACAAAGGTCATTTATATAGAAACACCGTCAAATCCAACCCTTGGCATTACGGATATCAAAGGTGTCGTTCAGCTTGCGAAGGAACATGACTGTTTGACATTTTTAGATAATACCTTCTTAACTCCGGCTCTTCAGCGTCCCTTGGACCTTGGCGTGGATGTGGTACTCCATAGTGCAACGAAATTTTTAAGCGGACATAGTGATGTCTTATCCGGACTTGCCGTTGTCAAAGACGAGAAACTAGGAGAGGAGCTATATCAGCTCCAAAATTCTTTCGGTGCAGTCCTTGGTGTTCAGGATTGCTGGCTTGTCCTAAGAGGATTAAAAACACTTCAAGTCAGATTAGAAAAAGCAAGCCAAACAGCTTTAGAACTTGCCACATTTCTAAAAGGTCATCCTGCTGTGAAAAAAGTATACTATCCAGGATTAGATGACCACCCAGGTGCACATATTCAGCGTAAGCAAGCAAGCGGAGCTGGAGCCGTTCTCTCATTTGAACTAGAAAACCAAGCAGCAGTAAAAGAACTGGTCGACAATGTCTCATTACCTGTTTTCGCTGTCAGCCTAGGCGCTGTCGAATCAATTCTCTCTTATCCAGCAAAAATGTCGCACGCGGCAATGCCAAAAGAAGAAAGAGAAAAGAGAGGGATTACCGATGGCTTACTTCGCCTAAGTGTCGGTGTCGAAAACAGTGAGGATTTAAAACGCGACTTTAAACAGGCGCTCGATCAACTGAATCCAGCCCTTGTGAATCAATAATTTGTAAAGAAACAAAGCAGCCGGCCCAAAGCCGGCTTATTAGGCTGATTTGAATAAAACCATTGACGCTCATTCGATTTAATTATATAATAGAGACTGTCAGTAACAGAAACCCCAGAACTGATACATAACCTGATTCCGTAGCTCAGCTGGGAGAGCGCTACCTTGACAGGGTAGAGGTCGCTGGTTCGAGCCCAGTCGGAATC
Organism: Bacillus sp. Bos-x628; assembly: GCF_040500475.1. Lineage (GTDB taxonomy): Bacteria > Bacillota > Bacilli > Bacillales > Bacillaceae > Bacillus > Bacillus maqinnsis. The sequence goes on along the minus strand of NZ_CP159358.1, from coordinate 1,159,238 downwards.
ATCCATGGCGGTTAGAGGCGTTATATCAACGTTTCTAGCCGTTTTTTATTGCGTTGACTTAGCGGTGACTTATCCGTTTTTAGTTACTGGGTAGCGGTCGTACCGTCGGCAAGGTAGCGGTATTCATTTCGATAACTTAATCGATTTGGAGGCGATATTATGTCGGCAAATAGGACAGGCAAGCGTGTTAAAAAAGAGCGGACTTTACGGAAAACGACGAGTAATCTCGATGTTCTTTTCGTTCAGGTTAGAGGTCGCTGGTTCGAGTCCAGTCGGAATCATCTGTGAAACCCTTGCGTAGCAAAGGTTTTTTGTTTTTAATTCAGTTTAAACCTATATTGTAGGTGTTGGGCTATTTTGGGGAATATTTTTTAAAAATTAGTCGGTACAAATGAAAAAAGCAAGCGGTGTCAACAGCACTCGGAATATATGATTACTGTTTTTGTATCTTTCTCCCTATTTAATGACAATCTTTGCATTGGTAAAATTGTCCTTATCAATGAATAGGAGGGAGTGATTTCCCCTGAATAAAATACTTGATGCCAAAGCACTAACAAGCGCTATGGAAGAAAGAGCGAAGCACTATCAGGAACTCCGCGAACAAATGATAGATTTGAAGCACGCATTACAAGGTGTAGCCAATCTCGGTGATGATTTCACGGGAAAAGGTGCCGACAATATTAAAAGTTTTTATCAAGAGCTTGCTGGAAATGTGGACATGTTGATTAGCTTTATAGATAAACAAAAAGTCTTCCACGAAGGTGTTGCGGGTACACTTGAAGATGCCAATTTCGGCGGTGATACTTTTATTGATGAACACTTTTTAGAAAATCAGGTAGAGATGGGGTTAAAAAACGCCAAAAGTATTGTATCTGATCAAAAGAAGGCACTGGAAACCATTTTTCAGGACATAGATGATCTCATCTCCCTTGATGTGTTTGATGATCAAATCTTTGATGAAAAGATAACGGATGCCGAAGACGAACGGAAAAAGACCGTAAAAGATTTAAACGAATTAGATCAACATCTAAAAGATGAGTACGCTTTGTCAGAGACTGAAGAGCAGGCTACAATGGCATTGTACGCCGAAATGATGAATGCGACAAATGACGGAAAAACCATTTCACCGATGAATTTTGATAAGAGAGCGTATCAAAATAGCGAAATCTATAAGGTAAAAGACGATATTGAGAAGCAAACTTCTGAATATTTAAAAATCAAAAAAGAACAGAAAGAAGCCCGCAAGATTGCGAAAGAACAAGAAGCACTGGCGAACCGTCCTTGGTATGAAAAAGCACTTGATGATGGCGGTATGCTTTTGAATGAACTGACCGGAGTGAATGACGCCAAACGAGCCGCAACAGGTATTGACCCGATCACAGGTGAAAAACTCACCGCAGGACAGCGAGTTGCCGCAGGCGGAATGGCAGCAGCAGGTTATATCCCAATCGTCGGCTGGGCAGGGCGCATTTTCAAAGGCGGAAAGGCTGTCTATAAAACAACCCAAGCCACATCAGCCGCAGTCAGGGCGGTTGACATTTATAAAACGTCACAAAAATCTTTTGACGTCCTAAAAACCTCGCAAAAAGGCTTATATGGTCTCACCGCCGCCAACAGTTTCAGCGAAGCGATTACAGGAAGAGATATGCTCGGGAACAAGATCTCAAAAGAACAACAGGAAGCGAGTATGAATGCGGCGCTGGGGATGCTTTTGCCGTTTGGGGCGAAAGGGTTTCATGGGAAGATGGGGATTAAGGATGCTGAAAAATATAATACCCATACAATGAAACACATTTATCATGGCGAAATTAACAAAAGAGGAAAAGCAGTTGGTTATCACCATGAAAGTATGCAGGGTGGAAAGGTTATTCCAGGAAGTGAAAGTCTACCTGATAAACACGGTATTTATAGAGCTAAAGTTGAAATTGATGGAGTTGAAAAAGTAGCTAAATCAAGTTTCTTTCCTAAGGAATGGAACCGCGTTGATGTGTTAAAAGCTATCGATGAAGCTTACCAAAATAAACAACAGATAGGTCCTAATAAATTTAAAGGTGTAACATCATCAGGAATAAAAATAGAAATGTATCTGAAAAAAGATGGATCAATAGCTACAGCGTATCCATTATATAAAAAATAATATGAAGGTGATTAGCTTATATGAGATATTCATATGAATTTAAGGAAGACAAATTTGGTGATTTAGCAATTATACTACCAGAAGAAATAAGTATTTTCTCAGATTTTATACAAGATATTTCAACAGAAGAAGAAGTGGATGAGTATATAGGATATATTCAAAATGTGATAGATGGAGTATACGAAAACTTTGAAATTACATTGAATGCTACCAGTGTAAATATCAAAAAAGATGAGACAGTAGTTGAACATCATTATAGGATTGAAGAACCCTTTGAAAATAAAATTGAAACGAAGGAGTTCATAGAACTGTTGTTAATTTGGAGAGAGAAAATACCAGAAATATTCAAAGATTAGACATTATTGCCGAGACATGTTTGGGAATAAAATCTCGAAAGAACAGCAGGAAGCGAGTATGAATGCGGCGCTGGGGATGCTTTTGCCGTTTGGGGCGAAAGGGTTTCATGGGAAGATGGGGATTAAGGGTATAGATGATGCTTCTTTAACCAACAAAAGTAATTTATATAGAGGGGATAGTTTACTACACTCTCCAACTAGACCAAATGGAATTGGTAAACCTCATATATCAAGTTCAGGTAATTTAGTACCAGCTAGTAAAGAAGGTTTATATAAAGGACGAGAAGTGACTGTTACAGAGCATATACTTGGAGGTTATAGAAAAGGAGCTAAAACTAATAGCCCTTATACTAGTTTTACAAATAACAAAAATGTTATTGGAAATTATGGAGAAAATGCAATTGAACTAAATATATCAGCTTTAAGGAAAGATATACAGTCTGGAAAGCTAAAAGATGTTGTTATACTTTCTCCAAAACAAATTCAAAAGTTGATTGAAAGAGATGCTATTTCTTCTGATTTTTGGAAGAAAAGAGCGATTAATTGGACTAAAAGGGATAATGAGTATTTGATTAAAGGGGAAGTTCCAAGCCAATATATTAAGGTTTCACCTAAGGAGTGAGAATTGTGAAATTATACTTTCTAAACGAGTTTTTAGGAGATATACGCGATATTAATGTTGATGGTATGTGGGTTAATGGTAAGATTACCCCTTCAAATAATATAGACAAATTTAATGATTTTTTCGCAGCACTTGTTGATGAGGAAAATGATTTTGTAGAAACGAATTATAACGAAGAATGGTTAGATGATAACAATTGGTACATTATTGATGATGAAAATAAAAGAAGGGGGATATATATACCTGCAGTTTATCTTGATAGGGAAATTAGCTGGCGGTGGAGATGATTTACAGAATTTATAGATTATAAAAAACTTGATGGGCTAATGTCTTTCAAGGTTTTTTGTGTTTATTGGGCTTTAAGCCGTGCAAAAACCGACAAAAAGAATCATTTCCCTCAAATTTAAGCAATTCACTATCATTTATGCATATGTTCCTCCAATCTATATAAAGAAAAAGGACCGCAGAGGGTTCTATTAATTTTTGAATCTGTTTAAAAGCATATCGTGTTTTCCAACTTGCTTGGAAAGGGAATCAATGTCTTTTGTAATATCACTTGTTTGTTGATCAATTTTCTTAAGGAGAACGATTACACCCTCGTTAGAATTGCTTTCTTTCTCTGTCAGCATATCTAAACGCTGCTCAATATTATCAAGACGCTTTTCAACCGAATCAAATCTCTTATCAAGTTGTTTAACCCCTTAGTCGAATTTCTCAGATAGAGATTACATTCATCAGTCATGTAGATCACTCTTATACTCATGATACATTAACATGTGAGGTAACTCATCAGATAATTTATTAACGATATTTATTGAATATTCAGAAAAAAATATTGTCTCTCCACATGAACCTTGAATGTTTCCGATCAACATGGAATAAACATGAATGAGCATCCAATCACTGGGTAGAATGGATCTATTAGAGAGTCTGGGAGGTCATGCGAGTGCAAAAGATTTGCAGGGAAGTATGGATTGAAGTGAATCTTGATGCGATTAAGAGAAATATTCAAGCCATTCAAGCACATATTCCAAAGAAAAGTAAGATCATGGCTGTGGTAAAAGCGAATGCATATGGTCACGGTTCCGTTGAAGTGGCCCGTCAGGCACTGGAAAGTGGTGCAACTGAGCTGGCTGTTGCCAGTTTGGAAGAAGGTGTTGTGTTACGCAGGGCTAAAATTGAAGCACCGATTCTTGTGCTTGGCTTTACCCCGCTCCATTGTGTGAAAAAAGCTGCCGCTTGGAGAATTGATCTATCCGGTCTTTGCGCAGACTGGATAAAAAAAGCGAATGCTATTCTAGCAGAAGAAAGTCAACAAAAGCTTGGCATTCATGTCAATGTGGATACAGGAATGGGGCGATTAGGTGTTCGGACGAAGGAAGAGCTTTTGGCAGTCGTTCAGGCACTAGAAGAAAGTGAATATATCAGATGGGATGGGATTTTTACGCATTTTTCAACAGCGGATGAGCCTAATTCTGATTTCACATTGCTCCAGCATAAGCTTTTCATTGAGTTTCTTCGTTTTCTCAAAAAACAAGAGATTACGCTGCCAACGGTACATATGAACAATACAGCGGCTTCGATTGCTTTCCCTGAATTTAGTGCAGATATGATTCGGCTGGGCATCGGACTTTACGGATTATATCCCTCTCAATATATTGAAAGTTTACACGCTGTTCAACTAGAGCCCGCTCTTAGTTTAAAAGCGAGGATTGCATTTGTGAAGGAAATGGTGACAGAACCTCGTACAGTGAGTTACGGTGCAACCTATGTTGCAAAACCTGATGAAATCATTGCGACAATTCCTATTGGTTATGCGGATGGGTATTCTCGTGCTTTATCCAATCGAGGGTTTATGCTTTTTCGTGGAAAAAGAGTTCCTATTGCAGGTCGAGTGACAATGGATATGACCATGGTCAGTTTAGGAGAAATGAAGGCGAGGCAGGGCGAGGAAGTCGTCATTTATGGTCGTCAAAAAGGGGAGGAGATCTCTGTCGATGAAATTGCCGACATGCTAGATACGATTAATTATGAAGTTATCGCCACTTTAAGCCGCCGCATTCCTCGATTTTATCGAAGAGGTGGGAAGATTATTAAATTATCGACGCCGGTGATGTATGTGTAAGGTTGATAGAATTTTTTTAGAACACATTCGAAATGATACAAAGGGTCTTTACTGGGAGAAAAATGTAGTTGAAAAACAAAAACGACCAATAAATGTAAACTTTGTAAAATATAGAACGATATAAGAAAGGAGTATAAATGTCATGGAGGAATGAGCAATGAAAAAAGGATTTTTATTATTCGTCACGGTACTTCTTTTGTTTAGTACATTCAGTCCATTAAAAGCACTTGCAACCAATTCATCTGGATGGACCAAACGAGCAGATTTACCTGAAGAGCGCATTAATGCAGGTATAGGTGTTGTTGATGGAAAGATTTATGTGTTTGGTGGGGCGAGTGAAAAAAAGAAATTAAATAATCAAATGTTTATGTACGATCCTAAGGAAGATATTTGGGTAGAAAAGTCCACTATGCCACGAAATAGAACAGGAGGTACTTATGCAACAGTAGGCAAAAAAATCTATGCCATCGGGGGAATAAATGATGAGACGCAGACAGTTTATAACACAATAGATGTATATGATACAGAACGTGATCAGTGGGCAGAAAAGCCAATTCAAATACCAAGAAATCCTGTATTTTCAATTTATAATAAGGGTACTTTAAGTGCAGTTGCTATAAAAGATCATATTTATCTTGTGTCTGCATTGGACTCTAAAAATAACTTTTATCGATATGATACAGTAACTGGTGCATGGGATAGTTTAAACTCATCGGAATTACCTTCTCGAAATGGGAGAGCCATATCTGCAATTGATGGAAAAATATATGTTGCAGGTGGAGAGAACTCGATTGGTCATAGTAGTGAAAAGTATTTGTTCCAGTATGATATTGAAACAAATACGTGGAAGAGATTAATTGACGTTAAGTTAACATCGTATACATATGAACCGTCTTATGTAACGCATAATGGAAATTTTATTATTATTGGTGGTCAAAGAATTGGTTATAGTTCAAGTGAATTGTTAAAACAAGTTCAGATATTCAATCCGAAAGAAGGTCAATTTCAAAATTCCAAACATGACTTACCTGAAGGTAGAGTAGCATCTGTTGCGGCAATTGTTGATGATCAATTATATGTCATTGGTGGACGTAACTATTCATATAGTATGGCTCATCTTTCCGTAAAAAGTGATTTCAAATCGGTTGTTTCTATTCCATTGAAAGACTTGCATATAACTGAAGCTGGAACAAAACCGGATGATGACACAACCGAAAAGCCAAAGGACGAGGACGGAACAAAACCAGATGATGACACAACCGAAAAGCCAAAGGACAAGGACGGAGCAAAACCAGGTGATGACACAACCGAAAAGCCAAAGGACAAGGACGGAACAAAACCAGATGATAATCAACATTCAGAAACTGAGAAAGGTATTCTTTCAATCACCATGATTAACGGTTTACAAAAGGATTATCTACTTTCAATGAAAGAAATCAATGATTTTCTAAATTGGTATAAAGAACGAAGCTTTGGAATTGGAATAAATTTTTTTGAAATAAAAGATGAACACAATAAGGGACCATTCACAAGTAAGAAGGATTACGTCGTCTACCAAAATATCCTCATGTTTGATGTGAAACAGTATTAATAGAAAGCTGCTGAAGTCAATTCAGCAGCTTTTATATGGATAGATTTGATGAATTTAGGTTTAATATCATAAAAAAATAAGATATTTTTTTAAAAATCTGCTAAACATCCTATATTCATATCCGATAATAGAATTGTCAGGGTTGATAAGCCCTAGAATAAAGGACTTTTTTCAGACAAGGATGTCTGTCAGGTCCCAAACACATGGAGGTAATAGGAAATGAGAATTAACCACAATATTGCAGCACTTAACACACTGAACCGTTTGTCTGCAAACAACAATGCTAGCCAAAAGAACATGGAGAAACTTTCTTCTGGTTCTCAAATCAACCGTGCAGGAGATGGCGCAGCAGGTCTTGCTATCTCTGAAAAAATGCGTGGACAAATCCGCGGTTTAGAAATGGCATCTAAGAACTCTCAAGATGGTATTTCGCTTATTCAAACAGCTGAAGGTGCGTTAACTGAAACACATGCGATCCTTCAACGTATGCGTGAATTAACTGTTCAAGCAGGTAACACAGGAACTCAGCAAAAAGAAGATTTAACAGCGATTCAAGAAGAAATGAGTGCTCTTATCGAAGAAATTGATGGCATTTCAAACCGTACAGAATTTAACGGTAAAAAACTTTTAGATGGCTCTGTGACTGATGGATTCACTTTCCAAATTGGTGCAAACGCGACTCAAAATATCAATGTTAAAATTGGCAACATGAACGCTACAACATTAGGAGTAGATAAAATTAATGTTTCAGACGATGCGTTCAGTTTTGACACTGAAATTACAAAAATTGATTCAGCTATCGGCTCTGTTTCATCTCAACGTGCTAAGCTTGGAGCGGTACAAAACCGTCTAGAGCACACAATCAACAACTTGAGCGCTTCTTCAGAAAACTTAACAGCAGCCGAATCTCGTATTCGTGACGTTGACATGGCGAAAGAAATGAGTGAGTTCACAAAGAACAACATTCTTTCTCAAGCTTCTCAAGCGATGCTTGCTCAAGCAAACCAACAGCCACAAAACGTACTTCAATTACTACGTTAATGAAAGGCTCCTTTTATGGGGCTTTTTTTTATGTCTTTTGCCGCATATATATCTTCTAAAATAATTCTAAAAGGCTCCTGACAAATGATGAAAAATGACCTTTCATTTTGGCATACTCTAGCAAAACGATCATAATAAGTAGGACTATTACCTTATTTATTCCTTTTTTGTTAAACATATTCCATTGGAGTTCGATAATAGGATTGTAAGGCTTACAAAGAAATTCTAATTCAGAACTTTTGGACATGGAAGTCTAATTGTTTCAAACACATGGAGGTAATAGGAAATGAGAATTAACCACAATATTGCAGCACTTAACACACTGAACCGTTTGTCTGCAAACAACAATGCTAGCCAAAAGAACATGGAGAAACTTTCTTCTGGTTCTCAAATCAACCGTGCAGGAGATGGTGCAGCAGGTCTTGCTATCTCTGAAAAAATGCGTGGACAAATCCGCGGTTTAGAAATGGCATCTAAGAACTCTCAAGATGGTATTTCGCTTATTCAAACAGCTGAAGGTGCGTTAACTGAAACACATGCGATCCTTCAACGTATGCGTGAATTAACTGTTCAAGCAGGTAACACAGGAACTCAGCAATCGGAAGATTTAACAGCGATTCAAGAAGAAATGAGTGCTCTTGTCGAAGAAATTGATGGCATTTCAAACCGTACAGAATTTAACGGTAAAAAACTTTTAGATGGTAGTGTAGAAAACGGGTTCCAGTTCCAAATTGGTGCAAATGTTAAACAAAATATTATTGTACAGATTGGTAAAATGGATGCAGAAACGTTAACTGTGAAAGATATTAAAGTGAATGAAGAAGGTTTTGAATTTGATACAGAAGTGGCCAAAATTGATGCAGCGATCGGTGCAGTGTCTAAACAACGTTCAGCACTTGGAGCGGTACAAAACCGCCTAGAGCACACAATCAACAACTTGAGCGCTTCTGGAGAAAACTTAACAGCAGCCGAGTCTCGTATTCGTGATGTTGACATGGCGAAAGAAATGAGTGAGTTCACAAAGAACAACATTCTTTCTCAAGCTTCTCAAGCGATGCTTGCTCAAGCAAACCAACAGCCTCAAAACGTTCTTCAATTATTACGCTAATGATATGCTCCATTAAGGGGCTTTCAAACCATAGACAAACCCCCGCTCTTACTTCGAGTAAAAGCGGGGGTTTCACTTGTTTTTATCAATTATATACGTTGTCTTCAGCTTGAGTATGCAAAAAATCATGTCAACGTAACAAAAAACGAATCCAAAGAGGGTTCGTTTTTTTGTTACTTAAATCTTATTTTCTAGATGCTTTATCATAGCGATAATCATACGTTTCCCCTTTTACAACATTTAAAAGCTCATTTCCAATTTGAACAAGTTGTGTATTTTTCCATTTGATTAGAGGATCTTTATCAGGATATTTCCAGTAAATGGTCTTTTTTCGGTGGGTGATTTTGTTTTCAATTTCTGCTCTGACTGCGCTCTCCTTTAATTTTCCTCCGCTATGTCTATAGGTATTGATAATATATGTGCCGTCTGGTGATGGCATGGAGCGAATGAATGTTCCGTGAGAAACGCCTTGAAGAGCAAAACATTTCCAGTAAATAATCCCAGCGAAGCTAAGGAACAAAACGATAAGTATGACGGGGGTTTTCTTTTTAAACATGGATTCCTCCAGATGTAGATTGCAATACTTCTAATATATGAGAAAAGAATACAAAAGATTCATCAAGTCCAATCATTCTATACAATTCAATTATCGGTTATTTTTTCTCAAAATACAACAGATAGCGTCATTATCAGGAAAATATAAGGATTCTAAAAAATGTGATTTGGTGGATGTGTCTAAAATGATCTTTACAAAAGATTTTGTGATCAAGTAGACTTATTTTCATCTAGAGGAATTGGAGCAAATTGAATGATGAAAATAAAAGATACGTATCAAAACTATGAAGAGCTTTCCGCTCATGAAAGAAAAGGCATTGATTATCAAATTCTTCACAAGCGGAAAGGTGATCAGCTACTTGTATTGTCACCACATGCCGGAGGAATTGAATCAGGCGTGAGTGAGCTTGTCCAAGAATTAGCAAGCGAACATTCTATGTATCTATTCGAGGGTCTTAAGGTGAAAGGTAATCAAGTCCTTCATATTACTAGCACACGCTTTGACGAACCGATCTGTCTTTCTCAGGTACATACACATCATTATACATTTGCACTTCATGGCTACGGAGAAACAGAAGTGTGTTTAAACTTAGTTGGAGGAACAGATCGTGTAAAAGCAGCCGAAGCAGCGAGACTTTTAACGATGAATGGATTTCAAGCATTGCTGCTATCTGAGTCTGATCAGTTTTCAGGAACACATCCTCAGAATATTAATAATCAATGCCTCACAGGTCAAAGTGTGCAGATTGAAATTAGCCGGGCACAAAGAATGGCATTCTTTGATGACTTTAGACGGCGAAATAGGCGTGACACACAAAATGAATTATTTTATAAATACACAAGTGTTCTTAAACAAGTATTGAGTCTTTATGAATAAATCTCTGCCTTGTGGGAAGCTTTAAAATCTGTTTGATAGACGGCGTCTTTTTCGGCTACCTTCTCCGCTTTAATGAAGTAAGAAGTAAATTCCTTTTGAAATCGGATCCCCAATCTACGCTGCTCGAATAATGCTATTCGTTTTTCAGCAAATGCCCATGTCACATGAAATGTTTGAGCGATATGCTGAATGGCCTGCTGCCGAAGATTTGGCAGCTTCATTTGCAGCAGCATAAATGTAGGGACACAAAAGTGATACATAAATTGTTTTGCTTGAAATTCTTGCAGCTCACGAAAAAGCTTGTGCATCTTGAAGTGGTTGCCTGTATGCTTTAAGACATGACAAAGCTCATGGGCAAAATCCTGCCATTGTTCTTCTGATGACAGGGACCTGTTTAAAATAATACTGTATAGACCCTGATGTTTGATCATCATACTGCCGGTTTCCTCATAGTGAACCCAGATATTAAATTCAGATGCGATCCTCTGTATATCCATGTATGCAGGACCGTATAATTGAAGCTGAGTGTATAATCGCTGAATATCTTCTTCTAAATGGGTTAAAAAACCAGTCATTGAAAAACCTCCAAGCAAACGTATGTTCTATTTTTGGTGTAAAAGAAAAGTCCGTATAGGACTAAACAGCTAATGAAGTAATCGTTTTATTTTTTATATCGGCTTGTTTTGAACAATTTTAACATAAAAGTAAAGAAACATGGAATTATTTCCTGCTTTTTTGTTTATTTTTTCATTCTCATATAGAAAAACTTGAGGATTGATTCAAATTTTACCATATTTCTGTCAATTAAACAAATAAAATTTGTCTTACGATTTCCACCAATTGATGAGAAGTGTGAATAGACAAATTTATCAAGATTTTATTCCAATTGGAAATGGATCGGGTTATGCAATGACGACTGTGCACAACACAGATAAATACATCAAAAGGGGCTGCGAAAAGTCATGCAGCTTATGTCAAACGTGCAAAGACAGGGGTGAGCCGGCACTTTACAGTAGATGATCATGAAATTTTTCAACATTTTTCCTTAAATAAAAGCAGTTGGCACGCAGGGGATGGTTATGGAAACGGCAATCAGTAATCTATCGGAATTGAAATTTTCGAAAATGATGATGGGGATTTTCAGCAAGCCGTTAAACATGCCCAATGGCTGATTCTAAATTATTGCGAATATATGATATACCTCTTTCAAATGTGGTTACACATCAGCATTGGTCTGGAAAAGCATGTCCTTGCCTTCTTTTATCATCATGGGATGAATTCAAAAGAGGGATTGAACCAGCAGGTGATTCGGAGATGGTCAAAACGTATGTGATCAAAAAAGAAGATACATTCACCAGTGTTGCAAAAAGCACACAGTGTTTCGGTCAGTGATTGGCAATGGAATCAGATCAGCAATCGAACATGATTTAAATTGGACAAATTCTCAAAATATATCGAAATAAAAAGTACTTCCGGACGGGAGTTTCAAAGCTACTTCACCATTTACGAAAGGGAAGCGTGTACGTCTTGTACAAAAAGCACTTGTCGCTGTTTTATTTTTATCCTGATCAAAAAGCTGTAGACAAAGGGGAAGATGGTATTGATGGAGAAAAAACAGCTAATGCGGTAGCTCGTTTTCAACGAATCTCCAAAGAGACGAGATATACGGCCAAGAGACGAAGCGAAAACTACTTGAATTGTTAAACAAGTGAGTTTTTCTGTTTATACGTTTGGATAGCGAATTTACTTTTTTTATTTAATTGACGAAAATAGGGGGATAACTGAAATTCAGCAAACTCGACATATCTCAATTGTTTGATTTTCTTTTTCATTTAGACACCTCAATTGTTATAGCGTGTGATTTATTGTATGCGTGCATATGTAAAAATGGAATAAGGACGCGGTGTAGTTCCGCGCCCTTTAGTGTGGTCAAACTTTTTTATTCTTATACTCGTCTAGGAGCTGTTCATTTTTTTTGAAAATCCGCTCTGTATGAGGGCTTACTTTGTAATCGGCCATACTGATGTGCCGTTTCCTTTTTAAAATTTTAAAAGGGTTTTTTTTACGATTGTTGTTATCCCCTTGAAGTGCATGTTCCATCTTCATCACCTTCCTCTTCGTCAGGCAAGATCAAGTCATAAATCGTTGTAAGTGAGGTCATTAATAAATAATCAAACTCAGTGACAATATCGTCAGAGGTCAGTTTAATTACAAAGTGTGCATCTGCCACTGAAAATGGGATGAGGACCAATTTGCCGTAATCATCGTAATAAACTTCCTGCCTGTCAAGCTTCGCCTGAATCGAAAATCGCTGATCGAATGTCCGAAGCAGATCATCTTTTTGTTCTTGCGCATCATATGGACAAAGGACCGCTTGTATATTCATTTTTTCTGCAAATGAATCAATCAGCCGCTCGATTCCCTCTATATATGCTTCTGTACTTCCATAATATACATGAATCGGCTCGTTTTTCAATAGGTATTGGTACGTTTTTAATTTATTGAGGTAAGAATGGAGAAGATCGTTATTTTCTTCGAGGAGCTGATGCGTGTCGGTTTCTATCTCATGATTTCCAAGTTTTTTAATATAGGAGCTGAGAAAAATAAAAGCATCTGTTAAAGCAAAAAAGACGGCGATAATCAGATAATGCATCCAATCTGTAAAGATCGATGAGGGATCATTTGTCCAGTAAACAACAGCACCTGCTACATAGATCAAATACCACGTTTTACGAATCGCAAACATTTTCTCTTTGACTTTCTGTTCATATCGCCACACAGCAAAAACATAAACAGCAAGGGCCCCTAATAAAAACCATACAGCAAACTGAAAAAATAACAGCATGTATATTCTCTCCCATAAACAAGTGAATATCTTTTACTTCTATGGGTATGTTTAGAAAACCTGCCACATGAAAAAAACTGCCTGTAAGACCAAGCAGTTTGAGTTAAATAATAGCGTTTAATATAAAGTATATGAGGGCCCCTAATGTTCCTGAAATCGGCAATGTGATGACCCAAGTGACGAGCATGCGTTTTGCTGTACCCCAGTTTACCCCCTTTACTCTGTGAGCAGAACCTACGCCCAAAATAGATGAGGAGATAACATGTGTTGTACTAACAGGTAAGTGGATGAAAGTCGCACCAAAAATAATGGCTGCCCCAGTTAAATCAGCAGAAACACCGTTTACTGGACGTATTTTCATAATTTTACCACCGACTGTTTTAATGATCTTCCAGCCGCCAACAGAAGTACCAAGTCCCATTGCAAACGCACAAGAGAATTGAACCCAAAATGGAATATCATCTGTTGTATGCAAGTTACCAGCAATTAAGGCCATGGTGATAATCCCCATCGCTTTTTGCGCATCGTTTGTTCCATGAGTATAGGATTGAAGTGCCGCTGTTAAAATTTGAACACGTCTGAACTGTTTATTTGTTTTTGCGAGATTGTTATTTCTGAAAATCAATTTAATAATGGTATAAACAATGTATCCCACGACAAAAGCAAGGACAGGTGAGATTAAAAGTGCTTGAATGATTTTAATGAACCCCGAATAATTTAAAGCGCCAAAACCGGCAGAGGCAACAACAGCCCCAGCAATCGATCCGATTAGTGCATGTGAAGAGCTACTCGGAATCCCGTAATACCAAGTAAGCAAGTTCCAAGTAATGGCTGCAATCAATGCAGCCAAAATGACGACAGAACCGTTTTGAAGAGTAAATGGATCTGCGATGTCCTTTGTAATGGATTTTGCAACACCAGTAAATGTCATGGCTCCTAAGAAGTTCATAAGCGCTGCCATGATAATCGCATGTCTTGGTTTTAAAGCTTTCGTTGAAACAGAAGTTGCAATGGCATTTGCTGTATCGTGAAATCCATTAATGAAATCAAAAGCAAGTGCAAAAATGACGATAAGTACGGTAAGGATAATTAATATGTCCATGTTAAACTAACCCCGTTACGCATTCTTCATAATAATAGTTTCTAGGTTGTTGGCAACACTTTGACAGGAATCAGCGATTTCTTCAAGTGTTTCGTAAATTTCTTTGTATTGAATGACCTTAATCGGATCTGTCTCTTTACCAAACAAGTTCTTCAGTGATTTACGATAAAGATTGTCACAATTATGCTCAATCTCTTTGATTTTGATTGCGTGCGGTTGAATATCATTTAAGCGATTTTCAGCCAGTAATTCAATTGTGATTAAAATTTCTTTTGCGCATTCTCTAATGTAATGACTGAATTTGTCGATATGTTCGTCTGAGCTGGTCAGCGAATAAATCTCCATGGTAGCTGAAAAATGCTCAATACCATCTAAAACATCATCGAGACTATTTGTTAATTGAAGAATATCTTCACGCTCAATCGGTGTAATAAAGGCTTTGTTCAGCTCTTTAATCATGGTATGAACATGATTATCACCTTTTGTTTCATATTCCTTCAATGTGTCAGAAAATTCTTTCAGAGTGGTTTGATTTGTCACTTTATAGCTAACAAAATATTCAGCAGTTTCATCTAAATTTTTAGCAATTTCCGTTAACAAGAGTGAAAACTTGTCTTTTTTTCTTTTGAACATGTAAAAACCCTCCATTGTATAAATGAGACAATGCACACATCAAATAATTATATATTCTTTTGTCGAAAAAAAACAGGTGTAGTCGAAAATTTCTTCACTTTTTCTATTTGATCTTATTCTGACCTAAAGATGAAAACTCAACACACCTTTTTCAGAAAGTAAAAAACGGCCCGTTTTTGGCGCCGCTTAAAGGTTAAGAAGCTGAATGAATCAGTTTAAAACGTTCACAAACAAGAAGCATGTCTTCTTTAAAGTCTAATCCGAACGGCTTGAGTGCTTCTGTGAAGAATTCTTTATGGACTCTATACCAATAGTCATATGATAGGTCGCCTTCACCTTCTGCTTGTGCAAATGATTCAGGGACTTCATTCATTGGCATCACATCTACATGCGTAATCTCGATGATGGCTTTAGGTTCTTCCTTGCTGTCCAAAATGATCGCATATTGCCCAGCCTTCGGAAGTGGCTCCTGTTCCTTTTCATAAAAAATATATCCAGAACAAGTGGCTGTTTTTTTTCCTTGCTGTACAAGGTCAAGTAAGTGATCTGGATCTGCACCAAATGCCCAAGCCGAAACAAATGTGTTAGCTGGTGCTTTTTCTGATTTCTCTTCCCAATACGTTTCCCAAAATATTTTGCTTTTGTGGTTCACCGTTTTTTCCCCCTTTGTCATGTGTTTATTATACCGTTAAGGCAAATACTTGAAAACATTATGTCTTTATACCTTCTTTTTGTGCATGTCATATGTTTTGAAAAAGCGTGTTTTATTTGAATTATGTAGGATGTTAGAATGAAAAAATTTGAAATTTTTGAATAATCTATTGTATTCTGGTCAAGAAGTAGGTAAGGTCAAAGTAAGAATATGGAAGGGGTGTTGTGGCTCATGAAACGCATTTCTCTAACTGTTTTGTCCATATGTCTGGTTGCTTTCTCGTTTTTCCTGCCTGTCAGCCAAGTCACTGCAAAAGAAAGTCATGGGAATAAAGTAGCTGTCGGAAAAGATGGCATGGTGGCTACTGCTCATCCGCTTGCATCAGAAATTGGTGCTGACGTATTGAAAAAGGGTGGGAACGCAATTGATGCTGCTGTTGCGATACAGTATGCTCTGAATGTGACAGAGCCAATGATGTCCGGAATTGGCGGCGGAGGATTTATGATGGTGTATGATGGTGTTACGAATGAGACATCCATTATTGATAGTAGAGAACGAGCACCACAGGGCGCAACACCTGATATGTTTTTGACAGATGAGGGAAAAGTCATCCCTTTTGCTGAACGATCCACACATGGGAATGCAGTGGGTGTTCCAGGTACAGTGAAAGGTCTTGAAGCAGCATTAGATAGGTGGGGAACTCGGTCGATGAAGGAATTAATTAAGCCCTCTATTCATCTAGCAGAGGATGGATTTAAAATCGACTCTGTTCTTGCGAAAGCCATTGATGATCATCAAGAAAAATTGAGAAAAACTGCCGCTGCGCCGATATTCCTTCCAGATGATCGACCGTTAAAAGAGGGTGAACTTCTTGTCCAGCCAGGTCTTGCAAAAACGTTTAAGCTCATTGCGAAAAAAGGAAGTAAAGCGTTTTATAAAGGAAAAGTAGCAAAAGCGCTTGCAAATACTGTTCAAGACTTCGGTGGTACGATGACAACTGATGACATTGGCCATTATGAAGTGAAGACTGACAAGCCAATCTGGGGTGACTATAAAGGCTATCAACTTGCAAGTATGCCTCCTCCAAGCTCAGGCGGTGTATTTATGCTACAAATACTCAAATTACTAGACCACTTTGACCTATCCCAATATGATGCCAAATCATTTGAAAAGTATCAGTTGCTTGCTGAAGCAATGCATCTCTCCTATGCAGACCGTGCTGCATTTGCAGGTGACCCCGAATTCGTAGATGTTCCATTAAAAGGACTATTAGATGATGACTACATTTCTGAAAGAGCCTCACTGATTAAATTAGATCAAGTCAATCGGAATCCAAAGGCAGGTAATCCTTGGGCGTATGAGGACGAAAAGAATCCATTGCCAATTGTCTCACAGCCAGAAGATAAAACGATTGGGGAGACAACACACTTTACTGTTGCGGATCAATGGGGAAATGTTGTCTCTTTTACGACAACCATTGAACAGTTATTTGGCACTGGAATTCTTGTACCAGAGTATGGTTTTTTCTTAAACAATGAATTAACCGACTTTGATGCAGTGCCTGGCGGAGCCAACGAAGTTCAGCCAAATAAACGACCTTTATCAAGTATGACACCGACTATTATATTTGAAGATGGGAAACCTGTAATGACAGTTGGATCTCCTGGTGGAACTACCATCATCGCTTCTGTTTCGCAGACGATCCTGAATTTGCTTGAATATGAAATGGGGCTTCAGGATGCTGTGGAAGAACCAAGAATTTATACAGATAGCTTAACTTCTTATCGTTATGAAGTGGGTGTCCCTCTTGATGTAAGGACAAAATTAAATGATCTTGGGCATCGCTTTGGAAGTTCGCCTATTGATATAGGGAATGTTCAAGCATTGTTAATTGACCGAAAAGCAGGGACATTTACTGGTGTAGCTGATTCAACAAGGAATGGAACTGCTATCGGTGTTAACTTGAAGCTATCTACAGATGAATAACATTTCCCGGGAAAAGATGCGCCTCTTTAAGATGGCGTTTCTTTTTTTCCATCAACGTAAGAAAAAGTTAAAACACAGTTGACACCTGTGAATAGTTTGAATAATATATAGACTAACATCAATCATACATAGCTGATCGGACAACCGAAGGCTCTTGGCATTGAAGTACAAGGAAGTGTTGTACTTCAGTTGCTAAGAGTCTTTTTTGCGTAATGAAAAGGCAGGTTGATGTCACTAATACTTCGTAAATAGGGGAGCTGGATAACATGAAGAAGTGGAAATGGTTCTCGGTAGTTGCCATCATATTGACAATAACTGTCACTAGTGTGGCATGCTCAAATGCAAACGAAGCCTCGAAACAAAAAGGGAAGATTGAACTTTTAAACGTTTCATATGACCCAACACGTGAATTGTATCAGGAATACAATCAAGCATTTCAAACATATTGGAAAGACAAGACCGGGGAAGAGGTGACGATTCAGCAGTCTCATGGGGGTTCTGGGAAGCAGGGAAGATCTATTATTGATGGACTGGAAGCCGATGTGGCAACACTGGCCCTTGGTTATGACATTGATGCCATTGCGGATCGTGGTCTTCTTTCAAAGGATTGGCAAAAGGAATTTCCAAACAAGTCTACACCATATACGTCAACGATAGTTTTTCTCGTGAAGAAAGGCAATCCAAAGAAGATAAAAGACTGGGATGATTTGATTCAACCAGGTGTGTCAATCATTACACCAAACCCTAAAACATCCGGAGGAGCAAGATGGAATTATTTAGCCGCATGGGCATATGCCGATAAGACATTTCACGGTGATGAAGAGAAAACGAAGGATTTTGTGAAAAAACTATATGAACATGTTGAAGTTCTTGATTCAGGGGCCCGTGGTGCTACAACCACCTTTGTCGAACGTGGACTTGGTGATGTGTTAATTGCATGGGAAAATGAGGCGTATTTGACATTGCATGAATTAGGTAAAGACAAATTTGAGATTGTTACGCCATCAATCAGTATTTTAGCAGAACCACCAGTTGCAGTCGTAGATCAAAATGTCAAACGGAAGGGAACAGAAAAAGTGGCGAAGGCGTATTTGGAATATTTGTATTCTAAAAAAGGGCAAGAAATTGCAGCAAAGAACTATTATCGACCAAGGAATCAGGAGGTTTTAAACAAGTATAAAAATCAGTTTAAAGAGATTGACATGGTGACAATTGATCAGGCGTTTGGCGGCTGGCGCAAAGCACAAAAAAGATTTTTTGATGATGGCGGTCTATTTGATCAAATTTACAGCGGACAAAAATAGGGGGAGAAGTGATGAAAAAAGCACAAGCTGCCGCCAATAAGAGTAGAAGGGTGTTACCTGGGTTCGGGCTGAGTCTAGGGATTACACTTGTATACGTGAGTGCTATTGTTGTCATCCCTTTATCAATGGTTTTCATCTGGACGGCTTCTTTAGGAGTAGAAGGGATTTGGAAGGTCATAAGTGATACGAGGGTACTCAAGTCATTACAGTTGACTGTGACCACATCCTTTGTAGCGGCGATGATCAATGCAGGGTTCGGTGTGCTGATTGCCTGGGTTTTAGTTCGTTATTCATTTCCCGGGAAGAAAGTCATTGATGCATTAATAGACTTGCCATTTGCTCTTCCAACGGCTGTTGCAGGTATTGCCCTTACGACTCTTTATTCTTCAAATGGATGGATCGGTCAATTTTTGTACTTTAAGGTAGCGTATACACCGTTAGGCATTATTCTCGCACTTATTTTTATTGGCATTCCTTTTGTCATCAGAACTGTGCAGCCAGTGATTGAAGGAATGCAGCAGGAGGTAGAAGAAGCTGCAGCGATACTTGGTGCAACAAGAAGAGTGACTTTTTTTCATGTGTTGATGCCTACTTTATTTCCAGCCATCATGACAGGATTCTCACTTGCCTTTGCTAGGGCATTAGGTGAATACGGCTCCGTTGTGTTTATTGCTGGAAACATCCCATTTCAAACGGAAATTACGCCGCTCATGATCATGTCAAAACTTGAACAATATGATTATCATGGGGCAGCCACAATTGCTTGTTTCATGCTGCTCCTTTCATTTTTTATCCTCTTATTGATTCATGGATTGCAGTGGTATATAGAGCGGAAAAAACAAGTGAAAGTGAGGTGAGGCAATTGGACAGTAAGTTTAGCAGACAGCAAAACCGCATCGCATACGAGAGTCCTGTGACGGAATCAAAAGTGGTGAAGGTCCTCTTTGTGATCATCGTATATGGATTTTTGCTCTTATTCTTACTCATGCCTCTCGTTGCCGTGTTGATGAAGGCGTTTGAGAAAGGGTGGGATTCTTATCTTCTTGCCATATCTCATCCAGACACTTTATCAGCGATCAAGCTGACAATGTTCATTGTGGTGATCACATTGCCGCTGCAAACGATCTTTGGAATCAGTGCTGCGTGGCTCATCACAAAATTTGATTTTCGTGGGAAGAGTTTGTTAACGACCGTTATCGATCTTCCATTTGCAGTATCTCCTGTTATTGCGGGGCTTGTGTTTGTCCTTTTATTTGGTTCAAACGGTCTTTTAGGACAGTGGCTTTTAGAACATGGTCTTAAAGTCATTTACTCTGTCCCAGGAATGGTCCTGGCTACAATTTTTGTTACATTTCCTTTCATTGCAAGAGAGCTTATTCCGTTTATGCAAAATGAAGGAATACATGAGGAGGAGGCGTCTCTTACGCTCGGTGCTAATGGATGGAAGACGTTTTTTCTCGTCACTTTGCCAAATATCAAGTGGGCTCTTTTTTACGGTGCTATTTTAGCGGGGGCGAGGGCAATCGGTGAGTTTGGTGCGGTCTCAGTCGTTTCGGGTCATATTCGCGGTATGACAAATACAATGCCGCTTCATATTGAAATCTTATACAATGAGTATCAATTTCAGGCTGCTTTTGCAGTTGCATCATTGATGGCTTTTGTTGCGGTGATCACATTAATTTTGAAGCATACGGTTCAGCATTTTGATCATCGGCTCGGCAAGCGCTAAAGATGAATGGAGGGAGTAACCTTGGGGATTACGGCGAAACAAATATCAAAACATTTCGGGCAAACGAGTGTTTTACAACATGTTGATTTGTCTATTAAAAATGGAGAATTGATTTCTTTACTAGGCCCGTCTGGATCAGGTAAGACGACCCTTTTGCGAATCATCGCAGGTCTTGAATGTGCAAGTGAGGGACAAATCCTATTTGGAGATCAAGATTATACGAACATTCCTGTTCGAAAACGGCAGATCGGTTTTGTGTTTCAGCAATACGCCCTTTTTCAAAATATGACGGTATTTGATAACATTGCATTTGGTCTTAGGATAAAACCAAGAAGAGAACGGCTATCAAAGAAGGAAATCAAGCAGCGGGTACATGACCTTTTAGAGATCGTTCAGTTAAAGCAATATGAGCACCGTTATCCAGAGCAGTTGTCAGGTGGTCAAAAACAGCGAGTTGCTTTAGCGCGTGCTCTTGCTGTCAAACCGAAGGCGCTCCTCCTTGATGAACCATTTGGCGCATTAGATGCGAAGGTGAGGAAAGAATTAAGACATTGGTTGAAAAAAGTCCATCAAGAATTTCAAATGACGACCATTTTTGTAACACATGATCAAGAAGAAGCCTTCGATATTTCTGATCGTGTTGTGGTCATGAATGAAGGGAAAATTGAAAAAATCGGAACAAGGCAAGAAATGGTTGAGCAAACGGACAATCCATTTGTATCTGAATTTTTAGATATAGGAAGTCATATTTAACAAGTTGAATAGATGATTCAAACTGTAGGATGCGGCTTAGGCTGCATCTTTTTTTTCATTGTTTCCTAGGAACTTAGAGCCTTTGGCAGGTGGCACACTTATGCTGTTTCTGATATAAAAGGAAAACGGTTTTTAAAGCCGTATTCGCCTATTGGGAAAGTATCAAGGGGCGGAACGATTTTGGTGTTTGCTCATTTTCCAAAAGGATTTCGGCTAAGCGATTTTTTTCTGATGAAGTAAAGGCATCCTTATCACTATGGTCAAGCGATTGATCTTCTAAAGCGCAAGGTGGTTCAGACAGAAAAGATGGTGTTGCATCGTTATCCATTCAGTCAGCTACTTCAACCGATTGACCAGAAGGGGAAAGTTTCAAGATGATGATGTATCCAGATGAATGAACATGTGAGTCTGTAAGAGCAAGAGAAGTTCTTTAGAAAAGGGCTTTGCCTTTCTCTTTTTTATATGAAAATTGAAAATGCTTAAAAAAGACGGAAATGCTTGACTTCAATTTAAGATAAACGTATGATTATTACAAATGTAACATATAAGAACAAATGTAAAGGGGAGAGAATGAATGCAAAAACAAATCACTTTGCCTGGACAAATTAGTCATGAGAAGTTAATAGATCTATATAAACAAATGTGGTTAGTTAGATATTTTGATGAAAAAGTAGATCAATTCTTTGCAAAGGGACTCATCCATGGAACAACTCATCTATGTGTTGGTCAGGAAGCAACGGCTGTTGGCTCTATCGCTGTATTAAAGGATGAAGATAAGATTGTCAGCACACATAGGGGGCATGGTCACTGTATTGCAAAAGGAGCAGAGGTCAATAAAATGATGGCTGAGCTGTTTGGTCGCGAAACAGGCTATTGTAAAGGAAAAGGCGGGTCAATGCATATTGCAGATTTAGAAAAAGGAAACCTTGGTGCAAATGGAATTGTTGGCGGCGGTATCCCGCTTGCGACTGGTGCAGCACTCACTTCTAAAATGAAGCAGGAAGGCTTTGTCGTTCTTTGTTTCTTCGGAGACGGTGCAACAAACGAAGGAAGCTTCCATGAAGCATTAAACCTTGCGTCCATTTGGGATTTACCAGTT
The DNA here is from genome assembly GCF_040500475.1 of Bacillus sp. Bos-x628. Classification (GTDB taxonomy): domain Bacteria; phylum Bacillota; class Bacilli; order Bacillales; family Bacillaceae; genus Bacillus; species Bacillus maqinnsis. The sequence continues at coordinate 1,136,723 of NZ_CP159358.1, read as the reverse complement.
GTGTTTATTTGTGAAAACAACCAATACGGTATGTCAGGGCCTGTGAAAGAAATGATCAAAATTGAAGACATTTCAACAAGAGCGAAAAGCTACGGCATACCAGGGAAAACGGTTGATGGAAATGACATGATCGACATCATGAACACGGTAGATGAAGCTGTCACACGTGCAAGAAGTGGAGAAGGTCCGTCATTAATTGAAATGAAAACATACCGCTGGAAAGGTCACTCAAAGAGTGATGCGAAAAAATACCGTACACGGGAAGAAGAGACGGAATGGAGACAGAAAGATTGTATCAAACGATTTAAGTCACTATTGATTGATTCGAATATACTCACAGAGGAAAAGGCAGCGAGCTTACAAGAAGAAGCGAAACAAGAGATCGAAGAATCCGTTGAATTCGCAAAGAATAGTAAAGAACCGTCAATTGACACATTATTAGAGGATGTATACGCCTAATTGAGGAGGGAATTCAGGTGACAAAAACAACAGTGAGAGAGATGTCATATTTAGAAGCCGTCAGAGAAGCCATGAGTCAGGAAATGCGACAAAATCAAGATGTCTTTATTTTAGGTGAGGATATTGGTGTATATGGAGGTGCTTTTGGTGTCACGCGCGGAATGATTGAAGAATTTGGTCCAGAGCGCGTCCGCAATACACCAATTTCAGAGGCTGCCATCGCAGGGGGTGCGGTTGGTGCTGCTCTGACAGGGATGCGGCCGATTTTAGAACTTCAATTCTCCGACTTTATTACAATTGCAATGGATCAACTTGTCAACCAAGCAGCAAAAACGCGGTACATGTTTGGTGGAAAAGGGAAGGTGCCATTGGTTGTAAGAACACCAGCCGGTTCTGGAACTGGGGCAGCAGCACAGCACTCTCAAAGTTTAGAAGCGTGGATGGCTCATATTCCGGGATTAAAGGTCGTACAGCCTTCGACAGCTTATGATGCGAAAGGACTATTGAAAGCGGCCATTGACGATGACAACCCAGTCATTTTCTATGAACACAAGCTGTTATATAAAACGGTAGGTGAAGTGCCAGAAGAGCCATATTCAATCCCATTAGGAAAAGCTGATGTGAAAAGAAGCGGAAAGGACGTCACCATTGTGGCAACAGCGATTATGGTGCACAAGGCATTAGAAGCGGCGAAGGCATTAGAAGCAGAGGGCATTGATGTTGAAATTATTGATCCGAGAACATTGGTTCCATTAGATGAAGAAACTATTGTCGAATCTGTCAAGAAAACAGGCAAATGTATCGTTGTACATGAGGCAGTCAAACGAGGCGGGTATGGTGGAGAGATTGCTAGTATGATTGCTGAAAGTGAAGCCTTCGACTACTTAGATGCACCTATCAAACGACTTGGCGGTCTTGCTGTACCGATTCCTTACAATCCAACATTAGAAAAAGCCGTCATTCCGCAAGTACCAGATATTATTGAAGCAGCAAAAGAGCTCGTGCGCTCTTAAATAAAGGGGAGAAGATCATGCCAAAAGAGATATTTATGCCGAAGCTAAGCAGTACGATGGAAGTCGGCACCTTACTTCAATGGTTTAAAGAAGAGGGGGATTCGGTTGAAATCGGCGAGCCTCTTTTTGAAATAATGACAGATAAGATCAATATCGAGGTTGAAGCCTATGACGATGGCGTATTGCTAAAGAAATATTATGAAGCAGATGATCAAATTCCAGTAAACGCAGTCATTGGATATATTGGGACGGCTTCTGAACAAGTACCAGAAACGCCGCCTGCACAGTCTGATGAGGAGTTATCAGAAGGCATCGCAACACCACAAGAACCTGATCCATCTACAGATATTGAGACAACTTCTGGTGTAAACGTGCGTGCTACGCCGGCAGCAAGAAAGTTAGCAAAAGATCATCATGTTGCGATTCATGAGGTATCTGGCACTGGACCAAAAGGCAGAGTTCAAAAGCGAGATGTCGAGGGCTTAGTGAGCAAAGGGGAGAAAGGCCAGCGAGTCTCTCCACTTGCCAAAAAAATGGCTGCCGATGAAGGAATTGATTTAGCCAATGTCTCAGGCACTGGCGCTTATGGAAAAATTACGAAAGACGATGTGAAAGCAGTAACGGCTCATACAGAATCTGCAGTAAAAACCCAAAAGCTTGCAGGTATGAGAAAAGTCATAGCAGATCGTATGTCACAAAGTGCTTTTACAGCGCCTCATGTCACATTAACGAGCGAAATCGATATGACCAAAGCGAAGGAAATTCGCAAGCAGCTATTGCCGGCTATTGAAAAAGAGACAGGGTACAGATTATCGTTTACAGAAATCATCATTCACGCTGTCAGCAAAGTGTTAACGCGTCACCCTCAAATCAATATGACGTTTGAACAAAATGAGCTTCATTTCCATGAAAATGTACACATTGGTCTTGCTGTCGCAGTGAAAGACGGTCTTATGGTTCCAGTCATTTCACATGCTGATCAAAAAGGGTTAGCACAACTGACAAAAGAAGCAAAAGAAATTGGCAAAAGCGCACGTGATCAAAAGCTTTTACCAGATCAGCTAAAAGGTTCAACTTTTACAATTAGTAATCTAGGCATGTATGCAATCGATACCTTTACTCCCATTATTCATCAGCCAGAAGTCGCTATCTTAGGTGTTGGACGTATTCAAGAAAAGCCTGTTGTGGTAGATGGTGAAATTCATGTAAGACCAATGATGGGCGTGAGCTTATCGTTTGACCACCGTGTTGTTGACGGTGCACCAGCGGCGGCCTTTTTAACAGATGTAAAGCAAGTGCTTGAACAACCATTTGAATTGCTAATGTAGGAGATGAATCGGATGATGAAAACTTATGATTTAACTGTCATTGGCGGAGGACCAGGTGGATATACGGCTGCCCTTCAAGCAGCTGAACGCGGACGAAAGGTCGCCTTGATTGAAGAGAGCTTTTTAGGCGGCACTTGTCTAAATCGAGGCTGTATCCCTTCCAAGACATTGCTAAAACATGCTGAAGTAATTGAATCGATTGAAAAGGCGAAAAGCTGGGGGATCGAAACAGGAGAAATGGTTCTTTCCTTCGATAAAATGAGAAAGCGTAAAGATGACGTCATTGAAAAGCTAAGAGGAGGCATTGCTTTTTTACTAAAACAAGGAAAAATTGATGTGTATGAAGGAAGAGGAACAGCAGTTACGAAACATCGCATTGACATTGAAAAACAAGATGGAACAGATTCGATTGAAACAAAGCAGTTAATCATTGCAACGGGTTCATCACCTGCGATTCCTCCCATTTTAGGATTACATGAGGTTCAATTCGATACAAGTGATACGATCTTTGACATTCCAGATATCCCTGCATCTGTTGTTATTATTGGCGGAGGCGTGATTGGTCTTGAACTAGCATGTATTTTCCATAGTTTGCAATCTAAAGTCACCATTATTGAGGCGGCTCCTTCGATTATTCCGCAAGAAGATGAAGAAGCATCAAAGCTATTAGAGAAAGAATTGAAGAAAAAAGGGATTCATATCGCTAAAAAAACAACCGTTACAGAAGTCACAGAAAACGAAGGGATTAAAACGGTACATGCAAAAGATGACAAAGGTGAAACGCATATCTTTACGGCTGAAAGATTGCTCGTTTGTGTAGGAAGAAAGCCTCGTTTATCAGCAGCGATCAAGCTAGATCTTGAGCTAGAAGGCCCCTTTATCAAAGTAAATGAGCGAATGGAAACAAGTGCTGAAGGTGTATATGCAGTCGGAGATGTTGCAGGCGGTTATCAGCTAGCCCATGCAGCGATGGCAGAGGCAGCCGTTGCAGTCAGCAATATATGCGGCGACCATGAAAAAATGAATGCGCATATCGTTCCACGCTGTATTTATACATTACCAGAGGTGGCGAGTATAGGGCTTACTGAAAAAGAGGCGAAAGCAAAAGGTCTTTCTTTCCAAACAGAGCGCTTCGATTTAACAGCAAGCGGAAAAGCTTTGGCAGCAGGTGAAGCGACCGGCTTTATGAAATTAGTATGTGACACGAAATACGGAGAAGTGATTGGAGCCACAATGGTTGGCCCGCACGTGACGGAAATGATTTCTGAAGCTTCCTCATTTATGTATTTAGAAGGAACAGCAGAAGAAATGGCCAAAATGATCCATCCGCATCCAACAATCTCAGAAGGGTTTTATGAAGCAGCACTTCATATCGTCAGTAAACTAAGAAAATAATGTTAACAAGTGAAGGGGAGAAAATCCTTGTGCACGTCCAGCTTCATCAGATTGCGGCACTTGTTACAGGTAGCACTGAAGGATTTGGTGAAGCCATCTGCTTGGCATTAGACCGGGCAGATGCACACGTTGTTATACACACATTTCATGATGAGACAAGTGATTGATACTTGTGACAAGATTGATATTTTGGTGAATCAAGCAGATCAAACAACCGCTGTACACATCTTGCAAGGAAGTATTTGCCCAGACAGGTTTTTGCTGTTAGATGGCGGGAGAACCTATCAGCTGAAATATATCGAATAAAAAGAGCGGAGAGATCAACGCTCTTTTTGTCATTTTCATAGCAATTGTTCCAATTAGAAACGAATGTTTGGTATACTGATAATCATAGTATATTAAAAGGATGATGTCACATGCTGAATTGGGAAGAAAGACGACAGCTCGTCAAGGTTGCTCATCTTTATTATACGGACGGATGGACGCAGCAGGAAATTGCGAAAAAGCTGAATGTTTCAAGACCGGTTATTTCAAAGCTTCTTCAAAAAGCGAAGGATGTTGGAATCGTTGAAGTGTATATTAAGGACGAAAGTATTCATACGGTTGAGCTTGAAAAACAACTCGAAACGACCTTTCAGCTCACAGACGCTGTCGTTGTTCCAAGTGTCGGAACAATGTCTGAAATGGTGAAACGGGCAGTAGGTCAGGCGGGGGCATATTACCTGTCCAAAAATATGAAAGGAGCTGAGAAAATTGGCATCTCCTGGGGAACAACGCTTGCAGAGCTTGTGAAAGAATATCCATTCGAGCGAAGAAACAATGTCAAAGTGATTCCTTTAGAAGGTGGAATGGGCAGGCAGGCAGTGGACATTCATGCCAATCAGCTTGCATATGAGCTAGCAAAGAAAATGAATGGTACGTGCTCCTATTTATATGCGCCTGCAATTTTAGAAACAGAAGAATTAAAGGAACGCCTCATGGCGATGCAGGACATTGAAGCTGTGCTAGAAGAAGGAAGAAATGTTGATATTGCACTAATCGGCATTGGAAACCCGCATAAAGGCTCTACATTAAAAACAGTCGGATATTTAAAGGAAGAGGACTTATCAGGTTTGCGACAATCGGGTGCTGTTGGTGATATTGGCTTTCGTTTTTTTGATGGAAAAGGTCGTCCTGTCCATGATGAACTGAATCAAAAGGTCATCGGACTTTCCTTAGAACAATTAAAGAGCGTCAAAAAAGTCATCGCCGTTGTGGAAGGAACCCATAAAGCAGAAAGTATATTAGGTGCATTAAATGGGGGCTTCATCCAAGTGCTGGTGACAGATGAACTCACTGCAGCAGCCATTTTAAAGGAAGCATCTGTCCAATAAACTGCTGACGACCACCGTATTGTATGAAAAGAGCAACATCAAACGAGAAAGGAGCTGTGTATCTTGAAGAAGACCGAAATGGAAGCAAACCTACACTGTACTCGGTGCCAAGAAGAGACCCTCCACAGCATCGTTTATGTGAATGATCAAATGAAAAGCGTAGAGTGTACAGAGTGCCATCAAAAAATCAGCGTTCAAGTGGACATCATGCAGGAATTTTATAAAGAAGTATATGAAAAAATTGCCACAAAGCCAAAACGAATGACACAAGAATATAAAGCAAACCTCAATGGTTTTCTATCCAGACTGCCAATTCGGGTGCTAAGTAAGCCGTACCGGCTCATGCGATATTTAAACGAATCGTATAAAGTCATTAAACAATATAAAAAATAAGCAGAGCCGTATTTAGCGCTCTGCTTTATTTTGTGTTTTTTTCATACCATAATAAATTGGCAGTCCAGCTAGTCCGATAAGCATCGAGAAAAGACAGCTCTTCCAATCGGTGATCATCGTACTAATTAATACAAATAATGAACCAATAATCGCGACAATTGGTGTTAATGGATAAAGGGGAACACTATAAGCACGTTTGATCCCGATGTGTTGCTTTCTTAATTTAAATACCGCAAAAAATGCCATCACATAAAAAATATAAATCATGAAAATTGAAATCTCTGATAGCTTTTCCGGATTGCTGACGATCATAAATATAATGGCAATCAAAATTTGAATAAAAACAGCAACCCAAGGTGTTTGAAAAGTAGGGTGAATACGTGAGATAGCTTGTGCAAACGGAATTTGTTTTCGTTCTGCCATTGCAAAAATGACACGTGGAAATGAGAGAACTTTTCCATTCAGGCAGCCAAAAATACTAATGATGATGCCGATACTAATAATTTTCCCACCAATTGGACCAAATAGCATAGTAGCAGCATGACTTGTTGCATTTTCGCCAAGCTGGACTATTTGATCGGCTGGTAAAATGTGCAGGAGTGCCACGTTAATAAATAGATAGCATGCAGTGACAATTAAAATACCTCCTGCCATTGCGCGAGGCAGCAATTTTTCCGGATTTTTCATCTCACCTCCGAGTGCTGCAAGCAAAATCCAGCCATCATACGCAAACAAAGTAGCAAGAATCGCTGCGCCGAAGTTCATTTGAGCAATGCTCTCATTGACAGCCGTAAAGATGTGTTCATTCCCTTTCCATAAACCAAACACAATCATTGCTACGATCGGAACAAGCTTTCCAATAGTGGTTAACCCTTGTACAAATCCGCCGTATTTTGTTCCCACAATGTTAATGATACATAAAAAAAGAACAGCTATGATGCCAATTGTGGTGGACCATAAAGAAGAAAGAGAAAATAAATTAGCAAGTAAGGAACCAAAATAAAGACCGAGAGCACCAATAATGGCAGGACCGTAAATAATAATTTGGACCCAGCCGCATAAATAACCCCAAAATTCGCCGTACACTTCTTCAAGATAGGCATACAGTCCGCCAGTTCGCGGGATTTGTGTGCCGATTTCAGCGACTGTCAGCCCGCCCGCAAGTGTTAAAATGCCACCTAGCAGCCAAGCGAATAATGCGATCTCGGAGCTTCCTGAATAAGAAAGGACATTTCCTGGTTTCATGAAAACACCTGAGCCAATGATCGTCCCAATGACAAGAGAAAGGGCAAAAAATAAGCCGATGTCTTGTTTTAATACTGGTTGTTCTTTGTTCATTACACACGACCTCCTGCATCACTTTCATACATTACAGTGAAATGTATTTTCATCATTGTAATATGATTTTGTGAAAACAAGAATTAAAAAAATTTTCTGATTTCCGTATTTAACATGGTAAATGTTCAATTATTGGAGATATAAGGGTGAATATTATGTTAAACACGAACGATGATCGTTTATTTTTATAAAATATTAATGATATGGATGAGAGCCGAACATCAGGCGTGTGTGTAATCAAATGATTGACTTTTTTAAAAAAATAGCCTATTTTATTCATAAGGATATTATCTTGATTTCGAGATAATAAAGTAGGAGTGAGAAAATGAAAATAAATGGTATTCACCATGTATCTGCACTAACGGCAAATGCTCAGAAAAATGTTAATTTCTATCGTCAAATACTTGGTTTAAAACTTGTGAAAAAAACAGTCAATCAGGACGATCCTTCTATGTATCATCTGTTTTATGGAGATGAAGTGGCTTCCCCAGGAACGGAGCTGACATTCTTTGAAATTCCAATGCTGGCTCGTCGTTTGGAAGGGACCAATGCCATTACACGCACAGGGCTTCTCGTCTCATCTGAGGAGGCACTAGCATTTTGGGAAAAGCGTTTTGAAGAAAAGGGTGTCAAAAAGGAAAAAACATCCATAAGAGGTGGTAGACCAGCCTTGTTATTTACAGATCCAGAAGGGCAACAGATGTTTTTAACAGTGGAGCCGAATGGACATGAAGCTGGAGAACCACCAGTACATGCTGATATTAGAGCAGAGTTTGCCATAAGAGGTTTAGGTCCTGTAGAACTGACGGTTGCAAGAGCAGAGGAAACGACCCGAGTGTTAACAGAGATTCTTGGTTTTAAGAATAAGGCGAGCGAACAAACAAGTCATGGAATGATGACCATTTATGAATCAGGAGAAGGCGGGGCTGGAACTGAGATACACGTCATTGAAAAAGCGGACGGCCCGTCAGAGCGTTCTGGCAGAGGAAGTGTTCATCACGTCGCATTTCGTGTAAAGAATGCGGATGAGCTTGAAAAATGGCATGACAAAATATCAAAAGCAGGTTTTGCAAATTCTGGTGTCGTTGAACGCTTTTATTTCAAAGCGCTCTACTTTAGAGAGCCGAACGGTATTCTTTTTGAAATTTCAACAGATGGGCCTGGTTTTACAGTAGATGAAGGCGTTGAAGAGCTTGGTAATCGTTTAGCGCTTCCGCCATTTCTGGAGCATCGACGATCAGAAATTGAACACCGATTAACGCCTATTCAATCATAAAAAAAGCAGCTCATGTCTATGAACTGCTCAGCGTGTAGACAAACCCTCGCATTCGTTGTCAGATCGCAAGCGCTCGTGCTCACAAATGTTTCATTCGCATATATTGCTCGGGTCTTCCTAGACTTCAAGGGTTTTCAATAGATAACAAAGGGCTAAAATAAAAACTATTTTAGCCCTTTGTCTATTTAGGAGGTCACTTGCTTTGATTCAACTTCAGTTAATTTCACCTGTTTCGTATCTTTTTTTCCGTTTCGAACGAGTGTAATTTGAACAGTGTCTCCCACTTTAGCGTTCGTATAGAGTGCGTGTCTCAATTCACTGCCGGTTTTTACTTTTTCGCCATTAATGGCAATGATGACATCCTCTGCTTTTAAGCCCGCTTTAGCGGCTGGTGAACCGGAGGCTACTTCCTTTACGTATACGCCTTTATCCACCTGACTGCTAGTGAGTCCAAGTGTTTCTTTCTGATAAACATCTGGAACCTGCTCAAGATCCAGCATGCTAATGCCGAGATATGGTCGTTCGATTTTTCCTTTCGATAGAAGCTGTTCTGCAATCGGTTTGACATCATTAATCGGAAGGGCAAAACCAATTCCTTCAACACCTGTTTCAGATATTTTCATACTTGTGATCCCCACAACCTTTCCGTCTGTTGTCAGAAGCGGACCACCGCTGTTGCCGGGGTTAATGGCAGCGTCTGTCTGAATGACATTGATGCTGCTCTCTCCAGCGGATGTGTTCATGGAGACAGTTCGATCGACACCGCTGACAATACCTTGGGTGACCGTTCTTGATAAATCTTCACCAAGCGGGTTGCCAATGGCAATGACTGTTTCTCCAACTCGTAGAGAAGAGGAGTTCCCTAAAGTAGCAACCTTCGTTACTTTGTCACTGCTAATTTCCACAACCGCTAAGTCAGTCAGTGGGTCCGCACCAACAAGTTTACCGTCCACCGTTGTACCATCATGTAAGGAGACAGTTAGTTTATTTGCGCCTTCAATGACATGATTGTTTGTTAAAACATATGCCTTACTGCCAGACTTCTTAAAAATGACCCCAGAACCTGTACCAGTTTCTTCCTCTTGGTTGCGATTATTTTGATTTTGTTCAGATTCATCAAAAGGTGTATTGATATCTCCAAAGCTCGAGTCAGTTTCGCTTTGTTTTTGATAGTTTGTAATCCCAACAATAGCAGGGGACACATTTTCCACCATATTCGAAATGTTAGTGGAATTCGATGTTTGGACGGCTGTTGTTTTGGATGTATTGGAACTAGAATGGTTTGTTGAAACAGCTTCTGTTTTCGTTGATGATTCATTTGCTGTGCTGTCTTCTGTGTGATGTGCATAGGGCGTGAGAACATAGACACCTACCGCTAACGTTCCGCCGACAATGCCGCTTGCGAAAGGCTTAAGCCATCCAGCACGTTTTCTTTTCTTCTTTTGCGGCTGTTCGACTGTTTGCAATTCATAGGTAGGACGCTTTTCATCTTTGTGATTTGTCATCGTTATCACTCGCTTTCATGAGTTTTTACATGTATGTTGTATGGTTTTACCGTGTGGTGGCTACTGACTTTATCGTAAGAAAAAAATGTGGGATAAAAATGAAAACATTGTGGGAAATTGTTAAAATAAGTAGTGAATCAATGAAGATAGAGGAGATACAGAACGTGGGTATAATAGGAATCGTAGGATATGGAAGTATGGCTGATATGATGGTGCAAAAATGGCTGGAAGCAGGTGTGCTAAGTGCTCGCCAACTAATGATCCATACAAGACGTGAAGCAGAGAGATTAAAACAGCTAACGCAACATCATCAAGATATCAAGAGATGTTCAATAGATCAACTTGCGGCTTCATGTGATTTGATTTTCATTTGTGTTCCTCCACTTGCTGTACTTGACGTGCTTGATCAATTGAATCAGACAAAGGCATCTACACATATTGTGTCAGTGGCAGCGGCGGTGACGTTAGACAAATTGGAAAAACATACCGATCAACCAGTGTCTCGGTATATCCCAACATTGACTTCAGCCGTTGGGACGGGTGTGTCACTTGTCGCCCATAGTGAGAAAGTGGGTAAAAAGGAGCAAGAGCACTTACATCGCCTCCTTTCTGCTTTTAGTATTGTGAGGGAGATTGGAGAGGATCGGATTGATGCGGCGAGTAATTTGACAAGCTCATCTCCTGGCTTTATTGCCGCTATATTTGAAGAAATGGCAAAAGCGGCAGAGAGAAACAGCCGTTTATCACTGGACGAAGCGTATGAATTCTTAACATATGCTCTTTTAGGGACAGGACAAGTGCTTGTTGAAAGAGGGCTTACATTCGCTGAAACAGTGGATAGAGTTGCAACAAAAGGTGGGATTACAGGAGAAGGCGCTGCTGTCATTAAGCAGCAGGCACCTGCCATGTTCGATGACTTATTTACACAAACGTTGAACAAATATGAACACCTAAAGGCGCAAGTTGACAAAACGGATAAACACCACTAAAGACATAGTCAGTGGTGTTTTATTTGTTAAAAACATCCTTTTTCCGTTCTGCTTTTGTCCTGTATTAAATGAGTCTAATTTCCTTATTTTCTGAATTTGTATTGAAAAATCAATCAAGTTCTCATATAATTTTTTAGAAAATTTAGAAAAATATACACAAATTTTTCATTTAATTTAAGGGGGATGGGGATGAAGCTTTATGTATCTGTCGATATGGAGGGAATTACTGGTCTAGCTGATCATACATTTGTTGATAGCCGTCAGCACAATTATGAGCGAGGCAGAAAGATGATGACTGCTGAAGTGAATGCATGTGTGGATGCTCTTTTTCAAAATGGTGCAACCGATATTTTGGTCAATGACAGTCATTCCAAAATGAATAACCTTTTAATTGAAGAGCTTCATGATGAAGCGTTACTTATCTCAGGCGATGTGAAGCCTTATTCAATGGTTCAAGGACTAGATGAAACCTATGATGCGGCTGTTTTTTTAGGCTATCATGCAAGAGCATCTGTGAAAGGTGTCATGTCACACAGTATGATTTTTGGTGTCAGGCATTTTTACATAAATGATCATCCTATTGGTGAGATGGGCTTTAATGCGTATGTGGCTGGATACTATGGTGTTCCAGTGATTCTTGTATGCGGAGACGACCAAGCAGCTCTTGAAGCGGAAAAGCTGATGCCTGGCGTAAAAACAGTCGCAGTCAAAGAAACCATCTCAAGATCAGCAGTGAAATGCTTTACACCAGCGAAAGTGCACAAACACATTGCGCAACAAGTGGAAGCCGCCATGAAACATATTCATCTTATGAAGCCGCTGACGCCTCCTGATCATCCACTGCTCAAGATCGAGTTCGCCAATTATGGACAAGCTGAATGGGCCAGTTTAATGCCTGGTACTGTCATCGAAGAAGGAACAACCACGGTAACGTATCAAGCGAATAATATACTAGAAGCCTATCAAGCGATGCTTGTCATGACGGAGCTTGCCGCACGTACAACATTTTGTTAAGCGAGGGGGAGACGTAGATGACCAGTTTTTTGCTCAGGCGCTTTATTGCAATGATTGCCACGATTTTAACCATTACGACTTTAACGTTTATTTTAATGAAGGTCATCCCAGGATCGCCCTTCAATGAAGAACGAAATACAAACGAAATCGTCCAACAAAACCTCGAAAACTACTATCACTTAGACGAACCACTTTACATTCAATATGTCATCTATTTAAAATCGATCGTTACCTTTGATTTTGGTCCTTCCATTAAAAAACCTTCTGAAAGCGTCAATGATCTATTGGCGAGAGGTTTCCCAGTATCATTAGAACTTGGCCTTATTTCAATTTTGATTGCCGTCATCTCCGGTATCCTGTTAGGGGTTATTGCTGCCCTTCGGCATAATGGATTGATTGATTATATTGCCATGACCTTCGCTGTTTTTGGTATATCTATTCCAAACTTTATTTTTGCTACCTTATTGATTCAGCAACTAGCTGTAAATATACACATTTTCCCTGCCGCAATGTGGACAAGCCCGATGCATATGGTGCTCCCAACGACAGCTCTTGCTGTCGGTCCTATGGCGATCATTGCTCGATTAACAAGATCGAGCATGATTGAGGTGCTGACGCAGGATTATATTCGCACTGCAAAAGCAAAAGGATTATCACCATTTAAAATTGTGTTCAAACATGCCTTACGTAACGCGCTATTACCTGTTATTACCATTCTTGGAACACTTGTAGCAAGTATTTTAACGGGGAGTTTTGTCATTGAAAAAATATTTGCCATTCCTGGGATGGGAAAATACTTTGTCGAAAGTATTAACAACCGTGATTATCCTGTGATCATGGGTACCACCGTTTTCTACAGTCTGATCTTAATTATACTGCTCTTTATTGTAGATGTGGCCTATAGTCTGCTTGATCCAAGAATTCAACTGCATCAGAAAGGAGGAAAGGCATGAGCATAAACCTTCAGCAGGATCAGACCAATCGAGCACATGAAGTGCCTGACGAATGGTTTTCTCCTAGAGTCAAAAAGAAAGGCGGGGCCCATGCCATCAAAAGGCCTTCTCTTTCTTATTGGGCAGACACTTGGAGAAGGCTCAAGCAAAATAAACTTGCCATGTTTAGTCTATCGGTGCTGATCTTTCTTTTTATCATGGCGATAGCAGGTCCCTTAATTGCGCCAGATGGTGTAACGGAGCAACGTCTTTCAATGCAAAACTTACCACCGTCATCTACTCACTGGTTTGGAACAGATGAACTAGGACGAGATGTATTCACACGCACGTGGTATGGGGCGCGAATTTCTTTGTTTGTTGGAGTGATGGCCGCGCTCATTGATTTTGCCATTGGGGTCATTTATGGCGGAATCGCTGGTTATAAAGGAGGTCAATACGATCATGTCATGATGCGTATCGTCGAGGTGCTCTACGGTTTACCTTATTTATTAGTCGTCATTTTATTGATGGTGCTCATGGGACCGGGGCTTCTCACCATTATCGTTGCGCTGACGGTGACAGGATGGATTGGAATGGCGAGGATTGTCAGAGGTCAGGTTCTCCAGTTGAAGAACCAAGAATACGTGCTTGCATCTAAAACCTTTGGCGCAAAAAGCCTTAGAATTATCCGCCGGAACTTACTGCCAAATACGATGGGGCCCATTATTGTTCAAATGACGCTGACTGTACCAACGGCAATATTCGCCGAAGCTTTCTTAAGCTTTCTTGGGTTAGGTATTCAAGCACCGTTTGCAAGCTGGGGGGTTATGGCAAATGATGCACTTCCAACTATCATATCGGAAAACAATTACTGGTGGCGTTTGTTTTTCCCCGCATTTTTTATTTCGTTGACCATGTTTTGTTTCAATAGTTTAGGTGATGGCTTGCAAGATGCACTTGATCCAAAGATGAAGAGGTGAACACGCTTTGAAAAAAATCCTTCAAATCATAGATCTACATGTCAGCTTTCAGACATATGGAGGTTCTGTACAAGCGGTACGCGGGGTGAATATTGATGTGTATGAAAAAGAGACACTGGCCATCGTTGGGGAATCGGGGTGCGGAAAAAGTGTAACATCACAAAGTATCATGCAGCTTTTGCCGAAGTACAGTGCCAGTGTAGATCAGGGAGAAATTTGGTTTCAAAATCAAAATTTGCTTTCCTTATCTGAAAAAGAGATGAGGGCGATACGGGGGGAAGAGATCTCTATGATCTTCCAAGACCCTATGACGGCACTCAATCCGACACTGACCATTGGTGATCAGCTTATGGAGGCGGCAAAAGAACATCAGAAGCTGACGAAAAAAGAAGTCAAACAGGCAGCCATTCGGATGCTAGAATTAGTTGGAATTCCGCAGCCGGTTGAGCGATTGAAGCAATATCCGCATCAGTTCAGCGGGGGGATGAGACAAAGATTAATGATTGCGATGGCGCTCATTTGTAAGCCGCAGGTGCTCATTGCAGATGAACCAACAACAGCACTAGATGTCACCATTCAAGCGCAAATTTTAGAACTATTTAAAGACATTCAAAAAAAAACAGGTGTCACCATCATATTAATCACACATGACTTAGGTGTGGTTGCTCAAGTGGCAGATCGAGTGGCTGTGATGTACGGCGGGAAAATAGTAGAAATAGGAACGAGGCGGGATATTTTTTACAGCCCTCAGCATCCTTATACAAAAGGGTTGCTGCAATCTGTTCCTAGGCTTGATATGAAAGATGAATTGATTCCCATCGAAGGAAGCCCGCCAGACTTATTCGCTCCACCGAAGGGCTGTCCATATACAGAACGTTGCCTTTATGCCATGGAAGTTTGTGATCATATCATGCCGCATGAAACAGAACGTTCACATACACATACGGTTCATTGCTGGCTGCAGGATGAACGAGCGAAACATGTTGTTTTTTCTTCAACACAAAGGGGGAGTTTCAAATGATAAAAAGAGGATGGATTGTGAGTGTATTTTTACTGTCTATGATCATGCTCGTCGGATGTACAGCCAATGAGCAGGCTGGCAAAGGGTCGGCTAGCAATACGAGTGGCGAAAAGGTCTTAACATTAAATAATGAAGATGAACCTACTTCGTTTGATCCGCCAATCGGCTTTAATAATGTATCTTGGCAAGGGCTAAATAACTTAATGGAAGGTTTAACGAGATTAGATGAAAAACATGAGCCATCTCCAGCGATGGCTGAAAAATGGGAGATCTCAGATGATGGGAAAACATACACATTTCATTTAAGAGATGGTATTAAGTGGTCTAATGGTGACCCCGTACTAGCAAGCGACTTTGAATATGCTTGGAAACGTCTGTTAGATCCTAAAACAGGTTCTTCCGCAGCGTTTTTAGCTTATATGATTGATGGAGGCGAAGCATTTAACAGCGGAAAAGGAAAGAAAGAAGACGTGAAAGTCAGCGCTGTCAATGACAAAACGCTGAAAGTAACACTTGCGTTCCCGCAGAAATCTTTCTTGAACATTGTTGCGAACCCTGCCTTTTTCCCTGTCAATCAGAAGCTGGTTGAAAAGGACCCGAACTGGGCAAAGAACGCCAAAACATTTGTTGGAAATGGACCGTTTAAGCTGACGGAATGGAAGCATGATGAGAGCTTCACCATGAAGAAAAGTGAGACGTATTGGGATCAACAAGAAGTCAAACTGGATCAAGTGAAATGGCTGATGATCAGTGACCGAAATACTGATTATCAAATGTTTCAATCAGGAGATTTAGATACTGCTTTTGTACCAGCAGAGCGAAGTGAAGACCTTCTGAAAAGTAAAGATGTACAGATCGAGGATCAGGCAGGATTGTTCTTTTACCGTTTGAATGTTAATATGGAGCCCTTTCAAAACAAAAACATTCGCAAAGCCTTTCAAATGGCGATCAACCCGCAAGATATTGTTGATTATGTGACAAAAAATGGTGAGAAACCGGCACGTGCTTTCGTGTCGCCAGGCATTTTAGACATAGATGGAGAAGATTTTAGAGAAGCTGGCGGAGACCTTGTGACATATGATCCTGATGAAGCGGCTAAGCTGTTGGAAAAAGGGCTAAAGGAAGAAAACTATTCAAAGCTTCCGCCCGTCACATTAACATACAGCACGAAGCCTGAGAATAAGAAAAAAGCAGAAGCCATTCAGCAACAATTAAAAGAGACTCTAGGTGTAGACATCAAACTTGCTAATATGGAAGCGAATGTGTTCGCAGAAGATCAAAAGGCTCTCAAATTCCAATTCTCGCAAAGTTCATTTTTAGCAGACTATGCCGACCCGATCAATTTCCTAGAGAGCTTCCAAACAGGTAATGCCATGAACCGGACAGGATGGACGAACGAAAAGTATGACCAAATGATTAAAAAGGCGAGACGAGAAGCTGATGAGCAAAAAAGAAGTGGCATCTTGCATGACGCAGAGAAATTGCTAATGGAGGAAGCGCCGATCATTCCAATTCATTTTTATAATCAAGTATATCTTCAAAAAGAAGGGGTGAAGGGAATCGTTCGTCATCCAGTGGGGTATATCGAATTAAAATGGGCACAGGTAGATTAAAAGTAAATTGAGATGAACGGACGCTTTCTGAAAAAAGCGTCTGTTCATTTATTCGTTCATGTTATGGAGAAAATGCCCATAGATTGAAAGAAACAAAGCAGAAGGAAGGGATCAGGCATGAACCAGCATCCAGCGGCACTTCAAAGAGGGGATACGGTGGGCATTATTGCACCAGCAAGCCCGCCTGATGAAATGAAATTAGCAAAAGGCATAGCCTTTCTAGAAAGGCTTGGACTGAAGGTCAAGCAAGGAAAACATATTCATCGTCGTTATGGTTATTTAGCAGGTCATGATTATGAACGAGTGGAAGATCTGCATGACATGTTTCAAGACCCAAAAGTGAAAGCCATTCTTTGTGCTTGCGGGGGGTATGGAACTGGGAGAATTGCGGAAGCCATCAATTATGACTTGATTCGTAAGAACCCGAAAATTTTCTGGGGCTATAGTGATATTACTTTTTTACATATTGCGATACATCAACAGACAGGTTTGATTACCTTTCATGGCCCGATGCTCTCATCTGATGTGGGAGATGAGCAGGTACATCCGTATACGAAGGATACCTTTTTACAGCTTTTCACGCCAAAGCCCTTTACGTATGCCAATCATCTATCTCCTCTTAAAACCATCTATCAAGGAACCGCCTCAGGGGAGATCATGGGAGGAAATCTTGCGCTCATTGTGACAACACTTGGCACACCGTTTGAAATAGATATAAAAGGAAAACTTCTGTTAATTGAAGATATTGATGAGGAGCCGTATAAAATTGACCGAATGATGCAGCATCTAAAGTCCGCTGGCAAACTAGATGATGCGGCTGGATTCATTGTTGGGGATTTTCATCAATGTGAACCGCAAAAGAAAGAACAGTCATTGACATTAGAACATTTATGGGAAACCTATCTCCTTCCGCAAAAGAAACCCGCCCTCGGCGGATTTCAGATCGGTCATTCATCTCCAAACTTCGCCATTCCAATTGGCACGCAGGCTGTACTAGATGCGACAGGAAAAGCGTTGCGCATTTCTCCAGGGGTCGTAGCAAAAGAGGCGATCAAATGAAAATCGTTGATGTTCGTACATTCAGAACGACTGTACCGCTTAAAAAACCTTTCAAAACCGCTTTGAGAACGGTTTATGATGCAACATCAATTATTGTGAGCATCACATATGATCAAGGCGAAAGAAGCTATGGAGAGGCAGTGCCAACAACGGTTATTACAGGCGAAACGCTAGGGAGTATTGAATATGCCATCTGTGAGGTGATCAAACCAATTTTAATTGGCGAATCCCTGATGCATTATGAACAGATTTTTTCAAAAATAGAACGCTTGCTCGTTGGAAACACGAGTGCAAAGGCTGCCATTGATATGGCCATTTATGATGGTTTATCAAAGCAGGCAGGGCTCCCGCTTTATCAATACCTTGGTGGATATCGCAGTCAGCTTGAAACGGATTTCACCGTCAGTGTGAATCGTCCGTTAGAAATGGCGGAAGATGCAAAGCAATATGTGTCTGAAGGCTTTCGTACCTTAAAGGTAAAAGTAGGAAAAGATGACATAGACACCGATATTCAGCGCATCAAACGAATTCGGGAAAAAGTCGGACCAGACATTGATATTAGGCTTGACGCAAACCAAGGCTGGACGTGGAAAGAAGCAATTGTTGCCATACGGAAAATGGAGGAGCTGAATATTGAATTAGTAGAGCAGCCTGTGCATAAAGAAGACATTGAAGGCTTGCGCCGGGTAACTGAAGCAACAGAGACATTGATCATGGCGGATGAAAGCATTTTTCGATTTAATGACGCAATCAAGGTACTTGAAGCAAGAAGCTGTGATGTCATCAATTTAAAACTGATGAAATCAGGCGGGATAAAAGAAGCACTTAAAATCAATAGTTTAGCAGAAGTATACGGAGTAAAGTGCATGGTTGGCAGTATGATAGAGACAAAACTTGGCATAACAGCTGCCGCTCATTTTGCCGCCAGCCAGCCGAATATCACCCGTTATGACTTTGATGCCCCTCTTATGCTGACGGAGGATTTGATAGACGGAGGTATCGTGTATCAAGGAAAAAATATTTCCTTCCCGCCACATCATGGGTTAGGCATTAAAGGAGTGAAAGGAATCCAATGATGATCTATGAGTCAATCGTTCCAGTCGCCAATATATGGACAACGCCGCAAGCGCCAAGACAATCGGACAGGTTAATTCTTCAAGAGCGCATTAAGATGAAAGAGTGGATTGACCAGCAAACCTATGAAGAAAAGTTGGCATTATGTAAAGAGAACCTAGTCCAAACGCAAGTGCTGTTAGGAGAACGTGTGATTGGATTAGAGGAAATAGACGGATGGATGAAAGTAGTGATTCCTGGGCAGCCGAGCCGAAAACATGAGCAAGGCTATCCTGGTTATATTCCTGTTCAACAATTGAAACTAGTATCAGAAGAAAAAGAACCACCTCAAACGTTGATTGTCTGTAAGAAAATAGCCGTTTTATATGAAAAAGGAAGAGCTGATATGGACATTAGTTTTTTAACAGAACTAACGCCTATCGAAGAAACAAGAGATTGCTATCATGTTCTCACTCCAGTTGGAATAAGAGAAATCGCAAAAGCGGATGTACGTCCAGTTTCAACAAACCTTCACTCTGTCAGCGGAGAGGATGTCGTAAAAACTGGTAGACAATTTATCGGACTTCCATACTTATGGGGAGGGATGAGCGGATTTGGCTATGATTGTTCCGGCTTTGCCTACAGCATGTACAAAGCGTATGGATATTTATTACCGAGAGACGCAAGCGATCAAGCGAACAAAGGAAAGTCTGTGTCATCAAACCAATTAGAGCCAGGTGATTTAATGTTTTTTGCAAATGAGAATGGAAAGGGAACCGTTCGCCATGTGGGGATTTATGCTGGGAATGGTCTGATGCTTCACTCGCCAAAAACCGGCAAGCAAGTTGAGCTTCTCTCTTTGTCTGGCACCTCGTATGAAAAAGAGTGGGCGGGCGCACGCCGATATTTGTCAAGTTAAAGGAGGAGATGTCCATGACACACGAACCGCTTTTACACGTCAAAAACGTAAAAAAACATTTTCACCTATCAAAAGGAAAAACTTTAAAAGCACTGGATGGCGTCTCTTTTCAGTTAAAACAAGGAGAAACCTTTGGACTAGTTGGAGAGTCTGGTTGCGGTAAATCCACACTTGGGAAAGTGCTCATGAGGCTTTATGACCCGACAGAGGGTGAGGTGATCTATGAAGGGAAAAGCCTTCATCACTTGTCTAAGGGAGAGGAATTTGATTTTAATAGACGAATTCAAATGGTGTTTCAAGATCCCTATTCTTCGTTAAATCCTAGATTGTCTGTGAAAGATATCATTTTGGAACCGATGGAAATTCATGATCTGTATGGCAGTCAAAAGAAAAGGATAGAGCGTGTAAAAGATCTGCTTGAATCGGTGGGTCTAAGTTATGATTTTGCTAGTCGTTATCCGCATGAATTTAGCGGTGGGCAAAGGCAGAGAATTGGCATTGCACGAGCGCTCGCCTTAGCGCCGAAATGTATTGTGGCAGATGAGCCGATCTCAGCACTCGATGTATCTGTTCAAGCACAAGTCGTCAACTTATTGAAACAATTACAAAAAGAAGAAGGGCTGACGTATTTATTTATTGCTCATGATTTGTCTATGGTCAAGTATATTAGCGATAGAATTGGCGTAATGTATTTAGGGCATCTTGTGGAAATGACAAGCAGTGATGCTTTATATGAGACGCCACTGCATCCATATACGCAAGCACTCCTATCTGC
The DNA here is from genome assembly GCF_040500475.1 of Bacillus sp. Bos-x628. Lineage (GTDB taxonomy): Bacteria > Bacillota > Bacilli > Bacillales > Bacillaceae > Bacillus > Bacillus maqinnsis. Next base: position 1,116,288 of record NZ_CP159358.1, on the reverse strand, counting down.
CATCCCGATTCCTGATCCAGATATTGAAGATCGGCGGAAGAGGTTCATCTTAAAAGGAGAAATCCCTAGTCCATTGAACCCGCCAAGCGGCTGTGTTTTCCGGACAAGATGTCCAGCCGCTATGGACGTATGTGCGGAAAGAAAACCAACACTGCAAGAAGTGGACGAAGGACATGAAGTGGCTTGCCACCTGTATGCTGGGAAATGATTAGCCGAAAAAACGACCATGAGTCCTTTAGGACGAGCTGACATTTTATCTTAACATAAGCCAGCGAGTTGAATATCATTTCTACTGGCTAGCTTTTATTTTACGCTAATGAACGCCGAATAGGCAGGGTGCAACATCCTAGTAAAAGTTGAAACATTTCTGAAAGAAAATCTCTCATATGAGACGAAAGCAAAAAGTTTAGACAAACCTAAAAGAATAGTGTTTAATATAAAAGACGTTCCGTATCATAGAAATCAGCTAGAAGGAGCTATCACGATGAGCGAAGAAAAATTCAAGTATTGTAAAGAGTCAAAAGTAGTCAAAACAAGCAGAGTATTCCCTCTCGATACAAATAACCATGAAACATTATTTGGCGGTAAATTAATGAGTTATATAGATGATATTGCATCCATCTCTGCTGCAAGACACAGCAGAAGTGAAACGGTCACGGCATCAATGGATTCAGTTGATTTTTTAGAGCCGATTGGTCAAAAGGAGTCCGTGTGCTTAGAGTCTTATGTGACTTGGGTAGGCACGTCTTCCATGGAAGTATTCGTCAAGGTCATTAAAGAAAACCTGATGTCTGGAGAGCGAAGACTGGCAGCGACGTCATTTCTTACATTTGTCTCATTAGATGACAATGGTAAGCCGAAAAGAGTCCCGAAGGTCATACCAGAAACAGAGGAAGAAATCATGTTGCATCAAACGGCGAAGCAGCGTGCAGAAGAAAGAAAAAAACGCCGAGAACATAGTAAAGCATTGGCTGACGCACTTGGTACGGATAAACCATGGGCGTAACAAATCACCCAGCAAGGGGGGTTTTCTATTACACTATCTTGCATTACAAGCTAGTAAGTACAACAAGTCTGCTGAAGGTAATGTAGAAATGGAGAAAGCACATCCTAAAAAATGTGCTTTCTTTTTTTGAAAAATTGTAGCAATGTATTCATGATTTTCTTTACAATAGTAAGAGGTCAAAATTGAAAAGGGGTTCTTTGTTTGGATATATTATGGGGGTATGTGCTCGTTTTTGTATTGGCTGCCTTGCCTTTCTTTGAAGTAGTTGGTGTGGTTCCGCTTGCGATCCTTAGTGGACTGCATCCAGTTACAACGGCGATCATTGGTTTTATCGGTAACTTTCTCACAGTCTTGCTTCTGATTATTTTCGTTGACCGGCTTAAACATTGGCGATTAAAGAGAAAAGGGGAAATGAGCGAGGGCAAAGAGAAGAAAAAGCAGCTTAAAGCCAAAAGAATTTGGGAACGATATGGTCTTCCTGGTTTAGCGCTCGTCGGTCCTTTCATCATTGGCAGCCATTTATCGGCATTCATGTGTATGGGTTTCGGTACGAAAAGAAAACAAGTGGCCATGTGGATGATGGTCAGTTTAATAATGTGGACGGCACTAGCTGCTGGATTAACCGGAGCCAGTTTTCACTACTTTGCACCAGATTCAAATGGATTGTTTGGCGATCTCTTTAAATTCTCTCCTCGCAGTTGATGCAATGAAGCGATCAGCAGTGGAAAATGAATAAGTATTTTTTAGAGCGGAAAGCACTTGGAAAAAGAAAAACTGTAGACAGGTCTGCTCCGGTGTGTGAAAGTTTCCATACAGAACCTGCTTTTTAGCGCGGCTTTCATAATGAACATGTTTTCTAGGGTTCCGTGCGGGGACGTAGTCTGGACCGAGAGAAAACGCATACGGTCTTTAATAGATCGTATGGACACGGAGGGATAAAAGCCCGGGAGATTTGATCAAGTGATCAACTTCTGGGCTTTTTTTATTGTTTGGAATCGACAGGAAAGGAAGAGGAAGAATGAAATGGGGAAATGTATTCATTGCAGCCGTTTTTGAAGTCGGCTGGGTGATGGGTCTGAAATATGCCCACTCATTGATGGAATGGAGTGCCACCATCATTTGTATTGTCGTGAGCTTTTATTTACTGATAAAAGCAACAAGTCAATTGCCGGTTGGCTCGCTTTATGCCGTTTTTACCGGACTTGGAACAGCAGGTACAGTCATTGTAGGAATGATACTTGGAGAGCCGGTTCATAAGGGTAAATTACTGCTAATGGTGATGTTGCTGTGCGGTGTAATAGGGCTTAAACTGACAACAGTTGAAAAGAAAGGGGAGTCTGAATCGTGAATTGGTTGTTCCTCATTGTTGCAGGAATTTTAGAGATGTTATGTGTGACCATGATGAATCAATTTCAAAAGGATCATCATCTTAAATGGATTCTCTTGATTGCAGCCGGATTTTCACTTTCCTTTTTCATGCTGTCTCTTGCGATGAATACCATTCCGATGGGAACAGCATATGCCATTTGGACCGGGATTGGAGCCGCTGGAGGGACCATTGTCGGCATGCTGTTTTACGGAGAATCAAAAGAGGCGAAACGTATTTTTTTCATCGCACTCATTCTGTCCGCAGTAGTAGGATTGAAAATCATCGAATAATCAAAGGCTGGCAATCGTACGCCAGCCTTTTGTTACATGATATGATAATTGGAATCGCTTTCATTATTGCGGTAGAGCAAGCTCATAAGGAGGAAACATACGCCAAACGTGAGCAAAGGAATAAGTCTTTCCCCGCTTATAAAGAGATAAATGCCGGCGATAAGAAATAAGACGCCGAGACAAAAGCTAATCTTACCAAACGAAGTCATGCTTTTCATATGAATCACCCCTTTTAATAAAGGTTTCACTTCATTGTATCATGTCATATGGAATATTGAATGAATATTCAATAAAAAAGAGACTCCCAATTGCTTTTTTTCTTTCCAGTCCAGTATAATATTTCATTAGAATGAATACGTAAAAGAGGTCATTGTAAATGAGAACATTTATTACAGAGAAACTCGAACTACACAGACAAAAGCACCAGCAAAAAGTAAGATTACTTGTCAGTTGTCCGGATCAGCCTGGGATCGTATCCGCTATTTCTTCGTTTCTTTTTGAGCATGGAGCAAATATCATTGAATCGAGTCAATACACGACAGATCATGAAAGCGGTCGTTTCTTTTTAAGAATTGAATTTGATTTGAAGGAGATTTCCGCCAATATTGAACAGCTTAAAATCGGTTTTGAGCCAATTGCTGAAACATTCCAGATGTCGTGGAGTATGACGCGAGCGAGCGAACTAAAAAAGCTGGCGGTTTTTGTTTCAAAAGAACTTCACTGTTTACATGAGCTTTTATGGGAATGGCAAAGCGGGAATCTAATGGCTGAAATTGCAGTTGTCATCAGCAATCATGAAACGGCAAAGGACACTGTCAAATCTCTCGGGATTCCTTTCCATTACGTGAAGGCAAGTAAAGACATCCGACAAGAAGCGGAAGAACAACAACTCGCTCTATTAGAAGAATATGAAATTGATGTCGTTGTACTTGCTCGGTACATGCAAATTTTAACGCCTGCTTTTATTGAAAAGCATCCGAACAAAATTATTAATATCCATCATTCCTTCCTCCCAGCCTTTATTGGTGCTAATCCATACAAACGTGCGTATGAACGAGGTGTGAAATTAATTGGCGCAACCTCTCACTATGTCACGAACGATCTAGACGAAGGACCAATCATTGAACAAGATATTGAGCGTGTTGACCACCGGGACGATGCAGAGGCATTAAAGAATATTGGTCGTACCATCGAGCGTAGTGTACTTGCACGCGCAGTGAAATGGCATTTGGAAGATCGAATTATTGTTCATGAGAATAAAACCATCGTGTTTAATTGATCGCTTGACATTTCTAGAGCAATTGGTCATAATATAAAAAAATTAACGAGCGTTGAAGAGGAATAGTAAGCAGGGACTGCTGTGTAAAGAGAGCAAATGATGTGCTGAAACATTTGCCACAGACAGCTGCTGAACCTACCTTTGAGCCTTAGAAGGAAAATCTAAGCGCATGCCTGGCGTTACAGGAGTTGAGCGGAATAAGTGATGACATGCTTATTCAATGAAGGTGGTACCACGGAAAATCCCTTTTCGTCCTTTACATAAGGAGGAAAAGGGTTTTTTTGTGGTCAAAGGTATAGCGGAGGGAATTAATGATGAAAAAGCAAAGGATCGTCATAAAAATTGGCAGCAGTTCATTGACCGAACAAAAGGGAGCAATTGATGAACAGAAAATGTGGGATCATGTTAAAGCCATTGCAAAGCTTAGAGAGGCGGGTCATGACATTATTTTAATTTCATCAGGAGCGGTTGCTGCGGGATTTGGCAGTCTAGGATATCCATCAAGACCTGTTACATTAAAAGGGAAACAGGCGGCTGCCGCAGTTGGACAAAGCTTATTAATGCAAAAATATACAGAATTATTTTCACAGTTTGACATGACGCCTGCACAAATGCTTTTAACACGTAATGACTTTTCAGACCGTACAAGATATCGAAATGCATATGCAACGATGATGGAATTGTTAGAAAGGAAAATCTTACCTATTATTAACGAAAATGATTCTGTCTCGATTGAGGAACTCACCTTTGGCGATAATGACATGCTTTCAGCTCTTGTCAGTGGGTTAATTCATGCTGATCAATTGATCATCTTAACGGACATTAATGGGATCTATGATGCGAACCCGAATGATCATCCTGAAGCAAAGCGGTTTGACGTGCTTCCGCACATTACAGATGAACTGTTTTCATATGCGAAAAGTTCCGGCTCGAAGGTTGGCACAGGCGGGATGAAGTCGAAGCTCTCCGCAGCACAAACCGCACTTTCGCTTGGAGTAAAAGTGTTCATTGGAACCGGTACAGGTGAAGACAAACTACTTCACATTCTGGCTGGTCATGGAGACGGAACGTACATTGGTGAAAAAGATTTATCAGCGGTAAACAATCGTCGTCAATGGATTCAGTTTCATTCACCTGTCTCTGGGAAAATCATGATTGATGCTGGAGCAGAAGCGGCGATTTTGCATAATGGAAGCAGCCTTCTTCCCGCTGGTGTCATCGATGTAGCTGGTGATTTTTCCAAAGGAGAGGTTGTAGAAGTCGTCGGACCGAACGGATTAGTCGGTAAAGGACAAACATTGTACGCAGCCGAGGAGCTTCTTGAAGTGAAGGGAATGCGGAGTGATGAGTTTGAATTCGAGAAACAAGAGGTTATTCACCGAGATCACTGGGTACAGCATGTGCAGAAATGAGGAGGGAAAACAATGAATGAAGTTCTTGAAAAAGCGAAAAAAGCAAGCATAGCCAAGGATCAGCTGTTATTAAAAACAACCGATCAAAAGAATGAAGCGCTGCAAGCGATTGCGACAGCATTAAAGACGTCTTCTGCTTTTTTGATCGAGGAGAATCGTAAGGATGTGCTTGCAGCAGAGGACAAGAAGTTCACACCATCTGTCATTGATCGGATTACATTGACGAAAGAGCGCATTGAGGCGATTGCAGATGCCACACTTGAACTTGTTCAATTAAAGGATCCAATTGGTGAAACGTTAGAAACCATTCAAAAAGAAAATGGCCTTTTGATTGAAAAGGTTCGTGTGCCTCTCGGAACGGTTGGAATGATTTATGAAGCAAGACCAAACGTCACAGTCGATGCCGCTACACTTTGTTTGAAAACTGGAAATGCAGTCATTTTACGAGGAAGCTCATCAGCTATCCATAGCAATAAAGCGATTGTGAAAGTCATACATGAAGCGCTTCACGCAACAGATATCCCAGTAGACAGTGTGCAATTGATTGAGGATACGGGGAGAGAAACAGCAAAAACGCTTTTTACTTTAAATGAATACCTAGATGTACTCATTCCGCGCGGAGGGAAAAATTTAATCGATTTAGTTGTCAGAGAGTCAACCGTACCAGTACTTGAAACAGGCGCAGGGAATTGTCATATCTATATTGATGAAACAGCGAAAAAAGACATGGCTGTGCAAATTGTATTAAATGCCAAAACCCAAAGACCATCGGTTTGTAATGCGATTGAGAGCATTGTCATTCATGAGAAGTGGGCAAAGGAGCATGGAACTTCTTTATTTCAAGCACTTCATCAAAGCGGTGTCGAAATACGAGGAGATCAAGCCGTATGTCAACTTGACCCAAGCGCTACCTTGGCAACGACAGCTGACTTTGAAACTGAATTTCTTGGACCCATTGTCAGTATTAAAATGGTGCAGAACATTGAAGAGGCGATTGATCATATTCAAACATTTGGATCAAAGCATTCTGAAGCGATTATTACTGAAGACGATCAGCATGCCGCATATTTCTTAACAGCTGTGGACGCTGCGGCTGTGTATCACAATGCCTCAACACGATTTACAGATGGCTTTGAATTTGGCTATGGTGCAGAAATTGGGATTAGTACACAAAAGCTTCACGCAAGAGGACCAATGGGATTACCTGCCTTAACGTCTGAAAAATATGTGATTCGTGGTCAGGGACAAATAAGAGTATAATAGATAAGAAAGCCTTGAGGTTGAAGTGCACCTCCAAATTCTAGAAAAATTTAAAAATGGAGGTGCTTTTCTTTTGGCTAAGTTTACAAATCGGGAACAAAATCAAAGCGGTGACACGCTGCTTAAGTGGCAACTACTTGATAAGGATCAATGGAAGAGTTGCAGAATGAGTATGAAAAAGGGATGCCTTAGTCACAATCACCAAACAAGACAAAGCGCAAGTAATATAAGATTTTAAGGCATAAGTATCCGGTGAAAGCACTACTTGAGCTCGCAAGTATTTCCGCGCAGTACCATTACTTGGCGAAGCACTTTAATCGCCCTGATCAGATGCCAAATTAAAAAGGTTTTCAAACCAAGTCTAAATTTCTGTACTTGAACATCTAACACTTCTGGCAAGAACTTGAACAATATATTAACGACTACAAACAAAAACGAAAAGGCATAGTCTGATTCACTGCCGGTTTCATGGCTCAAAAGAAAACCAACCCCATCTAAGGCTCTCTTTTCACTTTGATTTTTTGTATTTGTTAGATCAAGTATGATAAAATATGGCAATGGTTCATATTTTGAGAAGATTGGAGAAAGCACGTATGGCGAAAATCATTCCCTCTTCGGATATTGGAGTGAAAATCAACAAGTGGTATGAATTAATCCGCAGATTTGATTCAGAACAAGCAGAACAGTTAAAACAGGAAATTCGCACCTCTCTTGATTCAATGGAAGAAGATCAGAACTTGCTTCTCTATTTTTCTTTAATGGAATTCAGGCATGAGGTGATGCTCGATTATTTAAAGCCATTAAAGGAAGGAAAGCTTCGTGCCAACTTTTCTGAGCTTTCGAAAGAAATAGATGAGCATCAAATGCATGTAACGGGCATGCTTGAATATTACTACCATTTCTTCAGAGGCATGTATGAATTCGGCAGGAGGCAATACATTGCAGCCATATCTTCTTATCAAAAAGCAGAGCACAAGCTCTCTTTTGTATCTGATGATATTGAACGAGCGGAATTTCATTTTAAAATGTCAGAAATATATTATCACATGAAACAAACACATATCTCGATGCACCATGCCAAACTAGCGCTCGATGTATATGTTGAGCATGAGTTGTATGCTCTTCGAACCATTCAGTGTGAATTTATTGTGGCTGGTAATTATGATGATATGCGGAGGCATGAAAAGGCATTACCGCATCTTGAGAGAGCACTTGCTAGATCAAGAGACTTTCAGAATGTGCGTTTTATTGCCTCATCTTTATTTAATATGGGGAACAGTTATTATAGAATGGGGGATTTAAATCGCGCACTTGAATTAATGAAAGAATCCATACGATTGTTTGATCAAAATCAATCCGATCATCTTCGCCGATCTATAGACCCTCTTTATACAGCCGCACAGATTTTATACAAACAAGGTCAACATGAAGAAGCTTTACATTACCAGCAAGAATGTATGAAACGAGCAGAAGCCTTACAGGATGAAATTAATATGCAGAAGACAGAATTTCTAGAAGCACTGTACATGAGACAAGATGCCGAGCACATTAAACGAATTTTCCATTTTTTAGAGTCAGTATATGCATATCCTGATATAGAGGAGCTAGCATTGGACACCGCAAAGTATTATAATGAAATTGAAGATTATGAAAAATCTTCCATGTTCTATGGGGAAGCGGAACATGCTCGAATCTATATTCAGAGAGGGGATTGTTTATATGAATTTTAAAAAATGGGCAGTTGTCTGTACAAGCATCTCGATCATGGCATTATGGCTCTCAGCAGCTAATGCCGACCCTGATAACCGAAACCACACGTTAGAACAACCGAATCCGCAACACCTCTACATCTAAAGCCTTTTATCTTCTTTTAAAGCGTGTCGAACCCCCTTGAATTCCAGAAAGACCCGAGCTACTTGTGCGGATAAAGTTGAACATTCATAAGCACTATCGCTTGAGATCTGACAACGAATGCGAGGATTTGTCTACACGCTGAAAGCCCTTTTTGCTTGAAGGGCTTTTTTTTATTATTTAAATCACGTTTATAAAGCATAACAAAAAGGTAAACATGAAGAAGAGATTCTTTTTCATTGACGCCGGAAATTATATTGTGTACAATTTAATTGTAGAAAATATTTTAAAAAAGAAAGAGGGTTCTAGATATGTCAGACGTTTTATTTACTGCAACGGTATCAGCTATAGGGGGAAGAGAAGGCAAGGTTGTTTCAACAGATGGGGTGCTTGAGCATGATGTCGCAATGCCTGGGACACCAAGAGCAAAGAAACTTGAAAAAGCAACGAATCCAGAGCAATTATTTGCAGCAGGCTACTCAGCATGTTTTGATTCAGCACTTCAAATGGTGGCTAGACAAGAGCGCGTTCGTTTTGAAAGTGAAGTGACTGCACATGTGAGTCTGATCAAAGATAGTGCAGATGACGGTTTTAAACTAGGTGTCAAATTAGAAGTAAAAGGAACTGGAATCGAACAATCAGTATTAGATGAACTCGTTCATAAAGCTCACGGTGTATGCCCATATTCAAAAGCAACTCAAGGGAACATTGAAGTAGAACTAGTGGCTGTAGCTCAATAAAAAAGGCTGAGGGAATATTCCCTCAGCCTTTTGATTGTGTCAATTTCTGCAAAAGCTCATGCAAGGAGGCGCGTAATGTTTTGAGCTCTTCGTCAGATCTGCCTGTTCCAGACAACATACGAAATGGGATAGTTGCCGCCTTCTCTTTTAGACTTTCACCATATGCAGTTAAATGTATTTGTACAGACCGCTCATCCTCTTTCGAACGCACTCGAATGATTAATCCATTCTGCTCCATGCGTTTAAGCATGGGTGTGAGTGTACCGGAGTCCAAATAAAGCAGCTCGCCCATTGTCTTCACATTTAACGTACCATGTTCCCATAGCAAAAGTAATGCTAAATACTGCGGATAAGTGATGTTTAACTCATCTAATAACGGCTTATACTGCTTTGTCATCTCTCTTGAACTTGCGTATAACAAGAAGCAAAGCTGATTTTCTAGTTTCATATGTTCGAATTCATTTGTCATCTCTGTCACCAACTATTTTTTGTCATACTTATCATTGTATAAGATTTTCTCTTTTTTTAAAATAAATACATCGTGAAAACGAGAAATTCTTCAATGTGCAATTAATATTTGATGATTTGATAGAACGGAAAGGCATTTCAAAGGTTTACAGGTCACTATGAAAAGAAAAGACAAAGGGCGAAAATAACGGCATTTTAGCCCTTTGTCAACAATCTGACACACCTACTTGCTCCCTTTGTTCGACTGATTACTCTAGTATACTAAATCATGTTAGAAATGGAATTAGTCTGTTACACTGTCTAACAGAAGAATAGACTGATAAAAAAACCCTCTGCATAAAATAGCAGAGGGGGGAATGATTCTTTTATGCATGCTGCGCTAGCTTTTTACGAGCTATTTCAGCAGCAGTCACCATGTTTTTCAAGGCGGCTATGGTTTCAGGCTCTTGTCGTGTTTTCAGACCACAGTCAGGATTTACCCAAAACCGATCAGCCGGACAAACGTTTAACGCATCATCAATGATCTCACTCATTTCCTCAACAGATGGTACGCGAGGGCTGTGAATGTCATACACCCCAAGTCCAAGTCCTTTCAGGTACGGATGCTTCTCTAAATATTCAAGGAATTCGCCATGACTTCGTGAATGCTCAATCGTGATGACGTCTGCATCAAGGTCTTCAATTGTATCTACGATATCTTCGAAGTTACTGTAGCACATATGTGTATGAATTTGTGTTTCATTTTGAACAGATGAAGTTGATAAACGGAATGATTCTGCTGCCCAGTTTAAATAATCAGCCCAATCACTCTCTTTTAAAGGGAGACCTTCTCTTAAAGCAGGTTCATCTACTTGAATCACTTGAATACCAGCTTTCTCTAACGCTTCTACTTCTTTACGCAAAGCGAAAGCGATTTGGAAGGCGATTTCTTTTCGAGAAATATCTGTTCTTGGGAAAGACCAGTTTAAGATCGTAACAGGTCCTGTCAACATTCCTTTGACCTTTTTATCTGTTAAGCTTTGAGCGTACACTGTCTCTTTTACAGTCATTGGCTCTGTGAATTCTACATCTCCGTAAATGATTGGCGGCTTCACGCAGCGTGAGCCATAAGATTGGACCCAGGCGAATTTCGTAAAGGCAAAGCCGGCCAGTTTTTCGCCAAAGTATTCGACCATGTCTGTACGCTCAAATTCTCCATGTACCAACACATCTAGACCTATCTCTTCCTGGATATCAATCCATCTTTTTGTTTCTTTCTTAATGAATTCATCATACTCTGCATCTGTCCACTCATGTTTACGCCATTTTTGACGTGCACTTCGTACTTCAGCAGATTGTGGAAAGCTTCCGATTGTCGTTGTTGGAAGAAGCGGAAGTTTAAGTGATTCGTTCTGAATACGAAGACGCTCTTCAAAGGCAACTGGACGTTTAAAGTCTTTAGACGAAAGATTGTTGCGTTCTGCTGTGAGATCAGCATTTCTGCCTTTCGCAAATTCTTTCAATGTGAGAAGGGCCTCTGTTGCTTGATTGATCTCTGCATGAATGGCAGATGCTCCATTTGTTAACCCTTTTTTTAGTAGGGTTAATTCCGCAAGCTTTTCAGTTGCATAAGATAATCCATGTAACAGCTCCTTTTCAAGCTGTTCGTTTGGATGTTTTGCAACTGGAACATGGAGCAGACTGCTTGATGGCTGTAACCATACTTCCTTCGCCCCAATTTCACCAATTAATTCAGTAACAAAAGATAATCGCTCGCCAAGATCTGCTCTCCAAATGTTGCGTCCATCAATGATGCCAGCTGCCAAAATTTTGTCTTTCGGGAAGCCATGCTTTTTCACTTGTTCAAGGTTACGTCCTTGATCATGAACAAAATCAAGACCGATCGCTTCGACAGGATAAGTCACAAGTTCTTCATACGCATCAACCGAGTCAAAATATGTTTGCAGAAGGATGTTTAAGGTTGGTACAGCTTGCTTAATCGTTTGATAAATCTTTTTCACTGCTTTGACTTCTTCACTTGATGCTGTCACAAGTGAAGGCTCATCAATTTGAACCCATTTGACGCCGGCTTCGTCAAGTTCTTTTAAAACCTTAATATAAAGTGGAATTAAACGCTGCTGAATGTCTTGTACTTCACTTGATTCATAGCCTTTAGAAAGTGAGACAAACGTATAAAGACCAAGAACAACTGGTTTTGTTTCAATACCAAACGCCTTTTTCACCTTTTCATAAGCTTCAAGTGGTTTGTTGTGTGTCAGTTTGAATTCGGTGCTTTTTTCGTATTCCGGTACAATGTAGTGATAGTTCGTATTAAACCATTTTGTCATTTCACTAGACACAGCATCTTTTGTTCCTCTAGCCATCGCAAAATATGTATCTAGCGGGTCTTTCAGACTGCGGAAGCGTTCTGGAATCCAATTGAACATGACAGCAGTATCTAGCACGTGATCATAGAAGGTGAAGTCTCCGGAAGGAACCACATCAATTTGTTGATCAATCTGCGTTTTAATGGCTGTTAAAAATTGATCATCAAGTGTGTTTAACAGGGTTTCTCGGTCAGTTTGACCTTTCCAATAGGACTCAAGTGCTTTTTTCCATTCTCTGTTTAAGCCAATTCTCGGAAAACCTAGATTACTTGTTTTAACAATTGTCAATTCCAATTCCCCCTCTAAAATATAAAAAGACACTTACACTCATGATCAAGATTGATGAGGGCAAATGTCTAGTTTAAAAGACAAAATGTGTGTGCGAAATTAAGCGTGAGCGTAGCTGACGCTTTTTCGACATCTCCTATCAACCGTAGGTGTTTGATGTGATAGAGCGGCTGGTATCCTGGGTAGTGATTCTGCAAGCTTTTCGCCGTTCCTATCATTTGACAGTGAACCGAAAAGAAAAGCTCTCCTCACTTACAGTGCGGGACTGCGCCGGATTTTCACCGGTCTTCCCAATGATCATTCGAGTTCAATCGAATTACCGACTCTCAAACTATGAATTATTGTGTTCGATTATATAACGTTCACTTCATTTCGTCAAAATAATTTTTGAATAATTTTAATTAAAAAAATCCTGAGAAAATTCGATCTTTTCTCAGGATCTATATTTCATCTAGATGGATAAAAGGTCTGCTTCGACTGTTTTTTCTAAAAGTACATCTTGTGCTGTTAAATATAAAAATCCATTCCCTACAAGTGTTTTTGCCTGTTTGAGTGGAAGGGTTCTTCTTACGAGCTGAGCATATACTTCTGGTTCTGTCAGCTTGCGCTGGAAGGCTTCTTCTTCGGCATTTTTAATAATGGCTAGTGCACCGCTAACATGTGGGGCAGCCATAGAAGTGCCGGTTAATCTACCGTATTTATGATTAGGGAGAGTGGATAAAATGTCTTCTCCTGGAGCGACGAGGTCGATTTCTTTATTTGCATTGGAAAACTCGGAGGATTCTCTTGCAAGTGAGACAGAGCCGACAGCAATCACTTCATTGTAAGCAGCTGGATAGGAGAACTCTTCAGTACGTTCATCGCCATCACCTTCGTTTCCTGCCGCACAGACAACAAGTACACCACTTTTCACAGCTTCTTCAATCGCTTTCTGTAATTCTGGCTCATTGCTTGGACCACCAAGAGACATGGAGATAATATCAACCTTTTGCTCTACCGCATAGTTAATGCCGTTAATAATCCATTCATATTTGCCGCTACCGTTTTCACCGCCAAGAACTTTCACAATGAGCAGTTTTGCTTCGGGGGCTACGCCTAGAATTCCGCCATTTCGATCTGTTGCCGCAATCGTTCCCGCTACATGGGTACCATGCCCATTGTAGTCTTTTACATTCTCAGCGTCTCCGTTATCATCATCAGTAAAGTTCTTCACGCCGACAATCTGATCTTTTAAATCGGGGTGCTCTGTGTCGCAACCTGTATCAAGGACAGCAATGGTTATGCCTTTTCCTTTGAAGCCACTTGACCAAAGTTCGGGTGCTTTAATCTCCTGAATACTTTCCGGCGTCTCTTTCGCTTCCATCACATTGGCTTTTACTTCATACGGAATTAAGCGAATTTCACCTTTCATAAGAAAGCCCTCCTTATTTTGTTTTCAAAGTAGATTCAGGTTGCATAATATTATAGTATAAAATAAACTTTGGATCAGAAAGGGTCAATTGTAATAATTTTTCAAATAATCAATCTTTTATCAAATATGCAGTTCTCCTCGCTTATTGCCGAAAGGCGTCGTCTTATGAGGAAAACTCTTCATATCATATGAGAAAGAAGGAAATCTTGCATAGTGAGTTTGCACATATTGAAGTAAAATGGGCGTAAAGAACTAAGAAAGGATATCTTATATAACAAAAGAAATTGTTCAATGAGTGAGAAGTAAGCTGGTGTAGAAGGAGAGAAATGTTTTTGTTAGAAAATAAAATCCTCCTTTAATGAAAAGGATAAGTTATGAAGATTGTGACTGTTCCAAAACAGAAAGGCAACATATAATATGGGAAAGACAAGCCTGCCTTTTAGATAGGAGAGATAGAGATGAATAAAGGGAAGATACTCGTGATCGAAGATGAAAAGAAAATTGCAAGAGTGATATCACTTGAACTTGAATATGAAGGATACGAAGTCACAATGAAAGATACAGGCATGAAAGGACTCCAGGCTCTTGAAGAAGATAGCTTCGATTTAGTGCTGCTTGACGTCATGCTTCCGGAATTGAGCGGGCTTGAAGTGCTCAGAAGGGTTCGGAAAACGAATACGGCAACACCCATTATTTTAATTACTGCAAGAGGTAGTGTTCCTGATAAAGTGAGCGGCCTTGATCTTGGGGCAAACGATTATATAACGAAGCCATTTGAAATTGAAGAATTATTGGCACGAATTAGAGCGCAGCTAAGATTCCATACAAGTGTCCAAGAAGAAAATGAAGCTGAACTGAGACTGGCGGATTTGACTGTCAATGAGAAAACAAGAGAAATAATAAGAGATGGTCAAATGCTGGAGCTTACACCAAGAGAATATGATCTGCTTGTTTATTTGCTGAAACATCAGCAGCAAGTGCTCACAAGAGATCAACTTTTAACAGCCGTATGGGGCTTTGATTATTTCGGTGACACAAATGTGGTGGATGTTTATATCCGTTATTTGCGTAAAAAAGTCGATTACCCATTTGAAAAACAGTTGATCCACACGGTGAGAGGTGTGGGTTATGTGATGAAAGGGTAAAGAATGAGATTAAAAAATAAAATCCAACTTTATACCTCGTTGTCTTTGTTTTTAATGGTGCTCTTATTTCATACAGCTATTTACTTTATTTTTTCGTTTACGCTTACGCAAAAAGATATGTCACGATTGTCTGAGGTGGCTGAAAATATTGCGATTGCTTTAAAAAAATCGGAAGAAGAGGGACTCCCATCCTCTGAGCTGCTTAGGGCATACCTTCCTCAAAATGGAATGATTCGTGTTGTTACAGAGAAAGGTCAATCTAAGCTGACCATAACAAAGGAATTGACATTTAGTTCGCTCCCTTTTACATATGAATCTGGTCAGACAGCCGAAATAAAAGAATACCGCAAGCATATGATTGCCTTTGCTGCCATTCCAGTTATTTGGACAAATGGAGAAATTGTGTCTCTTCAAGTATATGAAAAGATTGAAAACACGGAAGAAAACTTAGCATTATTAAAAATGATTTTAATCGCTGCTGGAATTCTTTTTATTGTTCTTTCCTATTTCGCAGGTCATATATTAACAAAACAAATCGTTCGTCCAATTAGCAAAATGATCAATACAATGAAGGCAAGTATGAGAGAGAAGGCTTTTAAACGGATTGAATTAACAGGGGATTCTAAGGATGAATTGTATCAAATGGGACAAACCTTTAATGAAATGTCAGAAATACTTGAAAAGCATTATGAGAAAGAACAGCAATTTTTACATGACGCCTCACATGAATTAAAGACACCGATTACCGTTATCATGAGCTATAGCAATTTACTGAAACGTTGGGGGCAAACAAGACCCGAGGTTATCGAAGAATCCTCTCAAGCGATTCATGATGAAGCGAAAAAAATGAAGAGACTGACAGATCAACTATTAACGCTTGCAAAGAATGACCAGCCGCCTTATTTAGAAATGAAGCAAGTCGATATTGCTGACATTTGCAAGCAGGTGAGTCATACACTTGAAGTTGCAACAAATCGGACAATTCGCCTTCATGTACAAACAAAACAGCCGATTTTCGCAGAGGGGGATAAGGAGAAAATCAAACAGCTTTTGACCATTTTGATTGATAATGCGGTCAAATATAGTGCAGAGCCAGTTGATGTGACCTGCGGGTTAGCAGGAGACACGCCGTTTATTTCTGTTTGTGATAAAGGAATTGGCATGAGAGAAGAGGACCTGCCAA
Organism: Bacillus sp. Bos-x628; assembly: GCF_040500475.1. Lineage (GTDB taxonomy): Bacteria > Bacillota > Bacilli > Bacillales > Bacillaceae > Bacillus > Bacillus maqinnsis. The sequence continues at coordinate 1,100,220 of NZ_CP159358.1, read as the reverse complement.
AAATTTTTGACCGCTTTTTCCGCGTGGATGAAGCGAGAAACAGGGAGACAGGCGGAACCGGTCTTGGTCTATCGATAGCGAAACAAATTGCTGAAGAGCATGGAGCAGAGCTGAAGGTAGACAGCCGTATTGGCGAAGGAACAAATGTGACAATTCTTTTTCGGAAATGAAATAGGTCTTTTCTCATCAATTTCTCATTTCCTCCTTATAAAATAGGAAATAGGAAGGAGGTTCTGCATGTCTAAAAAAATGAAAATGGGGCTTGCCCTCGCAGGATTTTTCGCCGTTCTTGCGGCTTTTGTGATGCTGATGATTCAAACCATTGATCAGAAAATATTAAGTGAATCAGAGATCAAACAAATCATTGCAAAAGACTACAATGGAAACATTACAAATGTAGCTTTAATCAATCATAAACAGGATTATACGTTGATACTTGAAAATTCAAATGGCATTTATCAAATGATTGTATCTTCCGCAAGCGGTCAAATGAAAGAGATCAAACAATTAAAAAGCTATCAAACGCCAAATGAAAAAAATGTAGCTCTTCAAGCAGAAGAAGCAGCTGTCAAAAAAGTAAACGGGACAGTCATACAAAAGAAAGAAAAGTCAGATCGTTTTATTTTTACGATCCAATCAAAAAAAGAGTTATATCAAGTGGATGTGAATAAACATACCTTGAAAGTCATTGAAGCTGAAAAGAAAAAACCAGCCTCTAAAGAAAAAAAGCTGACCAAAATCACTGTAGAGGAAGCCATTCAAATTGCTGTAAAAGAAGTCGGGGGAACAGTTGACGATGCAGACCTTGAAACGTATAGGGGCATGCTTGTGTTTGAAGTTGAGCTACATTTAATAGATGGACGTGAGGCAGAGGTGCTTGTCAATGCATATACAGGAGATATTGAGGGGATTACGTACGAAAATTAATCCTTTTCTCATGATTTTCTCATGTTTCTTTCCTTCCTTTTTCATCTTGTTTTTTTAAAATAAAGGTGAGATCAAAAAGAGGAGGAAATGAAAATGATGAAAAAAGTACTAGTAGCTACCGCATTAACAGGAGCACTTGTTGCAGGTGGTATCACACTTCAAGCGCAAAATACAAATCAAACGGCAAATGCAGAACAAGTGGTTCAAAATAAATCATCGTTTGTGTCGAAAAAACAAGCTGAAAAAGCAGCCTTAAAAGTGGTGAAGGGCTATGTAGACGATGTGGACCTTGAGCGTAAAAAAGGAAAATGGGTGTATGAGGTCGAGATTAAAAAAGGCGGCTTTGAATATAAAGTATACGTAGATGCGAAGACTGGAAAGGCACTAAATGATCCAGTGAAAGAAAAGAAACAAAATGTGAAAATCACAAAAAAACAAGCTGAACAGATTGCATTAGCGAAAGCAAAAGGTACGGTCACGGATTCAGACTTAGATAAAGAGAATGGTGTGTACATTTATGAAATCGAAATCACCACTCCAAACGGCAATGAAGCCGATTTTGAGATATCTGCAAAAACAGGAAAAATTTTAAAGCAAGAATGGGGTGATGAATGAATATGAGAACCTTACACGTTTATGTGTAAGGTTCTTTCGTTAGGACAAACTACTCTAAAGGAGGCGAGAGTATATGAAGAAAAAAGAAGAAGAACAACGAATGGACCATGCGGAATATGTTCCGCATCCCGATGGAGAAGGATACGCTTTGTTTTTGCATGATTCTTTTCATCTCCTCTCTCAAGAGGATTTGGACCAGCCAAAAGAGGAGTAGAAAACGTAAAAGAGCGATTGCGGGATGTGTATCGCTCTTTTTTTTAAAAGTAAGCGAATACATTCACTGACTTGGCATCTTACTTATTGACATCATTCCGCTTTTTCTGTAATCTCATTGTGTTAACAATATGAGACTTCGTTAGGTGAGGCTCCTGTATGGAGATACGCTGCTGCCCAAAAATGTCCAAAGACGCCAATGGGTCAACAGAAATCATCGACATAAGGTGATTTTTAATGCAGCTGGTTTATCCTATGCCATACAGTGCTAAAGCTCAACGATTGGAGGAGTAAGTGGTTTATTTTGTCATGCTTACAAAGCACCTTCATTCGTTTGAGGGTGCTTTTTTATGAGAAAAGGAGGTGTGGGGATGGATCATCCCGATTCGAGACACATAAAGAGTATGTCAAAAGATCAAATTGAGACATCAGAAAGAGGAGATCCTGACCCGCGCACATTCTGAGGGATTCGGGTATCTCCTGACTTAGGGGAGGTAACAGTGAATGATACAAAATATTACGTATGATGAACTCATTTTAAGAATCATTATTTTATTAAGAGACGGCAAACACAAAGAATTTAAAAACATTATGGAAGAGCTTCAGCCGTACGATATGGCCTATTTGTTTAAGGAGCTCCCGGAAAAACATCGCAGTCGCTTCCTGACATTTTTAACAGTAGAAGACATTACTGAAATGATGGGAGAACTTGAGCGGGAATATCAAGAAATTGTCCTTGAAAAAGTAGGTAAAGACAAAGCCACCTTCGTGACAAACAAAATGGATAACGATGATTTGGCCAACTTATTTGATGAAATGGATGATGATCTAAAAGATCAGTTGTTATCAAACATGGAAGCAGAAGAATCAAAAGCAGTCCAGCTTCTCATGAATTACCCTGCTGAAACAGCGGGACGTATTATGACCGACCGTTACGTGTGGATTCCTCAGCACTATACCGTTCAGGATGCTGTCGTAAAGCTGAAGAGTTTTGCAGAAATTGCAGAATCCATCAACTATTTATATGTCATTAATGATCAAAAACAGCTTGTTGGTGTTCTCTCATATCGTGATCTGATTTTAGGTGAACCTGATGAGAAAGTGCAGGACCTCATGTTTACAAGGGTGATTGCAGTTGGGGCGTTTCAAGATCAGGAGGAAATCGCAAAACTGATTGAACGTTATGACTTCCTCGCAATTCCTGTTGTTGAAGAAAACAATGTACTTGTCGGGATTGTCACAGTAGATGATATCATTGATGTTGTCATTCAAGAGGCGGGAGAAGACTATGAAAAATTTGCTGCTTCTGGTAAAGATATTACGTTTGACACACCAGCTTTTGTTGCGGCGTATCGCCGTCTTCCTTGGCTGATCCTGCTTTTATTCATTGGATTGATTTCAGGCAGTATCTTGAATTATTTTGAGGATACCCTTCAACAAGTGGTCGCACTTGCCTTCTTTATGCCAATGATCGCAGGCATGACTGGGAATACAGGAACACAATCTCTTGCGGTCGTCATTAGAGGACTATCAAAAGAAGAATTAACGAAAAAAACAATCATGCGACTCATTTTCAGAGAGCTTAAAACAAGTATTTATATCGGTATTGTCTGTTCCATTATCATTACGGTGGTTGCAATGGTATGGCAGGGAAACATGATATTAGGTTTTGTTGTTGGTTCCTCGCTCCTTGCCACACTGATCATTGGAACAATGGCAGGAACCATTGTTCCAATTATTTTACACAAATTGAATGTGGATCCGGCGATTGCATCTGGACCGCTGATCACCACATTAAATGATATTTTATCACTGCTCATTTATTTTGGGATTGCGACAGCTTTCCTCCATACACTGATGTAAGAAGATAAAAGACTGTAAACTACACATGCTTGGTTTACAGTCTTTTTTGAATAAGGATTGCATCTAGCGCTTCCATCCTTTACATTTTAAGGAGAAGGTGGGAGTGAAAATGAAGAAGTTTTTATTCATCTTGGTATGTATCTTTTTGCTCGGTGCATGTCAAAGGGAAGATGAAGGAAAAGACAGAAGGCTTGTTGCCGCAGAGCACATGCTCGAAGCAATAGCTGAGGGGAATAAAAGAAAGATGGAAGAAGTCTATGTCGAAGGGGCTGTTCCGCATCCAAACGATATAATAAAATTGAAAAAAGTTTGGGGCATAGAGAATCTGTCCTATCAAGATTTTCATATAGAAGAGGCCAGTATTCATGTGTTTCATGCGATTTATGAGGATGCTCAAACCGGAGAGGAAAAAGCACTTGCGCTTCGGGTAAAGGAAGACCCTGAAAGAGGAGTGCTCATTGACTTTGTAGGAGTAGTGGAAGGGTCTAACGCATCATCTAAATAAAAAGAATCGTTCAAATGAGCGATTCTTTTTTCGTTTATTGGTTTTTGTATCGAAAGTGTGCATTGATCTGCCCCTCAAGCATTTTTTTCTTGAATTGTCCGCTTTTTAAGGCTTGTTCCTTTTTCTTCATGTCTTTTAAAATTTCTGCTGTCTGCACACCATCTTCCCGTTTATTGGCAATATGCATTAAACGTTCCACATCAGAAAAAGAATATTTCCTTGTGCCTCTCGTCGATCGCTGGGGGTAGATGAGCTTTCGTTCCTCATAATATCGGATTTGCCTGACAGATAGTCCGGTTAATTCACTGACAATCCCGATAGAAATGACTTTTTTATCTTTATAAGATACATCTTCCTGCGTCATATACTCACCCCTGCAAGTCTTTTCTTCATATTATATAGAATAAAAAATGAAAAAACCTAATGTTTGTTAGAAAATATAACACATTAATAAAAAAACAGAAAAACTATGGAAGGAAACTTGACAGCGTGCGTGCAAATCACGGCTCCAATGCATATGCTGTTATTACATCAAACATGAGGAGGAGCGCATGGTGGATCAAAAACAGATCATCCGTATGGCAAAAGAAATCATTGCATTAGATGTGAGGAGGGACGAATTGATGGAGCAGTTCATGCAGACTGTGGGTCAGAATGCACATGCTCTTTTGAGAGCTGTACAAAATGATTTGTATAGGAAGTCCTCATAAGCTTCAAGCCCTCATCTATCAGATTAAGTTATAGGAGGGAGCATTCAGTGCGTCAAATATTAAAAGAAGCGTTAGAAAAAGAAAGACAATATTATACACAAAGACTTTGCTCGTTAGGTGTTTATAGCCATGACATGACCAAAAATATGACAATAAGTGACTTAAAAAAAGAGTATCACTTTTTTTTCAACAAAAAACACCGCCATCTGTGAAAATCCCTTGATCAATGTAGTGAAAATCATAAGGGGTTTCTTTTTTTGCGTGTTTAATATTATAGCAATATTGGATTTTGTAGAATTTTGGCGAAATATTTGTAAGAAAACATAGAGTCTTTACAGATAATGTTAAAATATGTCGTATCATGATAGTTTGCTAAAAAAGCTTTTTTTCAAGATGTTTGTGAAAAATAAGAAGGATTTTAAAAGTTTATATCGAAATCTTATACATAACACGAATGGAGTCGCTATGTAGTTGAAAGGGTTTTCAGAAACGTACTTCTATATTCTTACGAAAGGCTCCAACTTCACCGCAAGACAGCCTTGAAGTTAAAAAAATATTATAAGAGGTAGATATGTGATGAGACTATCGTTTAATGAAGAAGAAGTAGAACGGTCAATGACGCTTTACAAGGTTTTTGCAAGAGCATTTAAAAGCGTTTCAGAACACAGTATTAGAGACAGCAAGGAGCACGGGTTTAATCCAACTGAATTTGCAGTTCTTGAATTGCTTTACACGCGAGGCGCTCAAAAACTTCAGCAAATCGGCTCACGACTCCTGCTTGTAAGCGGAAATGTCACGTATGTGATTGACAAGCTAGAACGAAATGGTTTCATTGAAAGGGAGCAAGACCCGAAGGATAAACGATCTGTTTATGCTCATTTAACAGATAAAGGACGTAGCTATCTTGATAAGATTTATCCGATCCATTCCCTTCGTATTGCAAGAGCTTTTTCTGGTCTGACGCGTGATGAACAGGAGCAATTGATTCGTTTGCTCAAAAAAGCAGGTATTCACAGTCAACATTTATTATTTAGATAAAACATCAATTGATAAGGCGTGTCTATTCGGCTCCTTCAACGTGTAGACAAACCCTCGCATTCGTTGTTAAATCTTGAGCGTTGGTGCTTATTCTCTCCGCACAAATAGCTCGCTCTTCCAAGAAACTTCAAGAGTTTTCAATTCGCTGAAAAGAAGACAAAGAGCCATCTTAGCCCTTTGTCAACGATCTGAGCTTGTCAACAAAGTTGACAAGCTTTTTTCTTTCTGCTTAGGCAATTGATCTATTATCCTCTCCGGAAGAATTCCATCACCCCTTTATGTTTCAAGTTGCCAAGCGGGATACGCAATAAATTTCTCGATTTCGCTTGCTGGAAGCGGCTTTGCATAATAAAAGCCTTGCAAGTCGTCACAGCCCTGTGCGGATAGAAGTTGCGCCTGTGCGAAGTTTTCAACGCCTTCTGCAATCACTTCAAGAGATAATTGATGCCCCATGGCTATGATGGCACCTGTGATCTGCTCAGACTTTGAATCACTAAGAATGTCTTCAATAAAGGACTTGTCTATTTTAAGTCTGTGGATCGGTAAATCTTTTAAATAGCTTAGTGAACTATGCCCTGTACCAAAATCATCAATACTAATACGAACGCCAAGGTGTTTGAGTGATGTCAGAATTTGTTTAGATTGTTTAATGTTGTCCATTGTCATACTTTCAGTTACTTCAAGCTCCAGTAAGCACGGTTTTACATCGTATTTCTTTAGCGTCAGCTTGATCAAATCAGTTAAGTCTTCAGAGTTGAACTGCTTGGCAGATAAATTAACAGCCACCGGAATACTTAAGCCTTTGTCATACCATATTTTTGCCTGATGACACGCTGTATCAATGACCCATCGACCGATATCAATGATCAGACCTGATTCCTCAGCTAATTCAATGAATGCATCAGGCAATTTCAATGATCCATCTGGTGCTTTCATTCTCACAAGAGCTTCTACTCCTGTCACCTTTCTTGTTTTGGCACTGATCTGCGGCTGATAATGAAGAACGAATTGTTCTCTTTGAATTGCATCTCTTAATTCTAGCTCTCGACTTAATCTGTTTTCACTCGATCTTTCCATTGATTCTGTGAAAAATTCAAAGCGGCTTTGCTTATGCTTTTTCGATAAATACATCGCCATATCTGCTTTTCTCATCAGTTCCATTCCATCAATGCCGTTTTGCGGAGAGATGGCAATCCCGATACTAATTGACGTAATGAGCTGGTGATTCTGGATAAAGAAAGGGCGCTCAAATTGTCGAATAATATTTTTAGAAAGACGTTTGATTTTTTGTATATCAGCATCCATATGAGAAAAAATCATTAAAAATTCGTCTCCGCCTAATCTGGCAATAAATCCATTCGGAGGTAAACACTGTGTCAGCCTGTTTGCGGCAGCTTTGAGCAGCAAATCACCTATGTTATGCCCAAGTGCATCATTGATGATTTTGAAGCGGTTCAGATCAAGGAAAAGAACGGCTGTTGATGTCCCTGTCTCCTCTTGGGAGGAAAGGACATCATTTAAATGGTTGATGCCATGCCGTCTATTTGGCAGCTCGGTGAGTGCATCATAATGGGCCATCACATGTATTTCCTTTTCTGCAATCCGCTGTTTCGTTAAATCTTTACAGATGACATAGATGCTATCGAGCTTTTTGTTGACATGTACGGGTATGTATGTCATATGATAATAATAAAATCGATCCGCCGCTTTGATTTCCGCATCACGTGTGACGGCTTTTTTTGATTGATTGACAAAGTCCTCCCACACCTTACTAGGCATAATGTGTTCACTGATAACGTCACCGATTGAGGCTTGGCAGATTTTTAAAATTTGTTTGCCTGTATCATTAGCAGAAAGTATCTTTCGATCGATAGATAACACAATGATGCCATCGATATTATGTTTTATGAGCGATTGGAAGCGCTGCTCATTTTCTTTTAACTTTTCTGATTGTGTCATGATGCGATGGTCAATAAATGCACCAAAGATCATAATCGTTTGTACAATTAAAGTAACCAATCCAATGAAAATGGACAGGCTGAATGGACTCGTGACAAAAGAACCACCTGCAGCTTCTTGTCCATCAGAATGATAAAAAATTGTTGAAGCAGCCATTCCTATATAATGCATTCCAGCAATGGCCCCGCCCATTACAAGTGCACCCGCAATCTTGAAAAAATGATCATGCTGTTTTTTTACAGATTGATGGAGTCGAAAAAAAAACTTCATTGAAAAGAAAGAAGCAATCACAGCAATGAAAAACGAAAGGAAAAATAAAATTGGGTCATAATGAATCGTCACATTGGCCATTGATTCCATTCCAAGATAGTGCATACTGCAAATAGCAGACCCCATTGTGATGGAACTAATAAGCAATCGTCTCAATGATAATTGCTGCTTGATGCATATAGAAAAGGCAATCAAAGAACCGATAAAAGAAGCCAAAATAGATAAGATCAATAATGGAGTTTCATATGTGATGCCTGAACGTAAGTGTAAGGCCATCATGCCGATGAAATGCATCGACCAAATACCTACTCCCATCACAAGTGCACCAATCACAAGCCATCCGTTTTTTTTTGCACCGCTTGACTGAATCACTCTGCTCGCTAAATGAAGAGCTGAGTAGGAGGCGACAGCGGCGACTGTGACTGACAGAAAGACAAGCCATCCGTTGTAGCTTCCTGTTAAATGTGTCATGTTAAAAAACCTCCTGTATCCTAAAAACATACATATACTTTATATATCGGCTCAAATGGATTTGTGTTCACTTTTCCTTCACTTAAAAAGAACCACCCGCATTTTTTTCATCCGCTGTTTATAGTAAAATCAAATTTAATGTAAAAAACCAATGAAAAATGAATCGTTTTTCGGTTTTGATTCGTTTAATATGTGGCTTGGTTCTATCAACTATATGACTTGTCAGATTGATTATGTGTGAAAGGGATTGATAAACATCGAAGATTTTATGATTTCTTTGGCAGATGCTTTTAAGAATTTGTCTTATTTCGGCATCTTTCTAGCATTATGCATTGAATTTGTTCCTGCTGAAGTGGTTTTGCCTCTAGCAGGATACTGGGTATCAGAAGGGGATATGGCTTTAATCGGCGTTGTGGCTGCCGGTTCATTAGGCGGTGTCGTTGGTCCTTTGACCTTGTATTGGTTAGGGCGTTATGGAGGTAGACCATTTTTAAATAAATATGGGAAATATTTTTTTGTGAAACCTGAGTCGCTTGATAAATCTGATGCTTTTTTTGAAAAGCATGGCGGTTTCGTCGCATTTAGCGGTCGATTTATTCCGGGAGTGAGAACCCTTATTTCCATCCCATGCGGTATTGCGAAGATGAATGTGTGGGTATTTTGCTTGTATACATTTTTGGCCATTACGCCAATTACTTTCGTGTATGTGTATCTAGGTGTGATGCTTGGTGAGAATTGGAAAGAGGTGGGAGCGGTTTTAGATCAATACCTGTTGCCTATTGGGTTAGGTGTGATTCTACTCTTCGCTATATATATATGTCTGAAACGAAGAAAAAAAGAAGAAAAACCAACCGTCTGATTTGTAAGTCATTCATAGACAAAGATATTTGTTGACAATCCCATGCCTATTGATTATGATAAAAGTAATCTAAATATTCTTAAATCCCACCAAAGGGGAGTAGCGTCCGGTTTTTTACCGGAAACAAAGTCGTCATTACATGGACTTACGTTCCATCGGCTTTGTTGGCATGATTTACATATCACATGTCTAGCAAGACCTTTGCCATTACAGGCAAAGGTCTTTTTGCATTCATAAGCCTTTGCCTGTTGTGGGACAATAGATAAAACAAGGAGGAATGATGATGGATGCTGCATTTATTTTAGAATACGGGTGGGTTCTTCTCGTATTGATTGGATTAGAAGGGATACTAGCAGCTGATAATGCGCTAGTTATGGCTGTCATGGTCAAACACCTTCCTGAAAAACAAAGGAAAAAGGCATTATTTTACGGACTTGCAGGCGCATTCGTCATGCGATTTGGTTCTCTGTTTCTCATTTCGTTTTTAGTAGATGTTTGGCAAGTTCAAGCCATTGGTGCAATTTATCTTCTTTATATTTCAATTTACCATATTTTGAAGTCTCATGTGTTTAAGAAAAATGAAACGGAAACAAACATCAAGCAAAGTGGGTTTTGGGCAACAGTGGTCAAAGTGGAACTCGCTGATATTGCATTTGCAGTAGACTCAATTTTAGCAGCTGTCGCCTTAGCGGTGACACTTCCTAAAACCAGTCTTCCACAAATTGGAGGTCTTGACGGTGGTCAATTTATCGTGATTCTTTTAGGGGGGGTCATTGGTCTTGTCATCATGCGTTTTGCAGCGACTGTATTTGTGAAACTACTGCAAACAAGACCAAGCCTAGAAACAGCTGCATTCGTAATTGTCGGCTGGGTTGGAGTAAAGCTGATGCTTTATACACTCTCCCATCCTGCCATAGGGGTGATCTCTTCACATTTTATTCATTCAACGTTATGGAAAGCAATCTTTTGGACAGTCCTGATCGCAATTGCGGCATTTGGCTGGTTTTTATCGAATCCATCAAGAAAAGGTGGGCAAAAGAACGAGGAGAAACAGGAGGTACGCTTGGAAGAGTAGGGTTTTTGAAAGAAATATCATTTCATTTTCATAACACACATATTACAAATAAGGGGGAATACCCCCTTATTTCTTTGCTTATAGACGAAACGTTGTAAAGTAGACAAAGAAATACTTGTCATATTTGAGAAACAGGAAATGAATTCCTCATTTCTTCCTTTGCGCTTCCCTCATAAATTAGCTATCATAAATGAGTAATATAGGGAGAACTGAGGTGAAACCATTGCTTAGCCTTTTGTTTAAAGGAAAGAAAAAGCAAACATTAGAGCAGTCTGCTATCAGTATCCAACAAGGCGATGTAGAACTGCAAAATGCATTGATAGAGCAATACAAACCATTTGTCGCTAAGACGGTTTCATCCGTTTGCAAACGATATATAGATGAAAAAGATGACGAATTCAGCATAGGCTTAATCGCCTTTAATGAAGCAATAGAAAAATATTCATCCGAAAAAGGAAACTCACTCTTAGCTTTTGCGGAATTAATTATTAAAAGAAAAGTCATAGACTATATTCGGAAAGAAGCAAGAAATGCGCCTACCATTCAAATGGACTTGCAAGAAAGTGAGAATGGCGAATACTCTCAAAGCATGATTGAAGCAGAGCTTTCTGCAGATGAATACAGACGTTTAGTTGAACAAGAAAACAGAAGAGAAGAAATTGAACATTTTAAAGAACGATTAAAGGTATACGGTCTTACGTTTCAAGAATTGCTTGAGCATTCACCAAAACATGCAGATGCTAGGCAAAATGCAATTAAAGTAGCCTATACACTTGTCAAACACGATGAACTAAAAATAATTTTATTTCAGAAAAAACAATTACCAGTCAAACAGCTAGAAAAGTTAGTTGAAGTCAGCCGCAAAACGATTGAAAGAAATAGAAAATATATTATTGCTATGGCGATCATTATGACTGGTGATTATGTGTATTTGAAAGATTACCTTAAAGGGGTGCTTAATTCATGAGAAGAGGCATTATAGTAGAGAAAAACAAAAAATATGTCACACTGCTGACCCCTGATGGACAATTTCTACGGACAAAGTATGAACAGCAAGATTATGAAATTGGTCAAGAAGTGACGTTTCCTAATGAATCACGTCTCGAAAGGAAAAGAGCCGGTTTTTTTGATCTGCTCCGTTTACGTCCGCTAAATGCTGGAATTCTATCCATAGCAGCCATTATTGTCGTGATTTTTGCTATGATGCCATCTTTCTCAAGTCAAAAAGCATATGCTTATATGACCATTGATATTAACCCTAGCTTTGAGCTGAAGCTCGATCACTATTATCAGGTGATTGGGGTCACACCGCTGAATCAAGAGGCTAAAAATGTGCTTGCTAGTATGAAGGATTGGGAAAAAACGGACATGACGAAGGTCGTGCAAGAAATCATAGACGATTGTGATAAAAAAGGATACATCAATCAATCAAGAAACATTTATATTTCAACGGTTTATGAAAACATGCAAGATCATACATATAAAACTAACATCAAAAACAAAATAGATACCATTTCGGATGAATATCAAAAACGCAATTACAAACTTGAGGCGGTAGAAGGTGACCTTGAAACAAGAGAAAAAGCGCAAAAAGCAGGCATCTCAACAGGAACATATATTAGAAATAAAGAACTGCAAGACCAAGAACAAGAAGACATGAAACAGGATGAAGATGCTGTAAATGACGAAGCTGTCAAAGAAGAAGAGCCTGAGCAAGATCAGAAACATCAAGATCAAGAGGACAAAGGTGAGCAAGAAGACATAACGACAGGCGAAAACAATGACAACAATCATGATAAAGAGGTTCCTACAGAAGAGAAAGAGCAGAAGGAATTAGAGAGGGAAGAGCAAGGGGCTGTTCAGAAACCTCAGCCAAAAAAGCCTGACGATGAAAGCATTGAAAAGATTGATAAGGATGAAAAAGACACATCTATAGACAAAGATCAAAAAAAAAATCATTCCTCTTACCTTGATGAAAAAAGACATCAAGTCGACAAATCACGTGACGAAGCAAAGAACCGAGCAAAAAAAAACGATATCGGTCAGAAGCATCCGTACGGTGAACGAAAAAGAGATGAGCTGAAGCGAAAAGAAAAAGACTCGCCATCATCTTATCGCAAAGATTCGGCTCAGCACACATATGAACAATAAAAAAAACGCCAGAATAGATCCGGCGTATTTCACCATGTCTTTATTTAGATTGATTTCCCATTTGTGCTTGAGCCTGCTGTACGAGTCTTTTTGTGATTTCACCACCAACAGAACCGTTTGCACGTGCGACTGTATCTGAACCAAGAGTTACGCCAAATTCTTGAGCGATCTCGTATTTAAATTGATCCAATGCTTGTTCTACTCCAGGAACAAGAAGTTGATTTCGATTTGCCATTGTGATATTCCTCCTTTCACCTTATGTTAATGACGCCTTCTTATTTTGAAAATATCTGGCTTTTATTATGCTGGCAATTGCTGTACAAAAAACCGAGGTAATCAAATTCAAATCACCACGGCTCATATTCATGTTTTTTTATGCTGTAGCGCATTGAACATCATTTCTTGTGCTGTACTTTGAAGATGAGAAGTGAAAACAGAGAAGACTGTAGAGCTGATGATGCCTTTGATCAAGTTCCATTGATTCTTTGTCAATTCGCTAAATTGTTCATGGAGCTTGTCTGTTTGTTCTTCTGTTATCGCCCGTAAATTGGTTTCCTTTAATGGAAAATTTGTATGGTGATAAATAAAATCAAGGACGTGCGCATATGCTTCATAAAAACGCATTGGACTAATAATATCATCAGATCGATCTGTAATCGTGTTAAATAAGGCAGATAAGATCATGCGAATGGTATCAAAGTCAAAAACAGATTTTAAATCTCTGACAATTAATAATATAACAACCTGATCAATAGAGTACTTCTTGCCAAGCTCTGGATGACCAATCATATCTTTAATATCACGTTTGATCCAGTTTTGAATAGCAGTTGATTTAAGAGAAGTCAGCTCGCAAAGGTTACCTAATTCAACGATTTCATTCGTTGAGAGCCCATGTTCTGATTTTTGTTTCCGCCGTTCGAGCTTCTGAAAGAACGAAGGGACCTTTAACTCGTCATATTCATGCTGCTGATCGTTTTTTACAGTTGAATTCAAAAGCTGAAGCGGAGTCAGATCTCCCTCTCCTTTTAGAGAATAAAGAAGTCTCGTCATGTCAATTCTCGTTAATTTAAAAGCAACCATGTTCCACCTCATTTGTACGTCAAAAAACGTGATTATTGATCTAATTCAACATCATAATCTCTTTTTGTTGAAAATGCAAAATAAACGAAAGAGCATGACAGGTGTCACCATTTGTTCACTTTTTATGTGAAGATATGGTGTAAACATTTGAAGAAACGGGGCTCAAACTGTTACGATCAACATAGCAAACGATTCCTTTTCCTTGCAATTTGAGCTGATTATTTTTATAATTTTATTAATAAGTTCATTTGAACTTAATTTGACAGCGGAGGTTATGTATGGGTAAAAGAATATTTCTGTTTATATTAACGAACATTCTTGTTATCACTACGATTGGTATTGTTCTTTCGGTTATTAGTGCAGCAACTGGTGTTGGTTCGTATATAGGAGCAGACGGTAGAATTAATATAGTAGTGCTTCTTGTGTTCAGTGCGGTTGTCGGTTTTGTTGGATCCTTTATGTCATTAGCAATGTCTCGTTGGATGGCGAAAATGATGATGGGCGTACGTGTGTTAAATCCTGAAAAGGATACGTTAACATATGATGAGCAGCAGCTTGTAGATCGTGTACACAGATTATCTAGAGCAGCAGGCCTTTCTAAAATGCCTGAGGTTGGTATTTATCAATCATCTGAAGTAAATGCTTTTGCGACAGGTCCATCTAAGAGAAGATCACTTGTTGCAGTATCCACTGGATTGCTTCATGAAATGGATGATGCAGCAGTTGAAGGTGTTATTGCGCACGAAGTGGCCCACATTGCGAACGGTGACATGGTGACGATGACGTTACTGCAAGGAATTGTCAACACGTTTGTTGTCTTCCTTTCAAGAATTGCGGCATGGATCGCAAGTCGTTTCGTCTCTCGTGAAGAGCTTGTGCCAATTGTCCACTTTATCGCTGTGATCGTTTTTCAGATCATCTTCTCAATTCTAGGAAGCCTTGTCGTGTTTGCTTATTCTAGACATCGTGAATTCCACGCAGACCGCGGCGGTGCTGACCTTGCTGGAAAAGACAAAATGATTCATGCGCTTCGCTCACTTAAAGCATATACGTCAAGAATTAAAGATGACGATCAAACAGCAGTAGCTACACTGAAAATCAGCGGAAAAAGAAAAGCATCTCTTTTCTCAACACACCCTGATTTAAACGAAAGAATTAGAAGACTTGAAGCAAAATAATGTAGGACAAAAGACATTCTGTCAAAGGGATGTCTTTTTTCTTTTTGATGAAAATGAAAATAAAGCATAAAATATCTTTAAAATCACTTTTCTTTTCATTAAAATGATAAAGTATTGAAAAAGAAAGATAAAGAAGGAATTACAATGAATCCAATGAAAAAGCTAATTGACCGGCTATCGGCATTCCAACTGATTGCTCTTTATTATTTTCTCGCTGTCACAGTCTCATTCATTCTTCTGAGTCTACCAGTGGCTCACAAAGAAGGAGTGAAATGGACATTTATAGATGCGCTATTTACGGCAGTCAGTGCTGTGAGTGTCACAGGTCTTACCGTTGTGAATACCTCGCAGACATTTAGCGTAACTGGAATGTGGATTCTTGCTTTTGTTTTGCAAATTGGCGGAATCGGAATTATGACACTCGGAACTTTTGTTTGGCTTGTGAGGCGAAAGCGGATAGGAATAAAAGAAAGAAAGCTGATTATGGCAGACCAAAACCAAAGCAACTTATCAGGAATCGTTAAATTGATGAAACAGGTCTTATATTTGATTTTACTCATTGAGTTTTTAGGCGGTCTGATTTTAAGTGTGTATTTTCTTAAATATTACGACATGCAAGAGGCCTTTTTACATGGCTTCTTCTCAAGTATTAGTGCAACGACCAATGGCGGTTTTGATATTACAGGGAATTCATTAATACCATATAAAGATGATTATTTCGTTCAATTTATTACGATGCTACTGATCATCTTCGGTGCTATCGGGTTTCCGGTGCTCGTTGAAGTGAAGGATTTTTTATTTAATCAAGATCGAAAGCATGCATCATTTTCGTTATTTACAAAAATCACGACCATTACGTTTGGCGGACTTGTTGTTGTTGGAGCATTAGGGATATATGCACTTGAAGCCCGTTTTACCTTCCTTGGAAAGAGCTGGCATGAAATTTTGTTTTATTCCTTATTTCAATCAACAGCAACAAGAAGCGGTGGTCTTTCGACATTAGACATTACACAACTGACAGAGCCGACGCTTTTATTTTTATGTATGCTGATGTTTATCGGGGCATCTCCAAGCTCGGTTGGGGGCGGAATTCGGACAACGACATTTGCGCTTAACATACTCGCTCTTTTTCACTTTGCCCGAGGAAATAAATCGATTAAAATTTTCAAAAGGGAACTGCATCATGCGGATATTTACAAATCGCTGATGGTGACCATGATGGCCTTTATTTTAGTTTTTGGGGCAACGTTTCTTTTGACATTGTCAGAGCACAACTCGCTTCTTGAAAATTTATTTGAAGTTTGTTCTGCATTTGGAACAACGGGATTATCACTTGGTATTACGTCTCATCTCACTGTATTTGGAAAGTGCATCATCATGATGGTGATGTTTATCGGTAGAATTGGGATTCCGAGCTTTTTATACTTAATTGGGCGGAGAGAAAGCGAAGCAAATTATCATTATCCGAAAGAGCGTGTGATCATCGGATAAACAGCATTCTCATGGATAGCTTCAGATGTGTTCAAAGGGCTAAAATGATGTTTAATTTAGCCCTTTGTTTTTTTAGTTGAAATTTAGGAAAACACGATTCTAGTTGTCCTAAGCGAATTCTAATTTGTGAACACCAGCGCGCAAGGCTCTGACAAAGAATATGTGGGTTGTCCTGCATATGTAGCATTCTAGAAATGCTTTTTTATTTTCCATTATATAACTGTCTAAATTGAAGTTGATGTTCACATTCTATAAATAAGAGGTGAATGAGACGTGCTGGAAGTGTTATGGAAAGCAATCGTCATGCTGTTAGTTGGAACCATGCTACTGAGAATAGCAGGACCTAAATCCATTAGCCAATTAACTGTACAACAAACCGTGATTATGATTTCGATTGGGTCGATAATCATTCAACCTTTTATTGAGCATAATTTACTTGAAACGATTTATGCAGCGACCATCTTTATTGTTGCACTCATTATTATGGAAAAGCTGTCGATTCAATTTGATTTTTTTGAAAAACTTGTTTCAGGAAAATCTGTGGTGATTTTACAAAATGGAGAAATACTGGATCAAAAACTGAAAAAAACGCGGCTTACAAGGGACCAATTCAAAATGCGTCTAAAACAGCAAGGAATTTCCGATATCAGCAGTCTCAAAAAAGCGACGCTAGAAGCGAATGGTCAAATCGGCTACGAGCTGAAACCAGAAGAAAAACCCATCACAGTGAAGCAAATGAAAGAACTATTCGAACAATTAAAAGAAGACCTAAACACGTCAAAAAAGGACTGATTGTAGTGAAAAGAAAAGCAGCGAAAAATGAAGCGTTGACAAATAATATGACGCCAACAGAAAGCATGGCAAGTGACAATGGACAAACTCAATTTGATGAACAATCAATTGACAGGCAAGCAAACCGAAACTCTCATCAAGGAAAACAAGGGGGGAGCATCTCATGACGAAAAAGCATGTAAAAAGTAAGGATTTGCAGGAACATAAAAAACCGATGAATCCAGACGTCTTAGAAGAGGAATTTGGCAGTGAGTTTGGAGATGTGAACAGCAGCAAGTGGTTTGAAACCTTCATGAAGCCAAAGAAAGATTCTTCGTGTAATCACGAAAAAAGTGAACAGTAAACAACCCTCTTTCCTTGAGAAAAAGGGTTTGTTTTCTTTTCAACATGAATTGAAAACCCTTGAAGTCTAGGAAGACCCGAGCTACTTGTGCGGAGGAGTGAGCCAGCCGCAGATCTGAATACGAATGCAAGGGTTTGTCTACACGCTGAAACGATCTTTAACGGATCGTTTTTTTATTTGATATAGCTGCTTTGCCTTTCTGTAATGGTTCTTATGATATTTGTCATTTTGAGTTCGATTATTGGTTGAGAGACGGTTTTGACAAATGTACTAGAAAGGGTGACGGTCAATAATATGGTTAGCAGTAATAGAATGAGTACACTTGCCGCATTAAATGCCCAATCATCAAACCATGTCGTTCTTAAAAGCTTAATGACAAATCCATGCAATAAATACACATATAAAGTTCTCGTACCCCATTTTGTAAAGAAGAAATGGCGAGTCGGGACTAAAGCAAAAAAGCTAAATGTCGCTGCAAATGCAAGCATGTACCATGCCATTCGTTTGATTGCGGCAATCACACCTTCATCCCCGAGTGAAGAATACGACTGTGACCCGAATAAGAAAGAATAATCGAATTCGTAAAAGAAACAAAACAGAAAGACACCAAGTAGCACAAGAAGTGCCGTTATTTTACCAGTACTCGTCCGGATGAACTCAAAGTGTTGCTTCTTTAAATAAAAACCAGCTAAAAACATCGGTAGAAAAACAAACGTACGGGATAAGCTGAGCGTGTTACTAATGCTGTCAATATACCCGACAAGTAATGCAGTCAATAAACTGACGATCATCGCCCAGTAGAATTGCAACTTGGAAAAAGGAATGAGTAGTAAATTCCAAAAGAATAAACTAATTAAAAACCATAAAGACCAGTGCGGCTCCATCGGGTTTAAGCTCGACATGCTTTGATCCTGGAGTAAATAATCGTACAAAGAATAAATCACCTGGAAAATAAAATATGGGATGATCAGCTTAAGTGCGACCTTTTTTATAAAACCAGGTTTTCTAAATCCTTTCGCAAAGTAACCAGATATCAAAATAAATGCAGGCATATGAAATGTATAGATAAACTTGTATAAATAGAGCATCCAATCATGATCATGGATGAATGACCGTAACAAATGACCAAAAACGACTAAAATAATGAGAAGAAATTTTGCATTATCAAAATAACGATCTCGAGAAGCTGCCATAACATCACCTTTCCCACTTTATTTTTCTATGAGCACTGTTCCCTCATTCGCCCCATTCTAAAAGACAGTTTTGCTCATTTCACCATTTGATTTGAAATTGTAGAATGGTTGTAAAAGAAGAGTAAGAATAGAGAACCATTCTATAATCGTGTCATTCAAATGAAATAAATTGAGGCTCTTCGTTCAAAAAGTTTTCTTTTTTATGAGTCGAATGAAGGAACAATGAAAAGATTGTAGAAATACTCGTAGAGGAATCAGGCTGGAAAAGGAGTGTAAGAGAATGACTGAAACGCTCGATGACAATCAATTCATGACTGCAGGAGATATCAGAAAATTACAAAAAGAAAATGAGTATTTGCGAAATGAGCTGACGCAGCAGGAAATGCTGTTAAATAAGGCGTTAGATGCCATCTTTATATTCGATCAGCAGCTCAACATCATCCAAGCCAATGAAGCAACGTGCAGGCTTGTACAGACACCGAAAGAAGACCTCCTCAATAAATCCGTTCTTGATTTCCTATATGGCATCCCTGAAAATAGAATTGAATGTTCATTAGAGACTTTTTTTCGAAAAGGCACATTAAAAAAAGAAATCTCAATCCAGCTAGAAAATGGAGAGACGAAATACATTGAATTTTTTGCAGAACATGATGAATTGAATCACCAATATATCGTCGTCATGCGAGATGTTTCTTCAAAGAAAATCTTAGAGCGCGAACGCTCCATGAATGAGCAACTGTTTAAGGATTTGTTTGATCGAGCAATTGATGGTATGGTCATATTTGATCAAGATGGTTGCATGATTGATGCAAACCACTCTTTTTGTCAGAGCTTTGAGCTCAAAAAGACAGATTTAACAGACCGTTATTTAAATGATTTTGTAGAAAAACAAAATCAATCGGCTTTACAGCACTTATTCATGTCATTGAAGGAAACGGGCAAAGCAAAGGGAGAGCTCCCTGTTACACTTCAATCCGGTAAGCAAAAAATATTTGAACTGACCATTACTTCAAATGTTATGAGCGGTTTTTATATGTCCATCATGCGAGATATTACAGAAAAAAGATTAATGGAAGAAAAGCTATTAAAAAGCGAAGAACGTTTTAGAGAAATTTTCGAAAATGCGATGGATGCCATTATCATATGGGCGGACGATGGCGAGATTGTGAGAGCCAATGAATCAGCCTGTCGTATTTTTGAATTACCTATGCATATGCTGATTGGTCAGAAACTAACCGATTTCCTGGTGAAATCTGATAAGAGGTACAGACCTACAAGAAGACGATATATGAGAAATCATGAAATACGGGAAGAACTTCTATTTAGAATGGCGAATGGTCAATTTAAGGAGCTTGAATTTACATCGAAGCATGCGGTATTAGAAGGGCAGCATTTAACAATTTTACGTAATGTCAGTGATAGAAAGCGAATGGAGCAGGAATTGCGTGAAAGCGAGCTGAAATTCCGTAAAGTGTTTAATGGTTCAATGGATGGGATTGTTCTTTTTGACAATCAATATCGCATTATTGATGTCAATCCCTCTGCTAGTGAGTTACTCGGACTGATAGATGGCCAATTAACTGAAATGAATCTTCTCCATATTCTTGCACCTTATCAAATTGAAAATTTGGCACAGCCAGCACAGGCTATATCATTAGATGAAATAGATAATGAAGTTCCATTTGTGCTGAACCACGCTGATCAGCGCATACTAGAGTTTTCATTTAAACGCAACATTATTCATAATATGAATCTTGCCATTTTTAGAGATGTGACGGAACGAAAGGAATTAGAAGAACGAGTCAGAAAATCGGATACACTTCATGTAGTCGGAGAGCTTGCAGCCGGAATTGCACATGAAATTAGAAACCCAATGACAGCATTAAAAGGATTCATTCAGCTATTAAAAGGAAACATAGAAGGGGAATATTCACTCTACTTCAATGTCATTACCTCAGAGCTAAAAAGAATTGAATCGATTATTACTGAATTCTTAATTTTGGCGAAGCCGCAGGCAATTGTTTATGAAGAAAAAAATGTGGTGCAAATTATAAAAGACACGATGGATCTGCTTCACGCACAAGCCAATCTCGGCAATGTCCAAATGCACTTGAACGTCTTGGGTGAAATCCCGCTTATCTACTGTGAACAAAATCAATTAAAACAAGTTTTCATTAATATTTTAAAAAATGCGATTGAAGTGATGCCGCAGAAAGGGAATGTGTACGTCAGCATTAAACGAAAAGGTGAGGATCATATTGTCATTTCATTTAGAGATGAGGGATGTGGAATGGCAGAGGATAAGCTGAAGCGGCTTGGAGAACCATTTTATACAACGAAAGAGAGAGGGACTGGGCTAGGTTTGATGGTTAGCTACAAAATCATTGAAGAACATCAAGGAACCATTGAGGTGGAGAGCGAGGAAGGAGTGGGGACTGTGTTCCATCTCACTTTACCGCTTAGACAAAAGCGACAAGAAGGAGCGCATTAATGTGAATTATACAGTCTTCAACGCACCGATTGGTGAAGTATACATACTAGAGAAAGATCGTGTCATCATAGAAGTATTGTTTGATGACGAGCCGTTTTTAGCAAAACAACGAACATCAGAAATAATAAAAGAAGAGACACCCGTATTAATAGAAGCGAAAAGACAGCTTGATGAGTATTTTAACAGAGAGCGAAAAGTCTTTACTCTTCCGCTCAAACAAGAAGGGTCACCATTTCAAAAGCAAGTATGGGAAGCACTCTCGACGATTCCGTACGGTGAATCAAAGAGCTATGCTGATATTGCGGAAGCAATCGGGAATCCAAAGGCAGTAAGAGCGATTGGACAAGCCAATCGGCGAAATGCACTGCCAATTTTCATCCCGTGTCATCGTGTCATTGGGAAAGACCGATCACTGACTGGCTATGCAGGAAGTAAAACGGATATGAAAGCCGTCCTGCTTGAATTAGAAGGAATCCCATTTGTAAAAAAATAAATCAATTGACCTGTTCCAAATGTTCGCATGCGACATATCCTTTCATTAAGCTAAAAATGTTGGCTTTGGGAAAAGGAGGTCGTCATGATGTTATGGGGAAAGAAAGGTAAAATGTATGCAATGACGTCACTATGTGTCAAATTGAATGTCTTAACAGAGGAACAAAAGAAAGAAATATTAGCTAAAACGCTACAAACAAAAAAGCACGGTGCTCTTAAACGGTAAGAACACGGTGCTTTTTCTTTTAGAGAGATATATTTTCAGTGAAAAGAGCATTAATTTCCTCTGTATAATTGGATGTGATGATTCCTTTCTCTGTAATGATACCTGAAATGAGTTGATGCGGTGTGACATCAAAGGCAGGATTAAATACCTGTACATCTTCTGGTGCAATTTGCACACCATTTAATTCTTTCACTTCCAGCGGATCACGTTCCTCAATGGGGATATCTGACCCATGATCGATTGACATATCAAAGGTCGAGAGAGGTGCCGCCACAAAAAATGGAATCTGAAAATGTTTGGCAAGTATGGCTAGACCTAAAGTGCCGATTTTATTAGCCGTATCGCCATTTCGGGCGATTCGATCAGCCCCAACAATAAGAGCAGAAATTTGTTTTTCTTTCATCGTATGAGCTGCCATGTTATCTGTAATGAGTGTCACGTCGACACCGCCCTGCATCAATTCCCATGTCGTCAGTCGAGCTCCTTGCAAGACAGGACGAGTCTCACAAGCATAAATATGAAGATCAAGATTTTTCTTTTTGGCTAAATAAAAAGGAGCAAGCGCTGTTCCGTAACGGCTAGTGGCGATGGAGCCTGCATTACAAATGGTCATGATTCGGTCACCAGACGTAAAGAGCTGGAGTGCATTTTGACCGATTTGGCGACATATTTCTTCATCTTCAATTTGAATCTGAATGGCTTCATGGACAAGATCTGTTTTGGCTGCATTGACCGAAGCGGCACGCTCAATTCGCTGAAAAAGTCTGTCTAAAGCCCATGCAAGATTAACGGCTGTTGGACGAGACCGATTGAAATATTCCTTCAAGCCGATCACTTCTTCTTTGAAGACATCAATATCTTCTGTGTCAATATCTTGAGCACTTAGCGCCAGCCCAAAAGCAGCTGTAATCCCAATAGCAGGTGCTCCGCGCACTTTTAATGTCACAATCGCATCGTAGACATCTTCCTTCGTATATAAATGCTCAAATACAGTTTCAGCCGGTAATTTTTGTTGGTTTAAAATTTTAATGTTGTTTCCTTCCCATTCGACTGAACGGGGGACTTCAAAATCTTTTCTCAATACCCGTCACTCCTTTACAAATTGTTGGAATAATGCGACGAGGTCGGACGCTGTTTCGACTGCACAAGATTGTTTGATGAATGTTTTTCCTAGTGTAAGTGCTGCTTTTTTCTGAGTGAGACGTTTGGCTGGTGATGAAATCGCATCAAGATCGGCAGCATGTGCGAGTCCAATCGTTCGACGAACGAGTTCACAGCCGGCAAATCCGGTCGCTTCTTTTAAGATACGGTCAAATGTTTTTTCTAAAAAGCTGTCTGACACGCTAAATGCTTCAATGCTGTCTTCTTTCCATGCTTTAGTGAAAACCTCTTTGAACGTAGCCCAAACATTTTCAACATGGTCAAAAAGTGGCTGTTGATCTTTTTTGTTTTCACGAGATAAAGCATTTAAGAGCAAGTTCGCTATAAATTGTCCAATATCGAATCCAAATGGACCGTAAAAAGCGAACTCTGGATCAATCACCTTTGTTTCATGATCGCTCGCAAATATACTGCCTGTATGAAGATCTCCATGGACAAGTGTTTCAGCCGAGGTCAAAAAGATCCGCTTCAGCTCTGCTGCTTTGGCCTGCAATTCTAAATCTGCCCATAGTTTTTCAACTTCTTCTCTTAACTCCTTTTCAAAGTCATTTGTTTCACTATTGAAGAAAGGATCCGTAAAGACAAGCTTTTCTGTTATGTCACAAAGATCGGGGTTTGTGAACTGCTTAACATACTGTTTTTTGATTTTAGGATTTGTTGCAAAGTCAGATGTATAAAAAAGTGTTTTACCTAAAAATTCTCCAACATGATCTGATAAGTGCGGATAGTTTTTTCCGGCAATTAGCCCTTTTCTGACGATTTCTAGGTGTGAAAGGTCTTCCATTGCAGTGACAGCAAGAGTTGTATCAGAATAATAGACTTCTGGTACAAGATGTGGTACGTATTCAGATTGTTTAATGAGCGCGGCACTTTCAATTCTTGCGCGATCTAATGTAAGTGGCCAGCTTTCCCCAACGACCTTTGCGTAAGGTAAGGCCTGCTTGAGAATGAGTCCTTTTTGATGTTTGTGATCAAAGATATGAAAGACATAATTTAAATTTCCGTCGCCAATTTCAGTACATGTCAAATGGCTGCTTTCCTGTATTAAACCTAGTCTAATGGCAAGTGCAACAGCCGAGCTCTCTGTTAATTCTTCGTATGATGCCGTAAGTGTTACCAATTGCTTCCCCTCCAAATCATATAAAAAACCTCTTTCTCCCGAGAGAAAGAGGCTTGATAGTGAACTATGTGTTCAAAGCCCCTCTTATCTCTCAGCACATACGTCTGATGGAATTAGCACCGTGCCCTACAAGACAATTGTCTTGGCGCTTATATTGCTACGCCCCACTTCACAATGGTATTAACGGTCGGTTGCTGTTGGGGTCAAAAGGCCAATTCCCTCGCCCAACTCTCGATAAGAGAAATCAATATGTAATTGTTCAATTCATGTACGCATTTCTTAATTCAAGATATTATCAGAGCGACTCTTCGCATGTCAATCTTTTTTCAAAATTGCTTTACAATTCATAAAACAATCCATTACAGTGAGTGTATTGTCATGTAACTTGAATAGAAGGTGAAAATATGGAATTCCAACAATCAGATGTTTTGAAAAAATTGCCTGAACAGTTTTTTGCTTCGCTCGTTCAAAAAGTCCAAAAGAAACTTCAGGCTGGGGCAGATGTGATTAATTTAGGACAGGGAAATCCTGATCAGCCGACACCGCCGCATATTGTCAAAGCAATGCAAGCAGCGGTTGAGAAGCCAGAGAATCACCAATACTCCTCATTTCGTGGAACAGCGAAGCTAAAGAAGGCGGCCGCTGCATTTTATCTAAGAGAATATGGCGTCACGCTAGATCCTGAGACTGAGATTGCAATTTTATTTGGCGGTAAGGCGGGACTGGTTGAGTTGCCACAATGTTTACTGAATCCTGGAGATACTGTGCTAGTCCCAGACCCAGGCTACCCTGATTATTGGTCAGGCGTAGTGCTCGCTGGAGCTGAAATGGTCACAATGCCGCTTCTTGAAGAAAATGATTTTTTGCCTAATTATGATCTATTGTCAAATGATCATAAGGAAAAAGCAAAATTGATGTACTTAAATTATCCAAACAATCCGACTGGCGCTATTGCAAGTCGTGCGTTCTTTGAAAAAACCATTCATCTAGCGAAAGATCACAATATTTGTGTTGTCCATGATTTTGCTTATGGCGCCATCGGATTTGATGGAGAAAAGCCAATCAGCTTTTTACAAACGAACGGAGCAAAAGAGACGGGGATTGAAATCTATACATTTTCAAAAACTTATAATATGGCAGGCTGGCGAGTTGGTTTTGCAGCAGGAAATCCATCTGTAATAGAAGCCATTGAGCTTTTTCAGGACCATATGTTTGTTTCACTTTTTAAGGCGACTCAAGATGCAGCGGCAGAGGCTCTATTAAGTGATCAAACCTGTGTGCAAGTGCAAAATGATCGATACGAGAAAAGACGAAATACATGGATTAATGCAATCAGAGAGATCGGCTGGGAGGTACGTGCACCAAAGGGCTCTTTTTTTGCATGGTTAAAGGTGCCTGAAGGTTATACATCTGAATCCTTTTCTGACTTGTTATTAGAGAAAGTGCATGTTGCAGTTGCGCCGGGAAACGGCTTTGGTCTTCATGGTGAAGGCTATGTCAGAGTCGGGCTTTTGACAAGTGAGGAGCGGTTAAAGGAAGCAGCTAAACGGATTGCTTCATTGCGTCTATTTGAAAAAAAGTCATTGACAACATAAAAAAACGATGCGATAATTCAGGCAATATTTAAGAAAATTGAATATTCTTATCAAGAGTAGGCAGAGGGACTAGCCCAATGAAGCCCGGCAACCGACTTCCAAGAAGCACGGTGCTAATTCTTGCAGCAGGCGCTGAGAGATAAGATTCAGATGAATGAAACGAAACCTCTTTATGGCGCTACCCTAGCACTTGAAGAGGTTTTTTTATTGAACATATAGAGGACGCGATAGAAAGGGGATTCCTAGTGAGTGAATTACTAGCAACATATGTATTAACACACCAAAAGGATGAACAAATTGACCAGAAAGCAGAGCAAATCGCACTTGGATTAACGGTCGGATCATGGACGGATTTGCCGCAATTAAAGAAGGATCAACTAAAAAAACATAAAGGCCGCGTGATCGAAGTAAAGGAAAAATCTGTGCGAGAAAATGGTCTTGTTCAATCAGAAGTGACAATTGGTTATCCTGAAGCCAATTTTTCGACTGATTTACCAGCCGTTTTGACGACTATTTTTGGGAAGCTTTCACTTGATGGGAAAGTGAAGCTTGCCGACATAGAATTTTCGACAGCGTTTAAGCGAAGCCTACCTGGACCGGTGTTTGGAATTGAGGGCATACGAAGCAAACTGAATGCTTTTGAACGGCCGCTTTTAATGAGTATTTTTAAAGGTGTGATCGGTCGTGATATGCAGGATTTAAAGGAACAGCTTCGTTTGCAGGCTTTAGGCGGTGTTGACTTAATCAAAGATGACGAAATTTTATTTGAAAACCCATTGACGCCATTTGAAGAACGTATCAAAGAAGGAAAAAAGATCCTAAATGAAACGTATGAAGAGACAGGACGCCGCACGCTTTATGCAGTCAATTTAACTGGCAGAACCTTTGACTTGAAAGATCGAGCTCGAAAAGCAGTTGAACTCGGAGCAGATGCGCTATTATTCAATGTATTTGCTTACGGACTTGATGTGATGCAGAGCTTAGCGGAAGACCAAGAGATTCATGTACCCATCATGGCGCATCCAGCGGTGAGCGGTGCATTTACATCATCTCCTGATTATGGATTCTCGCATTCTCTTCTTTTAGGTAAATTAAATCGATATGCTGGTGCCGATTTTAGCCTTTTTCCATCTCCTTATGGGTCAGTCGCACTTCCGAAAGAAGATGCACGAGGCATCTATGAAGCTTGCGTGAAAGAGGACACTGTTCAAAAAACATTCCCTGTTCCATCAGCGGGTATTCATCCAGGAATGGTGCCGCTATTAATCAGAGATTTTGGGTTAGATCATGTGATCAATGCAGGCGGAGGTATCCATGGACATCCGCGCGGAGCCATCGGTGGAGGAAAAGGATTTAGATCAATGATCGCCGCTGTTTTAAGTGGTGAGCCAATAGAAGAGAAGGCGTCATCTTGTCAAGATTTAAAAGCAGCACTTGATCTTTGGGGAAGGGTAGCAGATTAAATGAAAAAGCCAATTGTATGTTGTGATTTTGACGGTACGATTACAACAAATGATAATATTATTCGCATTATGAAGCAGTTTGCTCCAAGTGAATGGACGCAACTGAAAGATGGCGTCCTGTCAAAGGAGATCACGGTCAAAGAAGGCGTCGGACGCATGTTTCGTTTATTGAATAGTGATCAGAAGGAAACCATTCAGTCGTTTATTTTACATGATACAAACATTCGAGAAGGCTTCGAACAATTTGTCGCTTATTTAAAAAAAGCAGAGATTCCCTTTTATGTCTTAAGCGGCGGTATGGACTTTTTTGTGTATCCTGTACTCGAAGGCATTGTGGAAAAAGAACACATTTATTGTAATCACGCGTCGTTTAAGGAAGAGAACATTCAAATTGAATGGCCTCATGCCTGTGATTCACAATGTCAAAATGATTGTGGCTGCTGTAAGCCATCGATTATTCGAAAGCTCGCACATGAGAATGATTTCATTGTCATGATTGGAGATTCAGTGACAGATATTGAGGCAGCAAAATGTGCTGATCTGACGTTTGCTCGTGATTATTTGCTGAATGAATGTAGAAATCTGGGCCTCATACATAAAGAATATGAAACATTTGTTGATGTGAAAGCGCAATTTGTTCAAATAAAGGAAGTGAAAAAATGGCAGATGCAAAGAGCAAACGGTGGCAAGAGCTAGCTGACGTCAAACGTGAACTGGCAGCAAGAGACTGGTTTTACGGAACAAGCGGCAATTTATCTATTAAGGTGTCGGATGAGCCAATGACTTTTTTGGTGACGGCAAGCGGAAAAGATAAACGAAAAGAAACAGACGAAGATTTTGTGCTTGTTGATGAAACGGGTCAGCCGTATGAGCCAAATCAAAAGCTTAAACCTTCTGCCGAAACGTTGCTTCATACTTATTTATATCGGCGGACAAAAGCAGGTTGCTGTCTCCATGTCCACACAATTGATAATAATGTCATTTCTGAGTTGTACGGAGACGAAGGAGAAATTCGTTTTAAGGGAAACGAAATCATCAAAGCGCTCGGTTATTGGGAAGAGGATGCACAAGTCTCTATCCCTATTATTGAAAACCCGGCTCATATTCCGCAGCTTGCTGAACGATTTGCAGAGCACCTCACAGAGGGCATGGAGTCAGGGGCTGTACTCATTCGGAATCATGGAATTACGGTTTGGGGAAAGACAGCATTTGAAACAAAGCGGATGTTAGAGGCATACGAATTTTTATTTAGCTATCATTTAAAATTAAAGCTTTATAAGACGCAGTTTGTGAAATAAAAAGGAGGAGAGACATATGGCTACCATTTATATTCATAACGAAGAGAAAACACTACTTGAGAACGAGCAAGAGGTTGCTGCTTATTTAGAAAAACAAGGTGTCATTTATGAACATTGGAATATTGATAAGTTACCAAGCCATTTATCAGAAAAGTATGATTTAACGGATGAGGAAAAAGCCGAAATTTTGTCCGTTTTTAAAGACGAAATTCAAAGCATTTCAGAGCGAAGAGGGTACAAAGCACAAGATGTCATTTCATTATCTGATGCGACACCTAATCTAGATGAGCTGCTTCAAAACTTTAAGCGCGAGCATCATCATACAGATGACGAAGTGCGATTTATTGTGAGCGGCCATGGTATTTTTGCAATTCAAGGAAAGGATGGTGTATTTTTTGAGGTGAGATTAAATCCAGGAGATTTAATTTCTGTTCCTCCTAATACCCGTCACTACTTTACACTACAAGAGGACCGCAAAGTGGTCGCAGTTCGCATATTTGTCACAACTGAAGGATGGGTTCCGATTTACAAAGAAGAAACGGTCTAATTCAAGAGCTGATCATTCCGCTAGGACGGAAGGTCAGTTTTTTTTATGAAAATAGACATAAAATGAGAAGATGATAGTTGATTTTGAACTTCTGCATAGGATAAAATTCTGTTTAATCAATGTGTCAGTCCTGTCCAAATTTGAAGTTTACCCCCAAAAATGATTGGGTAAAAGGTCTTTAGACTGTGAAAAATTAAATCAAATCAGCTTATTTAATTTAATTTACAAATAAAGTATAATTTTGGTGTTAGCGATTTAAAACGTAAACAGACGAATTCACTTCGGGAGCTGAGATCATGAATATCTATGTAAGGAAAGAAAAGCTATTGATGTCAATCGATGAAAAGAGAAAACAAATGGTAGAAGTTGCTCAAGTAGAAGGATATACAGGCGAAACGACGATTAAATATAGTCAAGAGCTGGACAACCTGATGAATGAGTATCAGCACCTTCTTTTTCATGAGAAGCAATCTGTTGCATCCTTTCATGATATTGTGTGCCAAATGAGCCTCCTATCTGTGAATCGTCCCTCTTATTGACATAAAAAAACCGGTCTTGCATCAGGCAAAACCGGCTGAAAACCTAAGCTATGCTGAGTGAGCGGAAGGGAGCATAATCATGACCGTCGTTCCTTTGTTCACTTCACTATGTATATCGATTGTCCCGCCATACATGGAAATGATTCGTTTACAAACGACAAGCCCAAGACCTGTCCCTTTTTCCTTCGAAGTAATAAATGGGAGGAATATATGCTTTAGCATCTCTTCTGGAATTCCTTCACCCGTATCTTTCACTTTAATGATGACATGTTCTTTTTCAGCCTCGATTATAATCTTCAAATGACCGCCATTTGGCATCGCTTCTAAAGAGTTTTTTGCTACATTCAATACGACTTGTTTAATATGATCCTTAGTACAAAAAACACCAACATCTTGTATTGTATTGATCTGCAAATCGACCTCAACATTATAAAGATTGGCCTCTGAAAAAACAATCGGCATAATCTCACTCACAATTTCTTTCACGGAGTTCATTTGCCATTTTTCTGCAGTTGGTTTTCCTAATACGAGAAATTCACTCACGATCTGATTGATGCGTTTAATTTCTTCCTCTATCACAGAAAAATAAAGCTGATCTTCTTCTGAATGGTACTTCTTTTGGAGTAGCTGTATAAAACCGCTAATGCCTGTTAATGGATTACGGATTTCGTGAGCCGTACTTGCCGCAAGTGTTCCAATCAACTCAAGCTTTTGTGCTTCATTTTGATGACGTTCCTGCTGGGTTTGCCGCCTTAAAATGAAATATTGGACAAGTGTGAATAAAATATTTAATAAAATAAATACACTGGATAAGGGGAACAGCATAACAGACAAAACTTCACCTGTTGTAGCACGTTGCGGAAAAACCTCAAGCTTCCAACTATTTTCATCTAAATAAGTAGACACTGTACTGCCGTTTCCTGATGCTGGCGGTGGACCGCTTGTAAACACAACATGTCCATTTTGATTGAGCATCTTAAAATGAAGCTCTGGGTTTAATACATTCATGATATTTCTTAAATAATCAATTTGAATCGCTGCTACAAGAACATTGGTGACATTCTCGTTTTCATCCAATACAGGTACACAAATGGAGAGAATAGGTTGCTTTGTAATTCTACTCACATAGTTATCTGTAATCACTGTCTGTTTTGTTACTAGAATTTGCTTAAAGTAATCTCTAAAGGATAAATTGATTTTTTCTTTTAATGGAGTTGTACTAGCTGTTACATCTCCTTTTTTGTTTAAGAGATACAGACCTGAAAAGCGTGGTTCTTGTTTATAAATTTTCTCTAAGATGTGCTGTACTTTCTTAGGATCCAGCGGCTGATCAAATCCCATTGCAAGTGATGTCAATCTCGCTTCTGTCTCACTAATTAAATAATTCATTTGATTCTTGTGAATATTTAACATAAGTGTAGCGGTTTGTTTGTTTTTTAAATCAATTTTTTCAGTTTCTT
The DNA here is from genome assembly GCF_040500475.1 of Bacillus sp. Bos-x628. Taxonomy (GTDB): domain Bacteria; phylum Bacillota; class Bacilli; order Bacillales; family Bacillaceae; genus Bacillus; species Bacillus maqinnsis. The sequence goes on along the minus strand of NZ_CP159358.1, from coordinate 1,069,095 downwards.
TTTCGTAGATAAAATAACTAATAATTAGGGTTGGAATCATCACCAAAAGAAGGTACAGTCTGATTTTCTTCCAAAACCCTTTCAGTATACTCATCATTCATCGCTCCAACGTATTACCTAATAGACTTATTATAGCATTGAACCTATCTTTATTACGAAAACTTGTGTAAATTAAAAAAATTAGGTGATTCGTTATGGTCTGATTTTCATGCATTTATTGATCAAGATGTTGACATTTTACTTATTGTTTATTAAGGTCACATTAGTGGGTTGCATTTTATAAAGGATGATAAAAAATGACGAATAATCATGTTGAGAAATCTTTGAAATTATTTATTGTATTATCACGTGCCTATCGCTCAATTAATCACCATATGAATAAACATATTGTGAAGCACGGTCTAAATCAGACTGAGTTTGCCGTTCTGGAATTACTTTATCATAAAGGCGATCAGCCGCTTCAGCAAATCGGTGATAAGATACTGCTCGCAAGCGGAAGTATTACGTATGTGGTAGACAAATTGGAGAAAAAAGAACTCCTTAGTCGTAAGGCTTGTGCTGAAGACCGCAGGGTGACATTTGCGCATATTACTGAAAAGGGACGAGCTTTACTTGACGACATTTTTCCAGATCATGCGAAAGAAATACATGAAATGATCAGTGTATTAAGTGAAGAAGAGAAGGATGCCTGTATCAATATGCTGAAAAATGTAGGACTGCATGCTAAACATTTATATGACCATAAAGAATAACACAAAATAAAAAGGAAGCCTGCATGCAGCTTCCTTTCAGCGTGTAGACAAACCCTCGCATTTCGTTGTCAGATTCTCGAGCGCTGGTGCTCACGAATTTCATTTCGCTCCGCACAAGTAACTCGGGTCTTCCTAGACTTCAAGGGTTTTCAATTCACGATGAAAAGGACAAAGGGCTAAAATAAAAACCATTTTAGCCCTTTGCCAACAATCTGAGGAAGCCGGTGGCTTCTTTTTTTATTTAGCTTTTTTCTCGATCGGTAAAATGAGTACTTCTACACGTCTATTTTTACTTCTGCCTTCTGCTGTGTCATTTGAAGCAATTGGCTTAAATTCGCCATAGCCTTTTGTACTGAAATTTTCTTGGTTTAGATGACTGTTCTCAAGTAGAATATTTAAAAAGTTAACAGCACGAATGGCACTCAAATACCAGTTGGATTTAAACTCTGAATTTCTAATGGGTACATTATCTGTATGTCCGCTAATGACAATATCACGTGCTGGATTAATGACGAGTAGCTTTGAAATTTCTCTTGCAAGTGGAACATCTTGTGACCGAATGTCAGCTCGACCTGAATCGAAGAAAATACTGTCTTCAATGGTAATCAACAGACCTTCATCAGTTAGCTTTGTTTCGAGCTTAGAGCCAAGCTTTTTTTTAGCAATAAATGTATCCACTTGCTTTTTGACCTTTGTTAAGACTGCCTGATCTCGTGCTTTTGCTCTGGCTTCTTCGTCATCTTCTGCAAACTTTTTGGTTTCGTTGCTGTTTTCAATTTCCTCTGTGTTTTGCATACTTGATTGATCCATTACACCGGTACCACCAGTAAATACAACATTGAAAGATTTGGCCATCTGTTCATATTTTGCAACGTCAATTGAACTTGAAGCGAACAAAACAATAAAGAGGGCAAGAAGAAGCGTAAGAAGATCAGCGTAAGGGATTAGCCAAGACTCATCTACATGTTCATCATGATCATGTTTTTTACGTTTCCTAGCCATTCTGTTTTTCTCCTTCTTCAATGACGATATTTGCGCGTTCTTTTGCCGGTAAGTACATCAGTAGCTTTTGCTCAATAACTTTAGGAGATTGCCCTTCAAGGACAGAAAGAATGCCTTCGACCATGATGAGGCGAAGCTTGACTTCTTCTTTCGATTTTCGCTTTAATTTGTTTGCAAACGGGTGCCATAAAACATAACCTGTAAAAATCCCAAGCAAAGTTGCGACGAAGGCAGCACTAATGGCATGTCCAAGTTTTTCAATATCACCCATGTTTGCAAGTGCGGCGATCAAACCAACGACAGCGCCAAGTACCCCAAGAGTAGGGGCATATGTACCTGCTTGTGTGAAGATTAGTGCACCTGACTGATGTCTTTCTGCCATCGCATCCACTTCTTCTGTTAAAACGTCTCGAATAAATTCAGCGCTTTGACCATCAACTGCCATGCTTAATCCGTTCTTTAAAAACTCATCATCGACTTCTTCAAGATTTGCTTCTAACGCTAAAAGACCTTCACGACGAGCCACTTGAGCCCAGTTTGAAAAAAGAGGGATCATCTCTTGAATGGTTGGAAGATTATGATCTTTGAAAAGCTTACCAAATAATTTAGGTGTTTTTTTAATTTCACCTGATGGGAAGGCGATCACAACAGCTGCAATCGTCCCAACAATAATAATTAATATAGCCGCTGGGTTGATAAGAGCGGTTAGACTGACACCTTTCAAAACCATACCGAAGCCAAGTGCAATAAATGCTAAAATAATACCAATTAACGATGTTTTGTCCATTATCTCACCAAATCCTTTAACTATCTTTTTCTATAGTTAATATCGGTGTGTTCCAGAAGGGTTTTAGTCAGATTATAAAATTAAGACAGTTTCTGTGAAGAAATTTTGAAGGAAGCGCTTTCTATCAATCGCAAAAAAGACCCCCTCTTAAATAGAAGGGGTTTACATTTGACTCTTTTCAATTTCGTCATCAATCAGCAGATCTTTTAATTTTTCTTCATATATGAGTTTGATGAGATCATAACTCCAGTTCATCATGTGATTCACCTCTTTTTCTTTTATCGTAAAGGAAAAGAGGTGGGGAAGCGTCAGTGTGTAGATGGAAATTGACGCCCCAACATGATGGATCAATTCATCATCCTTTGGATGTATTTATCCTTTTTTCACAACGATCTCATCATTTTCTACATCAACTGTAAATCCAGAGAGAGGTTCTTCATCAAGCAAGATCTCGGTCATTTGATCTTCGACATGCTCTTGAATGGTTCTTCTTAATGGTCGAGCACCAAAAGCAGGGTGGTAACCAAGCTCCGCAATCTTCTCTTTCGCTTCATCCGTTACTTGTACAGTTAAATTCTGCTCTTTTAATTGGTCTTTTAGCTCTACGAATAGAAGGTCAACAATCTTCACTAAATCTTCTTTGTCTAATGACTTAAATTGAATGATACTGTCAAAACGGTTCAAGAATTCTGGCTTGAAATAAGCGCTGAGAGAATCAATGAGTGATTGTTCTTCAATCGCTTCTTCCTGCTCAGACTGAAAGCCGACTTTGGCTGTGTCATCATTGATTCCCGCATTACTTGTCATAATGATGACAGTGTCTTTAAAGCTGACGGTTCTCCCTTGGCTGTCTGTTAAGCGGCCATCCTCCATCACTTGCAAAAACATATGTTGAACATCTGGGTGCGCTTTTTCAATTTCATCCAATAAAATAATGCTATACGGTTTTCTTCGAATTTTCTCAGTGAGCTGACCAGCCTCATCATGTCCAACATAACCAGGAGGAGAACCAATGATTTTTGACACGGAATGTTTTTCCATGTACTCACTCATATCTAAACGAATGATGGCATCTTTTGAGCCAAATAACTCTTCAGCTAATGTTTTTGACAATTCGGTTTTACCTACCCCGGTTGGTCCAACAAAAAGGAAAGAGCCAATCGGTCTGTGCTTAGATTTTAAGCCAGCTCGGCTTCTTTTAACGGCTTTCGCCACTTTTTGTACGGCATGTTCTTGACCAATCACTCGTGCTTTTAAGCGGGCTTCAATTTCTTTCATTTTTGTTTGTTCGTCAGCTTGCAGTTTGCCAACTGGAATACCTGTTTTTTGTTCTACAATGGTTTGAATGTCTTCCGCTGTGACGATATATTCTTTGTTATTTGCTTTGCTTTGAAGTCTTGCTTCAATGGCTTCTTCTTCGTCTCGAAGTTTAGCTGCTTTTTCATATTGTTCTTCTTGCAGTGCGGCTTGTTTTTCAGCGGCAATCTGAGCCAGTCTGTTCGTGAGTTCATCTTCACTTGCTACATCGAGGGTGAGGTTGGCTTTTGAGCCTGCTTCATCCATTAAATCGATGGCTTTATCCGGCAGATGACGGTCTTGAATATAGCGAGCAGATAAGTGAACGCAAGCTTTAATGGCTTCATCAGAATAAGTGACACCATGATATGTTTCATATTTATCTTGAATGCCTTTTAAAATCTCAATCGCTTCATCCGGTGTTGGCTCGTCAACGATGACAGGCTGAAAACGTCTTTCAAGAGCAGCGTCTTTTTCAATTTGACGATACTCTTTTAACGTGGTCGCACCTACTAGTTGAAGTTCACCTCGTGCAAGGGCAGGTTTTAAAATGTTACCAGCATCCATTGAGCCTTCTGCAGAACCTGCTCCGACAAGAAGGTGGATTTCGTCTACAAATAAAATGATATTTTTTCGACTTTGCAATTCTTTTATCAACTGCTTCATCCGTTCCTCAAATTGACCACGCACCCCTGTGTTTGCAACGAGTGAAGAGACATCTAATAAATAAATTTGTTTGTTTTTTAATTTATTTGGTACATCACCGTTTGCAATTTTCAGCGCAAGCCCTTCTGCAATCGCTGTTTTACCGACTCCTGGTTCGCCAATGAGAACCGGATTGTTCTTATTTCTTCTATTTAAAATCTCAATGACTCTTTCGATTTCTTCATCACGACCAATGACTGGATCAATGAGACCAGCATTTGCACCATCGGTTAAGTTTCGTCCGAGCTCATCGAGTAAGCCCTTTTGTTTTGGCTGCTTCTGAGCAGGAGCTTGTTCGGTTGGTTGAGAGAAGAATGAACTTCCTCCGAACAGGTTAGGTCCCATTTTCATTTTTGATTGCTCCATGAAAGAGGCGTAGCAGTCTTCACATAAAACCATTTGGCTACGGGACGAATTGACTTGCATATTCAGGCGAATAGTTGCTTCATTCACTTGACAATGTTGACAACGCATTTGCCATTACCTCCTTTAAATAAAGTTTGACTTTATTTGACCAATTGAATTTAAATAAAATGGTCTGTTGTTTGACCATCTTTGACTATAGTATACTCTGACCATCTTTGACTTTCAACTGTTTTGCTCAGAAAAGTGTGAAATCATTCTTTTTTGCCTTTAATCATGGTTTGTCCTTCTTTTCAAGGAACATGTCTCATAGGATAAAAAAGAGATAATCGAAAGTGATGGGTGCGGAGGGGTCACATGAAACGTTCAAATGAATCCGCTTTTCAGCTTGCCTTTGTATACGTAGGAACAGTGGTTGGGGCTGGGTTTGCGACTGGAAAAGAAATCGTAGAGTTTTTTGTGCGTTTTGGCTGGATTGGACTAGTTGGCATTATGATTAGCGGAGCGATTTTTACTGGTCTTGGCGCGAAAATGATGCTGATCTCTAAACGAATTGAAGCAGAATCGTACCAAGACTTGAATCGTTTTTTATTTGGAACAGAAGCTAGTAAATATATTAATATCGTGATGTTTTTTATTTTGCTTGGTGTCACCTCTGTTATGCTTTCTGGAGCGGGGGCTATTTTTGAGGAGCAGCTTGGGATCTCAAAGGAATATGGTATTTTTTTAACGATCATTCTCAGTTTAGTTGTGCTTTATAAGGGGTCGAAAGGTTTATTTGGCGTTAACGTCCTCGTTGTTCCTATGCTCGTATCCTTTTCATTAATTGTGTTTCTTGATTCATTTGTATTTAGCAGCAGTGAAAGCCAGGTACTTGCGATGCAATTGGGAAAGGCAGAATGGATGTTGTCTGCTGTGTCATACGGTGCTTTTAACTTAGCATTATCACAAGCAGTTCTAGTGCCAGTCGCAAATGAAATGACATCTGAAGCTGTCATTAAAAGAGGAGCGGTGCTTGGAGGTGTGATGCTTACACTCATTTTGCTTGCTTGTTTTTTATCCCTTTCTTCATTAGAAATGTTAGAGACATTTGATATTCCGATGGCTCAGGTTGTTTATCAAGTGGCTAACTCCATTCATCTCATCTATTTATTGGTTATCTTCGGTGAAGTCTTTACGTCAGTCATTGGAAATTTATATGGACTGGAGAGACAGGTGAGAGCCTATATTCAGATGAAAAGCATCAATACGATTTCCCTCATTTTGATTTGCTGTTATATTATTAGTAAAATTGGATATGGCACACTCATTTCAACGGTTTACCCAATTTTCGGTTATGTCAGCATCTTTTTTATCTTCTTTCTTTGTCTAAGGAAGGTGCCCGAATAACCGCTTTATGAAGAAAGGATGGCTTGTATTGAGAAAATGTGATACACTAGCCTCTGTGAAAATTGAACAAAATCCGTGATGACGGGAGAGGTTCTAGCAAAACCCTCTATAAAAAACTAAGGACTTGCCGTATCCTTGGATGTGGCATTTTTTATTTTTTATGGTTAGGGCACCTCATATCAATGTGAAGGTGTCTTTTCTTTTGATGTTGATAGGGGTTTTCAAGGAGCCTTTCAGAGCAGCGCTGCAAAAGGAGGAAAAATGGACATGAAAAATGAAAAAGCAGTCGTTGTCTTTAGCGGGGGACAGGACAGTACGACATGTTTATTATGGGCACTTCAAAATTTTCAAGAGGTAGAAACTGTTACCTTCCATTATAATCAGCGCCATCAAGAAGAAATTGATGTAGCAAAGCGCATTGCAAATAAACTGGGTGTGAAGAATCATCTATTAGATATGTCTCTTTTGAATCAACTGGCTCCAAATGCTTTGACAAGAGATGACATTGAAATTGAAGAAAAAGAAGGCGAACTTCCTTCCACTTTTGTCCCTGGAAGAAACTTAGTATTCTTATCCTTCGCATCCATTCTTGCGTATCAAATTGGGGCAAGACACATTATTACAGGTGTTTGTGAGACAGACTTTAGCGGCTATCCTGATTGTCGTGATGAGTTTGTGAAGTCTTGTAATGTGACAGTCAATTTGGCGATGGAGAAATCATTTGTGATTCATACGCCGCTCATGTGGCTGAACAAAGCAGAAACATGGAAGCTTGCTGATGAGCTAGGTGCACTAGACTTTGTGAAAAATGAAACGTTAACATGCTACAACGGCATCATTTCTGATGGCTGCGGGGAATGTCCTGCTTGCAAGCTGCGGAAAAAAGGATATGACACTTATATGGAAATGAAGGAGGCGAAGTAAGGTGCTTTCTCAAATGTATCCACAGACGAACCATCCGTATGCATTTGAATTAAATAAAGATATGCAGATATCGGCGGCTCACTTTATACCGAGAGAGGATGCTGGTGCATGTAGTAGAGTGCATGGTCATACGTACACCATCAATATCACTATTGCAGGAGACCATTTAGATGAGTCGGGGTTTCTCGTGAACTTTAGCTCACTGAAAAAGCTCATTCATGGGCAGTATGATCATACGTTGCTGAATGATCATGAGGAATTTTCCTCAAACGATTCATATAACATGCCAACAACAGAGGTTGTCGCAAAAACAGTGCATGACAAGGTCGCAGCATATTTATCGACATTAAATAATCGTCCTATTTGTGTACAAGTATTTGTAAGAGAGACGCCAACAAGCTATTGTATTTATCGCCCGAAACGAGTTGAATCGAATGACTAAAGCAATCCCGGTATTAGAAATCTTTGGTCCGACCATTCAAGGCGAGGGAATGGTTATTGGACAAAAAACAATGTTTGTCAGAACAGCCGGCTGTGATTACTCGTGTAGCTGGTGTGACTCATCGTTTACATGGGATGGGTCGGCAAAACATGAGATTAAGTGGCTTCAGGCTGAAGAAATTGTGAAAGAGCTGAAAAAAATAGGCGGAAATGCTTTTTCTCATGTTACCATTTCAGGAGGGAATCCAGCTCTTTTAAAGCAAATCGAATCACTTATTGACTTGTTACATGAAGAAGGAATAGACACAGCCCTTGAAACACAAGGAACAATATATCAAGACTGGTTCTTAAAGATTGATGATTTAACGATCTCTCCTAAGCCGCCGAGTTCAAACATGAAAACGGATTTTACGAAACTTACACGGATCATAGATGAATTGAAAAATGGGGACCGCCTGCAACATGCAAGCTTGAAAGTTGTCATCTTTAATGATCTTGACCTAGCATATGCAAAAGATGTTCATGCAAAATACCCAGAGCTTCCTTTTTATTTACAGGTAGGAAATGATGACACGGTCACATCTGATGATGCGTATTTGCTGACACACTTATTGGAAAAATATGAAGCACTTGTTGATCAAGTGGCAAAGGATCCAGACCTGAATCGTGTGAGAGTGTTACCACAGTTGCACACATTATTATGGGGAAATAAACGAGGCGTATAGAAAGGAAGAAATGATATGACGACAAGAAAACCAGAAGAATTAGAAGGTGTCACTTTATTAGGAAACCAAGGAACAAATTACTTATTTGAATATGCACCACAAGTACTAGAGACGTTTCCAAATAAACATACAAACAGAGATTATTTCGTAAAGTTTAATTGCCCGGAGTTTACATCTCTTTGTCCGCAAACAGGACAGCCTGACTTCGCGACCATTTATATTAGCTATATTCCAAACGAAGTTATGGTAGAGAGTAAATCTTTAAAATTATATTTGTTCAGTTTCCGTAACCACGGTGATTTTCATGAGGATTGTATGAATATTATCATGAATGATCTAATTGAGTTGATGGACCCAAAGTATATTGAGGTTTGGGGGAAATTCACACCAAGAGGCGGTATTTCCATTGATCCATATACAAACTACGGCAAGCCTGGTACGAAATATGAAGACATGGCAGAGTACCGCATGATGAATCATGATATGTACCCTGAAACGATTGATAATCGATAAGAGAAAGAAGTCATAACAAAAAGATGTGGTAAAATATCACTTCTAAAAGCGCCCAATAAATCTACAAAAATCATCCCTCACAACAGAGTGAAGGGATGATTTAATTCTTGCAGGGGTTATCTTCGCATGCGAGTTGTCGAGTATCGTTTACTTTGCATATTCCTCTTCATCATTTATTTTAGCATCAATTCTCTAATCAACTGAAATGTTATTATGGATAAGCGCACCTATTTAATGATAAATGGGATATATTGTTGAATTTCTCACCTTATTCAACGCTATTTTTTATCTTCTGCTATAAAACACAGCAAGTTTAGAGGGTCTGATTAATCGTTTAAATATTTTGGTTCATTCCTAACCTTTATACACTTTGGAGGTTCTGATGCCAGTGCTTTTTTCACTCCTGCTCCATCTCATACCATTTGCCGCCACTTCGATTCATCTGTGAATTCATTGGAAGTAGATGATCAATATCCCCAGACTCTTTGAAAATAGAGGCAATTAAATGACCACCATCATCTTTTGATAGTCGATCTGGTTTTCCAGTATTTGATTGGGCATATTGGTTTCTTTTGATCTCTCCGTATTGTAAATCACTTGCTTCGACTTTGACAATGCGGCCATAGTGATCTGTTGTGTAGGTGTAGCCTTGTTTTGTTGTATAAACGATATTTGGTTTTAACACTTTCTTTCGTTTCCACCTGACGAAATGTTCTCCATATTTAACGACTGTCGGCGGTGTTTTTGGTGCTGGTAATCGTCTGCCTGTCTTAGAGATCCCGTATCCTGGATTGTTGTCTAAACGTTTTGCCATGGAAAGAAGCTTATTTTTAATGTTTTCTCCATCAAACACATTATATGGCAGTTTTCCGCCGCCAGCTATTTGAAACTTTGGTGAGTACGGCAATAAATTCGGAATGGAGACATTATCGATTGATTTTGCTCCTTGTTCAAGTCCTTTTTTAATCGTTGTTTTAGCTGCAGATGTTCCTGTTTTCGTGATGGCTCCTGCACCTTTTGAGCCAAATACGATTTCTGCTAAAGAGCCAGTGGCATAGGCAAACCAATGTGCTCTTGAGTAGGCATCACCTTCAATGACCTCTTTTTGAAATGGTTAAACAGGATTAGAACAAACATTCTTAATCGCTAGATTTATATATGAATTTTTGCATACAAATACCCTCCTTTATTCGGAAGGTAATGTGTCAGTTTTATAACAAGTCTCAGTTGAAAATTTGACAAAACTTCAATCTTTATTTATATCTTTTAACATAGCCAAAAGGTCGTCACTAAGTTGGATATCAATAACTCCTGTCTCACTATCTTCATCATCTTCTTCAACAACAAATAACCCTTCAATAAATTCAGTAAACGTATCAGCGATTAGGAATAGGTCTTGTTCCCCATCTCTTAGTTCATGATCCCAAAAATAAATTTTCCCTTGATTTATTTCACTAACATCTAAACAAATTAGGTCTCCGCCGTCTGCGTCTGCGATAGGAATTATTTGTTCTGGCAATTGTTCTTTATATGTTTTTATGGCTTCTCGTATATCATAATCATTCTGCTCCAACCCATAAAACAATTCGACTGGCACTGATTCACCAACTAACCACACTGGTTTTTCTCTTAGATAGGTATATACATTGTCCTCAATCCAACATTCCCCGTATTCATTAATAAAACTTTTATAATCAGAAGAAATATGATATCCATTTTCTTCTTCTATTTTATTCATTTCGTTTAATGAGTTATTTATTTTGGTTGATCTAATATCAATGGCGTATTGATCAAGTTTGTCTTTAATCCGTTTAAAACTCATTTTAATAGCCTCCTCTTAAGTCTGATGCGGCACCAATATGTGGCACGTTTTTATGCAAATCAGTCGGAACAAGTTGTATCTTCTTAGTCTACTTTTTCTATAGCCAATTTATATCTAATACAAAAACCCTCCTGTATTTGGAGGGTAATGTGCTATTTGTTTTCTTCTTTATTTTTTATATATTCTTCGAGAAATTCTCTAACTGATTTTCTTTTCGGGTATATTCCTAAATGCTCGTATGCCCAAATTGCTTCCCTTTCTGATGAATACATTCCTTGGTTCAATACATCTTCGTAGTCTAAGTCTAAAGAGAATTTTCCATTTGCATCTAATTTTAGAGTTAGATTTGTCCATTTTTCTGGATTAATTAATTCATATGCTTGTTGTAGCTCTTCAAATAAATCATGTAATTTTATTAAATAATCGTTATAGATTGATTCACTTACATTATGATCTTCAGGTATATTATGTGAGTAACGATATTCATTTTCACCTATTAATCTATAATAAAAATTAATCTCTGCAGAATCGTCGAGTATCTCCGCATATAAACAAACTTCTTTCCATTCTTTTGGTATCATTTCATTAATAGTTCGTGCAATTTCACCATACAGAGTATCTAGTTTCTCTAGTTCCATTTTTATCCACCTTTTTGATTTTTAATAATTGATTTTTTAAAATCACCGTCTGCTATTGAATATTTAACAATGAAACGATCAGGTCTTAATGAATCATTCATATAGACAGGTTCAATATTAACTGAAACAGTCTCAGGCGGATTTTTCCTCAAAGCTGCCAACCACTCTTGTTCCAATTGATACCATTTCCCACCGCTTCTGTTAATCTGTGAATTCATCGGAAGCAGGTTATCAATATCACCTGAACCTTTGAAAATAGACGCAATTAAATGACCTCCGTCATCATCTGGCAGTCGATCTGGTTTTCCAGCATTTGATTGGGCATATTGGTTTCTTTTGATCTCTCCGTATTGTAAATCACTTGCTTCGACTTTGACAATGCGGCCATAGTGATCTGTTGTGTAGGTGTAGCCTTGTTTTGTTGTATAAACGATATTTGGTTTTAACACTTTCTTTCGTTTCCACCTGACGAAATGTTCTCCATATTTAACGACTGTCGGCGGTGTTTTTGGTGCTGGTAATCGTCTGCCTGTTTTGGAGATTCCATAGCTTGGATTGTTGTCTAAACGTTTTGCCATGGAGAGAAGCTTATTTTTAATGTTTTCTCCATCAAATACGTTATATGGCAGTTTTCCGCCGCCAGCTATTTGAAACTTTGGTGAGTACGGCAATAAATTCGGAATGGAGACATTATCGATTGATTTTGCTCCTTGTTCAAGTCCTTTTTTAATCGTTGTTTTTGCCGAAGCTGTTCCTGTTTTCGTGATGGATCCTGCACCTTTTGAGCCAAATACGATTTCTGCTAAAGAGCCAGTGGCATAGGCAAACCAATGTGCTCTTGAGTAGGCATCACCTTTAATAACCTCTTTTTGAAATGAATCAGAAATGGCTTTTCCAATGACTTTTGACGTTTCAATTGGGTGAGAAACAGCGGTGACAACAGATTCTACAGCTCCACCAGGGTCAGTGACAAGATCGTACATGCCGATCACTGTATCTTTTGCCACATCATAAATACCAACTGCTGCCCCTTTGATGCCATCAATCAATACATTTGACGCTTCTTCTTGTGCTTTCATTTGAAGAAGCTGACTGTAGTACATTTTTTGATCGTAAGAGAGATGTTCATATCCAATCTCATCTACTATCTCAAAATATTGATCTACTGATATGCATGATGGATCATCAAGTTTTGCCATGAACTCTTTGATTCTTCGTTTCTCTGCTTCTTCTTTTTTCACCTTTAAATACGCTTTCACCTGTGCATCTATTTTATCATGATTTTTGTACACTTCTGTCTCATGAAACGCTTTTGCATCATAATACATGGGCTGTGCGTGTTTCCCTTTACCGGTGGCTGCCATCATTTTGGTATAAAATGATGTAAGATGTTGCTCGATCGCTTCTGATTTTGCATATTCCGTTTTGAGTTCATGGTCTATTTTATGTAAGGCATCAATCGTTTCTTGTCGTTTTATATTCGCATCATCTAAGTGTTCGTTTACTTCTTTGCTAGAAAATACATCTAACTCAATCAGATCACGAATGTCATCAAAAATATTTGCAAGAGCTTCCTTTTGTTCTTCCACCATATCTTGATTGTTTTGAATGCCTTGTTTCACTTGAGATTCGAGAAAGTGCTCGTCAATAAACGTATGGCCTCCTAAAGACGCATCATCAAGCTTTCCTTTCACTCCATCTAAAAAAGCCTTTTGCATGTCAATAAAATCAAGATAGGTATTGGCATAAAGTGCAAGATCAGCATAAAAGGCTTTGATGTTATCTGCCCCTTTACCTGTGAACTCATCACCTAAACTAGCCACACCTTGTAATGCTTGTTTCAAATCTATCATTTCTTCGCGAAGTTCCTGATAGTGCTTCGCTCTTTCTTCCATAGCGTTTGTTAGTGCTGTTGCATCAAGTATTTTTCCCAGAAGAAGTCACTCCCTCCTATTCTGAACAAGGTCAATTTTACCAATGCAAAGATTGGCATTAAATAGGAAAAAAGATACAAAAAACTCAATAAAAGCGGACATGAATCAAGACACACCTTATTGTATTGAATGATCAGCACGTGAGTTTTTTCTGGGCAAAATATTTCGTTCGTGTTGTTTGTCTCTATCATACGGTGTTTCTCAGAAAATAAGGGTCCTTTCCGTGCATATCTGAACTATAAAACAAGTGTCCATAAAAAATGTACATTGAATCATATGCCATGACAATCAGTCAAAAGAGGTTCTTTTGAAGGCAAAAAAAGAGAAGAGTCATGTCACTCTTCTCATACAAATAGGAATAGAACTTGCTAGGACGGCTGGGGGCTACCAGCTCGTAATTTCATTATATAACACAGAACGTATGTTTGTAAATACGAATTGTGCTTTTTTTGCTTATCAGGTATGCTTTGAGATAAAATAGGGGCAATCAGTGGAAAACGGAGGCGTATGTGTTGGAGAACAGAGAAGAGAAAAGAGAGAAGCTGCTGATGGAGCTGAGGGAAGAGCTTCATATGCTTGAGCATCAAAATAAAGAACGCTATAAATGGAGTGCCTCCACATTGCTTGGGTTAATCGCACTGCTGATCGATAAAGGCATCATTACACCTGAAGAAGTAGAGATGTATAAAACAAAAGCAGAATTGCAAACCTTTCATACGCAAAAAGACTGACTTTCCTCACTTGGTGTCAGTCTTTTTATATGTCATTGTCTGTCTAGACAGCTTTGATTCGTAGATAGTATGTAATGATTGTTAGAATTGAGGATTGCAAATTAATGTAAGGAGTCTTTGATGATTTTATAATTTTTATGATTAACTACTGTCAGTGAGTCCAGTTCTAAATCTCTATAATTGTCCATGATGGTAACATCGACAATGACCGAGTTTTCATTTACTTTTTCAACCACACCCGTTAAACCATTTCTAAATTCAACCACATTTCCAATTTTTGCAATCTTCAACCGATTCCTCTCCTTTAAAAACAGATTTCATTCCCTATTAGAAAGTATTTTGCAATATTTTCATACCAATGTAAAGTATAAAGATATTTTTGCTTCGTTTTCCGTTGTACGCTTTTAAAACGAATGGTATATTTAATAATTGATCATGGCAGAAAGGGAGAGGTTTTTTTGACAGAAGAACAAATCCTCGCAATACTTGAAGCATTACGTAATGGTTCGGAAAAGCAAGTGACCATTCGAAAAGATGATTTTTTATTTTTTCGTTCAGTTTTAGTCAAGCAAGATGATTTTAAACATTTTCGAGGTATCGCAAAACATGGCGGAGATGTTATTTTTGAATATCTTAAAGAAGCCAGAAGCTAAAGCTTTTTCTCACATAGGAGAGAAAGCTTTTTTATTTTAGTTCTTTTGTCACAGTTTAAACCATGTTGATACAAATGAAAAGAAAATGTAATAACCCATCATCAGGTGCATAAGGATGATTATAGGAGAAAAATAGAGAATTTTAAGCGCTAACATTTCTATTTTTTTCATATTTAAACTAGGACATACCATTTAATGACGGAATTTGGACAAGCATGCAAATATTTGTGGGTGAAAATGTAAATGGCTCTTGTTAGAGTAGACAAGTATCTTACGGCCTACTTTTATTCAAGGAGGAACTAGATGAATGATAAAAATTCATACAGCTCTTTTTGTTATCCTTATGCTGATCTCAGCGGTGAAGGTGGACAATATACAGCAAAACCAAGGCACGTTAAGTCAGGAATTTGCACAAGCACCTGTAAAGCATCAGCTTTCATATATAGATAAAAAAGATAGTCAAATGGTTATTCCAGCATTTTCAGAGGGAAGGCATCAGCCAAAGGTAAAAATGCTTAGTACGTCAACAGAAAAAAAGCCGTCAGAATTTAAGCAAAAGAAAAAAGTGAAGTCTGAAACGACAAGCTCAAATGACAAAGTGCGTTATTCTAATGAAGAAATAGACTTGCTTTCTAGATTGGTACATGCTGAAGCAAAGGGAGAATCGTTTGCGGGTAAAAAAGCGGTGGCGAGTGTGGTATTAAACCGAGTAGAACATGGTTCTTTTCCTGATAGTATCAGAGGGGTTATTTATCAACGAAATGCCTTCCAACCTGTCACTGACGGAAGCATTCATGATAAGGCAGATCAAGAATCCATTAAGGCTGTGAAACAGGTAGCGAAAGAACATGACAGAACAACGAAAGCCATTTATTTTTATAATCCAAAAACAGCGACTGATGACTGGATTCGTTCTCGTAAAATTGTAGAGCGCATTGGCCGTCACGTCTTTGCTGTTTAAAGAAAAAGCAAGCAACGATAAAAAGTCGTTGCTTTTTTTGTCTTCATTTACAAAAATATTTTCAGAACTTGTCTCATAGAATGTGAAAAGAATTCGCTTTTAGACAAGGGGAGGCTACATGAATCGATTTGTGAAAGGGGTCATTCTGCTATCTGTCGCAGCTTTTTTTGCGGAGTGTATAGAGTTTTTAGTCAATATGATTTTAGCAAGAGAGCTTGGAGAACATGGAATGGGTCTTTATATGAGTATCCTTCCAATCATCATGCTTGTACTTGTCATCGCCAGTTTAGAATTGCCAGTCTCCATTTCTAAATTCATCGCAGAGTCGCATGAGCGTCTCCACAAGAGTATGCTTCGGCACGCATTTATCATGACGCTTGTCGTGACAAGTATCACAACAGCGATAGCAGCTTTGGTGTTACCGTTTATTCCGGTGTTTCAATCGTATCATCCACTGATGAAATTTCTAGTGCTTTCTCTTATCCCCATTATTGCGTTCACCTCTATTGCGCGCGGCTATTTTATGGGAAAGCAACAAATGGGCAGAATTGCCCTCGCTAATATGCTAAAAAAAATGATCCAGCTCATTTGCTTGTTTTTGTTTTTTCATTGGTATTCTTTTGATATTGAAACAGCGGTATTGATTGCAATTGGAGTTATTGTTGCCAGTGATCTTGTGGTATTTATCTATTTGTATTCCCAATATGTCATGGCAAAAAATGCAGTGAAGGTCAGGTCTGTTGAATTGAGAGGAATTGACGTGAGAAAGCGTCTGTTGGCGGTATCTATTCCGACAACTGGTATGCGCATTTTTCACGCCATCGCAAATGCCATTGAGCCCTTTTTAATCAAAGGAGCCCTCATTGCGGCCGGCATTTCAGGTACATTAGCCGTTGATCACTACGGAATGCTTGCTGGTGTGGCAATGTCGATCGGTTTTTTCCCCGCATTTATTGCACATTCGATTATGATTGTCATGATACCAAACGTGTCTGAAGCCTATGCTTTAGGGCAGTATGATATCGTGAAAAAACGTGTAAGACAGGCTATTCTCATTACGTTTGGTTATGGAGTGCCAGCAGTGACAGTAATGTATTATTTCGCTTATCCACTTACACAACTCTTTTTTGACTCACCACAAGCTGCTATCTACTTACAGCTTCTCTGGCCGTATTTTTTATGTCACCTGTTTGTTATGCCATTTCAAGCTTGTTTAATTGGTATGGGGCTCATTAAAGATGTGTTTCTTCATAATATATGGGTACATGTCGTCTCATTTTCCATGGTGTATTTTCTCGGTTCTATTGAAAGTCTGAATATGATGGGCGTGATATTAGGAATGAACACGGGCATGCTACTGCTTACAGCCCTTCATTATGCCACCATTTGTAAGGAACTCGGCATTTCTATGTTTCTTCAGATGAAAAAGGCTTGAATGTCACCACAAACTGAGGGGCAAGCTAAAAGAAAACTGGGAAGGAAGATTCTTATGAATCGTCAACATCTATCCACCTTTCTTCTAATGATGGCAATGCTTTCAGTCTTTTTGAGTGCAGAATTGAACGCAAAAGAGCCTGTGATGGCGCCGAAGATAGAGGCTCCTACATTATCTGGAGATACACAAATCGTTCCATCACCGGGGAAGCGAACCATCCTCCATTTTTGGACCACATGGTGCCCGTCATGCAAAGTGGAACTGCCAGCCTTCGAGCAGATCACTAAAGAAAACCAAAGTGATGTCGAGATTTTGTCAGTAAATTTACTAAGTGCCGAACAAGGCAAAAGAGCTGTTGCCCAATTTGTCAAAGACAGAAAGTTTACTTTTCCTGTCGTCCTTGATCAGCATGGAGAATTGATGAAAAAATATCAAATCATCACGATCCCAACCACTTTTTTCATTAATGAAAAAGGTGAAGTTGAGAAAAACCATGTTGGACCTCTTACAAAAAAACAAATAAAAGAGTGGATGAATTCGTAATAAATGCATACGGTACATCTTTGGCGAAGAACCAAAAGGAAATCACTTTTGGTTCCTTTTTGTGTTCAATTGCTTTTCTTCTGAATAAACTGTGCTCAAGAGAGAGTGGAGTGTAATAATAATGATAATTATTATCAAAAACAAATTATAATAATTATTAATTGAAAATTGATCAGGACCTGTTATAATGAGTAACAGACGTATAAAAAGCTTGGAATAGCAGTAAAAATAGCTGAAAAATTGAACGGTCAACGATTGATGATGTGAAAATCATTATCAATTAGAGAGGAGAAAATATCATGAATGAGAATGCAGCATTCTATCAAATGACAAAAAAGGACGCAATAAAACAGTTCTTTCATAAATGGGCACAGCATGGGGAACTGATTGCAGCAGGCATCTCTGGGATTCTCATTTTGATTGGATGGTTTTTAAAAGATGAGAGTATGTTAAGCATTCCTCTGTTTATCTTTGCTTTTATCATTGGTGGTTTTACAAAAGCGAAAGAAGGAATAGAAGAAACCATTTCTTCCAAGACACTTAATGTTGAACTACTCATGATCTTTGCAGCAATAGGCTCTGCTATCATCGGTTACTGGGCTGAGGGAGCCATTTTAATCTTTATCTTTTCATTAAGCGGTGCACTTGAAACATATACTTTAAATAAAAGCAAGAAAGATTTAACTGCATTGATGAGTATAGCGCCAGATGAAGCAACCTTAATAGAAGAGGATGGCACTACAATTCAAATCGCCGCTTCAACATTAACACCAGGCGATCGCATGATGATCAAAGCTGGGGAACGTATTGCGGCAGATGGCGTCATATTGAGCGGGAAAACTAGCGTTGACGAATCTGCACTGACAGGTGAATCTGTTCCTCAGGAGAAAGGACAGGGAGAAGAAGTATTTGCAGGCACTGTGAATTTAAATGGTTCATTAACTGTGGAAGTAACGAAATATAATGAAGAAACTCTTTTCCATAAAGTGATTAAGCTCGTAGAATCCGCTCAAGAGAGTGTCTCACCAAGCCAAGCATTTATTGAAAAATTTGAAGGTGTTTATGTCAAAGGTGTCTTTATAACAGTCGTTATTTTAATGTTTCTCCCGCACTTTGTTCTCGGATGGAGCATGAGCGAAACCTTTTATCGGGCGATGGTCTTTATGGTAGTGGCTTCACCTTGTGCGTTAGTGGCATCGATTATGCCAGCAGCTCTTTCACTTATTTCTAATGGAGCTAAAAACGGGATGCTTGTGAAAGGCAGTGTGTTTTTAGAAAAGTTAGGCACAAGCACAATGATTGCATTTGATAAAACAGGTACGATTACAAGCGGTAAACCAGCGGTAGAAAAGGTAGCAATTGCGAAAGGTCAAGATGAAAACACGTTTTATCACGCACTCTATCAATTAGAAAGTCAATCAAACCATCCATTAGCTAAAGCAATTTGTGAGGTTGCAAAAGAGCATAAGGCAGAGGCGGAGCGATCAACTCGTGTGATGATAGAAGAAACCTCTGGTTTTGGAGTAAAAGCACAGTTGAATGGAGAAACATGGCGTATTGGAAAAAAAGATTTTGCAGGGAATGCTTCGATTGAACAAGATTTAGCAAAGACTGGTGAAGAGCTCTCATCACAAGGATATACAGTTGTGTATGTTCAAAAAAATCAACAAGTCGTCGGCTGTCTTGGACTGAAGGACCAAATCAGACCTGAAGCAAAGAAAATGATTCAAGAACTGAATGATTTAGGCATTCAAACCGTCATGCTGACAGGAGATCAGCAAAAAACAGCCGAAGTGATCGCAAAAGAAGCAGGTATCCAAAAGGTTGTTGCTGAATGTCTTCCAGATGAAAAAGTGAACGAAGTCAATCGACTCAAAAAACAAGGATGCTCCATTATTATGGTAGGAGATGGGATCAATGATGCACCTGCACTCGCCACAGCAGACGTAGGCGTTGCCATGGGTGAGGGGACTGATGTCGCTTTAGAAACAGCGGATTTGATTTTAATGAAGAACAATTTAAATAACTTGACAAAGATGATTCGCCTTTCAAGAAAGATGAACAGAATCATCAAACAAAACATCATCTTTTCCTTCACCGTTATATGCCTATTAATTTGTGCTAATTTCTTACAAGTGCTCGATTTACCCTTTGGTGTCATTGGACATGAAGGTAGCACGATTTTGGTTATTTTAAATGGACTTCGTCTACTTCGTGCATCCTAATGAGAGTTCTTAAAGCGCACTGACTTTATGTCGGTGCGCTTTTGTGCTAAAGTCAGAAAGAACTGATACAATGTAGCAGTAGAAAATAATGTGAGGAGGATAACGATGAACCGAATGGAGAACTTGTCTTCTTGGCTAAAGAAAAAGGACATTCAAGGTGCGTTTATACATACAAAGGAAAATGTGTTTTATTTATCTGGATATTTCACAGAGCCGCACGAAAGAGTAATGGGGCTGTTTGTTTTTCAAGAGGCTGATCCATTTTTGATTTTGCCAAAAATGGAAGTGGGGCAGGCGAAGAATGCTGGCTGGTCAGGTGAAATTATCGGATATGAAGACCATGAGAATCCATTTGATTTTATCAAAGTAGCGATTGAAGAACGTGAAGTATCAACCACTCGCCTTGCGATTGAAAAAGAAACCATCCCGCTTGAAAGAGCAGAGCAGTTGAAAGCTGTAACCGGAGCGGAAACATTTGTCAGAGCAGAAGAGGAATTAAATCAGCTGCGCTTAATGAAAGATGAAAGCGAAATTGCTGCGCTGCAAAAAGCAGCTAAACTGGCAGATGAAGGTGTCGAAATTGGTGTCAATGCTTTAAGAGAAGGTGTCACAGAAACTGAAGTGCTGGCAGTGATTGAATATGAACTAAAGAAAAAAGGAATTCAAGGAATGTCCTTTCCAACAATGGTTCTCTTTGGAAAAAAATCCGGTGAACCTCATGGGAATCCAGGACAGGCAACATTAAAAAAGGGCG
The DNA here is from genome assembly GCF_040500475.1 of Bacillus sp. Bos-x628. GTDB lineage: Bacteria > Bacillota > Bacilli > Bacillales > Bacillaceae > Bacillus > Bacillus maqinnsis. The sequence continues at coordinate 1,048,502 of NZ_CP159358.1, read as the reverse complement.
ATTTTGTCTTATTTGACCTTGGCGTCATGGTGGATGGATATTGTTCAGATATAACAAGAACATTTATCTTCCAAGAAGCAACAGAGAAACAAAAGGACATTTACAATACAGTCTTAAGAGCAGAAACAGCGGCACTTGAAATGAGTCAGCCCGGTGTGAGAATTGGTGATTTAGACTTAAAAGCAAGAGGGTTGATTACAGAAGCAGGATATGGAGAATTTTTTCCTCATCGCCTTGGACATGGGCTAGGTGTATCTGTTCATGAATTTCCTTCAATGAGTCAAGCAAATGACGACCTGTTAAAAGAAGGCATGGTTTATACGATTGAGCCAGGTATTTATGTGCCGGGAGTTGGCGGAGTTAGAATAGAAGATGATGTACTCATTACAGCAGATGGTCCAGTGACCTTAACCAATTATCCGAAAGAGCTGGCAATTATTCCGTAACGAAAAGAAGATCACGATGAATATCCAATTATTGGTAATATTCATCGTGATCTTTTATCACCTATGTTGAGACGTATCCTTATCAATAAAAAAATCATCAATTGATTGAAACGGTGTGACTTTATGTTCTTTTCCTAGAGGATGTAGTGCGAAGCGAGCAGAAAACAAAACAGCCATACATAACACGATTAATACGATGATACCCATCTTGAATTCCCCTTTCATCCAGTCATTTGATCAGCTCACACCCATCTTAAAGTATGAAACGCTTACCATATCAAGAGAAAGTAGGAGAAAAAATGCCAAACATAAGGGAGATTGCGAAAAAAGCGGGTGTATCTGTGACAACAGTATCGCGTGTGATGAATCATCATCCTTATGTCAAAGAAGAAAAACGTAAACGAGTGCTCGATGCCATGAAGGAGCTTGAATATACAAGGAATATCCATGCCGTTCATTTAGCGAAGGGCTATTCCAATATGCTTGGAGTCGTCCTTCCGACGATCAATCACTCGTATTTCAGTGCAATTGTTACGGGCATTGCCGAGAAAGCACAAGCGTGCGGGATGCATTTTGCCTTGTTTCAAACAGGCTACGATCAAGCAAAGGAAAAAGAAGCCTTGATGAGTTTAAAAGAGCAGCGTGTAGATGGGTTAATTTTTTGTTCCAAAGCGTTAAGCGATCGAGAAATCCTAAAGTGGAAAGAAGCAGGACCCATCATTTTTTGTCATCCTACATCACATGATGAATTTTCAACTGTGTCGATTTCACATGAGCAAGCATTTAAGCGAGGACTTGAGCATTTAGCGGCGTGTGGTCATGAGAAACTTGCAATCGTTCTTGCAAGAACAACTGGTGCAAACAGCCGATCACGGATCCATGCTTATCAAGAAATGATGCAAACACTTAGGCAGGACATCTCGGAGGAATGGGTGATTGGCGGGAAACTGACACTTTTCGATGGACAGCAATTATTTTCAGAATGGCAGGCGATGAAAAAGCGGCCCACAGCATTACTGATCACTAATGATGAGGTATCAGCGGGCTTTTTATTAGAAGCACAGCGCCGCCAATTCAAAGCGGAAGAGCTTCCAGCGATTCTCAGCTTTCATAACGAAAAAATGAGCGAAATTTTAGAAATTTCAACAATTGAGGTTCCGCTCAAACGAATGGGACACGAGGCATTCGACTTGTTCGACCGCGCCATAAAAGGAGAACCACCAGAAAAAAGGATGCTGCCATTTCGGCTCATCCAACGATCGACGACCGATTTAAAAAACAAACGTTGACGCCAGTTTCATCTGTTTTGTACGATAAGAGAGATTGAACAAGAAGGAGGTGGGGATGTTCATGGAATCCTTCACCGTTGATAAAGCGTTAAATAACAATGTCATCATCGCAAGACACCCATCATATGACGAAGTTGTTCTCATTGGAAAAGGCATCGGATTCGGAAAAAAATCGGGTGATGTTCTCGATCAAGCTGCATTTGAAAAAATGTTTGTTTTAAAAAATACAAAGGAACAAACAGAATATAAGCAATTGCTTCATCACATTGATGAGAAAATCATCGAGATCGCAAATGATGTCATTTATCACATACGGGAAAAAATGGGGCATCGGCTAAATGAACATATTCATATTGCGCTGACAGATCACATTGCTTTTAGTTTTAAGCGAGTGAAGCAAGGCTATGATATCACAAATCCATTTATGCTTGAGACGAAGTCTTTATATCCGAAAGAATACGAGGTCGCAAAGGAAGTTGTTGAGCTCATCAACAAACGACCTGATGTCGAAACGAAGTTGCCAGATGGAGAGATTGGTTTTATTGCCCTTCATATCCATTCTGCTCTAACGAATCGCCCTTTATCTGAGGTCAACCGTCATTCACAGCTCATCACCCAAATGGTACAAGTAATAGAAGATGCATTTCATATGAAGGTAGATAGAGAAAGTGTTCATTATTTACGCTTACTGCGCCATATTACATTTTCCATTGAGCGCATTAAACGGGAGGAATCATTAGAGGAGCCAAAAAAATTGCTTCATCTATTGAAAAATGAATATCCTTTATGCTACAATACTGCTTGGAAAATGATCAAAATTTTGCAACATGCATTGAAAAAACCTGTACATGAAGCGGAAGCTGTCTATCTGACACTTCACCTGTACAGATTGACTAATAAAATTTCATAGTTTACTTGAAACGTGTAACTGATTCGATCAGGCATGAGTGAGTTAAGGTAATAACAGGATAAAATCCTGTTATTTGAGGAACCTTATATCATCATGCCTTTTTTGTGTCTTTAAAAGTGAAATGTAAACGGTTAATTATGAAATAGAGGTCTATAGGTCAAGAATGAAATGCATGTTGTAAGCGAAAACAAAAGGAGGTTCAACCAGTGTTTAAATCACTTTTTGGTGTGTTGCAAAAAATTGGACGAGCACTTATGCTTCCAGTTGCGATCCTTCCTGCTGCTGGTATTTTACTGGCACTTGGGAATGCGATGCAAAATCCGCAACTGATCGATGTGGCTCAATTTTTAAGCAATGATACAATTCAGCTTGTTGCAAGTGTAATGGAAAATGCAGGTAATATTGTATTTTCTAACCTTCCGCTCTTATTTGCTGTAGGTGTTGCCATTGGCTTAGCGAACGGTGACGGTGTTGCAGGGATTGCCGCTATTATCGGTTATCTTGTAATGAACGTTACCATGAGCGCTGTCTTAATAGCAAATGGATCGATTCCATCAGATTCTGTAAAATTAGCCAAATTCTTCAAGGGGAATCATCCAGAGTATATTAACATGCTCGGTATTCCCACCTTGTCTACCGGCGTCTTTGGCGGGATTATTGTCGGGGTATTAGCTGCTTATATGTTTAATAAATTTTACAAAATTGAGCTCCCTCAATATCTCGGTTTCTTTGCAGGTAAACGTTTTGTTCCGATTGTTACGTCCGTTTCAGCACTTATTTTAGGACTTTTGATGCTGATCATTTGGCCGCCAATCCAAAGTGCACTGAACTCATTTTCTACAGGATTGCTTGCAGCGAATGAGCCGCTTGCTGCCTTTGTTTTCGGTGTCATTGAACGCTCTCTTATTCCATTCGGTTTACATCATATTTTCTACTCACCGTTTTGGTACGAGTTCTTTAGTTACAAGAGTTTATCAGGAGAGCTTGTACGTGGTGACCAGCGTATTTTCATGGCACAAATTAAAGATGGTGTTAAGCTCACAGCAGGAACATTCATGACAGGAAAATATCCATTTATGATGTTCGGTCTTCCAGCAGCAGCACTTGCGATTTACCATGAATCAAAACCAAAGAATAAAAAATTAGTGGCAGGAATTATGGGATCAGCGGCCCTTACATCATTCTTAACAGGGATTACAGAACCACTTGAATTCTCATTCTTATTTGTTGCACCATTATTGTTTGCGATTCACTGCATATTTGCTGGATTATCCTTTATGATAATGGATATTCTAAACGTGAAAATCGGTATGACCTTCTCAGGAGGGTTAATCGACTTCTTCTTATTTGGTATCTTGCCAAACAGAACTGCTTGGTGGCTTGTTATACCAGTCGGTCTTGTTCTTGCCGTGATTTATTACTTCGGATTTAGATTTGCCATCCGTAAATTTAATCTGAAAACACCAGGCCGTGAGGATGAAGCGGCAGATGATGCAGACATGACCAAGTCTGAAAAAGGAGATGACCTGCCATATAAAATTCTTGAAGCAATGGGTGACCAAGAAAATATTAAACACCTTGATGCATGTATCACGCGTTTGCGTGTGACAGTAAATGATCAGAAAAAAGTGGACAAAGACCGCTTGAAAAAACTTGGCGCATCAGGTGTCCTTGAGGTAGGTAACAATATTCAGGCAATCTTTGGTCCTCGTTCTGACAATTTGAAAACGCAAATGCAAGATATTATTGCAGGCCGCACACCGCGTCCAGCTAAAGCCCCTTCTGCAAAAGAAGAAGTCAATCAGCAAGTCGAAGAGGTCATAGCGAAGCCGCTTCAAAATGAACAAGGGGAAGAAGTATTTACCGCACCAATTACAGGGGAGTTACATCCAATTACAGATGTGCCAGATCAAGTATTCTCAGGAAAAATGATGGGTGACGGATTTGCCATCTTGCCAAAAGATGGTACAGTGTTATCGCCAGTGAAAGGGAGAATCTTAAATGTTTTCCCAACAAAGCATGCGATTGGCCTTCAATCGGATGGTGGATTAGAAATTTTAATTCATTTTGGCATTGATACGGTCAGTCTTAAAGGAGAAGGCTTTGAAGCATTTGTACAAGAGGGAGATCAAGTAGAAATCGGTCAAAAACTCTTAGAGGTTGATATTGATCAAATTAAGTCTAAAGTACCATCCTTGATGACACCAATTGTCTTTACAAACTTAAGTGAAGGACAATTTATTGACCTTCAGGAAACTGGTGAAATCAAAGCAGGTCAAGAAAATATTATAAAAATTTCAAAATAATTTTTATAACTGCCGTTCTTGTTAGATGACAAGCTCGGCAGTATGATATAATATTGTGGATGTATTAATTGTATAAAAAGGAGATTGATAAAAATGGCTCAACAAACATTCAAAGTAACTGCAGATTCTGGAATTCATGCGCGTCCTGCAACAGTTCTTGTTCAAACTGCTAGTAAATATGATGCTGATATCAACTTAGAATATAATGGTAAAACAGTGAACCTTAAATCTATTATGGGTGTAATGTCTCTAGGAATTGCGAAAGGTGCTACAATCACGATCTCTGCTTCTGGTTCTGATGAAAACGACGCACTTGCTGCGCTAAAAGACACAATGAAAAGTGAAGGCCTAGGCGAGTAATGCAACAACTGAAAGGAATTGGTGCTTCATCAGGCGTTGCGATTGCAAAAGCATATCGTCTGGAAGAACCAGATTTAACAGTTCACCAAAAAGACATCAATGATCCAGAGACAGAAGTGAAACGCTTTGAAGAAGCAATTCAACTTTCAAAACAAGAACTTGAAGCGATTAAAGAGCATGCGCTAAAAGAGCTTGGACAAGATAAAGCAGATATTTTCTCTGCACACCTTCTTGTGTTAAGTGATCCTGAGCTGCTAAATCCAGTAAAGGATAAAATCAAATCTGATAAAGTAAATGCTGAATTTGCTTTAAAAGAGACAGCGGCAACGTTTGTCACAATGTTTGAAGCAATGGACAATGAATACATGAAGGAACGTGCTGCGGATATTCGCGATGTGACAAAACGTGTAACTGGACATTTGCTAGGCGTTGACATTCCGAACCCAAGTATGATTTCTGAAGAGGTTATCATTATTGCTGAAGATTTGACACCATCTGATACAGCTCAGTTAAACCGTCAATTTGTAAAAGGTTTTGCGACAGATATCGGCGGTCGTACATCTCACTCAGCAATCATGGCAAGATCAATGGAAATCCCAGCAGTTGTTGGAACAAAAGAAGCAACAAAAACGGTGAAAAACGATGATTTAGTGATTGTTGACGGTATTAGCGGAGATGTCATCATTCGCCCTTCTGAAGATGAAGTGAAAGCGTATCAAAAAAAGCATGCGGACTTCTTAATTCAAAAAGCTGAATGGGAAAAGCTTGTAGACAAGCCAACGGTCACAAAAGACGGTGTTCATGTAGAGCTAGCTGCAAACATCGGTACGCCTGAAGATGTAAAAGGTGTACTTGAAAATGGTGGTGAAGCAGTCGGGCTATACCGAACAGAGTTCTTATATATGGGCAGAGAACAACTTCCAACAGAAGAAGAACAGTTTGATGCTTATAAAACCGTATTAGAAAAAATGGGAGGCAAACCAGTTGTAGTCCGCACACTTGATATTGGTGGCGATAAGGAACTGCCTTACTTGCAGCTTCCAAAAGAAATGAATCCGTTTCTTGGCTACAGAGCGATTCGCCTTTGCCTAGAAGAGCAGGAGATTTTCAGAACACAACTACGCGCCTTACTTCGTGCAAGTACATATGGAAACTTGAAAATCATGTTCCCTATGATTGCGACGTTATCAGAGTTTAGAGAAGCAAAAGCCATTTTACTTGAAGAAAAAGATTCATTGGTGGCAAAAGGTATAGCCGTATCAGATTCAATCGAAATCGGTATGATGGTAGAGATACCGTCAACAGCTATCATTGCCGACCGATTTGCAAAAGAAGTGGATTTCTTCAGTATTGGAACAAATGATTTGATTCAATACACTATGGCTGCTGACCGAATGAACGAGCGAGTGTCTTATCTTTATCAGCCATACAATCCGGCTATTCTTCGCCTCATTACTCTTGTGATTGAAGCAGCGCACAAAGAAGGTAAATGGGTTGGTATGTGTGGTGAGATGGCAGGAGATGAAATCGCAATCCCGATTTTACTTGGATTAGGATTAGACGAATTTTCTATGAGTGCAACATCGATCCTTCCAGCAAGAACGCAACTCAGCAAGCTTTCTAAGAAAGAAGCTGAATCATTTAAAGAGCGTATTCTATCATTTGGCACAACAGAGGAAGTCGTAGACTTCGTCAAGAAAACTTTTCAAAACTAGATGAATTTAACCAGACAGGTATAACTGTCTGGTTTTTTTGTCGAATTTTATCATATTAAGTCATATCGTGAGAAGAATAGGGCATCCTAAAATAAAAAACTGGAGGTGACCGGATTGCCTTTCTCAGAATACAAGCCAGGTGATCAAGTGTATGTCATTTATCGAAATCCCCATGCAGCAAATGTTGCACAAATTAAAGAAGCGGAAATTGTTTCACATCCATACAATGAACAAGAGCTTGCTCTATTTTTACTTGAAACGTACCATACATTAGCACCAGATGATGCCGTATTTTCAACATACGAAGAAGCAGAAGCCCTTTATCAAGAGCTATTTGAATCAGGGAGATATTAGAAAGGATAAAAGTCGTCTTTATCGGTTAAAGTAACCGTATGTAAACCTCAAAGGTAAGGATGTGCTTTATCATGATTAAGCCTTTTGTCCCCCAGCTTGTCTATATTGAACCTAGGGCACTTGAGTACCCGTTAGGACAAGAGCTGAAAGAAAAGTTCGAAGGTATGGGGATTGAAATTAGAGAAACAACTTCACACAACCAAGTAAGAAATATACCTGGGAAAAATGATTTACAAAAGTATCGTAATGCGAAATCTACTTTAGTCATTGGTGTTAGAAAAACATTAAAGTTTGATTCATCTAAACCGTCTGCTGAGTATGCGATACCATTTGCTACAGGATGTATGGGGCATTGCCATTATTGCTACCTGCAAACCACAATGGGAAGCAAGCCCTATATTCGAACGTATGTCAATGTGGAAGAAATATTGGGTCAGGCAGAGCAGTACATGAACGAACGTGCACCAGATATTACACGCTTTGAAGCTTCTTGTACATCTGACATAGTAGGGATTGACCATTTGACGCATACACTCAAAAGAGCGATTGAATACTTTGGACAGACCGATCTTGGCAAGCTGCGTTTCGTCACAAAGTTTCATCATGTGGATCACCTGTTAGATGCAAAACATAACGGGCGTACACGGTTTCGCTTTAGCATTAATGCCGATTATGTTATTAAATATTTCGAACCAGGAACATCACCGCTCGATCAGCGGATTGAAGCTGCGGTGAAGGTAGCAAAAGCAGGTTATCCTCTTGGCTTTATCATTGCCCCAATTTATATTCATGACGGTTGGCAAGAAGGGTATAAAGTTCTTTTTGAAAAGCTGGATGCAGCTCTCCCCGAAGGTGTTAGACATGATATTACCTTTGAAATGATTCAGCACCGGTTCACGAAACCAGCGAAGCGTGTCATTCAGAAAAACTATCCGAAATCGAAGTTAGAGTTAGATGAGGATAAAAGAAGATACAAATGGGGCAGGTATGGAATTGGTAAATATATCTATCAAAAAGATGAGGAACAAGAATTAAGACAGACGTTAGAATCATATATAGAACAGTACTTTCCGTCTGCAAAAATTGAATATTTTACTTAAAACAAGCCTTTTTGGCTTGTTTTTTCTGTTTAAATTTTCTTAAAACTATTGAATGCCATATTATTTTTGCCGATATACAAGATAGGATGTCAAAGTAGGATATGTAGGGGTGATGAGATGTTTAAGAAACTTCAAATGAAGATAGCTGTATTTACCTCAGTTATTTTAATTTTAACCGTCGTGGCAGTTCAAGTTGGTTCAAACATAGTTCTAAAGCCACTCATTGAACGCAATGCAAAAACAACAACAACAGCAATTGCAGAAAGCATGAGAGACATGATTGCACTAAAGCTTGAAGGATACGGCGAAACAATTAACAAACTGGCAACAAGTACACTCACAGAGAATTTTGCGCAAAAACAAACAAAACAAATAACGACGTTTGAAACCGATCAACTGAAAGGACTGAAGGAGCAGGACGAGCTTATTTCTCTAGCCTATATTGGGACGAATGATGGCAAAATGTTTGCATTTCCAGAGTCTGATTTTGGCAAGGGATATGACCCAACAAAACGCGATTGGTATATTCAAGCGGCTAAAAAGCCTGATAAGGTATTATGGACAGATCCATATATAGATAAAGCAACAAATAAGATGGTCGTATCAGCAGCAAAGGCCATTGTTCGTAATGGGCAGGTAGTAGGAGTGGCTGGGCTTGATTTAAAGCTGACCTCCATTCAAACATTTATTAATGAAAAGAAAATTCCTTATATGGGAACCGCTTTTTTAGTTGACGGTACTGGTACACTTCTGGCACATCCAACAGAGCAGGGGAAAAATATATCAAAAGTAGCGTCTGTAAAGAAAGCTGTCGACAATTCTGGAATTGATAATGATGAACAGCTAACAGTCATTTCTAAAATCAAAGAAGCTAATTGGACGATAGGGGTCAGCTTCCAAAAAGAGAAACTACTTTGGATCACAAAACAGATGAATCAGACAAGTATCATCATTTCTGTTATTGCCGTTGTACTTGCAATGCTCTTCAGCTATTTATTAGCAAGAAGCATTACAACGCCAATCAAGCGGTTAATAGAGCATGTTCGTAAAGTGTCTGAAGGAGATTTAAGCAGCTCACTGGAAACGAAATCTCAAGATGAAATAGGCTTTTTAACGAAAAGCTTTAACCAAATGACAGAAGGGATTCGAGAATTAATTGAAAAAGTGAAAGGCGCATCAGAGCAGGTTGTAAAATCAACAGATGAAGTCACACAAATTTCAAATGAAACGCTGTTGTCTAGTGAGCAAATTGCGACTGCCATTCAAGAAGTCGCAACAGGTGCATCTAAGCAAGCATCAGAAGTTGAAACAATTAATGAAAAATCAGAACAATTGTATGAAAAAGTTCGTCATATGGGTGAGCTTGCCTCTCAGATGCAAACCAACTCAAAATCATCTGAGGATGCGAGCTACAGAGGTCTGGATGCTCTTGGCCTATTAGTCCAAAAATCAACACAAGCAAATGAAGAATCTAAAAAGGTAGAACAAATGCTGCTGGACCTTGAGCATAAGACAAAAAATATTGAAAATGTCGTCACAGCAATCTCTGAAATCTCTGATCAGACGAACTTACTTGCTCTTAACGCAAGCATTGAAGCAGCAAGAGCAGGAGAAAGCGGACGAGGCTTCGCTGTTGTCGCTGAAGAAGTGAGAAAACTTGCTGAACAATCAGCTCAATCAACCAAACATATTAGTGAAACCGTGAAACTCATTCAAGATGAATCCAAGAAGGCAGCTGAAGCCATGACAGCAGCAAGTAAAATGAATGAGGAACAAGGAGAAGCCATTAATGCAACAGGTGAAGCGCTCAGCAGCATTACAATGGAAATGCAGGCACTTGTCGGCTCCATTGACAGCATTCATGCACAGATCAATCAAATGACAGAAGAACAGCAGAAAATGAATGATGCCATTCAAAATATTGCAGCTATTTCAGAAGAATCGGCTGCCTCAGCTGAGGAAGTGCATGCTTCAACAGATGAACAAGTTCAAACATTAGAAAGAACAAAAGTATCAACAGAAATGCTGAATGAATCCAGTCAGGCACTACGTCAGGCTGTTGACCGCTTTAAGCTGTAATAGAGTGAAAAGAACCTTGCAAATAAGCAAGGTTCTTTCTATATGATAAAATAAGAGCCATGGAGGTGCTTACATGGATGTAAATCTATCTGGAAAAAAGGCAGTAGTTGCTGCAAGCAGTCAAGGGATTGGAAAAGCGATTGCCTTTGCCCTAGCAAAAGAAGGAGCTGATGTCACGTTATCAGGAAGGCATGAACTTACTTTGAAAGAAACGGTAAAAGAACTTAAGCCGCACGTAACAGGTAAGTTGAATTATCAAGTATGTGATGTAGCTGATGCGAAACAGATCAAACAACTCATTCAAACCGCTGCCGGTGATGAGAAGCGACTCGACATTCTTGTGAATAATACGGGCGGTCCTAAGACAGGAACGCTGGACACCTTAACCGACCAAGATTGGATAGAATCCTTTCAACTTCATTTACTCAGCTATATACGGCTATTAAAAGAAGCCCTGCCTTATTTAAAAAAACGCGGCGCAAAAGTGTTAAACATTGCTTCCATTTCGGTCAAAGAACCGATACCAGGCTTAATGTTGTCTAATACATTCAGACCCGCCATTGTTGGCTGGACAAAAACAGCCGCCGAAGAGCTTGCAAAAGATGGCATATTGATCAATACATTAGCTCCTGGAAAAATTGAAACAGATCGCATCAAACATTTGGACAAGCAGCGAGCTCAAGCGGAAAATCAAACGATTGAAGACATCAAAGCACAAGCAGAGCGTGATATTCCACTTGGACGATACGGACAGCCAGATGAGTTTGCGACATATGCGGCTTTTCTTTTATCTGAAGCCAATACATATATGACAGGTCAAACATTAGTCATTGATGGTGGATTGACAAAGTCTCTTTGAGGAGGAAAAAGACATGGCACAAATCAAGACAGTTGGTTTTATTGGAATTGGTGTAATGGGAAGTAGTATGGCAGGGCATTTAATGGACGCAGGATACGACGTTTTGATTTATACAAGAACGAAAGAAAAGGCAGATGCATTGATGCGAAGAGGTGCGAAGTGGAAAAGCACAGTCAAAGAAATAGCTGAGGCAGCGGATGCTGTCATCACAATGGTCGGTTATCCATCAGATGTGGAAGAAGTATATTTAGGTGAAGATGGGCTTATTGCCCACGCTGCGCCTGGTACATTTTTAATTGATATGACAACTTCAAAGCCACAGCTCGCAAAAGAAATCGATATGAAAGCGAGAGAAAAAGGGCTATTGGCATTAGATGCCCCGGTGTCAGGTGGAGATGCAGGAGCGAGACATGGCACCCTTGCTATTATGATTGGTGGAGAAAAGACTGCCTATGAAGCTTGCCTTCCGCTTTTTGAACAAATGGGCGAAAATATTCAATATCAAGGTCCAGCAGGGAGCGGTCAGCATACAAAAATGTGTAACCAAATTGCGATTGCAGCAGGCATGATAGGTGTTGCAGAGGCGATGGTATACGCAAAAAAATCAGGACTTGATCCTGAGCGGGTTCTTAAAAGCATCACAACAGGGGCTGCAGGAAGCTGGTCCCTATCAAACCTTGCACCAAGAATGCTAAAAGGCGATTTTGCACCGGGATTTTATGTGAAACATTTTATCAAAGATATGGGCATTGCGCTTGAAGAGGCAGAGCTGATGGGGGAAGAAATGCCAGGCTTGTCACTTGCAAAGTCATTATATGAAAAGCTGTGTGAAGAAGGAGAAGAAAACAGCGGAACACAAAGCATTTATAAATTATGGGTAAAATAAACATCCTGTCCTACCTAGGGACAGGATGTTTTGTATTATTTTCCGATAAATTGTTGCGTCCAGTAGTTGCCATCTTTTACATAACCAACACCGATATGTGTATAGTTTTTGTTTAATATGTTGGCTCTATGACCTTCACTGTTCATCCAAGCAGTCACAACTTCTTGAGGTGATCTTTGCCCTTGCGCAATGTTTTCACCTGCTGTTTTGTAAGTAATACCGAATGTCTTCATTTGATCAAATGGAGATCCGTAAGTTGGGCTTGTATGAGAGAAATAGTTTTTATCTTTCATATCTTGAGACTTAGCACGAGCAGATTTGCTTAATTTTGAATCAACAGTAAGTGCCTTTAATCCTTGTTTTGCACGCTCTTTGTTTGTTAGATCAACCACTTCTTTTTCAAAAGCGTTTAAGCTGCTGTCTGTTTTTGTGGCAGTTGTCGCTTTTTGGTCAGCTTTTGTGTTTTGGTTCGTTGATGTACTTGGTTTAGAAGAAGCTGGTTTTTTCACTGATTCTTGTTTTTGTTCATTCTTTGCTTTGTTTACTTCTTTGATGACTTTTGTACCAGTCACTGGTTGACCGCTTTTAATCAGCTTGTTCAACGTGGCTTCGATCTCTTTTTGATTTGATGCGCTTAACTTGTTCACATCTGATGAGATATGTAATTTTGCAGCAAGTGTATGAAGATCAATGGCTTGATGCTTGACTTGTATGACTTGTTTTAGGTTAAGCTCTTGCGCATCTGCTGAGTGCCCTCCAGTGAACGTGATCAATGTAGCAGCTGTTAGCGCAGAAAAAAAGAATGATTTCTTCTTCATAATGTAATTCCTCCTAAAATTGTTGTTTTGTTTTCTCACAACAAATCATAACATGGACTTTTTGTTAAAAACGTACCAGCATCCTCCATTGACAAAGAGTATTTGTCATTTTTGTTAAAGTCATAGAAAGCGTCTTTTCATATCAAAGGATAGGAGATGATGCCTTTTAAAGAAAACGACATAAACATTCCAATAGTTTGAAGTGTTAGTATATTTTTTTTACGGAATAAGGATTGACAGCTTTTTTTCCCCTTGTTTCGCTGTAACAACTATTACAAAAGTGTTACAATAATGAGTGATCATTGTAAAAGATTGAAAGGATGAGAGGAGCTACATAAGTGGTAGAGAAACACAATCAAGGTGCTTCCGAGGAGAAAAGAATAAAACGCCGGAATGCCTGGAGAATCAATCTCTTTTTCTTCGCTGTGTTTAGTTTATTTGCTGGACTTGTGATTAAGCTCGGCGTGCTGCAAATCGTCAATGGAGAAGATTATAAAAAGCAAGCAAACCGAACAGAGGTCAAAACAGCTTCATACCCGTCACCAAGAGGAAAAATGTATGACGCAAGAGGAAGAGTCGTTGTTGATAACGAGAGTGTACCTGCAATCGTTTATACTTCTGAAACTGGTGTGAAAGCGAAGGATAAGATCAAGGTAGCAAGAAAACTTGCGACTTATATAAAAATGGATATAGATTTCTTGAGAGAGCGAGACATTCGAGACTTCTGGCTTGCAGACAATCCAAAAAAAGCAGATAAGCTGCTATCAAAAGCGGAAAAAAAGAAGATCGACGGGAAAAAAGTGTATCCGCTTCAAGTTGAGCGAGTACCAAAGGAAGAAGTCCAAGCCATTGAAAACGATCCTGCCGAAAAAGCCGTTGCAGCCATTTATCGACGGTTTACAGGGGGCTATGCTTTTGAGCCTCAAATTGTGAAAGCGATGGACCCAAATGAAAAGAAAAAAGGGGACGAAAAAGTCGCTTTGCTTGATGAAACGAAGGAATCAAAGCAAACATCAGCAGTAAGTCTGACGTATGATGAGATTTCACTAGTGTCAGAGCATCTTGATGAACTGCCTGGTGTGAACGTCATCAATGACTGGACAAGAAAATATCAATATGAAAAAACACTATACAATGTACTCGGCGGTGTCACCACCCCAGAACAAGGAATTATTAAAGAGCGTGAAGATTACTATATGGTAAGAGGCTATTCGCGTAATGACCGGGTAGGAAAAAGTTATTTAGAATATCAGTACGAGGATTTCTTGAATCCGGAGAAAGCGACCGTACAATATACTCAAGTCGGCGGGAAGCTGTTAGATGAGATCAAACGGACAGAAGGCCGAAGAGGATTTGATCTTGCGCTGACATTTGATATGGAGCTTCAAAAAGAAGTAGATCAAATTGTCGAATCAGAGCTTAGATCTGCCAGTGCAAGAAACTATATGATGGACCGGGCATTTGTTGTGATGATGAATCCTAACACGGGTGACATTCTGGCCATGTCAGGAAAGAAAATGGACGGCAGAGATGTCACAGACTTTGCCATTGGCACATTTACTACGCAATACGAGATGGGATCTGTAGTCAAAGGAGCAACTGTACTAGCTGGTTATCAGGACGGCATGTCTCACAATCAGTCATATATGGATACACCCCTTTACTTTGCGGGTAATGGAAAACCGAAAAAATCTTATCATAACCTTGGTTGGGTCAACGACCTTCGAGCCCTCCAAAAAAGTTCAAACGTTTATATGTTTCATGTGGCCATGAGAATGGCAGGCATCACCTATCAAAAGAATGGTCCTTTACCGGCTGACTCTGCTGATTTACAAAAAATGAGAAATTATTATGCGCAATTTGGTCTTGGTGTGAAAACGGGGATAGACCTTCCGCAAGAATCAAGCGGGATGCAAACGCATCCTAAAACGGTCGGAGGATTGTTGCTTGATGAAGCGATCGGTCAGTATGACACGTATACTCCGCTTCAAGTAGCTCAATACATGTCTACAATTGCCAATGGGGGCAAACGTGTTCAGCCAAGAGTGGTGAAAAGCATTCATCTTCCAACAAATAAGGAAGAAGTCGGACCGGTTGTCAAAAAGTATGAACCAAAGGTGCTCAATACGATTAACAATACAAAGGCAGATATTGATCGAGTGAAAATGGGGCTAAAAATGGTCACATCATCTGGTGGGACTGCTGATGGACGCTTTGGTCAACATGATGTGGCAGGTAAAACTGGTACGGCTCAAACGTTTTACTATGGTGCTAACCGAAGCTGGTGGGGAAATGCAACATACAACTTAACCTTTGGAGGGTATTATCCTTCATCAAATCCAGAAGTGGCTTTTAGTGTCGTGACACCATATGTGACCGATAAAGATCAAGTCATTAAAACCATTCCAAGTAAAATTGTTGATAAGTATGTTGAATTACAAAAAAAATATGAAAAAAATAATGAGTAAGGAGCACAGCAAAAGAAAGTGCTCCTTTTTGCTGAAAATATGGACGTTTCACACGAGTTTTGAAGGAAAATACGGTTTTTCTAGCGAATCCTTTTTATACATCATTCTAAGGACAACCCTAAAAAATAAAAGGAGGGTCGGACGACGATGGAACAAAAAATGAAAGATTCGACTCAATTGTGCTCGAATATTGATTTACATGCAGTTCTTTCTTCTAATGGCCGCTTTCTCTACATTTCTTCCAATTGTAAGCAGCTTTTGCTCTATGAACAAAAGGATTTACTAGGGTGTTATTTAAAGGACTTTGTTCATACAGAAGATCAATTTCTCGTCGAAAGTTATTTCTATAATCAGCACATGTTAGAGATTTGTACTTTTAGACTGCTTAGAAGTGATCTTACAGCTGTTTGGGTAGAAGCAAGCATTGATTTTGTTGCTTGTGATTTATCAGATAACGAATTAGGTAGAGAAATGATCCTAAAAATGAGGGTGCTGGATTCTCAGCCTAAAACAACAGCATTAGAGACAAAATCAGCAGCGTCGGAACAGCCATTAGGCAGTCTGCCGGCTTTCCAAAATGTCACTGAAGCTGAAAAACTGATTGCGATGCTGCCAAATCCGCTATGCATTACGATGTTAGGGAAAATTGTTTATGCGAATGATGCGATGCTGAACTTAATGGGTGTATGTACAAGAGATGAAATGATCGGCAAATCTGCCTTTGATTTTATTGTAGAAGATTACCACGACATTGTCAGAAGCCGGATAACTAGGCTACAGCAAGGTCTTCCAGTCGGTATGATTGAGCAAATATGGAAGCGGAAAGACGGAAGTACCGTTCACATTGAGGTAAAGTCTTCTCCTACTATCTATCAAAATCAGCGGGCAGAGCTTTTGTTACTTGTCGACATCTCATCTCGGAAAAAATTCCAAACCGTGCTTCAAAAAAGCAGAGAACGGTACCAATTGCTTATTCAAAATTCAATTGATACCATTGCGGTGATTCATGATCATAAATGGGTATTTATGAATGAATCAGGTATCAAGTTATTCGAAGCCGAACATTACGATAAATTAATAGGGAAGGATATTTTTCATCAAATCCATTCTTGCGATCAGCAAAAAGTGAAAGAGAGTCTATCTCGTATTATTGAAAGAAAATCGGAGTCAGAGATTGTCACAATGAGCTGTCATACATTCAAACATCGACTCATTTATACAGAGATGGTTTGTATTCCAACCACATTCTTTGGAGAAACCGCCGTTCAAATTATTTTGCGAGACATATCCGAACGGAAGCAGACAGAAGAACTGATGCTACGTTCTGAAAAGTTATCCATTGCAGGACAACTGGCTGCAGGTATTGCCCATGAAATACGCAATCCATTAACAGCGATCAAGGGCTTTCTTCAACTCATTAAACCGAAAACAAAAGATCGCGATCAATATTTTGAGATTGTTTTCTCTGAGCTGAGCCGAATTGAGATTATTTTGAGTGAATTGTTAATGCTAGCAAAACCGCAACAAACAGCTTCAATGCAGACACTTAATTTGAAAAAACTCATTAGCGAAGTCACAGCTTTGTTAGAAACGCAGGCAAACCTGAATGGGATATTAATGAACACAAGTGACATTGAGGAGGATCTCCTGATGAATGGAGATCAAAATCAGCTCAAACAGGTATTTATCAATTTAATCAAAAATGCCGTTGAATCTATGCCAAATGGAGGAAAGGTTGACATTACGGCGAAAGCGCAGAGAGAAGGGATTCTAGTGACCATTAGAGATGAAGGTGTCGGCATTCCTGAATCTGTCATGAAAAGAATAGGAGAGCCTTTTTTAACAACAAAAGAAAAGGGCACAGGACTTGGACTTATGGTCACATTTAATATTTTAGAAAATCACAATGGAACGATTAGTGTAGATAGTCAGCCTGAGAAAGGCACAGTGTTTCACATCATGTTTCCTGCAAAATAAAACAACGGCAAGAGAACCGTTGTTTCATCCGTCTTATGATAGAGTTGAACGTTTTTCCAGAACAAATTGTTCTAGGCGATCAAGTCCTTCTTTCAGCGTATCAAGTGAATATGCATAGGAAAGCCGAACATATCCTTCACCTAATCGAGAGAAAGCAGAGCCAGGCACGACAGCTAATCTTGTGCTTTCTAATAGCTCCATGCAAAAATCAAATGAACTCATGCCAAACGAATCAATTGAAGGAAAAATATAAAAAGCTCCAGAAGGCTTAATGACAGGCAACCCCATAGAAATGAGACGATCATATACATAATCGAGCCTTTTCTTATATTGCTCTCTCATGATAAGTGCATCATCCACACCATTTGTCACAGCTTCTAGTGCCGCCTTTTGTGAGATAGATGAGGCACAAGAGACGTTATATTGATGTACTTTTAATACATGTTTAGCAATTGGAGCTGAAGCGAACAAAAAGCCAATTCTCCAGCCAGTCATGCTATGAGATTTTGAAAGCCCATTGATCACAATGGTTTGTTCTTTTAAAAAGGAAGCAATTGAATGATGTGGTCGATCAAATGTCAGCTCGCTATAGATCTCGTCAGATAGAATAAAAATGTCCTTGCCTTCAAGCAGTTGTGCAATTTCTTTCAATTCCTCTTCTAATAGGGTTACACCTGTTGGATTTGAAGGATAAGGAAGGACAACACACTTTGTTTTCTCCGTTAACGCATCCTCAATGAGCTTGGCATTTAATTTAAACCCGGCATTCGTTGTGTCAATGTGAACAGGCGTCCCGCCGCACATTCGAATAATTGGTTCATAGCCTGGATAGACAGGGCCTGGTAGAATGACCTCATCGCCGTCTGTTAAAATAGTACGAAACGCGGCATCAATGGCTTGACTGGCACCTGTCGTGACAATGATTTCTGACTCTGCTTCATAATCAAGTTTTACCTTCTTCTTCATGTATTGCTGGATTGCTTGCCTCAGCTCTAGAAAACCTGCATTATGAGTATAAGAGGTGAAATTCTCGTCGATGGCTGTTTTGGCAACTGTTTTGACATGATGCGGCGTATAAAAATCGGGTTGACCAATGATCAAAGAAACAACATCCTCATAGGACGATACGAGATTTGAAAATGTTCGAATGCCTGAAATTTCAATATCCTTTACTCTTGGATTCAGCAAATGCTCCATTTCTCATCACCTTAAAAATTTATGTTTTTATCCTATTTTACCATTGACTGCATAAATGTCACTTGTGAAAGGATTATATGTAGTCTATTCTCCTATACATCACAACATGAGTGCTTGATGAAAGAGCAACATTTATTATAGCGTAACATTCACGGAAAATACAGGCTCACATGATGATTAGAAAATGACCAAACTGCACACACTGAAAGAATGGAAAAATCAGGTCATGGAAATTGAATATGCAGATATGCGATCTCCTGAAGGAGGGACGATACATGGGGAATTCAGCGAAGACATCTAAAATAGCCTTTTTATCCGTGATGAGTAACTCATTTGTTGTCATACTTAAAATCATTGTGGGGTTGTTAACCGGATCTGTTGCGGTATTATCAGAAGCCATCCATTCCTTTTTAGATTTAATGGCATCTTTTATTGCATTTATCTCTGTTCGTATTTCTAGAAAGCCAGCAGACTCTAAGCATCCTTATGGGCACGGCAAGGTCGAAAATATTTCTGGAACCATTGAGACTTTGCTGATATTTGTCGCTGGTATTTGGATTATTTACGAATGTGTTCACAAATTAATGCATCCGGAGCCTGTGAAGCTTCCTGTACTTGGGATTGTGGTGATGCTGATTGGTTCCTTGATTAATTTGATTGTTTCCAAAATCGTGAACAAAGAGGCAGAAAGAGTACATTCAGTTGCCATGAAATCAAATGCTTTGCATCTATTAACAGATGTATATACGTCTTTAGGGGTTGGATTTAGTTTATTACTTGTTGCATTAACAGACTGGTACTTCCTAGATCCGATCATTGGAATGATACTTGCCCTCTTTATTATGCGTGAAGCATTTAAGCTGATAAAGGAAGCTTTTCCACCACTTGTTGACGCACGATTAACGCCGGAAGAAGAACAGTCCATTGAAACCATTATCCAAGGATTCAGCCAAGAATTTATTGAATATCATGACTTTCGGACGAGACGATCTGGCGCCGAAGAATATATTGATTTCCATTTAATCGTTAATGGGAAAACAACCATTGAAGATGTACATCAATTATGTGACAGAATAGAAGAAACAATTCAAAAAGAATTTCCACATGCACAAATTTTTATTCATGTTGAACCAGAAAGCGAAAGAAGTTCACAGACGTAAAAAGGCGATCAACCTATTCAAGGTTGCATCGCCTTTTTTCACGTTTCATCTATTGTATGGAATTAATATCCATAAGCCGTATCATAATCTTCATACCATGAGATATGGGCTGCTTCTTCTGTTGACATGCCATTTTTCATGTCTAAAAAATCAGCTTCGCAAATATCTTCAATCACAGTCATTTCATTGTCCTTTAATAGTATGACAATCCCCATCATGAACACCTTTCTTTAAAAAATCCTTGACTATTGTACCATGTGAAAAACGAATGTCAACAGATGAATAGAAATAAGACAAAAATATCACAAAATGTTTAAAAATAAGATGAAAAAAGAAATAGAAGTGGCATGTTTTTTACAAATTTTCTATTGATTCACGCAAATCACTCATGAAAACCCATTTTGAGCGATATGTAAAAATGTTCAACTCCATTGAGCTTGCTAAATTGATGGGATATCATAACGAACGATGATAAGAATTTAGAAAATATACAGAATAAAAGGGCATATCAGAACCAAACATCCTGAACTAACAGGGAATTGTAAAAAACGGAGCACCTTTGTTTGCATGGAGAGCTTGTGTATGGAAAAGGGAAACACTTCATAAAATAGAATGATAGTCAAGAATAGGATACGGAAGGGAGACAATATGTTGAAATCAGGAATAAAGACCTTTAAGAAAAAAGAAGCAGGTTTTGGGTTGTTTTTGACAGCACCTGTGCTGGCGTGGGCACTGTATGATTTTGCAAATACGATTTTTTCATCGAATATGATCACCATTTTCTTCCCGTTTTACTTGCAGGAAACTATAGGAGACAGTGCGAGAATGGATCAGATCGCAAGCACATTTATATCTTATGCGAACGCTATTGCTAGCTTTTTCCTTGTCATTTTTACGCCATTATATGGAGTCCTGATCGATCGAACAGGAAAAAAGAAAAAATATATCACGATGTTTACCCTCATCTGTATTGCCTGTACGTTCTTGATGGGAGTTTTTGCTAAGATTGATTTTTCAAGTGAATGGTTTGGTTTGCCTGTCTCGTTATTAATAGTTGTGACATTGTTTGTTTTGGCGAAATTTTTCTATCACTCTAGTCTTGTTTTTTATGACACAATTCTGCCCGATCTAGGAACAAAAGATGAGATACCACTTATTTCTGGATTTGGCATTGCCGTTGGATATTTAGGAACACTTGTTGGCCTCTCTGTTTACTTACTTGTAGGAAACGGCCAATTCCATGAGGCCTTTATTCCGACAGCTCTTTTATTTTTCCTCTTTTTTCTTCCTTTTTTATTTTTTGTGAAAGATCCTCACCCATTACGTCAGCAGGTAAAAAAGCCTTCTTTTTTTAGCGGATATCAAGTCATTTTTCAAACAGTTAAAGACATGAAGTGCTACAAACCTGCTTTTATCTTTATGATTGCTTTCTTTTTTATGAACGATTCTTTGCAAACAGCTATTGCGATGATGGCCGTTTATGCCAAAATCATCATTGGGTTTACCGCAGGGCAATTTATTTTACTTTACCTTGTGTCCACCGTTTCAAGTATTATAGGGTCTTTTATATTTGGTTATATCACAAAAGCAATTGGTGCAAAGCGCTCGATTACAGTCGTTTATCTCATTTTAATCTTTGCACTTATTTTGGCTGTGACAGCTTCAACCGAATGGGTCTTTTGGATAGCGGGCAGTTTGTTTGGTATATCACTTGGTGCTAGCTGGGGGGCGTCAAGAATATTCATCATTGAATTAACACCGAGGGAAAAACGCGGACAATTCTTCGGTCTATTTGCTTTCTCTGGGAAGGTTTCGTCCATTGTGGGACCTATCATTTACGGGTCTGTCACACTCTTTTTTGCAGAGTATGGGAATCTCGCTAGCCGTCTTGCACTCGGGTCTTTACTCATCCTAGCCGCCATAGGTCTTGTCATTCATCAATTCGTACGAGATAAAACGTAAAGAACCGTCAACATTTCAACCGCGCTGCCGATATAAAAAGTACAATCTTATATTGAAGAATAGAGGGATTTCCGTGGCTTTAAACAAACAAGAAATTTTACTTGACTCTGGTACAAATGAATTGGAAATTGTAAAGTTTGAAATTGGTTCAAATCAATTCGGCATTAACGTCATGAAAGTAAGAGAGATCATTCAGCCTGTTGAGGTGACTGTTGTACCACATTCTCATCAAGATGTAGAAGGTATGATTAGTTTACGAGGCGAGATTTTACCAGTCATCAATCTATTTTCCTTTTTTAATGTCGAGTCAGATCAGTCAGAACAAGAAAAGTATATTGTGACTGAATTCAACCAACGGAAATTTGTGTTCCATACAGGAACTGTATCACAAATTCACCGCGTTAGCTGGGAAGAAATTGAAAAGCCAACTGCACTCAACCAAGGGATGGATCGCCATTTAACAGGCATCATCAAGCTTGATGAAAAAATGATTTTTCTTCCAGACTATGAAAAAATCATTTATGATATAGAATCTGCTTCAGGTGTAGATACCTATCAATTGTTTGACGGTGAGAAAGACGACAGACGAACAGGGAAGAAGCTGTATGTCGTAGAAGACTCTCCGCTTCTCATGCGTTTATTGACAAATGAATTAACTGAAGCAGGGTATAAAAACATTGTCACCTTTGAAGACGGCAAGCAGGCATACGATCACATCATGAACCTCGTCAGCAAAGGAATAAGTGTCACAGAAGAAATTGATATGATCATTACAGATATAGAGATGCCAAAAATGGATGGTCATCGCTTAACGAAATTACTCAAAGACAATCCATTGACACAGTCCATTCCGATTCTGATCTTCTCTTCATTAATCACAGAAGATTTGCGTCACAAAGGTGAAACGATTGGTGCGGATGATCAAATTAGTAAACCAGAGATTCATCAGCTGATCGAAAAGGTAGATCACTTTATCATCCAATGAAAAAACCACTCGGCATGAGTGGTTTTTTGGTGTTTAAAAATAACTTTCTCCAAGTCTTTTAAAGACAGGCTTTGTATAATGTGATTTTTGTTTTGTAACGATAGGTTTTTCTTTTAAACCGACATACGTTTGAAGAATTTGTTTCGCTCGGTTTAATGACATATTCGCTTTCGGATTGCGATATGATTGATTTAAATCTCCTAAGTGTGGCAAAAATTCGAAGTCTTCTTTGGTTGGAGGCAGGTGAAAATAATAATCTCCAATTTCAATTAGCACGTCGGACTGTTGTTGACTATATTTGGGATTGTTAGAGAAATGTAGGCCCACTTTCCTTCCTTTACCTTCTTGCAATAGTTTTTGCAGCGCACGTTTTTTCAAAAGATAAAGAAACTTGGGATTTGGTGCGGTTTTAGCATGGCGGTTAACAGTATAAATGGCTTTTGAGATATTTTCTGCTGTAGGTTCTATGTCTTTAGTATGAGCATAATCGTCCATTTTTTCTCTCCTTTGTCTTTCGTCTTCCTATGCTTAGTATAAATTATACGTTTTTATTAGTAAATTGCAAATGGAGTTACTGTAAAAAGATAACCTTTGGTATAAAAGGGATAGGGGAGTTGAAAAGTTTATTATGGCGTTAAAGAGGCGCACTATTTCAAACTTAAACTAAATATCTGGAGCGTTGAAGACTTTACAGATGTAACAAAAAAGCATAGGTTCTTGCGGATGCATTTGACAGTGAAGTGAACGAATAAGTGAGAGGATACAACCTTGGTGTATCTGTTAGTGATGCGTTTGAACTGATGACTTAAAAAAGGTGTACAAGCGACCATCAAGCATTTAAAAAGTTTACAAAGAGGGAACCAAGTAAAAGCCGGACAACAAGCCCTGCTGACTGTTTACTATCACCCTCTTATGGGAGCCGAAAACAGCGGACTTATGGAAAGCGGAATTTGAAGCCTTATTTGTTAGGAATTACTTTAATAGTTTTCAACAGCCAATAAAGGAGAAAGTTGGCTAGAACATAACTTAAAAAGGTGAAAAATAAGTTCCAATAATTATCATAGTTGATGCGATTAAGCATGTATAAAACTGTTTCCGCTAGAGTTGCCACAAGTGAAGCTATACCAATGAATATATAAGGTCTACGAAAAATGATGATCGTTTGAATTAAATAAATGCCCAATACTGTAAAAAAACCGAAATTGTAGGGAATCATAGGGAGAATTGCATATTTTACTGGATTTACATACCACAGTTTCAGGCTGAACCCAATATCATTAAATAAAAAGGCAATCAAAGCAGATAGCAAAACAACTGTTGGTGAAGTAATAAAACATTTGTTTTTTCTTATGTGGAAAAGGAAAATCATCCAAGGTATAAAAAAACCAAATAAAATGTTAAAAATCATAAGGTTCTCCAATTTTTCTAATATTGTTTGGAGAACTTTGATATTTTATTCAAGATATAAACATTTTTTAAGAAGAGCATTGAAACGAGTAACCCCTGTTCTATATTGAGGAGAAAGTTGGTTATACGTATAGGAAAATCGTGATATGATTGTAAAAAGGAGGTCGTATGATGACATTTAAAAAAGCTTTCAACATAGGTTATTTTGTATTGCTTTTATCTTTTATTGTCGTATACTTTTTGCTTCCAGCGCGACAAATATTCACCGCAATTATGGTGTTGTCCTTACTATTTGGTTGTTATCAATTTGTGATATTCCAGAAACTAAAAGAGTAAAAAAGCAGTAGTGAGCTTAATCATGATGTCAATTTTTCTATGGGATACGCCACTACCTTTTATCATGATAAAAGAAAATCTAGTTTGAATGAAAATGAAAAAACCCTTTTTCTTCAATATGTTTCTTTAGAAAAAGGGTTTGTCTACGGTCTCAAGTACTTTCTTCATCAAGTAAGTATCAGCGTGAAACAAATCCTTGCATTCGTTGTCAGACCTGCGCACTGGTGCTCACAAATCTACATTCTCTCCGCATAAGTTCATATGACGCTGAAAAGAAGACAAAGGGCTCGAATAAAACCATTTTAGTCCTTTGTCAACAATCTAGTATGTTTTGTATTGATTATCGAATACCTTGTCCTTTTAATTCACGTTGTACATCTAACTCTGCTGCTTCTCTGCTGAATTTTGGCAGCGTAATGAAGTAAAAGAGGAACACGAGTAAAATAATGATGCCCATACCGTAATAAATATAAGAGATATTTGTCACGAGCTTTGGAAATAGTATTGCAATCAGACCTAATGTTAGTGATTGGGCGAACATGGTCAAAGGATCAACCCAGCCTGAAACACGTCCCATGAGACGAGGATGGACAATTCTTGGCATCCAGCCGCCAATGACGATATTAATAGGTCCGATGCACGAACCGATCACAAATGATGTGACATAAAACAACCATAAGGTGTGTGTTGTTCCAAGCACAAAAATAAGGATTCCTGCTATTAGAATAGGGATCGACATAAGATAGTGCATGTTTACTTTTTTAGCGAGAATCGTGCCAATTCCGCTTCCCACAAGGAGGCCCACACCGATGGCAATCGTGAAAAAGGATGTATGCAATTCAAAGTGGTCCGGTGAAAGACCATATTTCATAGTAAACATTGGAAGAACAGCAAAAGCGCCATTTACAAGACCAAAAACGAAAAATCCAAAAATTAAGGAAGCCAGTAATTTATTTTTGATAATATATAAAATGCCTTCTTTAAAATCTTTAAGAGATGTTCTAATGGTCAAATTCCTCCAGCCTGCTTGTCCATTTGGCTGACGTGCTTCAATTGGAATGTTACATGAACGAATAAGAATTCCAGAAATAATAAAACTGAGCAAATCAATCGTAATGGCGCCATGAAGCCCCATTGTCTTATATACAAGAGCACCAATTCCAACGCCAAATACCATAAACAGACTAAAAAGCATCTGATTTAAGCCAGCGGCTTTTGCGTATTGATCTTTATTTAAAATTGCCTGTACAAGAGATGCTTCGGCTGGATAGAAGAACTTCGTAATGGCACTTCTGATAAACAAGATCAAGAAAATAAGCGGAAGTGAATTCAAATAAATCACGATAAATAAGACAATCGTCAGCCCAGCTCTAATCCAATCACAATTTTCTGCGACTTTTTTACGATCAAAACGGTCTGCGACCACACCGACCATAAAAAAGACACAAATGGTTGGCAGTGAGTACATTAATTCTGCCAATGTAGCGTAGGCGGGCTGATGACTAAAATGGTCGAGCAAATAAAAGGCAAATGCCATATTGCCTACTGTTGTCCCCATTTGCGAGGCGAGTGCTGCAAAAAAGAGACGAACAAAGTTTCGATTTTTAAAAATATCCATAAATACGCTCCTTAACCTGAAGATCCCACTTTATATCATATAAAATTTTAACCATTCATACAATTTATTTCTTCCTACTGGCTAATGGTCACAGGTGTCCCGTTTGGAACGAGTGAGGCAAGTTCAATAACATCTTGATTGTACATTCGAATACACCCTCTAGAGACAGCTTTACCAATTGAAGAAGGGTTATTCGTACCGTGGATGCCGTAATGAATTTTCGACAGGCTTAGCCAATAGGCGCCAAAAGGACCTCCAGGGTTTGGCTGTCTGTTGACAATATAATAAGAGCCTGTAGGTGTCATGTTTAAAATTCTACCTGTGGCAATTGGATACGAGCGAATGAGCTGTGCTCCAGAAAAGAGAACGAGTCGTTTCTTTGAAACGGAAACGGATATGCGGTAAGGGATCGTATGAGGATCAGGTAATCCAGGAATGATAATGATTTCACTTGGCTGAGGCTCTCGATGTTCAAGTGACGGATTGGCTAAAATTAAAGCGTCCGTCGTTGTTCTAAAGTCAACCGCTATTGAAGAAAGTGTTTCTCCACTTTTTACTGTGTATTGCAGCACCAAAAGACACTCCTTTTGTTCGAATAAAAGAAGCCATGATACCGTCACCTATCTATACAATTTGGACGGAATCAGACCCAGTAAGGTTTCTCCTAACATTTGTCACAAGGGAAATTCTTTGTTTATACATATGCAAATGAAGTCGGTTTGGTCTCTTTTATTCAGATGACTTTAAGGTGAAAAAAATGATTTCATGTTTGGCTAAAAACCTAAGCGGTAGTCTTGTTCTTCAATGGATGCTTGAAAATCAACGAGGTCACCTGTGAACACAATGAAATCAGGATTTTCAGCATTGATTTGCTGCACAACTGCTTCTAGGTCTTTAGCGGAAAATGAATCACTTAAATGAACATCACTCAATGGTGCAATTTTGTCAAAGGAAGCTGGGAGCTGACGGTCATTAATTGTAATGGACACAACATCAATCATTCGAGGCTCGATATATCGGGCATAGCCATATCGAAAGGTTGTTGCGAGAAACCAAGTATACTTGCTCCATCAGCTCCTTTTAACAATTGTCTTACGGGAAAGTTGTGGCATAGAAGACTCTTTTAAAAATAAAATTAAGTATAGCATGATATTTGTAAAATCTCTCATATGGTGCACGGAGGGGGAGAATCATGATATGATAGATAAATAATGAATGAATAGTCATTCAAAATACACGAAGGGGGAAAAAATATGGCGAAGCAAACAGTCATCGTAACAGGGGGATCTAATGGGATGGGGAAGGCAATGGCTGCCCATTTGGCTTTGAACGGTTGGAATGTCGTCATTACAGGAAGAACAGAAGAAACTTTGGAGCAGACCGCAAGTGAGATCAAACAAAAAGGTGGCTCGATTGCCTATTTTCAGATGGATGTTCGTAACCCAGAGGATGCAGATCACATGGTGAAGTTTACTGTGGATACATTTGGGGAAATTGATGCCCTCATCAACAATGCTGCCGGGAATTTTTTGGTTCCAGCAGAGAAGTTGTCTCCTAACGGCTGGAAAGCAGTTATCGACATTGTGTTAAATGGGACGTTTTTTTGCAGTCATGCAGTCGGGAATTACTGGATTCGTCAAAAGAAAAAAGGCAGTATGATCAACATGGTGGCAACTTATGCATGGGGGGCTGGTGTAGGCGTTGCTCATTCAGCAGCAGCTAAAGCAGGCGTTCTTTCCCTTACTCGAACACTTGCGGTGGAATGGGGTAAACAATACCGGATTCGGGTAAATGCGATTGCACCAGGACCAATTGAACGAACAGGCGGGGCTGAGAAACTATGGGAATCTGAGGAGGCAGCGCAAAGAACGCTAAACAGTGTGCCTCTCGGCAGACTTGGCACCCCAGAGGAAATTGCAGAGCTTGCGAGCTTTTTATTGTCCGATCAAGCGTCTTATATAAACGGGGATTGTATTACTATGGATGGGGGTCAATGGCTCAACCAATCACCATTTTGAATGACCGTGTAAGACCTGCTTTTGATGTGGTATAATCACACAAAGAGAGAAGCGGGTGATGAAAATGGTCGATCCACTGGATATTTTAACGAATATTGAAGATGTTTTCCCGTACTATCAAGCGATCTTTAGTGCGGAAGAGCAGAAAGTGATAGGCTATGAGATCTTAGGAAGAATGAAGCTTGAGTCTGAAACTTTTAGTCTAGGCTCCTTCTTTACAGATTCATCAATTCCTGATGAGTATAAATGGGAAGTAGATCGAAAAGTACTCAGTAAAGCATTAGATCTCTTGACGACTGCTGATGAGGATTTGCTCATTTTTATTAACCATGATGCCAATGTATTGATGTATGATCATGGCGAGAGTTTTTTGGAATTCTTAAAAGAATATGAAGCAAGAGGCATTCAGCTCAGCCGATTTGTCATTGAATTTACGGAACATACGTTTAGCGGCGATATTGAACAGTTATCCCATACGTTAACGTATTATCGTACATATGGGATCAAAATCGCCGTATCTAATATAGGAAAAGAAAGCAGTAATTTAGACCGGATTGCACTCCTTTCACCAGATTTATTAAAAATTGATCTACAGGCACTAAAAGCTTCATCTCCTTCACCTTCCTATGAATATGTCCTTTATAGCATTTCATTGCTTGCGAGAAAAATAGGGGCTGCTTTGATTTATGAGGATATTGAAGCAAATTTTCAGTTGCAATACGCATGGAGAAACGGCGGAAGATATTTTCAAGGATATTATCTTCATGAGCCTACGGCGGAGTTAATTGACCGTAACAAACGCAAAAATCAGCTTAGAGAAGAATTCCAGCAATTTATCGCCCATGAGAAAAAGAAGCTCCAAGCCGTTTATGAGCATTCTGAAACATTTTATAAACGAATTCATCAAGCTGTTACGTCATTAAAAAAATCATGCAGTACAAATGATGAACTCATCCAAAAACTGGCACTTGAATTGACTGATTGTAGTTTTCGAATTTATATGTGCAATGAGGAAGGGTTTCAAATTACAGGTAACGTATTTAAAAAAGAGAAAGAATGGCTGTTTCAGCCTGAGTATATGGAGAAGAATTGGAGCTGGCGACCTTATTTCCTAGCGAATATTCTCCAAATGAGAATTAGTGGTAAAGGATTTCTCAGCGATATATACAGTGATTTAGAAACTGGGGAGCGGATCCGGACTTTTTCCTATCCGTTAGAAGGGGACATGTATTTATTTGTTGATCTTCCGTATGCCTATTTATATGAACAAGATGGTTTAATCTAAAAGGCGGCCAATGAGGCTGCTTTTTTAATACGAAAAAATAAAAAATAGTTGACAATGAAACTGATAATCATTATCATTTGGTTATAGAGAGAAGCTACTCTCTGTTCCCCAACCCCTCTATCAGATCAAGATCCAAAAAACTTGGCGCTACCCCCGCCAAGTTTTTTTTGTGCTTCAATCTTTTCCTTTATGCATAGGACATCCCAAATCCTCCATACATCTTAAGTGATGATAGTTAGACGGTAGGAGGGAAAAGTCATGATCAAACGTGACAAGCGGCTGCTGATTGATTTGCCAAGACCAGATCACCCAGATGCAAATGGAGCAGCTGCTGTGCAAGAATTACTCGGCGGGAAATTTGGTGAAATGTCTACATTAAATAATTATATGTTTCAATCTTTTAACTTTAGAGGGAAACGAAAACTTAAACCGTTTTATGACCTCGTTTCAAGTATTACAGCTGAAGAGTTCGGTCATGTAGAGCTTGTGACCACAGCTATCAATCTCATGATTACGGGGACCACTCATGGCGGAGATCCAGATACGACACCAATGAAAACAGCTGTTGATAAACGAAATACGCAGCATTTTATTCAAACGGCACAAACAGGCTATCCGTTTGATTCCATGGCAAAGCCTTGGGTAGGAGAGAATGTGTTCTCGAGTGGGAACCTGATTCTTGACCTCCTTCATAATTTTTTCCTTGAATGCGGGGCCCGTACGCATAAGATGCGCGTGTATGAAATGACGGATCATCCTACGGCAAGAGAGATGATCGGTTATTTACTTGTAAGGGGCGGTGTGCATGTCGTCGCATATGCAAAAGCGCTTGAGGTTGCCACAGGAGTAGATGTAGGGAAGATGCTCCCGATTCCAAACCTCGATAATAAACATTTCGACGCAGCGAGAAAATTTGAGGATCAAAACATTCATACGAAGCTGTATACATTTAGTGACACGGATTACAAGGATATTGATAAAATTTGGAAGGGTAGACATCCGATTGACGGTAAGCCGCTTTCGGTCATTGAGGGCACCCCGAAAGGAGCACCTGTACCTGATTTCAGAGAGCTGCCTGAAGAGTTTGCACCAGGCATATCAAAAGAAGATTTTGACGAAATTGCCAAACGACTCATGAGATCTGCAGGTCTTTAAAAAACAAGGTGCATGTAATCAGAAAAAAGACTCAAAATAAAAAACAGATTCTTTATCTTTTTTTTGAATTCAAGAGGAAAAATATCATCTGACAACACTTTATGGTATGATGCTTTGTAGGACTTGTGTATAATCAATACGGGTTCATCTTGAGTTGTTTTTTTGAAAGGAGTCTTTTTTTAGAATGTCACAATTAATGGGTATTATTACAAGGCTGCAAAGTCTTCAAGAGACAGCGGAGGCTGCAAACGAACCGGCACAGCGTTATTTCGAAGTGAACGGTGAGAAAATCTGTAGTGTTAAGTATTTCGAAAAGAATCAAACGTTTGAATTAACTGTTTTTCAACAAGGGGATAAGCCAAATACTTTCCCATTTGACAACATTGATATGATTTCGATTGAGATTTTTGAGCTTCTGCAATCCTAAGCTGAATCGTATGAAATGTTTTTTCTGAGAATTCCTTCGTTTATTACGGCAAACAGAATCGTCATAACAGGCGATGCACAAACTGTAGATGATCAATCAGCGCATTTTTTCGGATAAGAGATCATTAAAAAGGAGTTCCTTTCTGTGAATCATTCTTTTTTCTACAATCTTACTGAAGATCATTTAGCGTTTTCTGATGTCATCATAAGAATGAAAGATTTTATTTTAAAAGACCCAAGGTCAGTCTATGTGTTATCTATTGGTACGGACTCACAGGTCAATCAGAAGGTCACAAAGTTTATGACAGCCGTTCATCTTCACCGAATTGGTAAAGGGGCTTGGGGCTGCTTAACACAAGAGGTGGTAAGCAGACCAGTGCAAAGTCTTAGAGAAAAAATTTCATTAGAAACAGCGTTTAGCCAAAAGGTATGTGCAGACATCCTTGACGGACCTTTAACAGAACTGACGGATTTGCTTCTTCCGTTTGCTGAGGAAGGGGCAGACCTCCGTTTTGAAGTTCATCTAGATATTGGCAAAAAGGGAAGCACTAAAGAGCTGATTCAGGAAATGACTGGTATGATCACTGCAATGGGAATTGAAGCAAAAATAAAACCAGACTCATATGCAGCATTTTGCTATGCCAATCGATACACAAAATAAATTCCGTCATGTTTCTCCAATTGTTGTCGAAACATGCGGTTGACGATTCTATTCTAGTTCCTTATTCTAGCTGTATAGAGAGGAAGCAGACATTCAAAAGCCTGCTAATCAATATAAAAGCATATATGAAACAGGGGGCCTGATGTTGAATGAGCGTCATCGAAAATCGTTTTAATGAAGAAGAGAAAAAGCTATTATTAAACGTATTACTGAATCAGGATTATGCTGTCGAGTTACTAAGCAGTGAGATCAATGATATAGAATGTGGAACAAAAAAAGTTGACGACAATACGTATAAACAATTGATTACACTGTATGACAGAGTAAGGTTTGAGAATTAATATCGATTTAACATTCTATTAGATACTCGGGGCTGAGTATCTTTTTTATGCAGAAAAAATCTTTCGACAAATTTCGTTTTCGTTTATGCTTATGATTAAAGGGAAATGGTTGATTGATGATCGAGAGAAAAGGGGTCGAAGAAACATGATAGATATAGAACCGAATCAGTTGCTTGAGTCAACAGTAGCTGAGCATATGATTGATGCAGATAAAGTCGCACATGTTCAAATTGGAAATAATCTCGAGCATGCTCTTTTAGTCCTGACGAAAACAGGATATACAGCAATACCTGTGTTAGACCCTTCTTATCGCCTTCATGGTTTAATTGGAACCAATATGATTATGAATAAAATCTTTGGATTGGAACGAATTGAATTTGAGAAACTTGATCAATTGAAGGTAGAAGAGGCCATGTTAACAGAGATTCCAAGACTTAAAACAACCGATCCTGTTCTAAAAGGTGTTCACGCTGTAACGAATAATGGATTTGTGTGTGTAGAAAATGAGGATCAAGTATTTGAAGGGATTTTTACGCGTCGTGTTGTATTAAAACGATTAAATGAGGTCATTCATTCCACGAAAAAATAAGCTGCATGCCAGCTTATTTTTTTGCCTTCATAAGTTAATATTTATATAATATCCATATGGAATAAGGAAAACTTATAGAGAGAAAGGGGACGCCCCATTGCAGCTTCAAGAGTTACATATGCTCGTTGTACTAAGTGAAGAGTTGAATATGAGAAAGGCATCTGAACGATTATTTGTATCTCAGCCTGCATTATCTCAGAGATTGCAAACCATTGAAAAGGAATGGGGAACGAAGATCTTTTTCCGTTCACAAAAAGGGCTGACAGTGACCTCGGCAGGAGAGCAGATTATTCAATTTGCTAAAGAGGTGACGACTGAGCAGGATCGAGTAAGAGAGAGAATCGATGCGCTTGAAGGTGATATTCATGGCACGCTCAAGCTTGCTGTTGCTTCAATTATTGGCCAGCACTGGCTTCCAAAAGTGTTAAAGCGTTATGTCGAAAAATATCCAAATGCCAAAGTATCACTTGTCACCGGTTGGAGCAGCGAAATGCTCAAAAGTCTGTATGAAGACCATGTCCATATTGGGATTATTCGTGGAAACCCTGATTGGAAGGGAACAAAGGAATATCTGATGACAGATCATTTATATTTAGTAGACTCCGTCATTAAGGACGTGGATGAGTTAATCGAAACAGAGCGCCCATTTATTCAATTTAAAAGTGACAGTACGTATTACCAAGAAATCCAGCACTGGTGGCATCAAAAGTTTAAAGTGTCTCCAAAACAAACGATTCTTGTCGACCAAATTGAGACATGTAAACAAATGGCTTATCATGGAATAGGTTACGCGATTTTACCTTCTGTCACCTTATATGATCATGAGAAAAGTGTTTATAAAACCCCGCTTTTTGACACAAATGGGGAGCAAATAGGACGTGATACATGGCTGTTAGGATATGAAGCGTCTTTTCAATTAAAACAAGTTCAGGCATTTGTTGGTGTGGTCAAAGACATGCTCCAAAATGACGCCGTTTAAGTACCTTCTTTGAATAGAAGGTGCTTTTTTTATAAAATTATTTGACAATGAAAATCATTATCATTTAAAGTGTACATATAATAATTGAAAATGATTATCATTTAGATGAGGTGACCAATAGATGAAAGCACTAATTGCATATGCAAGTATGTCCGGCAATACGGAAGATATGGCAACGATCTTAAAGCAAACTCTTGAGGAAAAAGGGATCGATACCGATATGTTGGAATTAGATGAGACGAGTGTAGAATCGCTCTCTTTATACGATTACATATTGATCGGCTCATATACCTGGGGAGACGGAGATTTACCTTATGAAGCGGAAGATTTTTATGATCAAGTCTCTTCTCTTGAATTAAATCATGCCAAAGCTGCTGTATTTGGCTCGGGTGACTACAGCTATCCAAAGTTCTGCCAGGCAGTACACATATTCCATGACATGCTAAAAACAACTGGTGCATCTGTATTTCCTGAAACATTGAAAATGGAGCTTGCACCAGATACAGATGAAGATGTAGAGTGCTGTAAGGAATTCGCTACAAGCTTTTTAACTTGGGCATCTTTGTCTGAGAAAAGAGTTGAAAATCATGTTTCATAAAGGGGCGACTGCAGTTACGGCATCCAAAACGAGAGGGTACTTTGTAGCCGTGAAACGAGAGGGTATTTTTCATTATAGTGTTGAGAATGGATGGCAGAAGCTCTTCAAGCTCAAGCATAAAATCCACGCCATGAGTTATATTGGTCCGTATTTATTTGGTGTTGGTGAGAATGGAACTGTGATTCGATCTACTGATGATGGCAATACGTGGGCATTATCATCCTTTCCTACAAATGCAGTCGTTTGGTCCATCACAGGACGCGAAGATGGTTTTGTTTGTGCACACGGAAAGCACTGTATTTATGTGTCAAATGATTTCGGGATTTCCTGGGAAATTATGAAGCCGTTTGCTCATGTAAATCATCCCCCTGTGATTCGTTCCTTGTGTGTTGCAGGTGATTTTCTTTACATTGGAACACAAATCCATGAGGTGCATGGAGGAATATGGATTTACGACTTGCAAAGTGGACAGATTTATCTGCTAAAGAGAGAGAAGTATCGGATGACAGCTTCTATGCTGGTCTGTCATGAACACTTGCTCGTCTGTGCACTAGGCTCTAAAAAAGGAAAGAAGGGATCAGTTCAAATTTTAGATTTAAATACAAATATGATTCATGATATTCAATCACAGGTGTGTGCAAGAGAACAGTCCTTTTTGGATGTGTCGGAGGACAATGGCATTATCTATGTAACTACTTCACAGGATGAGCATGGGTTTTCTAAAGTATATCAGCTCGATGTTGGGCAAAAAGAGCTCAAGTGGTTTGATACGATCAAAGGGCACGGGTTTCGCGTGGCAAATCAAAAAGAGAATTTTTTCTGTGCGGGTTTATATGAAAGTAAGTTTGTCAGACCTTATGAGGAGCCTTTACTGATTCATTAACAAGGAGGAAACAAGAGATATGGGAAAGGTTTTACTTGTTTATGCCACAATGTCTGGTAATACAGAGGCAATGGCGGATTTAATTGAAAAAGGATTAAAAGAAGCTGGAGCTAGCGTGGACCGATATGAAGCGATGGATATTGATGCTGATTTGCTCAATGATTACTCACACATCATGTTAGGTGCGTATACATGGGGAGATGGTGATCTTCCAGATGATTTTATTGATTTATATGAAGAGATGGAAGCACTTGACCTATCGGGGAAATCCTTTGCTGTATTTGGCTCTGGAGATACATCGTATGAACATTTCTGTGGTGCCGTTGATTTAATTGAAGAAAAGGTAAAGGAGCTTGGCGGGCAAATTGCTCTCCCGTCAGTAAAGATTGAATTAAATCCAGAAGGAGACGAAGAAGAGGAGTTGATCTCTTTTGGAAAACAATTTGTTCATATTCATCAGCAAGAAGCCGGATAACGAGACCGGCTTGTTTTATTTTCCAATGAGGAGACAATTCTTTCACTTGTCATTAAAACTCTCCTTTGATACAGTAATGAAGTATAAATGAAGAGGAGGACATACATACATGAAACAAATGGACGCAAATGAAATTATTTCATTTATTCAAAATAGTACAAAATCAACACCCGTAAAAGTCTACATCAAAGGTGACTTAGAAGATATTGCATTTGGTGAAAACGCAAAAACATTCATTACTGGAAACACAGGTGTCGTATTCGGTGAATGGAGTGAAATCCAAGAAGTTTTAGCATCAAACAAAGAAAAAATCGAAGATGTCGTAGTGGAAAATGACCGCCGTAACTCTGCGATCCCTTTGCTAGATTTAAAAAACATTAAAGCACGTATTGAGCCAGGCGCAATCATTCGTGATCAAGTAGAGATCGGTGATAATGCAGTGATCATGATGGGGGCTTCTATTAATATAGGTTCAGTTATTGGTGAAGGTACCATGATTGACATGAACGTTGTTCTTGGTGGACGTGCGACAGTAGGTAAGAACTGTCATATCGGAGCTGGATCTGTCCTTGCTGGTGTTATTGAGCCGCCATCTGCTAAACCGGTAGTGGTGGAAGATGATGTTGTAATCGGTGCTAACGCTGTTGTTTTAGAAGGCGTGACAATTGGTAAAGGTGCGGTTGTAGCAGCTGGTGCTATCGTCGTAAACGACGTCGAGCCTTACACAGTTGTAGCAGGAACACCTGCAAAGAAAATTAAAGACATTGATGAAAAAACAAAAGGTAAGACGGAAATTAAACAAGAACTGCGTCAACTTTAATTCATACAATTCGTAGCTGAAGAAATAGACGTGGATGACAAATCCACGTCTATTCGTATAGAGGAAAGGAAGTGAGTTCTCTTGCTAAATCGTGAGCAATTAATATCCATTCGTAGAGATTTGCATCAAATTCCCGAGCTTGGTTTCCAAGAATTTAAAACACAAGCCTATCTTCTTAAGCACCTTCAAACATACCAACATGATCGAATTGAAATCGAGACATGGCGGACAGGGCTCTTTGTTAAAGTGAAGGGAACGAGTCCATCACGCATATTTGCTTATCGTGCAGATATGGATGGTTTATCAATACATGAGGAAACTGGCTATTCATTTGCTTCTGTGCATGAAGGCAACATGCATGCATGCGGACACGATCTT
The DNA here is from genome assembly GCF_040500475.1 of Bacillus sp. Bos-x628. GTDB lineage: Bacteria > Bacillota > Bacilli > Bacillales > Bacillaceae > Bacillus > Bacillus maqinnsis. The sequence continues at coordinate 1,011,662 of NZ_CP159358.1, read as the reverse complement.
CATATGACCATTGCCCTTGGCATCATTGATCATTTCGTTCATCAGCCAATTAAAGAGGATCTGCTGTTTATCTTTCAGCCGGCAGAAGAAGGGCCAGGCGGGGCTGAACCAATGCTTAGAAGTGATGTCCTGAAAAAGTGGACGCCAGAGTTTATCACAGCATTACACATAGCACCTGAATACCCAGTCGGTACGATTGCGACAAAGCCAGGACTCCTATTTGCCAATACGAGCGAATTAGTGATAGACCTGGAAGGGAAAGGCGGGCATGCAGCTTACCCGCATTTAGCGAATGATATGGTTGTGGCTGCAAGTGCCCTCGTAGGTCAGCTACAATCTGTCATTTCACGTAATGTCGATCCTCTTGATAGTGCTGTGATCACAGTCGGAACAATTACAGGAGGAACTGCGCAAAATATCATTGCTCAGCATGCGACGCTTGACGGGACTATTCGTACGCTGTCACCTGAGTCAATGGAAAACGTCAGAAGACGAATTGAATCACTTGCAAAAGGAATAGAGGTTGGCTATGAATGCAAAGCGACAGTTCGTTATCCTTCATCATATTATGAAGTAGTAAATTCAAAAGACCTCACAGAAGCATTTATGTCATATGTAGCAGAAGAAGGGTTAGCGAATGTCATTGAATGCAGAGAAGCAATGACAGGTGAAGATTTTGGCTATATGCTGAAGGAGTATCCAGGGTTTATGTTTTGGCTTGGTGTAGATTCAGAATATGGCCTTCATCATGCAAAACTCACACCTGATGAACAAGCTATTGAAACGGCTGTGAATGTGATGACGGCCTATTTTAAAAAGCAAGCAGGAGAATGAATAATCGAGCACCGACCAGTACACCTTATGAACAGGAGGTGTTCTTGATTATGACAAGAATTGGTGTAGAACCATCATTATCTGATGTAGAAGAATTATTGAAGCAAAAAGGATATGACGTCGTGCGTATTCAAAATGAACAGCAAATGAAGCAGTGTGACTGCTATGTAGTGACAGGTCTAGATTCGAATGTTCTTGGCATTTCAAATACAGAGACAAAGGCATCAGTCATTAAAGCATCAGGCATGACCGCTGATGAAATTTGTCAAGAAGTAGAACAGCGCGTACAGTAAAAATAACAAAAAGAACCGGAAGAGAATTTATCATCCCGGTTCTTTTTGCGTATCGAGAACTTCTTTCACTTTTTTACGAAGGATACGTTCGACCCGCCACTGCTCCATTGTTTCAGTTTTAGCAATAATACGAAGAACGAGGGAGGATGAACCAAATGCTTCAATTCCTAAAACCTGAGGTCCTTCAATAATCTGGGGTGTTTCTTCTCGAACTTCATCACAAGCCGCTTGTAATGCTGTGATCATCTGATCAACATTTTCATCGGGAGATAATTCAATATCAACGAGGGCCTGCATCGTACCTCTTGAATGGTTGCTCACATTTAGTATACTTCGATTTGGGATGAAGTGAAGAGTTCCATCAAAGCTTCGAAGTTGTGTTGTTCTTAGCCCGATTTGTTCGACGATGCCGTCAGAGCCTCCAACCGTAATATACTCACCCACATCAAATTGCTTCTCTAGTAAAATAAAGAACCCTGTCACAATATCACTAACGAATCCTTGGGCGCCAAAACCGATTGCAAGCCCGGCTACACCTGCCCCAGCGAGCAGAGCAGTAGGATTATAATGAAATAAATCAAGAATCATGACAACCAGCATAAAAAATAATAAGTAGGCGAAGATATTCAGCGTTAGACTTTGAAGGGTTTGCGCCCTTGATAAAGAGATTTCATGTTTTTTGGAAAAATTTTCATAAGCACGCTTGATCATCTTGTTTCCAATCGCCCTGATGATAAAATAAATTACAAAAATACCAATTAATTTTAGCAAAATGAAACTGATGTTGATGAGGATGGAAAACCAATCAATTTGTTCAAAACCTTTCATTTGTTCAAAACCTTTCTATGTATTCTCTTAAGAGAAGCTTATCATTTGTTCCCTTATACAAGTCATGTTAAACTTTTTGTTAGATAAAATGCGGGGTTCGATTCACATTGTTAATTAAATTTATTATTAATTAATATTGACTAAAAATTGCTTAAGTATTATAATTATATATGTGAAGTTATTAACTAAATGAGAATTTCATCTTTTGATTCTCATTTTCTATACAGCATAGAAGTCTGTATAAAGATATTATTTAATGGAGGGATTTACATATGGCAGAGCGTTTTGTAGGAAAACAAGCACCACGTTTTGAAATGGAAGCAGTACTTGCAAACAAGGAATTTGGTAAAGTAAGTTTAGAGGAAAACATGAAGAAGGACAAATGGACAGTTCTTTTCTTTTATCCAATGGATTTCACATTTGTTTGTCCAACTGAAATTACTGCAATGAGTGACCGTTACGATGAGTTCGAAGATTTAGATGCAGAAATTATTGGGGTTTCTACCGATACAATTCATACGCATCTTGCTTGGATTAACACGGATCGTAAGGACAATGGTTTAGGCGAATTAAAATACCCGCTAGCTGCTGACACGAACCACAAAGTATCTAGAGACTATGGTGTTTTAATCGAAGAAGAAGGAATTGCACTTCGCGGGTTATTTATCATTAACCCAGAGGGCGAAATTCAATATCAAACAGTATTCCACAACAATATCGGTCGTGATGTAGATGAGACATTACGTGTTCTTCAAGCATTACAAACTGGTGGACTTTGCCCAGCGAACTGGAAACCAGGTCAAAAAACACTTTAATTGATAGCTGAAGAAACAGGAGGGTCTAACTGATGTTAGACCTTTTTGTTTCGACGCATACAATGAATGGAGGAGGTTCAAAATGAAATTACGTCAACCGATGCCAGAACTGACTGGTGCGAAAGAATGGTTAAATGGAGAAGTTTCAAAAGAAGAACTTATTGGCGATAAACCAACATTGATACACTTCTGGTCAATTAGCTGTCATCTTTGTAAAGAGGCAATGCCACAGGTCAATCAATTCCGTGATAAATACAAAGATCAATTAAACGTTGTGGCGGTGCATATGCCACGTTCAGAAGACGATTTGGATATAGAGAAAATCAAAGAGGTTGCCAAAGAGCATGAAATTACTCAGCCGATTTTTGTGGACAGTGATCATCAATTAACAGAAGCCTTTGAAAATGAATATGTACCTGCGTATTATGTATTTGATCAAACAGGTGTTTTACGTCATTTCCAAGCTGGTGGAAGCGGTATGAAAATACTTGAAAAACGTGTCAATCGCGTTCTTTCTGAGTCTGAAAAGGCAGCAGAATAGGATTCTCCCCCATCAATGGGGGTTTTTTCATGGGTAAAAATAGGAAAAATGTTGCATTATGTTGCATTAGATGGGAATTTATTGTATCTGTTCTTTTTAAGAAAAGAAAAAATAATGGATTTCATAAAAAAATTTCGAGCAAAAAAGGCATTATGACCTATTTACATTCTCTTTTGAAATGGAAATGTAAAGATATTAACTTTTTATTATTCAGAACGTTTTTGCACAAAAGAAATTTCAGTTTGGTAAATAACTATATAAATCAAGTGTTATAACCGTTTATTCAAATTTTTTACAATATTTTAAGGTCTGTCAAAACCCTATAGTGTCAATGAAATGGATGCCCATTTTTCCTTCTGGACAAAATTTTAGTTGAAAATACCTATCTGTTAGAAAACTGTAAAATGATAAAAAAATAGTTGATAAAATTAGTTTTCTAATCTAATATTTACTATAGAATATTTTTTATATGATGAGGGGGAAATCCATTGTTTAATGAGAGGGAAGCGTTACGTTTACGATTGGAACAATTAAACGAAGCAGAAGTGAAGGTCATTCGTGAATATCAAATTGAACGTGATACCATTTATGCGAAGTTAAGAGAATTAGACCGTCAAGGAACAGGTCTTGTAACAGATACAAAAAAAGAGATGCGTTCTGATAAAAAAACGGATTCACTGCCTGTATTAGCAGAGTTGGCTGCACAAGAAGTGAGAAGCTTTCAACAACAACAGACACAGTCAAACGCTACATCACCTTTAGGAACAGGTCAGCTTAATGGTGCACCTGTAGGTATTCCTGAAGGATCAAGACGCAGAAGAGGAACGGCTCGTCCAGGTTCAAAGGCAGCTAAACTTCGTGAAGCAGCGATCAAAACATTAAAGCGTCATAATGCGGCCATTAAAAGCTCTGAGCTTCAAAAAGAAATTGAAAAAGAGAGCGGACTTGAAATTCCGAATATGACAACGTTTATGCAAAGTTTAATTAAAATGTACCCAGAAGTGAAAAAGCCTTATCGCGGACAGTATATTTTAGAAGGCGACATTCAAACAGAAGAGGAATAAAAAAGAAACTGCTTGGCGTGAAAGCCAGCAGTTTCTTTATTTCTTGATTGATGGAAGATCCTTTTTTTGATTGACGGTATATACAATACGGCGCTCCTGATGCATGTCATCACGCTGTTTTTTAAATCCGTCGATTTTCACCGTCATGATCTCTCCGTTACGCAAAACAGCATCAACCTGTGATTGGAGTATCTGTACTTGCTCATTTAACGTTTTCAGAATAGGCTCAATTTGTTCAGTCGTTTGCAGGATAGGGTCTTGTGAAAATGGCTGGACTTTTGTTTGTTCTGATCTGTCAATATCAGCAAAATGTGATGCGATCCATTCTTCGCTTTCTGCTAATTGCTTTTGATAGCTCGTGAGGGTTTCATAAAAAATCGCTTCTTTTGCTTTCTCGATTTGCAGTAATTTTTCTTGCGTTTCATAGAAACGTTGCTGAAGGTGTTGAACGCCTTCTTGCAAGATATGGAGCTCTGTCTTTTTTTCAGACAATGTTTGTTGAAGCTTTTCAACAACCGAAGCTAATGTATTTCCTTTTTTCTCCTCTTTTGCAAGCCGTACATCTTGATCAAGCAATTGTTCTTTTAATTGTTTTGAGAGCTCTTTGTATTTCACAACCTTCAGATGCAATCGGTGTTTTTCCTCTGTTTCTCTTCCTCTTTGATAGGTTTCCTTTTGAAGCATCTCATGGAGAAGGACGATTTTATGTAACAATTCTGCTTTGCTATAGGAGAGATCCTGTATTTTAGATGTGGCATCGTCTTGGAGAATGGTCATTTCATCCAATTGGTGTTTTAATTTAGTGAAATTCTTTTTCATCTCATGATATTCTTGTGATAACTTCTTATTTTTCTGATACGTATACGTTGACTGTAAATCAGAAATTATTTTTTGATACTTGGCAGATTCGGCTTTTAAGTATAAATTTTCTTGGGATATATCATGGAATAGGGGAGATGCATGTCGACGGCTCATAGATGACCCTCCTTATTCATGTTACCAATAAAGTATGCAAAATCAAGGTGATTAGAACAACCATGTGAAGGAGGACGCAATTGTGGAAATAGTGAATGTCATTTTGGCAGGCGGGATGTCTAGACGTTTTGGAGAGCCGAAAGCAAGCTACTTCTACAAGGGGAAACCGCTTTATGAGCATGTCAAAAAGCAGCTTTTAGACGGGCGTGTGACCATTATTAGTCACCCTGAACTTATCCCTTTTTTTCAAGGAAGAAGTGAACAGAATGTCTGGTTAGATGATGAACATGTACGTGGACTTGGACCGCTTGCTGGCATATATACCGCAATGCAAAAGCAAGAAGCCGACTGGTATATGGTGACTGCGTGTGATATGCCGTTTATTCGAAAAGAGACAGCGGAGAAGTTATTCTCTTATTGTGTTGAACATGTAGATGCCGTTGTCCCGCAAATACACGGGAGATTACAGCCCCTATTTGCATTGTATCATCGCCGCACTTTTCCGCTCATTCACCAATGTTTGAAAGAGAAGCAATTAGCGATCAAAGACCTGCTTCAAAAGCTTAAGGTACATGTTGTATCAGAAGAGGAACTAAAAGTGACATCTATTGAATTTCAAAATATTAATAAAAGAAGCGATTTACCTGATGAGCGGTATGATATGATACATAAAAAAGATTGGGAGAGAACAACATTGCAAGAGCGATATTCAAGACAAATCTTGTTCCCTCCAATTGGAGAACGAGGCCAGTATGCTTTACGTGATAGTCATGTGCTGATTGTTGGAGCAGGCGCACTGGGAACCGCTTCTGCTGAAGGGCTTGTTCGATCTGGGATCGGCACTTTGACCATTGTGGATCGTGATTATGTGGAATATTCAAATTTACAGCGGCAGCAGCTTTATACGGAAAGTGATGCAAAAGAACATGTGCCAAAAGCGATTGCGTCAAAAAAACGTCTTCAAGAGATCAATCGTGAAGTGAATATTCATGCCTTGATTGAAGATGCGGGAGCAGAACGGTTAAGACCGCTATTTCAACAAGCAGACATTGTCATTGATGCAACAGATAATTTCGAGACAAGAATGGTGATAAATGATTTGTCACTTGAAACGAATACACCGTGGATTTATGGAGCCTGTGTGAGCAGTCAAGGGATGTATATGGTTATTTTACCGAATGAAACACCGTGTTTATCATGTGTATTTCAAGCCATGCCTGCCAGAGGCGTAACCTGTGATACGGCAGGCATTATTGCCCCTGCAGTTCAAATGGTTTCTGCCTATCAGCAAACAGAAGCACTCAAATACTTGACAGGGCATCAAGAACAAATAGAGCGGAAATTTGTCACCTTTGATGTATGGCAGTCTACATGTTTTAAAATGGATCTTTCTCATATCCGGCAGGAGGACTGTCTCTCTTGCGGTAGTAATAGAACCTATCCTTATTTAGATGATCAGCGTAAAAAGACGACAGTTCTTTGCGGAAGAGACACGGTTCAAATCATTTCAAAGGATTTAGCTAGTCTTTCATTTCAGCACATGAAAGAGCGCCTGTCACCAATTTGTGAGGTGGAAGTCAACGACTTTTTAATGCATATTCGCTTTGAAGAATACCGAATCGTGATTTTCCAAAGAGGGCGTGTATTAATCCATGGAACGAATGAGGAAAAAGCAGCAAATTCATTACTAGCAAAATTGCTAGGCATATAGGAGTGAGATGTGATGGAAAGACGACAGCCAATTCCGGTAGAAGAGGCGGTGAAAAGAGTCATCCAATATAAGAAGCATGGAAAAGTGGAATGGGTTCCTCTAAAGGATAGCCTTGATCGATTTATTGCTAAAGATATTTTGGCTGACCACGATGTCCCTGCTTTTGATCGATCTCCGTATGATGGCTTTGCACTTCGAGCAGAAGATACAAAAGAAGCTTCAAGTGACCATCCAATTGAATTTGAGGTGATTGATCATATAGGTGCAGGGATTGTTTCAAGTAAAACAATCGGTCCTTTCCAAGCTATTAGAATTATGACAGGTGCCAAGATTCCAGCTGGAGCGAATGTCGTGATCATGATCGAATTAACGAAGACGTTTGAAAAAGACGGGAAATCTTTTATGTCTTTAAAAAGACCTCTTCAAGAAGGGGACAATATTTCTCGACAAGGAGAAGAAACAGTCAAAGGACGAGTCATGGTGAAAAAAGGGACGAAAGTGACCCCAGGTGTAATCGCAATATTGGCGACTTTCGGATATGCGGTCGTTCCCGTTGTCAAAAAGCCGGTCGTTGGTGTTATGTCTACAGGCACAGAGCTTCTCCAAGTGAGTGATACCATGGTGGACGGCAAAATCAGAAACAGTAATCTAAGTATGGTATACGCACAAGTCCTTCAAGCAGGAGGAGAACCGCTTGATTTAGGTGGTGTATCCGACGATTTCGATCAGAGCTTTAAGGCAGTGAAAGCGGCTGTGAGCAAGGTGGATGTGCTCATCACAACCGGAGGGGTTTCGGTTGGTGATTTTGACTTTCTGCCTGCGATTTATCAAAAGCTTGGTGCCGAGGTACTATTTAATAAAGTCGCCATGAGGCCTGGGAGTGTGACGACCGTTGCTGTGCTTCCAAATGGTCAATTGTTGTTTGGACTGTCAGGGAATCCAGCCGCCTGTTTTGTCGGCTTTGAGTTATTTGTCAAACCCATCATTTTATCGTGGTGCTTAAAAGACAGCCCATTTCCTTCATTCGCTGAAGCGACGTTGACACATGATTTTCCAAAGGCAAATCCTTTTACCCGATTTGTAAGAGCGAAACTTCAGTTCGAAGGTAGCCATCTGAGAGCAACTCCAACAGGTCTTGATAAATCTAGTGCGGTGACATCCATTGCTGATGCCAATTGCTTTATTGTTTTGCCTAGGGGAACAAGGGGCTTTCAAGCAGGAGATCAGGTAAATGTTTTACTGTTTCAGGATGAAGGTGGTGGTTCTAAATGTTGGATGACAAATTAAGCATATTACAAGTGGTTGGTTACCAAAATAGCGGGAAAACCACATTGATCGAAAAATTGTGCCAACTAGCAGATCATGAAAAGCTCAAACTGGGCTGTTTTAAACATCATGGACATGGCGGGAAACCTGATCGTCTCATAAAAGGGAAAGATACGGATCGTTACGTTCAAGCAGGCGCATTTGCTGCTGGTGTTGAGGGAGAAGGAGACCTTCATTTTACAATTCAGCAGATAACCTTAGATCAATTGCTCGCAATATGTGAACATCTTCCATTAGATGCTGTCGTTATAGAGGGCTATAAACAGGCATCTTATCGTAAAATCATTTGTGCTAAAAATGAGCAGGAGCTTAAGGATCTTTCAAAGCTATCTCATGTACGAGCTGCAATCTATTTTTCAAAAGAGAATCAACTGAAAGAGGACTATTCGTTTCCAGTATTCTCAGCGTTCGAAGACCATGGAACTGAATTTGTTTTTAACTTATTGAAGGAGACAGGCTGATGAACGGACTGTTTAAAATAACAAAAAAGTCAATTGATGTGAATGAAGTGATTCAACATGTAATAAGCCGAAAAGCAGGGGCCATTACGACTTTTATCGGGACTGTACGAGAGTGGACAAATGGCAAGAAAACATTGCGTTTAACTTATGAAGCATACGTACCGATGGCCGAAAAAATGTTAAGTCAAATCGGACAAGAAATAAAGGATAAATGGCCTGATACTGTAACGGCTATTGTGCATCGCATTGGGACACTTGAAATATCCGACATTGCTGTAGCCATTGCTGTTTCCTCTCCTCACCGGAAGGCAGCCTATGAAGCCAATGAGTATGCAATTGAACGTATAAAGGAAATGGTTCCAATTTGGAAAAAGGAATATTGGGAGGATGGAGAGGCTTGGATTGGTGATCAGCTTGAAACCGTCTCTTATCCTGAAGGGAAACCAAGTGCTCTTCAACTAAATCAGAAAGAAGGTGATCAGCATGATTAACGTGTTATTGTTCGCCGGCCTTGCTGAGAAGGCCGGTAAACAACAAGTCATCATTCATAAAGAAAAAACAACGGTTGATGAGATTAAAATAGAATTACAGGAGGTATATGGTGTTGATTCTGTGCAAAACGTAATGGTTGCAATCAACGAAAGATATACGAGGGATAATGCTGAAGTGCGTAGAGGGGACACTGTTGCACTCATTCCTCCTGTAAGTGGTGGATAATAGATATTAGAGGATTTGGTTATAGCCGGTGGCTGTAACCAACTTTTTTATGTGTGAAAAGCTTGTAGAGGTACTTGGGTGTGATCTTCGTAAATAAAACATCCCCTTCGTGCTTTTGAAATGTGTGGGTCGAGTTGTTGAATCAGGTCATATAATTCACTAATTCGCCTTACATTAAAATCTGTTCTAGCTTGAAGCTGTTCCTTTAATTCTTTTGTGCTCACAATGCTGCCCTTTTTTTCTTTAATGATATCTACACATCTTGCTGCGTAGTATATTTTGTCATTAGAGGGTTTGCTTTCTTTCATATCAAGCAATTTCAGCTCGTGATAAATCATTTCTCGTTCCTTGCGAAAGTATTTCCATGCTTCTTGTTCCTTTTCATAAAGTAAAATCAATTGCATTTTCAATTGTTCTCTTAACATTCACTTGACTCCATTTCTACTATCATTTAATCTACCTCTATTTTACATTATATGAAAAAATAACTTTTGATCAAGCGAAATCCCTTTGTTTTTATTCTTTTAATATGAAAGTATTGATTCTAAAGACTTATTCGTTCTGTAAAAGAAACAAATGATAGTCCCGTCAAGTCGAGACTTGTCGACATTACTAGGATTATTTTAACAAAAAAATGTTGTATCTAACTGTGACCATCTGTGAAAGAAAAGGATATTTATTCCGAATAGCATAATGTTTATTTTATCAATTTTTTTATAAGTAAAATGCATGCATAGGTGATGAATCGTTATTTTACGATATGAATATGGCATTATCATGAGGTCATTTGGAGGATTTAAATAATGAAAAAAGAATAATAGATACATCAATTTCTCAATGAAAATAAGAAAATCAAATGTTTTATCACGTAACTGGCAATCTTTTGATAAAATAGAAGTTGTATAGATGATCGTGAGACAGAAAGGATGACATTCATGAGAGAAAAAGATCAAAAGCCTACTATATTAGGGGTTAGCACAAGACCAGTTGAACATCTGAAGAGAGTGTGGGAGTACCCGATAATTTGGTGGCCTTTATTTTGTATATTCGTATTATCAGTGTTTTCCACTTATTTATCAGAGATCGTAAATGAAGGAATGTGGGCAGATTTAGGTGTTTTTACTCCATTTGTATATGTGATTGTATTGATGGGACTTTTACTTGGGATCGTGATCAATGCTGGGATATATAAATTGATTGTATGGTTAGCAAAGGGAGACGCAACGTTTAAACAGTTGTTTTCAGCTACATTGTTTATTACACCTATTACCATTATAGGCGTTATCATCCAAAATATGGCGGTGGTATTTTTTCATGTTCCAAAGGATGTCACTGTGACTTCATTAAATGCACTCATCCGACTTCCTGATCAATGGCACGCAGTTTTAGGTAATATTGATATTTTTGTCATTTGGAACCTTATCTTAACAGGTCTTTTATTGACACAAGTCGGCCGTATGTCGAAAAGAACATCTTGGCTCATTGTCGGAGTCTTTTATTTACTTTCTTTGATCTTTCAGTATGTAGGATCCACAATCAACATTTCAGTAAGCTGGGGGTAGTATGTATTCATGAAAAAGAAAATCATCATAGGATCGGTCTTTATTATTGTCATTGGTCTATTTATTGGATTTAACATCGCAAAAAATCAATCAACACCTGCTTCTACAGCAGAATTTAAAACAGTCAAACTTATGCCAAAAGAAATAAGGTCTAAGGTGATGACACCTGGAACACTTTCTTTTTCCGAGGAACAATTCATCTATGCTGAAGAGGAGAAAGGTGAACTGAAAAGAATTGCGGTAAAAGAAGGTGAAAAGGTAAAGCCTGGAACACCACTCCTTATATATGAAAATAAAGAACTTGACATTGAACAAAAGCAGCAAGCATTGGCTGCTGAATCAAGTGCTTTAAAAATAGAACAATTACGCAATAGACTCAATAAATTAAAACAAACAAAAGTAAATGAGACAAGCTCTTCTCTTAAGAATGAGCGAGATCAGCTTGAATTAGAGTTGAAAGCAGCTGAGTTAGAGCAAAAACAAGCAGAACTCAATCAAGAAAAAGTAAAAGGGAAAATGGACGACTTAACAATACATAGCAAGATAGAGGGAACAGTGATTTCTATCGAGCAAGAGGCAGTCGCAGAGAAATTGGAAGAGAGACAGCCAATTATACATATTGGCAATGAGAAAAAAATGATGGTGCGAGGTCTTATTTCTGAGTATGATGCCATTAAAGTCAAAAAGAAACAAAAAGTAAAAGTGACATCCGATGTGATTCGCGGTAAGAGCTGGCAGGGAGTCGTAAAGAAAGTGGGGTTTGTTCCTGCTCATGCAGCAGCGGGCACTGAGACAAATGCGACCGATCAAACGGTTCAGTACCCAGTTGAAATTGAAATTAAGGGTAAAAAACCTGATGCAAAGCTAGGCTTTAAAATGATCATGGAAATCGAAACGGATCATCGTCAAGCGCAAACCATTCCAGACACAGCAGTGAAAAAAGAAGACGGTGAACAATACGTATATATTGTTCAAAAAAATCAATTGAAAAAAGTAAAGGTAGAGCTTGGAGAAACATCTGGTCATGATGTTGAGGTGACAAAAGGATTAACAAAAGAGGATCAAATCATCGCTAATCCGGTAGCCGATATGTATGACGGAATGGAAGTGAATGCTGAATGATTCAGCTTTCAAACGTTACAAAGAGCTACCAAGTTGCACAAGAGACATTTGATGTATTAAGTGAGATTAATCTTGTCATTGCAAAAGGTGAATATGTCTCGATCATGGGGCCATCTGGCTCTGGAAAGTCTACTTTAATGAATATCATCGGCTGTCTAGATCGCCCAACATCAGGGCAGTACCGCTTTCAAGGAAGAGAGCTATCAATTGCAAAAGATCAAGAACTTGCGGTCATTCGAAATCAATCGATCGGTTTTGTTTTTCAACAATTTCATTTATTGCCGAGATTAAATGCAAGACGTAATGTTGAACTTCCGATGATTTACTCTGGAATCAGTCAAAGAGAAAGGAAAGAACGTGCAGAAAGCGCACTTGAAAAAGTAGGCTTGACCGATCGAATGAACCATATGCCGAATGAGCTGTCAGGAGGTCAAAAGCAGAGGGTGGCCATTGCGCGGGCGATTGTCAATGAACCTCAGCTCATCTTAGCAGATGAACCGACAGGCGCTCTTGACTCAAAAACAAGTTTCTCTATCATGGAACAGTTTACACAGCTGAATATGGAAGGAACAACGGTTGTTCTTGTCACTCATGAAGAAGAAATAGCTGCATTTACGCATCGAACGATTATCGTTAAAGATGGACGGCTCGTTGAAGAAAGATTGAAACAAGGGGAAGCGATGAATGAAACTCTTTGAAAATATTAAAATAGCGCTGAATTCTGTTTTAGCTCATAAATTACGTTCTATTTTAACGATGTTAGGAATTATTATCGGTGTTGGCTCAGTCATTGCAGTCGTCGCCATTGGCCAGGGTGGTGAGCAAATGCTAAAAGAATCAATTTCCGGACCAAACAATACAATCGATATGACCTATACACCTTCTGATGAAGAATTGAATGCGAATCCAAATGCATTATTAGAAGCTACATTTACTGAAGAAGACATACAGAAAGTCAAAACAATTAGTGCCGTCAAGCAGGTCGCTTCCTCGAATGCACAAGGAATGAAATTGAGATATCGAGATTCAACAATAGATGCTACTGTAAATGGAATTAATGAAGGGTATACAAATGTACATTCATTACAAATAGCAGAAGGACAAAATTTAAGGGATATTGACTTTAGGAGCGGGAGAAGAGCGGCTATTATTACAGAGGGGGTTGAAAAAGAGCTGTTTAACGGAAAAAAAGCAGTAGGCGAAATGATCTGGATGAATGGTCAGCCAGTTGAAGTCATCGGTGTGTTAGCTAAACAGAAAGGTCTCTTTTCATTTGACATGAATGAAATATATGTACCATTTGCCATGCTGACCTCCACTTTCGGTTTAAACGAATACGATAAAATGTCGATTCAAGTAGCACATGCAGACCAAATGAAGGAAGTAGGAAATACTGCAGCCGCGCTTTTAAATAAAAATCATCATACCGAAGATGCCTATGAAATGATGAATATGGAAGAAATAGCTGCAGGCATCGGTCAAATTACGTCGGTGATGACAACAATCATCGGATCCATTGCTGGCATTTCATTACTTGTCGGCGGAATCGGTGTGATGAATATCATGCTCGTTTCTGTTACTGAACGAACAAGGGAAATTGGGATTAGAAAGGCTCTTGGTGCGACCAGATCACAAATACTGGTTCAATTTTTAATTGAGTCTGTTGTATTGACACTCATAGGCGGGTTTATTGGGATTGCACTTGGCTTTGGTGTTGCATCGCTTGTATCACTCATTGCAGGCTGGCCATCCCTTGTGTCGTGGCAAGTTGTTTGTGGCGGCGTTCTGTTTAGTATGCTGATTGGCATCATTTTTGGGTTAATTCCCGCAAATAAAGCGGCAAGACTTGATCCTATCGAGGCTCTAAGATATGAATAATGTTGAAAAGCTTTTATGCGAGTGGCATAAAAGCTTTTTTAGGTCGTTTGAATGAAATAAAAAATGAAAGAAATGCTAATATCATGATATTCATCTTAATGTCACATATTTTTCAGTTTACAAATGGTACATATAAAGGTAAGATGACCATTGTGAAAGATTTTGATAGTTTTTGAATGTATTTGATTGTTTTGTATTGATAATGTCGAAAAAAGCGATTACAATAAAGGTGCGCGCAAAATGAATACGTTTTCAAAAGGGGGTGTTTTCAATGTTAACTCCAGAAAGACATCAACTCATTATCGATTACCTAGAAGAAAATGATGTGATCAAAATACAGGACTTAACAAGTATGACTGATGCCTCAGAGTCCACAATCAGAAGAGACTTATCAGCCCTTGAAGAGAAAGGCTTTCTTAAAAGAGTACATGGAGGAGCAGCCAAAATTTCAAACATTCGACTTGAACCTGACGTTTTTGAGAAATCAGCCAAAAACCTTCATGAAAAGTCAATCATTGCTCAAGAAGCCGCAACTCTTTTAAAACAGGGCGATTGTATTTATTTAGATGCTGGTACGACTACACAGCAAATGATTGAGTATATAGATCAGGATCAAGATATTGTCGTAGTGACAAATGGTGTGATGCACATTGAAGCACTCATGAGAAAAGGGATTTCTTTTTACCTGATAGGCGGATTAGTGAAACATCGAACAGGTGCCATGGTGGGAGCCGCAGCTCTGACGGCTATGGAAAATTACCGTTTTGACAAAAGTTTTGTTGGGACGAACGGCATTCATCCCGAGGCAGGTTTTACAACACCTGATCCAGAGGAAGCGCTCATCAAAAAAAGAGCCATGAAGCAGGCGAAAAAAACCTATATCTTATCAGATGCCTCAAAGTTTGGCGAAATATCGTTTTCAGCCTTTGCTAATTTACAGGAAGCAACCATTATCACAAACGACACTAAAGAGGATTCATTCGATAATTACCACGAAAAAACGGTCATAAAGGTAGTGAAAACATGATTTATACAGTAACCCTAAACCCTTCTGTTGATTACATCGTACACGTTGAGGATTTTGCTGTCGGCGGTTTAAATCGTTCAACCTATGACAAAAAATACCCAGGCGGTAAAGGTATCAATGTATCAAGGCTGTTAAAACGTCACGGTGTTGAATCAAAAGTACTTGGATTCATTGGCGGATTTACAGGCAAATATATTCAAGACTTTTTACAAAACGAACAATTGCAAACAGCCTTTCAAGAGGTGTCAGAAGATACACGAATTAATGTGAAATTAAAAACAGGTGAAGAAACAGAAATTAACGGTATGGGTCCAAGTATTACAGAAGCGCAATTCGAGTCGTTTCTAGCCCAATTTACCTCCTTGACTGAAGGAGATATCGTTGTTTTAGCAGGTAGTATCCCTTCGTCATTACCTCAAAACACGTATGAGCGTATTGCGGAGGTTTGCGAGCATAATGGAGGACGTGTTGTGTTTGATATATCAGGTGAAGCCTTAAAAAAGGCGGCGAATTTGAAGCCGTTTTTGATGAAGCCAAACCATCACGAATTAGGTGAAATGTTCCAGACTAGCATTTCATCAGTTGAAGAAGCCATTCCTTATGGCCAAAAGCTGTTAGAGCAAGGTGCAGAGCATGTCATTGTATCCATGGCAGGAGACGGAGCCCTTTTATTTAGTAAAGAAGGGGTTTATCAATCAAATGTTCCAAAGGGAAAACTCATCAATTCAGTTGGTGCAGGTGATTCAGTTGTTGCAGGTTTTTTAGCAGGCGTTTCTAAAGGTCTTTCTATCGAGGATTCATTTAAGCTTGGTGTGACATCAGGAAGCGCTACAGCATTCTCAGAGGAACTTGGTACAAAAGAGCTTGTCGACAAACTATTACCTGAAGTAAAAGTCACACGTATTTAAAGGAGGAGTCAGCATGAAAATCACAGAACTACTGACGAAGCACACGATAAAGCTTGATTTAAATAGTCAGCAAAAAGAAGATGTTATTGATGAGCTGGTTACTGTATTAGATACAGCCGGCAAATTAAATGATAAAAAAGGTTACAAAGAAGCCGTGATCAATCGAGAAAAACAGAGCTCTACTGGTATTGGCGAAGGAATTGCGATTCCTCATGCAAAAACAGCAAGTGTCAAAGAGCCTGCCATTGCATTTGGTCGATCTATTGTTGGTGTAGACTATGAATCATTAGACGGACAACCAAGTCATCTCGTTTTTATGATCGCAGCGACTGAAGGTGCAAACAATACGCATTTAGAAGCCCTTTCTCGTTTATCTACGCTGCTTATGCGCGAAGAAATTAGAAAACAGCTTCTTGAAGCGAAATCGGAAGATGAAATCATTGAAATCATCAATACGCATGATAAGGATGATGAAAAAGAGGAAGTAAAAGAAGAATCAACGACAGAAGGAAAGCCTGGCAAAATTTTAGCTGTTACAGCTTGTCCAACAGGGATTGCTCATACATTTATGGCAGCAGATGCGCTAAAAGAAAAAGCCAAAGAAATGGGCGTAGACATTAAAGTTGAAACAAACGGTTCTAGTGGTATTAAACACGCTCTCACAGCAAAAGAAATTGAAGAAGCACCAGCGATCATTGTCGCAGCTGACAAGCAGGTCGAGATGGAACGATTTAAAGGCAAACATGTCATTGAAGTACCTGTTACAGCGGGAATTCGTCGTCCGCAAGAATTGATTGAAAAAGCGATCAATCAAGATGCGCCGATTTATCAAGGATCTGGCGGCAGTTCTGCAAAAGATCAAAATGAATCTTCAGGCAGTGGAAGAAGTGGATTTTATAAACATTTAATGAGCGGTGTCAGCAACATGCTTCCGTTTGTTGTTGGTGGCGGGATCTTAGTTGCGATTTCATTTTTCTGGGGGATTAATTCTGCAAATCCACATGACCCTTCATACAATTCATTTGCCGCTGTATTAAAAGGAATTGGCGGAGATAATGCGCTTGCCTTAATCGTTGCTGTTTTAGCTGGATTTATTGCGATGAGTATTGCAGATCGGCCAGGTTTTGCACCAGGTATGGTCGGAGGATTTATGGCCTCTACTGCAGGTGCAGGATTCTTAGGTGGTTTGATTGCTGGTTTCCTTGCAGGATACATTGTAGTGCTACTGAAAAAAGTATTTACGTTTGTTCCGCAATCACTAGATGGTATTAAACCGGTTCTATTGTATCCGTTATTCGGTATTTTCTTTACAGGCATTATCATGCATTACGTCGTAAATACACCTGTCAAAATGGTGATGGACGGATTAACGCACTGGCTTGAATCACTTGGAACTGGAAACCTTGTATTAATGGGCATGATCTTAGCTGGTATGATGGCAATCGATATGGGTGGTCCGATTAACAAAGCAGCTTACACATTTGGTCTTGCCATGATTGCTGCTGGCAACTATGCACCGCACGCTGCCATTATGGCAGGGGGAATGGTTCCGCCGCTAGGGATTGCACTTGCTACAACAATTTTCAAAAACAAGTTTTCAAAACGTGATCGTGAAGCAGGGATTACATGTTACTTCATGGGAGCAGCTTTCATCACTGAAGGAGCTATCCCATTTGCAGCGGCGGATCCTCTGCGCGTTATTCCTTCAGCGGTCATCGGAGCAGCGGTAGCAGGTGGATTAACGGAATTCTTTAGAATAACACTTCCTGCACCACATGGAGGATTATTCGTTATCTGGGTGACAAACCATCCAATTCTTTATATCATCAGCATCTTAATTGGTGCCATTGTGACAGCACTATTACTCGGTATGTTGAAAAAACGAGTCAAACAAGAAGCATAATTTAAAAAGAAGCATCGCAAAGAGCGGTGCTTCTTTTAGTTTAACAACCCGCAAATTAGGAAATAATATCTAATTAAATGGTTGTCTTGTGAATTTTTAAATGACATGTGATAAAGTAAAGTTATTGAAACCACGGTTTTCAAGTCTTTTAGCAGAAAGTCTTAGGAGGAAGCAGTATTTTGAACGAAGAAAACAAACAAAACGAAATTCAATCTGATGTTAAGCAAACCAAAACAGAGAAGAAAAGTTCACTATTTGAATGGATTAAAGCCATTTTAATTGCTCTTGCTCTTGTTTTGCTCATCCGTACGTTTATTTTTGAGCCGTACGTGGTGGAAGGTGAATCAATGGAACCAACTCTTCATGATGGTGAAAAGCTGTTTGTGAACAAAACCATTAATTATCTCGGTGGTCTTAAAAGAGGGGATATCGTTATTATTAATGGAAAAGATGGTCAAAAAATTCATTATGTCAAACGATTGATTGGTCTTCCGGGAGACACGATTGAAATGAAGGATGACACCCTTTACATTAATGGAAAAAAAGTAGATGAGCCTTATTTAAAAGAAAACAAGGCACATGCGAAAGAGTATGAGGTACATTTGACAGGCGATTTTGGTCCAGTTAAAGTACCGAAAAACGATTACTTTGTGATGGGTGACAACAGACTCAATTCCATGGATAGTCGAAATGGATTAGGTCTTATTGAAAAGGATCGGATTGTCGGTACATCAGAATTTGTTTTCTTCCCATTTGGCGACATTCGACAAACAAAATAAATACACCCCTCTTGCTAGTAAATGCGAGAAAGGTGCTTGAACGTACGACCCTTTTTTGAAGGGTCATTTTTCATTTGTTCAGAGCATAGTTGCAATGATCACAATGGCCAAAACAGAAGCAAACACGGACCCGGTAATGGTCAAGACCGATCGGAATAAACCGATTTTTTGGCTTTCTTTTCCTCGTTTTTGTAAAAAGCGTTTAGAAAAGAGATGCACTAGTGTGTAGATGAGTACAAGTCCAATATAAAGACCAAAGTCCTTTGCAGTAAAGCCTGTCGCAGATAAATAAATGCCCATAAAGAAAATCAATAGACAGTATTCCATCAGTGTAAGTAATCTCAAATCGTACGAACCCCTTCAATAAATCATTCCATTTGATTATACCATAATTGACAAAAACCTTTGTTCTTAGAGAGAGGCGTTTCTATCAATCGTTATTCATGTTATACTTCATAATGATGAATGAGTGATGGAGGACTAATAAATGATTGCAGTGAATAATGTTAGTTTGCGGTTTGCTGATCGTAAACTATTTGAAGACGTAAATATTAAATTCACTCCTGGCAACTGTTACGGACTAATTGGAGCCAATGGAGCTGGTAAATCAACGTTCCTAAAGATTTTATCCGGAGAAATTGAACCTCAAACTGGTGATGTTCATATGAACCCAGGAGAACGTTTAGCGATTTTAAAACAGAACCACTTCGAATATGAAGAGTTTGAAGTGTTAAAGGTCGTCATTATGGGTCATAAACGTTTATATGATGTCATGCAAGAAAAAGACGCGATCTATATGAAGCCTGACTTCTCAGATGAAGATGGTATCCGTGCAGCGGAACTTGAAGGTGAATTTGCCGAATTGAACGGCTGGGAAGCAGAAAGTGAAGCTGCTATTTTACTGAAAGGTCTTGGTATTCCAGAGAGTCTTCAATCAAAGAAAATGTCTGAGCTTGGCGGGTCTGAAAAGGTAAAAGTACTTTTAGCCCAAGCTTTATTTGGTAAGCCAGATGTTCTTCTTCTAGATGAGCCGACGAACCACTTGGACCTGCAAGCAATTCAGTGGCTTGAGGAATTCTTAATTAACTTTGAAAATACAGTCATCGTTGTTTCGCATGATCGTCACTTCTTAAACAAAGTGTGCACTCATATTGCAGATCTTGATTTTGGGAAAATTCAAGTTTATGTTGGAAACTATGATTTTTGGTATGAGTCTAGCCAGCTAGCACTGAAACTTAGCCAAGAGGCGAATAAGAAAAAAGAAGAACAAATTAAGCAACTGCAAGAATTCGTTGCACGATTCAGTGCAAATGCATCCAAGTCGAAGCAAGCGACTTCAAGAAAGAAATTGCTTGATAAAATTTCTTTAGATGACATTAAGCCATCTTCACGTAAATACCCGTATATTCATTTTGCACCTGAGCGTGAAATTGGAAATGATGTATTAAAGGTGGAAGGTCTATCGAAAACGATTGACGGGGTTAAGGTATTTGATCATGTCAGCTTTATTATGAATCGAGAAGACAAAATTGCTTTCTTAAGCCGTAATGAGCTTGCTGTTTCCACTTTGTTTAAAATCCTTGCTGGTGAAATGGAACCGGACAGCGGAACATTTAAATGGGGCGTGACGACTTCTCAAGCCTTTTTCCCGAAAGATAATAGTGAATACTTTGAGGGAAGCGATCTGAATCTTGTTGATTGGCTTCGTCAATATTCTCCAAACGATCAAAGTGAAAGCTTTTTACGTGGCTTCTTAGGACGTATGCTCTTCTCTGGGGAAGAAGTAAAGAAAAAGGCAAGCGTCCTTTCAGGAGGAGAAAAGGTTCGTTGTATGTTATCGAAAATGATGCTTTCTGGGGCGAATATTTTGCTGCTAGATGAGCCGACGAATCACTTAGATCTTGAATCGATTACAGCGCTGAATAACGGCTTAATGAATTTTAAAGGCGCTATGCTCTTCTCAAGTCATGACCACCAGTTTGTTGAGACTATAGCTAACCGTATTATCGAAGTAACACCAAAAGGCATTGTCGATAAACAAACATCATATGATGAGTTTTTAGCAGATCAAGACATTCAAAAAAGACTAAATGAACTGTATGCTTAATGAACAAAAGACATCCACATGATAGGTGTGGATGTCTTTTTTATTTTAAAATGCCCAGTTTCCTTGGCGGAAGATTGGTTCACGACTGCCGTCCTTTGTGATTCCATCAATATTCATTTCTTTTGAACCGATCATGAAATCAACGTGAGTGATGCTGTTGTTCACACCAGCTTCTTCTAATTCATCTCTTTGCATCTCTTTTCCACCTTCGATATTAAATGCATAACCATTGCCGATTGCAAGGTGGTTCGATGCATTTTCATCATAGAGTGTATTGTAATACAGAATGTTTGAGTTTGAGATCGGTGAATCATCTGGTACGAGTGCAACCTCGCCTAAATAGTGTGAGCCTTCATCTGTTTCTACAAGTGATCTTAAAATGTCTTCTCCTTCTTTTGCTTTTATATCGATAATACGGCCATTTTCAAAGGTTAATGTAAATTCATCAATGATGTTCCCAGCATAACTTAGCGGTTTTGTACTTGATACAGTTCCATTCACACCATCTTTTTTAGGTACAGTAAAGACTTCTTCAGTCGGCATATTTGCTATGAAGGAAACGCCTTGTTCGCTCACACTGCCAGCTCCTACCCAAATATGTTGATCAGGAAGCTCGATTGTTAAA
This sequence comes from Bacillus sp. Bos-x628, assembly GCF_040500475.1. Classification (GTDB taxonomy): domain Bacteria; phylum Bacillota; class Bacilli; order Bacillales; family Bacillaceae; genus Bacillus; species Bacillus maqinnsis. Next base: position 990,186 of record NZ_CP159358.1, on the reverse strand, counting down.
TCTGTCCCTGGTGCTTCATAGTGAAGCTTGTGGTAATGTCTTTCGTTTAAGATTTTTACTTTTTCGTTTAGTGCTTTTTCATGTTTTTTCCATGCATCAACAGGGTTTTCTTGATCAGCACGTGCGACTTTAAAAATTTGATCCCATAGTAAAGCAACAGCCTTTTCATTAGAATGTTCAGGGAAGATTTTTTTTGCCCAATCTTTCGATGCTGCGCCTACGACAGTCCAAGCGACTTTATCAGATTGAACGTACTGACGATATGTATGAAGCGCCGCCCCAGCTGCTTTTTGCTGTGAGGCGATTTTTTTCGAATCGATGCCTCGAAGAAGGTCAGGGCTTTCGGACAAGATGGTGATAAAAGCTCCACCGCGCTTTGCGATGGTTTCCATAGATTGTGCTTCCCATTCTGGGAAATTCTCGAAGACTTCGTCTGGTGCATGTTCATATTTTAAGCGAGTAAGGACACTGTCACTCCAGCGAATATGTACGTTTTTCGCACCTCGTTCATAGGCATGCTTTGCGACAAGCCGAACGAGGTCAACAGACTCAGTAAAAGCGGACACCATCACTTCTTGTCCTTTTTGAACGTTCACACCTACTTCAACAATGAGCTTGGCATATTGATCTAGTTGTTTCTCGAATGAACTCATAAAAAACCCTCCTTTGGTCATGTTTATCATATCAGATTTGTGACAGAAAAGGAAAATGGGGTGCCGCTACTTGCAAAATAAAAAAGCCGCTTTTGTGCGGCCTTTTTAGCGGTTCAGTTGTTTTACAGGCTGTGCGTTGGAGGGCGGCATATGTGAAAAAGACAGACTCATTCCCCCTAATATAATACCAGTTAAAATCACTGTGACAACGACCCGTTTACCTAAATCAAGTAACATGTTCTTCCTCCTTCAAGTTTATCCATTCCTCACGATATGATCGAAACGATAAAAAAAGAAGCAGAACAAGGATTATTTTAACGTTTTTTGCAATTTGTCGATAACTTCTAAAGAACGACCTGTTCCAATGGCTACGCATTCAAGCGGATTTGCTGCAATATGAACAGGGACAACAATTTCTTGAGAGAGCCATTCTTGAATGCCATTTAAGAGAGCGCCACCCCCTGTTAAAATCACGCCGCGGTCTACAATATCACCACTAAGCTCTGGCGGACTGTCTTCTAAAGTGGCACGAATGGCTTCTAAAATATGAAGAAGAGATTCCCGCATAGCGCCTTGAATTTCATGAGATTCAAGCATAATGGTTTTTGGGAGCCCTGTAACGAGATCGCGTCCACGCACCTCCAAAGATTCAGGCTCGTGATCAATCAGTGCATAACCGATCTCCATTTTCACCTGCTCAGCTGTACGCTCTCCAATAAGCAGATTATATTTCTTTCTCACAAACGTAATAATGTCATCATCTAGCTGATCTCCGCCAATTCGAATAGAGTGACAAGAAACAACACCGCCAAATGAAATAATCGCCACCTCTGTTGTCCCTCCGCCGATGTCTACAACCACATTGGCTACTGGCTCGTCTACCGGTAAATCTGCTCCAATTGCAGCTGCGACAGGTTCTTCAATTAAATGCACATGTTTTGCACCGCAATTTTTCACAGCATCGCTAATAGCGCGGCGCTCGACAGCTGTTGAACCAGAAGGTGTACATACAACGACAGTCGGCTTTCTAAAGGTAAATCCGATATTTTTTCCTGCTTTTTTCATAATCTGTTTGAGTAAATCTGTTGTCATATCATAATCGGCGATGACACCATCTTTCATGGGACGTATCGCCACAATTTTCCCAGGAGTTTTACCAATCATCTCTTTTGCTTCTGATCCTACTGCAAGAACAGTCTTTGTTTCTGTATCTACTGCCACAACGGACGGTTCATTTAGTATAATTCCCTTATTTTTACTATAAACCAATATGTTAGCTGTTCCTAAATCAATTCCAATTTCGGCATTTTGAAACATGTTTTCACCCAATCTCTATTTTTGCTGTTTTAAACAATTTTACATTTAAAAGTTCAAATGGTTGCTGTGATTTGTGGGGGTTTGTGATGACCTTGAAATGAATCTGTAAAATTCAAGTCTCATTTTGACAATCACAATAAATTTTCCCTTTGTTTTTTCTATTATGAAAAAAATTTTTTAACCTGAGAAACTTTTCTAGATTCTCTTACGTCTACGATATATCAATTGGTGAATAACAGATTGATCTTGAGCTAATGAAAGAAAGAGGGAACGAAATTGAAATCTATCGGAGTCGTAAGAAAAGTAGATGAACTAGGACGTATTGTGATGCCAATCGAGTTGAGAAGAGCACTAGATATTGCGATTAAAGACAGTATGGAATTTTTTATAGATGAAGATAAAATCGTCTTGAAAAAATATCAGCCACAAGGCGTTTGTCTTATGACTGGTGAGATTACTTCTGAGAATCATGAGTATGGAAATGGTCAAATTACATTGAGCACTGAAGGCGCAAAACTACTGCTGAAAGAGCTGCAGGAAGCACTTAAACAATAAAAGAAAAATAGCCTTGTCTCTTCCTTTGTGATGAAGACAGGCTATTTTTTGTGTCATAGCGTCACATATAAGCATTCATGTTAAATTAAATGAAAAAAGTTCCTTAAAAATGTTGCATCTTTCTCAAAAAATAATGTGAAAATGGTACAATTGACAAAGAATCTCAGGGCGGAAGGTGGAATCATTTGAACAAAACATATCAAGTGCGGATTGCGTTATCTGTTCTTGCATTCATAATCATTTTGAGCTGGGATTTCTTTTATTATCTAGGCGGCTATAAAATTAACTGGCCGCTCGATCTAGCGTTTACTGTCGTAGTGTTAGTTGGAATATGGGGTGTATCAGGCTATATTGATCGGTTAAATTTACTCGTGTCAGATTTGAATCAAAGAGAAAAAGAAGCACATGAACTCATGGAGCGGCTAAATCGAATTACAGATAACTTGCAAGAAATCGTCTTTGAAACAAATGAAAAAGGTCAAATTATTTTCTTAAACCAAGCATGGAAACAAATGACTGGTTATGAAATAGATGAATGTCTTGGAACTATGTACAATCAGTACTTTGACCAAGAAGAGCGTGTCGTTCAACATTTGTTATCTGTTTTAAAGGAGCATAAAGACGAGGGGCGTGTAGAGTTGCAGCTTCTTCATAAAGATGGGAAGAAGGTATGGGGAGATGTTCATTATAAGCTCTATTTTGATAAGCATCATCAGTTTACTGGGGGAATCGGGACAATCGCTGACATTACAAAACAAAAACAAGCAAAGCTTGAGCTTGAGAGGTCCAATCAGCAATTACAAATGCAGGCTCAAAAGCTGGCAGTTGCAGGTCAAATTGCAGCTGGAATCGCCCATGAAGTCAGAAATCCACTGACATCTGTAAATGGGTTCTTACAGCTCATGAAAACTCAATATCCAGAACGAACTGATTATTTTGACATCATTTTCTCGGAAATTAAACGGATTGATTTTGTCTTAAGTGAGTTGCTTATGTTAGCAAAGCCTCAGTCTGTCAACTTTCAAGAAGTACAGCTTCATCAACTATTAGAACAGGTCATCACTTTATTAAATACAAATGCAGTGCTATCTAATATCGATATTAAGCAGCCATTTAAAAAGCAGGATGCTGGGTTAATTTTAGCTGATGCCAATCAAATGAAGCAGCTCTTTATTAATTTAATAAAAAATGCCATTGAAGCAATGCCTGAAGGCGGAAGCATATACATATCGACAGAGAAAGTAATGAATGAATGGAAGATCACTATTCAAGATGAAGGAAAAGGGATGTCTGAAAAGGATATTCAAAAGATATATGACCCATTCTTCTCTACTAAAAAAGAGGGTACAGGGCTAGGTCTTACCATATGTGCTACAATTTTAAAAGATCACCATGGAAGAATGGACGTATCCAGTGAGCCAGGAAAAGGAACAGCCTTCCATATTTATTTGCCTGTCTGCCAAAAGAGTACGTAGCAGGATGAGAGGATGGTATATGTGATGACGAACATGACATTATTTGTATATGGGGCGCTTTTAAAACACGAAGTACACCATGATGAATGTATAGGAGATGCCAAACAAATAGCCAAAGCAGCCTGGATAAAGGGAAAGTTATACGATACAGATGCTGGATACCCTGCATGTGTGCTAATGGAAAATGGAACAGTGTATGGGGAATTGTATGAGGTGTCCTCTGAGACTTTGAATAAGATAGACGAGCTAGAGGAAGGGTATGAAAAGCAGGAAATGGCTGTCATGACTGATCAAGGGAAAACCAAAGCACTAGTTTATACAGTGCATAAACAGAAAGCAGAAGGCTTGACATGGATTGAAAGCGGCAACTGGAAGGAATACATGCTGTGGCAGCGTAAGCCAGAATCCTTCTATTACTTTGCTTACGGTTCATGCATGGATGATGCAAGATTTAAATTAGCAAAGGTTGATCATTACTTCCAGCAGATTATCGGCGGCGGAACACTTGATCAATTTACGACAAGATTTACATTGACTCGCCCCGATGGATCTAGAGCGGATTTGGTAGAGGATGGCGGGGCAACAGAAGGAGTCCTATATGAGGTGCCTTTTGATGCCATCCGTTATTTGTATAAAAGAGAGGGCGTATTTGAAGGCACATATCGCCCGTCTTTTGTCGATGTGAAAATAGGAAATGAAGTATATCAGGATTGTGTAACCTTCCTCGTTTTGCAAAAGCGTGAAGAAGTGGCCCCGCCCCCTCATTATCGCAGTGAAATAGAAAAAGGAGCAGATCTTTATTTAAGTGAATCGTTCCGTAAAAAAATTCGTTCTCATATGGATTCATTAATCAAACCGTAGTAAAATGCATGGTAAGTGATATAAAAGGGGTCTTAACATGAAAAAGGAATATGCAGTCATTGGTCTTGGTCGCTTTGGTGGGAGTATTTGCAAGGCGTTAAGTGAGGAAGGTCTTGAAGTAATGGCTATGGACATGAATGAGGATCGTGTAAATGAATATGCGAAAATTGCTTCTCATGCTGTGATCGGTGATTCAACAGATGAATCTGTTTTAAAAAATCTAGGCATTCGCAATTTTGATCATGTCATCGTTGCCATTGGTGAGAACATTCAGGCGAGCATCTTAACAACGATAATGCTAAAAGAGCTTGGCGTGAAAATGGTCACAGTGAAAGCCCAAAACGATTACCATGAAAAGGTACTGACCAAAATAGGGGCAGATCGCATTGTTCATCCTGAACGAGATATGGGAAGACGGATTGCACACAAAATCATTTCCAACAACGTGTTAGATTATCTAGAGCTATCAGATGAGTATAGTCTCATTGAAATTGTCGCCAATAGTCGCCTAGCTGGACACTCTTTGTTAGATCTAGATATTAGAGCGCGATACGGCATAAACATTGTGGCGATTAAACGCGGAAAAGAAGTCATCGTCTCGCCACTAGCTGACGAAATGATTCAAAAAGAAGATATCCTTATCGTCATTGGTGCTGTTGCAGATATCGGACGTTTTGAAAAACGAGAAATGCAGAACGAATATTAAACACTCCGGCGTGGAGTGTTTTTTACATGGATGTGTGCATAACAAGTGGACAATGAAGTAATCAAGAGAAGAAAATGACCTTATGTCTTTTTGAAAAAAAGAGTGAAACAGCAAAAGTCATGATGTTGATTTTTCATTCAATTATCATGATTCAGAAATAAAAATCAGCCATTTTATATGATGTGTTTTCTCTAAATATCATTGACTGGATAGACAGATTCGTTTAGGATAAGAAACATTATATGTTGACTTGGAGGAGGCAGTTGTCGTTGGATAAGGAGCTTTTCAGACATCAAATTGAGGTGGCTGCAAAGAGAAAAAAGGCAGCCCTAGTAATTAAACATGCAAAAGTGATGGATGTGTTTAACCAAGAGTGGATAGACGCTGATGTCGCTGTTGAAAATGGAAAAATCGTAGGTATTGGAATGTACGAGGGGATTCAGGAGATTGATGCAACTGGTCAAATGCTTGTACCTGGTTTTATTGATGGTCATGTGCATATTGAATCCTCAATGGTCACCCCTGCTGAATTCTCCAAGGCTGTGGTTCCTCACGGTGTAACAAGCGTTGTGACAGACCCACATGAAATTGCCAATGTATCAGGTATTACAGGTATTCGTTTTATGCTGGAAGAAGCGAGAAAAGCTGTCTTAAATATATATTTCATGCTGCCATCCTGTGTGCCGGCAGTCGGTTTTGAACAATCTGGAGCTACACTTAAAGCGAAGGATTTAAAACCTCTTTATCAAGAAGATGAAATTCTTGGTCTTGCTGAGGTGATGGACTATGTGGCTGTAGAACAGGCCGAAGAAGATATGCTTCAAAAACTGTTGGATGCGCAAAGTCATGACAAAATCATTGATGGACATCTAGCAGGCTTAACAGACCGATTGATTAACGTATATCGGACGGCAAATGTCCAAACAGATCATGAGGTAACAACCGTTCAAGAGGCCCTTGAGCGAGTAAAGAGGGGCATGTACGTCATGCTGAGAGAAGGGTCCGTTGCCAAAAACGTCAAACGAGTCTTACCAGCCGTGAATGAGAAGAATGCGAGACGTTTCTTCTTTTGTACAGACGATAAACATTTAGATGATTTAATTGCCCAAGGAAGTATTGATGAACAGGTACGTATGTCAATACAAGAAGGATTAGATCCATTCTTAGCTTATCAAATGGGTAGTTTAAATGCAGCTGAGTGCTTTGGTCTCAATTCAAAAGGAGCGATTGCACCAGGCTATGATGCCGATTTTATACTTATCTCTGACCTTCATCAAGTGCAGATCACGAACGTGTTTATTGCGGGGCAATTGGTCTCTCAGGATGGAGATTACTTGCCAAGTGTGGAAAAGATTACACCAAACCCTGCGTTACTACAATCTGTTCATGTGGTGAAAGTAAACGAGCAAGATATCGCACTACCTATCACTGCAAATAAAGAGATGAATGTCATTCGCATCATACCTAATCAGCTTGAAACGAAATTAGAACAGATCCTTCCTTTAGGGATGGATGGGCAATTCACAAGTGATATAGAAAGAGATTTATTGAAAATTGTTCTTGTAGAACGTCATCAAGGTCTATCTGAAATTGGAGTAGGGATTGTCAGTGGTTTTGGCTTAGAAAAGGGTGCCATTGCAACTACTGTTGCGCATGACTCACATCATTTAATTGCAGTTGGCACAAATGACGATGATATCATTAAAGCAATTGAGACATTAAAAGAAGCAGGCGGCGGCTTAACCGTTGTAAGGGATGGACAGTCTCTTCATACACTTCCTTTGCCGATCTCTGGATTATTATCAGATCAATCGGCTCAATCTGTGAAGGAAAGCCTTCATGCACTTCATGAAGCATTAAAAGAGACAGGCTTTGCCTTAGATTTTAACCCATTTCTGACGTTATCCTTTTTGGCTCTTCCAGTGATTCCTGATGTGAAAATGACAACAAAGGGACTATTTGATGTTAGAAGCTTTCAGCATTTACCCATTCAATCGTAATAAAGTAGCCGCATGTATGTCAGGTAAACATGCGGCTTTTTGTGAGTTATAAAAAAAGAGACACAGCCTGTTGGGCGTGTCTCTTTCAGCGTATAGACAAACCCTCGCATTCGTTTTCAGATCTGCGTGCTGGTGCTCATGAATGTTTCATTCGCTCCAGTACTCGGGTCTTCCTAGACTTCAAGGGTTTTCCATTCACGCTGAGAAGATGACAAAGGGCTTAGTTGGTTTTTATCTTTAGCCCTTTGTCATTAAACTTCCATAATAATCGGCAAGATCATTGGGCGTCGTCTTGTTTTTTCGTAAAGGAATGGTGCAAGCGTGTCAGTAATTTCGTTCTTAATTTCTGACCATTGCGTCGTCTTGCGTTCCATCACTTTTTCAAGATGCTTTGAAATCAAATCCTGTGCATCATTAATTAAATCACCAGATTCTCTCATGTATACAAAGCCTCTTGAAATTAGATCAGGTCCAGCAGAGATTTTGAATTCTTTCATGTCCATGCTCACCACAACAATAACAAGACCTTCTTCAGAAAGGATACGGCGGTCTCTTAACACGATATTTCCGATGTCACCAATCCCGCTTCCGTCGATATACACGTTGCCTGATGGAATTTTGCCAGCGATACTGGCTTCGTCTCCTTTTAGTGCAAGGACTTCACCATTATCCATGATAAAGCAGTTTTCTTCTGGAATTCCGCAATCATTCGCAAGTTTAATATGCGTTTTTTGCATCCGATATTCTCCGTGAATCGGCATGAAGAATTTTGGTTTAATTAAACGGAGCATCAGTTTTTGTTCTTCTTGTCCGCCATGACCAGATGTATGAATATTATTCAGTGAGCCATGAATAACCTCAGCTCCAGCTCGATAAAGCTGGTTAATTATACGGCTTACGCTAATATTGTTACCTGGAATTGGTGAAGACGAGAAAACAACTGTGTCTCCAGGATTAATGGAAATTTGGCGGTGCGTACCGTTTGCAATTCTAGAAAGAGCTGCCATCGGTTCACCTTGGCTTCCGGTACAAAGAATGGTTACTTTGTTTGCTGGAAGCCGGTTGATTTCATTATGTTCAATGAACGTATTTTTTGGACATTTGATATAGCCAAGGTCTTGTCCAATATCAATTGCAGACTCCATGCTACGACCAAACACAGCTACTTTTCGACCATTTGCGACAGCAGATTCGATCATCTGCTGCAGTCTGTGAATGTTTGAGGCAAATGTAGCAAATATGATACGCCCATCTACTTTTCTGAAGATATCATCAATACTTTCACCTACGCGTCTTTCAGACATCGTAAATTCTGGGATTTCACTGTTTGTACTGTCAGATAGAAGACAAAGTACGCCTTCTTTCCCGATTTCAGCCATTTTTGTCAAATTAGCAGGTTCACCGACAGGGGTAAAGTCAAACTTGAAATCACCTGTATGTACGATGTTTCCAGGAGGTGTCTTGACTACAATTCCATAGGAATCTGGAATACTGTGAGTCGTTCTAAAGAAAGAAACAGATGTTTTTCTGAATTTAATGATATCCTCTTCTTCAAAAATGTGAAGTTTTGTTTGTCTTAGTAGACCATGTTCTTCCAATTTGTTACGAAGAAGGCCGATTGCGAGTTTGCCTCCGTAAACTGGAATATTCACTTGTTTGAGAAGGTAAGGAATACCACCAATGTGGTCTTCATGGCCATGTGTAATAAAAAGACCTTTGATCTTATCTTCGTTTTTAACTAAATACGTGTAGTCAGGGATGACGTAATCAATTCCAAGCAGTTCATCTTCAGGGAATTTAATACCTGCATCAATTAAAATGATTTCATCTTGGAATTGAACGCCATACGTGTTTTTACCGATCTCGCCTAAACCGCCGAGCGCAAAAACTGCCGCCTGATCGTTTTTTACAAATTTCATTCCTCTCATAGCTCCAATACTTTAAAATTTTCACTTTCTCGTTCATAGTCTAAAAAAGCACCCTCTACAGGCTGAATGAATTCAATATTGTAGTTATGTTTTTTTAACTTATTGCGTACGTCTCTTTCAGAAACCGCTTCAACGTATAGTGAATCTGTGTGTTCTCTTACAGGTACCTCAGTCGTACTTGCCTGAAAAAATACCTTATATATCATCCAAATCTCTCCTTAAATACCGTATGTTACACTCGCTTATTCTATTATATTAAAAAAATGCGCATAAGGAAAGTATCTGAGAAAAAAGGACCTTCAGCAAATGAGCGGAAGATCCCTTTTAAGCAATTGATTTTTTACGAAGCATGTCCTTCCATTGTCTTCGTATTTTCTTGCGCAGACGACGAAGCATCGTAGATCGCCTCCTTTCGATTTATCATCATGGCAGACAAACTTTTCCGATCTCTCTTTATACTTGTATTATATGATGTTTCCATTGAATGTTACATGGTTATATGTGGGAAATAGGCGATTGAAGAGGAAGTGGTTTGCTCAGCGGATATCTTTCTGTATGATGAAGAGGAGAGAATATATCACAAACAAGGGACAGGAGAAGAGATATGAATAAAAAAGTGATCTTCTTTGATATTGATGGTACGTTGTACGATCATGATAAACAAATACCTGAATCAACGAAGCAAGCCGTTGGTTTATTAAAAGAAAAAGGACACCATTTATTCATTGCATCCGGCCGTTCGCCTTTTCTTATAAAACCGATTTTAGAGGAATTAGCGCTCGACTCATTTGTTGCTTATAACGGTCAATATGTCATGTATGAAGGGAAAGTGATTTACCGAAATCCGCTCAAACAGGACCTGATGGAGCAAATTTACGAAACGGCCGATCAGCATGGCCACCCACTTGTTTTTATGGGGGAGGAAACGATGAAGGCTTCTGTGCCGAATCATCCGTTTATCCATGAAGGCATTGGAACACTGAAAACAGAGCATCCAGAGCATGATTTGTCTTTCTATAAAGAAAATGAAATTTACCAAATGCTTCTTTTCTGTAAAGCTGAAGAAGAGAGGGAGTATGAGAAATTCCGCGAAGAAATTGATCTTGTGAGATGGCACGAGCTATCAACAGATGTTTTGCCAAAAGGCGGCTCAAAAGCAGAAGGAATAAAAAGAGTGATTGAAAGGCTTCCTTATGACATAAAAGATACGGTTGCATTTGGAGATGGGTTAAACGACAGAGAAATGATTGAGTTTGTTGGAACAGGAGTCGCAATGGGTAATGCGGTCAGCGAACTGAAAACACTTGCTGATTTTATCACAAAGCCAGTTGACGAGGACGGCATTTTGCATGCACTGACCCATTTAGGGCTCATTGATTCATAAAAAAGAAGACCCATACATTGCGGGGTCTTCTTTTTTATGATGACCTGCCGATGGCAACAGCATTTTCTGGCTCGGCAAATGGATGATCCTTTTGAATATGATCGTAAAACATGATGCCATTTAAGTGGTCAATTTCATGCTGAAAGACGATGGCAGGAAACCCTTTTAAACGGATATCAATGTCTTCACCTTCAAGAGTTGTTGCCTTGACCCTAATTTTTTCATAGCGTGGGACAAATCCAGGTATTGCTTCGTCAACAGACAAGCAGCCTTCCCCAGCTACTAAATATGCTCTTTTCACTGAATGACTTACGATACGCGGGTTGAATAAGGCATAGCTGTATACATTTCCGTTTTCATCTTCACAGTGAACGGCAATCATTCGTTTGCTAATGTTGATTTGGGGAGCTGCTAGACCAACGCCAGGTCTTAGTCCATATTTTTCAGCAATTGCTTCATCCTGACTGTTTTTGACGAACTCAATCATGTCAGCTAATTGCTGTTTTTCTTCCTCTGTTGGTGGAAGTTCAACCGATTCAGCTTTTTTTCTTAAGACGGGATGCCCGTCTCGTACGATATCATCCATGGTAATCACAAAACTTCACTCCTATTTCTTTTGTATGTAAAGTATATAAAATGATGCACAACATATGCAATGAAATAAAGAAGACCGGTCATATGAGACCGGTCAGAGGCTTTGCAGCCATTAGCATCCGCCGCCTAGGAATGCTGCACCTACGATGATCAATAGGATGAAGAGGACAACGATTAAGGCGAATGTACGTCCACCACCGTACCCATAACCGCCGTATCCACCACCATAACTTGGATAACAACAGCCACCGCCGTACCCATAACCGCCGTATCCACCATACATACTTCCATGACTATAATTAGACATACTTTTGACCTCCTTTGAAAATACACTCGGCCTCTCAGAAGTGAAGGCGAAGCGTGTAATATACACTATGTATGAATGCACTATTTGTATAGTCATGAGCCTATCGCTTTAAAAAAATCTTCTTCAACATAAAAAAGGCACCTTCTCTCCTTGTCACAAACGTCTATTAAAATTATAGTGGTAATTGGAAACTTAAAGGGGGACCTTGTGATGAGACATATGATAAGAAGCATGAAAGCAAGTGCTACTTTAGCGGGAATATGCACCCTTTTACTTGCTGGATGCGGAGGTCAAAGTCCGCTACATGACATGCAGGAGGCCATGACGAAAATGAGTGAGAAAGAAAAAGCCTTCCAAACAGCGCAAGGCAATCTGCAAAGCTATGAAAAAAAAGAGCAGCAGCTATACACTAAAATGATTCAAACAAAGAAGGATCAACTTAAAACGGTTTCCAGCCTATCTGATCAGGCGTTAGCTTCTGCGAATAAGCGAGCAGAACAATTAAAAACGGAAAAAGACAGCATGGATCAATCGAAACAAGAATTTCAATCCGTAAAGGAATCCGCCGAACGGATAAAAGATGCGGCGGTAAGAGAAAAAGCAAACAAAACAGTGTCATCTATGGAAAAGCGATATGCATCTTATGAACAGCTGTACCGTGAATATCAAAAGGCTTTAAAACAAGATCAAAATTTGTATCGCTCATTAAAAAGGAAAGACTTAGGTTATCAGGAGCTGAAATCAAAGCTTAAGGCAGTGAATCGAACGTACAGCAAAGTCAGAAAAGAAAGTAAGAAGTTCAATCAATATACACATCAATTGAATGAGCATAAACAAGCTTTATACAAAGCAGTAGATCAAAAGTCTAAAAGAAGTTGAACAACAGCTCTTTTTTATTTTTCGACAAAAACAATCATTTGCTATTGTAGTACAGTAGTATATTCTATACTAGTACAGTTTATGTTGCTTGCGAAACAGATGGATACAGGTCTCATGAAAAAGTAAAGCGAATACATTTATTTAAATAAAGCCGTTAAATCAATTGACGGACTATTTTTCTTGTTGTAAACTAAACCTTGTTAACAGAAGTTGTATTAGTTTTTTGTGAACTATCGTTAATACAGTTAGAAGGACTCAAATATAATCCAACAACCTATGTTTCGACAAGAATGTTAGTGACTATGATATACAGGAGTTATATGAGTATTTTGGGTTATCCTATATCTGTATGTATAAATGGATTCACGACAAATTGACTGTTAAAAGAAAGGAAGAGGTGACTTTAGAATGGCTGCAAAAACAAAAAAAGCAATTGTTGATCCAAAAAAGCAATTTGATGCCATCAAAAAGCAGTTTGAAACGTTTCAAATTTTAAACGAAAAAGGCGAAATCGTAAACGAAGCGGCAATGCCGAATCTTTCAGATGACCAATTAAAAGAATTAATGCGCCGTATGGTGTTTACACGAGTATTAGATCAACGTTCAATTTCATTGAACCGTCAAGGACGTCTTGGCTTCTATGCGCCAACAGCGGGACAAGAAGCTTCTCAGCTTGCAACGCACTTTGCACTTGAAAAAGAAGATTTCATTCTTCCAGGATATCGTGATGTACCACAATTAATTTGGCACGGTCTTCCGCTGACGAAAGCATTCTTGTTCTCTCGCGGACACTTTGTTGGGAACCAAATGCCTGAAGATGTGAATGCACTTTCTCCACAAATCATTATCGGTGCACAAATCATCCAAGCTGCTGGTGTAGCACTTGGTTTGAAAAAGCGCGGTAAAAAAGCTGTTGCAATCACTTACACTGGTGATGGCGGAGCTTCACAAGGCGATTTCTACGAAGGTATCAACTTTGCAGGGGCTTATAAAGCGCCAGCGATTTTTGTTGTCCAAAACAATAGATATGCGATTTCAACTCCTGTTGAAAAACAATCTGCTGCTCAAACGATTGCACAAAAAGCAGTTGCTGCTGGTATCGTTGGAGTACAAGTTGACGGTATGGATCCATTAGCTGTATTTGCAGCGACTGCTGAAGCTCGTGAACGTGCTGTTAACGGTGAAGGTCCAACATTAATTGAAACTCTTACATTCCGTTACGGTCCGCATACAATGGCTGGTGACGATCCAACAAGATATCGTACAAAAGAAGATGAAAACGAGTGGGAGCAAAAAGATCCATTGGTACGCTTCCGTAAATTCTTAGAAAACAAAGGCTTATGGTCTGAGGAAGAAGAGAATAAAGTCATCGAAGATGCGAAAGAACAAATCAAACAAGCAATCAAAGAAGCTGACGAACAGCCTAAGCAAAAAGTAACTGACTTGATTGCAAACATGTACGAAGTTCAACCATATAACCTAGTTGAACAGCTTGAAATTTACAAACAGAAGGAGTCGAAGTAAGCCATGGCGCAAATGACAATGATTCAAGCGATCACTGATGCGTTACGCACAGAACTGAAAAATGACGAAAACGTTCTCGTTTTCGGTGAAGACGTTGGTGTAAACGGCGGCGTATTCCGTGCGACTGAAGGATTGCAAAAAGAGTTTGGTGAGGATCGTGTTTTCGATACTCCACTTGCTGAATCTGGTATTGGCGGTCTTGCAATTGGCCTTGGACTACAAGAATTCCGCCCAGTAATGGAAATTCAATTTTTCGGATTCGTTTACGAAGTTTTAGATTCTATTTCTGGACAAATGGCTCGTATGCGTTATCGTTCTGGTGGACGCTGGCATTCTCCAGTGACAATTCGTTCTCCATTTGGCGGAGGGGTCCATACGCCTGAGCTTCACGCTGATAGTTTAGAAGGTCTTGTAGCTCAGCAGCCTGGACTCAAGGTTGTAATTCCTTCAACACCTTACGATGCAAAAGGACTGCTTATCTCTGCAATTCGCGACAACGATCCAGTTGTCTTCCTTGAGCATATGAAACTGTATCGCTCTTTCCGTCAGGAAGTTCCTGAAGAAGAGTACACAATTGAAATCGGTAAAGCGGACGTGAAACGTGAAGGTACTGACCTTTCAATCATTACTTATGGTGCAATGGTTCACGAATCACTTAAAGCTGCTGAAGAACTTGAAAAAGAAGGCGTTTCTGCTGAAGTGATCGACCTTCGTACAGTAAGCCCGCTTGATATTGAAACAATTATCGCATCTGTAGAAAAAACAGGCCGCGCAATCGTTGTTCAAGAAGCTCAAAAGCAAGCCGGTATTGCTGCAAACGTAGTAGCTGAAATCAATGATAGAGCAATTCTTAGTCTAGAAGCACCAGTACTTCGTGTAGCTGCACCTGATACAGTCTTTGCTTTCTCTCAAGCTGAGAGCGTATGGCTACCAAACCATAAAGACGTGCTTGAAACAGCTAAGAAAGTTCTTGAATTTTAATTAAATGACAGAGGGGGAAAAGAATTTATTTCTCTTCCCCTTTATCAATTGCATGATAATCGTGTAATCAATACACAACAAGGGTTCAACAAAATCTAGGAGGCGAAAATAGTGGCATTTGAATTTAAACTTCCGGACATCGGAGAAGGTATCCACGAAGGTGAGATCGTTAAGTGGTTTGTAAAACCAAATGATGAAGTAAATGAAGATGATGTTTTAGCAGAGGTACAAAACGATAAAGCAGTTGTAGAAATTCCTTCACCTGTAAAAGGAAAAGTATTAGAATTAAAAGTTGAAGAGGGAACAGTTGCAACTGTAGGACAAACAATTATTACGTTTGACGCACCTGGTTATGAAAATCTTCAATTTAAAGGCAGCGAAGAAGGCGAAGCAAAAACTGAAGCTCAAGTACAAGGTACTGCTGAATCTGGTCATGAACCAGAGAAAAAAGAAGTTGCACAAGCTGATGCTGCAGCAACTGGCGCAGGCGTCCAAGAGCAAGTGGATGCTGATCCAAACAAGCGTGTCATCGCTATGCCATCTGTACGTAAATATGCACGTGAAAAAGGCGTTGAAATTTACAAAGTTGCAGGTACTGGTAAAAATGGCCGCGTGCTAAAAGAAGATATCGACAACTTCTTAAATGGTGGTTCTGTAAGCCAAGATGCAGCGCCTCAAGTAGCTGAAAGCACGAAAGAAGAAGCTCCAAAAGCGGCAGCAGCTCCAGTTCTTGAAGGAGAATTCCCAGAAACTCGTGAAAAAATGAGCGGAATCCGCAAAGCAATCGCCAAAGCAATGGTGAACTCTAAGCATACAGCTCCACACGTTACATTAATGGATGAAGTTGACGTAACAAACCTTGTTGCACACCGTAAACAATTCAAACAAGTTGCAGCTGATCAAGGAATCAAGTTAACTTACTTGCCTTACGTTGTAAAAGCTCTTACTTCTGCACTGAAGAAATACCCAGTATTGAATACTTCTATTGATGATAAAACGGATGAAGTTGTTCAAAAGCATTACTACAACATCGGAATTGCAGCAGATACTGAAAAAGGCTTGCTTGTTCCAGTTGTGAAAAATACTGACCGCAAAGCAATTTTTGAAGTATCTAACGAAATTAATGAGCTTGCAACAAAAGCACGTGAAGGTAAATTGGCTCCTGCTGAAATGAAAGGTGCATCTTGCACCATCACAAACATCGGTTCTGCTGGTGGTCAATGGTTTACGCCAGTAATTAATCACCCAGAAGTAGCGATCCTTGGAATTGGCCGTATCGCTGAAAAAGCGATTGTACGTGATGGCGAAATCGTTGCAGCTCCAGTCTTAGCTCTTTCCCTAAGCTTTGACCATCGTATGATTGATGGAGCTACTGCGCAAAATGCCCTTAACCACATCAAGCGTTTATTGAATGATCCACAATTAATTTTAATGGAGGCGTAATATCATGGTAGTAGGAGATTTCCCAATCGAAACAGATACTCTTGTCATCGGTGCAGGTCCTGGTGGATATGTAGCTGCTATTCGTGCTGCACAACTTGGGCAAAAAGTAACAATTGTTGAAAAAGGAACGCTTGGCGGTGTATGTCTAAACGTCGGTTGTATTCCTTCAAAAGCATTAATTAATGCTGGTCATCGTTTTGAAAATGCAAAGCATTCTGAAGATATGGGTATTAAAGCTGAAAACGTAACAGTTGACTTCACAAAAGTTCAAGAGTGGAAAGCTTCTGTTGTGGGCAAATTAACAGGTGGAGTTCAAGGTCTTCTTAAAGGAAATAAAGTGGACATCGTCAAAGGTGAAGCTTATTTCGTAGACAGCAACTCTGTACGTGTGATGGATGAAAACTCAGCACAGACTTACACTTTCAAAAATGCAATCCTTGCAACTGGATCTCGTCCAATTGAATTGCCTGCATTTAAATACACTGAGCGCGTGATTAACTCAACTGGTGCTCTTGCGCTTAAAGAAATACCTAAAAAGTTAGTTGTCATCGGTGGCGGATACATCGGGACTGAGCTTGGAACAGCTTATGCAAACTTTGGAACAGAAGTTGTAATCCTTGAAGGTGGAGACGAAATTCTTCCAGGCTTTGAAAAGCAAATGAGTTCTTTAGTAAAACGTAACCTTAAGAAAAAAGGAAACGTCGAAATTCATACAAACGCTCTTGCAAAAGGCGTTGAAGAAAAATCTGATGGCGTAACTGTTACATTCGAAGTAAAAGGCGAAGAAAAAACAGTTGACGCTGACTACGTTCTTGTAACGGTAGGTCGTCGTCCAAATACAGATGAGCTTGGCCTAGAGCAAGCAGGTGTTGAATTGACAGACCGCGGACTTGTCAAAACGGACAAACAATGCCGCACAAACGTACCAAATATTTACGCAATTGGTGACATCGTTGAAGGTCCACCACTTGCACATAAAGCTTCTTATGAAGGTAAAATTGCAGCAGAAGCAATCGCTGGAGAGCCAGCTGAAATTGATTACCTCGGTATTCCTGCTGTTGTATTCTCTGAGCCAGAACTTGCAACTGTCGGTTACACTGAAGCAAAAGCAAAAGAAGAAGGCATCGAGATCGTTGCAGCAAAATTCCCATTTGCAGCAAACGGACGTGCACTTTCTCTTGATGCAACTGACGGCTTCATGAAAATGATCACTCGTAAAGAAGACGGTCTAGTCATCGGTGCACAAATCGCTGGTGTCGGTGCATCTGATATGATTTCAGAGCTTAGCCTTGCAATCGAAGCTGGTGTGACTGCTGAAGATATCGCAATGACGATTCATGCTCACCCAACCCTTGGTGAAATCACAATGGAAACGGCTGAAGTAGCAATTGGAAGCCCAATCCATATTGTAAAATAAAGAACACAAAAACCCCTCATATCGTGAGGGGTTTTTTTCATATGAATATATATAAGGAGCAAGATCAGCCAATTTAATTGGTGTTCACGCTGTCTAATGCATGACATAAGGGTGACAAGATATCCTCTTTACTTCGGACATCTCCTTCGATCTTCACGATCACTTTTTCATTGTTCACAAGCAAAATAGCTGGCAGTTCGTCTACTTCATTTTTCCAGCCTTTTCGATCTTCTTTCACAATCATCTTCGACATTTCCTTTGGGTATTCATTCTTTAAATCGAGTACCGCATCATAATAAGGACTCTCTTTATCAAGATTTTCTGCATCGGTAAAAAATAGAACTCTCGGCTTTTGAATATGACTGACTTGCTCTGTCTTATTCGGTATGATATACGCAAATGAGCATGAGCTAAGTACAAAGAGCATGGGAAATATCATGAGAATGGTCCGCAAAACATTCAATCTATTCACCTCAAAATCCTTTGGGGTTGTACCAACATATTTAGGAGTGATTCCCTGTTAGTCACTTTAGTTTATCATGTCCTTTTTGACAATTTTCGATTGTTATCCAATTGTTACAGAATTGATATGAAGCAAAATACAATTGAAACGTTCACTCAATTTGACAAAAAAATGTGTTTTAATAAAAATAGATTAAATGTGCCATACAATTAACCGTTGACAACTTAAATGTGACATCATATTATAGAGATATGAAATAGATTAAACGCTTTCAAACTATGATTGAAGAAAAGGGGAATGTACGGTGGGTACAATTGTTTGTCAGGAGTGCAATGAAACCATTGATCAGTTTGAGAATGAAAAAGTGACGACACTTTACGGAACTTGTGGTCACTGTCATTGCTGTGATGAAGCCTCTGAATAAATAAAAAAGCATGCAGCTCCGTTCTGGGGCAGCATGCTTTCTTTTTATAAAATTGGTTTTTGTTCTTTAATGACTCGAATCATTTCTAACGTAGAATCTTCAGGTCCTTGAACAGGTAGACCAATTTCAATATTTTTAAAGATATACGAAATATTTTCTTCTGTAATGATCTCGCCTGGGATAAAAATCGGAATACCAGGCGGGTACACCATGACAAACTCTGCAATAATACGACCAGCAGCTTTTTTGAATGGGATCACTTCAGTTGTGGCGTAAAAAGCATCGCGCGGGGTCATAGCAAGTGATGGGATTTCAGGTAATAGCACTTCCGTAACGGCGTGTTTCCCGTCATCACGTGCAGATGTAGCTGCAATCTCTTCCATAGCAGACACAAGGGTATCAATGGTTTCTTCAGAATCACCAGGTGTCACGATACATAAAATGTTGTAAAGGTCAGAGAGCTCCACTTCAATACGATAGCTTTCTCTCAACCATTTTTCAACATCATGACCATTCAGCCCAAGGTCTTTAATGGAGATAATTAATTTGGTTGGGTCATAATCGTAAGTCGAAGCCGAATCTAATATCTCTTGACCGATACAGGTAATTCCATCAATTTGATTCAAACGATCTCTGGCAGTTTCAGCTAAACGAATCGCTTTATCCGCAAGTGCTTTTCCTTCGGTGGCTAATCGTTTTCTGGCGACATCCAGTGATGCTAACAGCAAATAAGAAGTAGACGTTGTTGTAAGCATGCTCAAAATAGATTGGACACGGTCTTTTGAGACAAGTCCTTCCTTCATATTTAAAATAGAGCTTTGTGTGAGAGAACCTCCTAGTTTATGAACACTTGTTGCTGCCATATCAGCTCCTGCTTGCATCGCAGAGAGTGGCAGCTCATCGTGAAAATGAATGTGTACGCCGTGCGCTTCATCAACAAGGACCGGCACACCAAATGAATGGGCAATCTCCACAATTGTTTTTAAGTCAGCTGAGATGCCAAAATACGTCGGGTTAATTACAAGCAGTCCTTTTGCATCTGGATGTTCAGTGAGTGCTTTTTGTGCTGAGGCTGGCGTAATGCCGTGAGAAATGCCAAGCTTTTTGTCGATTTCTGGATGAATAAAAATAGGAATTGCACCAGAGAATACAATCGCTGACATAATTGATTTATGGACGTTACGCGGAACAATGATTTTATCGCCAGGTCCGCAGACGGTCATTACCATTGTCATAATGGCGCCGCTTGTTCCTTGAATGGAGAAAAAAGTATGGTCTGCACCGAATGCTTCGGCTGCTAATTCCTGTGCTTCTTTTATTATCCCTCGAGGAGAATGCAAATCATCGAGAGGCTCTATATTAATGAGGTCAATACTTAGCGCATTGTCTCCAATAAATGCTCGAAATTCAGGGTCCATTCCGGCTCCTTTTTTATGGCCTGGAATGTGAAATTGTACTGGATTTGTTGAAGCATGTTTTTTGAGGCCAGTGTATAAGGGTGTATCATGTTGTGACAATTGCTTTCCCACCTTCATCGAAATACCTGCTGTTATTATGCCGTTAAGTAGCAGATTTCATTGCATAAAACAAAAAAATTATATTATGAACTGTTCGGAATGTAAAGTATAAAAATCAAGCAGTGTCTTGTTTATGTGATGCTATAATAGAAGTTCAAATGAAAAGAGTCATGTTAAAGTGAGGGAAGAGTAAATGGAATATCAATATCCAATGGATATCGAATGGACAACAGAGGAAAAAATTGCTGTCATTTCGTTTTTCCAAGCGATTGAAAAAGCATATGAAAAAGGGGTAGCGAAACAGGAGCTGTTAAATGCTTATAAGCGGTTTAAAGAGGTTGTGCCATCAAAATCAGAGGAAAAGACGTATTGTGCAGCTTTTGAAAAGGGAAGTGGTTATTCCTCTTACCGCACAGTAAAAAAGGCGAAGGAAGCAGAAGAAACAGCCATCATACGTATGTAAAAAACGAGCCAATTTTGGCTCGTTTTTTATACAGATTCTTTATGGGTGAAGCGGTAAAGAAATGCTAAAGTATGGAAGGCTTCTTCAATTTTTGATAAAAATGCTTCATTATTCATTTGAACGACTTCCTCTCTAGGTAGCTGGATACCGCAAAGAAGTTCGGCTCTTTTCACTGTTTGCACACGTTGAAATAATGTTTTCAGCCCTTCAGCATCAAGCTCGCTGTGGCGCAGTACGTCTGGTTTCATATGATCCTTAGACCAAACAAAATCTTGCGGAATTTTCTTTTGAATGGTATCTAGCTCTTTTTCAAATAACTGACCATACTCACCTTTGACAGGAGATTCGTATATAAGCGCAAACCAAACAAATACATGGGTTTTCCAAAGTCCAATTTGAAAATGAGGGAGTTTTTTATAGCCGCGCTTGCTGTTTGCGAAAGCTACCCACGTATCATTTGGCGGGTTCACCGATCTTCTTGCATGTTTTGCTACATGGACAAACATCTCATCACCTGTAACAGAAGAAAGGAGCGGGGCAAAGTGTTCGCCAAGTGCTTCAAGCTTTGGACGGACTCTTTTCTTTAATACGGTCATTCGTTCATCTAAACCGTCAACTGTGAATGTTTCAAAATCTTCATCATTAAAACGCATCTCACTCATGTTAGGCCTCCTGTTTATTTTCGCTGATCATATTTTATCATAGCTTAGGTCAAGCTCAAAAAAAAGATGCACCATGAAGAGAAAGAGTTACTGCTGAAGCGATTTAGCGTTTAAAACCATCAATTTAGTGGTACATAAGAAATAGGTAAAAACACAATTTTTAGAATGTCGTTACGGTTATGCGATCTCTTCATACGATATAAGCAAGAACCGTTTCTCTTATCAATTGAATCTTTCATAAATGAAAACTGGCAAGGAATGAATCATTCTCTGGAAGGGGCGTTGACCAATGAAGCAAATCGTGAAGCATGGGCATAGACAGGAGAAGAAGAATCGCATTGTTGTGTGGAGATTAGAGGTTGATTATGAACTTTCTACGCTTCATGAAGCCATCGAGCAAAAAGATGACATCCAAATTGAACGAAGCAAACGAAAGCTTGAGCGCCTAAGAAAAGAATGGGAACAGCTTCAAGGGTAGAACAAGTGAGGTAAAAACGAACCAATTCATCGGTTCGTTTTTGTATGAAGCTGCATTTTTCTTGCTTTTACGTACATAAAATCAGTATCCTAATATAAACAGGTTATACATAGAAAAGAGGTTTTCAGGCTGATGACAAACTGGCTGGAAATTGACCGTCTTGCAAAGCTCTGGGTAAAAGAAGCGGGAAACCGCATGAAAGTATCCATGCAGGAAGGTCTATCAATTGAAACAAAATCAAATCCAAATGATCTTGTCACAAATATTGATAAAGAAACAGAACGTTTTTTCATTGAAAAAATTCAGTCGACATTTACAGACCATCACATCTTAGGGGAAGAGGGCCAAGGGGAACAGATAACTTCCCTTGATGGGATTGTCTGGATTATTGATCCGATTGATGGAACGATGAACTTTGTCCATCAAAAACGGAATTTCGCCATTTCAATAGGGATATTTGAAAATGGAATCGGAAAAATCGGTCTTATTTATGATGTCATTCATGACGAGCTATACCATGCAGTCAAAGGAAAAGGAGCGTATATGAATGATATAGCGCTGCCGCGACTAAAGGAAGTAGCCATAGAAAAAGCGATTGTTGGCATTAATCCAACATGGGTTATTGAAAGTCCGTATTTCGATGCAAAACCGTTTGCTCGACTCGTGCGTGATGTCAGAGGAACAAGGAACATTGGCTCAGCTGCCCTTGAACTTGCTTATATTGCAAGTGGCAGAAGTGACGCTTACGTGACCATGAGGCTTTCGCCATGGGATTATGCAGCCGGTTGCGTATTGCTTGATGAGGTAGGAGCTGTTTACTCAAACATTCACGGAGAACCGCTCACCTTCCTAGACAAAAACAGTATCGTTGCAGGGAACAAATCCATCTGTGAAAAAATCTTGCAAGACTACATAAAAGGAATCAAACATAAAAAGTAACGACAATCACTTCATGAGGATGAAGTGATTTCTTGTTTTTGATGAAACTTTTTGGTAAGACAAATGTCTATACGAACGAGGCCTTAATTTCATGCAAAGGATTGTGTATAGATGTTTGATTTGTTTAGCGATTTATCTCTCCATTTTGAAAGATACTTTATTTTAAATGAGTACAGTATGAAGATCATCCAGTGGTGTGTTCTTGGACTTTTTGTCCTCTATGTAACGATTCCCTTGTGTAAAGGCAATAAAAACAGTTATCTGTTTTATGCGGGAATCGCATTGAGAGTTGTTCTATTAAGCGGGATGACACTTGAAATGATTCACCAAGTCAATGCTAGGGATTATACCGTTGAAACATTTGAAGTGTTAACAAGTTTTATGCAATTTTTGATATATGGTTATGTTCTGCTTGCATCACTTTATTATGTGATTTCGCTTTCTTTTCTAAAAAATAAAGGCTTGTTTTTCACCTTTGATTTATCTGTTTTACTGTTGCCCTTATTTCAAACGGTGTTTATCGTCTTAGCTGAAATCAAACGTTTTTATGATAGTGGTGATGTCGGACTGGTGGGGAGAGACCTTATTGGAATCGCTCTCATGTGTGGTTTTACGATATCGCTCCTGTTTCTTTTCTTCCGTTTGTTTTGGCATCAGAAAAGGAAGGATATGCTCCTGTTCTATGGTCTTATCTTAGCTGCATTGCTGTATATTTTTTACCCTTCGATCTCGAAGTATCAACTTCAATCCTCGCTGAAATCGATCGTCATTATTGTGACAGCAGCAGGAAGTTTTATGACCATTTATTTATTAGATGTTTTATTAAAAAACAAGGTAAGATGGAGACAGTTGATGATAGGAAGCATTGCAGTCTTTTTTATGCTATTACTCAATCCAATCATGAACGTGCCCCATGCATTGTTTCAAATTACCAAAACGGAAATCACCGATACTTTCTCGGATGATGATCACCCTCTATCTGCAAAAAGTGCGAAAGAACTCGCAATGAAATTTGTGCCTGCTAATCATCAATTACATGTAAAGGCTAGTGATCAGCCGATTGAATATCATTACTTGTTTGTTGATGATGAATATGAAGTCAATATTTCCGCTTTTACAGGCGAATTAAAAAGCTATTCTTATCAAGGACATGCAAAGGGAAAGGTTTTAACCGATCAAGAATATAAGAAAAGAACGATCGAATTCTTTGAAAGAAGTGGACGAACCGTTGATTTGGACCGTATTCATGTCAAAATTGAAAAAGACGAAAGAGAGACGACCATTTCGCTTCAGTCGAAAATGCCTGATGATGAGCATGAGAGTTTAGCGGGTGCGACTTGGGAAGGAGAGACACTTCTACAAGCACAATACACTAACACAATCTTCCGTTTAAAAGATTTAGACCGGATTAAGATAACAGAGAAAGATATTGCAAAAAAAATAAACAACATCTATGATCAGCTCAAACTTCATCCACCTGCATACCAAATCACGAGTATTGATGATTTTTACTTTGATTGGAACCATCTGGTGAAAGTGAAAGCAGCAGACCAATCTGTTTTTCAATTTAATGGTTCAACAAAAGAACTGGTTGAGATACAACTGTCTAAAGCAACCCTCAATCAGAGAAAAGAAAAAATCAGTGATGATGATTTGATAACCCTTATGGGGAGACAACCGTCAGAGGTTGTCAAAAAATCAGGTTCAGAAAATCATACGAAGTATTTCTTTGATCATTCATCTTCCGCTTTAAATATGACAAAAGAAGCTAGCGAAATGAAGTTAAGTTGGCAATCAGAATCATCCCTTCCACATTTGATTTCAAATCATGAACGTGATTTGATCTATCAACAGGTGTTAAAAAGATATAACCCTTATATGATCTATAAAAAACAAATAAAACCTGTGAGAATGATCAATAAAGAAGGGGAAATGAGAATTTCGTGGTTTGTCATTATACAAACATTCGGAGCAAATGAGCATGAAATATATGAAGTAAATGGACGAACAAAAGAGGTGCACCGTTTTGACAGATAAAGAGAAACAAGCAATCTTTCAAGACTTATATGAGTTGTATCAGGAAGGGGAATTAGAAGAAGAGGCTGCGAATTGGATGAAAATTCATGAGGAACAGTATCAGCATTCTTTGGCGGAAAATGAGCAGTCTAAAGAACTGATTGAGAATGATTATAGCCAGTTGAGACATATGAAAGTTTTCATCTATATGCTATACACCTGTTTTATTTTATTATCCATTTGGATGACTGTGTGGTTTTATTTTTAATGGCCAAATCAACTCATCAGATTGAAAAAATATATGAAGAACATTATCAGGAAATTACAAAATATTTATATCGCCGTACAGGAAATATTGAAACGGCAAAGGACTTGTCACAGGACGTATTTATCAAGGCACTGCATGGGTTATCTTCTTTTAAAGGGCATTCTAGTATAAAAACATGGCTTTATACCATCGCATATCACACATTTGTAAATGACTATCGACGAAAAGTGAAGCGCTCTTTTACAGATGTAGAAGATTTTGATCAGATAGAGCAACAGTCTTTCACCACACCAGAAGATCACATAGAAAAACAAGCTGACATTCAAAGGCTGTGGACCAATATCAATCAGTTGAAGGATACTTACAGGGATGTGCTCATTTTAAGAGAAATACAGGAATTATCTTATGAAGAAGTGGCTGAAATTCTGAATTGGAAATTATCTAAAGTAAAAACAACCCTTCATCGAGCAAGATTAGAACTGAAACGAATGTTACATTGTGAGGAGTTCAATAAATGAGCTGTTATCTTATCAAAGAACTGCTGCCACTTTATATAGAAGGGGATTGTAGTGCAGAGACAAAAAAAATAGTCGAGGAGCACTTACGTTCATGTGAAATATGCAGTCATCTTTATCGAGAAATGATAGAGCCTATACCACTCATAAAGATGTCAGAAAATCCAATACCATATATGGATGAAAATGAAGAAAAAAGAAAATTTAAAGAACGTTATTTCGGAAAACTTTTACTCAGAGCATGCATAGCGTTTGGTATAGTATACGTTGTCATGGTCATCCTCTATTGGTTCAAATAAAACAACCCCATCTGGTTCGTCCAGATGGGGTTTTAGAGCTTAGCTTAATTTTTCTTTAGCAATTTGAATTGCATCATAGAAAGTTTTAAGTTGCTCTTGAGGGATTTTCTTTAGCAATTGGTTGATCACAAGTAATTCAGTAGAGCTGAACCCAAGACCTTTTGCAATTTTAGAATCAATTACGACATTCCCTTTTTTGTCTAGAACAAGTGCATCTCCTGCAAGATCAACAATTCTGATTACTGATTTGAAAAGTTTTTCAAATTTTTCAGCTTCTTCTTTAGTAAGACCAAGCTCAACAGCTTTCTTTGCGTCAAATGCTAACTTTCCTTTATCGTTTTTAGTGATGCTTTCACTGAAAACGATTGTTAGAACAGCTGCACGATCTAAGAATTTTTCAGCAGTTGCAGCTTCTTCCTCTGTAAGACCAAGCTCAACAGCTTTCTTCACATCAAATGTGTAGCTGTTATCTTCCACAACAAATGAATTGATGAGGATGTTGATGACACGCCCGTTTTTCTCCAATAAATTCTTAATGATTTCTTGCTGCTCAAAAGGAATCCCTTTGAAGGTTGCAGCTTTGGCTTGCCCAGGAGCTACTGTTGTGAAAGTAAGAATGATGGCTAAAGCGAAAAATACAACAGAGCTGAGCGATTTGCTCAATAACTTCTTCATGCTTCTTTTCTCTCCCTTTTCTGTTAAATTTTTGTTGCAAGAACAGCATACCATGAGAAACTTCATGGAAGAATAGGGTAAATGTAACATTGTGTTTGATTTTGGAGAACTATAAACGTTCTTGTCGAATCGCAAAGAGGGGCATATTGCTTATGTTGGCTAACCCATTGCTTAAGTTCAAACTAGAAACTGGGCAATTCATAGGTTGATGGTCTGGAATTGTTCAAAATAAAAAGCCTTCTACTGTGTAAAATGCAGAAGACTTGCAAAAATTTTTTATGATACGTTTAATTTTCTTTTTAATGTAAATCCTGTACCCATGAAAACCATGACGAAAACGATACTGATAATTGTTCCGAGTATGTTTTTTTCAGCTACAGATACTCCAATAAACGCCATACTGACCACTGCAAGAAATGCACATAGTAATAGAAGCCATTTGATTCGTTTCATTTGTCTCCATCCTTTTTATAGAGTTAATATCAGTTTACAGAAAAACAATCGGCTTTTAAAGGGGATTGTGATATAATATGAAAGTTATCTATTTATTTTAGGAGATGAAAATGTGAAACTTCGAAAAGACCTTCGCAACATCGCAATTATTGCCCACGTTGACCATGGTAAAACGACGCTTGTTGACCAATTGCTCCATCAAGCCGGTACTTTCCGAGCAAATGAAAATATCGCTGAAAGAGCCATGGACTCAAATGATTTAGAGCGAGAGCGCGGTATTACAATTTTAGCTAAAAATACTGCGATCCATTATAAAGATACACGCATTAATATTTTAGATACACCTGGACACGCCGATTTCGGTGGTGAAGTTGAGCGTATCATGAAAATGGTAGATGGTGTACTTCTAGTTGTGGATGCTTATGAAGGCTGTATGCCTCAAACACGATTTGTGCTAAAAAAAGCACTTGAGCAAAACTTAACACCAATTGTCGTTGTCAATAAAATTGACCGTGACTTTGCTCGTCCTAATGAAGTTGTGGATGAAGTCATTGACCTGTTTATTGAATTGGATGCGACAGAAGAACAGCTTGAATTCCCAGTTGTGTATGCATCAGCAATCAATGGTACAGCAAGTCATGATGCGAGCAAGCAAGATGAAAACATGGAAGCTTTATTTGAAGCGATTGTTAACCATATTCCAAGTCCAATTGACAACCATGAAGAGCCGCTTCAATTCCAAGTCGCACTACTTGATTACAATGATTATGTTGGAAGAATTGGGATCGGTCGTGTATTTAGAGGAACGATGCAGGTAGGTCAGCAAGTGGCACTGATGAAAGTTGATGGCAGTGTCAAACAATTCCGTGTAACCAAGATTTTTGGTTTCCAAGGTCTAAAACGAGTTGAAATCAACGAAGCGAAAGCTGGGGATCTTGTTGCCGTATCTGGTATGGAAGACATTAACGTTGGTGAAACAGTTTGTCCAGTAGAACACCAAGAGGCACTTCCAATCCTTCGTATTGATGAGCCAACACTTCAAATGACGTTTGTCGTGAATAACAGTCCGTTTGCAGGGCGTGAAGGGAAATATGTGACATCACGTAAAATTGAAGAGCGTCTAAAGCAGCAACTTCAAACAGACGTAAGTCTTCGTGTTGATCCTACTGATTCACCTGATGCATGGATTGTTTCTGGACGTGGAGAGCTTCACTTATCTATTCTGATTGAGAATATGAGACGTGAAGGTTTCGAATTACAAGTATCGAAACCAGAAGTTATTGTAAAAGAAATTGATGGTGTTCGATGTGAGCCTGTTGAGCGTGTTCAAATTGATGTTCCAGAAGAGCATACTGGTTCTGTTATGGAATCAATGGGCGCAAGAAAAGGTGAAATGATTGACATGATTAATAATGGGAACGGTCAAGTTCGCCTGATCTTTCATGTTCCATCACGTGGTTTAATCGGATATTCAACTGAATTTCTCTCATTAACGCGTGGTTTTGGTATTCTTAACCATACTTTTGACAGCTACCAGCCAATGCAGTCTGGTCAAGTTGGTGGACGCCGTCAAGGTGTACTTGTTTCTATGGAAACAGGTAAAGCGACAGCTTATGGAATCCAAGGGGTAGAAGAGCGTGGTGTGATCTTTGTTGAACCGGGTACGGAAGTATATCAAGGAATGATTGTCGGTGAGCATAACCGTGAGAATGACCTTGTTGTAAACATTAGCCGTATGAAACAACAAACAAACGTACGCTCAGCAACAAAAGATCAAACTGTGAGTATGAAAAAACCACGTATTATGTCACTTGAGGAATCTCTTGAGTATTTAAATGATGACGAATATTGTGAAGTCACACCTAAATCTATTCGTCTAAGAAAGAAAATTTTAGATAAAAACGAACGTGAGAAAGCAGCGAAGAAGAAAAAGCTAGCAGGATTATCTTAATTCCATGAAGAAATAAAAAGATAGAACCCTGAAATATAAGGGGAGGGAATCTTTTTGAATGAACAGGAAGTAAGTGAGCATTTATCTTTTTTCGCCATGTTGTATCGTGTCGATGAAAATCCACAAACAGGGATGTGGATTCTTTATGGCACTGTCCTTGTTTTAGCGATTATTGTTTTTAAGCTCGGCTTTGCAAGACGTTTACCGATATTAAAAGCAATCATTATTTACTTGTTTTTAATTTTTGGATGTACGTTTCTTACATTTCTAGGGATCTTTTTGCCAGTGGCGGAAGGTCTTGTTGTGGCAGCTACCATTTTGATTATTTATAAAATACGGCTGCATCGTGCGAGAAAAGAGGGAACGGTGAATACGTAAAAAGACCTGATGATATGTCAGGTCTTTTTTCATGTTTTTCGTTCTTTTTTCTTCTTTTTCTCTTTTGTCGCAGGATCTTGATAAAGAGAGAATCTGCCAGTTTTAATGCGATCTTCAGTCTTTATTTTAATTCTTTCATGGCAAACATCGCACATATATGTATGAATCGGTCGATTTCTTAACCGTTTAGCAACCAATGTATCGTCATCAATTGTTTCAAGCGTATCACATAACGAGCATTTCACTCTCACCATTTTCACCTCACTCCATTGACCTTATTATAGCACGTTTTATCACTGACTTGAATTAACATCGAAAACGGCTTATATCACAGGAGGTATAAGCCGTTTACATTATTTCTTATGATTCATATGATGGTTTGATTGATCGTTTTGGTTTTTTTCTAATTGTTTTTGATCGTTTTGCTTGAGCTGATGATTAGCATCGTTTGTCGGGTCCGTTTCGCTACGATCGATTTCATTATGAGGCATCTCTGGCATAACGCGTCCGACAATGGCAGCAAGCTCATCCATAATACCGCTTACAGGACGTCCTTTTTGTATTTCTTTGCCCATTTGTTTTAATCTGCTGACTGTATCAGGATCAGCGACAACGACAGCATTTGCACCTTCAGGATCATTTTTCAGCGCTTTAGCTACCGAATATTTAATGGTTTCTACCTTACTTCGATCTAAATCATCTTTTACATCAATTCCAACGACAGCATAGCGGCCTATGACAACGGCAGTTGCATCTTTTACATCTGCTACATGCTCTGTCA
Source organism: Bacillus sp. Bos-x628 (assembly GCF_040500475.1). Taxonomy (GTDB): domain Bacteria; phylum Bacillota; class Bacilli; order Bacillales; family Bacillaceae; genus Bacillus; species Bacillus maqinnsis. The sequence goes on along the minus strand of NZ_CP159358.1, from coordinate 959,880 downwards.
CGTTCACGAGATGTTGTGCTACATCTGTCGATGAGCGGGCGTGATCGGTTGTTTTCTTTGATGAGTCTGACACCCGAACCAAGCGCTCGCGTCCTTCTTGCCCAGCGCCAGTCTCGTGCTTTTCCTGCTGCTGACAAGCGCCTAATAAAAAGATGGTCTGAATCATCAAGAGCTTAAAAAACAGACGCATTTGTATTTCCTCCTTCACAAACTGCATGATTTATTTTATTGTTGAATTAACCTTCTAACTTTATTCATGAAAACATATATTTTAACAATCGTTTTGGGAAAGACAAGGATGAATGAAACCCCGATCAGGAGGCGAAGGACCTGAGTAAAATTTATGTATTAGACACAAATGTGTTATTACAGGATCCGAATTCAATCTTTTCATTTGAGGACAATGAGGTCGTGATTCCGGCCGTTGTGTTAGAAGAAGTAGATTCGAAAAAAAGATATATGGACGAGATAGGGCAAAATGCTCGGCGTGTCTCACGCCTGATTGACGGCTTGCGATCAAAAGGGAAACTTCATGAGAAAATTACGCTAGAGTCAAAAGGAACGCTGCGAATTGAATTGAATCATCGCTCTTTCCATGAACTGCAGGAAATTTTTATCGAAAAAACAAATGATAATCGGATTTTGGCTGTAGCGAAAAATTTAAGTTTAGAAGAAGCGACAAAGCCTCATGGCAGGCCGGTCATTTTGGTGAGTAAGGATGTCCTTGTGCGTGTGAAAGCTGATGCCATTGGACTACAAGCAGAGGATTTCTTAAGTGATCGAGTGCTTCAAGATGAAGACATTGATAATGGCTATAACGAGTTATATATTCCCACTGAGCTATTAAATACATTTTATCAACAGAATCAATTACAAGTGAAAGAGGTAACAAATTATCCATTAAATCCTCATCAATTTGTCATTATGAAGGGGAATGAAGGCGGATCTGCTTTAGGAATGCTTGATCAAAAAGCAGGTCACATCAAGCGGCTCATTTATGATCAAGAGTATGTTTGGGGAATCCGCCCGAAAAACGTACAGCAGACCATGGCACTAGAATTACTCTTGCGTCGTGATATTCCGCTTGTGACGCTCATTGGAAAGGCGGGTACGGGCAAAACATTGCTTGCACTTGCTGCCGGGCTCATGCAAACAGAGGATCTGGGTTTGTATAAAAAATTAATAGTGGCACGCTCGATCGTTCCAGTTGGTAAGGATTTAGGGTATTTACCAGGAGAAAAGGAAGAGAAGCTCAGACCGTGGATGCAGCCGATTTATGATAACCTTGAATTTTTATTTAATACAAATAAAACAGGTGAACTGGATGCCATATTAGCTGGGATTGGCTCTATTCAAGTGGAAGCTTTGACATACATTCGAGGAAGAAGTATCCCTGATCAATTTATTATCATTGATGAGGCGCAAAATCTAACAAAACATGAGGTGAAAACGTTGTTAACACGAGTAGGAGAGGGAAGTAAAATTGTGCTGATGGGAGATCCTGAGCAGATTGATCATCCTTATTTAGACAGCTTTAATAATGGTCTCACCTATGTGATTGAGCGTTTTAAAGAGCAGCAAATATCGGGACATGTCAAGCTTGTCAAAGGAGAAAGGTCTGGACTTGCACAGCTTGCTGCTGATTTATTATAGTCCAGACCCCTTATCTTATGTAATAATTAATTCTTTTACACCTTTAATAGGCTGAGGCAATGTGGGCTGATCCGCGAAATAGACGTGGATTGGTCCTTCTTCTGTAATAGGCTTACCATGCTGGCTAAAGTGGGCAATGCTGTCCATGGCCGAAGAGAGTGGAACAACAACCGTCTCAGTTTCTGTGACAAATTCACACGTTTCTGCCTGTTCAAGCGGTTCTGCATTTTTCAGCATTTCGCCAAGTTTCATCCCAAAGCTGCCTGTTATCAGCCGTTCTTTTTCAAACTTTTTCTCTGTTTTTAAAGTGGGTGGAAGTGTTTGTCCTTCTCTTATGACCCGCTCTTGATCAAGTTCACTTTCTACTTGATCCGTTTCAATCGCTGCCTTTTTCTCAAAAAATGAATCCATTAAAAACTTGCGGTCATCAAAAATCCATACACTTGGGTCAATGGTGATATTGTAGCGTACGTTCCCCTTAATTTGAATAATGCTCATGTCAAAGACAACCCCTTTCCACCCTAAATTATAGAAGTTTTCACGCACTTTGTCACTTTCATAAACATGCTTCTTCTTGTGCACACTATCCTTGTATGAAAAATAGGGAGGATATTGGACATGGCATGTCGAGACAATGAAGAGCTTCAGCAATTCGTAGAAGAGGCAAAGAAAGTGGCCAAAGATGGAGAAGTGGCATCTTACATTCCCGCTCTCGGTAAAGCAGATCCAACCGATTTATCTGTTGCTGTTTATCATGTGAGCAATATTTGTCATTCGGCTGGGAATGTTGATAAACGTTTTACACTGCAAAGTATTTCTAAAGTATTGGCTCTTGCGCTCGTCTTAACTGAGGAAGGACCGAAAAAAGTATTCCAATATGTTGGACAAGAACCGACAGGAGACCCGTTTAATTCTATGATTAAACTTGAAACCGCAAGCCCGAATAAACCTCTTAATCCAATGATTAATGCAGGAGCGCTGGCGGTAACAAGTTTAATAAGAGGAGCTACTCCTCAATATCAGTTGCAGCGCCTGTTGTCTTTCATTAGAGAGCTAGCGAATGATGCATCCATTACATACTGCAAAGAGACTGCTGCATCAGAATTTGAAACGTCCATGATTAACCGAGCTATGTGCTATTATATGAAACAATATCATATCATTGAAGGAAATGTTGAAAAGGTGATGGATTTATATACGAAGCAATGTGCTGTGATGATGAACAGTCTTGACTTGGCGAAAATTGCCTGTGTTTTTTCATTAGATGGCCGGCACCCTGAAACTGGAAAACAAATTCTTTCAAAAGATGTTGCTAGAATTTGTAAAACATTTATGGTAACATGCGGAATGTATAATGCGAGCGGGGAATTTGCAATCAAGATAGGAATTCCGGCCAAAAGTGGAGTGTCAGGCGGAATCATGGGAGCTGCACCATATGATTTTGGCATTGGAATCTTCGGACCTGCCTTGGATGAAAAAGGGAATAGTATAGCCGGTATTAAATTGCTTGAACTTATGAGTGAAAAATATGAGATGAGTATCTTTTAACCAATGATTGCTTCTTTTTATTTTTACAGAGGGAACTGTACAAATCTGCTTGCAATTTTGGGCGTTTCGCTTTATGATAAATAGAAGAATTAGGTACTCGCCTGGGGAACGGAGGGATACTTTTGGCGTCAGAAATTTTAGTCGATCATCGGCAAAAAGCACTGTCTTTGTTAAAACTGGATGCAGATAAAATTTTAAAATTGATCCAAGTGCAAATGGACAACTTAACGATGCCGCAATGTCCTCTTTATGAAGAGGTTTTAGATACTCAAATGTTCGGATTATCAAGAGAAATTGACTTTGCTGTCCGTCTTGGATTAGTTGATCACCATGAAGGCAAGAAACTACTCGATAAACTTGAGAGAGAGCTTTCCGCACTTCATGATGCGTTTACAAAAAAATAATGGTTGAGAACTCAAACTTCCGCAAAAAGTTTGGGTTTTTTTGTCATCGTTTTTTTCATCAATTGATAACAAACGGACTTGATCATTCCATCACAGACGAACAATATAAAAGAGGTAAAACGAGATCGAACGGAGAAAATGTAGTAGAATAAAAACAGCTAAGAGGAATACACAACAGTAGAAACAGACGTTAGGAAGAGGATTATATGTTAAAGAGAATGCTAAGATCGTATGACTACTCATTATTGTTCGCCATTATATTAATTAGCGCGTTCGGTTTGGTGATGGTATATAGCTCAAGTATGATTACCGCTGTCATCAGATATGATGCTGCACCAGACGCTTTTTTTAAGAAACAGCTTTTATTTATGATCGTCGGGGCAGCCATATTGGTTTTTACAGCCCTCGTTCCGTATCATGTATTTTCTAATAAAAAATTGCAAATTGTGATGCTGATCGTTTCTATTTTATCGCTCATTTATGTTTATTTTGGCGGGCACATTGCAGGGAATGCAAAAAGCTGGATTAAAATAGGACCTTTTAGTCTACAGCCTGCAGAATTTGTAAAACTCGTCGTGATCATCTATCTTGCTGCTGTCTATGCAAAAAAGCAGCATTACATTGACCATATTCTTAGAGGAGTAACTCCTCCGATTGTCATTGTGTCCATTTTATGTGGATTTATCATTCTCCAGCCAGACTATGGAACAGCTTTTATTATTGGAATGATTGCATTTGTGATGATTTTATGTTCAGGTTTTAGCGGTAAAACACTTGCAAAGTTATTGGCACTATTTAGTGCGGTCATGGTTATCGTGACACCATTTATTTTTCTTTTTTGGGATAAGATTTTCACCAAAAATCGACTTGGACGTTTTGAGAGTTTCCAAAATCCATTTAGAGATGCTGGTGATACAGGACATCAATTGATTAATTCATATTATGCCATCGGATCAGGTGGGTTTTTTGGTCTCGGTCTTGGGGAGAGCGTACAAAAGTATGGCTACCTTCCAGAGCCGCATACAGATTTTATTATGGCGATTATATCAGAAGAGCTAGGCTTTTTCGGTGTGTTTTTTGTTCTTGCCATACTCGGCTTTATCGTTGTAAAAGGCTTTTATATTGCAAGAAAATGTGAAGACCCTTTTGGAAGTTTGCTTGCAATAGGAATTTCTTCAATGATTGCGATTCAAACATGTATCAATTTAGGAGGTGTTTGTGGTCTCATCCCAATCACAGGGGTCACACTTCCTTTTATCAGCTATGGAGGATCATCAATCATTTTGCTTAGTGGATGTATGGGGATATTGCTGAATATCAGCATGTTTACTGAATATAAAGAGCGCTATAAAAAGAAAAAATCAATCAGCAAAAAAACAATTCAAAAAAATGGGTTGCAGAAAACTTTGAATCTTTAGAAAACAAAAGTGTACAGTTTTCCATTCTTCCTTTATTATAGAGTACATATAAAATTTTAAGGGATATGGAGGAGTGAGAATGTCACATAGAACAATTCGAAAGGTTCTAGTTGCAAACAGAGGGGAAATAGCTATCAGAGTCTTCAGAGCTTGTACAGAGTTAAATTTACGTACAGTTGCTATCTATTCCAAAGAAGACTCAGGCTCTTATCATCGCTATAAAGCGGATGAAGCATATCTAGTTGGAGAGGGAAAAAAACCGATAGATGCCTACCTCGATATCGAGGGGATCATCGAGATTGCAAAACGAAATGATGTGGATGCCATTCATCCAGGATATGGATTCTTATCTGAAAACATTCATTTTGCAAGACGGTGCGAAGAGGAAGGGATTCATTTTATCGGTCCAACTTCTCACCACTTAGACATGTTTGGAGATAAAGTAAAGGCGAGAGAAGAGGCGAAGAAAGCTGGTATTCCAGTCATTCCTGGTAGTGATGGACCAGTTGGTTCAGTCAAAGAAGTCGAAAAATTTGGTGAAGAATACGGTTACCCGTTTATTATCAAAGCTTCACTTGGCGGCGGCGGAAGAGGTATGCGTATTGTCAGAACGAAAGAGGAGCTAAATGAAGCGTATGACCGTGCAAAGTCAGAGGCGAAAGCTGCTTTTGGAAATGACGAAGTATACGTCGAAAAGCTGATTGAGAAGCCGAAGCATATTGAAGTGCAGGTGATTGGCGATAATTATGGGAACATCATTCATTTATATGAACGTGACTGTTCTGTACAAAGACGTCACCAAAAGGTGATCGAAGTAGCACCAAGTGTGTCTCTGCCTGATCAATTACGTGAGGCAATTTGTGAAGCAGCTGTTCAGCTTGCTCAAAATGTGTCTTATATCAATGCTGGGACTGTGGAGTTCTTAGTCGCAAATGGTGAGTTTTATTTTATCGAAGTAAATCCAAGGATTCAGGTTGAACATACGATCACAGAAATGATTACGGGTGTAGATATCGTACAGACGCAAATTCTTGTCGCAAAAGGGCACGAACTTCACAGCAAGGAAGTCGGTATACCGAAGCAAGAGGATATCTTTACACATGGTTATGCGATTCAATCAAGGGTGACAACAGAAGATCCATTAAACGACTTTATGCCGGACACAGGAAAAATTATGGCGTATCGCTCAGGCGGAGGATTTGGTGTTCGTCTTGATGCAGGGAATAGTTTCCAAGGAGCCGTCATTACACCGTATTACGATTCTTTATTGGTCAAGCTGTCAACGTGGGCACTTACATTTAATCAAGCAGCAGCTAAAATGGTTCGTAACTTACGGGAATTTAGGATTCGTGGCATTAAAACGAATATCCCATTCCTTGAGAACGTAGCGAGGCATGAGAAATTTCTCAAAGGTGAATATGATACCTCATTTATTGATTCAACACCAGAACTATTTCATTTCCCTAAGCAAAAAGATCGCGGAACGAAAATGCTGACTTATATTGGTAACGTTACCATTAATGGGTTCCCTGGTATAGCAGGCAAAGAGAAGCCTCATTTTGATAAACCAATTGTGCCAAAACTTCCCGTTCATCAGCGTATTCCGTCTGGTACAAAACAAATATTGGACACGCATGGACCCGAGGGGCTGGCAAATTGGGTGAAAGAACAAAACAATGTTCTTTTGACAGATACAACGTTTAGAGATGCGCATCAGTCTCTTCTTGCCACTCGTTTTAGAACACATGACTTAAAGAAAATTGCGCAACCAACTGCTGGATTATGGCCAGAGCTATTCAGTCTTGAAATGTGGGGCGGCGCTACATTTGATGTTGCTTATCGTTTCTTAAAAGAAGACCCTTGGGAAAGACTGAAAGAGCTTCGTAAAGAAGTGCCAAACACACTGTTCCAAATGCTTCTTAGATCATCAAATGCCGTAGGATATACAAACTATGCAGATAATGTGATCAAAGCGTTTGTGAAGGAATCAGCAGATGCGGGCATTGATGTGTTCCGTATTTTTGATAGCTTGAATTGGGTGAAAGGGATGACACTTGCCATTGATTCAGTTCGTGAATCAGGGAAAGTCGCTGAAGCGGCGATCTGTTATACAGGAGATATTCTTGATCCATCTCGCCGGAAATATAGTCTCGATTACTATGTTTCTCTTGCAAAGGAGCTTGAAGGAGCAGGGGCACATATTTTAGGAATTAAGGATATGGCGGGACTATTAAAGCCGCAAGCAGCTTACGTGCTCATCTCTGCTTTAAAAGATCAAATCAACATCCCAATCCATCTTCATACACATGACACAAGTGGAAATGGAATTTTCACATATGCAAGAGCGGTCGATGCGGGCGTTGATATTGTTGATGTAGCTGTTAGCTCAATGGCAGGGATGACGTCTCAACCGAGTGCAAGCTCATTATATTACGCATTAGATGGTCATGAAAGAAAGCCAGAAATGAACGTGAAACAGGTGGAAAGCCTGTCTCAATACTGGGATTCAGTCAGAAAATATTATCATGAATTTGAAAGCGGTATGATCTCACCGCATACAGAAATTTATGAGCATGAAATGCCTGGTGGTCAGTATAGTAACTTGCAGCAGCAGGCGAAAGGTGTAGGTCTTGGAGAACGTTGGAACGAAGTGAAAGAAATGTACAGACGTGTGAATGACATGTTTGGAGACATTGTAAAAGTTACACCATCCTCTAAAGTGGTTGGAGATATGGCGCTTTATATGGTGCAGAATGATCTGACAGAAGAGGATGTTTATGAAAAAGGTGCAACCCTTGACTTCCCTGATTCTGTTGTGGAACTGTTTAAAGGCTATTTAGGACAGCCGCATGGCGGATTCCCAGAAAAGCTGCAAAAGCTCATTTTAAAAGGAGAAGAGCCAATTACTGTGAGACCAGGTGAAAAGCTTGAGCCTGTGAACTTTGAAGAAATTAAGCAGCAATTCAAAGAATCACATGACCTGACATTGACAGAAAAAGATGCCATTGCGTATGCACTATATCCGAAAGTCTTTACTGAATTTGTGCAAACGGCGGAAAGTTATGGTGACATCTCCGTTCTCGACACACCCACATTCTTCTATGGAATGAGACTTGGTGAAGAAATTGAGGTGGAGATTGAGAAAGGAAAAACACTCATTGTTAAACTTGTGTCAATTGGGGAACCAAATCCAGATGCGACAAGAGTCATTTACTTTGAGTTAAATGGACAGCCGCGTGAAGTGGTCATTAAGGATGAAAGCATCAAATCTTCCGTACAAGAAAAAATGAAAGCAGATCGCTCTAATCCAAACCATATTGCGGCTTCGATGCCAGGAACCGTCATCAAATTACTTGTAGAAAAAGGTCAGAAAATCTCACAAGGTGAGCATCTGATGATCAATGAGGCCATGAAAATGGAAACAACGGTTCAGGCGCCATTCTCTGCTGTTGTAGATGAAATTCATGTGAAAAATGGAGAGCCGATTCAAACTGGTGATTTGCTTATCGTTTTAAAGCCTGAATAATTAGTTAGACACATCCTTTGAGATGTGTCTTTTTTGATGAGCGCATTAAAATGTGCAACGAAAAGCGAGAGTGATTACACTATAAAATGAGGTGAAGAAAGTTGAAAATTGTCGTGATTTGGTTTCGCCGAGATATGCGCATGGATGATCATATCGCACTCTCAAAAGCAATCGCATATGCAAAAAAACATCATTATCAGTTATTTGCTTTTTATCATGTAGATCCTTTTTTTACAAAAATGGCGCTTGATTTAAACCATGAACATTTCTTTCAAAACTTGGCTCATTTCGTGAAGGAAGCAAGGGAGGCACACTTATATGTCCACCTTTTTCATGATGATGTCATATCTGCCTTTCAGCAAGTGCTGGACGTCTACGACATCAAAGCTGTGTTTTTTAATGAAGACCAAGTAGGTATCGGTAAAAAACGTGATGATCAAGTGACCAATTATTTAGAGGAAAAGGGCATCCATGTTTCTAAATGGCAAGATACGCACTTGCATGGGGCAAACGATATTTTGAAAGCGGATGGCTCGCATTATCAAGTATTTACTCCATATTATCAATCATGGCAGAAACATGAGAAGCATCCTGTCATGAAAGTTGACAAATCATTTTTTGCAGATGAACACATCGTTCGTCATGAAACTCTTTCGCAAAAAGGAGATGATCAACTAAGAAACATCATCAAGAGGTGCTCTAGAAAATTCGATCAAATCGGATCAGAAAAGGCAAAGAAGACGCTTCAATCTTTTATACAAAAAAGGCTAACCCGTTATCATGAGAACCGAGATATTCCGTCTGTTTTTGGAACAAGTAAACTGTCACGTTTCCTAAAAACAGGGACAATCTCTGTAAGGACGGTATATCATGCTGTGCATCAGGAAGATCTTTTTGAAGATGAAGGACGGGAAACATTTATAAAAGAACTGGCGTGGCGTGATTTTTACCATATGATGTATGCGCATTACCCAGACATGAAAGAAAAGGAAGTCAATTCTACATTTCAAGGGATGAAATGGAGTGAAAATGAGGCTCTATTTGAAGCGTGGTGTAAAGGTGAGACAGGCTTCCCGCTCGTTGATGCTGGGATGAGACAGTTAAATGAAGAAGGATGGATGCATAATCGCTTACGGATGGTAACGGCTTCATTTTTAACAAAGGATTATTTGATTGATTGGAGAAAGGGAGAAGCTTATTTCGCAAAAAAACTTGTGGATTATGATGAGGCTTCGAATATTGGAGGTTTTCAGTGGGCAGCTTCTGTCGGAACAGATGCCGTTCCTTACTTTCGCATTTTTAATCCAATAACCCAATCGAAACGGTTTGACCCTAGTGGTGAATTTATTCGAAGGTACGTGCCTGAGCTGAAACGTGTAGATGATCAGTGGATTCATGAACCGAGTAAAATGTCGATCGATGAACAAAAGAAGTCAGGCTGTATAATAGGAGACACTTACCCGCATCCAACAGTAGATCATCAAGTGAGGCGCAAGGAAGCCATTTTGTTGTTTGAAAAAGCAAAACAACAATAAAAAATCCCCCTTTCATAAGAAAAGGGGGGATGCAGTATGTTGATCTCAATGGTACTCATCTTTCATATTTATACCGTGCAATAAGTAAACAAAAGTAGCACAGTACACCAAATAAACAAGAGATAAAGAATGAATGAGCAAGCGCATAACCAAGTGCTAAGTGAGAATAAACAGACATCACACCCGAGATGGCTTGAAGCGTAATAAGAATGGCTGAAATCATCCATCCATAATACAGTTGTTTCTGTTCTTTGTAATGTTTAATGGCATGGAACATTGCGATGAATATCCATACGAATAAAAGGAGGGCTGCCGCTCTATGGGACATTTGAACCCATTGATTAAAATAAGTAGGAAGTCCGCCGCCATCATTTGAACAAAGCGGGAATACAGAACAAGCGAGACTTGATTTTGTATGTCTAACATACGCACCTGTATACACCACGATATACGTATACGTAATCAATCCAAAAATATGAAACTGCATCGTTTTGCCGATATGAAGTGGCTTCACCAGTTTTGTTTCAGATCTGGTTGCCTCAAAAACAAGGAGAGCAAGCAATAAGACTGAAGCAAAAGAAATAAGTGAAATGCCAAAATGCAGTGCCATCACAAGTGCGTTAGAGCCGAACACAACGGCTAATGCACCTAATAACGCCTGAAGCAGTAAGAAAATAATCGACATGATGACCAAACATTTTGTTTCCCGGAAAACAGGACTGATTTTCTTCCAGCATAAGATGGCAAGTGCCAGTACAAGAATCGTCGATACCCCTGTTGACATGCGGTGACTCCATTCGATGATGGAAGCAGGGTTCATTTCAGGAAAGAAGCGACCGTGGCAAAGGGGCCATTGTCTACCACAGCCAAGACCCGAACCAGTTTTCGTAACAAGCGCACCGCCAATCAGAACGATCAGCATCACAAACGTGGTGACAACGCTCAATAGTCTTAAACCAAATTTCATCAAATTATTTCACCTTCTCTAAAAAACTTCTCAACACAATAAATAAAAAACCTCACATGCTCTCAAGTTTAAGCCAAATGCGTGTTCTGTTGCAATTCCTAATGATCAAAGTTCACAAAAAAATGACATGTTCGTTCACAGATTTTACAGATTTAGAGTGCTTGATCTTTCTTTGGCAGTCTGATAGAAATAGAGGAGGGAATATTTCATTTTGCACTGCCTTCTGAAACATATATATAACCTAATTAATTCACGAAAAGTTCACAAATACATTCAAGTTTGTCGTTTATTATTTAATAGGATGTTTTTTTACAGCTTGTTATCTTGTATGATAGAGTTGTAACGATTTTACGGTTTCATATGTAAGTTTGAAGGTTTGGGCAAGGGAGGTTATACACTATGGCAAATTCCAAAACAGCTGCGGAAGTAGCTATTCATGGACAAATAGAAGAAACAACAACATTGAAAGATTTTCTTGCTCTTATTAAAATGGGCATAGTCAATTCCAACTTCATTACAACGTTTACAGGAATGTGGCTAGCTTTCTATTTTTCAGATATGAGTTTCCTTGGGAATCTTGATATTGTACTATTCACAATGATTGGATCTTCTCTTATTATTGCCGGTTCTTGCGCAATTAATAATGCGTTTGACCGTGATATTGATATGCTAATGGAAAGAACAAAGACAAGACCGACTGTCACTGGTAAAATTCAGCCGGGGCAAGCGTATGCATTTGGTATTCTGCTCGTTGTACTTGGACTCATTATGCTTCTTATGACAACTGTTACAGCAGCAGTCATTGGTTTTATTGGTGTATTCACTTATGCCGTTCTCTATACCATGTGGTCTAAACGCCGTTACACAATCAATACGGTGATTGGCAGTGTATCTGGTGCAGTTCCACCGCTGATTGGCTGGACTGCTGTTCAAGGCACAATGGATACAACGGCTTGGGTTTTGTTTATGATTATGTTCATTTGGCAAATCCCGCATTTCTTGTCACTTGCGATTAAGAAAACAGAAGATTACCGAAAAGCAGGCATTCCAATGCTTCCTGTTGTCTATGGCTTTGAAGTCACAAAGCGCCAAATTATCATTTGGACAGCATGTCTCCTTCCACTTCCATTTTTCTTAGGTGGATTAGGGTGGCCGATTGTTGCTCTTGGCACATTATTAAACATTGGATGGCTTGTCATTGGCCTTTTGGGTTTCAAAATGAAAGACATCATGAAGTGGTCGACACTTATGTTCGTTTATTCATTGAACTACTTAACCATCTTTTTCGTTGCGATGATTATTATGACGTTATTTTAGAGTGAGATACACTTTTTTCACATCAAAACAAAGGCTATATCTATAACACAACTTGTCTAACAACTATGAAAGCTGCCTGATATCGAGTTCTATTTAGGCGGCTTTCTGTTTATACATAGATGGTATTTTGAGTAAAAACATCATTTTTTTACGAAAAGAGGAAATGTAAGTGCTTTTATATGGGCGGGGGTTATTGATGGGAAAAAGTGATTTTATAAATATGAGTTAAAAAGCGAAAGGCAAAGGAGATCAAGCAAAAGGGGTTGGGACAAATTATGATAAGAAAATGGCGTGTTTACTCATTGTTTCTCTTGATGACACTTGCTTTGGCAGGCTGTGGTGAACCATACTTATCAACACTCAAGCCAGTTGGGGAAGTAGCAGATAAACAATATTTCCTTACTGTACTGAGTACACTTATTATGGTTTTTGTGGTCGTTGTTGTATCAATCATTTTCTTTTACGTCATTATTAAATTTAAACGTTCTAAAGTGGGAGAAGATACGATTCCAAAACAAGTGGAAGGAAGCCGTAATCTAGAAATGACATGGACGGCCATTCCAATTCTTCTACTCATCATTCTGGTTGTACCTGTAGTAGCATATACGCTTGAACTTGGGGATTCAAGTGCTATGGACAAGAAAAAACGAGACCCTGAAAAGACACTTGTCGTAAATGTAAGAGCGAACTTGTATTGGTGGGAATTTGAATACCCTGATTATGGGATTGTCACAAGTCAGGAATTGATTGTGCCGACAGATCAAAAGGTGTACTTTAAGCTGAAAGCATCAGATGTCAAACACTCTTTTTGGATTCCATCTGCTGGCGGGAAAATGGATACAAATACAGAAAATGAAAATAGGTTCTATCTGCAATTTGACTCTAAACGAACAAAAGATGCAGGAGAATACTTTTATGGAAAATGTGCGGAGCTTTGTGGTCCATCACATGCTTTAATGGACTTTAAAGTTAAAACGCTTTCTCAAGATGAATTTTTAGGCTGGACAAAAAAAATGACAGACTATCAAAAGCCTAAATCAACATCAGACTTAGCCCTAGAGGGTGAAAAACTGTTTAAAGAGAAAAACTGTTTAAGCTGTCATGCTGTAGAGCCTGGGGATGAAAGACCGGAAGCGGCAAGGACTGCTCCAAACCTTGCGACCTTCGGTGAGCGAACAAAAGTAGCTGGAATCAAAGACATGAATAAGGAAAATGTGAAAGCATGGATAAAAAATCCAGAAAGTTTTAAACCAGGAAATAAGATGACAGGGACGTACCCTAAATTAAATGATTCAGAAGCAGATGCACTCTACGAGTATTTAAAGAATCTTAAGATAGAGTAATCAATGAGCATAGAGAGCAGCTCAATCAATATCCAAATGATGATGTGATATGTGAAGTTTTGGTTAAGAGCTCCCGAAAAAGTCTCGAGGCCTAGAAGCGATCATCAGTCTGTTTCAAAGGTCGTGCATTGTTGGATGAAGAGCACAAAAATCAAAAGGGGCAAATGGGAGATAAGAGGGGGATTTCATGGTGAGTACAATAGCTAAAAAGCGGGGATTTGGCGCTGTCTTATGGGATTACTTGACAACGGTTGACCACAAAAAAATTGCCATTTTATATTTAGTGGCAGGGGGATTTTTCTTTTTGGTTGGCGGCCTGGAAGCGATGTTTATCCGTATTCAGCTAGCCATCCCTGAAAATGATTTTGTCAGTGCAGGAGTTTACAATGAAATCATGACGATGCATGGAACGACAATGATTTTCCTTGCAGCAATGCCGCTTTTGTTTGCATTAATGAATGCGGTTGTACCAATTCAAATAGGTGCGCGTGACGTAGCGTTTCCGTTTATTAATTCACTTGGTTTCTGGTTGTTCTTTTTCGGTGGAATATTCTTAAACCTTGGCTGGTTTTTAGGCGGGTCACCTGATGCAGGCTGGACAGCATATGCATCGCTGACGCTTAACTCTGAAGGGCATGGCATGGATTTCTATATTTTAGGTTTACAGATAGCCGGTATTGGTACTTTGATTGCCGGAATCAACTTTCTTGTAACGATCATCAATATGAGAGCGCCTGGTATGACTTATATGAGAATGCCGCTGTTTACTTGGACGACATTCGTCGCATCTGCGCTCATCTTATTTGCCTTCCCTCCATTGACAGCAGGGCTTGCAATGTTAATGTTTGATAGGATGTTTAATACGAGCTTTTTCAATCCGGAGCTTGGAGGGAATACGATCATCTGGGAGCATTTGTTCTGGATTTTCGGACACCCTGAAGTGTATATTTTGATTCTTCCGGCATTCGGCATTTTCTCAGAGATCATTCCAGTGTTTGCAAGAAAAAGACTGTTTGGTTATTCGTCCATGGTTTTCGCCACTGTATTGATTGGTTTCCTTGGCTTCATGGTATGGGCACATCATATGTTTACCACTGGACTTGGACCAATTGCGAATGCGATCTTTGCTGTAGCAACAATGGCCATTGCGGTTCCAACAGGGATTAAAGTATTCAACTGGCTGCTTACCATATGGGGCGGTAATGTCAAATTTGCAACGCCAATGCTTTATTCCGTTGCTTTTATTCCGTCATTTTTACTAGGCGGGGTAACAGGAGTGATGCTCGCAGCAGCCGCCGCCGATTATCAGTTCCATGATACGTACTTTGTTGTGGCGCATTTCCACTATGTCATTATCGGTGGAGTTGTATTCGGAATTTTAGCAGGTGTACATTACTGGTGGCCAAAAATGTTTGGGAAAATACTCAATGAGAAGCTCGGGAAAATTGGCTTTGTGCTTTTTTTCATCGGTTTCCACTTAACTTTCTTTATCCAGCATTTCTTAGGTCTTTGGGGAATGCCTCGCCGCGTATTTACCTTTCTGCCTGGCCAAGGACTGGAACTTGGGAACCTAGTAAGTACGATTGGTGCACTGTTTATGTTTGTAGCGGTTGTCATTATGCTCATTAACATCATTTGGACAACAGCGAAAGGAGAGCGTGTGACGAGTGATCCTTGGAAAGATGGAAGAACGCTTGAATGGGCTGTGTCTTCACCTCCGCCAGAATATAACTTTAAACAGCTCCCGCTTGTAAGAGGACTAGACCCGTTATGGATTGAGAAAATGGATGGTAAAAAAGGCATGACAGCTTCTGAACCTCTTGATGATATTCACATGCCAAACAATTCCATTTTGCCTGTCATTATCTCATTCGGTCTATTTGTGTCAGCATTTGGCTTCATGTATCGTCAAGAACATAGCTGGGGTCTTCCAGTTATATTGATTGGACTTGGCATTACGTTTGCGACCATGCTGGTTCGGTCTCTTGTAGATGATCATGGATACCATATACACAAAGAAGACTTGATTGATGACGATGATAAAGGGGTGAAAGCATAATGGAACCACAAAAAATGACAGCGGAAACCTTTCCAGCTTCACCGGAGAAAGCGACATTAGAAGGAAAGAATAAGTTCATCGGGTTTTGGCTGTTTCTTGGGGGAGAAACCGTTCTATTTGCATCTTTGTTTGCCACTTATTTGGCTCTGAAAAACTCAAATGCAGGTGGAGCAAAAACAACAGATATGTTTGACCTCACGCTTGTCTTTATTGCCACAATGCTCCTTTTAACGAGCAGTTTAACGAGTGTTTATGCGATGTATCATATGAAAAACTTTTCCTTTAAAAAAATGCAGCTTTGGCTCGTCATTACGGTTCTGTTAGGTGCCGGATTTTTAGGACTTGAAATGTATGAGTTTTATCACTATGTGCATGAGTATAAATTTACGATTAACAGCTCTGCTCTTGGTTCTGCATTTTATACACTAGTAGGAACACACGGTGCTCACGTTGCTTTTGGGCTTTGCTGGATTACCGCTCTTATCATTCGAAATATGAGACGCGGACTGGATTTATACAATGCACCTAAATATTATGTTGCGAGTCTTTACTGGCACTTCATTGATGTTGTGTGGGTCTTCATCTTTACCGTTGTATATTTAATGGGAATGGTGGGATAAGAATGGGAAATAAAAACACAAATCAGTCCAAAGTAGATCTTGCTTACCGTAAAAAGAAAAATGCCGAAGAAATGAAGTATCAGCTCATTTCTTTCGGCTTGATGATTGGTTTAACATTTGTTGCATTTTTAACGATTGCATCTGAAGACATTGGAAATTGGTTTGCGGTTCCGTTTATTTTACTGCTTGCAGTAATCCAAGTGGCCTTTCAGCTTTACTATTTTATGCACATGAACCAAAAAGGGCATGAAACCCCCGCATTGTTTCTTTACTCAGGTGTGTTTGTTGCGTTTATTACCGTTTTAGCCTTTTTGACGATTATTTGGTGGTAAGCTCGCTTTGCCCTTGAAGGAGGCTCAGCAATGGAGAACTTAGAAATATTCGGATTTCGGGCGTTATGGAGTCCCTATTATTTGACATGTGTTGTGTTAGCAGCTACTTTTTATCTACTTCTCGTCACAAAGGGGAAGCACCGTGCTACGGTGAAAGAGAAAACCCTATTTCTCACTGGACTTGTTCTTTTATATGCTGTGAAAGGAAGTCCGATTGATTTAATGGGGCATATAATGTTCAGTGCGCATATGGCACAAATGGCGGTATTGTACTTAGTCATTCCTCCTTTACTGATCACAGGTTTACCTGCTGGACTGTGGGAGCGGATCATTCAAACATCTGGTATTCAAGCGGTATTCCGTTTGTTTTCCAAGCCTTTAATTGCCCTGCTTGGATTTAACGGATTATTTTCGCTTTACCATATACCACTTGTGTTTGACTTTGTGAAAACCGATCCGTTTTATCATGCATTGATGACTGTAGTTATTTTCATCTCTGCCTTTTTCATGTGGTGGCCGCTTGTTCATAAAGTACAAAGTCAGCCGCAGATCACAGGTATTTTAAAGCTTGGCTATATTATGGCAGATGGCATATTAATGACACCTGCCTGTGCACTGATCATGTTTAGTGATACACCTATCTATGCAACCTATTCAGATGCAGGGGCATGGATTCAAGCGTTGCATCTATGCGTACCTAGTGATATGCTCTCTGGCCTTGCGCTGACTGGACCTGACATGTTCCACACACTGCCTTTATTAGAAGATCAGCAGCTCGGTGCCATTTTAATGAAAATTATTCAAGAGATCGTCTATGGCTCTATCCTTGCTGTTGTCTTTTTTGATTGGGCCAGAAAAGAAAGAGCGAAAGATGCCGTACCAGATGCGCTTATCCCGAAATATGAATAAAGAAAGCACAACCCATTCACGGTTGTGCTTTCTTTATGCTTCAGCAGTCATTGATTCTAGTTTTTCTTTGAGTCGAGCAAGCGTTCTTTTGCTCGATTGGATTAGAGATGTAGGGAAATCTTCACCCTCGCCGTATTCAACACCATGCGGATAATAGTGTTTTCCAAGTAAAGGTGTCAGTAGCTGAATATGAGCTTTTTTGGAACCGACATCTCCTTCAGTGGCATAGCCAGATATTCTTAAATAGAATGTACCTTCCACCATGCTAAATTTGCGGTCATATGTCACTCGCTCATAATCCCATTGATCGGCTCTCACAAATCCTTCACTTTCCATGATGAAATCTAATTTATTTAAGTCAACTGATACTTTTTCAATCCCCGTACCTTCAAATTTCATCAAAACCCCTCCTTATAAAAATTCCCTTTACTGACAATCATAGTATGAAAGCGTTAAACTTTCAACAGTGAAAGGTATGTTCTTTTAGAAGCTGGTTACAGTAATAAAGAAAATAAAGGATGGAGGAATAAACATGGAAACAAAAAAAATCAAAGATATCATGACGAAAAAAGTGATTACTTGCCAAAAGGATGACAATCTCTATGAAGCTGCTGTTAAAATGAAAGACGCTGACATAGGTGCTATTCCGATTGTTGAGGGAGATCAGCTTGTTGGTATTGTGACAGATCGGGATTTAGTGATTAGAGGCATTGCTGAAAAAAACCCGAATTCACAGGAGATTAGCGCGGTCATGACGAAGGATGTATTGACAGCTGAAGAAGATGCAACTCTTGAAGAGATTGCCCGCTTAATGTCAGAGCATCAGCTCCGCCGTATTCCAGTAGTAAAAAGCGGGAAGTTAACTGGTATCGTAGCCCTTGGTGATTTATCGGTCGAAGATTTATCAAATGAACGAGCAGGTGATGCACTCACGGAAATCTCTCAACAAGATCATGGACAAGGATTTCTTCATTAAGACGGGCATATTTTAAATTCATGTTAAATAGGCTGTATTGTCGTTGATAAATAAAGCAAGTTTTGTTTAAATGACTGTAGAAGGCTTTTATGCCTTGCCAATTTAACGGAGGTGTTTACTTGAAAACTGTGCTCAAAACACTCTGCATCCTCCTGATTATATCTGGAACGTATGTTCTGTTTATTCAATATGGATCTTCACCAGAAAAAGATAGCAGCAATGAACCAAAGGTATCTAATGAAGAAACTTCTAGCGATAAGCCCATTCACATTCCGAAAAAAGGGCTCATGTCCTTTATGGGGAAATCGTCAAATGAAGTGCTCAAACAGATGGGAGAACCAGATCGCATTGATCCTTCCGCATATGATTATGACTGGTGGATATACAATCAATCGAAAAAACACTACATTCAAATAGGAGTAAAAGATAGTAAAGTTGTGACCTTGTTTGCAACAGGAGATGGATTGAATGTTGAACCATTTAAAATCGGTCAGGCCACAAGTGAGGTATTTAAGAAAACCCAAATCGCACCTTACATTCATGTAGATGATGAACAGAATTCATATCGCTTTGAATTCTCAGAAGATGATATGAACACAAGACCAACGGTTAAAGTGGGAGACGACGTCTATGTCCAGCTATACATGGATAAGTTTGAAAGCACGCTTTCGAGTATTAGGGCCTTTAATGCAGATACATTTGTCAAACAAAAGCCGTATGAGGTTGTCTATCGAGGTCAACTGATAGAACCAGAAACGATATCAGGTGAAAAATGGAAAGATATTGAGTCTTCTAGTCAAAAACAAATTTTCGATATAACGAATATTATCCGCCATAAATACAACTTGCCGCCCCTCCAGTGGGACGATGAGACCTCTGAAGTGGCATTGATGCACAGTGAAGATATGAAAGAGAACCATTATTTTTCTCACGAGTCTAAAAAGTATGGCACGCTGAAAGATCGATTAGAAAGAGGAGAGGTCACATTCCAACTGGCAGGTGAAAACATCGCTTATAATTACGTAGATGGACCAGCAGCTGTCGAAGGCTGGCTCAATAGCGAAGGTCACCGGAAGGCACTGCTGAATAAAGATTACACGCACATTGGTGTCGGTGTGAAAGAAAAATATTATACGCAAAATTTCATTAAAAAAACCTCTTAGTTTAAAGCAGCCGCGAGTGAGCGGCTGTTTTTTTTTGCGGCAAAATCATTCAAAAAAGAGGCTCACCAAAATGTATGCTGGTGTATATAGTATAGTAGGCATTTGTATGGGGGTGAGGATATGACAAAAAAACAAAAGCAAACATCCATTGATGAATTTAAACAATTCGTCAGACGCCATCCGAAGTTAATACGAGAAGTTCAAGCACAAGAAAAAAGTTGGCAAAGTCTATATGAGAATTGGGTTATCTTTGGTGAGGAAGATGAGATGTGGTCACCTTACCGAAATGAACAATCTGAAGAAACAAAAGAAGAGAAAACATCTAAACAAAGCGCGCAAGGGAAAACAGATTTTATGTCTAAAATGGTCTCTGCCGTAAAAAAAATGGATGCTGATCAAATGAATGAACAGATTAACAAAATGAGCCAGTCTATTTCCTCTTTACAAAGCTTACTTAGTCAATTTTCATCAAATAGCTCAAAGAAAGGTACATCTGGAGGCAGTCAGCACCCATTCTCCTTCAGGAAAGATTAATTGAAAGGGGATGCTTTTGGTGCGGAGAGAAGTACAAGAATTTGTCATGGCGGAAGAAGACCGAATCAAATTCATTAGACAACGTCCTCTCTGGTATAGACAACTGACTCGACATCCTGACAATCTATCTTCCTTTGAGTTAGATAAAATGAATTTTTACGAAAAAACAATTCCTCATCGTGTGAGGCAGTTAAGCAATAGTGTACAAATGGCTGAAATGATGATTCAAATGTTTCAAGCAATGCGCAATCAAAATTAAGCCGGGTTAGGCTTTTTTGAGTTGATTAAGATGTCTACTTCATGAGCATCCTATGGATGTAGACGAAAGGAGAATCAGAAGATGAAACAGATGCTGTCAATGTGCGCATTGCTTTTTCTTGTGACCGGATGTCAAAGACATCATGAGCAAGAGCAAGTAAATCAAGAGCCAGATGTACCAGTCATACAGCAAGCCCCCAGTGATATGAAGCAGCAAGGCTTTTTAAAATACAAAGTGCAGGGGTCTGCTGTGTATATAGAAAGCACGCTTCAGGATTTCCACCTTGATACATCTCCTGGAAAAAACGGTGAGAAGAAGGGTTATTTTACAGTGTATGTAGATGGTAAACGTGCGGGGAATGAATATACTGCTGCGTTTGTGGTCAAGCATCTATCGAAAGGAAAACATCAAATGACTGTTGAGCTGAATTCGCGCCATCCTGAATATCACCAGAAAAGAGAAACATGGGATGTATTTGTCACTTAAAAGCATTTTCTGATTCATAGGTTTCGTGGTAAACTATGAATTGGAGGTGCAACATTTATGTATGCGACAAATGAATCTGTGGAGCTCCAAGAAGAAGCAGATCAATTGGCTGCCATGATTCTTCAGTCTGAGGAGGCTGAATATTACCGCAACTGCTTTAAGCGTCTCCAGCAAGACGAAGAAGCTCAACAAATTATTGCGGATTTTACAAAGATAAAAGAGCAATATGAGGATGTGCAGCGGTTCGGCAAGTATCATCCGGAGTATAGAACGATCTCAAAGCAGATGCGTGAGATCAAAAGAAAGCTAGATCTTCACGATACGGTGGTTGATTTCAAAAAAGCAGAAACAGCGATTCAATCCATCTTAGATGAGATTAGTATAGAAATCGGTCAAGCTGTATCAGCATATATTAAAGTTCCAACAGGGAACCCATATTTTGATGGTTTATCATCATGCGGCGGTGGCTGTGGATCAAAAGGTAGCTGTGGCTGTAAAGTATCTTGACGAGACTTGCACGTCTCGTCTTTTACATACTGGATGGAAAGAATTGAAAAGCGGCAGGTGAAAAGATGGATACCAAGCGTCAAGGGATGGTTGTTTGGCTGCATTCATTAAAGCAGTCAAAAGCGCTAAGAAAGTTTGGAAATGTTCACTATATTTCAAGGAAAATGAAATATGCAGTGATCTATTGTGATATGAATGATATCGAGCGTCATATGGCAAAGCTCAGTTCATTGCCGTTTGTGAAACGTGTCGAACCTTCTTATAAGCCATTTATTAAATTAGAGTATGAATCTAAATTGGACAAAGCAAAAGAGTATGATTATAAGGTGGGCTTTTAAAACCAAAAAAACCCCCGCGGCATCACCCGCGGGGTCCTTCTATTCTTAATGATTCATTAAGGAGAAGGCAAAGGGAGAGGAGAAACCGGAGGAAGAACTTATGGGGAAACGTAAGTCTTCTCCGCGGTTGGCAACAGCACCACATCAGATGCTGTTACATGTAGTATGACCCCTCGTCCTTAAATGTATACATAGAAAATGAACGGAAACCACGCATTTTACCATATGGAGCGGATGTGGTAAGATAATGTTGATTTTTTGTCGAATGACATCTATGTAAATAGAAGCAAACAGAAAAAGTGGTGGGAAAATGAGAGTGATCTCTGGAACAAGAAAAGGCCGCACGCTTAAAGCGGTTCCAGGTCAATCAACAAGACCGACAACAGATAAAGTCAAAGAATCTATTTTTAATATGATTGGTCCATATTTTGATGGCGGATGGGTCCTTGATTTATTTGCAGGAAGCGGCGGGTTAGGAATTGAAGCGCTTTCTAGAGGGTTTGATCATTGTATTTTCGTTGATCGAGACATCAAGGCGATTCAAACGATTAAAGCAAATCTTGCTCAATTGATGCTGACCGATCAAAGTGAAGTATTTCGAAATGATGCCCAGCGTGCACTTTCAGCAGTTGCGAAACGAGAGGAATCCTTTCAAGCGATCTTTCTTGATCCGCCTTATAAGGATCAAAAGCTGAAAGCACTGCTAGAATGGATTGATCAGCACTCCTTATTAACAGATGATGGTGTGATAGTGTGTGAGCATGATAAGGAAGTCACGTTGCCAGAGGAAACAGGACGACTGGAAATATCAAGACAGGAACTGTACGGATTGACTCGTATTACGATTTATAGAAAGCGGGGAAATTAAAGCATGGGGAACATAGCCGTTTGTCCGGGTAGCTTCGATCCAGTCACATTTGGCCATTTGGATATTATCAAAAGAGGGGCAAAAATTTTTGATGAGGTGTATGTGTGTGTATTAAATAACTCCTCAAAAAACCCGTTATTTACAGTAGAAGAGCGGTGTGAACTCATTCGACAAGTCACAGAGGATATACCGAATATTAAAGTAGAATCCTTTCATGGTCTTCTTGTAGATTATGCAAAAACGAAAAATGCCAATGTGATTTTACGAGGACTAAGAGCTGTTACTGACTTTGAATATGAGATGCAAGGAACATCTATGAACAAAGTGTTAAATGACAACATTGAAACGTTCTTTATGATGACCAACAACCAATACTCCTTCTTAAGCTCAAGTATTGTCAAAGAAGTAGCCAAGTATCATGGATCTGTCAAAGAGCTTGTACCAAAAGAGGTAGAAGCTGCGCTGAAAGAGAAATTTAATGGATAAGTGCATGTGGCACTCATCCTTTTTTTTGTTTCTGATAGTATAGGGCAATATACACGATCAAGCTGCATAAGGTGACCAGGGGACCAGCGGCAACAAGCTGGTTCCAAAGAACGCTACTGAACATCAAGAGATGATTGCTGGTTTCAAAGGTGCCTGCTGGGAGGGCAATGTCTGATCGTGTTACATAAAGAGGTTTAAATAAAACGAAGGCAAAGAGTGCTGCATATATCCCGTGTAAAACACGGGCGAAAAAAAACGGTTTAAAGCGAATATCTGTTGCTGCCAGAATGCCCGCTACCTGTGCTTGAACTGAGAGTCCGCTGAATCCCAAAATAAAGCTGGCGACGATTGTTTTTGCAAGAAGTGTGACGTCTTGTGAACCAGTTAGTTGGCTCCCTAAAGTGATTTCAAATAAACCGGCAATCATCGCTAAATCTAATTCTGGTGGAAGATGCAGTGTTTGTAGCAAATACCCGACACCTATTGAGAGAAGATCTGTCACATGAACGACTGAAAGCATTCGGTTAAACACAGAAAATAATATAATAAAGCCGCCAATCATAAAGAGTGTTTGAACAGATGACATCACAGCATCGCTTAATATTTGCCCAAGCGGTCTTTTTTCTGCCAGCCTGGCCGCATGAAGGGCGCTGAATGCTTCTTTAAACGGTGGAATTAAAAAGCCTTTCCGGCTTCTCAAATGCGCATCATGTCGTGCTTTGTATCCGCGCATGGTCACGCCGACAGCTAAATTACCTAAATAATGCGCACAGGCTAAGACAATACCTAAAGTTGCAGAATGAAAAAAACCAACAGCAACCGCTCCGAAAATAAACAAAGGATTAGAAGAATTTGTAAAAGAAACGAGACGTTCTGCTTCGATTCTTGTCAGTTGCCCTTCTTGTCTAAGCCTTGTCGTCAATTTAGCACCAGATGGGAAGCCGGAGGCCATTCCCATTGCTAATACAAAACCGCCAACACCAGGTACTCTAAAGATTGGACGCATAAACGGCTCTAATAAAACCCCGACAAATCTGACAATCCCGAAACTAATTAATAGCTCGGACAAAATAAAAAAAGGAAGTAATGATGGAAAAACAACTTCCCACCACATAGCAAGTCCATTTTTCGACGCTTGTAGCGAGGCTTGTGGATGTGTAATCACAGTGGCTGTTAAAAAGATAAAAAAAGCAGCGATGAACAGAGTGTTCCATTTTTTCATGAAGGTTTCGCCCCTTGCCGTTATGATTCGTATTGGCGAGCTCGTGATCAAAGAAAAAGAAAGAAACTGGCCGAGCCTGTCTTCTATTACTATACGAGCATGAGGGGCATGTTTAGACCTATAGATTCGTATATATGCATAGAAAGAGGAGGATGGGTTTATGAAGCGACCAATGATCGGACTTGCGCTAGGCTCTGGCGGGGCAAGAGGAATAGCGCATATCGGTGTTCTATCTAGTCTTGAGAAACAAGGGATTCCAATTGATATGATCGCTGGAAGCAGTATTGGTGCACTGGTCGGTAGCTTTTATGCAGCAGGACAAGACATAGAAAAAATGAAAAAACTTGCACTTGTCTTCAGAAGAAAGTATTATGCTGACTATACACTGCCAAAAATCGGTCTTTTAAAAGGAAATCGAATTTTGCAGATGATCCACACGTTTACATATGGGAAAAAAATCGAGGAGCTAAAAATACCTCTTGCGATTGTTGCTTGTGACTTACAGACGGGAGAGAAGGTTGTGTTCAAAAAAGGCTCTGTCTCACAAGCAGTCAGAGCGAGCATTAGCATTCCTGGTGTGTTTGTTCCGCACGAAATGGGCGGCAGACAATTGGTAGATGGAGCAGTTGTCGACCGAATCCCTGTCTCTGTTTTAAAAGAAATGGGGGCAGACCTCATTATCGCTTCTGATGTATCGAGGGTGAAAAAAACAGAAAAGGCGACGAGATTATCGGATGTGATTATGCAAAGTTTGGACATACTTCAAAATGAACTAGTTCGTCATCAAACCATTGATGCAGATCTCATGATTCGGCCGAAGCTTGAAACATTTAGTTCTAGTGCGTTTACGCAGATTCAGGAAATCATTGAAGCAGGCGAACAGGCTGCAGATCAACTCAAGAACCAACTCAAAGATGTAATAGATAAATGGGAGTGTTAATCGAATGAAAAAAATGAATATCCGCTGGCTTAGCTTTTTTGTGGTCATACTTCTGTTATTTGGCTTAACCTTTGTCAAACTTCCTTATTACGTGACAAAGCCAGGTGATGCAACCGAGATTGCTCCGCATATCCAAGTGGATGGAGGATATAGTGAGAAGGGTAGCTTCTCTCTGATGACCATCAAAGTGGGTCCAGCTAATCCGTATACGTATCTGCTAGCCAAAATGAATAAGTATGATGAAATCGTACCGGAAGAAAATATTAAAGCAGACGGAGAATCGGATGAAGATTATATGAAAAGACAACTCCAGCTCATGAAAAGCTCTCAGGAAAATGCCATGATTGCTGCCTATCATAAAGCAGGGAAAAAAGTGGACTATACCTTTAATGGGGTATATGCAAGCTACGTGATGAAAGGCATGCCCGCTTACGGCAAAATAGAAGTCGGCGATCGAATTAAAAGTGTAGATGGCAAGACATATGACTCCGCTGATAAAATGGTTTCTTATATTAGCAGCCAAAAAGCAGGGAAATCCGTTCGATTTGTGCTTGAACGTAATGGAAAAGAGATCACAGAACAAATCACATTAAAACCGTTTAAAGAAGAGCCGAAGCGAGTGGGGATTGGTGTGTCATTGTTTACGGACCGCAATGTAAAAGTGTCACCTGCTATTAAAGTTGATATTGAAAATATCGGCGGCCCGTCAGCAGGACTCATGATGTCACTTGAAATTTATAATCAGTTGACAAAAGAAGATGAAACACACGGCTATGCGATTGCAGGTACAGGAACAATTGACGCTGATGGAACTGTTGGGCCAATTGGTGGAATTGATCAAAAGGT
This sequence comes from Bacillus sp. Bos-x628, assembly GCF_040500475.1. Taxonomy (GTDB): domain Bacteria; phylum Bacillota; class Bacilli; order Bacillales; family Bacillaceae; genus Bacillus; species Bacillus maqinnsis. Next base: position 933,624 of record NZ_CP159358.1, on the reverse strand, counting down.
TGTTGCAGCAGATAAAGCAGGTAAAGACATTTTCTTTGCACCAAATGACAAAGGTAATCCTCACTCAGACTATCAGAATGCGCTCAAGACAGCCAAAGACATTAACAGCGATATGAAGATTGTTCCAGTTGATACGATGCAAGACGCTTTGAATTATTTAAACAAATTAAAAGATAAAAAATAACCAAAAGAGCGACCTGCCTGTGAAGAACACCCCAAATGATAGAGAATTGTCCAAAGTTTGGAGGTGCTTTTCTTTTCAAAAACGAATAAAGGCAAAACGAAAAGGCACAAGTCCAGTTTAATACTGTCTTGTGCCTTAAAAATTGTCTAATAACAACCTGTGTCTAGGGGATTACTTCATCTGGAGCAGCGCTTTTTTATTGAGATCAAAATAGCCCGCTTTCTTCATCATATCGAATCGGTGAAGTTTTAAATTCCGCTTCTGTCAAGCTTGTTTGCATTGGTTCGCAAATGGGGAGACTAAAGACTCGAAAAGCGCGAATATCGAGATCGAGGGCTGGATGTGAAAAGGAAGAAAGTTTACTCACGAGCGGGACGTCCAGCTCTTTTTTGACAAGAGACAGATACTGCTGTCCTTTCCTCGACATACCGAGTAAACGGATGTAGGGTGCTTCCTTTTCTTCAAGCAGCTCATGCATTGTCTTTTTTTTCACTCTCATCAAAATGTGTGTGTTCATCCGCTGTAACCTTGTCCATGTATATCGTTTCGTTTTCAGCAGTGATAGGTATTGCTCGTAGGATGAAGCGTGTTTAATAGCCTTTTGCATGCGGTATTCAATGCCTTCTTCGATTTCATATATTTCTTGTAATTCAGCCGTATCCATCGTATGAAAGGCGTGTTTCAAAAAACTGAAATATGCCTCTTGTTCATGTAGAAGACCGTAAGTTGATTGATAGGATTGTAATTGCTTTAGCGTAGTACTTGGGAGGTATGGTGTGACCGCTTGAAATGAGTTTTGCTCTTTCAATGCTTTGCGAATACTTGTTGCGCTAGCTATCTTCTGATTTTCAGGAAGTTGTTCATCATGATACTCAGAAGCCACTCTTTTAGAAGTAAAGGGCTGAATACTCGATAATCTCTCCATGATGGCCTTGACATAATGGAAACCTAAGATGTTATTTGGTTTTGACAAATCAAGCAGTTTCTCGGAGGAAACGGCTTCTTGAAACGCAGAGGCTGCCGCCGCCGGATAACTAAGCCCTTGTTTTACTTTCTCTTTTGTCAAAAAATCAATCTCTGTTTTTTTCTGATGCCAAGCATATGCTGTGCGATGAAATACCGTAATGTCTCCATCTTCACTTCCGAAAAAAAGGGAATCGCATTTTAAAGCATCTAAAATGGACACAGCACCATTTGCAAAGGTTTCTGCTTTTTGCACAGCGTATATGTATGGAAGCTCACATACAATGTCTACACCGTTTTGTAGAGCCATCTTTGTACGTGCCCATTTCGAGATAATCGCAGGCTCCCCGCGCTGGAGAAAAGAGCCGCTCATGACGGCAATTGCCACATCTGAGGAGGTTTGTTTTTTCGCCTGGCGCACATGATAGGCATGTCCATTATGAAAAGGGTTGTACTCTACAACTACTCCCACTGCATTCAATAGAAGTTCCGCCTTTCTTGCTATGGTTAAATGGTCTATGCTAAAGTAGCATAAGAGAAAAATGAAGCCCATTTTTTCAGTGTAGTGATTAGAAGAACTGATGTCAAACGACCTTGATTGATTACAGAGGACTGTAAAGAAAAAATATTGACAAATAGGATGATGAAAGCTATAATCATGTTTGTTGCTCTTAGAGGTGATCCAATTGAAATGGACAGTTTATCAGTTACATCAAAAAGCTCAAAACAGCTTCGATTTTCATGAGACGGTTGATTTAAATGAACTGACTAGCCTCCATTCAGATATACGTCGCATTTCACCAGTACAGGTGAAAGGGACAGGTGTTATCGAATCAAAGCAAGTCGCATTTGACTTAACCATTACAGGTGAAATGACATTGCCTTGTTCACGAACGCTCGTTGATGTCAATTATCCATTTGCGATTTCAACAAAAGAACTGTTTGTACTTCATAAGACAGACGATATAGAAGATGAAGACGTCCAGATTGTAGAAGACGATATCATTGACTTAACGCCTATTGTCAAAGAAGAAATTCTTCTTGAAGTGCCGATGCAAATCTTTTGCGACAGAGCTGACGTAAAAGGTGCTGCACCACAAGAAGGTAGTGACTGGGCGGTCATTTCGGAGGATGCACACCAAAACCGAATTGATCCGCGTCTAGAAGGTTTGAAGAAGCTCTTAGAAGAAAAGAATGAATCTTAACTCTTTAAGGAGGTGGGAATAATGGCTGTACCTTTTAGAAGAACTTCTAAAATGAAAAAAAGATTGCGTCGTACGCACTTTAAACTACAAGTACCTGGTATGGTAGCTTGCCCAGAATGCGGTGAAATGAAAATTTCTCATCGTGTCTGCAAATCTTGCGGAACATACAAAGGCAAAGACGTAAAAAGCAAGTAATCAATAAAAAACGTGAGGGAATCATCTCTTGCGTTTTTTTATTTTTCTATTTTTTAGGTTTCTCTCCTGCAAATAGTCTATCTACTCTAGTAAGCGCATATGATGTGGTATTCAGATTCAGGGGGGATGATCAATTGACGATTACAAGGCAGGATGCTTGGACACAAGATGAAGATTTGCTTTTAGCAGAGGTCGTCTTAAGACATATTCGAGAAGGAGGCACCCAGCTTTCCGCATTTGAGGAGGTTGGTAAGGCGCTGTCAAGAACTGCTGCAGCATGTGGGTTCAGGTGGAATTCTTACGTGAGAAAACAGTATCAAGCAGGAATCGAGCTGGCGAAAAAACAGCGGAAAGAACTACGTAAAAAAATCGGCATCCATTCATCAGGTATGCCGCAACAAGCCCTGACAAAAGTGGAGGAGAAATCTTCAACTGGCAATCAACTGACACTTCGGGAAGTCATTCAATTTTTAGAACAGCTTGAGAAAGATCCATCTGGTCCGAGTCATTTGCGTGAAGAGTTAAAAGATGCGCATCATCAGTTAAAGGCGCTCACAGAAGAAAATGAACATTTGAAGCGTCAATTAAAAATGACAGAAGAAGATTATAGAGCTTTGATTGGTATTGTAGAAAGAGTCAAGCAGAATATTAACTTAAAAGACTACGCAAAATGACAAAACGCCCCTCGCCAAACAAAGGAGGGGCGTTTTTTGATCAAGCGTTAAGCTGATTCGCCTGTATTCTCTTTCATATGTGCTGGTTCCCAAATAAGTGGATTTTCACCTTTATCGCGTTCCATATCATATTTAACTGCTTTGAAGCCCATTTTTTCCCAAAAGCCAGCGGATTTGACACGAGGATTTGTACGGATCGGTAGTCCGAAAGATTTCGCAAATTCAACGAGTGCTTCACCATATCCTTTTCGCTGATATCCTGGAAGCACTTCTAGCTTCCAAAGCTCTAAATAATCTTGGTTGTGATCAAAATAAGTAGTCGTTGAGCCATCAACTTGATATAAGCTCATACGTGCGACAAGCTTATCTCCAAAATAAATCCCATAAAATGGAGAGTTGCTGTCATTTTCAATCATATTACTTTCAAGGTCTTCAAGCATTGAAAGCTCTTGAATGCCATATTCCTTAAATTGTTTAAATTCCTCTAATGTTTTGTAGTTAATCAGAAGACGTTTTACCTGTGTCATCATATCATCCCCCTTACACACATAATGTCGACAGTTTTGTCAATGAAGACGTTTTCATCCCATCCGCCTAAAAAAGTCATTACACTTATTATTATAGTTTTTTAATTTAAAAAATTCAAATCATTGCATTTTATCTGCTTTTTGCATCATGACATGAAACTGGTAAAATATTTGATATGATGCAGTAAATATATAAAAGGGAAGTGCGGCATTTGAAAATCGGAATCATTGGTGGTGGTGCTATTGGTATGTTGTGTGCAAGCTATTTGTCAAAGCATCATGAAATCACCATATTTACAAGAAGGAAGGAACAGGCAGAAGAAATGAGAGCCTCAGGAATTGAATTGACAGTAAGAGGACAGACTTTTCGCACAGTTGTCGATGCTCAAACAGGGCTGAAAGGAATGTATGATTTGCTGATTGTCACGGTGAAATATCATCAGCTCCAAGATGTGCTCAATGAACTGTCGACTTTACCTCGTCAGCGGATTTTGTTTTTGCAAAATGGGATGGCCCATCTACTGGATTTAACAAAATGGAAAACAGCTCATCAGTTATATGTAGGTGTTGTTGAGCACGGTGCGATGAAGATGACAGACCATGCAGTTATACATACAGGAATTGGGTTGATAAAGTGGGGACCATTTCATCATGAGGCGTCAGCAGAATTCAGCCATGAGCTTGAAGGGGCATCCGATGATTTTAAGATGGTATTCACAACTGAATGGAAAAAGGTGCTTGAGGAAAAGCTGCTTGTCAATGTCTGTATTAATCCGCTGACGGCTTTATTACATGTGAAAAATGGCGAGCTCATTTCAAACCCATCATATGAACACATGATGAAATGCGCATTTGATGAGTCGGTATCCATCCTGCAAATGTCCGAAAAGGAACGGCTTTGGGCGCACGTTGTCTCCATTTGCCATAAAACGGCTGACAACCAATCTTCGATGCTTCAAGATATCGTCAGAGGCCGTCAAACGGAAAGAAAAGCCATTGTCGGCTATCTTTTAACAAAAGCTCAAACCCAAGCAATTCATGCGCCGTATCTTACTTTTTTCAATAGAAGCTTGGAAGTATTGGAAAAAAAGCAAACAAAATCTTTTGAGTGAGCTCATTTACGTGCTATACTTTTTCGGGAAACTAACTACTTATTGAAGAAAGGAAGTTCTAAAACATGCAATTGACTGAACTTTCCATCCGAAGTCAAAATTTATTCATACGTGATTATATAGAAGAAAAAAAAGAGATGACTGCTTTTTTTGATTATGATATCCATTCTGAGCACACATGGAAAAAAAGATACGACGATCTCATCCAAAGAAGTTTTCCTCGTGAAGCTTTAGCGGATTATATGAGCGCATATCACGCAAAGTTTGAATCTGTAGCAATGCAGCGGAATATTGAAAAAATTCGTGACGAACGGAGTGTCATGGTTGTTGGAGGGCAGCAAGCGGGTCTTTTAACAGGACCACTTTATACCATACATAAAATCATATCAATTATCCAATTTGCGAAAGAAAAAGAGTCAGAGCTTGGTGTTCCTGTCATTCCAGTATTTTGGGTAGCAGGGGAAGATCATGATATAGATGAGATTCATTTTGTGTACACTTCTGGTGAAGAAGGTCCGGCCAAACAAAAGCTACCTTTACATAGTATAAAAAAAGCTGCAGCGAAAAGAACACCTTTACATCAAGAGAAGACCGAGAAGTGGTTGCGAGGTGTTTTTTCAACCTATGAAGAATCAGCCTATACAAATGAATTACTTGATCAGCTTCTTCGATGTTTACGCAAATCACGAACAATTACTGATTTCTTTGAATGGATTGTCTGCGATCTTTTTGAAGAAGATGGATTGCTGCTTTTTAATTCTGGAGACTTAGGCGTAAAACAACTTGAGCGCACGTTATTCAAACAAATAGTTGAATCAAATGAAATGATTACAAGACGTTTGAATGAAACGCAGGGTGCCATGAAAAGAGCAGGGTATCAGCCTATTATCGAAGCCGGTGCACATCAGGCGAATTTGTTTTATGAATATGACGAGGAGCGTTTCCTCATTGAAAAAGATCAAGACCAATTTTCTGTATCAGAAGTTGGGCTTATTTGGACAAAAGAAGAGCTTCTTGAAGAAGTAGAAGAGCACCCAGAGCGTTTTAGCAACAATGTAGTGACTCGCCCTGTAATGCAGGAAACACTTCTTCCAACGCTAGCTTTCATGGCAGGACACGGTGAAATCAATTATTGGGCTGAGTTGAAAGGGATTTTTGAGTACTTTCAATTAAAGATGGCACCAGTAGTTCCAAGATTACATGTGACCATTCTCGAAAGACATATTGACAAGAGGCTTCCTTTGAGAGGAATGTCGGTAGAAGAAGTTTTAACAAAAGGGGTAAAAGAAAAGAAGGAAGCCCACTTCAAGCAAAGCCTTCCAGATAGCTTCGTTCAAGCCATTCAAACAGCCAAACGTGAATTAGAGAATGTTCATCTGACGGTTAGACGAGAAGCGTTGCAAATTGAACCGAGCTTTGAACAGCTTCTTGATAAAAATGCCAAATTTATTGAAGATCAAATCCAATTTGTCTATCAAAAGGTTGCTCAGCGTGTTAAAGAAAAGGAAGGGTATATTCTTCGTGACTATGAACGAATTGAAAATAGTTTAAAACCTCTTGAAGCGCCACAAGAAAGAATTTGGAATATCATGTACTTTTTGAACAAATATGGTCCAGAATTCTTCAAAACATTTAAGAATCTGCCATTTTCATTCCAAAACAAGCAACAAATTGTCAAACTTTGAAATAAAGTTTTCATGAACCCTGACTAGTTCAGGGTTTTTTTTTATGCAGAAACAGTGTAAAATAAGTCTTGTGGAGAGAAGTGGTGGATAGTGGTGAGTAAGGGAGAGAAAGTGGGGCTCTGATATATCATGTTCATGGGTGAATACCAACATACGATTGATACTAAAGGGCGCATGATCATCCCTGCAAAATTTAGAGACGGTCTCGGAGAACAGTTTGTGCTGACGAGAGGGCTTGATCAATGTTTATTTGGCTACCCTATAAGTGAGTGGAAACTAATCGAAGAGAAACTAAAAGCACTTCCGCTAACGAAAAAAGATGCCCGTGCGTTTACCCGATTTTTCTTTTCTGGCGCAGTAGAATGCGAGCTGGACAAGCAGGGGCGCATTAACATCGCATCAAATCTACTCCAATATGCAAAACTCGAAAAAGAATGTGTGGTCATCGGCGTTTCAAATCGAATTGAGTTGTGGAGTAAGTCAATCTGGGAACAATATACAGAAGAGCAAGAAGATTCATTTGCTGAAATTGCTGAAAACATGATTGGATTTGATATATAATTATCCCTTGTGCAGCAAGCTTTCTACACATTCATTTCTATTTGAAAAAGGTGGGACCATGACATCATGTTTCAACATGAGACAGTATTATTAAAAGAAACAGTTGACGGTTTAAACGTCAAAGAAGACGGTACATATGTGGACTGCACGCTAGGCGGCGCAGGTCATAGCGCATATTTACTATCTCAATTATCAGAAGAAGGTACATTAATTGGATTTGATCAAGACGATGCTGCACTGGATCATGCACGAAAGAAGCTCGCAGATGCTAAAGCGAGAATTCTTTTTATAAAAAGCAACTTCCGATATTTAAAAGAACGTCTGAATGAACTAGGCATTACAAGTGTAGATGGTGTAATTTTTGATCTTGGGGTTTCATCCCCTCAGCTTGATACACCAGAAAGAGGCTTTAGTTATCATCATGATGCACCTCTTGATATGCGAATGGATCAATCAGCCACATTGTCAGCGAAACAAGTGGTGAATGAATGGTCATTTGAAGATCTGGTTCGGATTTTCTACAAATATGGGGAAGAAAAATTCAGCAAGCAAATCGCTCGTAAGATTGAAGAAGCTAGGAATAAAGCGCCAATTGAAACAACGGGTCAACTCGTAGACATTATCAAAGAAGGAATTCCGGCACCTGCAAGACGAACTGGCGGACATCCAGCCAAAAGAGTGTTTCAAGCGATCCGAATTGCTGTAAATGATGAACTTAAAGCATTTGAAGAAGCATTAGAACAAGCAATAGAGTTACTCAATCCAAAGGGAAGAATCTCTGTCATTACATTCCATTCACTAGAAGATCGGATTTGTAAAAGTACATTTAAAGAGATGTCATCTCTTCCAGAACTTCCACACGGACTGCCAGTGATTCCAGAAGGGCTTGAACCGAAACTGAAGCTGATTACAAGAAAACCGATCGTCGCATCAGAGCAAGAGCTGGAACATAACAACCGTGCACGTTCAGCGAAGCTCCGAATTGCAGAAAAAAAGTAAACAGCATCATAGATGATGATAAAAAGGAGGTTTCTTATGAGTAATTTGGCTTATCAAAGAGAAGTAAAACAATATCAAACAGAGCAGCAAGGCCAATCTGTCGTCATTAGAAGAAGAGGTTCGATTACACTTGGTGAAAAGATCTTACTTGTCATGTTTGTCATGGGTCTTATGTGTAGCTCCATTCTCATCATTTCTAAAGCTTTCGCCGTATATCAAGCAAACATTGAAGTGCAGAAACTACAACAGCAAGTGTCTTTAGAGTCAAAAAAGATCACAGAGCTTCAAAAAGAAAAAGATGTGCTTAGTGAACCAGAAAGAATTATTAGTGCCGCAAAAAAAGCAGGCTTAAACATATCGAATGATGTGAAGAAGGTCGATTAAAATGGCGATGCCCAAAAAGAATAAAATGATGAACAGAGGCGCGGCAATTGCGAGTATTTGCTTCGCCCTGTTTTTCTTTATCATCCTTATGCGTTTTATTTATATTCAGATTACGGGAACGGTTGATGGACAAGTTTTAGCAGCAAAAGCAAATGAACAATATCAATCAAAGAAAACGCTCGAAGCCAAAAGAGGCTCGATTCTAGATCGGAATGGGAATGTCATTGCAGAAGATACATCTGTTTATAAGCTCATCGCAATTATGAGCAAGAAAATGACTGTCGATCCAAAGCACCCGATGCATGTAGTCGATAAAGAGAAAACGGCAAAAGAGCTGTCAAAATATATTGATATGAGTGAAAGTGATATTTTAAAGCGTCTGAATGCAAAAGATGTTTTCCAAGTTGAGTTTGGCAAAGCCGGAAAGGATATTAGCTTTTCAACAAAGGAAAAAATAGAAAAGCTGAAGCTTCCAGGCATCGCCTTTGAGAAAGACACGAAGCGTTATTATCCAAACGGCATGTTTGCATCTAACTTAATCGGTTATGCAAGATTAGATGAAGCAACAAAGGACATGTCAGGTGCGATGGGACTAGAAAAGGCGCTGAATAAATACTTAAAAGAAAAAGACGGCTATGTCACCTACAATAGTGATCGAAGTGGATGGGCACTTCCAAATAGTAAAGAAGACATAGTGGCCCCAAAAAATGGGAAAAACGTCACTTTGACCATCGATCAAAAAATTCAGGCTTTTCTTGAAGAAAGTATGACACAGGTCGCCAAAAAGTATAAACCGAAGAAAATTATTGCAACAGTAGTTGATCCAAAAACAGGAAAAGTTTTAGCTATGGGACAAAGACCAAGCTTTAATTTAAATGAACTAGACATTACGAATTATAATAATGATGTCATTTCATACGCGTTTGAACCAGGTTCAACCATGAAAATCTTCACATTGGCCGCAGCTATTCAAGAAGGTGTATATCAGGGTAGTGATAAGTATCAATCAGGCACTTATAAAGTAGGCGGTGGCCTTGTGAGAGACCATAATGGTGGTAACGGCTGGGGGAAAATTGATTTTCATGAAGGAGTTCTCCGCTCTTCAAACGTGGCTTTTGCAAAACTAGCAAAGGAAAAGCTCGGATTCACAAGATACCAACAATACCTGCAAAAATTCCATTTTTATGATAAGACAGGGATTGATTTACCAAACGAGGCATCAAGTAAAATCAACTACAGATACGAGTATGACAAAGCATCGACCGCCTATGGTCAAGCTTCAGCAATTACACCAATTCAGCAAATCGAAGCTGCAACAGCTATCGCAAACGACGGAACAATGATGAAGCCATATGTGATTGATCACATTACAGATCCGAACACGAACAAAACGATCTTACAGCATGAACCGACAGTAGCTGGAAAGCCTATCTCATCTGATACGGCCAAGAAAGTACGCGACATTTTAGGTGAAGTCGTCTCCTCGAAAATCGGTACAGGACAGCCATATCAAATCAAAGGCTTTGACGTCGCTGGAAAAACAGGTACAGGACAAATTGGTGGGGCAGGCGGTTATCTTCAAGGAAGAAACGACTACGTCTTCTCGTTTATGGGAATGGCCCCAAAAGATGATCCGAAACTGCTTGTTTATGTTGCGGTGCAGCAGCCGCAGTTATCTGAAACAGAAACGGGATCTGCCCCAGTTTCACAAATTTTTAATCCTGTGATGAAAAACAGTCTGCTTTATTTAAATATTGCCCCAACGAAAACAGACGATAAGAAATCAGACGAACAACAGGTGAAACAAGAAACAATGCCTTCATTCCTGGATTTAGAAGTGAAACAGGCAGAAACAGAAGCGAAAAACAAACATTTAACGCCTGTTGTCATTGGCGACGGCTTATCCATTAAACGTCAGTTTCCGAGTGCAGGATCTGAATACTCTGAAAGTCAGAAAGTCTTTTTGAAAACAGCTGGAAAAACCATTAAAATGCCTGATATGACAGGCTGGTCCAGAAGAGAAGTGCTGCAATATGCATCCATCTCAGGTGTGCATATTGAAACAAATGGACAGGGGTATGCTGTAAAGCAAAGTGTAAAAAGTGGAACAGAGATTTCTGATGATCATGTCATCACTGTGACATTTAAAAGTCCAAGTTAAATTTTAAAGCCTAGCAAACAATTTGCTAGGCTTTTTGTATTTTTGCATAGTGGAAGCTTCAACCGTTCTACACAAGGGATGGAATGCATATGATGAGAACAAGCCATATGTGAGGAGTGAACGGGGCGTGCGAGTGTCAAGTGTAACAGTGAGAAAACGATTGCTTTTTGTGTTGCTATTTGGGGTGATCATTTTTTTCATCATAGATATTAGATTAGGATATGTGCAGTTTATCATGGGCGAAAAGTTGACAAGTTTAGCAAAAGATTCGTGGAGTCGAAACCTCCCTTTTGAACCTGAACGAGGAGATATTTTAGACCGAAATGGAGTGGAGCTGGCGACAAACAAAAGTGCTCCATCTATTTTGGTTGTGCCGAGACAAATTAAAAATCCAGCTGAAACAAGCAAAAAACTGGCAGCCGTGCTGAATATGTCTGAGGAAAAAGCGTACAAGCATATCACAAAGAAAACATCAATTGAGCGCATTTCTCCAGAGGGCAGAAAAATATCTCATGAAAAAGCCAAAGAAGTCAGAGAGCTAGATTTAGATGGTGTATATGTGGCAGAGGACAGTATCAGACACTATCCGTTTGGAAGTTATCTCTCGCATGTATTAGGCTTTGCTGGAATTGACAATCAAGGTTTACTTGGGCTAGAAGCCTACTATGATGATGACCTAAAAGGAGAAAAAGGGTCTGTGAAATTCTATTCTGATGCAAAGGGGCAAAAAATGCCGGATGAAGCAGATGATTATACACCGCCTAAAGATGGACTCGATATGAAAATAACGGTTGATTCGAAAGTACAGACTATCATTGAACGAGAACTAGACAATGCTCAGGCAAAATATAATCCAGATGGAATGATCGCCATTGCGTTGAATCCAAAAAATGGTGAAGTGTTAGGGATGTCGAGCAGACCTGATTTTGATCCAGCAGACTATCAATCAGTCGATCCCAAAGTGTTTAACCGAAATTTACCGGTTTGGAGCACATATGAGCCAGGATCTACGTTTAAAATCATTACACTAGCAGCGGCTTTAGAAGAAAATAAAGTGAATTTAAAGCGGGACCACTTCTTTGATAGTGGATCTGTGACAGTCGATGGAGCAAGGCTTAGATGCTGGAAAAAAGGAGGACATGGATCACAGTCGTTTTTAGAAGTCGTTCAAAACTCCTGTAACCCCGGTTTTGTAGAGTTAGGTGATCGACTTGGAAAAGATAAATTATTTTCCTATATTAAAAATTTCGGATTTGGTCAGAAAACAGGGATTGATCTTCAAGGAGAAGGACGAGGCATCCTCTTCCCGCTTGATCGTGTAGGCCCTGTTGAGCAGGCGACGACGGCCTTTGGTCAAGGTGTATCAGTTACGCCGATTCAACAAGTGGCAGCAGTGGCAGCAGCGGTCAATGGCGGAACGCTCTACACGCCTTATATTGCAAAGGAATGGATTGATCCCATCACAAAAGAGGTGGTCAAAAAGCAATCACCAATTGCAAAGAAAAAAGTGATTTCAACTGAGACGTCCAAAGAAATAAGATATGCACTTGAAAGTGTGGTCGCTCAAGGAACAGGACGAAATGCATTTGTTGAAGGATACCGAGTAGGCGGGAAAACAGGGACAGCGCAAAAGGTAAAGGACGGAAAGTACATGGAAAATAACCACATTGTGTCATTTATCGGTTTTGCGCCTGCTGATGACCCAAGCATCGTTGTTTATGTTGCAGTGGATAACCCAAAAGGTACGATTCAATTCGGTGGAACAGTTGCAGCACCAATTGTCGGTCACATTATGAGAGACAGCCTGCCTGAGATTGGTGTGAAAAAAAGAAAAGGACAAATTGAAAAGAAGTACCAATGGCTGGACACAAAAACCATTGAGGTACCGAATCTTGTAGGGGGATCTGTTTCTGATCTTGAGTCACTCTTGATTAACCTAAAGATTGATGCCTCAGGTAAAGGCAGTAAAGTCGTAAAACAATCGCCTGCTGCCGGAACAAAAGTAAAAGAAGGGTCCACGATCAGACTATACTTAAATGATGAATAATCAAGAATGAACAGAGGGTAGCGCATCCATTTGGCTACCTCTTTTTATTGAAAGAGAAGGTCAGTTTAAGAAAAAGAGCATAAAGTGTGTTTTTTCCAAGAGAAACTTAAGGAATACGCTGGATGTATCCTTTTTTTTACGATAAAATATAGACTGTGTGTTTTTTTCACAAGACATGTACTTGAACGAATTTGAGAGGTTTGATATGAAATGAAACTACAAGAACTCCTTACATACTTTAAAAGTGAAAACAACGAATTGATAAACGAAAATCCTGATATCACTTCTATTGAAATGGATTCAAGAGAGGTGAAAAAAGGGAGTCTTTTTGTCTGTATAAAAGGGTATACAGTAGACGGACATGATTATGCTGAAAAAGCTGTGAAAAGTGGTGCTGCAGCCATTGTGGCAGAACATCACCTTGACATAACGAATGTACCAGTAATAATTGTAAAACACTCTCAAAGAGCACTTGCAAGAATTGCTGATGCGTTTTATGGTCAACCGACTCATAAACTCAATCTAATAGGAATTACTGGGACAAATGGAAAAACCTCGACAACACACATGGTAGAACAAATCATGAGAAAAGCCAAAAAGAAAACAGGCTTGATTGGTACCATGTATATGAAAATTATGGATGAAAAATTCGAAGTTAAAAATACAACGCCAGAGAGCGTCATACTTCAGAAAACCTTTAAACGAATGCTTGATCAAGATGTCGATACAGCCATTATGGAAGTCTCATCACATGCATTACATCTTGGTCGGGTTCATGGGTGTGATTATGATATTGCGGTTTTTACAAACCTGACGCAAGATCACCTCGATTACCACAACACAATGGAAGAATATAAACATGCAAAAAGTTTGCTTTTCTCCCAGCTCGGAAATACTTTTCAACACGAGAAGCCGAAGCATGCCATTTTAAATGCAGATGACGAAGCGTCTAGTTATTTTGAAAAAGTCACTGCTGCTGAAATTATGACGTATGGCTTAGAACAAGAAGCAGACGTGATGGCAAAAAATATTCAAATCAGACCTAAGGGAACACAGTTTGACTTAATTACACCGATCGGGACAAAAAATGTTACGGTTGCCCTGATTGGGAAGTTCAATGTGTATAACATTTTGGCAGCTGTATCAGTTGGTGTCGTATCCGGTTTGTCGTTTGATACGATCGTCAGTGCAATTGAAGAACTCCAAGGAGTAAAAGGAAGATTTGAACTTGTGAACTGTGATCAAGAGTTCCCAGTGATCATTGATTATGCGCATACTCCTGATAGTTTGGAAAATGTGCTAACAACATGTAGAGAGTTAACAGAAGGTAAAATTTTCTGTGTAGTAGGATGCGGTGGTGACCGTGATAAAACAAAGCGTCCACAAATGGCCAAAATCGCTGTGGAATATGCAGATGAACCCGTATTTACGTCAGACAATCCAAGAAGTGAAGATCCGGCTTCTATTATAAGAGATATGGAAAATGGTGTGCCAGATGCATATTATCATAGTTTTGTGAATCGTAAACAAGCGATCTTCTTTGCAATTGCCAATGCGAAAAAAGGCGATACAGTGTTAATTGCAGGAAAAGGTCACGAGACGTACCAAATCATTGGAGATCAAGTATTCGACTTTGATGATGCAAAGGTTGCATCGGACGCTATTTTAGATCTAAACAAATCTTAAAACGATGAAAAGAGTGTAATGAAATGAAGCATTTTGAGCAAAAACAACATATGAAAGAGACGAATGAATATCATAATAATGAATGCTATTTTCTAATGGGAAACGGCTTTGGAAATTCGGAAGGAGTAAAGAACGATGCTTGAACAGGTAATATTGTTTACAATCATAATGGGATTTTTAATCAGTGTTCTTTTATCCCCGATTTTTATTCCGTTTTTAAGAAGGCTGAAATTTGGTCAAAGCATTAGAGAAGAAGGTCCGCAGTCTCACCAAAAGAAATCAGGCACCCCGACAATGGGCGGCATTATGATTATCGTTTCTATTACGATTACAACGATTGTGATGATCAACAAATTTTCTAAAATTAGTCCGGAAATGTTTTTACTTTTATTCGTCACACTGGGCTACGGCTTATTAGGATTTTTAGATGATTATATTAAAGTAGCAATGAAACGAAATCTTGGATTAACTTCAAAACAAAAATTGATTGGTCAAATTGTCATTGCTGTGATTTTTTATGCAGTGTTCCATTATTATCAGTTTGCAACGACCATTCGCATTCCTGGAACGGATATAAGCTTTGATTTAGGCTGGGCTTACTTTATCCTTGTCATCTTCATGCTTGTTGGCGGCTCTAATGCTGTTAACTTAACAGATGGACTTGATGGTCTTTTATCAGGAACAGCAGCCATTGCATTTGGCGCATTTGCAATACTTGCTTGGAATCAATCTCAATACGATGTTGCGATATTTTCTGTAGCAGTAGCTGGTGCTGTCCTTGGTTTCCTTGTATTTAATGCACATCCTGCAAAAGTATTTATGGGGGATACAGGGTCGCTTGCTTTAGGCGGAGCCATTGTGACAATTGCTATTTTAACGAAGCTTGAAATTTTACTAGTGATTATTGGAGGAGTGTTTGTTGTTGAAACATTATCTGTTATTCTTCAAGTGATCTCCTTCAAAACAACTGGTAAAAGAATATTTAAGATGAGCCCGCTTCACCACCACTATGAGTTAGTTGGCTGGTCTGAGTGGAGAGTGGTTGTCACCTTCTGGACAGCAGGTTTATTACTTGCTGTTTTAGGAATTTACATCGAGGTGTGGTTATAATTGAATAAGATGCATATTTTAAAAAACGAACATGTACTAGTACTAGGGCTTGCAAAAAGCGGATATGCGGCAGCCTCAATCCTTCACGAACATGGAGTAAGTGTAACGGTAAATGATCAAAAACCATTTGAAGAAAATGAACCTGCTAAGCTACTCTCAGAAAAGGGGGTTGATGTCATTTGTGGATGTCATCCCCTTCGTATATTCGATGAAAAACAAATTACGATTCTGATTAAAAATCCTGGAATTCGTTATGAGAATGTCATGGTCCAAGAAGCCTTTCGTCGTCAAATTCCAGTCTGGACGGAAATAGAATTAGCCTATCATTTGACGTCATCTCCTTTCATTGGAATAACCGGATCAAATGGAAAAACCACTACCACCACACTGATCTACGAAATGCTTAAAAAAGACAGTCAAAAAACTTTGGTGGCAGGAAATATTGGAATGGTTGCTAGTGAAGTAGCTGCCAATGCAACTGGCGATGAATGGATTGTGACAGAGCTCTCTTCCTTTCAATTAATGGGAACAGTTCAATTTAGACCAAAAATCAGTTTAATTCTGAATATTTTTGACGCACATTTAGACTATCACCACACACGCGAAGAATATGAAAAAGCGAAACAGAAAGTGTACGCTCATCAACATGAAGATGACATAGCTGTTATTAACCTAGATGATCCATCTGTCGTGAAACTAGCAGAAGGTACAAAGGCAAAAAAAGTGTATTTCTCAGTAAAAGATCCAGTAGAGCATGGTGCGTTTATAAAAAATGGCGCTATCTACTATAAGAATGAACATGTTATTGATCTGAATGAGATTGTACTTCCTGGTGAGCATAATTTGGAAAATATTCTGGCAGCCATTTGTGTTGTGAAAAATGCAGGCTGTTCAAACGAAGCGATTGCCCGCGTCTTAACAACTTTTGGCGGTGTTAAGCATCGTTTGCAATTTGTAGATGAGATCCAAAATAGAAAATTTTATAACGATAGTAAAGCGACAAATATACTTGCTACAAGTAAAGCATTGTCTGCATTCGATCAGCCGATCATTTTACTGGCGGGCGGATTAGATCGAGGAAACGAATTTGATGAACTAAAACCATTTATGAAAAATGTGAAAGGAATTATTACATTCGGGCAGACTGCGCCTAAGTTTGTCAAACTAGGTGAAGAGCTGGGAATACATCACGTGAAACATGTCGATAATGTTGAACAAGCAGTACCTGCGGCGTTTAACATATCTGAAGAAGAAGATGTGATTTTATTGTCTCCGGCTTGTGCAAGCTGGGATCAACATAAAACATTTGAAGAACGTGGAGACATGTTTGTAAACGCCGTGCATATGCTTAAATAAGGGCTCGTCTCTCAAATTGACTGACAGCCCAAATGAAATTATGCTTGGGGTGTCGGTCTCTTGACGAATAAAAAAACTTCTCCGGATTTTTTGCTCGTTGTCATTACGTTACTTTTATTGACGATTGGTTTAATTATGGTGTACAGCGCAAGTGCTGTGTGGGCATCATATAAATTTGATGATTCATTTTATTTTGCTAAAAGACAGCTTTTGTTTGCCGGAATCGGAGTTATTGCGATGTTTTTCATCATGCGAGTGGATTATTGGACATGGCGGACTTGGTCAAAGATCTTGATCGTTATATGTTTTCTTCTCTTATTGCTTGTACTCATTCCTGGTATCGGGATGGAAAGGAATGGATCAAGAAGCTGGATAGGTGTCGGTGCGTTTAGTATTCAGCCCTCTGAATTTATGAAGCTTGCGATGATTGCGTTTCTTGCGAAATTCTTATCTGAAAAACAAAAAAATATCACCTCTTTCCGAAAAGGTTTCGCACCAGCTTTAGGCATTGTGTTTGCAGCATTTGCGATCATTATGCTACAGCCTGATTTAGGGACTGGGACAGTCATGGTTGGAACCTGTATTATTATGATTTTTGTTTCAGGTGCGAGAATTGCTCACTTTATATTTCTCGGTCTTTTAGGACTTGGCGGATTTGCTGCTCTTGTTTTATCAGCGCCGTATCGAATAAAACGAATCACTTCTTATTTGAATCCTTGGGAAGACCCGCTAGGCAGCGGATTTCAAATTATTCAATCTCTGTATGCTGTTGGTCCAGGCGGCTTGTTTGGAATGGGTCTTGGTCAAAGTAGACAAAAATTCTTCTATTTACCTGAGCCGCAGACTGACTTTATCTTTGCTATATTGTCAGAAGAGCTCGGCTTTATAGGCGGATCACTCATTCTTTTGCTCTTTAGCGTTTTGCTTTGGAGAGGAATACGGATTGCACTTGGTGCACCAGACTTATATGGAAGTTTCTTAGCAGTTGGCATTATTTCTATGGTTGCAATTCAAGTGATGATTAATATCGCCGTCGTCACCGGACTCATCCCTGTGACAGGCATCACGCTACCATTTCTAAGTTATGGTGGTTCATCACTTACATTAATGCTGATGGCAATTGGTGTACTCCTGAATGTGAGCCGGTACTCCAGATATTAATTGGCTACTTCTTAATGAAACCATGCTGACTGTCATTTTGCAAAATTACAAAAAAATGATTTGAAGAGTGAAAATCACTATTTCTAATTCGAAATTACTTTATTTTGACTCTTCATTACAGGTTTTAATGGAGCCCTGTTGTTTAAAACAGGGTTTATACTTTGTTTAAAGCAGAAAAAATATTGAGGGGAAATGGTATAATGCGTATAGTAATCAGTGGAGGCGGAACAGGTGGACACATTTATCCAGCCCTAGCATTTATTAAAGAAGTGAAAAGACTCCATTCTGATGTGGAATTTTTATATATTGGTACTGAAAATGGACTAGAAAAAAAAATTGTAGAAAGAGAAAATATTCCTTTCAAGTCTATAGAGATCACAGGTTTTAAAAGAAAGCTTGCCTTTGATAATATAAAAACGATCTTGAGATTCTTTAAAGGTGTACAAAAAAGTAAATCTTACTTAAAAGATTTCAAGCCCGATGCTGTGATTGGAACAGGTGGATATGTTTGTGGTCCTGTGGTCTATGCGGCTTCTAAAATGAAAATCCCAACAATTATCCATGAACAAAATAGCTTGCCTGGTATCACGAACAAGTTTTTGGCGAGATACGTTAATAAAGTAGCAATTTGCTTTGAAGAAGCAAAGGCGCATTTTCCTGCTGAAAAGGTTATTTTTACAGGAAACCCAAGGGCCTCTGAAGTCGTCTCTATTAAAGAGGGGAAATCTCTAAAAGAATTCGGGCTAGATGAAAAGAAAAAAACGATTCTTATTTTTGGGGGCAGCAGAGGTGCAGCCCCAATAAATAAAGCAGTCATTGAGATGCAAAATGCATTAAAAACAAAGAACTATCAGGTCTTATATATTACAGGTGAGGTTCATTATGAAAAAGTGATGAACGAATTAAATGAAAAAGGTGCAGCACCTAATATGATAACAAAACCTTTCTTGCATCAAATGCCAGAGTATCTCAAAACAATTGATGTAATTGTCGCAAGAGCTGGAGCGACAACGATTGCTGAAGTAACAGCACTTGGGATACCAACGATTTTTATTCCAAGTCCTTATGTGACGGCAAATCACCAAGAAATGAATGCTAGATCTCTTGAAAAACATCATGCTGCTATTGTTTTAAGAGAATCTGAACTTTCTGGAGATCGTTTACTAAATGCGATTGATGAAATTGCCGGTGACGATAAGAAATTAGAGCAGATGAGTTGTTTAACGAAAGAACTTGGTGTACCAGATGCGGCCACTCGCTTATATAATGTGTTAAAAGAGATTACAACTAAATGATTGAATGATATTAGGTAAGGCGGAGGGTAAAATGGAGAACTTGAAGAATGAATTATTAGATGCGCAAGTTGGTAAAGTACTTGAAAACGAACCACTTGCAAATCATACTACGATGAAAATCGGCGGACCAGCAGATTTATTGATCATCCCAAAAGATATCGATGCAGTAAAAAATATAATGGATATTGTAAAAAAGCGCCGTGTGAATTGGACAGTCATTGGGAGAGGGTCTAATTTACTTGTGCTCGACAAAGGGATTCGAGGCGTTGTCTTGAAGTTAGGTGCCGGACTTGATCATTTAGACGTAAATGGAGAAGAAATTAGAGTTGGCGGCGGATATTCTGTTGTACGGTTAGCAACGTCTCTTAGTAAGCAAGGTCTTTCAGGGCTGGAATTTGCAGCCGGTATTCCAGGGTCTATCGGTGGTGCCGTTTATATGAATGCAGGGGCACACGGATCAGATATTAGCCAAATTCTTGTGAAAGCGAGAGTTTTATTTGAAGATGGAAGCATCGAGTGGTTAACAAAAGAGCAAATGAAATTTAGCTACCGGACATCTGTACTTCAAAAAGAACGACCGGGCATTGTACTTGAAGCTGTGTTTCAGCTAAAGCAGGATGATCGCGAGAAAATCACAAAAAAAATGCAGCAAAATAAAGACTATCGCAAAGAAACACAACCTTATAACCGACCATGTGCCGGCAGTATTTTTCGTAATCCGTTACCTGAATATGCAGGACAGCTCGTAGAAAAGGCGAATTTAAAAGGATATCAGATTGGCGGAGCAAGAATTTCTGATATGCATGGGAATTTTATTGTTAACACTGGTGGGGCAACTGCCCAAGATGTGATTAACTTAATTCAGTTCATTCAAAAGAAGATTAAAGAAGACTACAATGTAGATATGCATACAGAGGTAGAGATTATCGGTGAAGCAAACGAAAACACCAGCTTTTATGAATGATGATACCGCGGGGAAAACAAACGGCATCTTTACATGCCGTTTGTTTTCTAATCAAAATTTGATGAGTAATGACCCAAAGGTGTGGACAAGCAGCTTTGAATGAGGTGAAGAGGATATATGCGGCCTGATCATGAAAATGAAAAGATCGTCAATATAGAAGAGCGAATTCCTAAAATTAAAGAACAAAGAAAACAGAAAGCCAATCGGAGACTGATCTCTTTTATTCTGCTGTTTTTCATCATGGTTTTAATTATTATTTATTTACAAACACCCATCAGTAAAGTTTCTTCTTTAACCATCACAGGTAACGAGCATGTGTCAACAAAACAGCTTGTTAAGCTCTCACAAATTAAAGAAGGCGAAACAGAGTTTTGGAATCTCAACAAAGATTTAACAGCAGACCATATTAAACAAAACAAACTGATTAAAGATGTCACCATTAAAAAACATTTCCCAAATAAGGTAAGTATTGCAGTAAAAGAATATGCAAATATTGCGTATCTTCAAAAAGGAAATCTATACTATGAACTTCTTGAAAATGGAACAGTCTTACCAGATGAGGTAACGCCAAGTGATGCAGGTCCCATTTTTGTTGATTGGGACAACAAAGAGAAACTAAAACAGACAGTAAAATCTCTTAATCAACTGCCAGCTTCTATTCAGGAACTCATTTCTGAAGTATATTATGTGCCGACAAGTTCAAATCAGTGGCTCGTTAAATTTTATATGAATGACGGTTATACAGTCATTGCATCGATTAAAACATTTGCAGAGAAAATGAAAACATATCCATCAATTGTTAAAGAACTTTCTCGTTCTGATCAAGGCATTATTCATATGGAAGTAGCCACGTATTTTGAAGCTTTCAAATCTAAGAAAAAGGAAGATGAACGTTGAGAGGCAAAACTGTCATTTTCTCTATTGTGATGCTTGTTCTTGGGTTTCTGATTTCTTTTTCGTATCAATATACAAAGCAACATCAAGCGGATGTCAATCGAACAGAACAATGGAAGAAAGAATATTCATTAAAAAGTCAGCTGGCAAAGCAAGAAAAAGCAAATCAGAAGCTCGAAAAAGAACTGTACAGCCTCCAATCAAAAGTCCAAGCGACAGAATCGAATTTAAAGAATAAAAAAGAGAAGTATTTCAATGTTTTGGAAGATGTTGAGAAATACCGAATGTTTACAGGTGAAATTGGTGTGAAAGGAAAAGGCGTAAAAGTATCTCTTGAAGATGCGTCTTATATCCCAAGTGGACAAAATGTCAATAATTACATTGTTCATGAGAGTCACATTTTTAATGTTATAAACGAATTATTTATATCAGGTGCATCTGCTGTTGCCGTTAATGGACAAAGAATCACTCACCAATCTTACATACATTGTAACGGACCAGTCGTCATAGTTGACGGAGTCCAGCATCCGGCGCCATTTGTCATTTCTGCTATCGGGGATCCCACTGTATTAATACCTGCCTTAAATATTGCAGGTGGGGCGGTTGATCAGCTGACAAGTGATCACATTTCAGTGACCATTGAAAAAAAGGATATTCATATGAAGCCTCTTTTAAGAAGCAAAGATTAAAAGTGAAAAGGTGAGTGGTGTTGAGAAAAAAGAAGCCTTTACTGAGTTTGACAGTCTTAATGATGATATTTGGCGTGATGGTCTCAATCCAATTTAACTCATTACAAAAACCTAAAATTCGTGACACGCGAGATGTTTGGGAACTAAGAGAGGATTTATCTGCGTCTAAAAGTAAAGAATTGGAATTACTAAAAGAAATCGACAAATATGATGAGATGCTGAAAAAGTATAGAAATCAAGAAGATCAATCAAAAGAAGCTCAATTGAAGCAGACATTAAAGGATTTGAAAGAAAAGGCCGGTTTTACAGAGGTGACAGGAGAAGGCATTGAACTTGAAATCACGCAACTGTTTTCCAAGGATCTTACAGGAGAAGAAGTGAAAAATATCCCGCCCGACCTTTTAAAAAAATTAATGAACGAAGCCAATATGTATGGAGCAAAGTATATTTCCATCAATGACCACCGAGTAATTAACACAAGTGTTATTAGAGATATTAATGGTTCGACCAAAATGGATGGCTACAGCTTAGATGGTGACATAGTCAATATTAAAATGATTAGTCAACAGGCTGATAAGCTGTATAGCAGATTAAATGTATCAGATATTGGTGATTTGTTCGCTCAGGAAAATTTCAGCTTGAGTATCAGCCATCCGAAGAAAAAAATCCACTTAAAAGCAAACGATGGTGCAATTCAATTAAACGAGTTAAAGCCTCTTGATGATGTAAAGGAGGGAAAATTTTAATGTGGCTTCCTGTCCTTGGTTTAATCATAGGAGTTGCGATTGGTTTTTTAACGAATTTTACGATACCAAATGAGTATTCTAATTATCTTTCTCTCGCTGTACTTGCTGCGCTTGATACATTAATTGGTGGAATTCGAGCACATCTGCAAGGGGCATACGATGAACTTGTGTTTGTATCAGGCTTCTTCTTTAATATTATACTCGCAATAAGTTTAGCTTTTCTGGGCGTCCATCTTGGTGTAGACTTGTATTTAGTCGGAATGTTTGCGTTCGGCGTAAGATTGTTTCAAAATATAGCAGTAATTCGAAGAATTTTACTAACAAAATGGACAATTTCTAGAGAAAAAGAAAAAAAGTGAGTCATAAAAAAGGATATACATATGATGTAACGAATATTTTCAGTAATCCTAATAAAAAATGTTGATTTTTTACGCTTTGTTACACACTTGTAAAAACACATTCATTGTATTGTTGTTCAGCAAATAATAGAATAGAAAGTATTGATATGTGAGGAGGTGCCATAGAATGAACAACAATGAAATTTACGTCAGCCTTGACATCGGTACATCCAATATAAAAGTCATCGTCGGAGAAATGGCGGATGATTCGCTTAACATTATAGGTGTTGGAAATGTCCCTTCAGAAGGGTTAAAAAAAGGATCGATTGTTGATATAGATGAGACAGTTCATTCTATTAGACAAGCATTTGAACAGGCTGAGAGAATGGTAGGTTTTCCTTTACAAAAGGCAATTGTCGGAATTAACGGAAACCACATTCATATTCAGAATACAAGCGGCGTTGTCGCAGTATCTAGTGAAAACAAAGAAATACATGTTGAGGATGTGAGACGCGTCTTAGATGCTGCACAAGTAGTATCTATTCCTCAAGAACATCTCGTTGTAGACGTGATTCCAAGACAATTTATCGTCGATGGAAGAGATGAAATCACAGACCCGAAAAAAATGCTCGGTGTTCGGCTTGAGGTGGATGGATCGTTAATTACAGGCTCTAAAACGATTCTACATAACTGGCTCCGGTGTGTAGAGCGAGCTGGAATCGAAATTATGGATATTTGCTTACAGCCACTCGCATCGGGGTCAGCAGCATTATCAAAAGATGAAAAAAATCTAGGAGTAGCTCTTGTCGATATTGGCGGAGGATCTACAACCATATCCGTATTTAAAAACGGGCATCTCTATTCTACTCACACTATCCCTTTGGGCGGAGAGAACATTACAAAGGATTTGTCTATAGGACTTAGAACTTCCACAGAAGAAGCTGAACGGATTAAAAAAGAATTTGGACATGCGTTCTATGATGAAGCATCGCCTGATGAAACATTTGAAGTTTCCGTCATCGGGACAGATCAAAAACAGACGTATACACAACTTGAAGCGGCAAATATTATCGAGGCGCGCTTGGAAGAAATCCTGTTGTTTGTTGCAGAGGAGTTAAGAAATATGGGGGTTCATGATCTGCCTGGCGGATTTGTTCTAACAGGTGGACAGGCAGCCATTCCAGGTATCCTTTCTCTTGCACAAACAGTCTTGCAAAATAATGTAAGGATTGCAAGTCCTAATTATATCGGGGTAAGAGAGCCTCAATATATGACAGGGGTGGGTCTTATCCATTTTGCTTACCGCAATGCAAAGATTCAGGGCAGGCAGGTTGGTTTTCAAATGCCGGATGAGGCGTTTCATGAAGTCGGTGCGTCCATGGAGCCGGTTTCTTCTTCAGCACAAGTGAAAGAAGTGCAGCCAAGACCGAAAGTGAAACAAAAAGCACAACAAGAGACAAATAAAAAACAGGGCAGAATGAAAAAACTATTTAATATGTTCTGGGAATAGAATTAGATTTTCGACGGATTAGGAGGATTCAGCATGTTGGAGTTTGAAACAAATATAGACGGCCTAGCATCAATTAAAGTAATCGGAGTAGGTGGAGGCGGGAATAACGCTGTCAACCGAATGATTGAAAATGACGTGCAGGGTGTCGATTTTATTGCAGTGAATACAGATGCTCAGGCGTTAAACCTTTCAAAAGCAGAAACAAAAATGCAAATTGGCGCTAAGCTGACAAGAGGGCTTGGAGCAGGAGCGAATCCAGAGGTCGGTAAAAAGGCTGCTGAAGAAAGCAAGGAACAAATTGAAGAAGTATTAAAAGGTGCGGACATGGTCTTTGTTACTGCTGGTATGGGTGGAGGGACTGGAACCGGTGCTGCACCTGTTATTGCAAAGATCGCAAAAGACTCTGGCGCATTGACAGTTGGAGTTGTGACACGCCCTTTTACTTTTGAAGGAAGAAAACGTCAGCTTCAAGCAGTTGAAGGGATTGCTTCTATGAAAGAAGCGGTGGATACATTAATTGTGATTCCAAACGACCGCTTGCTTGAAATTGTTGATAAAAATACGCCAATGCTTGAAGCGTTCCGTGCTGCGGATAATGTTTTAAGACAAGGTGTACAAGGAATTTCAGATTTAATTGCAACACCAGGTTTGATTAACCTTGACTTTGCTGACGTGAAAACAATCATGTCAAATAAAGGCTCAGCTCTTATGGGAATTGGTGTGGCAACAGGTGAAAACCGTGCTGCTGAAGCTGCGAAAAAGGCTATTTCTTCACCACTTCTTGAAACGGCTATTGATGGAGCACAAGGTGTGATCATGAATATTACTGGTGGTACAAACCTTAGTCTTTATGAAGTGCAAGAAGCGGCAGATATTGTTGCTTCTGCATCTGATGAAGATGTGAATATGATTTTCGGGTCTGTCATTAATGATAATTTGAAAGATGAAATTGTTGTCACTGTGATCGCAACTGGATTTATTGAGCAAGAGCAAGAAGTGACAAAACCGCAAAGAAATCCATTAGGACAGGGATTAAAGCAAAATCAATCCATCCCACAAAAGCGCGAAGTGAAGCGAGAAGATCATCAGCAAACTTCATCTCAGCCAAGACACAATACACAATCACACGATGATACGCTGGACATCCCTACGTTCTTACGAAATCGTAACAAACGTTAATCAATTATGTAAGATCCCCTTCCATTTGGAAGGGGATCATTTTTTTGTTTAAAAGAAAAGAAGCCTGCTGCTCTAATAGAAAAGTCGTAGCACTACAAGAAACGTGAAATCTATCATAATGTATTTAGGTTTATTCGGGTTAAGTCATAAGAAACATTTAACTGTAAAAAATAAAACAACTTGTCCTAGAAATGGCCATGAGTTCACCTAATTCTCTTTCCTCGACAAAAACAATAACAATCCAGCAAAAGTTCTCTATCATCCCCAACAAGAATTGACAGACTTCCTTCTGATGACTGTTTTATACTAGTACAAACAAGTGCAAGTACTGCTTTTGATTCTTTGTTTTAGATGAAAGGAGCAAAAAGTGGTCATTTATTTAGATGTGATTTGGTTGTTAAACTTTTGTTTTGATCTATTGCTTCTCTTACTGACTGCATTTATTCTCAAACGCCAAGTGAAAAAAAGGCGATATATGTTAGGTGCTCTTATTGGGTCGAGCATTGTTCTTTTGCTCTTTACACCATTTGCAATGTTTGTATCACACCCTTTAGGTAAACTGCTATTTTCTGTCTTGATCGTGATTGCAACATTTGGCTTTGGGCGTTTTCGTTCCTTTTTTCAAAATCTGTTTGCTTTTTATTTTGTCACATTTTTGATGGGAGGAGGCATGATTGGGGTTCATTCGTTTTTACAAACAAATACAGTCATTCAAGATGGATTGCTTATTTCACAAAACAATGGGTTTGGTGATCCCATTAGCTGGCTTTTTGTCTTAACTGGATTTCCAGCTATTTGGTTGTTTTCTAAGAAAAGGTTAGGTGAGATTGGCGCGAAAAAAAGACAGTTTGATGAACAAGTGCTTGTTGAATTACACATCAATGGAGAGACCATTCGGTTAAATGGACTCGTTGATTCAGGGAATCAGCTTTATGATCCGATGACGAAAACACCTGTCATGATCGTCCAGCTAGAGAAGCTGACGTCCGTTTGCGGAGAATCATTTCTAGAACTGATGAAACGGTGTCATCCTGTCGAGGTGATGCAGCAGCTTGATGAAAGTTTTCCTCTTCTTGATCGTTTAAGACTGGTTCCTTATCGTGCTGTCGGTCATGATCATGGCTTTCTAATGTGCCTGAAGCCAGATGAGGTGTTGGTTTATACGAAAACACATATGATACAGCCATCAAAATGCTTTGTGGGCATGAGTATAAGCGGCTTATCAGCAGATCATGAATTTCAATCGATTGTCCATCCAGACATGTTAGACGGAAAAATCATACAAAGTGTGTCGTAGTTTTTGGGTGATGTCTTTTATCTTACGAGGTCAACTTGATATTTAGAAGGGAGAAGAAGATGAAAAAATTAAAATTTAAACTCACTTACTACTGGTATAAACTCCTCATGAAGCTAGGTCTAAAGAGTGATGAAATTTATTATATTGGAGGAAGTGAGGCTCTCCCACCTCCGTTATCAAAAGATGAAGAACAGGAGCTGCTTATTAAATTACCGAAGGGTGATCAAACTGCAAGGGCGATTCTCATCGAAAGAAACTTACGTTTAGTGGTCTACATTGCTAGAAAATTTGAAAACACTGGCATTAATATTGAGGATTTAATTAGTATAGGTACGATTGGCCTTATCAAGGCTGTAAATACATTTAATCCAGAAAAAAAGATTAAGCTTGCTACATATGCCTCAAGGTGTATTGAAAATGAGATTTTGATGTATTTACGTCGAAATAATAAAACCCGATCAGAAGTATCCTTTGATGAGCCACTGAACATTGATTGGGATGGTAATGAACTATTACTATCAGATGTGCTTGGGACAGACAATGATATTATCACCCGAGATATTGAAGCAAATGTCGATAAAAAATTGCTGAAAAAAGCACTTGAGCAATTAAATGACCGCGAGAAACAGATTATGGAGCTAAGGTTTGGTTTAGTCGGCGGTGAAGAAAAAACCCAAAAAGATGTGGCTGATATGCTGGGCATCTCACAGTCCTATATTTCGAGGCTTGAAAAGAGAATTATTAAACGATTACAAAAAGAATTTAACAAAATGGTGTAAATTTTTTTGTAAGCCTCCTCCTTACGCTGCCAAGGGGATGAACATATTTTTACATTTTTCTCTTCATAGCTCGTGCATATTTTTCCATCCCAAGGAGATACTTAATTTTGTACAACAGCTCCTGTAGGGAGGGAAAATAGTGTCCAGAAATAAAGTAGAAATCTGCGGAGTCGACACCTCAAAACTGCCTGTTCTGAAAAACGATGAGATGAGAAAATTGTTCAAACAGCTACAGGAAGAGGGGGACGATACAGCAAGAGAAAAGCTAGTCAATGGCAATTTGCGATTGGTTTTAAGTGTGATTCAGCGTTTTAACAACAGAGGCGAGTATGTTGATGATCTCTTCCAAGTGGGTTGTATTGGATTAATGAAATCAATTGATAATTTTGATTTAAGCCACAATGTTAGATTTTCAACTTATGCGGTCCCTATGATCATAGGAGAAATCCGTAGATACTTGCGTGACAACAACCCCATTCGAGTGTCTCGTTCACTGAGAGATATTGCCTACAAGGCGCTCCAAGTGCGTGAGAGGCTGATTAGTGAGACAAGCAAGGAGCCAACGGCAGAAGACATTGCCAAAGTGCTGGAAGTGCCTCACGAGGAAATTGTCTTCGCCCTAGATGCAATTCAGGATCCTGTTTCTTTGTTTGAACCGATCTATAACGACGGAGGAGATCCGATTTATGTCATGGATCAAATTAGTGATGATCGAAACAAAGATACTCAATGGGTCGAAGAGCTTGCCTTAAAAGAGGGGATGCGCAGGTTGAATGATAGAGAAAAAATGATTCTCCGCAAACGTTTTTTCCAAGGGAAAACGCAAATGGAAGTAGCAGAAGAAATCGGAATTTCCCAAGCACAAGTATCAAGGCTCGAAAAAGCAGCCATTAAACAAATGAATAAAAACATTTTTTAAAAAGCCGCTGGTTATGTAGCGGCTTTTTTCATTCTTCATGAGAACATGCTTGTAGTATTGACTCTGTTATTTTTTTCATTTAATCTATTTTTAACAAATGTTATTTGACATATCATTTGTTAGGGAACACTTAAGCGGAAAGAAGGGTTATTATGACATTCCATGATGAAAGAAGGCTGCTCATTAAGGTTGCGCATATGTATTATGAAGAAGGCGCTACCCAATCTAAAATTGCAGAAGCGGTAGGGGTTAGCCGCTCGCTCATATCAAAATATTTGGCAAAAGCACGTGAAGCAGGAATCGTGGAAATCATTATTCATGATGAATTCAATCAACAATATGGTTCGTTAGAAAGAAAGATAGAGAGGAAATATGGATTGCGAGAAGTCGTATGTGTTGAATCCCTCAGTCAAGAAACAACGAAAAGCCGAATCGGTGCGGCAGCTGCAGCCTTTTTATTAAAAGTCATGAAAGATGGGCAAGTGATCGGCTTTTCATCAGGAACGACTTTGCATGAAATGGCAAAATCGCTTACGTCGGTGCAGCACTTTCCATCCGTAACATTTGTTCCACTTGTCGGAGGAGTCGGAAATGAAGATGTTGATATCCATGCCAATTATATTATTGCCAGATGTACAGAAGCACTCAAGTCGAAATGTGAATTTTTACACGTCCCTGTCATGCTTGATACGAAAGAAGCGAAGGATGTTCTCATTAGACAGCCGTCTATCAAAAAAATCATTGAACTAGGAGAAAAATCAAATATCGCCGTTGTAGGAATCGGCGGAGTTCCGCAGCATTCTACCATGGTGAAATCTTATATGACAAAAGGTGAGGAGGACATACTCCAAGCAAAGGATGTGGCAGGTGACATTTGCTATAATTTTATCAATAAAAAAGGAGAAGTATATCCTCATCCATGGAACGACCGCGTCATGGGAATAAGTCCGCAAAAACTGAAAGAAATCCCGCTTGTCATTGGTGTAGCTGGCGGAGAAGAAAAAATTGAAGCCATACGAGCGGTATTAGAGGGCGAATTAATTCATGTATTAATTACAGATGAACGAACTGGAGATGCCTTATTAAAGTAACTGCCTAATTGTTTAGGTAGTTTTTTTTGAGTCTTTAGACTCAAAAAGATTGAAAATTTTATTGATTTTAGCTTGACACAAAGTTGACACATCATATAAACTGAATCCATAACAAATGATAAAAATGATAACAAATGTTACTAAAATTAGATTTTTGTTAATTTTTATAACATTTGTTAAAATTTTTAGATTATTTCTCTAGCAATCTATGTGAAGCATGAAAGGATGATTTTTATGTCAATTTATCAACAGTTGTTAGCACGAGAACGTAGCGGAGATCCGATCAAAGTGGGGATTATTGGTGCAGGACAAATGGGTTTTGGACTGATCTCACAAATTTCTCATATTCCTGGCATGATTGTAGCGGGTGTTTGTGATATTCACCTTGATGCAGCAGAGAAAGCAGCGAATTTTTACAAACAACATGCGAAACCACATCAAATGGTCGTCACAAATGATTACAGAGAGGTCATTCAATCAGATTTCGTAGAAGTCATTGTTGATGCAACTGGTGTTCCGGAAGTTGGCGCAAACATTTCTTTGGAAGCGCTTAATTCAAAAAAACATCTCGTTCTTTTAAATGTTGAAGTCGACATTACGATCGGTTTAGTGATGCATAAGTTATTCACAAATGCAGGACTTGTTTACTCTGGGTCAGCTGGAGATGAACCAGCAGCTACTTTAGAATTATATGAATTTGCAAAAACAATGGGACTTGAGGTGCTAGTTGCTGGGAAAGGTAAGAATAATCCATTTTTCCCAGAAGCGAACCCAGATACATGTAAAGTAGAAGCAGATAGTAAAAATATGAGTGCACACATGCTCGCTGCTTTTCAGGATGGAACAAAAACAATGGCAGAAATGAACCTATTAAGTAATGCGACAGGGCTTTTGCCTGATAAAGTGGGCATGCACGGAGTCGAAGCGAATTTAGAGAATGTAGCAGATAAATTGAACCAAAAACAACAAGGCGGTGTGCTGGATCACTTTGGTGTCGTTGAATATGTAAAGGGTCTTGCACCAGGTGTATTTGTTATCGTCAAAAGTGAGCTTGAGCCAGTGGATGAAGAGCTTCGCTACTTAAAAGTTGGGAAAGGCCCTCATTACACGCTTTATCGACCTTTCCACTTAGCGAGTCTTGAAACGCCGGTGACAATTGCAAAAGCGGTCTTACAACACGATTCATCGATTCACCCAATTGGTGTACCAGTCTCAGAAACTGTTGCTGTTGCGAAAAGAGATATTAAAGCAGGAGAAACACTTGACGGAATTGGCGGATACTCAGTCAGAGGTGTTCTTAAAACGCATCAAGATATGAAAACGAACGGTCACATTCCAATTGGTTTAATCAGCGGTAAAGTGGTTGCGAAAAAAGATATCAAGTCAGGACAATTCCTATCTCATGATGATGTGGAGCTGGATTCAAACACAACAGTCTGGAAGTTGCGTTCATTGCAAGATCATCTATTTCAATCATAAGGACGTGATGCTATGGAAAAGTTAGCCATTGTACTTTGCATCATCCTCATTGTGCAATATGGTTTATCTTTTTTTCAAATCAAGTACTACCGAAAAAGCATGGATACACTTATTGATGATTATAAAGGGAAACAAGGTTATCACTTATTTTCAGGAATGGAGAGGCGCAAATTTGGTCCTGGGGCCATTGCGTTCATCATTGTCGATGAATCATTTATCATTCAAAAATGTCATGTGCTTGGCGGGATTTCAATCTTATCGAAATGTAAGGAAGTTCCTTCATATGAAGGCAAGCATGTAGGCGCTGTGCTGGACGAGCACCATATGATGAAGCAAACATTGAAAAAACGCAAAAAAGGATCTGCAGTGCTGCAAGCGATCTCAATGGCAGCCGAGCAGGCACTTGTATCCATCTCGAAAAAAAATATAACAAATGTGAACTAAAGAAAGGGGAGATGAAACATGGAATGGATTCAATGGTTTGGGGAGCATTTTATCGGAATGTTTGAAGCCGGCGGAAAGCAATTCATGAGTCTTATGACAGGTATCGTTCCAACGCTTGTTGTCTTACTTACTTTTACCTATGCAGTCATGAAGTTTATTGGAGAAGAGCGAGTCAATAGAGCCATCCAGTTTGCAGCAAAATACACGATTTTACGCTATACATTAATGCCGATTCTATCCGTTCTTATTTTGACAAATCCAATGGCTTATACGTTTGGTCGTTTCTTGCCTGAAAAACAAAAACCAGCATTCTATGATTCGGCTGTTTCATTTGTTCATCCCGTTACATCACTGTTCCCGTATGCAAATGCAGGAGAACTGTTTGTCTATTTAGGAATTGCGAACGGAATTAAAGAGGCAGGATACTCGATGTCAGAGCTTGCTGTTCGTTACTTTTTAGTCGGGATTGTTGTCATTTTACTACGTGGAATCATGACTGAATGGATAACAAAATATTTAGCAGGAAAAATGAAAGCGAATTCACAATAGGGGAGGGTTAGACATGACAAACCACAAAGTATTTGTTTCAAAAGGTGCTGGCGGATGGGGAAAAGGGTTAGAGATTGAACCAACCGGTAAAAGAAGAAAGGTCGTTTCGATTACAGGGGGCGGTATTCACCCCGTTGCACGCAAAATTGCTGAAATGACAGGTACAGAAGCATATGATGGCTTTAAAAACTCAATTCCAGAAGATGAAATGATGTGCGTTGTCATTGACTGCGGAGGAACGGCACGAATTGGGCTTTATCCAATGAAGCGTATCCCGACAGTAGATGTGTTAGCATCCTCTCCTTCTGGACCACTTGCAAAACATATTACAGATGATATCTTCGTATCAGGAGTAACAGAAAAAGATATATCCTATGCTGAAGCATCTGATGGTGAGATGAAGACAGAAAGTCAAGAGACTGGCGAGACGATTGACAGGGAGAAGGTTAAAGAAACGTATTCAAAGTTAAAACAGGAAAATATCGAACGTCAGGAAAAAGGAAATTTCCTGATGAGATTCTCAAGAGGGATCGGGAAAGTAACCGGAACGTTTTATCAGGCGGGTCGTGATTCTGTTGATATGCTTTTGAAAAATATTATTCCATTTATGGCATTTGTCAGTATGTTAATTGGAATTATTAATTATACAAAAATTGGTGATCTCATCGCCCATTTCTTATCACCTTTGGCAGGTTCTTTATGGGGGCTCTTACTACTCGTTGTTATCTGTACATTGCCATTTTTATCACCTGTCTTAGGACCTGGAGCCGTTATTGCACAAGTCATTGGTGTTCTTATCGGAAGTCAAATTGCACTTGGCAACATTCCGCCACAATTTGCGCTTCCTGCATTATTTGCCATTAATGGTCAAGTAGGGTGTGACTTCATTCCTGTTGGTCTATCACTTGGTGAAGCAAAGCCGGAAACGGTACAATATGGCGTACCAGCTGTTTTATATAGCCGCCTCATTACAGGGGTCCTATCTGTTGTAATCGCATACGTTGCCAGCTTCGGTATGTATTAAACGCATTAAAGGAGGAATCGAGATATATGGTGACACAATCTGTTGTAAAAGAAATTGGGATCTTAGTCCCGCAGTTTAAAGAAGATAAGCTGATTGTTTTATTTGGACCAGCAGCGCCGCAAGAACTAAAGGACATGTCTGTCATTCATGAATTCGAGCACTTAGAAGAAGAGCCGCTGAAACTAGGCGGAACCATTCAAGTGGGCGAACAAACGTACACAATCACTGCATTAGGTAATCAAGCAAATGAAAACTTTAAAGAACTTGGCCATATTTCGATTTACTTCCAAGAGCCGTTTGATGATGTATTACCTGGAGCTGTTTTTGCATCCCCGCATACGTTTCCTGACATAAAAGAAGGCGTACGCATTAAAATTTCATAATAAAGAAAAGAAGCTGTTCCTTCAATTAGGAGCAGCTTTTTTATGATAGGTTTACTGAAATGTTTATTTAAGATATGCTGTAGACAGTAATTATTCGTATATTCTGACTATTTTGATGCAGGAGGAAAATGTCGTGTCACTTGAATTAAAGGATGTTTCTTTAAAACGAAATGGGAAATGGATATTGCACCATGTAGACTGGCAAGTAAAGGAGAAGGAAAACTGGGTGCTTTATGGGTTAAATGGTGCTGGGAAAACCGCTCTTTTGAATATGTTGTGTTCGTATTATTTTCCGACATCAGGTGAGATGACAGTTTTAGGACATGTATTTGGAAAGGAGGCACTCGGTGAGAAGCTGAGGAGGAAGATAGGTCTCATCTCCGCAGGTCTTGAAAAGAAACTACATGCAGAAGATCATGCTTTTGAGATTGTATTAAGCGGAGCATTTGCTTCTATTGGGCTTTATGAATCACCAACCGATTGTATGAGAGAGAAAGCGATTGATCTTTTAAAAGCCTTTGGATCATTCAAGTATGCCAATCGCACGTATGAAACCCTCTCGCAAGGTGAAAAACAAAAGGTATTGATTGCGAGAGCTTTAATGAATAATCCCGAACTGCTGATATTAGATGAACCAGTAACAGGTCTTGATTTTTTAGCAAGAGAACAAGTGTTAGAAACGATCTCATCTATTGCATCAAAGCCTGATGCCCCAACTTTACTATATACGACCCATCATGCTGAAGAGATTTTACCGATTTTTCAGCACACTTTATTATTACAAGAAGGAACTGTCTTTGCTAAAGGAGATACTAAACAAATATTGACAAGCGAAGTGCTTTCATCCTTTTTTAATTGTCAAGTTGAGGTAATGTGGAGTAATGGCCGGCCTCACTTAAGTAAATTGCAGCCTTGAGAAACAATTGGTATGCGTTCAAGCTTTTCCATCATACATATTATAGTAGAAAACGAAAGGCGGGGAAGGAAAGATGATGAGTATCTCTGAATTTCAAATCAAGGATGTCGTCGATGTGTCCAGTGGGAAAAAGCTTGGTACAATTGGCGATATTGATATCAATGTCACAAGCGGGAAAATCCAAGCCATTATTATTGGCGGCACAGGTAAAATGATGGGATTTTTCGGAAAAGAAGAGGAAATGATCGTCCCATGGCGAAATATAGTAAAAATTGGCGAAGATGTGATTCTTGTCCGATTGTCTTCTTAAAATGATATAAACCCTCTATGAATCGTTTCATTCTCTTTATCATTTCTTCACCCAGCAAACAATGCCTTTTTTGATTAAAAAGATTACGTTTTCATATCAATTTGTAAAAAAACATGAAGAAAGGGCACATTTGAGTGTATTATTTAATGAATCCTACTAACTGTTTGTGCATTTCTTGTGGTAAAATAGGAGCGATATTAAGAGAGAGAATGAAAGGCGGGAGGTAGCTTTGAAACACATACGTGACCCCTTTCGGCTGAAAACGCCTTATGCAATGACAATTCATGATTGGACGAACATGAGGTGTTCTGGTAGAGAGGTTATAGCCGGATTTACGACCAAAAATGGTGGCTTTAGCCTTTCCCCATATCAATCATTGAACACTGGACTCCATGTAGGAGATGATGCTGCCAGTGTCCAAAAGAATCGTCAAGTCATAGCAGAGGAAACCGCTATGCCGCTCTCTAATTGGGTATTTGCCGACCAAACCCATGAGGATCACATCATGAAAGTCACCAAAGAGCAAAAGGGAAAAGGAAGCCTTCATTATCATGAGGCCCTGCCTAGAACAGATGGTCTATATACCTCTGAAAAAAACATGATGCTCGCTCTTTGTTTTGCTGACTGTGTTCCGCTTTATTTTCTAGCGCCCCATGAAGGACTTATTGGAACGGCTCATGCCGGCTGGAAAGGAACTGTCAAGCAAATTGGCGCAAAAATGGTTGATGTATGGAGCAGTCAGGAAGGTGTGCTAGTCGATCATATACAGGTTGTGATTGGTCCATCGATTGGCATTTGCTGCTACATAGTAGATGATGTCGTTATAGATCAAGTAAAAGAGCTTCCTTTTCCAGCAGAGGATGTGTATTCCGAGATTTCAGTGGGACAATACAAAATTGATTTAAAAACATTAAACAAAAACGTATTGCTTCATGCAGGAATAAAAGAAGAAAACATATATGTCAGTTCGATGTGCACAAGCTGTAGCGATCAGCTTTTCTTCTCACACCGGCGTGATCAAGGGAGAACTGGACGTATGATGTCTTTTGTCGGGTTTAAGGAGGCATAAGTGCAATTGAAAGTACGAGAGAAATTCAGACAAATAAATGAACAAATAAACGAAGCATGTAAAAGAGCAGGGAGAAATCCAGAGGATGTATCTGTAGTGGCTGTAACGAAATATGTCTCGATCGAACGTGCCATTGAAGCCAAAGAAGCAGGAATTGTACATTTTGGTGAAAATCGTGACAGAGGGCTGCTTGAAAAACAAGCTGCCATAACCGATGAATGCATTAACTGGCACTTCATCGGCAGTTTACAGACAAGAAAAGTGAAATCTGTCATTCATACGATTGACTATTTACATTCGCTTGACAGAATTTCCCTTGCGAATGAAATTGAAAAAAGAGCAGATCACACTGTTCGCTGTTTTGTTCAAGTGAACACATCTCTTGAGGAGTCGAAGCACGGCTTGAAAAGTGAAGAAGTGATACCGTTTGTCAGGCAGCTAGCTGATTTTAAACATATTGAAATCGTTGGATTGATGACGATGGCTCCATTTACAGATGATCATGCTGTGATCCGAAACTGCTTTAAAACACTAAGAAGCCTTCAAGAAGAGGTAAAACATCTAAACCAAGAAAATGCACCTTGTCAGCATTTATCTATGGGGATGTCAAACGATTTTGAAATTGCAATTGAAGAAGGTGCGACATTTGTTCGGATTGGCTCTTCACTTGTCGGAAATGAAACAGGAGGTGCGTGACATGAGCATAAAAAATAAGTTTAAAAGCTTTTTCACACTTGATGATGAAGAATATGAATACGAATATATTGATGAAGACAGAGAACCAGTTCAAGAAGAAA
This sequence comes from Bacillus sp. Bos-x628, assembly GCF_040500475.1. Classification (GTDB taxonomy): domain Bacteria; phylum Bacillota; class Bacilli; order Bacillales; family Bacillaceae; genus Bacillus; species Bacillus maqinnsis. Next base: position 896,942 of record NZ_CP159358.1, on the reverse strand, counting down.
AAGGAACAAGAGATAAAGCAGCATTTCAAGAGCGTCCGCAAACTGGAAAACAAAATGTTGTCAGCTTGCAAAGCGTGCAAAAATCCTCTAAAGTGGTGTTAAGTGAGCCGCGTGTTTATGCAGAGGCGCAAGAGATTGCAGACCATATTAAAAACAGACGTGCAGTCGTCGTTAATTTGCAGCGGATTCAGCACGATCAAGCAAAGCGAATTATCGACTTTTTAAGCGGCACTGTTTATGCAATCGGTGGAGACATTCAACGTATTGGCTCGAATATATTCCTCTGCACACCTGATAATGTGGATGTATCTGGCACAATATCAGAACTATTGACAGAGGAAGAACCTCAGAGGTGGTAAATCAAAGTGATTCTAGATTACATTTTTAACATTTTACAGACTGTGTTAACGATTTACTCATATGCGATTATTATTTACATCTTTATGTCATGGGTACCTTCTGCCAGAGAAACAGCAATTGGCCACTTTTTGACATCCATTTGTGAACCGTATTTAGAACCATTTCGTAAAATTATTCCGCCAATTGGCATGATTGACATCTCGCCAATTGTGGCATTGTTTGTGCTTCACTTTGCATCATATTATGGATTAAGCGGTCTTTATCAAATGCTTGCTCGTATCATTTAATACGGCTGCCAGGCTTGGCAGAGGCCAAGCCCTTTTACATAAAAGGGGAACAAAATGAGCGATATATATCAACATTTCAGAAAAGACGAACAGCCATTTGTCGATCAAGTGTTAGGTTGGAAAAAAATTGCACTCGATCAATATCGATTAAAACTGACAGACTTTCTTGATCCGCGTGAGCAGTTTATTACTCAATCAGTGATCCAGCATTCAGACGAACTCGGTCTTATGTTTTTTGGTGGGTACGATGAAGCGGAACGAAAAAGAGCCGTCATTTATCCTGAATATTTAAAGCCGTCTCTTGAGGATTTTGAGCTATCTTATTTTCAGGTGAACTATGCGAAAAAGTTTATATCCATTGAACACCCGAAACTCCTCGGATCACTCATGGGAATCGGCTTGAAACGTCAAAAGTTCGGGGATTTGCTATTTTCTGAGGAATCTGTACAGTTTATTTGTACAAGCGATGTAGCTGATTTTGTTCGAACTCAGCTAACGCATGTTGGAAGAGCTGCAGTTTCATTAGAAGAAATTGATCAGACGCACATAAAGCCTGTCATCAGCAGGACAGACATCAAAGAAGATACGATTTCTTCCTTGCGGCTGGATGCTGTCTGTGCTGCTGTCAGCAGACAATCTCGTCAAAAAGCACAACTTTTGGTCAAAAATGGTCTGGTCAAAGTGAACTGGAAAGTCACAGAAGATCCTTCTTTCACAATCGGCGAAGGAGATCAGCTCTCTGTCCGAGGATTTGGCCGGTTTAGTTTGAAGACAATTGAGGGTAAGACGAAAAAAGATAAATTTAAAGTAACATTTGAGCTTCTGACATAACGAACTTGAAACTGGAGGTGGCCAGGTTGCCATTAACACCTAATGATATTCATAATAAAACGTTTACAAAAAGTTTTCGTGGTTATGACGAAGATGAGGTGAACGAGTTTTTAAGCCAAGTACGCAAAGATTACGAAATCGTATTACGTAAAAAGAACGAGCTTGAAGATAAAGTAAATGAGCTTGATGAAAGATTAGGTCATTTTGCAACAATTGAAGAGACCTTGAACAAATCCATTCTTGTGGCGCAAGAAGCGGCTGAAGATGTAAAGCGTCATTCTGATAAAGAAGCGAAACTAATTATTCGTGAAGCAGAGAAAAATGCAGACCGTATCATCAATGAAGCGCTCTCTAAATCAAGAAAGATTGCAATGGAGATTGAGGAGCTGAAGAAGCAGTCGAAGGTCTTTAGAACTCGTTTCCAAATGCTCATTGAAGCACAGCTCGATCTTTTGAAAAATGATGATTGGGATCATTTGCTGGAATATGAAGTCGACGCTGTCCTTGACGAAAAAGAATAATCCGTTATCTTGACATGACGTGCACACGTTGCATATAATACCATCATAAATGCACAAGAGATAAACGTTTGAAAGGGACACTCGCAGCTGTTTTATGCGTAATAAAGCGAATCAGGGATGGTGGAAGCCTGACATTACGAAGCGCTGCAATGAGATCACCCCTTTAGTTCCTTTTCTGAAATGAACCAGTAAGAAAAGGCGTCTAATCACGTTACGATTTTTGAGTGGATGAACGATCATTTATCGTTGATCTAAAAGGGTGGTACCGCGAGACAAGTCTTCTCGTCCCTTATGGGATGAGAGGGCTTTTTTTATTGTTTTTCTTTAATCTGAATTTGCATTTGGAGGAATAGATATGAACTACAAAGACACCTTATTAATGCCGAAAACAGAATTTCCGATGAGAGGGAACTTACCAAACAAAGAGCCTGAAATTCAAAAAGAATGGGCAGAAAAAAATATTTATCAAATGGTATTGGAGCGAACAAAAGGGCGCCCGACATTTATTTTGCATGACGGACCTCCATATGCGAATGGTGATATTCATATGGGACATGCGCTAAATAAAATTCTAAAAGATTTTATTGTTCGTTTTAAGTCCATGAATGGCTTCCATGCACCTTACGTACCGGGCTGGGATACACATGGCTTGCCGATTGAAACAGCGCTTACCAAAAATAAAAAAATTAAAAGAAAAGAAATGTCAACAGCAGAATTCCGTAAACTTTGCGAAGAATACGCTTGGAAGCAAATTGAAGGTCAGCGCAATCAGTTTAAACGACTAGGTGTAAGAGCAGATTGGGACAATCCATATGTGACATTAAAGCCTGAATACGAAGCTCAGCAAATTCTTGTATTTGGTGAAATGGCAAAAAGAGGATACATTTATAAAGGATTGAAGCCAGTCAACTGGTCTCCTTCAAGTGAATCAGCACTAGCTGAAGCGGAAATTGAATATAAAGACAAACGATCACCATCTATTTACGTTGCATTTAAAGTGAAAGATGGAAAAGGCGTACTTGAAAATGGGGAACAATTTATCATTTGGACGACAACCCCTTGGACGATTCCTGCAAACCTTGGCATTTGTGTCCATCCTAATCTTGAGTATAGTGTGCTGCAAGTAGGAGATGAACGATACGTCGTTGCATCTGAGCTTGCTGAACAAGTGGCAACAACGATCGGTTTTGATGAATACGAAGTCGTTAAAACAGTAAAAGGAATAGAACTTGACAGAGTCGTTGCAGAGCATCCGATTTACGGAAGAGATTCTCTCGTTATGCTTGGTGATCACGTGACAACTGATGCGGGAACAGGCTGTGTACACACTGCACCAGGTCACGGGGAAGATGACTTCATTGTGAGTATGAAATATGGTCTTGAGGTGTTATGTCCAGTAGATGAAAAAGGTGTCATGACAGAAGAAGCACCCGGTTTTGAAGGATTATTCTATGAAGATGCAAATAAAGCCATTACAGAACAGCTTGAAGCAATAGGTGCACTGAAAAAACTCGACTTTATTACGCACTCTTATCCGCATGACTGGAGAACGAAAAAGCCAACCATTTATCGTGCGACAGCGCAGTGGTTTGCATCAATTAAAGACTTTAGAGAAGCTTTACTAGATAATATTAAAGAAACGAAATGGGTTCCAGCATGGGGCGAAACGCGCCTGTTCAACATGGTGCGTGACAGAGGTGACTGGTGTATTTCAAGACAGCGTGTATGGGGAGTGCCAATTCCAGTCTTCTATGCGGAAAATGGAGAGCCGATCATAACAGATGAAACGATTCAGCATGTGTCTCAATTATTTAGAGAGCATGGTTCGAATATCTGGTTTGAAAAAGAAGCAAAAGAATTACTGCCAGAAGGCTTTACGCATCCAGGTAGTCCAAATGGCAAATTTACAAAAGAGCAAGACATTATGGATGTATGGTTTGACTCAGGTTCTTCTCATCAGGCCGTTTTAGAAGAAAGAGAAGATCTTGTTCGCCCGGCAGACCTTTATCTTGAAGGATCTGACCAATATCGAGGCTGGTTTAACTCATCATTATCAACATCGGTGGCTGTCACTGGAAAAGCACCTTATAAAAGTGTGCTAAGTCATGGTTTTACACTTGATAAAGAAGGACGTAAGATGAGTAAATCATTAGGAAATACAATTGATCCGACGAAGGTTGCAAAACAGCTTGGTGCTGAAATTCTTAGACTTTGGGTGTCTTCTGTGAACTATCAAGCCGATCACCCGGTGTCTGATGAAATTCTAAAGCAAGTGGCAGAAGTTTACCGGAAAATTCGGAACACGCTCCGCTTCCTGCATGGAAACTTGTTTGACTTTGATCCGGCAGTGAATGCAGTGCCAGTAGTAAAGCTTCGTGAAGTGGATCAATATATCTTGATCAAATTAAACAAACTAGTTGATAAAGTGAAAAAAGCTTATGACGATTATGAATTTGCTATCGTATATCATGCAATTCATAATTTCTGTACGATTGAGCTAAGCTCATTCTATCTGGATTTTGCAAAAGATGTCGTATACATTGAGCATGCAGATCATCCAGACCGCCGCAGCATGCAAACAGTCTTCTATGAAACATTAATGGCCCTAGTGAAACTGATAGCACCAATTCTTCCGCATACAGCAGATGAATTATGGAGCCATCTAACCTTTGTTGAAGAGCCAAGCGTTCAGTTAACAGATATGCCAGAAGGAATAGCGGTTCCTCAAGCTGAAGCAACAGAAACGAAGTTTGATCGCTTTATGGAAGTACGTGATGATGTCCTAAAAGCGCTTGAGATTGCGCGTAATGAGAAAGTAATTGGACGTTCACTTGAAGCGAGTGTCACAATTTATGCGACAGATGAAGTCAAAACTCTTCTAGCGTCCATTAAAGAAGATGTCAAACAGCTCTTTATCATCTCAGAATTGAATGTGGAAGATGAGAAGGATGCAGAGACATCTGCACCCGAATACACATCAGGACGTATCGTTGTTAAAAAAGCCGAAGGAGAACTGTGCGAACGTTCTCGCATGATTTCAAAAGATGTTGGCGCAAATCCGAAATACCCAACATTGTCACTGAAAAACGCAGAAATCGTGGAGAAATATTACCAAAATTAACATCACCAATTGATGAACTAGCGCCCCGTATATTGCGGGGTGCTTTCTTATTTTAGAAAATGACAGCGTTTAGAACGAAAGGAAAAATCTTATGGCTTTAAAGTAAACAGGTGGGGCAACAATATGATTATCACGACAGAGCAGGAGTTGAGTTAGCGACATGAATGGCGATCTACACATGATTTACATGGAACTCCTTCAAATGAAAGATGAATTACAATCAAAACTGTTTGAATATGCATCATTTCGTTCACCTGCTGAACATGTAACAATGAATCACGACAAAACAACAACCCTCCTCTACCATATAAAAGAAGAGCTACAAGATGTTTCGCTTGCTTTAGCAAAAATAGAACAAGGAACATATGGCATATGTGAGAATACAGGTCACACGATTCCACTTGAACAAATGAGTATTTTACCTACAGCACGCACGATTGACGATTTTTTATATCATAAGCAATATGAGAAAAAAGCATTCACCCCATATCCTAATGATTCAAATGATTCGCATTTTGAAGCCTTCCACATGTAGGGAGGTTTTTGTCTGTCAACTAAAGTTTCTTTACTCATTCCTGTTTTCTTGATAAAATGCTTAAAGATCAAAGTATGAAGATGGAGGAACGTGTGTGTTCTATTACATAATCGCATTCGTTATAATTTGTTTAGATCAATTAACAAAATGGCTCATTGTCAAAAATATGATGATCGGCGATTCCATTCCAATCATTGATGGATTCTTTTATATCACCTCTCACCGGAATTCAGGAGCCGCATGGGGAATTCTTCAAGGACAAATGTGGTTTTTCTATGTGATCACACTCGTTGTTATTGCTGGGATTATCTATTATTTAGAGCGGGATGGACAAAAGGACAAGCTGCTTGGAGTCGCACTAGCCTTAATGCTTGGCGGAGCGATAGGTAACTTCATTGACCGAATTTTCCGTCAGGAAGTGGTTGATTTTGCCCATTTTGTGCTCGGGGATTATCATTATCCAATCTTTAATATTGCAGATTCTTCTCTATGTGTAGGGGTTATTCTGCTCTTTATTCAAATGCTGTTAGATGGAAAGAAAAATAAGGAGTCAACTACATGAATCAAATAAACATTGCCGTTTCAGAAGAACAAACGAGTGAACGGCTTGATAAATTTTTAAGCACCAATGAACCAGAGTGGTCAAGAACCCAAATCCAACAGTGGGTAAAGGATGGGCTGATTGAAGTAAACGGGAAACAAGTGAAAGCGAATTACAAAGTTCAAACTGGCGATCAAATCAAAGTGAATATTCCAGAGCCAGAAGCATTAAATATTGAGGCAGAACCAATGGATCTTGATATTTATTATGAGGATAAAGACGTACTTGTGGTGAATAAACCACGAGGAATGGTCGTTCATCCAGCACCAGGCCATGTGTCAGGAACGCTCGTCAATGGTCTTATGGCGCATTGTCATGATCTATCGGGCATTAATGGGGTCATGAGACCTGGGATTGTCCACCGAATTGATAAAGATACGTCTGGGCTGTTAATGGTTGCTAAAAATGATATGGCGCACGAATCATTAGTCAATCAATTGGTTGCCAAGACAGTCACGAGAAAATACACAGCCGTTGTTCATGGCATCATCCAACATGATACAGGGACGATTGATGCACCTATTGGCAGAGACAAAAAAGATCGCCAAAGCATGACTGTCACAAAAGAAAACGCAAAGCAGGCTGTCACTCATTTTGACGTCATCGAACGTTTCAAAGATTTCACGCTTGTAGAATGCCGTCTTGAAACAGGAAGAACTCACCAAATTCGTGTTCATATGAAATATATTGGTTATCCGCTTGCGGGAGATCCCAAATATGGTCCTAGAAAAACGATTGATTTCAATGGACAATTGCTACATGCTGGTGTATTAGGATTTAATCATCCGAGAACAGGAAAATACATCGAGTTTTCCGCACCAATTCCAGATGATATGCAGAATTTTATCGATTCATTAAGAAATAACAATTGACAGGCTGTTTTTTTTCTGAAATAATGAACAAAGACATTGAGATTCTTTAACACAGTCCAGAGAGGCTGAGAAGGATAACGGATCAATTGTGCACGTGTATGCACAAATGAACGCCCCTCTCTGCCCTTTGCAGAAGGGGCTTTTTATTTGCAAAAAGAGGTGTAAAAGATGGAACAAAAAGCAATCATTCTGGATGAACAAGCGATAAGACGAGCGCTTACCCGAATTGCCCACGAAATGATCGAGCGCAACAAAGGGATGAAGGATGTCATTCTTGCTGGGATTAAGACAAGAGGGATTCATCTTGCAAAGCGCCTGGCAGAACGCATTGAGCAAATTGAGGGAAATCCAGTCATTGTGGGTGAACTCGATATTACGCTTTACCGCGACGACTTGACAAAAAAGACAGACAACCAAGATCCGCTTGTGAAGGGAGCAGACATTCCAGCTGATATTAATGACAAAACACTGATTGTTGTAGATGATGTCCTGTTTACAGGCAGAACGGTTAGAGCTGCAATGGATGCGCTTGTTGATGTGGGGAGACCGTCTTCTATACAGCTTGCAGTTCTTGTGGATCGAGGGCACCGTGAGTTGCCAATTCGAGCAGATTATATTGGAAAAAACATTCCAACGTCTAAAGCAGAAACCGTCATGGTCCAACTCAACGAAGTCGATCAAAAGGATCTTGTCGCCATATACGAAAATGAACCTTTTTAAATGCATTCCAGAGAGTTTGCAAAGAGGGCAATAACAGAAACGTCATGCACACAACACTCGAAGTGTGCGGCTTTTCTAGGCCTCTTTGCTCATATGCAAAGAGGCTTTTTTATTAGAAAAGAACACAACTAGGAGGAAAAACATGAGTCAGCCAAAAGCCAATTTAGGCATTCGAGATATACCAAAACCTTTCACATGGCTATCACTGAGCTTGCAGCATTTGTTTGCCATGTTTGGAGCCACAATTTTAGTGCCGAAAATAATTGACATGAGTCCAGCCGTTGCTCTCATCTCAAGCGGTGTCGGAACAATTGTTTACTTAATGATCACTAGAGGGCAAATTCCGGCTTATCTTGGATCGTCCTTTGCCTTTATTTCCCCTATACTGAATGTCAAAGCATCAGGTGGTCCAGGAGCCGCAATGGTCGGTGCTTTGATGGCGGGTGTCGCTTACGCATTCATTGCTTTATTCATTAAATGGTTAGGTACAGGCTGGCTTATGAACCTGTTGCCGCCAGTAGTAGTTGGACCGGTGATTATGGTGATCGGGCTTGGTTTAGCTGGAACGGCAGTCAATATGGCCATGTATGTTGATCCGAATGCGCCCGAGCTTGTGTACAGCTTGAAGCACTTAACAGTAGCTGGCTTTACTCTAGCGGTAACAATCATCAGTATGATTTTCCTTAGAGGGTTTCTTAGTCTCATCCCAGTTTTAATCGGAATAATTAGCGGTTATCTGTTTGCTTTAACACAAGGCATTGTGAACTTTCAGCCGGTCATTGACGCAAAATGGTTTGCCGTACCAAACTTTGTCATACCATTTGTCAATTACACACCTGCTGTGACACTTAGCATTATCTCGGTGATGGTGCCAGTTGCCTTTGTGACAATGTCTGAACACATTGGTCACCAAGTGGTGTTAAGTAAGGTGGTAGGTCAAGACTTTATCAAAAAGCCTGGACTTCACCGCTCGATTTTAGGAGACAGTGCAGCCACAATCTTTGCCTCACTCATTGGCGGACCACCTACCACTACATATGGTGAGAACATTGGTGTACTTGCCATCACGAGAGTGTTTAGTATCTTCGTCATCGGCGGAGCAGCAGTATTCGCCATCTGTTTCGGCTTTGTCGGGAAAATTTCAGCATTAATTAGCACAGTTCCTTCAGCAGTGATGGGGGGCGTCTCATTCCTACTTTTTGGGATCATTGCGTCGAGCGGTCTGAGAATTCTGATTGATCATAAAGTCAATTTTGAAGAAAAACGGAACCTCATTATCGCATCTGTCATCTTAGTCATTGGAATCGGTGGAGCTTTTATTGAGGTGAAGCAAATCAATCTTACTTTATCTGGAATGGCGCTCGCTGCCATTACTGGGGTTTTGTTAAACTTGATTTTGCCAAATGAGCAAGCAGATAAAAACCCATCAAATGAATTGAATACAGAAAACCTTTTAAAAGAAGTCCAGTGAGGCTGACAAGGGTTCTAACATGAGCAGAATGTGCGTAATTGTCGCTGCTCCTTTTGGAGAACCCTAAGCTGCCAAGGCTTGGGGTTTTTTTGAACCTGAAAGTGATTGAAAACGAGAGGGGGAAGAAAACATGAATCATCTATCGACTATGAGCAGCTTGTCTAAGGAAGAGATTCTGAATCTGATTGAGGAAGCAACCGCTTTGAAGAATGGTCAACAAGAACACAGCTTAACGGGAGAATTTGTTGCGAATCTCTTCTTTGAGCCAAGTACAAGAACACGCTTTAGTTTCGAAGTAGCCGAAAAAAGGCTTGGAATGAATGTGCTCAGCTTAGACGCTACAAGTACCTCGATTCAAAAGGGAGAGACCCTTTACGATACCGTCAAAACGCTAGAATCCATCGGGGTCAAAGCGTGTGTCATTCGGGACAGCACTGATGAATACTATGAGGAGCTTGTCGGTAAGGTAGGAATTCCAATCATTAATGCAGGAGATGGATGCGGACAGCATCCCACACAATCACTGCTTGATTTAATGACCATATTTGAAGAATTCGGCGGTTTTGACGGCTTAACGGTTTCAATTCATGGAGATATCAAACATAGCAGGGTCGCACGATCTAATGCCGAGGTACTCTCAAGGCTAGGGGCTAATGTCCTCTTTTCTGGACCGGTTTCCTTCCAAGATGAACAGAATCCTCACGGAACTTATGTCAAAGTAAATGAGGCAATTGAGCGATCTGATGTTGTAATGCTTTTGCGTATCCAGCATGAAAGACATGCGAAAAAGGTAGGCAGCGAGGATTACTTATCCACATACGGATTAACAGTAGAGCGAGCCAAAAAAATGAAAGAACGAGCAATCATTATGCATCCAGCACCAGTTAACCGAGGTGTTGAAATAGATGATTCTTTAGTGGAATCAAAGCAGTCAAGGATTTTTAAGCAAATGGAAAATGGTGTATTTATCCGAATGGCTGTCTTAAAAAGAGCTTTTCAAAATAACAGACAACATCAAAAAGGGAGAGATTCTGTCTATGTCATATCTCATTAAAAACGGCTTTATCTTAACAAGCACAGGTGAAAGAGTTCAGCAAGATATCAGAATAAAGGGAGAAGTGATACAAGCGATTGGTCATTTGGAGAGAGAAGACAAAGAAGCAGTAATTGATGCAGCAGGGCTATTCGTATCACCAGGTTTGATTGATCTGCATGTGCACTTAAGAGAACCGGGTGGTGAAAAAAAAGAGACCATTGAAACAGGCACTAAGGCAGCAGCAAGAGGCGGATATACGACGATTGCAGCCATGCCAAATACAAGACCAGTTCCAGATACAAAGGAACAAATGGAATGGCTCATGAAGCGAATGAAAGAGACTTCATCAATTCGAGTTTTACCATATGCGTCCATTACAATAAGACAAAATGGAGAAGAGATGACGGACTTTGCGGCGTTAAAAGAAGCTGGTGCATTTGCCTTTACTGATGACGGGGTTGGCATCCAAACAGCCGGAATGATGTATGAGGCGATGAAAAAAGCTGCAAGCCTAGATCAAGCGATTGTGGCTCACTGTGAAGATAATTCCCTGATTTATGGAGGAAGCGTCCATGAAGGTGAATTCTCTAAAGCAAATGGTTTAAATGGAATTCCGTCAATTTGTGAATCGGTGCATATTGCAAGAGATGTCCTCTTAGCAGAAGCGGCGAACTGTCATTACCATGTCTGTCATATCAGCACTAAAGAATCCGTCAGAGTCGTACGAGATGCAAAAAAAGCAGGCATTCGCGTGACAGCTGAAGTCTCGCCACATCATTTGCTTTTATGTGATACGGACATACCAGGCCTTGATACAAACTATAAAATGAACCCGCCACTTAGAGGAGCGGAAGATCGTGAGGCACTTATCGAAGGTCTGCTAGACGGCACCATTGATTTTATTGCAACAGACCATGCCCCGCATACAGAAGAAGAAAAAAATGAAAGGATGCAGCTTGCACCTTTTGGGATTGTTGGACTTGAAACAGCGTTCCCGCTTCTATATACCCATTTTGTAAAAACGGGCGAATGGACATTAAAAGAGCTTGTTGATTATATGACAATCAAACCAGCAGAAGCCTTTTCCCTTCCGTATGGTAAGTTAGAAAAGGGCCAAGTGGCTGATGTTACACTTATTGATTTAAATAAGGAAATGGCAATAGACAAAAATAACTTCTTATCAAAAGGGAAAAATACACCGTTTGACAAATTGATTGTATCAGGATGGCCTGTGATGACGATTGCATCTGGAAAGGTCGTTTATGAAGAGGGGAGACTAGTAAAATGAAGAGACGCTTAGTACTAGAAAACGGAACAGTATTTGAAGGAATAGGCTTTGGCAGTTTAGAACCGTCAGTCGGAGAAGTGGTCTTTAACACAGGGATGACTGGCTATCAGGAAATTTTGTCTGACCCATCATACTGCGGACAATTGGTCACACTGACATATCCACTCATTGGCAACTATGGCATAAACCGTGATGATTTTGAATCGATTACACCGTTTGTCAAAGGACTGATTGTCAAAGAGCTTTGTGAAAAGCCCTCAAACTGGCGCTCTTCCTACTCGCTTGATGAATATTTAAAAATGAAAAACATTCCAGGGCTTAGCGGAATTGATACACGAAAACTGACAAGAATCATCAGAAGTGCTGGGACATTAAGAGGGACTTTTGCAGGACCGGATGAACAAGTAGATGAAGTCGTTCGTCGCCTTCAAACCTTTCAGCTTCCAACGGACCAAGTGAGACAAGTATCGGCAAAAAATGCGTATCCAAGTCCAGGAAGAGGAAAGAGAATTGTTCTTGTGGATTTTGGGATGAAGCACGGTATACTGCGCGAGCTCAATAAGCGTGATTGTGATGTGATAGTTGTCCCATACAATATTACAGCAAATGAAGTCTTGCAGCTAAAGCCTGATGGGATCATGCTCTCAAACGGACCTGGAGATCCAGTCGATGTGCCTGAAGCAGTCGAAATGATTCAGCAATTGATTGGAAAGGTACCACTCTTTGGAATTTGCCTGGGGCACCAGCTATTTGCTCTTGCGTGCGGTGCAAGTACAGAAAAAATGCCATTTGGTCATAGAGGATCAAACCATCCAGTCAAAGAATTAGCCACTGGAAAGGTCACACTGACTTCTCAAAACCATGGGTATACGGTAAGCGCAATTAATGAAGAACTGCTTGAAGTGACCCATATCGCATTAAATGACAATACGATTGAAGGATTAAAACATAAAGAAGCACCAGCTTTCACTGTGCAGTATCATCCAGAAGCATCACCGGGTCCAGAAGATGCGAACTACTTATTTGACGAGTTCATGGAAATGATTCATACGACTGAGAAAGTAGGGGAAGAAGTATGCCAAAACGTGTAGACATCAAGAAGATATTAGTAATCGGATCAGGTCCTATCATCATCGGTCAGGCAGCGGAGTTTGACTATGCAGGGACACAAGCTTGCTTAGCGCTAAAAGAAGAGGGTTATGAAGTCGTTCTTGTGAACTCAAATCCAGCGACGATCATGACAGATACAGAAATGGCTGACAAGGTATATATCGAACCGCTTACATCGGAATTTTTAACACGAATCATTCGGAAAGAGCGCCCTGATGCGATCCTGCCGACACTTGGTGGGCAAACAGGTCTAAACCTTGCCGTTGAATTATCAGATCTTGGGGTATTAGCTGAATGCGGTGTTGAAGTGCTTGGTACAAAGCTGTCAGCGATTCAAAAAGCAGAAGACAGAGATTTATTCCGTAATTTGATGAGAGAGTTGAATGAACCTGTTCCAGAAAGTGAAATCATCCATAATCTTGATGAGGCAATGACCTTCGTGAACAAAATCGGCTTCCCAGTCATTGTTCGACCAGCTTATACTTTAGGCGGAACTGGCGGCGGAATCTGTACAAACGAACAAGAACTGAAAGAAATCGTTGAAAATGGTCTCAAGCTGAGCCCTGTGACACAATGCTTACTCGAAAAAAGTATCGCAGGTTTTAAAGAAATTGAATATGAAGTGATGCGTGACAGTAGTGACCATGCGATCGTTGTATGTAACATGGAGAATTTTGACCCAGTCGGTATTCATACAGGTGACAGTATTGTTGTCGCACCAAGCCAAACCTTAAGTGACCGTGAATACCAGCTGCTGAGAAATGTGTCACTCAAGCTTATCCGTGCACTAGGCATTGAAGGCGGCTGTAATGTACAGCTTGCTTTAGACCCAAACAGCTTTCAATACTACATCATTGAAGTGAACCCGCGCGTGAGCCGTTCGTCTGCGCTTGCTTCTAAAGCGACAGGTTATCCAATTGCAAAGCTTGCAGCCAAAATCGCTGTCGGCTTAACACTAGATGAAATGATGAACCCAGTGACAGGCAAAACATATGCCGCCTTTGAACCAGCACTTGACTATATCGTTTCAAAAATTCCGCGCTGGCCGTTTGATAAATTTGAATCTGCGAACAGACGACTTGGTACACAAATGAAAGCAACAGGAGAAGTCATGGCGATTGGGCGCACATTAGAGGAGTCACTTTTAAAGGCTGTACGTTCACTTGAAGCGGACGTGCATCACATCGAACTAAAAGATGAAGCGGAAATCACAAATGAAGTGCTAGAGAAGCGGATTAAAAAAGCAGGCGATGAACGACTATTTTATATCGCTGAGGCGCTTAGAAGAGGCTATACGGTCGACCAAATTCATGAATTTTCTCAAATCGATTATTTCTTCCTTCATAAACTGGAAGGCATTATCGCACTTGAACAGACGTTAAAAGAAAACAAAGGCAATACAGACGTATTAAGAGAAGCAAAAGAGAAGGGCTTCTCAGACATCTATATTAGCCGAAAATGGGGCATGAATGAAGCAGATCTCTATCAGCTAAGAAAAGAAACAGGTATTGTACCTGTCTATAAAATGGTCGATACATGTGCGGCAGAATTTGAATCAGAAACGCCTTATTTCTACAGCACCTATGAAGACGAAAACGAATCAGAACGAACAGATAAGAAAAGTGTCATCGTGTTAGGCTCAGGCCCAATCCGAATTGGACAAGGGGTTGAATTTGATTATGCGACTGTCCATTCTGTATGGGCGATTAAACAAGCAGGGTATGAAGCCATTATTATTAACAACAATCCAGAGACCGTGTCAACAGACTTCAGTATTTCAGATAAGCTTTACTTTGAACCACTGACAGTGGAAGATGTCATGCATATCATTGATCTTGAACAACCAGAAGGTGTTGTCGTTCAGTTCGGCGGACAAACAGCCATTAATTTAGCGGATGAACTATCCAATAGAGGCGTAAAGATTCTAGGGACTTCACTTGAAGACCTTGATCGCGCTGAAAACCGTGACAAGTTTGAACAAACACTAGAAACACTTGGCGTTCCGCAGCCAAAAGGAAAAACAGCGACCTCTATTCCGGAGGCAGTCGACATTGCCAATCATATCGGATATCCAGTGCTTGTCCGTCCTTCCTATGTATTAGGCGGACGTGCGATGGAAATCGTTTATCAAGAAAACGAGCTCCTTCATTATATGAAGAATGCGGTCAAAGTAAATCCACAGCATCCTGTCTTGATTGACAAGTATTTAACAGGTAAGGAAATTGAAGTAGATGCCGTGTCTGATGGAGAAACTGTTGTCATCCCAGGCATTATGGAGCATATTGAACGGGCTGGTGTTCACTCTGGCGATTCCATTGCGGTCTACCCTCCGCAAACCTTGTCAGAGGAGATGAAAGAAAAGATTGCTGAGTATACCATTAAACTAGCAAAAGGGCTTAACATCATCGGGCTGCTTAACATTCAGTTTGTTTTATCAAAAGGTGAAGTGTACGTTCTAGAAGTGAATCCGCGCTCAAGCCGGACTGTTCCATTCATAAGTAAGATTACTGGCATCCCAATGGCAAACCTAGCGACAAAAGTCATTTTAGGTGACAAGCTCAAAAACTATGGCTACCAAGAAGGACTATACGAGGAGCAAGCGGGTGTGTACGTCAAAGTACCGGTCTTCTCCTTTGCAAAACTAAGAAGAGTCGATATTACACTTGGACCTGAAATGAAATCAACAGGTGAAGTCATGGGGAAAGATGTCACAATCGAAAAAGCCCTGTACAAAGGATTAATCGCATCAGGTATTCAAATTCCTAATGACGGAACTGTGATCTTGACAGTGGCTGATAAGGATAAAGAAGAAGGACTTGAGATTGCGAGAAGATTCCATGCGATTGGATATCATATTTTGGCAACAGAAGGAACGGCGAATTACTTAAAACAAGCATCCATTCCATCAAGTGTTGTAGGCAAAATAGGAGAAGAAGGCAAAAATCTTCTAGATGTAATCCGAAACGGTGAAGCTCAATTTGTCATCAATACACTGACAAAAGGAAAACAGCCAGCTAGAGATGGTTTTAGAATCAGACGTGAATCTGTTGAAAACGGCGTGGCTTGCTTAACCTCACTAGATACGGCAGAGGCCATTTTAAGAGTGCTAGAGAGCATGACATTTAGAACAGACGAAATGCCAGAAGTGAAAACGAATGCTGAGGTGACAGTAACAATATGAAAAAAGCATACTTGACGGTCGTCTCTAACCGAAAGATCGCTGATCATATTTACGAAATGACATTAAAAGGGGACCTTGTTGAATCATTTCAAACCGCTGGACAATTTCTTCATATAAAGGTCAGTGAATCGATGACGCCATTACTGAGAAGACCGATCAGTATTGCGAATATTCATGCCGAGCAAAAAGAAGCGACGATCATTTTCAGAGCAGAGGGAGAGGGGACAAAGCTCCTTTCCCAAAAGCAAGCAGGTGAGCTAGTCGACGTATTAGGGCCGCTAGGTAACGGATATAATCCTTCTGTAGTCCACCCAAGACAGACCGCATTACTTGTAGGTGGGGGAATTGGTGTGCCACCGCTTTACGAGCTGTCAAAGCGTTTAACGAAAAAAGGCGTTATCGTCAAGCATGTTCTCGGTTTTCAATCAAAAAAAGACGTATTTTACGAGGAGAAATTCCAAGCGCTCGGAGATACTTTTATCGCCACTGTTGATGGAACCCACGGAGCAAAAGGCTTTGTCACACATGTGATAGAAGAGAACGAAATGAGCTTTGATGTGCTGTTTTCATGCGGACCGACACCAATGTTAAAAGCACTAAAAGATGCTTATCCACATAAACCTGTCTACATTTCAATGGAAGAACGGATGGGTTGCGGTATTGGTGCATGCTTTGCATGTGTATGTCATACTGATCAGCACGAAAAGCCGTACGTTAAAGTATGTCTTGATGGACCAGTTTTTAAAGCAGAGGAGGTGGCATTATCATGTTAAACGTTGAGTTACCCGGCTTATCCTTAAAGAACCCGATTATTCCGGCATCAGGGTGCTTCGGATTCGGAAAGGAATTTGCTTCCTTATATGATTTATCTATGCTGGGGGGAATCATGATCAAAGCCACTACCCCTGAAATGAGATTGGGCAACCCAACGCCAAGAGTGGCCGAGACTGGTGCAGGCATGTTAAATGCGATTGGTCTTCAAAATCCAGGTCTTAAAGGAGTGCTTGATCATGAATTGCCTTGGCTTGAACAGTTTGATACACCAATCATTGCGAACGTCGCCGGCGCGCAAATTGATGATTATGTCGAAGTAGCCGAACAAATCAGCCAAGCAAAGAATGTACATGCACTTGAACTGAATATATCTTGTCCAAATGTGAAGACAGGCGGGATCGCTTTCGGTACTGATGCGAAGATGGCTGAGACATTAACAAAAGCAGTGAAGCAAGTCTCGGCTGTTCCTGTTTACGTGAAACTGTCACCAAATGTGGCCAATATTGTTGAAATTGCAAAAGCAATTGAATCGGCTGGTGCGGATGGACTCACCATGATTAACACTTTAATTGGCATGCGGCTTGATTTAAAAACAGGGAAGCCCATTCTAGCAAATAAAACAGGCGGATTATCAGGTCCAGCAGTAAAACCTGTCGCCATTCGAATGGTATATGAAGTCAGTCAGGCTGTTCGTATCCCGATTATTGGGATGGGCGGAGTTCAACATGCAGAAGATGTGCTTGAATTCCTACTGGCAGGCGCAAGTGCAGTAGCTGTTGGAACAGCCAATTTTGTGAATCCATTCGTTTGTCCAGAAATCATTGAAGATCTGCCTAAAGTTCTGGCGGCTCATGGTTATTCATCAGTAGAGGAATGTATCGGAAGGAGCTGGAAGCATGAAGCATTTGCCAATCATCGCACTTGATTTTCCATCAGGGAGCGAGGCGCTTGCCTTTTTAGATCTATTTGCAGGAAAGCCATTATTTGTAAAGGTTGGCATGGAGCTTTTTTACCAAGAAGGTCCTGCCATAATTGAAACACTGAAACAAAAAAATTGCCGTATTTTCCTTGACTTGAAATTACATGACATTCCAACAACGGTTCAAAAAGCCATGAACCGGCTTGCAGCACTTGGGGTGGATTTGGTTAATGTCCATGCTGCAGGCGGAAAAAGAATGATGCAAGCAGCGGTAGAAGGTCTTGAAAGCGGAACATCAGCTAAACAAAGTAGGCCGAACATTATTGCAGTGACTCAGCTCACAAGTACGTCAGAAGACATCATGAAAAAAGAAATACTCATTGATCGTCCACTTGAGGAGACAGTGCTTCATTACGGACAAATGGCATACGAGAGCGGACTAGACGGTGTTGTGTGCTCTGTACATGAATCAAAGGCCATTCATGAGCATATCTCACCATCCTTCCTCACCGTCACACCAGGTATTCGTTTGCCGAATGATCAAACCGATGACCAAAAGCGTGTAGCCACACCTGCCTTTGCAAAAGAACAAGGTGTTTCACAAATTGTTGTGGGGAGATCGATCACCAAAGCAGCAAATCCAATTGCAGCCTATCATCAAATGATCAAAGAGTGGGAGAGACAGCCGTATGAAAACGAAAATTGCTAAACATTTATTACAAATCAAAGCCGTCTCCTTAAAACCAGATGCACCATTCACGTGGGCAAGCGGTATTAAATCACCGATTTACTGCGATAATCGCCTGACATTATCGTACCCTAACGTCAGAAATGACATCGCTGAAGGACTTAAAGATCTCATTCAAACTTATTTTGAGGGAGCAGAAGTGATAGCCGGTACTGCAACGGCCGGAATCCCGCATGCGGCATTGGTGGCAGATCGTCTAAATTTGCCTATGTGTTATGTGAGAAATAAGCCAAAAGCACATGGAAAAGGAAATCAGATCGAAGGAGCGGTAACGACTGGTCAAAAGGTTGTCGTCGTAGAAGATCTCATTTCAACTGGAGGGAGCGTCCTTGAAGTTGTCGCCGCCCTTCAAGATGAGGGCTGTGAAGTGCTTGGGGTTGCAGCCATTTTCACATATGGATTGCCAAAAGCAGTTGCTGCTTTTGCAGAAAAAGACATTCCATATGTCACACTGACAGACTATGATGCGTTGACAGATGCGGCACTTGAGCTAAGAGCCATCGAGCCATCTGCTATGAATAAACTTAAACGCTGGAGACAAGACCCTTCCTCTGAATCTTGGATGGAAGAGACGCTATAACAATGCTGTGCCCAGATGCACAGCTTTTTTCATTTGGTTTAAAATAGTAAAATAGACCCAAATGCGAATAAAAACTAATCCTATCAATAAAGTCGGGTTGACTTTTGTTTGAATTGTGTTAATATTTAATACAAATTAAAACTCTTATCCAGAGAGGTGGAGGGACTGGCCCGATGAAACCCAGCAACCTGCTATCCTGAGCAAGGTGCTACTTCCTGCAAAATGATTCTATTTTGAAAGATAAGGAAATCGTGAGCTTCCTCGTCTTTCTTTCGGATTGAAAGAAAGTTTTTTTATTTTTAATGGTGAGGAGGAAGAGGAGATGGAAGTGAAACAAAACCAGGATGAAGACTTAGTGAAAAACATGCAAGAATTGATTGGAGATATGAAATTCGGTTCAATCACATTGATTGTTCAAGACGGTCAAATAATTCAAGTAGAGAAAAATGAAAAAATCAGATTGAAGTAGTGCGCTATAGCAATATGAGCAATACTCCGGAAGGGGAGAAACAATGTTAACATATGAAAATTGGCAAGAGCCGTCCATTACATTTCAAGAGGACGATATGTATAAAGGAGCGCTATCTGTGCTGAAATGGGCGTACGGTCATTATGGTGATCAGCTCGTTTATGCATGTAGCTTCGGTATAGAAGGCATTGTCTTGATTGATTTAATCGCTAAAGTCAAAAAAGATGCGAGCATTGTCTTTTTAGATACAGGACTACATTTCAAAGAGACTTACGAGACAATTGATGCGGTGAAGGAAAGATACCCCGGATTAGATATTGTGATGAAAACACCTGATCTGACAGTTGAACAGCAGAATGAACAGCATGGTGACAAACTGTGGGAAACAAATCCTCAAAGCTGTTGCCATATGCGGAAGGTCATTCCCTTGCAAGAAGCACTATCAGGCTATCCGGCGTGGCTTTCTGGCTTAAGAAGGGAGCAGTCACCAAAAAGAGCAGGTACAAACTTTTTAAATAAGGATGATAAATTCCAATCAGTGAAAGTGTGTCCGCTCATCCACTGGACTTGGAAAGATATATGGAGATATGCATCTAAGCAGGAACTTGCTTATAATCCGCTACATGATCGAGGATACCCAAGTATTGGCTGTGCACCATGTACACAACCAGCCTTCACTGCAGATGATCTGCGTTCTGGAAGGTGGGCTGGAACAGCAAAGACGGAGTGCGGATTACATGAGTAAGGGAGCATAATTAATGGAAATCGCTGCAATTTTATTTAGTTTATTCTTTGCTTTAAATATTGGCGCAAGCGGAGCAGCAGCTTCTATGGGAATTGCGTACGGATCAGGAGCGATTCAAAAACCGCTGTATGCACTCATCGTTTGTGCTGGAGGTATTTTAGCAGGTTCAGTGATTGGCGGCGGTGAAGTTGTCAAAACCATCAGTTCTGGTATTATGCCAGAATCTGTGATTACACTTGAAATTGTTTGCATTATCATTGGTTCCGCTGCATTATCATTATTTATTGCGAATCTGATGGCCATCCCGCTATCCACAAGTGAAGTAACGGTTGGAGCTGTTGTTGGTGTTGCCGTGGCATACAAAGTATTGTTTGTAAAATCCATTTTAGTGATCGTCGCATTTTGGATCATTATTCCACTCATTGCTTTTGCTTTCACGTTTACTGTGATCAAAATCATCAGACTGTTCCCAAAACGCACATTATCTAAAAAAGGTGTCGGCATTCTTTCTATCGCTTTAATCATCAGTGGCTTTCTAGAGGCTTTTTCAGCTGGTATGAACAATGTTGCCAATGCTGTAGGTCCGCTAGTGGCATCAGGTGTCCTGTCAGTAGGGCAAGGTACACTTTACGGGGGGATATTTGTCGCGCTTGGTGCACTTTTACTCGGTAGGAGAGTACTTGAAACAAACGGTAAGAAAATCACACGATATCAAACAGGTGAAGGCATCTTACTCTCTAGTACCGGTGCCGGACTTGTCATTGTGAGTTCTATTTTCGGCTTGCCTGTACCACTTACCCAAATCACCTCTTCATCAATTATTGGTCTTGGGATGGCAAAGGGTGGACCGAACATTTTTCATAAACATGTCGTGAAAAAGATGCTGAAAGTCTGGGTTGTTTCTCCATTCTTATCACTCAGCTTGTCTTATTTGCTGGTAAGCTTTTTCTTAAAAGGAGACTATTATTCTATCTTTATCATGATGAGTGTGTTATTTGCCTCACTCGGCGCATTAAGTCTGATGAAGGCAGTCAAAAATGAAAGCAACTCCATCCATGAACAAGGCGGCGGCATTTAACGATAAATCTGACTATTAACATCTAATAACTTGAACATTGAGAGGAAGATGAACAAATGAGTTTAACACCACATGGTGGCGTATTAATTAATCGAGTAAATGAAGAATATGATTTAAGCACAGCAGAGAAGGAAATCGAACTGGATACGATCTCTTTTGCAGACCTTGAACTGATTGCAATCGGCGGGTATAGTCCAATTGAAGGCTTTTTAACAAAAGCCGATTATGAAGCCGTTGTGAGCGACATGAGACTAGCAAGTGGTGTTGTTTGGTCTCTTCCTATTACTCTTCCAGTCACAAAGGAAAAGGCAGCAGAAATTCGTAAAGGAGATATCGTCCGTTTATCTTACAATGGAACAGTTTACGGGATAATTGAGGTGGAAGATCAATACACGCCAGATAAGGAAAAAGAAGCTGTGAATGTGTATAAAACAAATGATCGGAATCATCCAGGGGTGAAAAAATTATTTGAGCGCGGTGACACATATATTGGTGGTAAAATTACACTGACCAAGCGTAGCGAAAAGCCATTCCCTCAATTCACCTATGAACCAGAAGAGACAAGAAGACATTTTAAAGAAAACGGTTGGAAAACGATTGTCGGTTTCCAAACGAGAAATCCAGTACATCGTGCCCATGAATATATTCAAAAAACAGCACTTGAGACAGTAGATGGTTTATTTTTAAATCCGCTGGTTGGTGAAACAAAAGCCGATGATATCCCAGCAGATGTGAGAATGAAAAGCTATCAAGTATTATTGAATGGTTATTATCCAAAAGATCGCGTCTTTTTAGGTGTATTTCCAGCTGCAATGCGTTATGCTGGACCAAAGGAAGCGATATTTCATGCACTTGTTCGAAAAAATTATGGCTGCACACACTTTATTGTCGGAAGAGATCATGCGGGTGTTGGTGATTATTACGGCACATACGAAGCGCAGGAATTATTTGATCAATTTACGAGTGAAGAGATTGGCATCACGCCTTTAAAATTTGAACATAGTTTCTACTGCAATACATGTGAAGCCATGGCGACACCAAAAACGTGTCCTCATGATAAAAGCGAGCATGTCATTCTTTCGGGTACAAAGGTAAGAACAATGCTAAGAAACGGTGAATTACCGCCGAGCACGTTCAGCCGAAAAGAAGTCATTGAAACATTAATTGACGGATTAAAAACAACTGTATCCTAAAGGAGGTAGAGACATGAGTAACGAGCATATCGTGTGGCACGATGCGTCTATTACAAAAGAAGAATATCAACAGAAAAACAATCATAAAAGCGTGATTGTCTGGCTTACTGGTCTAAGTGGTTCTGGGAAATCGACGATTGCAAACCTAGCGGCAAGAGAGCTGTTTGAACAGGGGTATCAAGTCACTGTTCTTGATGGTGATAATGTACGCCACGGACTTAATAAAGACTTAGGGTTTTCAGATGATGACCGGAAAGAGAACATTCGCCGCATCGGGGAAGTGGCGAAACTTTTTGTCGAGCAAGGTACGATTGTCATCACTGCCTTTATTTCACCTTTTCAAGAAGATCGCCAAATTGTAAGGCAGCTTGTTGAAGAAGGTGAATTTCATGAAGTGTATGTTAAATGTGATCTCAATGTTTGTGAAGAGCGTGATCCGAAGGGATTATATCAAAAAGCACGAAGAGGAGAAATTCCATTTTTCACAGGAATTGATTCTCCATACGAAGAACCGGCTGCACCTGAGCTAGTTTTGAATACAGACGAATTCACACGTGAAGAATCAAAACAGTTGCTTGTTGACTATGTAAAGGGAAAAACGAAATAATCGTTTGATGGCAGGGAGAGAACATGCGATGGGGAAAGTATACATTGTTGGTGCCGGACCGGGGGACCCAGAGTTAATTACATTGAAGGCCCATAAGGCGATACAAGAGGCAGATGTCATTTTATATGATCGTCTTGTCAATGAAGACATTCTCGCCCATGCCAAACATGACGCAGAATTGATCTATTGCGGAAAGCTCCCAAATCATCATACGATGAGACAGGAAGCCATTAATGATGCGCTTGTTGCCCATGCAAAGGAGGGGAAAGTTGTCGTTCGTCTGAAAGGCGGCGACCCCTTTGTATTTGGACGGGGTGGTGAAGAAATAGAGTGCTTAGCTGAACACCGTATACCATATGAGGTAGTGCCTGGCATTACATCAGGTATTGCAGCGGCTGCTTATGCGGGTATACCTGTCACGCACCGTGAGTATAGTTCGAATGTCGCCTTTGTCACGGGACATTATCAGAAGGATGAGCATTTTGAAGAGAAATGGGAGGCGCTAGCCACTGGCATTGATACCCTTGTCATTTACATGGGGGTCAAAAATGTCGACAAAGTGCAGCGGCTTCTTTTGAAAAATGGACGAGATCCCGAAACACCGGCTGCTTTTATTCACTGGGGAACAACGACTCGTCAGGAGACCACTTGCTGTACAGTAGCGTCTCTATCTGAAACAGTTGAAAAAGAAGGGATCGAGCACCCTAGCTTGATTGTTGTAGGAGATGTGGTTCATTTTCATCAAAAGCTAAACTGGTTTGAGCCGAAACTCATTAAGAAATGATATCGAATGGGAAAGACACGTACATCTATCGTGTCTTTTCGTCTGATCACAACGAGGTGGCAAGGAGGAGTCAAATGAAACAAGCTGTACTATATGTTGGGCATGGAAGCAGGGTAAAAGAAGCACAGGATAAAGCCATTTCCTTTATGAAAAGCTGTATGCCTCTTGTTGAAGCAGATATACAAGAAATTTGTTTTTTGGAGCTGACGAAGCCTTCCATTGAAGAAGGGTTTGAAGCATGTGTGAAAAAAGGAGCAACACACATTGCAATTGTCCCGCTCCTCCTGTTAACCGCCATGCATGCCAAATCAGATATACCGATCGAAATTGAAAAAGGAAAGCAGCGATTTCCGCATGTGCAAGTAACATACGGAAAACCGATCGGTGTGAACCAAGACGTCACAAAAGCAGTTGTGGCGAGAATAGAGGAAGCGGGTTACCAAGGTGAGAGGGCGCAAATCCTCCTAATTGGTCGCGGGAGCTCTGATCCTGATGTGAGACGGGATGTATGCGGGATTGCAGACGACGTTCGAAACATGCTTCCACATGCGGAAGTTTTCCCATGTTTCATTACGGCATGTGAGCCAAATTATCGAGATGTGTTGGCGCAGTTAACCGCTGATCATGATACGCCTGTGTATATCGTTCCTTATCTTCTGTTTACGGGGATTTTAATGAAAGAGATTGAAAGAGAGGCGAGCAATGTCAGAAAACGCCTGCAAAATGTCCATGTGTGTAGATATATTGGATTCCACCCGCATGTCAAGGCTGCGTATATTGAGCGCATCAAAGAAACGATATTAAACAAAGAAGATGCTTTTCGTTTTCAAGGAGATAGACATGCTTCCAATCCATCTTGATTTATCGAACAAAAAAGTGCTGATTATCGGGGGCGGAACGATTGCATCAAGGAGAGTAAATGCCATATGCGCTGAGCCTTGCGATATCACCGTGATCAGTCCTGAAATTTGTGCTGAAATGGCGCATTTAATTGATACGTATAAGCTTCATTGGAAAAAAAAGAAGGTTGACGTTGAAGACTTGAAAGATGCTTTTTTCATTGTAGCCGCAACAAACGATCATGCGGTCAACGAATGGATTGCGAAAACATCGCTTCCTCATCAACTTGTCAATTGCGTGAGCCAGTCAGAGCTAGGGTCTGTGATCATGCCAAAGGTAATCAAAGCAGGGAAAGTGACGATTTCAGTATCTACGAGCGGTGCAAGTCCAGCCCGGACAAAACAGCTAGCTGCAACGATTGAAGCCATGCTTGAAAACGAAGATATAGAAGCGCTTGACGTACTTTATATGGAGAGAAAAGAACGAATAACAAAACAAAGAAAAAACCGATAAAATCTAATCCCGATTTTATCGGTTTATTTTATTTTCGCAGCTTTAACACGACATCTTCATCCGGCGTGACAAACAGTGTTTGCTGGTGGTCATATGTGACAAAGCCTGGTTTTGCTCCGTTTGGTTTTTTGACATGCCGAATTTTCGTATAATCGACGGGTACTGAGCTTGACTCTTTTGCCTTTGAAAAATAGGCTGCAATTTGTGCAGCTTCTAGCAAAGTCTGTTCATCAGGTGCTTGATGACGTATGACGACATGCGATCCTGGGATATCTTTTGTGTGTAGCCAAATGTCATCACGGGCAGCGACCTTTGTGGTTAAATACTCATTTTGTTTGTTGTTTTTTCCGACCAAAATGAGAATGCCATGAGAAGATTCATATGTTTCAAGCTGAATGGACGTCTGCTTTTTCTTTTTTGTGTGACGCTTTTGCTTTGCGCGTAAATATCTCCCTTCAATAAGCTCTTCTCTTATTTCCTCTAAATCTTTTGGAGAGGCAGAGGATAGTTGCTGAATGAGTTGTTCAAAATAAACAATTTCTTGCTTTGTTCGTTCAATTTGTTCTTGTACAGCCTCAACGGCGTTTTTGGCCTTTTGATATTTTGTAAAATACGCCTGAGCATTTTCAGAAGGAGTTTTGCTTGTTTTCAGCGGAATGGTCATCTCTTTACTTTCTTCATCATAATAATTGATCACGGTCGCTTCTTTATCGCCTTTTTGTATGGCATATAAATTGGCAGTTAACAATTCACCATAGAGCTGGTACTTGTGCGCATTTTGAGATTCTTCAAGGGTTTTTATCAGCTTTTTCAGTTTGTTTTCATTCTTTTTCTTTTCATTTACTACAAACCGTTCAAGGTCAGCTGCTTGTTGTTTCACCCTGTCTCTTTCAGCTTTTCCAAAATAAAAGCGGTCCAGCAGTTGACTTAGAGAATCAAATGTCTTGATTTCACCGTTTACATGCTGGAGTTCCAATAAGTAAAAATACTCCTTGCTATCTTTCCTTGTGAGCTGTGGTGTAAAGGAAAGCGTCCGAATGAGTTGAAACATCTCAAGCAGTGTGGTTGGAATCGTTTCTTGGTTTGCAAGACCGGCTCTATGGACGACTTCTTTTGCAAAGAGCGGGGAAACACCAGAGAAGGTATCTACAATTTGAGTGGTGATTTTCCCTTCTTGAAAGCGTAAATGTTTTAAGATATCTTCCTTCGTCACATCAAAAGGGTTTAATTTTTTCTGTGCAGGTGGCAAAAGGTATTCGTGACCTGGAAGCACGGTTCGATAGCTGTTAACAGAAGGAGACAGATGTTTGAGTCCGTCAATGATTTGCTTTGTCTCATCATCGACAAGAATGAGGTTGCTGTGCCGCCCCATGATTTCAATATAGAGTTTCCGCGTCTGTTCATCACCGATTTCATTCCGGCTTCTCACATGCAAAACAATGATTCGATCTAACCCAATCTGCTCAAAACGTTCAATGAATCCACCTTCAAGATGCTTTCGTAAAAGCATACAAAACATCGGGGGCTCACTTGGATTTTCATAATGGTGCTCGGTCAGTTGCACTCTTGCATAGCTTGGGTGAGCAGATAAGAGCAGCTTGTGATTCCGTCCGTTTGCTCGGATATGGAAGATCAGCTCATGTTTATATGGCTGATGTATCTTTGAAATTCTTCCACCTGTTAACGCCTTTTGTAATTCTTTTGTCATACCGTATGTAAAAATGCCGTCAAATGACATGTTTGATACACCCTCTTTTTTCACACAAATCTACTGAAAGAACCTTACGTTTTCTCGTTCTTTAGGCAGTCTTATTATTATAGCATGATTTGGGACGAGTCTGAATAAACTGGCTTATAGAACACTGCATATGAGAGAGAACAAAAGAGGAGTGGACGAGGTCAAATGAATTGGCATGAACTGAACCAAACCGATTTATTAAAAACAATGAATACATCGATAGGTGACGGACTGTCAGAAGAAGATGTACAAAAGCGGCTTGAAAAGCATGGGCTGAATGAATTGCAGGAAGGGAAAAAGGCATCTGCTTTTGTTCTCTTTTTAGCGCAATTTAAAGACTTTATGGTATTGATCTTGCTAGCGGCAACGGTCATTTCTGCTTTTTTAGGTGAATATATTGATGCTGTGGCCATTGTAGCCATTGTCCTTATTAACGGTGTACTAGGTTTCTATCAAGAACGACGGGCAGAAAAATCCCTTCAAGCGTTAAAGGAGCTATCAACCCCACATGTGTATGCAAGAAGAAACAAAGAGTGGGTAAAAATTCCATCTAAACAACTAGTGCCAGGAGATATTGTCAAGTTTAGTAGCGGAGACCGGATTGGGGCGGATTTGAGGTTACTAGAAACAAAGAGTCTTGAAATTGAAGAGTCGGCACTTACGGGTGAATCCATTCCTGCGGTCAAACATGCAAGTCCACTTTCACGAGATCATGTCTCACTTGGAGATTTGACCAACATGGCTTTTATGGGGACGCTTGTCACAAGAGGTAGCGGTGTCGGGGTTGTCATCGGTACAGGGATGAATACGGCCATGGGACAAATTGCCGGCATGCTAGATGCCGCTGGCAATATGGAAACCCCTTTACAAAGACGCCTCGAACAGCTTGGGAAAATCCTTATTGTCGCTGCCTTATGTTTAACCATACTCGTTGTTGTTCTTGGTGTGGTTCAAGGACATGACCTATATCACATGTTCTTAGCAGGTGTTTCTCTCGCTGTTGCTGCGATACCAGAAGGACTGCCAGCCATTGTGACAGTTGCACTCTCCTTAGGTGTCCAGCGGATGATTAAACAAAAATCAATTGTGAGAAAGCTGCCGGCAGTGGAAACACTAGGCTGTGCATCGATCATTTGCTCAGATAAAACTGGAACAATGACGCAAAATAAAATGACTGTGACGCACATTTGGGCTGAGGGGAAAACTTGGCATATCTCGGGCACAGGCTATGAACCAGCTGGAGATTTCACATTAAACGGTGAGCTTGTTCATGTTGACAAACACCCAAGCCTGCAAAAAGTATTATTATACGGGGCGCTTTGTAATACATCAACTATCATTGAAAAGGATGGAGAGTTGAAGCTCGATGGAGATCCAACAGAAGCGGCGCTTTTAACAGCTGCCCGTAAAGCAGGCTTTACAGAGCAATTCATTGAAGCGGGATTTCGCATAGTAGAAGAGTTTCCCTTTGACTCTGAGAGAAAAATGATGTCGGTCGTCGTTGAAACCAATCAGAAGGAGCGGTACGTCATAGCTAAAGGGGCGCCAGATGTCTTGATGAATCGCTCCAGTCATATCATGCACGGCGGCCGAACGGTTTCTTTTTCTAAAACACATAGACAAGAAACGGAAGCCGCAATTCAAGGTTTAGCAAAGCAAGCACTCAGAACAATTGCCATTGCATATAAGAAGGTTGGTCTCACAGAAAAAATATCATCTCTTCAACAGGCAGAAAGCGATTTAACGTTTATTGGTCTAGAAGGCATGATCGATCCTCCTCGTCCTGAAGTGAGGAGAGCGATCAAAGAGTGCCGGGATGCAGGCATTAAAACGGTCATGATTACTGGAGATCACATTGAAACAGCGAAAGCCATTGCGAAGGATTTAAGACTTTTGCCGAAACAAGGAAAGGTACTAGACGGGAAAGCATTAGATCAGTTAAGTGACAAAGAGCTTGAGCAGATGGCAGATGATGTGTATGTCTTTGCAAGGGTATCTCCTGAGCATAAGCTAAGAATTGTCAAAGCCTATCAGAAAAATGGACATATCGTGGCAATGACGGGCGATGGTGTCAATGACGCGCCTGCTATTAAACAGGCAGATATCGGAATATCAATGGGCATGACCGGAACAGATGTTGCCAAAGAAGCGTCCTCCCTCATTTTACTTGATGACAACTTTGCCACGATTAAATCAGCTATAAAAGAGGGGCGGAACATTTATGAAAACATTCGTAAATTTGTCCGCTACTTACTTGCCTCAAATGTCGGAGAAATTTTGGTCATGCTGTTTGCGATGCTTCTTGCATTGCCGCTTCCGCTTGTGCCGATTCAAATATTATGGGTAAACCTTGTCACAGATGGTCTGCCGGCTATGGCTCTTGGGATGGATCAGCCGGAAGGTGACGTGATGAAGAGAAAACCTCGCAATATGAAGGAGGGGATCTTTGCTAGAGGACTTGGCTGGAAGGTGGTATCAAGGGGATTTTTGATCGGTCTTGCAACGCTCTTAGCGTTTATGTTTGTTTATCACCGTGACCCTAATGATCTGCAATATGCACAGACAGTGGCATTTAGTACGCTCGTTCTAGCGCAGCTCATTCATGTGTTTGACTGCCGCAGTGAGCGGTCTATTTTTGAACGGAATCCATTTGGAAATATGTATTTAATTGGAGCTGTGTTGTCATCCCTACTTCTAATGTTTGTTGTAATTTATTATCCGCCGCTTCAGCCAATTTTCAAAACAGTTGCGATTGTACCAATTGATTGGCTGCTCATCGTCGGAATGTCCGCACTGCCAACTTTTTTACTGGCAGGATCACTTTTGACAAGAAAAAAATAATTCGTTATGGTATAATTTTGAGGTAATAGTGTCTGCTATTACCTTTTTCATTTATTAATATGAAAGAATTGGGTGTTTTGACATGATACGCAGTATGACGGGATTCGGTCAAGCGAGTAGAACGGATGGAGATATGACAGTGTCAGTTGAGTTAAAATCGGTCAATCACCGTTTTAAAGAGGTTCATGCCCGTTTGCCGAGACCGCTTCTATATTTCGAAGATACGTTAAAGAAAATCATTCTTCGTCACGTGCAGCGTGGTAGAATTGAGCTGTTTGTGACGATTGAAGGCGGTAAACTAGCAAGCCGGTCTCTCCAAATTGACTGGTCGCTGCTTGATGAATACATGAAAGCCGCAAAAGACCTCGAGAATCGCTATCACATTTCAGGCATCCAGCATGCAAATGACCTGCTTCAACTCGAACAAGCCGTTCAGGTAGAAGAATCAGCCAGCCGCAATAAGCAACTTGAAGACTTATTAAAAGAGGTTTGTGAGGAAGCTGTTTTAGAGCTATGTCTAATGAGAGATAAAGAGGGAAAAACGTTACAAAAAGACTGTGAACTCAGGTTGTCTGAGCTCGAAGCCTTTACCGAGGAAATTGAAGTTTTTGCACCTGATGTCGTAAATCAGTATAAAGAGCGGCTTAGCCAAAGAATGAAAGAATGGACACAAGACGCAATTGATGAGAGTCGCCTTGTAACAGAGGTTGCTATTTTTGCGGACAGATGTGACATCACAGAAGAAATCACAAGATTAAGAAGTCATTTTCAGCAATTTCAGCAAATCCTCACGCAAGGAGGCGCTGCTGGGCGAAAACTGGACTTTCTTGTGCAGGAGCTGAATCGAGAAGTCAACACGATAGGTTCAAAAGCAAACCATCATCATCTGACAAAGCTGGTGGTCGAAATGAAAAGCGCTATTGAAAAAATAAAAGAACAAGTGCAAAATATAGAATAGTCATTGTGTATGCTGTTTACAGTGCGTCTCTTTCGGCGAGACTAGAGACGTTTATATTACAGGGGGACGAAAGAAGATGACCATTAAATTGATCAATATCGGATTTGGAAACATCATTTCAGCGAATCGGATGATTTCAATCGTCAGTCCGGAATCAGCACCGATTAAACGAATGATACAAGACGCAAGAGATCGAGGCATGCTCATAGATGCTACTTACGGAAGAAGAACCCGTGCTGTTGTCATTATGGACAGTGACCATGTCATCTTATCTGCCGTTCAGCCTGAGACTGTCGCGCAAAGACTTTCTGTAAAAGAAGAAATCATAGATGAAGGGCAGGGGTAATACGCCATTATGAAAGAAAGAGGACTTTTAATCGTTCTCTCTGGACCTTCGGGAGTTGGAAAAGGAACGGTCAGACAAGCCATTTTCTCCCAGGAAGATACGAAATTTGCATATTCTATTTCTGTAACCACTCGTAAGCCGAGGGAAGGTGAAAGAAATGGTGTTGATTATTTCTTTAAAACCAGGGAAGAATTTGAAGATATGATTCAAAACAAAAAGCTTTTAGAATGGGCGGAATATGTCGGGAATTATTACGGCACTCCGATTGACTATGTTGAGCAGACACTTCGTGAGGGAAAAGATGTTTTCCTAGAAATCGAAGTGCAAGGTGCGCTTCAAGTAAGAGAAGCATTCCCAGAAGGTCTTTTTATCTTCCTTGCGCCGCCTAGTCTTTCAGAACTTCAAAACCGTATTATCATGCGCGGAACAGAATCTGAAGAACTTATTCAAAATCGTATGGCTGCCGCCAAAGAAGAGATTGAAATGATGGATGCTTACGATTATGTCGTGGAAAATGATGATGTCGAGCTTGCTTGTGAAAGAATTAAAGCGATTGTACTTGCGGAGCATTTGCGTAAAGACAGAGTCGCACCGAGATATAAAAAAATGCTGGGGGTAGAATAAACCATGTTAGATCCTTCAATTGACTCATTAATGAACAAAATCGATTCAAAATATACGCTTGTGACGGTGTCTGCACGCCGTGCACGGGAAATGCAAATCCATCAAGATCAGCAGATTGAAAACACAAAGTCTTACAAATATGTAGGAAAAGCACTTGAAGAAATCGATGCTGGTCTTTTGACATTTGAAAAAGAAGATGAAGAATAGTCTCATCGATTCTGCATGGCAGAAATTGATACGTTCAAAAAGTCAAAACTATGATTGGTTTTGACTTTTTTGAATTGTAGACGAATTTGTCAAAAAGGCCTGTTTAAGGGGGACAAACAAATGTTACAGTCAAAAAATATTTTGCTCGGCGTCAGCGGAGGAATCGCCGTATATAAAGCAGCAGCACTCACTAGTAAACTCGTGCAGGCAGGGGCTAATGTAAGAGTGATCATGACAGAATCTGCCCGCGAGTTTGTTTCTCCGCTCACCTTTCAAGCCCTTTCTCGCCATGAGGTATATGTGGATACTTTTAAAGAAAATAATCCAAAAGTCATTGCACATATTGATGTGGCCGATTGGGCTGACCTAATTCTCGTGGCGCCTGCGACAGCACATACGATTGGTAAAATGGCCGCAGGGCTGGCAGATGATATGCTGACAACGACATTGCTTGCTTCAACAGCACCTGTTTGGATAGCACCTGCAATGAATGTTCACATGTACGATCATCCAGCCGTAAAGCGTAACATTGCTACATTATATGAAGATGGATATCGGTTTATTGAGCCAAGTGAAGGTTATTTAGCCTGTGGTTACATTGGAAAAGGAAGATTAGAGGAGCCTGAAAAAATTGTGGAACATGTGCGTGCGTTTTTTGAAGAGCCGAAAGATTTGCCGCTTTCAGGTAGAAAGGTTGTTGTGACAGCAGGACCGACAAGAGAAGTGATTGATCCTGTACGTTTCTTTACAAATCGCTCTTCTGGGAAAATGGGCTATGCGATTGCAGAAGCTGCCCAGCAAATGGGGGCAGAGGTGACGCTCATTTCAGGACCTGTCTCATTGACTGCTCCTGATCATGTGAAAGTCGTGCAAGTTGAATCTGCAGAGGAGATGTATCAGGCTGTTTTAAATGTCTATGGACAAGCCGACCTTGTGATTAAATCAGCGGCGGTTGCAGATTACACCCCTGTGAAAACATATCCTCACAAAATGAAAAAGCAAGATGGAACATTGGACATTGAATTTACCCGGACAAAGGATATTTTAAAAGAGTTAGGCAAAAGAAAAGAACATCAGGTGCTTGTCGGTTTTGCAGCTGAAACGCAGGATGTGGAGTATTACGCCAAAAAGAAAATTGAATCCAAGCATTTAGATATGATTGTGGCCAACAATGTCACAGCAGAAGGTGCAGGCTTTGGAACCGACACAAATGTGGTAGCAATGATCAAAGCAGATGGCACAAAAACAGAGCTACCGAAGATGAGCAAAAAAGACCTCGCTTTTGAAATTTTAAAGGAGGCAAATGAATTATTGCCTCAAGAGAGTGAGCGAACATGATTTTTGCCGAAGTCATTGTGGATGTCACAACCAAAGCGATTGATCGTCCATTTGACTATCGCGTGCCAGATCGTTTTAAAGGGATGATTAAAGCGGGCATGAGAGTGGTTGTTCCCTTTGGTCCTAGAAAGATTCAGGGGTTTGTGACAAGAGTAAAGGATGTATCAGATGTAAAGACAGGAAACATCAAGGACATTGTGGATTTATTTGATTTATCCCCTGTTTTGACAGATGAGCTATTGGAGCTTTCCCACTGGCTGACGGAAAAAACATTGTCTTATCATATCACAGCCCTCCAATCGATGTTACCCGCAGCAATGAAGGCGAAATATGAAAAAGAAATTCAGGTGCTATCGGATGAAGAACTTCCGCAGTCATTGAAAGAGCTTTTCGGTCAGCAGCAAAGTATCCTTTATTCTGACATACCACCTGAAGAATTAAAACTGATTCAAAAACATGTTCAAAAAGGCCATCTAGAAGTGAGATACCATGTGTCTCAGAGAACCGGTAAGAAAAAGGTTCGAACACTGCAGATCGCAGTACCTAGGAAAAGACTCGAAGAAAAGCAGCAAGAACTAAAGAAAAATGCTGTGAAGAAAAAAGCGCTGCTTTCCTTTTTAATTCGAGCCAGTGAGACAACTTTTTTGGCAAAAGACTTAAAAGAGCAGACTGGTGCAAGCTCCCAAACGCTTAGAACTTTCGTTCAAGAAGGCTTGTTAATAGAAAGCTATGAAGAAGTCTATCGAGACCCTTATGCACATGATGAGTTTCAACAGTCTGCCCCACTCGATCTCACCACTGAACAAGCAGAAGCTGCTAAACACATTCATCAAGCAGTCAACGACCATCAGCATGAAACCTTTCTGCTGCATGGGGTGACAGGGAGCGGTAAAACGGAAATTTATTTGCAGACAATTGATCATGTGCTAAAAAAGGGAAAAGAAGCCATCGTGTTAGTTCCCGAAATTTCTTTAACCCCTCAAATGGTGAAACGATTTAAAGAACGATTCGGTTCACATGTTGCGGTTCTCCACAGCGGTCTTTCCACAGGAGAGAAATATGATGAGTGGCGTAAAATTCATCGCAAGGAAGTCAAGCTTGTTGTTGGTGCAAGGTCTGCTGTGTTTGCCCCTTTTGACAATCTAGGAATGATTATTATTGATGAGGAGCATGAATCTTCCTATAAACAAGAAGAAATGCCTCGATATCATGCTAGGGATGTTGCGATAGAACGAGCAAGACGGCACCAATGTCCAGTTGTATTAGGAAGTGCTACACCTTCACTGGAGTCATATGCTCGTGCGAAAAAAGGTGTGTACACATTGCTCACGCTAAAGCAACGCGTGAACCAGCAGCAACTCCCGCACGTTTCCTTAATTGATATGAGAGAAGAACTAAGAAACGGAAACCGATCAATGTTCTCGGAAAAACTGATGAAACGATTAAAAGAAGTCCTTGAAAAGAAAGAACAAGCGGTACTGTTTCTCAATAAAAGGGGGTATTCTTCTTTTGTCATGTGCCGGGATTGCGGATATGTCGAGCAATGTCCTCATTGTGAGATATCTTTGACCTATCATCGCTACCAAAAACGACTGAAGTGTCATTATTGTGGTCATGAAGCCCCAGTACCTGCTGAATGTCCAGAATGTCAAAGTGAACATATTCGCTACTTTGGCACAGGAACGCAGCGAGTAGAAGAAGAGCTAACGAAGGTATTGCCCGAGGCAAGGATCATCCGTATGGATGTGGATACGACCTCTCGAAAAGGTGCGCATGAAAAGTTTCTGACGGCATTCGGAAACAAAGAAGCCGACATCTTGCTCGGGACGCAAATGATCGCAAAAGGTCTGGATTTCCCAGATGTCACCCTCGTCGGTGTACTAAGTGCTGATACGTCCCTTCATATCCCAGATTTTCGTTCAAGTGAAAAAACGTTTCAGCTCTTAACACAAGTCAGCGGCAGGGCCGGGCGTCATGAAAAAACAGGTTCAGTCATTATTCAATCTTACACTCCATCACACTATAGCATTGAATTAACAAAGCAGCATGACTATGAAGCCTTTTACGAGCAGGAGATGATGCATCGGCGTCTTCAGTCCTATCCGCCATTTTATTTCTTGGCGATGGTGACAGTTTCTCATGTAGAAGTGACGAAGGCAGCACATGTAACAGATAAAATTGTACAATTCCTTAAAATGAACTGTGCGCCGAATACAAGAATACTTGGTCCAGTTGCATCCCCTATTGCTAAGATCAAAGATAGATATCGATATCAATGCGTGATAAAATACAAAAGGGAAAATGAACTGGCAAGCTTACTAAGGAAAATACAAGATCATTATCAAAAAGAAATGGAACAAAAACAACTGATCATTTCAATTGATATGAATCCATATATGATGATGTAAAACGGAGGGCTTTAAGTGGCAGTAAAACCAATAGTCATACATCCGGCAGAGGTGCTTGAAACAAAGACAAAGGCAGTAGATTGTTTCGATAAAAAGCTAACAAAACTGCTTGATGATATGTATGATACAATGCTTGAGCTTGATGGAGTCGGACTAGCTGCTCCGCAAATTGGTATTTCAAAAAGAGTCGCAGTTGTAGATACCGGAGAAGAATCTGGCAGAATCGATTTAGTGAATCCCGAGATTCTTGAAGTGAAAGGAAGCCAAACAGATATTGAAGGCTGCCTAAGCTTTCCAGCTTTATACGGGACTGTCGAAAGGCCAAATTATGTCAAGGTGAAAGCCTTTGATAAGAAAGGCAAACCATTTACAATAGAAGCAGAGGGCTTTTTAGCAAGAGCTTTATTGCACGAGATAGATCACTTAGATGGCGTATTGTTCATATCAAAAATCATTCAATATTATACAGAAAAAGAACTTGCGGAAATGGAAGGGTGATAAAAATGGCACGTATTGTATTTATGGGAACCCCTGATTTCTCAGTACCAATACTCCAAACACTAATTTCAGAAGAGTATGAAGTCGTAGGGGTCGTCACACAACCTGACCGTCCAAAAGGCAGAAAAAGAGTGCTGACGCCGCCTCCTGTGAAAGTTGAGGCGCTGAAACATGGCATTCCTGTTTTGCAGCCTGAAAAGGTCCGTCTTGATGAAGAAATTGATAAAGTGCTCGCTTTAAAGCCAGATTTAATTGTAACAGCCGCATTTGGACAAATATTGCCAAAGAGATTGCTGGATGAACCTGAATTTGGTTGTATCAATGTGCATGCTTCACTTCTCCCAGAGTTAAGAGGCGGTGCACCGATCCACTATGCGATCCTGCAAGGCAAAAAGAAAACAGGCGTAACGATTATGTATATGGTAGAAAAGCTGGATGCAGGTGACATGATTAGTAAAGTAGAAGTAGAAATTGATGAATTAGACAACGTTGGCTCATTGCACGATAAATTAAGTGTTGCAGGAGCGAAATTATTAAAGGATACAATTCCAAATGTTCTGCGCCGCTCCATCTCTCCAATTCCGCAAAACGAAGAAGCCGCAACATATGCTCCAAACATTAAAAGGGAGCAAGAAAGATTAGACTGGATGAAAACCGGAGAAGAATTATACAACCAAGTTCGCGGCTTAAATCCATGGCCAGTTGCCTATACTGAATGGAATGGAGTCATTTTAAAAGTATGGGAAGCAAAAAAAGTACCCCTTAAAGCGCAAGAAGAACCTGGGAAAGTGATTGAGCTTAAGCAAGAAGGGCCAGTCATTGGCACAGGGAATAAACAAGGCCTTTTATTAACAAGTGTTCAGCCAGCTGGAAAGAAACGAATGAGTGGTGAAGACTTTTTAAGAGGGGCGAATATCGAAATTGGACAGAAATTAGGGCGAATGAATGAAGAAAAGTAATGTGAGAGAAGTAGCGCTTGACGCTTTAATCAAACTTGAACAACATCAGGCATATAGTCATTTGCTTCTGCAGTCAGTGTTGAAAGATAAAGAACTGTCCGATCAGGACAAACCGCTGTTAACTGAACTCGTGTACGGCACACTGCAAAATAAGCTGGCACTTGATTATATGCTAGCGCCATTTGTGAAAAAACCACAAAAGGTTGCCCCATGGGTCATGCAGTTATTACGTATGTCTCTATATCAAATGGTATACCTTGAAAAAATTCCAGATCGTGCAGCCATCCATGAAGCAGTCGAACTGACAAAAAAACGCGGACATACAGGCATTTCTTCTCTTGTAAATGGTGTTCTTCGTTCTGTGCAACGAGAGGGAGTTCCAACCTTTGATGCAATCAAAGATCCAGTTGAACGTCTTTCTATCGAGACAAGCCATCCATTATGGCTAGTAAAGCAGTGGGTTCACACTTATGGATTTGAAGCGGCAGAAAGCATGTGCCGCATTCATTTAGTGCCGCCAAAACAAACATTGCGTGTCAACCGAATGAAATCTGATCGAGTCACTTTACAAAATAAACTGATGTCATCCGGCATTGAAACAGAACTTGGAGACCTATCTGATGATGCTTTAAAGCTCATGAAAGGTTCAATTGTATCGACTTCTTATTTTCAAGAAGGGTATGTGACCATTCAAGATGAAAGCTCTATGCTTGTAGCAAGAGCTTTGGACCCTAAGCCTGGTGAAATGGTACTGGATGCCTGTGCTGCCCCTGGCGGTAAATCAACGCATATTGCAGAGCGAATGAACGATAAGGGGAAAATCATTTCACTTGATTTACATGAGCACAAAGTGAAACTGATCAAACAAGCAACTAAGCGGTTGAATCTGACTCATATTGAAGCAAAGGCACTTGATGCAAGAAAAGCAAAAGAACACTATAGCGAAGCCTCATTTGATCGTATTCTCATTGATGCACCGTGTTCAGGATTTGGTGTCATTAGAAGAAAACCAGATATGAAATATACAAAGTCTCCCGAGGATTCAGCTCGGCTCGCTCATATTCAGAAAGCGATTTTAAATGAAGCAGCCCCGCTTCTGAAACCAGGCGGGACCCTTGTATATAGTACATGTACAATGGATCCAACAGAAAATCAACAAGTGATTCATGCTTTTTTACAAGAACATCAAGACTTCCAACCCGATCTATCTCTTAATGAACGGCTGCCTGAGCAGGTTGCTCCGTTTGTTCAAAAAGGAAGTGTTCAAATCCTTCCTCACTATTTCGGAACAGATGGTTTCTTTATTTGCAGCATGAAAAAGAAGGGATAAAAAATGACAGAACAAAAACAAAAGGTAAGAAAAGAACTCAAAACGGAAATGCCGTCGATTTACTCATTTGAGCTTGACGAAATGAAAGCATGGTTAAAAGATCAAGGCGAAAAACCTTTCCGCGCAGCGCAAATTTTCGAATGGCTTTATGAAAAACGTGTCACATCCTTTGACCAAATGTCTAACCTATCAAAAGATTTAAGGAAAAAGTTAAAGGAACAGTTTGCGATCACAACTCTTAAAACAGTGATCAAACAAACATCTCAAGATGGAACGATTAAGTTTTTATTTGAATTACACGACGGTTATACGATTGAAACAGTGCTCATGCGCCATGATTATGGCAACTCTGTTTGTGTCACGACACAAGTTGGATGCAGAATTGGCTGTACATTTTGTGCATCTACACTTGGCGGCTTGAAACGAAACCTTGAAGCAGGCGAAATTGTAGCGCAAGTATTAAAAGTGCAGCAGGCACTTGATGAAACAGACGAAAGAGTCAGTTCGGTTGTCATCATGGGTATTGGTGAGCCATTTGATAACTTTGACGAAATGCTTGCTTTCCTTAAGATTATCAACCATGACAACGGCTTAAATATCGGTGCACGTCATATTACTGTGTCAACAAGCGGCATCATACCGAAAATCTATCAATTCGCTGATGAGCAAATGCAAATCAACTTTGCGGTTTCATTGCATGCACCAAATACTGAAATCAGAAGCCGTCTAATGCCAATCAACAAAGCGTATCAACTGCCAAAGCTAATGGAAGCCATTAAATATTACATTCAAAAAACAGGCAGACGCGTCAGCTTTGAATACGGACTATTTGGCGGAGTAAATGACCAAGTACACCATGCTGAAGAGCTGGCTGAATTATTAAAAGGAATCAAATGCCACGTGAACCTGATTCCGGTGAACTATGTCCCTGAAAGGGATTATGTCAGAACACCAAGAGAACAAATCTTCCTATTTGAAAAAAAGTTGAAAGAACGAGGCATTAACGTAACGATTAGACGAGAGCAAGGCCATGACATTGATGCTGCTTGCGGTCAGCTAAGAGCGAAGGAGCGTCAGGAAGAGACGAGGTGACGAATGTTGATTAGGGCAGCTTTTCAAACCGATACAGGAAAAGTCCGTCAGCATAATGAAGATGATGCAGGTATTTTTGAAGCAAAAGAAGACACCGTTCTGGCTGTTGTTGCAGATGGAATGGGAGGACATCTTGCCGGTGATGTAGCCAGCAAGATGGCAGTTTCTTCTTTAAAGGAATACTGGGAAGAAACGTCTTCAATTCCAAGTAAACCAGCTGATCAAGAAAGCTGGTTAATCTCTAAAATTAGTGAAATCAATGATCAAGTATATGAACATGCGAGAGCCAATGACGGGTGCCAAGGAATGGGGACGACCATTGTCTGTGCGCTCGTTCATTTGCAAACGGTCACAATTGCTCATATTGGTGACAGCCGCTGTTATTTACTAAGAAAGGGCACGCTTACCCAATTAACAGACGATCATTCACTTGTCAACGAGCTTGTGAAAACTGGTGAGATCTCGAAAGCAGATGCTGAATATCATCCAAGAAAAAATGTACTGACAAAAGCATTAGGTACAGATAAATACGTTCAAATTGATGCGCGTACCTTTGAAGTCGATCCTGGAGATCAAATTTTACTTTGCTCTGATGGGTTGTCTAATAAAGTAGAAGAAGAGAATATCATTCATATTTTAACGCAAACGATCGCACCTGATGAAAAAGTAACGGAGTTAATTCAAACAGCGAATGACAACGGCGGTGAAGATAACATTACAGCAGTACTGTTAGAAATCTCCCCCCAAACAGAAGAGGGTGACAGCAAGTGTTGATCGGAAAAAGGATCAGCGGCCGTTATCAGATTCTTCGCGTCATAGGCGGAGGCGGTATGGCAAACGTTTATTTGGCGGAGGATATGATCTTAGATCGTGAAGTAGCAATTAAAATTTTGCGGTTTGACTTTGCAAGTGATGACGATTTTATTAGGCGATTTAGGCGAGAAGCACAATCAGCGGCAAGCTTAGATCATCCGAATATTGTCAGTATCTATGATGTAGGAGAAGAAGATGATATTTATTATATTGTCATGGAATATGTCGAGGGGATGACGCTGAAGGAATACATACACGCCAATGGTCCGCTTCATCCAAAAGAAGCCGTTCGCATCATGGAACAAGTGGTGGCGGCCATGGAAGAAGCCCACGCAAAACAGCTCGTCCATCGAGACATAAAGCCTCACAATATATTAATAGACAATATGGGGAACATCAAAGTCACTGATTTTGGGATTGCCATAGCACTTAGCTCAGCCACTATCACTCATACAAACTCTGTACTAGGATCTGTGCACTATTTATCTCCAGAACAAGCGCGCGGAGGTCTTGCAACGAAAAAATCGGATATCTATTCACTTGGCATTGTACTATATGAGCTCATCTCAGGACGAATGCCATTTGAAGGTGAATCAGCCGTCAGTGTAGCACTAAAGCATTTGCAGTCAGAACCGCCATCTGTGAGAAGATGGAATCCATCCGTTCCGCAAAGCGTGGAGAACATCATCTTAAAGGCAATGGCCAAAAATCCATTTTATCGATACGAAGATGCATCTGAAATGCAAAAAGATTTAAAAACGGCCTTCGATCCTGCAAGACTCAAAGAAAAGCGATTTACCATTGAAGAAGATCATGAAGCGACGAAAGCCATCCCAATTATGAAAGATCATCCAGTAAGCACAGACAATGAAAGAACGGCCGTACATCCAGCTCAAAAGCCAAAGGAAAAGAACGAGCAAAAACCGAAAAAGAAACGAAAAAAATGGCCTTGGGTTATAGCTTCTATTTTATTTATCCTGACTGCTGCGACTGTATTAGCCATTACAGTGTTTCCAGGTTTACTTTTTCCAAAAGATGTCGAAGTCGTTGATGTGTCTGGAATGACAGTAGAAAAAGCAGAGGACGCCTTGAAAAATGCAGGGTTTACTGTCTCTTCTGATCCAATTGATATTGCGGATAATAAAATTGAAAAAGGGCTTGTCGTCAAAACTGATCCAAAAATCGGCACGAAGGTAAAAGAGGGAACAGAAATTCAACTATACCAAAGTTCAGGCAAAGAAAAGACCGAATTACCTGATGTGACAGGAGAAAAGGTCGATAAAGCAAAAGAATTATTAGAGAAAAAAGGGTTTAAACAAGTCGTGGTGGAGGAAGTGAATGATAATGACACCGAATCAGGGGTGGTCATGGATCAAAAACCTTCAGCAAGTACAGAGCTTGTCGCCGCAGATGAACAAGTGACTTTGACAGTTAGCATAGGTCCAGCTGATATTACTTTACGGGATTTAACGACGTACAGTAAACAGGCAGCTTCTAATTATTTAGAGGATAACGGACTAAAGCTAGATGAAAAAGAAGCGTATTCTAACGATGTTCCAAAAGGAGAGGTCATGAAGCAGGAACCAGAGGCTGGAACCGCTGTGAAACCTGGTGATACGGTGAAGATAACATTCTCCCTTGGACCAAAAGAAAAACCAGTCAAAACGGTTACCGAAAAAATCTCAATTCCATATGAACCAGAAACGAAAGGTCAAGAGATGAATGTCCAAATCTCGATTGACGATGCAGAACACAGCATTTCTGATGTATATGAGACTTTTAAAATCACTGCACCAACTGAAAGAACCATTAAGTTTAAGATTGAGCCAGGTCAAAAAGGATACTATCAGGTGACGGTTGATGATAAAGTCGTGAGCTCCAAAACGATTAAATACCCTGATGATGAATAAAGGAGGGACTTTATGCCTGAGGGCAAAATTATTAAAGCGTTAAGCGGGTTTTATTATGTGCTAGATGAATCTGAGAAAAGTGGTAAAGTAATTCAGTGCAGAGCAAGAGGCATATTTCGAAAAAATAAAGTGACACCTCTTGTCGGAGACTATGTGGTCTATCAAGCAGATAATGATAAAGAAGGCTACTTATTAGAGGTGAAAGAGCGTACAAACGAACTTGTTCGTCCTCCGATCAGTAATGTCGATCAAGCGGTGCTGGTCTTCTCAGCAACAGAACCAGCCTTTAGCCCATCACTTTTAGACAGATTTCTTGTGCTCGTAGAAGCAAATGATATTAAACCCATCATTTGTATAACGAAAATCGATTTATTAAAAACAGATAATGAGCGCGAAACGATTCAAGCATTTGCTGAAGACTATCGTCAAATTGGTTATGATGTTCACTTAACATCTACAATTGAACGTGACGGACTTGAAAAACTAAAACCACATTTTCACCAAAAAATTACTGTGTTTGCAGGTCAGTCAGGAGTAGGGAAGTCCTCGCTTTTAAATGCAATTAGTCCTGATTTGGCACTGAAGACAAATGATATTTCATCCCACCTTGGCAGAGGGAAACATACGACAAGACATGTTGAACTCATTCATACAGCCGAAGGACTCATTGCAGATACCCCTGGCTTTAGCTCACTAGAATTCACCGGCATTGAAGCTGAAGACTTAGGGCTGTATTTCTTAGAAATAAGAGAGCGGAGTGCAGATTGTAAGTTTAGAGGTTGTTTGCATGTGAAAGAGCCTGCCTGTGCGGTAAAAGATGCGGTGGAGAATAAGCAAATCAGAGAGTATCGTTATCAGCATTATTTAGAGTTTTTAACCGAAATCAAAGAAAGAAAGCCGAGGTACTAAATCATGGTTTATATTGCACCTTCCATTTTATCAGCGGATTTCGCATGCTTGGAGAAAGACATTCGTGATGTGGATCAAGGCGGAGCCGACTATATCCATATTGATGTCATGGACGGCCAGTTTGTTCCGAATATCACGTTTGGACCTAATGTAGTGGAGGCGATTAGACCTCATACAACTCTTCCGCTTGATGTTCATTTAATGATTGAGCAGCCAGACCGTTACATCCCTGCATTTGCAAAAGCAGGAGCTGACATTATTTCTGTACATGTTGAAGCGTGTCCGCATTTGCACCGCACCATTCAGCATATAAAAGAACAAGGAGCGAAAGCGGGCGTTGTATTGAATCCGCACACACCCGTTTCTCAAATTGAGCATGTGCTGGAGGATATAGACCTTGTATTATTCATGACGGTGAATCCTGGCTTTGGTGGACAGGCGTTTATTCCATCTGTGTTAACGAAGGTAAAAGAAGTAAAGACGCTTAGCGAACAAAAGGGCTTGACTGATTTATTCATTGAAGTAGACGGCGGTGTCAATGTAGAAACAGCAAAGAGCTGTAAAGAAGCAGGCGCCAATTTACTTGTGGCCGGTTCGGCTGTATACGGAAAAGACAATCGCGCACAAGCCATTCAGGCGATTCGAGAAGCGTAAAGACAGAAGAACCAAAGCACTCATCTTTGGTTCTTTTTTAGATGGAAAGGAGCGTAAATCATGCACATACATATCGTAGCTGGCGGTCCTTTTGAATACATTCCGCCCCTTGAAAATAAAGCGTCAAATGATGACATATGCTGGGTCGGCGTTGATCGCGGGACAATCTTCTTACTGGAGCATGGCATTGTTCCTGACAGGGCTTTCGGTGATTTTGATAGTGTGACAGAGAAGGAGTTGCGTGAACTGAAAGAACAACTGCCTGCCCTCAATTTATTTCAGGCGGAAAAAGATGAAACTGACCTAGAACTTGCGCTTAAATGGGCCTTTCGCCAGCGCCCTGCACATATTCAAATATATGGCATTACAGGCGGAAGGGCTGATCATTTTCTAGG
This sequence comes from Bacillus sp. Bos-x628, assembly GCF_040500475.1. GTDB lineage: Bacteria > Bacillota > Bacilli > Bacillales > Bacillaceae > Bacillus > Bacillus maqinnsis. Next base: position 852,738 of record NZ_CP159358.1, on the reverse strand, counting down.
AAATATCCACCTCCTTTATCAAGGCATTCAGCAAAAGCAGAAAATCACACTCGTAGACAGACAAAATACCATTCAAATGTACGGACCGGGTACATATGAAGTAGGGCAGGACCCAGACAAACAGTATGTGTCATTTCTCCCATTTGGTACACATGTCGAAAAGCTTACATTAAAAGGTTTTAAATATCCTCTTAAAAATTGTCATATTGAGCCTGGTTCCACACTATGTATTAGTAACGAACTCATCCACTCAAATGGTACTTTTTCTTTTGATGAAGGCATATTAATAATGATAAGAAGCAAAGATTGACCAACCTATCAATGTGGATGGCTGATTATGCTCAATTGTGCTGCAAGCGGTACTTTTAGGAGGGGGACAAAATGAAATTTTATACAATCAAACTGCCTAGATTTCTTGGCGGCATTGTCCGTGCGATGCTTGGTTCATTTAAGAAAGATTAATGAGTAATCTCCTTTATTTCCACATAAAAACGCCTGCTACAATAAAAGTGTAGCAGGCGTTTACTCTTGCTTATACACGCTCAACTTTACCAGATTTCAAAGCTCGAGCTGATACATATACTCTTTTAGGCTTACCGTCCACTAGAATACGAACTTTTTGAAGGTTCGCGCCCCATGTACGTTTTGTAGAATTCATTGCATGAGAACGGTTGTTCCCGGCTTTTGTTTTTCTGCCTGTAATTACGCATTTACGTGCCATTTGTTTCCCTCCTAACTGCGAAAACATCATCATATTATTCCTATACGTACTTAGAGATGCCTCAAGATACTTTAATAATTTACCACAGGTTCAAAGGGTTTGCAAGAATTGTTTCAACCTCTTTCAAGAAAATTACCTTGACAACTTGATAAAAAATCAAGGCTATAGTATAAGTAGGATTGGGTCGGATTGAATGACTTCTTTTAAAAAGAAGGGTCTTATAGTAAAATAGTGATAACTCAGGGCAATTTCTCAAAAAGGGGGAACCGATGTGTCCATTGAACTTAGAACGAAATACGGACAAATTGATATATCAAATGAAGTTATTGCAATGGTGGCAGGAGGCGCTGCAATTGATTGCTATGGTATTGTCGGCATGGCGTCCAAAAATCAAATCAAGGACGGCTTGACGGATATTCTCCGCAAAGAGAACTTCAGCCGGGGTGTTGTTGTGCGTCAAAAAGAAGACCGCATTCATATTGATATGTACACCATTGTCAGCTACGGTACAAAAATATCAGAAGTCGCACATAACGTTCAAACGAAAGTCAAATATACGATTCAACATACGATTGGACTTTCTGTTGACTCAGTCAACATATATGTACAAGGAGTAAAAGTGACGAATCCGTAGTAAGGAGGAAATATTTTGTCTATTAGAAATCTTGATGGTCGCACATTTGCAAAGATGATCCTTGCAGGTGCATACCATCTTTCTCAAAACGCACAAATTGTAGATGCGTTAAATGTTTTTCCAGTGCCAGACGGAGACACGGGGACAAATATGAATTTGTCAATGACTTCAGGGGCAAAAGCAGTTGAAGAAACAAATACCGATCATATCGGTAAAGTAGGGATAGCGCTTTCAAGAGGGCTGTTAATGGGTGCAAGAGGGAACTCAGGCGTTATCTTGTCACAGCTCTTCAGAGGTTTCAGTAAAAATATAGAACAAAAAGAGACGATTGATGCGAAAGAATTTGCCCTTGCTTTGCAGGCGGGTGTTGATACAGCATATAAAGCTGTCATGAAACCAATCGAAGGAACTATTCTAACGGTTGCAAAGGATGCAGCAAAGAAAGCGGTTGCTGTTTCAGCGACAGAAGATCAAATTGACCGTGTACTTGAATTAACCATTGACGAGGCAAGAGCTTCACTTGAGCGTACACCAGATTTGCTTCCTATATTAAAAGAAGTCGGAGTTGTCGATAGTGGCGGTAAAGGACTTCTTTATGTATATGAAGGTTTCCTTGCTTCATTAAAAGGGGAGAAATTGCCTAAAACGGCTTCCTTGCCAACGTTAAAAGAACTTGTGAATGCAGAGCATCATAAAAGTGCACAAAGCCATATGAATACAGAAGATATTGAATTTGGTTACTGTACAGAATTTATGGTGAAGTTTGAAGAAGACAAACAGTCCTTTGAAGAGAATGCATTCAGAGAAGAGCTGAGCCAATTCGGAGATTCACTCCTTGTGGTGGCAGACGATACGTTAGCGAAGGTTCATATTCATGCAGAGCAGCCTGGTGAAGTATTATCATATGCACAGCGCTACGGCAGCTTAATCAATATGAAAATAGAGAACATGAGAGAGCAGCATAGCTCAATCATAAATGAAGAAAGAAATCATGCGCCTGCTACGCCAGCAACAGCTACCCGTGAAAAACAACGTTATGGTGTCGTCTGTGTCGCAATGGGAGAAGGAATTGCTGACTTGTTTAAAAGTATCGGGGCTTCAGTCGTGATTGAAGGTGGGCAAACGATGAATCCGAGCACAGAAGACATTGTCAAAGCAATTGATAGCATAAATGCCGAAACCGTCTTTATTTTACCTAATAATTCTAATATTGTCTTGGCAGCTAATCAGGCGGCAAGTGTCTCAAAGCGTGAGGTTGTTGTTATCCCGACGAAGACCGTCCCTCAAGGGATGTCGGCACTACTTTCCCTGAATGAAACGGCTTCAAATGAAGATAATGAAGCAGCGATGTTAGAAGCGATCAAGCATGTAAAAAGTGGCCAGATTACCTTTGCTGTAAGAGATACTCAAATTGATGGGATCGATATTGCCAAAGGAGATTATATGGGACTTTTAAATGGAAAAATTATCTTAACTGCTAAAAATCAACTGGATGCAGCAAAAGAACTTCTTGCCCAAATGGTGACAGAAGAAGATGAGATTGTCACCATTATTAAAGGAGAAGACGCAATATCTGATGAAGTTGACGAGTTAGAAGCATATATTGAGGAATCTTTTGAAGATGTAGAAGTTGAAGTCCACGACGGGAAACAGCCGCTTTATTCATATATTTTGGCTGTTGAATAATGAAAGAAGGGCAGACTCAGCCCTTCTTCTTCTTTTGCATTTTTTTACAAGTCGTCCAATGTGAAATAAGTTGCGGGAAACGGATGAATCCATTAGTCTAAAGGAAGAAACAAACCATTACGTAAGTGTTTATGAGAGGGGAAGACCTATGAAATATAGAAGTGTGTTTGATATTATTGGACCCGTCATGATTGGTCCATCAAGTTCGCACACAGCGGGTGCGGCTCGTATAGGAAGAGTGGCTCGCAGCTTATTTGGAAGAGAACCGAAACACATTGTCGTTTCGTTTTATGGTTCTTTTAAAGATACGTATAAAGGACACGGTACAGATGTAGCGATAATAGGCGGAATTCTTGACTTTGATACGTTTGATGAACGCATTAAAACAGCCATTGATATTGCGAAAAGCAAAAATATCGAGATCGATTTTAAAGAAGAAGATGCAGTACCTACGCATCCCAATACAGCAAAAGTCAAAATTTCTGATGCAAATGGAACGCTTGAATTAACTGGAATTTCCATCGGCGGTGGCAAAATAGAAATCACTGAATTAAATGGCTTTGAACTCAGGCTCTCAGGAAATCACCCTGCCATTCTTGTTGTTCACAACGATCGATACGGCACGATTGCTGCAGTTGCCAACGTCTTAGCGAAGTTTGCCATCAACATTGGTCATATGGAAGTGGCCCGTAAAGATGTGGGACAAGAGGCGCTTATGACAATTGAAGTGGATCAAAATATTGACTCTGCAGTCCTATCGGAACTTGAAACGTTGCCTAACATTATTCAAGTCACGCAAATTGCAGAGTAACAAAAAGGAGGTTTTGTATAGTGTTTAAAAACGTAAAGGAACTCGTGCAGCTAACAGAAGAACGGAATACCTCCATTTCAGAAATTATGATTACTCAAGAGATGGAAGTGACAGGGAAATCCCGCGAAGATATTTTTGCGCAAATGATACGCAATCTAGAAGTGATGGAGCAGGCTGTTGAGAACGGACTTAAAGGCGTGCAGTCACTATCTGGTCTAACTGGCGGAGATGCGGTGAAACTTCAGGCATATATGGCATCAGGTAAGACACTGTCAGGACATACAATACTAGATGCTGTCAGTAAAGCCGTTGCAACAAATGAAGTAAATGCAGCAATGGGAACGATTTGTGCAACACCTACTGCAGGATCAGCAGGTGTTGTTCCTGGTACTTTATTTGCAGTAAAAGAAATATTACATCCAACAAAAGAACAGATGGTTAGATTCCTATTTACTTCAGGTGCATTCGGTTTTGTTGTGGCCAATAATGCGAGTATCTCCGGTGCAGCGGGCGGCTGTCAGGCAGAGGTAGGCTCTGCATCTGGTATGGCAGCCGCCGCCATCGTTGAAATGGCAGGCGGAACGCCGCAGCAGTCTGCTGAAGCGATGGCGATTACACTGAAAAACATGCTGGGACTTGTTTGTGATCCGGTGGCAGGGCTTGTTGAAGTTCCGTGTGTGAAGCGAAATGCAATGGGTGCATCGAATGCAATGATTGCAGCAGACATGGCGCTTGCTGGCATTACAAGCCGTATTCCGTGTGATGAAGTCATTGATGCCATGTATAAAATTGGTCAAACCATGCCAACTGCACTTCGTGAGACAGCGCAAGGCGGACTTGCGGCAACACCGACAGCTAGAGAGCTTGAAAAGAAGATTTTCGGAGGTGTGACCACATCTCGTGATACAGAACCTGCAAGATAATGTCTCTGTCCTAAAGGGGATTGGAGCAGAAACCGAAAAAGCACTGAATGAACTTGGAATCAAAACAGTAGCCGATTTACTCGGCTACTTCCCTTATCGTTATGATGATTATGAACATCGCAACTTAGAAGAAGTGAAACATGACGAACGTGTAACAGTTGAAGGAAAAGTACACAGTGAGCCCGTTCTCACCTATTATGGAAAGAAACGAAGCAGGCTGACATTCAGGCTGCTTGTCGGGCGTTTTCTCATTACAGCCATTTGCTTTAATCGCCCGTATTTAAAAAGAAGCTTGATAGTAGGCGACACCGTATCAGTCACAGGGAAATGGGATAAAAATCGCCAATCGATGATGGTGCAGGAATTTAAAAAAGGAACGCACGAACAAGATGGTAGCATTGAGCCTGTATATTCTGTAAAAGAAAACGTAACGGTTAAAATGATGAGGCGATTTGTGAAACAAGCCCTCACACTTTATGCAGACAAGGCGGAAGATCCACTCCCAAAACAGCTCATTTCTGCCTATAAGCTTATGCCTTATCAAGAGGCATTAAAAGCCATTCACCTTCCTGAAACAAGAGACTCACTCAAACAAGCAAGACGCCGTTTTGTGTATGAAGAGTTTTTAATATTTCAATTGAAAATGCAAGCGATCAGGAAGAAGGAACGAGAAAAAACATCTGGAATTCAGCATTCTTTCTCAAAAGAGGCCGTTTTTGATTTTGTCCATCATCTGCCCTTCCCGCTGACAAAAGCGCAGTCAAGAGTACTTGATGAGATTATGTCAGATATGGCGTCTCCTTCTCGTATGAACCGTCTCCTTCAAGGAGACGTTGGTTCGGGTAAAACAGCCGTTGCAGCCATTGCCCTTTATGCCGCGCACTTGTCCGGGTTTCAAGGTGCACTGATGGTGCCGACCGAAATTTTGGCAGAGCAGCATGCTGATTCACTTGACCAACTGTTTGAAAAATGGAATGTGAACATTGCGCTATTAACTAGTTCTGTGAAAGGAAAGCGCCGACGAGAATTACTTGAGCGTCTCAAACAAGGAGAGATTGATATTTTAGTCGGAACTCATGCACTCATCCAAGATGAAGTGGAATTTCAGCAACTCGGTCTAGTGATCACTGATGAACAGCACCGGTTTGGCGTTGAACAGCGGAAAAAGCTGAGGAGTAAAGGGCAGGATCCAGACGTATTGTTTATGACAGCAACACCAATCCCAAGAACACTGGCCATTACTGTATTTGGAGAAATGGACGTATCTGTTATTGACGAATTACCTGCTGGCCGAAAGCAAATTGAAACCTATTGGGTCAAACACGATATGCTTGGGAGGATACTTGCTTTTGTGGATAAAGAATTGAAAAAGGGACGGCAGGCTTATATTATTTGTCCGCTCATAGAGGAGTCAGACAAGCTTGATGTTCAAAATGCGATCGATGTTCACAGTATGCTGACGGAGGCGTATCGAGGCAAATGGTCTATCGGCTTAATGCACGGCAAACTTGCTAGTGATGAAAAAGACCAAGTGATGAGAGCCTTTACCGCAAATGAAGTGCAAATACTCGTGTCGACCACTGTGGTTGAAGTAGGGGTGAATGTGCCAAATGCGACCATCATGGTCATTTACGATGCTGACCGCTTTGGACTCTCTCAACTACACCAGCTCAGAGGCCGAGTAGGTCGTGGTGAGCATCAGTCATTTTGTATATTAATGGCAGATCCTAAATCAGAGATGGGCAAAGAGCGGATGAGAATTATGTCTGAAACAACAGATGGTTTTGAGCTGTCTGAAAAAGACTTAGAACTGAGAGGGCCTGGGGACTTCTTTGGCAAAAAACAAAGCGGGATGCCTGAATTTAAAGTAGCGGATATGGTACATGATTACAGAGCGCTTGAAACAGCGAGAAAAGATGCGGCAGAACTTGTACAATCTGATGCCTTTTGGACAGAACCTGAATACAAGGAACTCAGGCGAACACTAGTAGACAGCGGCGTTCTTGGCGGAGAGAAATTGAGCTGATCGGAAGCTGGAGGAATTTTCTTGTCTTTTTGAAACAAGGATTGATTTATCGCCTATGAGATTATATACTACTATTAGTACCTAGTCATAAATGTACGGATGGTGTCTGCATATGAAATTAAATAAAAAAGAACGTCAAAGGCTTCTCCAGCAAACGATCAGCTCGACTCCGTTCATTACTGATGAAGAATTGGCATGTAAATTCGGTGTGAGCATTCAAACGGTCCGTCTTGACCGTTTGGAGCTGTCAATCCCAGAATTGCGCGAAAGAATTAAGCATGTTGCCGAAAAGACATTAGAGGATGAAGTGAAGTCACTGCCGCTCGATGAGGTGATTGGAGAAATGATTGATGTAGAGCTTGATGATCAAGCCATCTCCATTTTCGAAGTGAGAAAAGAACATGTATTTAGCCGTAACCAAATCGCACGAGGACATCATCTCTTTGCCCAAGCGAATTCCCTAGCAGTTGCTGTGATTGATGATGAACTCGCTCTGACAGAAAAAGCAAATATTAGGTTTACAAGGCAGGTCAAACAAGGCGAAAGAGTCGTCTCAAAAGCCAAAGTGACCTCACATGATAAAGAAAAAGGCAGAACCGTAGTTGAAGTAAAAAGCTATGTGGGTGAGGAAGTTGTCTTCACAGGCGACTTTGTCATGTACCGTTCAAAACAAAAGTAAAAGGTGGACACATAACATGAGAATTGCAGTCGATGCAATGGGGGGAGATCATGCCCCTAAAGCAATCATTGACGGTGTGCAAAAAAGCTTAGCGGCATTTTCAGATATTGAAATAACACTTGTCGGTGATGAAAACCAAATCAAACCTTACATAACCAATCATGAGCGCATCACCATTTTAGATGCAAAAGAAGTCATTGAACCTACAGATGAGCCAGTACGTGCAGTCAGACGAAAAAAAGATTCCTCTATGGTGAAAATGGCACAAGAAGTGTCCGAAGGAAGAGCTGCTGCATGTATTTCGGCTGGAAATACAGGGGCGCTCATGACAGCAGGACTGTTTATCGTAGGAAGAATCGCTGGAATTGACAGACCTGCACTTGCACCAACTTTGCCAACACTTGATGGCAGCGGATTTCTTTTACTTGATGTCGGTGCAAACGTTGATGCAAAACCAGAACATCTCGTCCAATATGCGATGATGGGTTCCATTTATGCAGAGCGTGTCTTCCCGAAAAGTAATCCGCGCATTGGACTATTAAATGTGGGAACAGAAGACAAAAAAGGCAATGATTTAACGAAAAAAACTTTTGACTTATTAAAAGCATCAGACCTTCATTTTGTAGGGAATGTGGAATCACGTGACTTATTAGAAGGTGTAGCTGATGTGGTCGTCACAGATGGTTTTACAGGGAATATTGCACTCAAAACATTAGAAGGCACAGCACTTTCTGTGTTTAAAATGCTAAAAGAAACCTTAACTTCTAGCTTTCTAGCGAAAATTGCAGCAGCTATGATGAAGCCAAAACTAATGCAAATGAAAGCAAAAATGGATTACTCAGAATATGGCGGTGCTGCTTTATTTGGTTTAAAAGCACCTGTCATTAAAGCGCATGGTTCTTCTGATGAAAATGCTATTTTCCATGCAATTCGTCAAGCGCGTGATATCGTTATGAAAGACGTTTCAGCTATCATTCAGCAAGAGATCCAAAAAGAAAACACGAACAAGTCTTAATGGAGGTAGAGCAGCATGAGTAAAATCGCATTTTTATTCCCTGGTCAGGGCTCTCAGAAGATTGGCATGGGAAAGGATTTATTTGACCAAGAAGCGGCATCTAAAGCTGTATTTGAAGAAGCAGACAAGACACTTGGTTTTGACTTATCTTCTATGATCTTTGAAGGTGATGCTGCAGAACTTACGGTTACATATAATGCGCAGCCAGCGCTTTTAACAACAAGCATCGCCATCTTAAAGAAATTTGAAGAGAGCGGAATCAAAGCAGATTATGCGGCTGGACACAGTCTTGGTGAATACACAGCACTCGTTGCAGCAGGCGCTCTTTCATTTAAAGATGCAGTATATTTAGTGAGAAAGCGCGGCGAATTCATGAATGAAGCAGTTCCGGCAGGAGAAGGTGCAATGGCGGCCATTCTCGGACTTGATCAAAAAACGCTTTTAGAGGTGACAAAAGACGTAACAGCCAGCGGTCAACTAGTAGAAATTGCTAACTTAAACTGTCCGGGGCAAATTGTGATATCTGGTACAGCAAAAGGTGTAGAACTTGCTTCTGAAAAAGCCAAAGAAAAAGGGGCTAAACGTGCAATTCCGCTTGAAGTGAGTGGACCGTTTCATTCCGCTTTAATGAAACCGGCTGCTGAAAAATTCGCAGACGTATTGTCAAAAATAGATATTACAGATGCCAAAACACCGGTCATTTCAAATGTAACGGCAGATGTTATCACATCTCGTGAAGAAATTGAGACAAAACTGATTGAACAGTTATACTCACCTGTTCGTTTTGAAGAAAGCATAGAACGCCTTATTGATTTAGGTGTGACAACGTTTGTTGAAATTGGTCCCGGCAAAGTGCTTTCAGGTCTTGTGAAAAAGGTCAATCGCCGCCTGACGACAATTTCCGTTTCAGATCAAGAAACAATTGAAGTAGCTATCCAAACGATGAAGGGGGAATCTTGATGCTCACGAATAAAACAGCCGTTGTAACAGGATCATCACGAGGAATTGGACGTTCAATCGCTATTGACTTAGCGAAGAACGGTGCAAATGTTGTGGTGAACTATTCAGGAAACGAAGCGAAAGCGAACGAAGTAGTTGATGAAATTAAAGCGTTAGGTCAGAAGGCCTTTGCCGTAAAGGCGGATGTCTCAAATGTTGATGAAGTACAGGCATTAATGAAAACAGCCGTTGAAACGTTTGGTTCAATAGACATTTTAGTGAATAATGCAGGCATCACAAAAGACAACCTGCTCATGAGAATGAAAGAAAATGAATGGGATGATGTCATTAACATAAACTTAAAGGGTGTCTTTAACTGTACAAAAGCAGTGACGCGTCAAATGATGAAGCAGCGCAGCGGAAGAATTATTAATTTGGCATCAGTTGTTGGCGTGTGTGGGAATCCTGGACAAGCCAACTATGTGGCAGCGAAAGCCGGCGTCATTGGGCTGACAAAAACAACGGCAAAAGAACTAGCGAGCCGTCATATTACAGTCAATGCGGTAGCACCAGGCTTTATTTCTACAGATATGACAGACAAGCTTGATGACAATGTACAAACAGAAATGCTCAAACAAATCCCGCTCGCACGCTTTGGGGCACCTGAAGATATTAGCAACGTTGTTGTCTTTTTAGCTTCTGAAGGAGCAAGTTATATCACTGGTCAAACCATCCAAGTCGATGGTGGAATGGTGATGTCCTAAGAAATATCAAATTTTCGTGATGTTTACTCTAGTTTTTTAAAAACGAATCAACTATAATACTTTGAGGGGAGGTGAAAGGCAATGGCAGACGTATTAGAGCGTGTATCAAAAATTATTGTAGACCGCCTTGGCGTTGATGAGGCTGACGTGAAAATGGAAGCTTCATTTAAAGAAGATTTAGGCGCTGATTCCCTTGATGTAGTTGAGCTAGTTATGGAACTTGAAGATGAGTTCGATATGGAAATTTCTGACGAAGATGCTGAAAAAATTGCAACAGTCGGTGACGCTGTGAACTACATAAAAAGCCAGCAATAAGTGTAACAAAGTCCCGTCTACTTTCATGGCGGGACTTTGAAAATTTATGTCAGTTTCAACACTTCAGCTGATCAATTGTCAGCCTTTTTCAGATGCTAGGAGCAATGTTTCCTTGCATGTAGAAAGAGAGACTCCATATAATCAGTATCCTTAAAGGCGATTAAGCCTACCTGGAGGTTGCTATGCCAAAACAATTTAAAGATAAACAAAAACAGAGCAAAAAACTAGAACAATTCCGAGAATTCCAGCAGCGCATTTCAGTCCACTTTAAAAATGAAAAGCTTCTGTATCAAGCCTTTACACATTCTTCTTATGTCAATGAGCATCGGAAAAAGCCTTATGAAGACAATGAAAGACTAGAGTTTTTAGGAGATGCGGTTTTGGAATTGACCATTTCCCAATTCTTATTTGCCAAATACCCAGCCATGAGCGAAGGAGATTTGACAAAACTAAGAGCGGCGATCGTATGTGAACCATCACTCGTGTCACTTGCTCATGAGTTATCCTTTGGGGATCTTGTTCTTTTAGGTAAAGGTGAAGAAATGACAGGCGGCAGAAAGCGTCCAGCTCTATTAGCAGACGTATTCGAGGCGTTTATTGGCGCTCTTTATTTAGACCAAGGATTAGAGCCAGTCGAAAAATTTCTAAAAGCATATGTGTATCCAAAAATTAATGATGGGGCGTTCTCACATGTCATGGACTTTAAAAGCCAGCTTCAAGAATTTGTTCAGCGTGATGGGAAGGGTGTACTAGAATATCGCATCCTGCATGAAAAAGGACCAGCACATAACCGCGAATTTGAAGCAAATGTATCACTGCGGGGAGAAGTACTCGGGATTGGTAATGGTCGGTCAAAAAAAGAAGCAGAACAGCACGCTGCACAGGAAGCACTTGCTAAACTGCAGAAACATCATATGAACCAAATTAAATCCCCCTGAATTCCTAGGGGGATTTCACTCTGTTTTCATCATCTTTTTTCATTTCATATGGTAAGATGATAGTACTTTAAATACATAAGGAGGATCACTCTCATGTTCCTCAAACGCTTAGACGTGATAGGATTCAAATCATTTGCACAACGGGTGACAGTGGACTTTGTCAAAGGTGTCACAGCTGTTGTTGGACCAAACGGAAGCGGCAAAAGTAATATTACCGATGCCATCCGCTGGGTACTTGGAGAACAATCAGCGAAAAGCCTCCGCGGAGGAAAAATGGAAGACATCATTTTTGCAGGAAGTGACTCAAGGAAAAGAGTCAACCTAGCAGAAGTGACATTAACGTTAGATAACGAAGATCACTTTTTGCCGATTGATTTTCACGAAGTTAGTGTGACAAGAAGGGTGTATCGTTCAGGAGAAAGTGAATTTCTCATTAACAATCAACCTGTTCGATTAAAGGATATTATTGACCTTTTCATGGACTCAGGCCTTGGCAAAGAAGCTTTTTCAATCATCAGCCAAGGGAAGGTAGAAGAGATTCTATCGAGTAAGGCGGAAGAGAGAAGAAGTATCTTTGAAGAAGCTGCCGGTGTCTTGAAATACAAAACAAGAAAGAAAAAAGCTGAGAATAAACTGTTTGAAACGCAGGACAATTTAAATAGAGTAGAAGATATCCTGCATGAACTAGAAGATCAAGTAGAACCTCTTAAAATACAGGCATCAATAGCGAAGGATTATCTACAAAAGAAAGAAGAGCTTGAAAATGTAGAAGTCGCCTTAACAGTCCATGATATAGAAGAGCTTCATCAAAAGTGGACAACACTTGGCAAAACAGTCGAGAGCCTCAAGCAGGATGAAATGAAGCAATCAACTGATATTCAAACGAAAGAAGCGAAGATTGAAGAGGCAAGGGACCGCATCCAAGCGCTTGACGAATCGATTAATGATTTGCAAGAAATCTTGCTTTTCACAAGTGAGGAATTAGAGAAGCTTGAAGGTAGAAAAGAAGTTCTAAAAGAACGTAAAAAAAATGCGGCCGCAAACCAAGGACAACTGGAAGAGACACTTGTTCGTTTAACGGAAAAGCAAGCCTCATTGAATGAAAGAATAGCTCATCAGCAAATAACGCATGACAACCTGCAAGCAGAAGTGCAGCAATTAAAAGGTGAGGTCAAAACAAAACAGGATCAACTCTCCCTCCATAGTGAGGATGTTGAAGGCCAAATTGAACATCTGAAAAGCGATTATTTTGATCTATTAAATGAACAGGCTTCTATCCGCAATGAACGTAAATTACTAGAAGAGCAGCAGCGCCAGGCTACTTTGCAACTAGAACGTCTGACGCAAAATAACCAGAAGCATATTGAAGAACGTATCTCGCTAAAAGACAAGAAAACAGATGCTGAGCAGCGCCTTTCAGACATAGAAGAAGACATTTTTGCCCAAGTAAAACGCTTTAGAGAGGCGGAGCAGAAACTTGAGCAAATGAAGCGTCAATATGAGAAAAAAGAAACAGCGCTCTACCAAGCATATCAGTACGTGCAGCAGGCAAAATCGAAAAAAGAGATGCTTGAATCCATGCAGGAAGACTTCGCAGGCTTTTTCCAAGGAGTGAAAGAGGTCTTAAAAGCAAAGGATAGACTTAATGGTATTCATGGTGCGATTGCAGAGCTGATTCAAACAGATCAGCAGTATGAGACGGCGATCGAAATCGCCCTAGGTGCAGCGACACAGCACGTCGTCACCGAAGATGAATCAGCAGCACGCAAGGCCATTGGATACTTAAAACAGCACGCCTTTGGACGTGCCACCTTCCTGCCAATGAACGTCATCAAAGAAAGAACCATTCCGTTCCGAGATGTTCAAATAGCTGAGCAGCACGGTTCATTTATTGGCGTAGCGAGTCATCTTGTTTCCTTCGATGAAAAGTATCAAAAGGTCATTCAAAATTTACTTGGAACAGTGCTTATTGTCAGAGATTTGAAAGGGGCCAATGAGCTGGCGAAAATGCTTGGTCATCGTTATCGCATCGTGACCCTTGACGGGGATGTCGTCAATCCAGGCGGTTCTATGACTGGGGGCGGCGTTAAGAAAAAGAACAACTCCCTCCTGTCAAGGAATCGTGAGGTTGAAACACTGACAAAGCAGCTCGTTGAAATGGAAGAAAAAACGACCATTCTCGAAAAAGAAACAAAAGAAACAAAACAGTCGATTGCAGAAGCCGAATCTCAATTAAGTGAGCTACGTAAGCGTGGTGAAACACTGAGAGAAAAGCAGCAAGAGATGAAAGGGAAACTATACGAACTGCAAGTAGCGGAAAAAAATATGAATTCACATCTAGAGCTATATGACCAAGAGAAAGAAGAAATACAACACCGTATAACAGAACTTGCACAAAAAGACAAAGAGCAGTTGACGCTTGAAGCATCAATTGGTGAGAAACTGACATCTCTTGATCAAGAAATCGAAACGCTGACAAAACGTAAACAGACGCAAAGCTCGACGAAAGAAGCCATTTCGGCTGAACTGACAGAGCTAAAAATCTTACTTGCGAAAAAAGAGCAGTCTTTAGCCAATGAACAAGAGAAGCTCTCTAGCTTAACGACAGAATTAGAAGAGGTTGAAAAGACCCTATTTGAAACAAAAGAAGATCTGTCTCTTTTAACGAATGAAATGACATCTAGTTCAAGCGGGGCAGAACAACTTGAAGAAGCTGCGAAAGAGAAACTGCAAGATAAAAATAAAACAACAGCACTTATTTCAGAACGGCGTAAACAGCGCTTAGCACTTTCTGAGTCATTAGCATTTACTGAACGAGAACTAAAAGAGCAAAAGCGTTTGTATAAACAGTTGACAACAAGTTTAAAAGACGAAGAAATTAAGCTTGGCCGAATGGAAGTCGAACTCGATAACCTCATCGCATATCTAAATGAAGAATATGCGCTTTCATTTGAGGGAGCAAAAGAAATGTATGAGCTGACTTTAGCACCTGATGAAGCAAGAAAACGAGTAAAACTCATCAAACTTGCGATTGAAGAGCTGGGAACAGTGAATTTAGGCAGTATTGATGAATATGAAAGAGTGAACGAACGTTATCTCTTCTTAACAGAGCAGCGAAATGATCTGACAGAAGCGAAAAATACATTGTTCCAAGTCATTGAAGAAATGGATCAAGAGATGACCAAACGCTTCTCTGATACATTCACTCAAATCCGCACACACTTTGAATCTGTCTTCCAAGCATTGTTCGGAGGAGGACGAGCAGACCTCCGGCTGACAGATCCAAACGATTTGCTCAACTCTGGAGTAGATATTGTAGCGCAGCCGCCAGGTAAAAAATTGCAAAACCTCAGTCTCTTGTCAGGCGGAGAAAGGGCATTAACTGCAATCGCCTTACTGTTTTCTATTTTAAAAGTTAGACCTGTTCCATTCTGTGTGTTAGACGAGGTAGAAGCAGCGCTTGATGAAGCCAACGTCTTCCGTTTTGCTCAATATTTAAAGAAATATAGCAAGGAAACGCAATTTATTGTGATTACTCATCGAAAAGGAACAATGGAAGAAGCAGATGTCCTGTATGGTGTCACAATGCAGGAATCAGGCGTATCCAAACTCGTATCCGTCAAATTAGAAGATACAAAAGAGCTTGTCCAGTAACTAAAGGAGGTTTTAAAACCAGTGAGCTTTTTTAAGAAATTAAAAGAAAAATTGACGTTGCAAACAGATTCAGTATCAGAAAAGTTTAAAGATGGCCTTGAAAAGACGAGAACCTCATTTCAAGGGAAAGTAAACGAACTGATTTCTCGCTATCGTAAGGTTGATGAAGACTTCTTTGAAGAACTAGAAGAAGTATTAATCAGCGCCGATGTTGGTTTTACAACGGTCATGGAGCTGATTGATGAGCTGAAAAAAGAAGTGAAATTAAGAAATATTCAAGATCCAAATGAAGTACAAGCTGTCATTTCAGAAAAGCTTGTCGAGATTTATCATAGCGGTGAGGAACAAATTTCTGAACTGAATATCCAAGACGGTCGCTTAAACGTCATTTTGTTTGTTGGGGTAAATGGTGTTGGGAAAACAACGACCATTGGTAAACTTGCAAATAAGCTGAAAAACGAAGGGAAGTCCGTCATTTTGGCAGCAGGTGATACGTTCCGTGCCGGTGCGATCGAACAGCTTGAAGTATGGGGAGAGCGCTCTGGTGTACCTGTCGTCAAACAGACGGCGGGTTCTGACCCAGCGGCTGTCATCTATGATGCGGTCCAATCAGCCAAAGCAAAAAATGCAGATGTGCTGATCTGTGATACAGCAGGAAGACTACAAAACAAAGTCAACCTCATGAAAGAATTAGAAAAGGTCAAAAAAGTCATTGAGCGGGAAATCCCAGATGCTCCGCACGAAGTCCTGCTTGCTCTTGATGCGACAACAGGTCAAAACGCCATGGCGCAGGCGAAGGAATTTTCTAAAGCAACAAATGTTACTGGTATCGCTTTAACAAAGCTTGACGGCACAGCAAAAGGCGGAATTGTTTTAGCGATTCGAAATGAGCTGAACATTCCTGTCAAACTTGTCGGTTTAGGAGAAAAGGTCGACGATCTCCAGCAATTTGATGCCGAATCGTATGTGTATGGTTTATTTTCAGATGTCATTGATAAAGAAGACTAACAAAAATGCCGGCCCAGTTGCTGGCATTTTTGTTTACAAATCACATCATGAACTGACAAGATAAAAACTTGACACACAGATGAGAACCGTGTAAACTTATTTGATGTAAAGGGAATGAACTTAACAAAGGGGAGAGAGCCCATGACGCTTGAAAAAACAACGAGAATGAACTACTTGTTTGACTTCTATCAATCGTTGTTGACTGCAAAACAAAAGAGCTACATGTCGCTTTACTACCTAGATGATTTTTCCCTCGGTGAAATTGCGGATGAATATGAAGTATCGAGACAGGCTGTTTATGATAATATTAAACGGACTGAAGCGATGCTTGAACAATATGAAGAAAAGCTGCTCTTGTTTAAGAAATTTAAAGAGCGTAAAGACATTCTCAAAAAAATGAGAGAGCTTTTAGCAGATTCCCCGCAAAAGGGTGAAGCTGAAGCATTAATTGAATCGCTTGAGAAATTAGATTAGGAGGCGGCACAGTATGGCATTTGAAGGATTAGCCGACCGACTGCAGCAGACAATTTCAAAAATCCGCGGCAAAGGAAAAGTGTCAGAACAAGATGTAAAAGAAATGATGCGCGAGGTACGCCTTGCACTTCTTGAAGCTGACGTCAATTTTAAAGTGGTTAAAGATTTTGTGAAAAAGGTAAGCGAACGGGCAGTTGGACAAGAAGTCATGAAAAGCCTTACCCCTGGACAACAAGTCATTAAAGTTGTCAAAGAAGAACTCACTGAATTAATGGGCGGAGAAGAAAGTAAAATCGCAGTTGCGAAAAAATCTCCAACAGTCATTATGATGGTTGGTCTTCAAGGGGCAGGTAAAACAACAACAACTGGTAAGCTTGCCAATTTACTTCGCAAAAAACATAATCGCCAGCCGATGATGGTTGCTGCGGATATTTACAGACCAGCTGCCATTCAGCAGCTTCAAACTCTTGGGAAACAGCTTGATATGCCAGTGTTTTCACTAGGTGATCAAGTAAGCCCAGTTGAAATTGCCAAACAGGCCATTGAAAAAGCCAAAGAAGAACATTACGATTATGTCATTTTAGACACAGCGGGACGTCTTCATATTGATCATGAATTGATGGATGAGCTTCAAAAAGTAAAAGAAGTGGCAAATCCAGAAGAAATCTTCCTTGTTGTCGACTCAATGACAGGTCAAGATGCTGTCAATGTAGCGAAAAGCTTTAACGAACAGCTTGGTTTGACAGGTGTCATTCTAACGAAACTAGACGGCGATACACGAGGTGGGGCGGCACTTTCTATTCGAGCTGTCACAAATACACCGATTAAATTTGCTGGACTAGGGGAAAAACTTGATGCCCTTGAGCCATTCCATCCAGAGCGTATGGCGTCAAGAATTCTTGGTATGGGAGATGTGCTGACACTTATTGAGAAAGCACAGGCGAACGTTGACCAAAATAAGGCAAAAGAACTTGAACAAAAAATGCGAACAATGAGCTTCACGCTTGATGATTTCCTCGAGCAGCTTGGTCAAGTTCGCAATATGGGTCCACTTGATGAATTGATTCAAATGATGCCGGGAGCCGGTAAAATGAAAGGGCTCAAAAACGTCCAAGTGGACGAAAAACAGCTCAATCACATCGAAGCGATCATTCAATCAATGACGACCGAGGAAAAAGAGCAGCCAGAGGTCATTAATGCAAGCCGAAGAAAAAGGATTGCCAAAGGAAGCGGAACATCTGTACAGGAAGTCAATCGCCTTTTAAAGCAATTTGATGAAATGAAAAAGATGATGAAGCAAATGACCAATATGAGCAAAGGGAAGAAAAAGGGCTTTAAATTACCATTTATGTAATTGGTTATACATGATAAAACCTTGTTAAGAAAAAACACTTTACAAACACTTTTATCATTGTTAATATACTATCTTGTTGAAATATTTTCGGAGGTGCTAGTAAAATGGCAGTAAAAATTCGTTTAAAACGTATGGGAGCAAAAAAATCTCCTTTCTATCGTATTGTTGTAGCAGATTCTCGTTCACCGCGTGACGGTCGTTTCATCGAAACAGTTGGAACGTACAACCCAGTGGTATCACCAGCTGAGGTGAAAATCAACGAAGAGTTAGCACTGAAATGGCTTCAAAATGGTGCGAAACCGTCTGATACAGTTCGTAACCTTTTCTCAAGCCAAGGAATTCTTGAAAAATTCCATCATGCGAAAAACAGCAAATAATGAAAGAGCTGTCCTTGGAAGAATTGATTGTGTCCATCGTCGAGCCACTTGTTGATTACCCTGAGGATATTCACGTATCTTCCTTAAAAAAAGATGAGCAGGTGATTTACACATTGTCTGTCAATGCTAAAGATACCGGAAAAGTGATCGGAAAGCAGGGACGTACAGCAAAAGCGATACGAACAGTCATTTTTGCAGCAGGTGCAGAATCTTCTAAGAAAGTTCAACTTGAGATTGCTGACTAAAAAGGGAGAGGGCATAGCACCTCCCCCTTTTTTTACACGTTTAAATCTATTTTTCGTTATACTGTAGAGGACAAATGCCTTCAGATAGGGGGACAAAAAGGGAGATGCAGATCATTCAACATGTCACCGTGATGCAAGTATTAACTGAAAGCACCAAGGACAAACTGTTAACGACTTTTTTGGAAAAAAAAGAAAGACTAGAACGTGAATGCAATCAACTATATTTTCAACTAAAGAAGCATGAAAAAGAACCGCATCAACAAGAGGCGATTCCTCAATTTCAAAAAGCCATTGATAAACGACAAGAGAAGATCAGGCAAATCGACTTTCAAATGGAGCAACTTCATATCTTGCCGCTTGGAAGTGAAATGAAAGAAACAGAAGTAGATGCACTGGTTGAAGTGAAAATAGGTGATAGATGGGATGACAAAATGCATGATAATGTCATCGTCGTCAAAGACGGCATCATTGTTGAAATACGTCAGGGGTGATAGGTAACATGGAGCTAAATTGGTTGAATGTTGGAAAGATCGTCAACACACACGGAGTGCGTGGTGAAGTGCGCGTCGTGTCAAAGACAGATTTCCCAGAAGAACGCTACAAAACAGGAAGCGTCTTATATATTTTTAAACATGGGCAAGATAAGCCTTTAAAAGTCACTGTAGCATCACATAGACAACATAAGCAGTTTGATTTGCTCACGTTTGAAGAAGTTGGTTCATTAAATGAAGCAGAGCAATTGAAAGAAGCCATCATAAAAGTAGATAAAAATCATCTTAGCCCATTAGATGAAGGGGAATTTTATTTTCACGAAATCATTGGATGTGATGTATACGATGAACATAAGGAACTCATCGGACGAATTAAAGAAATTTTAACACCGGGCGCAAATGATGTTTGGGTTGTAGAAAGAAAAGGCAAAAAAGATGCCCTCATTCCTTATATTCCATCTGTCGTCAAAACGATTGATATTCCATCCAAAACCATACACATTGAAATGATGGAAGGACTCATTGACGAATGAAAATCGACTTTTTAACCCTTTTTCCTGAAATGTTTGAAGGCGTCCTTCACTCATCCATATTAAAAAAAGCACAGGAGAAAGAAGCTGTTGTATTTAATGTAGTCAATTTTAGGGACTATTCAGACCATAAGCATAAAACGGTGGATGATTATCCTTATGGTGGCGGTGCGGGGATGGTACTGAAAGCACAGCCCGTATTTGATGCGGTAGAAGATTTAACGAAGAAAGCAAGCAAGAAGCCCCGAATCATTCTTGTATGTCCTCAAGGTGAAAGGTACACACAAAAGAAGGCTGAAGAGCTTGCAAAAGAAGAGCATCTTATGTTGATTTGCGGTCACTATGAAGGCTACGATGAGCGCATTAGGGAGCATCTTGTCACAGATGAAATCTCGATTGGAGATTTTGTCCTCACAGGCGGAGAGCTGCCGGCGATGATGATTGCAGACAGTGTGGTCAGGCTTTTGCCTCATGTGCTTGGAAAAGAAGCGTCTCATATCGAAGATTCATTTAGCACAGGTCTCCTTGAACACCCTCACTATACAAGACCGGCTGACTATAAAGGACTGAAAGTACCAGATGTGCTCCTCTCTGGAAATCATGCCAAAATAGAAGAGTGGCGTCGTAAAGAATCTTTGAAGCGAACGTATACAAGAAGGCCGGATTTGATAGAATCATGCAAAACATTAACAGATGAAGAAAAAAGATGGCTTTGGCAGCTTCATAATGACTAGATTGTATTGCACACTGCATAGAGGTGTGGTATGATACTACTTGTGACTTGGACGGCTTGCCGTTTTAAGTTTGAAAACGATGTTCCGCTGCAATGAAGAAAGAGGACATGAGCATCTGTTGGAAGGAGTTGAAAACGATGCAACATTTGATTGAAGAAATCACAAAAGAACAATTACGCACTGATCTTCCTGCGTTCCGTCCTGGTGACACTTTACGTGTACACGTTAAAGTTGTTGAGGGTACTCGTGAGCGTATCCAGATCTTTGAAGGTGTTGTAATTAAGCGTCGTGGTGGTGGAATCAGCGAAACTTTCACAGTTCGTAAGATTTCTTACGGTGTAGGCGTTGAGCGTACATTCCCTGTACACACACCAAAAATCGCTAAGATCGAAGTTGTACGTCACGGTAAGGTACGTCGTGCGAAACTTTACTACCTACGTGAACTTCGCGGTAAAGCGGCTCGTATCAAAGAAATCAGACGATAATGATATCAAAGGAAAGAGCTTGTTACCTGTAACAGGCTCTTTTTTTGTACAATGGATATAGACAACGGAAAGATGAAAGAAGGTGCACATATGACGATTCAATGGTTTCCCGGCCATATGGCAAAAGCAAGACGTGAAGTCACAGAAAAATTAAAGCTCATCGACATCGTTTTTGAATTAACGGATGCAAGAATCCCAATGTCCTCAAGAAACCCAATGATCGAAGAAATCTTGCAAAACAAACCTAAAATTGTGCTTTTAAATAAAGCAGATAAAGCAGATCCTCGTATGACAAAGCAGTGGCAGGCACATTTTGAGCGTCAGGGCGTACGTGCACTTGCAATTAACTCTGTTGATGGACAAGGCTTAAACCAGATTATAACGACTTCGAAAGACATTTTAAAAGAAAAATTCGACCGCATGAAAGCAAAAGGGGTCAAACCACGTGCTATCCGAGCTCTTATTATTGGGATTCCTAATGTCGGGAAGTCGACATTGATCAATCGTTTAGCAAAGAAAAACATTGCCAAAACAGGAGATCGACCTGGTATTACCACATCACAGCAGTGGGTAAAAGTGGGAAAAGAACTTGAACTGCTCGATACACCTGGCATATTATGGCCGAAATTTGAAGATGACCAAGTAGGGCTCAGACTTGCAGTTACTGGTGCAATAAAAGATTCGATTATTAATTTGCAGGATGTCGCTGTGTATGCACTGCGTTTTTTAGAGGAACATTATCCAGAGCGGTTAAAGAAACGTTATGAGCTCACAGACATACCTGAGGATATCGTTGAGCTGTTTGATGCAATCGGAAGAAAGCGCGGCTGTCTGATGAGTGGAGGGCTTATTAATTACGATAAAACCACCGAAATCATCATTCGTGATATTCGAACTGAAAAATTTGGTCCCCTCACCTTTGAGAAGCCTGAAAGCTAAAAGACACGCAGCTTATGCGGGTCTTTATTTTTTATGAAAAACTGCCGATATAAAGAAGGAGGACGGATAAAGCTCATGTATACTGTAAAGCAAATAAAAGCACTCATAGAAGAGCACGCGCAAGATGAGGCGTACATCCGTGAACTTGTCAAAGATGATACAAGAAAAAGTGTCCAGCAGCTCATGGCAAAATGGCACAAAGAGAAAATAAAGAAACAAGAACTACAAGCAGCATGGAATGACATGCTAAAATACGAAAACCAAGCAAAAGCACAAGGGTTTACATGTATCGCCGGCATAGATGAAGCAGGGAGAGGGCCGCTGGCCGGACCAGTTGTGGCAGCTGCCGTAATATTAAAAGAAGATGCTGTTCTTCTTGGTTTAAACGATTCAAAGCAATTATCTGAGAAAAAAAGATTGACCTATTACGACATGATTCAAGATGAAGCGCTTGATATTGGAATCGGCATTGTTGATGCGAATACTATAGATAAAATAAATATTTACGAGGCATCAAGACTGGCAATGGTGAGAGCCGTGCAACAGTTAACATATACACCTGACTATCTTCTCATTGATGCGATGACGCTGCCACTAAATATCAGGCAAGAAAATATGATAAAAGGGGATGCAAAAAGTGCATCCATTGCTGCTGGTGCATGTATTGCAAAGGTCACAAGGGATCAGATGATGGAAGAATACGGACGTAGGTACCCTGAGTATCAATTTGAAAAACATAAAGGGTACGGGACAAAAGAGCACATGGCTGCCATTCAAAAATATGGCGCTACACCGATTCATAGAGTATCATTTGCACCAGTTCGAGCTGTTATTTCATAAATTTTCATACTAGGAGGCTGCCTGCATTGACAAGACTCGAAGACATAAATACAGCACTAAATAGCCGATTAAATACGGCAGAATCTGTTCCTTTCATCACAGAAGGAAAGGAAAATGTTCACCGGCTGATTCTCGGAAAAGTATTGAAAATGCTTGGAGATGATACAGCACTTGTTCAAATAGGCTCTACTAAAATAAAAGCACAGCTTGCAGCACAGCTAAAGGCAGATGCGTTCTATTGGTTCCAATTTGAACAAGTGAGCGGAGGTCTCAATAAGCTAAGACCAGTTCAACAGTTTGATCAAGACCCTAAGACGCTAAAAGATGCAGCCACAAAACTATTAGAAGGATTATCGCTTAAAAATGGGCTTGAAAGCATGTTAACAGCTACAGCCTTTTTAAAAGAGAAATCAGTCATAAACGAAACAGAATTAAAGGCTGCAGTGAAATGGATAGAACAGTTTCAAGGAGCTGATGTCAAAAAAGGGTTACAGGCACTCCTCTTCGCTTTAAAAAAAGACTTACCGATACATCAAGGTGTGCTTCAGTCTATATTTGCAGTGAAATCATCTACTACCCTTCATCAAGATATGACTGCGCTGCTTGATCGGCTATTGCAGCTACCAAAGCACTCAGGCGCAACACAAACCCTTACACAAGCCGTTCGTTCAGTCATAGATGCAGAGACCACCGTCCATGCCGAAAAGCTCTTATCAGTGCTTCTAGCCGTTAAAGACGGTGCAATGAAGCAGGGGACCAGCGTGCAGGAGCCAGCTCGTCTCAATCTTTCTCAGCAAGAAGAAAATAGCCCAGCATCATTCGCTCAACAAGGGCGACAGACAGAACACCTCAATCAGCCAAGCACACAGCAGCAACCATTAGGACAAAGACAGCTTCCGATCCCTGTGCATAAAATAGAGCAAATACTCACAAGCATCATGCAACAAACCCCTGAAGGAAATCAAGGATCAGAAATGAAACCATTAATAACATTACTTCAAGGATTAAAGCAGACAGCAAATCAGGCCGAATCTAAGGCATCATTAATTCAAGAAGAATTCCCGTTTCTGACAAAAACAGAGGCAAAGGCATTGGCTCAAATCATTCAACAGGCTGAACCGGCATTAAGTAATAAAGCGGATGTGCTCGATTTACTTATGACAATGAAAAAAGCCATGGGTGTGCGAGATGAAATAGGGATGCTGAAACGACTTGAAAAAGGAAGCCAAGATATTAAAAGTCAGGAGCTTCAACAATTAAAGCTAGTCTTGAATGAGGTCAGACAGGCTGATCTACCGGAACCAGTAAAAAGAGAAGTGGATCAATTGTTTCATAGATTAAATGGGCAGTTGTTTGTACACCAGGAAAGCCAGACGATCAGTCAAATGATTGTCTCCTATCCTCTTTTTTCAAAACATAGTGTCCAAGATTTGACCTTTATTCTAAAAGGTCATAAGAAAAAAGACGGTTCAATTGATATGTCTCAGTGTCGCTTAATGTTTTACTTACATATGGAGAATCTTGAAGAAACGTTAATAGACTGTACAATTCAGCAAAAGGTGATGGCCATTACAGTTGAGACCAATCATGAACTTCAAGGTACAATTAATCCAATGATTCCAACTGTTCGAGAGAATTTAAATGCCCTAGGCTTCAGTTTAACTGGTATTACAGCGAAAAAGAGACAAGAGCAAGTAGATCTGTCTCACTTTCTAGATGAACACTTTCATAAAATCAGCGAGAAAGGGCTGGACTTACGAGTATGAAGGACTCAAAACCGCTTAGAAGAGCGGTCGCTTTACATTACGATGAGGAAAAACAAAAGGCGCCAAAAGTCATCGCAACAGGAAGCGGCTATGTGGCAGAGCATATTATTGAAGAAGCTAAAAAGTCAGGGGTTCCCATCCAAGAAGACCCTAATTTAGTTGAACTCATGCGCCATTTAACGCTTGATGAGGAAATACCAGAAGCATTATACGATACTGTAGCAGAAATTTTTTCGTTTATCTATCGATTGGATCAAAAAATGAAAAAATAAGGTAAAAAAAGTGATTTGGCTGAAAAATTTATATTTTTAATAAAATAAAAGTTTGAATGTTTAGAAGGATTTTACGATTTTACATAGAACCCTAGACATTCTCTTTTTTATTCTTTAAAATGAAAGCGCAGTCTATTTTATAATTCTTGTTTCTACATATGTTGGGAGGATGGGAAATGAATATCCATGAGTACCAAGGAAAAGAAATCCTAAGAAAATATGGGGTTTCAGTTCCAAATGGTAAAGTAGCATTTACACCTGATGAAGCCGTAAAAGCATCAGAAGAGCTAGGGAGCTCTGTATATGTTGTAAAAGCACAGATTCATGCAGGCGGCCGTGGTAAAGCAGGTGGGGTAAAAATTGCAAAAACAAAAGATGAAGTGAAAGGGTTTGCAGAGGAATTGCTCGGTAAGACACTTGTCACTCATCAAACTGGACCAGAAGGACGGGAAATAAAACGCTTACTTATTGAAGAGGGTTGCGATATTCAAAAAGAGTACTATGTTGGACTCGTTTTGGACAGAGCGACATCAAGAATCGTATTGATGGCTTCAGAAGAAGGCGGTACTGAAATTGAAGAAGTAGCAGAACAAACGCCCGAAAAAATCGTAAAAGTGGTCATTGATCCAGCGATTGGTCTTCAAGCTTATCAAGCGAGAGAAGTTGCATTTAAAATTAATATTCCAACAAAACTTGTTGGGCAAGCTGTTAAGTTTATGACAAGCCTTTACAAAGCTTTTGTCGAAAAAGATTGCTCCATTGCCGAAATTAATCCACTTGTTGTAACAGGTGATGGTAAAGTCATGGCGCTTGACGCAAAATTAAACTTTGATAGCAACGCCCTATATAGACAAAAAGATATATTAGAATACCGTGACCTTGATGAAGAGGATCCAAAAGAGATTGAAGCATCTAAATATGATCTAAGCTACATTTCACTAGACGGCAATATTGGCTGTATGGTCAATGGAGCAGGTCTTGCGATGTCTACGATGGATATCATCAAGCATTATGGCGGTGACCCTGCAAACTTCCTAGACGTTGGCGGCGGTGCAACAGCTGAAAAAGTAACAGAAGCATTTAAAATCATCTTATCTGATCAAAATGTCAAAGGGATTTTCGTTAACATTTTTGGCGGTATCATGAAATGTGATGTCATTGCAGAAGGTGTAGTTGAAGCAACCAAGCAAGTCGGTTTAACTTTACCGCTGGTTGTACGTCTTGAAGGAACAAACGTTGATTTAGGGAAGAAAATCCTTCGTGATTCAGGCTTAAATATCACTTCTGCTGAGTCTATGGCTGACGGGGCAGAAAAGATTGTATCTTTAGTGAAGTAGAGCAGAAAGGCAGGAAACCTAAATGAGTGTATTTATTAATAAAAATACGAGAGTAATTGTTCAGGGGATTACCGGATCAACCGCATTGTTCCACACAAAACAAATGATTGATTACGGAACTAATATTGTTGGTGGTGTAACGCCTGGAAAAGGAGGAACTGAAGTAGAAGGAGTTCCTGTATTTAATACTGTATCTGAGGCCGTACAGACAACTGGAGCAAACGCTTCTGTGATCTATGTACCTGCACCATTTGCAGCAGATGCCATTTTAGAAGCAGTCGATGCTGAAATTGAGCTTGTTATTTGTATTACTGAGCATATTCCGGTCCTTGATATG
Source organism: Bacillus sp. Bos-x628 (assembly GCF_040500475.1). Taxonomy (GTDB): domain Bacteria; phylum Bacillota; class Bacilli; order Bacillales; family Bacillaceae; genus Bacillus; species Bacillus maqinnsis. Next base: position 826,444 of record NZ_CP159358.1, on the reverse strand, counting down.
GTCAAAGTGAAACGGTATATGGAAGGGAAGAAAACAAGGCTTGTTGGACCGAACTGTCCTGGTGTGATTACACCTGAAGAATGTAAAATTGGGATTATGCCTGGCTACATTCATAAAAAAGGTCATGTTGGTGTTGTTTCTCGTTCTGGAACGCTTACATATGAAGCGGTTCATCAGCTTTCAGAGGCTGGTGTTGGACAGTCTACAGCTGTAGGTATCGGTGGTGACCCAGTAAACGGGACAAACTTTATTGATGTATTAAAAGCATTCAATGAAGACCCTGAAACGCATGCTGTCATTATGATCGGTGAGATCGGCGGTACAGCTGAAGAAGAAGCAGCGGAATGGGTAAAAGCAAATATGACAAAACCAGTTGTCGGCTTTATTGGTGGGAAAACCGCTCCTCCAGGAAAACGTATGGGCCATGCTGGTGCGATTATTTCTGGCGGTAAAGGAACAGCTGAAGAAAAAATAAAAACAATGCGTGCATGTGGAATTGAAGTGGCAGAGACACCATCTGTCATGGGAGAAACTCTAATTAAAGTGTTAAAAGAGAAGAATCTCTTCGAAGCTTGTAAAACGCATTAATAACACAAGAAGACTTGTTCTTTGACAAGTCTTCTTCTTTCTATCTATCTTATATTGGAGGAATGGTATGTACAATGTGTCCGAAAGAATGATTTTTCATCGCTTAAAAGGCCTCATCTCACCCTCTTTGTTAACAAAATGGTGGAAAGTCGATCCTGAGTTATATATAAATGAAGAAAAGCATCATTTCATGCAGGATCGATCATTACAAACAATCGATTTCACCCGCTTAAAACAAGCCGAAGAAAACGAATTCCCCATTTTTCAACGCATCGTTCAAGCCTATTTAAAGCAAAACATTCACATGATTCCCATCACATCATCATTATATCCTGACACTTTAAAAAACATTTATGATCCTCCCCCTGTGTTATTCCTAAAAGGAAACGTATCATATTTAAATGAAGAAAAAAGTTTAGGTGTAGTGGGCACACGTTTGCCATCATCTTATGGAAAAGAATGTGTGAAGAAATTTGTTGGTGAACTCGTCAAGGAAGATTGGATGATTGTCAGTGGTTTAGCAAAAGGAATTGATGGACTCGCCCACAAGGAGTGCATTGGGCAACAAGGGAAAACTATTGGTGTAGTGGCTGGCGGTTTTCAGCATTTGTATCCAAAGGAACATGTGAAAATGGCTCACTACATGGGAGAACATCATTTGCTTTTGTCAGAGCATCCGCCATATATCAAACCAGAGAAGTGGCACTTTCCGATGAGAAACCGTTTGATTAGTGCACTGACGAAAGGAACGATTGTCATCCAATGTAAAGAAAAGAGCGGTTCTTTGATTACAGCTTATCAAGCACTAGAGCAAGGAAAAGAAGTATTTGCTGTTGCCGGTTCTATCTTTGACCCTAACTCCTCTGGTCCTGCAAGACTCATTCAACAAGGGGCAAAGCTCGTTCATTCGACAAAGGATATTTTAGAGGAATTCTCCTTTAACAGCGTTCAATATACTGAACCTTTATAAAAATATCGTTTGACAAAAGACATAGGAATATTTAATAATAGTGAGGATTTAAGTTTACACTTTGTTTTTCGTGTTTATAATAATGTTCATCATAAAGAATTTTTAACGATTGCCTGTTTGATTGATGCAATTAACATAAATATGAAATGTGTAATGTATAAAGAGAGAACACCTCTTAAGGGGGATTTTGAGTATGGCTGATTATTTAGTCATCGTTGAGTCGCCAGCAAAGGCGAAAACGATTGAACGTTATTTAGGAAAAAAATATAAAGTAAAGGCTTCAATGGGGCATGTAAGGGATTTACCTAAGAGTCAGCTTGGTGTAGACACTGAGCACAACTTTGAACCGAGATATATTACGATTCGCGGAAAAGGTCCAGTATTAAAGGAATTGAAAACAGCAGCGAAAAAGGCGAAAAAAGTCTATCTCGCAGCTGACCCCGATAGAGAGGGGGAAGCAATTGCATGGCATTTAGCACACAGCCTTGACCTTGACCTCTCTTCAGATTGTCGCGTTGTCTTTAACGAGATTACAAAAGATGCGATTAAAGACTCTTTTAAGCATCCGCGTATGATCAATATGGACTTAGTTGATGCACAGCAAGCAAGACGAATTTTAGATCGTCTCGTTGGCTATAAAATCAGCCCGATTTTGTGGAAAAAAGTAAAAAAAGGTTTAAGTGCTGGACGTGTTCAATCTGTTGCACTCCGTCTCATCATTGATCGCGAAAATGAAATTAATGAATTCAAACCAGAGGAATACTGGACCATTGATGGTACGTTCCTAAAAGGGAAAGAAACCTTTGAAGCAAGTTTCTTTGGGATAAATGGCAAAAAACACCCACTGAAAACAAAAGAAGATGTAAAAGAAATCCTTTCAAAATTAAAAGGAAAACAATTTTCTGTAGAAAAAGTGACGAAAAAAGAACGAAAACGCAATCCAGCCTTGCCATTCACTACGTCAACACTACAGCAAGAGGCAGCAAGAAAATTAAACTTCCGTGCGAAAAAAACCATGATGATTGCACAGCAATTATATGAAGGAATTGATCTTGGCAAAGAAGGTACAGTAGGGCTCATTACATATATGAGAACAGACTCAACGCGTATTTCAAATACTGCAATTGAAGAAGTATCAGCGTTTATTGATCAAACTTACGGAAAGAATTTCTTAAATATAGCAAAGCGTTCCGTAAAAAAGAACGAAAATGCACAAGATGCACATGAAGCAATACGCCCGACCTCTACATTAAGAAAGCCAGCAGATTTAAAACATGTGCTGAGTAGGGATCAGCTTCGTCTTTACAAACTAATTTGGGAACGATTTGTAGCAAGTCAAATGGCGCCAGCTGTTCTTGATACAATGAGTGTTGATCTTGGAAATAATGGTCTTACTTTCCGTGCAAACGGCAGTAAGGTGAAGTTTCCTGGGTTCATGAAGGTATATGTTGAAAGCAAGGACGATCAGCTTGAAGAAAAGGACAAAATGCTTCCTGATCTCAAAGAGGGTGATACGGTTCTTTCAAAAGATATCGAACCAGAACAACACTTCACACAGCCGCCTCCGCGCTACACTGAGGCAAGACTTGTTAAAACGCTTGAAGAGCTTGGCATTGGTCGACCGTCTACTTACGCACCAACTTTAGATACAATTCAAAAACGTGGCTATGTGGCACTTGATAACAAACGATTTATTCCAACAGAGCTTGGAGAAATTGTGCTCAACTTAATCATGGAGTTCTTCCCAGAAATTATTAATGTTGAATTTACTGCTAAAATGGAAAAAGAACTCGATAGCGTTGAAGAAGGAACGATTGAATGGGTTCGTATTATCGACAGCTTCTATCAGGACTTTGCAAAACGGGTAGAAAAAGCAGAAGCAGAAATGCAAGAGGTTGAGATAGAACCTGAATACGCAGGGGTTAATTGTGAAGAGTGCGGACATCCGATGGTGTACAAAATGGGGAGATACGGTAAGTTTATGGCATGCTCTAATTTCCCTGACTGCCGAAACACAAAACCAATTGTAAAAGATATCGGCGTCAAATGCCCAACATGCCACGAAGGAAACATTGTTGAAAGAAAATCAAAAAAACGTCGTATTTTCTATGGCTGTGATCGTTTCCCAGAGTGTGAATTCGTCTCTTGGGACAAACCAATTGAAAGAAAGTGTCCAAAATGCGAAAATATGCTTGTAGAGAAAAAACTGAAAAAAGGCGTTCAAGTTCAATGTGTCAATTGTGACTATAAAGAGGAACAACAAAAATAGCGGTGAGCAGCCTTGTTCACCTGCTTTTTTATGTCATCAAATAGAACTGACGAAATAGGAGAGTTGTACAATGAGTCAATTTGTAAATGTGATCGGAGCAGGTTTAGCAGGAAGTGAAGCAGCATGGCAAATGGCCAAACGTGGCATCAAAGTCCATCTTTATGAAATGAGACCTGTGAAACAAACTCCTGCTCACCATACGGATAAATTTGCTGAGCTTGTATGCAGTAATTCACTTCGCGCCAACGCTTTAACAAATGCAGTTGGTGTTTTAAAGGAAGAAATGCGTCATCTAGATTCTGCCATCATTGCAGCAGCGGATGAAAGTTCTGTACCTGCTGGTGGTGCACTTGCAGTAGATCGTCATGAATTTGCAGCAAACGTCACAGATCGTGTCAAGAATCACCCGAATGTCACTGTTTTTCAAGAAGAAGTGCAGAGCATTCCAGAAGGTCCAACGATTATCGCAACAGGACCACTTACATCTGAAGCACTTTCAAAAGAATTAAAATCGCTAACAGGTCAAGAGTATCTATATTTCTACGATGCAGCGGCACCAATCTTGGAGAAAGATAGCATTGACATGGAGAAAGTGTATTTAAAGTCACGCTATGACAAAGGAGAAGCAGCTTATTTAAACTGTCCAATGACTGAAGAGGAATTCGACCGTTTCTATGAAGCATTAATTTCTGCAGAAACGGTGCCTTTAAAAGAGTTTGAAAAGGAAATCTTCTTTGAAGGCTGCATGCCAATTGAAGTTATGGCGAAAAGAGGAAAGAAAACGATGCTGTTTGGCCCGATGAAGCCAGTAGGGCTGGAAGATCCGAAAACAGGAGAAAGACCTTACGCTGTTGTTCAATTAAGACAGGATGATGCAGCAGGTACTTTATATAACATCGTCGGCTTTCAAACACATCTCAAGTGGGGCGATCAAAAAGAAGTGTTCCGTTTGATTCCTGGTCTTGAACAAGCAGAAATCGTTCGTTATGGTGTGATGCACCGTAATACATTTATTAACTCGCCAAGCCTTTTAAAACCAACTTATCAGTTCAGAAACAGAGAGGACCTATTTTTCGCAGGACAAATGACAGGCGTTGAAGGGTATGTAGAGTCTGCTGCATCAGGATTAGTTGCTGGTATTAATGCAGCCCGTTTAATCAAAGGAGAAGAACTTATCACACTTCCTGAGGAAACAGTCATTGGCAGCATGGCGCATTACATCACTTCAACAAACAAGAAAAGCTTCCAGCCGATGAATGCAAACTTTGGCTTGTTAAAAGATCTTGGCGTGAGAATCAAAAACAAACAAGAGCGGTATGCAGAGTACGCTAAGCGCGCAATCGAAACTATTCAAACTATTTCGAAATCTCTGTAGTAAAACATTGCACGAAAAGCAGGTTATGTGATACCATTTAAAAGCCTTAAAGAGGTGTAAAAATGACGAATAAACAGCGTCTTGTCCACTTATTCATTGAATATTTGCAAATTGAAAAAAACTATTCAGCTTTGACGATCTCAGGATATAAAGAAGCCATTGAAGAGTTTGTCAGATTTATGAACATTCAAGGAATAAACGCTTTTGAAGAGGTATCCTATCAAGATACGAGAATTTATTTAACAGAAGCTTATGAAAAAGGCCTTACAAGAAGAACGATTAGTAAGAAAGTCTCTGCACTTCGCAGCTTTTATAAATTTTTAGTAAGAGAACAGCTTGTGAAAGAAAATCCTTTTTTACTCGTTAGCTTACCAAAACAGGATAAGCGAATTCCTTCATTTTTGTATGAAGAGGAACTAGAAGAACTTTTTGCGATTTCTGATCTAAGTACACCACATGGGCAAAGAAATCAGGCCATTTTAGAACTTCTTTATGCAACTGGTATGAGGGTCAGTGAGTTATGTTCATTAAAAGAATCTGATCTTGATTTAACGATGGATACAGTGCTTGTTCATGGGAAAGGCAGCAAGCAGCGATATGTACCTTTCGGGTCATATGCACATGAAGCGCTCATCACTTATTTAGAGGATGGACGGAAGAAACTTTTGGCTAAGGGGAAAGACCGTACTGAGGCACAAGTGTTTTTGAATCAGCGCGGAGCACCTCTCACAGATAGAGGTGTTCGATACATCCTGACTGAATTAATGAAGAAGGCGTCAAGCACATTACATATCCATCCGCACATGTTAAGGCACACCTTTGCCACACACCTGTTGAACGAAGGGGCGGACTTGAGAAGTGTGCAAGAACTTCTCGGTCATTCAAATTTATCATCAACACAGGTGTACACGCATGTATCAAAGGATTCTTTAAGAAAGACGTACATGTCTCATCACCCTAGGGCCTTTAAACGATCATAAAAGGAGGTTTTTTGATGTCATCATTTCATGCAACAACCATCTTTGCCGTTCAGCATAAAGGGAAAAGTGCAATGGCTGGCGACGGTCAAGTCACGTTCGGTCAGGCTGTCGTAATGAAACATACAGCAAAAAAAGTACGTCGTCTTTTCGGAGGTAAGGTGCTGGCAGGGTTTGCAGGATCAGTGGCAGATGCTTTTACACTCTTTGAAAAGTTTGAAACGAAGCTTGAAGAATATGGTGGTAATTTAAAAAGAGCGGCTGTCGAACTGGCAAAAGAATGGAGAAGCGACAAGATGCTTAGACAGCTTGAAGCCATGCTGATTGTGATGAACAAAGAAAGTATCCTACTTGTATCAGGTACTGGAGAAGTCATTGAGCCAGATGATGGCATTTTAGCGATCGGTTCAGGCGGCAATTATGCACTTAGCGCTGGGAGAGCACTTAAAAAACATGCAGGTAATCACCTCTCAGCCCGCGATATTGCGAAAGCTGCTCTTGAAACGGCAGGAGAAATCTGTGTCTACACGAACGATCAAATCACTTTAGAAGAGCTTGAATAGAAAGGACATGAGACGTATGGAGAAAAAGCCGTTCACCCCAAGAGAGATAGTTGAAAAGCTTGATCAATACATCATTGGTCAGCTTGATGCGAAAAAAGCAGTGGCGGTGGCTTTAAGAAACCGTTACAGAAGAAGTCTTTTACCTGATGAGCTAAAGGATGAAGTTGTTCCGAAAAACATTTTAATGATTGGACCAACAGGTGTAGGGAAAACCGAGATCGCTCGGAGAATTGCACGTCTTTCTGGTGCTCCTTTCATTAAAGTGGAAGCGACGAAGTTTACTGAAGTTGGTTATGTCGGCCGTGACGTAGAATCAATGGTGAGAGATTTAGTTGAGACAGCAATTAGACTCGTCAAAGAAGAGAAGATGAGCGATGTACAAGAAGAAGCAGAGAAACAAGCAAACAAGCGGATTGTTCATTTATTAGTGCCTAGTAAGAAAAAAAGCCAATCTGTGAAAAATCCTCTTGAAATGCTGTTTGGCAGCTCTGATACGGATGACCGTGAGCGAGAGGACTCAAATGAAGAAGTAGAACTTGAAACCTCAAGGAAACGTATTGCCCATCAGCTAGCAATGGGCGAGCTTGAAGATCACTATGTCACAATCGAAGTTGAAGAGCAGCAGCCTTCCATGTTTGATATGCTACAAGGCTCGGGTATGGAGCAAATGGGCATGAATATGCAAGATGCTCTCAGCAACCTCATGCCTAAAAAGAAAAAACGCAGAAAGCTGACAGTGAGAGAAGCAAGAAAAGCTTTAACTGCTGAGGAAGCTTCGAAGCTGATTGATATGGATGAAGTCAGTCAGGAAGCTGTCCAAAAGGCAGAACAGCAAGGCATTATCTTTATTGATGAAATCGATAAAATTGCCAAAAGCGGCGGCGCATCATCCGCAGATGTTTCTCGTGAAGGGGTTCAACGTGATATTTTACCGATTGTTGAAGGCTCGACAGTGATGACGAAATATGGAGCTGTGAAAACGGACCATGTTTTGTTTGTAGCTGCAGGTGCGTTTCATATGGCGAAGCCGTCAGATTTAATTCCAGAACTGCAAGGACGCTTTCCAATTCGTGTAGAATTAGATAAATTAAGTATAGAAGACTTTGTGAAAATCTTAACGGAACCAGATAACGCGTTATTAAAGCAATATAAAGCTTTACTTGAAACAGAAGGTATATCTCTTGAATTTTCTGACGATGCTATTCATAAGATTGCCGAAGTGGCTTATCACGTCAATCAGGAGACGGATAACATTGGTGCAAGAAGGCTTCATACAATACTTGAAAAGCTGCTTGAAGAGCTGTCATTTGAGGCACCTGATATTACAATGGAAACAGTCACCATTACCCCTCAGTATGTAGAAGAGAAGCTAGGAAAGATTGCAAATAACAAAGACTTAAGTCAATTTATACTTTAACAAATGAATAAAGTAATCTAGGAGGATTAGAATGATGGCGTTATTACAAAAAACAAGGATTATTAACTCAATGCTGCAAGCTGCAGCGGGGAAACCAGTTAATTTCAAAGAGATGGCGGAAACACTTAGAGATGTTATTGATTCAAACATATTTGTGTTAAGCAGAAGAGGGAAACTTCTCGGTTATTCAATCAATCAACAGATTGAAAATGCCCGTATGAAAAAAATGCTTGAAGACCGTCAATTCCCAGAAGAATACACAAAAAGCCTGTTTAATATTCCTGAAACGTCTTCTAATTTAGATATCAACAGTGAATATACGGCTTTCCCAATTGAGAACCGTGACTTATTCCAATCAGGTTTGACAACCATAGTGCCAATTATCGGGGGCGGAGATCGCTTAGGAACTTTAATTCTGTCTCGCCTGCAAGATCGGTTTACAGATGATGATTTAATTCTTGCTGAATACGGAGCAACGGTCGTTGGGATGGAAATTCTCCGTGAAAAGGCAGAAGAAATTGAAGAAGAAGCAAGAAGTAAAGCTGTAGTACAAATGGCGATTAGTTCTCTTTCATATAGTGAGCTTGAAGCGATTGAGCATATCTTTGAAGAACTTGATGGAAATGAAGGTCTGCTCGTTGCAAGTAAAATCGCTGACCGTGTAGGCATTACTCGTTCAGTGATCGTAAACGCTTTGCGTAAACTTGAAAGTGCGGGTGTTATCGAATCTCGTTCTCTCGGCATGAAAGGAACATACATTAAAGTGTTAAACAACAAATTTTTAATTGAACTTGAAAATTTAAAATCCCATTAATAAAAAAAACCCTTTTCAAGCGGAAATAGACGCTGAAAAGGGTTTTTTGTATGAAAAATGAGGATTTGACCCAAAAAAATAACACGCTTTTTTCCAAGAAACCCTTTACAATTATTAGTTCTTTGAATCTAGGTCTTTATTACCATTCATAAAATAGATATATATTACGAGTTTTTTTTACAGATACATCATAGACTTTAATCCTATTATTTCTTACAATGAAGTTAGGGTTTTTACAAATCTCGACATGAATAATTGGAATGAAATACATATGATTGGAGGTATATGGTTTTGGATATATTTTCTGGAACGATAAGCAACCTTGAGAATGCCTTAGGTAGAGCAAATATTAAGCAAAAAGTCATAAGTAACAATATCGCGAATATAGACACACCGAACTATAAGTCAAAAAATATCGTGTTTCATGATATGCTAAATGATGCATCAATTAAATTAAATGCTAAAAAAACATACCAAGGACACATTGATTTTTCTGAAACAGGGTCTAATTATTCAGTCGTCTCAAGTAATCGTACTTCTTATCAAGAAAACGGAAATAATGTCGATATTGATCAAGAGATGAGCGAACTCGCTAAAAACCAAATTCAGTATAATGCTTTGGTTGAAAGAATGAGCGGGAAGTTCAATTCTCTCAAAACAGTTTTGACAGGAGGTAAGTGATGTCGATTTTTTCAGGCGTTAACGCTTCGGCCTCAGCATTAACAGCACAGAGACTCAGAATGGATGTTGTGTCTTCCAACCTTGCAAACATGGATACAACAAGAGCTAAACAGATTGATGGCAAGTGGGAGCCTTATAGACGCAAACTTGTCACATTACAGCCGTCAGGTGAATCATTTTCATCTATTTTGAACTCAAGTATGAAATCAAGCGGCAGATTAGGAAATGGCGTCAAAGTATCAAAAATTACAGAAGACGAAACTCCATTCAACCTTCAATATGATCCTACAAATCCCGACGCCAATGAAAATGGATATGTTCAAACACCAAATGTTGATCCATTAAAGGAAATGGTTGACCTCATCAGCAGTTCAAGATCATACGAAGCGAACGTGACTGCACTAAATGCGAATAAAAGCATGCTGATGAAAGCTTTAGAAATAGGAAAGTAAGGTGAAAAGAATTGGTGAATGCAATATCTCCTTTCCAGCTTCAAACCACTCAGCAAGCAAGTGAATTGACAAATGCATCGCCCCTGCAGGCGACCGCACCTAAAAGTCAAACAAACTTCTCTGATGTGCTGAAGAATTCCATTGAGGCATTAAATCAATCACAGTTGAAATCAGATCAGTATACAAATGCACTTGCACAAGGGAAAGACGTTAATCTCGATGAAGTCATGATTGCTGCACAAAAAGCGAGTGTGACACTCACAGCTGCGACGGAGTTTCGGAATAAAGCAGTCGAAGCGTACCAAGAGATTATGAGAATGCAGATGTAGGAGGTGCTGGCGGACAAAATAAGACTGAATGGAATGACCGGGGGTTAAGATGAATCGTACTTTAAAGCAATTAAGAACAAAAACAGTTGAGTTTTGGCGAAATCGATCAAAATTACAAAAAATACTCATGATTGGCGGCGTTGCTGCCCTAGCAATCATTATTACGGTTGTTAGCATCTTTGCTTCTTCTGAAAAAATGGTTCCATTGTTTAGAGATTTGTCTGCTGAAGAAGCAGGGCAAATTAAACAGGAGCTTGATGGCAAAAACGTGAAATCGGAACTTGCAAACAATGGAACAACAATTCTAGTTCCAGAGAAGCAAGCAGACTCTTTAAAAGTGACACTTGCAGCAGAAGGGCTTCCTAAGACAGGAAGTATCGATTATTCCTTCTTTGCAAACAATTCGGGCTTCGGTTTAACAGATAATGAATTTGATGTTCTGAAAGTAGACGCGACTCAAACAGAACTAACCAATCTGATCAACACGATTGATGGGATTAAAGATTCAAAGGTGATGATTAACCTGCCAAAAGATTCCGTTTTTGTTGGAGAAGAGCAAAGTAATGCATCAGCATCAATTGTGTTGCAAGTTCAGCCTGGCTACACGCTTACTCAGCAACAAGTAAAAGGCCTTTATCATCTTATTTCAAAAAGTGTACCAAATTTAAAAACAGAAAACATTGTCATTATGGACCAAGATTCAAAATACTACGACTTAAACAGCAGTTCCGATTCCTATGCAAGTGGAATGGATGCACAGCAGCAGAAAAAAGAAGAGATTGAAAAAAATCTTCAAAGGAAAATTCAACAACTACTAGGAACAATGATGGGTCAAGATAAAGTAGCCGTATCGGTCACAACGGACATTGACTTTACTGAAGAAAAAAGAAAAGAAGACCTTGTAGAACCTGTTGATAAAGAAAACATGCAAGGTATCGCTGTCAGTGCTGAAAAGATTGCTGAAACATATTCAGGCAATGGGGCAGCAGCTGGAGGGACAGCTGGAACAGGCGATGATGATGTCACAAATTATCAAGGTGCTGATGGAGCAAATGGAAGCGGAGATTACGAAAAGAGCGAAAATCGTATCAATTATGAAGTAAATCGCATTCATAAAGATATTAAAGAAAGTCCTTATAAAATAAGAGATATTGGCATTCAAGCATTGGTTGAACCGCCAACAGCAAATGATGCCAACTCTTTAACATCTGAAAGACAAGATGATATTAAAAAAATCCTTTCAACGATCATTAGTACATCAATTGACAAAGAATACACAAATGGTCAAGCGCTCACTCAAGATGATTTAGATAACAAAATCGTTTTATCCGTATCAAAATTAGATGGTAAACAGCAAACAGAAGCCTATAACCCGTCAAACAATATTCCGTTCTGGATTTATATTGTAGGCGGTGTGCTACTACTTGCAATCATCGCTCTCATTATTCTTCTTGTGCGTAAACGCAGAAAAGAAGACGACGAATTTGATCTTGATGAACGTACACCCATTCATGTTCCTGATATCGATACTGAACCAGAAACAGAAGAAATGGTGAGAAAACATCAGCTTGAAAAAATGGCAAAAGAAAAACCAGAAGACTTTGCTAAATTGCTACGCAGCTGGCTGTCCGAGGATTAGGAGGAATACACATGTCGAGAAAAGATACAAATCGACTAACAGGCAGACAAAAAGCAGCAATCCTAATGATTTCCTTAGGGCTAGACGTGTCAGCATCTGTATACAAACATCTGTCTGAAGACGAAATAGAAAAGTTAACATTAGAAATTTCCAATATACGAAGTGTAGATACTGGTAAAAAAGATGAGGTCATCGAAGAATTTCACAATATTGCCATCGCACAGGACTATATATCTCAAGGCGGTCTCATGTATGCAAGACAAGTACTTGAAAAAGCGCTTGGTGAGGACAAAGCGGATAGTATCTTAAACCGATTGACATCCTCTCTTCAAGTAAAGCCATTTGATTTTGCACGAAAGGCTGACCCAGAGCAAATCTTAAACTTTATACAGCAGGAGCATCCACAAACCATTGCGCTCATTCTTTCTTACTTAGATCCAGTTCAGGCTGGGCAAATCCTTTCTGAATTAGATGAGGAAGTTCAAACAGAGGTTGCGAGAAGAATTGCCTTAATGGATCGAACGTCCCCAGAGATCATCAATGAAGTGGAACGTATCCTTGAACAAAAACTTTCTTCAACTTTTACGCAAGACTACACGCAAACAGGTGGAGTCGAAGCCGTTGTTGAGGTGTTAAATGGTGTAGATCGTGCAACAGAGAAAACCATTTTAGACACACTTGAAATTCAAGATCCTGAACTTGCTGATGAAATCAAGAAACGTATGTTTGTCTTTGAAGACATTGTCACCCTTGATAGCAGAGCGATTCAGCGCGTGATCAGAGATGTTGAAAATGATGACTTGTTACTTGCTCTCAAAGTGGCAAGTGAAGAAGTGAAAGAAATTGTCTTCAGCAATATGTCTCAACGAATGGTCGAAACGTTCAAAGAAGAAATGGAGTTTATGGGACCTGTTCGGCTTAGAGATGTGGAGGAAGCACAAACACGTATTGTCAGCATTGTAAGAAGACTTGAAGAAGCTGGAGAGATCGTCATAGCTCGAGGTGGAGGAGACGATATCATTGTCTAGGATTATCAAACATGAAACATCTGTTATTCCTGAGCAAGGCCGGCAAACAATTCCTTTGCAGCAAGTGGAGTTTAAACGAGGACATCACGGAAAAGATCCGGTCAACGAAACGCAACCGACTCTAGATGATGCTGAAGCTCAAGCGAGCCGTATTTTAGAAGAAGCAAACAGAAAATTAGAACAGACAATGGTCGAAATCAAACAGCGTCGAGCCGACTTTGAAGCTGAAAGATTACAGTTAGTTGAAGAAGCAAAACAAGCAGGTTATCAAGAAGGCTTTCAAAAGGGAGAAGCAGATGCCAAAGTGCAGTACCAATCTATGCTTGATCAAGGAAATAACATTGTCAGGCTTGCTAAACAAGATTACGAAGCAAAAATTGAAAGCTCTGCTGAAAAAATTGTTGAACTCGCCTTCCAACTCGCCAAACGAGTCTGGTATGCAACTGAGGACAGCAAAGATCAATTTTTTGCCCTCGTGAAGCAGGTGATGTCAGAAGTGAAAGAATATGACGACATTTCTATCTATGTAGACCCTGATAATTATGAACATGTTATGAATCATAAAGATGAATTGATCAGAATTCTTCAAAAGGATACACACCTCGCCATTTACGCGGATGAAAAAGCGCCAAAGGGAACTTGTTATGTAGAAACAAGCTTTGGAAAAGTTGAAGCGAGTGTCGATACACAAATGAATCAGTTGAAAGAAAAATTATTAGAAGTCATTGATTCAGGTGACCACAAATGAACATGGATGTATTAAAAGAAGCAATTGAAACAACCGATCCCTACAAGCGGTTTGGTAAAGTCAATCGAGTTGTTGGGCTAATGATCGAATCAAAGGGACCAGAAAGTTCAATTGGAGATGTTTGTCTCATCCATAAAAAAGGGAGTAAACATCATCCTATTAAAGCAGAAGTCGTCGGTTTTAGAGATGAGAACATTTTGCTCATGCCTTATGTTGAAGCATCTAATATCTCACCAGGAAGTTTAGTCGAAGCAACAGGTGAGTCATTAAAGGTAAAAGTGGGCACTGGGTTAATTGGTGAAGTGATTGATGCATTCGGACATCCGCTAGATGGCAGTATGCTTCCAAAAGGGCTTGCACCTGTTTCAACAGATCAATCTCCTCCGAATCCAATGGACCGACCGCCTATTAGAGAAAAAATGGGCGTTGGCGTGAGAGTGATCGACAGCCTTTTAACTGTTGGCACTGGACAGAGAATTGGGATCTTTGCAGGAAGCGGTGTTGGGAAAAGTACATTAATGGGTATGATTGCAAAGCAGACAGAAGCTGACTTAAATGTCATCGCACTTGTAGGAGAGCGTGGACGTGAGGTTCGTGAGTTTATCGAAAAGGATTTGGGTTCTGAAGGACTAAAGCGATCTATTGTTGTTGTAGCAACCTCTGATCAGCCCGCACTGACGAGAATGAAGGCCGCTTTTACAGCGACTGCAATTGCGGAGTATTTCAGAGATAAAGGCAAAAATGTCATGTTTATGATGGACTCTGTCACGAGGGTGGCAATGGCACAAAGGGAAATAGGACTTGCAACTGGTGAGCCGCCTACAACAAAAGGTTATACACCTTCAGTGTTCGCTATACTGCCAAAATTACTTGAAAGAACTGGGACGAATCAGCTTGGTTCCATTACAGCCTTTTACACAGTACTAGTTGATGGCGACGATATGAATGAACCAATTGCAGATACAGTCAGGGGCATTCTAGACGGTCATATTGTGCTTGATCGGGCTTTAGCTAACAAAGGTCAATTCCCTGCTGTGAATATTTTGAAAAGCATCAGCCGTGTCATGAGTAATATTGCAAGTCATGATCACAAGGAAGCAGCTAATCGGTTCCGCCAGCTTTTATCCACTTACCAAAACGCTGAGGACCTCATTAACATTGGAGCATACAAAAAAGGCTCCTCTAAGGATATTGATGAGGCTATGCAGGCTTATCCCCATCTGATTTCTTTTTTGAAGCAAGATGTAGATGAGGCTGTATCTCTTGAAGACAGTGTGAATTTATTGCTCAGTTTGATGAATAGAGAGGGTTGACAAAAACAGTGAAATATCAATTTAAATTTCAAAAGCTCTTAGAACTGAAAGAAAGTGAAAAAGACAAGTCACTCGCAGCGTATCAACAATCCGTTTCGGCATTTGAGCAAGTCGCTGAAAAACTCTATGAAAATATGAGTAAAAAGGAGCTTATGGAAAAAAGCAAGGAAGAAAAGCTGAGAAGCGGAATGAGTGTTCAAGAAATGCGTCACTATCAGCAATTTGTGACCAACTTAGATAACACGATTCATCATTATCAGCAACTAGTGATCATGAAACGTCATCAAATGAATGAAAAACAATCTGATTTAACGGAAAAAAACATTGAGTTTAAAAAGTTTGAAATAATGAAAGAAAAGCAATTCGAAAAGTTTTCCCTTGAACATAAGGCAAAAGAAATGAAAGAAATGGATGATATCTCTATTAGCCAATTCATGTTTCAAGGACACTAGGAGTCGAGATGAATGCCTAAGAAGGAAAAAGTGAAGGAATCAGGCAGCGGTAAATTTCAATGGATCTTGTTTATTGTCATCATCCCACTGATCGTGCTCGTTATTGTGACTGGCACTATCCTTTATATTGCTGGTTTTGATCTAAAGAAACCGCTCCAAAACATTCCAGTCATTAACAGCTTGGTTGATTCAGATGACAGCTCAAAATCGTCATCTTCAAATAATGATCAGAGTGAAGCAGAGTTGAAAGCATTGAAGAAGACCATTAAAGAGCAAAAGAATGAACTCGAAATTGCACAAAAAGACTTGAAAACAAGTGATGAAGAGATTAAAAGACTTAATCAGAAAATCAACTCACTTGAAAAAACATCTGAAAACTCAACAGACGAAACGTCAGCAAACAACAGTTCATCAGATAATAACTCAACAAGCACGACCTCTGATACGGCATCATCTAATCAAAAGACAAAAGGGAAGATTGCCAGCATTTACGAAAGCATGGATGCAGGGAAATCCGCAAAGATTCTATCAGAACTAAATGATAAAGAGGCTTTGAAGATTCTTGAAGAGTTAAGTAAAAATAAGCTGACAGAAATTTTAGCGAAATTGACACCTCAGAAGGCAGCGACGTTTACAAAGGAGCTAGCCAAAAAGGAAGAAAGTGAAAATGGGGGTGGACAATAAGTGAAACTACTGGATATAGGGGCATTACAGCAATCTTCTCAGAGCCTTTCCGGACTTAAAGGAGGCGATGTGAAATCAGTAAGCGGGTTGTTTAAGCAGTTGCTTGGGGGCGCAGGTGCTCCAAGCAGCCAAGTCGATTCACAGCCAGCGGGAACCCTTCTTTCAATTGATGATGCGATGCAAATCATTGAAAAATGGATGCAATCACCTGAAGATGGCATTGATGGCGATCTACTCCAAGCATTACAAGCTTTGCAAGGTCAAAAGCTTGGTCAATCTGATCTTCAGTCATTAGACGCTTTATTTCAAAAGATGGAATCATCCATATATGGTGATCAAGATAACAAACCAGTAGCTGCACACGGAGAACAGCTCATACAAGTCCACTTTTTCTTATATCAATTGATCAACCAGCAGCCGCTCAAGTTTGATGCAAAGCTTGTGCAGGACATTCAAGATAAAGGTCAGGATTTCATCCATTTTCTTTCAAAAAACGGTGCAGATGAGAAGATTATTCAGCAGGTAAAAGAGCAGTTTTTCTCGCAAGGCTCATCCTCAAAGCTAAGCGATATGTCGCAAAGTGAGCTGAAACAGTTCAACCAATTAATTGACCATATGATGGCAAGTGCAAAAGGATCTGACAAAGAGTGGAAAATTTCTCTAGGGGAGTTAAAAGAAATGCTCTCTCCACGAAATGAAGTTCCCCTCACGTCTCCATCAAAAAGTGCTGCATCACTCGAATGGTTCATCAAAAAAGAAGGGGTAAAAGGACAAAATGCCGCTTCACCTGCTTCTTCTGAAAAGATACCTATCCAAACGCTTTTATCAGGACACAAGCAGTTTTTCCAATTGCAATCTGCTTCTTCAGTTCAGCAGACGCAACTAACTGATGAAAAACCTAGTACGGTTGATCAGCAAATTTTAAACACATGGAAACAAATGAAGTTTACTCCATTCGGAAACTCAAGTGGACGCTTTACGGTTCGGTTAAACCCAGAAAATCTTGGGTTTATCACCATTCAACTAACGAAACAAAATGGTGTATATGCGAGTAAAATCACAGCCTCAACACAAGCAGCGAAAGAGCTGTTAGAACATCATCTGCCGCAGCTAAAGCAGGCACTTCCGAATATGTCGGTTCAAGTTGACCGATTCCATGTACCGCTGCAATCAAATGAACAGCCGTTATTCGGACAGTTTAGTGAAGAAAACAAGCACCAGCAGCCAAAAGAACAAGATCCGAAGAAGTCTGATGAACAGGATGCAGAATTCCAAGACGTTTTAGATGCGCTTGTTCTATCAGACAAAGAAGAGGAGGAGATATAATGGTAACTGTTGATTCTACACTTAGAACAGCCGCAACAACGGACACTTCTTCAAGTGCAGCGAAGAAAACAGACACGCTTGGCCGAGACCAGTTTTTAAAAATATTGCTTACACAGCTTCAAAACCAAGATCCAACCAATCCGTTGGATGACCGTGAGTTTGTCACTCAGCTCGCTACATTTTCTTCGTTAGAACAGCAAATGAATATGAACGAATCAATTGGTCAGCTCAATAAAGTCATGTCCACATTTGTTGCACATCAAGATCCATTTACAACGTATGTAGGCTGGATTGGAAAAGAAGTAATCGGCAAAAAAGATGACAAAGAAATTTCAGGCACTGTGAAATCTGTTAAAAACATAAACAACGAATACTTCCTGGTTCTTAATGATGGAACAAAAGTCAGTCCTTGGGATGTTACAACTGTTGGAGAAAAATCGTAAGGTTAAATCGAGGAGGAAAACAAATGTTACGCTCACTTTACTCAGGAATTAGTGGAATGAAAAACTTCCAAACGAAATTAGATATTGTGTCCAATAACGTGGCCAACGTCAATACTCACGGATATAAAAAAAGCCGTATCACATTTAAAGATATGGTGAGTCAAACTGTTGCTAGCTCTGGTGGATCTACAAATAACTCAGGGTCTATTAACTCAAAGCAGATCGGTCTTGGATCATCTCTTTCATCCATTGATAAGATCATGAAACCAGGTTCCGCACAAAACACAGATGATCCATATGACTTCTATATCAACGGAGACGGATTCTTCCGTATTGAAAAACAAGGAGAAGTTCTTTACACAAGAACGGGAAACTTCAAACCTGATTCAGAAGGTAATTTAGTTACACCTGATGGAAACTATCTACTTGGCATGAATGGACAAAAAATTACCATTCCTAGCGGTGCTTCAAGTGTCAGTGTTGGTCCAGATGGAACGATTTCGGTTGTGCAAAACAATGTTTCAAGAAAAGTTGGCCAAGTGTCACTTGTATCGTTCAGTAACGCAGCAGGATTAGACAAAGTCGGTGACAACCTATACCGCCAAACGTTAAGTTCAGGTGCACCAAGTAATGCGATTGTGCCGGGTGAACAAGGGACAGGTGAACTTCAAACAGGAAGACTTGAAATGTCAAATGTTGACTTAACAGACGAATTTACAGAAATGATTATCGCCCAGCGTGGATTCCAATCAAATGCAAAGACGATTACCACATCTGATGAAATTCTGCAGGAGCTTGTGAATCTAAAACGATAGGAGGTAGGGGGAGCGTTTTATCGCTTCTCTGCTTAACATGATAGAAGTGACAAGATTAAATGGCAAAGGATTTATGATCAACGCTCTCCATATTGAGCAAATCGAAAGCTTCCCAGATACGACAATTACATT
The DNA here is from genome assembly GCF_040500475.1 of Bacillus sp. Bos-x628. Classification (GTDB taxonomy): domain Bacteria; phylum Bacillota; class Bacilli; order Bacillales; family Bacillaceae; genus Bacillus; species Bacillus maqinnsis. The sequence goes on along the minus strand of NZ_CP159358.1, from coordinate 807,429 downwards.
ATCCAATGGAAAGAAATTTGTCGTGAAAGAAGACGAGACAGAGCTCAAAGAGAAAATCATCTCTTTCTACAGAAAAATCCAAGTCATTTCATTGAATCAAGGAATAGAGGAGTTTGAATGAAGAAGAAATTAGTCGTAGTAATGCTCATCATGATTATTGCCATTGTCGGAATTGGAGCAGGTATCTTTTTCCTGCTTAACGGGTCAGGCGAAGCCAAAGCAAAAAAAGAGCCTACAGCAGATGAAGTCGTAAAAGCTTCTGTTGAAATTCCTGAAATCATTACAAACTTAAAGTCTGAAGGAAATGCTGTCAAAATTGTATTAAATATTGAAACAGACTCCGAAAAAGCAAAAGAAGAGCTTGAAAAACGAAACTTTCAAGTAAAAGATGCAGTTATCGACATTTTATCAGACACGAGTGCTGATGAAATTGATGGCAAAAAAGGAAGAGAACATTTTAAAACACAAGTCAAAAATAGAGTGAACAACTATTTGCAAGATGGCAAGGTGAAAGAAGTTTATATAACCTCCTTTAATCTGCAATAGAGGCGATTAATTGACACAATGGAGGTGAAGAAATGTCAGGAGAAGTGCTTTCCCAGAATGAGATCGATGCATTATTGTCCGCCATATCTACAGGGGAAATGGATGCAGAAGAGCTGAAAAAAGAAGAAACAATGAAAAAAGTGAAGGTGTATGACTTTAAGCGTGCACTGCGTTTTTCAAAAGATCAAATTCGTAGTTTAACGAGGATTCACGATAACTTCGCTAGGCTGCTCACCACTCACTTTTCAGCACAGCTAAGATCATATATTCAAATTTCTGTGAGTTCTGTTGACCAAGTACCTTACGAAGAATTTATTCGTTCGATTCCTAATATGACCTTATTAAACTTATTTTACGTAAGCCCGCTTGAAGGAAAAATCATGCTTGAAGTGAACCCAACAATTGGCTATGCCATGATGGACAGGCTAATGGGCGGGATTGGCATTAGTCATAATAAAACAGATTCACTTACAGAAATCGAAACAAAGATTATCTCAAACATGTTTGAGGGGGCTTTGGAAAATTACAGAGAAGCGTGGCAGTCCATAACCGACATCGAGCCAGAAATGGCTGATTTCGAGGTGAATCCCCAGTTTGTTCAAATGGTTTCGCCGAATGAAACAGTTGTCGTCATTTCCCTGAATACGCAAATTGGTGAGGTAAGTGGGGTTATCAACTTATGTATTCCTCACGTCGTATTAGAGCCTATCATTCCGAAGCTGTCGTTTCATTACTGGATGCAGTCTGACCGAAATGAACCGAAACAAGAAGAAACAAAGGCCATTGAACAACGGATTATGACGGCAAAAATTCCAGTAGTCGCTGAACTTGGGCGATCGGAAATGACGGTGGAAGAGTTTTTGAATTTGGAAATTGGTGATTGTATTACCTTGGACAAACCAGTAAATGCGCCTCTTACTGTTATGGTCGGAAATAAACCGAAATTCTTGGGACAGGCCGGCCGCGTGAATCGGAAACAGGCGATTCAAATTCTAGATCACGACATAAGAGGTGAAGAAGATGGAGAATAACGGAAGTAAATTAACTCAAGATGAAATCGATGCGCTCCTAAAGGGAGGCAACAAAGAAGAAATAGAGCCTGATACAGTCCTTTCTGCAATGGAACAAGATGCCATTGGAGAAATCGGAAATATCTCTTTTGGTAGCTCTGCAACAGCACTTTCAACACTACTAAGCCAAAAAGTGGAGATTACAACTCCAACGGTCACAGTGATTCAGAAAAGCAAGTTGAACGAGGAGTTTCCTCATCCATATGTAGCAATTGAAGTGAACTATACAGAAGGTTTTAGTGCTAGTAACCTGCTTGTCATTAAACAAACAGATGCCGCAGTCATTGCCGACTTAATGATGGGCGGAGATGGAACGAACGCCGATCCTTCTTTGAGTGAAATTCACTTAAGTGCGGTACAAGAAGCAATGAACCAAATGATGGGTTCTGCTGCGACATCCATGTCTACTGTCTTTAATAAGAAAATTGATATTTCGCCGCCGCGAGTTGAATTACTGGATGTGAAAGAAGGAGAAGGCACAGACCGGATTCCTGCTGAAGAATTGCTTGTCAAAGTGTCCTTCAGATTAACGATAGGTGAACTCATAGATTCTAATATTATGCAACTGTACCCTATTACGTTTGCAAAGGATTTAATTGCAGAATTAACAGGCCCGGCGCAAGAAGAAGTGATGCAAGCGACACCGCAAAGCGCACCTAAACTAAAGCAGGCAGCGCCGCAAACTCAGTCTGCTCCAGTGCAACAAGCAGCACCGCCAAAAAGACAGGCGAAACCAAAGCCGGCCGAACCAGTAAATGTCGCCCCAGTAGAATTTGAAGAGTTCAGTGAGCCTCAGCACACAACGAACCAGCTAGGAAATCTCGATATGCTGATGGATATTCCACTTTCAATCACTGTCGAGCTTGGAAGAACGCAGCGCAGTGTGAAAGAAGTGCTGGAGCTTTCCGCTGGAAGTATCATTGAGCTAGACAAACTTGCGGGTGAGCCAGTAGACATTTTGATTAATAAACGAATTGTGGCCAAAGGTGAAGTTGTTGTCATTGATGAGAACTTCGGTGTTCGTGTAACAGATATTTTAAGTCAGTCAGAAAGAATTTCTAATTTAAAATAAACAAACATATAGGGAGAGAATTTGTAAATGGCTATTAAGGTATTAATCGTAGATGATGCAGCTTTCATGAGAATGATGATTAAGGATATTCTTGTGAAAAACGGATTTGATGTAGTAGGAGAAGCAGAAAACGGCGCGCAAGCTGTTGAAAAATATAAAGAAATGTCCCCAGATCTTGTGACAATGGATATCACAATGCCTGAAATGGATGGTATTACAGCATTGAAAGAAATTAAACAAATCGATCCTTCTGCAAAGATCATCATGTGCTCTGCTATGGGGCAGCAGTCAATGGTTATTGATGCTATTCAAGCTGGTGCAAAAGACTTTATCGTGAAGCCGTTCCAAGCAGACCGTGTACTTGAAGCAATTAATAAAACGTTAGGCTAAAAAGGGGTAAGACTTGTTGAAAAAACGTTTGATATGTATAGCAATGATCAGTTTTATGCTTTTCTTGACGGTGCAGCCTGCCTCACTGTTCGCTGAAACGAAAGATCCTGAAAACGGCACAGTGAATGACTGGCTCAAAGAAGAGAAAGAGAGCAAAAAGGATACAGAAAAGAAAAACACTGACAATCAAACGAATCCGGCAGAAGAAGTTCCCTCTTCTTCTGTCTCCATTATGGATTTTGTCAAAATGATTGGTGCCTTACTTTTTGTCATCCTGCTTATTTATGGATTGGTGAGATTTGTTGGCAAGCAAAACCGCTTTCTCAAACCATTTCGCTATGTCGAAAATATTGGCGGAACCACGGTTGGCCAAAATCGTTCAGTTCAGCTCATTAAAGTAGGCAAAAGAGTATTAGTTGTCGGCGTAGCAGACTCAATCCAGCTGCTAAAAGAAATTGATGATGAACAAGAATGTGAAGAGATTGTGAAACAATACGAAGAAGCAATGGAAAGCAAGACCGATTTGCCCAAAATTGTTTCAAAATTCACTTCACAGGTGAAGGGAAATGAAAAGCCAATCACTTCTTCCTTTTCAGCCAATTTAAAGGCGCAGCTAGCCGAATTGAAAAAGAACCAATCAGAAGTCAGAAAGAAAGGCCCGAAACAAAAATGAATGAGTTTATCGATTTATTTAATTCCAGCAGTGCAGGGAATATTAGCACTTCTGTTCGTCTTCTTTTACTTTTGACCGTATTTTCAGTTGCACCAGGCATTCTCATTTTAATGACGTGCTTTACCCGGATCGTGATAGTTCTTTCGTTCGTCAGAACATCGCTTGCGACCAACTCAATGCCGCCGAACCAAGTACTCGTCGGGCTTGCTTTGTTTCTTACATTTTTTATTATGGCTCCAACGTTCTCGCAGATTAATAAGGAAGCTTTAACACCGCTTTTAAATGATGATATTACCTTAAATCAGGCGTATGAAAAAGCTGAAGTGCCCATAAAAGAGTTCATGAGTAAACATACGAGACAGAAAGATTTGGCTTTATTTCTTCATTACGCAAAAATGGATACACCTAAATCCATTAAAGAGATTCCATTAACGGCGATGGTCCCAGCTTTTGCTATTTCAGAATTGAAGACGGCCTTTCAAATTGGTTTTATGATCTTTATTCCATTTTTAATTATTGACATGGTGGTCGCAAGTGTCCTGATGTCAATGGGAATGATGATGCTTCCGCCGGTTATGATATCGCTCCCTTTCAAAATATTGTTATTTGTTTTAGTAGATGGATGGTATTTAATTGTTAAATCTTTGTTACAAAGTTTTTAGAGTAGGTGCTTAAAACATGAGTTCAGAATTTGTCATTACAATGGCTGAAAGATCAGTGTATGTTGTATTGCTTGTCAGTGGGCCGCTTCTTGCGCTCGCATTAATTGTGGGACTGATTGTCAGTGTGTTTCAGGCAACAACCCAAATTCAAGAACAGACGCTTGCGTTCATTCCTAAGATTGTTGCAGTTCTCATTGGACTTGTTGTGTTTGGTCCTTGGATGCTTTCAACAATTGTTTCTTTTACGACAGAGCTGTTCTCGAATTTAGATCGATTTGCAGGTTAATAGATGATGTCAATCATAGAATTATTCCCTGCTTTTCTCCTTGTTTTTATTCGGATTACCGCTTTTTTTGTGACAGTACCGCTTTTAGCGCATAGAACGATACCAGTGGTTCACCGGGTCGGGTTCTCGATCTTTTTGGCAGTCATTAGTTTTAGCACGATTAAAGAACCGCCTGCACTCGATATAGATGGCTTATATATGATGCTAGCTGTAAAAGAAGCAATGGTGGGACTTCTTCTTGGACTGATTGCGTATCTCATGGTTTCGGCAGTTCAAATTGCAGGTTCATTCATTGATTTTCAGATGGGCTTTGCGATTGCAAATATTATTGATCCGCAAACGGGTGCGCAAACACCGCTTATGGGACAGTTTTTTTATACGGTGACGCTTTTACTCATGCTAGCGACAAATGCACATCATCTTTTACTTGATGGCATTTATTACAGTTTTCAATATATTGCGCTTGATCAGTACGCACTGAATTTCGGGAGTGAATCCTTTGCTTATTTTATCGCAAAGAGCTTTAATCAAATGTTTATCATTGCCTTTCAAATTTCAGCACCTGTTGTGGCAAGTTTATTTTTAGTCGATCTTGCTTTAGGGATTGTGGCTCGTACAGTTCCACAAATGAATGTATTTGTTGTCGGGCTTCCTATTAAGATGGGTGTGAGTTTTATGATGATCATCATCTGTATGGGCGTTATATTCGGTGTTGTGCAAAATACATTTGACACCATTGTGCTCACTATGAGGAATTTCTTAGCATTGGTCGGTGGTTCGTCATGATGACAAGGCTCAGACTGGACTTGCAATTTTTCGCAGGTGAGAAAACGGAAAAAGCAACGCCTAAAAAAAGACGAGATTCACGCAAAAAAGGGCAAGTTGCCAAAAGTGCCGATGTCAACACAGCCATTTCACTTCTATTCACCTTTTTATCATTCTTTTTTATTGGGCCTTTTATGAAAGAGCGTATCATTGCGCTCATTGAACGTTTTTATTCAACAACGATGCTAATGAAGGTTAGCATAACTAATATTCAACAATTATTCATAGAATTGCTTCAAGAAACAGGCCTCCTTCTCATGCCGATTCTTGGTGTTGGTTTGCTGGCAGGTGTAATCAGTAACTATTTGCAAGTAGGGTTTCTCTTTTCGACAGAAGTCATTCAACCGAAATTAGAAAAGCTTGATCCCATTAAAGGATTTAAACGAATATACAGTATTCGAGCACTCGTAGAGCTATTAAAATCCATTTTAAAAATTGGCTTTGTTGGCTTTGTGACATTTTTAGCGCTTTGGATGCACTTTGACGAAATAATGCGGCTACCTCTATTAACTGCTGAGGAAACTCTTCATTTTGTCGCCAATATGACCTTAACGATGGGCTTATATGCAGCGGGTGCACTTCTCATCCTAGCAGGGCTTGATTACATGTATCAGAAATTTGATTACGAAAAAAACTTACGGATGTCAAAACAAGACATCAAAGATGAATATAAAAAATCAGAGGGTGACCCGCTCATTAAATCAAAAATGAAACAGCGCCAGCGGGAAATGGCCATGAGGCGGATGATGCAGGAAGTCCCAAAAGCGGACGTCATCATTACAAACCCGACCCACTATGCAATTGCCCTTAAATATGACGAAGAAAAAATGGACGCGCCTTTTGTTGTGGCAAAAGGAACAGATATTTTGGCTTTAAAAATTAGAACCATTGCAAAAGAGCACAATGTCATGACCATAGAGAATCGGCCGCTTGCCCGTGCGCTATACGATCAAGTCGATATCGACCAAGCGGTGCCGGAAGAATACTTTAAGGCGATCGCAGAAATTTTAGCTTACGTATATAAAACGAAACAAAAGATTTTATGAATTTTTGGTTTTAAAAGGAGAGAACAGGCATGGCAGCAAGAGATTTATCTGTTTTATTCAGTGTTATTTTAATCGTGGCGATGCTGGTCATACCGTTTCCGCCCATTCTATTAAGTATTTTAATCATTATTAATATTTCTCTTGCGCTTATCGTGCTTCTCACCACAATGAACATGCAAGAACCGCTGCAATTTTCGATTTTTCCATCATTGCTTTTACTCTTAACACTATTTCGTTTAGGGCTTAACATCTCAACAACACGTTCTATCTTGTCAACAGGAGATGCTGGAAAGGTTGTAGAAACGTTTGGTTCATTTGTTGTTGGGGGAAATATACTCGTTGGTCTCGTCGTGTTCTTTATACTGATCATCATTCAGTTTATTGTCATTACAAAAGGAGCCGAGCGTGTATCAGAAGTTGCTGCAAGGTTTACGCTTGATGCGATGCCAGGTAAACAAATGAGTATTGATGCAGATTTAAATGCAGGGATGCTGACAGAGAGCGAAGCAAGAACTCGTCGTGAAAAAGTAGCGAGAGAGGCAGATTTTTATGGTGCAATGGATGGTGCAAGTAAGTTCGTCAAAGGGGATGCCATCGCTGGTATTATCATCGTCATTATCAATATTATTTTTGGAATCATTATTGGCATGCTTCAGCAAGGAATGTCGATTCAAGAATCCGCTTCCCACTTCACGCTTTTAACGGTAGGGGATGGAATCGTTTCACAAATTCCTGCACTCCTCATTTCAACAGCGACAGGGATTGTTGTCACAAGAGCTGCCTCTAACGGAAACCTTGGTTCAGATATCACTAAACAGCTCTTTGCTTTCCCGGCTATGCTTTACGTCACAGCAGGCACGATCTTCCTTCTTGGTTTGTTTACTCCTATTGGCATACTTTTGACAGGACCGATTGCAGGTTTACTCGCACTCGGGGCATACATGATGTCGAAAAACAAACAAGATCAAGAAGAGATCGAAGAAGTACTTGAGGAACAAGCAGAGGTAGAAGAGATGAAAAGTCCAGAGAGTGTCATTCATCTCCTACAAATGGATGCCATTGAATTTGAATTTGGTTACGGACTGATCCCGCTTGCTGATGCGAATCAGGGCGGTGATCTTTTAGATCGAATCGTGATGATCCGAAGGCAGCTTGCTCTCGAATTAGGTCTTGTCATTCCGGTTGTGCGAATTAGAGACAACATTGCTCTTAACCCAAATGAATACCGGTTAAAAATTAAAGGAAATGAAGTGGCAAAGGGTGAGTTGTTGCTCGATCATTATTTAGCGATGTCACCAACTCCTGATGATGACCCAATTGAAGGAATCGAAACAATCGAACCATCATTTGGTTTACCGGCAAAATGGATATCAGAATCAGAAAAAGATCAAGCCGAAATGCTTGGCTATACAGTGGTTGATCCTGCATCTGTTGTGTCTACTCACATCACAGAGAAGATCAGGCAGAATACACACGAACTGTTAGGCCGCCAAGAAACAAAGCAATTAATTGATCATTTAAAAGAAAGTTATCCTGTGCTGGTAGATGAAGTGACACCAAACCCGCTTGCAGTCGGCGACATCCAAAAAGTGCTTGCGAAGCTGCTTAAAGAGAAGGTATCTATTCGAAACCTTGTCACCATTTTTGAGACTCTCGCAGACTATGGGAAATTAACTACTGACACAGATTTATTAACAGAGTATGTCAGACAGGCACTGGCAAGGCAGATTACTGCACAATACGCAAAGGAGAATGAGTCATTGAAAGTCGTTACTTGCTCAGGACGAGTGGAAAAGGTCATTGCAGACAGCGTTCAGCAAACAGAGCATGGAAACTACTTATCATTAGACCCAGAATCCTCTGAAAGTGTGATTCAATCGGTGGCTAGAGAAATTGAACAGTTTTCGCTTCGCCAAGAAACGCCGGTTCTTTTATGCTCACCTCCTATTAGAATGTACGTCAAGCAATTGTTAGAAAGATTTTTCCCTGATTTACCGGTACTATCATATAACGAACTAGAAGCAAATGTGGAAGTACAGAGCATCGGAGTGGTGGATATCACATGAAAATGAAAAAAATTACAGCGAATTCTATGCAAGAGGCAACCAACTTAATCCGGCAACAGCTAGGAAAAGATGCCGTTATTTTAAACTCGAAAACAGTTGTCAAACGCAAGCTATTTGGATTAAAAAAACAGCAAATGGTAGAAGTGATTGCGGTGCTTGATCAAGATTTTGAAGAAAGAGCAAACCAAGGGTTGAAGCAAATGCCTTTAGCTCCGGCTTTGCCGAAGAAAGAACTGATCACAGAACAGGCGAAGCAAAAGACTCACGTAGCTAATGAAATCAAGACTGCTTTCCCAGCTACTCAGCCAATTGACTATACGCGAAATGAACGACATGTTGGCCTCCTGCCTGATTCTTTCATAGCAATTGATCAAAAGCTAAAAGATCAAGGTCTTGACGATGGGATTCGGGATCAATGTCTGAAAGGACTTTTAACAAGAGGTGCTGTCAAGGAAGACGAAATTGAAAAAGAACTTGAAAAGCTGCTAACTGATATGCTGCCAGCTAACACCTCTAATGAACCGACAATTCGCTTGAAATACATTGTTTTGTTCGGTTCAACTGGAGCAGGCAAAACAACAACGATTGCTAAGCTTGCAGCTAAAACAGCGATTCAGCACCAAAAGAAAATAGCCTTTATGACAACAGATACGTACCGAATCGCTGCGATCGAACAACTCAAAACATATGCAGAGCTACTGCAGGCACCGCTTGAGGTTTGCTATTCAAGAGAGGATTTTTTGAAAGCGCAGCAGACCCTTGAGGGATATGATCATATTTTCGTCGATACAGCCGGTCGTAATTTTAAAGAAGATGCGTATATCAAAGAGCTGATCGACATTATTCCATTTGACGAAAGCATTCAAAGTTTTCTAGTAATGAGTGCGACATCGAAGTATCAGGACATGAAAGCAATGGTGAAACGATTTGAACGTGTTCCAATTGATCAATTCATTTTCACGAAAGTGGATGAAACTGACGCGATGGGGACGATCTTTCAAATCATGGCAGATACACAAATTGGTCTTGGCTTTTTAGCAAATGGTCAAAATGTGCCTGAAGATATTCTAGAAAGCTCTCCCCTTGATTTAACAAGGATGGTACTAAAATGATGACACCCGACCAAGCGGAAGGTTTAAGAAGACTCGTTCAGCAAAGTCAAAAGATGGCACCAGCACCCTTGTCTTCAAGCGGACAGGCGAAAACCATTGCCATCATGAGTGGAAAAGGCGGCGTTGGTAAATCGAATTTGACGCTTAATATGGCATTGGCTATCGCCAAAGCAGGCAAACGGGTATTGGTTATTGATCTTGATATTGGGATGGGTAATATTGATATTTTACTAGGGAAAACGACGACAAACTCTATACTAGATGTTCTGTTAAGAAAGAGACCCTTTAAAACAGCCATCACAAAAGGAACCGAAAACTTTTATTACATTTCTGGTGGAAGCGGACTTGAACAGTTGTTTTCGTTAGATACAGATCAGTGGTCATTCTTTCTTAAGGAGATGGAACAGATGGTGCGTGAATTCGATTGTATATTCTTTGATATGGGTGCAGGATTATCAAAAGACCAACTGCCTTTTGTATTATCAGCAGGCGAAGTGGTGGTCGTCACTACTCCTGAACCGACGTCCATTATGGATGCATACAGTGCGATTAAACATCTAGCCATCAACCAATTTGAACAGTCTGTTCAAATCATTGTCAACCGGTGCAAAACGTCATCCGAAGGGTCTGAAACATACCGGAAACTAGCTGGAGTGGTATCGGCATATCTTCACAGAAAGCTCGTGTTTGCAGGTGCTGTACCAGATGATCCAGCTGTATCAAATGCAGTAGCTGAACAGATCCCTTTTTATATCAAGCAGCCGCATTCAAGACTAAGTAAAACCATTACATTGCTGGCAGATACACTTTATCATCAGCAGGTGAGAGAGGCACGGAGAGAGCAGCATACGTTTATAGATAAGTTGTCCTCTTTTTTTAAAAGGAGGAAGATGGACTCATGATTAAAGTGCTTGTAGTAGATGATTCGGCCTTTATGCGAAAGCTTATCAGTGATTTCCTGAATGCCGAGCAAGAAATAGAAGTCGTTGGAACGGCGCGCAATGGGGAAGATGCCTTAAAACGGATCAAGGAACTAAATCCAGATGTGGTCACATTAGATGTTGAAATGCCTGTTTTAAATGGGACAGAAGCATTAAAACAAATTCTGGCTGAACACGACCTTGCCGTCATTATGGTGTCAAGCCAGACAAAGCAAGGGAAAGATTTAACCATCCAATGCTTAGAAATCGGTGCGTTTGACTTTGTCACAAAGCCTTCAGGCAGTATTTCTCTTGATTTACACAAGGTACGAGGACAAATTGTAGAGCGGGTACTTGCAGCAGGGCTGTTAAGAAAGCGCAGTGAAGTCAAAGTCTCACCTAAGCCAGTCATCACACCGCCAAGTCCAATGACTGCCCCTCGCGTGCAAGAGATAAGAAGCGGGTCGCTCCGAAAGATTATCTCAATCGGAACTTCTACCGGGGGACCAAGGGCCCTTCAAAGAGTAGTGACAAAGCTCCCGAAGGACATTGAGGCACCTATTTTGATTGTGCAACATATGCCGGCAGGATTTACAGCATCACTTGCTACGAGGTTAGACCATTTATCACAAATTACAATTAAAGAAGCTGAAAATGGTGATATCGCTAAAAATGGGGTGGCCTACATAGCTCCTGGTGGAATGAATATGTCACTTCATGAACAGGGGACATCCTTAGTCATAAAACTGTCTCCAGAAGACACTGACAGCCGGCACAAACCTTCTGTTAACTATTTATTTGAATCCATCAGCAACATAAAAGGTTACGAGAAAATTGCTGTCATTATGACAGGAATGGGGAGTGACGGTACGGAAGGTGTTAAGAAAATGGTCGCAAGCGGTCATACAAAAGTCATTGCAGAAAAAGAAGAATCATGTGTTGTTTTTGGAATGCCTAAATCAGTCATTAAAGCAGGGCTTGCAAATGAAACAAGGCATGTGGATGACATCGCACATGCCATTATAAGCTCCATGAAAAAAGAGAGGGCGTGAACACGTTGGATGTAAACCAATACTTAGACATCTTTTTAGATGAAAGCAGAGAGCACTTACAAACTTGTAATGAAAAACTTCTTGAATTAGAAAAGAATCCTACTGACTTGCAGCTAGTGAATGATATATTCAGAGCGGCTCATACATTGAAAGGCATGAGCGCAACAATGGGCTTTGATGATATGGCCCAATTAACGCATCACTTAGAAAACATGTTTGATGCCATTCGTAACGAACAAATGGTTGTCACTCCTGAATCAATGGACACCATGTTTGAGGCGCTTGATCACCTTGACGCAATGGTTCAATCCATTGCAGAAGGCGGGGACGGAAAACGTGATGTTACAGAGATTAGTAAAAAGCTAGATGTGACAGGAAGCCATGCAGAGGTGGCACCAGCCGTTGAAGAAGCGGATACATCAGCACCAGCCGCTAACGACTTAAACTATAATGAATTTGAACGAACAGTTCTTGATGAAGCAAGAGAACAAGGTTTCAAATGCTATGAACTGATGGTTACATTAAGCGACGCATGCTTACTAAAAGCAGTTCGTGTATATATGATTTTTGAAAGACTGAATGAAGCAGGCGAGGTTGTCAAATCTGTCCCGAATGCAGAACTTTTAGAATCAGAAGATTTTGAATCTGAATTCAGCATTTCTTATTTATCAAAGCAGTCAATCGACGAAGTAAGAAAAATTGTGACTTCGATCTCCGAGGTTGAACACGTTGAGATCTCTGAAGTCCCTACTTTTAAAGAAACCGCACCGGCTGAGAAGAAAAAAGAAAAGCCTGAACAGAAAAAAGAAAAAAGTTCTGTACCAGCTTCAAAACTGCCAGCAAACGAAGCATCAAAGTCCAATGGCAGTCATGGTGCATCAGCTGGCGGTACGAAAACAATTCGTGTAAACATTGATCGACTCGATTCTTTAATGAACCTATTTGAAGAACTAGTCATTGATCGAGGGCGCTTAGAACAGATTGCAAAAGAGCTTGAAAACAATGAACTCACAGATACAGTTGAAAGAATGACGCGTATTTCCGGCGACCTACAGTCTATTATTTTAAACATGAGAATGGTGCCTGTAGAAACAGTGTTTAACCGATTCCCGCGCATGATCCGTCAATTGACAAAAGAGCTGAATAAGAAAATTGAGCTCATCATTGAAGGAGCTGAGACAGAGCTTGATCGAACAGTGATCGACGAGATAGGCGATCCGCTCTTACATTTACTCAGAAACAGCCTAGATCATGGGATTGAATCACCAGAAGAACGCGTGAAAAAAGGCAAGCCTGAAAAAGGAACTGTCTTATTAAAGGCTTATCATAGTGGTAACCACGTCTTTATTGAAGTAGAAGATGATGGCGGTGGAATTAACCGTAAAAAGGTTCTTGAAAAGGCACTAGAGCGTGGTGTGATTACAGAAAGAGAAGCGGAATCTCTTGAAGATCATCAAATCGATTCTCTTATCTTTGCTCCAGGATTCTCTACAGCCGATACGATTTCTGACATTTCAGGACGTGGTGTAGGGCTTGATGTAGTAAAGAACAAACTAGAATCATTAGGCGGTTCTGTGAGCATCAATTCAACAGAAGGACAAGGCTCTTTATTTTCTATCCAGTTACCATTGACTCTGTCAATTATTTCGGTCCTCCTTGTGAAACTTGAAGAAGAGACATTTGCGATTCCGATTTCTTCTATTATCGAAACGGCTGTGATTAAGAAAAGCGATATCCTTCAAACGCATGATCGGGAAGTCATTGATTTCCGCGGATTTATCGTACCAGTCGTGTATTTAAAGAAACAGTTCCACGTACCAAATGCGAAAGAATTAGAGGACGAACTGCACATCATCGTTGTCCGTAAAGGTGATAAACTAACAGCATTCGTTGTCGATTCATTTATCGGACAGCAAGAGGTTGTATTGAAATCATTAGGAGACTACCTGCCAAACGTATTTGCGATATCAGGCGCAACAATCTTAGGTGACGGTCAAGTTGCACTCATCGTTGACTGTAATGCACTAATTAAGTAAAAAACAATAGAGGAGCGGTCTGAAATGAGTACAGATATCAAAACTGGCGAAAAGATGATTGTGTTTGTCGTAAACAAAAAAGAATACGCTATTTCAGTATCAGAAGTAAAGTCCATTGAAAAGTGGCAGCAGCCGACAAGAATTCCCGGTGTTGCTCCATATATATGCGGTGTCATTAATCTGCGCGGTGTTGTCACCCCAGTCATTGATTTAAGAGTAAGACTTGGCGCAACTGATCATGAGATCACTGACGAAACAAGAATGATCATTGTATCTGTTGGTGAAATTGAAGTCGGTTGGATTGTTGATGAGGCAAATGATGTCATTACTGTTTATCAGGAAGAGGTAGAATCCTCTCCAGATTCTGAAAAAGATGGACAATCGTGGGTGACAGGGATTATTAAGCATGATCAGCGTCTATTTAATATCATTCATGCTGGTGCTGTTCTCGACAATAGTATCCAAGGTGCACCTGTTCATTAAGGGGGATGTGACATGAACATTTTCAGTGAAATGAGAGATGAGCAGCTAGATGTTTTAAGAGAAGTTGGGAATATAGGGGCAGGCCATGCAGCGTCTGCTCTTGCAAACCTATTAAATCGCAAAATAGATATGGCTGTTCCTTTTGTTAAAGTTCTCTCGTTTGAAGAATTAATGGATTTCTTTGGCGGGGCAGATCTTCCAGTTGCAAGCATCTTTCTTCGAATGGAAGGAGATTTATCCGGCTCGATCTATTTCATTATGCCTTTTGAGCAGGCTGAGCAATTTGTCAGAGAGCTTGTGCAAGAGCCAGCATTTGATATTGATACCATCCATGAACATGTGCTAGGAACATCAGCGCTGCACGAGTTAGGAAATATTTTAGCAGGCTCATATTTATCAGCCCTTGCCGATTTAACCAAGCTACAGCTTTATCCGAGTGTGCCTGATGTCACACTTGATATGTTTGGTGCTGTCATAAGTGAAGGCTTAATGCAGCTAAGTCCTCTCGGAGATCAGGCGATTGTCATTGATACATCTATATACGATGATCAAAATAAGCAAGAGCTGAAAGGAAATATGTTTTTATTACCAGACTTTGAATCGTTTGACAAGCTGTTCAAAGCATTAGGTAACCTATGATGAACGTGCAAACTCCGGCAGTTGTAAAGGTTGGTATTGCGGATGTTCAACTTGTGAAAACACCAGATCGAATTCGTACATCTGGTCTTGGTTCTTGCGTGGGACTTGTACTGTTTGATCAAGAGAAAAAACTAGCTGGTCTTGTTCACATCATGCTTCCAGATTCATCGCTTGCAAAAGGAAAGGTCGATAATTTGGCCAAGTATGCTGATACAGGTGTTAAGCATACAGTGGACTTGCTCTTAAAAGAAGGAGCACGCAAACATGCGCTAAAGGCGAAATTGGCAGGAGGCGCTGAGATGTTTAAATTTAAATCGACCAATGATCTGATGAGAATTGGACCTAGAAATGTATCAGCCGTTAAAAAACATCTGTCTCTTTATCATATCCCGATCATCAGTGAGGATACGGGCGGGAACAGCGGTCGTACGATTGAATTCGATCCGCTGACAACTGAATTAGAAATCCGCACTGTAAAGAAAGGCATTCAGAAGATATAACTAAGGAAGTATAGGGGGAGAAAGATGCAATCCTTAAATTACGAAGATCAGGCGCTATGGGCTAGGTGGAAAGAGTGGAAGGATCCGGCTGCTGGAGATGATCTTATACGCCGCTATATGCCGCTTGTCACATATCATGTTGGAAGAATTTCCATAGGTCTTCCAAAGTCAGTGCATAAAGAAGACTTGATGAGTCTAGGGATGCTCGGTTTATATGATGCTCTTGAAAAATTTGACCCTGGTAGAGATCTGAAGTTTGATACATATGCATCCTTCAGAATCCGCGGGGCGATCATCGACGGTCTTCGTAAAGAGGACTGGCTACCTCGTACATCAAGAGAAAAAACCAAAAAAGTAGAAGCGGCTATCGAAAAGCTTGAACAGCGTTACTTGCGTAATGTGACGCCAACTGAGGTTGCTGAGGAACTGGGCATAAGTGAGCAGGATGTTTTCACAACGATGAATGAGGGCTTCTTTGCAAATTTACTCTCTATTGATGAAAAATTGCACGATCAAGAAGACGGGGAAAACATCCAAGTCATGATCCGTGACGAGAAGTCTGTGACACCTGAAGAGAAAATGCTGAAAGATGAGTTAATTGAACAGCTTTCGGAAAAAATAACAGAGCTTTCGGAAAAGGAAAAGCTTGTGATTAGCCTTTTCTATAAAGAGGAATTGACATTAACGGAAATTGGTCAAGTGCTCAACTTATCAACCTCCCGCATTTCACAAATTCATTCAAAGGCATTGTTCAAGCTTAAACATTTGCTTGATAAAGCCATTCAATCCTAAAAGAGTTAGTGAGTGAAAAAATATGTTATGGCTGATTAGCTTTATGCTCCATGCTGCACTTATTTATTTTGTTATCATTTTATATACTAGAATGAATTCGCTTAAGGCGACTGAACAAAAGCAACGAGAGATTTTAGAAGAAACGGAAAACACCCTGGCTGCTTTCTTGATGGAAGTCAAAGAAGAAAACGACAAACTATCAAAAGTTGCGGCCTCTTCCCCTGATTCTTTTGCTGAAGAGCTGAAAACGGATCTTCAGACACCAAAGCAACCACAACCACAAACTGAATCCCAGCAATTGAAAGAAAGTGAAGATCCAGTTCCAGAGCACCTATCGGCTCTCTTAGACGTAGTAGAGGTGCAGGAAGAGAAGGTAAATGAACCCGTTCTAGGTAAAGAAGCAGCAAGCACCACATCTTCTGTTGATGAAAAAGAAGAAGCATTTCAAGATCAAGTGAAAGCACTATATGATCGCGGGATAACAATAGAAGAAATAGCAAAACAATTGAAGACTGGTAAGACAGAAATCGAGCTTTTATTAAAATTTAGCGGAAAGCTGTAAAGGATTGTTGATTGTCAGTTCATCATGTGTTATATTATTTCTTGGTGTTAAATACACACGCTTAATGATTCATATGAAGGTGCTGCCGTGTCGCAGTTTTATGTGGACATGACTTAAGCGGAGGAAAAAAACCATTATATTAGGAGGAAATAAAATGTCAGTTATTTCTATGAAGCAATTGTTAGAAGCTGGTGTTCACTTCGGTCACCAAACACGCCGTTGGAACCCAAAAATGAAGCGTTACATCTTTACAGAGCGTAACGGCATCTACATCATCGATCTTCAAAAAACGGTGAAAAAAGTAGAAGAAGCTTACAACTTCACAAAAAACCTTGCTGCTGACGGAGGAAAAATCCTTTTCGTTGGAACAAAAAAACAAGCACAAGATTCAGTAAAAGAAGAAGCAATCCGTTCTGGAATGTTCTATGTAAACCAGCGCTGGCTTGGTGGAACATTAACAAACTTTGAAACAATCCAAAAACGTATCAAGCGTTTGAAAGATATTGAAAAAATGCAAGAAAACGGCACATTCGAAGTTCTTCCAAAGAAAGAAGTCGTTCAATTGAAGAAAGAATTAGAGCGTCTTGAAAAATTCTTAGGTGGAATTAAAGACATGAAGAGTCTTCCAGATGCACTTTTCATTATCGATCCTCGTAAAGAGCGCATTGCAGTTGCAGAAGCTCGTAAGCTAAACATCCCAATCATCGGTATCGTTGACACGAACTGTGATCCTGACGAAATTGATGTTGTTATCCCTGCAAACGACGATGCAATTCGTGCTGTAAAATTGCTAACTGCAAAAATGGCAGATGCAATTCTTGAGTCTAAACAAGGCGAAGAAGAAGCTGTTGTAGAAGAAACGACAGAATCTGAAACAACAACTGCTTAACCTATTCAAAAGGTGATAAGAGGGAAATGCCTTTTATCACCTTTTTTTCACCTAGTAATCCGTGTTATGACATAGAAGGAGGAAATGTAAAATGGCAATTACTGCTCAATTAGTAAAAGAATTGCGCCAAAAAACTGGTGCAGGTATGATGGACTGCAAAAAAGCGTTAACAGAAACTGATGGTGACATCGAAAAAGCAATCGACCTTCTAAGAGAAAAAGGCATCGCAAAAGCTGCGAAAAAAGCAGACCGCATTGCTGCAGAAGGATTAACTTTAATCAAAACAGATGGCAATACAGGAGTGATCCTAGAAGTTAACTCTGAAACTGACTTTGTTGCGAAAAACGAAGGGTTCCAAACACTTCTTCATGAACTTGCTGATCATTTACTTGCTGCAAAACCTGCTACAATTGAAGAAGCTCATGCTTCTAAAATGGAGAACGGTTCAACAGTTGAAGAGCATATCACATCTGCAATTGCAAAGATCGGAGAGAAAATTACACTACGTCGTTTCTCTGTTGTCACAAAAGAAGATAACGCTGTATTCGGTTCTTACCTACACATGGGCGGTCGTATCGGTGTATTAGCAGTCCTTAACGGAACAACTGATGAAGAGCTTGCAAAAGACGTAGCAATGCACGTTGCTGCTATCAATCCAAAATATATTTCTCGTGACCAAGTGTCTGAAGAAGAAGCAAACCGTGAGCGTGAATTATTAACGCAGCAAGCGCTTCAAGAAGGAAAGCCTGAGAATATCGTTGCTAAAATGGTTGAAGGTCGTCTAAACAAATTCTTCGAAGAAATTTGCTTACTTGACCAACCTTTCGTTAAAAACCCAGATGAAAAAGTGAAACAAGTGGTAGGTGCGAAAAACGCAACTGTTCAAACTTATGTTCGCTATGAAGTGGGCGAAGGGATTGAGAAGCGTCAAGACAACTTTGCTGAAGAAGTAATGAGCCAAGTGAAAAAATAATGTTTGAAAAGCTCTCTGGGGCTTTTTGAGGGAGCACAAATACTGTGTTCCCTATTTTTTAGAGGATATTGATTTACAAAAGACCATTTCTTACGCATAATAAGAGACGGCATAGTTTACACTTGGAGGTTATCATGAGCAAACCGAAATATAAACGTATTGTACTGAAGCTAAGTGGCGAAGCACTAGCAGGTGAAGCTGGAAATGGAATTAACCCGACTGTCATTCAATCAATTGCAAAGCAAGTGAAAGAAATTGCAGAACTTGATGTTGAAGTTGCAGTAGTCGTAGGCGGAGGGAATCTTTGGCGCGGAAAGACAGGCAGTGACCTAGGAATGGACCGAGCAACTGCAGACTATATGGGGATGCTTGCAACAGTAATGAATTCACTAGCATTACAGGATAGTTTAGAGACACTTGGTATTCAGTCTAGAGTACAAACCTCTATCGAAATGAGACAGGTTGCAGAACCGTACATAAGAAGAAAAGCGATCCGTCACCTCGAGAAGAAACGTGTCGTCATTTTTGCTGCCGGTACTGGGAACCCATATTTCTCTACAGATACAACAGCAGCTCTACGTGCAGCAGAAATTGAAGCAGATGTCATTTTAATGGCGAAGAATAATGTAGACGGTGTTTACAGTGCTGATCCTCGTACAGATGCGGATGCAGTAAAATATGATAAGCTATCATATCTTGATGTGTTAAAAGAAGGGCTTGCTGTAATGGATTCTACTGCGTCCTCATTATGTATGGATAATGACATTCCATTAATCGTGTTCTCAATTATGGAAGAAGGAAATATTAAACGTGCCGTAAATGGTGAATCAATCGGAACGATCGTGAGGGGGAAATAACGTGTCAAAAGAAGTGTTAAGCCAAGCGAAAGAGAAAATGGAAAAAGCAGTTACAGCATTCGGGCGTGAACTAGCAACAGTTCGAGCTGGGAGAGCAAATGCTTCATTATTAGATAAAGTCACAGTTGAATATTACGGTGCACAAACACCGCTTAATCAAATCGCATCTATTACAGTGCCAGAAGCACGTATGCTGATTGTCACACCTTACGATAAAACAGCGATCGGTGATATTGAAAAAGCGATCCAAAAGTCTGATCTTGGGATTACGCCAACAAGTGATGGGAATGTGATCCGTATTGCCATTCCTGCGTTAACTGAAGAAAGACGTAAAGAGCTTGTGAAAGTTGTGAAAAAATACTCAGAAGAAGCAAAAGTAGCTGTTCGCAATATTCGTCGTGATGCAAACGATGACTTGAAAAAGCTTGAGAAAAACGGTGAGATCACAGAAGATGAATTAAGGTCATCTACAGAGGATGTACAAAAATTGACAGATGAATATGTGGCTAAAATTGACGACGTGACGAAAGACAAAGAAAAAGAAATCATGGAAGTTTAAGAAAAAACTATGTACAATAGATAATAGTGAAAAGACCCTCTTCATGTTTACAGGGGGTTTTTTTGTTAATACTGTTGATGACTATATTATTAGCGGGAACGCAACCTTTTTGGGTGATGGAGGAATCTCATGCTCAATATACTCAAAAATTGGAAGAATCAGCAAACAGCTACTTCCAACTTAGAAAGCTTGACAAAAGAAGACATATTAAATGGAGAAATTCCTGAACATATCGCTATTATCATGGATGGGAATGGAAGATGGGCTAAAAAACGTGCACTTCCTCGGGTAGCAGGACATCATGAAGGGATGAAAGTCGTCAAGCGCATGACAAAGCTTGCAAATGAGCTGAATGTCAAAGTGTTGACTTTGTATGCTTTCTCTACAGAAAATTGGAAACGACCAAAACTAGAAGTAGACTTTTTAATGAAGCTACCCGAAGAATTTTTGAACATCTACCTGCCTGAACTCATTGAGGAAAATGTCCGTGTGCGTTTAACAGGTGATCCAGACGGTCTCCCGCCGCATACAAAAAAAGCGGTAGAGAACGCAGTAAAAAGTACGGCAAATAATAAAGGACTCGTACTGAACTTTGCGCTCAATTACGGAGGACGTACAGAAATCGTCACAGCATGCAGACAAATTTCTGAAAAAGTCAAAGAAGGTAAGCTTAGAGCAGAGGACATCACAGAAGAAATGTTTTCAGCTTATTTAATGACAGAATCTCTTCAAGATCCGGATTTGCTTATTCGCACAAGTGGAGAAATTAGATTAAGCAACTTTATGCTTTGGCAAATTGCGTACAGCGAGTTTGTCTTTACGGATGTGCTTTGGCCTGACTTTTCTGATGAGCATCTCATAGGCGCTATCGGAGAATACCAGCGCCGTGGCCGGAGGTTCGGTGGAATTTAGAGGGTGGTGCAGATGAAACAAAGAATTTTGACGGGTGTTTTGGCAGCGGCGCTATTTTTATTAGCTGTGATTTATGGACAAATGCCATTTACCCTACTGATTTATTTAATGGGAAGTGTCGCTCTCTTTGAGCTTTTGAGAATGAAAAAGATTTCTATTTTCAGCTTTCCTGGTGTCGTCAGCTTAGTATTGCTTTGGCTTTTAATGGGCGGAGAGAATAGCTTCTTTACAAACGTGGACGCATCGAAAATGCAGATTGCTTTATTTGCAATCTTAATTCTTTTAACGTATACAGTACTGAGCAAGAACTCTTTCACATTCGATGAGGTTGCTTTTGTTGTATTAGCCACACTATATATTGGCGTCAGCTTTTATTATTTTATTCAAATCAGAGGTTTATACGGCATGAGTGCGATTTTCTTCGCAGCGGTGATTATTTGGTCCACCGACTCAGGAGCCTATTTCATTGGGAAGTCACTGGGGAAACGAAAACTTTGGCCGGAGATTAGCCCTAACAAAACAGTAGAAGGATTTATTGGCGGAATCGTCACAGCGGTCGTGTTATCACTTGTGTTTCAGGCGATTACAGGGTTTTTGCCATCATATGTGCTAGTTATGTTTATTACCCTTTTGCTCAGCATTTTTGGACAGCTTGGCGACCTTGTGGAATCTGCTTTAAAGCGTCATTATGATGTAAAGGATTCAGGGCACATACTCCCAGGACATGGCGGGATTTTGGACAGGTTTGACAGCTTTTTATTCGTTCTGCCGTTTTTATATTTATTGCTGGTCACTTTTGCCGGCTAACCGAATAGAAACAAACTGAACGAGAAAAGGAGTGGCAATTTGAAATATATTTCGCTATTAGGCGCAACAGGATCAATTGGAGAACAAACATTAGATGTGATCAAGCAGCATCCGAACGAATTTCATCTGAAAGCGATGACGTTTGGCAGAAATGTAGACAAGGCCATTCCAATCATTGAACACTTTCAGCCTGAATTCGTCGGATGTATAGACGAGGATACATATCACACGCTAAAAGAGCATTCATTTTCATATAAGGTCAAGATGGCCATAGGTGATGAAGCCAACACGTTGGCGGCAACCTATGATTCAGTCGACGTCGTTGTCAATGCACTTGTAGGAAGTGTCGGGCTTGTCCCAACGTTGAAGGCAATGGAACAAAAAAAGACGATTGCACTCGCAAATAAGGAAACTCTCGTAACAGCTGGTCATATAGTGAAAGAGTACGCAAACAAATATGATGTGCCTTTACTTCCTGTCGACAGTGAACACTCCGCTATTTTTCAATGCCTTCAAGGTGAACAAGCCAAAAACATAGAGCGTCTAATCGTGACGGCATCAGGTGGTAGCTTCCGAGATAAAAAGCGAACTGAACTTGAAGGCGTTACTGTTGAAGAGGCACTGAATCACCCGAACTGGTCAATGGGAGCAAAAATTACAATTGATTCAGCTACAATGATGAATAAGGGGCTTGAAGTCATAGAGGCACATTGGTTGTTTGATATACCGTATGATCGAATAGATGTGCTGTTACATAAAGAGAGCATTATTCATTCCATGGTTGAATTTCATGATAAAAGCGTGATGGCTCAGTTAGGCACACCTGATATGAGAGTTCCCATTCAATATGCGCTCACATACCCTGACAGAGCGCCATTAAAGGAAGCCAAATCATTGAACCTTTGGGAGATTGGACAATTAAATTTCCAAAAAGCGGATTTTGACAGGTATCGTTGCTTACATTTTGCTTATGAATCAGGTAAAATAGGGGGGACAATGCCTGCCGTGCTGAATGCGGCAAATGAAGTCGCAGTTGATGCGTTTTTAAAAGGCAATGTCACGTTCTTGCAAATAGAAGAACTGATTGAAAAGGCACTGATCAGACACCATGTGATTTCAAAGCCTAGTTTGCAAGAAATCCATGAAGTGGACAAAGATACACGAGACTTTGTTCAATCAATCCTCACATAAGGTGGTATGTTCGTGAATACAGTGATTGCGTTTATTATTATTTTTGGAACGCTCGTTTTTTTCCACGAGCTTGGCCATTTAATTATGGCGCAGCGCGCAGGCATTTTGTGCCGCGAGTTCGCAATTGGTTTTGGACCGAAGATTTTTTCCTTTAAACGAAAAGAAACCGTTTATACCATTAGGCTTCTGCCAATCGGTGGATTTGTCAAAATGGCTGGAGAGGATCCTGAAGTTATTGAAATTAAACCAGGTCATACAGTGGGGCTCTTATTTAATGAGCAAAATGAAGTAGAAAAAATCATTTTAAATAATAAAGAGAAATACCCTGATGCTCTAGTCATTGAAGTTGAGCAAATTGATTTAGATCATGCCATGAGAATCTCAGGGTATGAAGCTGGAAAAGAAGACATATTGACAGGCTACAATGTGAGTCAAACAAGCTTCTATATTGCAGATGGTGAAGAAATTCAAATTGCCCCATATAATCGTCAATTCGGTTCAAAAACAGTATGGCAGCGTATTAAAGCCATCGCTGCTGGGCCGATCATGAACTTTATCTTGGCATACGTGATTTTAGTTGCTCTTGGATTTATTCAAGGTGTGACGGTGGATGAACCTGTACTCGGAAAACTGACGCAAGATGGTCGTGCGGCAAAGGCTGGGCTCATGGAGGGCGATCATATTGCTTCGATTAACGGGGATAAAATGAATTCTTGGACAGAGATCGTTCAAACCGTTCAAAAGAACCCTGAGAAAAAAATAAATGTCGTCATTGACCGAAATGGCAAAGAAAGTACTGTACAAGTTGTACCAGAAGCAGTGAAGACAGAAGGAAAGACTATTGGCCGTTTTGGATCGTATCCGCCAACGGAAAATGGATTCTTGAAAGTCATCTCATCTTCAGGAATGACTGTTGTATCCACTGCTGGTCTCATTTTAACGAACTTGCAAAAAATTGTCACAGGACAATTTTCACTTGATATGCTATCGGGTCCTGTCGGTATATATGACATGACAGGCGAAGTTGCCAAACAAGGAGCATTAACATTAATGCAGTTTGCTGCTTTCCTTAGTATCAACTTAGGGATCGTGAACTTATTACCAATCCCGGCATTAGATGGAGGACGGTTATTGTTCCTATTCGTCGAAGCTATTCGCGGCAAACCAATGAATCGTGAGAAAGAGGCACTTGTTGTATTTATTGGTGTAGCTTTCCTCATGCTGTTAATGCTTGTCGTCACGTGGAATGACATCCAGCGATTATTTTTATAAAACCAACGTCTCTTGTTTCTCTTAATGGGAAACAAGCGTTTTTATGAGAAGTCCTATATAATAAATTGAGGTGTAATGAACATGAGACAATCCCTGACTTTAATTCCAACTCTTCGAGAGGTGCCAGCAGATGCAGAGGCGAAAAGTCATCAGCTCTTATTAAGAGCTGGATTCATCAGGCAAAATACAAGCGGAATCTATCATTATTTGCCACTCGCTCATAAAGTGATTCAGCATATTCAAGCTATCGTTCGCAAAGAAATGGAAAAGATAGGAGCAGCAGAACTGTTAATGCCAGTTCTGCAACAGGCTGAAATGTGGCAAGAGTCAGGAAGATGGCATACATACGGTCCAGAACTCATGCGTATGAAAGATCGTCATGGTCGTGAATTTGCACTCGGTCCGACACACGAAGAAGTAATCACATCACTTGTACGTAGTGAAGTGAAATCGTATAAGAAGCTACCTTTGACACTTTACCAAATTCAATCAAAATTCCGCGATGAACAAAGACCACGCTTTGGCTTATTACGTGGACGTGAATTCATTATGAAGGATGCTTACTCATTTCATGCAACATCAGAAAGCCTTGATGAAACATACGATAAAATGTTTACAGCTTACGCCAATATTTTCTCAAAAGTTGGTCTTAATTTTAGACCGGTTATTGCAGATTCTGGTGCAATGGGAGGAAAAGACACACATGAATTTATGGCGCTTTCAGAAGTAGGAGAAGATACGATCGCTTATTCCGACACTTCATCATATGCAGCCAATATAGAAATGGCAGAAGCTGTATTTAAAGGAGAAGAAGCAAATCCTGCGGACTTTAAAGAGCTTAAGAAAGTACACACGCCAAACGTGAAGACGATTCAAGAAGTATCTGCTTTCCTAGAAGTAGAACCTTCCGCATGTATCAAATCTGTATTATTTAAAGCAGACGAAGCGTATGTTCTTGTACTGACAAGAGGCGATCATGAAGTCAATGATGTGAAATTGAAGAATGTAGTTGGCGCACAGCTTGTAGAGCTTGCTTCACGTGAAGAAGTGCTTGAAGTTATTGGAACAGAACCTGGTTTTATTGGACCTGTTCAGCTAGATGCGAAGGTTGATATTTATGCTGATTTAGCTGTAAAAGGCATAACAAATGCAGTAGCAGGTGCAAACGAAGCAGATTATCATTATGTAAATGTAAATCCTGCTCGTGATGTGGCAATAAAAGAATATGCAGATCTTCGCTTTATTCAAGAAGGAGATGTATCTCCAGATGGTGAAGGCATCATTCAATTTGCAAAAGGAATTGAAGTAGGACAAGTCTTTAAACTAGGAACACGCTATTCTGAGTCAATGGATGCGACTTTTCTTGATGAGAATGGCAGAACGCAGCCAATGCTGATGGGCTGCTATGGTATTGGTATTTCCAGAACACTTTCTGCCATCGTCGAACAGCATCATGATGATAAAGGGATTATTTGGCCAAAAGCAGTTGCTCCTTATGACCTTCATCTGCTGGCGTTAAATATGAAAAATGATGCACAAAAAGAACTTGCTGAAACATTATACGAGCGCTTAGAAGAGGAAGGCTTTGATGTGCTATTCGATGATCGCACGGAGCGCGCAGGCGTTAAATTTGCAGACAGTGATTTAATTGGATTACCAATTCGCATTAGTTGCGGAAAACGTTCAGAAGAAGGCGTTGTGGAAGTGAAATTTAGAAAATCAGGTGAAACACATGAAGTATCAGTTGATGAGCTGATTTCATTTATTCGTCACGCATAGAGGTTTGAACAAAAAAATGAAGGTACCTCCTTGTAGAAAAGAGGTACCTTTCTGATTTACAAAAGGAGGGCCCCTGTCTTGGATGAACAATTACCGATCACCCGGCGACAATTTCATATACTACTCAATCAGATTCAAATGACAGATGATGACCTCAGTCGTTACTTTGAAGAAGGAGAAATCGTCAAATTGACGGTGCATAAGGCAACGAAAACGTGGCATTTCCTTTTTAAATTTAAGGCGCTCCTGCCTTATAAGATATATGCTATGTTCCTAAGCAGACTCACCAATGCATTTTCTCATATTGCACAAGTCACTTGTACGATTGAAGTCAATGATCCGCACATATCTGAAGAGCTTTTGCAATCGTATTGGTCACATTGTGTGGAAGAGCTTCAAGGCATTTCTCCCCCAATTATTCGTTTGCTCCAGCAGCAAAAGCCGACTTTATCTGGGCATAAATTAATCATTAAGACAAAAAGCGAAACAGAAGCTTTGGCCATTAAGAAGAAGTACAGCCCAATGCTCCAGTCTGCGTTTAAACAAGTTGGATTTCCAGAGCTGCAATTTGATACAGAAACATTCGTATCAGATCAAGAGATTCAGAAATTCAGAGAACAGAAGCTTGCTGAAGACAAAGAAAGAGCCATGCAAGCACTTACTGAAATGGAGAAGAAAGAAAATGAAGATCAGGAGGAAGCCCCATCCGGTCCTCTGATGATTGGTTATCCAATCAAAGAGAGTGAAGAAATTCGTACACTTGACAGTATTATGGACGAGGAAAGAAGAATTACAGTCCAAGGCTATGTATTTGATGCGGAAACAAGAGAGCTTA
The DNA here is from genome assembly GCF_040500475.1 of Bacillus sp. Bos-x628. Lineage (GTDB taxonomy): Bacteria > Bacillota > Bacilli > Bacillales > Bacillaceae > Bacillus > Bacillus maqinnsis. The sequence goes on along the minus strand of NZ_CP159358.1, from coordinate 780,623 downwards.
AAAGCGGCAGAACCCTTTGTATCTTTAAGATTACTGATTACACAAACAGTATTTTAATTAAAATGTTTGCTAGAGAAAAAGAAGATGCCCAGCTCATGAAATCCTTGAAAAAAGGAATGTGGGTAAAAGCAAGAGGAAGCATTCAAAACGATACATTTGTCAGAGATCTTGTCATGATTGCAAATGATGTGAATGAAATAAAACCTCAGCTAAAAGAAGACACCGCACCAGAGGGTGAAAAGCGCGTTGAGCTTCATTTACATTCACCGATGAGTCAGATGGATGCTGTCACAGGAATTGGGAAACTTGTGGAACAGGCGAAAAAATGGGGGCATGAAGCGATTGCGCTCACTGATCATGCCGTCGTTCAATCCTTTCCAGATGCGTATGCAGCAAGTAAAAAATATGGCATCAAAATGATATACGGAGTGGAAATCAATTTAGTCAATGATGGCGTACCGATTGCTTATAATCCTGAGCATCGTCTGTTAGAGGATTCGACTTTTGTTGTATTTGATGTAGAGACAACTGGACTTTCGGCTGTATATGATACGATCATTGAACTTGCAGCAGTGAAGATAAAAGGCGGGGAAATTATTGATCGCTTTGAGGCATTTGCCAATCCCCATCATCCATTATCTGCAACGACCATTGAATTAACTGGTATTACTGATGATATGGTAAGAGATGCACCAGATGTTGAGGAAGTTGTTCGAAATTTCAAAGAGTGGGTCGGTCAAGATATCCTTGTCGCTCACAATGCAAGCTTTGATATGGGCTTTTTAAATGCAGCGTATAAACGACTTTTAAAAACAGATAAAGCTTCGAATCCTGTCATCGATACACTTGAGCTTGGTCGATTCCTTTATCCAGAGTTTAAAAATCACCGGCTCAATACATTGTGTAAAAAGTTTGATATTGAACTGACGCAGCACCATCGCGCGATTTATGATGCAGAAGCGACAGGCTATCTTTTACTGCGGATGCTAAAAGATGCAGGTGAAAAAGAGATTGTCTATCATGATCAATTAAATGAAAACATGGGACAGTCTAATGCTTATCAGCGCTCACGTCCTTATCATGCGACACTTCTTGCGCAAAACGAGATAGGACTGAAGAATTTATTCAAACTTGTTTCACTCTCTCATATTGACTATTTTTATCGTGTGCCTCGTATACCGCGTTCACAGCTTGAGAAATATCGAGAAGGTCTGATTGTTGGATCAGCTTGCGATAAGGGTGAGGTTTTTGAAGGAATGATGCAAAAGTCGCCTGACGAGGTTGAAGACATTGCAGCATTTTATGACTATTTAGAAGTTCACCCGCCAGAAGTGTATCAGCATTTGTTGCAGCTAGAGCTCGTTCGGGACGAACGTGCATTAAAAGAAATAATCTCCAATATCGTCAAGCTTGGTGAGAAGCTAAATAAACCAGTGGTGGCGACAGGGAATGTGCACTACTTGCATCCAGAGGACAAAATTTATCGTAAAATCTTGATTTCATCACAAGGTGGGGCAAACCCGCTAAACCGTCACGAGCTGCCAAAGGTTCATTTCAGAACAACGGATGAAATGCTTGAAGCTTTCTCATTCTTAGGAGACGAGAAGGCAAAAGAGATCGTGGTCACGAATACGAAAAAAATATCTGATATGACCGAAAATATTAAGCCGATTAAAGACGATCTTTACACTCCAAAAATTGAAGGTGCAGATGAAGAAATACGGGCAATGAGCTATCAAAAGGCACGAAGTATTTACGGTGATGAACTTCCGAAAATTGTAGAAGACCGGATTGAGAAAGAATTAAAAAGTATTATCGGCCATGGCTTTGCCGTTATTTATTTAATTTCTCATAAGCTCGTAAAGAAATCACTGGATGATGGTTATCTCGTTGGATCAAGGGGATCTGTTGGTTCATCACTCGTTGCAACTTTAACTGAGATCACAGAAGTTAACCCACTTGCGCCACATTATGTATGTCCAAGTTGTAAGCATTCTGAATTCTTTAATGACGGTTCTGTTGGTTCAGGTTTTGACCTTCCTGACAAAAACTGTCCACAATGCGGTACGCTTTATCAAAAAGATGGACATGATATTCCATTTGAAACCTTCTTAGGTTTTAAAGGAGATAAAGTACCTGATATTGATTTGAACTTCTCAGGAGAATATCAGCCGCACGCTCATAACTATACAAAAGAACTGTTTGGTGAAGATTATGTATACCGTGCGGGCACAATCGGTACCGTAGCAGAGAAGACGGCATATGGTTACGTAAAAGGCTATGCCGGTGATCATAACCTCCATATGAGGGGGGCGGAAATAGACCGGCTCGTTCAAGGCTGTACAGGAGTGAAACGGACAACCGGTCAGCATCCGGGCGGTATTATCGTTGTGCCAGATTATATGGACATTTATGATTTCTCACCAATTCAATATCCAGCGGATGCAACAGGGGCGGATTGGAAAACGACGCATTTTGATTTCCATTCCATCCATGATAATCTGCTAAAGCTAGATATACTCGGGCACGATGATCCGACTGTTATCCGTATGCTCCAAGACTTAAGTGGGATTGATCCAAAGACCATTCCAACAGACGATCCAGAGGTCATGAAAATTTTCCAAGGGACAGAACCACTTGGTGTAACAGAAGAGCAGATTGGTTGTAAAACAGGTACACTCGGTATTCCTGAGTTTGGTACAAGGTTTGTTCGGCAAATGCTTGAGGATACGAAACCAACAACCTTTTCAGAGCTCGTTCAGATTTCTGGACTATCCCACGGGACAGACGTATGGCTTGGAAACGCACAAGAACTCATCCACAATAAGACGTGTGAACTGAGTGAGGTCATTGGATGTCGTGACGATATCATGGTATATCTGATCTATCAAGGTTTAGAGCCGTCATTAGCATTTAAAATCATGGAATCTGTTCGTAAAGGGAAGGGACTACCTCCTGAATGGGAAGAGGAAATGAAGAATCATAACGTCCCGAACTGGTATATTGATTCTTGTAAAAAAATCAAATACATGTTCCCTAAAGCTCACGCTGCTGCTTACGTACTCATGGCAGTCAGGATTGCTTATTTCAAGGTGCATCATGCTCTTCTTTACTACGCTGCATATTTTACCGTACGTGCTGATGACTTTGATATTGAAACAATGACAAAGGGATCGAATGCAATTCGAGCCGTGATGGAAGATATCAACTCTAAAGGTCTTGATGCATCACCGAAAGAGAAGAACCTGTTAACTGTATTAGAGCTCGCACTTGAAATGTGTGAGAGAGGCTATCATTTCAAGAAAGTCGATTTATATCGATCAAGTGCAACAGAGTTTATCATTGATGGAGATGGATTGATTCCACCATTCAACTCAATTCCAGGACTTGGAACGAACGTCGCCTTAAATATTGTACGTGCGCGACAAGATGGTGAATTCCTCTCCAAAGAAGATTTACAAAAACGTGGAAAAGTCTCTAAGACCATCCTTGAGTATTTGGATCGTCAAGGATGCCTAGAAGCACTTCCAGATCAAAACCAACTTTCTTTATTTTAATGTCGTTGATGAAGAACGCTCAAAAAAGAGCGTTCTTTTTTTGAATATAAACAATAATTTTATTATGTCAACTAAATATCGTTTTTACATCATTTGGAATAATTTTCTTTCGCTTTCATATATCTTGATTTATCGTGATGTTTTAAGAGTGGAGATTGTATGTCATTCTTTCTACCCAAATAGAGGAAAAAAGAGAATTTGATCGTCTGAAAGGTTCTGCTGCGACATATGCTCTTTCTGGATACAGTACATGTAAATTCATGAGAAGACCTGACGATGAGCGCAAAGCTGATTGCTGTTTACTATGCCTATTTTTGGTTTTCTTTGAAAATCATTACAAGCAGGCCATTAATGTTAGATAAAAGGGGGGTGATGCTTATTTTGATCAGTGTTTAACTAAAAATGAAAGGTGAGGATAAAGACAAATGTCGTCTTACAACTATGTAGAAGTTCTGCAAAAATCAATTTTGTTTTATGAAGCACAGCGATCTGGAAAACTTCCAGAAAGCAATCGTCTCAATTGGCGAGGAGATTCTGGATTAGATGATGGAAAGGATGTCGGTCATGATTTAACAGGAGGCTGGTATGATGCCGGCGATCATGTGAAGTTTGGGCTTCCGATGGCATACTCTGCAACAGTGCTTGCATGGACAGTGTATGAGTATCGAGAAGCATATGAACAGGCAGAGCTGCTTGATGACATCTTAGACCAAATCAAATGGGCAACTGATTATTTTCTAAAAGCACATACGGCTCCGAACGAATTCTGGGCGCAAGTAGGTGATGGGCACGTCGATCATAGCTGGTGGGGACCGGCTGAAGTAATGCCAATGAGTCGACCAGCTTTTAAAATTGACGAGAATTGTCCGGGAACAGAAGTAGCAGCACAAACCGCCGCAGCATTAGCGGCAGGTTCTATCATTTTTAAACAGACTGATTCGTCATACGCAGCAGAGCTTCTTAAACATGCCAAACAGCTTTATGCATTTGCTGATCAATATCGCGGCAAGTATACAGATTGTGTGACAAATGCACAATCTTTTTACAACTCTTGGAGCGGCTATATTGATGAACTCATTTGGGGAGGTATATGGCTGTATTTGGCGACAAATGATCAGTCATATTTAGATCAAGCACTAAAGGCAGTAGACGAATGGCCAAAGGATTGGGATTATACGTTTACCATGTCATGGGATAACACCTTTTTTGCTTCACAAATCTTACTCGCAAGAATAACGAAAGAGCAAAGATTTATTGAATCGACTGAGCGTAATCTAGATTATTGGTCAACGGGTCTTGTGCGAAACGGAACAACAGAAAGAATGACGTATACTCCTGGCGGGCTTGCATGGCTTGAACAATGGGGATCGCTTCGCTATGCTGCAAATGCCGCATTTCTTGCCTTTGTGTATGCTGATTGGATAACTGATCAAGAAAAAAAAGATCAATATCAGTCGTTTGCCATCAGGCAAACTCATTACATGCTAGGAGACAATCCACAAAAAAGGAGCTATGTTGTTGGTTTTGGGCAAAATCCACCTGTTCATCCCCATCACCGAACTGCACATGGCTCGTGGTCCAATCAGCTGACAAATCCTTCAAAACACAGACACACGTTGTACGGAGCACTTGTTGGAGGCCCAGATGTGCAAGATCAATATGCGGATGACATCTCTGACTATGTGTCAAACGAGGTGGCGACTGACTATAATGCCGCTTTTACTGGAAATATAGCCAAAATGGTGCAGTTATTTGGGAAGGGGCAATCAAAGTTACCAAACTTCCCACCGCAAGAGCCGGCAGAGGATGAGTTTTATGTAGAGGCTGCGGTGGTGAGGAATGATACAACTGCGACCGAGATTAAAGCCATACTATACAATCGCTCGGGCTGGCCGGCAAGAAGTAGTAAGGCACTCTCTTTTAGATATTACGTCAATCTTAGCGAGGTTTTTGCTAAAGGGTACACCGAGAAACATATTCAGATCACAGCATCCTACAATGAAGGCGCTTCCTTATCTCCGTTAACGGTGTATGACGCATCATCTCATCTTTATTTTACAGAAATCGATTTCACAGGCGTCGTCCTTTTTCCTGGAGGCGAGTCTGAGCATAAAAAGGAAGTACAATTTCGATTATCGGTTCCAAATGATGCAAATGTATGGGATGCCTCAAATGATTATTCCTTTCAAGGATTAACATCCAACATACAAAAAACAACGAAAATTCCTGTCTTTGACCGTGGAGTGATAGTGTTTGGCTCGCTTCCGAGCTGAGAAATTCTAAATAAGTGTTGGAGGATAAGATAAATGACAAACAAAGAACGATTTTTAACGCTTTATCAGCAATTGAAAAATGAGACAAATGGTTATTTTTCACCAGAGGGGATTCCATATCACTCAATTGAAACGTTAATGTGTGAGGCACCTGATTACGGGCATATGACCACCTCTGAAGCATATAGTTATTGGCTATGGCTTGAAGCTTTATATGGACATTACACAGGGGATTGGAGCAAATTAGAAGATGCGTGGGATAATATGGAGAAATTTATCATTCCAGTGAATGAAGATGGAAATGACGAACAGCCTCATATCAGCTCTTACAATCCTTCTAGTCCTGCAACATATGCTTCAGAGTATCCTTATCCGGATCAATACCCTAGTCAACTGAGCGGTGCACGTTCCGCTGGTCAAGATCCACTGGATGCTGAGCTTAAACAAACGTACGGTACGAATGAGACGTATTTAATGCATTGGCTCCTTGATGTAGACAATTGGTATGAGTATGGAAATTTACTCAATCCATCCCACACTGCCACATATGTAAACACGTTTCAGCGTGGTCCGCAGGAATCTGTATGGGAGGCAATCCCTCATCCATCGCAAGATGATCAATCGTTTGGCAAACCAAATGAAGGTTTTATGAGTTTGTTTACAAAAGAAAATCAAGCACCAGCTCCCCAGTGGCGCTATACAAATGCAACAGACGCTGATGCACGCGCTGTTCAAGTGATGTATTGGGCGAAGGAGCTAGGCTATAATCGTTCAGCTTATCTCAATAAAGCGAAAAAAATGGGTGATTTTCTCCGTTATGGCATGTACGATAAATACTTTCAAGCAATCGGAAGTGCAAAGCAGGGGAATCCATCACCTGGAAATGGAAAGAGCGCCTGTCACTACTTAATGGCATGGTATACCGCATGGGGCGGAGGGCTTGGAGAGTATGCGAATTGGGCATGGCGCATCGGTGCAAGTCATTGCCACCAAGGTTATCAAAATCCAGTCGCAGCTTATGCTTTATCAACAGATCAAGGAGGCTTAAAACCAGCATCTGCTACTGGCGCAAGCGATTGGGAAAAATCATTAAAGAGACAGCTTGAATTTTATGTATGGCTTCAATCAAGGGAAGGAGCCATTGCAGGAGGCGCAACCAATAGCTGGAATGGAGACTATAGTGCTTATCCTGCAGGAAGAAGCACATTTTACGACATGGCCTATGAAGAGGCACCTGTTTATCTAGATCCCCCATCTAATAATTGGTTTGGGATGCAAGTGTGGCCGATGGAGCGCGTGGCAGAATTGTATTACATTTTATCAAAAGATGGAGACAAAACGTCTGAAAATTTCCAAATGGCCAAATCTTCAATTTCTAAATGGATCAATTATTCATTAGATTACATTTTTATCAATAAACGCCCAAATACAGATCAAGAGGGTTATTTTTTGGATGCTGAGGGGCAAAGAATTTTAGGAGGAACGAATGTTGCAGTTGCTACAACGAGTGCGCCAGGGGAATTTTGGGTTCCTGGAAATATAGAATGGAACGGGCAGCCTGACACTTGGAATGGTTTCCAGTCTGCAACAGGCAATCCAAATCTAACGGCTGTAACAAAAGATCCTAGTCAAGATACTGGAGTGCTTGGGAGTTTGATTAAGGCTCTCACATTCTTTGCTGCTGGCACAAAGGAAGAGACAGGAAGCTATACATCCCTTGGCACTAAAGCAAAAGATGTAGCCGCACAACTCCTTGAGGTTGCGTGGAATTACAACGATGGTATTGGCATTGTCACACCAGAAGAAAGAGAAGATTATCATCGTTTCTTTAAGAAAGAAGTGTATTTTCCAAATGGATGGAGCGGAACATTTGGTCAAGGGAATCAAATCCCAGGAACAAACACCCGCCCGTCTGATCCGCAGCGTGGAGGCAATGGAGTCTATGCGAGTTTTGCAGATATTCGTCCAAAAATTAAGCAAGATCCAGCTTGGTCTGCGCTCCAGAGCAAGTATCAATCATCATTCAATGAATCAACGGGGAAATGGGAAAATGGAACCCCTGTTTTCACCTACCATCGCTTCTGGTCGCAGGTCGATATGGCAACAGCCTATGCAGAGTATCATCGGTTGATCAGCTAGTAGATGAAGAATTAAGCTGCCGGCTTTTCTTGCCGGCAGTCTTAAAATAATGTTAAAGAACGTTGCCGCTTTTAATTTGAATGTTTCCTAAAAGGTACTCAAATCGAAATGAAAGTGACGGTGATTTCATCATGGTAAAAGAGAGAAGTTTTATTCACCAACAATTGAATTTTGAAAAGGTAAACTCACTCAATCAAGGGAATCAAAGCTGGAGAAGCGAGGCGGATGATCGGATCTTACGACATAGACAAAGAGAGCTTGTTGTAAACGTAACAAATGGTGAAAAGAAGCCATTAGCAGGCGTAGAGGTTGAAATAAAACAAATTCGACATGAGTTTGCTTTTGGATCAGCAATGAATGATCAAGTGTTATTTAATCAAACCTATGCGGATTTTTTTGTCCAGCATTTTAATTGGGCTGTCTTTGAAAATGAGGCGAAATGGTATGCAAATGAGCCAGAAAGAGGAAAAATCACTTACGAAAAGGCAGATGCAATGCTTAGCTTTGCTGAAAGACACAACCTGCCTGTTAGAGGGCATGCTCTGTTTTGGGAGGTAGAAGATGCTAATCCTAGCTGGCTTAGATCATTGCCGAATAACGAAGTGTATGAAGCAACAAAGAGGCGGCTTGAGCATGCGGCCAATCATTTTAAAGGAAAGTTTCGTCACTGGGATGTGAACAACGAAATGATGCATGGTTCGTTTTTTAAAGACCGCTTTGGGAAAAATATTTGGAAGTGGATGTTTGAAGAAACGAAAAAAATTGACCCGCAGGCGCTATTATTTGTGAATGATTATAATGTGATCTCTTATGGGGAACATCAGGCTTATAAAGCCCACATTAATGAGCTTCGGCAGTTAGGGGCGCCAGTTCAAGCAATTGGTGTGCAAGGTCATTTTGGTGAGATGGTGGACCCGGTTGTTGTAAAAGAGAGACTGGATGTGCTCGCTGAGCTCGGTCTCCCCATTTGGGTCACAGAGTATGATTCTGTTCACCCAGACGCCAATAGAAGAGCGGATAACTTAGAAGCTCTATATCGCGTCGCATTCAGCCATCCGGCAGTAAAAGGTGTGTTAATGTGGGGCTTTTGGGCAGGTGCTCACTGGCGAGGGGAAAACGCTGCAATCGTTAATTATGATTGGACTCTGAATGAGGCAGGAATCCGTTATGAAAGACTTCTGAATGAGTGGACGACACAAAGAGTTGAAAAAACAGATGGTACTGGTAAAGTCATATGTCCAGCATTTCACGGGACATATGAGATTCGAATTCTCCAAGAAAGTCAGCTATTAAAGCACAAGACGATTGAACTTGACTCAAGTGAAAAAACACCGCTTCAATTAGATTTTATCGTCCCTACAGAATGATAGATTGTGAGGAGAGTTTGAATGAAAAGATGGTTTAAAATGGTGCAGTGTTTCTTACTGGTACTTGCAGTGTGGACTGTTTGTCTTCCTGTCACCGTAAAGGCGGCTTCTTCGTTTGTCCAAACTTCCGGTACACAATTCGTTTTGAACAATCAGCCATTTTACTTTGCCGGCACAAACAACTATTATTTCCATTACAAATCAAAAAAGATGGTAGATGCTGTTTTTGATGATATGAAAGCAATGAATCTAAAAGTCGTTCGTATTTGGGGGTTTCATGACGGTACACCTCAGGAGAATTCAGTCTTGCAATCTAGTCCAGGGGTTTATGAAGAATCTGGCTTTCGCAAACTGGATTATGCGATTCATAAAGCAGGACAGGAAGGAATAAAGCTTGTCATTCCGCTTGTCAACAACTGGGATGATTTTGGCGGAATGAATCAATATGTCAAGTGGTTTCAGGCAGGCACACATGATAACTTTTATACAGATGATCAAATCAAGCAAGCCTATAAAAATTATGTCCGCTATGTATTAGAGAGAACCAATACGTATACAGGTGTTCAATATAAAAATGATCCTGCCATTATGACATGGGAGCTTGCCAATGAGCCCCGAGTGCAGTCTGATCCTACAGGCGATATATTAGTAAACTGGGCAAATGAAATGAGCTCATTTATCAATTCAATTGATCGACATCATCTCGTGGCAGTAGGAGATGAAGGTTTCTTTCACATTGAAGGACATGAAGATTGGTTTTATCGGGGAGGAGAAGGCGTTGACTGGGACCGTCTGACCGCCCTTCCGAATATTGATTATGGAACCTATCACTTGTACCCAGATCATTGGAACAAATCAGCCGCTTGGGGAGTGAAATGGATTGAAGATCATATCACTCGGGGGAAGGCGATAGGAAAACCTGTGGTGTTAGAAGAGTTTGGCTATCAAAATCATTCAGATCGTAATGAGGTATACCGAAGCTGGCTAGCGACCGTTGACCGACTCGGAGGTGCAGGCAGTCAATTCTGGCTTTTAACAAGCATTCAAGATGATGACACGCTCTATCCGGATTATGACGGATTCCGAATCATAAAGCAGAGTTCAACGGCGTCACTTATCAGTGAACATGCAAAAAGAATGAACGAAAAGAACTGATGATAAATGCTCGTTTATAAGGAACTTCATTTGCATAAAAAAAATGGATATGGTATAGTTTTTATGGAAATGCTAACGATTACCGAGACAAGAGTGGGGAAACCCGCTCTTTTGTATTGATCAGGCAATTTTTGTCTCGACATTATTCATCCGTTTTCTGCTCCCCCTGCTCACATAAAGCAGGGTTTTTATGCAGAATGATTGATAAGAGCGTTTATCGAAAGCACAAGGAGGAAGAGAATGAGCAAAAAAGTAGTGGAGATCGTAAGCGAAATGGTGCAGCCAATTTTAGATGGCTTACAGCTTGAACTCGTTGATACTGAATTTGTCAAAGAGGGTCAAAACTGGTTCCTTCGCGTATTTATTGACTCTGACAAAGGCGTCGATATCGAAGAGTGTGCCAAAGTGAGCGAAGCCTTGAGCGAAAAGCTTGATGAGGCAGATCCGATTAGCCAAAACTACTTTCTTGAAGTGTCCTCTCCTGGAGCGGAGCGCCCATTAAAGAAAAAAGCTGATTTTGAAAAAGCACTTAGAAAAAATGTTTTCATTAAAACATACGAACCAATTGATGGTGAAAAAGCATTTGAAGGTGAGCTTACAAGCTTTGATGGTGAGATGGCAACAGTGACAGTGAAGATCAAGACAAGAAAGAAAGAGATCAATATTCCATACGAAAAAATTGCTAACGCGAGATTAGCAGTTTCGTTCAATTAACCTTTTAATTGATATAAGGGGGAAACCATAAAAATGAGTAGTGAGTTGTTAGATGCCCTGACTGTTCTAGAGAAAGAGAAGGGTATTAGTAAAGAAATTATTATTGAAGCGATTGAAGCTGCACTCATTTCTGCATACAAACGTAACTTTAATCAAGCGCAAAACGTTCGCGTTGATTTGAACCGTGAAACTGGAACAATCCGCGTATTTGCAAGAAAAGATGTTGTAGATGAAGTGTATGATTCTCGCCTTGAAATCTCTGTAGATGATGCAGTCAGCATCAATCCGAATTACATGGTGGGGGACGTCGTTGAAATTGAAGTCACGCCAAAAGATTTTGGGCGCATTGCAGCTCAGACAGCGAAACAAGTTGTCACGCAGCGAGTAAGAGAAGCTGAGCGCGGTGTGATTTACACAGAGTTCATTGATCGTGAGGAAGACATTATGACGGGAATCGTTCAGCGAATTGACAGTAAATTTATTTACGTGTCACTTGGCAAAATCGAAGCCCTTCTTCCTGTCAATGAACAAATGCCAAATGAAGACTACAAACCACATGACCGCATCAAAGTGTTCATCACAAAAGTAGAGAAAACGACAAAAGGACCACAAATTTATGTGTCTAGAACACATCCAGGTCTTTTAAAGCGCTTATTTGAAATTGAAGTGCCAGAAATTTATGATGGTACTGTAGAACTTAAATCAGTGGCTAGAGAAGCTGGAGATCGTTCTAAAATCTCTGTTCGTACAGATGATCCTGATATCGATCCAGTCGGTTCTTGTGTTGGACCAAAAGGTCAGCGTGTACAAGCAATTGTCAATGAACTAAAAGGCGAAAAAATCGACATTGTTCATTGGTCAAATGATCCAGTTGAATTTGTTGCCAATGCCTTAAGTCCATCAAAAGTGCTTGATGTCATTGTCAATGAAGAAGATAAGTCCACTACAGTGATTGTACCAGACTATCAGCTATCATTAGCGATTGGAAAAAGAGGTCAGAATGCGCGTCTGGCAGCGAAGCTGACTAGCTGGAAGATTGACATTAAAAGCGAAACAGATGCAAGAGAACTCGGTATTTTTCCAAGAACTGAGGACTCTGAATCTCTTTTCTTAGAAGCTGAACCACAAGCTGAGGAATCTGACGAATAAGAGGTGATATAAAAGGTGAAAAGCCGAAAAAAAATCCCGCTTAGAAAATGCGTCGTGACGGGAGAAATGAAACCTAAGAAAGAGCTAATCCGCATTGTCCGCTCTAAAGAAGGAGAAGTGTCTGTCGACGAAACCGGAAAAAAGAACGGCCGCGGAGCTTACCTATCTCTCGATAAAGAAATTATTCTTGCGGCAAAGAATAAACGCAGTTTACAGCAGCAGTTTCAGACACAGATTGACGAACAAATATTTGAAGAATTACTAGAACTAGCTGAAAAGGGAAAAAATCCAAATGACAGAATCTAAATGGTATCCTTTGCTTGGTCTAGCAAATCGAGCTCGTAAAGTCGTGTCAGGAGAAGATCTAGTGATCAAAGAAATTAGACATGCGCGTGCAAAGCTGGTTCTTCTTGCAGCAGATGCCTCTCGAAATACAGAGAAAAAGGTATCTGACAAATGCAAATTTTATAATGTTCCGGTTAGAAAAGTTGAAGACCGTTCCGTACTTGGACGTTCTATTGGGAAGGAAGCTCGCGTAGTTGTCGCTGTCACTGACCAAGGCTTCGCAAAGAAGCTCATAAGCTTGCTCGATTAATTTATTTGGGGGTGAACAAATGGCTAAAGTAAGAGTATACGAATACGCAAAAGCCATAAATGTTTCAAGTAAAGATATTATAGCAGCGCTTAAAGATATGAACGTGGAAGTGAACAATCATATGGCGACGCTAGAAGAAGACACTGTGAAAAAGCTAGACGCCATATATAAAAAAGCCAAAGCAAAAGAGGCAGCTAACGAGAAACCAGCAGAACAAAAAAAACAATCATCTAACAAAAACAATGATAGAAAGAAGAATGACGTGCAGAATAATCAATTTAATAAAAACAAAAAAAACAACCAAAACAAAAATAAAAATAAACGCGGAGGTAACAACAAAGCGCAGCATCAGCAAGCTAAATCAGTGAAGCCTAAAAAAGAGCTTCCTGAAAAAATTGAATTTACAAATTCAATGACAGTTGGCCAGCTTGCAGAAGAACTTGGAAAAGAATCAGCTGAAATCATAAAAAAACTCATGATGCTTGGCGTTATGGCGACAATAAACCAAGAGCTGGATAAAGATACAGTTGAATTAATCGCTTCTGAATACGGTGTTCCAGTTGAGGAAGTGATCATTTTAGAAGAAACTGAACTAGAAAAGTATGAAGTTGAAGATAAAGAAGAAGATATGCAAGTACGCCCTCCAGTTGTCACAATTATGGGTCACGTTGACCATGGGAAAACAACCCTTCTTGACAGCATTCGTAAAACGAAGGTTGTTGAAGGCGAAGCTGGTGGAATTACACAGCATATCGGTGCATACCAAATTGAAGAAAATGGCAAGAAAATCACGTTCCTTGATACACCTGGACACGCAGCATTCACAACAATGCGTGCACGTGGTGCTGAAGTAACAGATACGACAATTCTTGTTGTTGCAGCAGATGACGGTGTAATGCCACAAACAATTGAAGCCATTAACCATGCGAAAGCGGCTGAAGTTCCAATTATCGTCGCTGTCAATAAAATTGACAAACCAACAGCAAACCCTGACCGTGTGATGCAGGAACTGACTGAGCATGGACTAGTACCAGAAGCATGGGGCGGGGAAACCATTTTCGTGCCGCTATCTGCTAAAACAGGTGAAGGAATTGACGAATTGATCGAAATGATCCTTCTTGTCAGCGAAGTAGCAGAGCTGAAAGCCAATCCAAATCGTCCGGCAAAAGGTACTGTGATCGAGGCAGAGCTTGATAAAGGTAGAGGATCAGTCGCCACCCTTCTTGTTCAAACAGGTACACTTCATGTAGGTGACCCAATTGTTGTCGGTAATACATTCGGCCGTGTCCGTGCAATGGTCAACGACGTTGGACGCCGCGTGAAATCAGCAGGACCATCAACTCCTGTTGAGATTACTGGCTTAAACGATGTACCAAATGCAGGGGATCAGTTCCTTGTATTTAAAGACGAAAAAACAGCTCGTCAAGTGGGAGAAGCGCGTGCATCGAAACAGCTTGATGAACAGCGTTCAGACAAAGCGAAATTGTCTCTAGATGACCTATTTGAGCAAATCAAACAAGGTGAAGTAAAAGATATCAACTTAATCGTGAAAGCAGACGTACAAGGTTCTGCTGAAGCATTGACTGCGGCCCTTCAAAAAATTGAAGTAGAAGGCGTGAAAGTGAAAATCATCCATACGGGTGTTGGTGCAATTACAGAATCAGATATCATCTTAGCAAGTGCATCGAATGCGATTGTCATCGGATTTAATGTCCGTCCTGACGGAAACGCAAAGAGCACAGCTGAAGCAGAAAATGTGGATATCCGCTTGCACCGCATTATCTATAATGTCATCGACGAAATTGAAGCGGCCATGAAAGGAATGCTTGATCCTGAATATGAAGAAAAAGTCATCGGTCAAGTTGAAGTTCGTCAAATATTCAAAGTATCTAAAATTGGTACAATTGCCGGAGGTTATGTAACCGAGGGAACGATTACAAGAGATAGTGGTATCCGTTTAATCCGTGACGGCGTCGTGATCTTTGAAGGTGAAGTAGACGTATTAAAACGATTCAAAGACGATGTGAAAGAAGTTTCACAAGGGTATGAATGTGGTATTACTATTAAGAAATACAATGATATCCGTGAAGGCGATATTATGGAATCATTCGTTATGCAAGAAATTGAAAGAAAATGATCGGTTATACCGAATGTGAGTGCATGATCTATGATGCATCCTCACTGAAGGAAAAGCGTGCGGTTCTTCAGCGTATTTTGACAAGAACACGCCATAAATTCAATGTGACCATTGCTGAAATGGACTATCAGGATACATGGCAGCGTACATCAATTGGAATCGCCGTTATTTCCTCATCTCGGGTTCAAGTGGAAAAAGAACTTCAACGTGTATTAAGCTTTATTGATTCTTTTCCTGAAATTGAACGAACGATCACGAAAATTGAGTGGTTTTAATTAGAGGTGATAAGATCATGAGTATGAGAGCAACCCGTGTAGGTGAACAGATGAAGAAAGAATTGGGAGACATTATCGGCAGAAAGCTAAAAGATCCAAGAATCGGCTTTTTGACCGTAACAGATGTTGAAGTATCCGGTGATTTACAAATTGCTAAAGTCTATATTTCTGTTCTTGGCGATGAGAAGAAAAGAGAGGAGACCTTAAAGGGCCTCGCAAAGGCTAAAGGCTATATCCGCTCTGAAATTGGTAATCGCATTAGACTTAGAAAAACTCCAGAGCTTCACTTTGAGTTCGATGAATCGGTTGATTATGGTAATCGAATTGAAAGCCTCATTGCAGAACTAAACGCAAAAGATCACGAATAAGACGTTGAAATAAGGATAGACGAAGACCGTCTGTCCTTTTTCATCGTTTACGAAAGGAGAGAACGCAGATGTTAAATGGTGTTCTTTTATTACATAAAGAAAAAGGAATGACCTCTCATGATTGTGTGTTTAAAGTGAGGAAAATGTTAAACACAAAAAAAGTAGGGCATACAGGAACCCTTGACCCCGAAGTATCCGGTGTTTTGCCAATGTGTATTGGCAGAGCAACTAAAATTGTCGAATACTTAACCGATAAAACAAAAACGTATGATGCGGAAATCACCATTGGCTTTTCTACGACCACGGAAGATCAGACAGGGGAAGTAGTAGATAAAAAAGAGGTGCAAAAACCAATCTCAGAAGATGAAATTGATGCAGCCTTAAAACAGTTTGAAGGAACTATTGAACAGATTCCTCCCATGTTTTCTGCTGTGAAAATTGGCGGGAAAAAGCTATATGAATATGCGAGAGAAGGCATAGAAATTGAGCGCCCAAGCCGCAAGATTACCATCTATCGTATAAAACGGACAACACCAGTTACATTTGAAGAGGGCAAAGTCACTTTTAGATTCACCGTTCTTTGCTCAAAAGGGACTTACGTAAGAACGTTAGCAGTTGATATAGGGAAAAAGCTTGGCTATCCAGCCCATATGTCACAACTTATTCGTACAGGGGCAGGTGACTTTACACTAAATGAGTGCATGACCCTCGAGGAGCTGAGTGCTGTCAAGGAGCAAGGAAATGTAGACGAGTATCTTGTTCCAATTGAACGTGCGCTCAATCATTTGCCGAAATGGGAGATAAGTGATACATTAGCAAGTAAAGTGGAAAACGGTGCAGTCCTGCCGATGCCTGATGAGTTTGCTCATTTTGCAAAGGAGGATCGTGTCGCTGTATTTACTTCTTCTGGTCGTTGTATCGCGATTTATATGAAGCATCCGACCAAACTGGAGCTGATGAAGCCGGCGAAAATCTTATCTCAGGACAAGCAATCTTAAAGAAAAGGTGACCATCTCGTGAAGACTATACATATTTCACATCCGCATACATTGAATCAAAAGGACCAAGTCCCATCTGTGATGGCTTTAGGGTATTTTGACGGCGTGCATCTCGGACATCAGAAAGTGATTGATGAGGCAAAGAAAATTGCTCATAAAGAAGGAATGGCTCTCGCAGTGATGACCTTTCATCCACATCCATCACATGTTCTGCAAAAAGCACGAGAACCAAAAGACTTAATTACACCGCTTGAGGACAAGATTGATTTCATTGAAAAGCTGGGTGCTGACTACTTATATATTGTACAATTCAGTGAAAGATTTGCAGCGTTATCCCCTCAAGAGTTTGTGGATCAATATTTGGATGAACTGAATGTGAAGCATGCGGTTGCTGGGTTTGATTTTACATTTGGCCGATTTGGTGCAGGAACTATGGAAACGTTCGATGAATATGGAAAGGGACGTATTGCATCAACCATTGTCCCTAAGCTGTCCAACCAAGATCGCAAAGTCAGCTCAACACTGATTCGATCTGCTCTAAAAACTGGAGACGTCGAATATGTCAGTGAGCTGCTTGGAAAGCCTTATCAGCTTCGTGGTATCGTGATACATGGAGACAAGCGCGGGCGGACGATCGGTTTTCCAACAGCCAATGTTGGTCTATCAGCAGAATATATCATTCCTCCAACAGGCGTGTATGCAGTAAGAGCAGAAGTAAAAGGCAAAACGTATGACGGCGTTTGTAATGTAGGCTACAAACCGACCTTTTATGAAAAGCGTCCTGATCAGCCTGCCATTGAAGTGAATCTCTTTGATTTTAACGAAGAAATTTATGGCGAACCAATTAAATTACAATGGTATAAGCGTATCCGTAGCGAACAAAAGTTTAGCGGAATCCAAGAACTAACAGCTCAAATAGCTAAGGATAAAGAAGAAGCGATTCAGTTTTTTCAAGAACACCCGGATCAAACAAAAAAATCTTAGAAAAGCGTCTCTACCATTTGCATATTTAGCATTTTTTTAGTATGATAATTCCTGTAGCTTTAAAACCACTTACTTGGCAGGCCGACTTCACCGACGGTTGCGAGGTAGATGGGGCTAACATGATTTGGAGGTGAAACAGGATGGCTATTACTCAAGAACGTAAAACTCAATTAATCAATGAGTTCAAAACGCACGAATCTGATACTGGATCTCCAGAAGTTCAGATCGCTGTCCTAACAGAATCAATTAACAACTTGAACGAGCATTTACGTACTCATAAGAAAGATCACCACTCACGTCGCGGTCTTTTGAAAATGGTAGGTAGACGTCGTAATCTTCTTACGTATCTGCGTAATAAAGACGTAACTCGTTACCGTGAGTTAATTAACAAACTAGGCTTACGTCGATAATCGTAAAAAGCGGGAGGATTCCCGCTTTTTTATCGTATAATCACTAATATTTTATGGTTAAAATGTTGAAAGAATGGCAAAAACCCTTCTACATACAGCTTTCATATTGATATGTGAAAATCATTTTGTTCATAATAAAAGCAACCTAAAAAATTCACGATAAGAGAGGAGTTTATCTCAGAATGGGACAAGAGAAACATGTCTTTACCATAGACTGGGCTGGACGTCAACTGACAGTTGAAACTGGCCAGCTTGCAAAGCAAGCAAACGGAGCGGTTCTCGTACGTTATGGAGATACAGCTGTGCTTAGCTCGGCAACAGCTTCTAAAGAACCAAAACCACTTGATTTTTTTCCGCTCACAGTAAACTACGAAGAAAGATTATATGCAGTAGGTAAAATTCCTGGTGGATTCATTAAAAGAGAAGGACGCCCAAGTGAAAAGGCGATCCTTGCTAGTCGCTTGATCGATAGACCGATTCGTCCACTGTTTGCTGACGGATTTAGAAATGAAGTTCAAGTCATTAGTATTGTCATGAGTGTGGATCAGGATTGTTCATCTGAAATGGCAGCAATGTTTGGCTCATCTTTAGCATTATGTGTGTCTGACATTCCATTTGAGGGACCAATTGCTGGTGTAACAGTTGGACGTGTTGATGGAAAGTTAATCATTAACCCAAATGTTGAGCAGCTTGAACAAAGCGACATTAACCTTATTGTGGCTGGTACAAAAGATGCGATCAACATGGTAGAAGCTGGTGCAGATGAAGTACCAGAAGAAACAATGCTTGAAGCGATTATGTATGGTCATCAAGAGATCAAACGCTTAATCGAATTCCAAGAGAAAATCGTGAAAGCAGTTGGCAAGGAAAAGATCGACATTCCTTTATACGAAATAGATCAAACATTAGTAGCTGAAGTAAAAGAACTCGCTGAAACAGATCTACTAAAAGCGATTCAAGTACATGAAAAGCACGCTCGGGAAGATGCGATCAGCGCTGTGAAAAAAGCTGTGATTGAGAAATTTGAACAAGAAGAGCGCGACGAAGCTACTATCAAACAAGCGAAAGACGTATTGAACAGGCTTGTAAAAAATGAAGTTCGTAGGCTCATTACAGAAGAAAAAATACGTCCAGACGGACGCGGTGTAGATCAAATCCGTCCACTTTCTTCAGAAGTAGGACTTCTGCCAAGAACACATGGTTCAGGGCTGTTTACGAGAGGGCAAACACAGGCGCTTAGTATTTGTACATTAGGTGCATTAGGTGATGTGCAGATTCTCGACGGTTTAGGTGTTGAAGAATCAAAACGTTTTATGCACCACTACAATTTCCCGCAATTCAGTGTGGGTGAAACCGGTCCAATGCGTGGTCCAGGTCGTCGTGAGATCGGACATGGTGCTTTAGGTGAACGTGCATTAGAACCTGTGATCCCATCTGAAAAAGATTTTCCTTACACCATTCGCCTCGTTTCAGAGGTATTAGAATCAAATGGATCTACTTCACAGGCAAGTATTTGCGCAAGTACACTTGCAATGATGGATGCTGGTGTACCGATTAAAGCACCAGTTGCAGGGATTGCAATGGGACTTGTCAAGTCTGGTGATTACTACACAGTGCTTACTGACATTCAAGGAATGGAAGATGCACTTGGAGATATGGACTTTAAAGTAGCTGGCACATCAAAAGGTGTAACGGCACTACAAATGGACATTAAAATTGATGGTCTATCTAAAGAGATTTTAGAAGAGGCACTTCAACAAGCGAAAAAAGGGAGAATGGAAATTTTAGACAGTATGTTGTCAACAATCCCTGAATCTAGAAAAGAATTGTCACGTTATGCACCAAAAATTTTAACAATGGCAATTAATCCTGATAAAATTCGCGATGTCATTGGACCAAGCGGTAAACAAATTAATAAAATCATTGAAGATACCGGTGTGAAAATCGATATCGAACAAGACGGTACCATCTTTATCTCTTCTACAGAAGAAGACATGAACCAAAAAGCGAAGAAAATCATTGAAGATCTTGTCAGAGAAGTGGAAGTTGGGCAACTTTACTTAGGTAAAGTCAAACGCATTGAAAAATTCGGTGCATTCCTAGAAATCTTCAGCGGAAAAGATGGACTTGTTCATATTTCTGAGCTTGCGCTTGATCGTGTTGGTAAAGTAGAAGATGTTGTGAAGATCGGTGACGAATTACTCGTTAAAGTCACTGAAATCGATAAACAAGGTCGGGTCAACCTATCTCGCAAAGCCGTTTTACGTGAAGAAAAGGAAAAAGAAGAAAAACAGTCATAAGCAGGCCAAATAAGATGTTGAGAAGCCAGGTATCCGTGCCAGGCTTCTTTCTTTTCTTGCGGGCAACAATAGTTCTAGCTTGTTTCTCTCTATCATATTTTGTGATAAAGGGAGGGACAGCCATTGAAAAAAAAGTTGCCGATCATTGTGTTTGTGTTCTTACTGCTCGTGTCATATCAAACGATGAAACAGCCAGCTGCTGTCACATATATCGAATCAATGAAAGAGCAAGCCGAGGTGGTATCTATTTCAAAAGATACTCTTTATCAAGAGATTGAATCAAAGTCTTCTAACTATGAAGTGAAGGCGCAAAATGCTAAGATTGATAAGGTGTGGAAAAAGATGCCCGGCTTAAACGGACAAATAGTAGATATCGAATCTTCTTATGAACAAATGAGAAAAATTGGGAAATTCGATGAAAAACGGCTTGTCTTCAAAGAAACCAAACCTGCCATTCATTTACATGAGCTTGGTGCTGAGCCTATTTATAGGGGTCATCCGGATAAGAAAATGAATGCTTTTTTAATCAATGTGGCTTGGGGTGACGAGCATTTAATAAACATGTTAGATACCCTGCGAAAGCATCAAGTCAAGGCCACCTTTTTCTTAGAAGGAAAATGGGTGAAAAAGAGCACAGAGCTTGCCAAAAAAATTGTGGCAGATGGTCATGAAATTGGAAATCATTCATACAATCACCCAGATATGCGCACACTGACAAGAGAACGAGCATTAGAGCAGATTATCAAAACGAATCGTCAAATTGAAGAGTCCCTTGGAATAAAACCGAAATGGTTTGCACCTCCAAGCGGGAGCTTTAAACAAGAAACAATTAAGCTGGCCGCACAAGAAGGAATGGAAACCATCATGTGGACGGTAGATACCATTGACTGGCAAAAACCGTCACCAGAGGTTTTGCAAAAACGGGTGCTTGGGAAAATTCACAATGGGGCGATGATATTAATGCATCCAACAGATTCAACGTCGAAAAGTCTTGACGCACTCATTACTCAGATGAAAGAAAGAGGATATAAATTAGGAACTGTTTCTGAACTCCTAAGTGAAAAAAGACAGTCGTGACGTGATCTGTTTGTTGAATAGGAGGAGCAAAATTTGATCAAAACGTATACATGCCAAAATGGAGTAAGAATTGTACTTGAAAACATTCCCGCTGTGAGATCTATAGCTATTGGTGTCTGGATTGGAACTGGTTCTAGACATGAATCACCTGAGATTAATGGAATCTCACACTTTTTAGAGCATATGTTCTTTAAAGGTACAAAAACGAGATCAGCTCGTGATATTGCAGAATCTTTTGATCGTATTGGCGGTCAAGTGAATGCATTTACATCCAAGGAATATACTTGCTATTATGCAAAAGTGCTTGATACGCATGCGGATTATGCGCTTGATGTACTAAGCGACATGTTTTTTCACTCAGCTTTTGATGAAGAAGAGCTAAAGAAAGAAAAAAATGTAGTCTACGAAGAGATTAAAATGTATGAGGACACACCAGATGATATCGTACATGACCTTCTTAGCAAAGCGATTTACGGTGAGCATTCATTAGGATATCCGATTCTAGGAACAGAACAAACACTTTCTACCTTTAATGGTGACACACTTAGAACATATATGGATGAATTCTATACGCCAGATCGTGTGGTGATCTCAGTTGCAGGGAATGTAGAAGACACCTTTATTACTGAAATTGAAAAACTATTTGGATCTTATGAAGGAAAAGGGAAAAAGCAGCCTGTAGAAGCTCCGCAATTTCATTATGACAAGCTAACGCGTAAGAAAGAAACAGAGCAGGCGCACCTATGCTTAGGTTTTAACGGTCTTCCTGCTGGAGATGAACGCATTTATGATTTAATTGTCTTAAATAATGTACTTGGCGGAAGTATGAGTAGCCGTCTGTTCCAAGATGTAAGAGAAGATAAAGGGCTTGCTTACTCTGTGTTTAGCTATCACAGTTCATATGCAGATAACGGTATGCTGACGATCTATGGCGGGACTGGAGCGAAGCAATTAAACCTACTCTCTGAAACCATTTTACAAACATTAGACGTCTTAAAACGTGAGGGAATCACGCAAAAAGAACTTGAAAATTCTAAGGAGCAAATGAAAGGCAACCTCATGCTCAGTCTTGAAAGCACAAACAGCAAGATGAGCCGAAATGGTAAAAATGAATTGCTCCTTGGCAAACATCGTACGCTTGATGAAATGATTGATGAAATTAATCACGTCACATTAGAAGGCGTGAATAACTTATCTAAAAGAATCTTTACAGAAGATTATGCGCTCTCGCTTATTAGTCCGACGGGTGATCAGCCATCATAATGTAAACAACACGGTAGGCTTCTAATGAGGTCTGCCGTTTATAGTTGAACAAGAAAGGAGTTGTTTACATGAAAAAAGAAGAGCTGAAACAGCTATCCCCACTGCTTAGTAAGGCCATCTTCTTTCAGCAAATGAGTTCTGGGTTCTCAGGGGATCGTACGTATGTAGTTACCATTTTGAACGGTGAAAAGCTGGTGCTCAAGCTAACAGGTACTCATCAGTATAACACCTTAAAAAGAAAAGCGAACATTCTCCGTATGTTCAAGAAACAAGGGATTCTTTGTTCAGAAGTGATGGATATGGGGGTTGTTCATGAACACAATCTATCCTATAGCATTTTGCCTTTTATTGAAGGAGAAAATGCTAGAGAATTCATACATAAACGAACACGTGAAGAGCAATATAAAATCGGTAGACGGGCTGGTTTGGAACTAAGGTCGATGCACGAATATGTTGCGCCATCTTCTATAGAGTCATGGGATCAGCGAGTAATGGCTAAACATGAACGATATGTACATGTATATCAATCTTGTGGTGTGAAATTTGAACATGATGAGATAGTTGTAGACTTTATCAATTCACATTCAGATGCGGTAAAAAATCGGCCTAATCGATTCCAGCATGATGATTTTCATTTAGGTAACTTGATTATACGAGACGCAAAGTATGCTGGAGCTATCGATTTTGATCATTATGATTGGGGAGATCCGATCCATGATTTTTATAAATTATCCTTATTTAGCACGGAGAAAAGCATACCTTTTTCTGTTGGACAAATTGATGGTTACTTTTGCAATCAACCTTCAAAAGAATTTTGGCTTCTTTTCTCCATATACACGGCGATGAGTTTGTTTTCTTCTATTGTCTGGACGTTGAAATTTGACCCACATCACGTAGACCAGATGGTAAAACGGGTGAACAGAATCCTTTCTGACCATCAACATTTCACGCAATTAGAACCGGGTTGGTACACCAATAGAGATGTATGAAGGTCCTTAAGAAAACAAGTTAGTCTATTTTATGTGCTTACGGCATATATCATAAGGAAGGGAAGTGATGCGATTTTGAGGCTAAGTGAGCTGTCAGGAAAAGAGATAGTCGATATGAAAAGAGCGGAGCGGCTTGGCGTGCTGGGACAAACCGACCTTGAAATTAATGAACAGGACGGTCAGATTACAGCACTCATCATACCTTCCGTCAAGTGGTTTGGCTTTCGAAAACAAGGAAATGACATCCGCGTTCCGTGGAAACACATTCAAAAAATAGGATCAGATATGATCATTCTCGATGTGCCTGAAGAACTTCAGCCGCATGGGGGAAAAGAGCACCCATCATAAAAGGGTGCTCTTTTTCTTTTCTCTCTCCGATTTGTTCACAGGCTGAATCCTCTCCTCATATGCTGAAAGGGAGATTCAGAAAATATTACAGACTTTTTTAAATAAAGAAGGTGAACGATCAGTATGTTGAGCGGTTTAACGGTTGCGGTGATCGGGGGAGATGCTAGGCAGCTTGAGATCATTCGAAAGCTGTCACAGCAACATGCCAAAGTGTTTTTGGTCGGATTTGATCAGCTTGATCATGGGTTTATCGGCGCTGAAAAACTGAAAATGTCTGAGCTTGTATTTGAACAAGTCGATGGCATTATTTTGCCAGTATCAGGTGTCACAGATGAAGGAATCGTTGCCACAGTTTTTTCAAATGAGAAAGTTGTGCTAGACCCAAAATATTTAGAAAGAACACCAGCACATTGTACCTTGTATTCAGGTATTTCCAATACGTATTTAGACAATCTGGCAAAGCAGGTGAATCGAAAGCTTGTGAAGCTGTTTGAGCGAGATGATATTGCTATATATAACTCAATTCCAACAGTTGAAGGGATCATCATGATGGCCATTCAGCAGACGGACTATACCATTCATGGATCACGTGTAGCGGTTCTTGGGCTTGGGAGAACTGGACTGACAATTGCTCGAACATTTCATGCACTAGGTGCGGCGGTAAAAGTAGGGACTGCTGATACCGCACATTTGGCACGAGCCTTTGAAATGGGGCTAAATCCGTTTTCAATGGATCGTTTAAAAGAGGAAGTAGCAGATGTTGATATCATCATCAATACCATTCCAAGCTTAGTATTAGATTCATCTGTGATTGTCTGCATGACACCTAAGACATTGATTTTAGATATTGCCTCCCGTCCAGGTGGAACGGACTTTGACTTTGCGCAAAAACATGGTGTGAAGGCACTTTTGGCACCAGGTCTCCCAGGTATTGTTGCACCGAAGACAGCAGGGCAAATCCTTGCAAAAGTGCTTTCAGGACTCTTATGTGAGCTTGCGGAGGAAAAAAGGGGGATGGATTCATGACAATATTCAAAGGAAAAAGAATCGGCTTCGGTTTAACAGGTTCTCATTGTACGTACGAAGCAGTATTTCCACAAATTGAGGAACTTGTTAAGCAAGGAGCGGAGGTTCGTCCAGTTGTGTCGTATACAGTGCAGTCCACCAATACGAGATTTGGAGAAGGGGCAGAATGGATTGAGCGAATTGAAAAGCTGACAGGTTATCAAGCGATTGACTCGATTGTGAAAGCGGAGCCGCTTGGTCCTAAGCTTCCGCTTGATTGTATGGTCATTGCGCCTCTAACAGGCAACACGATGGCAAAATTCGCAAATGCCATGACGGACAGTCCTGTTTTAATGGCTGCAAAGGCGACCATTCGAAATCATCGTCCCGTTGTATTAGGCATCTCAACAAACGATGCACTTGGATTAAACGGTACCAATCTCATGAGGCTGATGTCGACAAAGAACATTTTCTTCATTCCGTTTGGTCAAGATGACCCATTTAAAAAGCCGACATCTATGGTAGCGAACATGGACCTTCTATCCAAAACAGTAGAAGAAGCCCTTCAGCATAGACAGATTCAACCTATTTTAATAGGACCAAACGAAAAATAGATTCACTAGAAAATCGAGAAAGATTCAAAAAAGATATCTCAAGCATTGCTTTTCTATGGTAAAATAAAATGTAAAAAGTCATAAGATGACCATCCGAAGGAAAAGTAATATGGATGGGTCGGAAGGAGTTTTACTGATGGGAAGAGGATTACATGTAGCTGTAGTTGGAGCGACTGGAGCTGTCGGTCAACAAATGTTAAAAACACTAGCTGACAGAGATTTTGAAATGGATACACTTACTCTACTATCCTCAAAACGTTCTGCTGGAACAAAAGTAACATTCAGAGATCAAGAGTATACTGTTCAAGAAGCAACACCTGAAAGCTTTGAAGGGGTAAGTATTGCATTATTCAGTGCTGGAGGAAATGTTTCAAAAGCGCTAGCTCCTGAAGCAGTCAAACGAGGTGCAATTGTCGTTGACAATACAAGTGCATTCCGTATGGACAAAAACACTCCTCTTGTCGTACCAGAGGTAAACGAAAAAGATTTGCATGATCATCAAGGGATCATTGCAAACCCTAACTGTTCAACTATTCAAATGGTTGTTGCATTAGAGCCGATTCGCAAGGCTTACGGTTTAAATAAAGTGATTGTGTCCACATACCAAGCTGTATCAGGTGCAGGATATGAGGCAATTTACGAGCTTTACAGCCAAACAGCAGCCATTATAAATAAAGAAGATGTTACACCAGAAGTGATGCCTTATCAAATCGCATTCAATGCGATCCCGCAAATTGATACATTCCAAGACAACGGCTATACATTTGAAGAAATGAAAATGATCAATGAAACGAAAAAAATTATGCATATGCCAGAGCTGGAAGTAGCGGCAACATGTGTAAGACTTCCGATTGAAACAGGTCATTCAGAATCTGTTTACATTGAACTTGATTCAAACGAGGCAACGGTTGATGACATTAAGTCTATCTTAAAAGATGCACCAGGCATTACTTTACAAGATGATCCGTCTCAACAAATTTATCCAATGCCTTTAGACGCTGTTGGGAAGAGTGACGTATTTGTCGGCCGCATTCGGAAAGATTTGGATCGCCCGAATGGGTTCCATTTGTGGATTGTATCTGATAATCTGCTCAAAGGCGCTGCATGGAATTCAGTTCAAATTGCAGAAAGCTTAAAAGCATTGAAATTAGTATAACATTTAACGAATGATAAGGACGAACAGAAGAGAGTTAGGCATCTTTCGCCTGCTCTCTTCTGTTACGTCAGAATGAACTTGGAGTGAAAACAGTGAAAATAATTGTCCAAAAATTCGGCGGTACTTCTGTCAAAGATGATCAAGGTAGAAAAAGAGCACTCGCACATATCCTATCTGCAAAAGAAAAAGGTTATAAATCGGTTGTAGTCGTCTCAGCAATGGGACGAAAAGGAGATCCTTACGCTACAGATACGCTGCTTGGACTTCTTTATGGCAGCGCTCAGCACATGACGAATCGAGAAAAAGATTTGCTTGTATCTTGCGGAGAAAATATTTCAGCCGTTGTGTTTTCAAGTATGCTCACTGAAAACGGTCTGAAATCAGTTGCCATGACCGGTGCACAGGCAGGCTTTGTGACAGACCAAGAGCATACAAATGCGAAAATTATTGACATGAAATGTGACCGTCTTGAGGCAGCACTTTCTGAGCATGATGTCGTTGTGGTTGCTGGATTCCAAGGAGCGGCGAAGAATGGAGATGTAACAACCATCGGAAGAGGTGGAAGTGATACATCAGCAGCCGCTTTAGGAGCCGCATTACAAGCAGACTTTATTGATATCTTTACAGATGTTGAAGGTGTCATGACAGCTGATCCACGTATTGTAAAAAATGCTAAACCACTTCGAGTCGTCACCTATACTGAAATATGTAACCTTGCTTACCAAGGTGCAAAAGTGATTCACCCTCGGGCTGTCGAAATTGCCATGCAAGCAAAAGTACCAATAAGGGTCCGCTCAACATATTCTGATGATGAGGGTACACTCGTGACCTCCCATTACTCAGATAAAATGAGTCATGATGTGTATGACCGTCTCATTACTGGTATTGCTCATGTCAATGATGTTACGCAAATCAAAGTGCCGGCGAAAGAAGGCCAATACAGTGTTCAAACAGAGGTCTTTAAAGCAATGGCAAATGCGCAAATCAGTGTCGATTTCTTTAACATTACACCGAGTGAAATTGTATATACGGTAACAGGTGCGATGACAGAAAAGGCAACCACGATCCTTAAAGAACTTGGTTACACGCCGTTTGTTACAACAAACTGTGCAAAAGTTTCAGCTGTAGGAGCCGGCATTATGGGCGTTCCAGGTGTGACCTCCAAAATCGTATCGGCCCTTTCAGAGCAAAACATCCCGATTTTGCAATCGGCTGACAGTCATACGACCATCTGGGTTTTAGTGCATGAAGAAAATATGAAAGCGGCTGTAAATGCTCTGCATGAAGTGTTTGAACTTTCAAGATAAATGTGATTGAATCATGATGAGGTGAATAAAATGAATTTCGGAAGTATCATAACAGCTATGATTACCCCTTTTGATAAAAAGGGCAACATTGATTTCCAAAAGCTATCAATTCTCATTGATTACTTATTGAAAAATGGCAGTGATTCTTTAGTTGTTGCAGGCACAACAGGCGAATCGCCAACCTTATCGACAGAAGAAAAAGTCGCTCTTTTTCAGCAATCGGTAAAATTATCAAATGGTCGTTGTAAAATCATTGCAGGAACAGGCAGTAACAATACAAATGCGTCTATCAAACTAACGAAAAAAGCAGAAGAAGCGGGCGTCGATGCAGTGATGCTTGTCGTACCTTACTACAACAAGCCGTCACAGGAAGGCATGTATGAACACTTTAAAGCCATTGCCGAGTCTACATCTCTTCCTGTTATGCTGTACAATGTACCAGGAAGAACGGCTGCATCTTTAGCACCGGAAACAACCATTAAGCTTGCACAAATACCCAACATTGTAGCAGTGAAAGAAGCGAGCGGTGATCTAGATGCGATGACAAAAATCATTGCAGAAACACCAGAAGATTTTGATGTATACTCAGGTGATGACAGCTTAACACTTCCTGCTGTAGCAGTTGGTGCTAAAGGGGTAGTTTCTGTGGCCTCGCACATCGT
Organism: Bacillus sp. Bos-x628; assembly: GCF_040500475.1. GTDB lineage: Bacteria > Bacillota > Bacilli > Bacillales > Bacillaceae > Bacillus > Bacillus maqinnsis. The sequence continues at coordinate 751,781 of NZ_CP159358.1, read as the reverse complement.
TGGACTTGATATGCAGCAGATGATCAAAAGCTATGCTTCTGGGCAAACAGCTAATGCAGCACTCATTCACCAAAAGCTACTCCCAATCATGAAGCAGCTTTTCTCAGCGCCAAATCCGACACCTGTCAAAACCGCACTTCAGCTTAAAGGATTAGATGTCGGATCCGTCCGTCTCCCGCTTTTGCCTTTGTCAGAAGAAAAGAGACTTGATTTAAGCAGTGTGTTAAACAGCTAATCAAAAGAAAAGATGTCGGAAGCGGTCATTCTCAGATGTCCCTGAGTATGACCGCTTTTTATACATAAACACTTTCTTAAAATGTGACTTCATCTTGTTTTCTAAAATTAGATTCAGTTATAATAGCAATAAGCGATGATGGACGGGCTTGAGACTAGGAGGATAAGAATTTTGAAAAAGATAAATACAGAAAACATAAGGATTATTGCACTGGGAGGCGTAGGAGAAATCGGGAAAAATTTATATGTCATTGAGATTGACTCTGACATATTTGTTGTTGATGCAGGTTTAATGCATCCAGAAAACGAAATGCTAGGCATTGATGTTGTCATTCCGGATATCTCCTATTTAACTGAACGAGCTGATCGGGTAAAAGCAATTTTTCTTACCCACGGACATGATGAGGCAATTGGAGGCGTATTCCATTGCTTAAGTAAATTGTCTGTACCAGTTTATGGAACGAAGCTGACCCTTGCTTTACTTCGAGAAAAGCTAAAACAATATGGCTTTAATCAAAAAGCTGATTTGCGTGAAGTTCATGCTAAATCAGTCATTCCATTTGAAACAACAAAGGTGTCATTTTTCAGAACCAACCATAGTATCCCTGACTCAGTGGGAATTAGCTTCAAAACCTCTCTTGGTTCAATTGTATGCACAGGTGATTTTAAATTTGATCAAACCCCAGCGCTTAACCAAGCCTGTGACATTGGAGAGATTGCAAAAATTGGAAATAGTGGTGTTCTAGCACTTCTTTCAGACAGTGCGAATGCTGAAAAACCAGGCTACACACCTTCTGAGGCGCTCGTCCAAGACGAAATCTCAAATGCGATGTACAATGCAGATAATCGTGTCATTGTAGCTGTAGCTTCTTCTAATATTAACCGTGTACAGCAGATCATCAATGCAACGATTCAAAATGGCCGTAAGCTTGCGGTTGCAGGAAAGAATATGATGACAACACTTCAGCTTGCGATTAAACTTGGTTACGTCACAGCGGATGAAGAATTGTTTGTACCAGCTCAAGAAGTGAAAAAAATGGCGAAAAATGATGTGGTCATCTTGACCGCTGGAAGCCACGGAGAGCCGCTAGCCGCCTTAACAAAAATGGCAAAACAAAATCACAAACAGCTTCATATTGAAAAAGATGATACGGTTGTGATTGCGTCAACACCGCTCCCTGGACAAGAGCTTATCTATTCTAAAACAGTCGATTTTCTCACAAGAAGCGGAGCGCAAGTTATTTTTGCTCAAAAGCGTGTGCATGTATCTGGGCACGGCTGTCAAGAAGAACTAAAGCTTATGCTGAATCTATTGAAGCCGAAGTATTTAATCCCAGTCAATGGTGAATATCGCATGCAAAAAGCACATTCACGTATTGCAGAAGAAATTGGAATGAAACGCAGTGACATTTTCTTGATTGATAAAGGGGATGTTGTTGAATTCAGAGGACAGAACGTGAAGATCGGTGAAAAGGTTCACCAAGGTAACATTTTGATTGATGGTCTTGGCGTTGGTGATATTGGTAACATTGTTTTACGCGATAGACGTCTATTGTCTCAAGACGGCATTTTAATTGTGGTGATTACGCTTGATAAACAAAAGAAACAATTAATTTCCGGACCTGAAATCATCACAAGAGGATTTGTTTATGTAAGAGAATCCGAAGAGCTCATTGTGAAAGCAACAGAGCTAGTAAAAGGGATTGTCAAGGAGCAGACAGAAAACTCAGTCGTTGATTGGTCAACACTTAAACAATCCATGCGCGATGTGTTAAATCAATTCCTTTATGAAAAAACCAAACGTAAGCCAATGATCATTCCAATTATTATGGAAGTGTGATGATAAGCCCAAGGAGCATAAGCTCTTTGGGCTTTGTTTGTGTTGGATTGAATAAAGCCTTCTTGTTCATAATAGGAAAAGAGTGCTTAGGAAAGGATGAAGACAAATGGATGAAAAAAATGAACAGCAGCTAGAGCGAAAGCCAGAAGAAAAAGAAAGCATTATGAGCAAAATACAACAGCTTGGCGAAACTGCTGTTCCACAATTGTCACAAGATACAAATATACATTGCCTAACCATTATTGGACAAATTGAAGGTCACATGCAGCTCCCGCCACAAAACAAAACGACCAAATATGAGCACGTTATCCCACAAATCGTTGCAGTTGAACAAAATCCAAAAATTGAAGGCCTTTTAATTATTTTAAATACAGTTGGCGGTGATGTTGAAGCTGGATTAGCCATTGCGGAAATGCTGGCTTCCTTATCAAAACCAACCGTGTCCATTGTGCTTGGCGGCGGGCACTCAATAGGTGTACCAATCGCTGTATCATGTGATTATTCATACATTGCAGAAACCGCTACAATGACCATTCATCCTGTGCGTTTAACCGGTCTTGTGATTGGTGTCCCGCAAACCTTTGAATACTTAGATAAAATGCAGGAAAGGGTCATTAACTTTGTCACAAGCCACTCAGGTATTACAGAAGAGAAGTTTAAAGAGTTAATGTTCTCAAAGGGTAATTTAACTAGAGACATTGGAACAAATGTCGTTGGTCATGAGGCAGCAGAATATGGACTCATGAATGAAGTCGGCGGTGTAGGACAAGCGATTAAAAAGTTAAATGAACTCATAGAAGAACGATCTTCTCAAAACGAGGGGATGATCCAATGATTTTATATACACCAATGCCGTATGAGATGATATACCCTCAGGAAAATGAGCAGCAGCGCCGGCTTAAGCAGATTCAGATTCAAGGCGTGCCTGTCATGGTTGAAATGAAAGAAGATGAAGCAGAAATCGTTCAAGTTCTTAGCACAAATCCAATGGACTTTTTAAATCAAGAGCTTGCACCAGGCAAGCGATTGAAGTTAAATTTAGGTGCGAATCAAACTAACGCAGATGAATGATTCTATGCTATAATAAAGGGAAAACTTACAACAAGATGCAGCCAAAACCAGGCTGCTTTCTCATCTTTCAGTAGGTTATATTTTCTTTTGTAGTAAGGTGATGAGTATGGCAAAAAAAAGAAAACGTAAAACAAGAAAAAAACAAAATAAACAGCTAAACCTGAAATATGAATTAAACGGGCTGGTTTGTATTGCCATAGCGATCATTGCCATTTTGCAGTTAGGTGTTGTCGGACAAACCTTTGTATATTTATTCCGATTTTTTGCAGGTGAATGGTTCATTCTCTGTCTCATCGGGTTATTTCTTTTTGGTGTGACGATCTTTTGGAAAAAACAAATACCTGATATTTTAACAAGAAGGAAAGTAGGACTTTACTGCATCATCGCTAGTATCTTGCTGTTGTCACATGTCAAACTATTTCAGCACTTATCATCTGCAGGGGTCATAGGCTCTCAAAGTGTGATAAAAAATACGTTTGAGCTTTTCTTAATGGACATAAAGGGTGAGACAGGCTCTCCTGATTTAGGAGGCGGAATGATCGGTGCGATTTTGTTTGCAGCTTCCTACTTTTTATTTGCTCAAGCGGGTTCTCAAATCATGGCCATTGTACTGATGCTGATTGGGATTATCCTAATGACAAATCGATCGCTACAAGAAATGGTTAAAAAGGTGTTGCTGCCTGTTTCACAATTTTTTATCAAGCAGTGGAAGGCGTTTGTTGAGGATATGAAAGGGATGAGGCGGGCTAAAAAAAGCACTACCTCTCAGAAAGAAAAGAAGAAACGTTCACGTGTTCAAGAAGATGACGATGATGATCACATCTTGATCGAGGCGGAAACACCACTTGCTGACAATAGTCAGCCGATTATCTCCAGTTTTGCAGACAGGGATGAAATGATCACTCCTCCGGTTCAAAAGGAGCAGGTATCGACAGACACCGGACCCCATGTAAAAGAGCAGTCTGCGCAAAATGCATTATCGCATGATCGGGCAGATCAACCAAAAGAAGCACTGCCAATGACGTTTACTGAACTCGAAAATAAAGATTACGAATTGCCGTCTCTCGATATTTTGGCTGATCCCCAGCATTCGGGACAACAAACGGATAAGAAAAACATATACGAAAATGCAAGAAAGCTCGAGAAAACGTTTCAAAGCTTTGGTGTGAAGGCAAAGGTGACGCAGGTTCATTTAGGACCGGCAGTGACGAAATATGAAGTATACCCGGATGTCGGGGTCAAAGTAAGTAAAATTGTCAATTTAAGTGATGACCTAGCACTGGCTCTAGCAGCAAAGGATATTCGAATTGAGGCACCGATTCCAGGTAAATCGGCGATTGGGATAGAAGTGCCTAACGCCGAAATTGCCATGGTCTCTTTAAAAGAGGTCTTAGAATCGAAGCAAAACGATCGTCCAAATGCTAAACTGTTAATCGGGCTTGGCCGCAATATTTCTGGTGAAGCGGTGCTGGCTGAATTGAATAAAATGCCTCATTTGCTTGTAGCAGGATCAACCGGTAGCGGAAAAAGTGTATGTATCAATGGGATTATTACAAGTATTCTCATGAGAGCAAAACCGCATGAAGTGAAGATGATGATGATTGATCCTAAAATGGTGGAACTAAATGTCTACAATGGTATCCCGCATCTTTTAGCACCAGTTGTAACAGACCCGAAGAAAGCGTCTCAGGCACTAAAAAAAGTGGTTAGTGAAATGGAACGCCGCTACGAACTGTTTTCTCATACTGGCACAAGGAATATTGAAGGTTACAATGATTATATTAAACGTATGAATCAAACCGAGGAAGCAAAACAACCAGAGCTCCCTTATATTGTGGTAATAGTGGATGAGCTGGCAGATTTAATGATGGTCGCATCTTCTGATGTTGAAGATTCAATTACGAGACTTTCTCAAATGGCACGTGCTGCTGGCATTCATTTAATTATCGCAACACAAAGACCTTCTGTAGATGTAATTACAGGGGTTATTAAGGCAAACATTCCATCAAGAATTGCTTTTAGTGTATCTTCACAAACGGATTCAAGAACGATTCTTGACATGGGGGGCGCAGAGAAGCTGCTAGGCAGGGGAGACATGCTGTTTTTACCTGTTGGTGCGAACAAGCCTGTCCGTGTGCAAGGAGCATTTTTATCAGATGAAGAAGTAGAACATGTTGTAGATCATGTCATCACGCAGCAAAAGGCTCAATATCAAGAAGAAATGATTCCAAGTGAAGAAACGCAGGATGAGCTTACGGCTGTTGAAGACGATTTATATGATGAAGCTGTAGAATTAATCATTGGTATGCAAACGGCTTCTGTTTCTATGTTGCAAAGAAGATTCCGCATTGGCTATACACGAGCGGCACGTCTGATTGATGCAATGGAAGAGCGGGGCGTTGTGGGGCCATATGAAGGAAGTAAACCGAGAGAAGTCCTCTTATCGAAAGAACAATATGACGAGCTCTCTTCATAAATGGAAGAGAGCTTAGCGTGTAGACAAACCCCTCGCATTCGTTGTCAGATCTGTGCTGGTGCTCACGAATGTTTCATTCGCTCCAATGAAGTACTGGTTTTTCTGAAAAGATGACAAAGGGCTAAAATAAATAAAATCATTTTAGTCCTTTAAGTCAATCATATAATAATTATGTCAACTGGATGTCGGGCTATTTATTTATTTTTCAAAACATGATATAGTTATTTTCATCTTATCTCGGAACAGAGATTTCTCATCTTATCATTTGCGTTGATTAGACGGAGGGAAAACATGTCTACCAAAACAGACAATCGACATTTATATTTGAAAGTGATTGACCGTATTAAAGAAGATATTCAAACAGGTGTATATGCCGAAAAAGAAAAACTGCCCTCAGAGTTCGAGCTCTCAAAACTTTTAGGAGTGAGCAGAGCGACACTGCGTGAAGCCCTTCGTATATTAGAAGAAGAAAAGTATTTGATTAGAAGGCATGGAGTAGGGACTTTTGTCAATTCAAGACCCCTCTTTTCAACAGGCATTGAACAGCTCACCAGTGTCACGAAAATGATTGAGCAGGTGAATATGACACCTGGAACAATCTTCTTATCCTCGCAAGAAGGGGAGCCAACAGAGAATGACGTCATCCGTTTTCAGTGTGATGAATCTGATGAGATCTTTTCAATGGAGCGCGTTCGAACGGCAGATGGACAACCAGTCGTATATTGTTTGGATAAAATTCCTGTCAAACATTTACCCGCTTCTTTTACTCATGAGGACAAATCACTTTTTGAGCTGTTTGGCAGAGAACCACATAGCGGGATTAAATATGCAGTTGCCGACATTGAACCGATTGGCTATCATGATCAAGTTTCTCCTATACTAGAATGTGATCCTGAAACTGCTCTTCTGTTACTGAAACAAATGCACTATGATCAAGATGATCAGCCGGTTTTATACTCGCTGAACTACTTTCGAGCGGATAAATTCAGTTTTCATGTCATTCGTAAACGATTTTAACAAAGCAGGCGCTTTCATAAGCGGTTGCCTTTTGTTTTTTTGCCCGTACATAATAACCATAAAACTTGCCACACTAAAAGGTAACAGTATATAGAATTGGGTGAATGATGTTGGGCGAGAAAACAGTCAGTAAAAAAAATATTATTGCATTATCATCAGTGCCTTTAATCATGACACTTGGGAACTCGATGTTAATACCAGTATTGCCAGAGATAGAAAAGAAACTTTCAATTACTTCCTTTCAGGTCTCACTCATTATTACGGTATATTCCGTTGTCGCGATCTTATGCATTCCAATTGCAGGGTATTTATCTGATCGTATTGGGAGGAAAAAGGTGCTACTTCCATGCCTTTTAATTGCTGGTCTTGGAGGAGCTGTTGCAGCCGTTGCTTCAACCATTATGAAAGAACCATACATGTGGATTTTATTCGGCAGGGTACTTCAAGGTGTTGGATCAGCAGGAGCGGCTCCTGTTGTCATGCCGTTTATAGGAGACTTATTTCATGATGATAAAGAGGTGAGTGCAGGGCTTGGTGCGATTGAAACATCCAATACTGCTGGAAAAGTACTAAGTCCAATTATCGGAGCACTGCTTGCTTCTTGGTTTTGGTTTATGCCGTTTTGGTTCATTCCGTTTTTCTCAATTACAAGCTTTCTCATGGTCTTGTTTATGGTTGAATCCGCTAAAAAAGAAGAGAATGCGCCTTCATTTAAAGAATTTTTGAAATCAACAAAGACCATTTTTAAACATGATGGACGCTGGCTTTATTCTATTTTTGCAATTGGCGGTTTTATTATGTTTCTTCTATTTGGTGTGCTCTTTTATTTATCTGACAACTTAGAGGCGGCTTATCAAATTAAAGGGGTCAAAAAAGGGCTCCTTCTTAGTATCCCGCTCCTTTTTTTGTCTATTAGTTCCTTCGTTGCTGGAAAGACCATCGGAAAAGAGAAGGGAAAAATGAGATTGTTTTTAATCGTGGGAATGGCCTTATTATCTCTTTCTTATATCTTTTTGTGGTGGAATCACAGTTTCTACTTATTATTTATATGTTTGAGCATTGGCGGGGTTGGGATAGGCATTGTACTACCTGCACTTGATGCACTGATTACAGAAGGAATTGAAAAAGAGCAGTGCGGGACCATTACGTCATTTTACAGTAGTATGCGGTTTATCGGCGTAGCTTTGGGACCGCCGATTTATGCGTATCTCATGGATAAAGGAGACTCCATCGTCTTTATTCTCTCAACCATTTGTAGTCTGATTTCATTATTTTTGGTTCTCTTTTTCATCCAGCCCGATAAAAAGGATGAAAGTGAACAATTGAATACGGTTTAAACTTAGAAAAAAGACGGTATTTTGCCATCTTTTTTCTTTTTTATAAATTGACATGTAAATTTTTGATAGTTAAACTAAAGTATAGTAATATCTATTAAATTATCCCAAATAGGAGGTGGAAGATTTCTTCTCTGTCTTTATATTGGCAGAAGTAGAGTCGTGGATGGATAATAAAGGGCTGCTTCTTCAACACGACAGGACAATTGAATCGGTCATCCTGCCATTAGCAAGTTGTAAGTCGCAGTCAGCACTTCAGACATATTTATAAAAACAGTAAATTGATTGATGAATTAGAAGGAGCTTGAAGCAGCTATGTTGCAAATCATTAAAGCAAGATGGATGATATTAGTGGTGTGGATGATAACAGCCGTTATTTTGTTTATTACTGCACCCGATTTAGAGGAATTAACGAGGGAAAAAGGGCAATTAAATGTTCCAGATGGGACACCTACAGCAGAAGCACTTCAATTATTGGATAAGCTATCAGATCATAAAGGAAAAAAAGACACTGGTGTGATTGTATTCTCCGAACAACATCTGTTCCCTGCAAAAGAGCAGGAATTAAAAAAGGCTTTAGCTGCACTCATCACGCATGCCCCAGAACTCCACATTGACGGAATTACTTCATATTTTCATGTAGATCCGGACATTCAAAAACAACTTTTATCAAAAGATAAAAGTACACTTCTTGTTCCATTCAAATTCGACCATTATGAAACAAAAGCTGTGAAGATTAAAGAACAAATTGAGGAAGTTTTAAAGCCCTACAACGTTTCATTTGAAATGACGGGTCAAAAATTTGTGGATTCAGATGTCATTAAAAGCTCTCAACAAGGTCTGAAGAAAACTGAACTTATAACGATGATCTTTATTTTTTTTATTTTAATTATTGTGTTCAGATCAATATTAGCACCTGTTGTTCCACTGATTACGATTGGAATTTCTTACGCGGTAAGTCGGTGTGTTGTGGCTTTTCTCGTGGAATATACGCAATTTCCTCTATCTAATTTCACTCAGATTTTTATGGTAGCGATTATGTTCGGTATAGGAACAGATTATTGTATCTTGCTTTTAAGCCGTTTTAAAGAGGAGATAGGGCAAGGACGTGATGTGCAAGAATCGATCATCATCACTTATAAATGTGCAGGCAAAACGGTGTTTTTCAGCGGGTTAGCCGTATTAGTCGGTTTCTCAAGCATTGGTTTTGCCAAATTTCAACTGTATCAATCCGCTGTCAGTGTTGCGGTGGGAGTTGGCATTTTGCTGATCGCTCTTGTCACGATTGTTCCTTTTTTTATGTCGGTTTTCGGAAAATCTCTTTTTTGGCCATCTAAAAGAGAAAATATCCGTCATCCGCAAAGTAAAATATGGGAGCTTGCAGGTCGGTTTTCATTTAAGAGACCGCTCATCAGCTTAGGTTTAGTAGCCCTTATCACAGTTCCGCCAATTCTCATGTATGATGGAACACTTTCTTATAACAGTTTAAATGAAATTGGGACAAAGTATGAATCAGTCCGTGCGTTTAATACAATTTCAGATCAATTTGGATACGGAGAAGCATTGCCGCTGAATGTTCTTGTTGAAAGTGAAAACGAGCTAGATAATCAGGAAAAGATCGTCATTATTGAAAAGCTCACTCGTAAGTTAAATGACATTGAAGAAGTAAAAACAGTTCGAAGTGTCACAAGACCGGTTGGAGATGGTTTAAGTCAACTGTACGTCACTTCTCAAGCGAAAGACCTAGGTGGAGAGCTTGGAAAAGGAAATGAAGGAATAGGGAAAATCTCTGATGGATTGACAGAAACAAACTTAGCTCTTATCAAACAAAAGCCAAAGATTGAAGACTCCACTAAAGGAATTGACAAGTTGATTCATGGAACAAAAGCCATCAAAAATGGAATTGGAGAAGTAAGAGAATCACTGATTGCTTTAGAAGATGGGGTTAAGCGCAGCAAAGACGGTGTCGGTACCATCAGACAAAAAATCAAAGAAGCGAAAAAAGAACTAGAACAAGAATATTATAGCAGTGAAGCAATGATTAAAGAGCTTCAAACAATGGTCAACACGTTTGAACGCCATGAGAAATCAAATCAGGAACTTATGACCACGATCAAAAAAGTGAAAAAGTCTTATGAGAATCTATCATTTGAAACGCTTGAAAAGCGTGTTCCAAAACTCAAAGACATGGATGAATATAAGGACATTAAGAAGGTATTCAGGGAAACAAAAGAAATGCTAAAACAAGCAGAAGACCAAATGAGCTTATATGAAGATGAAGCATCAGCTTTTGAACAAAAGATCAAAAAAGCAAATCAGGTCATTCAAGCATTGAAAAGTAAACAGAAAGAAGTGAAACGACAAGTACACGATTTAATGACAGGGCTTGATCAAATTTATGATGGTCTTGATCAAACGAACAAAGGACAAAAACAATTAATTAAAGAAATGCCTAAAATAGAAAATGGAGCAGACCAGCTAGCAGATGGTCAAAAATCATTAAAAAAAGGATTTAGCCAATTTTCATCTAAGCTCAATTTATTAACAGATGGTTTAGATGAAAGTATTGAAGGGTTAGAGCAAGTTAAAAACGGCTTCACAGAGGCTGATAGCTATTTAAAGCAGCTCCAACAGGCACCCGATGAAGAAGTAACCGGCTGGTTTATTCCTAAAGAAGTGTTAAAACGACATGATTTTAAGCAAATTTTTCATACCTATATGTCTCCAGATCGCAAATTAACGACATTTGAAGTCATTTTGAATGTAAATCCATATAGCAATGAAGCGATGGAAGGTGTGGCAAAAATTGAGAATACACTTGATCTATTTTTGCCAGAGAGCGGATTGAAAAATGCGAACTATGGTGTATCAGGTATATCAAGCTTAAATGTTGATTTAAAAGAAACATCCGACGGTGATTTTATTCGAACCGTTATATTTATGTTAATGGGAATTTTCTTTATTTTAATTTTATTGTTACGTTCTATTGTCATGCCTATATACTTAACACTATCAATGATCTTAACGTATTTTACATCCATCGGTTTAACAGAATGGATATTTAAAACCTTCTTTGGCTATGATGGTGTAAGTTGGGCTGTGCCGTTTTTCAGCTTTGTCATTCTCGTCACGCTTGGGATTGATTATTCCATCTTCCTCATGGATCGTTTTAATGAATGGAAGGGAGAACATGTTCAAGCATCGATGATATCAGCAATGAGAAATATGGGCTCAGTCATTATTTCAGCAGTTGCCATTTTAGGTGGCACCTTTGCAGCTATGCTGCCATCAGGTGTTTTATCTCTTGTTGAGATAGCAACAGTTGTGCTCATTGGTCTTTTGTTATATGCTTTTGTTGTTCTGCCGCTATTTGTTCCGGTTATGGTCCATATTTTCGGCAAATGGAATTGGTGGCCGTTCAGGATGAAATCGTAGCCCGCGTCTCTGCTTATGCAGAGGCGTTTTTATTTCCTATCCTTTCCTCTGATTGATATAATGACTATTAAATGGCTGAGTTGCGTATAGATCAGCTATGTTCTAATACATAATAAATAGGATGAACAAAGGAGGTTTCTCATGACATATTTACAAGAGAACACATTCAAGACAGCTGGTCTGAATACACATATTGTCAAAACAGAAAAATTTAAAACAGTGACTATTCTTTTTAAAATGCTTGCGCCTTTATCTAAAGATGACGTGACCATGCGTTCCCTTTTTCCCCATGTGCTTTTAAGGGGAACAGAAAAATGGCCGAAAACAGGAGAATTGCGGGCTTATTTTGACGAGCTTTATGGTGCGACGGTTTCGGCAGACATGGCGAAAAAAGGTGAGAATCATGTCATTACATTCCGTCTTGAAATGGCGAATGAAAAATATTTAAAAGATCAGTCCCCTTTACTAGAAAAAGGGATATCATTATTGGCTGACCTTCTATTCCACCCATATCTTGAAGAAGGGGTGTTTAGCAAATTATATGTAGATCAAGAGAAACGAACATTAAAGCAACGCATTCAGGCTGTTTATGATGATAAGATGCGTTATTCAAATTTACGACTAGTTCAAGAGATGTGTAAAGGTGAGCCGTATGCTCTGCACGTTCATGGTGAAATGGACGACCTAGATGCGATCACTGAGGGCACTCTTTATGAAGCTTATAAGCATGCTCTTCATTCAGATCAGCTTGATCTCTATGTTGTGGGAGACGTTGACGAGCAAGATATCAAGCGGATGGTCACTGAATATTTCAAAACAAGTGACAGAGAGCCGGTTAAAAAAGATGCGGATTCATCAAGGTCACATGCAGAACCAAAAGAAGTCATCGATGAAGAAGATGTCAAACAAGGCAAGCTGAATATCGGCTTTCGCACACATACAACAATCGCCGATCAAGATTATCCAGCGCTGCACTTATTTAATGGTCTATTTGGCGGCTTCTCACATTCAAAACTTTTTATCAATGTTCGTGAAAAAGCAAGTCTTGCGTACTATGCTGTGTCAAGGCTTGAGAGCTTTAAAGGTTTGATGATGGTCATGTCTGGAATTGAAGTAGCGAACTATCACCAAGCTGTCGACATCATTAAAGAGCAATTTGAAGCTATGCAAAAAGGTGATTTTACAGATGAGGCTATTGAACAAACAAAGGCCGTCGTCAAAAATCAACTGCTAGAAACCATTGATACGCCTTATGGTACAGCGGAATATCTATATCAGCATGCGGTCATTCCAACAGGAGAGACCCTTGATTCCTTTTTAGAAGCGTTAGAGCGCGTGACAAAAGAGGATATGATCAAAGTGGGTCAGAAAATCGAATGGGATACGACCTATTTTCTGAAAGGAACGGAGGGTGCTTCATGACGGTGAAAACAATTCAATTCGATCAGCTACAAGAAACGATGTATCACGAAAAAATGGACAATGGATTAGACGTTTACGTGCTGCCAAAGCATGGGTTTAACAAAACATATGCAAGCTTTACAACCAAATATGGCTCAGTCGATAACGAATTTGTGCCACTTGGTCAGGAGAAGATGATACGTGTTCCAGATGGCATTGCCCATTTTTTAGAGCATAAGCTGTTTGAAAAAGAAGATGGCGATGTATTCCATACTTTTAGTAAACAAGGTGCATCTGCAAATGCTTTTACAACGTTTACGAGAACGACCTACTTATTCTCAAGTACCACAAATGTCAAGCAAAACCTTGAGACGCTCATTGACTTTGTTCAAGACCCCTATTTTACCGAAAAAACGGTTGAAAAAGAAAAAGGAATCATCGGTCAGGAAATCAACATGTATGACGATAACCCAGACTGGCGCTTATTTTTTGGGCTCATTGAAAATTTATATCAAGAGCATCCAGTCAGAATCGACATTGCTGGAACAGTAGAAAGCATTGCACCCATCACAAAGGATCATTTGTATGAATGTTATGAAACGTTCTATCATCCGAGCAATATGCTACTTTTCGTTGTCGGTCCTGTTGATCCTAAGCAAATATTAGATCAAGTAAGAGCGAATCAAGCGAAAAAACCTTTTACAGACCAGCCTGATATTAAGCGGAAAGAAATCAATGAACCTGAGAATGTATATCGTCAAGAATATGAGCTCAAAATGAACGTTCAAGGTTCTAAGTGTATGTTTGGTTTAAAAACAAAGAATCCACATAAAAAAGGCAAACAGCTTTTAAAGCATGAGCTTGGAATGAATATCATCTTAGAGACGTTATTTGGCAAAAGTTCGCTGCAATATGAGCGGATGTATGAAAAAGGCTTGATTGATGAGACATTCAGTTACGACTATACGGAAGAAGGCGGATTTGGTTTTACTTCAGTTGGCGGAGATACAAACGATCCCGATCAGCTCGCAGCTGAATTGAAACAAACTCTTCTTCAAGCAAAGAGCCTCATCACAGAAGATAAGATTGAGCTCGCCCGCAAGAAAAAAATTGGCAGCTTTTTAAAAGCCATGAACTCTCCAGAATACATTGCAAATCAATTCACAAGATATGCGTTTCTAGAGATGAGTTTATTCGATGTCGTTCCAGTATTAGAGCAATTGAATTTACAAGATATTCAGCAGATATTAGATGAAGAAATTGATGAAAAACGAATGTCAGTATTCAAAGTCGTCCCCAAAACACGTTAATTCATAGAAAGACAAACTCGCGTAAATAGGGTTTGTCTTTTTTGTGTTCATTGTGACAAACTAAAGCAGTTGAACTTTTTGAAGATGATGATTGACACTGTTTTACTTATTAGTTAAACTCTTTAATAGTTCAACACTTAAACTAAAAGGGGCAGCATATGGAACAACAAAAAATTGCACAGCTTATTCAAAGATATGCAGATGTATATCTCATGATGGAGAGAAAAGTATCAAGCTTGATCACCGAAAAGCTTGATAAAGAACTTACACTCGATCAATATTTCTCGCTTCGTTACATCAACTTACATCCTGGGTGCACATCAACAGAATTGGCCGCTGAATGTAATGTCAATAAAAGTGCTGTGACATCCATGACAAATCGTCTTTTTAATAAAAACTATATCATTCGTCAGCACGATCAAGTCGATAGAAGAAATGTTCACTTATATGTGACCACAGAGGGGAAAGATGTCGTGGGAAGAATGGAGAAGCAGCTTCAAGATCTTGTTCGTTCTTATTTTGAAAAGTTTGAAGAAAAGGAAATAGAATTGTTTATCCAAACATATGAAAAGCTTTATCAGATTATCATCGAAGAGGAGGCACAAGGCACTAATGAGAGCAATCATAAAGGGTAGATGGCTTATCACGGTCCTTTGGGGCGCATTAGCGGCAGTATTATTGATCACCGCTCCTCATATGGCGCAATTAACAAAAGAAAAAGGGCAAATTTCCGTACCTGATGGTTATCCGTCCTCATATGCGAATCAATTAATAAAGAAAATGTCTGAAAACGGAGATACCGAAAAGTCACTCGTGATTGTTTTTCAAGAGAAGAATCTTGTCACAGAAAGAGAGCCTTCTTTAAAAAAGGCATTGCAGATGTTAGAAAAAGATGCAGACCTCCACGTAGAAGACATCACTTCTTATTTTGAAGCAAACAAAGATATCAAAAAGCAGCTACTCTCAAAAGACCAATCGACCTTGCTTGTTCCTGTTACATATGATTCAAACAAGATAAAGGCATCTGATTTTAAAGAGAAAGTGAACAAAAAGCTAAAGAGCCTGAATCTGAAGTATGAAATGACAGGACAGCCGTTAATTGATGATGATGTCATCACAAGCTCTCAAGAAGGTTTGAAAAAGACTGAATTCATTACAATTGGATTTATTTTAGTCGTACTTGTGCTCGTCTTCAGATCAGCAGTAGCGCCTCTTGTTCCTTTAGTGACAGTGGCACTTTCTTATCTGGTCAGTCAATCGATTGTCGCTTACTTAGTCAAATATGCAGACTTTCCGCTCTCTACTTTTACCCAAATCTTTATGGTTGCCATCATGTTTGGGATTGGAACTGACTACTGCATCTTACTCTTAAGCCGATTTAAAGAAGAGATAGCGCATGGGAAAGACAAAATTGAGGCCATCCTTATCACGTATCAAACAGCAGGGAAGACGGTCTTGTTTAGCGGAATTGCTGTTCTTATCGGTTTTACATGTATTGGTCTAGCACAATTTCAGCTTTATAAATCAGCTGTCGCGGTCGCAGTTGGTGTCGCTGTGCTAATTGTGGCACTGCTCACCGTCGTTCCATTCTTTATGGCCGTTTTAGGAAAAGTTTTATTTTGGCCGATTAAAGGTGATATTGCCCATCCACAATCAAAAATGTGGGAAACAGCAGGTCGTTTCTCCTTCAAGAAACCACTTTTCAGCTTATTAATTGTCGGGATGATGACACTTCCTCCTATTCTCATGTATAAAGGAACACTTTCCTATAACAGCTTGGATGAAATCGGTAATAAGTATGAATCTGTCAATGCATTCAATACGATTTCTGACAAATTTGGACCAGGTGAAGCGCTCCCAGCAACTGTTGTTGTGAAATCATCTAATCTCCTTGACAATAACGAAGGGCTGATCGCAGTTGAAAAATTAAGCCGTGCCATTGAACAAACAGATGGCGTGAGTAAAGTCAGAAGTGCGACACGTCCAGTCGGTAAAGGGCTGAGTGATCTGTACGTGAAGTCACAAGCCAAACAATTGAATAACGGACTTGAGTCCAGCAATGAAGGATTGAAAAAAATCAAAGACGGCCTTGCGAAGGCGAGTAAATCCATTGAAGACCAAACACCACAAATCAAATCATCAGGAAAAGGCATTAATCAATTAATTTCTGGTACAAAATCCGTGCAAACTGGCATTCAACATGTCGAAAAAACGTTAAGAAAACTAAAAGACGGAATCGACCAAAACAAACAAGGTGTAGCAACGATTAAAGAGGAAATAAAGGACGCTAAAAAAGAATTAACCGCTCAAGTTGCTCAAGTGAATCAGCAAGTCACTCTTTATAGGAGCATTTCCAAGGAATTAAAGGCGGTATTATCGCAGGTAGACACCGCATCATCTGTAGCAAATGATGTGAAAGCACTGATCAGTCAAGCAAATAAACAATTCAGTACACTCGAAGAGCAAATTCCACAGGTAAAAGAGAATCAATCGTATCAAACCATCAAATCTTCATACAAGGAACTATCTACTATCTTACAAGAAGGGTCCAAACAGGCAGACAGTTACGCAAAACAAGCAAAAGAAGCGAAAAAACAGCTTGAAACTGCTGATGCCTTTATCGCAAAAGCATCAGAGCAGCAAAAAGTCTTTACGAATAAAATTAATCAGCTCATTGCAGGTTTAGACAAAATTGAAAATGGGCTTGATCAAACCGCTAAAGGACAAGAGCAGTTGGCAAACAGTTTACCACAGCTTGAAAATGGTGCAGGTAAAATCGTAGAAGGTCAAAAACAAATGAAAGAAAAGATTGCAGGTTTTGGTGAAGATCTCATCAAATTGACTGATGGTCTCAATGCAAGTGTAGAAGGACTTGAGAAGGTTTCAAGCGGTTTAATGGGTGCTGGCGACTACTTAGATGAATTGAACAATGCACCAGATCAAGACATGGCCGGCTGGTTTATTCCGAAAAAAATACTGAAAAATAAAGCATTCAAGCAAGTATTTGATTCATACATGTCTGATGATCGAAAGATGACAAAGATTGATGTCATTTTAGAAAAAAATCCATATGGCAATGACGCCATGACGACGATTAAACAAGTAGAAGCTTCAGTCGAGCGTGTGCTCCCTGAAACAAATTTAAAAGATGCATCTTTTGGTGTTGCGGGTGTTTCAAGTATGAATGCTGATTTAAAACAGTTGTCAAATCAAGACTTTAATAAAACGGTACTTTATATGATGATCGGCATATTTCTCATATTGGTGATGCTGTTCCGTTCTCTTGTGATGCCGCTTTATTTGGTCGCATCTCTTATTTTGACTTACTTTACAGCGATAGGTGTGACCGAGTTTATTTTCACTCACTTCTTTGGATATCCAGGCATCAACTGGGCTGTCCCATTCTTCGGCTTTGTCATTCTGATGGCTCTTGGTGTTGACTATTCGATCTTCTTAATGGAGCGGTTTAACGAATACAAAACAAAAGATACACAACTGGCGATGACCGAATCCATGAAGAATATGGGTTCTGTGATCATATCAGCTGCTGTCATTTTAGCAGGTACATTTGCGGCTATGTTGCCGTCAGGTGTGTTATCTCTTTTACAAATTGCAACACTTGTGTTAACGGGACTTTTACTGTATGCACTCATTGTGCTACCATTGTTCGTACCTGTTATGGTGCGAATGTTCGGATCAGCAAACTGGTTCCCATTTAAACGAAAAGAGTAAGGCAATTCATAAAGAAAGTAGGAACGTTCTATGAGCAGTTGGGCGCTTATAACTGGTGCCAGTGGTGGAATTGGGCAAGCGACAGCAAAAAGGCTTGCTCAAGAAGGCCACCATCTCATGTTGCATTATCATCAAAATGATCAGGCGGCCATACGTCTCGCCGCTCATCTGAAAGAGATGTACAACATTCAAACACATGTGGTTCAAGCTGATTTATCAACAACAAGCGGGGCAGATGAACTTGTCAGCTGTCTGCCGCATTCTCCTGATATTTTAATTTTCAATAGCGGCAAAAGTCATATTGGCTTAGTGACGGACACTTCAAAAGAGACACTTGCCGAAATGGTGCAGCTCCATGTAACAAGTCCTTATGAACTCACACAATTACTACTGCCAGCAATGATTCAAAAAAAAGCGGGTGTCATCATTGCGGTGAGCTCCATCTGGGGGGAAACTGGCGCATCGTGTGAAGTGCTATACAGCATGGTGAAAGGGGCGCAAAATGCCTTTATAAAAGGTTTGGCTAAAGAGCTTGCGCCAAGTGGAATTAGAGCAAATGCAGTCTCACCTGGAGCCGTTCATACAGACATGTTAAGCACTTTTTCAGCAGAAGACTTAACAGTGCTCGAAGAAGAGATCCCGCTCGGCAGACTTGCAGCTCCTGAAGAAATTGCAGATGCTATTTGTTTTCTCACCTCAGAAAAGTCAAGTTATATTACAGGACAAATTTTATCAGTCAACGGCGGCTGGTACTGTTAAAAAACGTGTATAATTCATCTCTCCATGACAAAAGCTATGGCTGTAATTCATCTTTTCGAATGGAGGAATCGACATGTCTGTACTTGAGAACTGGGATCATTGGAAAAACTTTTTAGGTGACCGTTTAAACCATGCGCAGGATAAAGGTTTGTCAGATGATACAATCAATAACCTTGCGTATGAAATTGGCGGTTATCTTGCCAATGAAGTTGAGGCAAAAAACGAGCAGGAAAGAGTGCTTGCTGACCTTTGGAGCGTTGCATCAGAAGATGAGCAGCGTGCCATTGCAAACATGATGGTCAAGCTTGTTGAAAATAATAGCACGCACTAAGTCAAAAGAGGGGACGTTCGTGCCTCTCTTTTTATTTTAACCGTTTAGCAACATTGTGCTTTCTAAAAATGTGAAAATGCTTTATGATAAAGGAAGGTAAAAATTTGCCACAATGAAGGGGGTAATATCATTTGGCAAAGCTCGAATGGTATTTTGAATATGAGATACAAGTAAACCGTCCCGGTCTTTTAGGAGACATTTCTTCTTTAATGGGGATGCTTTCAATCAATATTGTGACAATAAATGGTGTTGATGTATCAAGACGCGGAATGCTTTTACGCTGTGATCATACTGACCAAATTAAGCGCCTTGAATCAATTTTAAATACAATGGAAACGATAAAAGTAACAAAATTAAGACAGCCAAAACTTCGTGACCGTTTGGCTGTTCGTCATGGAAGATACATACAGCGTGATGCTGATGATAAAAAGACGTTCCGTTTTGAAAGGGACGAGCTCGGTCTTCTGGTTGACTTCATGGCTGAGTTATTTAAAAAAGAAGGGCATAAATTGATTGGAATTCGTGGGATGCCGCGTGTTGGAAAAACAGAGTCGATTGTGGCTTCAAGTGTATGTGCAAGTAAAAGATGGCTGTTTGTGTCGTCTACCCTTTTAAAGCAGACCATTCGCAGTCAGCTCATTGCAGACGAATATAGCCCAGATAACGTATTCATTATTGATGGGATTGTTTCAACAAGAAGAGGTTCAGAAAAGCATTTGCAACTTTTAAGAGAAATCATGAGACTGCCGGCAACTAAAGTGGTTGAACATCCAGATATCTTTATTCAAAATTCAGAATATACAATGGATGATTTCGATTACATCATTGAACTGCGAAATAATGCAGATGAAGAAATTACATACGAGCATGCTGAAGAGCCACAAGTATTTGACCATTCTGGTTTTTCGGGCTTCGATTTTTAATATGGTAATGGTAGGTGTTTGTTTTGACTGAATTGGGAAAACGGCTCATTGAGGCCAGAGAGGAAAAAGGGATGTCGCTGGAGGATCTTCAGACGGCTACCAAAATCCAAAAGCGCTATTTACAAGCAATCGAACAAGGAAACTATGATATTATTCCAGGTAAATTTTACGTCAGAGCGTTTATTAAACAATATGCCGAAGCCGTTGGACTGAATCATGAACAATTGTTCGAAGAATTTCGTAAAGATGTGCCAAGCACATATAATGATGAAGTATCTGATAAATTATCGAATATTAAACCGCAAAGAGAGTTGCCAAAGCCTGCTTCAAAGGTGTTAGAGCTGTTGCCGACCATTTTGATTGTTGGAGGCATTCTCGTTGTCATAGCGATCATTTATGTCATCATTCAAGCGGTCAATCATGATAGCGGGCAGAAGAATCATCAGACGGATTTGCAACAATCAGAATCAAAATATGAAGTATCAGAAGATTCATCACTGGCGAAGGATCAAAAGAAAAAAGAAAAGGCATCTTCAGAGAATAAAAAAGAAACGTCCAAAAAAGACGATTCATCAAAAGACGATGAAGCTGTTTCCATCAAGGCGACAAATACAGAAGGTGCGACGACGACCTACGAAGTGTCCGGTTCAGATGAAATGGAGTTAACCATTTCTGCAACACAAACTTCATGGCTACGTGTAAGAGACCAGTCTGGAAAAGTGTTGAAGATGGGTGAACTTAAGGATGGAGATTCGTTTAAAACAGATTTATCTGAGCTATCGAAAGTAGATATTCGTCTCGGAAATGCGACTGGAATTGACATCAAGGTCAATGACGAGGCGCTCAAGTATGAATTAGATCCTAAGAACACAATGACACAAAACATCGTGATTGTGAATAAAGAAAAGGAAAAGTCATCTTAAGCAAGTAGATGACTTTTCTTTTGTTCCTACTACGATATACATAAAATGCATGATTGGAGGATTGGTTTTTATGTTTAACTTACCGAATAAAATTACACTTTCTAGGATCGCTTTGATCCCAGTTTTTATGATGATTATGCTCGCTCCTTTAGATTGGGGTGTTGCACGCTTTGGTGACGTGAGTATTGAAGTGACTCACCTTGTCGGGGCCATCTTGTTTATTGTTGCATCAACAACCGATTGGATTGATGGTTACTACGCACGCAAGCTAAATTTAGTAACGAATTTCGGTAAATTTTTAGATCCGCTTGCAGATAAATTGCTTGTTTCAGCTGCTTTAATTATACTGGTTCAATATCACCTTACGCCTGCATGGATGGCGATTGTCATCATTAGCCGTGAATTTGCTGTGACAGGTCTAAGGCTCGTATTAGCCGGAGACGGTGAAGTGGTAGCGGCCAATATGCTTGGAAAAGTGAAAACATGGGCGCAAATCATTGCGATTTCGGCACTTCTATTGCATAACCTGCCGTTTGAACTTGTATCATTCCCGTTCGGTCATCTTGCCATGTGGGTAGCAGTGTTCTTCACGGTTGTCTCAGGCTGGGATTACTTTGCGAAAAACTGGGAAGCTTTAAAGAATTCTAATTAAAAAGGACGTGTACGCTTTGAATTCAGAGAGAAAAGCAGAAATCATTGCAGTCGGTTCCGAACTTTTGCTAGGGCAAATTACGAATACGAATGCACAATATATCAGCAAACAACTAGCTGAAATTGGTGTGAATGTTTATTACCACACAGCAGTCGGTGACAACCCAGAGCGTTTAAAACAGGCCATTCGTGTGGCACAAGAAAGGTCTAATTTGATTATTTTCTCAGGTGGTCTTGGACCGACAAAAGACGATTTAACAAAAGAAACAATTGCAAATATGCTCGGTAAAGAGCTTGTTTTAAATGAAGAAGCTTTTGAATCAATTCAAGACTACTTTCAAAAGACAGGACGTAACATGTCACCGAACAATCGCAAGCAGGCACTGGTTCTAGAGGGTTCTGAGGTACTTGTCAACCGGTTTGGGATGGCACCAGGTATGTTTATCCAAGAGGGAGATACTTTTTATATCCTGCTACCTGGTCCGCCTAGTGAACTGCACCCGATGTTTGAAAACGAAGCAAAGCCGCTTATTTCAGAGAAGCTTGGCTTAAAGGAAAAAATCGTGTCTGTTGTTCTGCGTTTCTTCGGAATTGGTGAATCACAGCTTGAAACAGATCTCGAAGATTTAATCGACGCTCAGACCAATCCAACAATTGCACCGCTAGCAGCCGATGGTGAAGTGACGCTGAGACTGACGGCAAAACATGAAAATGAAAAAGAAACAGAACGACTCTTAAAGGAAACAGAATCACAAATATTAGAGCGCGTAGGGGAATATTTCTACGGATATGGTGATACATCTCTTGTCCGTGAGGTATCAAAGGCTTTACATACACATGAGAAAACAGTGGCTGCAGCTGAAAGCTTCACAGGCGGAATGTTCTCTGAATGGCTCACAGATCTCGAAGGAGCTTCGTCTATTTTTAATGGAAGTGTTGTTTGTTACACAAACCAAGTGAAACAGCATGTGGTAGGCTGCCGGGAGGAAACACTTTCTACCCATGGTGCTGTAAGCAAAGAGTGTGCCTTTGAACTCGCTGAGGGCGTAAGAAAGCTAACCGGAAGTGATATCGGAATTAGCTTTACTGGTGTTGCAGGGCCTGATATTCAGGAAGGACAGCCTGTAGGAAAAGTGTTTATCGGTCTTTCAACAAAAGATCAGACAGACGTCTTTGAATGGGTGTTTACGGGCAGTCGATCAGGCATTCGGAAGCGCGCTGTGAAATATGGCTTACACCACCTACTCACATTATTAAAAGAAAGTTAATTTCGATTTTTGCTAGGTTTACTCCTTTATAAAAGAACGTTTCTTCTAATAGAAATCAATCTTTTCTCAAATAATGTGCTAAGAAAAAAGTCGAATATGTGTTCGTTTTTTTCTTGGCAAACGATGTGAAACAAGGTATAGTATAAATAGTGGAATTGATAAAGGAGGAAACAATAGAATGAGTGATCGTCAAGCAGCCTTAGATATGGCTCTTAAACAAATAGAAAAACAGTTTGGTAAAGGCTCTATTATGAAACTAGGAGAGAAAACAGATACACAAATTTCAACAGTGCCTAGTGGTTCATTAGCACTTGATACTGCGCTGGGGATAGGTGGATATCCTCGCGGTCGTATTATTGAAGTTTACGGTCCAGAGAGTTCTGGTAAAACAACAGTGGCTCTTCATGCGATTGCAGAGGTTCAGCAACAGGGAGGACAAGCCGCATTTATTGATGCAGAGCATGCACTTGATCCTGTTTATGCTCAAAAGGTAGGTGTCAATATCGATGAGCTTTTACTGTCTCAGCCGGATACAGGAGAACAAGCACTTGAAATTGCAGAGGCACTTGTCCGCAGTGGTGCAGTTGATATTGTTGTCATTGACTCAGTTGCTGCTCTTGTACCAAAAGCAGAGATTGAAGGAGACATGGGTGATTCACACGTTGGTCTTCAAGCACGTTTGATGTCTCAAGCACTTCGTAAACTATCAGGTGCAATCAACAAATCGAAAACAATTGCGATCTTTATCAACCAAATTCGTGAAAAAGTAGGCGTCATGTTTGGGAACCCTGAAACAACTCCTGGCGGACGAGCATTAAAGTTTTATTCTTCTGTTCGTTTAGAAGTGCGTCGTGCTGAACAGCTGAAACAAGGCAATGACATTATGGGGAATAAAACAAGAATTAAAGTAGTGAAAAACAAAGTTGCACCACCATTTCGTGTTGCTGAAGTAGATATCATGTACGGTGAAGGGATCTCCAAAGAGGGAGAAATCATCGATCTTGGAAGCGAACTAGATATTGTACAAAAGAGCGGTGCTTGGTATTCTTACCAAGAGGAACGCCTTGGACAAGGCCGCGAAAATGCGAAACAGTTCCTGAAAGAAAACAAAGATATCCTTCTAATGATTCAAGAACAAATCAGGGAACACTACGGTTTAAATACAAACGGAGTGAAACCAATTGAAGAAGAACAAGAAGAATTGGAATTTAATGAGTAAAAAGATGCAAGACGCTGAAAAGCGTCTTTTTTTTACAATAGCATGATAGTCAGTAGCACAAAAGTTCTGTCTTTGCTTGAAATAACGACTTGCACCTCAGTCTGACTAGCTTGACAAGTATTTCCGACACAATTACAATGGAAATGTATCACTTGTTTTTCTTAACATGATTGATAACTAATTTAAACTTGACAAGGGCAGTGAGAATCTCATTCCCTGTGAAGGTCCTGTATGTTGAGACACAAGACAATGTACACGCCGACACTTTATTTGTAAAACCAAGTTCATAGCAAGAGGAGGTGAAAAAATGTCGCCTACGATGATGTTTACGATCATCTCCATTTTGCTGAGCCTAATCTGTTTAGTTGTTGGCTACTTTGTTCGTAAAACCATTGCAGAAGCAAAAATATCCGGCGCAAGAAACTTGGCCGAACAAATTGTTGAGGATGCAAAGCGTGATGCGGAAGCATTGAAGAAAGAAGCGCTCTTGGAAGCGAAAGATGAAATTCATTCGTTTCGTGTAGAAGCGGAGCAAGAAGTTCGTGAAAGGCGTAATGAGCTTCAAAGACAAGAAAACCGTTTACTTCAAAAAGAGGAAAATCTTGATCGCAAAGACGAATCTTTAGATAAACGGGAGTCCCTGTTGGAGAAGAAAGATCATTCTCTGCATGAACGACAACAACATATTGAAGAGATGGAAAGCAAAGTGGATGATATGATTCGTTTGCAGAAAGCTGAGTTAGAACGTATTTCTAGTCTAACTCGAGATGAAGCGAAACAAATCATTCTGGATCAAGTTGAAAATGAGCTTTCCCACGACATTGCAGTCATGACGAAAGAATCCGAAAACCGAGCGAAAGAAGAAGCTGATAAAAAAGCGAAAAACATTCTTTCACTTGCGTTACAGCGTTGTGCGGCTGATCATGTAGCTGAAACAACGGTATCTGTCGTCAATCTTCCAAATGATGAGATGAAAGGTCGTATTATCGGACGTGAAGGACGAAATATCCGTACGTTAGAAACGTTAACAGGTATTGATCTGATCATTGATGATACACCTGAAGCTGTTATATTATCGGGCTTTGATCCGATTAGACGTGAAACAGCAAGGATAGCTCTCGATAAGCTAGTCCAGGATGGCCGCATTCATCCTGCACGAATTGAAGAAATGGTAGAAAAATCTCGCCGCGAAGTCGATGATTATATTCGGGAAATGGGTGAACAAACGACATTTGAAGTCGGTGTTCATGGTTTGCATCCGGATCTTATCAAAATTCTCGGACGCTTGAAATTCCGTACAAGCTATGGACAAAATGTCCTGAAGCATTCAATTGAGGTTGCACATTTAGCAGGTCTCATGGCTTCAGAGCTTGGAGAAGATGCGAAGCTTGCGAAACGAGCAGGTCTTCTGCATGACATCGGGAAAGCCATTGATCATGAAGTAGAAGGAAGCCACGTAGAAATTGGCGTTGAGCTTGCGACGAAATATAAAGAGCATCCTGTTGTCATCAACAGTATTGCCTCTCACCATGGTGACCAAGAACCGACATCGATTATCGCTGTTCTTGTTGCTGCAGCGGATGCTTTATCTGCAGCACGCCCTGGTGCAAGAAGTGAGACGCTTGAAAATTACATTCGGAGACTTGAAAAGCTAGAAGATATCTCTGAATCTTATGAAGGTGTTGAAAAATCGTTTGCAATACAGGCTGGACGTGAAGTACGTATAATGGTGAAGCCAGATTCAATTAATGATCTTGAAGCTCACCGTCTAGCAAGGGATATTCGTAAGCGAATTGAGGACGAGCTTGATTACCCTGGCCATATTAAGGTTACGGTCATTCGAGAAACTCGCGCAGTAGAGTATGCAAAATAGAGCGGTGCGCTTAGCGCCGCTTTATTTTTTTATGTAGATATGCAACACTTATAGAACGTCACTTTATCAGAGAAAGGGTTCAAAACGCATGAAAATTTTATTTGTTGGAGATATAGTCGGTTCACCTGGAAGAGACATGTTAAAAGAATATTTGCCAAAGCTTAAAAGAAAATACCAGCCTCACTTTACAATTGTAAACGGAGAGAATGCTGCTCATGGAAAGGGTCTGACAGAAAAGATATATCACGAACTATTACAAGCAGGGGCTGACGTGCTTACAATGGGAAACCACACATGGGATAAAAGAGACATTTTCGACTTTATCGATGATGCAGCGAATATTGTCCGTCCAGCTAATTTCCCGGAAGGTACACCTGGAAAAGGGTTAACGTTTATTCAAAAACAAGGAAAAGAACTTGCTGTGATGAACTTGCAGGGACGCACATTTTTACCGCCAATTGATTGCCCATTTCAAAAAGTAGATGAACTTCTTGCGGAAGCTTCAAAACGGACACCTTTTATTTTTATTGATTTTCATGGTGAAGCGACTAGTGAAAAGCTAGCAATGGGCTGGTACACGGATGGTCGTGCATCTTGTGTCGTTGGAACGCATACACACGTTCAAACAGCTGATAATCGGGTGCTTCCAAAAGGAACCGCTTATATTTCAGATGTTGGCATGACCGGTCCTTATGATGGCATTTTAGGTGTAGACCGGGAAACCATCATTAAACGATTCAAAACAAGCTTGCCTGTACGATTTGAAATGGCGGAAGGCCGGACAACGTTAAGTGCTGTTATCGTAGAAATTGACGAACAGTCGAAAAAAGCTGTCAAAATTGATCGAATTTTGATAAATGATGACCATATGTTCTTTGAATAAACGTTCACTTATTTATTTCAGAAAAATATTAATCAGAAAGAAGGAATATGCACCCTCTATCGTGAATATAGTAAAAATGGTAAGTACCCTGCTATTTTTGAAAAACATTTTGGGGATGGATTTTCAAAAAAATAGCACCATCTAACAAAGATTGTTCTAATGAACACTCACTTATCCATTGTAAATTTAAGGGGGAGCAGAAATGGAAATTTTAAAAGTTTCAGCAAAGTCAAATCCGAATTCAGTAGCAGGAGCATTAGCCGGCGTTTTACGTGAACGCGGTGCAGCAGAAATACAAGCAATAGGCGCTGGAGCTCTGAATCAGGCAGTCAAGGCTGTCGCCATTGCAAGGGGATTTGTTGCACCAAGCGGAGTGGATTTGATATGCATTCCAGCCTTTACTGACATTCTTATCGATGGAGAAGAAAGAACAGCGATCAAATTGATTGTTGAGCCACGATAATTCTAATTTTATTATTTTCAACCTGCTTACATCATGTAAGCAGGTTGTTTTTGTTTACCGCTATACATTTCTCATATAACATATTTGTTTCACAAAATGGTTCAAAAGACTACATATGAGAGCTTGCATTTTTTCACCAAGATGATAAATTAATAATGAGTTAAAAATAATTCATTAAAAATAAATATTTAAGTAGGTGAAATAATGATTAAAGCTTTTTTAAAAAGAGGAAAGCTTGTTTTTATTTTATTTTTTATCGTTCTCATTGTAGGCGGTTACTTGTTCACACAGCTTCCTAAACGAGAACTCCCTGAATTCCAAGCGAATATCGTCACCATTTCAACCGTTTTTCCTGGTGCAGATGCGAAAAAGGTGGAAACAGATGTAACTAATAAGCTTGAATCAGCTATATCTGATGTCAATGGTGTGGAGAAAACGAGTTCTGTATCTGCAATTGGCTTTTCCAATATTGTGGTGAAAATTGATGATCAAGCAGATTTTCAAAAGGTTGCAAGTCAAATTAAAAATGAAATCACAAATGTTTCTTTTCCTGACGGCGTCATGGAACCAGATGTGAAGGATGAATTTGGTCAGGTTCCAGTTGGTTCATATATGCTGGTAGCAAGCAAAACATCCGACTTAATGAAAAGTCAGGAAGCACTGCGTTCACTAAAGGAAAAAGTAGAAGACATCAAAGGTGTTGACGGTGTTGTTATCAAAGGTTTCAATGAAAAGCAAGCTATATTGAATGTTGACTCCAATAAGTTAGCAAATGAAGGTTTAAATGTTAACGATGTCATCAATGCCATCAATCAGGAATTTGTCACGTCTCCTTTAGGTGACATTCGCACATCTGGAGAAAAGGTGAAGCTATCAATTGATGCCTATGATCGTTTAGATCAAGTGAAAAAGGTTGAGCTTTTCTCAAAAACGAATCGAGAGACTGTGCCTATTAGCCAGCTTGGCACTTTAAAAGAAGTGGAGAAAGAGAAAAATGATATTGTTTCGTATAATGGTAAACCAGCATATTCGTTTACTGTCAATATAAAACCAGGTCTTGATATCCCTAAGATGTATGACAAAGTAAGTAACGTCATTGAAAAAGAGAAGCAGCTACCAAATGGCGTTGAGTGGGTAAACTACTATTCGCAAAAAAGCGAAGTAAATAAGATCTTTAACGATTTAATCAAAGAAGCCATCATTGCCGTCATTGCTGTTATCGTTGTGACGACACTTGGGCTGACAATTGGCGGTGCGTTTATCGTTTCTCTAGCCATCCCATTATCGATTACCATCGGGACGATTCCACTTCCATTTTTACAAGTTGACCTCAATCAAATCTCCATCATTGGCTTCATTATTGCATTAGGAATACTCGTTGATGATGCCATTGTTGTCAACGATAATATTTTGAGGCAGATGAAAAAATACGAAAGTCCGCTAAAGGGCACCATTGCGGGAGTAAAAGAGGTTGCTGGGTCCATTTTAACATCGACACTTGCCGTCGTATTTGCCTTCTTACCGCTCGTTTTCCTATCAGGTGCGAACGGTTCATTTATTCGTGCATTACCTTCCGTTCTTGTGACGACTGTGCTTGCATCTATGGTCATCTCGCTGACGCTTGTTCCAGTCTATCAATATACAGTCAACAGGAGAAGAAAGGACAAGACGGTTCAAAAGGAACCAGGATTTTTAGGAAAACCATTCAAAAAACTAGCAGATTTTTATGCGGATCGCATGCTGACAAAGATCGTCAAACGACCGCTTCTTATCGGATTAACGGGTCTATTCGTTGCGACATTTGCATTTTTACTGATATTCGTCACTCCATTTGAATTTTTCCCTGCTGCTCATAAAAAAGAAGTGGTCGTTACGGTCACACTTCCAAGTGAAACGACTTTAGAGAAAACAAATAAAACACTTGAGAAAATTGAACAAGAAATCAAACAGCAAAAAGGAATCGAAGAGACCGCAATATTTGCAGGTGGCGGACTGCCGAACTTATTTAATGAAAGCATCTCAAATGCGAGTGACCATACAGGCCAAGTTGTGGTGAGAGTAGACAATGATCAGATGACAAGTACAGCGCTGATCGACCGTATGACAGAGCCTTTACGAGAGAAATTTAAAGATGCTGAAATCTTTATGAAAACCATTGTTCAAGGACCACCAACAGGGGCGCCAGTGACCGTATCTATAGCGGGTGATCAATTTTCAAAACTGATTGATGTGAAAGAAAAGCTGACAAAAGAAATGAAGGAAAATGGTGCTAGTCTGATCACTGACAATGTCAATCAACCAGTGAAAACCATATCATTTGAATTAAACCGTAACCGAATGGCAGAAGACGGTTTAAGCGCTCAGTTTGTGAGCAGACAGTTAGGTCTTGTGACCGAAGGAATCCCAATAGGTACCTTTAAACAAGGAACAGATGACATAGATCTATTGGTTAAACAGGAGATGAGCACACATCAAAATGGTATGAAACTGAATGAAATGAAAGTACCTGTCAATGCAAATGGTGGCGCTGTGCCGTCTCTTGAACCACTAAGTCGTTATGTGAAAGAAAAAGAAACGGAGCAATACGAGAGCATTCCTCATGAGAATGGTATCCCAACGATTACGATAAAAGCGTACCCCGGAACGTCAGATACGTTTAAAGACGATATGAAAGATGCCGTGAGTAAAGTTGAAAAAAGTGATGTCTCACAAGGTATAACCATATCTCAAGGAGGAGAAAACGATGACCAGACGCAATTCTTCATTGAAATTAGCCTTTTATTTGGAGTGGTGCTGCTTCTTATTTATGTGACCATTGCATTTCAATTCAATTCGCTAATACTCCCTCTTTTAGTTCTAGGCACTGTTTACTTGGCCATCTCAGGTGCTATTATTGGACTGTTTGTTACACAAACCCCATTCAGCTTTATGGCGACTATGGGTATCGTGTCATTAGCAGGCATTGTGGTGCGAAATGCTGTTGTTCTGTTCGAATTTATTGAGCAACGGCGTAAGCTTGGGCTTGATCAACATACAGCTGTAATTGAAGCAGGTAGAGCAAGAATGAGACCAATTTTGCTCACCGCATTTACAGCACTTGTAGCATTAATGCCTATAGCTTTAAGTGATGATCCACTTTTTAAGCCGCTTGCAATCTGTATTGTATCAGGCGTCTTTTTCTCTACGGTTCTCACACTGCTCATTGTACCAGCACTTTATGTCACCGTTTCAAAAAGAAGATAACAATCAGGCAAATCTCCTATCATTCGGAGATTTGCTTTTTTTTTTAGAAAAAATTTCTGAAAAAATCTTCAGGCGTGATCATTTGTCTTTTTCAAGAGGACAGTGGTATTTACGACTAAAATAAGACGTGTTAAAATCTGATTGGGAGAAGTTTTTTGCGAAGGGGATGTGCGTCATGTGCGGAACGATGAAAGCAATTGTTAAAAAAGAAAGCGCTTACGGAGCGGTATTGGCTGAAATGCCTATTCCTGAAATCAATGAACATGAAGTGTTGATTCAAGTAAAAGCCACATCAATTTGCGGAACAGATGTGCATATTTATAATTGGGACGATTGGGCAAAGAAGAGAGTCAAAGCACCGTATATTTTTGGACATGAATTTACAGGGGAAATTGTGAAGGTAGGACAGCAGGTAACACGCGCAAAAGTGGGGGATTTTGTGTCGGCTGAGACTCATATTGTTTGTAATCAATGCTATATGTGTTTAACAGGGCAGCAGCATTTGTGTCATGAAACGAAAATTTTAGGAGTAGACATTGACGGCTGTTTTGCTGAATATGTCAAAGTGCCTGAACAAAATGTGTGGCATCATCCAGTAGATATGCCTGAGGAGATTGCTTCCATTCAAGAACCGCTTGGGAATGCGGTTCATACGGTCTTACACACGTCTGTTTCAGGAAAATCAGTTGCGATTTTTGGCTGCGGACCCATTGGCTTAATGGCAATAGCGGTGGCAAAAGCCTCTGGAGCTATTCGAGTGTTTGCCATTGATAAAAATGAATACAGGTTGAAGCTCGCTGACAAAATGGGTGCAGATCATATCATTGATGTTGGAAAAGATGATCCTGTCACGTTCATCAAACAGCATACGCGGATGGAAGGGGCAGACGTGATTTGTGAAATGTCCGGTCATCCTAGAGCCATTAACCAAGCACTTGAAGCTTGTGCAAACGGGGGCAAAATCAATATTTTAAGTCTTCCAGAGCGGCCGGTGACAATTGACATTACGAATCACATTGTATTCAGGGGACTGACGGTTCAAGGGATTACTGGCAGAAAAATGTTTGAAACATGGCACCAAGTATCTGAACTTTTAAAAACGAATACGATTGATGTTAAACCGGTTGTCACACATACTTTGCCATTTGAAGATTTCGAAAAGGGGTTTGAATTGATGAGAAATGGTACTTGTGGAAAGGTCGTACTCATGATGCCATCACATGAAAGGGGGAAGAAATGATGAAAGAATTCACATATTTACAAGATGAGCTAGAATCTATGAAGCACAAGGGAACCCATCAAACGTTAAAAGAGATCGACTCAAAACAATCATCTACAGTGACATTAAATGAACAATCCGTTATACAACTCTCCTCCAATAACTATTTAGGCCTGACCTCACATCCAAGGCTGATGAAAGCGGCGAAAGAAGCGATTGATGAATTTGGTGCTGGTACAGGGTCAGTACGGACAATTGCTGGAACAATGACTATACATGAACGACTTGAAAAAAAGCTTGCTGCGTTTAAAAAGACAGAGGCAGCACTCGTTTTTCAGTCAGGTTTTACAACAAACCAAGGGGTCTTATCAAGTATCTTAACAAAAGATGATATTGTCATTTCAGATGAGCTGAATCATGCTTCTATTATAGATGGAATCCGATTAACAAAAGCAGATAAAAAAGTATATGCGCATTCAAATATGAAGGAACTTGAGAAAATTTTAAAGAAATCCATGAATTATCGTGTTCGACTGATCGTGACAGATGGCGTTTTTTCTATGGATGGAGACATTGCGCCACTCCCTGAAATTGTACGGCTAGCAGAAGCCTATGACGCATTTGTAATGGTTGATGATGCACATGCTTCAGGCGTACTTGGCGAAAATGGCCGCGGGACTGTCAACCATTTCAAGCTAGATGGCAGAGTGCATATTCAAGTTGGAACATTGAGCAAAGCTGTTGGCGTACTTGGCGGCTACGTTGCTGGTTCTGCTGTCTTAATTGATTACTTAAAGCATAAAGCAAGACCATTTTTATTCAGTACCTCTCATCCTCCTGCTGTCACTATGGCATGTGAAGAAGCCATTGATGTGCTATTAGATGAACCGGAGCGAATTGATAAGCTTTGGGAAAACGCCACATATTTCAAAGAGAAGATAGTAGAACTCGGGTTTCTTATTGCGCCAACCGAGACACCAATCATTCCGATCATGGTGGGAGATGAGGCGCTTACGTTCCAATTTTCAAAGGCATTAATGGAGCGAGGCGTTTTTGCCCAAGGTATCGCCTACCCGACTGTGGCGAAAGGAAAAGCAAGAATAAGAGCTATCATTACAGCAGAGCACAAAAAAGAAGAACTAGACCGTGCACTGACGATTATCGAAGAAGAAGCTAAAAAACTAAAGATATTAAATTAAAAGGGAGCAGTGCTCTCTTTTTCTTTTGAGAGTCGATCGTTTTACGAGATTGACCGATTGAGCAGAAGATTTATAATGAAGTACAGCACATGAATTTATTTTCAATTCATCAGAAAATAGTCTATACTGTAGGGTGGAGCTTGGTTTGAAAGGAGTACAAATTCATGAATGAAAAGCAGAGAAAAGCGAGCGGACAAGTGAGTTCATCGGACAAAAAATCCGAGAAGGACTACAGCCAATATTTTGAAGCTGTTTACATTCCGCCATCGTTAAAAGATGCAAAAAAACGGGGTAAAGAAGAAGTCAAATACAATCAATTTCAAATTGACGAGCGGTTTAAAGGTATAGGGGAAGGTCGTAAATTTTATATCCGCACATATGGCTGTCAAATGAATGAACACGATACAGAAGTGATGGCTGGTATTTTTATGGCGCTAGGCTATGAGCCGACAAGCTCTACTCAAGATGCAAATGTCATCTTACTGAACACTTGCGCCATTCGTGAGAATGCTGAAAACAAAGTGTTTGGAGAGCTTGGGCACTTAAAAGCGTTAAAACGTGAGAAGCCAGACTTAATTTTAGGTGTTTGTGGATGTATGTCACAAGAAGAATCCGTTGTAAACCGCATTTTGAAAAAGCATCCATTTGTAGACCTGATTTTTGGCACGCACAACATTCACCGCCTGCCAGAGCTTCTATCTGAATGTTATTTATCGAAAGAGATGGTGGTCGAGGTTTGGTCGAAAGAAGGAGATGTCATTGAAAACCTTCCGAGAGCACGCCACGGTAAAATTAAAGGCTGGGTGAACATTATGTACGGTTGTGATAAGTTCTGTACATATTGTATCGTCCCTTACACTCGTGGCAAGGAAAGAAGCCGCCGGCCAGAAGAAATTATTCAAGAAGTCAGACGGTTAGCTGCAGAGGGGTATAAGGAAATTACGCTTCTTGGACAGAACGTGAATGCATACGGAAAAGATTTTGAAGACATGGAATACAGTCTTGGTCATCTCATGGATGAACTGCGTAAAATCGACATTCCACGTATTCGCTTTACAACCAGTCATCCGCGTGATTTTGACGACCACTTAATTGAGGTGCTTGCCAAAGGCGGCAACTTGCTGGATCATATCCACTTGCCGGTACAATCAGGAAGTTCTTCTGTGCTGAAACTGATGGCAAGAAAATATGACCGTGAGCGTTATCTTGATCTTGTTCGTAAAATCAAAGAAAAAATGCCAAATGCATCCCTCACAACAGATATTATTGTTGGGTTTCCGAATGAAACAGAGGAGCAGTTTGAAGAAACGCTATCCCTCTATCGTGAGGTTGAATTTGATGCGGCTTATACGTTCATTTATTCTCCGAGAGAAGGAACACCTGCAGCAAAAATGAAGGATAATGTTCCAATGCGCGTGAAGAAAGATCGACTGCAGCGCCTGAATGCACTTGTAAATGAAATTTCTGCTAAGAAAATGAAGGAATATGAAGGGCAGACTGTCGAAGTATTAGTAGAGGGTGAAAGTAAAAACAATCCTGATATCCTAGCCGGATATACGAGTAAGAACAAGCTTGTGAATTTTAAAGCACCGAAAGAAGCGATTGGCAACATCGTCAAAGTGAAAATTACTCAAGCGAAAACTTGGTCTCTTGACGGAGAAATGGTTGAAGAAGCTATCGAGGTGAATTAATATGGCGCTTTATTCAAAGAAAGAGATTGTCGAGCGTGCAAGAGAGCTCGCTAAAATGATTGCTGATACAAAAGAAGTTGATTTTTTCAAAAAAGCGGAAGCGCAAATCAATGAAAATACAAAAATTTCTACAATTATTAATCAAATTAAGGCGCTTCAAAAACAAGCTGTGAATTTAAAACATTACGGCAAACATGAAGCCTTAAAGCAGGTCGAAGAAAAAATTGACGCACTGCAAGAGGAGCTGGATGACATTCCAGTGATTCAAGAATTCAAAGAATCACAAATGGAAGTCAATTCATTGCTACAACTAGTAGCGCACACAATTTCAAATCAAGTAACTGATGAAATTATTCTTTCAACCGGCGGTGACCTCTTATTAGGTGAAACCGGTTCAAAGGTGAAAAACTCATCACCAAGTTGCTCCATTAAATGAAAAAATCCCGCAGATGCGGGGTTTTTGTTGATTGTTCACATCACCTATGACATTCAAGGATATCCTCATACATTTCCTCTTTTAAAAAAATTTCATACACGTTAAGAATGGCTTCCTTTATTTAAAACACCAAACATCCGAAACCGATTTACTTTGCTCCAATTCTCTCACTTTCCAACTTTTCCAATTTTCAAGGCAAGTTTATGGGCAACCATGCATACACTGAAACAGAAATGAATTTAATTGAACATGAAGCTCAAAATCATGACACACTAGACGAATGCCCAGCATAAGATAAAACGATCAAGAACAAGGAGGCATGCCGGAATGTCTGAATACAGAGAGATTATTACAAAAGCGGTGGTTGCAAAAGGGAGAAAATTCACCCAAAGCACACACACCATTTCTCCATCGCAAAAACCAACCAGCATACTAGGCGGTTGGATCATTAATCATAAGTATGATGCTGAAAAAGTCGGTAAAACAGTCGAAATTGAAGGAACATTTGATATTAACGTGTGGTATTCTTACGCTGACAACACAAAAACAGAAGTTGTGACCGAGCGTGTGAAGTATGTAGATATCATCAAGCTGAGATACAAAGACAAAAATTTCCTTGATGATGAGCACGAAGTCATTGCCAAAGTGCTTCAACAGCCCAATTGCTTAGAAGTCACCATTTCTCCAAATGGTAATAAAATTGTTGTTCAGGCAGAGCGTGAATTTATCGCTGAGGTTGTAGGAGAAACAAAGGTTGTGGTAGAGGTCAACTCAAATTGGAAAGAAAAAGACGATGAAGAGTGGGAAGAGGAAGTAGATGAAGAGTTAGAGGATATTCATCCAGAATTTTTGGCGGGTGATCCAGAAGAATAGTTGATGACTAGGGCGCATGTACCCCTAGTTTTTTTGTGTTTAGGTCAAGGCAGAAACAAGGCGTTTTTTTATGATATAATATAAGATGGTATGAATGAGAAAGTAATATAGTGAGGGATTAAAAATATGGCAAGTTATACGCCCATGATACAGCAATATTTAAAGATAAAGGCTGATTACCAAGATGCCTTTTTATTTTTTCGCTTAGGCGATTTTTATGAAATGTTTTTTGATGATGCAAAAGAAGCGGCACAAGAACTAGAAATTACATTAACAAGCAGAGATGGTGGGACGATTCCCATGTGCGGCGTTCCTTATCATTCTGCATCCACATACATAGAACAACTGATTTCCAAAGGCTATAAAGTCGCCATTTGTGAGCAAGTGGAAGATCCTAAAACTGCCAAAGGTGTGGTGAAAAGAGAAGTCGTTCAGCTCATCACACCTGGTACGGTAATGGACAGTAAAGGTTTAAGTGAAAATGAGAATAACTTCATTGCGTCTGTTTCCTATTTTCAAAATGGTTATGGTCTGGCGCTCTCTGATTTATCAACAGGTGAAAACATGGTCGCTTTCATCGAACGATTAGATGAGGTCGTGTCTGAAATTTATTCTGTCGGTGCAAAAGAAATTGTTGTATCGAAAGAGCTGGGTGAGGAAACGGTGAAGACACTGAAAGAGCGCTGTCAGGCTACTATTTCATACGAAGATAACGAAGGTGTGATGAATGAAGCAGAATCGCTCGTTTCCCACCTTGACCAACACTTAAAGTCTGCCTTTCTCAGATTATATACTTATTTAAGAAGAACGCAAAAACGAAGTCTTGACCACTTGCAGAAGGTACAAGTGTTTGAACTTGAACAAACCATGAAAATTGACTTATATTCTAAGCGAAACCTTGAATTAACAGAAACCATTCGTTCAAAAAGCAAGAAGGGTTCCTTATTATGGCTGCTAGATGAAACAAAAACAGCCATGGGCGGAAGACTGTTGAAGCAATGGATTGATCGGCCGTTAATTCGACTTTCGCAAATTAAGGAACGTCAGGAAATGGTGCAGATTCTCATGGATCATTTCTTTGAACGAGAGGACTTGCGTGAACGGTTAAAGCAAGTGTATGACCTTGAGCGTTTAGCTGGACGCGTTGCATTTGGGAATGTGAATGCTCGTGATCTCATTCAACTGAAGGAGTCCTTAAAACAAGTACCAGCCATAAAAGAACTTGTCCTTTCATTACCAGAAGAAATGGCAAAATCAAGAGCAAATGACATTGATCCTTGCGGTGATCTCTTGAAATTATTAGATGATGCCCTTTATGAGAATCCGCCAATGACTTTAAAGGAAGGCAATTTAATTAAAGACGGCTACAATGAGAAATTAGATGAATATCGTGATGCCAGCCGGAATGGGAAGGACTGGATTGCACGGCTTGAACAGCAAGAAAGAGAGTATACTGGCATTCGTTCATTAAAAGTCGGTTTTAATAAAGTATTCGGCTATTATATCGAAGTGACCAGGGCGAATACGCATTTGCTAGAGGAAGGTCGTTATGAACGAAAACAAACGCTCGCCAATGCAGAGCGCTACATTACACCTGAATTGAAAGAAAAAGAAGCACTCATTCTTGAGGCAGAATCAAATATTAGCGAATTGGAATATGAATTGTTTACAGCTCTTCGAGAAGAAGTCAAGGGATATATTCCTAGATTACAATTACTCGCCAAACAAATGAGTGAGCTTGATGCGCTTCAATGCTTTGCCACTGTGAGTGAAAAACGTCGTTATGTCCGTCCGGAATTCTCAGATGATGAGGTTGATGTTGTAGATGGACGTCATCCAGTTGTTGAAAAGGTGATGGATCACCAAGAGTATGTCCCGAACAACTGCCAGATGGGGAAAGGCAGACAAATTTTACTCATTACAGGACCAAACATGTCGGGGAAAAGCACGTATATGAGACAGATGGCCCTCATCTCTATTCTTGCTCAAATCGGTTGTTTTGTACCTGCATCAAAGGCGACTCTGCCTATTTTTGATCAAATCTTTACACGAATTGGTGCAGCAGATGATTTGATTTCAGGACAGAGTACCTTTATGGTGGAAATGCTTGAAGCAAAAAATGCGATGGTGCATGCAACGAAAAATAGCTTGATTTTATTTGATGAAATCGGACGAGGAACAAGCACCTATGATGGAATGGCGCTTGCGCAGGCGATCATTGAATTTGTTCATGACCATATTGGGGCAAAAACCCTTTTTTCCACGCATTATCATGAATTAACTGTACTAGAATCTCAATTAAATGAGTTGAAAAATGTTCATGTGCGTGCTGAAGAACATGAAGGGACTGTGGTTTTCTTACATCAGATCAAAGAAGGTGCGGCTGATAAAAGTTATGGAATACATGTAGCTCAGCTTGCTGAATTGCCTGATGCGATCATTGATAGAGCCCAGACTATTTTAACAGAGCTTGAGGGTGGGACACATGAGGTCATTCCTAAGGTTTCTGCATCACCAATAACGGAGAAACAAGAGAAAAAACAGCTTTCCTTTTTTGAAATAGAAGAAAAACCACAAACCAAACAAGTCCTCAAGAACAAGGATCGAGCGGTTTTAGAAGAACTAAAATCATTTAATTTAATGGATATGACACCACTTGAAGCCATGACAAAGTTATTTGAATTGCAAAAGAAATTATAATGTAAGGTGAGGTGAGCGGTAATGGCAAAGATTATTCAGTTATCTGATGACCTATCAAACAAAATTGCTGCTGGTGAAGTCGTCGAGCGTCCTGCTTCAGTTGTGAAAGAGCTTGTGGAAAATTCGATTGATGCAAAGAGCACGGTGATCGAGATTGATGTAGAAGAAGCAGGTCTTTCTTCTATCAGGGTGATAGATAATGGTGTAGGAATAGATGCTGAAGACTGTAAGCTCGCCTTCCAAAGACATGCAACGAGTAAAATCAAAGATGAAAATGATCTTTTTCGCGTCAGAACACTCGGATTTAGAGGAGAGGCACTCCCAAGTATCGCCTCTGTCTCTTATCTAGAAATGAAGACAAGCACAGGGGAGGGAGCTGGAACGCATTTAGCCCTCCAAGGCGGAAAGATCATTTCAGAGCAAAAGACATCTGGGAGACGCGGGACAGAAATTCTCGTAACAAATTTATTTTTTAATACGCCTGCTCGGTTAAAGTACATGAAAACCGTTCACACAGAGCTTGGTAATATTTCAGATGTTGTCAACCGGATTGCACTTGCTCATCCAGAAGTATCAATTCGCTTGCGTCATCAAGGAAAAGTCCTGCTTCAGACGAATGGAAACGGGGATGTTCGGCATGTATTGGCTGCCATTTATGGAACGGCTGTGGCGAAAAAAATGCTGCCACTTTACGTACAATCACTTGATTTTGAAGTAAAAGGGTATATTTCCTTACCAGAAGTGACGAGAGCATCGCGGAATTATATGTCTTCAGTTGTAAACGGCAGATATGTCAAGCATTTCCCGCTGGTGAAAGCCATCCATGAAGGGTATCACACGTTGCTGCCGATTGGACGCCATCCGATTACATTTATTGAAATGAAGATGGATCCGATTTTAGTGGATGTGAATGTGCATCCATCAAAACTTGAAGTAAGGCTTAGTAAAGAGCAGGAACTTCATGAACTGATTAAACAGGGAATTAAGGAAGTGTTTCAAAAGCAGCAGCTCATTCCGAGTGCTTCGTTACCAAAGAAAGCACCAATGCCAACTGTGAAAAACGAGCAGCAGTTTTTAACCTTCGATTCAAAACAAGCGAATGTAGAAAGTACACAAAAACCAATAGCCTATCAATCGTCCTCGCTTGAATCGACTGTCTATGAGACCAATCAGAAAGACACGTGCGACATGTCTGAACCCGAAGATATGCAATCGGCATTATCATCACCTTTTGAAGAACAGTCAGACGTAAGCTACGTGTCTGGTGTCGATTTATATGAAACTGCTGCTTCACAAGAGGAATCTGTGATGCAAGAAGAGGCGGCTGAATCAGTTGACGACACCGAACGAGTTCCTATTATGTATCCAATAGGTCAAATGCACGGAACATATATTTTGGCTCAAAATGAACGAGGACTTTATATTATTGATCAGCATGCGGCCCAAGAACGAATCAAATATGAATATTATCGTGAGAAGGTAGGCGAAATTGAACAAGAGGTTCAAGAAATGCTCGTCCCACTAACATTCCATTACTCAAAAAACGATATGCTGATTATTGAAGAGCATAAAGACGCTTTAGCGAAAGTTGGAGTATTTTTAGAGCCTTTCGGATCAGGGAGCTATATCGTTCGGTCACATCCGCAATGGTTTCCAAAGGGGGAAGAAGCTGAACTGATAGAAGAAATTATTCAACAGGTGCTCGACGAAAAGCGGATTGATATTAAAAAACTAAGAGAAGAAGCCGCTATTATGATGAGCTGTAAAGGCTCTATTAAAGCAAATCGCCATTTGCGTCATGATGAAATAAAGGCTCTCTTAGACGAGCTCCGTCAAACGACTGACCCTTTTACATGCCCGCACGGCCGGCCGATTATCATTCATTACTCTAAATATGAAATGGAGAAGATGTTTAAACGTGTGATGTAAAGGACTCTTACCATAATAAAAAAGCGCTCAAAGTTCAAAGGAGCGCTTTTTTAATTTCAATTAGCATCCGCAAGGGTTTGTTGGTGGTGTGACCACAACGGGTCGCTTAATAATATCAATCGTATCCTCTGCATAAAATGTGGAACCGATGCTGATCGTACGGTTTTCTGCGCGGAACGTATATGTACCTGCGGCAGGGAGTACTTTATGTGAAAGCTGTAAAGTATATTGTGAACTTCCAAATAAATCGAATCTAGCTGGGATACGGACAGTTTTTCCGCTGTTTAAAATGTGGCTGTCTTTTAATGCTTTTCCGT
Source organism: Bacillus sp. Bos-x628 (assembly GCF_040500475.1). Taxonomy (GTDB): domain Bacteria; phylum Bacillota; class Bacilli; order Bacillales; family Bacillaceae; genus Bacillus; species Bacillus maqinnsis. Next base: position 711,031 of record NZ_CP159358.1, on the reverse strand, counting down.
TGATCATATCTTTCGTTGTTGCTTGAAAGCCTGTAGGCAATGTGAACTCAACCGCACCGATACTTAGGACAGAATTTGGTCGGTATGTCAGCTCAATATCAGAAAACGACCATTCCTGCTTACTTATTCCTGTAATTTTTGCATATAGTGCTGCTGGTCTTGCATTGGTCGAAGCTTTGCCTTCCTCCGTTTTGACTCCTTCAGCGGATGCAGCAAGCGGTACAGATAAAGCCATGATGAGTGTAAGCAGCCCCATCGTAAGAATCATTAGTGTTTTTTTCATTTCTTCCTTCCCCCTTGTTTGATGATAGGTAAATAATGGATTAATTTATCCATTATTTACCTAAATTCTACCATATCTACATATGGGATTAAATGGTATGTTTTGCCCTTATTTTGTCTATTTGTTTAGTAATATCGGGGTAAGAAAGCATTAGGATGATTCATTCCGTTCACATGACCTGTCATTTGATAGTTGGGTGCCATCATCATATGGCCGCCATCATGATAACCGTAAGGATGATATGGAGGCATGCCGTATCCAACATATGAGCCTTGAAGATGATGATCATCATTCATTGGAAAAGCTGAATATGGATTATATTGATGGGCAAATGGAGAGTAGGCTGCATGATGACTTGAGTAATGACTTCCATCAGAATCTTTTTTTCCAGTATGATAATGGTTTGGAATATTCATTGGGCCATGCGTATTTGGCGCGATCATATGCTCATGGTTGGCTGTATACACATTTTCAAATGTATGATATGGATTTCCTTGATGGTAATGAGTATTCTGGCTATTCATGTTGTTCATTTGTATCGCATCCTTTTTTTCAGTTTGCCATATACTATGTTGATCGCAATGTTCATGAGCCTATCCATACGAAAGAAAAAAACCGGCTTTTCAGCCGGAAAAGCATTAAGCAATGGAAGCGTCAAACACTAAATGTAAATCCATATTTCTTTTTACGACGCTTCTGACATTTGCAACAGACACTTTTAGGATAATAATGGGGATCGTAGCTTCTTGAAGTATCCCAAAAATCACCCTCAAACCAATCATCTTTTTTATGATATGACTTCTTTTCTTTACACTGGTCAACATGCTTATTATCGTCATGTTTTTTATAGCAGTCTGAGTGGGAATGTTTGCACTTGCAGTTGCACATTGTCATCCCTCCTAAATGTGACTCAATGTTAGTTTATGCAAAGAGTGTCAAAGAGGACTGGATGATGCGGTTCTTTTGCAAAAAAGGCTTTTTCTTTACAATTTCAAATAAAAAGAATTGACTGGTTCTAAAATAACATGATAAAATATAAATTTTTATCATTTGATGAAATGTGTTATAATCATCATGTGAATACTTTCGGAGGTGGCGGATTTGTTTCAAATAGGTGATAAAATTGTTTATCCAATGCATGGAGCTGGTGTGATTGAAGGAATGGAAGAAAAAGAAATTTTAGGTAAGACGGAGGAATATTTTCTGATTCAAATGCCTCATATGCAAATGATGATCCCTCGGGGCAGAATCAATCAAATGGGCATACGACCAATTGCAGATCAAGCAACATTAAAGGTTGTGATGAACAATTTTGATGAAGAGACAAACGACGACACGCTAACTTGGAAGCAGAGATATGATGAGAATATGAAAAAGCTAAAAACAGGCGCGATTGAAGATGGTGCAAACGTTGTGAAAGATTTAATGAGAAGAAATCAAAAGAAGGCACTAAATTCCAGTGAAAAGAAGATGCTTGATGACGCAAGAGGGATTCTAGTGAGTGAAATATCACTTGCACAAGGGTTATCGCAAGATGAAGTACTAACAGTTTTAGAGAATGGATTAAAAATCTAATATTTGATATGAACAGATTGCTGCAAACAGGTGTGTGATAAACACTTTGTTTGCAGTTTTTTTATGAAGAAAGAGGAATTCACCCATTTTTGTAGTGTTTTTTACAGCAGAAATAAGGGAATTATACATAAAAGGGGAAATGAAAAGAAGTCTTAAGTACCTAGTCAAAATAAAAAAGCAGGAAAGTTTTCCTGATTCATTTAAATGAGCAGAACAATCTTTGAATACCTTCAGCATTTGATAGTAAAATGATGCGGTAAGATGCACCTAAGAGAATGAAAAGGAGCTGTGAGATGAAAAGGCTACTAATAACTGGACTCATATTTCTAATCGTATGTGTTTTTTTGACAGTGAAATGCAGTCATTCTATTGAGGATAAAAAAGAACGAGAAAAAGGTGATCAATACGAGAGCTTTAAACAGCTAATACGACATGAAAAAGATGGTTATGAAATAGAATTTCACGAAAAGGGCGGAAGCGATTTACTCGTTTTTTCACCCCATGGCGGTGAAATTGAACCAGGAACAAGTGAAATTGTAGAAGCATTTAATCAAAGTTATTCTACCTACTTATTTGAAGGAACGAAAAAGGACAACAACCGCGATCTGCATATTACAAGTACAAATTTCGATGAACCGATTTTGGTGCAAATGATTAAAACATATCCATTATCTATTTCCATACACGGTTATAAAAGTGATAGGAGACATACGCTTGTTGGGGGAACGAACCGAAAGATGGCCAAAGCTATGGTGCGTGAATTACAAGATAGAGGTTTTTCTGCAGAGGTGGTGCAAAAAGGTGAGCGGCTTTCTGGAACAGATCCGAAAAACATTAATAATCAAAATGCAAGTGGTGAAAGTGTTCAACTTGAAATTAGTACTGGGCAGAGAGAAGCCTTTTTTGACAATTTTGACACAAGGAAGGGAAAGAAAAAAGCATTTAGGCGCTATATTTATGCAATAAAAGAAGTAATCAGAGAATTTGATACGTCGTCATAGAAAAAAGAGCAAAATAACCCGATTTCAACTTAGTAAAAAGGATAGAAATATGCTAGCTGAAGATAAAATATGTAATTCATGTCAATTTGCCTTAAAATCATAAATTATGTAAAATAATAGATATCAGTTTGAGATGATAGAATGGGGCTGAAGTGGATGGCACACAAAATACCATCTTCCGAAGTAGGTGTAAAGATCAATCAATGGTACACGCATATTTGCAAATTTGAAGTAAAAGAAGCTAAAGAAATGAAGCGCCTTGTTGAGCAAGAGATCCGTGATATGGAAGAAGATCAAGATTTATTACTTTATTATTCATTAATGGATTTCCGCCATCAAATGATGCTTCAGCACTTATCTCCAATCCACGCTGGAAGTGAGCCGCTTCACGCTGTATCCTTTCCAAAAGAAATAGAAGATGCAGAAGATGAAATGACAGGCTTACTGGCCTATTACTTTCATTTTTTCCATGGGATGTATGCATTTATCCAGCGGCGATATATTGAGGCCATTTCATACTACAAGCATGCGGAACATCAGCTCATTTTGGTGACAGATGAGATTGAAAAAGCAGAATTTTACTATAAAATCGCTGAAGTATACTATCATATGAAACAAACCTATTTCTCTATGCATTATGCAAAAAAGGCGAGAGACATTTATAAAAAGCACCAGCTTTATGGGAAAAGAAGTATTCAATGTGATTTCGTTATGGCTGGCAATTTGATTGATGTAAGTCAGTACCAAAAAGCGCTTCCTTATTTAGAAAAGGCTTTAAAGGTCTGTGAAGCATTGGAAATACAAGAGTGCATGTCCTATTTTAAAGCAATGGCACTCAACAACTTAGGAACTTGTCATTATAGTATGGGAACTTACCATACCGCTTCCGTCTTTTTTGAACAAGCCATTTCACTTTATCAAAAAGATCAGGTCTCGACGATGATGAAATCACTGTTCTCACTTGCCCTCACTCGTTTTAAACTTGGAGATATAGAGCAGGCGATCCAAGCAGTAACCGAAGGGATGAAACAGGCGTCTTTATTAGAAGATGAGATTTATCAGTTGAAATTCCAATTTTTACAGGCGCTCTATATGGAGAAAAACAGCTGTGAAAAACTGATATCAGCCCTATTTGGTTTAAAAAGGAAAAAAATGTTCGCTGATTTAGAGGAATTAGCGCTTGATGCGGCAAATTATTATAAGGAACGCGACATGTACAAGGAGTCTTCCACTTTTTTTGAAATTGTGATTGAAGCGCGTACGCACATTCAAAAAGGAGATGAGATGTATGAAAATGAAGCGTAACCTGTCAACTACTCAATTAGAAGAAAGACTTCACACATAAAACAAAGCGGAAAAATGACACCCTTTACGAAAAAACGTAAAGGGCTTTTTTATGATCTTAGAGCGCGATATTGACCCTTATGCAAGGAAGTCCGGCTTCGTTACACCATAAACGGTTGGACCTTAGGCTTCACAGTGCTGGTTTCTTAACGGCCTGCTGGGCTTGCAATCGTTTGCTATTAGGCCCGTAAGTTGGCGGCTGTCTTATTGTTTAAATAAAACGCTTACATCTTGTGGGATAATTGAAAAAGGTGGAAAAAATGTAGAATTAGCCGATGATAGGTAGGAGAGTTCTTCTTAGAGAACTAAAGAATGGATGAAGAAAAAAAGGGGGATCATGACAGGGTCAATGCTCATACAAACCTTATTCGACACAGGCAAAAAAAATTGAAAACATGATGAAAAATGCTGAATTAAAGAAAACAGACTGGATATGACTAGGTCATTTTAAACAAAACTTCATTTGTTTGTCATACTATTCTAACTCTGTTTTCAAACAGCGGAGGCGTTTCTGTGTATATAAATGCAATTATCTTATTTTTGAGGAATCTCACGATCTAGAGTGTTATGATCAAATTCGGAGAGAAAATGTGGAAAAAATGAAAAGACATGATGATTCAATAAATTATAGAAACGGCTTAGAAATCTGTTAAAGGAGAACGGAAATGAAGAAGTTTTTTGCTTTGCTTCTCCTGCTTGCGATTGTTTGGGGCGTCTATTATACCATGCAAGCAAAGGAACATGATGAGCCATTGTCATTAGGTGGAGAAGACGAAAGCGGTTCAACGGATATTTATCGCAATTTTAAAGAACTTGAAGAAAACGAAACAAGTGACAGTTATCAAATTACATCCAACCCAGCCCCTAATAGCCGTCTTCTTGTGATGTCACCCCATGGCGGGAGAATTGAAGGCGGGGTCAGTGAGATCGTCCATTTTTTTGATAACGAATTCTCTACGTATTTATTTGAAGGATTAAGAGAAAATGCTTCAGAACTTCATATTACAAGTACAAACTTTGATGAACCGACCGGAGTTGAGCAGGCAAAAGCACATGATTATGTGTTAGCAGTGCATGGATATAAAGGTGAGGAAGGAATAGATCATACACTTGTCGGCGGGACTGATTACGACCGAGCTGAGAAAATTGTGAACTCATTAGAGCGAAACGGTTTTTCTGCTGAACTTGCTGTTGCACACACGACTCTTAGCGGAACGAGCAATCATAATATTAATAATCTTACGAAAACAGGGCAGAGTGTGCAACTTGAGATTAGTAGAAGTCAACGTGAAGCTTTATTTGACAGTTTCGATTATCGAAGGCGGTCAAATACAAAAAATGAAACATTTTACCGTTATGTCAAAGCAATTAGAACGGTGCTGGATGAAGAATATACATAAGGACTGTGCACATCATAAGACAAGCAAGTGTTTTCTTGTTACACTATAAAAAGTGATAACAAAAGGAGAGACGGATATGGCACGTCATCATTTTCATCTTCAGGCAAGCTGGCCTGGTATGCGTAACGATGTTGGTACAATTGCATGTGAACAATTAAAAACAAAAATCTCGATTCCAAAAGAGATGGACGGACCAGGTATTGGAACAAATCCAGATGAGATGCTTTTAGGTGCAGCGGCAGCATGTTATATCATTACACTTGCGGCCATGATGGAGAGAAGCCATTTAGATAAAGAGGATTTATCCATGAGCTCTGAGGCTATAGTGGATGTGACAAATGGTGTTTTTACATATGAAAAGATTATCCATAGACCTGTCATGATTCTCAAAAAAACGGCTTCAACTCATGATATTGAACTGGCTCGCAAGCTTGCGCATAAAGCCGAAAGCTCATGCATGATCTCAAGGGCTGTGAAAGGGAATGTGGACATACTCTTAGAAGAAACCATTCAAATAGGCCGCTAAAATCAAAAAGTCATTTTCTCCATAAAGAAGAGAAAATGACTTTTTTTATAAGATCCAATCGGTTTAATCGCTTCATTCTTTTTTTCTAGCTAGTTTTTCTTTGCCCCGCTTCATACAATCACTCGGCATATGAAGAGTGTCCTTAAAAATCTGCTCTTTTTTGTTTTGGATATAAAAAAACACCTACTTTACTGAACAGTCGGTAAAGTAAATGTTCACCCATAAAAAATTTGTGACATTCGATTGATTTTATATTTTGATGTTGTCACTGAAAAGTCATATTAATAATAAGGATATGGTGGGTATGGTGGTGGATAAGGGTATCCATAGCCGAATCCTGGAGTAAGAAGTGACCCAGCAATCAGGCCGCCAGCAAAACCACCTAAAAACGGAGAACCGAAAAATCCAGGTCTCCCAAATCCAAAGCCAGGTCCCCCAAATCCAAAGCCGGGTCTTCCAAATCCAGGGCGTCCAAATCCAAAGCCAAAAGGCCTTCTAACATCTTCTTGGATCAAATGCGGATCAAAATGATTCATAAAAAAAGGCTCCTTTCACATAAAATCACTGTAACTGAGATCAGTGTATTCTTTTTGCCTAAATGTGTTTGGGTGAACGCCTATCATAAGGAGGAATGTGGAAAATGGGCCTGTATCCGTCTGATTGGGCAAAATGTCCGCCGCACGCTCATATATATAAAGCACGTACGGACGTTACAGAAGAACATTATCATTTAATAAAAGGCTTCTCTCAGCCTGTTAATGGAAGCAGTACTGATCAGCATACCCATTTCTATAGAGGGGTCACCTCATTTGAAAGGGGTCATTTTCACAGATACTATGGCATTACAGGACCTGCTATACCAAGAGTCGATGGTACACATTATCACGAAATTGAGGAAGTCACGTATTCTGCCTATACAGATCCTGTTCCCATTCCATACGGGGGTGTCGTCTATAGTTCAGAAGAACGGCCAACGCATAAACATCGTTTGAAAGGGAAGACATACGAAGTGGTCGGAAATGAACCACTCGGCTGGTGATCAATGGAGCATATAGGAGAAGTTATGCTATACTGTAGGCAGTTTGTAAAAGAGAGTGATGTCATGTGAAAAAAGCGAAACAACCAGTGATTGTGTTAGTAGGTCCGACGGCTGTTGGCAAAACAAAGCTGAGCATTGATATAGCAAAAGCATTTAATGGTGAAATCATTAGCGGGGATTCTATGCAGATATATAAAGGAATGGATATTGGTACAGCAAAGATCACCCCGGAAGAAATGGAAGGAGTGCCGCACCATCTGATTGATATGAAACAGCCGGAGGAATCATTTTCAGTAGCTGAATTTCAGCAGCTAGTCCGGTTGAAAATCAAAGAGATTGCAGGTAGAGGCAAAATTCCAATGATTGTTGGCGGCACGGGACTGTATATACAATCGGTTTTATATGATTACACATTTACAGATGAAAAAAGTGACCCGGCTTTTAAAAAGGAAATGACCCTTTTTGAGAAGCAATATGGTCCATTGCAACTGCATGAGAAATTAAAGGCAGTTGACCCTGATGCGGCACAAATGATTCACCCGAATAACGTGCGCCGCGTCATTCGTGCGCTAGAAGTCATACATACAACAGGCAAGACAATGTCTGACATGCAAAACGGACATCAAGAAATCCCGCTTTATGAAACAGCAATTATAGGATTGACGATGGAGCGAACGCTTTTATACGAGCGCATTCATCAAAGAATTGATATGATGTTAGATAATGGTTTAATCGACGAAGTGAGAGCGCTATATCAATCAGGATTGAAGGATTGTCAGTCCGTTCAAGCGATTGGCTATAAAGAATTGTATGCCTATTTCAAAGGCGACTGCTCACTTGATGAAGCCATTGACCAATTAAAGCAAAATTCCCGAAGATATGCGAAGCGTCAGTTCACGTGGTTTCGTAATAAAATGGATGTCACCTGGTTTGATATGACACCCCCTTGCCACTTTTCTGACAAAAAAGATGAAATTTTCGCATATATAGCAGGAAAGCTTGGACTTAAAGCGAAACTGTAGTTATCAGAATCAAGGAGGACGAAACATGAAACCGATTAATATTCAGGACCAATTTTTGAATCAGATCCGCAAAGACAATACATTTGTCACTGTATTTTTATTAAATGGCTTTCAGCTTCGAGGCCAAGTGAAAGGATTTGACAATTTCACGGTGTTGCTTGAGACAGAAGGAAAGCAGCAGCTTATCTATAAACATGCCATTTCTACATTTGCACCTCAAAAAAATGTAAATCTAGAACTAGAATAAGGCTATTGAGTATTCAATAGCCCCGTGCATCTGCCAATAAACCGGCTGAGACTCGCTACGTTTTTTGTCAGATCAGAGGGGCTATTTTGCATGCCGCGAAACTTTTCTGTCCATTTTACCGGAAAATGCAGAGCTTGAATTAAGATGGATTAGAGTGTTACTCCTTTTGATCGGCATCGTTGCATGATTTGGTTCGTGCGCCATCTCGACATAGAATCGAGACAAGGAAATTGGCAAAACGATTCTTCTTACGATAACGAGGATGATGTAAAAAATAATCACTTTGCTGTTGTGAAGGACGATGATGTAATGATGTATCGGTTTGATGAATAAGAAGGCACACTTACCCTTGTTACAGCGAAATAAATAGATGAGTTAGACGAAGAATATGATGATGGACTTGATGAGGAGTAAGCACGTAAATTTACAAACGAATGCGAAGTCGCTACACTATAAACATGTATAAGACATCTAGACAGAAAAGGATGAGTTGATGAAGCCCAACATTAAAATCAATCACTGGGAACAAACTTGTGAAGATGACTCCTGTTTCGAATATGGAACGAGTGTTTCTGTAAATGGGAAAGAATTAGTGAGAGAAGCATCTATCGTCACTGCGCTTGAAGCTGTACTAAAAGAATTAGGTGTTGAAGCTGAAATCACAGAAGTGTCAGAAGATTTACAGTGCAATGCCTACAAAAAATAAAATAAAAAGTCTAGTCTACTAAGCGAATTTTTTTCATGTTATGATAGATTTCGGTTTAAGTTGAATAAGGAGTAGGGCAGTTCTTTTTTGGATGCTGCTCTGCTCTATTTATTTGAACGTACGAGTTCGGCTATGAATGTTCGGCCGGGTTGGTTGATTTTTTTCGTTTAGCATAACTATATATTGTGTTTTGAAAAAACATAGTATACTATATATAGTGAATAGCGAAATGATCAACAATACTAAAAACTAGGTCGTGATGGAATTGATTCAAATCGTATTTGATTCAAAAACAGGAAATGTTCAACGCTTTTTGGACAAGACCCCTTTTACAGACAAACGAAAATTGACTGGAGAAGAGTTTTTGGATTCGCCGTTTATCCTCGTCACATTTACGACAGGATTTGGACAAGTCCCTAGTACCACTCAGTCTTTTTTAGAGAAAAATGCTCACCTTTTACTAGGTGTAGCAGTGAGTGGAAACAAAGTGTGGGGAGATAATTTTGCCAAAAGCGCCGATACGATTTCTAAACAATATCAAGTTCCTATTTTGCACACCTTTGAATTAAGCGGAACAAAAAGGGATGTTGAATTGTTTACACAGGAGGTAGAAAGAATTGTCACAAAATCAGGTTCCGAAGTGGATTCAATTAAATAATGAGATTATGATTCAAAAGGAAGGAAAGTTTCAGTTCGATAAGGACAAAGAAGCTGTACATAGTTATTTCGTAGATTATATTAATCAAAATACGGTCTTCTTTCACAATTTGGAAGAAAAGATTCATTACTTAATAGAAAACGACTACTATGAAGAAGAATTTTTAAGACAATACAGCATGGATGATATTAAAGAAGTATTTGATGCTGCCTATGCCAAGAAATTTAGATTCCCATCATTTATGAGTGCGTTTAAGTTTTACAATGATTATGCACTCAAAACAAACGATAAAAAGAAAATTCTTGAGCGCTATGAAGACCGCATTTCAATTGTGGCTCTTTTCTTCGCAGGCGGCGACAAAGAGAAAGCACTTGAGTTTGTGGAATTGATGATCAATCAAGAATACCAGCCGAGTACACCGACATTTTTAAATGCCGGTCGTAAAAGACGTGGTGAGCTGGTGAGCTGTTTCTTACTCGAAGTGAATGACTCATTAAATGATATTTCAAGAGCGATTGATATCTCCATGCAGCTTTCAAAACTAGGTGGCGGTGTGAGTCTCAACCTTTCAAAGCTTCGTGCTAAAGGTGAAGCGATCAAAGATGTAGAAAATGCGACAAAAGGTGTCGTAGGTGTGATGAAGCTTCTCGATAATGCATTCAGGTATGCTGATCAAATGGGACAAAGACAAGGATCAGGTAGTGCTTACCTCAATATTTTCCACAGAGATATCAACGATTTCTTAGACACAAAGAAAATCTCTGCTGATGAAGATGTTCGTGTTAAAACACTTTCAATCGGTGTTGTGATCCCAGATAAATTTATAGAGCTGGCAAGAGAAGATAAAACAGCTTACACATTCTATCCGCATACAGTTTATAAAGCATACGGACAGCATCTTGATGAGATGGACATGGAAGAGATGTACGATGAACTTGTAGATAATCCGAAAGTCAAAAAGGAAAAAGTCAATCCGAGAAAGCTTCTTGAAAAATTAGCTGTACTACGCTCGGAATCAGGCTATCCATACATCATGTTCCAAGACAATGTCAATAGAGAACATGCACTGAACCATATCTCACGTGTGAAATTCTCAAACCTTTGTTCAGAAGTGCTTCAGGCTTCAGAGGTGTCTTCTTACACTGACTACGATCAAGAAGATGAAATCGGTCTTGATATTTCTTGCAACCTTGGCTCATTAAATATCATGAATGTCATGAAAAACAAGTCTATTGAAAAAACAGTCAAACTTGCAACCGACTCATTAACGCTTGTCTCTGAAACAACGGATATTCGCAATGCGCCGGCAGTCAGAAAAGCCAACAAAGCGATGAAATCAATCGGTCTAGGTGCTATGAACCTGCATGGTTACTTAGCTCAAAACCAAATTGCATACGAAAGTGAAGAAGCAAGAGATTTTGCGAATACGTTCTTTATGATGGTAAACTATTATTCTATTAAGCGCTCAAGTGAGCTGGCAAAAGAAAAAGGGGAAACGTTCTACCGTTATGAAGGCTCTAGCTATGCCACTGGCGAGTACTTCAATAAATACGTAGAAAATGATTTCACGCCAAAAACAGAAAAAGCAGCAGCACTATTTGAAGGAATGCACATTCCGACAAAAGAAGATTGGGCTGCTTTGAAAGAGTTTGTAGCAGAGAATGGGATGTACCATAGCTATAGATTATGTATTGCGCCAACAGGTTCAATTTCATACGTTCAATCAGCAACAGCGTCTGTCATGCCAATTATGGAACGTATTGAAGAAAGAACATACGGAAACAGCAAAACATACTACCCAATGCCAGGACTTTCAGCGCAAAACTGGTTCTTCTATAAAGAAGCATATGATATGGACATGTTTAAAGTGGTGGATATGATCGCAACCATTCAGCAGCACGTCGATCAAGGAATTAGTTTCACTCTATTCTTAAAAGACACGATGACAACGCGAGATTTAAACCGCATTGATCTTTATGCGCACCATAAAGGCATTAAAACGCTTTATTATGCAAGAACGAAGGATACAGGGCAGGAAGGCTGTCTTTCTTGTGTTGTTTGATTAAAGGAGAGTTTAAAGTGACAAAAATTTATGATGCAGCCAACTGGTCAATACACGAAGATGATTTTACACAAATGTTTTACAATCAAAATGTAAAGCAGTTCTGGCTTCCAGAAGAGATCTCGTTAAACGGTGATCTCTTGACATGGAAATATTTAAGTGAAGAAGAGCGGGATACGTACATGAAGGTACTTGCTGGACTGACTTTACTTGATACAGAACAAGGAAATACAGGTATGCCGATTGTGGCAGAACATGTGAACGGCCATCAGCGTAAAGCGGTTTTGAACTTTATGGCGATGATGGAGAATGCGGTTCATGCGAAATCATACTCAAATATCTTTATGACGCTTGCTCCGACAGAAACGATTACTGAAGTATTTGAATGGGTCAAGACAAATAAATACTTGCAAAATAAAGCAGATAGAATTGTTGGGCTTTACCGTTCAATTCAAGAAGATGACCCTCTTTCTTTATTTAAAGCAATGGTTGCTTCTGTTTATTTAGAGAGCTTTCTGTTTTATAGTGGCTTCTATTACCCGCTTTATTTTTATGGACAAGGAAAGCTGATGCAAAGCGGTGAAATCATTAACTTGATTTTGCGTGATGAAGCGATTCACGGGGTGTACGTTGGATTATTAGCGCAAGAAATTTACAACAAACAAACACCGGACGTGCAAAAAGAGCTTTATGATTTCTCCATTGAGTTGCTAAAAGAGCTTTATGAAAATGAACTTCATTACACAGAAGATATTTATGACCAAGTCAATTTATCTCATGACGTGAAAAAGTTCATTCGTTACAATGCCAATAAAGCGTTAATGAATCTTGGATTTGCCCCTTACTTTGAAGAAGAAGAGATTAACCCAATCGTATTGAACGGACTCAATACAAAAACAAAATCACATGACTTCTTTTCTATGAAAGGGAACGGCTATAAAAAAGCAACAGTTGAGCCGTTAAAAGATGAGGATTTCTTCTTTGGAGATGAATCATAAGCTAAACGAAAAAGTCAAAACGCATGACTCGTTTTGGCTTTTTGCCATTTCTTACAACTTGTTACATACTGGAGGTTACCCAACATGGGAAAAATGGATGAAATCATTTTAGTTGCACCGCGCAAATGTGTATTTCAAAATGAAACACTGACATTTAATGGTGTAAATAGTGAAGAGCAAACGATCAAAACCATTATGAAAGAAATCGAAGAACACTTTGAACAGATGCGAAGAGGCGATGCGGAAGAAAATCCAGACTTCAAGCAGCCAATCCCTTATGTCGTGATTAAGCGTGAAGATGAAGTATATGTATATGAAAGACTTCAAGGCGGCGGAGAAACAAGATTACATCATAAGTTATCTCTTGGTTTTGGAGGTCATATGAACTTTATCGAAGGCAAAAACTTTGCTGAGATCCTAAAGAAAAATACGGATCGTGAACTCGATGAGGAACTTTCCATTCAAGAGGAAGACAAACTCGATATGCGAACTCTTGGATTAATCAATGATGACGACAACAGTGTTGGTCGTGTGCACATTGGGTTTTTATCCGCACTTGAATTAGTACCTGGTGCTCACGTTGAAGTAAGAGAAACAGATCAAATCTCAGGAAAATGGATGAAAGTATCTGAATTGAAAAAGCCTGAATACTTCGATCGTCTCGAAACTTGGTCTCAATTTGTCGTGAACATTTTAGCGTAAATCCACTAATTAACAAACCGGCTCTCCTTCCCTAGTAGAGCCGGTTTGTTTAATATAACAGTTATTGGAAAACAAATGCGTCATGACCAGCTTGCTTGATTTTTGCAGCGAGTTCATCCGCGTTTTGTTTTGAACGGAAAGCGCCGGCTTGAACTCTGAATAAGCCGCCTTCTAACAACACAAATGCATCAAATCCTTTTGATGTAAGCGAGTTTGCTAGTTCATCTGCATTGGCTTTGACTTTGAAGGCACCAACTTGCACTTTATAAAGGTTAGTTGCTTTTTTTTTCAATTGAAACGCCTTTTCTAATCCGGAAGCATGTGCGCGAGCGATACTTTGAAGGAAGGAAGCGTTACGGAGCTTATTTGCATCAGACGTCGTATCAATAAAACCGTTCTCTGTTAAGATAGCGGACATAGAAGTTTCACGAAGGACGTGGAAATTCGCATTTTTCTTGCCTCGGTCGGTGAGATCAACCGAGCGGGCAATTTCATCATGAAGAGCATTGCGATATGTGGTTGTCGGCGCAGAAACGCCAGGGTACACGTAGCTTTCAAAACCTGTGCCGCCGCCAGCATTGATATGGATCGATACGAAATAATCAGCTTTCCAGCTATTTGCAGCATTCGTTCGCTCGGATAAAGTGACGGTTTGGTCAGTTGAACGACTTAAGCGGACGGAAATCCCATCATATTCACTAATCAGGATATCTCTCAGAAAAAGCGCAATTTGAAGTGTCAAATTTTTCTCAAAAAGTCCATTAGCAACAGCTCCAGAATCTGTTCCTCCGTGGCCCGGATCAATAAAAATTTTAACCATCTATTCATCACCTCGTCTTTATTTTATGAGAAAACAGAAAAATTGCTTGTACAAAATGCGGAATTCATTGACACTCTTTTCTGCACAATTTGTGATCAAAAAGCTACATTTTTTCTAAGAAAAAGTAAATTGTTGGTTTGTCCGCACAAAATGGATGAATACAATAAAGACATCAGATCATTTCCTGGGAAACCGCAGAATTCCCTATAAAATCCGTTGTCTCGGGTCAATTTGACAACAAAGTAAGATGCATGTCATAGGGAAAAAGCGGGCGATTGTCACGATTACAGCTCCACCAGAATAGAATAAAGAGAGAAGAGCGAGAGGTGAATACATTGGAGCGAGCTGTCACATATAAAAACAACGGCCAAATCAATATTATACTTAATGGACAGAAGCAAGTATTGATTGATGCAGATTCAGAGGCAGAATACCTGGAAGCCTTACAGAAAAATGAGGCCAAACACAGCATCTTAAGAGAGATAGAGCGTGAAATGAATAGTCTTGTGGGAATGGATGAAATGAAACGCAATATAAAAGAAATTTATGCTTGGATTTTTGTGAACCAAAAAAGGCAGGAACAAGGACTGAAAGTGGGGAAACAGACGCTTCATATGATGTTTAAAGGCAACCCAGGTACAGGGAAAACAACTGTAGCCCGACTCGTCGGAAAGCTTTTCTTTGAGATGAATGTTTTATCAAAAGGTCATTTAATAGAAGCAGAACGTGGTGATCTTGTCGGAGAGTACATTGGGCATACAGCGCAGAAAACAAGGGATTTAATTAAAAAGTCACTTGGCGGTATTTTATTCATTGACGAAGCTTACTCTCTTGCGCGCGGAGGAGAGAAGGATTTTGGAAAAGAAGCCATTGACACACTGGTCAAACATATGGAAGATAAACAACATGAATTCATTTTGATCTTGGCGGGCTATTCTAAAGAAATGGATCATTTCTTATCATTAAACCCAGGACTTCAATCTAGATTTCCGATCAACATCAATTTTCCTGATTATACAGTTGATCAATTAATGGATATTGCCAAACGAATGATGGCAGACCGTGAGTATCAGTTTACACAAGAAGCAGAATGGAAATTAAGAGATTATTTAATGCAAATCAAAAGTACAACGAGCCCTGCAAAATTCAGTAATGGTCGTTTTGTACGGAATACGATTGAAAAAGCGATTCGTGCACAAGCAATGAGGCTTTTACTTGTAGATCATTATGATAAAAAAGACTTACTCACCATTAAAAGCCAAGATCTTCAAATGAAAGAGGATACGCCTTAACAATATGGCGTATCCTTTTCTTAAGCAGACATTGTAAAATAAACCTTCCGAATAAGTGGTATGCGTGGTTGCGGTTTGGTATGATGGTACTACTGAAAACTTAAGTACAGAAAGGAAACAATTCACGTTGAATGAACAAGAAAACAAAGAAAAGGCGATACTTGTCGGCTGTCAATTGCCGCATGTAACAGATGAACGCTTTCAATACTCGATGGAAGAATTAGCTTCCTTAACAAAAACAGCGGGCGGAGAAGCCGTTAGCTTCATAACGCAGAAAAGAAATAGACAAGACAGTGCAACATACATTGGAAAAGGGAAAGTAGAAGAGCTTGAAGTTCTTTGCGCAGAATTAGCATGTGATGTCATTATATTTAATGATGAGCTTTCTCCAAGCCAGTTAAAAGCTTTGGCGACTGCTTTAGACGTAAAGATTATTGACCGGACACAATTGATTTTAGATATCTTCGCCAAAAGAGCCCGTACACGAGAGGGGAAGCTACAAATTGAGCTTGCTCAGCTTCAATATGCCTTACCACGACTAAGCGGACAAGGAATCAGCCTTTCAAGACAAGGAGGCGGTATTGGTGCAAGAGGTCCTGGTGAGACAAAGCTTGAAACAGACAGACGCCATATTCGTAGCCGAATTCATGAAATTCACGCGGGGCTGTCTGCAGTAAAAGAACACCGAACAAGATATCGTGAAAGACGCAAGAAAAATGGTGTTTTTCAAATTGCCATTGTTGGTTATACGAATGCCGGTAAATCCACTTTGTTTAACCAGTTAACAGATGCAGATAGTCATGAAGAAGATTTGCTTTTTGCAACGCTTGATCCAATGACACGTAAAATGACACTAGAATCTGGGTACAGTGTTCTTATTTCAGATACAGTTGGTTTTATTCAAGACCTTCCAACGACACTCATTGCGGCATTTCGCTCCACACTTGAGGAAGTGAAGGAAGCAGACTATTTGCTTCATGTGATCGATTCTTCTAATGAGGATTACGAAGGACACGAACGGACGGTTCATGAGCTTTTAAAGGAATTAGAAGCAGACCGTATTCCTATGCTGACCGTCTATAATAAAGAAGATCAAATCAGTCCGGATTTCATCCCTTCTTCAAAGCAGCGGCATATTTTGATAAGCGCTAGAGATGATGAAGACATCAAGCGGTTAAAGGCTACAATTATGGCAGAGCTGAAAAAAGACTTTTTAATGCCTTACCATGTGAACATTCCGGCATATGAAGGAAAGCTGATATCAGCATTAAAATCAGCAACACTTGTGGAATCGCTAGAGTTTCAAAAAGACGCCGAACTTTACGAGGTCACCGGGTTTATCGGTGAAGACCAGACGATATTAGGTCACATTAAGAAGTATATGTTGTAGGAAAGGAATAGAATAACAATGTTTCACACATTAAAACATGGCAAAATGTTAGAAAAAGTAGCAGCAGAAACAGAACAAGAGATTTTACGCATGCATCAGCAAATTGATCAAATCAGTGAACAAAACGAGTGGCGTGTACTCGAAAGTTACCGAAAGCATAAAGTTAGTGATTCACATTTTCATCCGACAACTGGATATGGCTATGATGATATGGGAAGAAACACATTAGAAAACATTTATGCCGATGTATTTGGGGGAGAAAGCGGTCTTGTGCGTCCGCAAATTATTTCAGGCACACACGCAATTTCCATAGCGTTGTTTGGTGTATTAAGACCCGGCGATGAATTGATTTATATGACAGGAAAGCCGTACGATACCCTAGAAGAAATAGTGGGTATCCGCGGAAAAGAAGGGACAGGCTCATTAAAAGACTTTCATATTGACTACAAGGTCGTTGATTTACTTCAAGATGGGTCAGTCAATTTTGAAAAAGTCAAAGAGACCATCTCTTCTAAAACAAAAGTGATTGGTATCCAACGCTCCAAAGGCTATGCTTCAAGACCGTCCTTTACTATTGAAGAAATCGAGCAAATGATTACATTCGTGAAGTCAATTAATGAAGAAATCATTGTCTTTGTAGACAACTGTTACGGTGAATTCACTGAATTACAAGAGCCTTGTCATGTTGGTGCAGATTTAATGGCTGGTTCTCTTATTAAAAATCCAGGAGGCGGTCTTGCCAAAACAGGCGGCTACATTGTCGGGAAAGAAAGATGGGTAGAAGCGTGCTCATATCGCATGACATCACCAGGCATCGGCAGTGAAGCGGGTGCATCGCTGTATGCGCTTCAAGAGATGTACCAAGGATTCTTCTTAGCGCCTCATGTCGTTGCGCAAAGTTTAAAGGGAGCAGTTTTTACAGCTCGTTTTCTTGAAAAGCTTGGATTTCAAACAAATCCAGCGTGGAATGCCAAAAGAACCGACTTAATTCAATCCGTTGAATTTGGAGATCCTAAAAAAATGATTGCTTTTTGCCAAGCGATTCAATATGCTTCCCCTGTCAACAGTCATGTGACGCCGCACGCAAGCTATATGCCGGGCTATGAAGATGATGTCATTATGGCAGCTGGTACTTTTGTGCAAGGAGCGAGTATCGAATTATCAGCTGATGGACCGATCAGACCGCCTTATACGGCATATGTTCAAGGCGGACTCACATATGCCCATGTGAAAAATGCCGTTTGCAGCGCAGTAGATTCTTTAATGAATCAAGGTTTGATTGAAGTGACATCTAAATAAACAAATACATGTTAATATTCCTAACATATTGTTGACACATAATATAACATGACATATAATGAATTTAAGCAAAGAGGAGGAGACAGTTGAGATGAGTGATAACATTCGCCGCTCAATGCCTTTATTTCCAATTGGGATTGTCATGCAGCTAACAGAACTGTCTGCAAGACAAATTCGCTATTATGAGGAAAATGGTTTAGTATTTCCAGCAAGAAGTGACGGGAATCGCCGATTATTTTCTTTTCATGATGTTGATAAATTACTAGAGATTAAAAACCTCATCGAACAAGGTGTAAACATGGCAGGAATTAAGAAACTGTTTGCCAAAGCTGAGGCAGAAAATCCAACGTCTGAAATACAGACAAAGGAGAAAACCTCAGCAAAGCACAACTTGACAGATGATGAACTCAGGAAGCTACTGAAGAAGGAACTCATTCAGGCAGGACGTTTCCAACAAGGAACGACCTTTAGGCAAGGGGATATGTCAAGGTTCTTCCGTTAACTGATTAGCAAAAGCATTGCTATAAACATTTTACCTTTTGTAGGGGAGGAGTTTTACGAAATGGCAAAATACACAAGAGAAGATATCATAAAATTAGTAAATGAGGAAAACGTAAAGTACATCCGTCTGCAATTTACAGACATTCTCGGAACGATTAAAAATGTTGAGATTCCTGTGAGCCAGCTTGAGAAAGCTCTCGATAACAAATGTATGTTTGATGGTTCATCTATTGAAGGATTTGTACGTATTGAAGAATCAGATATGTACCTATATCCAGATCTTAATACATTTGTTATTTTCCCTTGGACAGCAGAAAAAGGTAAAGTTGCACGCTTTATTTGTGACATTTATAAACCAGATGGTACACCGTTTGATGGTGACCCGCGCAACAACTTAAAGCGTATCTTGAAAGAAATGGAAGAGCTGGGATTTAGCGATTTCAACCTTGGACCCGAGCCAGAATTCTTCTTATTTAAACTTGATGAAAAAGGTGAACCGACCCTTGAATTAAACGATAAAGGCGGATACTTTGATCTTGCACCAACAGATCTAGGCGAAAACTGTCGCCGTGATATCGTACTTGAACTGGAAGAGATGGGCTTTGAAATTGAAGCATCTCACCATGAAGTAGCACCTGGGCAACATGAAATTGATTTCAAATATGCAGGCGCTATCCGCTCTTGTGATGACATTCAAACCTTTAAACTCGTTGTCAAAACGATTGCAAGAAAGCACGGTCTACATGCGACATTTATGCCAAAACCATTGTTTGGTGTAAACGGTTCTGGTATGCACTGTAACCTATCATTATTCAAAGATGGGAAAAATGCATTCTATGATGAAAAAGCAGATTTACAATTAAGCGAGACCGCTAGACACTTTATCGCTGGTATCGTGAAGCATGCAACAAGCTTTACAGCGGTCACAAACCCTACAGTCAACTCTTATAAGCGTCTTGTTCCAGGCTATGAAGCGCCTTGCTATGTAGCATGGAGTGCACAAAACCGCAGCCCGCTTATCCGTATTCCTGCATCACGCGGCATCAGCACACGTGTGGAAGTGCGAAGCGTTGACCCATCTGCAAACCCTTACCTTGCACTAAGCGTATTACTTGCAGCAGGTCTAGACGGAATCAAAAACAAACTAGCTGCACCTGCTCCAATCGACAGAAACATCTATGTCATGGACAAAGAAGAGCGCCTTGAAAACGGCATCGCCGATCTCCCTGCAACACTTGCAGAAGCTCTTGAGCATTTAAAATCAAACGAAGTCATGGTGAATGCCCTAGGTGAGCACTTATTCGAGCACTTCGTCGAAGCAAAAGAAATCGAATGGGATATGTTCCGCACCCAAGTTCACCCATGGGAACGCGATCAGTATATGTCTCAGTATTAATAGAGAAACGTTGATTTAATAGGGTCTTAAAAATAAATTTGGTGGTCCAATGAATAGTGACCACACCCTGAATAAGGGTTGACCACTTTTTGACCACCAAATTCAACAAAAAGTTCAACTCAGAATTGAGTTGATGTAATTCTCGAAACTGTCCATAGATTTATTTTCGAATTTTTTCACTTATATTATGAGCATATACGTCAGAAGTGATGCTTATGTTTTTATGTCCCAATCTTTCTTGGATGAACTTTATGCTTTGGCCAGCTTCTAACAGAAGAACGGCATGAGTATGTCTTAGTCCATGGATTGGGATATTTGCTATTTCAGCTTCAATATCCTTTTTAGAGCATTGAACAGGGAGGATTTTGGTAAAGGAGCTCCTTTTTCTGTGCAAAAACAAGATCTAGCTCATGTTCATGTGAGATTGCAATTCTTTTGTAGGAGATTCAGTAATCTTGATTGTCCGTTCTGAATGATATGTTTTTGTGTTCCCGAATGCTTCTTCACCAGGTTTTCTCTAGAAATCTAGTGATTTATTTATGATTATAGTTCTTCAGATCAATATCTTTTCTTTGAAGAGCAGCCGCTTCCCCTTTCCTCATTCCAGTTACAATCAAAGTCTTAAAGAAAATGTAGTAGATTTAGTGATCCTGTCGAACTATTTTCAAGAACTTTCCAATATCCTCAGAGTTAATATACTCCAAACCCTGTTTATACTTACTTCAATCTTTCTTCGGTCATACAACTCCATCACACGGATTTGATGAAATTCTCTTCAATGGTCTAACGGCAAAGAAGATGAATTTTTCCTAGTTGAATCAAAACACTCTGTCCAGAATGTGTTCTAGTGATTGACTCAAGCAATGAGCTTGGTAAGACATCTCGATTGCGGTATACCGAAAATTTTCAGTTCAGATATCCAATCTTTTCATATGCTGTAAATATTGTGTTAAAATTACACAAAGGGTTTCAAAGGGAGAGTGAGGGAGATGGAGAAAGTTCTTTCTTCACATGTTGGTGTGAAAATAAATGAATGGTATAAAATGATTCGGCAATTTAGTGTACCAGATGCAGAGATTTTGAAAGCCGAAGTGGAACAAGAAATTGAGAGAATGGAAGAAGACCAAGATTTACTTATCTACTATCAATTGATGTGTTTTCGTCATCAGTTGATGCTTGATTATATTAAACCTTCAGAGAAACGATCTGTGTCAATTGCAGACTTAGCTGATAAAATCGAAAATACAAATCACCGACTTTCCGGCATGTTGCAGTATTACAATGCCTTTTTTAGAGGTATGTATGAGTTCAGCATAAAAGAATATGTACAGGCCATCCAATACTATAAAATGGCCGAGAAACAACTTACGCTAGTTATAGATGATATTGAGCAAGCCGAGTTTCACTTTAAGGTGGCTGAAGCTTACTATATTATGAAACAAACCCATGTTTCGATGCATCATATTTTAAAAGCGTTTGAAATCTATGATCAATATGATCTTTATAAAGTGAGAAAAATTCAATGCTTATTTGTAATAGCAGGAAATTATGATGATTTTAAACAGTATGAAAAATCATTCATACATCTGAAT
The DNA here is from genome assembly GCF_040500475.1 of Bacillus sp. Bos-x628. Lineage (GTDB taxonomy): Bacteria > Bacillota > Bacilli > Bacillales > Bacillaceae > Bacillus > Bacillus maqinnsis. The sequence goes on along the minus strand of NZ_CP159358.1, from coordinate 689,178 downwards.
AAAGCCTATTCCATTGCTGAAGAAATAGCGGATAATAGGTTGATTGCCAAGGCACTTTTAAATATAGGAAACAATTATGAGAAAAAACAAGATTATGCAAAGGCTATCCAATATTATCAAGAGTCCCTTGAAATATCAGAAGATGGTATGTACGATGTAAAATCGGTCATATATGTTAACCTTTGTTGGGCGCTATATAAGACAGGAGAAAATGATGAAGCATCCAAATTAGTGGATAAAGCTTTGAAACTTGTCTCTCATAAAGAGAATCCACACGAAATTTTATTAATACGTTCTATAAGAACAACATATGAAAGTAATGATGAGGATGAAATTCAAGCTATGCTTCAGACATTTGAAGAAAAGCAGTTGTTTGTTTTCGTAGAAGAATTCACTAAAAATCTTGCAGTTATTCATGAAAAAAGAGGAAAGTTTGAGAAATCAACAGAATATTACAGGATGGCATTTCAAGCCCAACATAATATTCAAAAAGGAGAGTGTCTTTATGAGTATTAAAAAAATGATTGTTATAAGCTCTATTATCTTTTTAGGTGCAGGTGTATATGAAGTATCTAGTATGATTAAACCAGCATCAAACCGAAATACAACAATGGAGGATTCGAATAGAAATACAACTTTCATTCCACAAAAAATCGATCGAAACACAACTTCTCAAAACGGATAAGCAGATAGCTCAAATAGATATTGATCAAGAAGTGTTTGTTATTGCAAAGCATAGTACAAATTATATGGCTGCGATAGAGAATGGGGAAACGCCATCAGCTACAGAATTACTGAACCGACGCAAGGGAAGCCTAAGAGCCATAAGTGGGAGTGTCCTTGCTTTGAAGTAAGAATTGTCTCTTATAAAGAGGAAGTAAACATTAAATGTATAGACTGTGACGAAGCATTTCTTAAAGTCACAAGATGGGTGGTACCAATCTTTTCATGTATAAAAGAGGACGTACAAATGAACGGTTTACCCAAAGTGTGGTCTACTGGCTAAATCCCCTTGAAAGGGGGTTTAGCCTATGTCAACTTTTCAAGCTTTGTCCCTTATGTTTCTGTTTGAGATGTTTATTCTTGCTTTGTTGACATATATTTATAAAAAGAAATAGACCATTTCTAGGGGAGGTTCATTTTTGAGAGCCAGCATTTTTACATTGATCCTAGTTTCTTTTAATTTATACCGATGATAAACGGATTATAACATATAACTGGTATAGTTATACACTATTACACGAGTGTTATATATTCTCGAGTTTGGTTGCCACCAAGTCATAAGGGATTACTTTCTCAGTATCCAAGTCGGTAAACCCCTTTCTTGTCCTATTTATTATATAGTTGCAGAGAATAAATACAAAGAAAAAACAAGTATATATTGTCGGAAATTTTAAAATAGTTAAAAATCATAATGTAATAGACATTGGGTGAATTGATGAAATGTGCTTTCGTCTTCGATTCATAAGTACCCTCTGCTTCTAAACCGTTTGATTCAGTAGTATATATCTTTACAGAGAACCCTTTCAACAGCACTCGTATGATTCCGAGTGCTGTTTTTGTATCTTTCTCACTATTTAATGGCAATCTTTGCATTGGTAAAATTGTCCTTATCAATGAATAGGAGGGAGTGACTTCTTCTGGGGAAAATACTTGATGCCAAAGCACTAACAAGCGCTATGGAAGAAAGAGCCAAGCACTATCAGGAACTCCGCGAACAAATGGTAGATTTAAAGCACGCATTACAAGGTGTGGCGAATCTAGGTGATGATTTCACTGGAAAAGGTGCCGACAATATTAAAAGTTTTTATCAAGAACTAGCAGGAAATGTGGACATGCTTACTAGCTTTATAGATAAACAAAAAGCCTTTCACGAAGGTGTTGCGGGTACACTTGAAGATGCCAATTTCGGCGGTGATACTTTTATTGATGAACACTTTTTAGAAAATAAAGTAGAGATGGGGTTAAAAAACGCTAAAAGCATTGTATCTGATCAAAAGAAGGCACTGGAAACCATTTTTCAGGATATAGATGATCTCATCTCTCTTGATGTGTTTGATGATCAAATCTTTCATGAAAAGATAACGGATGCCGAAGACGAACGGAAAAAGACCGTAAAAGATTTAAACGAATTAGACCAATATCTAAAAGCTGAATATGCTTTGTCAGAGACTGAAGAGCAGGCTACAATGGCATTGTACGCCGAAATGATGAATGCGACAAATGACGGAAAAACCATTTCACCGATCAATTTTGATAAAAAAGCGTATCAAAATAGCGAAATCTACAAGGCAAAAGACGATATTGAGAAGCAAACTTCTGAATATTTAAAAAACAAAAAAGAACAAGAAGAAGCCCGCAAGATTGCGAAAGAACAGGAAGCACTGGCGAACCGTCCTTGGTATGAAAAAGCACTTGATGATGGCGGTATGCTTTTGAATGAACTGACCGGAGTGAATGACGCCAAACGAGCCGCAACGGGCATTGATCCCATCACAGGCAAACATCTCACCGCAGGAGAGCGTGTCGCCGCAGGCGGAATGGCAGCAGCAGGTTATATCCCAATTGTCGGCTGGGCAGGGCGCATTTTCAAAGGCGGAAAAGCCGTCTATAAAACCACCCAAGCTACCAAAGCCGCAATCAGTGCGGTTGACATTTACAAAACGTCACAAAAGTCCTTTGACGTCCTAAAAACATCGCAAAAAGGCTTATATGGTCTCACCGCCACAAACGGCTTCAGCGAAGCCATCACTGGCAGAGACATGTTTGGGAACAAGATCTCAAAAGAACAACAGGAAGCGAGTATGAATGCGGCGCTGGGGATGCTTTTGCCGTTTGGGGCGAAAGGGTTTCATGGTAAAATGGGAGTTAAAGAAAATAAAATTGAACATCCTGTATTAGATAATAAAAGAGTCGGAAGCGCATTGAAAAAGCCAGATGGTCAACATGGTTTCAATGATATAATTGATAATTACACACCATGGGCTAAAGAGTTTGATCTGGTTGGTGGTGATAAAACAAAAGTTAAGTTATATCAAATTGAGGGTGGAATGAAACATTATAGTTACAAGGATGTTTATAATAAAGATTTGCGAATAACTGAAAGAGTGATTTCTGTAAAAAATCAAAATGGTATTTTTGAGTGGATTGTTGATCCAAATAAGGGGGTTACTCATAGAAGGTTTATTCCAGAAGGTGAAATAACTGGATTTCCTAATCAAAATCCTAACAGATAGGAATGAAGAAAAAATGAAATATACTATAGAGATCTTAAAAAAACATAAAATCCACTATGATTGGAAAACTATATATGTAGGAATTAGATTAGATTTAATTTCATATAAAGAAATAAGCAAGTATGCTATGGAATTTTTATCTAATCATGCTGAATGTGAAAACTCTCTAATCCTCGATTTAGCTTGGGGAGCTGGTGATCAAGATGAGGATTACAAAAAACTTCAAATGATATTGATAGAATTATATAGTGAATTGATAGAAGAAGAGTCCAGCCAGTGGGACATTGAAAAAAGAAAGTGGAGATACGGTATAACGGCTCATTTAAAAGAGAAAAATGAAGATTCACCTGAAAAGTTGTTAGATGAACTTTCTGAAGTGTACGCAGATTTTGGTTATCCTGAGGATATGGAACCTTTTATTCATTACATGCCTCCTTCAGATGGTCATAATCCTTTGCTGTATTCAAAAGAAGAGAATATAAATAGATTACTATCCCTTTTTGAGGAGTTTCTACAAAAAGAAAGAGCATTTGCTCAATTGAATCAAATTTAATACTGGTCAAGAGATAACAAATGAAAATAGAACATGAATTCGAACGGGAAGTTACTAACTACTATAAGTGGTTAGATCAAGAAATAAAGGAACTTGAACAGTTAAGTGTATATAGTATCAATGGATATCACTTTTTAGATGATGGCGGAATAAAGGATTTTCAAAGTTATTGTCAAAATCAACTTATTGAAATCTTTAGCGACCAATTGACTAATTACCACTTTTATATATTTCTGAGTAAGAAAGTAAATGATGTACATTCTCGAATAGAGAGATTCCGAAAAGTATGGAAATCTATTGAATCAGAAATAGATACTTCAGGTTTTGAAAAGGGGCCAGAATTACTTTTAGATGAACATAAAAATCAGTTTTATGTTAGTATGGCCAAGGTTCCTCAACCTGATTTAGATAAAGCATTGCGAATTATGGATCAGTATCAATCTAGTTTCATGATTGCCAGTAGTAGGGGTTCTATGCTCTCAGAGGAATCTATAAAAGATTTGTTTTACTCAGGGGTGGATAAGAATAATTATGAAGTAGATTATCAAGCACTTTTTTTGAAGTATGGTTTGAATAGTGAAATTATCTTTAGATGGGTATCTGTTCTAAATGAGGCCGAATTGACAATGATTTTAAATCAAGATCATACCCAGAAAATACGGAAGCGAATACAAAGCCATTCATAGTACCTTCAAAACGATAATGATCAATAGCATATCTAAGAATCCCCTGTATCCATCAGGGGATTTTTCTCTACAATCATTTCCCTCAAATTTAAGAAATTTACTATCATTTATGCATATGTTCCTTCAATCTATAAAAAGAAAAAGGACCGCAGAGGGTCCTATTAATTTTTGAATCTGTTTAAAAGCATATCGTGTTTTCCAACTTGCTTGGAAAGGTAATCAATGTCTTTTGTAATATCACTTGTTTGTTGATCAATTTTCTTAAGGAGAACGATTACACCCTCGTTAGTATTGCTTTCTTTCTCTGTCAGCATATCTAAACGCTGCTCAATATTATCAAGACGCTTTTCAACCGAATCAAATCTCTTATCAAGTTGTTCAAAGCCTTTGTCGAATTTCTCAGATAGAGATTTCATTAACTTTAAAATTCATCAGTCATGTCGATCACTCCTATAAAGTATTATACAATAATTTGTAAGGTATCTGAATATCTTTATTAAAATAAAGATCATAATTAAAAATTTTTATCAAGAACTAGCTGGAAATGTGGATATGTTGATTAGCTTTATAGATAAACAAAAAGCCTTCCACGATTGATCCGATCAGTGGCAAGCATCTCACCGCAGGAGAGCGTGTCGCCGCAGGCGGAATGGCAGCAGCAGGTTACATCCCAATCGTCAGCTGGGCAGGGCGACGCATCCTCAAAGGCGGAAAAGCGATCTACAAAACCACCCAAGCTACCACAGCCGCAATCAGGGCGGTTGACATTTTCAAAACGTCACAAAAGTCCTTTGACGTCCTAAAAACCTCGCAAAAAGGCTTTGGTTGCTTGATTATTTTCGCCAAAACGCTGTACAATCTGCTTCATCCTAGAGCTACTGTGTCTCGATCATATTATATGAAAAAGTTTAGCTCATGAAACGATTACGGCTTTTGTTTTAGGTAATCGCACAATAAAGTCAAATGAACATATGATAAAAAGAACCATATGGCTGAGTATACAGCATTGAATTGGACTGATTGAAAGTGACAAACCTGCTGATGAGTAGATTAAAAGAGAAAAAAAATAAGACAAAAGACGAAAGATTTGCTCACAAATGTTCAGTGGATTTTCCTTTTTTCCTCATGACTAAAGATGGGGCACCTTTTTATTCTTGGGTTTTCTCTGAAAATAATATGTTTAAGACCTGCTTTTTTTCTTTGATTTCCATCAATGAAGATCACAATTGTGTGTTGTTAGAGCTTCTTGTACCATGCTGTGCAAGACCGGCTTGCTGTCAAAAAGTATTGTATCGATCAAGTTCAAGGATTTTGATGGATGTCTCCTTCTTATGTGGAATCAGTGAAGTGGAGTTGCCAGTATATGATGACCTTATTCTAAGGAATATAGAGACTCATCGCATACCCCTTTGTTTTTCAACATCATCCAGTTCATTTGAAATATGGCGTAATGAAACAAAGTTGCGTAATACTGCAACTGTCGTTTTACATCATCAAGGTGATCAGGATGTACCAATTTCAATTAGGATTCAAACGAAAAAAACAAGTCATCACGTATGTGTAAAAAAAGGAGAAAGTCGAGCAATAACAGTGGAAGATATACTATATATTTCAAAGGAGGAATCAACAGAAAACGTGCAAGCATTATTAGACATCCAGTTAAATATGGTTCGGAGGAAAAAAATAAAGCTTTAAAACTGGGATAATCGCACAAACGACGTAGATCACTAGATCATAGTCTATCAAGAATAGGTTGAAGGAGGGTTAAAATGGCTATTTTAGGCGGGTGTAGTAATGAGCAAACGGGCTTCGTGAATGATGCAGTATGCTTCACATTAGAATTAGCAGCGACAGCGCCGGATGCAGTTGTGGTATGGACAGATGGAACACCATTTGTCATAAACGGAACGATTATGGTGGAAAACAATGGAGTTGTGGCGGTAGCACCTACTGTCACTCTGGAAGTAAACGGAGCTGCAGTTCCAGATTTTACAGTTCCTCCGGGAGAAAGTCGATCAATTACGCTAAATGATATTAATTCGATTGGCATTGTAGGGACTGGTGGAACCTCAACTGGAAATATTGTTGTTTCATTTTCTCTGAATTATCAGTATTAGAGTGTATGTCTTGATGATTCCACAGTTTGAAAGTAGTGAGAGACATGTGCGCCCAACTTAATATGTGTGGGGGAATTGCGGGTCCAACCGGCGCCACAGGAGCAACCGGCGCCACGGGTCCAACCGGAACCACGGGAATAACCGGCGCCACGGGAGCAACCGGCGCCACAGGAATAACCGGCGCCACGGGAATAACCGGCGCCACGGGTCCAACTGGAACCACGGGAATAACCGGCGCCACAGGAATAACCGGCGCCACGGGAATAACCGGTGCCACGGGTCCAACTGGAACCACGGGAATAACCGGCGCCACAGGAATAACCGGTGCCACGGGTCCAACTGGAACCACGGGAATAACCGGCGCCACGGGAATAACCGGCGCCACGGGTCCAACTGGAACCACGGGAGCAACCGGCGCCACAGGAGCAACCGGCGCCACAGGAGCAACCGGTGCCACGGGAGCAACCGGCGCCACAGGAATAACCGGCGCCACGGGAATAACCGGCGCCACAGGAATAACCGGCGCCACAGGAATAACCGGCGCCACGGGTCCAACTGGAACCACGGGAATAACCGGCGCCACAGGAATAACCGGTGCCACGGGTCCAACTGGAACCACGGGAATAACCGGCGCCACGGGAATAACCGGCGCCACGGGTCCAATTGGAACCACGGGAGCAACCGGCGCCACAGGAGCAACCGGTGCCACGGGAGCAACCGGTGCCACAGGAGCAACCGGTGCCACGGGTCCAACTGGAACCACGGGAATAACCGGTGCCACAGGAGCAACCGGTGCCACGGGTCCAACTGGAACCACGGGAATAACCGGTGCCACGGGTCCAACCGGCGCCACAGGAATAACCGGCGCCACGGGTCCAACCGGAACCACGGGAATAACCGGCGCCACAGGAGCAACCGGTGCCACGGGTCCAACTGGAACCACGGGAATAACCGGCGCCACGGGTCCAACCGGAACCACGGGAGCAACCGGCGCCACAGGAGCAACCGGTGCCACAGGAGTCACCGGCGCCACAGGAATAACCGGAGCAAGTTTAACCGCTAATTCGATGTATGCATCTAATACGTCGGGGAGTACTGTGCTTGTCGTAGTAGGTGGAACGGCCGTTTCTTTGCCTAATCATCAGAGCTTAGATGGATTTACAGCAAGTGGTGGAAATACGGTGTTTACTGTACCTGTCTCAGGTCGTTATTTTATTACGTATCAAGTAAATACAAGTATAGCACTGCTTGCTGGAACGAGGATGATTAACAATGGGTCTGCCATTCCTGGATCTATTTTAACACCCGCTGTATCTGCGTCTACCTACAATGTATCTCTCATCACAACACTTGCAGCAGGTAATCAAATTTCTCTGCAAATATTCGGATTGGTCGCAACAATTGTATTACTTGGCGGAGGATCGGTAGGAGCGGCATTAACGATTATACGCTTAGAATAAATAAAAAAAGCCCATCAAGTTGAAGTGATCCCCTAATTTTTAAACACGCAGCTTTTGAGGCATGAGTTCGGTGTTGAATCAGACTCATGCCTTTTCGTTTGCCTTTGGTTTTTGATTGTAGTAGTCAATAGATTGTACGAGCTCTTACTTAAAGTGTTCAATGCTCTCAAATTTTTTGTACAAAAATTCACAATTTAAGATACTAAAGAAATTCTTTATCACTGCGTAACAGTTGCCTTTTCGGGACATACTCTGTGTCATCCCTCGTTTTTTAGCGCATGTCTAACAAGCTTCATTTGATAATGCCAGCCTTGATCGGAATGCATAATGGACTTCTCCTCATCTTTCAAACGGTCGAATGCAAGATAAAGCTTCGTTGAGACGAGAGAATAAACAGGTCTTGAACCAATTGTACAGGTAATGATCTCACCATTTCTCATTTGGCATTCAGCTTGGTACTCGATTATGAAGATTTCGATGCTTCACCCAGTCATAGTATGTACTGCGCAGGATACTTACGAACTCAAGTAGTGCTTTCACCAATACTCATGCCTTAAATCATAAACTACTTACGCTTTGTCTTGTTTGGTGATTCCTTTTTTTGAACTATGGCATTCAACTTAAATACTCATTATTCTCCATGCGCAAATGTTCTACCTCTGCCTGTAATGCTTCTATTAATCCTTTCGTTTTCCTATTTTCTTTTTCAAGGATGGACGATCCCTTTTTCTGTTATTTGAGTGCTTAGGATAGACGTCCCATGTTCCTTCATATAGTGTGTATAGGGGGCTGAATGATATTTGTATATGACTTTGAAAAAGCTGATATGGCTATTTTCTTACCAATTAGAAATGCAGCATGTGACCATCTTATATGGAATCAACTGAAATAAGAGCATGATCGTTCACTACTTTATGGGTTAAACAGTACAGCGCCTTTACACTAGCATCATTGACAAAGAGAAAGAAACGCATTTTCAAAGAAAAACTGTTATTGAAGAATTAAGGCATTCATATTAAAATGATGTCAAATGGACAAATTAGCAATTGCTAATAGAAGTTCCATATATAGAGAAATGATGTAATGTTGATCTGAAGGTGATTGGGGGTGTAGAATGAACAAAGTTCCTGTTGTGGAATTAGCATCATTATTAAATGACTGGAACATGGAAATCAAAAAAGATCATGCAGACGAGGCTGAAAGGTTATTTGCAAAAGCAAAAAAAGCAGTAGAGGAAATCGATGATGCTGATATACTCATGTACTATTCCTTGCTTGAGAAGAGACACCGCATACTCATGTACAATTTGAGAGGGCAAAAGGGTGATGTTTCGCCAAAAAGTATAGAAGGGCATTATCAAAATAAGGATGATGATTTGTCCAATCGCTTAGCCTACTATTTCGACTTTTATGAGGGTGTATATGAGCAACATCAGGGGAACTATGAGGTTGCATTACAGATGTATCAAAGTGCAGAAAAGCTCCTAGATAAAATACCAAGTGAAATAGAACGTGCTGATTTTGATTTTAAGGTGGCATGGCTTTACTATCGCCTAAGTCATATTATGCTCTCATTAAGTTATATCCGCAGAGCCCTTCAAATCTATAAACGTCACAAGCATTATGAAAGAAGGACAGCACTCTCTTATTCTCTGATCGCAGCAAATTTAACAGAGATCGGAAGGTATGAAGAGGCGCTTGAGAATTATCGTCATGCTGAAAATATTCTTATGAATGAGCAGGATGACTTTATGATGGCTCAGCATCATCATAATGTTGCCATCTTATATTCATTTTGGAACAGGCCGAAAGAGTCTATATGTCATCTTGAAAAAGCATTATCTCATCAAGAGTATTATGATTCAGATTTCTTTTTCCATTCTACGTATCTGATCAGCAGGCAACTCTGTGTAATTGGTGAAAAACAGCGTGCACACCAATATATAGAAGCCGCTTATGCTAGAATTAAAGATGCTTCTCATGAAGTGTTTCAACTAAAATTAGGCATTGTACATGATCTATATTTAACGAATGCTCCACAAAGATTTCAGCAAATTGATGACAAATTAAGAAAGTTAGAAGAGAAGAATGAATATCATGAAGTGAAAGAGCTCTCACAATTTGTTGCAAAATATTGCGAAAAGCAAAATCTTTATAAGCAATCTGTGTTTTACTTGAATAAAAGTTTAGAAGCGGATTTAAATATGAAAAGAATGGGGATGATTTAAGATGAAAACAGGATTAAAAGTATTACTAGTTGTGGGTTTAGCAATTGCTGCGTCAGTTCTAGCAGAGAATGCCGTATTTTCATTTGATGTAGCTGAAAAAATTATCGGCGGGTAATAAACTATCTGAATATCGCCCTAGTTGATGAATCGAATCGTCAGCAAGGGTTTTTTCTATTAGTAGGCTCTTCTTATTAAACGTTGCAAGAACGTTTAATAAGAAGAATTTGCAACAAAGGGGGTGTGCAAATTTGTTACCTGCTCCATTATTCTAAATAAAAATAGGGCGGTACAACAAGTTAAAAAGGTCACCTTTATTTGCTTAATTTAGTTTTTTGCAGGACTTTTCATTCAAATGATATGATGTTGGGACATTGTTCATGGAAGGTACAATGAAAAACAGGGAACACCGCTCCATTTGTCCCGCATATGATGAAATAGAGTGCGGTTAGAAGGTAGGTGATTGTGTGTATCAACGGGCATATGGAGGGTTTCACGGTGCCGGTTTTAGCGGAGGAGCACCGCATATCGGATCGACAGGCACCCATATTGGCTTTAGTGGCTATTACGGTAGTCCTGCTGGGTTCTCTAGTTTAGGTGGTTTCCCTGGGTATGGCGGATTTGGTCCATTTTCGGGATATCCGTACGTTTCTACGTTCATCATGGACAGTCCTCCTGGATTTTATGTGAGACCCTGTCAATGAATAAAACCAATGATTGAAATAGCCTTTCAGTGATAATCTATTTTAATTGACTAAAGCGTTTTAATGTGGCTGTTATAACAACCACACAGAGTATACCAATAGGCAGCCAAATAATCTCAAATGGATCATATGTATCAGTAAATGCAGCTAAGGCAGCCCCTAAGCAGTAAAAGACTATAGAACCAATTTGCATTAAACTTACATGCTCACCTAGTGCTCGCCTTTTTTCTCGATCTGACAATCGCTGTGCCAAGTTTTCAAACAGGTTAGCGAGTGTACTGGTCAGAACAGTTGTTGAGATGCCGGCCACATTTAATTTGCGGGCAGCAGTGGTCTGCATGCCCATTGCCATACTAAGCAGGATGATGAGCATAAAGTAAGCTCCCTGTGTATAAGGGAACATGGTCATTACTGCAAAGAGAAATAAAATCAGTACTTCAATGATTAAGATGCGTGTGACAGCTTGCGGCCAAAATGCCTTCTTATATTTTCCACCAATGAAAACGGACAGTACAACACCTAGAACAAATCCACTTAGAGCCGTAATTGAATGAAGAGCTGTTAACTGCAAAGAGCTTCCTGCTGCAATGCCAAGCAGCACAATATTACCGGTCATATTCGCTGTAAAAACATGTCCTAGGCTTAAATAGCCAATCACATCCACAATTCCTGAAGAAAGGCATAGTAAGATAAGTGCTATGTTTCGAAATAAATGTGCGGTCAAAATGGTCATCCCTTTCTTTCAAGAAGTTTAACACTTAGTGACAACCAAGGTCCATCATGTGGGCGGTAAGATGTCTTGAAGCTGATGTAATACTTGTCTAAACGTATCGTCATTGACGCGGTGTCTCATATGTCGAAATGGATCACCTATTTGCTTCAATCGTTCTATGATAACAGGCATGGTGAACATAGACGGATGAAGATTTTCGTTTTTCAGTTCCTCCCATTCGAGAGGTGCCGCAACAAGCCCCTGCTCATTTCCTCTCGGGGAATATGGAGCAATCATTGTTTTCCCTTTATCGTGCTGAAGATAATCCAAATATAATCGATTCCCTCGCTTTTTCTTTAGGCGTTCCAGTGTAAAAAGCTCAGGTGCTTGTTCACAAAGGAATTGACATATAAAAGATGTAAATACTCTTGTTTCTTCATATGTAAACGCATCTTTTTTTAAAGGAATATAGAGTTGAAGTCCTTTCCCGCCACTTGTTTTGACAAAAGATGTGAGCGACAGGTCATCAAGAAGTGCTTTGATTCGTTGTGCTGCTTCTATTGCTAGGTGAAACTCTTTGACAGATGGTGGGTCTAAATCAAATACAATTTCTGTTGGACGATCTGTGTCCCTTGTTTCAAAAGGGATATGGAACTCCATCGCAAGCTGATTGCCGAGCCAAAGTAAAGTGTTTGGATCATTACAGATAGTGTAAGAAATATCTTGAACCTGATCTGTTACAACAAAGTCGGGTGCATAGTCGGGTGTCGATTTTTGATAAAAAGATTCACCTCCCACACCATGAGGGAACCGAATTAAGGTAAGCCGTCTTTCACGTAAAAAAGGCAATAGGTAAGGAGCAACTTGTCTCAAATAAAGTAAGTAATCCGCTTTGTTGATATATAGTGCCGGAACAATTGGTTTCTCTGGATGAGTGACATCAATCTTGACTGGAAGTGGGTATAGTTGCTTTTGCATTTGCTCAAATGTACACTCTGATGGATCGGTATTTAGTAAGAACGAAGAAAAACGGGGTTCTCTTAACTTTGTTCCGTCAAAGGATATACATGCGATACTCACACATATAGATGGCGGGATTTCGTATTGCGATGCACGCACAAGGCGACCCTTTGTTTGAAAAAGAGTACGTAGTGTTTGTTCTTCCTTCTTAGAAAAACCATGCTTAAATTGTACGACCTCTAAGAGATCAGTATCTTGATAAATAGACCCTTGAAAATAGCCATTATCTTGATTGAACTGTGTCACGATAACGGAAACGTATCGCCAATTTTTGATTTTGAGCCAATCTTTTGAGCGTGTATTTTCTTTCCATTTGCTATTCATTTTTTTTGCAACTATTCCTTCTGCTAAGTACGTAAGCATGAGCTCTTTCATATAGACTGGATTGCGATCGGTTTGGACGATCTGAAGAAGTGAAGGGTGATCTAGTTGAACAGATGGAGGAAGATGAACGTCATGGAACAATTGTTGTAACATTTTTTTTCTTTGAATAAGTGGTAAATCAATAATGGATTTTCCTTGCCACTTCAATACATCAAACACAATCAAATGACATGGAAAACGTTCTGATTGCATGTGAATGCCCTCTTTGTTTTTTAGCTTTCCTCTTTGCTGAACCTTTGTAAAATCGCTTTCGTATTCACTCAGTAAATAGACCAATTCTCCGTCTAGAGTAATCGGTAAAAAAGGAGTGATGATATCATTTAATTGCTTACACTGGTCAATGATCTCAGGGAATTGTTCATTTAATTGTTTCCCTTCTCTACTCTCAAGACGAACCTCGCCTTTCTCCCAAATGAGCATGGCCCGAAATCCATCATACTTGAATTCATACAACCAGTCTTTCCCCAAGGGAATGTCGTTTGTAGACGTTAATCGCATAGGTTTCATTTTGTCCATCACTTCCTCCGTCATATGTTCTTAGAGTGAGAAGTATTTTTCATAATCATACATAAGTCTTGCGAAAAGATTACATAGTAAGGATAAAAGAACGGAGGCGACAGTATGCATACAGTATGGAAGGGCGGTATTAGCTTTGGTTTGGTCAATATTCCGGTTAAGCTGTTTACCGCTACAGAGAACAAAGATATTAAATTAAGACAACTGCATAAAGAGTGCCATACACCCATTAATTATAAAAAAGTTTGTGCCAATTGCGGGAAAGAGGTAGCCCCAGATCAAATTGTCAAAGCATACGAGTATGCCAAGAATAAATTTATTGAATTGGATGAGGAAGAGTTAGAGAAGTTGAGGAAAGAAAACGAAGAAAAAGCCGTCAAAATTATTGATTTTGTCAAATTAGAAGAAATTGACCCTATATATTATGAAAGAAGTTATTTTTTATCGCCAGATACAGGCGGGGCGAAGGCCTATTCATTACTGAGAAAAGCACTGCAAGAGTCCGGGAAAATCGGTGTTGCCAAAATCGTGATTCGCTCTAAGGAACAATTAGCGATCGTTAGGTGCTATGAGCACATTTTGCTAATGGAAACGATTCATTTCCCTGACGAGATTAGACAAGTGTCAGATGTACCAAACATCCCGCAAGAGGAAAATATCGTGAAGAAGGAGTTAGATACAGCGCTTCTTTTAATAGATCAACTGACCACAACATTTGACCCTGCCGCTTATCAAGATGAGTATAGGGAACAGCTCATGAACCTGATTGGCGACAAAATATCTGGTGAGCACACGGTTCAGCCAGAAACCACTAGTAAAAAAGATACGTCAAATGTGACCGACTTGATGGCCGCTCTACAGGCTTCTATCGATCGATCAACACCGAAAAGAGCAGCACCTAAGAAAAGAAAAACACCGGCGAAAAAAGAAAAGAAGGCATAAGGGAAAAGACCGCTCAGAGGGTGGTCTTATTTTTTGCTTTGATCCGTCTTGAGTCTTCAATCGTCCCATCTTCTCTATGTCCGACAACGGATGTCCTTTTTTGACGAAATGTTTTTGCTCTGTCATTCTAGCCTGTTTTGTCTCTTTGTCCCTACTTGCTCGTTTCGCTTTCTCTGCCTGAACCGCCCAGCTATAATTGCGGCGCATGGGCCATGACGTCTAGTAGAGCGTCTCTAGTATAATCTTTTTGGTACAAGGTATTTACATATCGCTCCTTTCTATATTTGAACACCTTCAAATGGATGGAATAAAATACATCGTTTTGTTGAGGTATTTTCTCGTGATCTCATGCAATATAGAAGAGAGAAAAGGAGTGATCTTAATGATCAAAGGATTGTATGAAGCACATTTGCCGGTAAGTGATTTAAAGGCTTCAATTGCATTTTATGAAAAATTAGAACTGACGCTTGCTTATGAAAATGAACAAGTGGCGTTTTTATGGATTGAAAAGGGGAAAAGTTGGCTTGGTCTTTGGAAGGCAGATGTCACAGCTATTCCTTATCATCCATCGACTCGTCATGTTGCCTTTCAAATAGAAACTTCCAGCATCAAACAGATCAAAGCATGGATCATGCAAAAAGGGATAAACATTCATCCGATGTTTGGCTATACGAAAGAACAGCAGCCTTTAGTACTTAATAATCCGCCGCAATTCCATGCAGCCATTTACTTTTGTGATCTTGATGGAAACCTTTTGGAGTGTATTGCGCCAATTGGACTTGATACTGCAGATGATGATCAGATGATGACCTATGAGGATTGGGAGAAAAAGAAGAATCCGTTTTTTACTTGACAATCCGCTTCATTGTAACTACATTGATTACAACGGTGGTGATTTAGATGAAACAAATGCGGAGAAGGTATACCATTTCTGTTCATATTTGTTCAAAAAGAGTGTACGGGTGATTTTATTGCAGTGAGCATCAATTCAAATCCGGTCATTGTTCGTAAGATGATGGCTATGCTCAAACGGGCAGGCTTCTTGAGATTCAGGGCGGAGTAGGCGGCGCTTATTTCATGCGGCCGGCAGAAGACATAACGCTTTTAGATGTGTATTAAGCTGTGGATGTGATAGAGGATGACCAGTTATTGCACTTTCATAATCGAGTCATTGTTTGTTCCATTGGTCAAGTGATGAATACGAGAATTCGCCATGAACTTCAAGAAGCTTAACCTCTCGTTGTAATAATTGGTAGGAGCCTAGCAGTCATATATTTGTTCTTCGTTGTTTCATCAAAAAATCATCGTTTATTGACAAAATGAGGAGGTCAAACAGATGAAATTATTAGTGACAGGTGCAACAGGACAACTTGGATCGCTCGTCGTCAAACATTTGCTGACAAAAGTACCAGCTGAACAAATTGCGGTCAGTGTTCGTGATCCGCAAAAAGCAGCACATCTAAAAAAAGCTGGTGTGAATGTTCGTAAGGGAGATTTTACTCAGCCAGAAACCCTTGAATCAGCGTTTCAAGGAATTGATCGTCTCTTGTTGATTTCAACTGCTGACGGAGACCGAGTGAAGCAGCATACAGCAGCCGTTAATGCGGCGAAAGCAGCCAATGTTAAGTTTATTGCTTATACAAGTGTTGTGAATGCAAGAGAAAGTAAGCTTGTCCTTGCACATGACCATGCAAAAACAGAAGAAGCTATTTTGGCCTCTGGCATTCCACATGTGTTTTTAAGAAACAACTGGTATTTAGAAAATGAGGCAGATACCATTCAAGCCTCTTTAAACGGTGCTCCTTTTTTATCACCTATTGGAGATGGAAGGGTCGGCTGGGCCACAAGAAATGACTACGCAGAAGCGGCTGCAAATGCGTTAACTTTATCCCAGCATCAAAAGGAAATATATGAATTGTCAGGACCGCTTCGGACGCACACTGAACTTGCACATATCGTTAGTCAAGTGAGTGGTCAAAAGATAAAAGTTGAGCAGGTAGATGTAGAGACATTTGGAGAATTTTTAGCATCAAGTGGTGTTCCAAAAGAAGCGGTTCCATTTATCAAAGAGATTCAAAACGGCATTCGCGGTGGTGCATTGGCTATTGAAAGCCATGATTTTGAAGAGTTACTCGGTCGTTCTTTAACACCTGTTGAGGAAGGTATTCGTCAAATGATTTTAAATTAATAAATTAATGAACCGAAAGCGCCCTTCTAAACAGGGCGCATTTTTAATGAAGCAGCAAAAACCATATTTCCTAGTTTTTACAAATGCTTTCATTGAAATATCTGAATATGAGGATTAAAATGAATATATTAGGTTAACCGTTCGAAGTCGTCAGATGACCTGTTTTTATTCAAGTGAAGCAAAAGAAGGGAAGTTCGCCGATGAAAGTCAGTTTATTTGTGACCTGTTTAATTGACACAATACAACCAAATGTTGGGAAGTCGACAGTCGAAGTGTTAGAGCGTCTAGGTGTTAAGGTGGATTTTCCAGAAGCACAAGTTTGTTGCGGGCAACCAGCGTTTAACAGCGGTTACGCAAAAGAGGCAATCAAAGCAGCGAAAAACATGATCAAAGCATTTGAATCAACAGAATATGTTGTGACTCCATCAGGCTCGTGCAAGGCGATGTTTCTAGAGTATCCTCATCTTTTAAAGGAAGATCCTATATGGTCGCAGCAGGCTGAGGCACTTGCTGCAAAAACTTATGAATTAACAGAATTTATTGTTAATATCTTAAACGTAACAGATGTAGGAGCCAGTCTAAAAGGGAAAGCAACCTATCATACATCCTGTCATATGACAAGGCTTCTTAGAGTTAAGGATGCACCTTTTACACTATTATCAAATGTCAAAGACTTGATTATGGAACCACTGCCCCGCGCAGAGAATTGCTGCGGATTTGGGGGGACATTTTCAGTGAAAATGACGCCGATTTCTAAGCAAATGGTAGATGAAAAAGTACAAAGCATAGAGGAGACAGAAGCGGAGTATTTGATTGGCGCTGACTGTGGATGTCTGCTTAATATTGGCGGAAGAATTGCCCGCCTTAAGAAACAAATAAAGGTGATGCATATCGCAGAAGTATTAAACAGTCGCTGATAGCTAAGGGGGGAAAGACACATGAGTATGAAGATAGGTGAGAAAGGCTTTAAAGAACGAATCGGAGAAGGAATAGATGATGTGGTCATGAGAGGAGCGGTTTCCTCGGCACAGGAGCGTCTTTATGCAAGGCGGATGACAGCCAGTGAAGAGCTTGGCAACTGGGAGATGTGGCGTGAACTTGGCGAGGAAATCAGGCAGCATACGCTAGCACATCTCGATCAATATTTATACCAATTAAGTGAAAAAGTGAGCGAGCGTGGAGGGCATGTTTTTTTTGCCAAAACGAAGGAAGAGGCATCTGCATACATTCAAGATGTTGCGCAAAAAAAAGCAGCAAAAAAGATCGTTAAATCAAAATCAATGGTTACAGAAGAAATCGAAATGAATCAAGCACTTGAAGCGCTTGGGTGTGAGGTCCTCGAAAGTGATCTTGGTGAATATATACTGCAAGTAGATGACCATGAGCCGCCCTCACATATCGTGGCCCCTGCATTACATATGACGAAAGAACAAATACGTGATGTATTTCATGAAAAGCTTGGATATGAAATGTCAGAAACCCCTGAAGACATGACCCGTTTTGTGAGAACCTTATTAAGAGAATCATTCCTTGAAGCAGATATTGGAGTCACCGGTTGCAACTTTGCTGTTGCCAACACGGGCTCGATTTGTCTTGTGACAAACGAAGGAAATGCAGACCTTGTCACCGCTATACCGAAGACACACATTGCTGTCATGGGAATGGAGCGGCTCGTTCCATCGATGGAGGAACTTGATGTGCTCGTTGGTCTTTTGTGTCGAAGTGCGGTTGGTCAAAAATTAACGAGCTATATTTCTGTTGTTGGGCCAAGAGGAGAAGGAGAAATCGATGGACCTGAAGAATTCCATTTGGTTATTGTCGATAACGGGAGATCAGATATTTTAGGTACAGCTTTTCAGTCTGTTCTGCAATGTATTCGGTGTGCAGCCTGCATTAATGTGTGCCCTGTTTACCGGCATGTTGGCGGACATTCATACGGGTCTATTTATCCTGGTCCGATTGGTGCTGTACTGTCACCACTTCTTGGCGGATATGATGATTATCAAGAACTTCCTTTTGCATCAAGCTTGTGTGCCGCTTGTACGGACGCTTGTCCAGTGAAAATTCCACTACACGAACTGCTCATCAAGCATAGACAAGTGATTGTTGAAAAAGAGGGCAGAGCCCCTAAGGCGGAAATGATGGCGATGAAAATGTTTGGAATGGGGGCATCGACTCCGCAGATGTATCATTTTGGAACAAAAGTAGCCCCAGTGGTAATGAATCGAATGGCATCAAATGGCCAAATTTCAAAAGGAAAGGGTCCTTTAAAGAATTGGACAGATATTCGCGAGTTTCCAGCTCCGAGTAAAGAAAGATTTAGAGATTGGTTTAAAAAGAAACAAATGGGGGAGCGGTGATGAAAGGAATCATTTCTCGTCGGGATTCTTTTTTAGCTCACATTCAGCATCAACTAGGGAGATATCAGTCTGAAGCGCTTGAACGTCCAAAATGGAAGCATCAGATCAATTGGTATACTAACCAACATGCATCCAAAGAAGAAATGGTCGATCAATTGAAAGCGCAATGTAAACACATTCACACAAGAGTCATTGATACAACAGTGGAGAAAGCCCCATATGTACTTCTATCCATTATGGAAGAGTATGGAAAGGGTGCTGTGATAACCTCTAAGGACAGGCGGTTTGATCAATATGGATTAACCTCAGTATTCAAAGGATTGAAAGAAGAAGGAATCGAAGTTTCTAGATGGGGGGCAGATCTATCCCGAAATGAAAATATAGCACATGCTGAAAAAGCAAGGTATGGGGTAGTGTTTAGTGATTATACGCTTGCAGAATCAGGAACAGTCGTACTTCAATCGCATGAAGGTCAGGGTAGAGCGCTACACTTTTTACCTTTGATTTATATCGTGTGTATAGAAAAAAGTACAATTGTACCTAGAATGATTCAAGCAGTTTCGGCTTTTCATCATTCAGTAGAAAAGGGTGAAAAGACAAAAGGTGCGATTCATTTTATATCAGGTCCGAGTAATTCTGCTGATATTGAAATGAATTTAGTGGTGGGCGTACATGGACCAGTTCGGGCAATCTATTTGTTAATAGATGATGAATAAAGGGTTACCGCAATGAAAGCTCTTTTTGACTTGCAAGATTTGAAAAAAGCATCTTGCCGGCTTGCTCATCTACATAGTAAGATGACGACATACAAGATGGGGAACCTCATCAACTGCTGATGTAAAGGACGCTGCTGATGGAAATAAATACAACTGCTCCAAAGAAATCAATTGTCGTGCCGCTTGTCATCTCAATTATTGCTATCTCGTTTTCTGCTATTATTGTCAAATGGTCAAATGCACCTGCATCTATTTTAAGTATGTATCGCATGGTATTTGCGGCTGCATTGATGTTTCCATTTATTCTCTTGCGAAAAAAAGAGTTTCAGTCGATGAAACGGAAAGACTGGTTCTTTTTATGTTTGTCTGGCTTTTTTTTAGGGCTTCATTTCGTGTTATGGTTTGGTTCGCTGAAGCTCACCACAGTAGCAAGCTCGACTATTATTATTGCCCTTCAGCCAATGGTTTCACTGTTAGGCGGATACCTCATTTTTCGTGAACGAACAACGATGTCAACTGTTTTCACTATGTGTGTAGCAATTCTTGGTGCACTGATGATTGGATGGGGCGATATCGGGCATAGCCGCGGGGCGATTTTAGGTGATCTTTTATCCTTTTTAAGTGTCATTGCGGTCGTGTGTTACTTATTAATTGGTCAGCAAGCTGTGAGAAAAATATCTCATTGGATATATAGTTTTTGTGTATTTGGTTTTGCCGGTCTTTTTTTGCTTTTCTTTAACATACTTCAACACACTCGTTTTACAGGATATTCAGGGAAAGAATGGAGGATCTTTTTATTACTCGCCATTATTCCAACCATGTCTCATGTCATTAACAATTGGTTGCTAACGTATGTCAATGCCACCACCATTTCGATGAGTATTCTTGGGGAACCAGTTGGGGCAACGATTCTTGCTGTACTGCTTCTCGGCGAAAAAGTGACATTCATACAAATGTTTGGCGGTCTTCTTGTTCTTTTAGGTGTCTTCTTCTTCTTGATGCAGCAGCGTCAAGGAAGAGTAATGAAAACCAAAAAATCCGGCTGAATACCGGATTTTTTACTTTTTCATTCCCCAATAGATCAGGAGTGAAAAGGGGCATATAGGGCTCAAGACACCGCATGTAACCATCATGTCAAGATTTATAAGTCCTTTGGATGCATCATGACTAGGCATCATTTCTCAATTATTATTATTTTCAGAAAATGTAGTGACGAAAAAAAATAAGTATGTTTAAGTATAATTAGAAGAATTTAAAATATTAATATAGTATGTAACATTCGGAATGAACGTTCATTCCTAGAGACAAGAGGAGGATGAAATGACTACAGTTACGGATAAACAAGAGCAAATTATGAAGGCATCTCTTGAATTATTTATCGAACGGGGCTTTGATGGAACAACCATGCCGATGATTTCAAAAAAAGCAAACGTCGGTGCAGGAACCATTTATCGTTATTTTGATAGTAAAGAAGCACTCGTCAATATTTTGTATCAACGAAGTCTCTCCGCATTTATCGAAAAAATGAAAACAAACAGTCCAGATCCACAATCAAATATAAGAGGTTACTTCAAACATGTATTTTATTGTTTGGTTCGGTTTACAAAGGAGAATCCAAGTGGCCTTTATTTCTTAGAAATTGATAAACGGTCACATTTCTTAGATGAGAAAAGTAAAGAGAAAATGCAGAATTTGTTAAATGAACTATTTCTCATCTTCGAGGAAGGACGAAAGAATGGTATACATCCGAATCTTTCCGGTAGAACGATTTTATCCATTGTATTTGGCGCTTTTGTGCAACTGCATAAACAAATACTAGCTGAGGAAATAGAACCAACCATTGAATTTATAGAGGAAGTTGAGCAATGTTTATGGCGCGCAATCAGCGTTGAATCTTAAATCATGAAAGGGAGTGGGAGCATGCATCAAACATCAATCATTCCAAAACCAAAAACATACGGACCTTTAAAAAATATTCCTCTATTAAAAAAAGGAGAGCTTTCTCAAACTTTTTGGCGTTTGGCAGATGAATTAGGGCCGATCTTCCAATTTGAATTTACCGGACAAACAAGTATTTTTGTTTCAAACCATGAACTTGTCAGCGAAGTGTGTGATGAGAGCCGCTTCGATAAATACATCGGGATCAGTCTCAACAAAGCGCGAGCATTTGCAGGAGATGGATTGTTTACTAGCTGGACAGATGAGCCAAACTGGAAAAAGGCCCATCAAATCTTGATGCCAGCCTTTAGCCAGCAGGCCATGAAGGGCTATCATCATATGATGCTGGATATTGCCACTCAGCTTATGCAAAAATGGCAAAGATCAGGTCGTGATGAGGAAATTGAAGTAACAGAGGATATGACAAAGCTCACTCTTGATACAATCGGACTATGCGGCTTTGATTTTCGATTTAACAGCTTTTACAAAGAAAAGCAGCATCCATTTATAGAAAGTATGTTAACAGGCTTAAACGAAGCGATGGATCAGTCTAGCCGATTGCCAATTGTAGATAAGATGATGATCAAAAGAAAAAAAGAATTTGAGCAAAATGTCGATTTTATGAAGCAGCTAGTAGATGACATTATTCATGAACGGAAAAAGCAAGATGAAACTGGAGATGATTTGCTGTCTCTCATGCTGCATGCAAAAGATCCTGAAACAGGTGAAAGACTGTCAGATGAAAATATCCGTTACCAGATCATTACATTCTTAATCGCTGGTCATGAAACAACAAGCGGCTTGTTATCTTTTGCGATTTATTTCTTATTAAAGAATCCAGAAGAATTAAAAAAAGCAGTTCAAGAAGCTGATGAAGTGCTACAAGGTGAATTGCCAACCTTCAAGCAGGTGCAAAAACTAAGCTATATCCGCATGGTTTTAAATGAGGCGCTTCGCCTTTGGCCAACCGCGCCCTCCTTCTCGCTTTATGCAAAAGAGGACACAGTCATCGGAGGGAAATATCCGATTGAAAAAAATCAAAGTGTCACAGTATTGATTCCAAAATTGCATCGTGATCAAACGGTGTGGGGAGAGGATGCCGAAGAATTTAAACCAGAACGTTTTATGCATCCTGAAAAGATTCCGCAGCATGCATATAAACCATTTGGGAACGGTCAGCGTGCATGTATTGGTATGCAATTTGCGCTTCATGAGGCCACCATCGTATTGGCAATGGTTCTGCATCATCTTGAGTTAATTGATCACACGTCATATGAGCTTAAAATAAAAGAATCGCTTACAATTAAACCAAATGATTTTAAAATCAAAGTGCGGCCAAGAAAGCAGCAGTTCTTTATGACGCTTCCAAAAGAGTCACCGAAAAAAAGCTCTGCATCAGCTAAAGCGACAGTACCTAGTCACGGAACGCCCCTTTTGGTGTTATACGGATCAAATCTTGGTACAGCCCAGCAAATAGCCAATGAATTTGCTGATGATGGTAAAGCAAAAGGGTTTGATGTGACGATTGCCCCACTTGATGATTATGTAGGGCAATTACCAGAGGAAGGAGCAGTTCTAATCGTTACTGCTTCTTATAACGGGTTGCCACCTGACCATGCAAAGCAATTTGTAGAATGGGTCACGCAGGATCAAGAGCGAGATCTGTCAAAAGTGACATTTGCAGTCTTTGGATGTGGTGATCGAAATTGGGCGAGCACGTATCAGCGCATTCCTCGTCTTATTGATGAAGCACTGAATAGAAAGGGAGCTAAGCGCCTTGTTGACGTAGGAGAGGGCGATGCAGGCGGCGATATGGATGAGGATAAAGAAAAATTTCAACAAGTCGTATTTGAAGAGCTTGCTAGAGAATTTGCATTGACTTTGCAAGAGAAAAGCCAAGAAAAGCCACATCTTTCATTTGCATATACGAATGAACTATTGGAACGCCCTGTAGCCAAATCGTATGGTGCTTTTTCAGCTGTTGTGTTAAAAAATGAAGAGCTGCAATCTGAAAAAAGCCCGCGTCAAACACGGCATATTGAACTGAAATTACCTCGAGGTAAACAATATAAGGAAGGGGATCACATCGGTATATTGCCTAAAAATAGTGATGCGCTAGTGCATCGTGTGATCAAACGGTTTAAGTTAGACCCGGCACAGCACATTAAGCTGTCATCTGAAAAAGAGATGAGTCATTTACCACTAGATCAGGCGATTCAAATCAGTGATTTACTAGCATCACATGTAGAGCTTCAAGAGCCGGCGACACGTACGCAACTAAGAGAACTCGCCAAACATACGGTATGCCCACCTCATCGTATTGAGCTAGAGCAGATGGCTGGAGAATTTTATCAAGAAGAAGTTTTAAAGAAACGAGTGACAATGCTTGATTTATTAGAACAATATGAAGCATGTGAACTGCCATTTGTGCATTTCTTGTCACTTTTACCAGGGTTGAAACCTCGTTATTATTCAATTTCTAGCTCACCAAAGGTAGACGAACAATTAGTCAGTATCACAGTTGCAGTTGTTAAAGGTGATGCTTGGAGTGGCCGAGGGGAATTTGCTGGAGTGGCATCAAACTATTTATGTGGAGTAAAAGAAGGCGAAGAAGTAGCTTGCTTCCTGCATGCGGCGCAGGCAGGCTTCCATTTACCGCCTGCACCAGAAATTCCTATGATCATGATCGGACCAGGAACAGGAGTTGCGCCATTTAGAGGGTTTATTCAGGCAAGAGAACAATTGCTAAATGAAGGAAAACAACTAGGTGAAGCACATCTATACTTTGGCTGCCGCCACCCAAATGAAGATGATCTGTATGATGAAGAATTGCAGCTCGCAGAACAAAAAGGAGCTGTCAGCATCCACCGGGCTTACTCTCGTTACGAGGAACATAAAGTGTATGTTCAGGACTTGATCAAAGAAGATGGAGAAATGCTCATTCATTTACTTGATCAAGGTGGATATATGTACATTTGCGGGGATGGAAAAGTCATGGCTCCCGATGTAGAAAACACGATTATAGATATTTACCAAACTGTGAAGCAGTGTTCAAAAGAAGAAGCTGAAAATTGGCTGACATCTCTTACGAATGAATATAGATATGTAAAAGATGTATGGAGCTAACAAGAAGGGGAAAAACCGTCAATTGAGAAGTGTGGCGGTTTTTTTGATGGTTTCATAGTGAAATAATTGACTGGTGAAAAGATGCAAAACACCTAATTTAAAAATGACATATTTTGTAACTCTCTCATTTCATTTGCACACGTCACATCTACGTCTGATTATGACAGGGTGACAACTGACGGAAAGGTGATATCTTCTACTCGCTTACTTGAAAGAACATCAAACTGGCGAGATGTATTTATATATGCGACACTCACAGCAGTTACCGCAACTCCATACAGTGTGCACAAAAAGTAGCATTTAGACATTGATTTATCAGATTGCTCATCAAATCTTCGCTCTCATATCATCACTTCATTTAATTGGTATTGAACGACGATTTCATGAATTAAAAGCGTTCAAATAACTGTTCAGTTTGAACATCCTTTTTATGAATTTCGTACTTTATCGCTCACCAATATAAAAAAAACAGACCTCTTAGAAGGTCTGCTTTTTATATCACAGCATCAATCTTTGTTACTTTCCAATGTTTTTGTACTTTTTCATAAGTAACAGTGCGTTTTACTTTGCGTCCATCAAGAGTCGGTACTGTGAAATCATATGTGCGAATTGTATTTTTCTTAGATACAAGTTTAGGAGTTGCTTTTTCCCAGTTTAGCAAGTTGTCGCCATCACCGACTGGAACAGCCATTTTACCTTGATGAACAATGAACTGATAGTCACTTAAACCGTGAGTGATCGCTTTTTTAGTGAAAACTTGTGATAAGTAGCTGTTTAGTTTTTTCTTTGTATCAAATGTTTTAGAAAGGTAGTTGTAAGTCATGCCTTTATAAGTAAATGTTTTTAATGTATAGTCCGGATGTTCAGTGATTTTGTAGCCTGACATAGCACTCCAAAAGTGTTCCCTTGCATCAAGTGCAATATGTAACGCTTCTTTATTCGTCAAATCGGCTGGTTTTTTGGAAGCGGCCAGTGTAGTTGTTTGTAAAGAGATCATCAGCATAACAGCAGTTAAAAAGACAAATAATTTTTTCAAGGCGGTTGCCTCCTTTTCGAATGAAAACTTCTTATGTTACAAATGTTACAATAATTACAGTGATATGACAAGTATTAAATCTAAATGTTTTTTTATTTTTTCTTTCTATCTATATAACGTATAAGCAAGAGAGAAAGTTTTCATTTTTTATTCTTACTTCGTATTTAACCGTTCTAAAGTAGAATAAAACATCTTTTGAAAAAATTTTTGTTTTGACCATTAGCACGCTTTTGGTTTATCACATATACTGTCGTGATGAATGTCTAAGAAAGTGGTGTTAAGAATGTATAATCCGTATCACAGTTTATGGAATGGATACGCATCTGACAGACAGGTTCTTGGGTTGCCTTCGTTACCCATACCTCAAGTAGGAGGGTTTCCTGTCTTACCAATTGGAGGGGGAGGGATTGGTGCAGGGCAAGGTCTGGGAGGACAGTCACCTCCGCCAGCTCCCTCGCAGAATATTCTTGCGCAGTATCAACAAGCGGTCTCACAGCCTCAAAGTATGCAGCCACTCATTTCACAACAAAGTGTAAGCGGTGGGCAGCAAACGGTTCAATTTGCTGCTGGATGTAATAGACGCTGGACCATTGTGTTCCTTCGTAATGGTCAGGTGTTTTTAATGTATGTTCTTTCTTCACAGCCATTTGGTCGTACAACTGGTTTTATATGGCCGAACTTTACATTTGGTTCTTTCCCTAGCTCAAGTATTCTCGCTTATTCTTGTTCATAAAAAAAGAAAAAGCCAGTTCTCATCAACAGTTAATTAGACTGACTTACATTTATGAATCTCTATAAAACACCTTTGGCGAAGTGAGAAAACGTGTAGACACGTTTAATGAGATATCACAATGAAGAACGGATCCAAACAAATGAGGCTACCATACACCGATAGAATTCGATGTTTTGGTAGCCTAAAAAGGTGTTTTATTCTTGTCTCAGATGACTAAGTCAGTCTACAATGCCGGCTTTTTTTAATGAATATTTCTAAATACACCAATTACTTTTCCTAGTATTCTGACATTCTGTAAAATAATTGGTTCCATAGAGGGGTTCTCTGGTTGTAATCTAAAGTGCG
Source organism: Bacillus sp. Bos-x628 (assembly GCF_040500475.1). GTDB lineage: Bacteria > Bacillota > Bacilli > Bacillales > Bacillaceae > Bacillus > Bacillus maqinnsis. The sequence continues at coordinate 662,182 of NZ_CP159358.1, read as the reverse complement.
TGTCTTCTTTGTAAAAGCGTTTGACAGTTGCTTCATCTTCTTCTGTCATGGCTACTACAATGTCTCCATTATTGGCTGTACTTTGCTGGCGCACAATGACATAGTCCTTGTCTAAAATCCCAGCATCAATCATACTTTCTCCCATAATTTCAAGCATAAATACTTGTTCATCTGGAGCTGCAAATGTCTCAGGAAGAGGAAAGTATTCTTCTACATTCTCAACAGCAGTGATGGGCAGGCCGGCTGTTACTTTCCCGATAATAGGAACATTCATTACAGCACTCTTTGGAATATTCATTTCCTCTTCATCTAGTACTTCAATTGCTCTAGGTTTAGTAGGATCTCTTCTAATGAAACCTTTTGTTTCTAATCTAGCTAAATGTCCATGGACCGTTGAACTAGATGCTAGACCGACAGCTTCACCAATCTCGCGAACAGATGGAGGATAACCCTTGCTTTTTACTTCTTCTTTGATGAATTTCAGGATATCGAGTTGTCTTTTTGATAGCTTCGTCATCTTTTGCACCTCAAAACGTCAATTTTAAAGAAATTATAGCATGTTTTTCCTAACAGTACAAACATAGGTTCGAAAAAACGATTGACAGAAACGTTTGTTCGCATCTATAATAAGTGACAGTCAGAGCGAACACACATTCTGTTAGGAGAGATGAAATGATGAGTTTAAAAGAATCTATTATTTTTGTTGGGCTATTCTCGTTTATCGTGGGCATATTTCTCTCGCTTATTGCAGTCACAAGCCATAATGATACAAATCAATATGTTAAAATAGAAGTTCGATCAGGTGATACTCTTTGGGGCATTGCTGATCAAGTAAACGACAGCAAATCAATCGATAAAAATGCGTTTATTGACTGGGTAACCGAACACAACAATCTTGCTTCAACTGACATTCAGCCAGGAGAAATCCTTGTGATACCTGTCAAAAAAGAGCATCCTGCCGTATATGAACTTGCAACAGTACAATAGAAAGGTCGATTGAAGACATGAACGCACTGATTTATGCGAGAGTGAGTACCGTTAAAGAAGAACAAGAAACCTCACTCATGAGACAAGAAGAAGAACTTCTAGCGTTAGCTGCTATGCATCAATTGAATGTCGTCAAAGTCATTAAAGAGAAAGCAAGCGGATATGATCTAGACCGTGATGGTGTTTTTGATATGCTTGCAACGATTAAAGAGCAGTCAATAGATGCCGTTTTAATTCAAGATGAGACACGCCTAGGAAGAGGACAAGCAAAAATTGCGCTTCTTCATTGTCTATTTAAAGAGAAAGTAAAGGTATATAGCGCCTTGCATAGAGGAGAACTTGAGCTTTCAGAAGCGGATGAAATGGTCATTGAAATTGTAGGAATTGTTGAAGAATATCAACGAAAAATTCATAACCTGAAAATTAAGCGGGGAATGAAAAGAGCTGTTGAACGCGGATACCAACCCGCACTTAATTTGAAACACCGCGAACAAGCGCCTGGGCGTGAACGTATTGAAGTTCCGATATCAGAAATTGTTCGATTAAGAAAAAATAAAATGACTTTCGCCGAAATTGCCGCCACTCTTCAAGGGCTCGGTTTTGATATTTCGAAGGCAACGGTGCATAGAAGGTATCAAGAATATGAAAAGGGTCTTTCAACTTAAAGTGTGTTTTGTTGTAAAAAAGAAAGATATTTAGTAGTATGTAGAGAAAATGTTTTAAAGGAGTTTAACATGATTTCTAAAGAACAGCTTGCAAGAATTAATGAGCTTTCAAAAAAGTCGAAAGAGACCGGTTTATCAGAAGATGAAAAAACAGAACAAAGGCAATTAAGAGAAGAATATTTAAAAGCTTTTCGTTCTTCTATGAAAAATACACTCAAAACCGTGAAAATCGTTGACCCAGAAGGAAACGATGTCACACCAGAAAAATTAAAAAAAGAAAGAGATCAGAATCTCCATTAATAGGCAATGATTTCTTGTTTTTTGATAAGATGAGAAAAACATTCTCATCTTAGATTGTTCACAAAGGGCTAAAATGGTTTTTATTTTAGCCCTTTGTCATTTTTTCAGCGTGAATTGAAAACCCTTGAAGTCTAGGAAGGGCGAGCACTGGAGCAGAGCGAATGTACAATTCGTGAGCACCAGCGCACAGACCTGACAACGAATGCGAGGGTTTGTTTACACGCTGAGATGAGAAAAACATTCTCATCTTTTTATATTTGTATAAGTTTTTAAGTGATCGATAAACTAATTGTGACAATTTCCTTCATTTTTCAACGTGAAATAGTTGTGAAAAAAGGGCAGTAGATTTATGATAATGGTGTACACAAGATACGGAAGGGGATTTATATGGAAACGATTGAAATGAAATCTATTGCAACAATACGCACTCTCTCCATAGACGCAATTGAAAAAGCGAATTCCGGTCACCCTGGAATGCCGATGGGTGCTGCTCCTATGGCTTATGCTTTATGGACAAACCACTTAAACGTAAGTCCGCAAAACCCGAATTGGTTTAATAGAGACCGTTTTGTATTATCTGCTGGCCATGGTTCTATGCTGCTATATAGCATGCTTCATTTAAGCGGATACAACCTTAGCATTGATGATCTAAAACAATTCCGTCAATGGGGAAGCAAAACACCTGGTCATCCTGAATATGGACATACGGAAGGTGTAGATGCAACAACAGGCCCATTAGGACAAGGGATTGCAATGGCTGTCGGAATGGCACTTGCAGAAAGACACCTTGCTGAAACCTATAACAAAGATCACTTTAACGTTGTGGACCACTATACATACAGCATTTGTGGAGACGGTGACTTAATGGAGGGGATTTCCTCTGAAGCTGCTTCTCTTGCTGGCCATTTAGGCTTGGGCCGTTTGATTGTTCTATATGATTCAAACGATATTTCCTTAGATGGGGATTTAGATCGTTCATTCTCTGAAAATGTGAAGAACCGATTTGAAGCTATGAATTGGGAAGTCCTCTACGTGAAAGACGGGAACAACATTGAAGAGATTACAGCAGCCATTGAAAAAGCAAAACAAAGTACGGACAAACCTACATTGATTGAAGTGAAAACGACAATCGGTTTCGGATCTCCAAACCGCGCTGGAACGTCAGGAGTTCATGGCGCACCGCTTGGCAGTGAGGAAGCGAAGCTAACGAAGGAAGCTTATTCTTGGACATTTGAAGAAGATTTCCATGTACCTTCTGAAGTGTACGAACATTTCCAGACAGTAGTAAAAGAAGCTGGTCAGAAAAAAGAAGCAGCGTGGAACGAATTATTTGAGGCATATGAAAAAGAATATCCAGAGCTGGCTGCTCAGCTAAAGCTTGCGATTGAAGGAAAATTGCCTGAAAACTGGGATCAAGAAATTCCTGTTTATGAAGCAGGTTCAAGCCTTGCCTCTCGTGCATCTTCTGGTGAAGTATTAAATGGCATTGCGAAGCAAGTACCTTTCTTTATTGGCGGTTCTGCTGATCTAGCTGGATCAAATAAGACAACCATTAAAAATACTGACGACTTCAGCAAAGATAACTATGCTGGAAGAAATATTTGGTTTGGTGTCAGAGAATTTGCAATGGGTGCAGCCTTAAACGGTATGGCACTTCACGGCGGACTTCGTGTATTCGGCGGTACGTTCTTTGTCTTCTCTGATTACTTAAGACCAGCTATTCGTCTAGCAGCATTAATGGGACTTCCTGTCACATATGTATTTACTCACGATAGTATTGCAGTCGGAGAAGATGGTCCAACGCATGAACCCGTTGAGCAGCTTGCTTCACTTCGTGCGATGCCAAACCTTTCTGTAATTCGTCCTGCAGATGGAAATGAAACAGCTGCAGCGTGGAAACTTGCTGTATCATCAACGGATAAACCGACAGCTCTAGTACTTACACGTCAAAATCTTCCAACGATTGATCAAGCACCAGAAAAAGCATACGAGGGTGTCAAAAAAGGTGGATACGTGGTGGTTGAAGCAGCTGATGCACAACCTGAAGCGCTTCTACTCGCTTCAGGATCTGAAGTAGGTTTAGCGATTGAAGCGCAAAAGGCGCTTGAAAAAGAAGGCATCCGCGTTTCAGTTGTCAGCCTTCCTTCATGGGATCGTTTCGATCAACAATCTGACGCGTATAAAGAGTCTGTTCTTCCTACAGCCGTTAGAGCAAGAATTGCCATTGAAATGGGTGCTTCGCTAGGCTGGGAACGTTATACTGGTCTTGACGGTGATGTTATTGCGATTGACAAATTTGGCGCTTCTGCTCCAGGTGAAACGATTATGGAGAAATACGGATTTACTGTGAGCAATGTCGTGAGCCGAGTAAAAGCAAAGCTCAATAAATAATAGATTTTCAAGTATCATGCTTTTTTGCCCTATGTTTGCAGAGTAATTTACATAAGCTCTGCAAACTTTTTTCTTTTTTCTTGCTTTTTTGACAAAACTAGTTTCTTCTTGCTTCATATATAGACAATTCTTTCTTTCACATTTTTGTATAATACAAGCAATAAACGAGATTGACGAAATGTGAAAGGAAGGGATAGACATGGAACGTCATTATTATATTTATTGGATTGAGGAGGAATTCGCCAATCATTATTTTGGCAGAGAGTCCATCCTGTTTCATTTGTTTGAGTCGTTGCACTGGACAAATCGCAGTGAAGACGAATTAGTGTTGCTTGTGAAGCAAGTGGATTATGTGACGAAACGAATCCCTGCTTTTCATATGCACCAACGATTGATGAATAATTTAACCGACATTCACTATACCCAAATTGGTTCTATTTACAGTGCCTCATTACCAGATGGGAAAGGAACAGCTGCTTTCATTTTAAAAGATCGTTATATACAAATGTCCGCTACAGGTAGTTATGAGGCGGAAACTGTGTTTTTTGAGGTACTAAGAAAAATTAGTCCATGCTTCTTAGCAATGGATTTTGGATCAAAGAAGCATGGGTGGCTGAATCCTGTAAAAGTGAGAAATTTTGTTTAAAAAAATAAATTTGAACGTGAAATGTTGTATAATAGCCTTTTGTTTAGTACACTTTATACGAGACAACATGAAGGAGGAAGAATTATGGATTTATGGGTTGTCATCCTTGTAGGCGTTGTTGCACTGCTTGCAGGAGTTGCACTCGGATTCTTTATTGCTCGTAAGTATATGATGAGCTACTTAAAAAAGAATCCACCAATTAATGAACAAATGCTTCGAATGATGATGATGCAAATGGGCATGAAACCGTCCCAAAAGAAAATCAATCAAATGATGAAAGCCATGAACAACCAAGCGAAATAATATGTACGATATTATGATCATAGATGGAACATGGTAATATTGGATGGACAAGCTTTGTCTGGACTTTAGTATAGTCACCTTCATCAGCAGCTTAAAACCACTGAACTTGCATGAATGAAAGCAGGGAAGGTGGTTTTTATTATGGAGAAATATCTAGGCTCAAGATGAATAGAAGCGGTAAAACAAAAAACCCCCGATTTAGGGGCTTTTGTTTCGTTTATTGTCATACAAATCAATTTTTCTAAAAATCCATGCATGGTTTATATCATAAGATATAATTAATTGGTTGAATTTGAATGTATGTGTCGTTGATATTGTAAAAGGAGATGATCTAGCTGCTGGCTATGTTCAATGGTCACTGTAGAGGTCATCCCATTATGCAAGACAACTTTTAACAGCTCTTCTCTTTTTTCTTCGATTTGAGTCAATAATGATGTTTTTACCAAAGTCATGTTCCTTTCATGCAAATCTTGATAAAAAGAATCGGTTCTATTATATCCATTATAAGGTTTATTTTCAAATTTAAAGGATTCATAATCTCGATGACAAATTAAATTATATAAGGTTTTAATAGAATAAACCATCTATATTGAGATGATGTAAAAAAAATGAAATGATTTTGTCATCTCTTATTGTATAGTGTAAGAAGGAGGGGGTTCTTTTGTCAGACCTTAATTATTTTTTAACTTTTGGAGCAGGCTTTCTTTCTTTTATTTCACCGTGCTGCCTGCCGCTCTATCCAGCCTTTTTATCATATATCACTGGTGTGAGTATAGATGAATTGAAGTCAGAAAAGGTCATGTTGAGAAGAAGGAGTTTGCTTCATACACTTTTCTTTTTGATTGGTTTCTCTATTATTTTTATTGCAATTGGCTTTGGGACTTCGTTCGTCGGTTCGTTTTTTATTGAATATCATCAGGCGATTCGTCAAATTGGCGCCATTTTGATTATTTTCTTTGGTTTTATGATTCTTGGTGTGTTCCAGCCTTCTTTTCTTATGGGGGAGAAAAGGTTGCATTTCCAAAATCGTCCTGCCGGGTTTTTTGGTTCGATTCTCATAGGAATGGGATTTGCTGCTGGATGGACACCTTGCACAGGCCCCATTTTATCTGCGGTCATTACCCTTGCCGGTAACCATCCACAGTCTGCTGTTACGTATATGATCGCTTATGTATTAGGCTTTGCCATTCCGTTTTTTGTTCTATCATTTTTCATCACGAAGCTGGCTTGGATTAGAAAACGTCAGCAGCTTATCATGAGAATTGGCGGTATGATGATGATTGTGGTGGGAATTTTACTGTTTTTTGACCTTCTTACATGGATCATCATTATGTTCTCGACTTTGTTTGGTGGATTTACAGGCTTTTGAGATCGTTTTCTGCAATGGCTGCGAATGGTTTTTTTTCATCAATTGGAGTATATTATACATAGGCTGACCTTAAAGAATAAAGGAATGATTAGATATGATGATCGTGATCTCTTCTATCATTGCGGTATGTATGGCTGTGGTTGTGATGTTTATTCGCATTAAATCATCTGCAAAACCTGCAACCGCGAAAAAAATTATATTACCTCCTATTTTTATGAGCACTGGCGCACTTATGTTTTTTGTTCCTATGTTTCGCGTGACTGGGGCTGAATTTCTTGAGGCGATTACAGTGGGGATGTTTTTCTCGATCTTTTTAATTAAAACATCAAAATTTGAAATTAGAGACAATGAAATTTACTTGAAGCGGTCAAAAGCATTCGTTTTCATCTTGATTGGACTTCTCATTCTTCGTATCGGCATGAAAACGATACTAAGCTCTTCAATTGATTATGGTTCATTAAGCGGGATGTTTTGGATACTTGCCTTTGGTATGATTGTACCGTGGCGGGTGGCAATGTATTTATCCTTCAGAAAGCTGTCTAAAAAATTAGATCCACAACAGATTCAAGTGAATTAAACCTCCTTTTAAATAAGGAGGTTATTTTAATAAAGATTTATAAGGTGTATAATCGATGTTTTTCTCTTGAAGACATTTCAGCAAAAACTTATGATCGCGTTTTGGTGTAGCCATAATATACCCTCTAATGATTAAATCTAAGTTAATGCTGGCAGCCTGTTCTTTTAATGCTAGTTCTCCAATTTTTCCGGCGATTTTTTCTTTAGCGACATCCCTAAATAGCTCTGGAACGGGTAACACTAGTTCATTTAAAAGCTGTTTGTCCTCATCTCGCCATAAATGAAGGCTCTTTTGAATATATTCATCCTGCCAATCAAGCTCTGATTTACCGTCTTCTTTTGGCAATCGTTTTAAAAATTTGCGAAACATAAAAAAGCCACCGACTGCTAGTAATCCAATCATGATGGTACCCCAAAATAAAATAAACCACATAAACCAGCCGCTTAGCATGTTCTCACTCCTTATACCCCTTATCTCTATCTTATTTTACATGAATAGATGATAGAAGAAAATAACAAAAATGTATAAAGGTCTTTGCTATAAACGCCTCTTTTTCCTTGATAGATGCCCATTTACTAGAATAACCCAAACAATTCAATAGAAAAAGAATACGTTATCATATAGCGACTCTACTATTTGGCCATGGTAGTTCGCAAGGTATTGACTTGAAACGTACGGGAAAGAGCCCACCGCAATTAAGGTGGGCTTTTATTGATTGAAGTGAGTCATTTGAAAGGAAAATATGCCTTCTTGTTGAACAGTATATTTTTTAATTTTGATCGAAAAAATCTGGTTTTCATAATCTGTGTCAATTTCTTTATCATTCAAGTAAAAGGGGAGCATCATGCTCTTTTCAATGAGATGTTCCTCCTCGTCATTTGTCTGATGAGCAGCATAGGCTAAAATGAGTTCATGACCAGCAAAAGTCAGCTTTAATTTATTGATTGACAAGGAGGATAAATCCATTTCAATAATATATTCACAGCTTGTTTCATAAAGATCAATTGGAAGCTGTTCATCATACCAAGCAAATGGATCGTCCATTAATAAATTGAGCCAATCATCTATCTCAATAAAATCAGAGGAATTCGATTGCTTTTTATTATCCATAAACACTCCTCCATCACATCTCATATTAAATCATATGATGACAATTGAAATGTGTGAAAGACCTAAAACATTCCGTTTGGTAATGGGGTTTACATATCATGTTGCGTGTTATGCTTTTGTCTTGAGTGGTTACGATTTTTTACTTTTTTACTGCCGGATAATGGTTCTGGCTGCCCGCTATGATGCTCCTTTGGGGAGTTTTGACGGATGTCTTTACCTGTTTTTTTATTTGTCAAGATGATACTCCTTTCTTATTGATTTTTTTTACGTTTTTTATTGTTTTGCCTTTGTTCTTCTGTTAAGACGAGCTGATCATTTTCGATAGAACCTGCACCTTTTCCTTGGCTTTTCGTTTTGTCATTATTATCACCTCACTTGTAGTATGATCCTGATCACTTTGGTTTATGAAGAGAGCATTCATATTCCTTGTGATAAGATAAACTTATTGAATTTAATAAAAGCATTGTTATTTACTTATGTATGAATTTGTTTTAAGATGAAATTGTGAGAAAATTGTGGTGAAATACGACGATTTTTCTGAGAATTGAATTGATCTTGATCATCAAAAGGGGGATTTTGGACATGTCGAAACAGCAGCAAGTCGCTAAACAAGACGCTTTTCAATCTAGAAAAACGTTTTCGGCAAATGGGAAGACTTATCACTATTATTCGTTAGAAGCACTTGAAAAACAAGGAATCGGAAATGTTTCTAAATTGCCTTATTCCATTAAGGTGCTGTTAGAATCAGTGCTTCGCCAAGTAGACGGTAAAGTGATCAAAAAGGAGCACGTTGAAAACTTGGCAAAATGGGGAACTGCCGAGGTAAAAGATATTGATGTTCCATTTAAACCATCACGTGTTATTTTACAAGATTTCACGGGTGTACCAGCCGTCGTTGACCTTGCTTCTTTAAGAAAAGCAATGGCTGATGTCGGTGGAGACCCAGATAAAATTAACCCTGAAATTCCAGTTGACCTTGTCATTGACCACTCTGTACAAGTCGATAAAGCTGGAACTGAAGACGCATTAAACTTTAACATGGATTTGGAATTTGAACGTAATGCAGAGCGTTATAACTTCCTTAGCTGGGCAAAGAAAGCGTTTAATAACTATCAAGCTGTTCCGCCTGCAACAGGTATTGTTCACCAAGTTAACTTAGAGTATCTTGCAAGTGTTGTTCATGCGGTTGAAGAAGATGGTGAGATCATCACATACCCAGACACACTGGTTGGGACTGACTCTCATACAACAATGATCAACGGCATTGGCGTTCTTGGCTGGGGCGTTGGCGGTATCGAAGCTGAAGCGGGTATGCTCGGTCAGCCTTCTTATTTCCCAGTGCCAGAAGTAATTGGTGCAAAACTAGTCGGCGAGCTTCCAAACGGAACAACAGCAACTGACTTAGCACTAAAAGTAACACAAGTATTGCGTGAAAAAGGTGTAGTAAACAAGTTTGTTGAATTCTTTGGACCAGGTGTAGCACAGTTGCCATTAGCTGATCGTGCAACAATTGCAAACATGGCTCCTGAATATGGTGCTACTTGCGGTTTCTTCCCGGTAGATGCTGAAGCACTTGCATACCTGCGTCTAACTGGTCGTGATGAAGAGCAAATTAATATCGTTGAAGAATATTCGCGCGCAAACGGACTATTCTATACACCAGATGCTGAAGAACCAATTTTTACTGACATCGTGGAAATTGACCTTTCTAAAATTGAGTCAAACTTGTCTGGACCAAAACGTCCACAGGATTTGATTCCACTTTCTAAAATGAAAGATACATTCCATAAACAACTTGTCAGTCCAGCAGGTAACCAAGGGTTTGGTTTAGACAAATCAGAGTTAGATAAACAAATCGAGTTCAATCTTCAAAACGGTGAAAAAGCTGTCATGAAGACGGGAGCAATTGCGATTGCAGCAATCACTAGCTGTACAAATACGTCTAACCCATACGTGCTAGTCGGTGCAGGTCTTGTTGCGAAAAAAGCAAGTGAACTTGGCATGAAAGTGCCAAATTACGTGAAAACATCACTTGCGCCAGGTTCTAAGGTCGTCACAGGATATCTTAAGAATTCAGGCCTTCTTCCATATCTGAAAAATCTCGGTTTTAATATTGTAGGTTATGGCTGTACGACATGTATTGGGAACTCTGGTCCACTTGAAAAAGAAATCGAAGAGGCTGTGGCAGAAAATGATCTGCTCATCACGTCTGTTTTATCAGGAAACCGTAACTTTGAAGGTCGTATTCATCCGCTTGTCAAAGGTAACTACCTAGCATCTCCACCATTAGTTGTGGCTTATGCACTTGCTGGTACAGTTGATATTGATTTAACGAAAGACCCTATCGGTGTTGATAAAAACGGTGAAAATGTGTATTTCAATGACATTTGGCCGACAATGGATGAAATCAACAGTGTGGTGAAGAGCACAGTCACACCTGAACTTTTCCGTTCAGAATATGAAACTGTTTTTGACAGCAATGAGCGTTGGAATGAAATTAAAACAACAGATGACGCTCTCTATAAATGGGATGAAGACTCAACATATATTGCGAATCCGCCATTCTTTGAAAACCTATCCGTTGAGCCTGGTAAAGTTGAACCGCTAAAAGGCTTGCGCGTCGTTGCTAAGTTCGGCGATTCTGTGACAACTGACCATATTTCTCCTGCTGGAGCAATTGGTAAGGATACACCTGCAGGGAAATACTTGCAAGAAAGAGGCGTTTCGCCTAGAGACTTTAACTCATACGGATCTCGCCGTGGCAACCATCATGTCATGATGAGAGGTACATTTGCAAACATCCGTATCAAGAACCAAATTGCACCAGGAACTGAGGGCGGATATACAACTTATTGGCCAACTGGTGAAGTGACATCAATCTATGATGCATGCATGCGTTATAAAGAAGATGGAACGGGTCTAGCGATCCTAGCAGGTAAAGATTATGGAATGGGTTCTTCACGTGACTGGGCTGCAAAAGGAACAAAACTTCTCGGTATTAAATTTGTTCTTGCTGAAAGCTTTGAACGTATTCATAGAAGTAACCTTGTGTTCATGGGTGTACTTCCTTTACAGTTTAAAGATGGGGAAAGTGCAGACACTTACGGACTAACAGGAACGGAAACATTTGAAGTAGATGTGGACGAAACAGTTCGTCCGCGTGATTTGGTCACTGTGAGAGCAATTGATGCAGATGGCAATGTAAAAACTTTTGAAGTCATAGTACGCTTTGACAGTGAAGTAGAAATCGACTACTATCGCCATGGTGGTATCCTTCAAATGGTACTGCGCGAAAAATTGGCAAACAAATCATGAAACGAAAGAAGAGAAGGCACTCGAAAGCTTTCTCTTCTTTTTTAAAATAGTGGAGGATCAATCATGTGGAAAAAAGTGATGGCAAGCGCTGTTTTACTTGTGTTGATTGGTTTACTTGCGTGGAATTTATTTGGAGAGAAAGAGCCAGCAATTGGTCTGGAAAAAGGGGACCAAGCCCCTGATTTTGAATTAGAAACACTTGATGGTAAAACAGTATCGTTGTCTGATTATCGCGGGAAAAAGGTGCTCATCAATTTTTGGGCCACATGGTGTAAACCATGCAGAACGGAAATGCCAGATCTAGATGCGATCAGAAGTGAGAATGATCAAGTCGAAGTACTAGCGGTGAATTTGACCACGACTGAAAAGAGTGTGGAACATGTCGCAGCATTCAGAGATGAATTAAAACTGAGCTTTCCTGTTTTATTGGACCAAAAAGGCATTCAAGCGAGGTATCAGGTGCTATCGTATCCAACAACATACATATTAGATGAAAAAGGACGTATCATGTCTGTGAAGCATCAAATGCTGTCAAAAAAAGAAATAAAAGCAGAGCTGGGTCTGTCATGACTCAGCTCTGTTGCTTATTTTCTAAAATTTTTGGCAAAAATGTAATTAAAACAATGGAGGTGAGCGGTATGAAAAGAAGAAAGAGACGTACATTTGAAGAGCTAGTGCTTGAAAATAAAAAAGAATTACTAAGCAATAAGGAATTTTTAAACCAGCTTGAAGAAAAGTTGGAAGAACGTTTTAGACAGAAATAAGTGTTGATTTGCCTCATTTCGTTCATCCTAAAATAGAGGAGGGGTGAAAGATGGGTAGAGAGCATGATAAACAGGCACAATTTACACCGGACCATTTAGGGACAAAACCAGTGGCGTATAAGCGCAATAAAGGCAAAAAGATGCATAATAAATCGAATGAACAGCCTGATGTGATACAAACAAAAGGGGAATAACAGGAGGAATAGAAATGAGTGATACATCATATAAATCTCATCCAGATGACCGCTCTGACAATGTTGAGAAGCTGCAAGATATAATCGAGAACAGCCTCAAAAATATTGATGAATCTGAAGCAGCTATGGCTTTTTCAACAGAAGAAGACCAAAAGATAATTAAGCAAAAAAATGAAAACCGCCAAGCAAGTATTGAAGCAATGCGTAATGAGATAAAGGAAGAAGAGGCGGCAAGGAAAAATGGATTTACTGAATAAACCAGGGATTCCTGGTTTATTTTATTGCCTCTTTTTAGAAGAATCTTTTGGAGTGTGGTAAAATGGCAGAGAACTTACGTTTCGATAGGAGAGCGATGAAAACGTGTATGTATCTAAAAAAGAAATAGAAGTCCGGTACGCAGAAACAGATCAAATGGGTATCGTCTATCATGCTAATTACTTAGTCTGGATGGAAGTCGGCAGAACAGCGTTGATTAAAGAACTTGGATTTTCTTATGCACAACTGGAGGCAGATGGTGTGCTTGCACCTGTGATAGATCTTCAGGTTCAATATAAAAAACCATTGCTCTATGGTGAAACAGCTACAGTAAATACGTGGATTGAAGAGTACAATGGCGTGAAAATCGTGTATGGCTATGAAATTCAAAAACCTGATGGACAAACGGCCATCACAGGTACAACCTCCCATATTTGTGTTGATAAAGAAACTTTTAGACCCATTCAATTCAGAAAAGCATTTCCGGCATGGCATAAAGTATACGAACAGTCGAAGAAGCAGGCTTAATTCATGGCATTTGGTATAAAACGAAAAGACTTGAACGCATGGAAATCGGCTGTTCAAAGGGGTGAAATTGCCTTTCTTACGCATTATTGGCTAGATGACCGTTTTCCAAATGCTAATACTGTGACAAAGGCGGCCTGTCAGGATATGAAGCAATTAATTGAGTGGGGAGAAAGGCATGGATTAAAAAAAGAATGGATTCATGTCCGAGATGGCTTCCCTCACTTTGATCTTATTGGAGATGTTCAAATAAGAATACTGAAAAAAGAGCGTTCCTTAGGACACATTCAGGCGTATGGACTGCATATAGACGTATAAAACAAAAAAGATACCCGAGGGATGAGGTATCTTTTGTTATTCATAATGAAACTCTGGTTCTTTTACTGAATCGTTGTAATCAATATGCAGATCATGGTTGTCAAAATACCAAATATCACTTTCCTCAATAAAGAAGGTGATGCCTTCTATTTCAAAAACTGCGCCGGCATTTTGAGGTTCATCTTTTGAAACGCCAAGAGAAAAGCCTTTTTGTACATTACTGCAACCGCCATATCTCACAAAAAAGCGAACATGATCACCTTTTTCTAAATTTAGCTCGTCTTTGTACCATCTCAGTGCATCATCTTTCATCGTTAATTTCAATGTGATCGCCCCTTTTTGAAGTGATGCTGTTTTCCAAAAATGCAGGATGCAAAAAAACAGCTTTTCCTTTTCCTGTAGTTGTACCACGTATTCATGCCATTCAAACGGCTTAGAGCCATTTAATTTTCGGTTCAGTTTTATTGATAATTCGCTTGAGGTTGGCGATGTGTCTGTAGATTACAAAGCCAGCAAGAACGGCAACAACAATAATTAAGAACAGATCTTTAGTGAAAATACTGTAAATGAATGTATAAATCCCAGTCAGGATAGATGATAACGATACATATTTAGTCATGTATAAAAATAAGAAAAAAGCAGCGATCATCGTAATAAATAGAACTGGGGCATAAAATAGCAACACGCCGCCTGACGTAGCAACTGCTTTTCCTCCTTTAAATTTTGCAAATATAGGAAAGCTGTGACCAAGGACAGCAGTCACTCCTGCTAATAAGGGATGGATATCTAGATGCATGAAAAACGGTAATGCTGAAGCAAGTGTGCCCTTTAAAATATCGGCTGTAATGACGATAGAGCCTGCTTTCACCCCAAGTGTACGAAATGCATTCGTTGCACCTAAGTTCCCGCTGCCATGTTCTCGGATATCAATTCCCTTTGCAGCTTTCCCGACAATGAGACCTGATGGAATACTGCCGAGAAGATAAGCCAAAATAAACATCAAAGCAATTAACATCTGCATTACTCCTTTATATTTCTCCCTCTTGTCTTACATTTTAACATGTTCTTAAGAAAAACATGGGGATCTTTTTTTGAAAAGATAGAAGGCAATGATTTCAGCTTTGTTTTTAAGAAGAAAATTCGCTAAAATAGAAGAAAGGGAGTGACTGGATGAATTATCCTAACAAACATGAAATTGGTCGTATTTTAAACAGCAGCAGACGAATTGCTGTTGTCGGTTTATCAGATCAGCCGCACCGCACTTCTTATATGGTCTCAAAAGCAATGCAGGATGCTGGTTATGAAATCATCCCGGTCAATCCAACGATTGATCAAGCACTTGGTGTAAAAGCGGTTGCCTCGTTAAAAGAAATAAAGGAGCCAGTTGATATCGTGAATGTCTTTAGGCGTTCAGAATATTTGCCACAGGTCGCAGAAGAATTTATTGAAATTGATGCACCCGTTTTTTGGGCACAGCAAGGAATATATCACGAAGAAGCAAAAAGGCTGATTGAGGAAAATGGAAAGATTGCCATCATGGATTTATGCATCAAGGTTGCACATGCAATGACAAAAACTCATTAATTCGTCAAAAATCCTTGGTTTTTCAAGGATTTTTGCTTTGTTGTATAAGAAATATATTTGCGATTCTTGAAGAAAGCGATAAAATAAGGCGACAGGGACATACCGTTGATCTTGCACATAGAGAAAAGGAGCGATCAAATAACATTAGAACATCTGTTCTTTTATAAAAAACATCATTTGATTGTATTTGGCTTATGAAACAGTCTTGTTTATAATGGACATCTAGTTCAGGTTGCTGAACAAAGGGATTATTCATCCTCATGCAGAAGAGCATGTATGAGATGAAGCACACGCATGGTGGTGATGCAGCTTATTAAAATGAACTGTAATGAGCAGCATGATCATCATGAAAATCTAAAGAATCATTTGATGATTAGCCGGTTATGTTTGGTAGTGAAAGGGGATTAAGCATTTGGTTAAAAAACAGCAAGTAGATTATAACGATGATTCTATTCAGGTGTTAGAAGGACTTGAAGCTGTCCGTAAACGTCCTGGTATGTATATTGGATCAACGGATACACGCGGTCTTCATCACCTTGTCTATGAGATTGTAGACAACTCTGTCGATGAAGTGCTCGCTGGCTATGGAGATCATATCATTGTCAAAATACATAAAGATAACAGCATATCAGTTCAAGATAAAGGACGAGGAATGCCAACTGGTATGCATAAGCTCGGAAAACCAACACCTGAAATCATTTTAACTGTCCTGCACGCAGGTGGAAAATTTGGTCAAGGCGGATATAAAACAAGTGGAGGACTTCACGGTGTGGGGGCTTCTGTTGTAAACGCACTATCAGAATGGCTCACTGTGACGATTGAACGTGATGGCTTTATTTATCATCAGCGCTTTGAAAACGGCGGAAAGCCTGTTACATCACTTGAAAAAATCGGAAAGACGAAAAAAACTGGTACATTGATTCACTTTAAGCCAGATCCGACGGTTTTTAGCTCGACCACATATAATTTCGATACATTATCTGAGCGTTTGAGAGAATCAGCCTTTTTACTTAAAGGGCTGAAAATTGAGCTTATAGATGAAAGACATGATGTAAAAGAAACCTTTTATTATGAGAATGGAATTGAAGCATTCGTTGCTTATTTAAATGAGGAAAAAGATGTGCTTTGCGAAGTGGTCTCTTTTGAGGGAGAGCATCAGTCCATCGAAGTGGATTTTGCTTTTCAATTTAATGATGGATATTCAGAGAATATCCTCTCGTTTGTCAATAACGTCAGAACAAAAGACGGTGGTACACACGAGTCCGGTGCAAAAACAGCGATGACGAGAGCCTTTAATGAATATGCGCGCAAAGTAGCCCTGTTAAAAGAAAAAGACAAGAATTTAGAAGGCACTGATATTCGAGAAGGACTGTCTGCCATTATTTCCGTCAGAATTCCTGAAGAGCTGCTCCAATTTGAAGGACAAACAAAAGGAAAGCTTGGGACAAGTGAAGCCAGATCAGCGGTTGATGCAGTCATTTCTGAAAAACTTGCTTATTTCCTTGAAGAAAACCGGGAAACGGCGACTCTTCTTGTGAAAAAGGCCATGAAAGCGCAGCAGGCAAGAGAAGCTGCACGAAAAGCAAGAGAAGAAGCGAGAAGCGGCAAGAAACGAAAAAAGTCCGAAGCCACGTTAAGCGGAAAATTGACGCCTGCCCAATCCAGAAACCCTGCAAGGAATGAACTTTACTTAGTAGAAGGTGACTCAGCAGGCGGATCAGCAAAGCAAGGGCGTGACCGGAAGTTCCAAGCGGTGCTGCCACTGCGCGGGAAGGTCATTAATACAGAAAAGGCCAAGCTTGCTGACATATTTAAAAATGAAGAGATCAATACAATTATCCATGCAATCGGTGGTGGTGTGGGTGTCGATTTTAATGTAGAAGACATTAATTATGACAAAATTATCATCATGACAGATGCTGATACAGATGGAGCCCATATACAAGTACTTCTATTAACGTTCTTTTATCGTTATATGAAGCCGCTCATCGAGCATGGGAAAGTATTTATTGCGCTTCCGCCATTATATAAAGTCAGCAAAGGAACAGGCAAAAAAGAAATCATTGAGTATGCATGGTCTGATGAAGAAATGGATGACGTGCTTAAGAAGGTTGGAAAAGGTTACACCATCCAGCGTTATAAAGGATTAGGTGAAATGAATGCCGACCAGCTATGGGAAACGACAATGAATCCAGAATCCAGAACACTTGTCAGAGTGAAAATTGATGATGCTGCACGAGTAGAGCGCCGCGTCACAACACTTATGGGTGATAAAGTAGAGCCACGTCGAAAATGGATTGAAAAGAATGTCGCCTTTGGACTTGATGAGGAAAGCAACATTCTTGAAAATGAAAACTTGTCGCTAGCTGAGGAGGTATAAATATGGCACAACAAGAACGCTATCACGATTTACCGTTAGAAGAAGTAATTGGAGACCGATTTGGTCGCTATAGTAAATATATTATTCAAGACCGTGCGCTTCCTGATGCGCGCGATGGTCTAAAGCCCGTACAACGAAGAATTTTATATGCGATGTATGCGGAAGGGAATACACAAGATAAAAACTTCCGTAAAGCGGCGAAAACAGTCGGTAACGTAATTGGTAACTATCACCCGCATGGTGACTCGTCTGTTTATGAAGCCATGGTGCGAATGAGCCAAGAATGGAAAGTACGTAATGTGCTGATTGAGATGCATGGTAACAACGGAAGTATTGACGGAGATCCGCCTGCTGCTATGCGTTATACAGAAGCGCGACTTTCAGCTATTGCTTCAGAGCTTCTCAAAGACTTAGACAAGGAAACGGTTGAATTTGTTGCGAACTTTGATGATACTAGCAAAGAGCCAGTTGTATTACCAGCGATGTTTCCTAACCTTTTGGTGAACGGCTCAACAGGAATTTCAGCTGGTTATGCCACTGATATTCCTCCACATCATCTCGGTGAAGTCATTGACGCTGTCATTAAACGGATTGAACAGCCAGATTGTACGGTAGAAGAATTAATGACGGTCATTAAAGGGCCAGATTTCCCGACAGGCGGTATTATTCAAGGTGTTGAAGGCATTAAGAAGGCATATGAAACGGGTAAAGGAAAAATTATGATACGCGGAAAAGCTGAGATTGAAACCATTCGAGGCGGACGTCAGCAAATCGTAATTACAGAGATTCCTTACGAAGTCAATAAAGCCAACCTCGTCAAAAAGATGGATGAGTTTCGGATTGAAAGAAAAGTAGAAGGTATTTCAGAGGTCCGAGATGAGACAGATCGTACAGGACTTCGAATTGTTGTAGAGCTGAAAAAAGAAGCAGATGCAAACGGCGTCTTAAATTTCTTATATAAAAATTCAGATTTGCAAATCCCATATAATTTTAATATGGTAGCGATACATAATCGAAGACCAACCTTAATGACGCTCACAACAATACTTGATGCATATATTGCCCACCAAAAAGAAGTGGTGACAAACCGCTCAGCTTACGAGCTTCGAAAGGCGAAGGAACGTCATCACATTGTAGACGGTTTAATTAAGGCACTCTCCATTTTAGATGAAGTCATTGCAACGATCCGTTCGTCTAATGATAAACGTGATGCGAAAAATAACTTGATGGAGAAATACGACTTTACAGAAGCACAATCAGAAGCAATTGTTTCTCTCCAATTGTATCGTCTAACGAACACAGATATTACGCAATTAAGAGAAGAGGCAAGAGAGCTTGATGTGCGTATAGCAGAACTTAAAGCGATTTTAGCCAATGAGAAAAAGCTACTCAAGGTCATTACGACCAGCTTGAAAAAGCTCAAAAAAAATTATGCGGATGTGAGACGATCTGTTATTGAGGAGAAAATTGAAGAGATTAAGATTAATCTTGAAGTGATGGTTGCATCAGAAGATGTGTATGTAACCGTAACAAAGGATGGTTATATCAAACGTACAAGCCAGCGTTCATATGCCGCTTCTAACGGTAAAGACTTTGGCATGAAAGATACAGACCGTCTCATTCATCAGTTTGAAATGAATACGACAGATGTTCTTCTTTTGTTTACGAATAAGGGGAGTTACATTTACTGTCCGGTTCATCAACTGCCAGATATACGATGGAAAGACATGGGGCAGCATATTACGAACATTATTTCAATTGATCGAGATGAATCGATTCAAAAAGCGATCCCAATTAGAGAATTTGATGAATCGTCGTATCTTGTGTTTTTTACAAAAGGTGGTATGGTCAAGAAAACCGAGTTGCTTCAATATAAAGCGCAACGTTACTCTAAGCCCCTTGTTGCATTAAACTTAAAAGGTGATGATGAGCTTGTGGATGTTCACATCACATCAGGACAGCAAGATTTGTTTATTGCAACGAAAAATGGTTATGGGCTATGGTTTGATGAAAAAGATGTGAGCATTGTTGGTCCAAGAGCGGCTGGTGTCAAAGGGATTCACTTGAAGGATGGGGATGAGGTTGTCTCTGGACAAATAATGGATCCGAAGACCCATGTTCTTGTTCTCGTCACACAAAGAGGTGCCGTGAAACGAATGAACCTCTCTGAATTTGATAAAACAACAAGAGCGAAACGCGGTGTTATCATGCTAAGAGAATTGAAGAAAAACCCGCACCGAATTGTTGCTGTGATTGCTGCCGAGGTGCATGAAACGCTTGAGATAGATACGGAGAAGGGAGCAACGATCCCACTTGATATCTCCAGTCTTAGAGCGAATGATCGTTATAGTAATGGTTCCTTTGTTTTAGATGTGGAAGAGCAAGGAGAAGTGACGCATGTCCTCATCTCTCCTGTCAGCAATCAAGACAAATCATAAATAGCCAAAACGAAAACCCCCTGTGATCAAAAACAGGGGGCCTTTTGATAGGATTGTCAGTTTAGCTTTCGTGGTTGCCAAACATACTTGTAATGGCATGCACCACTTCAATTCCTTGGTAAACGAAAAGAGAAAGTGAAGTGACAGAGAAGAGACCTATAATGAATAATCTTAAGAAAAATAACATCGTGTAAAACCTCCCAATTTCTGTTTTGATTTAGATGGTTGGGTTAAACACGAGCTCCTCGGAAATAAGAAGATTGATAGAACACTGCTAGTAAATGCTTCTTTTTCCGATCAAATCGATCAGTATATGTGATGCGTGCAAATCCAGCTATCATACTGCCAATGATGAGCAGTGCTGTAAAAGCAACAAATACTGCGCCCACATGTTTCTTTTCATCGCCAGTTGTCTGAACGATTTTCATTTCATGTGTTTCTTGATCAGCAACCACCTTTGGGTGATGGTTCACTTGAACGGAATGAGGCATTGAGAACAAATGAAAACTTGCGAGTGCTATGAATAGTACTGCCAATTTCAACAGCATATTTTTTTTCATTTTTCTCACCCCTTCCTGTTTATTTTCATGATCTTACCACGTTTTCAGTTATTTGAAAAGTCTTATTTTTTTACTTTCCCTTTTTTAAAATGCTGTAAACATGAGGACATTTATAAGACTATTTCACTTTATGAAAAGTTTCAATTTTATTTTTTAAAATTAAAAAAAGTGCCATGATCTACGATCGTGACACTTTTCAGTGAGATTGCAATGAATGCGGTTTTGCTACAGTTTTTGTAAAGATTCCTGCAATACATATCGCGAAAAGAACAAATATAAATGCATGAAGCAGTCCTATCTCATTGGCGAGAAGTCCTAAAATAGGTGGGCCAGAAAGGGAGGCTGTGTAACCTGATAAGGTCACAATGCTGACGCGTTTCACGGCGTAGCGGCTATCATCACCAGCTGCAGAAATGGTCAGCGGGAAGCCTAAAGAAGCGCCAAGTCCCCATAAAAAGATGGATATCATACAGACAACAAGTGAAATTTTTAAAATCACCAAGAATAGTCCGATAGCCGCTGATAAAATAGCGATTCTTAGCAATAAAACCCTGCCGAAGCGATCGATCAAACGTCCGCTGATCAGTCTTCCACTAATCATTCCACACAAAAATAGAGCATAAATGACGGTACTCATTGAATGTGAGACCTTGTAGCCATCCACCATCGCAAGTGGAATCCAATCGTTTGCAGAGCCTTCTACAAATGCAAGACATAAGGCGATCATTGCAAGTGCTACCGTTCGTTTGTTCAGCCAAGCATTTCGAGAAGAATCGACTGTTTCTGGCTGTTTCTCATGCTGATCTTTTCCTGTCCCGTGCGGAATAAACCGTGTACAAATCAAAATGCTGAGAAAGAAAAGAAGGGCAATGATCAGAAGGTGGATCAACACGGATACGCCTAGATGAATAAAGAGGATCCCAGCACCTGCACCAACTAAAGTGCCAATGCTGAAGGACGCATGCAAAATAGGCAGGATGGTTTTCTTGATTTGGTACTCAATTTCTGTCCCTTCTAAATTCATTGCTACATTGCACATGCCTGAACCTGCTCCAAAAAGAAAAAGACCGGCAGTGACAACAAACGTAGAAGAGAGCGTTGCACCGATTGCAAGGGTGGTGAATCCAATGAACATCAAATAAGCGCTGATCACAAGGGCTACTCGGCCGCCTTTTTTACGAACGAATACATTGGCAAGAACAAGTCCAACAATTGAACCAACGGATAAGCCGAGTAAAATAAGTCCCATCGTCCCTGTGTTCGCTTGCAATAAATCTCTAACTTCCGGGGTCCGCGAAAACCATGTGGAGATGGAGATCCCAGACATCGTAAAAATGACAATAATCGCTTTATACCACTTTAATTCCATCTAATCCCTCACATCTAATTATGAATATGATACAGAACAAATCTACTCGATTATAAATGAGACTTCCTGATTCGTAAATAACATGAGAGGGAACAACATGAAATTTTGGAAAGGGGCACACCGTCAATTTGAAGAGGGAATAAAATAAAAACAAAGAGGGAGGAATTGAATCGAATCAGTGTATTAAAATTGTAAAATTTTCAAATTTAGCATTGTATACATTTTCTTAAAATGGTAATTTTAATACCAAATAAACATATTTACTAGGAGGACAAGCTGTTTTTGCTAATTAGTCAAACGATGTCAATCACGGGGAAGTTAATTTGAATGAAACAAGAGACTTAATGAGTGCCCTGAAGCTAACTAAAACAAAAGCCGGCGGCGGTTCTTGGTATCAAGGGTTCGAAGGTGGTCAAGTTAAATCCAATGGGGAAAACGATTATTTGTGTTACTCATGATCAAAAAATCGCCGATGGTTCGGATAGAGTTATCCATCTTTCATAAGGAGAGGTACTATAATGAAACATATTGTTTTTGCACTGTCTACAAGTGTCCTGATTGTTATGACAGGGGTCATTCACAGAGTAATCTTTAGAATGTTTAATCTTCCGTTTGATCAGGCTATTTTCTTCTGGGGTGGATTCGTTGTTATTTATTTTGTGTTAGCGTTGCTTTCTTCTTTACTCTTTAGGAATATAGGTTCAAACAGCAGAAAATACGAGGCTTCATAAAGACGATCTCTTGCTCCTAAATCAATCAGGGGGATACAGGTGGCTAGTAAAAAGGATCGGCGCTGACCGATCCTTTTTACTAGCAGCTGTTTGCATGGAGGGTCGCTGTCATAAGTCTGTTATACAGCTTAAAGTACTACCTAGAAAGAGGTCAGGAATGGAAAAGAATCTCCAATATTTTTTATCTGAAAATAACTCAAAAAGATAGAAGGACTATAATACTAATCGAAACAAATAATTTGATGATTATGAATGATAGCAGACTCGCTAAATTTTTATTTTCAATTCTGTCTCAAAAATAAAGTATACTTAATATTTTGAGATATAAATTCCATTGGATACTTAACTTCCTAGAATATATATTATGTAAACTAAAATTTTATGTCTTTTAAGGACAGTAGTCATAGTCAAGTATTGATCTTCCCCTCTTTCTTCATCAAAAAAAGATGCGAGCACTTAATCATGCGTTGCATCTTTTGCGATTTTGGGCAAACTGAACAATCAAGTTTCAGCGTATACGGTGTTTATCTTTTTTCAGCTATGAATGGTTGATTGAAAAATGGGCGCTCTTTGAGATGAATCATTGTTGTTTTACCGGTTGCTTTTGCCTTGAGACAAGCATCAGCTGTGACGGCAGCAACATATCCATCCCAAGCGGATGGTCCATTTACTTCATCTTTTAGTGAAGAATGAATCCAATCCTGTAATTCTGCGTCATATGCTTCTTTAAATCGATATTGCCAGTCTGTTAATATGTTTGTTGAGCATTTTGCCTCACTACGCAAGATGACACTAGCAGGGTCAGGCAAGTGAGCAATTCCTTTCTCTCCAACAACCTGGCACTGAATATCATAACCATACTGACAATGAACAAATATTTCACCATTTATGACTGTGCCTTGTTTCGTTTTCATGATAACGATTAAAGGATCTTGCAAATGGTCAGCGGCTTCTCTCGTTTTTTTAGGTGCAATAACTTGTACGGATACATAATCATCGTTTAGTAACCAGCGATGAATATCAATTTCATGAATGAATGTATCGACAATTGACATATCGGCGGTATACCTATTAGGGACTGTTGGGTTACGGTGTGCGGCATGAATGATTAACGGCTGACCTATTTGTCCTTCATCTATCACTTGTTTTAATGCGCGATATCCAGTATCGTACCGGCGCATATATCCAACTTGTACCAATGCCTTTTCAGCTTTCATTTCAGCTTCTACAATTCGCATACATCCTTCTTTCGTTGTTGCAAGTGGTTTTTCACAAAAAACAGGCTTCTTTGCTTCAATCGCAGCTAGTACAAATTCTTCATGTGTTGGCCCCCATGATGTGACCATGATTGCCTCTACTTCATCAGCTTGAATTAATTGATGACCATTTTCATAAATGCGTGCATCTAGATCAAAGGCTTCCACAATTGCTTTGGCTTGCTGGTCGTTCACATCTGTAACAGCAACAATTTTCCCATTTGACAGTGTATTTGTGATGCGTTTAATATGATCTTGACCAATAGCGCCCACGCCAATAACACCAATTTTTAATTCCATCTTTGCTATCCCCCTGTATTTGTGCTTTCTGGCACGGCTGATTTTGATAGGAGTGCTTTCAGCTTATAAATAGCGAGCGGTGACCATTTTCTTTCTTGTGTAAAATTCAACACCGTCTGTGCCATTTGCGTGAAGGTCGCCATAGAATGAATCTTTCCATCCTGAGAATGGGAAAAATGCCATTGGTGCTGGAACGCCAACATTAATTCCTAACATGCCTGCTTCTATGTTCTCGCGGAATTCTCTCACTTTTGATGCACTGTCAGTGTATAGACAAGCGCCATTTGCAAATCTTGACTCATTGGCAAGGTCAATGGCGTCAGCAAGTGATGAAACACGCACGATTGATAAGACTGGCGCAAAAATTTCATCTTGCCAAATTTTCATTTCTTTCGTGACATGATCAAAAATAGTCGGGCCGATAAAGTATCCTACGCCTTTCGTCTCATTGTCTTTACGGCCATCCCGAATAAGATTTGCTCCTTCTTCAATACCTGATTGAATATATTGAAGCGTTCGTTCTTTGTGACTTTCCCGAATGACTGGGCCGAGGAAGACATCTTCATTGATGCCATTTCCGATCACCATTTGATTGGATTCAACGATCAATTTTTGAATAAGTGTATCAGCAATTTCCTCTTCTACAGCGACAACAGCGGCAGCCATACATCTTTCTCCAGCAGAGCCAAAGGCGGCGGCAGCAATTTGTTTTGTTGCCACATCTAAATCTGCGTCTTTTAGCACAATGGAATGATTTTTTGCCCCTGCGAGTGCTTGGACTCGTTTTCCATGCGCTGTGCCTTTTTTATAGACGTATTCTGCGACTGGCTGAGAGCCAACAAATGAAATGGCTTTGACCTTTTGATGTTCAAGTAACCCATTGACTACATCGTGTGCTCCGTTGACAATGTTGAGGACTCCTTTTGGCAATCCCGCTTCCTCAAATAGTTCTGCTAATCGTGCTGCAAGAATCGGTGTGCGTTCTGAAGGTTTAAGGACAAATGTATTTCCGCAAGCAATGGCCAATGGGAACATCCAGCAAGGAACCATCATAGGAAAGTTAAATGGTGTGATGCCGCCAATCACTCCGATTGGGTAGCGATACATACCAGATTCTAGTCCAGTCGCAATATCAGGCAATTGTTTTCCCATCATGAAAGTCGGGGCGCCGGCTGCAAATTCTACGCATTCGATTCCGCGTTGTACTTCTCCGCGTGCTTCTGTTAAGCTTTTACCGTTTTCAAGCGTGACCAGTTCCGCTAGTTCTTCCCATTTTTCGACGAGTAATTGCTGATATTTAAAGAGAATACGTGCTCGTCTTGGCACAGCCGTTTTCGACCAACTTGAGAACGCTTCTTTTGCTGCTTGTACGGCTTGTTCTACATCTTTTTTTGTCGATAGGGGCACTTTTGCAATGACTTCTCCAGTTGCTGGATTATAAACGGGTTCAGTATGGTTTGTTTCCGCACTCACCCATTTTCCTCCAATATAATTTTTCAATGTTTTGACAGTTGTTTTGGACATGATCTTCTCTCCTCTACGGTTTCTTCGTTTGCAGCGTTTATAAAGGCTTTAATGTCTTGGACTGTTGGCATCGCATCTGAAGAACTATGTTTAGATATCACGATTGATGCCGAGGCGCTCCCAAAACGCATGGCGTCTTGAAGAGACATGTTGTTCATCAGTCCATAAATAAAGGCAGAGGCATATGCATCACCTGCTCCAAACGTTTTGAGTACCTCTGTTTTAAAGATGCCGCCTCGATATGTCTTGCCATCTTTTGTATATGCAATGGATCCATTGCCACCGCGTTTGATCACAACGATCTTCGTATGATGGGAAAACCATTTTTTTGCTGTTTTTTCATCATTGGGCTGTCCATCTACGGTCAGCTTTTCCATTATGTCAAACTCTTCCCTTGTGCCAATGATGACGTCTGATTTTTCAGCAGCTAAATTGTAATAAACGGCTGTTTCTTGATCTGATTTCCATGTGTACGGGCGATAATCTAAGTCGAAAAATACGGTTACATGATGTTTACGTGCGTAATCTAATGCAACAAACACCGCTTCTCTTGATGGACTCTTTGCAAGAGCTGTGCCTGATATAAGTAAAGCTTTTGTCTTGAGAATATACTGCTCAGAGACTTCCTTTACGTCAATTTTTAAATCCGCTACATTGTCTCGGTACATTAAGATACTACATTCTTCCGGACTCTTAATTTCTGTGAAGGCAAGGCCGGTGACAGCACCAGTTTGATCAATGACAATGCCATCTGTGTTGATGTTGTTCTTTTTAAGATAGCTCGTTGCGAATCGTCCCATTTGGTCATTTGCGACTTTCCCGATGAATCCAGATTTCATGCCAAGTCTTGCTAATCCAATGGCAATATTGGCTGGTGACCCGCCAACATATTTGGTGAATGTCATTGTCTCTTCCATTGGACGGTTCAACTCGTTTGCATTTAAATCAATACATAATCGACCCATTGCAATGACATCGAGTTCACGCTCTTTTTTAAACGTTAAGTCAGGCATCATGATCCCTCCTTGTTCACTTTTAATTTGTTTTCCATTACCCATTCATGTTCTGTACTGTTGTGAAATTTCCAAGTCCGCACTGGACCTGCCATGACATTCAAATAATAAATTTCATAGCCTGGCGGAGCTGACACTGGATGATATCCTTTCGGTACAAGAACAGCGGTGCTATCTGTTACAGCCATTGTCTCATCTAGTGAGAGATCATCTGTATACACTCTTTGTAAAACAAAACCTTGTTGTGGTTTTACTTTGTGATAATACGTTTCCTCTAAATAGGATTCGTGTGGCAAATTGTTTTGGTCATGCTTATGCGGTGGATAGCTTGACCAGTTTCCTTCTGGGGTGAATACTTCTACAACAAGGAGATGATCAGCAGGCTCTTGTTCTGGTAAAATGTTGTGAACCTGTCTTGCGATATTGCCTGCCCCCCTATGTTCAACGCTTACTTGTTCAGGAGCAATGAGGCGAGCTGGATAAGTCCCTTTTCCTGGCGCAGCACAGATGGCGATTTCGCTATCTGTTATGGCTTTCATCTCATAGTAATCGTCGTTTGGTACATAAACGGAGAAAGGGGGTATTTTCTCGAATACATTCATTCGTTCTCCAATCTCATCCCATGCTTTGTTTTTGGTTGAAAGATGGAGTTTACCAGATAGAATGACGATGCATACCTCTTTTTCACCTGTTTCTTTGCGGACAGTTTCGCCTTTTTGAAGTGTATATACGTCAAAACCAATATATGTCCACCCGGCTGATTGGGGTGTGATGCTTATCACCTTTCCCTCTTTGTCTCTTTTTTGTTTCGGTACAATTAAATTTGCCATTTTGCTCATACCTTCCATTTGGATTGATTTAATATTTTCTTGCTTGCTTTAATTGGCGTTCCTTTTCTTCATATACGATGTTTATTCTTTCATTTTCAGAGACTTGTGCAATACCTACGTGCCACCACGATTCGCCATAGCCTGCTGTCATGGTTTTTGGCAGTACTTTCACGTCAATAAGAGTACTGACTGTCTGTTTTTTTGCGTCTTCGATGGCTCCTTTCAGTTCATCAAGTGTATGAACTTCATATGTTTTCGCACCATATCCTCTTGCCGATTGGGCATAATTGATTCTCATAATCTCCCCATCTAGCAATCCCGTTACCTTGTTTCTTTTCCGAAATTCAGTCGCAAAACTGTCCATACCATGACTCATTTGTAAGTTGTTGATACAACCAAATCCAGAGTTGTCAAAAAGGACGATGTTGATCTTATATCCTTCTTGAATACTTGTTACAAGTTCACTATGCAACATTAAATAACTACCATCACCAGTTAAGGCATATACTTCTTTGTTTGGCTCTGCCATTTTGACTCCAAAGGCAGAAGCGATTTCATAGCCCATACAGGAGTAGCCATACTCAAGGTGATACGTGTTACGTTCTTTTGAAATCCACATCCGCTGTAAGTCTCCCGGAAGACTGCCGGCAGCGCATGTAATAATGGCATCAGATGGGATCCATTCATTCAAATGCCCAAGGACAGTGGTTTGCGGCAGTGTTGTGTTGAGCTGTTCTTGATATTCCTTTAATTCATGATCAAAGTGATTTTTGATCTCAGGGATAAAGTCACTTTCAGTGTATTGAATATGGCGAAGTCGATGAAGCTCTTGTTCCCAGCGATTCTTTGCTTCTTTTATTTCAGTTCTATAAGTTGTTTGATAGTCTTCTAGTTCTTCCGTTAATGCAAGCAGCGCCAATTTGGCATCAGCAATCATTTTCGTTGCATCTAATTTAGATGCATGGTAGTCAGATAAATTGATGGTCAAGACATCGCTATGTGCGTAAAGTCGTTTAGAGGCTGTTGTAAAGTCCGTAAACCTCGTACCGACTCCAATGATGAGATCTGCTTCCTGTGCAAGTTCATTTGCGGCGCTATTTCCAGTAACACCAAGTCCACCTACATTTAATGGGTGGGTACTTTCGACGCCGCTTTTTCCAGCTTGTGTTTCACTAAAAGGGATATTGAATCTTTCAGCGAATTGTAAAAATTCGTCTGCTGCCTCTGAATAGCGAACCCCTCCGCCTAAAATGAGGAAAGGTTTTTTCTTCTTACGAATTAGTTTCACTGCCTCTTGTATACTTCTTGTTGAAGGCTGTCGTCTATCTAAGTAGTGGATCCGCTCTTGAAAGAAGGATAAAGGATAATCCCATGCTTCCCCTTGAACATCTTGAGGGAGTGAAATTGTGACAGCACCCGTATCAGCTTGATTTGTTAAGACGCGCATGGCGCTAATCATGGCAGACATGAGTTGTTCTGGTCTTGTCACTCGGTCCCAATATTTACTGACAGCCCGAAAGGCATCATTGGTGGATAAACTCAAATCGTATGTTTGTTCGATTTGTTGAAGGGCAGGATCTGGTTGCCTCGTGGCAAAGACATCACTTGGGAAAAGTAAAAGTGGAATTTGATTCGCTGTTGCAGTAGCTGCAGCAGTCACCATATTGGCTGATCCAGGTCCTACAGACGCGGTACAAGCTATCACCTGTTTACGGTGTTTTTGCTTTGCAAAGGCAATTGCGGCATGTGCCATCCCTTGTTCATTTCTTCCTTGATATACCTCAAGTTTTCCTGGGTTCTCTTGAAGGGCTTGTCCAAGCCCCATCACATTACCATGACCGAAAATCGTAAAAATTCCTTTCATCAATGATTCTTTTTTACCATCATCAAATTCAACATATTGGGCATTTAAAAATTTAACCAATGCCTGACTCATGGTTAGCCTGATTGTGTCCATTTCATTCCCCGCCTTATCTTAAAAATGTTTTTGAAACGTCTTCTTACTCAAGCTTATTCATCTTCGTCTTGTGAAGAAGCGACGATCAGTTCGATGTGATGCTCTTTGAAAAAGGTGGTGTAGGTATTATCGAGAGAATTGTCAGTAATTAAGTAGTCAATCTCATCTAACCCGCAATATGTCACCATGGCATATTTATTAAATTTTGTATGATCGACTACTAAAATCACTTCTTTCCCTTTTTTCACGACCATTTCTTTCATACTTGTTTCAACAGGTGATGAATTTGTGACTCCATTTGAGATAGAGACACCTGTTGATGCCATAAACACTTTATCGAAATTGTAATGAAGAATCTCGTTTGTATAAGCAAAGTTGGAAAATGATTTTGTTCTCCGTTCTAAAAGTCCACCAGTTGAAATGACATGTAATTGTGCGTAAGGCAATGCTTGCACAATAAAATCTAAATTGGTCGTGACGATCGTTAATTCTTTGTCGTTCAAATAATGAATCATTTCTAACGTTGTTGTGCCGGAGTCAATAAATATGACATCGCCATTTTCTACTATGCGAGCCGCTTCTTTCGCGATCCATTTTTTTTGAAGTTGATTTCGTGTTTGTCTGTCATGAAATGATTCAAGCCTCGCATGGTTTACTGCTACTCCCCCATAAACCTTATGGATATGTCCTTCTTCAACCAGCTTTTGTACGTCGCGCCTAATCGTATTCTTTGATACGCCGAAGGTCGTGACTAGATCGTCCAATGAGACAGATTGATGTTGGATGACATATTCTTTTATTTGCTGGATTCTTTTCGTTTTGAGCATACACATCTTCCTTTTCATCTTCTCTATGGGAGAGTGCGTTGGTCGTTAATCGGCGCGATGGCTTGACCCAAATTGTTTTATGCTGCTAAAAAGATAGGAGACTGCTCCTCTTTTGCTTCATCAAGCATGCTTTTCATTGAGACGAGCCTTGAATCCATCACAATCTTCATTGAACTTTCATCCCATATTTGTTCATTGTTCATATAAATCCATGTTTAAGATAATGACTGGTCTGTTGTCATATCGAGTGATGATTGGTTGTGCTGACGGAAGTTCATTTCTAGTTGTTCTAGTGTTAGTCCTTTTGTTTCTGGCAAGAATTTCAGCACAAATAAAATTGACAGGATGCCGAAGGCTACAAAAAGGAAGAACGTCATCGACAGTCCTATATGAGCTAGTAAAATCGGGAATGTTAAACCGATTAGGAAATTTACTATCCATAAACAGAACACACTCACACCCATACCAAGCCCTCTTAATCGAAGTGGAAAAATTTCTGACAGCATGAGCCATGTCACAGGAGAAATTGCTCCTTGCTGAAATGCAAGGAAGGTAATTGTCAACAGCAAGATCAAATACGGAAGAAAAGCTGTTCCTAGAAAGAGATTGGAACATATACCGATACATAGTAATGTGATTGTTGTTCCAATCAAGCCTGTCACTAACATCGGTCGACGTCCTACTTTGCCAAGCAACCAAATGCCAACAAATGTTGCGAGAACAGAAATCACACCATTGCCAATATTCCCAATAAGAGCTGCTTTCGTTTCAAACCCTGCATCCTTTAAAATTTCCGTTCCGTAATACATGATGGAATTGACACCAGTAATTTGCTGTACAATTGCAATGCCGATTCCAATGCCCATGAGTCGTCTAATCCATGGAGTGGCCAAATCTTTAAAAGTAGCTTTGTTTACTTCCGCTTCTTCTTTGTAAGCGTTCTCAATTTCTTGAAGTTCTGCACCGGCTGACCCTTTGATGCGAATGCGTTCAAGTACATGAAGAGCCTCTTTGTTTTTTCCCTTTGTCACAAGCCATCTCGGGCTCTCTGGTACTGTTAGCATCCCAAAAAATAAAACAATGGCTGGAATCGCTGCAATCGGAAGCATGATGCGCCATACATAAGGGTTTTCTCCTAGTAAGTTCCCAATGATTGCATTAAAAGTAAAAGCAAGCAATTGGCCAGATACGATCATGAGTTCATTTTGTGTCACGATTCTACCACGATTCTCTGCAGGTGAGATTTCTGCTAAAAATGTTGGAACGATCACTGAAGCGCCTCCAACTGCTAATCCTAATAAAAATCGAAATAGGACCATTACTTCTGCGTTTGGTGCAACAGTACATCCTAATGTCGAAAAAAAGAACAGAACGGCTAAGTAAAAGATGCTTCTTCGCCGGCCATACCTGTCAGATAATCTTCCGCATATGACTGCGCCTAATGCAGCGCCTAATAATAATGCACTCGTCACAAGCCCTTGCATCAGCGCTGTTAAGTTTAATTGATCAGGCAAAGACATGTAAGGTAATGCACCATTTAATACACCCGTATCATACCCAAAAAGAAGTCCGCCAAAGGTTGAAATTAAGATGATAGACCTTAGATTAGTTTGTTGGTTGACTTTGTTCATGCTCGTTTCTCCTGTTCTATTGAAGAATGAATAGTCAAGTTCTCATCAATGTACTGACGTGCCTTTAATGCATATTCTAAAGGGTGAGCAATTGCTGGATTTTGTTCAGCCTCAATAATGATCCATCCTTTATAGCCATGTTTGATTAACAAACGGTACACTTCAATAAAATCAATGCAGCCATCACCAGGAACAGTGAACATTCCGTTTAAGAAGGATTGAAAAAATGATAACTTCTCTTTTCGGCAGTTCTCTAGCACGTCTTTTCTTACATCTTTGAAATGGACATGATGAATACGGTCGATATGCTGCTTTAGTAAGGATACATAATCACCATCTGATACAAAAATGTGCCCTGTATCATATAGGAGGTGAACATATTTTGGATTTGTCCCAGCTAATAGCCTCGTCACATCTGATAAGGTTTGAACCCCTGTGCCAAGATGATGATGGTAGACAAGCTTGAGGTTGTAGGTGTTTGCCATTTGACCTAATGTATTAAGGCCTTCTAAAAGGTGAGACCATTCTTCATCTGTAAAAGATGGTTGGTTTTGATAAATGTTGATGTCTTTTTTTTGAATGGAATAGGTCTGCTCTGAAACAACAGCTACACTCGCATCAACGTCTTGTAAATACTGACAATGCTTTTTAAATGCTTTTATTGAAGCATCTAAACCATCTCGTATCATATAGCTACTAAACCATTTGCCGGCTATTTTTAAATGGCGTAGTTTCAGCTCTTTATTCAAAATAGCTGGTTTTGGAAAAAAACCACCTGCTTCAGTTCCTTCAAAGCCAGCAACACAAATATCACTTAATAAATGAGAAAGTGTAGTTTCAGCGCCAATTGCAGGAATATCATCATTCCTCCATCCAATAGGTGCGATCCCCCATAAAATCCCGTCTTTCGCCACTTGTTTGTCATCCCCCTTTACGTTTAAATGCACTTCATTTGAATTATCCATAAAGTAACCAATATATAATCAATTATTTGGATAACTTTTGATTAAGTTTGAAATAATCATAATATTAAAAGCGCTTACAGTCAATTCATTTTTTGAATTTTTCTAAATGATTTTTTACGACAAAAAACCTGATGTATACATTCACATCAGGTTTTTTCACCTTTTTGATTGATCATATATTTGACTTAATTCTAATCATGGCTTCTCCATAGTGCTTCATGGATTCTTTCAATTCTTTGATGATTTTTTTCACATGTGTTTTCACAATGAATGACCCCTTCTTTTAATGGCTACTTTCATTATGAAGAGTTTATGTTTTTTTAGCAAAGCAGATGAGTGCGGATACATTGAGTATGAGAGCGTAAACATTCTTAACATTCACCAGAATGCTAAACATTCTATCAAATTGTGCTACAGCAGAAAAAGCTGAAAGAAGTAAGATGCTTCCTTCAGCTAAGTCTATCTGGTCACCAGTGGTTTATGAAAAGATATGTTGTGATGTTTCCTTGTAGGTTGGGAGCATTTCACCATGTGCTTCAATCAGATCATCACAAAGCTTGACGATATCATTCATTGATAGCTCTGCACTTGTGTGAGGGTCTAATAATGCTGCTTGATAAATATGCTCTTTTTTGCCGGTAATGGCTGCTTCAATCGTCATTAATTGTGAGTTAATATTGGTTCGGTTGAGTGCAGCCAACTGTTCAGGTATTTCTCCTATATAACAGGGCATGATGCCGCTCCGATCCGCAATACATGGTACTTCTACACAGGCTTTTTCAGGCAGGTTGTGAATGAGTCCTCCTGTGTTCAATACATTCCCGCCAAATTTAAATGGAACATTGGTTTCAATGGCTTCTATGATGCGGGAGCCGTATTCTTTTGAGCGAGTGTGGGTAATTTGTGTATTGCCGACGATATCATGTTTCATTGTATTCCAGTTATTGATTTGCTCTTCGCACCGACGCGGATACTCATCAAGCGGGATATTTAATTGTTCTATTAATTCTGGATAACGCGATTTAATGAAATAAGGATGGTATTCGGCATTATGTTCTGAGGATTCTGTCATGTAGTAGCCGAATTTATCCATTAATTCAAAACGAACCATATCATGATGCTGCGTTTTTTGTTTTTCTTTTGCTCGTCTTTTGATTTCTGGATACAAGTCCTTCCCGTCCCGCTTGACTTCTAACAACCATGCCATGTGGTTGATGCCGGCGATTTTTTCCTCAATTCCTTCATGGTCCATTTCAAGTGATTCAAACAGATCTTTTGTACACACCTGTACACTATGGCAAAGACCGACAGTTTGTATCGGTGTGTAACGAAGCATTGCCCCCGTAAGTGTAGCCATAGGGTTGGTGTAGTTTAAAAATAAGGCATCCGGACAAACCTCTTCCATATCCTTCGCAAATTCAAGCATGACAGGGATTGTTCTGAGTGAACGAAAGATGCCGCCGATTCCAACCGTATCTGCAATTGTTTGTCTTAATCCATATTTCTTAGGGATCTCAAAATCAATGACAGTGCTTGGTTTATAGCCCCCCACCTGGATGGCATTGATCACATATTTGGCGTCCTTTAAGGCTTCTTTACGATCATCATATGACTTGATGGTCACGCTTGCGCCATAGTTATCTTTTAAATGCCTCAACATCGTTTCTGATTCTTTCAGCCGGTTGCGGTCAATATCATATAAGGCGAATTCAAAGCCAGATAGCGCTGGAACGAACATACAATCTCCTAATATATTTTTAGCAAACACGGTACTTCCTGCACCGATAAATGTAATTTTAGACATAAACGACTCTCCTTTTTTCACATGCAATGATGGATTATCCTTTGACAGAACCTTGTGAAAGCCCTGCGATAAAATATTTTTGCAAAAGTAGAAACATTGTGATCATTGGTAGCATTGCAATGAGAGCAGCGGCGCCAACGAGCTGGAGCTGGTGCTGATTTTGACCAAAAAAATTGGATAATGCGATGGTCAGTGTATGCATTTCTTTATCTTGTAAAAAGAAGATGGCAAACTGATAATCGTTCCAAATAAATACACACGCAATAATTAAGACAGAAGCTGTAATCGGCTTGAGTAATGGGAAAACGACAGTGAAAAAGACTTTAAGTGTGCCCGCCCCATCAATACGAGCCGCTTCTTCGAGTTCTTTTGGAATGGTAGACCGGATAAAACCTGCGTATAAAAAAATCGTCAGCGGCAAAAAGGCAGCAACATTGTTTAAAATAGCGATTTGATAAGTATTCATCATACCGAAGTTGACGACCATTTTATATAGCGGGACAAGCGCTGTCAGCGGCGGGATGACCATGATGGCAATAAACAGAATATAAACAACTTTATTCAGCTTCGTCACTCTTCTTGCGAGCGGATAGGCTGCAAGAGATCCGAAAATGATGAGTAAAAGAGCTGAGCTAAACGTGATGATGATTGTATTCAAAAATGATTGACCCAATTGGGCTTCCTGCCATGCGATGCGAAAGTTTTCAAAATGAAGCTGTGTCGGAAACAGCCATTTTGAGCTGAAATCCCCAATGCCTTTTAGCGACGTGGTCACTAATATATAAAATGGAATCAAATGAAGCAGTGTAATGAAAAGAGCTAGTAAAGATAAACGTCTTTTCTTTCGTTTATAAGCGTTATCCATCACATCTCGGTCTCCTTTCGTTTGAAATAGATCAGCGCCGCTATACTCATGACAAGGATAATCAATGCCATAAAGACACCTTGAGTCGCAGCATAGCCTGCATCCTGCCGTTTGAAATATAAGTCATACATAAAGGTAGACATGGATTGCGAGGCATCTCCTGGTCCGCCGCCTGTTAGTGCGACAATGACATCAAACAGCTTCAGTCCGCCAATGACATTCAGCACGACGTTGATGGTGATAGATGGCATTAACAGCGGCAATGTAATACGCCAGAATTGTTGGAGACTGGATGCACCGTCTAATTGTGCCGCTTCATAATAGTCCTTTGGAATACTTTGAAGCCCTGCTAAATAAATAATCATTGCAATACCAACGAATTGATACGTATTCACAAATACAATAATCCACGTGTTCAATTGCGGATTGCCAAGGGCATTTATTGGCTCAAATCCAAATAGCTTCACGACGTCATTTAATGCACCGCCTTGGTACGCAAAAATGAAATACCATATATAGCCCATTGCAATAGGGCTGATCATCACCGGTAAATAAATAATCGTTCTTGTGACAGCTCTCATTTTCAGGCTGTGATTTAAGAGCAACGCATAACCGAGTCCGATGATGTTTTGTAAAATGGTGCTTCCAATCCCGTAAAGCAGTGTGTTTTTGACAACAAGCCAAGTTGTTGGATCTTGAAGCAACCGTTTGTATTGATCTAACCCAATCCATTGATAATTTTGCGAGAAACCGTTCCAATTTGTAAAAGAGAGCTGAATCCCGTTGAAAAAGGGATAAATGATAAAGATACTGACAACGAGAACGGCTGGCATATACATCCACCATAGTGAAGAAGTGTGACTTCGTTTCATCTTCTGTTTTGGAAGAGAGGTGGATGTTGCGGCTGCTTGTTTTGTTTTTGTGATGTCACTCATTGGCTTCACTCCTGTTTCAGCTTTCGGCTGCCCTTGAGTCGGCTATTGTTTTTGAAGGCGCTGATATTCCTCTTCCATCTTTTTAGATAACTGCTCTGGTGTCATGGAACCAGCTAATAGCTCTTGACCGGTCGTTGCCATGACAGCCCACATGCCGCTAGGTAAATATTTTCGATCAAAGTAAGGTTCAATTTTTATATGTTGATAGCGTTTATAGAACTCAGAGTAATAGTTTTTAGCGTGCACCTGCTTAAGGGCTGTTTCAGAGGACGTACCTTCTGCGATTTTCTTCGCGTTTGCAGGCTTGGCTAAAAAGTCGATGAATTGTTTTGCTTCTTTTAAATGTTTTGAGTCCTTCCATGCGGCTACGGTAAACCTTTCTCCCCCGATCCAGCTTTGCTTATCTCCTTCATAAATGGCTGGAACAGGCATTGTTCCTACTTTTATGGATGAATTCAATTCCGTCGCTTCAGGGCCTAAAGAACCTCCGACAAATGTGAACGCAATTTTATTTTGAGCCATCAGCTCAGGAGCTTGAGAAAGTTTAGCTGTGAGAACATCTTTGTTTAAAAGCTCTTGATCTTTTAAGTCCTTCATAAGCTGTGCAAGAGGCGTATACTTAGACCAATCAAACGTCCCATTCTCGAGTTCTTTTCCATGATGATGATTCTGATCTGTAATTAATAGAGGAGTTGCCAGTTCATCGAATACTTGGGCAATGTTTGAATTATCTCCCCCAGGTATCCATAGCGGCACGACCTTCCCTTTACTTTTTTCTTTGACGGTTTTCAAAGCGTGCTTTAGTTCATCCAGTGTTTCGGGCACTTTAATTCCGTATTCTTTTAAAAGGTTCGCATTGTAACTAAGACCATCTTTGGCTTGATTCAGAGGATATGCATACACTTTGCCATCTTTGTCCTTTAAGATTTTATCAAGTGAAGGG
The DNA here is from genome assembly GCF_040500475.1 of Bacillus sp. Bos-x628. GTDB lineage: Bacteria > Bacillota > Bacilli > Bacillales > Bacillaceae > Bacillus > Bacillus maqinnsis. The sequence goes on along the minus strand of NZ_CP159358.1, from coordinate 624,551 downwards.
TCCAAGTTTTTAACCCAGTCCATCTCTTTTAAATCAGCAACATACTCGCTATAACGAAGTTTGGCCCAGCCATGCGTATCAAAAAGGTCTGGCATATCGTTTGCACCCATTTTGACGCGTATCATATCTTCATAGCTGTTTCCTGGGAAATTGGCATCAATTTGAATGTTCTCATGCTCCTTTTCAAAATCACGAATCACTTCTTCAAATGCTTTCCTTTCACCGTTGTTACTCATGGTTGAAAAAAGGGTCAAGGTGACCTTTCCATTCGTTTCAGAAGATCCACTGTTTCCGCAAGCAGACAGCAAAGCCGTCAAGACAATAGCTAAACTGAGCATCATGATTTTTTTATTCATTGTATCCTCCTTTTGATCACTGAAAATTCTGACTATATTAAGTGGAATTTGTGCAGTTGCGCAAACAAAAGAAGTCCATTATACTGGAATTCTATTCTTTTACAAAGAGATTAGAGAGCATTTCGCAGGCTGTTTTCACTAAGCATGATCTGGCCATTATGTTTAGCTGTCCTCCATTTGCTTTTTTGTCTCTTTTTTGTTTGCTGAAATGGCATGTTCACCCCCTTTCATGTTTTGGACATGTACTGTCTCTTTCGATTAGTTTTGTTGGCACGACAACTTTTAGAGGCAGTTTTCTTCCGTTTATTCGCTCAATTAGCAGCTTTAGACCGACTTCCCCCATTTGTTCTGTATACACTTTGACGGTCGTAAGCGGCGGGCTTGAAAAAGAGGCCGCTTCAATATCGTTAAAGCTGACGATGGATACATCTGAAGGAACGCGGAGACCAGCTTCATGTAGAGCTCGCATGGCTCCGATCGCCATGGAGTCACTTCCGATAAAAAAGGCTTCCGGCAAATTTCCGTTTTGGATGGCTTGTTTCATGAGGTCATATCCTTGCTGCATGGAATATTCACCGATATGTATATCCTCCATTTTAAGGTTTCCCGCTTCTTGCATTCTTTTCATAAAGGTTGTTTGTCTTTCATCTTCAATAACGGCGTTCCCTTCGAAATAATGCTCTCGTTCTTTCCCGCCAATATATCCTAAGTGTGTAAAACCAAGAGAGCGCAGATGGGATATGGCGCGATCTGCTGCTTTGACAAAGTCCACATGTACACAATCGTACAAATCTTCATCCGCATAATGATTGATAAATACAATATGCTCCATGCGGTTTGTCATTTTCTCTACAGTGTCTGGGCTGATTCGACCAATCACGATTAACCCGTCCATGCCCTTTAGCATCTCGCCTTGATCCATGCTTCTTAGCCGAAATGTATGAAGGGTGGATAGACCACGTTTTGCATATTCTTTTTCAATTCCTTTTCGGATGGATGAAAAAAATGGATCATTTAATTCTTCGTCGATAGACTGTGCAACAACGACGCCGATGACTGGGGAATCAGCTACTGTTTTTCCTTCTGATTTATCTGCTTTCCTTGCTCTCACTGGGGTATAGTTCATTTTCTTGGCGATGTCGAGGATGTTTTGTCTTGTTGCTTCTGATACAGATAACGTGTGATCGTCATTTAAGACACGAGATACAGTGGAAACGGATACATTTGCGTCATGAGCGATATCTTTTAGGGTTGTCATAGGCAAACTCCTCATGGCTTATTTGACTAAATATTTACTAAATATAATTGAAGGTTACCACATTAATAAAGCGCTTTCAATCATTAATTTCAAATATTGATTCATTTTTTGCGTATGTATTGGTGAAATCGATGGGATTTTAGTAAATTTACTAAAAAAGAGGATGGAAACCATCCTCTTTTTTACTAGGGCGATTCAATTGTAGCTGTCTCTTTCAAAAACAAGCGCTTCATCTTTTCCCAAGCGATATCGAGCTGTTCATGGAGTCCAAATAAGCCTGATGTTCCGACGATATAAATTTCATTCCCAGCCTCAGCAAGTAAGCGATATGTGCTTTCATTACAAGAGCCGTCCACCTCAATCGAAAATGAGTATCCTCTCTTCTTTTTCAATTCTTTGGCTTGTTTGATTTTGCTCAGCATTTCTTTTAAAAATGGTTGTCCGGCAAATCCTGGATCTATCGTCATGATTGTGACTCGGTCAATTAAATGGATATAAGATTCTAAAGTATCAAGTGGTGTTGCAGGATTTAAGACAAAACCGATCTGACAACCTCTATCATGGATGTGACGTATGATTCTAAAAACGTCTCTTTGCACGACGTCCGGATGTAAGCAAATCATTGATGCACCTGCATCTATACAAGCATCAATCAAAAAGTCTTGAGGGTGTTCCGCCATCAGATGTACATCAATCGGCAAAGTTGTTAGTTTGCGAAGTTGTTCAATGAAAAATGGTGATAAGGTGATATTTTTCACGTAATGACCATCCATCACGTCGATATGATATCGATCCGCTCTGTTGTTGAGAATACTGATTTGTTCGCGGAAATTCGTTAAATCCATGCACATCAGTGAGGGTGAGAAGACTGCTTTCAAAATCTGATCCTGCTCCTTTCTTATAGACCAAATAAGAATTTGATCAATCCAATGAAGATGCCAATGATGCCAAAGTCAGTATCTCCAAAGGTCGTGCCTTCAAAGCCGAGTGTTCCTAATACAGGCAGTAAACAAGCAGGTAAGAATGACAGCAACAGTCCGTTTACAAAGGCTCCCGCTACTGCTCCCCTTATGCCGCCTGTTGAATTACCGTATACCCCTGCTGTTGCACCGCAAAAAAAGTGCGGTACAAGACCAGGTACAATGACTGTTAAACCAAACAAAGGCAGAAGAAAAATGGACAATATCCCTCCTGCAAAACTGCATAAAAATCCAATAATAACGGCATTTGGAGCAAACGGAAAGACAGTTGGTGCATCAAGAGCCGGCTTTGCTCCTTTGACAAACCGATCAGCAATGCCTTTAAAGGCGGGTACAATCTCACTGATCGCCATCCGCACACCTGCTAAAATAATGTAAACGCCAGCTGCAAATGTGATCGACTGTATGAGGATGAAGACCGCAAAGTTCGTTCCCCCGCTTAATTTTTCAATAAAAGTAACTCCTGCAAACGGTGCGATCGCAAAAAATAGCAAAGCCATTGTGATCGAAATAGCAACAGATGTATCTCTCAAAAAGCCGAGCGATTTAGGAACCTGTATGGTTTCGGTTGATTTCTCCGGCTTTCCAATCATTTTGCCGATCATTCCCGCAGTAAAATAACCGAATGTGCTAAAGTGACCGAGCGCAAGATCATCATTTCCAGTGATTTTTCTTGTGAAGGGCTGAAGAATGGCGGGTGTAATAACCATGGCTGTACCTAAAATAATGGAACCAGTGGTCACAAGCAGTCCCCCATTCATCCCAGCAGTTGAGAGAACCACTGCAAGCATAGCCGCCATATATAAGGTGTGATGACCTGTTAAAAAGACGTATTTAAATGGAGTGAATTTTGCCAACAACAGATTGACGATCATGCCAAAGATCATAATGAGGGCTGTCTGTGTGCCGAATTCTTTTTGAGCAATGGCTGCCATCGCATCTGTATTTGGAACAACCCCTTGAATGTGAAAAGCCGCTTCAAACATTTTTCTGAAAACACCGAGTGAATCAGATACAACTGTGGCACCTACGCCTAGAATCAGGAATCCCATTGTCGTTTTAAAAGTACCTGAAACTGTATCGGCTGCTGATTTTTTCTGTAAAAGTAAACCTACGAGTGCAAATAAACCGATGAGAATCGCTGGTGTGCCTAATATATCGTTCATGATCAGTTTTATCATGATGTAAATCCCCCTTTTTCAAATGACCTAAATGTGCTTGCGAAGGACGTCTTTTATCGCTTCCTGATCTAGCAGATTGTTTAATCCAGCGACTTTTCTCGTGCCGTCATCCAGTTGATCAATGATATCTTGTGCACCGATATACAGATCAGCCGATTCGGTTTTGCCTGTACTTAAATCGGTATGGTCAACTTCAGCAGAAAGACCTAACTCCTCCAACGCTTTCTTGACATTCATTTCTACGATAAAACTGCTTCCTAAACCATTTCCGCAAACAACAAGAATCTTTTTCATTTTCTTTTCCTCCTTTACAAATTTGAGAATTGTTCAATCAATTTTTTGATCGTTGTTAACTCATCTGTCTCAATTAATTGCTCGATGCGCTTTTCTTCACTTAACAGCATGGTCAACTGTTTGAGTGCTTTAAGATGGGTCATGCTGTCAATGGCTGCTAATACAATCACAAGACTAACCTGCTTTTTTCCACTTTCAGAAAAAGGAATGGGCTTTTTTAATGACATGAGTGACATGCTCAGCTTGTTCACACCGTCTTCGGGTCTTGCGTGTGGAATCGCTACTTTAGGTGCAATCACAATATAAGGTCCATGTTGATTAACAGAATCGATCATGGCCTCAACATAACTTGGCTGAATAGCTTTTTGTTCAATCAATGGCTGTGCAGCCTTTGAGATAGCCTCTTGCCAGTTTTCTGCTGATTGTTGGAGCTGAATCGTTTCTTCCTTTAATAAATCATTTAACACAGGTTGCCACCCTTTCTGATATGATGCAAAATGGGGAAAAAGCAGCTCCTTAATGTCTTGAAGCAGTGCTTTCTCATTTTGCACAATGGTATGCTGCTCAATTATTTTGACGAGCTCTTCGATTCTTTGATCATCAAACCGACTTTCTCCGCCTTCACAATATTGAAGCAATGTTTTTTTCTCGTATGCGGTTAAAATGGGATGAACCACGTGGACGGGTTTCCCTTTTGGTGAAATGGGGGTTGTTGACACAATAAAGTCGACATCAACTGAGGGCAATACATCATACGCCCGCTTTGATAACACGCTGCGAATTTCTATGTAGCCGATTAATTCAAGCAGTTGCGTTTTCAGCATGTGACTTGTGCCAATCCCTTCACCGCATACAATGTAAACGGAACGTTTCTTAATGGGAGAGATCCCTTCTCTTCTCATCCATCCGCCAAAATGCATCGCTAGATATGCGATTTCATGCTCACTCACTTGTGAACAGGTGGCCATTTCTAAATGACAAGCTACTTTCTTGGTGATGTCAAACACTTCTGGCTGTGCCTTTTTAATAGATTCCGTTAATTCATTGATCACACTTATGTTATAGATGAGCCGGTAATAGGCCGGAATCAAATGCATCGTCAAGTTTTGTTCAAGGCTTTCTCGTTCTTGAAAGGAAATGCATGCATAACGCTGAAAGTCAAAAATCATTTGTCTGGCAATGGTGCGAATGAGATGCTCCTCAGGTTTTTTACTATTTGGAAGCTTTTGTTTTTTTGCACTGAGCAATAATGTGCTTAGAAAATAGATTTCGTCATCTTGAACGTTAAGGTCACTTTCCTTTTGGACCTTTGCAATGAAGCGAACAGCAGCCAAACATTCATCTGTTCCCTGCAATGTACGCTTTTCTTCATTCGAAATGTGTACCGCACGTCCTAAATAGATTCGTTTAAAATAGAAAAAGAGATCTAAAGACAGTTGATCTAGCATATCGTCAGCAAATTCAAGCGTGAGCTCCTGCTCTGATTGCTGGAGTAGAATTTTTAGCCTGTTGTGTGAAATGGGACCGCTTAACCAAATAGATGTGAAAGGCTTTTCATCTTTAAGCATCGTGCGAATCAGATGAATGTACGGCTTCAATGCCAATCGAATGGTTCTTTCTGCTCCTGATAAAAAATAACCGTTAGCTGCCTTATAATAAAGCGTGATCTGCTGCTTTGAGAGCTCTTCTTTTAGCTGTTTAATATCTTCAAGAATCGTATTGCGGCTGACCTTCGTTATGGACATGAAATCCTCGATACATAAGGGCTTCTGGCTGCATGCTATAGATAAGAGGATGATAGCCCTTCGTTCTTTTACACATGGCTCATAATCATCACCAATAAGAAAAGCCTCTGCCTTTTGACGGATAGCCGCCTTTTCATCTGGCTTTAAATAATAGCCACCCCGCTCTTTTCGCTGAATGCAGCTTTGCTGATTCGTTTCGAGCCAGCTATTTATGCGTTTGATTTCGTTGTAAATGGTTCGGGAAGAGACATCTAGTCTATTCTGTAAATCTTCCATTGATAGATAAGATGTCGTGTGAAGAAGCATAGACAATAATGTTGTACCTCTTTTGGTTAAATACAGATTGAATCCCTCCCTTCTTCCCTTTGTTTATAAGTTTAATCAATAGACATGAAGTAAAGAAGTCCAAATGTCTTCAGCAAGTGATGTGCATCTATTGGATGGCGATTTTTTTGCATTATAAAGAAGCACATCTATATCAGTGTGCTTCTTTACGTTTTGGATTTGAGCAGTCGGAGCTCCTGATCCATCATATCATCAGTTTGAGAAATAATTTGTATGATCAAATCTAATTCTTCTTGGTCATACTCTTTTGTCAGCAGTTTCGTTGAAGCAGATCATGATTGAAAGAGTTTTTTCACCTGTGGTTTGCCGGCAGTAAGGGGAACAATGATCACCCTTCGTCTGTCCTCTGGATCTTTCTCTCTTTTGACAAAGTCAGCCTTTTTATGTCGATCAATGAGGACGGTTACCAGCACTTGAGCTAAGTTTTTTTCACTTAATTCACCTGCTGTTAAATGGCCTACCTCATTTAATAGGTCAGCTGATCGCACTTACTGCCATGATGGTCTTATTTATGGGTGATGCACGTTTACGTACGTCACATGAAATGAACGAAAACGAATAAGCTTGAAAAGCAGAGCGATTTGCCTCTGCTTTTTTGTTTGCATTGATATAACACGATGAGTGAAATTTTTGTTATTAACATAAGATAAGCAAAATGAGTGCTGCTTGAAGGGAGCTGATAGGAATGCTTCACATCTTATTTTTTCTTATTCTGTTTTATGTGATGTATGTATTCATCACAGCATTTGTTCTCTTTTACTTGCCGATTCCAAAAAAATGCAAAAAACATTGCACCTATAAGGCTTCTTCTATTTCTGGAGACGACCAAGGCATCAATCAAGTCATGCTGCTTGATGATGGGTTTGAATCTGGTCAAGTGAGAATACAAATGATTCGTGAGGCTAAAAAGATGATTCGTCTTAGTTATTATTCCATTCAAAAGGGAAAAACGGCAGAATGGTTACTCGGTGCTTTAATAGAGGCAGCTGATCGAGGTGTGAAGGTACAGTTATTATTAGACGGCATATGTCACAGTCTTCGAGGACCGCTGAAGCATTTGCCTTATACAGTGGCTCATCATCCGAATATGGCGATTCGGTTTTACGAGCCCTTACGTTTGCTAAAGCCGTGGACATGGCATAATCGTCTACATGATAAGCTTCTTTTGACAGATGGGCGTGTGGCTGTGATGGGCGGCAGAAATATCGGAGATAAATATTTTGCCGATCAGCCGTCAAAAGACTTCGTTTATGATCGTGATGTGCTGCTCTATAATTCAAAAAAGGGAAACGTATTAGATGAAATGGAGCAATATTTTGTTTATCTATGGAATCATGCGTTTACAAAAAGGACAAAAGATGTTTTTTCAACGCAAAAAGCGAAAAAACTGAGGAATCAACTGATCAGGTCATATCAAGAAGCGATTCGTACAGAGGAACCTTTTGTGATGTCTGCCTTTGATTGGGGCAAGGATGCCATTTCTGTAAAACAGATTTCTTTTTTTACAAATCCTGTTGAGCGGTTTAATAAGCGTCCTCTCGTGTTAAAGAAATTAAATGATTTGGCTCACCGAGCGAAGCGTTCTGTCCTTATTCAGACCCCCTATGTGATACCGACACGTCCTATGAAGGATGGACTCACTTTCTTATCTCAAGAAATACAAACCACGATTGTGACGAATTCTCTCGCTGCTACCCCTAATCCTTTAGCATTTGCAGGATACTTGAGTACAAAAAAAGAATTGATGAAAACTGGTGTCCATATATATGAATATGAAGGTCCGTATTCCATTCATGCGAAATCGATGGTGATTGATGATGATTTAAGCATGATTGGGACGTATAATTTAGATGCAAGGTCAAGCTTTTTAAATACGGAATCGATTTTAGTCATTGATAGTGCTCCTTTTGCCTTATCACTCACACAAGCTATCGAACAAAAAATGGCCTATAGTGATCTCGTTGCAAAGGACGGTATGGAATTAAAAGCTGATGCTGATGGACATGGACAGAAAAAGAAGCTTTTGATCAAAAGGCTCCTGTTAAATGGCTTATCTACGATAACAGTACTTTGGCGAAGACTGATCTGAAAAAGGGCTCCTACTGCTGGTGTAGCCCTTTTTTGTCATGTTTGTTCAATTGGGATTAGCTTAAAACGCAATATACCTGCCACAATGACAAAAACGCCAAACAGTTTTGTTAGTGAAAAGTCCACTTTTGCTAAACCGTGCCCCCCAAGCGATTCAAACAGAAGTGCACACCCTAGCTGTGAGCTTCAATACAATGGATATACCGTAAGTTGGACCAAGGTGATGAATGCTTTGGCCAAGGAAGGTCACATCCCCTCCCCTGATGGCTCCTTTCACCCAGTGTCGTAATTGGAACATAGAGGTTCCTTCTAACAAAATTCCCATGAGGAGTGAGGCAATTAAGCCCATGTGAAAAACGATATGGTCACTGCACAGGAAGAAATATTTCGTTGAAGTCTCCAATGAAACTGTAAAGGTATTAGAAATCTTAATCATGACAATCAATATTATATATTTTACTTAATGGCAAACTTTCGGTAAAGTTCAAATTGAATCTTTATATATAATTCCTATCGAATTAATCTATGTTTATATTCCTTGTGAGGTGGATATCGTTGCAACTTCATGTATTGAACAGTCCGTTTAGTCAGCAGCAGGCAGAGTTACTCAATCAGCTACTTCCGACATTAACAGATCAGCAAAAAATTTGGCTAACCGGCTATTTATCAGCACAGGCAGCTCTCACCAAACGAGAAGATGCCGCTCAAGTGCCTTCTTCTGCATCTGTTACCCAGCCTATCATAAAAGATGTGACAGTGCTTTATGGCTCCCAAACAGGTAATTCTGAAGGTTTAGCGAAAAAGACAGCGAAAAGCCTTGAAGAGAAAGGTTTTCAAGTGACGCTCTCTTCTATGACAGATTTTAAACCAAATAGTCTGAAAAAAATAAACAATTTACTCATCATTGTCAGTACACATGGTGAGGGAGATCCGCCAGATAATGCTATCTCATTCCACGAATATGTACATGGCAGACGTGCGCCAAAGCTTGACCATTTGCGCTATTCTGTACTTGCGTTAGGGGATAGCTCATACGAATTCTTCTGCCAAACGGGCAAGGAATTTGACGAGCGCTTAAAAGAACTTGGCGGAAAACGCCTTTTTGATCGAGTAGACTGTGACCTTGATTACGATGAGCCGTTTTCAGAATGGCTTCAAGGTGTGACCCTTTCTCTTAGTGAAGGCGAAACAGCGGCATCTCCGCAAGGACCCGCTGTCAAAGTAAGTGAAAATGTCTCTGAATACTCGAGAACGAACCCTTTTTATGCGGAAGTGCTTGAAAATATAAATCTAAATGGACGTGGTTCTCATAAAGAAACACGTCATTTGGAACTTTCTCTTGAAGGATCAGGGCTTGTATATGAGCCTGGCGACAGCCTTGGAATCTATCCGACAAATGATCCTGAGCTTGTAAATGAACTGATTAACACGTGCAAATGGGATGAACAGGAAACTGTCACCATTCATAAGAATGGAGATACACTTCCCTTAAAAGAAGCCCTCACCTCCCATTTTGACATTACAGTGTTAACAAAACCTCTTCTTCAAAAGATGGCACAATTTACGAATAATGAAGACTTTCATGCGCTAGTAGAAGAAGGAAACGAAAAAAAGTTAAAAGAATACGTCGCAGGCAGAGACTTGTTAGATGTGGCTCGTGATTTCGGCCCATTTGATGTATCTGCTTCAACGTTTACTTCTATTTTAAGAAAAATACCTGCACGTCTTTACTCCATTGCGAGCAGTCTAAAAGCACATGATGAAGAGGTTCATTTGACAATAGGTGCTGTCAGATATGAAGCACATGGGAGAAAACGTCATGGTGTCTGCTCGATTTTATGTGCAGAACGTCTTAAACCAGGTGATAAATTGCCTGTTTTTATTCAGCCTAATCAAAACTTTAAACTGCCTCAAGATCCTGATGCGCCAATCATTATGGTTGGACCAGGTACTGGCATTGCCCCCTTCCGTTCGTTTATGCAAGAACGCGAGGAAATCGGTGCGAGCGGAAAATCATGGCTGTTTTTCGGTGATCAGCACTTTGTGACAGACTTCTTATACCAAACAGAATGGCAAAAATGGTTAAAAGATGGTGTTTTAACAAAAATGGACGTGGCTTTCTCAAGAGATACTGAGGAAAAGGTATATGTCCAGCATCAGATGATGAAAAACAGCAAAGAATTATTTGAATGGCTCAAGCAAGGTGCATACGTCTATATTTGCGGCGATGAAAAGCATATGGCCCATGATGTACACAATACCCTTCTTTCGATCATTGAAGAAGAAGGTGGCATGAGTAAAGAGAAGGCAGAGAGTTATCTTGCCAACTTACAGCAACAAAAACGCTACCAGCGTGACGTATATTGATTGAATGCTTGAAAGAAAGGAGTTTTTACCACATGGTCAAGACCGCATTAACAGCGCCGGATGGACCTCCGAGCGATGTAGAAGAAATTAAAGCAAAAAGTAACTATTTACGAGGAACGTTAAAAGAAGTGATGCTCGACCCGATTTCAGCGGGGATTCCTGATGATGATAATCGGCTTATGAAGCATCATGGCAGCTACTTGCAGGATGATCGTGACCTGCGCAACGAACGTCAAAAACAAAAACTTGAGCCAGCTTACCAGTTTATGCTGCGCGTTCGATTGCCAGGCGGAATTGCCTCACCGAAGCAGTGGCTAGTAATGGATGAACTTGCTCAGAAATACGGCAATGGCACACTAAAATTGACAACTCGTGAAACCTTTCAGCTTCATGGTATTTTAAAGTGGAATATGAAAAAAACAATTCAAGAGATTCATTCCACGATGCTTGATACAATTGCTGCTTGCGGGGATGTGAACCGGAATGTCATGTGTACATCCAATCCTTATCAATCAGAGGTGCACCAGGAAGTGTATGAGCTTTCAAAAAAGCTGAGTGATGATTTGCTTCCAAAGACAAGAGCGTATCACGAGATTTGGCTCGATGAAGAAAAAGTAGCTGCAACACCAGATACAGAAGTCGAACCAATGTATGGACCGCTCTATTTACCGAGGAAATTCAAGATTGGTGTTGCGGTCCCTCCTGCCAATGACATTGATGTCTTCTCGCAAGATCTGGGTTTCATTGCCATTTTAGAAAATGATCAATTGGTCGGCTTTAATGTAGCGATTGGCGGCGGCATGGGCATGACGCACGGTGACACAACGACCTATCCACAGCTTGCGAAAGTCATCGGCTTTTGCATACCTGAGCAGGTTGTGGATATAGCGAAAAATGTGATAATGATCCAGCGTGACTATGGAAACCGTTCAGTGCGGAAGAATGCTCGTTTTAAATACACCGTCGATCGTCTCGGTCTCCAACATGTGAAAGAAGAGCTTGAACATCGTCTTGGATATGCTCTTTTAGACGCAAAAGATTATCACTTCGATCATAATGGTGACCGCTATGGCTGGGTAAAAGGAATCAATGGCAGATGGCATTATACAATGTTTGTGGAAGGTGGACGGATCACAGACTTTGATGATTATCCACTCATGACAGGCATTCGTGAAATTGCCAAAGTTCATACAGGTGACTTCCGTCTAACAGCGAATCAAAATCTAATCATTGGAAATGTGACGTCCCATAAAAAGAAACAAATTGAACAACTGATCAAAAAATACGGTTTGTCAGATGGTCAGAAGCATTCTGCTTTGCGCCGAAGCTCCATGGCATGTGTTGCACTTCCAACCTGCGGTTTAGCGATGGCCGAAGCAGAGCGATACCTCCCTCGGCTCATTGATCGAATTGAAGAGATCGTTGAAGAAAACGGTTTAAGTGATAAAGAAATCACGATACGAATGACTGGCTGTCCAAACGGATGTGCCCGGCATGCTTTAGGTGAGATTGGTTTTATCGGCAAATCGCTTGGCAAGTACAATATGTACCTTGGGGGAGCATTTGATGGTAGCCGATTAAGTAAACTCTACCGCGAGAATGTGGGTGAGGAAGAAATTTTAAAAGAGCTTAGCTCTCTTCTGCCGCGCTATGCAAAAGAACGAAAAGAAAACGAACATTTTGGTGATTTTGTCATTCGAGCAGGAATTGTAAAAGAAACAACGGATGGAACGAATTTTCATTTGTGATCATAAAGACAGGAGCAATTCCTGTCTTTATTTGATTGATCCTGTTATGTTCTTTTTCAATTGATCGACGATGTCTTCGTACACGTCTGGGTTTTCAAGTGAAGAGACATCTGGCGACCCTTTATGCTCGTATGCATCTTTTAATAAACGCCTGACGATTTTTCCATTTCTTGTTTTCGGTAAAGCTGAAATAATATGAATTTCCTTTGGTGTTAGCGCTTTTCCGGCGTGCATTCCAACATGCTTCGAGAGTTCTTGAACGAATATAGCTTTATCAAGACATTGTTTGCTGATCACAACAAAACAAACGAGTGCTTCTCCTTTCACATCATCCTTTACTCCGATGACAGCAGCCTCTTGGACGGCTCGATGACCGACAAGAATTGATTCAATCTCAGCTGGACCCACCCGTTTCCCCGCCGTGTTAATGACATCATCAGATCTGCCTGTGAGATGGAATTCTCCGCTCTCACTTTGCATCACCCAATCACCGTGCGTCCAAACCCCATCAAACCGTTTGAAATACGTTTCTTCATAACGCTCTGGCTCGTTCCAGAAACCACATGTCATTCCGACCCATGGTTTTTTCACCACAAGCTCTCCTACTTCATTTATGACAGAGTTTCCTGCATCATCATACACATCAGCAGCCATTCCTAAGATCGCCGCGTTAAAAAGAATCGGTTTGATTGGACGCAGTAATGTGCTCCCTAGGATCCCGCCAGATACTTCCGTCCCGCCTGAGTAATTTAAAATCGGGATGTTTTTCTTTCCTATTGTTTCAAAGAGCCATTGCCAAGGAGCTTCATTCCAAGGTTCACCGGTTGAAATGATGGCTTTGACATGTGGCAGTTGAATGTTGGCGGTTTTATGTTGCATGGCAGAACGTACAAATGTAGGAGAGAGTCCAAAATGGGTCACTTGATGTTGGTTGATAAATGACCAAATATGTTGTTCATGTGGATAATCGGGCGCCCCATCATATAGGACAATCGTCGATCCATTGACAAGTCCGCCAAACACAAGAAATGGCCCCATCATCCAGCCCATATCCGTAAGCCAACATAGGCGATCTCCTTTTTTGATATTCATACATAGACCTGCATCAAAGGCGGCTTTCACTGGAAAGCCTGCATGTGTATGCACTGCCCCTTTTGGAGTGCCTGTTGTACCAGAGGTGTATAAAATCATCAGCGGTTCTTCATTTGTAACATAGACCGTTTCAGTTACTGGTTGTTCTTTTAACAAATTGTTTAAAATAATATCATGTGTATAGCCAGTATCAGAAGAAGAATGGACAATGACTTTCTCAACAGTGTGTGTTTTTTGGATGGCATCAGCCACACATTCTCTCATATTAATGGTCTTACCTCGTCTTGTCATCTCATGCCCTGTGACAACAATTGTTGCACCAGAAGCTCGAATGCGCACGGCAAGTGGCTCACTTCCATAGCCGGAGAATACTGGACTAAAAATGACCCCAATTTTTGCAAAGGCAAGCATGACCGCAACTGTCTCAGGAAGCATGGGCATATAGATGATGGCGACGTCCCCTTTTTGAAGCCCCTCCTTTATAAAACCAGCCGCCAGACGATTAACCTTTTCTTGTAGTTGGTTAAATGACCATGTACTTTCTTCACCAGCTTCATTTCCCCAAATAATGGCTGGTTGATTCTTTGTATCTTCTTCACTTGCCCATTTGTCCACGGCAGTTTCTACGATGTTTAATTTACCGCCTTTATACCACTTTGGCCACATGAATTGATGATCTCCAAGTGCTGCTTCATACGGCGTAGCCCACTGTATGCCAACTGCCTTTTCTGCTTCCTTCCAAAACCAATCTGTCTGCTTGATACTGGCTTGATAAAACTCATCATAAGAGGAAAATCCAAGAGAATGCATCCACTGATAAAGACGTGTTTCTTTCATCATCTTCTCTTCCGGTACCCAAGACGGTCTAAGGTTCATCATTTTGACTCCCCCTTTATACCGGATATACCGGATGTTTTCTTCTCGTAAATGTCATGTCTTTTGATGTATATGCGCGTAATCTACTGCAAAGTTCATGCCTTAATTGGTCAAACGGGATGACACCATCGACAATCATCTCAGATGCAAGTTTGTATATATTCATGTCTTCTTGGTATTCCTTCCGTTTGGATTGAATAAATGAGGCTCTCTCCTCTTCAGGGAGTGCTGCTATTTTATTAGCATAGACAGCATTAACCGCTGCTTCTGGACCCATGACAGCGATTTGTGCAGATGGAAGTGCCAAGCAGCAATCAGGTTCAAAAGCAGGTCCGGCCATCGCATATAAACCTGCACCGTATGCTTTACGAATAATGACGGAAATTTTTGGAACGGTTGCCTCTGACATAGCGGAAATCATTTTCGCTCCATGACGAATAATGCCTGCTTGCTCAACTTTTGTTCCAATCATAAAACCCGGAATGTCAGCAAGAAACAAGAGCGGAATATGAAAGGCGTCACAAAGTTGAATAAACTTGGCGGCTTTATCAGCAGAGTCATGAAATAACACACCGCCTTTCACTCTTGGCTGATTGGCAATAATACCCACAGGCTGCCCATTGAAGCGACTAAAGCCGGTGATGATCTCCGAGGCAAACAGCTTCTTGATTTCAAAAAAAGAACCTTCATCAATAAGTAAATCAATGAGCTCATACATATCGAAAGGGGTGTTCTGACCCTTAGGAATAAGGTCTTGGATAGAGAGCTCAGATGGTTTTGGGGGGATAGCCGCTTTCACTTTTGATCTTTCAGTATAGTTGGCGGGCATATAGGCTAAATAGTCCCGAGCCATTTGAATAGCCTCTTCCTCTGTTTTGGCTAATAAATCCCCGCACCCCGAGATGCTGCAATGCATTCTAGCGCCGCCCATTTCCTCTAGTGACACTTTTTCTCCGATGACCATCTCCGCCATGCGAGGAGAGCCTAAATACATGGAGGCATTCCCCTCTACCATCACGACGATGTCACAGAAAGCAGGGATGTAAGCGCCACCGGCCGCTGATGGACCGAATAGTAAACAGATTTGAGGAATTCGCCCAGACAGCTTGACTTGGTTATAAAATATGCGGCCAGCTCCCCTTCTTCCTGGGAACATAGCCACTTGATCAGTAATTCTTGCACCAGCTGAATCGACTAAATAAAGCATCGGGCAGTTGAGCTTTTCCGCTGTTTCTTGAATTCTAATGATTTTCTCTACCGTTTTGACGCCCCACGAGCCTGCTTTTACGGTAGAATCATTCGCCATGATACAAACAGTTTGCCCATTTATGCGTCCTGTGCCTGTCACAACACCATCTGCTGGTAGACTTTCATCTTCGCACTCTGCAAATAATGCATCTTCAATGAAGGATTCTTCATCTAGTAACAGACTGAGACGATCACGGACAAATAATTTTCCTTTTTCTTTGTTTTTCTCGTGATATTGTTCAGCACCCCCTTTTAAAATGCGCTGTTTTCGTAACTCGTGCTCCTCCATCATGTCAACTCCCCTTTCATGCTATTTGCCTGTATAATGAGGCATTCGTTTTTCTTGAAAAGCTCGAAGACCCTCGATTCGGTCTTGTGTATGAAGCAGGCGCAAATAAGCTTCGTATTCTTTCGCAAGACCTGTGTGTATATCGTGATCGAGCCCAGATTGAATGGCTCGTTTTGCCTCTTTTAATGCGATAGGCCCATTGTTAGTGATTTGTCTTGCAAGCGTTAAAGAATCTTGGAAAAGTGTATCTTTTGAGGATATGTGTTCGATCAAACCGATCTGAATGGCCTCTTCAGCTCGTAATGAGGCGCCTGTGAAAATGAGCTCCTTTGCCTTGCCGATCCCAATCAGGCGCGGAAGTCGCTGTGTTCCGCCAGCACCTGGAATGATGGCTAGTCCTGTTTCTGGCAGACCGAGTCTTGCTTCGGCTCTTGCTATGCGAAGATCACAAGCCAAGGCAAGCTCAAGACCTCCGCCAAGTGCGTGTCCATTGATTACGGCAATCACAGGTATGGGCAAGGATTCTATTGCTGTAAAAGTTTGCTGGATGGTGAGGACTGCTTGTTTGGCTTCTTCTTCTGACATCTTTCGCCGTTCTTTTAAATCTGCCCCTGCACAAAAGACTTTTGCACCAGCACCTGTGATCAAGAGGCAGCGAATTTTTTGATTGTGTTTGACTTCTTGAATGATGCCATTGATCTCTTGAAGCATCGCTACTGATAAGGAATTGGCTTTTTCTGGCCTGTTTAAGGTCATAATGCCAATCTGCTCATCTTGCCTAGAAAATTGAACGTTTTGTTCCATGTCATTCATCCTTTATGAAGTAGTGTGAGAGTGAAAAGCACGTAAGCAATGACTAGGCAACGTGCGGTCCACCTTCATTTCAATCCATTCTGCCGCCTTGATCAATGCTGGAAAGTCGATATTTGTTTCAATCCCCATTTTTTTCAGCATATGAACAACGTCTTCTGTTGCAACATTCCCGCTAGATCCAGGAGCATAAGGGCAGCCGCCAAGCCCTCCAGTAGATGAATCGAATTTGGTGATCCCGACTTTTAATGCTGTATACACATTGGCAAGCCCCATTCCCTTCGTATCATGAAAATGAAGGGCAATCTTGTCAGCGGGGAAACGTTCAAGCAAAATGTCTAATCGCCTTTCTACTTGGAGCGGATGGGCTTCACCAATTGTGTCTCCAAGTGAGATTTCATCGATGTCATAGGAAAGCAGCCTATCGGTTAAACGCAGTACCTCATCCATTGATACTTGTTTTTCGTAAGGGCAGCCAAATACAGTGGAAATATAGGCACGAGTTTTTAGCCCTTCTGCTTTTAGCTCAGCTGTCATTTGTTTGATTACGGAAAGCGTTTCATGAATGGATTGATTCATATTTTTTTTGTTGTGTGTTTCGCTCGATGAGATAAACATAGCTCCTTCATCAAGGTTTGCTTCGAAAAAATGTGTTAAGCCTATTTCGTTAGGAATGAGTGCTGCATAGGTGATATCGTTCTTTTTGTTCAGAGATGCAGCCAATTCTTTCGCATCCCTTAAGGCAGGAACCCAATCAGGATGAACAAATGATGTGACTTCAATATAAGGAAGATGAGCTGCTGTGAGCATGTTGATCCAGGTTTGTTTCTCTTTTGTTTTAAGCCAAATCGGTTCGTTTTGCAGACCATCTCTTGGGCCTACCTCTCGGATATGCACTTTTGTTGGTAACATGATTTTGTCTTCCCTCCTATTCTGTTAATTGAAGAAGCACCTCGCCCTCATCGACAAATTCACCCT
Organism: Bacillus sp. Bos-x628; assembly: GCF_040500475.1. GTDB lineage: Bacteria > Bacillota > Bacilli > Bacillales > Bacillaceae > Bacillus > Bacillus maqinnsis. Next base: position 606,896 of record NZ_CP159358.1, on the reverse strand, counting down.
CCTTTTTATACACTTTCGTAATTATGCCTGCATTTTCTGCAAGAATAGGGATTTCCATTTTCATAGATTCTAAGATGGCGACCTCTTGTCCTTTTTGCACTTTGTCTCCTTGTTTGACAAGAAGCTTCCATAAGTTTCCGGCCATTTGAATCGTGACGGTTTTCATGAACGTTTTTCCTCCCTTTCTCTTGTCAAAAAATCTGTCGTGATCCCGCCTTTTAAAAAGGCAGAAGAACCGGCTATTTCTCTTAAAAGTGGTAAATTGGTTTTGATCCCTTCTATTTCGTATGCTTGCAAAGCCTGTTTTAATCGTTTTATTGTGAGTTCTCGCGTGTCGCCGTAGACAATCATCTTTGCGATCATCGGATCGTAAAATGGGGTAATGACACTGCCGGTTGTTACGCTTGACTCATGACGTATATAGGTGGCTAAAGGTGCAGAAAGTTGAGTGATCGTACCAGGTGATGGGAAAAATGTGACTGGGTCTTCAGCGTATATTCTGACTTCTATTGCATGCCCGTCTTTATGAATGTCTTCCTGTGTGAAAGAAAGCGGCTCTGATGCAGCCATTCTAAGCTGCTGCTCTACAAGATCAATACCTGTAATTTCTTCAGTGACAGGGTGTTCGACTTGCAATCTCGTATTCATTTCTAAGAAGTAAAATTGTTGCTGTTCATCTACTAAACATTCAATGGTTCCAGCATTTTCATAGCCAATTGCTTTTGCTGCCTGCAAGGCCATCTGACCCATTTGCTGTCTGACGGTTTCATCAAGACAGGAGGCTGGTGCCTCTTCGATGATTTTCTGATGTCTTCGCTGAAGTGAACAGTCTCGTTCAAATAGATGAACCCCATGGCCAAAGGAATCAAAGAGGACTTGAATTTCAACATGCCGTGCATGCTCAATTACTTTTTCCATATATAATGTGCCGTCATTGAAAAAGCTTTGCGCTCTCTTTTGGTTTCCTTCAAATGCCCGGTAAAGCTCATCATCATTCCGAACGAGCTGCATGCCAATCCCCCCACCTCCGCTGGATGCTTTCAGCATGACAGGATAACCAAGTGTCTGTGCTTGTTTTACTCCTTCATCAGCATCATGCAGTGCGGCTGATATGCCTGGCACAATCGGAATGCCCGCCTTTTCCATTGTTTTTCTGGCCTCAATTTTATTTCCCATTTGGGCAATGACTTGTGCAGATGGTCCGATGAAGGTAATCCCTTCTTTGCGGCATAGGTCAGCAAAGGTTGGGTTCTCTGATAAAAGACCATATCCAGGATGGATGGCATCCGCTTTTGTTTTTTTCGCTACTTCTATGATGGCATTCATATTTAAATAGCTTTCTGAAACTTTCGCACCCCCGATATGATACGCTTCATCCGCTGCTTTCACATGAAGTGCGTTCTTGTCTGCATCTGAATAGACGGCAACGGTTGTAATGCCGAGTCGTTTGCATGTTCGGATAATTCTAAGAGCAATTTCGCCTCGATTGGCTATGAGTACGTGTTGAAACATCGCTTTCTTCACTCCTTTATCAAATCAAGTGCCTGTTCTTTCAGCCGAAACTTTTGAATTTTCCCTGAAGCTGTCATTGGGTAATCTTCCGTAATGAAGAAATACTTCGGTATTTTGTAACGAGCCATTTTTTTCTTACAATAGCTGGTTAAATGGTCAATTGTGACTGTGCAGTTTGTTTTTAGCCGGATAAACGCCGCTGTTTCTTCCCCGTATGTCTCGCAAGGAATACCAACGACTTGTGCATCGAGAATCGCTGGGTGAGTGTAAAGAACGTCCTCAATCTCCTTTGGATAAATGTTCTCACCGCCTCTGATGATCATATCTTTTAATCGCCCTGTAATCGTTACATATCCGTCATGATCCATTTTCGCTAGATCTCCTGTATGAAGCCAACCGTCTTCATCAATGACTTCATTTGTTGCTTCTTCATTTTTATAGTAGCCTTTCATCACATGATAGCCTCTTGTGCACAGCTCCCCTTGTTCTCCTCTTTTCACTTCGTTTAATGTGCCAGGCGTTACAATTTTCACTTCAATATGGGGGAGGGCCCGCCCGACAGTCTGAACCCGTCGTTCAAACGAATCGTCCGTTCTCGTTTGTGTAATGACAGGTGAGCTTTCGGTTTGACCATATGCAGTTGTCATCTCTCGTAGACCCATTTTTTCAATGACTGCCTTCATCACATGGGGAGGGCAGTTCGATCCAGCCATGATACCTGTTCGTAATGTAGACAGATCATACTGGTGAAAGTTTGGATGATCAAGCTCTGCAATGAACATCGTTGGTACACCATGAAGAACTGTGCACTTCTCTTTTTCAACGGTTTGTAACACACGCTCAGGATGGAATGACTCGAGCGGGATGATTGTTGCTCCTTTGGATATACAGGCAAGAACGCCAAGAACGGAGCCAAAGCAATGAAAGAAAGGGACCGGAATGCACATACGATCTTCCTCGGTTAACTTCATACAGTCTGCAATTTGGATTGCATTACAGACAATATTTGTATGACTTAGCATCACCCCTTTTGGGTAGCCGGTTGTGCCTGATGTATATTGCATGTTGATGACGTCATCTGGCATAAGCTGATTCATTCGTTTATGCCATGCCTGATCATCGCTTCTTTTGGCTGCAATCTGAATACTGTCCCAGCCAAGCATACCGTTTGGTACGTGTTTCCCGATATACACGCAGTTTTTTAAAAAAGGGAACTGTACAGATGTCAGTTCTCCATTTTGTGCCGTTTGGAGTTCTGGCAAAAGTTCTTGAAGCATCTTAACATAGGATGTTTCTTTATATCCGTCTACTATAAACAGCATTTTACTATCAGAGTGTTTGAGTAAATAAGCGAGTTCCTGTGACTGGAAATTCGTATTCACTGTCACAAGAACAGCTCCAATGGAAGCGCAAGCAAATTGTAAAATGAGCCATTCAGGTACGTTTGGCGCCATGATGGCTATATGATCGCCTTTTTGAATCCCTAGTGCCATCAATCCTTTTCCCGTTTCCTTCACATGTGTATAAAACGCTTCATATGAATAACGTAAAGAACGGTCTGGATAAACAATGGCTTCATGTGATGGATGTAGCTCTTTTTTCTCTTTTAATAGTGAGCCAATCGTTTGTGGGTGAATCGCCACCTTTTCATCCCTCCTTCACTTTAAGAAAGCGTTTTCATTTGAATTTTAGGCTAATAGTTGTCTAGCAATGACCAGTCGTTGAATTTCAGATGTACCTTCTCCGATTTCCATCAGCTTGGCATCTCTAACGAGTCGTTCCACACCACATTCTTTCATGTAGCCTGTACCCCCGTGAATTTGGACAGCTTCAAGACTTGCTTTTGTTGCCATTTCAGAGGCAAAAAGCTTCGCATAAGCTGCTTCTTTCGTAAACGGCTTTCCGCTATCTTTCAGCCAGGCTGCCTTCCATACCATTTGTCTTGCCAGCTCTATTTGCATCGCCATATCTGCCAGCTTAAACTGAATGGCTTGAAAAGATGAGATGGTTTGGCCAAATTGTTTTCTTTCTTTTGCATAGGAAAGTGAGGCATCTAATGCAGCTTGTGCAATACCAACAGATAATGCTGCAATGGAAATTCTTCCGCCGTCTAATGTATATAAAAACTGCTTGAATCCTTTGGATGGGTCACCTAATATATGCTGCTCTGGGACACGAACTTGATCTAATATAATCTCGGCAGTATCTGAACCACGCACCCCCATTTTGTTATAAGGACTTGTTATAGACAGTCCTTTTTGACCTTTCTCAACAATAAAGGCGGAGATAATGGGGTTTCCTTTGTCATCATGGTCTGTTACAGCGGTGACGATAATGGTTCTGGCAAAGTTAGCATTTGTAATCCAACACTTCTCCCCGCTAATGACATATTCTTGTCCGTCTTTTATCGCTTTTGTTTTGGTCCCTTTTGCATCTGACCCGGCACTTGGTTCAGTTAATCCAAAGGAACCGAGCGCTTTTCCAGAGGCAAGCGGGACGAGGTGATCCATCTTTTGCTGTTCTGTTCCGAAATAATAAAGCGGGCTTGCGCCTAATGAGACAGCTGCGGCATAGCTAAGACCTGTACTTGCACAATGCTTGCCGATTGCTTCTACAGCCAGTACATACGATATCGTATCTCCTCCTGAGCCTCCATATTTCTCTGGGAAGGGGATTCCCATCAAGCCAAGCTCCCCCATTTTCTGAAATGTTTCTGCAGGAAATTCAGCCAGTTCATCGACGGTTTGAGCCTGCGGCGCAATTTCTGCTTTTGCAAATTCTTTGACCATATCGCGTATCATTTGTTGTTCTTTTGTTAATTCAAAATTCATGTCGCTGCCTCCTTTAACTGCTTTCTATCATATTTATTATTCAAGTAGCTGCTTCATGCCACGATTGAACGAATTCAGAAAATTAAAACAAGAATCTATATCTATTTCTTGAAACATCATGAAGAAATTGAAAACGTGAAAAAGCATGAAAGAAGGTGATCCCTCATTTCATGCTTTTTCACGTTATTTTAATGTTTTTGAGGAAGGCTGACTTTCATGGTGAAGACGGTTAAGAGCTGTGACTTTATATGTGTAGCTCTTCTTCTTATCCACTGTGAGGTCTTTCGTGGTTGTCATGGCTCCTTTTTCTTTACGGACAGTTTGCAGTAAATCATACGTTCCCTTATTCGTTAATCGATAGATGGCATAATAGGCTGCAGTAGAATGGGCATCATTTCGAATTTGTAATACAATGCCCTCTGATGTCTTCTTTACTGAATGGATGACAGGTTTTTGTGGTGTCTTTTGATGAAGCCACGGCATTTCTGGGATGAGAGCAGGTTCATTGTATGTCTCCTTCATCAGTCGGTCCTTTACTTGTAGTGGATTACGCATAATATCCTTCAGGCTAAAATGCATGCTTCCTAGAACGAGTGGAGAATGGCGATTCAGTTCAATCTGGCGGAAGTATTCATCAGGGTCAGACCAAGCAGGATCACTATTTTGGTTGATTTTATAAGTTGCCTGACCAATGTAAAGATGAACGGGTCTTCCCTTTACTTCATTTGACCACCATTTCGTTAGCACATCATAGGCCGCTGGCTGAAAGCCAATGCTCCAGTAAATTTGCGGCGTCACATAATCAATCCAGTGCTGCTGAATCCATTCTCTCGTATCAGCATACAAGTCATCGTAATTGGTCATGCCTGCTGTTGTGTTTGAACCACTTGGGTCGTCTTTTATATTGCGCCATACACCAAAAGGGCTAATACCAAATTTGACATATGGTTTTTCTCTCTTAATCGTTTCATTGATTTGCTGGACTAAATGATTGACGTTATGTCTTCGCCAATCTTCAATATGGGTAAATTGTTTTTTTCCGTATGTGTCATATGTTTCTTGATCTGGAAAAGTTGCACCGGGAATTTTATTCGGGTAAAAATAATCATCCAAATGAACCGCATCAATATCATAGTTCTTCACCACTTCTTCGATGCCTTTTACGATAAAGTGTTGTGCGTCAGGAATGCCTGGATTAAAGTAAAGCTGGTTTCCGTAAGCAATCGTCCAATCAGGATGCTTTCTTGCGGGATGATCTGCCGATAATCGATTGAGATCTGTATGGTTCATGGTGATTCGATAAGGATTAAACCAAGCATGAAACTCCAAGTTTCGTTTATGTGCTTCTTCTATCATAAATTGAAGAGGGTCATAACCTGGGTCTTTCCCCTGCGTCCCTGTGAGATATTCTGACCATGGTCCGTATGCAGATGGATAAAAAGCATCTGCGGTTGGTTTAATTTGCATGATGACTGCATTCATATTCATCGCTTTGATTTCATCAAATAGCTTCGTGAGTTCTTGTTTTTGCTCCGTGACAGACAGACCTTTTTTTGATGGCCAATCTAAGTTGAATACGGAAGCTAGCCACACTGCACGCATCTCTTTATTTCCTTCCAGTTTCCCTTTCATGCTTGGGCGAGCTAGACTACTAGATGGAATAAATAAGAAAACAAGCATGAAAGCAATTGTCAGGATCATCATACACGTTTTTTTCATCATGATTTCTATCACCTCTCATCAAGTTTATTCTTCCTTCTGTGATGGAATGCCAGCAGATGGTTCAAGTAAAATATTTTTTATTTGATTAAGCTGCGCTTTTGGTACTTGACAGGCTTCGATAAATATTGATCTGCGCTCCCGTATATTTCTACATTTCTTGCCTCTAAATCATCTTGTTGTGCCCCTAAAAGTAGCTGAATCTGTGCTTCTGATACCCGATACAAACTCATCATACGAACAAATCGTTCTTGCCGTTTCACAAGCATTTGAACCGTATGTATTCAGTTAATACGGTGTCAATTGGTACATCGGCTACTAATTGAATGAGTGCTGATAAAAAACCAGTACGGTCCTTTCCGCTTGTACAGTGAAGAATAATTGGATCATTTTTTTCGTCTGAAAGTAACGTGAACAATTGTTGAATTTCTTGCTGACGTTTATGGAGCATGCTTGTGATACAAATCTTTCATAATCGGAACAAACGAGATGGTTGTCCCTTCCATTGTCAGCATGCGCAGCATCGTCCATTTACTTGGCATCATACTTGGGCTGCATCGGAATATGGATGATCTTGTCATGTGTCTTGATCTTAGATGGATTTGATTTACGTTCTGAAGTTGTTCTGAGATCACAAATGGTTTGTATCCTGAGTTTTGTGAAAATGGCGATATCTTGTTTTGTCAGTCTTGATAAATCTGCAGATCTATAAATCATTCCCTGCTTCATCACCCTCTCATCAGTTGTTCGAAGTCCACCCATTTCTCTAAAATTCGCAAGTTTTGAAAATTGTTTTTTTTTGGCTGTTTCATAGAAGTTAAAACCTTTCCTTTAATCTTTTCTTTATCATACGCTTTTATTGAAAAGGAGAAAAGAAAAGAGTAAGGAATCGCCGGATTATCTCTCATTCATATATAGTCATCATTTACGATCAATTATTGGTATAATAGAGCAAGCACAATAGAAATGATTGGAGATTGTAGCATGATAAAAACAAAACGTATTCAGCAAATAAAAGAATATGTGTTTGACAAAGAATCTGCATCGCTCGATGAGCTGATGGCACACTTTGGCGTCTCAAAAAACACCATACGTCGTGATGTTCAAACATTGGTTGAATCGGGTGTGCTAAAGAAAGTGTATGGCGGAGTGGCTGTGAACCATTCTACTTTAGTGGCCTATCAAGAACGAAAGACGCGTCATTTAAGTAAAAAACAATTGATTGGTCAAATGGCCGCCTCATTTGTGGAAGATGGAGATATGATGTTTGTAGATTCTGGTACAACGACGCTAGAAATGCTCCCCTATTTGGCTGATAAACAGGTGACCATTGTCACAAATAATGTTGATTTCATTACACAGGCTATGCCTTATGCAAATCTCACCATCTTTTCGACTGGCGGGATGCTGGAGAGAAAAACAAACTCTTTTGTTGGTTATCAAAGTGTTGAGCGCCTAAAAACATATAATGTGAATAAAGCATTTATTGCCTCGACAGGTCTATCCATCGATCATGGGGTCACGAATTCTTCTCCGCTTGAAACGGACCTTAAAAAAACGCTTGTTCATAAAAGTGAGACAACCTTTTTATTGGTAGATGACAGTAAATTTAATCATTATGCGCTGACGACTTTTTGTGAATTACATGAAATTGATGTCGTGGTTACTAATCAACAGCCAAATGAAGAGTATCTTCAATACGGAAAGGAGCATGATGTACGGTTTGTGACACCTTAACATCAATGCGAGCAAAGGTCGATCTTGATCTTTTCTTAAGCTTGGCTTCATTGAAATGGTTAAATTATGGTCATCATCTTATATGATGCCATTGGTACAATTTGACATGATGGAAAGTCGTTTACGGGAAAACTTGAAAAATGGTTGGATACATGCCATCACGCTAGTGGTTAAACCCTTTTGAAACAGCAGAATGTAATCGCTATCAAATTGTTCATCAGCTTTGCTCTGTGAGTAAACAGCTTACTAAAGAAAAGCTATATGAAATCATACCTAAATCCTTAGGCATAAACAGATGTGATGATTTCAATTGTTGAAAACGAAGAGACAGATTGGAGCTTTTGTATGGGAGAGGCTATTGCTATAAAAACCGGCTCAGGAATTTGAGCCGGTTTTTGATTGATTCATTTCAAACTGCAACATCATATGAAACAGAAAACGATAGATAGCTGATAACATGTCTGCAAAAGACATTTTCTCACTGATTCCCTCCAGCTCAAGAAGCTGTAAATTTACGTCAAACAAGCCATCTTGTTCATTGAATTGAAGCTGAGCTCCATTCAAATGTGACAGCATTTCCTTGAGCAAGGCTGTGTCTTTTTTAGGTCGCTTCAACCCGAATAATGCGGTATATGTTTGAAACACTTCATCCCACTCAATAGCTACTCCATCGACTTTTACTACATCAAACCATTTCGATTCAATATAAATAAATTCTTTTTGATGACTTTTGACATATGTAAGCGGTCTGTTTAAAAATGAAGAAGGCTCTGTTTGAATCAATGCTTCTGATTCCTTGTCAACACGCTCAATGTACACATTGGCGAAGCGTTTTTCTTCTTGAATACTCGCCCCTTCTAATGACCAGTTTTGACGTTTTGCCTGATCATATTCAAAATCTGTCAGTCCTTGGCCTTCCTTTAGTAAATTTTGTAAGCGATTTTGCAACGACATGGATATGCCTCCTTTATTCTACTCCATTTGCGCTTATTATTTTAGCATAACACACATGAAAAGAAAGATACGTACGGGCATGTGATGGTATGATAGTGTTAAAGGGACGGAGGGATTCGTTTTGCTTACAATGACACTAGCAGAAAAAATAGTAGATGAGGTCAAAAAGGTATTAACAGAGGAAATTATCATCGCTCAAACAAATGGCATCATCATTGCCGCGACGGATAAAGCACGCATAGGTCAATTTCATGAAGGGGCATTCCTTACTTCCTCTGAAGGTCAGAAACGAATTCTCACGAAGGAAGATGAGCAGCACATGAAAGGAATCAAGGCAGGGATCAATCTGCCTATATACTTTAAGCAGCATGTCATTGGTGTAATTGGCATGACAGGTGATCCAGTGCATGTTTCCCCTTTTGGAGAAATTCTTCGAAAAATGACAGAGCTACTCATTCAAGAAAACGAATTTTTTCAAGAAACTGAGACCGATGAACGTCACCTTGAAGCATTTGTCTTCGACTGGATTCATATGCCAGAGACATCCATTGATATCACTGAAAAAGCAAATCTTCTTCAGCTCGATCTCAAGAAACAGCGAGTGGTTGTACTGATTGACTATCATGATAAACCGTTTATGAAGCAAGATCAATTCAAAGCTGTGAAAGCCATGCTCCACTTGAGCAATCAGGAAATCATGGTGCGCTGGGGACATGCGCGTTTTTTGCTCATGCTGATAACAAATGAAAATGGCCGTCATGATCTTCAGCAACGACTTTTTGACATTCATTCTTCACTTTCTCGACTTTCGCCATCGAAGATTTTCATCGGAGCTGGAAAACCAGCTACTTTTCAGTTGATGAAGCAATCCTTTCATCAAGCATTTCGTGCACTAAAATTAGCCAATGCTGATACACCAATTGTGTTTGATGAAGATTTGACAATTGAACTGTTCATTGAAGAGATCAGTCAAGAAACGAAAGAAGCTTTTATTGACCGCACCATTGCATCCCTTCTTCCCCATCCTGAGCTCATAAAGACCTTAAGGGTGCTAATGAAAACAGATTATTCATTAAAGTACACCGCTGAAGCGATGCATGTACATATTAATACCTTGCACTATCGGTTGAAACGAATCCAAGACTTAACAAATCTTGATCCAAAACGAATGCAAGATGCCATGCTCTTTTGTTTAGCATTTATGCTATTAGATCAAAATCCAAAAAAATCAACAAATCAATCTGATTTTTTGTAGAATCGTCCATAGGAATAAGACGATTCTTTTTTTATACTGTAAATGAGATGTCTAACCGACTGGAGTGATTGCATGTGTTACATTCTGAATTTTCAAGTAAATTAAAAGAGATTGTCGGATCTCGTTATGTACAAGACAATCAGGCAGACCGTCTTGCCTACTCTTATGACGCTACACCGAACGTTCAGCATATGCCAGATGCCATTGTCAGTCCTCTCCATACAGAAGAGGTGCAAAAAATTGTCCGGCTATGTGCCGAATACATGGTTCCGATCGTACCGAGAGGATCTGGAACGAATCTATGCGCTGGAACATGTCCATCACAAGGCGGACTTGTTATGCTGTTTAAACGAATGAATCAATTATTGGAAATTGATGAAGAAAACCTAACAGCAACGGTACAGCCAGGCTTGATTACACAGGACTTGATTCGTCAAGTAGAGAAAAAAGCCCTTTTCTATCCGCCTGATCCAAGCTCAATGAAAATCTCTACGTTAGGTGGAAACATTAATGAAAATTCAGGTGGTTTAAGAGGATTAAAGTATGGCGTCACAAGAGACTATGTTCTTGGTCTTGAGGTCGTTCTGCCAAATGGCGACATCATTAAAACAGGCGGGAAACTAGCAAAAGACGTGGCAGGATATGATATGACCCGATTATTCGTCGGTTCAGAAGGAACGCTAGGTATTGTGACAGAAGCGATACTCAAGCTCTTGCCCCTTCCTGAAACAAAGCAAACGATGCTTTGCTTATACGAAAGCCTGGAGGAAGCTGCGACTTCTGTCTCAGCGATTATTGCAGAGCGTATCATTCCCGCCACGTTAGAATTTATGGATCAGCCGACACTTGAAGTGGTAGAGGATTTTGCCCATATTGGTTTGCCAACAGATGTTCAAGCGGTGCTGTTAATAGAGCAAGACGGCATATCTGAAGCTGTTGAGCGTGATATACAAAAAATAGCAGAAATTTGCAAAAAGAGTGGAGCAAAAAGCGTCCATATCGCACAATCTGAAGAAGAAGCGAATGCGTTACTAACTGCAAGACGCTCTGCTTTATCTGCTCTTGCCCGCTTAAGTCCAACAACCATTTTAGAGGATGCGACGGTGCCTCGGTCTGAAATTGCCAAAATGGTTCGTGCCATCGAAGAGATCGCACAAGCATATCAGGTGAAAATCTGTACTTTTGGACATGCAGGCGACGGAAACTTACATCCCACATGTGCAGCAGATGCAAGAAATGAGGAAGAAATGAAACGTGTAGAAGAAGCCTTTCAAGCCATTTTTCAAAAAGCAGTCTCATTAGGCGGAACCATTACCGGAGAACACGGGGTTGGTCTGATGAAGGCCCCCTATTTAGAACTGAAAGTAAAAAAAGAAGGAATCTCAGCAATGAAAGCGATTAAGCAGGCACTTGACCCGTTAAACATAATGAATCCCGATAAAGTCTTTGCAAAAGCAACGAGGAAGCGGGTGGTCATCTCATGACAACTTCTCATGAACAGAAAGAAATGCAGCAACAATTCCAACAGCAAATGGATGAAAAGGAGCTACTCAATTGTATGCGCTGCGGGTTCTGCCTTCCCTCCTGCCCCACTTATATTGAAACTCGGCAGGAGGAAACGCATTCACCTCGCGGACGAATTGCTTTAATGAAAGCTGTGAGAGATGGCGTGATTGAGCCGGATGAAGATGTTGAACATGCATTAAATCTATGTCTAGGCTGTCGTGCATGTGAGCCAGTATGTCCTGCTGGAGTCAAATATGGACGTTTACTTGAAGACGCTAGGGACATAATCCAGCAACATAAAAAACAACCGTTACCTGTCAAATTGGTCAGACGCCTAGTTTTTAAAGGACTATTCCCCTCACAGAGCCGTATGCGAAAAGCAGCAGGGCTTCTTCGATTTTATCAAACATCTGGACTTCAAACCGCTGCTCAAAAAACAGGTTTTCTAAAGGTGCTTCCTTCCCATTTACAGGTGATGGAACGAGCACTTCCAAAGATACCAAGTAAAAAAGAAATGAAAAACCGCTTGAATGAATACCAAGCCATAGGTACAAGAAGGAAACGTGTGGCGTTATTTTCTGGTTGTATAATGGATACGATTTTTTTCAAAACAAATCAAGCAACCATTCACCTTTTACAGCTAGCAGGCTGCGAAGTTGTCACGCCCCCCATGCAAACATGTTGCGGAGCACTTCATGGTCACAGTGGTGAAAAAAAGCAGGCAAAACATTTAGCTAAGCGTAATATCGAAGCATTTGAGCAAACGGATGTCGATGCCATTGTGATTAATGCTGGAGGTTGTGGTGCATTCTTAATTGATTATGATCATTTGTTAAAAGATGATCGGTCTTTTCAGAAGCGAAGTGAAGCATTTTCACAGAAGGTAAAGGATTTGTCAGAAATACTAGTATCGCTTGATTTTCATCACCGCATCCCTTTAGCCTTGCCTGAGCAAATCATCACCTATCAAGACTCTTGTCATTTACGTAATGGAATGGGGGTACACAACGCACCAAGATTGCTTATGAAGGCGATTGAAGGTGTCACATTTAACGAAATGAAGGATGCCGATCGCTGCTGCGGCTCAGCAGGTATTTATAACCTCATGCAGCCAGTCATGTCGATGCAAATTTTAGACCATAAAATGACTGAAGCCAACAAAACGGCGGCTGCTACAATTGTCACCTCTAATCCCGGCTGTCATCTGCAAATGATCGCAGGTATTGAGCGTGCAAGTGACGCATCTAAGATGAGAGCTGTTCATCTTGCTGATTTTTTATTAGAAGCTGTTCAATATGGAAAGCGCGCGTCCAGCTAATCAGGCTGAACGCTTTTTTATGCATATCTTGGACAACATGTCATGCAAGTCGTTCAGACAGGCGTCAGCCAATCATAAAAAAGACTGCATGAAAAGTAGCAACCTTTTCATGCAGTCTTTTTTAATCTTCATCTTTTACATCAGGGTCTTCAGGAATCGGTTCATTTAAAATATCTTGCACGAGCTGCTTGTATTGTTCAAGCTGCTTCATATGAGTTTGGAACTGCCCTTGATAAACAAGATAAGAAGACCCATCAAATACGGTACGTATCTTTTTTTGCTCAATTAATTTTTCAATATACGCTTCAGATACGTCAAGGTATTCAGCAGTTTCTGCAATGGTTAAATACATAATTGTGCACCACCAGTGAGATTCATCTTACAAATTATATCATGAGATGCTGAAAATACGATTACTGCCTGTTCATGTTTTTTTCATCTTTTCTTCACTGATTCTTCAACTCCCTTTTGTAAAGTAATCATATGCCCACTTATCTAATTGGAGGTGTTCCATTTTCACATGACAAGGAAAAGAATGCAGACCTTTCTCACATTTTCAATCGTAGGTGCAAGCAACACCCTCATTGACTTCATGACCTTTTTTCTACTGACCGCTTGCTTTGTCCCCTATTTCCTCGCTCAGTGCCTTTCCTATAGTGCAGGCATGCTAAACAGTTATATTTGGAATAGAAAATGGACTTTTAAAATGAAGCGTAAAGCAGACAAGTGGGAATGGGTGAAATGGATGACTGTCAATGGAGCTGCCTGCTTCCTTACCTTCCTTGTTCTATATGCACTAGAGCAAGCAGGTTTTACATGATTCATCAGTAAAGTGATGGCCACCTTTGTCGGGCTCATCATCACATTCACTGGAAGCCATGTATGGGTCTTTCAATCAACGAATGAAAAAAAAGAAATGGAGAGTTGATCACTATGAAAATGAAAAAAGCCGTTATACCAGCAGCTGGGTTAGGAACACGCTTTTTACCAGCAACCAAAGCACAGCCAAAGGAAATGCTACCAATCGTGGACAAACCTGCCATTCAATACATTGTAGAAGAAGCTGTCCAATCAGGAATTGAAGATATCTTAATCATCACTGGCAGAAACAAACGATCCATTGAAGATCACTTCGACCGGTCCATTGAGCTAGAACAAAATCTGTTGGAAAAAGGAAAAAAAGAACAACTGGCTGAAATCAAACATATTGCGGATATGGCCAATATCCATTATATTCGTCAAAAGGAACCACTAGGTCTTGGACATGCTGTGTTATGTGCAAGCCATTTTATTGGTGATGAACCTTTTGCTGTTCTTTTGGGAGATGATGTCATGGTATCAGAGAAGCCCGCTCTCTCTCAGCTCATGGAAGTATATGAGCAGAAAAAAACAGAGGTCATCGGTGTTCAACAAGTTGATCGTCTAGATGTCAGCAAGTATGGTATGATAAAAACAGCTAAAAAAGAAGGCGATGTGTTTCAAGTATCAGACTTGGTTGAAAAACCATCCATTCATAATGCCCCTTCTGATTTAGCAGTCATGGGCCGATATATTTTAAACCCAACCATTTTTTCTGTTTTAGAAAAAATCGGCAGAGGGGCTGGCAATGAAATTCAGCTGACAGATGCACTTAAAGAGATTGCAAATCAGTCGCCCATTTATGCCAAACAATTAGATGGCCAAAGATTCGATGTTGGTGATAAGCTTGGCTGTTTTAAAGCAGCGACTGAGATTGGCTTAATGCGCCACGATATGCGGCCGGCATTGTTAGCATATATGCAAAGCATACTCATGCGAGAAGCAAAACAAGCATAGTCTTTTATTAAGACGAAAGAAAATTAGCAATTAAAGGCAGTGAGAAACGAATGGGAAATATGTTTAATGAAATTTTAACTTGGCTGACAAGCCTTGGTTATGTAGGCGTTGCACTTGGACTCATGATTGAAATCATTCCAAGTGAAATTGTCCTTGCCTATGGTGGATATATGGTGTCAACAGGGTCCATTGGTTTTATTGGGGCTGTCATTGCTGGCGTCATTGGAGGAACGATTGCCCAGTGCTTTATTTACTGGATCGGACTATATGGAGGAAGACCCTTTTTAACTAAGTATGGAAAGTATTTATTGATTCACGAACATCATATTGCAACAGCAGAACGATGGTTCGCCCGCTATGGATCAGGTGTTGTTTTTACAGCACGCTTTATACCTGTTGTGCGCCATGCGATCTCTATTCCAGCAGGTATAGCCAAAATGCCATTTTTAAAATTTGTCCTACTGACTGGACTTGCTGCGGTCCCTTGGTCGATTTTATTTATTTATCTCGGCATGCAGCTTGGAACAAAGTGGGACCACATTCAAAGTGTTGCCCATACATATACAACACCGATTATGGCTATTGCCATTGTGCTCATCATTCTTTATTTCCTGCTGAAAAAAATCCGCACGAATCGAAAACGGACAACTTAATACAAAACGCCTTTCACTAAAGCAGTGAAAGGCGTTTGTGTTAGTGAGTGGATTGTTTTTTCATAAAATGTGATAATTCCATAATCATTGCACCCATTCTTTCAATAGTTGGTGCAAGTATCCGTTCCACTCCCTCCTCTTTTAAAGCTTCTGCGGTTACTTTACCAACTGCAACAGCTAGCACATGTTGATGAAACAGGTGTTGCAGTTCTTCTTTCCTCCCCCACTCTGCTGCTAGTTTGAAAAATGCATGGACCTGGATAGCTGTTGTAAAACAGACTGCATGCACTTTCTCCTGCTTCATTTCATGGAATAATGTTTCAACAGTCTCTGGTTCTGGAGGCGTGTGCTTGTATGGTAAAAGCGGTAATACGTCTGCACCCCGGTCGTTCAAAAACTGTATGAGAGCCGGTGCATTTTCACCGTGCAACTGCACTATGACTCGCTTTCCGTAAAATTCTTTATCCTCAAGCTTTGAAATCAAATCGCGAACCGTTCCATCTTCATCAGAAACGTCTGGCTGAATCCCAAGTTTTTTTAAAGCTAAAAAGGTTTTATAGCCTCTTGAAGCAATTCGGGCATTCGATAAAATGTCCATGAATGCTTCTCCGAGATTGAATTCTTCTGCACTTTCAATTAATGTATCTGTACCAATCCCTGTTGTCAAAATTACCCAATCAGCACCTTGCTTAATCACACTTTCGATGCCTGGTTTTAATTCCTCTTTTGCCAAAAACACAGTTCCTTGCAGAGAGCGAATAACAGCTTTTCCACCTTGCTTTTCAACAAGTGTACGCATCTCCTCTGTTTTTCTCGTTCCACAAATGGCAATCGTTTTTCCAGCTAAGACTTTACTCATTCTATCCCTCTTTTTCTATCACATTTGTATGTATTAAATATAGTTTTAATTAGAAGCCGATGCAAGAGTCTACTAAACAAAGAGCGTTTTTTCGCTTTCATTCATACTAGATTTTCTTTTATTTTGTTATGAAAACATGATAGATTGATGAAATTAACAAAAAGAAAACAGCTTGCCGACTTTATCGACAAGCTGAGTGAGTGCAGTGATTTATTCATTATTTCTTTTGTTCCTCTTGAAAGATTTCCGCAATAATCTCGTAAGAACGCATTCTTTCATGATGATCAAACATGTCTGAATGAATCATCACTTCGTCAGCTTGAGTGGATTTAATAAAAGCTTCTAATTCTTTTTTCACCTTTTGTTTATCTCCAATGATTGTCGAACTTAGTTGTTCATTAACCATTGCCTTTTCATAAGGGCTCCAAAGTCCGTCCATACTTTCAACAGGCGGTTTTAGTTTTCCAGGTGTATTACGAATCAGACTTAAGAAACGCTGATAGTGTGAGGTTGCTAAATACTCGGCTTTCTCTGTTTGATCAGCCGCCAAAACCGTTACACAAACCATGGCATAAGGCTCTTTTAAAACATCGGAAGGCGTGAACGACTGCCTGTATATTTCTAAAGCAGGAATTGTATTTTTAGGTGAAAAATGAGCAGCAAAGGCAAAAGGCAATCCAAGTGCTCCTGCAAGTCTTGCACTAAACCCGCTAGAGCCGAGTAGCCAGATTGGAATGTCTAGTCCTTCCCCTGGAACAGCCCTTACCTGATTTTTGACCTGACCTGTTGGTTTTAAATATTGCCGAAGTTCTTCAAGCTGTTCCGGAAAATCTTCTCCATTGTGAAGGTTTCGTCTAAGAGCACGTGCAGTTAGCTGATCAGTTCCCGGTGCCCTACCAAGTCCTAAATCAATTCTCCCTGGATATAATGTTTCAAGTGTTCCAAACTGTTCTGCAATGACAAGTGAAGAGTGGTTTGGAAGCATAATGCCGCCAGATCCAACCCGAATCTTTTCGGTTCCGCCAGCAATATATCCAATCAAGACCGATGTTGCAGAGCTTGCGATCCCTTCCATATTATGATGTTCTGCAAGCCAGTATCTATTAAAACCCCACTTCTCCGCTTTCTGAGCTAAATCCATACTATGCTGAAAGGACTCTCTAATTGTGCCGCCTTCTGTCACAGATGATAAATTCAAAACGGAATAAGGCGTGCGCTGTAAAACTGATTGACTCATGAATGATGTCCCCATTTCTATCAAAAATCACACTAGATTCATTCAACACCATAACATAAAATCATTTCACTTTTAAAGAATTCAGCTTGTAGACAGGGTCTACAAGCTAGAGAAAGGCCTCTTCAACCTTTCTTTTTTATTTCTTCTATTGTGTTTATACAGGTTTCAATATCATTTGATTGTAAGAGATGAAAAATAGATTGTAGACTGGAAAACTCTAAATCCCACCATTTTAATGTTTGAAGTTTTTCAATCTTGTCATGAGAAAACCGATATTTCATGAGTTGCTGCGGGTTTCCTGCAACGATTGCATATGGTGGCACATCTTTTGTGATCACGCTGTTTGCACCAATCACTGCCCCATTTCCTATGCTTACACCTGACATAATGGTTGCACCATATCCAATCCAGACATCGTGTCCGATTTGAACATCTCCTTTTGATTTTGGATGCCCTCTTATATGGGCAGCTTCTTTGAAAATTTGGTTAAACGGATACGTGGTGACCCAATCTGTTCGGTGCTCGCCACCCAGAAAAATTTTCACTTCATTGGCAATGGAGCAAAATTTCCCTATTTTTAAAGTGGCTCCTTCTCCCCATGAGAGCACTTGAAAGTCCGGTCCGGCATAAGAAAAATCACCGATATCATACGAGGTGAGTTCACTTCTTTGGTTTAGAAACATATAAGATCAGACCTCCTAAGCAATTGATCTTAGTATGTATATGCCAATAGGAACTATTCCATTATGATTGGACAAGCGCTACAATCTGTTTTTTCTTCCATACAAGCTTGTAGTAGCCGTATTGAAGTAGTAAGTTCACAAAAAAGGCTGCAGGATAACCTATCCAGATCCCTTTGATGCCAAGTGAAGTGTAGTGTGACAGCACATAAGCGACTGGAACTTCAACAAGCCATATAGAACAAATACTAAAGATCGTCGGCCATAATACTGTTCCACTTGCTCTCATGGTTGCAGCAACGATTTGAGCCGTACCAAAAATGAGATAACTCCATAATGTAATGACTACTAAACTATATGCAATGTCAATCGTTTGAGGATCTGTTAAAAAGATTGATAAAATCTGAGGAGCAAAAATATAGACGAAGACAATGATTAAACCGCCAATGGCAAAGTTTAATCCTAGCCCTATTTGAATGACATCCTTGAGACGATTGTTATTCCCTGAACCTATAAATTGAGCCGCAAAGATGGAAACTGCAATACCAAGGCTAACCGCCGGCATTTGAACGTAACTCACCACTTGATTGACAACACCATAAGCAGCTGTAGCCTGTGATCCATAATCGTTAACAAAAGAAATTACAGCAATTTCCGATAAAGAAATCAAGATCATATTAATACTAGAAGGGATACTTAATTTTAATAAAGTTTTTAATAAATCCCCTTTCATGACTAGGTGCTTTCTGACAGATGCATCTATACGCAGTGGGTGCTTTGTCTTAAATAGATAAATATGGAGAATAATGAACGTCACGATTGTTGAAATAACAGAGGCATACGCAGCGCCGTACAATCCGAAAGCGGGTAGTCCTAGCCAGCCGAATAAAAGGATCGGAAGTAGCAAAATATTCGTTCCGGTACTAATTATTAAGAAATAAAAAGGCGTTTTCGAATCGCCAGTTCCTCGTAAAAATGTCGTATACACAAAATAAAGAAATAAAATCGGCATAGAGATAAATAGAATTCTGGCATATGCTGCACTTTCCTCAATAATATTTGCAGGTGTTCCCATGATTTTTAAAATATCCGTCGCAAAAAATCCTCCAATGATGGCCAAACTTAATCCGATTAAAAAGGTAAACGATAGGGTTGTTCCAATGATTTCCTTTAAACTCTTTTCGTTTTTTGCTCCATAAGCTTGTCCAATGAGGATGGAACTTCCTGATCCAATCCCAATTGAAAAAGAAACGAGTAAAAAGAAAAGCGGAAAGAATGCAGAAATAGCAGCTACTGCATCCTCTCCAATCCACCTACCTACAAATACAATGGAAACAAGCTGTCCAATCGATTGTAAAATATTGCTTAATAAAAGCGGTACAAGAAAAATGGACATTTTTTTTAATAATTGATTGTTATTTAACGTCATGTTGTATCTCCTTCTCTTTCTAAAGATTCTCGGCTAAAAAGCTGACAATTTGGTCTTCTATTTCTTTTCCTTTTTCATCATCAACAAGATGGTTCAATAAAATCGAGAAAGCAAGTGTCTTTCCTCCCTGTGTTTCGATATAACCAGAAAGTGTACTAACGGTAGTTAATGAACCTGTTTTCGCCCGTACCTTTCCAAGTGTAGCCGGTCCTTTCAATCTGTTTCTTAATGTTCCCCCAATCATTCGGTCACTTGCCCCCGCTAACGGGAGAGCATCTAAATAAGTATTGAACCATTTTTCCTTTTGAATCTTCGTTAGGAAAAGAGTGAGCTGATTTGCAGACACAAGATTCATCGGTGATATCCCGGAACCATCTCTTAACACCGTACGTGCAGTATTGATACCAAATGCGGGCAGCCGTTCATTTAAAACGTCTAGTCCTTCTTCAAAGCTTCCTTTGTTCTTGACCTTCTTTCCAAGTTCCTTTAGCAAAATGTCTGCATGGGTATTGTTGCTTAATTTCATCATAGGAACCAGCAACTCTGATAAAGGAATGGATGAATGGACAGCTATTTTCTTTGCTTTTTTGGGGATTTGTTTTGTTTTCACTTGTCCTTTGACCTGGATTCCCTCTGACTTGAGCGCACGTTTCATTAAGTCTAATGCATAGTTTGTTGGCTCCCATAATGCGACCCATTGTCTTACTGAACTGGCATTGAGCGGGATCGTACCAGTTAAAGTGATTTCGTTTGTACCGTGAGAGCGCTTAAAAGAGATTTTCTTTTGCCTTCCGTCAGGTACAGTTTTTACTTTGTTGACCACATGAACGATGTCGGTATTAGGGGTTATATGATATGTTGCCTTATGACCTGCTTTTTTTCCTGGTTTTACTTCGACAATGATTGTTCCTGCATCATAGTCTCGATTAGGCGAAGCTGTGAGAGCAGATATTTGCGCGCCGTAATATTGATCTTCGTCACTCCACGGGAGGTCAATAGAATGACGGGTATCGTCAAACCATGTATCATCTGCCACAAGATGCCCGCTAATGGTATGTATTCCTGCCTTTTTGACCTGTTTTGCTAATGCAGCAAAGTCCTGCTCTAATAAAGTCGGGTCTCCTGTTCCTCGGAGATAAAGATTGCCATTTAATGCTTTCTTTCGGATAGATCCGTCCATCCATATGTCTGTAGGAAATGTGTGTTTTTCACCAAGTATATCAAGGGCTATGGCTGATGTGAAGAGTTTCATATTGGAAGCGGGAGTCAGTCTGATGTCAGCTTGGTGTTCGTAAAGAAGAGAGGTGTCAGAAGTATCGCGGACGCTAATGCCTGAGATTGCGCCATCTAGATCAGGTGATGTTCGAATCAACTTGTCTAATGCTGTCATCCATTCCGTTTGATCAGTACGAGCTGTTAGTTGTTCATCTTTCATGGAAAAAGGCAGGAATAAAATGAAAACCATGCAAACTTGCAAGAAAATGAACTGAGAAAAACGCTTCACGCAACCCCTCCTTTTTTTGAAACAGTATCACTTAGAGAAGATTATGTTCATTATACACAAAAGAACGTTTGTTCTCAAAGGTTTTTTAAACAGTAAGGTCAGTTTTTTTTGAGGTAAACTGACAAGCTCTTTATTTTATCTGGATTCCACCCATCGTCTCCCCGAAGAACAGCTTGAACCGTTATTTAATTGGCTTCGCTCTTTGATAGAATGGTTGACCATTTGACGCGTTTTGTCACGTTGCTCCCAGTTCCGGTTGACCCATATTCTCTGTATCGAGCGGTTCTTTCATGATCAGGGTGATTCCAATTATGCCACCCCTCTAGTTTGATATGATCATCCATTTTTGTATGCAGGAAAAGTCACGGCTGAATGAGGTCTACAAGGCTGACCTAAATAAACGGATTGGGTACTTGCTGTTTCCTTTTTTAAAGTTGAATCAATAAAAACGTAACCGAACTTTTGTGTTTCTGTAGTGAATGCTGCAGTAATATACCCATCTCCAAGACTTTTTATTTCAGCATTTTTAAACACAGCAGTGGCTGAGCCAAAAATGTTCATTCATTGGATGAAAAAACACCCGCCGCTTTATTTTGTGGATGTTTTTTCAGACTTCTCATATTTCATCGCATAAATGCCTTCATTTTCAATCCATTCACAGAATAGGACATCTTTATGGGAAGAGATATGCTGCCGCTTTAACTGTTGTTTGAGCCACGTCTCATCAAAACCTGCTTCTTGTAAGTCTTTTTTTAAAATTTCCCCATCAATGATGAATGTTCTAGGCAATTTGACTTCTTTTCCTTTCACATTCACATCTTCTGCTGTAGCAGGTGTGTACTTAATTTTAGGAAGGACACTGACAGAGCCGTCAGTTTCTAAAATGGCGTATTCAATTTCATTTAGAGCAAAATGGCCTTTTGCTCTTATGAGCGTCTGTAGCTGATTCAAATCAAGCATATTCTTTTTCAAACGGTTGTAGTGAATGTGCCCCTTATCAATGACAAGCGTCGGTCTTCCTTCTAAAAAAGCACGAATCGATTTAAATCTTTGCGAAAGCCATTCAACTGTGTAGATCAGGACGCCCCAAACACCTACGGCAAAGAGAATGTGTAAAAAGTTAATCTCTTGGTCAAAAATGGCATTACCGACCATTTCCCCTAATATCAGTGCAGAAATAAAATCAAAAGGGGTAATTTGTGCAAATTGTGTTTTTCCTAATAATTTTGTAATAAAAAACAAAGCAAAAAAACCAATTACCAGCTCAATAAAAATACTAAAAAATGGCACAGAAAAACCTTCCTCTCTTACAGCATTTACTTACAGCATGTACATGAAAGGAAGGATCTAAACTACTTATGAGGGCAGTAAAATAAAGGCGTCGTCTCCCTTAATATATGTTTCATACGATTTTTGACGCATACGTCATCTGGTGCTTGAAGAGAACCTGATGAAAGATCAATCTTCCAAACATGCATCGGACAGAATACATGATCCGCTCACCATTCCATTAGCAAGTACTCCGCTTTTATGACGCATCGTTTTTCAATGGCTTTAACTGCTTGTTAGATTGAAAATCAGCTAACTCAAGCGTATCGCCAGCGACTGTTTTCCCTAGTTGTAGCGGAAAAAAGTGATGGTGTATCAAACCATATTGGCATCATAAAAAGCCATGAAAAAACTCCCCTAAGGCGGCAATCAGATTTTTATTTCATCTGTCTACCTTTAGGAGAGCATATCAATTTGCTCTATTTGATAAACACCCTTTGTTTGACCTACTTCGGCAGGACCGAACTCCCCATTAAATAACGGTCCACCTCATGTGCTACTTGTCTGCCTTCGTTAATGGCCCAGACAATCAGACTTTGACCGCGTCTTGCATCTCCCGCTGCAAACACGCCTTCTACATTTGTTGTAAACTCCCCATATTTTGCGTCAATTCGATTGTTTTTGCTGTTTACACCAAAGTGTTTCACTAGTGGCTGTTCAGCTCCCTCAAAACCAATCGCAATAAAGACAAGCTGAGCTGGCCACACTTTTTCTGTTCCTGGAATTTCATGAAATTCAAACTTCCCTTGTTCGTTTTTCACTTTTTCCATTTGAATAGTATGAAGCTCTTTTAATTTTCCATTTTGATCAGCCACCATCTTTGTCGTTTGAATGGAATATTGGCGCGGATCTTCTCCGAATTTTGCCTGTGCTTCTTCATAAGCATAATCTAATGAGAAGACATAAGGTTGCTCAGGCCACATATTATCCCCTATACGTGTATCTGGAAGCTTTGGATGCTTCCCGAACTGAACAACACTTTTTGCTTTTTGGCGAAGTGCAGTCGCTACACAGTCAGCCCCTGTATCCCCTCCGCCAATGACAATCACGTCTTTTCCTTTGGCGTCAATAAAATTCTTATCTTTAAATCCAGAATCAAGCATGCTTTTCGTTGCAAGTGTCAAATAATCCATCGCAAGGTGAATCCCTTTTGCTTCTCGGCCTTCAATTAATAAATCCCTTTGTTTTTGTGCACCAGTGCAAAGGATAATAGCATCAAATTGTCTTTTTAGCTCATCTGCTGTCACATCTACACCGATTTCGGTATTGGTCACAAAGTCAATGCCTTCTTGTCGAAGAAGTTTGACTCTGCGCTCTACAACCTCTTTATCTAGCTTCATATTTGGAATCCCGTAGGTGAGAAGCCCGCCAAGACGATCGGATCGTTCAAACACTGTGACGGAGTGTCCTGCCTGATTTAATTGATCAGCACTTGCAAGTCCTGCTGGTCCTGATCCTACAATGGCAATCTTTTTGCCAGTGCGGTTTGAAGGAATTCTAGGATTAATCCATCCATTCTCAAAGCCTTTGTCAATAATCGTCCGTTCAATATTTTTAATTGATACGGGTGGATCATGAATGGCAACTGTGCAAGAGCCTTCACAAGGTGCTGGGCATACTCTCCCCGTAAATTCAGGGAAATTATTCGTTTTTTGCAGTCTTTCAAGCGCTTCTTTCCATCTTCCGCGATACACAAGATCATTCCACTCTGGGATTAAATTGTAGATCGGGCAACCGGAAACGCCACCCCTAATTTCCATCCCAATTTGACAAAACGGCGTCCCGCAATCCATACATCTAGCACCCTGCTTCTTTAATACCTCATCTGTATATGGAGCTGAATATTCTTTCCAGTCATTTTGGCGAGTGAGAGGGTCACGTTCATTTGGCTTTTCTCGTTTATATTCCATAAAACCTGTTGCTTTGCCCATTGTCCTCTCCCCTTTCTTAATGAGCAAGGGCTGCTTTTTGCCCGTTTGCCGTGTCTTTATTTTTTGGTTTCGTATTTGCCTCAAATGCGAACATGACAGCTTCTTCATGACTGAGACCAGCTTGCTTTTGTTCTTCAATGCTTTGAAGCATCTTTTTGTAATTTGTCGGAATGATTTTGATGAATTGATTCTTTTCTTTATCCCAGTTTTCTAAAAGCTGAGAAGCTTTTGAACTGTTTGTATAGTCAAGATGCTCCTTAATCATTTGTTTTACTTCTAGTTCTTCTTCATGATCTATGAGTTTTTCAAACATGATCATTTCCAAATTACACATTCTTTTGAACTGCTTCGCATCTGACGTATGCACGTAAGCAACACCGCCAGACATCCCTGCACCAAAGTTCTTCCCAACACTGCCTAAAATGACGACACGTCCGCCAGTCATGTACTCACAGCCATGATCACCGATACCTTCAACGACAACATTCACACCTGAATTACGAACGGCAAATCGTTCACCTGCACGTCCATTGATATACGCTTTGCCGCTTGTCGCACCGTAAAATGCAACGTTACCGACTATGACATTTTCATGTCCGTTTTGCACAAATTGATCAGATGTTTTGACAACAATCTTTCCTCCGGAGAGTCCTTTGCCGACATAATCATTGGCATCACCCGTTAAATATAAAGACATCCCTTTTGGAACAAATGCGCCAAAGCTTTGCCCTGCTGAGCCAGTGAAACGAAGGGTGATCGTATCTTCAGGCAATCCTTCTTCGCCGTAGCGTTTAGATACCTCGCTGCCTGTAATGGTTCCGGCGACACGATTGATATTTCGAATTTTGAGTGATAGATCAACCGGTGTTTGATGATTCAGCGCTTCCTGCACATAAGGAAGAATCTCATTCATATCGAGTGATTCATCAATTTTGTGATTTTGCGGTGTTCTGAAGGTTCGAGCCCCTTCTGGTTGATAAAGCAGTGTATCCAAGTTGAGCTGCTTTGCTTTCCAGTGTGCTTTCGCGCGATCACTAACTGCTAAAACATCAGTACGCCCAATTAATTCATCCATTGATGTAAACCCAAGTTCTGCTAAGATTTCTCTTACTTCCTCTGCAATAAACATCATGAAGTTCACAACATGATCGGGGTCACCCATGAATTTCTTGCGAAGTTCTGGATTTTGTGTAGCAACGCCAACTGGACAAGTATCTAAATGACATGCTCTCATCATCACACATCCTAGGACGACAAGCGGTGCTGTTGCAAAACCGTATTCTTCTGCTCCTAAAATCGCAGCCATGACGACATCGCGGCCAGTCATTAATTTTCCGTCGGTTTCTAGTACCACTCGCTCACGCAAGCCGTTTAAGACGAGTGTTTGATGCGCTTCTGCCAAACCGAGCTCCCAAGGAAGTCCAGTATGTTTAATACTTGTTTTTGGCGAAGCACCAGTTCCTCCGTCATAACCACTGATGACAATGACATCTGCAGTGCCTTTTGCCACACCTGCTGCAATCGTTCCGACACCTGCTTTAGAGACTAGCTTCACACTAATGCGGGCATCACGGTTTGCATTTTTCAAATCGTGAATGAGCTGAGCCAAATCCTCAATTGAATAAATATCATGATGTGGAGGCGGTGAAATCAGACCGACACCTGGTGTAGAACCACGTACATCTGCCACCCAAGGATACACTTTATTTCCAGGGAGCTGACCGCCTTCCCCTGGCTTTGCGCCTTGTGCCATTTTAATTTGCAATTCATCTGCATTAACCAAGTAATGACTCTTTACTCCAAAGCGACCTGAGGCAATTTGTTTAATGGCGCTTCTGGTATCGTTACCTTGTTCATCGACTGTGAAACGTGCAGGGTCTTCTCCGCCTTCCCCGCTGTTACTTTTACCGCCAATGCGGTTCATTGCAATAGCAAGTGCCTCATGTGCTTCCTTACTTAAGGATCCGAAGGACATGGCCCCTGTCTTAAAGCGGCGCACAATAGATTCAGCAGATTCAACCTCTTCCAGAGGAACCGGCTTTTGTTTTGGAGTAAAAGCGAACAGGTTTCTTAAGAACCCGATTCTTTCTTCGTCTGCTGCCTTTGAATATTGCTTGAATAGGTCATAATCATTTTTACGGCATGCCCATTGAAGAGTATGAATGGTTTTTGGATTAAAGGCATGATGTTCCCCATTTTTTCTCCATTGGAATTCACTTCCTGATTCTAGCGTTTGATCAGTAGAAGCCTGATACCCCGCTTGATGGCGAAGCTTTGCTTCACTAGCGATTGTGTCGAGATCAATTCCGCCAATCTGTGAAGCTGTTCCAGTGAAATATGCTTGAATGACATCTTCACTAATGCCGACTGCTTCAAAAATTTGTGCACCTCTATAACTCTGTACAGTGGAAATACCCACTTTAGACATGACTTTTACAACTCCCTCGGTCACGCTTTTCCCAAACCTTGTGACCGCTTCATCAAAGCTGATGGAAATCACTTCTTCATCAATGAGTTGCTTATATGTTTCATAGACTAAATAAGGATGGATCGCATCTGCTCCGTAGCCAATCAGTGCGGCGAAATGATGGACCTCTCTTACTTCTCCAGACTCGACGATGAGGCTCACTTTCGTTCTTAAGCCTCGACGTACAAGATGTTGATGAAGAGCACTTAAAGCAAGAAGTGATGGAATCGGGACCTTTTGTTCTGTCATCTCGCGATCTGATAGAATCAATAAGGAAATCCCTTCGCGAATGGCTTTTTCCGCCTCTTCAAACATCGTATCAAGCCCGCGCTTTAAATCATTTGTAAAAAGTGTATGAATCGTTTTACTTTTAAAGGCATTATGAACGATTGTTTTCAACCCGTTAAATTGCCCGCTTGTTAAGACAGGTGTATAAAGTTTGATTCT
This sequence comes from Bacillus sp. Bos-x628, assembly GCF_040500475.1. Classification (GTDB taxonomy): domain Bacteria; phylum Bacillota; class Bacilli; order Bacillales; family Bacillaceae; genus Bacillus; species Bacillus maqinnsis. The sequence goes on along the minus strand of NZ_CP159358.1, from coordinate 579,713 downwards.
ACGGCATGAATATTCATTCGGGTGAAGAATATTCCCCTCTGCACCTAACCATGTCATGGTTGATGTCACGAGCTGCTCACGGATCGCATCAATCGGTGGGTTGGTCACCTGTGCAAACAGCTGCTTGAAATAGTTGAATAGTGATTGCGGCTGATCTGATAAAACCGCAAGTGGTGTGTCACTTCCCATTGAACCGATTGGATCCTTGCCTTCCTCCAATAAAGGAATTAAATACTTCTGAATGTCTTCGTACGTATAATGGAAAGCGCGCTGACGAGCTAGCAGATCATTCATTATACTAGAATTTTCTGAATTTTCTTCTGTTGGATTGACATGAATCATCTCTTCATCAAGCCATTTTTGATAAGGAAGCTCATTGGAAATGGTGGACTTCACTTCTTCATCAGAAATAATTCTTCCTTCTTCTAGATCGATTAAAAGCATTTTTCCAGGCTCAAGACGATCTTTATATTTCACATCTTCCTCATTTGTTTCAATCACGCCTACTTCTGAAGAAAAAATGATATGATCGTCATTTGTGACGTAATATCTTGCCGGTCTTAATCCGTTACGGTCTAAGATGGCCCCAATTTGTTTACCATCTGTAAAAGAAATGGCCGTTGGTCCATCCCACGGCTCCATTAAAGAACTGTGATATTCGTAAAATGCCCGTTTCTCTTTTGACATGTGTGTATTTTCTGTCCATGGTTCTGGAATCAGCATCATTGCTGCATGAGCAGGTGTACGGCCAGCAAGCACAAAGAATTCAAAGGCATTATCTAATATGGATGAATCACTTCCGTCTGCATTTAGCACTGGCAAAATCTTGTTTAGATCTTCTCCGAAAGCTTCAGACACGAATTGTTGTTCTCTCGCTCTCATCCAATTGATGTTTCCTCGTAAAGTGTTAATTTCTCCGTTATGAATTAAATAACGGTTTGGATGAGCTCTTTCCCATGTAGGAAATGTGTTTGTACTAAATCTGGAATGAACAAGTGAAAATGCAGAGACAAATGTTTCATCCTGAAGATCAAGATAAAAATCATCGACTTGATCTGATGTTAAAAGCCCCTTGTATACAATGGTTTGACTTGATAGGCTGACAAAGTAAAATTGTTTTTCTTCTTTGATTCCCCAATTTTCAGCCTGCTTACGAATGACATATAATTTTCTTTCAAATGACAAACGATCTGATACGTTTTCATTTGCTCCAATAAACACTTGCCTTACAACTGGACAGCTTTTCGCTGCGACAGTACCGATTTTCCCAGCATCGACAGGAACCGTCCTCCAGCCAATTAACGTTTGGCCTTCTTGTTTAATGAATCCGTTGATTTTCTGTTCGATGGCTTGCCGAGTTTTTTCATCATCATCTTTTGAAAAGAAGACCATTCCTACCCCGTAACGACCCTTTTCAGGAAGTGTAAATTCTTTGCAGTTCTTTCTAAAGAAAGCATCTGGCAGTTGTACCATTAAACCGGCACCATCACCTGTATACGGATCACTGCCTTGCCCGCCGCGGTGATCGAGCTGGCACAGCATTTGTAATCCCTTTTTGACGATGCTATGTGTCGCCTTCCCTTTTAAATGGGCGTACAGTCCGATTCCACATGCATCATGTTCAAATTCAGGACGGTAGAGACCTTGTGGTTGTGGTAGTTGATTATAAGTCATCGTTTCTCTCCCCCGTTTACAGATCCGTTTTTTCACAGTGATAAAATCTCACAAACTCTGTAACTTATTTTAAGTTTTCAAATTGATATAAACAATATATAATTTAGATCAAAACAATCTCTTTTTGAGATAGATGGGTGTGAACTGCAAAAATGGAGCTTCGTCAGTTACGTTATTTTGTAGAAGTTGCTGACCGTGAACACGTGTCAGAAGCAGCAGAAAACTTACACGTCGCGCAATCTGCTATCAGCCGCCAGATTGCCAATTTAGAAGAAGAACTCGGAGTCGCCTTGTTTGAACGAGAAGGACGTAATATTAAATTAACGAAAATCGGCAGACAATTTTTAGATCATGTCAGAACTGCATTAAAGGCAATTGATTATGCAAAGGAACAAGTTGATGAATACCTAAATCCACATAAAGGAACAGTAAACATTGGATTTCCTACAAGTCTTGCAAGCCAGGTGCTTCCTTCTGTCATTTCTGCTTTTAAGCAGGAATATCCAGAGGTCGATTTTTTACTTCGTCAAGGTTCATATAAATTTTTAATTGACGCTGTAAAAAATCGAGATATTGATCTCGCCTTTTTAGGACCTGTACCGACGAATGATCCTCAAATAGAAGCTAATATTCTGTTTTCAGAAAGCATTTACGCACTCTTGCCTATTAGTCATCCTTTTAGCGGACAAAGCAGTATTCATTTAAGTGATTTGAGAAAAGATCATTTCGTTTTATTTCCTGAAGGGTACGTGCTGAGACAAATTGCGGTCGATGCATGCAAGCAGGCTGGATATGAGCCGACTATATCGTCAGAAGGTGAGGATTTGGATGCAATTAAAGGTTTAGTATCGGCTGGGATGGGTGTTACCTTATTACCCGAAAGTGCCTTTTATGAAACAACACCGAGGTTTACGGTGAAAATTCCAATTGATTTTCCTCATGTACGAAGAACGGTTGGGATTATTGCTTCTAAAGCAAGAGAGATGTCTCCTTCTGCACATGATTTCTATTTTTTCGTGAAGGATTTCTTTTCAAAAATTGAACAATATAAATAGTTCATTAAAACAAGACAATTCATTTGTAGAAATAATCTCTTTTTGTATATGATGAGTGACAGAACAACAGACTATAATGGAAGAAAGGTAATCTTATGAAATCAATCTTGTCGTTTTTAAAGCCTTATCGGCTATCCGTTGTGACCATTGTCATCCTAACCTTTTTAAGTAGCATGCTCCAGTTATATTTACCAACACTGACTGCAGATATAGTGGATGTTGGTATCGTCCAAGGAGACATCACTTATATATGGAAAGTTGGCGGCTGGATGATCGCCTGTTCTTTACTTGCGATCTTACTCACTGTCTTGAAGTCCTACCTTTCATCAAAGACTGCGCTAGGTTTCGGTCGTGATATCAGAAGACAGCTTTTTGTCCATGTTGAACAATTTTCGTTAGAAGAATTTCAAAAGATCGGTACGTCTTCATTCATTACTAGATCGACTAATGATGTGAAGCAAGTACAAGATGTGACAATTATGATCTTACAAATGATGACGAGAGCACCTCTTATGCTTGTCGGTGGGATTATTTTAGCTGTCTCAAGAGATGCTGTCTTATCTCTTATCTTTTTAGCAGCCCTTCCTCTTCTTGGCGGGTTTATCTATTTGGTTTCAAGAAAAGCCATTCCACTATTTGGTCTGCTCCAGAAAAAAACAGACCGCTTGAATTTAATAATGAGAGAATCTCTTTCAGGCATTCGGGTCATTCGCGCATTTAACCGAGTCGATGACGAAAAGGAACGCTTCCAAGAAGAAAATACATCCTATAAGGACACTGGCCTCAGGGTCAATCGGTTAATGGCCTATTTGTTCCCGTTTATGCTCATCATCATGAACTTTACGAATATTGGAATTGTGTGGATTGGCGCAAATCGCATTGATGCTGGGCAAATGGAAGTAGGAAATTTAATTGCTTTTATTCAATATGCCATGATGATTTTAATGGCACTGATTATGCTATCTATGAGTTTTATTATGGTCCCAAGGGCACAGGCATCAGCTAAACGCATGAACGAAGTGTTGAACATGGAGCCAAAGATTCAAGACGCAGATCAACCGTTTCCTCACCTTGATCAACCGATAAAGTCTATTCGCTTTGAGGATGTGACATTTTATTACTCAAACGCTGAAAAGCCGGCGGTTCAAGGAATTACGTTTGAAGCCAAAGTTGGTGAAACGACAGCTATTATTGGAAGTACGGGTTCAGGGAAAACAACCCTTCTTCAACTCATGACTCGCTTTTACGAAGCCACAGAGGGACGGATTACACTAGATGGTGTAGATATCCGAGAAATCCCTCAGGAGATACTGAGAAGTCAAATGGGCTATGTTCCGCAAAAAGCCGTATTATTCAGTGGAACCATTGCTGATAATGTTCGCTTCGGTAACGAGGATGCAAGCGAGGAAGAGATTTGGCAAGCACTACGCACTGCACAGGCTGAAGAATTTGTTTTGCAAAAAGATGGCGGAATCGATGCAGAGATTGACCAAGGTGGATCAAATCTATCTGGTGGTCAAAAGCAGCGGCTTTCGATTGCAAGAGCACTCGTCAGAAAGCCTGCATTCTACCTGTTTGACGATAGCTTCTCTGCTCTCGATTACAAAACAGATGCCAAGCTTCGGAAAGCGTTAGAATCTGAAAAACAGTATTCTGCCCTGATCATTGTCGCTCAAAGAATTAGCACAGTGAAACATAGTGACAAAATCATTGTGCTAGATGAAGGGAAAATCGCTGGAATTGGGACGCATGAACAATTAATTCAAGAGAATCTCGTGTATCAAGAGATTGTCGCTTCACAAGGAAGTCAGGAGGTGCAGCAAGGATGAGTAAAAAAATGTCTTCCGGGATGGGTCATAAAGGCGGTCATCCTAGAGGGCCGGTAGCAAAGCCGAAGGAATTTAAAAAAACACTCCTTCGATTGGCCGGCTATTTAAGCCCAAGAAAATTCCAGCTCATCATTGTACTGATTGCGGCAATCGGTTCGACCGTCTTTAACGTGATTAGTCCAAAATTACTCGGGGATGCCACCTCTTCCCTATTTGAAAGTTTTACACAAAAAACAGCCGTTCAATACGATGTCATTTCTCGAATTTTATTGTTGCTCCTCTTGTTGTATGTCGTCGCTGCTCTCTTTTCATTTGTCCAACAATATGTCATGGCTGGTGTATCCCAAGAAACCATTGCCGAATTACGACACGAAGCAAATGAAAAGCTCACACGTCTCCCCCTTCGTTATTTTGATAAAACAACTCATGGGGATACACTAAGCCGTGTGATGAATGATATTGATAACATTAATACATCACTTCAACAAGCGCTCACTCAGGTGATCACTTCTGTTATTACAGTGATTGGTATTGTTGTCATGATGCTTTTCATCAGTCCGTTTTTAACCCTTCTCGTTTGTTTGACGCTGCCACTAAGCCTAATCGCAATTCGAGGCATTACGTCATTTTCTCAAAAGCATTTTAAAGCGCAGCAAAAAGAGCTGGGTATGATCAACGGCCACATTAATGAAATGTTTACAGGTCATCAGACGGTCCGTGCATATGGGTATGAAAAGAAAGCCATTGATACATTTGACCAATTAAACGAACGGCTGTATGAATCTTCAAGAAAAGCTCAATTCATATCCGGTCTTATGATGCCGATGATGACGTTTATCGGGAACCTTGGCTATGTCGCAGTGAGTGTTGCAGGCGGAATTCTTGTCATTAATGGCAGCATTCGTGTTGGGGATGTTCAAGCCTTTATCCAGTACACGCAGCAAATGTCACAGCCGCTTGTTCAAGCATCTAGTGTCGCAAACTTAGTTCAATCAGCCATTGCTTCTGCCGAAAGAGTATTTGAAATTCTCGATGAAGAAGAAGAAAGTGCCGAAGAGCAAGCGTCTATTGATCTTCAATCGCTAACAGGCGATGTGGCCTTTGAACAAGTGCAATTCGGATATGATCAGGATCATCCGATTATTAAAAACTTGAGCTTGCATGTGAATGAAGGACAAACGGTTGCTATTGTAGGACCAACAGGTGCAGGAAAAACAACGATTATTAACTTGTTAATGCGTTTTTATGAATTAGATGAGGGCTCTATTCGCATTGGCGGAGTAAAAACCACAGATCTCAGCCGTGAGCAAGTCCGTGAATTATTTGCGATGGTTCTTCAAGATACGTGGCTTTTTGAAGGCACGATTTACGATAACATTGCATATGGCAGGCAGCATGTGACAAAAGAAGATGTCATTAACGCTGCGAAACATGCCTATGCAGATGATTTCATCCGTACGCTCCCTGAAGGATATGACACACTCTTAACGGAAGATGCTAGCAACCTTTCACAAGGTCAACGTCAGCTATTAACCATTGCCCGTGCAATCTTATCTGATCCAAAAATTCTTATTTTAGATGAGGCCACGAGCAGTGTGGATACACGAACCGAGATGCATATTCAAAAGGCAATGAACGAACTGATGAAAGGCAGAACGAGCTTCGTTATTGCACACAGACTATCGACGATCAAAGACGCCGATCTCATTTTAGTCATGAAAGACGGGACGATTATTGAAAAAGGCACTCACAGCGAGCTATTGCAACAAAACGGCTTTTATAAGGATTTATATATGAGCCAGTTTGCAGAACATCATGTGAGTTAACTAAATGAAAAGGATAGAAACACATGAAAAGTGTGCGTTTCTATCCTTTTTCTATTTTGTTATACTTTCACACTCTTCTTAAGAGGAAGAGTGTGACAAGATGAACTTTAGTTGTTCTTACCATTATTTTATTTTGTTTACTGACTCATCTGCCCGTCTCCAGACAAAAGCAACTGACCCTTTCATTCGACTAAAATCTTCATTTTATTCTAGATCCGGTGACTTCAATTCTATTGTTTAGTAAGCATTATCATTTTTATCACTTTCTTTTTTCCTATTAAATAAATTCGTTTGAATGTTTCAATTAGACTATTGACATATTTTAGAAAACATGTCCGTTGAAATGCTGTTTTTCTGGTGATAACGTGAAAGTGAAGTAATCCGAAAAAGGAGCGTCCATAATGAAAGTGAAAGAAAACTATGTCAATGTCATTCCAATGAAAGAAATTCGATCCACAGATGACCTTCTGTTCCCATTCCCTATTTACAATGAGTTACGTGCGCAGACTGGTATAAGATACGATGAAACAAGAAAGTGCTGGGATCTGTTTCGCTATGCAGATATTCAATCTGTTCTCAAACAGCCGAAATTGTTCTCCTCACAGCGAGGAAGAAGCACTTCAAAAACGAGCATCTTAACCATGGATCCTCCAAAACATACAAAGATGAGAGCACTCGTGAATAAAGCATTCACACCAAAAGCGATCAAACAATTAGAGGAAAAGATCAAAGACCTCTCGCATGATCTATTAAAACAAGTGGAGCATGAACATACATTTGATGTTGTGCATGATTTAGCTGCACCCCTTCCTGTCATGATCATCGCAGAGTTGCTCGGTGCAGAGGTAAAAGATCGACAGTTTATTAAGAAACATTCAGATGCCCTTGTTGCAGGTGCGAAAGACGAATCTCAAGAAGCTATTCAAGCCGTCGTCGACATGCAAAAACGGGCGGAAGAAGAACTATCTGATTACTTTTTACATCTGATTCAAAAGCGTACGGAAGCCCCTGCAAATGATTTGATTTCTTTACTGATTCAAGCAGAGATTGACGGTGAACAGTTAACTGAAAACGAGCTGCTTGGCTTTTGTATTCTATTACTTGTCGCAGGGAATGAAACGACAACCAATTTAATCACAAATACAGTAAGACTCCTCACCGAGCAGCCTGATATCGTCGAAGCAGTGAGAGAAGATTCATCCTTGATTCCGCAATTAACCGAGGAGACCTTACGTTATTATCCACCTGTTCAAGCCATAGGCCGAATTGCAACACAGAATGTTGAAATAGCCGGTCAGCAAATACAGAAAGGAGACTATCTTATCGGCTGGATTGCTTCGGCGAATCGGGATGAACAGAAATTTGAAGACCCAGAAACATTTCGACTTGACCGAAAATCAAATCCGCACATGAGCTTTGGTTTTGGGATTCATTTCTGTCTTGGTGCACCCCTTGCTAGACTTGAGAGCAACATTGCGATCGAAATTTTATTAAACACATTTAAAGAATTCAAATGTACTGCTGATAGTCTCAAACCCATTCAGAGCACCTTTGTTTTTGGTGTAAAAGAATTTCCAGTTCAAGTGTTGCGTTCTGAAGGTCGTTCGTAAAAGCCCATCTAGAGGGCTTTTTTAATATGAAGCACCTATTCCTTTCAAGTCATTCGCTTAGATAGATGATCTCTTTCTTACCTTCCTCCTCTGAACATGCTAAAATATAGTCCATATAAAGCGACTACAGTATTCGGAAAGGAAGCTAAAACGTATGACCGATTATACAGTTATGAAAGACGGGATATTCAAATCCGTTTGTTCTTTAGATTGCCCGGATCAGTGCGGTCTTTTAATACATAAAGAAAATGGAAAGATCGTCAAAGTTCAAGGTGATCCGGATCACCCGGTGACACAAGGGAACATCTGCAATAAAGTAAGAAATGTTACAGCACGCATTTATGATCCAAAGCGTCTGACGACCCCTTTAAAACGAGTGGGTCGAAAAGGAGACGGTCAGTTTGCGCCCATCACGTGGGAAGAAGCCATTGAAACCATTCGGCAAAAATGGACAGGCATCATTGAAGAAAAAGGAGCCGAAAGTATACTGCCTTACAGCTTCTATGGAAACATGGGGAATCTCAATGCGGAAGGGATGGATCGCCGCTTTTTCTATCGTCTCGGTTCAAGTCAGCTAGACAGAACCATTTGTCAATCAGCGGGAACAATTGGTTATAAATATACCATGGGTGCAAGCATCGGTACAGATCCTGAGGAAACAATTCATACGAAGCTCTTTATATTTTGGGGAATCAATGCGGTTTCGACAAACATGCACCAAATCACCTTGGCACAAAAAGCGAGAAAACAGGGGGCGAAAATTGTCGTCATTGATGTTCACAAAAACCAAACGGGCCGAATGGCCGACTGGTTCATCCCGCTTCGTCCCGGCACTGACAGTGCGCTCGCCCTTGGACTGATGCACGTTCTGTTTAAAGAAGGTCGAACAGATTCGTCTTTTTTAGAAACGTATACGGTTGGTTACGAAGAATTGCGCGAGCATGTGAAAGAGTACGACCCAGAAACGGTTGAACAGATCACAGGTGTCCCGAAAGAAGATATCATCACACTTGCAAGAATGTATGCCGATACATCGCCATCTTTCATACGAATTGGCAATGGTTTGCAGCATCATGATAATGGTGGAATGAACATCCGAACGATTGCCTGCCTCCCTGCCCTAACAGGTCAATGGCTTCATCAAGGCGGCGGAGCCACGAAATCAAACTCTTCTTTCCTCAGTTATAATGAAACAGCTTTACAAAGACCAGATTTATTAAAAGAGAAAGCACCTAGAACATTTAATATGAATCAGCTAGGCAGCATTTTGCTGGATGCAACACCTTCTATTGATTCAATCTTTGTGTATTCCTGTAATCCAGCCATTGTCACACCTGAAGCCAATAAAGTAAGAGAAGGTTTGCTAAGAGAGGACTTATTTACCATTGTACATGACTTGTTCCTAACAGAAACAGCAACATATGCAGACATTGTCCTCCCTGCGACATCTGCATTTGAAAATGAAGATTTCTATACTTCTTATTGGCACCATTATATTCAAATTCAAGAGCCAGTCATTGAACGATATGGCGAAAGTAAATCAAATACAGAGGTATTTCGTCTTCTTGCTCATGCCATGGGCTTTGAGGATGAAGCTTTCCGCCATACAGATGCAGAATTAATGGAACAAGCACTACATCATCCAGAAAACCCGCACTATGAAAACATTTCATATCAAGCATTAAAAGAGAAAAAATGGATCAAAGCAAAACGTGGTCCGTTCCAAGAGTTAAAGCTACCAACACCAAGTGGGAAAATAGAGCTTTATTCTGAGCAAATGAAAAGAGATGGCTATCCAGCGCTACCAACTTATATACCATTATATAAGGAGAGTGATTATCCACTCACCTTTATCCCTGGACCAAACCATAATTTTCTCAATTCAACCTTTTCACTTAATGAAAAGCATCAAAAGCTTGAGAAATTCCCGAAGCTTCATATGAATCAAAAAGATGCGCATGAGAGAAACATTGAAGATGGAGAGGTAGTTCGTGTCTATAATGATAGAGGAGAATGCGAACTTACAGTTTCAGTCGGTGACAATGTATTACCTGGAGTTGTGGTCAGTCAAGGATTATGGGCAGATCAAAAAGGCAAAAAACATTTAGTCAATGGATTAACACCTGACCGGCTGGCAGATATGGGCGGAGGGGCCACTTTCTTTTCTGGTAGAGTCGAGGTTGAAAAAATATCATAAGAAAAAGCCAGCAGTGTAAACGACGGTGAACTCTGTTGGCTTTCTCCATATCTTCTTTTTTATTGTCCGATATTTAAAATATTGGTTGTGACATTCGCACTTCCGTTACTTTGATAGCCTTCTACCGTCAATGCTGTTTCATACATTTTCCCCATTGGCATGCCTAAGCTTTCCCACTTTTTAAAATGCTGACTAACTGATACAGTCCCGCTTGTACGCTTTGTTTGACGTACACTCCAATATTGCTTGAAGGTAGCAATACCGATAATTGAAGGCTGATTCACACGAGTCGTTTCATAAATGTCATACGTGCCTCCATCCACATAAAATGTTCCCTTAAACGTTCCTGTTGGACGATAGGTTCCCCAAGAATCAACAATATAATATTCAACTAATGGTGATTGTGTCCAGCCATAGACACACAAATAGGAATTCCCGCCCGGATTGAAGCTTGCGTTGTATTGAATGGACATGTTGCCGATCTGATAATGAGTTTTGGTCGAATCAAATTTCTTCCCTTTTCGAAACAAAGCATTTCCAATATTGTTCCATTGCGCGCTAAATGCGCCGCCATTATTGAGTGTCATGGATGTATTTCCATAATCCTTCCATAGCTCATAATCGTACCCACTATGGTTTCCCATTTGATTATTGGTGATTGTCATGGCATGAGCCGGTACGGCAGCCAGTGAAAGTGTCAATCCAATCAACAGCACAAAAAACAGCCTCAATTTTTTTGATTCATTCCAAACTCCTCTCCTTTTTCATCAGTATTTGCTTTGTCATATCTGTGATGAAACGAACCTGTCACCTCCTTTCATGTTGATAAGTGATCAGGTATATCACCGCTTTGACCGACCACTTGCCTTTTGATTTGACTTTAACGATAACGCTTTAAATCCATATGAATGTCTCTTGTTCTTGTATAAATGCTCTGATATAAACTAAATAGGTGTTCATACTCATCGACATGCTCTTTATTTGGATAAAAGGCGGTTGCTTGACGTATAAACTGAACGGCACATGCTTCAAGAGACTCAAACCAGCCACAACCAACGGCTGCAAGCATTGCTGCTCCTAAAGCAGGACCTTGTTCATTATCTAACTTGGTTACTGTAGATTGAAAAATATTTGCCTGCATTTGAAGCCATGTATCACTTTTAGCCCCACCACCAATTGACACAATGGAATCGATTTTTTTCCCTGCCTGCCTAAATAAGACAATCGATTCATTCAATGAAAAGGTGACACCCTCTAGCACTGCTCTGATTAAATGCACTCTTTCATGCCGACTGTCTAATCCGATAAAACTTCCTCGAATAACGGAATCAGCATAAGGCGTTCTTTCGCCAACCAAATATGGCGTAAATAATAATCCATTTGCTCCTGGCGGTACATGTTCCACACCTTGAAGTAGCTGTCTGAACGGTTCATCTGGAGCCATTAAGGATTTAATCCAATCAAGACTATATCCTGCTGAAAGTGTGACGCCCATTGTATAAAAAGCGTTTTTCTTCGCATGATAAAACAGATGTAAATGTCCTTGTAATTCTCTTTCGTGCTGCTCTTCATATGATAAAATGACACCGGATGTTCCAATACTGCATAATGTTTGACCTGAAGACAAAATGCCCGCACCGATTGCACCACAAGCATTATCTGCTCCTCCAGCAAATACTTTCACATCTTCTGCTATTCCAATCTCCCGTGCAATATGTGGCAAAAGAGTTCCAACTTCCGCCTCGGATGACACAAGTGGCGGACAAATATGAGGAGAGATATCAAACTGCTGACAGATGTCATCACTCCACTTTTTCTTTCCTATGTCTAATAGTAAAGTGCCTGCCGCATCAGAATAATCGGTATGAATGGCGCCCGTTAAACGCAATCTGACATAATCTTTTGGGAGTAAAAACACGTCAATTTTTTTATCAATTTCTGGTTCATGCTCTTTCACCCATAACATTTTCGGCAATGTAAACCCTTCTAAAGCATGGTTTCTTGTGATATCTAGTAACCGCCCCCCTAGCTTCTTTGTGATGTGCTTGCACTGGTCTGTTGTTCTCGTGTCGTTCCACAATATAGCTGGACAGAGCACTTGTTCGTTTTCATCTAATAAAACCAAACCATGCATCTGCCCAGAAAAACTGATGCCCTCTACTTCATTTGTAACAGGGTGTTGTGCCATCAGCTCTTTCAAGGCAGCGATGGTCTGCTCTACCCAATCATCAGGATGCTGCTCACAATATCCCGGCTTTTTTTGAATCAGCGCATATCGTTTAGATGTTTCACTGCACACCTCTCCATATTGATCTACTAATATCGCTTTTACTCCACTTGTTCCAAGGTCAATTCCAATCACATACTTCATTTTTTCACTCCTTCAAGACAAAAACATAGATTCTATCATTCCTCTAAAATATACTGATTTAATCGTGCTTTCAGTTGTTCTTCTCGACCAGATTCGTTTCTAATGATCGGATGCTTCAAAGCATATTCTTCTAATGTATGAAAGGTTGCTTTGCCCTCTGAAATATCTCGGCCAATTCCTTCAGAAAAACTTCGATACCGGTGCTTGATGACATCTTCAAACACACGATCTTCTATGAGCCTATGAGCCACTCGTAATCCTTTTGCAAAAGCATCCATTCCAGCAATATGGGCGTACAATAAATCTTCAAGTTCAAAAGAAGCTCTTCTCACTTTCGCATCAAAATTTAATCCTCCCGTTCCAAGACCGCCGTTTTGCAAAATTTCATACATCGCCAGCGTTGTTGCATATAAATCAGTCGGAAATTCGTCTGTATCCCAGCCTAGAAGTGTATTGCCTTGGTTCGCATCAACTGACCCAAGCAGACCATGAATTCTGGCTAGACGTAATTCATGCTCAAACGTATGTCCGGCTAGTGTCGCATGATTGGCCTCAATGTTTAATTTAAAATATGGGTCTAATCCGTATTGCTTTAAAAAGGCGATGGTCGTTGCTGCATCTGTATCATATTGATGAGTCGTCGGCTCCTTCGGCTTTGGCTCAATTAAAAATTGACCTGTGTACCCAATTTCTTTCGCATAATCGACAGCCATATGCAAAAATGTTGCCATGTGATCAAGTTCTCTTTTCAAATCTGTATTCAGTAGTGTGTCATAGCCCTCTCGACCGCCCCAGAATACATAATTTTCCGCTCCAAGTTCTTTTGCTGTTTCTATTCCTTTCTTTACTTGCGCCGCAGCATATGCAAACACATCAGCATGACAAGAAGTTGCAGCGCCGTGCACAAAACGAGGATTCGTAAACATGTTAGCTGTATTCCACAATAGCTTTACATGACTATGTTCCATGTATTCCTTCATTCTTTTTAGAATGATATCCAAATGTTGATTCGTCTCTTGTAAAGAATCCCCCTCTGGGGCAATATCCCGGTCATGAAATGAAAAATATGGAACATCCAAAATGTCGAATAGTTGAAAGGCTGCATCTAATCTCACTTTTGCTAAGTCCATTCCGCTGTAAGAATTCCATGGCCTTTGCATCGTGCCAACACCAAACATGTCTGTTCCATCAGCAGTCAATGTGTGCCAATAAGCGACAGAGAAACGTAAGTGATCTTTCATTGTTTTTCCGCCGATGACTTCATTCGCATCATAATGTTTAAAGGCGAGTGGGTTTCTTGATTGTCTCCCTTCATATGAAATCTTGCTCATTCCTTCTAATTTGTTTAAGAAATGCATGTTTGGTTTTACCATCATAAGTTCCTCCTATGATTTTACTTAATAAGTTGACCCAACAAACAAACGAACTATATGCGCATCAACTCTCTTTGAATTTTCAATATTTTTTAGTTTTCCAGAAATATTTTCGTTATAATAAAAATATCATCACGCTTCTCACGAAATGAAGAGAAGCACTTTGATTTGACTTAATTTAAAGACGAAACAAATGGAGTGAATAAAGTGGATATCGCTGATCAAACCTTTGTGAAAAAAATAAATCAAAAGCTTTTGCTAAAAGAAATTCTTACAAATGCGCCAATCTCTAGGGCTAAATTATCTGAAATCACTGGATTAAATAAATCGACTGTTTCTTCTCAAGTGAGTACATTGATGAAAGAAAATCTTGTCTATGAAATAGGTCAAGGTGAATCTAGCGGCGGAAGAAGACCAGTTTTGCTAATGTTTAATAAACATGCGGGTTACTCTATTGGCATTGATGTAGGTGTCGATTATGTCAATGGCATATTAACAGATCTTGAAGGCTCCCTTATTCTTCATCAACAACTCATGCTCAAATCTAGTTCTCCTGAAGATACCAAGAGCACCTTAATTGAGTTAATTCAGCATTTTATTTCACAGATTCCCTCTTCTCCATATGGACTAGTCGGTATCGGAATTTGTATCCCAGGCTTAGTTGATGAAAATGAACGAATCGTCTTTACGCCTCATTCAAAATGGAAAAACTTCGATCTAAAAACTAGTCTAAAGAAAACGTTCCATGTGCCCGTATTGATTGAAAATGAAGCAAATGCTGGGGCTTATGGTGAAAAAATATTTGGTGCGGCAAAACACTATGATCACCTAATATATGCAAGTATCGGCACAGGAATTGGGATCGGCATCATTATCAAACGTCATTTATACAGAGGCGCTTACGGTTTTTCTGGTGAAATGGGACATATGACGATTGACTTTAATGGACCAACATGTAGCTGCGGAAACCGTGGATGCTGGGAGCTGTATGCATCTGAGAAAGCATTATTTCAGTCACTGCAATCAAATAATCAGAAGGTGTCCTATCAAGAAATTGAACAGCTCGCTAAGCTGAATGATATGAAAACATTAAATGCGTTGCGCAATTTTGGATTTTATCTTGGGGTTGGGCTCACGAATGTCCTCCATACATTTAATCCGCAAGCCGTTATATTAAGAAACAAGGTGATTGAATCTCACCCAATGGTATTGAATGTCATTAAAAATGAAGTGTCTTCAAGAATGTATTCTCAATTCAGCACTCATATTGAGCTGCTCCCTTCCTCTTTAGGTCAACATGCACCTGCATTAGGCATGACATCTCTTGTGATAGAAAATTTCTTAAATGATGTCACCAAACCCCAATAAAATCCGTATATGATAAAAAAGAGACAGCACAGATCTGTTGTCTTTTTTTTATTCACATGTTTCTTCATAACGAAAGTATTTAAAATCAGCAGGCAAATGTGCGCCACTTGTATCTTGACATTGCATACCGACAAATGCACCTGTAAAGAATCCGCCACCACGAATGAAATCATCAGACAAATGGCTGGATTCAAACGAGATGTCAATCTTCTTCCAATCCTGTTGGTTAAAAGAAAAAGAATAATGGTAAGTCTCCTGCTGAACAGTCACTTTTATATATACATATGGCACCCCGTCTGGAATGACGATTTTATCATTTAACGGCTGAGAAAAAGCGAGATTCTGGCAGACGGACAACTCAAGTATACGGCCGAGTTCTTCATCGTATGTCACCTGAAGAGCTGTCCAGTTTTCTGTATTATAATAATTCACTAGACCAGCTGCTTGTTGAAAGTTTTCGGGAAAGAACGAAACAGCCGTTTCCGCTTCAAAATAAAAACTTTGCCAACGCCTTGCAACAAAGGATTGTGTAAACTTAGATGTTAGAGACTCCTGACCGTATAATCTGAGATGATCGGGTTTTTCTGTTAAAGAACCAATTTGACTTGTAAATGGAATTCTTAATGTTTGAAAGTGCATATTTAACTCTGATTCCTTGAACTCGTCGACTTTTGGGACAGTTGAAGAGAATACCTTTTCAGCGACAGCAGGTGCTTCGACCTCCATCGCCCCCTCTTTACCACCCGCTACATACGGCCATCCGTCTTTCCAATAAAGCTTTTGAATGGCTGTTTCCCTTCCTAAAGGACAGTATCCTCTTTGTTGAAAAATAGACTCTTGACTTGATCGAATCGGACGACCTGTTAAATGAGCCAAGTACCATTCATTCGTATGTGTATGAACAATGGAGGCGTGCCCGCATTTTTGCAATGGATGCCTCGGATCATGAAATGCACTTAAAATGGGGTTATCCGGATGAACCTCATATGGACCTTCAATATTCGAGGAGCGGGCAATCGTGGCTGCATGCTCATACCGCGTTCCTCCCTCTGCTGTTAATAAATAATAGTAGTCACCGATTTGATAAAGATGCGGGGCTTCCGTCAATTTAATATCTGTTCCTTTAAAAATGACTTTTCGCTGACCGATCAGCTTTTGCTCTGCCGCACAGTATTCCTGCAGGACAATCCCTGCAAAAGAATGCTGATTTTCTCTGTGATCCCATAACATATTCAATAAATATTTCTTACCGCTGCGATCATGGAATAAAGACGGGTCAAATCCTGAACTGTTGAGCCAAACGGGATCGCTCCACTTTCCATCCACCGTGTCACAGGTTACCAAATAATTATGGCCATCCTTAAACGGACCGTCTACTACCTTTATATCTGAATAAATCAGCCAAAACATGCCATCTGCATAACTTAAACAAGGTGCCCATACTCCGCCGGAATCAGGATTTCCTTTCATATCTAATTGAGACGTTTTTTGCAGAGGCCGTGAGATTAACCGCCAATTGACCAAATCCTTTGAATGATAAATTTGAACACCTGGAAACCATTCAAATGTAGATACTGCAATATAATAATCTTCTCCTACACGGCAAATACTTGGATCAGGGTTAAATCCTTTTAGAACTGGATTGATAATTTTCATTGAACACCCTCCCATTACATTTTAAAATCCTCTATATGATCTACGTACACCTTATCCCTGTTCTCAAGCTCTCTGACGACCTTTTGATGCTCTTTCTCGTCTAGATTATAAAAATGAATATCAATCATCGCTAAAATGAGTAAAAATGCAGGTATCACCGTTGTGGTGATTAAAATTCCCAATAATGCTTCAGGTGTTTGCATTTGGTTTGCCACATAGCCGAACTTATCAAGTACGAGACCTGGCACAATGCCTCCTAATGCCATCCCGAACTTAAAGAAAAAGCCGATCACTGCATAGATCAGTCCTCCCATTCTTTTCCCTGTTTTATATTCACCATATTCAACGGTTTCCGGAATAAGTGCCCACATATAAGCGCCAGCTGTAATACTTCCTGCGGCCGCTACTAATCGGAAGAGAAAAATAAGAAAGATTTGATTCGGCGGCACAACAAGTAAAGCAAGAAGCCCTATGATATTAAGTAATAAAGAATAGTACAGCAGTTTCTTCTTTCCTAATCGTTTGTGTAACCGCGGAATAAAAGGTAAAACCAATAAAGCAGGCAAACTGCCGATTAATCCATACCACTTAACTAAATCCTCTTTTCCAAGGTTATAGGTCACATAGTAAATACCAACTGAATTGCTGATGGAGTTAACACCAAAGATAATGATAAAGAAGATGCTTAACACAACTAGTGGACGATTCACACGTAATTGGACAAAGATATCCGTGAACTTAATCTTTTCCTCATGCTTTTGAAGCGACACTCGTTCGTTCGTACTTTTAAAGCAAATGATAAGTAACCCGCCCCCTAGAATGCCTAGTAATGCCATCGTCATCTGCCAGCCAAGTGCCGTATTTCCCGTTGTATCGCTTAAATAAGTAGCTAGAAATGGAACAAAAAAAGCAACGACAAGACCTCCGAGATTTGCAAAAAACATACGAACAGACGTAATACTGACAACCTCTTGGTTATTTCTCGTCATTGCGGATGTTAAAGCACCATAAGGAACATTGATGAATGTGTATGTAAGCGATAAACCGACATACGTTATATAGGCATAAATTAATTTGCCCATAGCGGAAAAATCAGGTGTTGTAAAACAGAGGATGGCTAGTACCGCAAACGGAAAGGCACCAAATAATAGATAAGGTCTAAAGCGGCCAAATCGACTATTGGTTCGATCGACCATTGCCCCAATAAAAGGATCTGCAAGCGCATCAATTGCTCGTACAATTAAAAACATGGTTCCTGCAGCTGCAGCGGATAAACCATACACATCCGTATAAAAAAATAATAGATACGTAGAGACAGTGGCATAAATCAAATTACATGCAAAATCTCCTGAAGCATATCCAACTTTTTCCGACATGCGAATCTTCTTTAAATTCTCACTAACCATGAGCTTTCCCCTTTCTATACTTTGCATCTTCTAACAACAGAATGTGTAGGGCAGCAGCAAAAGGTAAATTGAATTAAAGCGCTTTCAAAATTGGTTTTTCTAATAGACCGACTTAGCCTAGATAAGCAACAGATCAAATGAATGCGTTCTGATCATCACTCCTTCTTTTTTAGAAAAAATTTTATATTCAGTATCTTAGTTTGTTTAATCAATAAACTAAGATGAATTTATTTTATATAATCTGATCTGACTTTTCAATATTTTTTGAAAAAATATTCCTCAAAACTTATATACGTCCAATTTTTCCTTTATTGCTTGCTCATTTCTTCTTTTATGCAAATATATGATGATTTGAATCCATACCATCTTGCATTTCACCTTCGACCATGCTATATTAATCAAGCGATGAGCTGAATTGTGTAAGTCGGGTCATACGTCTCTTTGAGACACACACGAATGTGGCGTGTGGCGATTCCGCCTCAATACGCAAAAGACATCTTCTTTTAAGGAGATGTCTTTTTTTTTATACTTATCCTATTTTTGTCCCATTCTCAACCGGTTCATCTATGGAAAGTAACACAACATCTTCTTTGGTCGGCATACCTCCTAGCACAAGCACCTCTGATTTAAACCCTGCAATTCTTCTTGGCGGGAAATTGACGACTGCCACTATCTGTTTACCGATAAGGCTCTCAGCAGAATAACGTTTCGTTAACTGTGCACTTGACTGTTTCACGCCAATCTCATGACCAAAATCAATCTTCAATTTCAAGGCAGGAACTCTTGCTTCTGCAAAAAATTCTGCCTCTAATATCGTGCCTACACGAATATCTAACGCTAAAAACTGTTCAATATCTGCCATATGAATTGCTCTCTCCTTTTCATTCAAAAATGTTTTGAATCATGAAAGACTCTTGTTTTATCATTAATTGATACTTGTCTCTCTTTGATTTTCATCCATTGTAGCATATATGATCGTCTGCTTTACTTTCCCTTTACGATCTCGTTACATTTCATTCCACATCATGTATTTGTTGTATTCTTTCAACGATTTGCAACTATAATAATAATTTCTGTAAAATGGCAGATAATCCTACTGCTTCCTCTCAAAAGTTAACACTTGTTTACATTATCAGACATGTGGAGTTTTGCTGGACTTTTTTGTCATCCTTCCAATCGTTGCCACCTTGCATCAACTAGGGCCATTTTGGTTGCGAGAAATACAATTCTTCGTCACCGTAACTCTTTTGGACATTTGCTTTTTGCTTCTAATTGATAGGCTTTAAAATCGCTGTAAGCTGCGAATATGGGAGTGGTTGTGCAATAGTCAGAAAAAAGACTCGCAACAACATCATGCTAGTAGCTATATCAAATTTATTCATCACTAACACCTTTCTCTGTGAACCGCCCTTTGTATGTAAAAAGAGTCCCAAATATACGATTTTTTACAACTACATGAATCGTGAACTCTTCTGTGTCTTCATCGTATCCTTCTGTTACATCTGACATGCCGTAAAGCCATGAAGGGAGTGGCCATTCTCGGCCTGCAAACAAACACTTTTGTTTACCTGATTGAATGTGCAGACACCGATTCTCTGTCACTGTAAAATGAAGCTCTGACATGAGAATCCTCGGCTGACCAAAGTAATCTAGTATCCTGTGACTCTCTCGATCAATCACCATATCCGCATCAAAATGTCTTTCCTTTTGAGGGAAATAAAACGTACGAAACCAGTGCATTCCTTCTTCTCCTGTACTTGTCGTAAATGGCTCATTGACGATGCGAAAGGGAATATCTTTTCCTCTTTCAGGAAAAAAACAACGAAACAATGGACCTAATCGGAAGAGAAATCGGATGAACTTTGTCCCGCCACCTATTTCCTCCATCATTCCTTCTGCCACAAAAGCCCTGTTGTACCGATCTTTTAATTTCGGATGTAGCTTTTCGTAATTCTTCACTAGATTATGATGAACGACCATGTTTTTCTCTCCTTTTTCGTTTCATCGAAAACACATCTACACAATCTTTCAGATTGATCATGCCCGCAATCGACAAGATCAAAAATGCACTCATCACAAGTGGCTCATGGAGCGTCGCATGAGGGGACATAATCCCTATAATAAGTATAATGAGAAGAAAAACACTTTGAAGGACGAATATATACTTTTTCGGTAGATGAGGAATGAGCCATGATACGCCTAAAAGCACGTAAAACAATCGAAATCCCGGACGATGATCAAAAGCAGAATGTGCAAACGGTATGACCGCTTGACATATCCAGACGAAGGCAAAAAGCAAACAAATCCCGTAATGAGCAAGTGTTCTCTCTAATAACAGCCGAGGGTGAATTCCCTTTTCGAGCCATGTTTTTAATGAGCCAAAACTAAATGCGGTGATCAATCCCATCATCGGCCGAAAAAAGAGCCGGTCTGCCCACTTCCATCCCTTTCCTTCTCTCGTCTCATAATCAAATTGCGTTTTAAACACAATATGTTCATTCGTTTTAATATACTTCCAATAGCCGTCACCTTCTTTGATAAAGGACAATGGGTGTGACGATGTAAATGTCAGTGACGATGCTCTTTCATTACGGTCATCCATGATGTTTGTTCGATAAACTCCTGTCCCTGTGACGCTCACGCCAAATCCAAGATGTTTTTCATAGAGAAAAGATTGAGGCTGCTCATCTCTAGGACCGTTCAATGAAATGGTTGAAAACCGCAAATCCCACTGTTCATGTAGCTTTGGATTTTGCGTATATTCCCATACTTTTTCTAATGGTGCACTAATTTCTGTTTCCACATAAACAGGCTTTCTTTTCATCTGCCTCTACTCCTTTATGTGAATTATTTCACATAATAAGCATACCATGTTTCACAAAACTGTCAAATCTTTAATTTCCCATTTTGGCAAAATAAAAACCGCTTACGATGAAGCGATTCACTTTACTAGTAAACAACTATCTGCTGTTGCCTTTTATTAAAACTGGTTTAATTTAATTGCTTTTATGAAGAGTTGGAATTTGCATTGTTTGAATTGTCAGTGTTATAAAGCCTTTTTCATCTGCGAGTTTTAATGCTACTTCAATGACTCTTTTCATACGGAAATGATGCCTTATACTTGTTTCTTACTATTAGCAGCATCACAATGGACAAAATGTGATCCATCTTCATGACTTTTCCTCTTTTTGATAAATGCAAGGGTTGGTTTGATAAAAAAAGAAAAAATGGTAAAGATAAGTAACAGCCAGCATTACGTTTACATCCCTGCCTATGCAGGAGGAGGTTGCATCATGACGCATAACGTGTGGCAGTTATTCATCATCGGGATCATTATGATGATGTGTATCATGATTCGAATGAATCGAATGAGACGCTATCAACCTGTCCGTCCGATGGCGCTTTTTTTAAGAATGAATGTATTTGGTTTGACCGCCCTTATTCTTATAACAGAAGGATTGCAAAATAACAGTATTTTAATTTATGCCGCAATTGGCATGAGTTTTGGGAGTATCCTAGCCGCTCATTCCTATCAGACGGTGCGTATCAAATCGGAAAATGGCCGGCTCTATGTAAAAACGAGTAAATGGATCGAATGTTTTATTTTATGTTTGTTTTTATCAAGGTTTGCCTTTAAATTGATTGAGATCACGAAACATTCCATCACGACCATCAACATATTTGAGCTTTATCAGCATATTGTGAGTACTGATGCCCTGACCATGCTCAGCTTTTTTCTGCTTGCCGCTTACTATATGGTGTTTTCTTATCAAATGATGAAAGCAAATAAGAGACATGTCCAAGTGCATCATGCATAAAAATCTGCCTATTTAAGATGAAGGAAGGTTTCAGCGTGTCGACAACCCCTTGCATTCGTTGTCAAATCTGCGTGCTGGTGCTCACGAATGTTCAATTCGCTCCGCGCAAATAGCTCAGGTCTTCCTAGACTTCAAGGGTTTTCCATTCACGCTGAAAAGATGACAAAGGGCTAAAATGGTTTCATTTTAGCCCTTTGTCAATCCATCTGAGGTTTTTATCAATCATGCTGCGTATGGTAAATCATTTGTTCAAGGACTTCCATTACATGTTGATCTTCAGGACTGTAAAAAATGGACGTCCCTGCTCTTCTCGATTTCACGAGACGAAGATTTTTTAAAAAGCGCAACTGATGAGATACCGTTGATTGCATGAGATTGAGTGTTTCAGCTATATCATTTACCGAATGTTCACCTTGAGAAAGCAGATGCAGAATACGAATACGTGTGGGATCAGATAAGGCTTTAAATGTTTGTGATACAAGAAACAGGCTTTCTTCATCCAGCTCCATCCGTTCCTGATCTTGATTTGTATTCAGTTGTTCCTTCATATCGCTTCACCTTTCTTGTCAGTCAAATCACTTCTTACTTCTATGTATCATCATATACCAAAATGTGCGTCATGCAAAGCTGGCACGTCTTTTAAAAAAGATTTATTCAAATAGCATTGACACAAGGTAGCATTCTTTTTAAAATGAGCATTATTTATTCATTTTTTAAGGAGCTGATAGGCAAATTGACTGAAGAGCCAAGACTAAAACGCAGCCTGACTGTGATTCCGCTTGTTGTAATCGGGCTTGCTTATATGGATCCACTTGTCGTATTTGATTCATACGGCATTGTTGCTCAGCTAACGAAAGGACACGTGGCCGCAGCTTATATATTTACTTTGTTAGCATTACTATTGACAGCGCTTAGCTATGGGAATATGGTGAAGGCTTTTCCAAAAGCAGGATCTGCATATACATACGCACAAAAAAGTATTCATCCTCATATCGGCTTCCTTGTAGGATGGACTCTTTTACTGGATTATTTATTTTTGCCTATGGTGAATTTTGCAATAGGCAGTGCTTATTTAACAGCAGCCTTTCCAACTGTACCCCATGACCTTTGGATCATCATACTTGCTATCGCCATAACGACTGTCAATGTCATCGGTATCCGGCTCACAGCCAACATTACGGCATTATTTGTCACCTTTCAAGTGATGATCGCTGTTACATTTGTTGGTTTTATTATTTATGGACTTACCCAAAACTTAGGCAGTGGAGAACTAGTGTCAGCTCGCCCTTTTTATTCAGAGAGTTTAGACCCTGCACTTATTTTCTCTGGAGCGACCATTTTATGCTTTTCCTTTCTAGGCTTTGATGCGATTTCTACGCTGTCTGAGGAAACCATCCGCCCTAAAAAGACTATTCCACTTGCGATTTTTCTAACGGTAGCAATTGGAGGCGTCTTGTTTATAATCACGTCTTATTTTTTACAGCAGGTTTTCCCAAATTTCCAGCAGTTCAAGCATCCTGATGCAGCCTCACTTGAAATTGCTGAATTTGTTGGCGGTGCATTCCTCCACTCGTTCTTCTTAGCTGGAACCATGGTGGCTGTCATCTCATCCTCGTTATCGTCACATGCGAGCGCAGCAAGACTGTTATATGCGATGGGCAGAGATGAGTCTTTGCCAAAGCGTTTCTTCGGTTATATTCATCCGACATTGAAAACCCCTGTTTTGAATATCTTATTAATCGGTGTTTTCTCTTTATCTGCAGTGATTGGCGAGCTAGAGGTCATTTATTCGTTTATTAGCTTTGGTGCGCTAATTGGCTTCACTTTTGTCAACTTGTCTGTTTTTGCCCATTATATAGTGAGACAAAAACAAAGAGGCATTCTTCATATCCTTAGATATGCAGTGATTCCTCTTTGCGGCATGGCATTTTGTATATGGCTTTTAACAAGCATTAGCACAAATGCATTGATCATCGGTTTGGTCTGGCTCATTATCGGTTTTCTCTATTTTTGCTACAGGCTGAAAACAAGAGCTGAATTTACTTTTGGATATGATTGATTCTTATGTTTTCGCTTGGTATCCAGTGCAGGATGTGTCATAATATAAAGGCTGTACTTCCCTTTAAAAGCGGGACAAAACAGGGGTGAACATGACCTTGAAAAAGAGAAAAACAGGATGTTTTGCCATTTCAGGCTGTTTCACGATTTTTCTGTTTGTTTTCGTATTTGCAGCTATTTTCGTTTCTTTTAATCAAAAGGAGTTAAAAAAGTTGCCCATTGATACGGAATCAATTGTTTTGTTGAGATTGGATGATTACAAACCGCTTGTAGAGACTGAGTTAAAAGATCGACATTTAGATCAATATACGGCGTTAATCCTCGGTATGATGTATCAAGAATCAAAAGGCAGGGGCGGAGATCCGATGCAGTCCTCTGAATCTCTTGGTTTGAAAAGAAATGAAATCAATGACCCTCAGAAAAGCATCAGACAAGGAATCCATCATTTTTCTTCTATGTACAAACATGGAAAGAAAAAAGGCGTTGATTTGGAAACCATTATTCAAAGCTATAACATGGGAATCGGCTATATTGATTTTGTTGCGAAAAACGGGGGAAAGCATTCTGAAGAATTGGCAAAGCAATACTCCAAAAAGCAAGTGAAACGCAACCCTAACTTATATACGTGTGGAGGCGACAAAGATAACTACCGCTATCCGTATTGCTATGGCGATTTCACTTATGCTGAAAAAGTAAAAGAAAAAACGAAAACAGTTGAAGAAAAAATGAAATTGGCTTCATCATCCACACCATCATCGTAAAAAAGCACTTCCCGTTTGGGAAGTGCTTTTCAATTTATTGATGTTCCTTTCCGATTTCCGGAAGAATTGTTTTGGCTAAATGCTGATCCATTTCTTCATATTCATCATAATGAATCGTTTCATATAACTCTTTTCTCGTTTGCATATCATCCAGCATTCCCTGCTGCGTTCCTTTTTCCATAATCTCTGTAAATAAACGCTCATACGCTTTCGCAGCGACTCTTAAGGATGACACAGGATAGATCACCATTTGAAAGCCAAAAGCAGAAAATTCATCTGCATGAAAGTATGGGGTTTTACCAAACTCCGTCATATTTGCAAGTAGCGGACCCTTAATCTTGTTTGAAGCCTGCACAAATTCTTCAGATGTGACGAGCGCTTCAGGAAAAATGGCATCAGCTCCTGCTTCTACATATAAATTAGCCCGATGGATGACATCATCCATCCCACTTACTGATTTAGCATCAGTTCTTGCGACAACAAAAAGCGTTGGAGCCGCCTGTTTCACCGCTTTGATTTTGGCAATCATCTCTTCTACTGGAACGAGTGATTTTCCGTTTAAATGACCACATTTTTTCGGCATTTGCTGATCTTCAATTTGGACAGCAGCTACCTTGCTTTCGACCATTTCTTTTGCGGCCCTTGCTGCATTTAATACACCGCCATATCCGGTATCCATATCCACCAAAAGGGGCAACTGTGTAGCTCTAATGATTTCTTTTGCTTTTTCAGCCATTTCGGTTGAATTTATCATTCCAAGATCCGGAAGGCCTTTGCTTGCACAAAAAGCGGCACCTGATAAATAGAGACCTTTAAAGCCAATCTTTTGGGCATAGAGCGCAGACATTGCATCGTGAACGCCTGGGATTTGATATAAATCCGATTTGTTCATTTGTTCAGCAAATGCTGCAGCTAATTCCGTTTGACTTTTTTCTTCATTCACGATCCACATGCTGATCCCCCTTATATGACGAATAAATCCATAAATGCTGGTACGGTTGTTGTTTTTAGTTGATTTGAATTTTGACAGAGTGTCACGATTTGATCTACTTGCCTTTGTGGAAATCTCGTTTTTAAATGATACTTCCATTTTGATTCGAGTAGTGGAATCGCTTCTTTTCTTCTTTTACGGTGACCTAATGGATATTCAATCTCTACCCCGTCAGTCATTGTCCCGTCTTTAAAGAAGATTTGAACTCGATTGGCAATAGATCTCTTTTTCGGGTCTAAATAGTCTTCGGTATACCTTTTCTCTTCTTTCACAACCATTCGATCTCTTAAGCGATCAATGACCGGGTTTTGTGCTGTTTCCTCTTCATAATGATCAGCCGTTAGCTCACCATAGATGAGTCCGATAGCTGTAATATATTGCAAACAATGATCACGGTCTGCCGGATTGTAAAGCGGCCCTTTTTTATCAATAATCCGAATGGCAGATTCATGTGTTGTAATCTCTATTCGATCAATTTCATCTAACCGATCCTTCACCGCTTCATGCAGCATCACAGCAGCCTCTGCAGCAGTTTGTGCATGGAACTCAGCAGGATAGGCAATTTTAAAGAGAACATTTTCAATCACATAAGAACCGAGAGGCTGACCAAGGGTGAGGGGTTTTCCCTTCATCAATACATCTTCGAATCCCCAATTTTCCGCACTAAGCGGTGTTTGATAACCCCTTTCGCCTTTCAATGTCATCATCGCCAATCGCACCGCACGACTTGTTGCATCACCTGCAGCCCATGATTTCCTTGAGCCAGTGTTAGGTGCATGTCGATAAGTTCTAAGAGGTGAATTATCAATAAATGCTTGTGATAAAACATGTTGTACATCTTCTTTCGTCCCGCCAAGCATGGCACAAACCACTGCACTCGAAGCAACTTTTACAAAAAGAACATGGTCCAATCCATTTCTGTTTAAACTATTTTCCAATGCAAGCACACCTTGTATTTCATGTGCCTTCACAATAGCGTGCAAGACTTCATTCATGGTGAGTGGCTCTTCTCCGTTTGCAAGTCGTGTTCTGCTGATATAATCACTAACTGCTAAAATCCCGCCTAAATTATCAGATGGATGCCCCCACTCTTGTGCAAGCCAAGTGTCATTATAGTCTAACCACCGAATCATACAACCGATATTAAAAGCAGCTTGAACAGGATCTAAGACAAACGAGGTGCCTGGGACCCGAGCACCGTTTGGTACAACTGTTCCTGGCACAATAGGACCTAGATGTTTCGTACATTCTGGAAAATTGAGTGCAAGCATTCCGCAGCCGAGTGTATCCATTAACACATACCGAGCGGTCTCAATGGCTTCTTTACTCGTGATCTCTCCCTCAACAGCATAAGCTGCAATCTCCTCTAATAGCTGATCCGTTTGACTTGCTAAAGCTGTTTTGTTCATCTTCATTCCTCCGTTTTCCCATCATCATTTGAGACTTTTAATCCTCTTGGTCCTAAATACCGCACCCTTGGTCTAAAAATGCGATTGTGCATATGCTGTTCAATCACATGGGCAGCAAGTCCGCTCGCTCTAGCAGCGAAAAAAATTGGTGTGTAAAGCGAAATTGGAATACCGAGCACATAATAAATAGGTGCTGCGTAATAATCAAGATTGGGATAGAGGTTTTTCTTTTCTTTCATGTATGCCTCCCCTGCTACACACATGTCATACAATGTCGTATCTCCCTTTGATTCAGTAAGCGTTTTCAATGTTTTTTTTAAAAGAGTCGCTCTCGGGTCTATTTTTCTCATATATACCCTGTGGCCAAAGCCCATCATTTTTTCTTTTGCCGCTAGTTTTTGTTCAATGAGTGCAAGGAAACCTTCTATTGACTTTCCTTCAAGAAGCATATGCATGACCGCTTCATTCGCTCCACCGTGCAAATCACCTTTTAATGATGAAATAGCACCAGTAAAAGCACCGTACATGTCTGAATGAGTGGAGGCAATGACTCTGGCAGCGAAAGTAGAATTAGGCAGCTCGTGTTCACTATATAGCGTTAACGTTTGATCAAAAGCAGTTATTTCATCTTGAGTAGGTATACGCCCTGTTAACATGGCTAAAAAGTTTTCTGTGTAGGGTTTGTTCTGGTTTGGAGAAATAGCGGCATTTTTAGTGAGAATATGATAGCTTCCAGCAACAATTGCTGGCAACTGACCTAACAATCGAACCGCTCGCGCTTTTTGGCAGTCTGCTGTTCGATCATGTAAAGCTTCATCGTACCCTGCAAGAGCAGATAGGCAAGTTCTTATGGCATCCATTGGGTGGGTAGTTTTTGGCAAATTTGTCAAAATTGTTTGAATGATTGGATGTAATACTGTTTGAGAGGAAATGTTTTGCTGAAAATGATGTTTCTCCATTGCATCTGGTAATCTTCCATAAATAAGCAGGTAGGCTGTTTCTAAGAATGTCTTTTTTTGCGCCAATTCTATGAGGTCATAACCGCGAATCACAATCTCTTCTTGTTCCACATCTAAATATGAAATTGATGTTTCGCTTGCGACAATGTCTTCAAGTCCCGGTTTATATTGCAGTTGTTCCGTCATCATGTAACCCCCGTTTCGATCAATTGTTGTTCTCCAAACGAGCAAACGGCAAGAAGTGATGTGAATCTATAGGTGGGAACATACCGTGCTAGTCGGATCACCCAATTCCCATTTTATCCAAAGCCCTTCATCTTGTAAATAAAAGTAACGTGTAGACAAACCCTCGCACTCGTTGTCAGATCAGCGCGCTGGCGCTCACGAATGTTCAATTCGCTCCACACAAGTAGCTCGGGTTTTCCATTCACGCTGAAAAGATGGCAAAGGGGTAAAATGGTTTTTATTTTACCCCTTGGTCAACAATCTGAACGTATATCTGGACATGCGTTAGTTGTAATATGGAGAAATCATTATATAAACAATGACGCCTGTTAGACTCACATAAAGCCATAACGGCATTGTCCAGCGGGCAATTTTGCGATGGCGCTCCACTTGCATCTGTGCACCTCTAAACAGTGTAATCAATGCTAGTGGGACAATGATCGCTGATAACACAATATGTGTAATCAAAATAAAGAAGTAGATAGGACGTATAATGCCTTCTCCTCCGAAGTGCGTATCTGCTGCCATTGAATGATAGGTGACATAAGAAATTAAAAAAACAAGCGTTGTGGAAAAAGCAGCAAAAATAAATCTTCTATGTGCTTTAATATTCTTTTGTTTAATCATCATGAGTGCTGAAAGCAAAAAAATAAACGTGAAACTGTTCATCACTGCATTCAGTAACGGGAGAAACGTAATATCCAGATGACTAAATTGATCTGTTTTTGGCATGAAGAATAATAGTGCAATTAATCCGTTTATGGCAATTGTTAAGAAGACAACAACACCTGTAAAATTTTTCGGTTTTTGATTCTGTTCGTTCATGTTTGAAATCCTCTCTTTATTAGTTCCGACTAAGAGTATGTTATTTAACTTTGATCATAAAGTCAATGAATTCGCTATCTTCGTCGAATTTTGGACAAACTTGCCCGCAGGCTGCACTCTAATGGTTGATCGATCCATCCTCTTCCTTTACAATGGGGAATTGTGTGTTTTTTTATGATATCTCTGTGATACGTGCAAAATCATGTTAAGCGCTTGTGAAAAAGCTATCCGTGGACAACCTGATTTTTCATTGATTGCGGAGTATTCTGAAGAGGGGAAAATCACTATTGCCGATATGAAAGGACCGCCGGACAATGGGTACGGTTTGATATGTATGAAGCATTTAAAAGAAATTGCAAGAGAGCAAAATATGCCTGTGATCACTTTCGACCTCGTCAAGAGAGACTGGAATCACATAGACCGATTGATTCACTTTTTAAGAAAAACATCATTTTGATGTCCAAGTCAATTGGAAAGACAAAGCGAAGAAATGTATAAGGTGGACAGCTAATAACAAAACAAACGTTTATCATTATGTATATGCTGATTTTTGTCGAAAATGCAAATTTTTCAGAAAAATATATGTTTTTTTGGTCAAAAAAAGGGTACAATAAAAGCATCAGGCCGCCACCTGATGCTCTCTTCCAAAAAACGATAGACAACTAGTTAAGTATTCTTACTTTGACTGATTTTACGCCCCAATTTTTTGCTTGGGATTTGCTTGGTACATGTACATCAATTTTATTACCTTTAATTGCGCCGCCAGTATCTGCTGCGATGGCTTCACCGTAGCCTTCTACATAAACCTTACTTCCTAATGGAATGACACTAGGATCTACTGCAATCACTTTTGCATGAGGGTTTTTGTTTAAGTTTACCCCTGTTGCAGTGATACCTGAAATTCCACCGTCATTTGCTGTATAAGCTGTAGCTGTTACAGTCACTTCTTTTTGTACACTTTGACTAGCAGAAGATGATTCTGCTTTTGCTGTTTCCTGTTTAGGAGCAGCTTTTTTTGTTGCTTGCTCTTTTTGGACAGGTTCCTGTTTTTGAACAGGCTCTGAGCTTACTGGAGCAGAGCTTTGACCAGCAACACTTAGTGTTGAACCAATCATAATTATATCTGAGTTTAAGTTATTCCAAGACTTTAGATCGCTTATTGACACATTGAATTTTTGAGCGATTTTCCAGAGGCTGTCCCCCTTCTGGACTTTATACTGCTCCTGAGTTTTCTCTTTTGAAGAGATTGTCAATTTATCACCTGCATAGATCGTGTCTGTAGATAAATTGTTCCAACCCTTTAGGTCCTTTAGAGAAACATCATTTTTTTGTGAAATTCTCCAAAGCGTATCACCTTTCTGCACAGTGATTTCCTTTGCAGAAGCTTGCTGCGCTCCGATTGCTGTTGATGAGATTGCTGCAACAGCAACCAAGGACATAATAGTCTTCTTCATAAAGTAAATCCTCCCTTGTTAGCTTTTTATGGCGGCTAACGAGTGCTATCGTAACATATGTAAATGTCATTTCAATAACAAAACGATATGTTTTAGATTACAGTTCCTTTACATGAAACATCTCTCTCCATTGGGAAAACAGACCACAAAGCCTCTCCATCCCGCACTGCAGTAGTGTTTTGAAAGGATGAGCAAAGTCATTTTGAGAATGTGTTCCAATGCAGCAAAAAAATTTTTACGCTATCCAACTCTTTATTTTCACTCTTTTTCTATAAACAAACGGATTGCTTCTAAAAAAACATCCCCATATTTCTCTCTTTTTTGGTTCCCAACACCCTTAATATGAAGTAACTCATCTCCGGTTTTAGGCTCCATTTTTGACATTTCTTTCAATGTCTGATCGGAAAATACAACAAAAGGCGGGACTCCTTGTTCTTTTGCTAATTTCATTCTTAGCACCCTTAAATGTTCAAATAACGCATCATTTTCTTGAATGGCCGTTGTTTTGAGTGCTTTCTTTCTAAAAACAGCATCTTGTCCAATTAACACTTTCTTTCCTTTATGTGTGACCTTAAGTGTCGGATAAGCCCCTTCTGACATGTGTAAATACTCTTCAGTAATTAAAAATTCAATGAAATCACTAATATGCTGCGCTGAATGCTGCTTCATTAAAGCATAAGTAGGTAGTCGATCGAAACCAAATTCAAGCACTTTTTTGTTTTTAGAGCCTGCTAGTACTTGGGCAATCATCATCTTCCCGAATCGTTCATTCATTCTAATGGTACATGAAAGCACCATTTGTGCTTCCCTCGTTACATCTTCATGTTCCCTGTCATCTAGACAATTACTGCATTTTTGACAAACTGTTTGGCTTGATTGATCAAAATATGCCAGCACGAATTGCTGTAAGCACTGCTCAGTATGACAGTAATCTACCATTTGTCTTAACTTAAGCAGTTCATGCTGATAGCGTTCTTCATCTTCAATTGACTGTTCTATGAGAAAACGCTGAACTCTGACTCCTTGTGGTGAAAACAGTAAAATACATTCGCTCTCAAGCCCATCTCTGCCAGCACGACCTGCTTCTTGGTAGTAGC
Organism: Bacillus sp. Bos-x628; assembly: GCF_040500475.1. Taxonomy (GTDB): domain Bacteria; phylum Bacillota; class Bacilli; order Bacillales; family Bacillaceae; genus Bacillus; species Bacillus maqinnsis. The sequence goes on along the minus strand of NZ_CP159358.1, from coordinate 547,751 downwards.
TTTCAATGTCTCTAGGAATTTGATCATGAATGACAAAACGAACATTCGGCTTATTGATCCCCATCCCAAATGCTGAAGTAGCCACCATTACCTGGATTTGATCGTTTAAAAAAAGATTTTGCTGCTCTTCCCTCACATCGTCGTCTAATCCGCCATGATAAATGCCTGCCTTGATTTTTTGTTTTTTAAGACGATTGTAGATTCTTTCTGCTTCTTTCCTTGTTGCCGTATAAATAATTCCAGACTCCAAATGATTTTTCTTCAAGTTTTGCGTGATAAAACGATCGTTATTTTCTCCTTTTACCACTTTAAAAGCCAAATTATCCCGAGCAAAACCAGTAAAAATGGTTTGTTCCTCATTCATCCCAAGCTGCTCACAAATATCTTGATGGACTTTTTTCGTTGCAGTCGCCGTCAATGCAACAATGACTGGTCTTTTTGATAGTTTGTTCAAACATTCCCGAATATAACGATAGCTCGGCCGAAAATCATGTCCCCACTCTGAAATGCAGTGGGCTTCATCAATAGCGATTAAAGGAATGTCCAATTGATCAATCAGTTTAAAAAAACGTTCATTTTGCAAACGTTCAGGTGCGATATATAGTAGCTGATACTCACCATGTTCACATCTTTCCAAACGCGTATTCATTTCGCTTGCTGAGAGTGTACTGTTTAAAAAGGACGCTCGTAATCCCATTTCATTTAAAGCATCTACTTGATCTTTCATTAAAGAAATCAGCGGCGATACCACAATGGTTGTCCCTTCCATCATAAGGGCAGGAATTTGATAACAAACGGACTTTCCTCCGCCAGTCGGCATGATGCATACAGTATCCCTCTGCTTCTTTACAATTGATTCGATCGCTTGTTTTTGCCCGTGCCTAAATTCGTCAAATCCATAGTATTGTTTAAGGAGTGCTTCTGCTTGTTCTAACATCCAATTCCCTCTCCGTCATTTGTTTTGTATATTTTAACATACATTGATTCATTTATATGTTGTCTACTGATTTTCATATTTTCACAAAAATAAAAGCCATTTTCCAAATGGAAAATGGCTTAATTCATCCTAGAAAAAGCTGCGGATGCCGTAATCTAACTAAGAAAGTTTTAAACCACCACTCCTCAAAGTGGGTGTTTGCAGAAACGTTCCTGTCTTCCTCTCACAAAGTAGGAGGCATGACATTCCGGCTTCAATATAAAACTCCCTATTACAGCTTAAAGGTTAAAACTTTATTAACATTACGCACATCGCAGCCTTTAAACTATACTACACGAAAGTTTATTAAAATTCAAGATATGTTTTCTCTGTTAAAATAACTGATTCTATTAGAAGACCATTTGGACAGACAGAAGAAAAAACTATTCTAAAAAAATTACTATTCATCCATCATATTATTTTTCCTCATTTCTTTCAACATCCTGCTCTTTCTCTAACCTTTCAGATGTGTCTGAATGCATCTGTCCATTGTTTCACTAATTGGATGAGTCCTTTGCTTTCGTTAAGCTCACGCTCATCACTCCTTTCTCATTATCTTCCCGCTACAAAGGAAATGAAAACATCAAAAACGACCCCACCTCTTAGGCAGTAACTTCTTTATTTAAAGCGTGCGAAGTGCTTCTTCTATCGGTTTCTCTCCTTTAATGAGGTCAAAAGATTTATTTTTCACATTGGATTCGGTTAAGCTTTCCACAAGAACAACGGCTACGTCTTCTCTTGAAATCTCAATGTTGCGATCACTTGGAATATGCGCAGCAGCTTCAATTTTCCCTGCCTTTTCTTCATGTAACAACGCACCTGGCCGAACAATGGTATAAGAAAGACCAGATTGTTTTAAATGTTCATCCGCTTTTCTCTTTGCCTCATAATAAATCTCCATACTTCCTTGACCTTTTCCTTGATTAGGATCATCAGCATTATATGAGCTAAGCATAACAAAATGCTGAATGTTTTCTTTTTTGGCTGTATCAATGAGACGTTTTGCGCCTTCTTGATCCACCGCAATGGTTTTATCAGCACCTGTTTTTGAGCCTGAACCAGCTGCAAAGATGATGGCATCTGCCTGTTTCACAGCAGATGTGACATCCCTTTCAAGATCACCGATGACTGGCAATGCACCAAGTTCCTTCATAGCATCAGCTTGTTTATTATCTCGAATGAGAGCAAGCGGTTCATGTCCTTTTTCTTTTAAATAACGGATAACAAGTCTTCCCGTATGTCCATTTGCTCCAGCAACTAATACTTTCATTGTTCATTCTCCTTTCTGTATCTGTTTCATCTTTTTCCTTTTTAGACATCATTCAAACACAACGACAGAAAAAAACCTTTCCCATAATAGTTGGAAAAGGCTCATGAACTTGCGATTATCTAAAACAAGAACTAAAAATGAGAAAAGTGCATGTGATCTATGTAAATTAGCAAATATGTTTTGTTAAGATGGCTTGCACATCACTCAAATCCGTATCTTTTGAAAAGTCGAGTTCAAATACTTTTGACTTTGTGACCAGCAGCATACCTGTGTCCTGATCAAATACACCAGCTTCTTGAATGGCAAAGCTTTCAATTGACCGATACGGCAAGGAAACCCTGACTTTCTTTTTAGAAAATACGCGGTTATCACCAAAGATCAGCCGTTTATTTGTAAAACAAATTTGGTCGTGACGCAGTCTGTAAACAGCCTCAATTCGCTCCCCTTCAATCAGTAAGGATTCAAATTTTTTATGATCATTTTGTTTACTGACAGAAAAAATACCCACGTAAACCCCCTCTTCCTGCATCAAATTCCTTTATGACAAAACGGCCACACGGCTTTGTGGGTACGTTTTATTCTCACTTATAGAATACGCTAAAAATCGTGGTTATTCCATTACGAATAGATTAAATTTCATTTAATTTTTTCTTTTTAATACAATGCTCTTTCCTCTACTAATTTAGACTATTAAAAAGGAAAAAAGTTTCGGTTCATTTGGAGAAAATATATGAAAATCATGATGTTTTCACTCCATAAAAAAACAGTGATTTCTCGAACCACTGTTTTTTTATGCTATTCATCTTTTGATGTATCAATGGTTCCCTCGGCATACACATCGGAAATCTGCTCAAGTGTTATCGCCATATCAGCATCTTCGTTGTCATGCCAAACATTTTGAGTTTCTTGCTTGTCATCTGGTTGCTTTTTCAACATGATTATCACCCTTTACTATTTTCCTTAGTATGAGTGATGATCATGTAAATCATTCAGAAGAAATATCTTCAAAATAATCTTTGTGGTATCCGCCTACTTTCCCCGTATTATCAACCACAAAGAGGAATTCTTCTGTTTCATTTTTCACTTCGTATGTGTTTCCTTCAGTTAAAGCACGATTGACCATATATTTTTTTGCATTCGTATGTACACATTTTACTTGTTTTAACGTTTTAGCTGTTTGCCAATTTTGATGGATCATGATCAAAAACTCCTTTTTTCATTTCTACATTTATTGTAGCCAATTTTTCGTGAAATGCAATGAGTGTTATGGATTGCATTCATAGATGACGTGTAATATGATGAATGTATACGTTTACAGCTATGTGCGTAGATCATCTTTGGTTCATTATCCGCTTTTTTCCACCTAGAACTCGCAGAACAATCCATATCTTTAAGGAGGTTTGTTTATTTATGAGCTCTACAACACTTCAGGTTAGTTCAAAACTCGAATCTTTTCTCCAAGGCACAAAAAAACTCTACATTAACGGTCAATTTGTCTCAAGTCATGACGAAAAAACATTTTCTACACCTAACCCAGCAACAGGAGAAACCCTTATTGATGTATATGAAGCAGGGGCAAAGGACATTGATGACGCAGTCAAAGCAGCAAAAAACGCATTTCATGGTCCTTGGCGCTCAATGTCTGCTGCTGAACGCGCTCGCTTAATGTTTAAGCTCGCAGATTTAATGGAAGAACATCAGCTTGAGCTTGCTCAGCTCGAAACACTTGATAATGGAAAACCAATCGTTGAGACAACGAATGCGGATGTTCCCCTTGCCATTGAGCACATGAGGTATTACGCAGGCTGGACAACAAAAATGACTGGACAAACCATTCCTGTTCATCAAGGGTATTTTAATTATACTCGCCATGAACCAGTCGGAGTAGTCGGGCAAATCATTCCTTGGAATTTCCCGCTCTTGATGGCCATGTGGAAAATGGGGGCAGCATTAGCAACAGGCTGTACCATCGTTTTAAAACCAGCCGAGCAAACACCACTCTCTGCCCTTTATCTAGCTGAACTTGTTGATCAAGCTGGTTTCCCAGATGGCGTTATTAACATTGTACCCGGCTTCGGTGAAACAGCTGGAGAAGCACTCACTGATCATCCTGATGTCAACAAACTTGCCTTTACCGGCTCAACAAGTGTTGGGAAAATAATTATGGAGAAAGCGGCTAAATCCATCAAACGTGTCACACTGGAGCTTGGTGGAAAATCGCCAAATATCATATTACCAGATGCCGATTTAAAGAAAGCCATTCCGGGTGCTTTAAACGGTGTCATGTTTAACCAAGGACAAGTATGCTCTGCAGGTTCAAGAGTCTTTATTCATCGCAGCCAATACGATGAAGTGGTTGACCAAATGGCTGAATATGCCAGATCACTGAAGCAAGGTGCTGGTCTTCATCAAGATACACAAATTGGGCCTCTCGTTAGTAAAGAGCAGCATGAACGTGTCCTAGGCTATATCCAAAAAGGAAAATCCGAGGGCGCAACAGCTGTTGTTGGAGGCGAATGTCCTTATGAAGCCGGCTATTTTGTCTCTCCAACCGTCTTTAAAGATGTAGAAGATGGCATGACCATTGCGAAAGAAGAAATCTTCGGACCTGTCCTATCTGCCATCCCTTACGATTCCATTGATGAAGTGATCGAACGGGCCAACCAATCTGAATATGGACTGGCGGCAGGACTTTGGACCGAAAACTTGAAACATGCGCATGATATTGCATCACGACTTGAGGCAGGAACTGTTTGGGTCAACTGCTATAACGTCTTTGATGCTGCCTCCCCATTTGGAGGTTATAAACAATCAGGTCTTGGCAGAGAAATGGGCTCATACGCACTCAATAACTACACAGAAGTCAAGAGCGTCTGGATCAATCTCCAAAATTAGTAGGCACTCACAAAGCCGATGACATTGTCATCGGCTTTTTTGTAATTGCATGTGACAGGCAGGCTAATGAAAAAGCAACATACGGATATCAGTGGTGGAGGCATGAACCTGATGCACGACTTGAGTAAGCGAAACACGTCAAATGGGCTGCCTTAAGAGAGCACTCCGTTTAGGCAGATGACTAAGGAGACCACCAATTAGTTTACATAATATTAATACAATCAACTATAAAATGCAGATTTTTTTCAGAACATTCATTTAAAATTAGTAAGATATAAGAGAAAAGCAAGTTGAATCAATGAATGAACATTCTTTTCAAGATTAGTCACTTTGCAGAGAGAGCCTTTGCGATTTGGGTCATTGTATTTTCCTATCTTGGATTGCTGCAGATCTTACGCCAGTACAATTCTCACCTCTTGCTGCTGTACCTAGTGCTATTTTTAGAGTATGGCATCATCGATCTGGGTCCTGGCTTTCTACATACTGGTCTAAACGTACAGGAAAAAACAAGAAGAAAAATAGCTAGCCCCATAATGGGAGCTAGCTTTTCATTTTGATGATTACCCTTCTAGCAATAGTTGCTCAGGATCTTCAAGCAGGTTTTTAATGGTGACTAGGAATCCAACTGCTTCTTTCCCATCAACAATACGGTGGTCATAAGAAAGTGCTAAATACATCATTGGACGGTTTTCAAAACGTTCTTCATCAATCGCAACAGGACGAAGTTGAATTTTATGCATACCTAGAATGCCAACTTGCGGGCTGTTCAAAATTGGTGTAGAAAGCAGAGAACCAAATGTTCCGCCGTTTGTGATCGTGAATGACCCACCTTGTAATTCATTTAAAGACAACTTGTTATCTCTTGCTTTTTTCGCAAGATGCCCAATTTCTTTTTCAATCTCTGCAAATGATAATCTGTCTGCATCACGGACAACCGGTACAACAAGCCCTTCATTTGCTGCAACAGCGATGCCAATGTCATAGAATTTCTTAATGACAAGCTCATCACCTTGAATTTCTGCATTAAGGAGCGGATATTTCTTCAGTGCTGCTACAACCGCTTTTGTGAAGAATGACATGAAGCCAAGTTTCACATCATTTTGTTCAAGAAATGCATCTTTACGGCGCTTTCTTAAATCCATAATAGCTGTCATATCTACTTCATTAAATGTGGTAAGCATAGCAGCAGTTTGTTGAACTTCAACTAAACGTTTTGCAATCGTTTGTCTGCGGCGTGACATTTTTTCACGCTCAACCGGTTTACCAGCTTGATCATTTTGCAGCACAGCACTTGCTTTTGGTGCACTAGCAGGAGTCTCATTCTTTTGGTAAGAAGCCACATCCTGCTTTCGTACCCTGCCCAGCGGATCTACGGTTGGAATTTCGGATAAGTCAAGCCCTTTTTCCCTTGCTAGTTTTCTAGCTGCAGGAGAAGCGATCGTTCTGCCATTACCAGCTTTCAGTTCTTCTTTTGGCGTCGCTTTTTTTTGTTCAGCTTCCGGCTCTTCTTTCGGAGCAGGTGCAGAAGCTTGTTCAGGCGCTTTAACTGCGGACTCGCTTCCGCCAGCTTCACCTGCTGCAATTGTTCCGATGACTTCTCCCACTTGCACAGTGTCACCAGAATCTTTTAGCACTTCTTTTAATACACCAGATTCTTCAGCTGTCAGTTCGACATTGACTTTATCTGTTTCAAGTTCAAGCAAGTACTCTCCCTGCTCAACATAATCGCCCGGCTGCTTCAGCCATTGAGCGATCGTTCCTTCCGAGATTGATTCCGCTAATTCAGGTACTTTAATTTCCGCCATTTTTCATTTCCCCCTTAGTTTTTGCGAGTCAAGCTATCAGATACAATTCGTTCTTGTTCCTTTTTGTGAACAGTTGGATCACCCTCAGCCGTACTTGATCTTCTTCTGCGGCCGATATAACGCACTTTTATTTTGTCAGAAGCCATTTCACGTAAATATGGTTCAATGTAGCCCCAAGCCCCCATATTTTGTGGCTCTTCTTGCACCCATACGATCTCTTCTAGATTTGTCAATTTCGCTAAAATCGCTTTAATATCTTTTGCAGGGAATGGATATAATTGTTCCACTCTTGCAATATGAAGCCAGTCTTTTGGTTCTTCCATTTGAGTGAAGCGATCACTAATGTCGATAGATACTTTCCCGCTAGAGAGAACAAGGCGTGATACCTTTTCATGATCGTGCACGAGACCAGGCTGTTCAAGCACTGGACGGAACTGTCCATCCGTTAATTCTTGTACTTCAGACAATGTGTTCGGGTTACGAAGCAGACTTTTAGGTGTCATGATGACAAGTGGGCGAATCTCTTCACGAAGAAGCATCTTTGCCTGTCTTCTAAGGATATGGAAGTACTGCGCTGCACTTGTCAGATTCGCAACCGTCCAGTTATTCTCTGCAGCTGATTGCAGGAATCTCTCTGTTCTTCCACTTGAATGCTCTGGTCCTTGTCCTTCATATCCATGCGGCAAGAGCATCACAAGACCTGATTTTTGTCCCCATTTAGCCCGGCCAGCTGAAATAAATTGATCAAAATAAACTTGAGCCGCATTTGCGAAATCTCCAAATTGAGCTTCCCAAATCACTAAAGTTTCAGGAGAATAGACATTATAGCCATATTCAAACCCTATAACAGAGCCTTCTGACAGTGGGCTGTTGTGTATTGCAAATGATGCATTTGCATCACTCAACTGATGCAGCGCAATAAATTCATCTCCAGTTTGACTGTCGTGGAGAACAAGGTTTCTTTGAGCAAATGTTCCTCGTTCTGAATCCTGCCCGGTCATTCGAATTGGCGTACCGTCTTTTAATATAGATGCAAATGCCAGTGCTTCTCCAAGTGACCATTCCACTTTACGATCATCTGTAAACACCTTTGCACGTTTTTCAAGGATCCGCTTTAGCTTACCGAATACTTGGAAATCTTTCGGCCAGCTAATTAACTCTTCATTCAGCTTTCTTAAGACATCAAATTCAACTGACGTATCAACTGCCGGGAAGCCATTAGATACAGGCTCAGGCAATTCAATTTCTTGAATCGCATGCTCTTTCTTTGAAGGTACTTTTTTATATGCTTCTTCTATTTTAGAAGTAACGGTCTGTTCGATTTCTTCTTTTTGCTCTTTTGTCAGAAGCCCTTCTGTTTCAAGCTTTTCTGCAAAGATATTCTTGACGGTTTTATGCTTTCTGACCGCTTCGTATAGCATTGGCTGAGTCGTAGAAGGCTCATCCATTTCGTTATGACCGTACCTGCGGTAGCCGATCAGGTCAATTAAAAAATCCTTCTTGAAGCGTTTGCGATATTCAACGGCTAGTTGAACTGCTGCTAAACATGCTTCTGGATCATCCGCATTGACGTGAACAATCGGAATTTCAAAGCCCTTTGCTAAATCACTTGCGTATTTCGTAGAACGAGATTCATTGCTTTCCGTTGTGAATCCAATCATATTATTTGCAATGATATGGATCGTTCCACCTACTTGGTAGCCGGCCAATTGGCTTAAATTTAATGTTTCTGCAACAATTCCTTCTCCAGGGAATGCAGCATCCCCGTGAATTAAGATGGCTAATGCTTTTTCTTCATCCTGCACTGGATAGCCTTTTTGAGTACGCAACTCCTGAGCTGCACGCGTACTGCCTTCAATAATTGGGTCAATAAACTCCAAATGACTTGGATTATTGGCAAGAGTTACTCTTGCACTCTTTGTATCTTCATCTTTAATTTGACGATCAGCCCCGAGATGGTACTTTACATCTCCTGTCCATCCGTAACTAATGCCAATTGAGCCCTCTGACGGGACAAGCTCTTTATTTGGTGCATGCTGGAATTCCGAGAAAATGATTTCATATGGTTTTCCTAGAACATGTGCTAATACATTTAAACGGCCTCGATGAGCCATTCCAATGTTAATATTTGAAGTCCCTTGTGTCACAGATTCTGATATAATCTCATCAAGCACTGGAACAAGCATATCTAATCCTTCAATAGAAAAGCGCTTTTGCCCAACAAATGTTTTATGAAGAAACTGCTCAAAATGCTCAACTTCTGTTAGTCTTTTAAACACAGATACTAGCTTGTCAGCCGGTTTTTTCGTAAATAATTCACCAGATTCCACAGACTTTAAGAGCCAGTTCCGTTCTTCGAAGTCATGGACGTGATCAAATTCAAATGAAATGGTGCGCTTATACGTATTTCTTAAATGGTTAATGGCTTCTATGCCGTTTGAAATGTGTTTTGGTGCGTTTGCACTAATAATAGATGCTGGGATTTTCTTGACATCTTCTTCTGTTAAGGCATAATCCTTTAAAGGAAACAGCTCTTGTAATTCCTTTTCTTTGCGAAGAGGATTGACGGAAGCATTTAAATGGCCATACGTTCTGATGTCTTCTGCCAGTTTAACGACTGATGCTATCTTTTGGATTTGTTCAGAAGTAACTATGCTATTTTCTTTTTTCCCAATTTCCTCCTTTGTTTCACTCGGTGGTGCACCAAGCTCAGCAAATATTCCTCTTAAATCTTCATCAACACTGTTAGGATCTTGGACATATTGATCATAGAGCTCGAGCACATAGCCGAGGTTCGGACCATGAAATTCTTCCCAACTCAACGGTTGTTTCACATCATTTTGAAACATTTTGAATACTACCCCCAACTTTGATCATCAAGTGATTGAACACTATCTCGATATAACTTTCAGGACACAATGACCAAATTTATGTAATAAAACGCTTCCAATAATATTTTACCACTGTTTCGGATTACTTTCTACATTCTTTGTTCAATTAAAGATAAAAAATTCAAAGAAAAACAAAAAATTTAAATCATTCCGAAAAATATTTTTGAAAAAAGGGACAAAACTTTATGCCCCAATGCTTTTATGCAGTAATTTCTTCAATAACGGATACAAGACGTCTGGTAATGTATCGACATCTGGTACAAAAATGCTGAACTTGCCATACATATCTTGAATGGTTTTCATTTGTGCCTCTTCTATAGGAGAATTCGATAAAAAGACATTGATGACCTCAATTCCTTTTTTCCTCGCTTCTAGCACAGCTTCATGCGTATCGACAATCCCATTTTGCTCATAGCTGAAGGCCGCTGGTTCTCCATCAGAGAACACAATGAGAAATTTTTGCTCTTCTCTTCTTTTTAATATCATTTTTGTCATTTGACGAATTGCATAGCCGTCGCGGTTATCTTCTTCTGGTTCAAGTGCCATAATTGAAGGACCGGCATCAAATAAAGAGTCTTTAAACGACACCACTGTATTAAAATAGTTAGGCTGGCTTGTTTCCGTTGCGTCGTTTGTATCTTCCCAAAACCCGACAATTTGGTGCGGTACTTGAACAGATTTTAATGCTTCATGAAAAAGAACAATCCCTTTTTTTGTTTCATCCATTTTGTCAAACATACTCGCAGAACAGTCAACTAATAAAGTGAATACGGCATCAATCTGGGATGATGGGGCTTGCTTCTGATAGAAAAGACGTGGATTTGATTCTGTAAAATACCGAATGAGCTTTTTACTAAGCCGCCCCGCATGAAGATCTGTTTTTGGCCATGTTTTTTTATGTTCAAGTGTTTTTTGGATCATTTGTTTTAAGCGTTTTTGGTAAGGCTCTATTGCTTTCGCATGCTGTTTGTATAGATCTATATGCTCTGGTGCGGGAGGCCCGGGTGTGATCATCACCGGAAAAGCATATTTATTCTCTTTTCCATTTTCCAGTGCATCCCCTTGGGCTTCTTGTCCTTGTGCCTCTTCTAATGCTTCAAGCTTTGAATAGTCTTTTCGCTCTGTTTGTTTCGCCGATCCCTGAACGGTGCCAAGCGCCTGATCACCATCATCTCCTTCTCTTGCCGCATCTTTGCCAAGGTCACTTTTGCCGCCATGTTCTAGATCGAATTGAAGAAAACTTTTGGACGGTGCTTCGGTTTCTCTATGCCAGACTTCCATATATTCTTGGTGGATGTCTTCATCCCCCTCTTTTTCCCGATCTACTTTTAGGTCATCACTTAATTTAGGCTTTCTTTTTAAGTCATGAAACAGCGGTTCTTTTGCCGCTTTTTCATAGTCCAATTCTGGGAAGAAGAAATACGTATTCAGCATGTCTTTTTCAAGAAGCTCATCAAAGCCCTCTGTCAATTGCTTCACGATTGAGGCGATGTCAGATGTTGAAGCTGCTTCATACACACGTTCAAGACTTGACTCAATAAAAGGAATCATCGGATTGATGCGCTCATGAAGAGCTGGAATTTCTTCTAACGGAGAATGAGCTGTCAGCTTGACATAAACGGCACAAAACAATGCGTCCGTTATGATGCTCCGTTCTTGATTAATGGTTAATTGTGTCTTAAAGTGACGACGATAGAGCTCTCTTCTTCGTTTAAATACCTTTTTTGTTCCTGGGCGATCACGTTTAATCCGTTCTTCAATACGGATATCTTCAAACAGCATAAACAACTGTTTACATAAATCAGGAATAGATAATTTGTGAGCATACTGAATCATTTCCTTAAACACAGGCAAATCACTATAAACTGTACCAATTGCACGTAGGAAAACATCACTTTTTAATCCTGCTGTCATGTCTTCTTGATTACGATCATCCCAAAAATGGCTAATGAAAATTTTCTTTTCAAAAGGTTCATAATAGGACTGCACGCCGTATTCAAGCTCAACATCATTACTTTTGGCTAACGTTTTGGCTAGGTCGGTTAATTCCATAAATAGAAATGAATCGATTCTGCTGTCATTAAATTTGATAAATTTCAAAAGTCAGAACCTCACTCAAATAATGTTTGTGCGATATTTCTCACCGCTGCTTTTTCCCGGTCATCTTCTAGTTTCTCAACGATTCCACGTTCAACTGCGCGAAGCGGTGGAATGAACTGCGCGAGATCACAAGTATCTAACAGCGCTCGGATAGATGCCGCCTCTTCACTGACTTGACCATGATGAGCCTGTGTCATCAGGTCTGATGATAGCTGAACAAATTGATCTATTAAACGCTCATCAGTTAAAACGGACTGTGATTGTAAAACGTCTTTTAATATGCCACCGCTAATGTAAGGAACATCTATGACGACAAAACGATTTTTCAACGCTTCATTGAGAGGCACAGTGCCAACATATCCTTCATTAATTGCCGCAATGACACCGAAGCCTTCTTTTGCTCTCACTACTTCACCTGTAAAAGGATTTGTCATCATTTTTCGGTAGTCGAGTACACCATTTAAAATCGGTAATGTTTCTGGCTTTGCCATGTTGATTTCATCAATATATAGAAGGTGACCTTTTTTCATCGCCTTTGTAACGGGTCCTTCGATAAACTCGATAGAAGCGATATTCCCATCATTGTGAATGGTTTTATATCCAACTAAGCTTTCTGCATCAAGATCAACTGAACAGTTTATACTATGCATCGGCTGTTTAAAGAAAGCGGATAAGGTTTCAGCTAGTTTTGTTTTGCCTGATCCAGTCGGTCCTTTTAAAAGGACGTTTTTACCAAGTGCAAGGGCAATGATGGCATCATTAATAATAGAAGTATCCTGCGATTCATATCCGCTTGAGCCTATTAACGGACGAAATTCTTCTTCTAGGTCTTTTGTTTTCTTTTCGATCATTGCTTGAATTTCTTCCGGGAGTGATTGTTGGTTGAACATATACGATTAATTCCTCTCTTCGATCAATTTCCTCAACAAGTATACTAAAAAAACCTTTATGTACTCAATACATAAAGGTTCGTCTGTTGTTATTTTACCATTTCTTTTGTGATTGCTCCGCAAGCGATACGTTTTCCTGAATTTCCAGAAGGGTTGCTTAAGTAATCATCTGCTTCTGCATGAATGATAAAGCTTCGCCCATTTTGACTGAATAATTGATGCGAACCTCCCTTTAATGTCACATCCGGCACATTGACAACGACATCAATTTTACCATCTGCCCCAACCTCTAAATTCGGCATATCTCCAGCATGATGCCCCTTTGGATTATCAAAACCGTGCTCCCTGTGTGCTGGATTAAAATGAGCACCTGCCGTTTCAAAGTCCGGAGCTTCACATATCCCTGTCTCATGTATGTGGAAACCATGCGAACCTGGAGGAAGTCCTGTGGCTTTCACATGAAGATCCAGCCCGGATTTTGACGATTCCCTCACGTCAATGCTTCCTATTTTTTGACCATTTTCATTGATTAATGTCGTGATGATAGGCGGTGGTTTAGGTGCTGCGACTTCATGGCTCTCTTCTGTCGTTTCTTTTTTCGGCGGTGCATGACATGCTGATACCACAAAGGTTAAACAAATCATGATCGCCCATATTGATATTCTCATATGACTGCCCCCTTTTGTTACCAGTATGGACAATCTCCTCGAAAAGCAAACAAAAAAAGCCGAAAATCGGCTTTTTAGAAGAAACGTTTCGCACCTAAATAGGCTTTTTTCCAATAAGGATTACTCAAGTTAGAAATGCCTACCCCGTTGTCACTTGCATGAAGGAAGTTTCCTCCACCAAGGTATAATCCCATGTGAGAAGGACCCGCTTTGTATGTTGTGAAAAAGACAAAATCTCCAACTTGCGGCGTGCTGACAGGCGTCATCATATTCCAGTAGCCTGCTGTGCTTAGTCTAGATACAGATGATACTTTATTAATCAGATAGTAAACAAAACCACTGCAGTCAAACCCTGCAGGTGTATTGCCGCCCCATCTGTATGGAATTCCTGTTAATTTTTTACCTTCTTGAATCATAGTTGTAATTTTCGCATTCATTGGCGCCTCGGTTTTGTGATTGTTTGACGGGCTTGTTGCACCCTTAGATGTTGAACCAGAAGCAGCTCCCTTGATCTTTAAAACTTGTCCAATTCTAAGTACATCACTTTTCAGGCTGTTTGCTGTACGAATGGACTGAACTTGTACTTTAAATTGATTGGCAATCTTCCATAATGAATCTCCTGATTTGACTGTATAAGATGTTGTTTGACCGCTTGACGAATGATTGTTGTTAGAAGATTGATGATTTGGCTTAGTAGGTGCCTTCGGCTTTGGTTTTGAAGGGGCAGCTCCTTTTACTTTCAGTACTTGGTTTGGATAAATCATATCAGACTTTAACTGATTCAATGTTTTGATTTCGGCAATCGACATATTTAACGAATTGGCAATTTTCCATAGTGAGTCACCTAATTTGACTTTGTATGTACTAGATGCTGAGGACGAACGATTGGAGCTGTTTGTCTTTTTGTTTGAGCTGGAATTTGAGTTTGATGATTGATTGCCGCTTGTCTTCGTACTTCCAGACACTTTCAGCTTTTGTCCAGGACGAATGAGATCACTGTTTAGGCTGTTTATACTTTTTAGGCGTGCTACTGACATTTGATGATTTTTCGCAATAAGCCATAATGAATCGCCAAGCTTCACAGTATAGCTAGATGTTGTTGAAGCACTTGATTTCGCTGCTTTTGAACCCGCTGATGAGTTGGATTTCTTACTTTTTGTTGCAGGAATTTTCAAACTTTGCCCTTTAAAGATCATTGTCGTTTTTAGTTGATTAAGCGATTGAAGTTCGGAAATACTCGTATTGTACTGCTCGGCAATCTTCCAAAGTGAGTCACCGCTTTTCACTTTAATCGTTTGTGCTTCTGCCGGTGCAGCAATCACAGCTGAGCCAGCAATCGCTGAAACTGCAAGGCCGGTTACTACCTTTTTCTTCATATAATAAATCTCCGCCTTTCTTCATTTCGTTCAGTAAAGACTTATGCACTATTTTAGAGTTGCATTTCATAGTCCTGCTTCTGTTACACTATTTATTCTTTATTTCTATTATCTTACTGGACACCAAGACATTGGGCAATTTTCAATAGGCTAAAGTAGCAAACTCTACATGCTAAAATGAAGCCATATCGTTTCTATCGGCTTTTTGCTCGATTTATAAACACTTTTTTAAGTTAATGTATACAAATTTGTCAAAACAAGCACTTTGCTAGTTTCATAGTTCTATTCTACATGACAAATTTTTCTGTATCAAATGACTTTTTACTTAATTAGCTGTTTTTTCTCCTCATTAAAAAAAGCATTCTCTCATTATGAAGAATGCCTTGTACTTTACTGTTTGTCGGCTCTTTCACTGTTAAAGGACATAATACCCCTTTTTTCCCTATTTCCTCTGATACATTAAATGTGCGTTCATATCTGATTTAAAAATGGTTTTTTCGTTGGTCCAATTCATTATCTTATGATTTTCCTTCTTCTTTGGGCCAATCGTCATAAAATAACAAAATTTGCACATTCTATTTGTATGGAGGTGAGCTGGAAATGACGATTCAGAAAGTGATTCAATATGCTTGTAGCATATTAGGTGTTGTCAGTCTTTCTTTTATTTATGCTCAAATGTTTAAAAAAACGAAGCAGCCAAAGAAACATAATCCATCAGAGAATTGATTTTTTTACATAGCGTATATATTTCCTCTCGTTATTTCTGTTATGAGAGAAACGAACAGTATTCGTGCAAAGCTGGATGGCAGTCACCCTTTTATTAAGAGGGCGTGGGCTTAAGCAGTCCGTACAAGGCGTTGCGCAGCATTTTCTGAGTTTCCTTGCTTTTGGGATTATCCCTCTTTTCGAATATTTTGTCATGAGGCCGTTCATGGATGTATTAGGGAAAACACGTGTGACGATGCTCATCACGTTGACTGCACTTCCTATTAACTTTGTTTTAAATTATGGATTGATTTTTGGAAATGTGGGTTTCCAAGACTCTGACGGAGCTGATGCTGTCCTACTATTTGTTCGTCTCAGATTGATTGATAAATGTTTTGTTCATCTTGGGGAATCGGTAATATGACGCACCATAAAAGGCAACTGACATGAGCCAGTTGCCTTTTCATTTAATCATTCCATTGATATGTCCAGAAAATTTCTTCATCGAACCATTTTTGAACAACTGGTTCTTTATTTTTCAGCTTTTGCTCAAGCTCTCTAAGCATGCCTTCTGTTTGAGTTCGATGAGCTCTGAGTGCATTTAATTTAATATCTGCTACATCGGTCATATCAATCACAATATCTGGATCACCTAAGACTTCTTCTCTATTTCTCGTAATGGCCATGCAGTATGTCACAGGACGGTCTTCTTTTTTCTTCCGATAAAGTGCTCGAATGACAGCTTCCCCTGTTGCATCATGGTCTGGATGTACCCCGTGGCCAGGATAAAATGTGACTATGAGAGTTGGTTTGACTTCATCGATGATTTGTTCCATTACATCAGCCAAATATTCATCATCTTCAAATTCGAGCGTCTTATCCCGTAGTCCAAGCATTCGTAAGTCAGTGATATCCATCTCTTTGCAAGCATTGATCAGTTCTTGTTTTCTCAATTCAGGAAGTGTTTCACGATTGGCATACGTTGGACTGCCCATATTTCTTCCCATTTCACCGAGTGTTCCGCATGCATACGTGACAGGAATTCCGCGCTTTCTGCTTTGTGCAATGAGACCTGCGACCCCAAAGGATTCATCATCGGGATGAGGCAGTATCACTAGTACATGTTCTTTCAAGTCTCGTCACCCTTTCTCCTACACCGTAAATGGTGTTTCACTAATTTGTAATGAAATCGCAAGTTTTCCATCTGGCAGATGTCCTGCCATAAGCAGACGGCCCTCTTCATCGACCACATAGTCAGTCAAACCTTCTGCGTAAATCCAGCCATCTTCTGTTTTCATACCGACACGATACGGTCCTTGTCCTTTTATTTTCGCCTGTGAGTAGACGATTTTTGCATTGCGAATATACGCCACAACGGTCATATTTTGTTCATTCACATGCGCTGAATAAGAACCCGTTGTCGTTTCAAGATGCACGAAAACTGGACGATTTAAAAACGATTGAAGATGCGCTGTGACATCTTCCGTTTGAATTGGTTTCATAAGTTGTTCCTTCCTTCTTTTTGTAATAATTCTCTTAGCTTTTCTGTATGTAAACTGATCAGCTTTAATTGATGATCCCGTTGAATGGAGGCTTGCAATATCCTCTCCACCGATATCACATACTTTTCATAGAATGACTTTCTTGCTCGCGGATGCGTGTGTGCATCCTCCAAATCCTCGCATATTGCCTTTTGTAAGGACGGCATATCTCTTACATTAAGCGGACGATTTTTCCATAAAGATAGATAAGCTGATACAAGCTCATTTGCTTGTGTCATGTGATCACCTCAAACGGATTTGTTAACAATTTATTATGACATGATCCGCCATCAAAAAAAAGTAAACTGCTTTTGATTTTAATGAGCATTTGATGTTTTTTTCATGCGAAGTTGTGATGCTGTAAACAATAAAATCGCAACCCAAATACATAGAAACGTCAGAACTTTCCCTGCTGATAAGTGTTCGTGATACATAAACAACCCTAAGAAAAAAGTAATTGTCGGTGCAATATATTGGAGAATCCCGACCTGATAAAGAGGAATTCTTTTCGCACCTTCGGAAAACAAAAGAAGTGGAACTGCTGTAAAGACTCCAGCAAAGAACAATAACCCAAGAGAACCTATGCTGCTTGTCTGCATTGTGACTTCTGGTTCCTTTAAAAAGAAGATTAAATAAACAAGTGCGGCAGGAGCAAGAAGTAGCGTTTCAATGGTCAGCCCAATGGCACTCGTGAATGCCATCCTTTTTTTGATCAATCCATAAAAACCAAAGCTAAAAGCTAATAAGAAGGCAACCACAGGAAATGATCCGTACTGAACTGTAGAAATCATAACACCGCCTGCGGCTATGAAAATGGCAATGGTTTGGATTTTATTCAGTCGCTCTTTCAAAAAGATAATCCCAAGTAAAACTGATATAAGTGGATTAATATAATAACCCAAACTTGCTTCAAGCATTAAATGATGATTGACTGCCCAAATGTACACATACCAGTTGATCGAAATTAAAATAGCAGATAAAAGTAAAGAGTATAAAGCTTTACCATCTAACATAAGCCTTTTCATTGTTTGAATGGCTCGGCGGACTTGCTTTAAATATAGAAGAATACCGCACATAAAGACAAACGACCATAAAATTCTGTGAGCTAAAATTTCGCCTGACGAAATATGATCCATAAGTTTCCAATATAATGGGAACAGCCCCCACAATGTAAAAGATGTTGCAGTATACAGCACACCTTTTGTTTGCTCTTGATGCTCCAAGTACACCATCCCTTTCTAAACTTAACGTCTATTATAGCACGCGTACATTCAATTGGGCATACACTAATTCAGGGCATTTAGAAAGGATGATGTGCATGTTTGACTGGAACCGATTATTCCCTTTTCAAAAGCAATTTTCGAAAGAAATATTAAAGAACTCGGACCCTAAAGATGTTGAGCAATATGTCAATCAAGTCATGGAAAGTGTATTCGGCTCCAATTATCCTGCTCAGTTCCCCTTTCAGGATCCACTTAGTCAAAACAAAAAAACGAGTGAAACAGAAAAAGAGCCGAATGTCGAAGTGTTTGAAACAACTGACCATGTGTTTGTCAAAATTGAACTTGATCGTCCAAACACAGAAAAAATCAAAATCAAGCATACAGCCAACCTGCTATTTATCGATCATTTCCCTGAAGAAAATGCACAAAAGAAAATCGTCCTTCCTGCAACTGTAAAAAGAAAAGGAACGAAAGCGTCCTATCAGGATGGTATTTTGGAGATTATGTTTTTAAAGCATGATGATCCAGGCATTTCTGAAATAGATATTCCATTATAAAAAGCCTGCTTTTATCTTAAGCAGGCTTACTCTTTTCTTAATAATATGGTGGATATCCGCCGCCATAAGGTGGTGGAACAGGCGGTGGTGGTGGATAATAAGGACGGGGATAGTTAAAAATCGCACTTCCTAAAAAACCGCCAAGCAGTCCGCCGACTAAAGGAGCTCCAAAACCAAAAAACAAAGGGACTCTGGATTCATACGGCGGAATGCCAGGGGCGCCGCCTCGAAAATGCGGAGTATGAGGGTACATGCTTTTTCTCCTCCTTTGTCATGTGCCTAACATCAGCATATTCATTAGAAGGCAAAACGATTGGGCAAACCTTAAACTAGGCTTGCTCTTTTTTATCGTGAGACCCTGCATACTCTCCTGCCCAGCGTGATACTTGTCTAAAGACATCGCTTAATGCGTTCCCTTTTTCAGTTAAGCAATAGATGACTTTAACAGGTGTCTCAGGCAAAACCGTTCGCTCTATGATCCCCTTCTTGTTCCAGCTCTTTTAAGCGTTCTGCGAGCATTTTTTGGCTGATGGATGGAATAATGTCAGTCATGTCTTTAAAGCGTTTTGGACCATCAAGCAATACATGGATGATGAGACCATTCCACCTTTTGCCGAGAAGAAAAAATGCTTGCCTGAATATGAGGACATAATTCAAATGCCATATATTTCAGCCTTTCTTTTCATGATTGTTTGACAAACTATCGGTTAACAATTTAAAATGTCTCTAGTTATAATAAGTAAGTTTCTCACTTTTTTATTTATTGTACCATCCTATTAGCAGAAACGGGAGGAAATAACCAAATGGCGATCGATCACAAAACGATTGAAATTTTGAAAGAAAGAGCTTCAGTGAAAGAGTATGATACATCCCATGAAATGACAAAAGAAGAGTTAACAGAGCTTCTTGAAATAACAACGAAAGCACCATCTGCATGGAATCTTCAGCATTGGCACTTCACTGTATTCCATAGTGCTGAATCAAAAGCAAAGTTGTTGCCAATCGCTTATAACCAAAAGCAAGTGTCGCAAGCATCAGCCGTTATTGCTGTGTTAGGAGATTTTGAAGCTCACAAAAATGGTGAAAAAATCTATAGCGAACTAGCTGAACAAGGGGTTATTACAGAAGACATCAAAAACACATTGATGACCCAAATTAATGGAGCTTATCAAAGCGAGCAATATGCACGTGAAGCTGCCTATTCAAATGCTTCACTAGCTGCTATGCAATTAATGATTGCTGCCAAAGCAATGGGGTATGATACATGTGCAATGGGCGGTTTCAGTAAAGAAGCTTACATCAAAGAATTCAATGTAAGCGGGCGTTACGAACCAATTATGCTGATTTCAGTCGGTAAAGCAGCAAAAGAAGCTCACAAAAGCAATCGTTTTGACATCAATGAAGTCTCTGATTTCCTTTAAACGTGTCCCGGTCACTTTCCGGGGCTTTTTTATTTGCTTTAAATATTATCACTCCAAACTTTTCCATTTATCCAACTCGAAAACCCCCTTTTAACACCGCTCATTGTTTAAAATCCATCTTTTAAGAATGAAAGCGTTATAGTAATATGCTATGAAAGAAAATGATTGTTTTTTCTGAAAATGGTCTTGTGATCTAATCTGACAACTGCTATTATGATGAAATTACAAAATATTCAGGAGGAAATAATGAATAAAAAATTGATCATGATTCTACTCATAACCATTCCATTTATCGGGCAGCTCGTATTGCTTCCCTTTGTCAATCGCATCCATCCAATTTTGATTGGGTTGCCATTTTTCCACTTTTGGCTCCTATTGTGGATTGTTCTCACACCGATTTGTACATTTATCATTTACAGGATGCAACATTCAAATGGAGGAACTGACTGATGCAAGGAAATTTAACAGCTTTATTGATTACTGCATGTATTATTTTTATCGTTGTGATCATCGGATTTGTAGCTGGTCATGACAAATCTTCAAGACAGACAGTCGAAGAATGGTCTGTCGGCGGGAGAAAATTCGGCGGTCTTCTCGTCTGGTTTCTCGTTGGGGCAGACTTATATACAGCCTATACATTTTTAGGCTTAACCAGTACAGCCTATACGGCAGGAAGTGTCGCTTTTTTCGCTATACCCTATTCTGTGCTTGCCTATTTCATTGCTTATTTCTTCTTACCAAAACTATGGACCGTCGCAAAAAGTCATAAGCTGACAACACTGGCTGATTATGCACGCGTACGATTTGACAGCAAGCTTCTGTCAAGTTTGATTGCTATTGTAGGTGTACTGATGCTCATTCCTTATATTTGTCTTCAGCTCAGCGGCATTCAAGATACATTAACTGTCGCAGGTACAAATTATATTAACGTCAATGCAGTTGTTATGATTTCATTTATCTTAGTAGCACTATATACTTTTTTCAGCGGGATCAAAGGTCCTACATATACTGCCATTATAAAAGATATTCTCGTTTGGGTGATCATGCTCTTTATGGTTGTTTCACTGCCGATCATTCATTTTAATGGCTGGTCACCTATGATGAATACGTTAGCCAAGGAAGCTCCTCAGCTTCTAACAATCCCTGAAAGCGGTCCTAAAGGCATTTTGTGGTTCATTACAGCTTCAGGCGTTTCAGCACTTGCTTTATTTATGTGGGCTCATGCGGCTACTGGTGTATTCACCGCAAAAAGTGCAGATGCCATACGTAAAAACAGCATATTTTTACCCCTTTATAACATTGTATTGATTTTGGTCATCTTCCTTGGGTTGATTGCATTTTTAGTCTTACCAGAGGAGACAAATCCTAGATTTGCTCTTCTTCATTTAATTCAAACATCTTATGGAGGCGTGATGCAGGGGCTTGCTTATTCAACGATTGCACTGGCTTCTCTCATTCCATGTTCTATTATGGCCATTGGTGCGTCGAATTTATTTGCGAATAATTTATATCGGGACTTGATTCATCCAAATGTGTCACCGAAAAGATTAACGATCATTACACGTTCGATGGTGTTTATTGTTATTGGCCTTGCTCTTTTATTTGGTATGCTATTCCCTGCGGCACTTGTGACGCTGCAATTGATCGGTGTATCAGGAATGGTTCAGATTTTCCCAGCGATTGCAATGAGCCTGTTTTGGAAGAAGCAATCAAAAGAAGCAACCATTGCAGGACTTGTGGTTGGGATCATTGTGACCTTTACCGCCAACATTTCACAAGTCACATTTGGCCTTTTTGAAGGTTTCCTCGGTTTATTAGCAAACGTTGTTGTCATCCTGATCCTTAATCCGTTTTTTCAAAAGAACAGCATATCAAATTCCGTCACGAACGAACTGTTTGAAGAAGGAAAAGCAGCAAATATCGCAAAAGACGCGTAAACACAAGAAAAGCAGTCCTCAAAAAAGGGACTGCTTTCTTTATTTTATTTCTTGTTTCAATAATTCTATGGCTTTTTTCATTTGCGTATCATTCTTTTTAAGCTTTTCTTGTATTTTTGTCATGAGCACAGTCGTTGTATCCCCTGTTAAGATTCCGTCTGCCTTCAAATCATGATCTGCTTGGAAGCTTTTCACAACAGTTTGGAACGCCTGATCATACTCTCCATTTGCCTTTGCCTTGTAGCCGAGTGCTTGGAACATTTTTTGAGCCGCTTTTACTTCGTCTCCATTATCATTCAGTTGATAAGTCTTTTTCGGATTTAAATATGGCAGCTTTGCATAACTTGGGAGAGATGCTTTCACCTGTGGTTCAATTCCTTTTTTGTGAATCCAAGATCCATTCGGTGTCAGCCACTTTGCAATGGTTAACTTGACACTAGAGCCGTCTTGATAGCTTTGGGCATTTTGTACGGTTCCTTTACCAAATGTTTTCTCACCAACGATTTGAATTCCTGATGATTGATGCAGGGCCGCCGCCATAATTTCAGCAGCACTTGCCGATCCGCCATTTACAAGGACTACGGCTGGTTTATGGACCTTCCGTTCTTTTTCTGCTTTGTACACTTGTATCTTCCCTTTTTCCTCGACCTGCATAATGACTTTTCCTTTATCAATAAAGTCATTACTCATTTGTATGGCTTCTGTCATAATGCCCCCAGGGTTGTCTCTTAGGTCAATCACATATCCTTTGGCCCCTTGTTTCTCTAACTTATTAATAGCTTTATCCAATTCTTTAGATGTGGTTTCTGCAAATGATGTAATTTGGATTTCTCCTATTTTATCTTTCGTTAGCTTTGTATAAACTGTTTCAAGCGGAATCGTATCTCTTGTGATATTCACATCCACATTTCCAACACCTTGTCGATTCAGATGTAGCTTAACATCCGTTCCTTTTTTACCTCTAATGAGAGATACTGCTTTGTTCACAGACATCCCCTTTGTGCTTTTCCCATTCACCTCTAAAATTCGATCATGAGGTTTCAAACCAGCTTTTTCAGCAGGAGAGCCTTTAATTGGGGCGACAATTAATATTTGTCCATCCTTTTCTTCCACTTGTGCACCAATACCTTCAAATGACGAAGAAATGGTATTGTTAAAACCTTTTGCGTCCTCCTGATCCATATATGTAGAGTATGGATCATCTAGTGATGCAATCATTCCTTGAATCGCACCGTCTATTAGTTTTTGATCATCCGTTTTTTTGTAATACTCATCCTTCACCTTCGTATAAGCAGCCATGAGTTTACTGAACTTTTCATCTCCTGCGACACTGACAACACCTTGTTTTGTGATCACAAAAGTAATCGCTGAGGAAAGTGCTGCTGTCACGAGAATGGCTATTACGATTTTGATTTGTTTTTTCAAAAAAACACCACCTTATCTCCTTTCATTATTATCAAGGACGATTGTTCATCCGTCAACTAGATGATAAAACTTCTACTTGAAAAGATAAGCCATTTGACCTTGCATTGCATATATCTTTATAGAGAAACACGATATGGAAAGAAGGGGTTTTATGAGTGACTATGTAGAAATGCTCGCCTATTTTGGCGTATCAGGTGCACACCCTGGTGGAATTGAGTTAACGAAAACAATGATTGAGCATTCAAAGCTGCTTTTTGATCAGCGCATACTTGATATTGGTTGCGGGACAGGACAGACAGCAGCGTATTTAGGAAATCTAGGCTTTCATGTGGATGCCATTGATACGCATCCATTGATGGTGGAAAAGGCCAACCTCAGATTTAAACGAGAAGAATTGCCGATCAACGCCATACAGGCGTCAGTCGAAAATCTTCCATTTGCAGATGCGTCATTTTCTCTATTGATCAGTGAATCTGTCTTAAGCTTTACACACTTATCAGCAGCTCTTAATGAAATGAAACGTGTTCTTTTACCTGGGGGTAAATTGTTAGCCAATGAAGCTGTGTTAAAAGCACCGCTATCAACAAAAGAACTTGCAGCCATTCAAGAATTTTATGGCTTTCGCTCACTCTTTTCTCCTTCTGAATGGGAGGAGCAGTTAAAAGAAGCAGGCTTCCATGATTTACGTATTCTCTCCTTCGACGAGCACATGGTACAAGAGGAGCCAACAGAAATGGAATTATCTCCTCATATACCGTCTAAGCTTTACGACACTTTACAAACACACTATGACTTCATCCAAGCACATCGCCAGCATCTCAGTCATATTCTATTCGAATGTACTGTGTAAAATGAGCGAATCTCCTATATGTTTTGTCCAAACTCTATCATTTATCTTGCATAAGATAAGAGTGAAAAGAGTTTGTCAAAAGGAGGAAAAACATGGAGCGCTACTACAAACTTTGTCAACAGCACTTGGGGAAAGTAGCTAGAATCACCGATCGAAACGGCAGAGTGCATGTCGGACGTATTGAACGGGTGACAAACCGCAAAGTCTATATTCGTCCAGTCGGCGGTTTCCGCCAAGGCTTTGGGTTCGGCTATTATGGCGGTTATTATGGCTGGGGCGCCGCTTACGGAATTGGTCTTGGCTTCATTACTGGCTTCGCATTAGCAGGATTATTCTTTTTTTAAAAAAAGAAGGCCTCCCAATGGCTGGGAGGCCTTTTATTTGCTTATATTTTCTTGACTTTGTTCATATACTCTTCAAATGTTAAGTCGTGATCATGCATTGCTTTTGCTGCTTCTTCGCCAACATAGCGCAGGTGCCATGGCTCGTATTCGTATTTCGTAATGTCTTCTTTCCCTTTTGGATATCGGATGATAAAGCCATATTTATAAGCGTTTTTCGCCACCCACTTGCCATCAGGTGTTTCACCAAACTTTTCAGAGATCTCAAAGCCAGCACTTTTTGAGGAAATATCAATCGCAAGTCCTGTTTGATGTTCACTTTCACCTGGTAGAGCAACTGCTTCTTGAGCTTTTTCTTTCCCTTTTATTTTGACTTCACTGTCAAAAATGGTTTTTTGACGATCATAAGAACGATAGCCAGATACAGCAACAAGCTCGTAGTTTTCTTTTTTCGCTCTATTAAATAACTTGGCAAGGGCTTCTGCTGCTTCTTTCCGAATATATCGTTTTTCGATATTCTCCGAAAAGGAGAATTCAACTTTTGGTACAACGAGATCAGAAGGTTTATAGGTACCCGGCAATGCATATTCTTTGTTAACAAGTGCAAGAATATTTTCAGGGTTTTGTATGGTTTTCAGCCCACTGACAACCTTGATGTCATTGAAATATTCACTCTTTAACGTCAGCTCTTGATTAAATGGATCTGCCGTAGCATTTGAGTTTTGCTGGGATGATTGATTTGCTGATTTTTGTTCGTTTGTTTTGTTTACATCTGATGTGTCGCTCTTTTGATCGAGCAACTGGCAGCCCGATAATGCGGCCGTCAAACCAAGAATCGATGCGATTGAGAGTACTTTATAGCTTTTCTTCATGACATACCTTCCTTTTGCTCTGCTAAAAAAATAAAGATGCGCTACATCGTAGCACACCCTTTATACTATTATAAAACAGAATCTAGTGCAATTAAGATCATTTCGTCAAAAGTCGTTTGACGCTCTTTTGCAGTTGTCTCTTCTCCTGTCAGAACATGATCACTTACTGTTAGAATCGATAACGCTTTTCTACCGAATTTTGCAGCGAGCGTGTATAGAGCTGTTGTTTCCATTTCAATTGCGAGAATGCCGTATTGATCCATGAGCTCAAGTGGTTTTTCATTGTAAAACTGGTCTGCTGTAAATACATTTCCGACACGCACAGCTACATTTTTTGCTTCTGCTGTGTCGTAGGCTTTCTTGAGTAGACCAAAATCAGCGCAAGGCGCGTAATCAATCGGTCCAAATACGACACGATTCATTTGGGAGTCGGTTGATGACGTCTGTGCTAAAATAACATCACGTACATTCACATCTTTTTTAATCGCTCCGCACGAACCGACGCGGATTAAGTTTTGAACATCATAGCTTTGAATGAGTTCATTGACATAAATCGAAATAGACGGTACACCCATCCCAGTGCCTTGTACGGAAATACGTTTTCCTTTATATGTGCCTGTAAAGCCATACATGCCGCGCACTTCGTTATAGCACTCGACATCCTCTAAATATGTATCTGCAATATATTTCGCACGAAGCGGATCGCCAGGAAGCAATACCGTTTCTGCAATTTGTCCTTTATCTGCTCCAATATGTACACTCATTTTTTAGCCTCCACTTACGTTTAACGTGTGTTTTATCTTATTTATTATAAACGATTGAGGGAAAAAAAGAAAATAGCCAGCTGGCAAGAGAGCTGGCATCTGTGGTCCTTTGGTTAACTCATCAACTTTATTCTTTCACTACGTTTCCATCCTGTCGGAAAGAGCTGATAATAGCACTTGCCCTTTTTCCTATCATCAATCTCAACAATATCACCTGTCGTGATAAACCGCGCATTGTAATCATTAGGGACTGTATCATGTACATTAAATGTTGAGAATGCTTTTTCCAGTACATCTTGATGTGTTTTGCCGCCAATCATTGTCCGGTACACAGGCTGATGCCCGTTAGTATCACCATAACTAGGTGTTTGGTAAATGGTTAAGTGATAGGCTGAAGGTTTCTTTTGAAAAAATCTCAACGTCAATTGCATCAAAATCCCTCCCTTTTTATATAAAATTGGCTAGGATTTGATAATCTCCTTCTTCTATTTTTGTCGATTGACGGACATTTTTTCGTCAATCTTTTTAAATAAGAGAAACAAAGCCAGTCCTATCGCAAAGCCTCCTGCCACATCTGTCAAATAATGAACACCAATATACATTCGGCTGACACCGATGACGATCACAAATAATGCAGTGATGAAGTAGACTTTTTTTTGTCTTTCTTTTAGCCAAGGGATCATTTCAATTAATAGATATGCAATGAAGGGATAGATGGTTGCTGCATTCATGGAGTGTCCGCTCGGAAAGCTATAATATGTTTCATTGACAAGATGCTCAAAGGCTGGACGCTCTCTGCCAAACAGACCCTTTAACTCATGATTCATCGTTTTTTCACTTATATACAAGAAAAAAAGCAATATGATCGAGTGATAGCGCCTATACATCAGCAGCACCACACTAAAGATGAGCATGATGGGGACAAGGGTGGCACTCATACCTAAATCCGTCACAGTCAGCATCATATCGTTTAATAAAGGGAGTCTAATGTGTTCAAACCATAAAATGATATGGTTGTCCGTTTCTTGAAATACATTGGAAACCATAAGTACACTGATAGCTCCAAAAACAATGAAAAGAAAAATAACATTCACGTTGAAGGATTCGCCTCCCTTTCTCCTCAGGAATCTCTTCAAAGTATAGCGGCTACCACGCTTCTTCTTCAACTATCATTGCTTTCATCAACATATATTCGAATGTAATGTCTGCAAGCTCAAAGGTTTCCAGTTCAGTTGGTATGTACCCTCTTTTGACCAGCTCCATAT
Organism: Bacillus sp. Bos-x628; assembly: GCF_040500475.1. Lineage (GTDB taxonomy): Bacteria > Bacillota > Bacilli > Bacillales > Bacillaceae > Bacillus > Bacillus maqinnsis. The sequence continues at coordinate 519,979 of NZ_CP159358.1, read as the reverse complement.
AGAAGAATTCCGCAATTTCCTCTGTATCAATCACCAAATCCGCTTCTTTCATTGCTTTCCGCCTCCTTTTTTATGATGTATGAACCTCGCCTGTTTTTTATTACAGTTTGTCATAATGGCTCATTCCATACATATAAATGCAGTAAACAAAAAGAAAAGGGGCATGATCGCAAATGAAATGGTTAAGCATGTTAGATGGTGACGCATTTGATCAAGTGATGGGCCGTATCTTGAGGGGATGGTTTTATGTGATTGCTTTTTTCTGTGTACCTTACTTTTTATTCGTTTTAGGACAAGTCTTTCTTTAACCAAAATGCTCAGTTAAACTTTCCAAAATAAAGTCCATCATATCCTTGTATTCTGGATCTTTAAAAAATTCATAGAGAATTTTATAATCATTATAAATATCAAGAAGCTCATCCACTATAGATACAGCGAGGAACTCTAGTGATGCTTCGCTTTCTTGTTTCTCTTCTAAATGTAAAAGAGCTGTCTGAACTATATCGTCTTCTTTTTCTTTGGCGGTTTCACCTACGTAATGTACAAAAAGAAGCTGATGAACAAATTGGTCCATTTCGTATTTCCTTAGCACAAGAGTTAAATCTTCTTCCTCTGTCTCCAGCCATTCTCCGTCTTTTAGCCTCGTTAATTCGTAAATCACATCTTCCCAGCCATCATCAAGGTAACGCCAAATTTCAGTGCGGTGACCAATGATTTTAAAGAGTTCTTTTCCGTAATCTTTCACGTATACAACATCGCCAATGAGGAACTCATATTCAATGTCCAGCTTCTCAGTATCCACAATCACCCCGTCATATTCATCGTAAAGCTGAAGTGATGTTTCAAAATAAAGCACCTCATTATGATTGACCTCATACAAATAATGCTGGTCAATTTGATGGACTTTTGTAATCGTTCCAACTGTGCCATACATGATAACGACGACAATATCCCCTATTTTATATTTTGGTGCTTTCGCCTTCATTTTGTCTCCTCCTTGCCCGACTTTTGGTCTTAACGTATCGTATGCCGGCGCAAGGAATTCTGCATGGGCAACCAAACCATACTAAACGCCATTTTATTTCTTCATAAAAAAACCGCTTCCCCATTTACGGAACAAGCGGTGAAAAGTTTATTTTTTTTTGACTTCCACTTCGTATTGCTCATAGGCTTCGTCAAATGTAGTCATTGAGGTTAAATAATCTCCATTTAATTCTAAATATGCACATAACTCATGATAATCTGTCGAAGTTTTAGGAAAACTGTGATCTTCATAAGCTGCATTAGCAAAATGACCGGTATCATCCTGCGGTTTTGGATGCCTGAACTTCATTAAATAATGGTAAAACGACTTCACCTGTTTATTCCCTCCGCGACACTCTATTTTGATGTTATATTATACAGGATTTTGATGACTTGTATAGGCGGAGGTATAAATTATGAAGAAAAATCAAAGTAGTTTCGTTTTAATAAACGCTTCATGCTCATTAATTCTTCATATGAGATTTTTTCTGGAAGTTTTGTTTGGTCCACCAATATTAATTGATCTTCTATCTCCTTCACCGTTTCATCCTTCTGATACGTCATCCCGCAATGTTCGCATGAAAACGAGGGTGTTTTTATAATTTCGATTGATTGTGTCCCAGTGATCAGCTCCCAATAAACTGTTGTTTGTTCTTTCTTAGCTTTCTTTTCCAAACACCAATCACATGTGAACAAGGTCAATTCTCCTCCTTGACAATTTGATCTTTCTTGAGTTGTGCTTGATATTTCTTCTCTTTTAGTTCATCCCGTTTTTCTCGTTTGTTTTTGAGTGTATCATGCGCCGGATTTGTCTCGTACGACTCTCTTCGTTTCATCCGTCTTAGATTTTCTGGTGTAAAGGACGTTGCTTCATCTTGGAATATTGCCGTCACCCCATCAGCCGGTTCCTTTATCTCTTCATAAATTTCGTGAAAATAATCATCTGCTTGCCCTGCCACATATTGTTCTGGTTCAGGATAGGATGTAATGACGCCTTCAAAGTTACGAAGGACCACTTTATCAGGACTTTGAGAGAGTAAATAATTTGGCTGCAAAGCGATCTTTCCTCCACCTCCTGGCGCATCTACGACAAAGGTAGGCACTGCATAACCGCTCGTATGTCCTCTTAACCCTTCTATGATTTCAAGCCCTTTTGAGACAGGTGTTCTAAAGTGACCAATCCCCTCAGATAAATCACATTGGTAAATATAATAAGGTCTGACACGAATCTTCACAAGATCATGCATCAGTTTCTTCATAATTGGCACACTGTCGTTAATACCGGCAAGGATGACGGCCTGATTGCCTACCGGAACGCCAGCATTGACGAGACGCTCACAAGCTTCTTTTGATTCTTTGGTGATTTCGATACTTGTATTAAAATGAGTATTGAGCCAAACTGGATGATATTTCTTCAAAATCTCACATAATTCATCTGTGATTCTTTGCGGAAAGACAACTGGTGCACGGGTCCCAATCCGAATGATCTCGACATGCGGGATCTCTCGTAAATTTTTCAAAATGTATTCTAAGACTTGATCATTGATTAAAAGTCCGTCACCGCCTGAGATTAGCACATCACGAACCTCAGGTGTTTCTCTAATGTAGCCAATCGCCGCATCTAACTGTTTTTTAGGAACCCCCATTCCGATCTGACCAGAAAAACGTCTTCTCGTACAATATCGGCAATACATAGAGCATTGATTTGTGACAAGAAACAGTACGCGATCTGGATATCGATGTGTTAAGCCTGGAACAGGTGAATCCTCATCTTCATGAAGCGGGTCTTCTAGGTCGTATTTTGTTTTGTGGAGCTCTTCTGCAATCGGAACAGATTGCATACGTATTGGACACCTTGGATCGTCTGGATTCATCAGTGAGGCATAATAGGGTGTGATGTTAAGCGGAATGGTTTTGGTTGAGATCTTCACCCCTTCTTTTTCTTCTTCTGTTAAATTGACGACTTTTTCTAAATCATCAAGCGTTTTGACCGTATGCGTCAGTTGCCATATCCAGTCGTTCCATTTTTCCTCAGGTACATCCTTCCAAAGCTCAATGTCCTTCCAATGGCGCATTGGTTCATACAGTTTCTGATTCATATCCATTCCCCCTATCAGCATTCACTTTATACTACGCAAGTTATGTGCCAACATGGGAAAATGCCCCTATTGTTTACAAAAGGTGCATTTTGCCTGCTTTCTCACTCTGTAAGATGCCCATTTTTCGGCATCTGCATATTCTTAAGTTTATACTGCAAGGTTTGTCGAGGGATGTTTAAGGCAGTGGCGGTTTGCTTAATATTGCCGCCATGCTTTGCTAAAGCCTCTTGAATCAATGTCTGTTCATACCATGCGACTTGGCTTTTTAACGAAGAAAGCTGTTGACGTTGATCCATTTTCTGCTGGCGTAAGTGAGAAGGAAGATACACAGGGGTCATCTCTTTTGCTTCGTTTGGCATCATGAGAACGGCATGCTCAATCGTATGTTTTAATTCTCTCACATTCCCAGGCCAATGATGGGCCATAAACAGTTGTTTTGTTTCGTCAGAAAGGCAGGTGACCTGTTTGGAAAACTGATGGTGATAAGTTTCAATAAAATGGCGGGATAGTAACTCTATATCTTGTTTTCTCTCTCTAAGTGGCGGGATATGAAAAGATGAAACATGCAGTCTATAGAATAAATCTTCTCTTAGGAGTTGCTTTTTCATAGCTTCAAACGGATTTACATTCAAAGCAGCAATGACTCTGACATCTACCTTTACTGCTCCCGCATCACCAATACGGCGAACAACTCCATCCTCTAAAACACGCAATAATTTCGCCTGAAGTGTTAGCGGCATCGCTTGCAGTTCGTCAAGAAAAAGGGTGCCACCATCAGCTAATTCAAAGAGACCTTTGCGATCAACTGCCCCTGTATAGCTTCCTTTGACAGACCCGAACAACAGGCTCTCAAGTAACGATTCCGGAAATGCTGCACAGTTTTGCGGGATAAACACTTGATCTTTACGGTCAGATTCATTGACTATCGCCTGAACCAGCACTTCTTTTCCTGTACCTGTTTCCCCGTACACGACAACAGACGATGAATAGATAGCTGCTTTTTTTGCTTCTTTGAGCATTTGCTTTAATGCTGGGTCATTTGTTAAAAAAGAAGAAAAATCGTGCATTCGATCTTTCTCAGTCATCCTTCGTTTCTTTTGGTCGAAACGACTGGAGAGCGCCGACAGCTTGGATACATCTTTTGCCACTTCTACTGCTCCTATTAACTTTGTGTCTTCTATGATCGGCAATGTCGTGTTGACGGTTTCAATTTTTTCACCATTTTTATTCAAATACGTTTGTAAAGAATGATAAACCGGCTTCCCTGTCCTTAGCACATGCATAAACGTACTTGTTTTTTCAGTTAATGATGGATACACATCAAGAATATATTTGCCGATTACCTCTTCCTTGTCTAAACAGTCAAACTTAGCTGCATTATGGTTGTAGAAAATCGTCACTCCGTGATCATCAACGACGTGAATCGCTTCATCGATGGCTTCTAAAATCAATTCAAACCAATCCGCTCTTTTGACATCTTTCCCCATCTCTCCCCCTCACTTTCAGTGCCCAAAAATCAGCATCTATTGCCCAATTTTTTGCTGCTTGATCATGCTGATGCGGTTCATCTATGCTTTTCACGTTTCGCTTCTTCTTTTGAATCTCCTGCTTTTTTTCAAATCTTGATCTAAAAAAGCACCCCTCTTATAAGGAGTGCTTCCGCCCTGACAATTGATAAAGAGACATATTAAATTCGTGAAGCGATTCCATGTATAACGGGACAATCGGCTTTCCTTCTTGGAATAAAGCAAATTGGGCAGGGTATAGCTTAATCGGCTGATGATAAAATGCAAATAATTTGACTACCTCTAGGGCAATACGGCAAAAGGTATGATGCACAAATAAATAAATATCCTGTTTCCACTTAAAAAGACGGCGATTTGGCGGGCTGAATTCTGGGGATGCTTGAATGATTTTGCCATCATCAAACGCCTGCAATAGATCATCGGATATGCGATAAATTTCCTTTTGGTGAAATTGAAAATATTGAACATCTCGTTTTGAATAAAATCGTCTTTTTTTCTGATCTTCAATATAATAAAATGTTCTTCCATTATCTGCGGTGACTACTGTATAATTTGGCACTGGTAGCGCACCTTTTACCTCATATTTCATCACACATAACAAAGGAACACGAATCGCACGCCCATGCTTTTCATTGATCCATCGCCGATTAATCGAATAAAGCTTCTCACGAGCCAGTTGAAAATAAGCACCTTCTTTTTCAATCACGGTCCCGTCAATTACATCATACGGCATACTTGAAAACATGTGATGAAAGGAGCTAGGTGTTTTGTACGTTGTATCGAGAACATCTTTTAATGGATAAAATGCAGCAAACTGATTTAACCGCATCCAAAAAACAGCATCTGCATGATGCCAATGCTTCGGCTCATCATCCCAATATTGCTCGAATTTCTCATATACGAAAGGAAGCAAACGCCTTCTGTGCATGACCGAACAGTGATCAACTTGAAATGACGCATGCTCTAGAATTTGTTCCGCTTCACGGACAAAAGTCATAGTTTCCACTAGATGCTTATCAACATGGACCACACGCTGTGAGGAATAGACGATATCTATATAAGGCTTTGAACGAAAAACATCCACCATTTTCTGCAAACGATCATTGTGATATAGTGTATCATCGGTTAAATAACAAATAAGCTCACCTGTTATACGTGTTAAAGCTTCATTAATAAGCGTCGCATAACGTACGGTGACAAGTCGCTTTGCAGGTGGAACGCTGTGTGGATACAGTTGAATGCGTTCATCGGCTAAAAATGGTTCGATCTTTTTCATTGTTTCTGGCTCGGAACCATCATCCATAATCAAAAGCTCCCACTGTTGATACGTTTGTTCCATCATACTTTTTAGCACACGATCAATGAAATCAGGCTTATTGTAGCTTGTTAAAATCACCGATACCTTCATAATCATTTCCCTTTAAATTAGATTAAAAAGCACCCCAACTGACAATGTTCGCAAAAGGAACGCTCACTCTTTGCTGATTTGTTGCATTCTTAAAAACAGCCACTGTATCAAACAATTGCACAACTATCACATTTTGAAGCACATCTCCATTTACTAAATGAACACGCGGCAGCGGAATACCAAGCTCCAACCAAGGACGCAGCAATTCTTTGATCTCCGATGCGCTTTCTTCTCCATTTTCTTCCAAAAGACATAGAAGAAGCAAAATGAATATAACTTCAAGCACTCCTTCAGCTTCTAGTAATTCTTCGTTCCAGTTATTTAATAATTGTTCAAATTCCATTTAAAATCCCTCTCTCTTTTCATTTAATCTTTACTAGAGTATGAGGATTACATCATTTAGTCTCAGCATTTGAAAACATTTTTGAAAATGTGTGAAATGATTAAATAAAAAAACAAGGAATAAGCATTCTGCTTATACCAAAAAAAAGTGAACAGCATATACATATTGGTGTGTTTGAATTGATGAAAAAGGAGGGGGAGGAATGAGCATTAATCGTGCCGAGTTAAAAAAAGAACTATTAAAAATAATCTTCAAACCACTTGGTCATGCTTTAACAGACAATCTCGAAGAAGGAGGAGTACTTGTGGAAAATAAATTAAACGATTTATTAAGCGAAGTAGCATCTGAAGCATTATTTTCAAATGATGCTTCAACACTCGATGTCTCTCGACCAGCAAGATGGATTTTCGCAAGACTTGCACCAGGCACAGTCATTAGTATTGTGACAGACTCTGGAGACTTAATTGGGCCAGTTCAATTTGTATCATTCAATGCTTCAGTTGGGATCGTTTTTGTCACACAGGAAAGCTCTGTTACGCCTACAGGCTCTGCCACAACTCTATTAGATGTTGATAAAGTTGAAAGTGTTACGTTCACATCTTAATGTGATGGGGCTGTTATGAAGCTTCTTTATATCAGTTCTGGCTATGGCGGGATTTATCAAACATTTGATCGTTGGATAGAAGAAAGCTTCATTGATTCACCTTTTTCATTTTTACAGATTGAAAGAGAATCTCTGCTGGCGCAAATTCACAAAGTCCGGACATTTTCTCCGGATTTTGTTTTCATGATGATCGGTGATTATGTTCCAAAAGAAGCGCTCCATCAATTCAGACAAGAAAAGATACCTGTCGTATTGTGGATGACAGAAGACCCTTTTTATACAGATGTGTCAGCCATCTGTGCACATGATGCACAAATGATTTTAACGATTGACGAAGGCGCATTACCTTTTTACAAACAAATAGGTGCTAAATCTACGCACTACTTTCCCATTCCGACAAATACACGAATATTTCAGAAGAAAGTGGCGCAAGCTGAGACGTACACCTATGACATTACACTCGTTGGTTATCCTTATCCAAATCGCATAAAGGCAGTAGATGCATTGTTAAGTCAACGTAAATGGCGTATTCTAGTTGCAGGAAATAAATGGCACATCCATTTAAATAAATCACGGAGAATATATCGTGATCTGACGCTTGAGACCAATTGGTTGAGTCCTCATCAAATGGCCGAACTTTATCATAGGTCAGCAATTGTTCTTAATCCGCACAGACCCGCTCAATTTGCCTATAACCGAAACAAAGCAATGATTCAAAACAAGAGTCTGAACAACAGAGCTTTTGATATTGCTGCTAGTGGAAGTTTTCAGTTGACAGATTTAGAGCCCCCAGATGCTTTTTCAAGCTTCGTATTTTACAAACAAGAAGATGACTTGATCGAACAAGTCGAATATTATGTATCAAATGATGAGATAAGAAGGTCTATATCCTCGAAAAATTATGAGCAAGTGGTCAGTTGGAATACATTTGATACACTGCCTTACAGATTATATGAAATGGTCAAAAGCGCCCTATGATCGGGCGCTTTTCTTGTACAATTGAATTTTAAACCATATCTTCCAAATTGCGTCTTGCCAATAACACTTTTTCTGCTTGATTCAAGTCTGTCTCATTATTTACGACTAACGAATTTGTTTGATCCATCATATATGCTCCAACAAATCCTTCTAACAAGGAGTGAACACATTCCTTTGCATAATGAGCATGAAAAGCATACACAGCACCATTTAAGCGACCATACGTATAAGGATGCTCATGCTTTGGAAGGAAAAAGTAATGGTTGTCTTTATACAAAGTCGCCTCATTGTTGTCATGCAGTATCCATGTTTCATTCGGATTTTCTAGCGCCTCGGTAAAAGATGCCGTACAATCATACCCTCCCTCTACAAGAAGCTTCAAGCATCTCTCAATATCTGATGGCTGCCTGAGAGGAGACTTTGGGTGTAGATACAATACAATGTCAAATGTCTTCCCCTCTCTTTCTAAGTAAGCAAGTGCATGCTTGACTGCCAGTAACGAAGGTGTTTGTTCAGTCAGATGCGAGTCCGGCAGTTCTATAACGTTTGCTCCATAGTAGGACGAAATGATGTGAATATTCACATCCTCTGAGGAAACGATGATCTCATCTAACTCGACCATTTGGAGTAGCGGCTGGATCGTCCAATAGATGAGCGGCCGATGCGCCAATAAACGGATATGTTCATAATGTTGATCTTGCTTCTCTCTAAAAGCTGGTATCAAGGCTAAAATACGCTTTCCCCTATACATGTATTCTCTTCTCCCCTCGCTCATAACTCAATGTTTCACGAAAAAGCTCCCTCTACTTTTTCAATTGTCATCGAGCTGATGGCAGTATTGAAGCTTTGCTGACTTCCGTTCTTTCTATTTTTTCTTCTGTCTCTCCATATTCTATTAAAAATACAACCGGAAAGTTATAATCTGTTTACCTAATTTATGTATAAAGTGGTTCTTTTCCTCAAACGTCAGACATTGTTTCACATATGATGCAAAGTAGAGAAATGAGAGTTGGGGGATTAGATATGTCCAAACAGATAAAAACGAGTATGAAGACCTTTTTTCGTGACAAAACCATTTTAGTCACAGGAGGCACGGGATCAATCGGCCGGCAAATCGTCAAAAAACTAACGAAATGTTCTCCAAAAAAAATGATTGTATTCAGCAAAGATGACAGCAAACAGTACATGATGAAAAATGAATATGCAGAGCATCCAGAGGTCGTATTTGCTCTTGGGGATGTTCGAGATGCCAGCCGCGTCAGACAGCTAGTGAAAGGTGTTGACATCATCTTTCATGCAGCCGCCTTAAAACAAGTCCCAACATGTGAAGATAACCCGTTTGAAGCGGTCCAAACCAATATTATCGGCGGGCAGCATGTCATAGAAGCAGCGATTGAACATGAAGTAAGTCATGTTGTCAACATTTCAACAGACAAAGCAGTGGCTCCAACTAATGCAATGGGTGCAACAAAATTGATTTCAGAGAAACTTTTTTTCCAAGCAAACGACAGTATTCCAAATCAAAAAACTAAGTTTTGCTCCGTGCGCTTTGGCAACGTACTTGGATCAAGAGGTTCTGTCATTCCCATCATGCTCGAGCAACTGTTAAAAGGAAAACCTCTAACCGTGACAGATCCAGTCATGACACGTTTTTTCATGTCGATTGAAGAGGCTGTCTCTCTCACGATTGAAGCAGCGATGATGATGAAAGGCGGAGAAACATTTATTCTCAAAATGGAGTCATTACAGCTTGCAGATTTATTGAAAGCTTTTCACGAGTATGCTGAACAAATCAAGGTCGCAGTCCCAGACATTCTTGTCGTCGGGAAAAGGCCAGGAGAAAAGCTTCACGAGGAGCTGACATTTCCACACGAGGCAGAGACACTATACGAATATGAACAGTTTTATGCCATATTACCAAAACCAGACTTGCATCCAACTTTTCAAAAAGTGGAACTGACCCATTACACGTCAAAAGAAGCGCCACTCATCACAAAAGCAAAGCTATTTCATATTATTGAGCAATTACATCACACCCATCATAAAAAATAAAAAATCGTCACACGAAAGCATCTGCTTTCCATGTGACGATTCTTTGTTTATAGATCATTCAAACATATGTTTCAAATGGCCATAGCCCTCTTTTTCAAGATCTTCCTTTCGTATAAATCTAAGAGCGGCAGAATTAATACAGTAACGAAGACCGTTTGGTCCTGGGCCATCAGGGAATACATGACCAAGATGAGAATCAGCCGTTTTACTACGAACCTCCGTCCGAACCATGCCATGACTCGTATCTACTTTCTCTTCTATTTCTTGCTCTTCAATCGGCTTAGTAAAACTTGGCCAACCACAATGTGCATCAAACTTATCTAAAGAAGAAAATAACGGCTTTCCTGAAATGATATCTACATAAATGCCTTCTTCTTTGTGATCCCAATATTCATTTTGAAACGGCGGCTCTGTGCCATTATTTTGTGTCACCTCGTATTGCATACGATTTAATTCTTGGACACGCTGCTTTTTTTCATTTTCCATTATTTATCACTCCAATGTGATTGAATAAAACCTGCTCTTCCTGAACCGACATGATATCGTTCGTAGTGAAGTTTGTTCTTTTTATAATAATGCTGATGATATTCCTCAGCAGGATAAAAAGGTCCAGCGTCTAAAATTTCTGTCACGATTGGTTTTTGAAAAATTCCGCTTTGACTCAGCTTTTCTTTAGACTTCTCTGCAAGCTCTCGTTGTTTCTCATTATGCACATAAATCGCTGTACGGTAAGATTCCCCTCTGTCACCAAATTGACCTCCATCATCCGTTGGATCAATTTGCTGCCAATACAGTTCTAATAGCTTCTCATATGGAAAAACTCCAGGGTCAAATGTAATTTGAACCGCTTCTCTATGACCAGTTGTATTTGTACATACTTCCTCGTAGGTCGGATTCACTGTATGTCCGCCAGTATACCCTGATTCCACTTTGATAATGCCTGGCTGCTCATCAAAAGGCTTCACCATACACCAGAAACAGCCTCCGGCAAATGTGGCTAATTCTTGTTTTTCAGACATAATAGTGCCCCCTTCATTTAAAAAATGGTATCATCATATTATAACATGATAAAAAATAATGAAAATGATACGACTTATTTGCCTAAAATCAGAAGATCACAGTTAAAGTTCGTATCTTACTATATAATGGGGGTTTAATGAGTTGGAACAAAGAAAACAAATGATGTATGAAATGGATAATTTACTGAGAACCGTATTTAAGCAGATTCGTTATGAAATTAACAGCCTGCTCGAAAACGAATTATCTCGGAATGAATTTCTCATATTAAATCTTCTTCGTGAACAAGGTGCGAAAAAAGTGACGGAATTCGCTTCGATTCTTGGGGTGTCAGCAAGCCATATTACAGCAGTGACCGACACACTTGTTGAAAAAGGCTGGATCACGCGAATTCGTTCTAAAGAGGATCGCCGCATCATCAAAATCCATTTAACCGATAAGGGAAAGGAAATTACTGAGCATTTTGAGAAAAAGAAAACTGAATACTTTATGGAGCGCTTTGAATCATTTGATGATGAGGAACTCAAAACGATGATCAAATTATTCAAAAAGCTTGATAAAAGTCAAAAGGATGAAGCATAATTTCTAGCGCTTAGGACAAGCTAGGGAAAAAAGAGGTGTTTAGAAAACATGACAAGCCCATATCTTTGTCCAAACTGTAAAACAAACAGAACGCGCTTTAATCTCATTCAACAGCTTTCGGAACCTGTGAAGCTTGATCCTGCAACTGGAGCAGTAGTAGAAACGTATGAAAATGATCAGCTCTCCCCTTTTCATATGAGCTATCAAGGTCCTCACATGAAAGTACAATGTGGTGTGTGCGGTTTAATCGAGGATGAAAAAACGTTCATTAAGCTTGCTGAATATCATCCATATTCCTCTCCTTCTTAACATGCTGGTCTGACGGAAAACGTCAGGCTTTTTGTTTGTTTATATTGCCTATACAGATCGTCCTTTTGATGCATATGCTACAAAAACAATACCGTTTGAGAAAGAAGGGGATTTGATATGCAGCAGCTCTTTGATGCGAACGATTTTCAGTACAATCAATCTTCCTCGATTCCTGGTGAGAAGACCAAGCTGCATGAGACTTCTCAGAAAGCCATCATCCGAATTCTTCACGCTGCACCCGATCTAAGTGAGCTCGCTGTATATGTTAACGCTCAGCCTGTATCTAAGAAAATCCTTTATGGGAAGCTGACAACTTATATGGAGTGGGAAGAAGGACTATATGAAATAGAAGTTTTCCATCTTGTCACCAAAGAAAGAATTCTTTTTTCGCGCATGGCTTTAATGGGAAGCGAGATTTACACATTATGTATAACAGGGGTTCATACAGGTCTTGCACTACTGACAGAGTCCAAAAGCAGTCTCATCAAACAGAATGAACTGGCAGCACTAACATTTGTCCAGCTTTCTCCAGACCTCCCTTACATTGATATATATGAGCGAGATCAAGGCTTATTATCAAAGGATCTTGGTTATGTGATCAGCAGTCAAGTTCATCATTTCTCACCGAATAAATATCATTTTGAACTAAAAGCATCCGGTACAAACAGTGTGTTGCTTGATATCCCTAAAGTCCATCTTCAAAAAAACCGTGCATACCTCATTTTTCTTCACGGCTTTGCTAATGGAGACCCAGAGCTAATGGCAAAGGTTGTCTTAGCTGGTCAAACGTAAAAAGAGCCTTTTCCTATTGGAAAAAGCTCTTTTTATGATGCGTCTTCTGCTTTTTCATGTTTCTGAAAATCAAAAGCAAGGATCATGAGACCTAAAAATAGTGCACAATAGGCAATATTTAAGTAGAACTGATCGATATTTCCCGCTTTTAAATCAATGGCAGCAGTGATGCCAAAGTATGCAGCAAATAAAAGCGACAGCAAACTAAAATATTGATAGACTCGCTTCATGATTTCACCCCTATCTAGCACATTCTATTGTTGTGGATGATAATATGAAAATTCAATTTTATCATTCTCAAGATCAATTTTGTTCGCTTTGACATACATTTCATTTGTAAGAGGCATCTCTGAAAGGCGAACCTCAATGGTTTTTTGATCTGGTTTCACATGAACAAATTCAGGCAGTTCATAAAACTGACCCATATAACTTAAAACAAAACTGATCGGAATGCTCAAATGACCAATTGAAAAGTCATCCACTTTCAGTAAGACGTCTCCATTATCTTCAACAGTTGGTGTAAATGACACATTAGCATTAATAGTTGAAGAGAAGGCTTTAATCGCTCCTGTCACTTTCACATCTTGATCAATCTCCACATGAAAGTCAGGGGTATCACTTGATCCTTGATTTTTCAAGTAATCATTGACAAAGCTGGTCAGTGACTCCTTTGAGCTGGAAATGTTAAAAGAATACTCACTTTTTGCTGCTTGCTTTGAAGCTGATTGATCACCCGGCAGCAACACTAGAATACCACAGGCGAGAACAATGATTAAATTGATTGTTAATAAAATAAAAAATAAGCTTTTCCATTTTTTCATATTTTCACCCTATTCCTTCGGCAGTCCTTCTTTTTTCACTTCTGAGAATAAACGATTTGCCATAAGAGAATATCCCTTTTGGTTTGGGTGGAAATCATCATCTGCCAGTAATTTTTCACCAGATTTCTCTTCAAATAGATCAGCTACATTGACCATATCTGCATTGCCGTCTTTTTTTAATTCTTTCTTTGCAACTGCATTCCAATCTTTAACGACTTCATCAATATCTCTTAGCTCAGACAGACTGAACTTAAAAGGATTATACATGCTTACGTACATGATCTTGGCATGATCATTATACTCTCTTAATTGAGCAAGAATCGTTTTAAACCGTTCTTCAAAAGGACCTTGCTCTTTTTGAAAAGGAGCAAAAGTCAAATTAAGCACATTTTGACGAACAACGTGCATTAAGTCATTGCCACCTATTGTAAAGAAAATATAATCGGCGTCTTTCAGCCCATCTTGAACCTTTTTTTCTTTTAATCTTTTTAATAAATCTACGGTTCTACTGCCTTTAATGGCATAGTTTTTTAATGTAACAGACTGCACGCCATCCACAGCTTCCATCTTATCTGCCGTGATGCCTGCATATCCTTTTTTATTCAGATCTCCAATCCCTTCTGTTAAGGAATCTCCGACCGCTGCAATAGTAATATGTTCTTTTACTTTTGGTGTGTCTTCTAGTTTATCCTTTATGCCAGCCTCTTTGGCAGAGCATGCAGAAAGAACAAAAGCTAGAGACATCACAATGAAAATCAAACGAGCCTTCAAACGATGATGTCCCTCCTTTTTCTGATTAAAAAAGTGTATCATGTTTTCGCTCATTTGAACATCAATATGCTAGCTGCGGCTTAATGTTTTTATGTCGTTGATGATCTCATCATAAGGGGGATTTTGCACACCATCATAATTTTTCATGACCTTGCCTTCTTGATTCACAAGGAAAAACAAAGATTGATGAATGACTTGGTCTTCATCTTCTGGTTTCTTCACGATGGTTTTAAAACTTTTCATGGCGAATTTTTCGATAGCTGACTGAGAATATCCGGTAAGGAAATCCCAATTTTCAAAGGTTAATGGATATGCTTTAGCAAATGTCTTTAACTTCTTCGGTGAGTCAACCTCAGGATCTACACTGAAAGATATGATATGTGCATCCAAATTTTCTGCTTTCAATCGCTTTTGCAGTTCTGTCATATGAGCGGTCATCGGCGGGCAGATGGTTTTACAGCTTGTGAAAATAAAATCTGCAACCCATACTTTTCCCTTTAAATCATCGAGTGAAACCTTTTGACCATCCTGGTTTTGGTACTCAAACGGCTCTATTTGGTAATTTAACGCATCTTTGATTTGTCCATTCGAACATGAGACTAAAAGAAGCACGCTGATCATCATCAGCGTACTAAGGAAAGCCCCCCTTTTCCAATACATGATATGCACATCCCCTTTTTCAATCAATCGGTATAAAAAGTAAAGCCTATTGCTCCCTTCCCTGTATGGCAGGAAATTATTGGTGTTGTGTAGGCAATATCAATGGGTACATCAGGTGTATGATCAAGAATTGCTGTTTTGAGCTTTTCAGCTAGTTCTAATGCATCAGCATGAGCGATTCCAACTGCCTGAACAGTCTTTCCTTTCACTGCCTGAACATACTGTTTGGTTAAATAGCGGACGAGCGCTGAATAACTTCTGACATTCGCTTCAGGAGTGTACACCCCATCTGTCAGACTTGCGATTGGTTTAATATGAAGAAGTGAACCAATAAGCGCTTTCCCCCTCCCAATTCTTCCTCCCTTTACTAAATTTTCTAATGTATCAATTGTGACATAAAGCTTTGTTTCATGACGAATTCGTTCTACTTCTCTTAGGATGTCCTCTCGGCTTGCCCCTCTTTTTGCAAGTTCCGCTGCCTTGGTCACTTGAAACCCTAGTCCCTGTGAAATAAAAGTAGAATCAATGACAGTGATGTTTCCATCCACCATTTTAGAAGCGCTTTCAGCAGTTTGAACGGTTCCACTCATCCCACCAGTCAAATGAATACTAATCACTTCGCTGCCATCTGCCGTCAGTTGTTCATATAATTCAACAAATTGACCGATTGCAGGTTGAGATGTTTTAGGTAAATCGTCAGCCGCCTCCATTTTTTTCAAAAATTCATCAGGCTGTAAATTCACTCTGTCGATATAATCTACTCCTGAAATTGATATATTAAGCGGAATCACGTGAATAGAAAGCTCATTTATTTTCTCTTTCTGAAGGTCCGCAGTTGAATCTGTTACAATTTTTATTTGTTTCACTATCGTCTCATCCTTGTTGTCTTAGTCTTTACCTTTGATAATACCTTATTTCATGTATTCTTGAAAACAACTCTCAGAACGTTTTTGAAATTGTCACAATTTCCGCTCTTCATATAAAAAATCCTTGCCATAGCAGTCCTTTCACAAAGACTGCTAACTCTTTGACAAAGATTCCAACTTACGCATTGTGTTTTAATGTAGGCTGCTGATAAATCTGTTCATAAGTGCTCCACTTGACGTTACGTTTCAAATTCTCTCTGAAAGAGTACACATTCCTCTTTCCTTTAGATACATAGATTTTTTTCAAGAAAGATTCAAGCCGAAAGGTGAGCATGAAACAATATGTCTCATCTCCCCTAAGAACAGGTACTTCTGTTACCTTGATTTGAGCACCATCCATTCGTCTAAAACATATTGTTTTGAGCAGCACAAACGATCAATCCTCTTTTCCAATATATCTTTTAAGCCTAAATCAATAGGTGGAATAAATCTTGATCTTTATTTACTTCAACATAGTGGAAACCCTTTTTGTTCATTCTTTCGATCAGCGCCGTATAGTCATCTCTTTCTTTTAATTCGATGCCAACAAGCGCAGGACCTTTGCTTCGATTATTCTTTTTTGTATATTCAAAGCGTGAAATATCATCATTTGGCCCTAACACTTCATCTAAAAATTCCCTGAGAGCTCCTGCTCTTTGCGGGAAATTGACAATGAAATAATGTTGAAGACCTTCATAAATCATTGAACGCTCTTTTATTTCTTGCATTCTGCCAATGTCATTATTTCCCCCACTGACAATACAGACAACATTTTTGCCTTTTATGTCCTCACGATGCGCATCTAAAGCCGCTATCGGCAGGGCTCCTGCCGGCTCAGCTACAATTGCACATTGATTATACAGCTCTAAAATGGTTGTACAAACTTTCCCTTCTGGTACAAGACTAATTTTATCTACAACGGACTCAAGTGTCGTAAACGTCTTCTCACCAATCCGCTGAACCGCTGCTCCATCAACAAACTTATCAATTGAATCAAGTGTCACAACCTTACCCTTTTCATGGGAAGCATTGAGTGAAGCAGCGCCAAGAGGTTCGACAGCGATGATCTCGGTTTCTGGTGCAATATTTTTGATATATGTACCGACACCTGATAAAAGACCTCCGCCCCCGACACTTGCAAATAAAAAGTGAGGCTCTACTTCAATATCATTTAATATTTCTACAGCCGTCGTTCCTTGTCCTGCCATGACGTCTAGATCATCAAAAGGATGAATAAATTCACGCTTCTCTTCATCCCCGCATTTCACTGCTTTATGATATGAATCATCAAAGGTATCTCCGGTTAAAATAATCTCAACATATTCTTTTCCGAAAAGCTCTACTTGAGATACTTTTTGTCTTGGTGTGGTGGCTGGCATGAAAATTTTCCCATGAATACCTAAATACTTACAAGAATACGCAACTCCTTGTGCGTGGTTTCCCGCACTCGCACAAACAATGCCGTTTTCGAGTTTTTCTTTTGGGAGCTGGCTCATTTTATTAAAAGCGCCTCTTAATTTAAAGGAACGAACTACTTGAAGATCCTCTCTTTTTAAGTAGACATTACATTCATATCGTTCAGAAAGTCGCTCATTTTTTTGAAGCGGTGTATGAATGACTACATCCTTCAAATTTTGATGGGCTTTTAAAATGTCTTTCACTTGAATTAACGTGTTTTCTTTGAGCAACGGTTTCATGTACAAGATCCTTTCTCTTTAACTTTATTTAATTTGTCATTATAACATGAATATTCAAAAAATAAACCGATAGATCACGGTTCTATCATCAATTTCATGAACTTTATCGTTTTTTTATGCAATCGTTCCATTTGGGTGTTATAATTATACCAATAAGAACCAAAAAGAAAGGAAACACCACATGGCAAATTGCCCGTTTACCCACATATATGGAGAACATCATGATATAAAGCATGCAATCCATTTGGCAAAACAATTTACCAATAGCCGATTACCCGTTTTGATTACAGGAGAAATCGGAACAGGAAAAACACTGTTTGCTCAAGAAATGGCGAAAGCCTCTCAAATTATACTTGAACACATTTATTGCCCAAACATCAATGAAGAAATTTTACAGAAAACATTGCATGAAAAAGCGATCCAAGTCCTCTATTTAGATGAAGTCAGCGCATTAAGTTTTCCGATGCAGCATCATGTCATTCGTTTTCTAGAGACTTCAAATGAAACAAAAATCATTGCTTCTTCGTCTTTATCCTTAGAGGCACTTAGAGTCTCATCTACTTTTTTACCCGAACTGTTTTATCGACTCAATGTCCTTCACCTGTCCATTCCATCTTTAGCAGATAGAAAAACCGATATTCCCGTTTTAACAACCGCTTTCTTCCAAGAGCTTGAATTACATCCTGACATTGATCCAAGTGTTTGGGATGCCTTTGAGCAATATCCATTCGAAGGCAATGTACAAGAACTTAAAAATATCATTCATTATGCTGGAGCGATTCTCGAAGGAGATACTGTTTTCTTACATCACTTGCCTCCTTTTGTATTATTGCCTCATCACACCACTGTAAAAAAGAAAAAAGAAGAACATCAGCTAACACTTATGGAAAAACAAGAGTTTATTTTTTTACTTGAAACCACTAGAGCGCTGAATGAAAAAGGGGAAGCAGCAAGCAGGCGAATTTTATCTGAATTAAGCAAGCAAGGTGATATCCCGCTGACTCCTCAGCAGGTCAGAAGCCGTTTGGATGACCTTGAAAGAAAAACTTATGTGACAAAAGGGAGAGGCAGGGCCGGAACAAAAATCACACTTGAAGGTCTCTCATTCCTCAAGTCGCTCGATAGTTGTATACCGGTTCATTAAAGGAGGAAATTCATTGTTTACTGTAAAAGAAGAAATTGCAAACGCCATTACACATGGCATCGGGGTTATTTTATCTATCCCGGCCATATTCTTTCTCGTTTTATTCGCTGTTCAATACGGAACAGTCACGGATGTTATTAGCTTTTCAATTTTTGGGGGATCTATGCTTCTCCTTTATTTGAGCTCTACCCTTCTTCATAGCATTCAGCACAAAAAAACAAAAGATGTTTTTGAAATAATAGATCACTCTGCCATTTATGTATTGATTGCCGGTACATATACACCCTTTTTACTCGGTCCGTTAAAAGGTGCGCTTGGCTATACACTTCTTCTGATTGTGTGGGCTCTTGCTGCAGGTGGGATTGTCTTTAAGATCTTTTTTGTCAAACGTTTTATCATTGTGTCGACCATCGTTTATTTATTAATGGGCTGGATGATTATCATAGCTATCAAACCTCTCTATATTCAATTAACGGGAGCTGGGTTTGGTCTGTTACTGTTAGGCGGTATTTTATATTCTGTTGGCACCATCTTTTACGTTTGGCGTAAAATTCCGTATCATCATGCAATTTGGCATGGCTTTGTTCTTTGCGGAAGTGTCGCCATGTTTTTCTGTGTATTATTCTATTGTATCAACATCCCCGCTACTTAAAAATTAGCATCTATTGGGAACTGCCCCCATTTTTGATACAGGGGGTAAAACACCATATGAAACAGCCAGTTGTCGGAACTCTTTCGATGACTGGCTGTTTCATGTCAACTTTGATTACTATAGTCGGAGTGCCAGCTTATGTCATTCGAACGGCCTCTTTTTTACATTGATTGGTAACTTATCTTCATAAAAAAACACCTCTAAATTGTTTTCAGGTATGCTATACCCGATTCTCAACTTAAAGGTGTTTTTTTTTGTGAGATCAATTACGTTTTTTATGCTCGCTTTTGGATATAATCACTGACCATAACAGGCGCTTTGATAAGAAGATCAACATTGACTGGACGCAGTCTTTTTATAATCTTACCCGTTAACAGACGTTCTGTGCCACTTGTTTCAATGGGGACAAGCGGACAAGCTAGTTCCTCGGCAAGCGTAGCTGCAAAGGCTGAATATGTCTCTGAGAGCAATAGGCTTTGACCGGCCATGAGTCGTTCTTTTGCCTCTTCTAATATTTGCTCATCCGTCTGATGTTGATTGATAACCGCCATCTTCTGCAGCCATTGTTTTAAAATAGGATAGCGAAAAAGCTGCGGCTTAGCGAAAAAAGCGACCGGCTTCTCAAGATGTCCAATTAATAGTGTTGTCGTCACCAAATTAAGCTCACGATGCACATAAATGACTGGTCCGTCTGGCAACTTCTTTTGCTGGTGAATGGAAATGACTGATCCTGATTGATCGACACATCCCCGTGTGAATTTTTTGGCATGCTCATGAATGAGCTGCATTCGTTTCATATAGGAAATACGGGGATCTGTTAATTCATGATCGTATAAATGCTTCATACTTTTTAAAAAGGTTACAACAATATAAACCGTTAAAAACCAATAACGAAACAACCGTACTCCTCCTACTCATTTATCCTTCTTTTCTGTCATAAATGACAAATTCGTAATTGTAGGGGTTCTTTTCGTCACTGTGACCTTTTTCGCGTGACACAATCGTCCATTCGTCTTCATCGTAATGAGGGAAGTAACGGTCACCTTCAAAAAAATGATGAATGTGCGTAATATAAAGACGATCCGCATACGGCATCATTTCTTCATATAGTTTTGACCCGCCAATGATAAATAATTCTTGTTCATTTTTCCCTATCGTTAAAATGTCCGCAATTGAATGGATAACTTCACATCCTTTGGCTTGAAAAGAAGGACTTTTGGTTAATACTATGTTTCGGCGGTTAGGCAGTGCTCGTCCAATGGATTCAAATGTTTTCCTGCCCATGACAATGGTATGCCCGTCTGTCACTTTTTTAAAATAGGCTAGATCAGCAGGTAAATGCCACGGCATTTGGTTATCTTGACCAATGACTCTATCTTTTCCTGTCGCCACAATCATGGAAATCATACACTGACTTCTCCTTTGATATGCGGATGTGGATTGTAGTTCTCTAGCACAAAGTCATCGAAAGTAAAATCAAAGATACTCTTCACATCTCTTGTGATGCGAAGCTTAGGAAGCGTGCGTTCCTCGCGCTCTAGTTGCATCTTCACCTGCGGCAGATGATTTTGATAAATGTGAGCATCGCCAAGTGTATGAATGAACTCTCCCGGCTCAAGGTTGGTCACTTTGGCAATCATCATCGTTAGCAGTGCATATGAAGCGATATTAAATGGCACTCCTAAAAAGATGTCGGCCGATCTTTGATAAAGCTGACAAGATAATTTGCCGTCTGACACATAGAATTGAAACAGGCAATGACATGGTGGTAGAGCCATTTGATCAATTTCTCCCGGATTCCAAGCACTTACGATCAGTCTTCTTGAATTCGGGTTATGCTCAATATCATGGATAAGCTGACTGATCTGATCCACTGTCTTCCCGTCCGCACTGCGCCATGATCTCCACTGAGCTCCATACACGCGTCCTAGTTCTCCATTTTCATCTGCCCATTCGTTCCAAATGCGAACGCCATTCTCTTGAAGATATTTGACATTTGTATCACCTTTTAAAAACCACAGCAACTCATAAATGATTGATTTCAGGTGTAATTTCTTCGTTGTCAATAGAGGAAATCCTTCCTGTAAATCAAATCTCATTTGGTAACCGAACGTACTTATTGTACCTGTACCTGTTCTATCACTTTTTTTTTCCCCATGTTGTAATACATGACGACACAACTCTTTGTATTGTTTCATTTTTTTCATCCTTTATTTATGTTCTTGTTGTAGTTTACCTTATTTCCGCTTTTCTTGAAACAAAAAAACATGCCTGCTTCATGAGAAAAGCAGACATGTTTTTCGTTTACACTTGATTCACTCGATCCTGCTCTTCATCCTTAATATCTTGGTGAGAGTGAGCAATGCGGCTTGCTGCTGCTGCAGCAAGCGCAGCAACAAGGTCATCTAGGAAAGTATGCACTTCCCCAGGACGTCCTTCATCTAATTCTCGAATGATGCCGAATTTTTCTTTATCTAAATAGCCGAAGTTGGTCAAACCGATTGATCCATATACGTTCACAATGGAAAGTGGGATAATCTCGTCAATTCCATATAGCGGCTCATCTGTTTCAACTAAGTGCTGTAAAGGTTCTGGCAAAAGCTTTTGTTCTGCCAGCTGATCAAGGGCAAGCCCTGTCAAAACTGCGTGGACAATTTCTCGCTTGTTCAGCACTTTTTCAACATTTTCTATGCAGACACTAAGTGGAAGATTCGGATTATATTTTTCTTGAAGCTTAAGCACAATGTGTGCAATATCTTCAATCTTTACTCCTCGTTCGTTTAACATTTGTTTTGTAATGCGAACCATTTCGTTCATTGTATACTTTTTCAATTGGCATGACATCTCCTTCTAGTGGCTCATCCAGCTCGGCGGTGTGTTTTTGTCCCAGTAAATATTACCGAGTTCATGATGCGTCTGGAATCCATCTTCTGCTGTATGGTAATGAAAGTTAAACCAATATCCGCTATGAGGCGGCTGATCTCTTCTGACATGGAAGCGAAGCAAATCCTCTCCGGTCTTCTTGTTATAGATGTGGAAAATTTTTTCGCCTTTTCCGCTGGAAGGTTGATCTGTTAAAACAACATCTTGAAATTGTTCGTCATCTTTGAAATTCGTTAAAAAGTCGGTTAACACTTGTTCAATCTTTGGTTGAATCTCTTCTCTATACTCGTCCTCAATGACAGGTGTGATTTTATGGCCAAATTTGAGAAAAGACTGGTTTTCTGCATTTGATAGAACCTCTTGCTTATATTGCTCAAAGGGATCTACCGGTTCAATGTTGTCTTCTTGCTTCAGTTCCCAAGTACGTACCTCATCTGATTTTTCATAAACAGCCGTGTAGGGTGACTTTTCACCTGAAGAAAGTGCGGATGGCTTGTCTGTCATTAAAGCCGCTGGAGGAGAGACTAACCCAAATGTTGCAAGCGTAAAGAGAGCAACAAGCGTTTTTCTCATCCACATTTTCATGATATCTAATTCCTTCCATAGGTTATCATACTGTTATTCTAGCATATATTAAATTTTCAGTCATTCGATTTGAGACTTTCTTTTTCAGAATAAAACGTTTACAATGACAGTGATGATGACTAAAATTGGGAGGAATGGATATGATTGAAATCTTTTTCATCACGGCTTCCTTGCTGACTTTATTTTATTTTGTCTATATGGAGATCACAGATTAAAAGCCCTTACTCTCAGGGCTATCAGCGTGTAGACAAACCCTCACATTCGTTGTCAGGCCTGCGCGCTGGTGCTCACGAATCATTACATTCGCTCCGCACAAGGAGCTCGTCCGTCCTAGACTTAAAGGGTTTTTCAAGATTGCAAAGGGCTATTCTTTATCTTCGATCATTATATATCCGTAATGAAATTGAGCGGTTTTTCTTTTGATCACCTGGAATTGATAGGATTTCGCTTTAAATCGCGTGCTTTTCCAGTGGTCTTTTAATACGACTCTTTTTCTCGCAACTCTCATCGCTTCTTGGATAGCAATTTCATGATGAAATCTGTGCTCTGCCACATGGCGAAGCGGTGCAATACTCGCAGATTCTTGAATCGTTTCCTCGAACATTGGATCAAAGTACACGACATCAAATGAACGATCAGGGAGCTTCTTTAATTGCTCTATGCTATCTCCGCTTATGACAGATATTCGTTTCAACGCTTCATCAGCTTCTATTACACCCGTCTCCCATGTTTTTAACCCTTCATGCACAAGTAATGCAGTGATTGGGTTTTTTTCAATTCCAACGACTTTTCCATTAGGGCCTGTGGCACAGCTTGCAGTAATGGCGTCAGCCCCTAATCCTAACGTGCAATCTAAAAAAGAATCTCCATGCTGTAAATCCGCCGCTTCTATTAATGGATCTTTTTCGCCACGCAAAATGCGTTTCATCCGAAACATAGCTGAACTAGGATGAAAGAAAAATTTTTTTCCATTTGGCTGATACCATTCAAATCTTTCTTTTCCTACAACCAATACTTCTCCGCGGATTTTTGCAAGCTGACGTACCGATTGTTTACGCCGTTCTACATACTCACCAAGTAATTTGTCTGCCAATTTTTTTGCTGTTTTGATCGTTTCTTCATTTGCTCTAAAGCTTGTTGTAATGAGCATGCCGTTCCTCCATTATATTTCAAGAAAAACCTCCTGATGACTGGGCATTTCAGCGACTAAAAAAACCCTCGCATTCCTTGTCAGACCTGTGCGTCGATGCTTACGGATCATACATTCGCTCCGCATAAACAGCTCGATTTCCTAGACTTCAAGGGTTTTCAATTCACGCTGAAAAAATAACAAAGGGCAAAAATAAAAACCATTTTCGCCCTTCGTCAACAATTTGAAACGCCCTGATGATTGGGCACTTCAAACTCGGATTAACAATGCTTTTCAAATGCAGATAATACATTCTTCATGATATCTTCCATTTCATGACCTTCAATTTCGTCACGCGGGATAAAGTGAACAAGTTCATTCCCTTTCAAAAGGGCCATAGACGGAGATGATGGCTCCTCACCTGTGAAGTATTCTCTCATTTTCGCCGTTGCTTCCCGGTCTTGACCAGCAAAAACGGTCACGATGCGATCTGGCTTTTTTTCCGCTTGCATTACAGCCTGAGTTGCGGCAGGTCGTGCTAAACCGGCAGCACATCCGCATACAGAATTAATAACTACAAATGTCGTCCCTTCCGCACCTTGCATTACTTGTTCTACCTCTTCTTCTGTCGTTAATTCTTGAAACCCTGCATTTGTGAGCTCTTGACGCATTGGTACGACGAGCTGACGCATGTATTCTTCATATGCCATTGACATAAAAAAGCCCCCTCTATCAACCTTATCTTGTGAATAAAGGATACTATAGAGAGAACCATTTTTCAAATGTTCGGTTTTGTGTTAGATTTTCATAATTCCGCCTGTATTAGCTGATGTCACAAGTTTTGAGTATCTTGCAAGGTAACCAGTCTTCACTTTTGGCTCAAAGCCTTTCCAGTTCGCTTTTCGTCTTTCCCATTCTTCTTTTGGAACATCGACGCTTAAAATACGCTGTTCGATATCAACAACAACATGATCACCATTTTCAACAAAAGCTAGTGGACCACCCTCTGCCGCCTCTGGTGAAACATGTCCAATGGATAATCCTCTGGAAGCTCCAGAAAAACGACCATCTGTAATTAAGGCAACCTTCGGACCAAGTCCCATCCCAACAATTTGGGAAGTAGGTGCAAGCATTTCAGGCATGCCTGGTCCGCCTTTAGGTCCTTCATAACGAATAATCACAACATGTCCTGCTTCTACTTTTCGGTTAATGATTCCCTCAAGGGCTTCTTCTTGAGATTCAAACACAATGGCAGGTCCTTCATGACGTGTGATTCCGTCCTGTACCCCGCCTGTTTTAATAATCGCACCATCAGGCGCAAGATTTCCAAATAAAACGGCTAAGCCCCCTTTTTCAGTAAAGGGCTTATCAATTGGATAAATGACGTTATAGTCCTTCACTTCATGACCCGCAATGTTCTCACCTAACGTCTTCGCTGTGACTGTCATTGTATCTAAATGAAGCGCTCCCTCTTTTTTGGACAATTCATTTAATGCAGCACTGACGCCTCCTGCTTCATGCAAGTCTTCAATATAAACATCTGATGCTGGTGCCAGTTTAGATAAATGCGGTACACGCTCCGCTACTTCATTAATACGCTCTAATGAGTATTCAACGCCCGCTTCATTTGCGATCGCAAGTGTATGAAGAACTGTGTTTGTGGAACCTCCTAATGCCATATCTAGTGCAAATGCGTTATCAATGGCTTTTTCAGTGACAATATCACGTGGTTTAATATCTTTTTTAATCAGCTCCATTAGTTGTTTCGCTGACTTCTTAGCAAATTCTCTACGTTCTGGTGATGTAGCCAAAATCGTTCCATTACCAGGAAGGGCGATGCCAAGAGCTTCTGCTAAACAGTTCATTGAGTTTGCTGTAAACATACCAGAACAAGATCCACATGTCGGACAGCCAAATTGCTCTAATTCGTTTAATTCAGCTTCATTGATTTTACCCGATTGGTAAGCGCCAACTCCTTCAAATACGGAAGAAAGTGAAATTTTTCTTCCATCACTTGTTCTTCCCGCTTCCATTGGTCCACCGCTGACAAATATAGTCGGAATATTGACGCGCATGGCAGCCATCATCATTCCCGGTGTGATTTTGTCACAGTTAGGGATACAAACCATTCCATCAAACCAGTGAGCAGATACAACGGTCTCTACAGAGTCAGCAATGATTTCACGACTTGGCAAAGAATATCTCATACCGATATGTCCCATTGCAATTCCATCATCAACACCAATCGTATTGAATTCAAATGGTACCCCGCCAGCTTCACGAATGGCTTCTTTTACAATTTTCCCAAATTCCTGAAGATGGACATGTCCTGGGACAATATCAATATAGGAATTACATACCGCAATAAACGGCTTACCGAAATCCTCATCCTTTACCCCAGCTGCTCTTAGTAAGCTTCGGTGAGGTGCTCTGTCAATTCCCTTTTTAATCATATTGCTGCGTAGTTCTGCCATCTGTTTAAAAAGCCTCCTATACTACAAGTCTCTCGTTGACTGTATTATTTTAAGTTGATTATATTTTATAAATTTTCTGTTTATTTGACCATCTGTTTATTACAGATGACCATGATTATTGCTGAAGCGACGATTCAGCAAGTATCGTGTCATAAAAACTGACCTCCAATATTCTATATTGGTACTACTATATAGAGTTTTTATATATATTTCAACAATATTCAAAATATTTTTCTGAAAGAATGTTCCTCTCAATTAAAAAACAAGCTGCCTTTCTCTGGCAGCCGGTCTTCATTTGATACTATTCTGTAGTATGTCTTCTACTTTCCGTCATTTGCTTCCAAACAGAGCCTTTTGCTTCTTCACCAAGCTCGATTCGTTCAATGGCCATTTTTACTTGAAGGCTGACTTCAAACTCAGGGTCCTGCTCTGCTTCTTTTAGCGCTTCAAGCGCTGTTTCGTCACCTTCCTCATAAAGAAACATCGCTGCACGCCAGCGAACAAGCTTACTTGGATCCTTTAAGGCTGCCACCATAGCTTCAATTGCACTAGGATCGCCAAGATCAGAAATGCAATCTCCTGCTGTTCTGCGGACAGTCACCGTTTTGTCTTGCAATCCTTTATATAAAATGGGAAGGATCGCAGGATCTTCAATCATTCCTGCATTGACAACTGCTTGTCTGCGAATGGACGTTTTCGGATCGTCCATTGCTTTCATTAAAACTGGTAAATCCTCTTTTTTTGGCTGCATTTGTTCTAAATGGGCAAAACGCTTTTTCCAGTCTTCCTCATGAAGCATCTCTTCTGTTACTTCATATGCTTGACGCTTCACTTGTCTGTCGACAGCCGCTTTCCCTTCCTTGACCGCCTCTGTAAGACGAGCTAGACGTTCGTCATCATAAGCTGCTTGAAGTTCTTCTGTGACTTCCTGTCCTATATCAGCAAATTCTCCAAAACGGACACCGTGTTCTTTCCACACACGTTCAAATACGACATTATCTGAACTGCTTCTCAATTTTAAGATAGCCGTTTGAAAGCGTTCAGGCATCCCGAACCGTTCTTCTTTATCACCGTCTGTTAGTTTGACTTGCATGGGGATACCGTTGAACATTTGGACAAAGACTTTGACTTCACCAAAAGTGTCATCCTCTGTGTGCTTACCTTCTTGAAGGCCTTCCGCTTCTTGACCAAAGGCTTCTCTTACCTGCTGTAAAATCCCCTTCCAGTCGTACTTTGCATTTCGTTCGACTGCTAAGAAGTCAGCGACATGATAGACCCCCTTTACACCCTCAATGTCTAAAATGCGTTTGATCATCTCTGGCGCCCCGTCTTTTTGATCTTTTTTATAATTATTGCTTTTTCCGCCGGCAAGTGCTTCTGTCAAAATGACCTTCATTGTATTAGGACTTGGCGTCGGTTCTATTGCTGAAATTTTCATATCTACATCCTCCTTACACACATAAAGACCCTACTCATCTGTAAGGTCGCATTCTTTTTTCCACGTATGAATGAATAAACACATGAATTCATGCCGCTCATCAGCAAGCTGCCCTGCCTGTTTTTGTATTCATCATGTCTTTTCATTTGAATAGTTTATCTTCCATATGCTTGAAGACAGAGTCTTGGTATCAATCGTTTGTATAGTGAGGCTCACCTTTTGCACCTGCATACGTAAACACTCTTGCAAGACCCGCACGCTCCAATGGCATCCAGCTTATCCGCATTTTGAACAATTGCGCCTTCTAATGTCCTCGGCTTTGTATATAAGGATCGGTGACGAAAAGACATGGTTGAAATAATGTCCACTATTTCAAGTATGTCTCGTTGATCCACTATCCACAAAAGCAACTGATAAAAGCTGTTTTTTTGAAAGCTTCAATACGTTTGAAAGCTTTTCCTCAATCATGTCATGAACAATAGCTGCCAATTCAATGATAAAAAGAGAGCCGCCTTCCTGTCTTGCTATGTTGACATCATGCCTGTGCACCCGTTCTAAATGAGCCGGCACCGTGTCCAGTCCGAACAAACATCAGCCTGTCTGAAACAAAGGAGGCAGCCGCCTCCAATTGTTCTTGTTACATGTTATTTGTCCAATAGTGCCATGATGGAGCTTTCCAATTCTTTTGGCGGTGTTTTTGGAGAGAAACGTTCGGTTACTTTTCCATTTTGGTCGACGATAAATTTTGTGAAATTCCATTTGACTGCTTTTGTGCCGAGTACACCTTTTGCATGACTGGTTAAGTACTTGAAAAGTGGATGGGCGTCATCCCCGTTTACATCAACTTTAGCAAACATTGGAAAGGTTACGCCGTAATGAAGTGAACAAAATTCTTGAATGGCTTCTTCGCCTTCAGGCTCTTGGTTCATGAATTGGTTGCATGGAAATCCTAAAATTTCAAGGCCTCTTTCATGATATTGATCATATAACTCTTGTAATTGTTTAAATTGCGGCGTTAATCCACATTTACTAGCAGTATTGACAATGATGAGCACTTTTCCTTTGTAATCTGCCATTGATTTTTCCTGACCATTAATGGTCTTGACCTGAATATCATAAATTGACATCTCATAGCCTCCTAGGATTCACTTTTTATTATCGTATCATGCTTTATTTAGAAAATCGCTTATAATGCTTCCTAAAAGAGTCCTGTGACACTGCCGTCTTCCAATAAATCCATCTCAAGCGCCGCAGGTTTTTTAGGCAGACCAGGCATTGTTAGAATACTACCTGTTAGAGCCACAATAAATCCTGCACCTACAGATGGTTTTAACTCACGAATTGTAATTGTAAATCCTTTTGGTCTGCCAATTAAAGCGGGGTCATCTGAAAGAGAATATTGCGTTTTTGCCATGCAAACAGGCAAATGAGACCAGCCGTTTTTCTCAATTTCTACAAGCTGTTTTCTCGCTTTTGCTGTAAGTTTGATACCATCTGCTCCATAGACCACCTGAGCCACGTTAGATAGTTTTTCTTCAATTGAATCTTTCTCTTTATACAAATAGGTAAAGCTATTCTTATCGTTTTCAATGAGTTTGGTGAGCTCCTCTGCAAGTGCTGTCCCGCCGGAACCGCCTTCTTCCCACACATTGACTGCTTTTACTGGATGACCATGCACCTTGCACCAATCCTCTATCGTTTGAATCTCTTCTTTTGAATCTGTTATAAAACGATTCACTGCAACGATATAGGGGAGACCAAATGCTTGGACCGTTTCAATGTGTTTCTCTAAATTATGTATACCATCTAATACTGCATTTGCATTCTCTTCTTGAAGTTGATTTTTTTGCATTCCCCCGTGCATTTTTAATGCTCTTACAGTCGCAACGATGACTACTGCACTCGGTTTGAAATCTCCTGCCCTTGTTTTAATGTGCAGGAATTTTTCCGCACCAAGGTCAGCACCAAACCCAGCTTCTGTCACAACATAATCTGCTAGTTTCGCCGCCATTTTTGTCGCAATTAAACTATTGCAGCCATGTGCAATATTGGCAAACGGACCGCCATGGACTAAAGCAGGAGTTCCTTCAATGGTTTGAACAAGGTTTGGTTTGAGTGCATCTTTTAATAGTAATGTCAGAACTCCTTCATAGCCAAGTGCGCCAACTGTTACTGGATCTCCCTTTTGATTATAGGCTACAACGATAGAGGCAAGACGTTTTTTTAGATCCTTTAAATTTTCAGCCAAGCAGAGGATCGCCATCATTTCAGAAGCAACGGTGATATCAAATCCATCTTCTCTAGGGTATCCATTTAGTTGTCCGCCAAGTCCTACAACAACTTGCCTTAAAGCACGGTCATTTAAATCGAGCACTCGTTTCCACACTATTCGGCGCGTGTCGATGCCAAGTTCATTTCCGTGATGGATATGGTTATCAATAAAAGCGGATAAGGCATTATGAGCTGATGTAATCGCATGAAAGTCACCAGTGAAATGCAAATTAATTTCTTCCATCGGTAGTACTTGAGAATACCCGCCCCCTGCAGCGCCGCCTTTAATGCCCATCGTAGGACCTAGTGACGGCTCTCTCATCGCAATGATGGCTTTTTTCCCAATTTTTTCGAAAGCCTGACCTAAACCGACAGTCACGGTTGATTTCCCTTCACCTGCTGGGGTAGGGTTAATAGAGGTGACAAGAATCACATTTCCTTCTTTTTGTTCTTTTAAACGATCAAAAATAGTCAAAGATATTTTCGCTTTGGTGAAACCATAGCATTCTAATTCTTCGTCATGTATTTGTAACTTTGCTGCGATGTCTTGAATGGGTTTTAGCTTTGCTTTTTGGGCAATGTCAATATCCGATAAATGCTTAGTGATCATTAATACAAGACCTCCTTTTTTTACAGAAACAGGTGAGTTTTTGCTCTATTTTTCATTGTAACATAATTGAAACATTGAAATATCGCCAGAAAGTTCCTATAATGAAATGAAATTAGTTTTCGTTCAGGGGGTGGCGAGTTGCCTATTAATATTCCAATTCATCTGCCGGCAAAACAGATACTAGAGAGCGAAAATATTTTCGTCATGGATGAGACAAGGGCATTCAAGCAAGATATCCGTCCTTTGAATATCGTGATCTTAAATTTAATGCCAAAAAAAATACAAACTGAAACGCAATTGCTGAGAATGCTTGGTAATTCTCCGCTACAAGTGTACTTTACGTTTTTGATTCCAAACACACATACACCGAAGAACACATCAAGAGAGCATCTAGATGAATTTTATACGTCCTTTGAATCGATTCGCCATAAAAAGTTTGATGGAATGATTATCACCGGTGCACCAATTGAACATTTGCCTTTTGAAGAAGTCTCCTATTGGAAAGAGCTGCAGAACATATTAGACTGGAGTAAAACCAATGTGACATCTACCCTTCATATATGCTGGGGTGCACAGGCAGGTTTATATCACCATTATGGTATTGAAAAAATCAAGCTTCCCGAGAAAAAATTTGGCGTTTTTGAACATATTGTCAAAGAGAAAAAAGAAAGATTAGTCAGAGGTTTCGATGAAATATACTATGTCCCACATTCTAGGCATACAGATATTAATACAGAACAATTAAAAAATACACCGAACCTAAAAATATTGAGCATATCCGAAGAGGCCGGTGTTTGTTTAATTGTTTCAGATGATGATAAACAAGTATTTTTAACTGGACACCCTGAATACGACACAGACACATTGAAGCAGGAATATGAAAGAGACTTGTTGAAACATGATAAAGTCAAGAAACCACTCCACTATTTTAGAGAAGATGGTGACACGCTAATTCCAGTGAATCGATGGAAAGCCCATGCGACCTTACTCTTTATGAATTGGCTAAATTATTATGTTTATCAGGAAACACCATACGTTTGGGAATAAAGTAGACTGTAGTTTGATGATAAATGTTCAAAATGTGTTAAAATACAAATGGCTCTGTCTTCCATATCAATTAGCCTGTTTGTGTTTTTTAAAATTAGTTTAATTCTTTCGTAACGAATGATCTGCTCTGTCTGTTTATATGTTATCTTTATGTATATGTAGACCGAAATTGCTAGTTTTTCGTACGAAGTTTTGTTGTTGTTGATTACATTTGAGGTGAATATTCTTGAATACCAATAAAAAAATATTAATCTTGACCGCAAATTATGGAAATGGACATATGCAAGTAGCCAAAACGCTGTATGATGAATGCAAATCACAAGGATTTGAACATGTAACAGTTTCTAATTTGTATCAAGAATCAAATCCCATTGTGTCAGAAGTAACTCAATATTTGTACTTGAAGAGCTTCTCCATTGGGAAACAATTTTATCGCTTGTTTTATTACGGTGTAGATAAAATTTATAATAAACGCAAATTTAACATTTATTTAAAGATGGGAAATAAGCGTCTCGACGAATTAATTCAATTACACAACCCTGACATCATCATTATTACATTCCCGATGATTGTTGTACCAGAATACCGAAACAAAACTGGCAAAGTCATTCCGACATTTAATGTCATGACAGACTTCTGTCTTCACAAGATTTGGGTACACGAAAACATTGACAGGTACTATGTTGCAACCGATTATGTGAAACAAAAACTAGTGGAAATCGGCACACATCCAAGCGATGTCAAGGTGACAGGCATTCCTATTAGACCACAATTTGAAGAAGACGTGCCAAAATCGATGATTTATAATAAGTATGGATTATCATCAAGTAAAAAAGTCCTTCTGATTATGGCTGGTGCTCACGGTGTACTGAAAAATGTCAAGGAACTATGTGAAGCGTTACTTCATGATAGTGAAGTGCAAATTGTTGTTGTATGCGGAAAAAATGCAGCGCTAAAACACTCGCTTAGCGATCTGGAACAAGCACACCCTGATCAGTTGAAGGCGTTTGGATATGTGGAACAAATTGATGAATTGTTCAGAGTAACAGACTGTATGATTACAAAACCAGGCGGTATTACACTAACAGAAGCGACAGCAATTGGTGTCCCAGTGATTCTTTATAAACCTGTTCCTGGACAAGAAAAAGAAAATGCCCTTTTCTTTGAAGAACATGGCGCTGCTATTGTCATTAACAGACATGAAGACATTTTAGAATCCGTATCACACTTGCTAAAAGATGAAGAA
The DNA here is from genome assembly GCF_040500475.1 of Bacillus sp. Bos-x628. Taxonomy (GTDB): domain Bacteria; phylum Bacillota; class Bacilli; order Bacillales; family Bacillaceae; genus Bacillus; species Bacillus maqinnsis. Next base: position 486,913 of record NZ_CP159358.1, on the reverse strand, counting down.
ACATTAGAAACAATGAAACAAAACATGAAAAAACTGCATTTAAAAAAATCTTCTCAAACCATTTTAAAAGATATCGTTGAACAATCAGATCTGATCACCAGCAATCAATCGTATGCTCGTGCATTATCTTAAAAAAGACGTCCGTATCATGCGGACGTCCTTTTTATATTATCCTTGATTCCCATTTGATGTATAAACTTCTTCATAGGGCTGAACCACAACAAAGCCGCTCCCGCTAAACTTCATTTGGATGGATTCCCCGCTCCCCCTGCCAATAAAGGTTTTAAGCGAAACATCTGTCACAAATTCTGTTTGTAAATCTCCTGACCAAGCAACCGTTGCATTTGGGTCCGTATAGACTTGATCTCCTGGTTGGACGATCAATGTTAATGGCTCGTAATGACTTGTAATGGCGATCAGACCAGGTCCCTCAAGTTTGACATTAAACAATCCACCTGCAAGCATACCAGAAATCTTTTTCATCAGTTTGATATCCCATTGGATCGTTGGTTCAAATGCCAAAAGATCATTTCCATTTACGAAAATGGATTCATTGTGATTCAAACGAAGGATTGAAATCTTTTTTCCTTGATCAGCCACATATAATTTTCCGTCACCAGTGGCTTTCATGAGTGAGGTTCCTTCTCCAGATAACATTTTCTTGAACATTTTTGATACCCCATGCTCAAAAACGCCCTCTCGTTCAAACTTAATCTTTCCCCGATATGAGACCATGGAACCTGCTTTTGCCCAAATTGTCTCTGTGAGATTGATTTCTAAAAGTCTTGAAGTTTCTAGCTCGAAGACCCCTTCTCCTTTATCCTCCTGCTGCGTAGTCTCAACAAATTCTCTAATGGTATAACGATTCATGTAGCACACCTCTTTTTGTAGTTTTTTCTTATACGGACAAGATGCTTTCTAGGTTTCGGAAAAATGGAATGATTTATATAAAAATGGCTTGATTCCTCAAAAAAACAAAAAAAATCAAACATTTTACTCAAAATTTGGCTCGCCTGCTTGACGCTTTACTTTCGATAGTGTATAGTGGAACCATCATTTAACAACCGAATAGGGATTAGATGATGAAAATTTTTTTTAGTATGCCAAAAGGTGTGCTACAGTACTAGGAGGAAAAAGCAATATGCAAAACGGTAAAGTAAAATGGTTTAACAATGAAAAAGGTTTCGGCTTCATTGAAGTTGAAGGCGGAGATGATGTATTCGTTCACTTCACAGCTATCGAAGGTGACGGCTACAAATCTTTAGAAGAAGGACAAGAAGTTTCTTTCGAAATCGTTGAAGGTAATCGTGGACCTCAAGCTGCTAACGTTACAAAACTTTAATTGACTAAATGAATGATAAACCGACAATAAAGAGAGGCGTCTGCCTCTCTTATTTGATTTTCAGTTGAATTTCAATCGCTAAAATATTTTGTTTCAGCCTTTGTTCAATTTCAGAGATATCTTTTTCGAGAAAAGGTCTTCCCTTCTTCGCTACATCTACTAACTGTTCTAGATCGCTGTAAACTTCTTGAAATGCTCGATGTAATACCGTTTCATAATCTTTATTATCCATACCGGTCTTCCCCTTTTCCTCTATTATCCATCAATGAATCAAAAAGTTACTACACCAAAACTTTCAATAGTTATATCGGCTTATTTTTTAGAATATGTTCTTTTTTTTTCACGTTCTAGTGGTTTTTTTCGTTGATGATGTAAGTGCTGATGATCAATAAGGGAAACCGGAGTGCAATTTTTACTTTTTGAGCAGCATCTTTCCGTACTCTTTTATTTTCTCTCCAACTGTACATTGTTGAATACAAAAGGAGTGGGCGTATTTTTTACCAAATTCTTTCCGAAAGTGCTTCTTAATGAAGCAATCTGAACAATATGCATCTTGAAGATCTGTTAATTCTTTTACTGCTGTTTTTTTATCCACATTAATCAGCTCCGTCTACTTCTAATTTCAACTTACTTTCGATTGGCACGTCTGCAAGCATCTGTCTTGCAAGCTGATCTGCTTCTGCATTTTGTTTACGATCAATGATTTCGTATGTTGGGGTGAGCTTCAGCTCTTTTAATGCAGCTTCAATTCGGTCGAGCCATCGATGATGCACATCATCATAACAAGGCCATTCCCCTTTTAACTGATTCATGACAACAAGTGAATCTCCTTTAATCGTCACAGAATTTTTACCTGCGCCAAGATCTTTTAAAGCTTTCACCGCTTCATATAAAGCCGCATACTCCGCTTCATTATTGGTCGTACCTTGAAAGAAATGATTTTTTCTCAAACGATAGGTATCCTCTCCGAGTGTATAATACACCACAATCCCAAGCCCAGATGCTCCTGTTTCTTTACGAAAACTAGCATCAAAATATACCTGAAGCTGATCAGGTTCAAGTTGAAGTTCTTCTTTTAGCTTTTCAAGCTCTTTAATTGACCACATAGCCCCTTTTTCATCTTCAAATGATAAGAGAGCTAGCGGTTCTTTTTTTTCAATATGCTTTGCTAGAAGCAAGGCCTCCTTTAGCTCCATCCAATCTTCTTGGAAAAAAGCAACAGACCCAATATGTTTCACTTTCATTGTATAGTGTGCTCTTAGTTTCATCTAACACATCGCCTTCCCGAGCTTTTAAGGTGAACGTTCGTTATGCTATAATCAAAAAGTTACTTTTTACAATCAGAAAGGAAGTTCATGTCACTTGTTTAATGAAGGTATATGGATTTTATTTGCGATCATTAATTTTATCATTGTTCTTCTATTTTATAAAGGATTTGGCAAGATTGGGCTTTTCGTATGGATTGGCTTTGCGACTGTTGCTGCAAATTTACAAGTTGTCAAAATCGTTGAACTCTTTGGCTTAACGGCAACACTTGGGAATATTTTGTATGGCAGTGTGTTTTTCGCTACTGATGTCCTTAACGAGAAATATGGACAACCTGAGGCTCGAAAGGCTGTATGGATCGGCTTTGCCACACTTTTAACCTTAACGCTTGTGATGCAGGAGGCGCTGCTTTTTCAACCCGCTGCCTCTGATATGTCACAAACCTCATTAGAAACCATTTTTGGCTTTATGCCAAGGGTTGCACTAGGTAGTCTTGCTGCTTATATCATCAGTCAAATGTTAGATGTTTATGTATATTCGTTGATCCGGCGGATATTTCCTTCTGATGGTGCGCTTTGGCTGCGTAATGCCGGAAGTACGATGATTAGCCAGCTACTTGATACACTCATCTTTACAACCATTGCTTTTCTTGGCACGTATCCATTTCATGTGTGGATTGACATTTTCATCACCACATATGTCATTAAATTCATTGTAGCGGCGATTGCAACACCATATGCTTATATAGCTAAAAAAATGGTTCCACTTGATGAAAGGGGGAAATAAAGTGCTAGCTGAAATATACATTGATGGTGCTAGTGCAGGGAATCCAGGCCCTTCTGGAATCGGCATTTTTATAAAATATGACGGCAAGGTTGAATTTTTTTCAATTCCTGTTGGTCCTATGAGCAATCATGAAGCGGAATTTTCTGCCCTGATAGAAGGCATGAAAATCTGCTTGCAAAAAGGATTACGCACGGTTTCATTTCGGACCGACTCACAGGTTGTTGATCGAGCTGCAAATGCAGGGTTTGCTAAAAATCCAGCCTTTAAGCGTTTTATTGAAGACATGATAGAGCTTCAATCTCAGTTTGATTTATTTTTCATTAAGTGGATTCCGAGCAAGGAAAATCAAGTAGCAGATGAACTCGCTAGAAAAGCGATTCACCTATCTAAAGGATGAATCGCTTTACTTTTGGGTACGATCATTGTGAGGTGATGCGTGTTGGATCAAGTGAACAAAGGTCGTACCACAAATGGGACAACTCCTCAAGGTGACGCACAAACAATAGATAAACAGCCCTTATCTCAGCTAGAAAAAAAGACAAAGAAAAGCAATACAAAACATTAAGAGATCAGCCTTAGCTGATCTCTACTTCACTTAATCTGTTAACCATCGGTTCAATGCCGTTAATTTGGTGAAAGCGCAGCATGTCTACTGCACGTTCTGAATTGATATTTATTTTTGTCTGATCAATCGGACAGTCAAGCGGTACATCACATTTAATTTCCGCCAGTATACGTGACAGCTTGAGGTCTTCTAAACCTGCCTGCATTTTCTTTTGCTGTGCATCAGTTAATTCATGTAAATTCTCTAATAGTCGGTCGATGGTTTGATAGGTTTGGATCAATTTCAGTGCTGTTTTTTCTCCGATGCCTTTCACGCCAGGATAATGATCACTTGAATCACCCATTAAAGCTTTCATATCAATTAGCGCCTTTGGTGATACACCCATTTCCTCTTCAAATACTTCCTTTGTATAATGTTTATAATGCCCAATTCCTTTTTGCATGAGTGCAACTGTCACACGATCATCAAGAATTTGTAGCAAGTCTTTATCTCCAGTTAAAACGGTCACATTTGCCTCTTCATTATAATGTGTAGCGAGTGTGCCAATACAATCATCTGCTTCGAAGCCTTTTAAGCCAATGTTCATGATTCCTAGTTCTTCTGTTGCGATCTTTGCTAGATCAAATTGGGGAATGAGCTCAACAGGCGGTTCTCCTCGATTTGCCTTATAATCTTGAAATAATTCATTACGATACGTTTGGCTCCCCATGTCCCAGCAGCAAACAATATGTGTCGGTTTAAACGTTTGAATAGCTGTTAATAAATGCTTCAGGTAGCCATTTACACCATTTGTCGGAACACCTTGTTCATTTATCATAAAATTTCGATGTACAGCAGTTGCATAAAACGACCGAAAGAGCAACGCCATTCCATCAACAAGTAATACGTTTTTATTCATTCACATAAACTCCCTTTTTAAAACAATATCCCTATTTTATCATAGAACATACTAACTGACATAAAAAAAGGACGCCTCTTTTTCTTATGAAAAGAAGAGGACAGCCCTTTTATTTTTGGCCATATTGCATTTTTTTCGTTTCGGCTTCAGCATAGGACGGCATGTCTTTTTGTTTCGGCACATTCTTTTTCTTCTGCTTTTCGTATTGTTTTTTGTTCATCATGACTCTCCTTTCTTGGTCCAATTGTTAAGATGACCAAAAAGGAAAAAGTTAATCTTACTTTTGTCTACGCTCGACATACTCCCTCACCATATCAACTGTGACATGCTTACGTAAAGGGACAATTCTGCCTCGAACCAGTTCATTTATTTGCGATGTGATGGCATTCATCTCATCTGTTGTAAACGGTTCTATTTGTTCACACTTGTCACAACGATGTCAATCAACTGTTCTCTTTTGTTTTCAAGGACAAGAAAGGATTGAAGATGATCATGCTGTTTTTGAGAATGTGCTGACATTTCTTCATGTACACTGCTATTTAGTCTCTCATCAATCAAATGGTTTTCAAATGGTTTTCAATTGGTTTTTCCATTCTTTTGTTTGCTTGTATACTTGTTCAATGATTGCCTGCTTTTTTTGATCTGTAGTAAGACTAGTGACATATGTTTGTCTTTGCTCCTTCAACTGTCGAATTGCATCTGTCTCATAACTTACACGAAAATCCTCTATCATTTTTTCATACCTTACAAGCAATTCTTTTTGTTCTTGATCTGCCCACATAGAAGTTAATTGAAGAAGTACTTCTCTTATCGCTTCAATCAACACAGCCTTTCCGTTTTGTTCAAAAAAAGCCTTTGCTGACTTTTGCTTATTTAAGAGCGGCTCAAACTGGGTAAGCTCCACTTCCACTTCGATTTGTTTCAGCGCTCCATTTTTCTCATCTGGCAGAGCAAGACGAAGAGAAAAGTAAGGGTCTTCAGCGCATGCAGCCTGCATACCTTTCTCCCACTCCTCTTGAAAGTACGACTTGATAAAGGACTCCATTCGAATATCAAGTGCCTTAATTTCCTGCACAAATTCAAATTCATAATCCTTCAATGCCTGATGTAACGCCTTTTTTAATTGCTCTTGGAAGTTTCCTTGAGATAAACCAGGATAAAAGGCTGTCTTTAACAAGTCATTAGCAAAGAGTGATAGCCGCTGAACAATGTGGTAGAGCTGTTCTTGTAAATCCTTCTTTACGCTTTCTGTAATCATTGATCGTTTGATATTGTTCATTTTTTCAATTAACTCTAAATATGACTGCTCTAATTTTTTCTTTTCCGCCTGTTTCTCATCTTCTGATTGATGTAGCGTTGCATGCAGTTTTTCAACTGTTCCACAAAGTGTATTGGCTTCAAAATGTAAAAGCTCGATGGCATCCTTTGTTAATTCTTCATCAATAAAATAGTCCAATTGTTTTCTTAGTTGCTGATATTGATTATAAGATGTTGGTTGCTTTCCTTCTATTACTTCTTTGCTAGAAACATGATGGACATTTGGGTTTCGAATTCCTTCTTTCGTTAGTTCCTTTCGAACATAGTCAATTACGGTTTCAAGCTCTGCTTCATCCTTTGCTAAATCAGCCGCATTGATAATAAAGAACATTTTATCCATGCTAAATGAATCTTTCACAAGTCCGAGCTTGCGTAAAAATGACCGATCTGCTTTTGAGAAGGAGTGCTGGTAATAGGTTAAATAAAGAAGTGCATCTGCATCCTTCATATATTGGAAGGCAATTTCAGTATGTCGCTTATTCATACTGCTGGCGCCTGGCGTATCAACAATGGTCAGCCCTTTATTTGTCAGAGGTGTATTGACATACACCGTTACTTCCTTCACCACACAAGAAACGGCTTCTTCTGCCACATACGGTTTCAGTTCTGCAAGAGTTACATATAATGGCGTTTGCTTATCAATATATTCTTTAAATTTCGACTGCGCGTGCAAGAAATGCTCAACAATGATGTGATGATCCTGTTCAAGATGTCTTTTTTTCAGCACCCTTTCAAGCTTCTGCGCAAATGTGTCTCCCTTTTCCTCTATCACTGAAAACCCAAGGATTTGATCAAGCTCTTGAAGGATTTCCTGCTCTGTTTTAAACATGACTTTCACCGTTTCATGCGGGTGATCTATGGTCGGTTTTGTCAATTTATTAATCGTTGCAGTTGTAGGTGTAGGTGATGAAGGCAGTACCTTTCGTCCAACAAGCGCATTCGCAAAGGAAGATTTCCCTGAACTAAAGGCACCGAATAATGCTAGGGTAAACTCTCTTGCCTGCAGTCGTTTCGTTCGTTTTTCAAAGGCTTCACGCTGAGTTTGAAGTGCGTCTAAAGGTAAAAGTATACGAGAAAGTTTTTCAAATTGTTCAATAGACTCGTTCGTTGTTACATACTGCGTGCGACGTATTTTCTCTTCATCAATTTTCTGTTTTTGAGATTCGTCTTCTGTCTCTACAGATGTATTGTTTTGTTCAAGCAGATTATACTGCATCCATTCTTTTTTCGCATAAAACCAATCTTCTTCAATTTGCTCATGTGTCCCGTTTTGCCAAGTCTCCCATATGTCATGAATGTCTTGCATGAGTTCCTGGTTCTTCGTTAGATGCTGCTTTAGCGTTTGGAGCTCTTGTCTAGCCTGCTCCCACTTTGCTTGTTGTTCCCCTTTTGCATTCATTAGTTGCTGCTTAAGGGTTTGTGCCATCTGTTCAATTAATTGTCTTGCTTCCTGTTTTGCTAGTTTTTTGAGGGCGTCTCCGGCATCTTTCGCATATTGAAGGACGTATTCACTTGAGAAAGTCGCACCAGGATGAATGGCTTTTTCAAGCAACGGTTCTTCAACAGGTGTTTCAAATGCCATCACTTTTTCCAACAAAGCTTCACCAAGCTGATGGTGTTTGACTTCTTTTTTGAATAGTTCTGCAATATGCCAGTCTACTTCTGCTTTCATTCTCGCTTTTACATCAGCTAAGAATACGTCAGCCCGTCTTTCTTTTTCTTGTTGCGTTTTATTTTTAGTGAAAAGCATCCCTACTTTAAATCCAGGTGCTTTTGATTCGAGATAGTCACCTGCGAGCTCTCTCATCTTAAATGGGGTCAAGTTCGCATTTTTTAAGATGTTTTCCATTTCCGCATATAAATGTTCTTCTAGTTGCTTGGCACCATTTTCTATATAGTTGAATTCAGTTTCAAGTTGCTTGACTTCTCTCTTTTTTTCTTGAAGCAGCCTGTCTAGATCATCTTCTTGAAGCTCTTGTTTTAACGACTCGATGTGTTCTTTTAATATGTGCTCAATTTTTTGCTCGGTATATGCACGAAGTGAGGCTTGCGGCAAAGTTTGTAATTCGTTTAGTTTCTCCACTAAACGAGTCATTTCATTTCTTGGATGCGCTTTATCGGTTACAGAAGTAAAATAGAGATGATCTTCATCAATTCCCTCTTTTATAAGCATCTCTACTATCTGCTTTTGGTAATGCTCAAATGCTGTCTCATTTTCATCATGCCTATCGACTTGATTTACAATAAAATAAAGATTTGGCACTTGATCTTTGATAGACCGAATAAAACGAATATTCTCTTCAGCATGTACATGATTATAATGAACGACATAAAAAAGAACATCTGCTTGATGAAGGATAGAAGCAGCAGATAAAAAATGGGCATGGTCGGTTGAATCAATCCCAGGCGTATCAATCAATGCGACTTTGTCTTCAAGGCCCCCAAAATCACCGCTAATTTCGACCATTTCAATCTGCTCACCATCTTGACAAAAACGCTGCACCGCATCTTGATCATATGGTCCATTCATTTTTGCAAAGCGTCCATCAGAGGTGTGCAGTTGGACTTCATTTGTTCCTTTTCTGACAACGACTAAGTTTGCACTTGTTGGAATTGGACTAGTTGGCAAAATTTGATCATTGAGCAGATGGTTGACAAGTGATGACTTACCAGCAGAATAGTGACCTGTAAATGCAATATACACTTCTTTTTCTTGATCCTTTTTCATAATCGATGCTAGTTTAGCTGCACGCTCATGGTCATGCCTTTTGAGGAGCCTTTTATATAAAGCACCTGTAGTTTGAACGAGCGAATCTCGAATAGACAAGTCTTTCATGACGATAAACCCCTTTGTTTTTAGAAAAGTCAGTTATGTATGTGATACCATTTTACACAAAATAAAGAGAAATTTCTTCTGATCTGAGAAAATAAAAAATCTGCTACCCGATCAGTCTCAAATGACTGAAATCAGGAAGCAGATTTTTTTAAAACACCTTTTAATACAAAGCCAATTAATAAGCTATATACACAAACCGTACCGAGTAAGAAAACCATTGTCATATGATCACCGTCCATCATTCATTATTGAGAATGTTTATCATTAATGAAAGTGTACCACAATTGATAATGATTTTCAATATTAATTTAGTAAATACTGATGAAGCGCTTCTTCTTCTGTCTGAATGCGCACCATCATCATCCATACATTTAAACAGGTAAACAGAATCGCCGTGATATACGCCTGAAACAATAGTGGAATCAATACAAATTCAATAGCAACCACCAAATAGTTTGGATGCTTCATCCAACGGTATGGCCCCTTTTTCACAATCATGGCATTTGGAACGACTAAAATCTTCGTATTCCAGTACATTCCAAGTGAACACAATGCCCAATATCGTGCAAGCTGTGTAACCATTAGCAGTATCAACAGTGACAGAAAAAAACGGGATCGTTCATGTTGAAAAAGCAATGTCTCTGCAATAAGCGAAAGAAAAAAAGCAGCATGCATGGCCACCATATAAGGGTAATGACGAGCCCCAAATTCAATAGCACCTATGGCTTTTACTTTTTTTTCATTCCTTTTTGCAACAAGTACTTCTATCAGCCGCTGACAAATCAACAGACCAATGATTAGCCAAAAGACCATCATGAGGCTCCCTCCCATCTCATTAGTAATAGTTCAGAAGAAAAGCCTGGACCAAGTGCGCCGCAAAGACCGATTTCATCGACCTCAGCCGTTTCGTGTTCAAGAAAATGTTTGATGACATACAAAACTGTAGCAGAGGACATATTTCCGTGATTCTTCAGCACTTCTTTTGAAGAAAAAAGCTGCCTTTCCTGTAAGGAAAGACTTTGAAGATACGCATCAATGACTTTTTTTCCACCAGGATGTGCAAGGAAAACTGAAATATCGTCTTTTGAAAGTCCTTGCTGTCCCAGAAATTGATCGACCTGTTCTTTTAACCAGCCAGAAATAATTGACGGGATGTCACGTGAAAATATAACCTTGAAACCGTCACTTGTAAAATCCCAGCCCATTACATCTTCAGAACTTTTCATTGTAACTGACTGCGTACCGACTACTTTGGGCACAGTTTTTAAATTAGTATATTCAAACGCAGCCTGTTTTCCGCTTAACAGAACAGCCGCAACCCCATCACCAAACAGGGAAGTGCCTATTAAATTACTTTTGGATTGGTCTTTTGGCTGAAAGGTCAAGCTACAAAGTTCACATGCCACTACAAGAACCTTTGCTTTCGGATAGGCCTTTATGTATTCAAAAGCTCGAGACAATCCTGCCGCACCCCCGCCGCAGCCTAACCCCCAAATGGGGATTCGTTTTGTATAAGGTGAAAAAGGGAGTACATTCATCAGCTTTGCATCAAGACTTGGTGTCGATAAGCCAGTGCTTGAGATAAAAAACAAGGCATCAATGTCTTCGCATGGAACTGGCGTTTTAAGAAATGTGGTTTCATTCAGACAGTTACATATGGCCTCTTTCGCATGAGTCAATGCCTTTTCATGATAGATGTTGTTTTTTTCCTCAAACGAATGATTCTCATGATACCACTCTATCGGCTTGACAAACTGCCTACTGTAAATGTCTCCATGATCAAAGACTCTCAGCAGTCGGTCAATCTCTTTAAACGATCGTTTAAATTGAGATCTTGCAAATTTCGCTGCTGTTTGCTGATCTACATGATGACTCGGAAGACTGGTTCCAACTGAAAGTATATAGGCCATCGGCTTCACCTCTTTTTTGGTTTAATATCCCCTATCAAAAAAAGGATATACAGACCAAATGGTCACAATTCAGTCAAAATATTTTCCTTCGTCTAACTTTTTGTCTTGACGACAATTGATAAATAATGGATAATATAAATGAAAACATGATGTAGTTTTCCTCCTTCACAGGTTCGTTCCAAGCCAAGCGAACCTGCTTTTTTTATGCAAAAAACACCTCTCAATAAGAGGTGTTACATAGATTGTTTCGCTTCTTCCACTTGGCTTTCGAGATGAGCTTCTTTTTGAAAAGGAATCATGTGAAAAATAATATGAAGAAAAATGGCTGTAAAGCTTCCAACGACAATTCCGTTACTCGTCAGTAATTTAATGGATTCTGGCAGATGCTCAAACATTTGCGGAACAACTGTTACTCCTAGACCGATCCCAACAGAACAAGCGACAATGAGCAAGTTTTCCTGCTTTGCAAAATCAACGTGCGACAGCATTTTAATACCGTAAGCAATGACCATTCCAAACATCGCCACCATGGCTCCGCCAAGTACCGATTTTGGGATAATCGTCGTAAAAGCAGCGATTTTTGGAAACAACCCAAACAGCATCAATAATGCACCTGTTACGACTATGACTTGGTTTTTCTTTACGCCTGTTAACTGGATCAGACCCACGTTTTGTGAATAAGCCGTATACGGGAATGCATTGAAAATGCCGCCTAATAACACAGCAATTCCCTCTGCACGATAGCCCTTTGCCAAGTCTTTTTCCTTTATTGAACGATTCGTTATATCTCCTAGTGCAAAATACACACCTGTTGATTCAACTAAAGTGACAATGGCTACAAGTGTCATTGTCATAATCGGCACAAATTTGAAAGATGGCAGCCCAAAATAAAAAGGTTCAATCATTCGGAAGATTTGCGCATTCGCTACTTCCGCTGTTTCAACTTTTCCTAAAATGGCAGCTATCGCTGTCCCAAGGAGAATACCGATTAAAATCGCAATAGCTTTCAAAAACCCTTTAGTAAAGCGATAAAGCAGAACAATGATAAGCAAGACAAGGAAGGCCATCCCTAGATTTTCAAAAGATCCATAATCAGGACTTCCTTCTCCACCTGCCATATTGTTCATGGCCACCGGAATAAGGGTAATCCCAATAATTGTCACCACTGAACCCGTCACAACAGGCGGAAAGAACTTAACAAGCTTTCCGAAGAAAAAGGATAGTGCGATGACTATTAAACCTGATGCAATGATACTTCCGTATATGGACGAAATTCCGTACTTTGACCCAATTGCAATCATTGGAGAGACAGCTGTAAATGTACAGCCTAAAACAACCGGCAAACCAATGCCAAAAAAGCGATTTTTCCAGACTTGAAGCAGTGTGGCTGCACCGCACATGAATATATCTGCCGAAATTAAGTACGTTAGTTGTGCCGGTGTGAGTCCCAGCGCATCTCCAACAATGAGCGGAACAAGCACTGCACCTGTATACATAGCCAGCACATGCTGGATGCCTAGAGAAAGCGTTTTGGCTTTTTTAGCAGCACTCATGATTGTACCTCCCGTACAAACGTGACTTTCCCTTCTTCAAGTGATTCTATACGTACAAGCGACTCAACGCGGAACCCCATTCGGACAAGCTCTTTTCTCCCCGGTTGGAATGACTTCTCAATGACAATCCCAAAGCCTGCTACCTTTGCCTTTGCCTGTTTTGCAATAGCAGCGAGTCCTTTAGCCGCTTCACCGTTGGCAAGAAAGTCATCTATAATCAACACACAGTCGTTTTCATCAAGATGGGTGTTTGAAATAGCGATGGTACTTTCGATTTTTTTTGTAAAGGAGTATACACTTGCTGTCAGCAAGTTATCCGTTAATGTGAGTGATTGGCGTTTACGAGCAAACACAACGGGAACATTCAGCGCAAGACCAGCCATCACAGCAGGCGCAATACCAGAAGATTCAATGGTGATGATCTTTGTAATCCCCGCATGTTCAAATAATCTAGCAAACTCTTGACCAATCTCATGCATTAAGACTGGGTCAATTTGATGATTTAAAAAGGCGTCTACCTTTAGCACTTGATTCGATAGAACGATTCCTTCATTCTCAATTTTTCGGCGCAACAATTCCATCATTTCTTCCTCCTATCATATTGACAAAGATTCTACTTTTACACATAAAAAAAGCATTGCTGTCCAAAAGGAGCAAGCAATGCGAAAACGATCCCTAAGATCTTCAGCTCATATCAAGCCGTTTCATTTTGCTCACTCATAGTCGGACGGTATCGGTGTCCGGTAGAAACTTGCGTGCCATCATCACGCGATTATATGAGTGTTTCATAGTGTTCAAATTATAACAAGATTTCAAACGGATGAAAAGGACTTTTCTAGAAGAACACCGAACTTAAATAGCAAATAAGATCAAAATGTTCGTTTTTAGAATATTCAAATATGAAAGAAGCCCCCTTCTCCATCAAAGGGTGCTTTTCATTTTATGATAAATAGAGTTTCGTATATTTATCTGTTAAGTAATTGATTAAATATTGAACATTTAGTTCTTCGCCGGTTGCATCTTGAATGATTTCAGAAGGCTTTTTCCGCTTTCCATGTTTGTGGACATGCTCAGTCAGCCATTGTTTTATCGGAGCAAAAGACCCATTTTGAATCAGCTCATCGAAATTCGGAAGATCTTTGAGCATTTGATGTTTTAATTGTGCCGCATACATATAACCAAGAGCATATGAAGGGAAATAGCCAAAGCTTCCATCAGACCAGTGAACATCCTGTAAGATACCAAGTGCATCGTTAGGCGGAGTAATGCCAAGATACGCTTTGTATTTTTCATTCCAAAGTGCAGGCAGATCTTCAACCGCTACATCTTCATTGAAAATGGCTTTTTCAATTTCATAGCGAATGATGATATGGAGCGGGTACGTCAGCTCATCTGCTTCAATTCGAATGAATGTCGGTTTTGATTCATTGACAGCATGCACAAAATCTTTTAAAGAAACATCTTTGAATTGTTCAGGAGAAGCATCCTGTAGCTTTTGATAATATGTTTTCCAGAAATCTTCGTGCCTGCCAATAAAGTTCTCAAAGAACAGTGACTGCGACTCATGGATGCCCATAGACGTACCGTCGCATAACAGAGTTCCGCTCAATGATTCATCAATGTTTTGTTCATAGATGGCATGACCACACTCATGAATCGTGCCAAAGAGCGCCATACGAAAATCATGTTCATCATATCGAGTAGTCACACGAACATCGCCTCTGCTTAATGTCACAGCAAACGGATGAACTGTCGTATCAAGACGACCCGCATCAAAGTCATAGCCTAACTCTTTTAAGAAAAAGGTACTAAGTTCTTTTTGCTTATCGATCGGGAAACTTTTAAATAAAAATGAAGTATCCGGCTTGTTTGAAGAGGCTTCGATTTTTTTCACTAAAGGAACGATGGCTTCACGTAGCGCGCCAAACATTTGATCGAGTTGCTCAACCGTCATATCAGGCTCATAATTATTAAGCAGTACATCATACGGCGTTTTTTTGACGCCCCAATATTGAATAAAACGTTTATTGAAATCAATGAGTTGCTTTAAGTATGGCGCAAAAAGCGAAAAGTCTGATTTTTCTCTCGCCTCTACCCATACATGCTCTGCTTTTGATTGTAAAATGGAATATTCCTTAAATTCTTCTTTTGGAATTTTACTGTTTTCATCATACTCTTTTTGTGATAATTCGAGTGCCTTTTGTGTATCTAGAGACAGCTCATCTCGATGTTTATTTAATGCAGCAAGAAGATCTCTCATTTCATCAGAAGTTTTCATATTAAAAATGTCACTTGATAATTGACCGATGGTTTCAGATCTGAAATCAGCGCCTTTTTTAGGAGCTTGTGTTCTGGAATCCCAATAAAGTAAATGGAGCGCCTCTGTATAGTGAGCGATTTTTCCTAGTAATTGATAAAACGCTTTCTCTTGTGATTCAAGACTCATGCGTTTGTTCCCCCAATCAATAAAATATGTATGTACGTTTCAAGGCTACTTCAATAAATGATCGTTTGTCAATGAAAAAGAGGAGGATACAAAGCTGCATCCTCCTTTTATGAACTAATGACTGGTGTAACTGGCAGTACAGATTCAATTTTACTTTGAAGCTTAGCGTCTTTCTTGCAATCAAAATACACATGAATGGTCCCAGAATCTTGGCTTGTCCGAATCAGTCTCCCAATGCCTTGTCTTAATCGTAGCAGCATATATGGAAGGTCTACTTCAGCATATGCATTTTTCGCTTCGTTACGCTTTGCTTCAAATACAGGATCATGAGGCGGATAAGGAAGTCCCCAGATGACAACACTCGTCAGTGATTGACCTGGAATATCTAATCCTTCCCAAAGGTGTACAGAACATAAAACAGACGTTTCATCTGCTTGAAACTTTTGAACAATGGTGCTAATCTCCTCGTCTCCCTCAAAATACACATGGAAAGGCAATGCTTCATTCGATGCGTCAAACTGTTTTCTAAACAAATGAAGGTCATCAAATGAAGGAAATAAGATGAGTGAATGGCCCCCATTTTCTTTCAGATGAGACATGACTTGATTTGCTTTTGCCTCTGCTTGAGGGAACGGCTGTGAAATACCATGAAAATAGATACGCATTTGCTCTTCATAATCATACGGCGAGGCAACACTCATAGATAAATAGTCTTTGATGCCAAGACTTTTCGCTAAATAGTCAAAAGATTGATTATCAGACAATGTAGCTGAAGAGAAAATATAAGGGATTTTTTGTGAGAATACCTTTTCACCAAGCACCTCTGCAACCGTCTTTGGCATAACGACAAACGTAGTGTCTAATTCCTGCTTTTCAAGCCAGCTAATGGCATTCTTTTGATAAAGTGAAAGCGAATAAGCCATTTGTTCAATATACTCTTCCACCACAGACAATTCGTATTGATCAATTGTATACATCTCGGATTCGAAAACGAGCGCTTCTCCGATTTTTTCAAGTAAGTCACACAATTCACTTGCTGAACGCTTGACCTCTTCATCGCGTTCAATTTCATGTCGATGTGAACCTTTGACTTCTTTTGCATTTGTTTTCAAGAGATAAAAGAATTCATCGTTTGTTGCAAGCGCATCTTCAACGAGCTCTGCAAATTCCTCACGAATGTCATTTTGTAAAAGTCGCTCTAAGAATGTCTCAAGAGTTGATTGCTTGACTCTGTACGTTAAAGCTTTTTGAGCTGCAAACTCAAGAAGATGCCCTTCATCAAATACGACAGAACTATGTTCAGGTAAAAGCGGAAGCTGACCTTCACGCTTACGAGACTCCTTTGTCCACACATGTTCCATGTAAAAGTCATGAGAACAAATGATAAGATCCGTTGCCCTGCGATAATAATCTCTTGATAAATTCAGACCGCAGCGGTGACGCATGTCACAAGTCAAGCAATCTTGAAAAGAGTCATAGCCGATTTTTGCCCATTCATCATTTGATAGTTTTGGGTACTCTTTTCGGTCGCCATACGGATAAAAGGTTTGCATACCGTGTGATTCATGAACAAATGAAGGAAGTGATTCATAAATATCAAGCCACTTCTCATCGTCTTCACGCTGCATCGTTTTCTCTAGTTTTTTCAAACATAAATATTGGTCATGAGATTTACTTAATCTCGCATCTATTTGAATCTCTAGGTGATGAGCAATTTTATAGATGTCACCTTCTTGTTTGACAAGCTGTTCAATTAATGTTTCATCAGCACATGCAATAATCGCAGGTTTCCCTGTATACCTTGCATATGCGACGGCAAATAATAGATAGACGATTGTTTTGCCTGTGCCTACCCCAGCTTCTGCAAACATCACACTTTTTTCTTTAAAAGCTCTTTCTAGCTGAAAAGCCATGAATATTTGTTCATCCCGAAGATCAAAGCCCTTTTCTGGTAAAATGTCATAAAACACATCACCAATCCAGTTGCCCAGCTCTTCGTAAAAATTATGTTCTTTTGATAATGAAAAAGGCAAACGAGATGCTGTCACCTGCTTCAACCCCCAACTTTTGAATCATTCAGACATTCAATAGTAACATCTTCACAGGGGAAACTCAATCTTTTTATGAACGCAGGCGATGATGATAACTTTCTTTCATTAGAAATGCATGCTCTGAATGCTCTTTGTAAGCTCGAGCAAGCTCTAAATCATGCATAGCCGCAACAAGCTGAGCAGGTTGTCCAGATCCCTGCCCTTGTATTTCTTGAGCAGTAGAAGACAATGCTTTTTCAATTAACTGAAATTGATCATATTGAATCATTGTGACACCTCTTTTTTTAAAATCAAGTTCAGTTTATTCCGTCTCTCTAAGGTTTATACCTATGGGTTTCATAAAATGATAAAAAAGCCACACCTGTTCAGGTGTGACCATTTTTTATGCTTCAGTTCGTTGTTTTTTAGGTGGACGTTTTCCCCAATATTGATAATAGTCTGTTTTAATGAATCCATTGAACAGTTTTCTCTTTTTGGTTGCTTTTTTTCCAAAACACTCTTCAAACTTTTCATATGACGTTAGTATATAAATCGACCATGTCTCTAACTCTTTAAATACTTTCCCCATATCTCGGTACATTTTTTCGACAGCTTGTTTATCACTGAGGCGTTCTCCGTAAGGCGGATTCCCTACAATCACACCATACTCTTCTTTTGTTTGAAAGTCTTTCACTTGCATTTGCTTAAATTGAATTAATTCACTTAAACCAGCTTCTTCTGCATTCATCTTCGCAATTTCCACCATGCGATGGTCAATATCACTTGCGGTGATTTGTAGAGGTTGATCATAATTGGCTTTTTCTTCCACTTCATGACGCGCTTGATTCCATACGTCCTCACCAATCCACGTCCATGCTTCTGAAGCAAATTCCCGGTTAAATCCTGGGGCAATGTTCTGGCCTATCATTGCCGCTTCAATTGCAATCGTTCCAGATCCGCAAAAAGGGTCAACAAATGGACGGTCAGGCGTCCAATTCGTCAATAATACCAAAGCCGCAGCAAGGGTTTCTTTAATGGGGGCCCCTCCCTGATCCGTGCGGTATCCACGTTTGTGGAGTCCTACACCAGATGTATCGAGTGTGAGAACTGCCTTATCTTTTAAAAGGGCAATCTCAACTTTATATTCTGGTCCTGTCTCCTCCAGCCATTCAGACTGAATGTTGTAAGCTGATCTTAATTTTTGTGCAATGGCCTTTTTGACGATTCGCTGACAATCCGGCACACTTGCAAGCTGTGATTTGACAGACTTACCGATGACAGGGAATGTACTATTTTTCGGTAAGTAAGCCGCCCAGTCAATCGCTTTCGTTCGTTCAAAAAGCTCGTCAAATGATTTCGCCGGAAATTCAGCTACTTGTACCTTTACACGATCCGCTGTGCGCAACCAAAGGTTTGCGCGGCAAATCGCAAGAGCATCTCCTTGAAAAATCACTTTCCCATTATCTACTGTGCACTCATAGCCAAGGTCTCTTACTTCTTTTGCAACAATTGCTTCAATGCCCATTGGAGCTGTCGCGATGAGTGTATAAGTTCTCATCTATTGATCACCTGTTTTCTCTTACTTTTTCTTATTCAAGATAAAAGCTCTCCATATGTAAATAGGAGAGCTTTGTTTTCATCATGCTTATGATAACGGATGTAACGTTCTGTAAGCCATGTTTTGTTCCATCGTACTGCAAGCGGCAAATGCCTCGTACTCAGGTGGTAATCATCTATCTACAGAAATCTCTGTCCTTCTCTCCGTTTAGTTCCTTTGAGAAAGTTCCCCTACCAAATTTGGGTTTCTCGCTCGAGGGGTTTACCGCGTTCCACTCTCACCATTTCTAGTGAGACTTCGTCACTGTGGCACTTTCAAGGGTACTTTACCATATCCTAAAGGACTTAGGCATTTTCCCTGCCGTCAGTCTTTCCCAGACTGCCCTGGCTTATTTTTTCGCCAGGCACGAACACTACGGGCATCTCAGCACCGTGCGAGCATGGACTTTCCTCTGCAATGCATAGAGCATTACAGCGATTACCCGAACGTTAATCACCAAGCGTTATTATAAACGACAATGTCATCTTACACAAGCCATTTCAGTATTAATCATAAAGTTTGCTACCGAAGACGTGTTTCTCAAGGTTAGATAGTCTTTTTAAAATATCGAAGTTTGTTGTATTGGACTGGGCAGGCTGTCTTTTTCCTTGCTCGACTGCTTCTTCAAGTTGTTTCGTCAAGTGAAGGTTTTCTTGTTGAAGTTTTTCGATTTCTTGATGGAATGTTTCATAGTCTTTAATGACCATATCTAAAAATTTATCGACTTCTTCTTGTTTATACCCTCTAACACCTGTTTTAAATTCTTTTTCTAAAATTTCTTTTGCAGAAAGCTTTACTTTATCAGCAAGCATCTTTTTCACCTCATATCGTGAATTCATAGTATATTTTTTCAGAAATACGTGACGTTGTCAAATTTTCTCTTGCTTTTATTTAAAAAACGGATCTTTCGCCTCAACTTGTGCTCTTAGATCATCCATCGTTATATACATAATTGGGTAATCAGCATATGTCTCAGCTTCTCTGATCATATACTTTGGAGAGCCTTCATGCTCAGGATCATATAAGACGAGAAGGCCTTCTGTTTTTTCAATAAAAAAGCGGTTTTTCTGTTTGAACTGTGCTGGACTTTCATACGGCCTATGCGAGACACTCTCAACAAAATCTGCTTTTGCTAGCACACCTTTATACAGTTCTTTATTTTGTTCATTCCAACGCTCTTCCTGTTGATAAAATGGTGTAATCACAGCAAGTTTTAAAGCTGGGTATTCTTCTTGAAGCTCAAATACCACTTCGGCCGTCCAAATCTCTGCGCCGAGCTGACCTGAAATAAGGACCCACTCAAGTCCTTCTTCTGCCAGTGAAGTCAATCTTTTCCGAAGTTCCGCTTTTATGTACTGAAGTGCAGGTTCTCCTTCTTTAAATATCCCAAGTTCAAATGGCTTGTACCCTGTTACAGCGATCCTTTTCATGTCTTCACCTGCTTTTTAAAAAAAGGGACTTTAAAAAGTCCCAATTCACTTTATCTGTTACAGCAAGGTCCTCCGCAGTTAAAGTGTTGATGTGTTGCCGGGTCCACCTGAGAATACGTATGCGGGAAGTAGTGAACATGTTTGAAATTTTGATGGTGGACGTTTGTCACATGTTGCGGATGGATATGCGGCACAATGGTTGTTGACTCACTGTGTGTACAGCAATGATTCGTCGGATGAACAATTGGCTTTGTAACATTTGGTTGGCAATGATGATGGTACATGTAGCATTCCCCTTTCCTTGATTTTCTTACATTAATAATGTATGAATCAAGAGGAATACATGTACTAATGCATTAACCTATTTTAAAAATTTGCAAGAAAAACATCCTTATAGTTCGAAAAAACAAAAGCAATCAAAATGACAACAAGAAAAAACAAGTAAAAAAGACCCTTATACATGCTCTACGCTCCTCATTCAATATCTAACGCTATTTTACAGGATTCGTGACTTTTCTACAATAAAAGTGCTAAACAATTTTTATTTTCGGTCGAGGACCGAACGTTGTCATTTTTTGCGCTTTCCTAGGCAATAATTTCATTGCCACAGATTGTTGACAAAGGGCTAAAATGATTTTTATTTTAACCCTTTGTCTTCTTTTCAGCGTGATAGAAAACCTTTGAAGTCTAGGAAGCGAAGCGAATTTGACATTCGTGAGCACTGGCACGCAGACCTAATAACAAATGCAAGGGTTTGTCTACACGCTGCAGTGCAGGTATTGATCTCGCAATAAAGTATGTCTTGTTTTACTTGTGACCAATTATTGTTCCCTCTATGAGCAGATGTGTTGATGTGTTGTCATCACATCCATTACACTTCTATAGTGGAATCATTTTATTAAGAAAGAAGATGGTGAGATTGAAAAATAAATTTAAGCCTTTATTTGAACCATTTACATTCCCAAACGGGGTCTCAATAAATGGACGAATGGTCGTTGCTCCAATGACACATTTCAGTTCTCATGAAGATGGCACGATTTCAAAAGAAGAGATTGATTTCATTACAGCAAGATCAAGCGAAATGGGCATGGTAATTACAGCTTGTGCCAATGTCACACCAGATGGTAAAGCCTTTGAAGGACAGCCTTCGGTTGCAAGAGATGAAGATATACCCGGTTTAAAAAAACTGGCCTCTTCCATCCAAGCAAAAGGAACAAAAGCGATTTTGCAAATTCATCACGGCGGCTCTCAAGCACTCCCGCATTTAATTCCAAATGGTGATGTTGTGGCTCCAAGTGACGTTTTCAAAGATGGAAAACAAATCGCACGTGCTTTAACTGAAGAGGAAATTACACATATTATTGACTCCTTCAAGGAAGCTGCAAGAAGAGCTGTTCAAGCTGGTTTTGATGGAGTTGAAATTCATGGAGCAAACGGATATTTATTACATCAATTCTACTCTCCGTATAGTAATCAGCGGACAGATCAATGGGGAGGAAATGATGAAAAACGCCTTGCATTCCCTATCGCCGTTGTGGATGCCGTAAAAGAAGGCATTGAAAAGCACGTCACAAAACCATTTATTCTAGGGTATCGACTTTCTCCTGAAGAACCAGAAACACCTGGTTTGACGATGGCAGAAACATTTACATTAGTCGATGCTTTAAAGACAAAAGGTCTCGATTACCTGCATATCTCATTAATGGAAATTGACGCTAAAGCAAGACGCGGCGCCGATCCAAGCAAAACACGTATGGAATTGTTAAAAGAACGCTGCGGCGATGAACTTCCGCTTATCGGTGTAGGCAGCGTCATTACGGCAGAAGATGCACTGAATGCTTACAATCAGGGAATACCGCTTATCGCCATTGCACGAGAGTTGATCGTTGATCCGGATTGGGCTGTCAAGATTAAACAAGGACGAGAAAATGAAATCGAAACCGTCATTAAACGTAGACAAAAAGACAAATATCTGATCCCAGAGGGTCTTTGGACCGTCATGGAAGCGAATCAAGGCTGGGTTCCGATGGAGGATTAAAATAGCTTGTCTACAGTCTTCAGTGTATAGACAAACCATCACTTTGATCTGGAGCGTTGATGCTCACGAATGACTCATTCGCTCCGCACCAGTAGCTCGGGTTTTCCGACTTCTTCAAGGGTTTTCAATTCCCACTGAAAAGATGAAAAAGGGCTAAAATCAAAAACCATTTTATCCCTTTTTCAACAGCCTGACTGTAGCTTGTCTACAGTCTTTTTTATTTTACTTTAATGGTAAAGAGCTTAGATGTTTGCTTTGAAACAGTACCTTTTGGTTCTTTATCAAGACGTTCTATCATATCACCATTCATAATGACAATTGGTGTCACTGTACTTGCCGCTTTCTCTTCAATAAGATCTAAATCACATGACATTAGAGGATCACCGATCTTTACTTTATCCCCTTCTTTCATGTGCGCCTTAAATCCTTCACCATTTAATCCAACTGTTTCAAGTCCGATATGAATAAGAAGCTCAAGCCCTGAAAGTGTTCGAATACCAATTGCATGTTTCGTATGGAAGAGTTGAATAATTTCACCTTCTACTGGTGACACAATTTCACCATTGCTTGGTTTTACTGCCACACCGTCCCCCATCATTTTTTGAGAAAATACTGGGTCTGGGACGTCAGTCATATCCATTAATTCTCCATCAACCGGAGAATAGATAACTTCTTCCTTCGCATCTTCTTGTTTTTTTCCGAAAGCGAATAATTTTTTCAGCAATGTCATTTTGCTCCCTTCAAGCTTTGCTCCTAGTTCTATTCATAGTATGATGGTACATTTATACCATTTGCTTCATTCGATACTATTTAATCATAATTTTTTCCTTCCTTCAATTGATAACCGCCTGAGCCTTTTTTGCATAGGTTATAAATGAGAGGTGATTTGAAATGGAACAAGAAGACAAAAAGAAATATGATTTATTGAAAAATGAAGATATCTTATATGAAGCCATCGAACAGTTTTTTGCTTCCTCCCCGTTTCACAAGATTTTAAATAGTGCAGAGGCACTCATGACTACGTCCCATTCTCTTGCCTCCATTGCAACCAATGTGGCAGAAGACGATCACTTTGTGTATATCGAGATTCAATTTCCAGATCATTTTGTCGAAGGCGATATTGCTCTTGAGGTAAAGTCCCAATATTTACACCTATCTGTGCAGGAGAAAATCAAAACAGACATGACCTCTTCCTATTCCAGCTTTACCAAAACCATTTTAATGCCTGCCAAAATAGATGAAACAAACATGAAAAGTGTATGGAAAAATCAATCCCTCATTGTGACCGCACCAAAGCTAACAACCCAATAGATGCTTCTATTGGGTTTTGCTACGTTTTAAAGATGCTTGTAAACCCTTTGGCTAAAGATCCGACTTGGTTCATCGCATTCATCATTTGTCCAACCGTATCAAACATTTTGTTGAAGTCGTATTGTCCATTTGATTTTTTAAATTGTGACAGCACACTTTTAAATTGCGATGGCTGCTGTTTTTGTGGTCTTGGCAGTGGATAAGGATTCATCGGCTGCTGCATTGGCATCATGCCTGACTGCTGCACCTGAGGCTGATTCATTGCCTTTGGCTGCTGAAAAGGCTGATAGCCGGCGGGGTATCCATAGGTCGGTTGATGCTGTACAGATGGCTGCTGGCTCATTCCAGCTTGATATGGAGGCATTAGATATTCTGGAGACTGCTGAGGTTGCTGCATTTCAGGATATTGAAATGGCCCTTGTTGAAATTGATTCATTTCATAAGAGTGCTGGTTTGAATAAGGGAACATCTTTCTCGCTCCTCTCCATCTCAAAACATATTGATTTAATGCTATATTATGATGGAAAACAGAAGGTGTGCCTAAAGTCATCATAAGAAAAACGCAGGATTTCTCATCAACTGCGCTTTTTTCTTATTTCTTCTATTAAAAGATTGAGTGTATAGATCACTGATTCGACTAAATTTTTCACATGCGGGGGGTGCAGTTTGCCAAAATAAGATTGCAGGACAATTTCTTTCCCATTATTCATCACAGCTTCCAGTTGTTCTTGATGTAAATATTTCGGTTTGACTTGATGAATAAAATGGGTGGAAGCAGTCAACCACTGCTCCATTTGCTTTTCAAATTGGACAACGGCCGGCTGGATGACTTGATAAAAATCATACGCTGGATACTCCTCTTCAGATTTCCCCTTTTGATACCGCTCATAAGCATCTTCTATCCATTTTCTGAGCTCTTTTGTATGTTCAAGTAATGTTTGATTATTCAAAGTGTTCACCTCTATGAACATCCTATCAAACGTTCACTTTTTGCTCAAATATGAAAGCTAGCCAGCATGAAACGCTGGTCTTGCCGAAAGCTTATAATCTGCCGTATGGATTTTCAATTCACATTCCTTCACTTCAAATTCAAGGTGGTCAAGCATTCGTTCCTGTTTCTGGCTTACTTCATGTTTTGTTTGCTGAACAGCAACAGAAAGCGTTGCCTCCACTTCATCAAGTTTACGCTCGATTTCCTCTAACAACTGCATAATGGATTCTTTTGATACACATTCGTTCATCATCAGATTCCTCCTTTATCGTCTCTCGTTACATTCTCTTTTCTTTCACACCATCCTTCATACATGACAAAACTAGAAGCAAATCGCCAATCTAAGTGAAGAAGAGCGTTTTTTTTCATTTTCGACATGTGCTTGTCCTTCTTTGTATGATTGCGCCTTATTCTGTAAATTCTAAGGACAAAGGAGGTAGATTTCATGAAAAAGCAGCCAGCACCAAAAGAGCAAAACCCTAAAGAGAAAGAAAACAGTACAGAACAACTGGATAAAAAGCTTGGCGGTCCTAACCGTCCATCCACGTAAAAAAGCAGGTCCCCCCCCTGCTTTTTATTTATGCTGAAAATAGTGCTCTAATGAGAAAAGAAAACGAAGCTGCCTTTTTTTATGGAAGTACCATTCCGTCAGTTCGATTTGTTTTGGTAAAGATTCAGCATCAAATAACGATTGATTCACTTTCTTTTGAAACCAATCTTTCCTTTGATCGTCTAATGAATGTGTCATCACCGGATAAACAGTTCTTAAGAAAGGTGTTGACCTTCTAGCGATCCCTAAATATTGTTCGAAATCAAACCGAGATCCAGTGTGCGGCACAGTATGTAAAAAATGATAAAAATCCGGAAACAAATCGGCTCGAAATAGTAATTTGGCTAATTTTTTCCCTAATACAATACGCTCCTTTACTTTTGAAAACTTACGTATGGTTATGCCGTATAAATGCCCGTCTATTGTTGGAAAAACGACTGTTTGAAAATGGCCCCATTCGCTGAAAGCGTATTGAATTGAGTGAAAAACATTCTTTTTCAGAAGAGGATTTTGTATAATAGGAGATTGTATAGTATATTGTTCGTTTATGATGAGTGCATAAAGCAGACGCTCTGTGTCGCGCTTTCTCCAAAATCGTTCCCACTCGGCGCGCATAAAACGAGAGACCCGAAAAACAGACAAAAGATGAAATAAAGGTGCATTGCACCGCTTCGACCATTCATATAGCAAAAGCTGCGGATAAGCATCAGAAAAGATGAGCCAATTCGCTCTTTCATATGCTGTAAAAATCATGTGCCCCTGTTGGTCAGTTAAACCCGGATGGAATAATTCACCCTTTAGATCCGTCATCGACCATCCAGCATTTCTGGATACAAAGGAAGCAAGTAGGGACCATTTCAATTCTGGATGGCGATCGTAAAAGCGCTTGTAGGAGTTTGTTCTTGACAGATTGTCTTTATTTTTCGCTTTCGTTTCACGTAAAATATACTGAGTAATGAGTTGCTCTTCTTTATGTGACAACACGGTCATCTCTCCAATACAAAATGCAATAATAAGGAGGCTGAAACTTGATGATTCGGTATCCAAACGGAAAATCGTATCAGCCAGTACAACAAATCGGAACAAAAAAAAGAATAAGCGGCGAATCCTCTTATAGTAATCGAGGAATGACGCTTGAGGCTGACTTAAATGAAACCAACCAGTATTATTTGGTAAACGGGATTGCAGTCATTCATAAGAAGCCTACCCCAGTTCAAATTGTCAATGTTGATTATCCAAAAAGGAGCGCCGCTGTCATTAAAGAAGCCTATTTTAAACAGTCATCGACAACGGACTATAATGGGGTTTATAAAGGGCGCTATATTGACTTCGAAGCAAAGGAAACCACAAGTACAACCTCGTTTCCGCTCAAAAATTTTCATGATCATCAAATTGAGCATATGAAGCAGGTTGTCAAGCAAGGAGGTATTTGTTTTGTTATTATATCCGCGTTTGGCTCCGTTTATTATTTACCTGCTTCTGAGCTCTTTTTCTTTTGGGAGCGGCAAATTCAAAATGGGCGAAAATCCATTAGCAAAGATGAATTAATGGAAGCTGGTCACTTAATGACACTTGGATATTCGCCAAGAATTGATTATATTAAAGTAGTGGAAACACTTCATTTTTCGGATGAAAATCACCATCAATTACGTTCGAAAAAGGTTTAACACGAAAGGTTGAGATGTGATGTCTGATCAATTTACAAGTCGTGAACAGCGACGAAAAGCAACAAAAGGAACCAACACGAAGAAGCAAAAGAACAAAAAGGGCAAAAAGAAAGCAGGTCTATTTAAAAAAATATGTTTATCTTTACTCGTGATCGGTCTTCTCTGTGTAGTAGCCGGAATCACAACTTTTGCCGTTTTTGCATCAACCGCTCCTTCTCTCGATGATAGTAAGCTGAAAACACCGTATTCTTCAAAAATTTATGATAAAAACAACAAAGTCATTGCAGAAGTCGGTGCAGAAAAAAGGACGTATGTCTCGATTAAAGACATACCTGATGTGGTCAAAGAAGCTTTTATTGCAACTGAGGATGCACGTTTTTATCAACACCACGGGATTGACCCTATTCGAATCGGTGGTGCCCTTATTGCAAACGTCGAGGACGGTTTCGGTGCTGAAGGTGGAAGTACCATTACACAGCAGGTCGTAAAAAACACCTTATTAAACGATCACAAAACTTTAAAACGTAAAGTGCAAGAAATATGGCTCTCCATTCAGCTTGAGCAAAAATACTCTAAAGATGAAATATTAGAAATGTATTTAAACCGAATCTTCTTCACACCTCAGGCTTATGGGGTTGGAAAAGCAGCTGAACAATTTTTCGGTGTCACTAATTTAAACAAACTATCCATTGCACAGGCTGCAACACTTGCTGGTATGCCGCAGAGTCCTTCTGCTTATAACCCAGTCAAACATCCTGAAGCGGCAGAAAAACGCCGTAACATCGTTTTAAGCTTAATGAAAAAACAAGGGTATATTACAAATAAAGAGTATGAAAAAGCAAAAGCGACACCTGTCAGCAAGACGGTGGTCTCAGCTGATAAATACAACAGACAAAACTCAAGTAAATACTCTCCTTTCATTGAAGAAGTGATGGAAGAAGTTCAGAAAAAAGCCAAAGTGGATGTATCAACCGATGGATTAAAAATTCACACAACACTTGATACAAATGCGCAAGATCAATTAGACAGCATCATCAATGGAGATACTGCCGGGTTTACAAAAGGGATGCAGGCGGGCGTCACCCTGCTTGATACCAAAAATGGTGAAATCCGCGCCATTGGCGGCGGACGTGATGTTCCAGTCGGCGGCTTTAACTATGCAATTGATGCAAAACGTCAGCCTGGCTCAACGATTAAACCAATCTTAGATTACGGTCCAGTCATTGAAAACAAAAAATGGTCGACGTATCAACAAATTGATGATGCGCCATATACGTATTCAAATGGTACACCGATTAACAACTTTGACAGAAGACATTTAGGAAAGATGTCAATGAGAAGTGCTCTAGCACAATCACGAAACATCCCTGCTCTAAAAGCATTCCAAGCAGCCGGTACAGATAATGCCGTTCAATTTGCAAACAATTTAGGCATGGATTTACCTTCTGACATTCCAGAATCCTACTCAATCGGGGGATTTGACGAAGGTGTTTCTTCTTTAAAGATGGCTGGCGCTTTTAGTGCGTTCGGTAATAATGGATACTATAACGAACCGCATGCAGTGACTTCAGTTGAATTTAACGATGGAACGAAACTTGACTTAACGCCAGAAGCTAAAGCGGCGATGAGTGATTATACTGCCTTTATGATCACTGATATGCTGAAAACAGCTGTACAATCTGGAACAGGTACACTTGCACAAGTACCAAATGTTGAGGTTGCTGGTAAAACAGGAACAACCAACTTTACGCAAGATGATGTCAATAAATATAATATCCCTTCTGGCGGTGCAAAAGATTCTTGGTTTGTTGGCTATACTCCGCAGTATACAGCAGCCGTTTGGACGGGAATCGGCAATTCAAAAGAAGCAGACGGTAAAATATGGTTAACACATAATGAACAACGCGTTGCAAAAATCGTCTTCCGACAATTAATTTCTCAAATTGATGATGGAAGTGGCTCATTTGAAAAACCAGACAGTGTTGTGGAAGCAACCATTGAAAAAGGTTCTGACCCTGCGAAATTAGCAGGACCGAACACGCCTAGTGACAAGAAGACAACGGAATACTTTGTTAAAGGAACCGCTCCTTCAAAAGTATCTGACACTTATGAGAAAAAAGAAGCTGATAAACCATCTGATCTAAAAGCTGTGTATGATGAAGAGAAAAAATCTATCACACTTTCTTGGGGTTACGATGATGATGCTGATGCGACATTTCATGTGCAGCAGGCTGTTGATAACGGCGGCTATAAAGAGATTCAAAACAGTTCTGCTAAAGAAGCTGTCATCTCTGATGTGAAACCTGGCTCAACGTATAAATTCCAAGTGACAGCCACTGTAGATGGTGTCACAAGTCAAGCAGCCTCTACCTTCCTGACCATTAAAGATGATGAAAAAGAGGAAGAGAAAGTGGATGATGAAAACAAAGAAGAAGAGCCAAAACAGCCAGATGATGAGCAGACAGACGAAACGGACGATAACAAAAATCAACCTCCAGCAACAGACGAGCAGAAACCAGATGATCAAAAAAATCAAGATAATCAAGGTGAAACTGGAAATACGGATAACGGCAATAACGATTCCGATAGTGGGTCAGACAGCTCAAATGGAAACAACAGCTCACAGAATGACAGCAACAATAAAGATAAAAAGAATAGTAATTCTAAAGCCAATTCGCAAAGTTCAAATACACAAGCTAACTCTACTTCTCGAAAAGAAGATGAATAACAAAAAAGCACTTGCCGCAGGTAGGCAAGTGCTTTTTTTAACGTGTTTGTTTTCGCTTTTTTATTGCTTTGTACTTTCCATACTGTTTTTTCAGTTCTGTATAAAGCTCGTCCAATTGTATCAAACAGTGGTATTGGGTAGGTTTCAACAAAATGAAATCTAATCGCTCTGTCCAATTAATTGGTGCAACAGGAAACGTTTCTTGTTTGACTTCTTCCCATTCTAATGTTGCAAGGCGCTGACCTTTTATCCAATAAAAGGCGGCAATCATACTGACGATCCCTTTTAGCATATCTTCCTGCTCACAGCGCGATTTCCTTGTTTCAAAGCTTGGAAGCATTTTTGCTTTTAATTCATCCCAAAGCTCAAATATCACAGGAACATATTCTTCTGCTTGCTTCCAAGGAAGCTCACCAGCAAAAAGGTCTGGATATAAATCAAACGCCAGCGGATTTGCTCTCAAGATTTCAATTGGCTCACCTGAAGCCTCGACCCTTTTATCTTTCAGCATCTCAACATATGACGTGAAAACACTTGCTGCACTCATGCCAGCTTCACCAACCCTTTTTTTAGCCTCTTCTGTCCTTCTCTACACATATCAAGAAGCGGACAGGATTCACATTGCGGCCGCTGCGCTTTGCAATGATATCTGCCAAAAAAAATTAAACGATGATGTGTCACTGACCAATCTTCTTTTGGTACTTTCTTCATCAACGTCTGCTCTACTTCGAGTACAGAGTCCTTCCAACGGCAAATACCAAGCCGTTTGCTGACACGCTCTACATGGGTGTCTACAGCAATTGCCGGAATTCCGAAAGCAACTGACACAACGACATTTGCTGTTTTTCGACCAACACCAGGAAGCTTTACAAGCTCATCCCTGTCTTTCGGCACTTCACCGCCATATTCTTCAATGAGCATTTCGCTTAATTTTTGGATGTTTTTAGCTTTATTACGGTAAAGACCGATCGAGCGAATATCTTGCTGTAATTCTTCAAGAGGGACACTTAAATAGTCTTCTGGTGTTTTATATTTTTGAAAAAGTGTTTTCGTCACTTTGTTCACAAGAACATCTGTACATTGAGCCGATAGTAAAACGGCGATCACAAGTTCAAATGGGTTAGAATGAACAAGCTCACACTCAGCCTCCGGAAACATTTCTCCTATGACTTCTAAACACTCATTGATTTGTTTTTTTGATAACATGCCTTCTCCTTTATTGATTATTGTTCCAGCCAATTATAAAAAGGAACTTGTCGTTTATAAGATGAAGCATCTTCTTTGGGTTGCATTGGTTTTCGCTGTGAACGGAAATGCTGGCTATGCTCTTTCGCTTCTTCAGCTGTTTTCAGCCCTTTCTTTTTCCATTCAAATAAAATTCGGTCTATATAGCGAAAATTTAATTTTCCTGATAAGACCGCTTCTCTTAGGGCTAAACGAATCATCGCGGCATCATGATGGTCTTGATCCATCCAGATCGAAAGTGTTTCTCCTTCAAGTGGAGAGAGCGGTCTTCCAAACTCCTCTTCAAATAATGAATATAAAGACTTTTCTTCTTCAATATGGTTCATTTGTTTTTCTTTGACCTGTTTTGCCTCTAGAAAGTCGTATAACATGCCCCATAAAGGCTCTATCGAATATCGATCATGCTGAATACCAGACCGATCTTCAAATGGTTGAATCGATATAAACCCTTTTTGAATTAACTGCTGAACCATATTGGCACACTCTTCAGCTGAAATGGTCATACCAGCAGAAAGCTCTTCAAACGTTTGAAAGAAAACGCCTTGTTCTTCATTCATCTTAATTTTTAACATCACCATCATTTGTGTTTCATTTAGTCCTAATTGCTCATAATGAGCAATTAACAAATTAGGTAAACTAGTTGACCCCTTTTGCTGCATTTCAATAAATTGCTGCCTGTTCATCGGATACACCTCTTCACATTCAGTATATCACGTTTTATTTCACGTGCCTGTCAAAAGACGTTTGAAAAAGCCCCCATTGATTGGAGGCTTTCTTGTCTTATGGATATAAACGGTTTAATAATCTTGGGAATGGAATGGTTTCACGTACATGCGGTGCTCCACTAATCCATGCGACTGTTCGTTCAAGTCCAAGACCGAAACCTGAATGCGGTACAGACCCATATTGTCTTAATTCTGTGTACCATTTGTATGTTTCTTGATCTAATCCGTGCTCTTTTAATCTTGCTTCTAGCAAATCTAAATCATGAATACGCTCAGAACCGCCGATAATTTCACCGTAACCTTCTGGTGCAATTAAGTCTGCACAAAGCACCACGTCATCACGATCTGGCGCAGGCTGCATATAAAACGGTTTTAATGATGTTGGGTAATGTGTAATGAACACTGGTTTATCATAACTTTCAGCGATTGCTGTTTCATGAGGTGCACCAAAGTCATCTCCCCATTCAATGTCATTAAATCCTTTATCCTGCAAGAATTTAATGGCTTCATCATACGTGATGCGTGGGAATGGTGCTTTAATCTTTTCTAATTTTTCAGTATCACGGCCAAGTGTATGCAGTTCAACTTTACAATTTTCTAGCACACTTTGTACAATGTGAGAAACGTATTTTTCTTGATATTCAAGGTTTTCATTAAATTCAACAAAGGCCATCTCCGGCTCAATCATCCAAAATTCGATTAAATGACGTTTTGTTTTAGATTTTTCAGCTCTAAATGTTGGACCAAATGAAAATACTTTTCCTAGTGCCATTGCAGCAGCTTCCATATAAAGTTGCCCACTTTGCGACAAATAAGCATCCTCATCAAAATATTTGGTTGCGAACAGCTCAGTTGTTCCTTCTGGAGCACTTCCTGTTAAAATTGGCGGATCAACCTTGACAAAGCCCTCCTGATGGAAAAACTCATATGTAGCACGAATAATTTCGTTCCGGATTTTCATCATGGCATGCTGTTTTTTCGAACGCAGCCAAAGATGTCGATGATCCATTAAGAACTCTGTTCCATGTTCTTTTGGTGTAATTGGATAATTCTTTGCTTCGTGGATCACCTCAATGGATTTTACTTGCAACTCGAAACCAAATGGTGAACGCTCATCTTTTGTGACTTGTCCCGTCACATATACAGATGTTTCTTGTGTGACGGATTTCGCAAGCTGAAAGACATCCTCTTCAACCTCTGTTTTCACAACGACTCCTTGAATAAAGCCTGTCCCGTCACGCAGCTGCAAGAATGCAATTTTTCCGCTAGATCGTTTATTGGCAATCCATGCGCCGATTGTCACTTCTTCATCGACGTGTTTATATACTTGATTAATGGTTGATTTCAACTATTTCCCCTCCAAAGCCAGAAAAACCTTACCCTTAAGTCAGGTGTGATTTTTTTCATACATTTTATTATAACCGTTCTAAAACAGCGTGGTCAACGCAAGATGGGAGAAACTAAGGTGTTAAATTTTTTTCCACTTGGCCAGTCGTAAAGTCAACATAGCTAAAGCTATATTGATTATTTTCATTTAAATAAGTCACTTCCCAAAGCAGAACGTCACCTTCTCTTGCTAATTTGACGTCTTTTAATGTAGTGACAGTGTTTTCCTTTTTAACGGCTTGTACTGCTTGATCCGAAGTAATTCCTTCTTTTGCCGTCTTGGCAATCACTTTTTCATTTTTGCTGGCTGGAACCCATACATAGGTCGTTTCTTTTTGATTGTTTACACCTTTTACAATAAATTGTTTTTCTTTTCCTACAAAAGTTTCGACCTGTTCAACCTGTACTAATTTTGCTTTTTCTTTTGCTCGTTCAATGGCAGCCTCATGCCCTTGTTCTTTTTGACTCATGGCGCTCTGATAAATCCATGTAAAGCTCATGATACCGATCAGTAAAAAGAGGACGACAATTGACGAGATCATCCAAATTATTTTTTTCATATCATGCTTCCCCTATGTGCGATAAATTGTAAATATCGCCTGATTTTGATCTTCTTGATCTAATGCTAAACCAAACATGAGATCCTCTCTCTTAAGCGTTCTGTTCAGTAAGTCGACAATTTTATAAAGATCTTCTGAATGCTTAATTTGAACAGTTGAAAGCACCTCTATTTTACTTTCCACTTCTAATTCCTCCTAGTTACGTAAATATTGTTAGTCATACTTTTCAACGCGAGAACCGATACTATTTTTACAACGGAACCACAGAAGCCGTTACAATAAAATAACTCCGAACCCACACCAGCTAAAGGCCGCTTATGACAGCGGCTTTTCGTTGTTTAGCTTCTCTATATACGCAATAAGCGACTCCTTTGACATTTCATGTACAGGCGCATGAGGAAGTGATTCTAAAAATAATTTTCCATATGAAGCAGTTTTCACTCGTCGATCTAAAATGAGCAATGTGCCTATGTCTTTTTCAGAACGAAGCAAGCGACCTGCGCCTTGCTTAAAGGTTAACACTGCCTCAGGGAGAGCCACAACTTTAAATGGATTTTTTCCTTGTTTCTTAGCCTCTTCACATTTCGCTTCAATCAGCGGTGAATCAGGCGGCCGGAAAGGAAGCCTTGCCATAATCACTGTTGTCAGCTCAGAGCCTGGAAAATCCACTCCTTCCCAAAAGCTCCCTGCACCAAGCAATATTGCTTGCTTTGATAGTTTGAACATTTTCGTCAATTTCACAGGACTCCCACCTGTCAGCCCTTGGGCAAACAAAGTCGATTGCATTCCTTCTGTTTTAAGCTCTTCATAAGCTGCTTTTAACATTTCATGTGAATTAAACAGCACCAATATTTTAGCATGGTGTTGTTTTTCCATAATTTTTATATACTTGGCCACATGTTTCGCATAATCCTTTTCATCACGGTTTGTGATTGCTGGCATGTCAGCCGGAACGACGACAGTGAGCTGTTTCTCAAGTTCAAACGGCGAATCAATTTTGACAAGCTTTGGGTAAAAATCTTGAAGTCCAAATCGCTCTATACAGTAATCAAAGCGGTGATTGACTGTCAAAGTTCCTGATGTGAGAACGACACTTTTTTTATTCATAAAAAATCGATCAGCGAGTAATTCTCCTGTATCTAACGGCTGTGCATACATGAATACAGCATTTTTAGCACCTTTGGCATCAATCTCTATCCAAACTGTTTCATCATTTTGTGGTTCGAAAATAAACCGGTACAGCGTATTGCAAAATGTATGCATGAACGCCATGACTTGGTCGTATTCCTCCGCCTCAAATGCATCATCATCTGTCAGAAAATCCTCTTGCTGAAGCCATTCGTTTTTTTGCTGCTCATACAACTTCTCACAAGCAATGAATAATGAACACAACTGACTCGCTGTCTCTTTAATCCGCTTCCATTGTGCATGTTTCGAATAATGGCGCACCCTATAAATGAGACGATTGATGTCCGTTTTTGGTTTTGTCTTTTTGACAAAAGCGTGTACTGTACTAAAAAATGCATCGCTTTCCATCTGAAGTTGATGAAGATACTCATCCATTTCCATAAATGTGTCCGTTTTTAATCCCGAAGCATAGAATCTGTTTTTTAGTTTCTTGAAGAGTCCGCCTTGCAATGAGCCAAGCTGTGTCAATTTTGCATGCAGTTGAACGTAAGAAATGCTGTCACCAAGTGTTTCATTTGCTGTTTTCTCAAAATGATGGGCCTCGTCAATGACATATACGTCTGCATGGTCAAATATGGATGATGATTCAGTTTTTGATAAAAGCAGGCGGTGATTGGTTAAAATTAAATTAGCTGTTCGTGCCCTTCTTTTTGCCCGTTCATAAAAACAATATTCCTTAAAGCGTCGCTTCTTCGATGTAAACGGCATATGCACGCAGGATATTCGATCCTTTATATTCGCAGCTCCTGACGGTAAATTGAGTTCAGACAAGTCTCCCGTATCTGTCTCAAGCAACCACATTAATATTTGTGCTTTTGTTAAGACCACATCATAGTTATCATCTTCCTCATGCAGGACATGCTCAAACTTATCTAAACAAATATAATGTGCTCTCCCTTTAAATACACAAGCGACCGGCTCAAATGGCAGTAATTTATGCAAAATAGGCACATCACGCTCGAGCATTTGTTGCTGTAAGAGAATAGAGTATGTACTAATAATGACTGGTTTTCCAGATTTCTTTGCCTCTAAGGCAGCCGGAATTAAATAAGCAAGGGTCTTGCCAATGCCGGGCGCTGCTTCAATTAACGCATAAGCTCTTTCATGAAAAACCTCTCTCACTTTATTCATCATCGTAAGCTGACCTTCTCTGACCTTATATCCTTCTAACATTTGCGGGAGTTTTTCTTTTGCCTCTTCAAATAACCACTGATCATCAGCTTCTACAGAATGTGTCGTTTCATTTGATGTTTTGGCCGCATCTTTAATAGCAAACGAACCAACTTCAACTAGAGATTGCCTACATGTCGTATGAGTTGTTTCTAGCTGCTTAATCAAAAATTCAATATCACTTAGGAGATATTGTGATAACCTGCGAAGCTGCTTTAATACGCTCGCCGGTGTATTCTCTAATTTATGTAACAGCGTTAAAAATAACATGGCAGTAACTTCCGCATCACTATCCGCCCGGTGCGGGTGGTCATGTGGAAGCATGAGCTCTTCACTTAATTCAGTTAACTTGTAACCCTCAAGCTCAGGATAAAGAATTCTAGAAATCTCAACTGTATCAATTGCTAGTACATCCAGCTCATTTATCCCGCATCCTTTCAGTTCATCATTTAAAAAATTTAAGTCAAAATGAACATTGTGCGCAACAAAATAAGCACCATGTATCAGGTCATACACCTCTTGGGCAATGTCTTCAAAGAAAACCGCACCGTCGACCATGTGCTGTTTAATGCCTGTCAGTTGTTCAATAAATCCAGGGATCGTCTTTCCTGGGTTTACATATTTTGAATACCGTTCTACAATTTGTCCATTTTCAATTACCACCGCAGCGATTTGAATGATTTTATCACCCTTTTTAGGTGAATTCCCGGTGGTTTCAATATCAACGACAACAAACCTTTGATCGGTCATAAAATGGACACCTCAATTCCTACGTTCCACCCAATGTGAAATACGTTTTGGGCAATGGATTATGACATACAGAACAGCTCCTCTAAAAGTGAAGCTGTTCTGTATGTGTAAGCTTGCGTTACAAAATCGTTCTCGCAGGCTCATGCCCAATTATTTGTTCAATTTGATTTTGTTTATTTAGCACAACCACTTTAGGCGTATGCGCCTTCGCTTCTTCTTCCGACAACATGCCATAAGCAATAATGATGATTTCATCTCCTGGCTGCACTAATCTAGCCGCAGCACCATTTAAGCATATGACGCCGCTTTTTCTCTCACCAGGGATAATATATGTTTCAAGTCGTGCCCCATTATGATTATTGACAATTTGAACTTTCTCATTTGCCATCATGCCTGCTGCATCAAGTAAATCTTCGTCAATTGTAATACTTCCTACATAATGTAAATTCGCTTCTGTCACAATCGCTTTATGGAGCTTCGAAGTCATAAAGGTTCTATACATGTTTTTCACCGCTTTCAGGAACATGGAAAATCACATTATCAATCAGTCTTGCCTTAGAGAATTTAACTGCAATCGCAATAATGACTTGACCCGCCAGGCTTTGAAGTGGTTCAAGGTGAGGATATGAATAAATGCCAATGTAATCAATCTCACCACTTGTTTTTAGGAGCTCTTTCTCTATGAGTTGATGAACTCGCTTAGGATCTCGTTCGCCATTTTCAACAGCAGTTTGTCCTCGCTTTAATGCCTGAAAAAGGGTTGGTGCTTCCTGTCTTTCTGCTTCAGACAAATAAACATTTCTTGAACTCTTCGCTAAACCGTCCTCTTCACGCACTGTTGGTACAGACACGAGTTGAATGTCAAAGAAGAAGTCTTCCATCATGGCATCAATCACAGCGACTTGTTGTGCATCCTTAAGACCAAAGTACACTTTCGTAGGTTCAACAAGATGAAATAACTTTGTCAATACTGTCGCAACCCCATCAAAATGTCCTGGACGCTTCTTCCCGCATAATACATCCGTTCTTTTTTGAACAGACACGGTAACGGATGGTTTCTCTTTATACATTTCCTTTACATCAGGGGTAAATAAAATATCCACTCCTATTGCCTCTGCTAGACACTGGTCTCTTTTTATATCTCTAGGATACGACTCGAAGTCTTCATTCGGTCCAAACTGCAAAGGATTGACAAAAATACTCATCACCACAACGTCATTTTGCTCTCTTGCCTCTTTTGCTAGCTGGAGATGACCTTCATGAAGGAACCCCATTGTAGGCACAAAACCAACTGAATGCTGCTTCCTTTGATTCATTCGAATTAGTTCTTTTAGCTCGCGAATATGTGTGACAACTTTCATTTCTTCATTCCTCCATATAAACCGTCGAGAACTTCTTCTTTCACATGAAACGTATGTGCTGCTTCTGGGAATTGGCGAGCTTTTACTTCTTTTGTATATTGAATAAGCGCATCTTCTAGCACTGAATCAATGTGCGCGTATTGTTTCACAAATTTAGGTGTTCTAGCCACCCCGTACCCTACCACATCATGGTAAACGAGTACTTGTCCATCTGCCTCCACTCCTGCACCAATCCCGATTACTGGGATGGTCAGCATGCCTGCAATTCGTTTAGTCAGTTCACCAGGTACACATTCTAAAACAAGTGCGATTGCACCCGCTTCCTCACATTTCAGACTATCATCAATCAATTTTTGTGCACTTTGTAGGTCTTTCCCTTGCACTTTATATCCACCAAGTACACCTACTGATTGAGGTGTGAGGCCTAAATGACTGACCACTGGGATACCGCCTCTTGTTAATGCCTGAATGGATTCGAATACTCCGTCTCCACCTTCCAGCTTAAGCGCATCAGCACCACTTTCTTGCATGATTCGTGCTGCATTCTTCATCGTCTCTTGCAGTGAATAATGATAAGACATAAATGGCATATCGGTCACAATAAAGGTATTTTTTGCGCCTCTTTTCACCGCTTTCGTATGATGGATCATATCATCCATTGTGACTTGTACCGTTGAATCAAGTCCAAGTACAACCATCCCAAGTGAATCACCAACTAAGATCATGTCAACTTCCGCTTTTTCTGCTTGCAACGCAGAAGGATAGTCGTATGCTGTTAGCATCACAATGGGTTCGTTTTCTTTTTTCATTTTGAGAAAATCTAGTTTTGTCTTCATTTGTTCCTCCTCATTCTGGAGAGGAAATGCTTGCCTTTAATTCACATGCTTCTTTTCATTCATGTGCAGGCGAATCATCCCTCTGTCCAAGTCCCTTAGGATCAAGGCAGAAATTGATATTTTGATCATTCTAACAGGTACAGTTCTTCAGATACTGTCCACACGAAGTATAACAAAAATGCGCCGGGTGTTCCACTTAAGTTGACTTGAGCTCTATATCTGCTGAATATATCTTTTGAATTCCTTCCGCTGTCTCAAGTAAAAGGACGCCTTCATCATTAATCCCAAGTGCTTTTCCAGTATATTGTCCGTTGACGGTGCGGGCAATGATGCGCTCGCCCAGTGTTATCGTATACGCTTCCCATAGATGTTTAATCGGTGCAAATCCATGTGTCATATAATCATCGTACCTTTTCTCAAAGATGTACATAATTTTTTGAATCAGCGCAGCTCTGTCTACCTTTTCACCAAGTTCCATTCGCACACTTGTGGCTGCATGCTTTAATTCCTCTGGAAAGTCACTTGCCGTTTGGTTTACATTAATGCCTGGACCAATAATCACAGCATGAACCTGGTCAGCTTCTGCTCTTAATTCAGTCAGAATGCCAGCGACCTTTTTTCCATTTAACAAAATATCATTAGGCCATTTAATAGATGGCGTCAAACCCGTCAGTTCTTCAATCGCTTCTGTAATCACTACAGATGCAAGCAAGGTCATTTGCGGCGCTCTGTGCAGAGGAATATCAGGACGTACGATCAAGCTCATCCAAATTCCTGTACCATTTGGCGAATGCCAATTTCTTTGCAGACGACCTTTTCCTTTCGTCTGGTGATCACTCACAACAAGCGTTCCATGAGGAGCACCTTCATTTACAAGATCATGAGCGATGAGCTGAGTAGATGTTACTTCCTCTTGGAAATAAATATGTCTACCGAACGTCTCTGTTTCCAGACCAAAAAGAATTTCATCCTCACTAATTTTATCCGGCTTGCGAAGAAGTCTGTATCCTTTTCTTCTAACAGCTTCTAACTCATAGCCCTCTTTTCGTAAGTCCTCTATGTGTTTCCATACTGCCGTTCGGGAGCAGCCCAACTCATCACAAATTTGCTGGCTGGAGACAAAGTCTTGTGGCGCAGAGGTAAATAATTCGATTAATCGTTTTCTAATCATTGATCGCATGCAATGAGCCACTCCTCTATGGCTTCTTTTCGGTTTTCCAGCCGGTTTTGCAGAACCGCTTTCTTCACGAAGTCTAGCTCCTCTGCAATCCATTTACCTGCCTTTTTTTGCCGAATGGCCATTAAATCTTTCCCTGAAAGAGCAAGGTCCTGCAAATTCTTAATAGGTAATGCATCATATGAACGTTTTGCCGCTTCTAGCTCATCAAAGAAAATGCGGCGCTCATGTTTCAACTGAGTCACTTTAAGACTGGATAACAGCACGCTTTCACCAGCTTCAAACATCTTCTCAGCATTCCAGTTACAATCAACGTACTTACTGATAGCGATGGCTTCTTTCAAAAGTTTAGTCGACAGCTTCCATTCTTTTAAAAAGGACACAGCCTCTTTTTCATGAAGGCCAAGTAAATGAATGAATGCACCCCATACTTCTTCTAACCCATCTAACAAATAAAACGGGAACGTTTGCAGTTGTTCGTTAAGTCCATACTTACTTAGGCAGGGCAATTCTTCATATAATTTTGTTTCAATGAGTATTCGAATGGCTTGTTCATAGTAGCGACCTTTTAAAAGTTTCTCCATTTCAATCTTTTTGCGCTCAACAGATATATTTGCAAGCAGATGTTTATCTTTTTTCATTGCATCAGCGGTTGCATCTGAAAGCTGAAAACCTAGCTGACTTATAAAACGCACGGCTCTCATCATCCGAAGTGCATCTTCTTGAAAACGGCACGCCGGATCGCCAACGGTCTGGATTCGTTTCCGCTGAATATCCTTTTTGCCTCCCACATGGTCAATGATCTCACCATTTACATCCATGGCAATCGCATTGATCGTTAAATCTCTTCTGAAAAGATCTTCCTTAAGTGATGAGATAAATTGCACCTCTTTAGGTCTGCGAAAATCTTCATATTCAGATTCACTTCGAAAAGTTGTGACCTCATAGCTGACTCCATCATGTATCACAATGACCGTGCCATGCTCTTTGCCAACATCAATCGTGTGATCAAATAGAGATTCCACTGCGTCAGGCGTCGCATCAGTCGCAATGTCTATATCCCCAATTTCTCGGCCCATGAGAACATCTCTCACAGCTCCACCGACAAAATAAGCCTGATACCCGTTTTGATGCAATGTATGTAATATAGGAACTGCATGTGTGAATGGTTCATTCATCTTCATCATCACCTTCGACCAGTTCTTGATATAGCTTCTCATATTCACTGACAATTTTTTCAGAGGAGAATCGGGTATGAACACTTGAGCAGGCTGCCATAGACACTTGTTGATGCAGCTTTTCATCTTTCAATAGAGCGACGGCATACTTTGCTGCTTCGTCTATATCGCCGAGCGGGACAAGAAAACCTGTTTCTCCATGTGTAATGACCTCTGGAATACCGCCAACATTTGTCCCAATACAAGGCACTCCACATGCCATTGCTTCAAGAAGCACAAGCCCAAAACTCTCCTTCTCAGAAAGCAGTAGCTTCAGATCACTGATCGAATAAATCTCCTCTACCTTCTCTTGCTTTCCTAAAAACAACACACGGTCCGTCAGCCCTAATTTTTTCACAAGTTCACAGACAACCGATTTTTCAGGGCCATCTCCAATGAGTAATAGCTTTACATTCACTTGTTCTGAGACTTTTTTAAAGACATGAATGACATCATGTACTCGTTTCACCTTTCGGAAATTAGACACATGGATGATGACCTTTTCGTCTGGTAAAATACCATAATGTGTCTTCAGCAGCTCATGATCTTCACGCATATAAACACGCTCATCGAGAAAGTTATGGATGGTGTCGATCTTTTTATTTGGTTTAATCAAATCGTACGTCTGTGCGACTAACGAATGAGACACAGCCGTTACGCGATCAGATGATTCAATCGCAAAACGAATGACTTCCTTTAACGAAGGATCATATCCTAAAACCGTAATATCCGTCCCGTGAAGAGTCGTGACCACCTTTACCGACTGACCCGTCATTTGTTTTGCTAAAAAAGCACAGACGGCATGCGGAACAGCATAATGAGCATGAATAATATCCAGCTTTTCTCGTTTTGCGACTTCTGCTAATTTACTTGCTAATGCAAGGTCATAAGGCGGATATTGAAAAACGGCATATTGATTGACATCAACCTCATGGAAATAAATATTCGGATACACTTTATTCAGTCTAAACGGAATGCTTGAGGTAATGAAATGAACATCGTGCCCTTTTTCAGCTAAAAGCTTTCCAAGTTCTGTGGCAATAATTCCTGAACCACCTACACTTGGATAACAAGTAATTCCGATCTTCAATTTTTTCATGTTTACCCCCCAAGTAAGTCATCATCAACTAAGAGCGGTTTCTTCGTAAAAAACCCTTCAGCATATGCCTTATTGACTTCTCTTCCGTACAAAGACTCTCTCATTTTGACAAAATCAATATATCCATTCACAAGTGGCGTATCCACTGAATGTTTTGATTTAATGAATTGACTTTCATACGCATGCAGGCTATTCATTTTCTGGTCCATCTCTTCAGATATATCAATCACAAAGTCTGGACGATGGTGACCATTAATCATGTAATAATATATCTTGCTGACTTTATGCGCTGGCTGCTTATATGAATCTTCAAATTGATGTATACCTGCAGAAAAGGCAGCCTCCTCTACAAGCGAGCCCGCATGACCATGATCTGGGTGTCGATCTTGTTCATGCGGGGCAAAAATGATGCTCGGTTTGTATGTTCGGATCACAGCAGCAATTTCTTTAATCGCTACATCATTACGATAAAGTCCTCTATCTGGTAATGTGAGCTGGATTCGAGTAGTAACGCCTAAAATGGCCGCTGCTTTTTTCGCTTCTTCTTTTCGGATTTCTACCGTTCCATTCGATGATAATTCAGCTTGGGTCAAGTCACAAATACCGACATGAGCCCCTTTTTTTACGTATTTTGCAATCGTTCCACCCATCCCAATTTCTACATCATCGCTATGGGCTCCGAACGCAAGTATATCAAGTCGTTTCATTTATTCCTCCACTATTGACTACGTTTCGAAAATCAAAAGCACCTTTATTCAAATTTCTAACTAAAATGTCTGCTGTTCCCATATTTGTTGCTAAAGGAATGGAATACACATCGCACAACCGGATGAGTGCAGACACATCCGGTTCATGCGGCTGAGCGGTTAGCGGATCTCTAAAAAAGAGCACAAGATCCATGGCATTATCAGCAATCATAGCGCCAATTTGCTGATCTCCGCCCAGTGGTCCTGATTGAAAACGATGAATGCGAAGCCCTGTAGCCTCTTTCACTCTCAGACCTGTTGTCCCTGTTGCATAAAGTGTATGATCCGCCAAAATATCACGGTAAGCAATTGCAAACTGAACCATGTCACTTTTTTTCTTATCATGAGCGATTAAAGCAATTTTCATCAGGCATCCACTCCTTTTTAATCAATAATATGTTCTAAGCCATATACGAGCTGATCAATGTGCATGACCTGCTCCACCGATAGCTTCACACCTGACATAAATGATGCACGGTTATAAGAGTCATGGCGAATGGTTAACGTCTGTCCATCCATACCAAACAGCACTTCTTGGTGAGCAATCATCCCCGGAAGCCGTACGCTGTGCAAACGAATTCCGTCATAATCTGCACCTCTTGCGCCCTGTATTACTTCTTTTTCTTCTGGATGTCCCTGCTTTTTGCTTTCTCTCACTTCTGCAATCATTTCCGCTGTTTTTAACCCTGTACCACTCGGAGCATCCAGCTTTTTGTCATGGTGAAGCTCAATGATTTCAACGTCAGAAAAGTAGTTTGCCGCCATTTTTGCAAACTTCATCATTAAAACGGCACCTATGGCAAAGTTTGGTGCGATAATACAGCCAATCCCCTTTTCTTCTGTCAATTGCTGTAGTTCCTTCAAGTCAGTTTCTGAAAAACCAGTTGTCCCAACGACTGGACGCACGCCATGTTCAAGCGCTTTTTTTGTATGTACTTTTCCGATTTCTGGTGTCGTGAGATCAATTAATACATCAGGTTTTGTTTCTGAAAGACAAATATCAATATCCGTATAAATAGGAGCGTTTGATGTTGTATGAATCACATCAGATAGTGCTTTCCCTTCATGTGTATGATCAAGGGCAGCCACTAGCTCAAAATGGCTAGTTTCTTCTGCCAGTTTGACAGCCTCTATCCCCATTCTTCCTCTTGCTCCAGCGATCACAACTTTGATGGTTTGATTCGTCATCGTATCTACTTCCCTTCTTTTTTCGTCCAGCGATCTTTGTCTCTTGTATTGAATTTATGCATCACACGATCGTGAGCTTCTTCAAGTGAAATATCAAGTGAATTGGCAAGGCATGTTAAAACAAACAATACATCACCAATTTCTTCTTCCATACTTTTTTCAGCTTCAGTTGTTTTTTTCGGTTTTTCTCCATAGTAATGGTTGACCTCTCTTGCCAGCTCACCTAACTCCTCTGTCAGACGAGCCATCATGGCAAGCGGGCTAAAGTAGCCTTCTTTAAATTGTCCTATGTAATCATCTACTTCTTGCTGCACGTGACGTAGCGTTTTTTCAATCGTCATGAAGCTCATCCTCCTATCTGTCTCTTACATGTTAGCGAAATCATCAATATTTGACAAATGTTTAAAACTCCGTTTGCTTGTTTCTCTCCCATACCATATAATATTATCGCTGTCTAAGCAAAAAAAGGAGTGATCTTTTGCTAAAAGAAATTCGTCTTAAAAATATCGTGTTTATTCTAATAGGATCTGCGATTTTTTCTTTCGGCCTTGTTCATTTTAATATGCAAAACAACTTGGCAGAAGGCGGATTTACAGGAATTACACTGCTTTTATATTTTCTATTTCATATCGATCCGTCCATTTCAAACCTTGTCTTAAACATTCCCATCTTCTTTATCGGTTGGAAAATGCTCGGCAGAACAATGTTCACATATACGATTGTAGGAACAGTCAGCCTATCTGTATTTCTTGCCATATTCCAGCGCTTTCAAATACATATGCCTCTTCAGCACGATTTAGCCTTAGCGTCACTCTTTGCAGGTGTGTTTATCGGAACAGGCCTTGGAATCATCTTTAAAAACGGCGGTACAACAGGCGGCGTCGATATCATCGCAAGACTCATTAATAAGCACTATCAGGTTGCCATGGGAAGAACGATGTT
The DNA here is from genome assembly GCF_040500475.1 of Bacillus sp. Bos-x628. Lineage (GTDB taxonomy): Bacteria > Bacillota > Bacilli > Bacillales > Bacillaceae > Bacillus > Bacillus maqinnsis. The sequence continues at coordinate 442,062 of NZ_CP159358.1, read as the reverse complement.
TATATTCGACGCATGCGTGATTACCATTTCTCTGACCTATTTAAATTACAAAGAAGCCATGTATACACTCGTCGCCGTATTTGTTGCGGCAAAAGTCATTGACGTCATGCAAGAAGGAGCCTATGCTGCAAAGGGAGCTATGATTATTTCCGAAAAGGATGACATCATTCAAAAGAAAATCACAGAGGAAATGGAGCGCGGTGTGACCATTTTAAAAGGTGTCGGTTCATATACGAAGCAGGAACGCAATGTCCTTTACTGTGTCGTTCCTAAAAATGAGCTTGTCCACCTAAAGAGTGTGGTGACCTCTGTTGACCCTCATGCATTCGTATCGGTTAATGATGTACATGACGTTCTCGGTGAAGGCTTCACATTAGATGAACACAAAAAGCCGCTCAATCCTCATTAAAAAAAGAAGCCCATCAAGTGGTGCTTCTTTTTTATGACTTCGGATAGTCAGCTTGACGCTTTTGCTTCTTCTCTTTTTCAGCACGATATTTGCGAAACCCTACATACGTTAATGTCAATAAAATCATACTGCCTGTTGTTAAAATGACCCATAGAAGTGAAGGGTCTGCTTCATCTTGATCGACGTTGGCAAACACACTGGATAGTTCCTCTTCCAGTCTTGTGAGACGCTCAAGCTTTGTCCCACTTGATGCTTTTAAAAATTCCCCTTGTTCAATCACTTCAATGTGCTGTTTAATCGTTTGAAGTCTTTCTAGCGGAATATCAATCGTTAAACTAGGATAAATCATATCGTATAAAGAAACAAATTCATTCCAAGTTTCATAGAATGTTGTCGATTCAGGATTCTTTACTTCCTTTTTCAAAATAGGAAATGACCCCATAATCGGCTTTTCTAATGATCCCCAAAGCGGTTCAGAATCCGATTGAATAGCGTCTAGCAACATTCTAAACTGAGATGCATAACGAAGCTTTTCCCGGTCATCCACATTTTTCTGCTGAAGCACCTTAATTATATCTTGATAGCCAAGTGTAATTTGCCGCACCTGCGTATGAGACAGAGTTCCACGCCAATTCCCAGCTTTAAAAGTCTTTTCAACATATAATGCGACTTGTAACGCCTCATCATATTTAGCTTGTCTCGTTAATTGAAAGATAGAATCTGATAGTTCCGTTAGTTCATTCAGCGCTTTAGCAGCCGTTTCCTCACCTTTTGCAACAGTTGGATGTATTACGAGAAAAAGTAATAGAATCATCACGATTGGCTTTCGTTTCATGCAAGTCCCTCCTAGCCCTTCTCCATACAGCGTATGAAGAAAAGGACAAGGTTAGACCAACATTGTTAAGGGAGTTCGAGCTTGACCGCTTTTTTGGATAAGACGAGATAATATGAAAAAAGAAGAACAGCGATACTTAACCAAAACGTAACATAGCCAATTTCATTCGAATATGCAGAAAGCATAGAGTACCGCGGCATCATCCCAAATACATAATCAATCACATCATTGTGTAAAGTCCAAATACCTGCTACAACCAAATGACGCATGTTAAAACGATAATACGGTGCAAAAAGGACAGCTTGAACCGCCATCGCAAAGTGAGAACCAATCAGCATGTATCCTTCCCACGGAAAATCATCAATAGATAAGAGCACTAGAATATTCATACCCACGGCCCATAATCCATATTTCATCAAGGTAACAAGAGCAAGCGCTTCAAAATAAGGGGCATGGCCCTTCATCATAAACGCTAGTAATACAAATAAAAAGAAAAAGCTAGCCGTTGGACTATCCGGAACAAAAGGTAAAAATATGGCCGGTGTATCTATCAACTGCGGGATATACCAATAGTAGCCATAAACAGTACCTAGAAAGTTCACAATCATCAAAAAGACTAGCATGTAGCGCTCTGCCAGTAGATATTGAATCCATCTCATGTTTCTCTTCACTCACGATCTGTTAAAATCAGAAAAAAAGCTGACAGCCGCCAGCTTTTTTCTATTTTGAGTATATCCTTGTACCTGCAAATACACAACTGAATTATTTGGATTTGATCTCAGATAAATATTTAGAGAGCTTTTTAAGTTCTTCATCACTGCCTTTAAAGACGCCCTTTGGCATGTTCCCTTTTCCTTCTACAGCGATTTTAGCGATTTCCTCTGGCGCAAGTCCGTTGTCAACAAGTGACGGTCCAGCTGCACCGCCTTGCATATTGTCTCCATGACAGGAAATACACGTTTGCTCTTGATAAATTTTATACTCTTCGGCTGAGGTATCAATTTCCGCTTCTTTCTTGATTTCACCTTGTTTTGCAGCTGCTTCCCAATCATGAGTTGCTACAGACTCCCACGTTAAATATGTCGCTGCACCAATTGCAAGAAGCATCATTCCTACAGCAATTGGTCTTCTATACGGTCTGCGTTCAGGACCAGAATCAAGAAATGGTGCGAGCAAGAGTGCACCAAACGCAATTCCTGGCATAATCATTGCACCAACCACGGTATAGCTTCCAGCAGCAAATTCATATTTTAATAACTGGTATAAAAAAAGGAAATACCAGTCCGGCAGCGGAATATAGCCAGTATCTGTTGGATCAGCCATCCGCTCAAGCGGAGGTGCATGAACAACAGTCAGGACAAGAAATCCAATTAAAAAAACGGAACCGACAAGCCATTCCTTTAAAAGAAAGTTTGGCCAAAAGGCTTCTGTTTTTCCTGGATATTCGGAATAGTCTTTAGGTATGTTTGGTTTTCTTTCTGCCGGAACCCTGGAATCTCCGACAAATTTCATCCCTTTTCCCCTATGCAAAGTCATCCCCTCCTCATTGAACATTCATCAAACGCATATTTTATAGCGGTCCAGAAATTCCTTGCTTACGAATCATGATAAAGTGGGCGGCCATCAGCCCAAATAATGCCGCTGGCAAGAAAAAGACATGGATAGCGAAAAATCTCGTCAGCGTTTGTGCTCCTACAATGTCTGGATGACCTGCAAGCAGGATTTTAATCTCTTTTCCAATGAAAGGCGTCGCCTCTGCAATTTGAAGGCCTACCTTCGTCGCAAACAGCGCCTTCATATCCCATGGTAAAAGGTAACCTGTGAAACCGAGCCCGAGCATCACAAAGAAAATCAATACTCCAACAATCCAGTTGAGCTCTCTTGGCTTCTTATACGCCCCTTGGAAAAAGACCCTTAGCGTATGTAAAAACATCATGACAATAACTAGACTCGCACCCCAATGGTGCATCCCTCTGACAATCTGTCCAAATGCCACTTCATTTTGCAAATAATAGACAGATTCCCATGCATTTTTAATATCAGGCACGTAATACATTGTTAAAAACATGCCCGAAAGGACTTGAATGACTGTCACAAAAAACGTTAAACCGCCAAAACAATACACAAAAGCAGAAAAGTGGTGTGCTGGATTGACATGCTCTGGCACCTCATGATCCGCAATATCTCTCCATATCGGTGTGATGTCTAGCCGCTCATCTACCCAATCATAAATCTTGTTAAGCATCGTTACCCTTCCCCTTTCGGCACAGCTTTTCCAAGATAGAGGTATCCGTCCTTCACTTGCTGCTTATAGTGATCAAGCGGTGCAAGCGGCGGAGTTCCGGGTACGTTTGTACCATCCTTGTCGTACAGCCCATAGTGACACGGGCAGAAAAATTTGTTAGGATTTTTCGGATCACTGTTCCAGTTCACTGTACATCCTAAATGTTTACAGATTGGCGATAAAGCGACAATTTCATCCCCTTCTTTGTACACCCACGCTGACCTAGATTCCTTTGACTCGTACCACGCATCCACTTGATCAATTTTAAAGTCAAAGCGCTTTGGTTCCTTTGTCAGTTCATCAACACTAACAACTTGAACCATATCTTGCTCCTCTGTTCCTTTTAGTACAGGGTCAAGTGCAAAGCGAACCATAGGCATGAGCATTCCAGCGGCCATAAATCCCCCCACGCCGGTCAACGTGTAATTCAAAAATTGACGCCTGGACACTCCATGTCTCTTCTCGCTCATTTTTTTCTCCCCCCTCAGGTCGTCAGCTACTTTATAACTGAATTAGAAAAAATTTCATAAAAACTAGGACACCCTCATAATATATCAATCTATTCACAAGGTCAACAGCCTAAAAAGCTATGTACAATGCAAATGTAAGGGTTTTTATGAAGGGTTCCATTTTTGTAACAAAAAGTTCAAAATTTGTTCTACACTGTCCTGGATAATTTTTTGCTTAAGATCTACTTTTAAATGCTCAAGGGGAACCGGCTTCAACATATAGAGTGAATCACTTATCTCTGTATGTTGTCGCCAAATGCGATCAGATGTGACAAACACCACATGCTGAAAATGATCTTGTAATGATTTTTCCATCGTGAGAAGTTCTATTTTTTTACTTTCATTTGCTTCTAAATATGTATAAGGAGGGAAAAGAAATACTCTCCCTTTTAACTGCCTTTCAAGTTCCTCCGCTACAAGTGTTGTAAACTCCCCCAATGACACTGTTTGTTTGATTTGCCCTACATCAATCCCAACTAATGGAATGATAGCGGTATCAATGTAATCTCGAGATTGCAAAAAGCAGTCTGCGTCCTCCGCCTTCCACTTCATTCATTTCCCCCTCTTTCATGGACATAAGCCCTGCCTGATAGGGCAAGGCTTATGGTTCAGGTTATGATAATAGATTTAATTCTTTTGCCAGCTTAGCAAATGTCTCTTGATCATGACGGTCAAGAGCATCATCTATTTCCTTCATTAAACGTTCCTTTTGAAAAGTGGCAATTGAATGATCGAGCACTTTCTCAGCCAGATCCTTATCCTGTTCATTTTCGTAAAGATTCTTTGGAATATGCGGGTTTGTTTCAAGAACAGCTGCGTATTCCGGCGAACGATAAGCAGAACGGAAATTCAATTGAATAAACAAATCTTGCTGTTTATTCAGCCGAATGTCATGAAATGACTTTTCAGCATCTGTCGTCATGATATTTTCTTTATAAAATCTAAAGGGAACTTCATCCACACAGTGTGTTGACATAATGATTCCCCTTGGGCAGAAGTCTGCTTGCTCTACAAAATGGACCTTTTCCATCAAAGAGTCGTGACTCATTAAATAATTTAATATCCAAACACACTCTCTTCGCTTTAGTTGATAATGGTTTAAAAACCATCGGATAAATTCCTTCTTTTCATTGACAGAAACAGGGGTCTGCATGTTATTCCCTCCTCTATCGTAAAATAAATTGCTATACATGAATTATTCAACAAACAGCTCTTCATTCCTGCAAACTACAAGGAAATTTCGTCTTCAATTCTTAAAATCGTTTCTTCAATTTCTTCATTCGTGCCATCTTTCTGAAGAACTTTACGCAATAACGGCAATGCTTCTTTTTGTCTGCCTTCTTCTAAAAGAAACGAAGCGTATTCATATAAAAAGTCTCGTTCCTTATCAAAATCAGGCAGAGCAAGCTTAAAGTACTCGGCGGCTTCTTTGTACTCTTCTCGTCCGACAGAAGCAGAAGCTGCATACCAATTAAACTTCGGATCATCTTCCCCAAAACTTTTTACTTCTTTGATCAAGTCAAGAATCTCATCAAAAAGCTCTTCATTTAAATAAATAGCAAGCAAAGTGTGAACCGCTTCAATATATCCAGGGTCAAGCGCAAGTGCTTCCTGAAGAAGTTTTTTAGCATCTTCTGCATTTCCATTTTTCAAATCAATCTTTGCACCGTATAAGTATAGTTCTTTGTTATACTCATCGATTTTAATACCCGCTTTTACTACCTCTAATGCTTCGTGATACAGTCCTTCTTCCTCATAACTTTTCGCTAAAGGCATGTAAAGCGTAGAATAAGACGGATCAATGTCTTTTAACTCAGAAAGCTGTTGAATGGCAGTTTTCGTCCTGCCAGCCCTCATAGCAGTTAACCCGTATCCGAATAGTGTATTCGGGTCTGCTTGGTCTTGTACTGCCTTTTCGTACCATTCAAGTGCATCTTCAAATTCTCCTGCTGTACTTAACGATTCGGCTAGCCGCTGATATACATTGACGCCACCAATCTCATCCCTTTGTTTCGCAACTTTATAGAAATAGTCAGCTGCTTTCTTCGAAAGACCTTGGGAGAAATACAGTTCCCCTAGAGCAAAATCAATGACAGCTTCATTCGGAAGTAGTTCTTTCGCTTTCAGGAGTTTTTGTTCACTGACTTCAAATAGTCCTTGCATTTGATACAAATCAGCCATTAATAATAGACTTTCTGGATATGCATCATCATCTTCAGGAATCGTTTCTAATACAGAGATCGCCTTTTCCTCTTCGTCTGAATCAATTAACAGTTCTGCATAAAAACAGGTTAATCCGGTTTCTTCTGGATATAAATCATGTAAATCACTGATCAGCTTGCGCGCTTTGTCGATATCCCCCCAGTCATAATATAACTGAGCTGCTTGCGCTTTTTCTTCATCATGCAAATGCTTTTCAGCCTGCGCAAGTGTTTTGAGTCCTTTTTCAGTCTCACCTGCCTCAACTAATTTTATGGCTTCTTGTAATGAACTATTCAAATCAAACCGATCCTTTCTGTTTCCACAAATCTAAACTGTTATTACTTCATATCATAATCCACAGCTGAACTTCCAGCAAATATGTTGCTCTTTTGAAATGAAGCCATTTTGTTGTTTTAGGGACTCTTTTTCATTAAATACTTTACTAAATTGACGTTTTGTAAACTGCGTGATGTACAAAAATCATTTTTAAACTAATAAAATGATTTTTTTCAAGGTTTCATCTTGAGACAAGCTATGCTATATTTCTCTCAAATATGCAAAAGGAAAGAAAAAAGCCTGAGGGCATCCTCAGACTGTTTTCGTTAAATATTCAATGTGTTCAAAGAAATTCGGGTAAGATACACGGACTGCTTCAGTATCTTCAATGTCAATTTCTTGATCTGTTATGCATGCTGCAATACCTAACATCATCCCAATTCGATGATCACCGTAGCTTGAGACAACCACACCGCCTTTAAGGTTGGTTTTCCCATGAATTCGCATTCCATCATCCGTAGCTTCAATATCAGCACCAAGCTTTTTCAATTCTGAAACAACCGTATCAATTCTATTTGTTTCTTTTACTTTTAACTCTGCAGCATCTTTTATTATTGTAGTCCCTTCCGCTTGAGTAGCAAGGAGCGCAATGACTGGAATTTCATCAATGAGCCTAGAGATCATATCTCCAGAAATTTCAATGCCCTTTAATGAAGAAGTAGAAATCGTCAAATCACCATAAGGCTCTCCACCCTTGGTATCGACTTCATTGATTTCTAAGTTTGCACCCATTTGTTTAAGCACGTCAAGTATGCCAGTTCTTGTATGGTTTAAACCGACATTCTTTAACACAATACGGCTATTTGGAACAATTGAGCCAGCAACTAGGAAAAATGCAGCAGAAGAAATGTCTCCAGGTACAAAAACTTCAGTTGAATTTAACGTTTGTCCACCTTCAATCGAAACACTTTGCGCATCTTCATGTAATGTCACACCAAACATTGAGAGCATTCTTTCCGTATGATCTCTTGATTTGTGTGGTTCAGTTAACGTTGTCGTTCCTTTTGCTTGAAGTCCAGCTAAAAGGACAGCCGATTTAATTTGCGCACTTGCAACTGGAGATTCATAGGAAATTGCCTTTAAATTCCCTCCACGGATGGAAAGTGGTGTATACTCGCCATTGGCCCTGCCATCAATCTTGGCGCCAAATTGTTTAAGTGGGTCCGTAACACGTTTCATTGGCCTTTTGGCAATACTCTCGTCACCGATGAGTGTACTGTGAAACTCACAGCCAGCTAAAATACCCATCATTAACCGAATGGTTGTGCCGGAATTGCCAACGTCGAGAATTTCGCTTGGCTCCTTCAGTTTATCAAGACCCTTTCCATGAATGACAACATCCGAACCATTTTGCTGAATGTCTACGCCCATCTTTCTAAAACAATCAATCGTACTTAAACAATCTGCTCCAGGGAGAAAGTTTTTCACCACTGTTGTCCCTTCAGCAATTGCACCCAACATCACCGATCTGTGAGAGATGGATTTGTCACCTGGAATATGAATTTCTCCATTCATTGGAGCGGTTTTATGAATTTTCATGTTTTGTCACCTCAGTCAGCATAAAATGTATCGTAATTCGCTCTATTTTTTATACAGATTTCTGCCCGCTTGCGATCATCATCTGTTTGAAAACTAATTCTTAAAATACCGTTAATGTCTTCGCGCGTTTCAATAATGCGTATATTTGTAATACTAATATTTTCACTAGCTAAATGACCCGTAATCTCCGAAATGACACCGGGATGATCAGGAACATCAACGTAAAGATCATAAAAAGCAGGTATTGCTCCTTTTTTCCTCAAAGGAAGCCCGTCACGATATTCCTTTGCATCTTGAAAATAGGAGTATAGACCTTCGGCATCTTCTTTTTGAACAAAGGATTCAATGCGGTCAATTTCTTTTTTCCATTCATGAAAGCGATCCAAAATTTTGTTTTTGTTGTGTATGAGGATATCTCGCCACATCGCAGGATTACTTGAAGCAATACGGGTAATATCTCGAAAGCCTCCAGCTGCAAAACGTTTCACAAGCGGAAATTGTTCTTCAAAATGATGCGCTTGATGAACAAGACTTGCAGCCACTATGTGCGGGAAGTGACTAATGACACTTGTAACGGCATCATGTTCTTCTGGAGTCATTTCAATAAAGTGGGCATTTGTTCCTTTTAATAGATCCTTCAAACGATCAACAGCTTCACGACTCGTTCTATTTGTTGGCGTTAAAATATAAAATGCGTTCTCAAATAAGAAATCTTTGGCTGCAATAACACCTGATTTATGAGAACCTGCCATTGGATGCCCACCAATAAATTGATAATGAGGAGGCATTGTTTTTTCAGCAAAATGAACTACCTTTTGCTTCGTGCTCCCGACATCAGTAATTGTAAGTTCTCTCTCAATACCAGATGCTGCAATATCATTTAGCATTTTGATGGTTTGTTGTACCGGTGTTGCTAAAATAATGGTTGTCGCTTTTTTTAGGCCTTCCATAAATGAAGCTGTTGTTTCATCAATAATCCCAAGTTTTGTACCAGCAACCATTTGCTCATCAGAAACATCGTAGCCTACAATTTTTTTATGGGGGTATTCTTTTTTGATAGACAGTGCAATTGAACCACCAATTAAACCTAGTCCAGCGATTAAGATTGTTTCATTTGCATCGTTCATATTCATCACCTGATTTTTCACAAAAATTAAACAAGACCATTCAATGGGTTCTATGTATGTTGATATTGGTACAATGAAAGCCATATCCTAAAGCAGGATATGACTTCATTGTGATTCTACGCTCGAATGCCTTGTAATAAATTTGCAAGCGTACTTAGGATTTCTTCATTTTGCTCTTTTGTGCCAACGGTAATACGCAGAGATGTTGGGAAACCAAGCGCTTTACCAGAACGAACTATATATCCTTTTTTCAATAGTGCATTGAACAATTCATCCGCATCTCTTTTAAAATCAATTAAGACAAAGTTGGTTTGAGATGGATAAATAAACAAACCAAAACGTTCAGCAAATTCATGATATTGCATAAGACCTGCTTCGTTTTTCTGTCTGCATGATTGAATAAAGTCTTGATCGGTTATTGCTGCACGCGCAGCTGCCTGTGCAATACGGCTTGTATTAAACGGCTCTCTAGCAGGTTCAATTGAGGAAATAAGCTCCTCTGACGCAATCCCATAACCTACTCGAAGTGCAGCAAGTCCATATGCTTTAGAAAACGTACGAAGTACGATGACATTTTGATATGAGTTTAATAATGATACACTATTTGGAAAATCGTCCGCCCGAACATACTCAAAATACGCTTCATCTAATACAACAAGTACATGTGCCGGTACTTGATCTAAAAACGCCACAAGCTCTTTTTCTGATAAATGATTACCAGTCGGGTTATTTGGATTACATACCCAAACTACCTTCGTATTAGCATCAATGGCATCTAACATCCCTTGTAGATCGTGGTCGCCACCTTCTAAAAGAGGCACTTCTCGAATTTCTGCATTCTCAATCACTGCATTGTGACGATATTGTGGAAATGATGGAGAAGGGATGACTGTATTTGTATGTTGGTCAAGAAATGCTCTCGCAATAATTTGCACAAGTTCATCAGAGCCATTCCCAAATATTAATTGTTTTTCATTTATATGAAGAAATTCAGCCAGTTCAGCTCTTAGACTCGCACTATACCCATCAGGATAAATTGCTAATTGTTCAAGCTCGGCTTGAATGGCCTCTTTTGCAAGTTCTGAACAGCCAAAAGGGTTTTCATTTGAAGCCAGTTTCACAATTTTTTCTAATTGATATTCTTTTTTTACTTCTTCGATTGGTTTCCCAGGTTGATACGGTTTGAGCTGTTTTAATTGTTCCTTAATTTGCAATATGTTTCACCTCATTTGAATGAATAGAGGGGACTAAATGTTTTTGCATATGTTTCAAATTCTCTTAAAGCTTCTTGACGTGTATTGATTGACTGCAACTGCCCTTGAAGCTCTTCAATTTTTTTTACAAGTGCGCTACCCACAACCACACCGTCACTGATATCATTCATTGACTCTACTTGGTCTCTTGTTGAAATGCCAAAACCTACAGCAACCGGGATTTGACTTAACTGTTTCACTTGTTGAATAAAATCAGAAATGGATGCGTCAAAGGATTGTCTGACACCTGTTACACCAAGAGATGAAACACAATACACAAAACCTTCTGCCTTCTCTACGATTTTTTCCAGTCGTTCTTTGCTTGTTGGTGCAACGAGTGAAATATATGAGATATCATGTATTCGACAGTTCGCCTGTAACTCGCTGCTCTCTTCAAACGGTAAGTCGGGTGTCAAGAGTCCCGAAATATGATTTTTGCGCAGTAAAGCGAAAAAGTATTCTGTATCTAATTGTAACACAGGATTATAATACGTAAATAGGATTACAGGAATTTTCACCCCGTTTTTTTTCATCTCTCCTGCTAATTCTATCGCTTTTACGATATTCATGCCATGATTTAAAGCTCTCTTTGAAGCTCTTTGAATGACAGGACCATCTGCTAACGGATCGGAATAAGGAACCCCTAGTTCTATTGCATGTGCACCAGCTGATTGAAGGGCTATTGCTAGATCAATTGTGATGTGTGCAGCCGGATCTCCTGCAGTGATAAATGGGATAAATAATTTTTCTTCTTGCTTTAGATTAAATGTGATCATTTGTTTCATCCTCACTTTCAAGCACATTCATCAAAGTCTGGACATCTTTATCCCCTCTTCCTGACAAGCAGATAAGGATGATGTCATCTTGATTCATGTCACGACTCATATCAAATGCTTTCGCTAAGGCATGTGCTGATTCAATCGCTGGCAAAATTCCTTCTTTTTCTGTCAGCAATTTCAAAGCATTTAGCGCTTCTTGATCTGTGGCACTCACATATTGAACTCTTCCGCTCTCATGTAAGTATGCGTGTTCTGGTCCGATGCCTGGATAGTCTAATCCAGCAGAGATTGAATATGGCTCAATGATTTGACCAAATTCATCTTGAATCAAATATGTCAAAGATCCATGAATGACACCTTTTGTCCCTTTCGTTATAGTAGCTGCATGCAGCGGTGTATCTATTCCTTTCCCAGCCGCTTCTACACCAATGATATCAACATCATCATCTAAGAAAGCTCGATACATTCCAATTGCATTACTTCCACCGCCAACACAAGCAATGACCTTATGAGGAAGCTGACCTTCTTTTTCAAGAAGCTGAGCTCTCGCCTCATCACCGATCATTCGCTGGAATTCGCTGACGATTTGAGGATATGGATGAGGACCAACAACTGATCCAATCATATAAAAATGGTCACTGCAATGCTGCACCCAATAGCGAATGGCTTCATTTGTCGCATCTTTCAGTGTGCCATTTCCGGCGGTGACAGGTATGACATCAGCGCCAAGCAGTTTCATTCGGAAAACATTCAGTGATTGTCTTTCCACATCTTCTTCTCCCATAAAAACGATGCAGGATAGTCCAAACTTTGCGGCAACTGTTGCAGCTGCTACACCATGCTGACCTGCTCCTGTCTCAGCGATAATTTTTGACTTTCCCATTTTCTTTGCAAGCAGTGCTTGACCAAGGGCATTGTTAATTTTATGAGCACCCGTATGATTTAAATCTTCTCTTTTTAAGTAAATTTTCGCACCGCCGAGGTGTTTTGATAGTTGATCAGCATATGTGAGGGCAGTCGGCCTGCCGGAATAGTTTTGTAAAAGGTCTATATACTCCTTTTGAAAAGATGGATTTTTTTTTAATTCACGAAAAGCTCTTTCGATTTCCTCCAGTGGCTGCATGAGTGTCTCGGGAACAAATTTGCCCCCGAATTCTCCGTATCTGCCAATCTCATTTGGATATGCGTACATAACTGAACATCCTTTCTTCAAGCGCCTTGATCTTTGCGCTGCTTTTCTTTCCGTTTTCTTCTATTCCGCTTGAAAGATCAATGGCTTTTGGACCATAGTCGAGCAGCTTCGTGATAGATGCCGGCGTCACCCCGCCTGCAATGGCGCATGTCTTCTTAAGACGCTTTGCATGCTGAACGTATGCTGGCACCGCCTCCCATGCAAAAGCAGTTCCAGAACCGCCTCTTATTCCTTTTACCTTAGCGTCAATGAGAAACCCATCTACAACAGGAGCGTAGTTCGTCATTTTTTCAAGTGTAGCGAGTAGATGGGGTTCGTGATGAAACACTTTCCATACGATAGCCTCTGTTTGTTGTTTTATTTCCTGTGCTTCTTCTGGTGTTTCATCCCCGTGAAGCTGTACAATGCTGAGCGGGATTTTGCTTGTGATCTCACAGATTCTATTTATCTCTTCATTCACAAACACACCTACAACATCTTTACTGCACTTTGTTTGTTCTAACCAGTGTTTCACTTGATCTGGCTGTACTTGCCTTTTACTTGGTGCAAAGATAAATCCTATGGCATCTCCGCGAGATTGTGAGATGCACTCGACATCTTCTCGTGATGCAGCACCGCAATATTTCATATATGGCTTCATCACCGTCATTCACCAAACAATGTCCTGACGGCTTTTTCTTGTGAACTTTCCCTCATGAAAGATTCGCCAACAAGAACCGCTCTAGCTCCTTGCTCTTTAACAAAAGTTAAATCACCAAATGTCTGGATGCCGCTTTCACTCACCAGCATGACATCATCTGGCACAAGAGGAGCAATCTCCTTTGTTTGCTCGATTGTCGTCGTAAACGTATTTAAATTCCGATTGTTCACTCCGATCATCTCTGGGGTAAATACATCTAAAATGTTACTTAGCGTTTTTGCCGCATGAACTTCAACAAGAACATCAAGGTCTTTTTCTTTTGCTTCAGTGTACAGCTCATACAGCTTTTGCGTCTCAAGCACTTCTCCAATCAATAAAATTGCGTCTGCACCTATACGTTTTGACTCCTCTACTTGTATTGAATCAATGATAAAATCCTTTCTTAAAATCGGTAATGAGACATGCTCCTTAATGAGAGATAGGTACTCATTTTTCCCTTGAAAAAAGGGCTCATCGGTCAGTACAGATAAACAATCTGCTTTTGATGTTTCGTATGCTTTCGCTATTTGAAGAGGATCGAAATTTGGCTGAATGATTCCTTTGGAAGGAGATGCTTTTTTCACCTCAGCAATGAGCCCTATAAAGCGATGAGGATTCATCAGTGCATCTTTAAATGACCGCCTTTCATACTTTCCATCAACAGGTAATTGTAGCGTTTGGACATGTTCTTTTTTACGAGCAATAATTTGATCAAGCATAGATTTTTCCCTCTTTCTTTTTTTGTTTTAAACGGTCTAATTGTTCTTTCGCTGAACCGTTTTCGATGGTTTCTAAGGCTTTTAATGTTCCTGCCATGAGACTATCTGTCTTTCCTGCCACATATAAAGCGGCACCTGCATTCAGAGCTGTAATATGAAGCGGCGCCCCTTCTATTTGACGATTCAATATATTCTGAATAATGTGTGCACTCTCTTCTGGTGAATTTACTTGTATGTCTGATAATTGTCCTTTTTTCAATCCAAAGTCGACTGGATTGAGCGTATACTCTTTCATCACATGTTTCTTCAGTTCAATCACATACGAATTTGCTGTAATGGTTAATTCATCTAGCCCATCTTCTCCGCTAACAAATAGGACATGTTCTGGCTCTAAAGGAGCAAGGGCTTTAGCCATTAACTTTGCTTTTTCTTTTGAGTACACACCGATGATTTGCTTTTTGGCTTGCATTGGATGACAAAGCGGGCCTATAAGATTAAATACCGTCCGAAATCCGAGCTGCTTACGAACTGTTGTTACCTGTTTTATGGATGAATAATAGAGCGGTGCAAATAAAAATCCCATATTTTTCTGTTGTATTTGTCGTCTTGTTTCTTCAGGTGTTGATTGTATTTGGATGCCAAGACATTCTAGTACGTCGGCACTCCCGCTTTTGGAAGATACAGAACGATTTCCGTGTTTCGCAATTTTAGCACCGGCAGCAGAGGCTACAATGGCAGCGGCTGTCGATATGTTAAACGTCGATAAGCCATCTCCTCCAGTGCCGCACGTATCAACGACATCAAGAGATTCATCCATTGGAGCTACATTCTGTCTCATCGCTTTCACAAAACCTGTCATCTCTTCTGATGTTTCTCCTCTATGAGCTAAGATGGATAGACTTGCCGCAACTTCAGCATCTGATAAAGAGCCGCTCATCATATCGTGCATCAACAAGCTTGCTTCTTTTTCAGTTAAAAGAGCCCCATTAACGAGAGCTAATAGCCGTTGATTCATCTTGCACACTCTCCTTTTCTGAGAAAATATGTTCAGCAAGTTGAATCGCTTTAAGTAGCGCTCCAGCTTTGTTGCACGTCTCTTCCCACTCGTTTTCAGGAACAGAATCAGCTACAATACCTGCACCTGCCTGTATGGATGCGGTATTGTTTTGAATACTCATGGTTCGAATGGTGATGCAGGAATCAATATTACCGTCAAACCCAATATAGGCAATACAACCGCCATACGTTTCTCTTGGCTCTGGCTCCATCTCATTTAATAATTGCATGGCTCTAATTTTAGGTGCACCTGTTAATGTCCCAGCCGGAAAGGCTGACATTAATGCGTCTACTGGATGAGTATCCTGCTTCAGTTTTCCTGTCACAATTGAGATCATGTGCATGACATGTGAAAAGTTCACCACTTTTGTGAAGACTGGGACTGATACACTCCCATATTCAGCGACGCGCCCTACATCATTTCTTGCAAGATCTACTAGCATGTAATGCTCTGCTTTTTCTTTTTCATCATGGAGCAGCTCTTTTGCAAGTGCAGCATCCTCTTCTTTTGTCGCCCCTCTTCTTCTTGTTCCGGCGATTGGATGAATTTCTAAATGTCCATTTCTCGCATGTATTAATCGTTCTGGAGAGCTGCCTACTAAGTCACGATCTTTCAATTTAATAAAATACATATACGGTGAAGGATTCACAATCCGAAGGACACGATACAATTCAAATGAACTCACGGTCACGGGCATATCAAAACGCTGTGAGAGAACCCCTTGAAAAATATCACCGGCTCTAATGTATTCCTTTATTTTTTCTACATCGTTTAAAAATTGCGCTTTTTCATAAGTGGAGGTGACCTGATCAAAGGACGGCGGTTCATTTAGATTCCCTGATAAAATTAATTCTTTCATGTCAATTTGCATGTGGAGCTGTTGAATCATTTTTTTGAGCTTCTCATGATTTTTGTTGTATGCTTGTATTTTTTCGTCCTCTGTTTCATTCCCTGTCAGTTGAGTATATTGAATAAAATAGACATGGTTGGTTTTATGGTCAAATGCAATCATGGTTTGACAGACAAACAATGTACAGTTATCTGATGTCGATGCTTTTGCATGCGACCTGACGGATGGTTCAATGCTAGGTATGAGATCATAACCTAAGTAGCCAACAGCTCCTCCCGTAAACGGAATGTCAACGTCTGGTGTCTTGATTTGATAATGGTCATTCATCCAGTCTAGTAAATCTTTCAGCTCTGACTTTTGCATCACCTCCTGCCCTGCGGCATCAAGCGCAATATATTGGTGCTGTTTCTCTTGTAATGTTAAAAATGGATGTAAACCAATGAAAGAATATCTTGACCAGCTAGAAGACTCATCCTTGCTTTCTAACAGATACACAATGTCATGATTGAGCTTCTCAACAATTTGAATAGGTGAGATCGTATCCACTGTAATGGTTTCAACAATGGGGATTGTTTTGTAAGATAGACTATCTTGTAAAAATTGGGTAAGGTTTGATTGAAAATTCATAGACACACTCCTTAAATAATGTTAAGGAGAATGAGGGGGAATTATAGGTGCATTTGTTTGAGTATACGAAATAAGCCTAAAAGAGGGTTCCCCTTTTAGGCAGTATGATTAAATAGAAGTATCGTATCTCTGCTCAACTCTACTCATCTCAACTACCCTAGTCTCATTCTCATCTTCTCTAAAATTACGTTTGCCGTTTACACCTATGCGTAAACTTCGGCTGTACATATCGTATTATAATTCCTTGTTTTTTGTCAACTGTAAATCAGGGCGAAGCGTCACTGCTTCTTCTAAATACACGTGCTCTATGTCTTCCTGCTTCATATCCGTTTGGACTGTCATTAACACCCGAATGCAATGCTTCAGCCCTCCATTGATGTCCAGTTCCTGCATACAAGTAACAGGGACATACGTCCAGCCCTCAAACTGGCGAAGTGCTTTTGCTGGGAAAACGGAGTGAATATCTTGAGTAGCAGAAATTAAAATCTGCACAACACGTTCTGGTTCCACTTGGTTTTTTGAAATAATCGCTTCTAACAGTTGTTTCGTTTTATTTACAACTTCTACTTCTGTATCTTCTGTCACAGTTGTAGCCCCACGTATTCCGCGAAACATCATAGACATCCGTCCTCCCGTTTCCATTTTTCGAGCCAGTCATGTAGCTCTTCTTTTGTGAACGATTGTAAAGTAACGTCTCCAACCTGCTTTAATAAAACAAATTGAACACGACCTCCTATTGCCTTTTTGTCACCAACCATTCGGTCCACAAAAATATTTGTGGATATATCTTGTCTGATCTGTACTGGGAATCCCAAACCTTTCATCCACTCTTTAAGGTCAGAACGATTGAGACTTAGACCTAAATGCTTCTCGCTCACATATAAGGCGAACTGCAGCCCAATAGCGATTGCATCCCCATGAGTGATGGCTCCATATCCATACTCTGCTTCAATGGCATGCCCAAGTGTATGCCCTAAGTTTAAAAATGCACGAACGCCTTGTTCTTTTTCGTCCTCTTGTACAATGGACGCTTTCACTTGAATTCCTTGATACAGCATATGTGCCAGCTGTTCTTTTGATAATTCTGTCAGAGAACGAATGCTCATAAGTTCTGATAAAAAGTCGTTACTTGAAATCAGCGCATGTTTAATGACTTCAGCAAAGCCTGATCTAAGCTCTGTGTCAGATAGTGTATCAAGCATGCTTGTATCATAGATTACAGCCCTTGGCTGATGAAAAGCGCCAATTAAGTTTTTACCAAGCGGATGATTGATTCCTGTTTTCCCGCCAACCGCACTATCATGTGCTAGCAAAGTTGTCGGAACCTGAATAAAATCAATGCCTCTCATATAAGTGGCGGCAACAAAACCAGCCAAGTCACCAATCACTCCGCCTCCTAGAGCCATGATGCAGGAAGAGCGGTCGAGCTGAAACTGAATAGCTTTGGTATGGATATGCTCAAACTGCGAGAAAGATTTCGATTGTTCTCCATTTGGAACGACCACTTTTTGAACGGACCACTTCTGTTCAAGGAAACGAACCATTTCGCTGCCGTAAATGGCATCAACTGCTGAATCTGTTACGATCAACAGTTTAGTATAGGAGCATCTTGTGGAAGTAATCAGGTCTACGATGTTCCGTCTAATGCCATCACCGATGTATACAGGGTAATTCGATGAAGACGTACTGACTTCCAAAGTCTTCATTAAAACTCCCTCTGAAGCTGACGCATTTTTTCTACATTTTCTTTTATACGGTCAATTTGGTCAAGACCGAACTGTTCAACGACCGCATCCGCAATCTCCCAAGCAATAACTGCTTCTGCAACAACACTTGCAGCTGGTACAGCACAGCTATCTGATCGTTCAATGCTTGCAGAAAATGGCTCTTTTGTCTCAATGTCAACGCTCTGAAGTGGCTTATAAAGTGTTGGAATTGGCTTCATCACACCTCTTACGACAATTGGCATGCCTGTCGACATTCCGCCTTCAAGACCGCCTAATCGATTCGTTTTCCTCGTATATCCCTTTTCTTCGTCCCAAATGATTTCATCATGAACTTCACTGCCTTTTTTAGATGCTGCCTCAAATCCAATACCAAATTCGACACCTTTAAAAGCATTGATGCTTAGGACGGCGCCAGCAAGCTTACTGTCTAGTTTACGGTCATAATGAACATAGCTTCCTACTCCAACCGGCATGCCATAAACGATCACTTCAACAATGCCGCCGATCGAGTCACCGTTTTTCTTTGCCTCGTCGATGGCATCCATCATTTTTTGAGCTGCTTTGCTGTCATAGCAGCGTACAGGCGATTCTTCTGTTACTCTTTGCAAATCTTCAATAGACTCGTATTTTGTATCAGTTGCTTTCACTCCACCAATTTCAAGTACGTGACCGGCTACTTTGATTCCAAGATGAGCTAAAATTTGTTTCGCCACTGCTCCTGCTGCCACACGCACTGTTGTCTCGCGGGCTGATGAACGCTCTAACACGTTACGCATATCGCGATGACCATATTTAATAGCACCAATTAAATCAGCATGCCCCGGTCTTGGACGAGAGATTTGACGTTTCATTTCACTCTCTTCTTCTTCGGTAATCGGCTCTGCTCCCATCACCTTCGTCCAGTGCTTCCAGTCATTATTTTCAACAACAAGTGTAATTGGAGAACCTAATGTTTTCCCGTGCCGGACACCGCTTAGCACTTCCACCTGATCTTTTTCAATCTGCATTCTTCTGCCGCGACCATGACCTTTTTGTCTTCTAGCCAGTTCGTAATTAATGTCCTCTTTCTCTATGTAAAGTCCCGCTGGAACTCCTTCAATGATTGTGGTCAGTTGTGGACCATGTGATTCACCTGCTGTTAAGTACCTCATGACTCAATCTCCCTTCATCGCATTAACGCTTTTAAGTAAAACTATATCATATTTGCTAGTAAAAAGTCAGCTAGATTACCTTTTTTGATAAAAGAAAGTATCTGCGGAAGTCAGTCCAAACTTTTCAGGATGAAAGATTTGTTCTGTAGAACCTACGAATAAAACTCCATTTGGCTTTAAACTGTTCCCCATTTTTAAGTAAATCTCTTCTTTCGCTTCTTCTGTGAAATAAATGAGCACATTTCGGCAAACAATGAGATCAAGCTGTTTTTCATATGGGTCAGCTAAAAGGTTATGTTTCTTAAATTGAATGTGCTTTCGAACCTCATCTTTGACGGTGTAAAAGGATGAATCTTCTTTTGTGAAATATTTTTGTTTGATTTCTTCAGGAACCTCTTGCAGAGAACGTTCATGGTATCTTCCTTTTTGCGCTGATTGCAGAACTTTATCATCAATATCCGTTGCAATAATTTGGAAGTCCTTCACAAGAGGATGACTTGTGAGTAGCATTGAGAGCGTATATGGCTCTTCACCCGTAGAGCACGCTGCACTCCATATTTTTAAGCTTCTACCGTTTTTTGAAAGTAGCGGCAGAATTTTTTGATCTAGCACTTCCCAGCGCTGATAGTTACGATAAAATTCTGAAACATTAATTGTCATTCGATCCATCGTTTCTTCTAAAAGGGCTCTATCTTTCTCAAGAGCAATGGCGAATGCTTCAAAATCTTTATACCCTTTTTTATCATAAAGGGAAGTCAATCTTCGTTTCATTTGTGCTTCTTTATATAAATTCAGATCAACTCCGGTTAGTTTTTTCCATTTTTCAACAAATACTTGATATTGATCCATCAATGTCCTCTCCTGTCTTATCTATCTTTGTCCTAGTATATCTGTTTTTATCAAAAATTTGTATCATCTCGTGAAAAGATTGTCGATATAAAAAAGCCAAGGTGCTCATGGGGTGAACACCTTGGCTTTTTAAAGACTAATAAATCCAGCTTGAAATGGTTTGATTCCAGTTTGTAAGCTCTTCTTGTTTAAAGAACAAGTTAATTTCTCTTTCAGCACTTTCTGGAGAGTCTGATCCATGGATGATATTTTTTCCGACAGTTAATCCAAAATCTCCTCTAATTGTACCTGGAAGCGCTTCTTTCGGGTTTGTTTTCCCGATTATTTGTCTTGTTACTTCGACCACCTGTTCCCCCTGCCATACCATAGCAAACACAGGTCCTGACGTAATAAAAGAAACCAATTCTCCGAAAAATGGTTTTTCCTTATGTTCTCCATAATGTGTTTCTGCTACTTCTTTTGGGATACTCATCAGTTTTGCACCAACAAGCTGAAGCCCCTTTTTTTCGAATCTTGACACAATTTCACCGATTAATTGCCTTTCAACACCATCAGGTTTTACCATGAGAAATGTTTTGTCCATATACGTTTTCCACCCCGTCATTATGTATGTATAGGCTTACATTGTTACAAAGTGATCGTATCATTTTTTTTTATCATAATCAATTTTTGACAAAAAATTTCACAAAAAAACCAATCAACACGAAGTTGATTAGAATTTTCGTTTACCAATATATTTGGCAATGGAAGCTAATGATGTTTTAGCACGTCCACGTGGAAGCTGTTCAAGCTGTTCAAATGCTTTTTTCAGATACATTTCACTCACTCGAATAGAACGATCAATAGCATCTGTTTGTTTTAGGTTTTCAATTACAGGTTTTAGTTGCTTTTCTGTTGTTTCACTATTAATCAATTTCAATTGACCTTCTAGTGTTGGATTTTTCAGAGCATATAGGACTGGAAGTGTCACATTTCCTTGTAGAAGGTCCCCGCCAACAGGCTTGCCCAGCTCCTCTTCCGTTGAAGTGAAGTCAAGGACATCATCAATGATTTGATAAGACATCCCAACATAGTACCCAAACCAGTAGAGAGCCTTATGCGTTTTTTCATCTGTACCTGCTGCAATAGCACCTAATTGGCAACTGCCTGCAATGAGTAAAGCTGTTTTTCGCTTAATTCGTCTTAAATATGTACGAAGGTTTTGATCCATGTTGTATTTGTCTTTTACTTGCTCAATTTCACCGAGACAGAGTTCGACGACCATTTTTGACAAAATTTCATGTGCCATTGGATGATTGATTTTCGTCATATACTCAAGCGATCTTGCGAATAAGTAATCCCCTGTATACATGGCAATTCGATTGTCCCATTTTGCCTTAATGGTGGGTTTGCCTCTTCTTAGTTCTGCATCATCAATGACATCATCATGGACAAGCGAAGCCATATGGATCAGCTCTAGGGCAACGGCTACATACTTAATTTTATTAATATCATAGTCGCCAAACATGCCGGAAAGGAGAACAAAAACGGGGCGGATTCGTTTTCCGCCCGCTTGCAGCAAATGAAGTCCTGCTTCACTTAATAATGCATAATCAGAGCGAACTGTTTGTTCAAGCTCTTTTTCAATTACATCTATATCATGATTTAAAAAAGAGATCATTGCTTTTAGTTTCATTATCTTCACCTAAATATCGTGTATTCAAAGCTTCTTTCCGATATGTGTTGCTGCTACACCGCCTGTAAATGGATGATACGAGACATCAGACAAACCTGCTTTTTCAAAAAGTGCAGCTAGCTCTTTCATGCCAGGGAACGTTTTTGCTGATTCTTGAAGCCATGAATATTCCTGATAGCTTTTGGCAAACAGCTTTCCAAAAAGCGGCATTATATATTTGAAATAGACATAGTATCCTTGTTTGAACCCAATCATTTCAGGCTGTGAAGTCTCTAGACATACAACCATCCCGCCAGGCTTTACTACTCTTGTCATTTCTTTTAATACAGTTAAGTAATCAGGAACGTTTCGAAGACCAAAACCGATCGTCACATAATCAAATGAGTCATTCTCAAAAGGAAGCTCCATTGCATTGCCGTGAAGCAGTTCGATTTGACTATAACCTCCTGCTTTCACTTTCGTTTCACCGACACTCAGCATATTTTTACTGAAATCAATCCCTTTGACCTCGCCTTGCTCTCCTGCAGCTTCTGCAAGCGCAATGGTCCAATCAGCTGTTCCGCAGCAAACATCTAGTGCTTTTGCTCCTTTTGGAACATTCATGAGCTTCATTGTTTTATCGCGCCATTTTTTATGCTGCTTAAAGCTGATGACGGAATTCATTTGATCATAGTTTTTATAAATTTTTTCAAATACACGGTGTACTCGCTGTTCTTTTGATTGCTGCATAGCTTACCCTTCTTCCACTTTCTGATGGTACGCAGGTTCATTTTTGATATGATCCAAGCGAGTTAATAGCTCTTTTTGAACGACCGGAGATGAAACAAGATACTTCTTGATTGGCTGTTTTGCTTGTTCAAAGCCTTTATCCTCAAAGTTTTCAAAACACTTATAGGCGTCCGTATAGCGATCGTTCAAAAAAAGTTTTAAATGTTTGTCATCTTCTGCTTGTTTCATAAAACGTTTATAAACTAGAAATCGACTTGCAATCTCGTTCCAATGCGTTAATTGAACGTGCTCAGAAATTCTTTGGAACAGTGCTGACTCCACTGTAGCAACACTTTTATAAAATTGCGCTGCATCTTGAATTGACCGATCATAAAGTCTAATTTTATGTTCATTAATTTCTTTGATTGCGGTAGCGAGTGTGCGGATCATGTAAATGTCTTTCATGTCTGAGAGAAGAGAATAATAGAGACCACTAAAATAGTCCCCTGCTAAAATGGTCAGCTGACGATTTTTGAATTCGTCTTGTTTAATTGCTGCAGCAGTTGTGACTTCGTCATGGGTATCAAGGGCAATTTGCACAAGCATCGCCGTTAAAATATAATTTTCTTTTTTCTCTGCATTCATTTGAGCTTCATCAAACATTGCATGAAAAAGAAGGAGCTTATCTTCATCAATGAGTGGCGCTCGTAAATGCTTCGCCAAATAAGGATGAGAAAGCTTTTTATTTAACTTTATATTTAAATTAGATAAAATTCCGTAGATGTCTTGCAAAGATATCACCCTTGTCCCCAGAATTACAGTTTCATATGTAGTTTTGCACATTGTGTATAGAGATTTATTATACCATATCAATATTCACTTTTATGCTATTCAAGTGCACTCTTATGCTTTTATTTCTTTGCTTCACTTTGAATTTCGCCGAAGCTCGTTTGAATAACCGCATCGCCTCTTACTTTTATCGCTGACGTATGCTCAGTGAATTGTGCGATAATGACTTCACCTTTATCGAGTTTTTCGGAATGGTGAAATCTTGTATCAGAGCCTCTTGTTAAGCCGATGACGTTCACGCCATTATCAATGGCTTTAATCACCACAAAATCAGATGATTTATTTTCACTCAACTTCTTCACCTTCCATCCATATACTTAGTCGTTTTTAATTAAGGAAAGCACTTCTGCTCTTGCCGCCGCACTATTTGCAAATGTCCCTCGCACTGCCGACGTCACTGTTTTAGCACCTGGTTTTTTCACTCCGCGCATCGTCATGCACATATGCTCTGCTTCAACCACAATCATGACGCCATGCGGATTTAATGTTTCCACCATACTATCTGCAATGGTTGATGTAATGCGTTCCTGAAGCTGTGGGCGCTTTGCAACCGCTTCTACTGCTCTTGCCAGCTTGCTAAGTCCTGTTACTTTTCCACCACGCGGTATATAAGCGACATGGGCTTTACCGTAGAAAGGTACAAGATGGTGTTCACACATAGAATGGAATGCAATATCTTTTACAAGGACAAGTTCTTCATGATCTTCACCAAAAATGGTTTTGAAATGTTCTTTTGGATCTTCATTTAAACCAGAGAACACTTCCTCATACATTTTTGCGACTCGTTTCGGTGTATCAAGAAGTCCTTCACGATCTGGATTCTCTCCGATTGCTTTTAATATATCGCGAACAGCGCGTTCTATTAGTTCTTTATTTATTTTACTCATGTATTATATCCTCCAAAGGCGATTACATTTCATTCAGATTCTAGCACACTTCAGATCCTAAAAGCAAAGGGAGAGCGTTTTTAACGAACCTGTTGAATTAAAAGGAAAAGCCCCTTTTGGAAGGGGCTTTTCTAGTGCAAGCATGAAACTGTATATGTATAACTCCTGCATCAGGATCATTACACATAACGATTATTTTCCTGCTACTGCGTCTTTAAGTGCTTTTCCTGGTTTGAAAGCAGGTACTTTGCTTGCAGGGATTTCGATCTCTGCACCAGTTTGTGGGTTACGTCCTTTACGAGCTGAACGCTCACGTACTTCAAAGTTACCAAAACCAATTAGTTGGATTTTGTCACCATTTTTAAGTGCATCTAAAATTGTATCAAAAACAGAATCAACTGCTTTTGTCGCATCTTTTTTAGACAATTCGCTTGCTTCAGCAACTGCGTTAATAAGTTCTGTCTTGTTCATGCCTTTCACCTCCTCCCAAAATATGCATTCAGTGGATTGTTATCATTTCTTCACAATTCATCTTCTTTCTATACACGTTCTTTGAAAAAAAGAGCGTCTAGAAAGCAATATTCATGGCTTTTCATGTAGAAAACGACTCCTTGAAGGAATGTTTGTCCAACAAAGTGAGGATTTTCTGTAAGTAGATTAACACATATGAAATACCATATCAAGCATTTTAAAGGGAAGAATCCTTATTCGTCAAGGATTAAAGGCACTTTTGCGAACGAATATTCCTAATTTCAGCCTGAATCTGACTAATCTTTATACAATTGTCTTTTTATGACTCAGTCTAAACGCAAAAAAAGACCCCTGTCAATGAGAGGTCTCACATTTTATAGAATGATCGCGATTAAACCGCCTGATCCTTCGTTAATAATTCTTTCAAGTGTTTCCTTCAGTTTATATCTTGCATTTTCCGGCATAAGAGACAGCTTCGCTTGAATGCCTTCTCGTACAAGTGAGCTGAGGGAACGGCCAAATATATCTGAATTCCAAATAGATAATGGGTCATCTTCAAAATCTTGCATCAAGTAGCGTACGAGCTCTTCACTTTGTTTTTCTGTCCCGATAATCGGTGCAAATTCGCTCTCTACATCAACCTTAATCATATGAATAGACGGTGCGACTGCTTTTAATCTGACGCCGAATCTTGATCCTTGGCGGATGATTTCCGGCTCATCTAAACTCATGTCTGACAGGGCTGGCGCAGCAATTCCATAGCCAGTTTGTTTGACCATTTTTAATGCATCGGACACTTGATCATATTCTGTCTTTGCGTGAGCAAAATCTTGCATGAGCTCAAGAAGATGGTCTTTGCCCCTAATTTCCACTCCAACCACTTCTTTTAAGATATGATCGTACAGATCATCAGGTGCGTACAGGTCAATTTCAGCGATGCCCTGCCCCATTTCAATACCAGCTAAGCCCGCTCTCTCAATGAAATCAAATTCACTGAATTGTCCAACAACCCGGTCCACATCTCTTAATCTTTTAATATCCTTTACGGTTTCCTTGACTGAATCCTGATAACTCTCTCTTAGCCAATGATCCTCTTTTAAAACCATAACCCAGCTTGGCAAATTCACATTCACCTCAAGCACTGGGAATTCATATAATGCCTCACGCAGGACACTTAGTACGTCCTGCTCTCGCATACTTTCCACACTCATGGCAAGTACAGGTATATCATATTTTTCGCTTAAATCCTGACGCAGTGCTTCTGTCTCTGGATGATACGGTCTTACAGAGTTGATCACCATAATAAACGGTTTACCAACTTCTTTGAGCTCGTCAATCACTCGTTCTTCAGATTCGATATAGTCATGTCTTGGTATTTCCCCAATCGAACCATCTGTTGTAATGACAACACCAATTGTTGAATGCTCTTGGATGACCTTGCGTGTACCAATTTCCGCTGCTTCATGAAACGGGATCGGTTCCTCATACCACGGCGTGTTGATCATTCTAGGGCCATTTTCATCTTCATATCCGCGTGCACCAGGAACCGTATAACCTACACAATCTACAAGTCTGATGTTCACATCAAGGCCATCACTGACGTGAATGGATGCTGCTTGATTGGGCACAAATTTTGGTTCTGTGGTCATAATCGTTTTTCCTGCTGCGCTTTGCGGCAATTCATCTTGTGCTCGTGCACGATCAGCCTCATTATTGATATTCGGGAGCACCACGAGCTCCATAAACTTTTTAATAAACGTAGATTTCCCTGTACGAACAGCTCCAACGACCCCTAAATATATATCGCCTCCTGTTCGTTCAGCGATATCCTTGAAAATATCGACTTTTTCCAAGTGATCCCCTCCCGGACTTGCTATCCTCGTTTTCAAATGAATACTCTATACTTCAATCAAACTGTGCTTGAAAGGTGTCAGTACAATATATGTGTATGACGTTGTCCTATTTGAATATGACACCTTTTTTGTTTTGAGAGTAAGTTTTAGCCATAAAAAAACCTTTCTCCTCATTTCTATGCAGAGGAAAAAGGTTCATTCTTGATTTATGAAGACTTTTTTTCTAAAAAAGCAGGCTCCCCTTTTTTGTTGATTGTATATGGCACGGAAAATGCGGGCACGAACGGGGTTTCCTGCCAATATAAATCTCGGATGTCTTCACCTGTCTTCGGCTTTTGTTTCATTTTTTGCAAGATATGTGCAAAGTCACTGCGATAGTCAACATAGATTTCACCATTTGAAGAAATAAGAAGTGGGAGTGAATTTCCCGTGACAGGGCTCGTGACAGTAGGTGGCTGTTTTAACCCGAGCTTTTTTTCATTTAAGGTATATAAATCTT
Source organism: Bacillus sp. Bos-x628 (assembly GCF_040500475.1). GTDB lineage: Bacteria > Bacillota > Bacilli > Bacillales > Bacillaceae > Bacillus > Bacillus maqinnsis. The sequence continues at coordinate 414,996 of NZ_CP159358.1, read as the reverse complement.
TGGAAACAACTTTGCCGTATGGCGGGTATGTATGTTCATCTTGGTACATCTTCATTCTCAGGCGCAATTCACTGATGGTTTGAGTCATTTTTACATCAAGCAATTTCACTGTTGGGTTTTTTTCGACATCTGTGAGAACATAGATATATTCGCCCCCGCCTTCAAATGATGTAGACGGTATATCGTGTAAATACCTTGGTGACAATCGTTTAAAGTCGATGACGTACTTTTGATAAATTGGCGTGTCTGCTTCTTTTGTTTCAATCGGCAAAAGACCGTTTGTCGCTTTTTGAAAATCCTCAATAGCTGTTTGCACACCTTGGAGTTGTTCCCGATAAGGCACTTTATTTTCCACTTTGCGATTCTCTGGATAAAGACATCCTGTCAGTAAAATGAGTGTTAACAAAGTGACACTGACTTTTGCTTTTATCATCACATTCGTCCTTTTTCTTTATTCATTAACCGGTCCGCTAAATACAACTAAAAACACAATAATACCTGATATGATCATAAGGCTGTATGCAATGGTGGAGGCTGTTATTTTAAGAAATCGACTTTTTAGCTTAAACCTGCTCAAGTAAATGGTCACAACGGCTAAAAACATGAGCCCCATTGAGCCAAGTGCAAACCACATCTTGATTAAAGCAAAACTCATACTGCCTGTCCTCCCTTGATAACGAACAAATTGTAAGCGTTTGTATTTCATTCTAAACCAAAAATAAGGTAAATATCAATCATTTTACCAACGATTCATGAAAAAGGGGATAAAAAAACTGAAGCAAAGAGGGGGGCTCCGCTTCAGTCTTATTGTCGACTACTTTTTCCACATTCTGTAGAGTAAAAGCTCTATTCAAACTTCATTGCTATGTTATGCAAGTTTTCCCCTTCTTGCATCCTCAACATGCCTATGTTTCGTCTTTCGTTTATTTTGACTGGTTTTCAAACATGTTCACAAGGTCTTCCATCTCATGTGTTTTCACACGAGCCATTAAAGATTCTACAGCATCGTCCACTTTTTTCCCTTCAAACAAGACATGATACAAAGCTTCTGTGATTGGCATACTCACATGATATTCTTTTGACAACTGATATGCGCCTTTTGTTGTACGAACGCCTTCAACAACCATCCCCATTTTCTCTAGTACTTCTTCTAGCTTATACCCTTTACCGAGTAGATTCCCGCAGCGCCAGTTCCGAGAGTGAACACTTGTACAAGTGACAATTAAATCACCAACACCTGTTAAGCCGGCAAATGTAAGAGGATTTCCTCCCATTTTCGTCCCGAGACGTGCGATTTCAGCCAGTCCTCTTGTGATGAGTGCCGCTTTCGCATTGTCTCCGTATCCAAGGCCGTCTGTAATACCTGCCGCAAGGGCAATAATATTTTTCAGTGCTCCGCCAATTTCGACTCCAATCACATCAGGGTTTGTATACACTCTAAAGTGATTGTTCATGAATAAATCTTGAACAAATTGTGCCGCTTCAATATTTTCTGACGAGACCGTCACTGTTGTCGGATGACGTAAGCCTACTTCTTCTGCATGACTCGGTCCAGATAATACGACAACCGCTTCTCTTAAAGAGGCTGGAACTTCTTGTTCAATCATTTGTGAAATTCTGAGTAGGGTATCTGGTTCGATCCCTTTGCTCACATGAACAAATGGCACTTTTGATGGGATAAACTCAATGGCCTTTTTCAATACTTCACGTATCGCTTTTGTCGGAACAGCTACAATGATAGTCTCTGTGTCTTCTAAGGCTTGCTTCATATCTGTTGTAGCCTTGATAGACGCTGGTAGTTTGACATTTGGTAAATAATCATGATTTTCATTTTTTTCATTGATTTGATCAATCAGCTCTTGTCTATGTCCCCAAATGTGTACATCATGATGATTATCAGCTAATACTAGTGCAAGAGCTGTTCCCCAGCTCCCTGCTCCAAGTACTGAAATTTTCTTCATCCTGCTCACCCTTTTTATTTTCTCGCTCTCGCAAATATTTTAATTGGTGTACCCTCAAAGCCAAACGCATCTCGAATACGGTTTTCTAGGAAACGCTCATAAGAAAAATGCATAAGCTCTGGATCGTTGACAAACACAACAAATGATGGCGGCTTAATAGCTACCTGTGTCGCGTAGTAGATTTTCAGACGTTGTCCATTATGTGTCGGTGTTGGATTCATTGCTACTGCATCCATAATAATATCATTTAGAATATTTGTTTGAACACGCATTGCATGATTCTCACTTGCTGTAATAATGGACGGCATCAAGGTATGGATTCTCTTTTTCGTAAGAGCAGACATGAACAAGACTGGTGCGTAATCAAGGAATTGAAAATGCTCACGAATGTTTTGCTCAAACTCCTTCATTGTACGCTCATCTTTTTCAACAGCATCCCACTTATTCACAACGATCACAACAGCTTTACCGGCTTCGTGTGCATAGCCTGCAATTCGTTTATCCTGCTCAATAATGCCCTCTTCACCGTCAAGTACAACGGCTACAACATCAGAACGTTCAATTGCTTTTAAAGCGCGGAGTACACTGTATTTCTCAGTTGTTTCGTATACTTTCCCTTTTTTTCTCATACCCGCTGTATCTACAATGACAAAGTCACGCTGATTGTACGTAAACAACGTATCAACAGCATCTCTTGTTGTGCCAGCAATGTTGCTCACAATGACCCGCTCTTCCCCAAGCATGGCATTGACTAAAGAGGATTTCCCTACATTTGGACGCCCAATTAAGCAAAACTGCACAACTTCTTCATCATATTGTGTATCGAACAGATTTTTAAAATGCTCTGCTACTGCATCAAGCAAATCCCCTAAGCCAAGTCCGTGAGTTCCAGAAACCGGATATGGCTCTCCAAAACCTAGTGCATAAAAGTCATATACTTCGGTTCTCATTTCAGGGTTGTCCAGTTTATTGACTGCAAGTACGACTGGTTTTTTCGTGCGATACAACATTTTTGCGACTTCTTCATCTGCTGATGTCACGCCATCTCGACCATTTACCATAAAGATAATGACATCCGCTTCATCCATTGCGATCTCAGCCTGATGGCGAATTTGCGCCAAAAATGGCTCATCTCCAATATCTATTCCACCAGTATCTATTAAATTAAAGTCATAATTTAACCATTCAGCAGAACTATAGATTCGATCTCTTGTTACACCAGGTGTGTCTTCTACAATCGATATTCTTTCGCCTGCAATTCGATTAAAAATTGTAGATTTTCCAACGTTGGGCCTTCCAACAATGGCTACGACAGGTTTACCCATAGTACCCTTCCTTTCAATCCAGCCGCGATTCACTCTGTTCATCATCATGTTTCAACCGGGATTTAAAATTTACTATCAGTTTTTTATGAAATAAACCCTTCAAACATGAAGGGCTCAACTTATATATTATATCAATTTTTAATCGAACCACAATGAATAACTTAAAAATGTTTGACAATCAAGTAAAGATCTTCTCCAATTCCATGTGCAATTCCGTCTAAAATAGCCTCTAGATTCATCGCAAACATATCAAGCTCTTCTTTGTTTTCACAGAAAAAGACAGCCGTTCCACCCATGACCCGCTCTTTATTTGTAGTCGCCACAGCTAAAATAAATTGCTCTATTGTATTCGCCACTTTTATTTACCTCGCTTCCTTTTTAATGAAATCTGTCGGCATCCTAATGGCATTTTCTAAAACCGGCACCTCTTCTAATACTCGAACGGCCAAATCTTCACGTTTCCATTGCGGCAGAATGAACACCCCCAGTGTGCCATTATTCAGATCACGTTTTGCAAGTGGACAAAGCGATGGTTCACCAGAATCACGATACACACCAAGCACATTGGATAAATCAAATAAAATCGCTTGCCGCTGCCCAAGGTTCGCAATGGTTGTGGCTGCGTTAAAGTTTTTTGGAGTTAAAATAAAACCCATTCCATGCTCTAAAATCATTTTCTGCTTTTCTGGCAGACCAATATTCATAATGTAAATATCATCTACAAAAAGCCCTGCTCCATCAAAATGCAGTTCGCCTTTTTGGATATCGACAATATCTTTCATTTGGCTGCCAGACATTAAAAACCTTGCCATGAAAAAACATATGATACCGACCACTGTTCCAACAAACAGCGAGAAGAAAATACAAGCTGTTGTGGTAATAAGTGCAGTGAGAATCGCAATATAATTTCGACTTTCAAATGCGATGGCAATTCCTTCAATATATGTACTGCCTCTTGATACAAGCTCATACGAATCCAATTGTGTTAATGTATTTCTTTCCATATTGCGTACATCACGAAATTGCGTGGCCGCTAGTGTCAGAAAAGTAATCGCTGTGAACTCTTCCTGAATTAGTGCAGGCATAATGATCGCACCCAGCCCTGACGCAATAAAACCAAGTGCGATGTGGATCACTTGTCCATGAATATACGTGGGATATTGCCGGTAATCTGTTCTTAACATATAAAGCCTCGCTGCCATCCCAAAGATGACACCGATAATCACAGGAAACGTGTAATTTGTCATGATGATTTTGCAGCCCCTTTTACTGGTTTTCTGGATGAACGGGTGCTCAAAAGCTTTTCGAGCTGATCTACACCTAATAGAAAAATCACTCCTTGTACAACGAAGGAAAGGACAGCAAGGTCTCCTATCACAAACGATGATGTGAGCTGATGAATGGTAAGCGCATAGAGAGCTTCCCCAAGACACACGGACATCATCAATAAGGTGACTCGTTCAATCAACTGATGACCATATGTCAAACACATCAAAATCAGGAGGGCAAACACAACCCAGTCCACCTTTATTATCGTGAACCAAACGGGGTCATATAATGCAAAAATCATAAAAAAGGCATAAGCGCATGTCATAGAACATAATTGCATGATTCTTATGATCTGATAAGTTGGCCGGATTTGAAGAAATGCAATACAGGCATATAAAAAAGTAAGCAAAAATCCCGCATTCATTTCCACACTTAAAAACGATATCATCAAATGACTGGTGATGATATGAACAAGTACACAAACTCCCATTACTGTGCGCAATGTGCTCTTTTCCATAATGAAAGTAACCATAATCCAAATAAACCAAATCGACCAATAATAATACATTGCCTCCAAGCATACTCACCTCAATTACATTATGGGAGAATCACCAATTTTTAAACATGTGACAATCAGCAGGATGTGTATGAAATACACAAGAGGTGACACCCTATAAGTTGAGGAGGGGTTTTATTATGGGAAAAGATAGACAAGAAAAACGCTTAAAGGCATCAAGAAAAGTTGAATCTGACCGTGATCAGTCGATTCATCATAAAGGGGCAACAGCATTAGAAGGTCCAGAGGACGCTAGAAAAAGAAATCAATAAAAAGGCATGTGATCATCACATGCCTCTGTATCGTGATCTTAAGCTATAATACGTCGTGTCAACGCCTCTTTCTTTCAGCCAATGACTCGTATTACCTGTGATCACAATCGGTGTTTGTCTAAGTTCTTGAATGGTTTTAGTACCAAGGACAGTCATGAGCATCTTCAAATCCTCTTGAAGATCAATGATGTCAGAAATCAGACCACTTTCTCCTCCATTCATGAGTGATTTCAAGAAAACCCCCGCCAAACCAGCAGCGGATGCGCCAAGTGCAAGTGATTTCGTTACATCAAGTGCATCTTGAATACCTCCAGAAGCTAAAACCGTTTGATCTTGAAAGGCTGTATGCACTTCAGCAAGACTCGCTGCAGTAGTGATACCCCAATGATCAAAAAAGCGAAGTGCTTTCTGGCGCCGAAGGTTTTCAATCTTAGAGAAATTGGTTCCGCCAAAACCTCCAACATCTACTGCAGCTACACCAGCATCATATAATTTCTTTGCCGTCTCTTTGCTCATCCCAAAGCCGACTTCTTTTACGACAACAGGTACTCCTACGGATTGAGTAATCGCTTCAATTCGTTCAATAGCACCTCGAAAATCACGATCTCCTTCCGGCATCACGATTTCTTGAATCACATTCAAGTGAATCTGAAGTAAATTCGCCTCTAGCATATCGACAGCTTCTTGCGCCTGTGTAATCGATGCTTCACTACCTAAATTAGCAAAAACAAGTCCATCTGGGTTGACTTTTCGGACAATTTCATATGTTTGTCTTTCTTGCTTGTCCTTAAGTGCAGCCATTTGTGAACCTACTGCCACTGGGATGTTGGTTTCCTTCGCCGCTCTAGACAAAGAGCGATTAATGTCATAGGTCGCCGCTCCTCCCCCACCAGTCATTGCATTGATAAAAATTGGCGAACCGAATTTCAGTCCGCCAATTGTTGTATGTGTATCAATTTGTGAAGTCGCAAGATCTGGTAGACCGACGTGAACGAAGGAAATATCTTCTAAACCTGTTGCTGCATGCTGGCCAGTCGACAAGGCATGCTCAATGTGTTGTTTCTTTCTTTCTGCTCGCGTCAAATTTGATCACCAAATTATTTTAGTTTATTGAGTTTATCACCAATCAGATCACCAAGTTGAAATCCACTTGTGTTTTCTTCTTTCGCCTGATATTGACGATAATTTTCCTCTATTTGTTTATCAGGATTTTCTTCTAAATCACGAATGCTTAGTGAAATGCGTTCATCCTCTTCATTCACATCAAGCACTTTTACTTTGACCGTCTGCCCTTCTTCAAGAACTTCTTGTGGTGTACCGATATGTTTATGTGAAATTTGAGAAATATGCACAAGTCCTTCTACACCTGGGAGAATTTCGACAAACGCACCAAAGCTCACAAGTCGCTGCACGGTTCCTTCAAGCACATCACCTTGTTTCACTTTTTCACCAATTTGGCTCCAAGGTCCTGGCAATGTTTCTTTAATAGAAAGTGAAATGCGTTCGTTGTCACGATCAACAGCAAGTACTTTGACCTTCACTTCTTGTCCCTCTTCTACAACGTCTGATGGTTTTTCAACATGAGCATGGGATAGTTGAGAAATGTGAACTAATCCATCAATGCCGCCAATGTCGACAAATGCACCAAAATCAGTCAGGCGCTGTACTTTTCCTTCAATGACACTTCCTACTTCAAGCTTTTGCAGGAAGTCTTGCTTTTTATCTAATTGCTCTTGCTCAACCACTGCACGATGTGAGAGAATCACGCGGTTTTTTTCGCGGTCAAGCTCAACTACTACAAGTGACAACGTCTTGCCTTTGTAATCTGTGAAATCTTCCACATAGTGTGCTTCTACAAGAGATGCTGGAATAAACCCTCGCACACCGATGTCTACAACAAGACCACCTTTGACAACGTCTTTTACTTCAGCTTCAAATACTTCTTTTGTTTCAAACTTTTTCTCTAGGTCTTCCCAAGCGCGGTCTGCATCAACAGCACGTTTCGATAAAATCAAAGCATCGTCTTCGACCTTTGTGACTTTAAGCTCTAACTCGTCGCCTTCTTTCACGACATCTGATGCTTTTTCAACGTGAAGACTTGATAATTCACTGATTGGGATGATCCCAGGTTGTTTCACGTTGACGATATCAACATTTACATGCTTGTCCTCAACTTGAGAAACAATCCCTTTCACAACATCTCCAACCTCTGGTACCTGAACATCGATTTGATTCATTTCCTCTGTCATTTTGATAACCTCCTTGGTCCAAACCTACACAGCTTAGTTAAAACGGCTCGCCGAATATATGTCTTAAGCATGATGATTGCCAGCCGAATATGTATTATAGAAACATTCAAATCAACATAATTGCTTGAATGATCAATAAAAATAGTATTAGTATAAACTTCTAATAAAAGCCCTTGTTTGTCAAGAGATAAACCTCTAACTTATAGAAGTTTTCTAAAATTTCTTACTGTTTTTCTAAACGGTCAGCAGCATCTAAAATTTTGCCTGCCACCTCTTGAATGGATAGGGAAGTTGTGTCAATTTCGATTGCATCGTCTGCCTTCTTAAGCGGTGACACCTCCCGCTCTGAATCGAGTTTGTCACGTCTTGCAATCTCTTCGATCAATTGATCGTAATTTACATCAAACCCCTTTTTCTTATTTTCTTCAAAACGGCGTTTTGCTCTTTCTTCAACTGAAGCTAGCAAGAAAATTTTCACTTCAGCATCCGGAAGAACGTGAGTGCCGATGTCTCTTCCATCCATGACAACCCCGCCTCGTTTGCCAAGCTCCTGCTGCCGGCGAACCATTTCTTCACGAACAGCTCTGTGTTTCGCCACAACAGATACTTGATTGCTGACACGGTCTGTTCTAATGGCCTCTGTGACATCGGTATTGTTAAGGTGTACTTTTTGACCTTCATCAGTTGAAACAAGTTCAATCACTGTCTTTTTTAATAAGGCCTCAAGCGCCTGTTCATCTTCTAGGTCAATACCTTGGCTCAGCGCCGCAAGTGTAATCGCGCGGTACATCGCACCTGTATCGATATAAATATATGATTTTTTTGCAGCGACAATTTTTGCCACAGTGCTTTTTCCTGCTGCTGCAGGACCATCAATTGCAATAGATAATTTCTTTTTCATAATACCTCTCCTTGATTGAATCTCCCTAATGAATTGTAACACGAACACCGCTAAAACGGGGGGATTTTCTATCAATCCTTTTGCTTAAACGTCTCAATCCACTCTTCAATACTCATGTTATTCACACCCTCATATTGCACTACTTTTGACAAAAACAGTTCTCCTTTCGTTAGATGGAGTGTGATTTGAACTGCTATTAAAAGAATAAGCTGAACTATAACTGCTTTAAATAACCATCTCTCAATTGTTTTCATATAAAAAGCCCCCATGCTAGAATCTTCACCCACTAGTATGGAAGCTTTTTACACCCTTTATTCTTATGCTCTTTTTGCACGCGACAAAAGTTGCTGCTGGAAACAGTACTTCATGATGTGCTGCTGATGTTCAGTTGCGATTTCACAAAACTCCATGACCGCTTTTGTTTTGCCTGTCTTTTCATCTTGACAGATACGATTCATCTCTGCAACCGCTTTAATTTTTACTGGTTCTAACGGAAGTTCAAATTCAGTGATGACATTATCGTATTCTTTTAGAGACACGCCTTTTGGAACAGCAATGGCGACACCGCCAGCACTCATATTCACCATAAATGTTTCAAAAGGCTCAACATCTGGTGGTGAGATAATTGCTTTGACCAGCGTATCAACCCGCAAATATTCTCGGCGCTGAAGGCGAATCATTTCTTCTTTTGGCGGAATAGAAATGACAATCAATATCTTCTTTTCTTTTTCCAATCACTTCGCTTTTACATTTGTATGGAACTTAATTTTCATCGAGAAAGAGGATGGTAATTTCTGTTTGCTGATTTAATTAAATGGTTCGTCCTGTTTCTTTATCGGCTGGATAATGAACGCAAATGGCATCGTCATTATTTTCCAAAAATTTCGATTTTGCGTTTTTTAATTCTTTGTTCTCATTGACATATTCAATTGTAATTGTATCCCCTATTTGTAACATTCATCTTCACTCTTTTCCTCTGTGAAATCGTATCATCTCCTAATATTAAACCAAGTATAAAACAAAGGAAAAGACTTATTAGCCTTTTCCTCGTTTCATTTTCTATAGGTCTTTATATATAGGTTCTGCGTTTTTTAATTTATCTACTCTTTCTTCTTTTCCAGTATCTGCATTGATAAACATCCGATATGTGTCGTTTTTAATCGTTCCGAGAAACTCATAGCAAAGAACTTCCTCTGACATATCATTTTGAACGATTGCTAAATGTGTATCCTGAATCTTCACATGTTGATTGAGCGTCTTCTCAGCTTCTTTTTGAGAAATTTTAGGCGCTTTTATGTCTCGCTTTTTATGGTTCATTAAATAGTCTTTTGCCGAAAATCCAACGACTTCTCCATCATCTAACGCCACTTTCATCCGAATACTGTCTGGATAAAGTAATACGTTTTTTTGAAGAGGCACATAGGTGAATACCCCAATATTGTCAAATTGCGCACTCTCATCTAAGTGGAATGATTCTGTGTCAAATCCATGCTTTTTCAAGAAACTTAGTGCTTTTTTAGAGGCTTCATTTAAACTGATTTTTTGTTTCTTGACGTCCCTATTTTGGAGAAGGTACACTGGGTGTCCGCCTTTTTCAGTCAGATCTAAATAAAAATTCGCTCGACTGTCTGGATCTGACATCGATAAGCTGTAGACATCTTGATTTGACTTGCTTCCGCTTTTTCGCACCTTAAAGTTGTGATTATGATCGGGCGTAAACTGCTGAGCAATTTGGATGGCTTCTTTTTTCGAAATGTTTTTTCCTGTTAAATGACTGTAGCCGCTTGCCTCTGATTTAGATGACATATTGGTTGGTCCAAGATCAACATCCGCAAATGCATCCGCATTTCTCTCAACCGTTTTTAAACCGTCAATGATGGTGTTATCATTTTTTTTGTCACCGTCAGCCAGTGCCATTTCAACATCCATCCATTTTAAGTTATTGTTCAATACCAAATGCTGTACCTGTCTTAGCTCGTTTTGAATATCTGCCGCTTGATCATATAAAGCAGTAATGGTTTGATGTGTATCTTTGTTAAGCGGTTTGTCTGATAGAGATTTTACGGACGATTTGTAGCTAAAGTCACCGACATTCGCTAAAAACTCTTCCGTTTTGTTAAAAGGCATCAATGTAAGTGGAAGCTGACTGACATTATTATGTGCTTCCGTTGACATTCTCCAAACATCTGCAAGTGCTGGTGATATTGATGTTTGGCTGTTCATCGCAAGTGTAGCTCCCAGCTTATCGTGCAGTTGATCCACTTGATAGGTCAAATCGTGAAACGCTCTTTGGTAGTTGTTCTCCGCATGAAGCAAAACAGCATCTTTTTCTTGGTGTTCTTTATAGCCCCAGTAGCCTGTTGAGATAACAGCAATTCCTAAAATAGCAATTAATATTCCTCTGATCATTTATTTACACCTCTTTTTATTCACAGAAAATATGTTTCCCGATGCGTTTAATTTGCGGTCTCCCCCATATCCATGGACTTGTTGCTGTATCAGGATTGAAGTAATAGATGGCACTTTCAGATGGATCCCAGCCATTGATTGCATCAAAGACTGCCTTTTTTGCTGTTTCATTTGGCGTCATATAAAATTGTCCATCTGCTACAGATGTAAATGCAAGTGGTTCAAAAATGACACCGGCAATGGTATTTGGAAATGTCGGGTTTTTCAGACGGTTTAAAATGACTGCAGCAATCGCAACCTGTCCTTCATACGGTTCACCTCTCGCTTCACTGTAGACAGCTTGTGACAAGAGCTGAATATCATTACTAGAAAAACCACCTGGCATATTGGCAGCCGTTTGCTTCGGAGGTTGTTTTGCTTGTTGATTCCGGGATTGAGCTACGGATTTTCCGCTTCCTCCGTTTTGACTACTTTGCTTCTGTTTTGCACCTTGAGCTGTATTTTTTTGCGAACTTCTTTGCGCTTTAGACTTTATTTGCTGATCAAGAGGTTTTCCGCCATAATGTGTAAATTGATTTCCTTTTTGCAGTTGTGTCTGTACAAACTCTTTATAGTATTTTGTCTTTTGAACTAATAGGCTTTTTGTTTTTTCCCCTACTAGTCCATCGACATTCTTGACACCAAACTGGCTTTGAAAATTGCGAACGGCCCAGTATGTTCCCCAGCCATACACTCCATCAATTTTCCCGTGATAAAACCCATTGTATTGGAGCCTTGCCTGTAGCTCGACTACATCTTCTCCTGTTGCTCCTCGCTGAATGACTTGATTTGTGAATGCTTCACTTTTTTCAGCAGTCATAAGTGAAGAGACGAGTAGGACAATGGAGAAGAGAAGGACGATTTTTACGAAACGAGCTTTGTCCATATTTGATCCTCCTGTACTTTTGTGTTTGAATATATATTTCTTCCGATCCCTATTTTTATACATCCATCACAGAAGGGAATTGGTTGGAAAAGACAAAAAACGCCCTTTTTTTATAGGACGTTTTTCCAGATTACATTTGGACCATTTTTACAGTACGGGCTTTTTTTGCTTTCCGTAGACCGAACCACCATAAAAAGATCATAAACGGCAGCATAATATATCCCCAGTTGGTCATTCCAAGAAGAATAAAATCATACGAGCCATGAAAAAGCACAGGAAGCGTCAAGGAAAGTAGCAGCCATTTACGTTGCTCTTTTTTAGCAGAGAAACGGGCCTTTCCTATATAAAATCCCATGACAACACCGAATAAAGCATGACTTGACACCGGCAGTAATGCACGTGTGAAAGCATATTCTACACCATGACCAACGAGGTAAAGAATATTTTCAAGTGTGGCAAAACCAAGTGAGACACTTGTACCATATACAATTCCATCATAATGCTCATCAAACTGAGCATGTGCATAAACACTGACCATTAAAATAAACCATTTTAATGATTCCTCTAAAAAACCCGATGTGACAAATGAGATTATGATTGGATTTGTGGCGATCTTTTCTTCTTGAAGTACATATTGAATAAACATGGTTGGAAATACAAGAATGGCACCTAACATAAAAGATTTGATGACCATATGCACCGGCTCATTGTCGTACTGATCTTTCAAATAAAAATAACTTAATAGTGCGATGCCGGGAGCTAAACCTGCTGAGATGATTGCGATCATAATCAAGCCTCTTTCCCTACATTATCCTCTATTATCGTACCATGATTCACCGTTTTTTTATATGACTCAAGCCCATTTTATCAAAATTCTTCTATATTATCCCATTTTATACTAAAAAACTGAACCCTCTATTAAAGGATTCAGTTCATTTTTAGTTGTTACGTCTTTTGTTAATTTCTTCAGCGATAAGCCCACCATGAAATCTCCCATTTTCAATAAAGATTTCATTGGCATTATTTCCAGCAGCAATGACACCAGCAATGAAGATGCCTTCTACGTTTGTTTCCATCGTATGTTCATTATATATCGGACGGCCTGTTTCTTGATCAATGTTCACACCCATTTTTTCTAAGAAAGAATGATCAGGATGATAGCCAGTCATGGCGAAGACAAAATCGCTTTTCACACGGGTATCTTGACCTAGTTGATTCGTAAAGACCACCTCTTGTTCCGTGATTTCTTTTACCTCAGCACCGAACTCCATTCGGATGGTCCCATTTCGAACAAGGGCTTCAAACTCAGGTAAAATCCAAGGTTTGATACTTGATGAATACGCTGTTCCTCTATATAAAACGGTCACCCTGCTCCCGGATTTCACCAGTTCAAGTGCTGCATCAACGCTTGAATTTTTCCCGCCAATGACAGTAACATCTTTATCAAAGTACGGGTGTCCTTCTTTAAAGTAATGATACACGTGAGGAAGATTTTCTCCTTTGACATTCATATAGTTCGGATGATCATAATACCCAGTGGCGATGACCACGTAGTCGCACGAATACTCATCTTTGGATGTAGTAACGGTGAAACGCCCGTCTGTTTTTGTCACAGTATTTACTTTTTCAAAAGCATGCACACGCAGATTTTTTCGTTTGACAACCTCTCGATAATAGGAAAGCGCCTGAATGCGGACTGGCTTTCGGTTTTCAGTAATAAAAGCGACATCTCCAATCTCAAGCTTTTCACTTGTGCTGAAAAAGGTTTGGTGAGTTGGGTAATGATAAATACTGTTTACTACATTTCCTTTTTCGATCACAAGTGCATCGATACCGATTTGCTTGAATGCGATGGCAGCTGCTAAACCACATGGGCCGCCTCCGATGATGATAGCTTCTTCTTGTTTCATTTGTTCCACTCCTGTCGTTTCACTGCAATAACAATTGATTGGGCTATTCGCATTCCATAAAAAAATCTCCTATTTAAGGATAGGAGATTTTTGAGCGCGATGCAAATAAGCCGCTTAAATCCAGCCTCTGAAACGAGAAGCTTCGGCCATTTTACGTACACCAACCATATATGCTGCAAGACGCATATCGATTCGGCGGTTTTGCGCCATTTCATAAATATTATTAAATGATTTCACCATCATTTCTTCTAAACGAGTCTCCACTTCTTCTTCTGTCCAGTAGAACCCTTGGTTATTCTGAACCCATTCAAAGTAAGAAACAGTCACGCCGCCTGCACTCGCAAGTACGTCTGGAACAAGCAGTACACCGCGGTCTGAGAGAATCTTGGTTCCTTCCAGCGTGGTCGGACCATTTGCCGCTTCTACGACAATCTTGGCTTTAATATTAGCCGCATTCTCTTCTGTGATTTGGTTTTCAATTGCTGCAGGCACTAAGATATCGCAATCTAGCTCCAGAAGTTCTTGGTTTGTAATGGTATCATTAAATAATTTAGTAACCGTTCCAAAGCTGTCACGTCGGTCAAGCAAGTAGTCAATATCAAGACCATCTTCATCATACAATCCGCCGTAAGCATCTGAAATCCCTACAATTTTTGCTCCAGCATCATACATGAATTTAGCCAAATAACTTCCTGCATTACCGAATCCCTGTACGACAACACGAGCCCCATTGATGTCAATTCCTTTTTTCTTCGCCGCTTCTTTGATACAGATCGTCACACCTTTTGCTGTTGCAGTGTCACGTCCATGTGACCCTCCAAGAACAATCGGTTTTCCTGTAATAAATCCTGGTGAGTTAAACTCATCAATTCTAGAATATTCATCCATCATCCAAGCCATAATTTGAGAGTTTGTAAAAACATCTGGCGCTGGAACATCTTTTGTTGGTCCAACGATTTGACTAATCGCGCGTACATAGCCACGACTAAGCTTTTCAAGCTCTCGGAATGACATTTCCCTTGGATCACAGATAATACCGCCTTTTCCTCCGCCATAAGGAAGATCCACAATACCACATTTTAAACTCATCCAAATTGAAAGCGCTTTTACTTCATTTTCAGTCACGTTCGGGTGGAATCTAATTCCGCCTTTCGTTGGTCCGACAGCATCATTATGCTGTGCACGATAACCGGTGAAAATCTTCACTGATCCATCATCCATACGTACTGGAATTTTGACAGTTAATAGACGAATTGGCTCCTTAAGCAATTCATACACTTCTTGCGGATATCCCAATTTGTCAAGCGCTTTATGTATGACGGTTTGAGTTGATTTTAAAACATCTAGCTTATCTTCTGCTTTATGAGCGGCGTTTTGATCGGCTGCCATTAAAATAAACCCCCTAGAAATCTTTCATGATCTTCTGCTCCCTTTCAAGCAATAGTATACACCTTCGTACTAGTAAAGCAAAGGTAAAAAGCGTTTTTTATCAAAATAAAATATCAGCGTTTATAAATATAAAAAGGTTATAAAAAAATACTGTTGTTTCATCACAACAGCATTAAATATTATAGAAAAAAGTGGTTAAAAATACAGTTGAATCGTTTTCACCGCATCTTCTTGTATGATGATTTTCCCATATTCTTTTAACCGATGGATGGTTAACGTTGTAGGAGAACCAAACTCCGCTAAAATTGAAATGACAGTATCAGCAGAAAGGTCTTCAAAATCATCTAGGCTGAGAAAATATTGACCTTCATAATGGTAAACTGTACCCCCTAAAAGTCCAATACGACTTAAACTATGGGACAGTTGAATCACATCTTCAAACGAGGCAAATTGATAAAGCACATGCTTGCTCTCGTCCAGTTTGACTTGCATTTCAATGTAATCTTCATCAAACTCATCATCAGCATCTTCCTGCTGACTCTTTGTGACAATGACGACCATCCCCTGCGCCTGAAGAGAAAATACCTCAACAGCAATCGGTCCATTTGCTTCAAAACCGAGCTCCTGATTCGCTTCGTTCATCATATCTTTAAATAACTGATGAACTTTGAACGAATCTTTCCAAAGGTCTTCTTTCGTAAGACCTCGGTCTGTCAGATCATCTAGTGTAAGAAAAATTTTGATTTTATTATAATTCAGACGCTCAAGTCGCATAACGTTCCCTCCTGCCTCTTCTAACACACATCATACTGTAGTATATGAGATGATGAGTCATAGGTTCTTAATTTTGTATTCAGTTTACACTGTGTCAAGACGGAAGACAAGCCTGAAGCCGTGCCTTATGGTGACTTTTATAGAAAATATGGAAGATCCGCTATTCAGCCCTTTTTAACGGGCATTAAATAAATAAGATGTGTTTCTGGTTTTGCCCCTAGACGCATTGGAACTTTCGTTGTTCCGTAGCCGTTACTAATGAGAAAGAAAGCACCTTTGATTTGTCCCGTTCTTCCTTTTTCATAGGGTCCAAATTTTCCGATTCGGATTTGTCCGCCATGGGTATGACCACTTAACACTAAGTCGATTCCTTCCTCTTCACTCATAAGACCATGAACATCTGGGTTGTGTGATAAAAGAATATTCACTTCATCTTTCACAAACTCAGAACGAATCGCCTCATAGTCTGCTTTTTCTAGCCGTATGTCATCAATACCACCGATTTTAATCGGCTGGCCTTCGAAATTCCATACAGATGTTTCATTTTGCAATGTCGTCACATCATAGAAATGCAAAATATCTTTTAATTTTTGCTGATTCAGCTCATGATCATTATTTCCCCAAACAAAATAGATCGGCGCAATTTTTGCCAGTCGTTTTATATTTTCTTCGATTCTTGCATAAGGTACACCTTTTTCCGCTAGGTCTCCACCAATCATAATCACATCCGGCTTTTCTTGTCTCACTTTTTCTAATAATGTTTCACTAATCAGCCGGCGATGTGTATCAGAAATAAAAAAAATGACAGCTGGTCTGTCTGATTGAAGAGCTTCTATTGTAAAGTAATGCTTTTTGATGTTATTTTGCTTTGCTGTTTTCACCATTTTTGCCGTTACATACACACCTGTTGTAACAGCCGCAATGGCGGCGGTGAATCCAATGGCATATTTCATGATTAACGGCTCCCTTACATCATCTTTCTTTCATGAGACGCTTGAAAGAAAAAAGACGTTTCAACTGTAAAACGCCCTTTTTTCTTTTATTTACTTTCATAATACAAATTGATGTCATACTGTTGTTGCATGAAGCGAAAAACCGCTTCACGCTCTTTCCACTGGTTTGATTGTGGCCATAAATCTGTGCTTTTTTGTATAATTTCACATCTGAGCTTATGATATTCATCCTCAGCCTTTTCTTCTTTTTTCTTATAATAATAAGATGCATAAAAAGCAAACACTTCTGCCATGATCCAAAATAGAAAAAGTTCATGACCAAGAAGTGTTGCAATCATGGCTTCGGGTTGCAGCGAGCCTCCCGTATTGGCTGATATGACGAAATAAATAAGAAGAATGGCTAGAGACAGAAGGGCTGTCCATTGCCACCTTTTGCATTGTTTAGCATAGGCCTCATATTTGTATTTTCTTTTCACCAATGTTTCAATCATTTTCTGTGTCGGCTGATCCATGTAGCGGCTGATTGCGTGTAATGTCATCACATACACCCTGTCCTTTTTTTCTACATATGTATGTGCTTTTCAGCTGATTCATGTCATGCAATTAGTTTTCTAATGGGATATTCAGTACTTGTCCACTGTACACACTGTTTCCATTTAAATGATTATATGTCCTGATTTTCTCTTCACCAGAACGATTTTGGTAATATTTCATGGAAATTCGATAAAGGGTTTCCTCTGGTCCAACTGTATGCTGCACGACACGGATTGGTTTGTTTTCCTGCTTCTTTTTCTCTTCTGCCTCTCTTTGCTTTTCCTTTTCTTGCTGTTTTTGCGCTGCTATTTGCTGCTGTTCACGTTTTTTAGCTGCTGCTTCTTGTTCACGCTTCTCATTGGCCGCTTTTTCTTTTTTCTTTTGTTCCGTTTTTTCTTTCATGCGGTGTTTTTCTTTTGCTTTTTTTTCATCTTGTTTTTTCTGTCCATCTTTTGCATCAGTTTTGCCGGCGCTAGTGTCATTGTTTGTTTCGACAAGTGCTGATTTGACTGGATCTGTGTCAGCACTTGACGTTTTATCAATTTTATATACATCTTGATTATTATGTTTGATTTCTTCTGATGTGTAGTAAAATAAAAGGAAGAAAACACCAATGACGATAATAGGAAAAATAATAGCCAATGTCGTAAACAGTGGATGACGTACTTTTTTTGTTCGCTGCTTTTTATATTCATGAAAATCTTCTCGTGTAGGAAAGTGAGAGTCATCTGAAGGATTCACTTCTTCTTCAAGTTTTTCCTCTACATTATCATGGATTTTTGTCAGTTGCTCCTTCTTTCTCTTCAATCTCGACATTTCTTCCATGTTCATCCCTCCCCCTGTATTTAAAACGAATTTGACATGCAAAGACTAAGTCAATAACAAAATGGGTCATGACAGGAACAAATAAATTTGCAGTCCACTCGTATAAAAGTCCTAAAAAGATACTAATTGAAACAACAAGGATAAACAACAGTATTTTTGACAAATAGCGAAAGTGAAGGAGTGCAAACACAATGCTCGCAATTTCCAGTCCAAATTGTTGTTGAACAATTCCGCGAAATAATATTTCCTCCGGAAAAGCAATAAGCAACGTTAACCAAACAATATGCGGTATGCTGCGGTTTTTGAACATTTTTTCGTTTAAACCGCCATCATCATACATATGCGGAGGAAACACCTTCATGACAATTGCATCAAGAACGATGACAATTAAAGCGCCGCCAACTCCATATGTGACTATTTTTATATCATTTAGCTGCCATAGTGCGGTAAAGTCAGAGAAATGCTCAAACATAAAAATACCTAATAAGAAGGAAACGACCAGCATTAATAGCTGTGTAAAATAAAGCTGTTCAACTGCCTGTCGATCGGTTAATTTTTGTATGATTTGGCGATGTTGTTCAATCAATGCTGCGCCTCTTTTGTCGGATGAAACATACGATCGAGCACCGTTTTCCAATGTTTCATTTCATTCAGCTCCAATTGTTCATCTTTCTTTTCGTAATCAGAGAGATCAAGGCCGCAAGACGAGCAACAGTTTTGTAAGGAGCTGCTGTCGGTCTGATCTTGCTGTTCATAAAAGTATGATAGCAAAGATTGTCTAAAGCAGCCACGATCAATGATTCGTTCTTTAAATTGCCACACTTTTCTTCTCTTCTCTGTTTGTCTGTCTTCTAGCTTCTGTTTCACACGTTTTACAAGTAAATGAGGCAGATCGTCTTGATGCATCATATAATAATGCGTAAGCATCCTTGCGCGTGTCTCCTGAAGCCCTGCTTTCATTAATTGTTCACGCCATTTTCTTTCGTCTATAGTAGACGATTGTCTTAATTGATCTAAGAAAAAATCAATTTCTGAATCGTCAAAACCTTCTGATTGAATCAAATGGCTCTGAATATCTGCATCCTCTTCTGTATATAAAAGAACGCTGACACTTTCCTGTCCATCTCGTCCCGCTCTTCCAATCTCCTGCATAAAGGCTTCAATTGATTGCGGTGGGCTCATATGAATGACAAAGCGGATATCCGCTTTATCAATTCCCATTCCAAAAGCACTTGTACAGCAAATGAGATCAATTTGTCCATTGATAAATTGCTGTTGAATCAACATACGATCGCCTGCATCCATCCCGCCGTGATAAAACTCTACCTTCTCGTGAGTCTGATTTTTGACTAACGAGGCTAAATCTTCAGTCATTTGGCGAGTCGGGCAATAAATGAGTCCTGGGCCTTGAAGGGTATCAACAAGCTCAATCGCTCGTTTCTCTTTTGCTTCTTTTGTTTCATACGCTTCTTTTATAAGAGCAATATTGGGTCGATTTACGGAATGAATATGAAAGTCTGGGTGCTGTAAACGCAGGGTTTGCACTGTATCCATGAGTGTTTGTTTTGTCGCTGTTGCCGTTAGCGCTAGTGCCACCGGATGACCTAACGTCTCTCTCCATTCTCCCAATTTGGAGTATTCTGGACGAAAATCATGCCCCCATTCGGATATACAGTGGGCTTCATCTACTACAAAAAGACCAATATGCATAGATTTGAGTTGTTCTAACAACTTCTCTGACATGAGTGCCTCTGGTGCTACAAATAAAAATTTATAAGAAGCGAGGTGCCGAATAATATGCTGTCTCTCATGAAAGGACAGTGAACTGTTTAACGCTGCAACCCGTTTTTCTCCCCGCATCTTCATTCGTTCCACTTGATCTTCCATAAGCGATAAAAGGGGCGAGATGATGAGAACTAGCCCGTCTGTCATATAGCCTGGGATTTGATAGCAAAGCGACTTACCACCTCCAGTTGGCAGCATAGCCACTGTGTCTTTTTGGTCGAGTACACTTTGAATAATGTCTTTTTGTCCAGTTTTAAACGTATGATAACCAAAATATCGAACCAGTGTCTGATGAAGCTTATCCACTTGCTTTCACCATCCTTGTCAGCGCCAACCGTATTTGAAAATAAGAATATTTATGCTCAAGTTTTTCTTTAATGAGCTTCATTTTGTTCGTTTGAAGTCTATCCGCCACATCATGGATCGCTTGTTGTTCATCTAATTTGACATAGGGTTCTATGGAGAAGTTTGGCTCATGAATGGACAGTTCCACAATATGGTCCTCAATCGTGGCCTTTTTCAATGAACGAATTTGAGCAATTTGATCAATGCTGAACCCTTTTTGTACAAGTTCAAGGGTTTTATGTGTAGAATTCGTTAAAACACGCTTATTCTCAAGATCACTCAACATCCGTTTCATGATCACTGCCTCACCTTTTTGTGCAGATTGAATAAAATAGTGGAGCACATTCCAAAAAAGAAGGTATACGTACCACACATCTTCGTTCATCCATTCGGCTATTTGCTGATACGTCCGTCCGATTCTTTCATTTGATGTCAGAGAATACACAAAAATCAGTGCCTCTTGATCACTCAAACGCATGAGAAGTCTTTCCAGTTCATGATGCAGATCTTGCGAAAGCTTTTTCTTATGATGATATTGTTTTAAGAATGTTTTGGTCCAGCTTTGAACCGATACATCTCTTTGAATCGGCACATATTGATAAGAGCCTGCTGCATGGTGTGAGAGCACCTGTACTAGTAAAGACAGTCTCATCCAAAGCGTTTTCGCCTTGTCTTGATAATGAGCACCGTGAAAATAAGCAGGCATAGGTTTATTTGAAAACTGCTGGATTAACATCTTTTTCCCTGCATCTGTTACGCTGTACGTATCCCCTGTTTTGCATATGAAGCGTTCATCTTCGAGTTTACGAACTGAGCGCTCAAGCTGATCACGTGTAAAATGAGGATAACAGCCAAAATAGTTGGAAAGCTGAAACAAACTTGCATCCTGTATCGTTTGTGATGATTTTTTTCCTTTAAAAAGGTGGTAGACAGCACTAATGGAGCGTTCACCGTTCAATTTATGTACGCTGTCCATCAACATGACATCCAAGTAATGAATCGTCATTCGTCAAAGCACCTGTCTTCCTGACAAAAATCGAATATTTTCTCCCTTTATTTTAACAGATTTCAAAGAAGAAGAAATGTTTAAACTCCATTTATCGGGGAAAGTTATGAACAAACCCTTATGTGATAAGCATTCTCAATCACTTTACAGTTGAAATGTGAATTTAAAATCATTACAATAAAGTTTGAGGAAATTGGTTTTTTATCGTTGAAACTTAAAAAGGTTAAACCATTTGTTCCATCGAACAATCTGGGAGGTATTTTTTTAACATGGCAAAATATACAATTGTAGACAAAGACACATGTATTGCTTGCGGCGCATGCGGTGCAGCTGCTCCAGACATTTATGATTATGATGATGAAGGCATTGCATTTGTTACGCTTGATGACAATCAAGGGACTGTAGAAGTTCCAGAAGTACTTGAAGAAGATATGCTTGATGCATTTGAAGGATGCCCAACTGACTCCATCAAAGTTGCGGACGAATCTTTTGATGGTGACCCGCTTAAGCATGAATAGTATAAAAGCCCCTTTCACAGGGGCTTTTTTTATTTTAACTATTTTGCAGTCGACGTTTATTCTCAAACCATGGACGCATTTTTACAAAAATAAAGCTAAAGACAATGGTAATGATAATCCCTTTTATAAAGTTAAAAGGTAAAATTCCTGCTGTAATGGTCGTCTTCAGCGCATGATCTGAAAGTTCAGGCGCATTTAAAAACCAAGTATAAGCTGGAAGGAACAAGAAGTAATTTAAAATGCTCATCATCACTGTCATCAGCACTGTTCCCATGATCATAGACCATGCCATCCCTCTTGCTGATTTAATTTTTTTGAACATGAAGGCCACTGGTAGAATGAATAGTGTACCTGCAATAAAGTTTGCTACTTGCCCAACAGGAACACCAGACATGCTGCCCTGAATGAGATAATGGAGTACATTTTTTAATGCCTCAACTGCAATACCCGCTCCCGGTCCATAAATTAAAATAGCAATAATCGCTGGAATATCGCTAAAATCAATTTTTAAATACGCCGGTAGTCCAGGAAAAGGAAAATCCAATAAAATCAAAACAAACGAAATGCTGCTGAGCATACTTGTAACCACTAAACGTTTTACTCTACTTTGATTCAAAGTTCTCTCTCCTTTTCGATCAAATCTTTCGAAAAGAGGATTGTTCAATTTTCAGCCACAAAAAAACCGCTCTCGATAACGAAAGGAGCGGGAAATTTAGGCTAGACAAATAAACGTGTAAACAACCAAGTTTGCAACGTTTATGAACCTCCATCTTCTCCCATCCAGACTATACTGTCGGCTTCGGAATCACACCGAATCCTGCCAAAAAGGCTCGCGGGCTTAGAGACTATGCTCATCACCGCCGGTAGGGAATTGCACCCTGCCCCGAAGATTGATCATTATTCAATTCGACATCATTATATATGATATATGAACATTTGTACAGATAAAAATCCTGAGCAATCTCATCAGTTTTGAAATTCGGTAAAAAATAGAATGACAATGGAATAAAAATTGTCTATCTTTTGTTTAAAGGTGTTCATTTTGTATGTGTCTTTGAAAAAATGTTCGTGTTTTCTTTTTTGCTTTACTGCTTTAATTTGATTGACACAGTGAAAAGGAATATGGTAAATTATCAGATATTTATGACGTTTATTTAGGAGGAAATCTTACGATGTTTCGAGTATTAGTCTCAGATAAAATGAGCAATGATGGTCTTTTGCCTTTGCTAGAATCAGATTTTATCGAAATTGTTCAGAAAAATGTAACAGAAGCTGAAGACGAATTGCACACTTTTGATGCTTTACTTGTCAGAAGCGCAACAAAAGTAACGAAAGATCTTTATGAAAAAATGACTTCATTAAAAATTGTTGGTCGTGCTGGAGTCGGAGTAGACAATATTGATATTGATGAAGCCACAAAACATGGTGTGATTGTCATTAACGCACCAAATGGAAACACCATATCAACAGCAGAACACACTTTTGCTATGATCTCTTCACTCATGCGTCATATTCCGCAAGCGAATATTTCTGTCAAATCAAAAGAATGGAACAGAAGCGCTTTTGTGGGTGCTGAGCTTTATGGGAAATCACTTGGAATTGTTGGACTAGGCAGAATCGGAAGCGAAATCGCTCAGCGTGCGAGAGCATTTGGAATGACTGTGAACGTTTTTGACCCGTTCCTCACAAAAGAACGTGCAGAAAAAATGGGTGTCAATGCCAAATCATTTGATGAAGTGCTTGAAGTATCAGACATTATTACGGTACATACACCATTAACAAAGGAAACAAGAGGCCTTCTCAATAAAGAGACAATTGCAAAAACGAAAAAAGGGGTCCGGCTCATCAACTGCGCCCGTGGCGGCATTATTCACGAAGGCGATCTTCTTGAAGCACTTGAAAGCGGTCATGTTGCAGGAGCTGCACTAGATGTATTTGAGGTAGAACCTCCTACTGATAATCCGCTTGTGGATCATCCAAATGTGATTGCAACACCACATCTTGGTGCATCTACAAAAGAAGCGCAATTAAATGTAGCTGCACAAGTATCAGAAGAAGTTCTTCAATTTGCAAAAGGTCTCCCTGTCATGTCATCTATCAATCTACCAGCGATGACCAAAGACGAATTTAAAAAAATCCAGCCTTATCATCAATTTGCAGGAAAGCTTGGACGCCTTGTTTCTCAATCTATGAGAGAACCTGTAAAGGAAGTAGACATTTCTTACGAAGGCTCAATTGCAAAACTCGAAACATCTTTTATTACAAAAAGTCTATTGTCCGGCTTTTTAAAAGAGCGTGTAGACTCTACTGTGAATGAAGTAAATGCAGGTATGGTAGCCAAGGAGCGCGGTATTAGCTTCAGTGAGAAGATATCTTCTAGCGAATCTGGTTATGAGAATAGCATTTCAATTAAAGTCAAAGGTGATTTTACAACCTTCACTTTAAAAGCAACATACATTCCACATCTAGGAGAGCGTGTCGTCTCCATTAACGGCTTTAATATTGACTTTTATCCTGACGGTCATCTCGTATACATTCAGCACACAGATGCACCTGGTGTCATTGGTCAAGTAGGTCAGATTTTAGGGGATCATGATGTCAACATTGCAACAATGCAGGTGGGACGTAAAGAAAAAGGCGGCGAAGCCATCATGATGCTTTCTTTCGATAAGCACCTCGAAAATGAAATTGTACAAAAACTAACGGAAGTACGAGATATACTCTCAGTCCGTCTGATTGACTTATAAAATCATTAAACCTCATGCCAATGCATGAGGTTTATTTGTATGAAATCGTTAAACGGTCGCCGGTTCGAATCAAGTGAGTTGTCAATTGATTCACTTTTTTCAATTGATCCACTGTCATCTGGTGTGCTTTTGCAATTGACCAAAGGGTATCCCCTTTTTTGATCACGTATGTGTTCTTTTCATGTCCATTCACATGAAGTGCTGGCTCTTTAAAACGTTCAGCAGAGATGAGCGTTAGCGGATTTATCGCATGTTCTTTACCTGGCGACCATTTGCCTCGATGCACTTCAAAATGCAAATGAGTGCCTCTAGAGGCTCCTGTGTTGCCAATGATTCCGATCGGTTGTCCTGCATGTACACGATCGCCAGTAAAGACAAATCGTTGATTTAAATGAGCATAGACCGTTTCATATCCATTTGAGTGCTGAATAAACACCACTTCTCCATATGTAGCAGATACATACGAACGAGTGACGACACCTTCGTTAGCTGCAAAAATAGATTCTCCTTCTGGTGCGGCAATGTCTAATCCTTTATGTGAGCCGCCTCTTGTCCCAAACAAATCAGTGACTTCCCCTTTTACTGGTTCCACCCATTCGTTTCTCTCTGCATGTGCAGACGGCAAAAAGGTAAAAAACAATAAACAACTGACCCATATGAAGCAATATCTTTTCATCAGTGACTCCCCTTTTTTGAGGTTCTTTTCATGACAGCTTAGTATATAGCCAGAATATCCGTTTCTATACATCAAAAAGGACGCATGTATTTTGCGTCCTTTAACGGTCTTTTATTACGATTGGGTTTGGCAAAGCTGGAACATCAATTGGTTCCTTTAATTCATATGGCCCTACTTGATCCGTACCTGCATTTCGAATGGTCACCTCTGTATAACCAAAATCTTTCGCTGTGAGCAACAGACCTTCAATGAGTAAAATATGATCTATTGAGTCCGTTAAATGCGCTGATGCTCCGAATGTGATAGTGACATGTTTTCCATTTGATGTAACGCCCTTAACAGGTATTTGCTCTAGCAACGGATAAAGTCCTGCGCCATTTGCTCTTTTCATCGCCTCTACTGCCTCATCATAGGTATCATAATGATCCTTTGATGGAACTAAAAATGTGCCGCTCTGATTCTTTAGTAAGTAGTAAGCATGCTTTGACTGTTTATCAATTGAAATGGTTCCATGTGCCCCTAATTGAAGATGAGATCCCTTTACTGACTTGACCTGTACATTCTCATATTTGCTCCATTTTAGCGTTTCCTTTACCATTTCTTTCAATCGATTGGCTTCTTTTAACGTATCATTCGACAAATCGTTCTTTAGCTGAAAGACTAATGTATCCCCTTTTTCGCTAACATCCACCATATCTATATAGGATTGAAGCGGCTTTGTCATCTCAGGCAATTGCACTTGTTCATATGTTCTAAGCAATGCCCGGACGGTATCATCCTCTCCTTTTTTCTCGATACTAATAGGAACAACCCGAGATGTCGATTCATCTATGTAAGCAATCGTCATGTATTGTTGTTGTTCAGCCGCAGAAACAACAAACGATGGTTCTTTTGTTTTCTTTTTGGACTGTAACGTTAGATACACCTGTCCTTTGTCAGCACTTGATTCCATTTTCGCTTTTTTCAGATCATGAGCAGATGGCTGAAATAAATGGGGAGAAATAAGAAAGGCCATAAATAAGACAACGACCATTGCAACTGCTGGACCGATCCATTTGACACTCTTCTTCTTCACACCCGCCATCAGCACCTGCTGGTAGATCTGCTTAGATGAACGGTTGTCCTCCACCTTTGGAAGCTGACTTAGCAACACTTTGATTCGTTCCTCGTTCCAATCGGACCTGTTCCTTTTCATTCGCTAGCTCCTCCTTCAAAAGCTCCATATGTTTTCGGAGCACTTTCAGGCCTCGGTGCTGGGTTGTTTTGACTTTGCTTTCCGAGAACTTTAACGCCTTTGCTGTCTCTATGATTGAGTAGCCTTGGATAAACCTTAAAATGATAACGGCTCTTTGATCAATTGTGCAATGATCAAGTGCAATGTATATTTCTTTTAAATTTTCATCTTGTACGGCCAATTCTTCAGGGAGTAAGTCTGGATCTTTTACGTCTTGCTTCTCCCAATCAAACGTGCCGAGCACCCTTTGTCTAATGGTTTGCTGTTTGCGAAAATAGTCAATGGCCACATGCCTTGCAATCGAAAACAACCATGTTTTCTCGCTGCTTCTTCCTTCAAAAGTTTTATATGAGTGAAGTACCCGAATGTAAACCTCCTGAACGAGATCCTCTGCCTGATTTTTATCTTTTACCATATAAAATAAAAACTGGTACAAGTCTTGATGGTACGAATCATATATTTTTTGAAAGGTTTCATGCATAGGAAACCCCTCCGTTCACTTATTTTTGTCGAGTAACTCTCACAAAACGTTACATTACAACTTTATGACAAATATATGACAAGATCGGCATTTTTGAAAGGATTTTTTGTTTAAGTTCTCCTTAAAAATTTGAGGATATAAAAAAACACTTCTTTTTCTTTCGAAAAAAAGTGTTTCTCATGTAACAAGATTCTTCGTCAAGATTAGACGAGTTCCTGTTTTTTTCTCGGAATATAGAATGTAAAGTGTGTACCTGTTCCCGCTTTGCTATGCACATGAATCGACCCTTGGTGGGCTTCTACAATGTTCTTTACAATTGCAAGGCCAAGACCTGTACCAGAACGTCCTCTTGTTCTTGCTTTATCAGCTTTATAGAATCTTTCGAAGATAAATGGCAAATCCTCTTCCGGAATGCCGCTCCCGGAATCTTTCACATCCATCTTCAGGCCATTTTTTACCGATTGAACCGAGAAGTGAACCTCTCCGCCCTCCGGAGTATGTCTAATGGCATTGTCTATGAGATTGGTAAATACTTGCTCAATTTTATCTGGATCGAATACAAAATGCGGTTCATCTACTTGTATATCATACGTTAGGTTGATTTGTTTTTCTTTCGCAATTCCAAGAAACTTGCGGTAGATTTTCTCAATCAGCTCTTCCGTATTTGTTGATTCAAGGTTTAACGTGATATGACCTGCTTCCATTCTCGCTAGATCAAGAAGATCATTTACAAGTCGCCCCATTCGAAGTGATTCGTCATAGATAATTTGTGCAATTTCTTTCTTTTCTTCTTCTGATCCAGCAATGTCATCTATAATGGCCTCACTATATCCTTGAAGCATTGCAATTGGTGTACGGAGTTCATGACTGACATTGGCAATGAAATCTTTTCTCAACTTATCGAGTCTTCGTTCCTCCGTCATATCGCGAAGAACAGCAACAGCACCTCGGACATCTTGCTGATTATAAAGTGGGGTCATTAAAAGAACCCAAGTGCGTCCTTGTAATGTGACTTCTATCATTTGCTCTTTTTCTGTATTGACTGCAGTATGAAAGAGTTCACGTGCTTCTGGCGGAAGTTCATCCCCATCTTTGATATTCATGTTTTGTTCATAATACCAAGCCTGAAGGAATCTTTCCGCAGGCGGATTTGTCATGAGAATGGTTCCGTCAATATTAATCGTGATGACACCATCGGCCATACTGCTAAGAATATTGGACAAGTGCTCTTTTTCTTGGTTTAGTGCAGTAATGTGAAATTTAAGCTGTTTCCCCATTTGGTTAAAAGCAATGGCAAGTTCTCCAATTTCATCTTGCGTTAAAATTGGTATTTTCGTATCAAATTTCCCTTTCGCCAAATCCTGTGCTCCCTCTCTCATCTTTCGAAGCGGATAGGTTACACGTGTAGAGAGGAAGAAAGCAAATATTGTGGTTAGTACAATGGCAATCCCAGCAGCTAAAAAGATATAGCGCGTTGTATGCTTTGTTGTCTGCTCTACAGCAAGCAACGATTGAGATAAGAAGACCATTCCTTTCTTTCCGTTCGCTTCATAAGGAACACCCACCACAATTCGTTCATCTTTTTGATTCTCAGCATTCGGTTCATCACGTTTGCTAATCTTTTTTCGATCTTTTAATGCTTTGTACAGGTCTTTGTCCGCTTCAATTTGTTCTTTTGTAATAGCAGGAAGCTTTCCGCCTTTTTGAGAAGAGTACCATTCTAGACCATCCTCTTGAAAGATCGCAATACTCGTCAATTTGTCTGCAAGCTCTGACGTGATAGACCTTGCGAGCGATTGATCTTCATGGCTTTCTAAAATGACCGCTACTTTGTTTGCCATTTGTGTTAAATCAGACTTCGCTTCTTCTACATGATAATTCTCAATAAATTCCAAAAGAAGCACTGTTAAAATAGATAAAACAATCAGGACGAGGAAAAGAATGGTTAACCATAGTTTTCCTACGACACTTTTCCACAGTTTCATTCAGCGCCGACCTCAAATTTATAACCGACACCCCATACAGTAACGATTTTTTTAGCCGCCTCTGGTGACACTTTATTGAGTTTTTCTCGAAGTCTTTTTACATGAGTATCGACAGTTCTAAGATCTCCGAAAAATTCATATTGCCACACTTCTTTTAATAACTTCTCTCGGTCGTATACTTTATCTGGTGTTTTAGCCAGGAAGTATAAAAGCTCATATTCCTTTGGCGTCAGACTTACTTCTTTGCCGTCTGCAGTCACTCTATGTGCATCATGGTCGATGGATAGATGTGAGAACACTAGGACATCCTTCGTTGTTGTTCCTGTGTTCAGATAAGATGTTTGAGACGATCTTCTCAGTAATGCCTTTACACGTAATACAACTTCACGGGGACTAAAAGGTTTCACAATGTAATCATCTGTTCCTGCCTCAAACCCTTGCACACGGTTCGCTTCCTCACCTTTTGCGGTCAACATAATGATTGGAGTGGCTTTTTTATCCCGAATTTGCTTACACACTTCAATTCCATCTGTTCCAGGCATCATTAAATCGAGCAGTATGAGGTCATAATCGGTTTGAAGCCCTTTTTGAATAGCCTCATCCCCATTTTCCGCTTCATCAATTTCATAGTTTTCACGTTCTAAATACATTTTTAAAAGGCGGCGAATTCTTGCCTCATCA
Organism: Bacillus sp. Bos-x628; assembly: GCF_040500475.1. Taxonomy (GTDB): domain Bacteria; phylum Bacillota; class Bacilli; order Bacillales; family Bacillaceae; genus Bacillus; species Bacillus maqinnsis. Next base: position 385,286 of record NZ_CP159358.1, on the reverse strand, counting down.
TCTACGACTAATATTTTCGTTTGAGTTGAGTGTTCCATTAACAATCCTCCTGCTTTCTCCGTTGTTACCTAACATTTTAACAAAAAGCCGAATTGAATCCTAAAAGTTGGCCTTTACTCTGTGATTTACGCGTAAGAATGAAGTCCTGCAATGACAAGATTCACAAAGATAAGATTAAACATAATAATGGCAAAGCCGATCACTGCAAGCCACGCTGATTTTTCTCCATGCCATCCTCTTGATAAACGAAGATGGAGATAAGCAGCATAAAAAAGAAATGTAATCAATGCCCATACTTCCTTCGGATCCCAACCCCAAAATCTTGTCCAGGCAATTTGCGCCCAAATCATGGCAAAAATAAGTCCGCCAAGTGCAAATACCGGGAAACCAATGGAGACTGCCCGATACCCAATTTCATCTACTAAATCGAGATTGACTTGCTTGACGAGCGGTTGAAGAAGAGCACTTAGCCGTTTTCGAATGATCAATCTGAATAGCCCGTAAATGATCAGTCCAACGCCAAATGACCATAAAACTGTATTTACCTTTCTGCCAGAAAAAACAGGCGGTAAATCAACGAAAGGCTCCATTCGATCTCTGGTAATCAGCTCCCCTTTGTTGGGTCCAACAAGTGCAGGCATTTCATATACCATGACACTTTTTTCTTTATTTTTATCTACCCAATTAAACTTCGCTTCATACCCTGTCATTCTAAAAATTGAAGTGACAGCAATAAATGCAAGTGTGACGACAATCATAAACATGACAAACTCTAAGCCGAAAGTTTTTTTACCTGGTTTTGTTTGATCGACTTGTTTTAAAAGGAAGATGACACCTGCGACAAAACTAATCGCTAAAATCGCTTGACCAAGTGCTGCTGTTGTCACGTGAATATACAGCCAATTACTTTGTAGTGAAGGAATCAGCGGTGATATATCTGATGGAAACATGCTTGCATAGGCAATGATTAATAGTACAATCGGTAAAGTAAATAAGCCAAGTACAGACACTTGATACACAAAATATAACATAATAAATGCAAGCACAAACATCATCCCAAAGGCCGTTGTGAATTCAAATAGATTACTGACTGGTGCATGACCAGAAGCAATCCATCTTGCAATGAAATAACCGAATTGACATAGAAAACCGATAATGGTCAACACAATGCCGATGAGTGCCGACTTATTTTTGCGCGGGCCATCTTCTTTCTTTTTGCCTCTAATGGCACCACCAAAAAAAGGAACTGCCGCTAAATAAAATAGAAAAGCTGCAAATAACAGATTTTCACTGACTGCCGCCATCTCATCCTTCCCCCTTGCTTTTGCTGATACTCGTTGTATCAGGCAGTTCTTTTTGATCAACTGGCTGTTTGATGCCACTGCCACTTAATAACACGTTTAGATCTGATTTTAAGCCGAACCAGTTTTTGTTTGTATGTCCTGCGACTAATACTTTTCCATCCTTTGCTGACAGCCAGATCCTTCTATGCTGCCAATACATCCCCTGCACAACACCAATCATAAAGATGATGCCGCCAATAATCAGTATCCAGAGTGTCAAATCTTTTCTAACGGTTAATCCTGTCACATCTTTTGTTTCAACACGATCAAATTTCATCTTATATAAATTGTTATCAGAACCTTCAACCGTCTCTTGAATTGCCACAAAGCTCTTTTCCCCTTTTGGTTTTTCAGGGGAAATCATTTCAAACACGAAAGCAGGATTATTCGGATTCCTCGTTTTCGTACTCGGTGTCCCGTCTTCATCAAAATAAAAATCCGGTAAATAACTGACAACCTTGACCTTGTAACCGCTACCAAGATCATATTCTGACTTAGGCTCAAGCAGATTGATCTCCACTGTTCCGAATGATTTCTCTGTATCTTTACGAATTAACTGAAACACCATTTGATCAAGTTCATTTTGTTTAAAATCCACTTGATACAATGAGAAATTGTCAAACTTAAGCGGTTCATTCACTTTAATCTCGTGTTCTGTCACCTCTTTGAGCTTCGGCTTTTCACCGTAAACAACTTCTCCTTCGCGCTTGTATAAAATGGCATCTGTTTTATAGCTTTTGACAACTTGTCCGTCTCCTGCCTTTTCAATGGCATTTTCAAACACTTTTTTTTCATTTCCTGATTCATAACGATCTATTGAGAATTGATTATTTTTCAGGAAGTATTGACCATCTGTGCCTGGAATCGGTGCTGTTTCACCTTCTCTTACCCATAGTGTTTCATCCACATACATACCTGGAACGAAACGGAGCATGGATCCGATCAGAAAAATAATTAATCCTATGTGATTAACGTATGGACCCCAACGAGAAAAACGTCCTTTTTCAGCTAATATATGCCCATCTTCTTCTCGTACTCGGTAACGCTTTAGTTTCATTGCTTTTACGATGCCTTTATATGTATGCTCGTCTAATGTTTGATCTGTTTCACTGAAAAGACGCTGCCTTCTCATAAATCCTTCTGTTTTAATGACGCCTTGATTTTTGAGCGCTCGATAAAGCGGAATCACTCGATCAAGGCTGCAAATCACAAGAGAAATACCTATTGATGCCACAAGTGCTAAGAACCACCAAGAACTATATAGATCATGAAATCCAAGTATGTAGTAAAGTTTTCCAAACGATCCGTATTGCTCTTCATAGTAAGTTGAAGCTGATGCACCTGGCGGGATAAATTGTTCCTGCGGAAAGATTGTTCCAAGCGAGGAAGCTAAAAGCGTAATGACGATCAACCAAACGCCAACTTTAACAGAAGAAAAAAAGTTCCATACCTTATCAACAATCGTTTTGTTATACGTTTGCGAGCGTCTTGCACTGCCGTCATATCTCATATCTAGCAGCTTTGAAGAGTTTTTCTCTTTTGCTGCAATTGGGTTCCCGCATGATTCACATAGAATAGTACCGACTGGATTAATATGTCCACACTCGCACTTTACCTCTTTCATTCTATGACCCCTTTGGTTTAATCAAATTCATATATTCATAGACATTACGTTCTGTCATTGTTCCCTTTATGACTTTGATTACCTTTCCTTCAGGATTAATTAAAAATGTAGTTGGCAGCGGCGTAATATCATATGCCTCTGTTACTTGACGATCTTTATCCATGGCAACAGGAAAGTTCACGCCATAGGCATCCATAAAATTCTTTACAGCAATATTCGATTCCCCGACATTCACCGCAACAATTTCCACGCCGCGATCCTTGAACACTTTATACTGATTCGCCATATAAGGAAATTCTTGTTTACATGGAACACACCATGTACCCCAAAAATTAAGAAAGACCCCTTTTCCTTTTAAGTCCTTTAGTTCAATCCGCTCCCCATTCACTGATTGAAGGACAAAGTTAGGTGCAATTGAGCCTTCTTTGATTCGATCCTGTTTAGCAAATACTGAATGATACATTGTATAACATAGTGCTGCAAGCATCACGAGGAGAATGCCCGTCCTGATGAAAAATCGCCTTTTCTTCATTTGAAGTACCCCTTCCCCATAGACATTCAGGTAAATTATAGCATTCTCCTTCTTTTGATGCTTCTCCATTTTTTGAAGTTTATGTGAAAATTAGAAAGCACTTGTACCGTGATCAGCGATTGCTCTCAGACGCTTCACTTCATGCGGCGACAATTCTCTTCGATCTCCTGGTCTCATCCCTTCGATATGAAGAAATGCGTATTGCTCTCTCTTAAGCTTTAAGACATCATGACCAATGGCTTCAAACATACGTCTCACTTGTCTGTTTCGACCTTCATGAATGGTCAATTGGACGATGCACGTCTGCTTTCGTTTATCAATGGAAAGCATTTTGACACGAGCTGGCGCTGTTTTTTTGTGATCTAAAAGAATGCCTCTTTCCAGCTTTCTGAGCAATTCTTTTGAAGGAATTCCTTTCAGCTTCGCTACATATGTTTTATCAATTTCATATTTAGGATGCATCAGCTTGTGAGCAAATTCCCCGTCATTTGTAATCAAAATCAAACCGCTCGTATCATAATCTAAGCGTCCAACCGGATAGAGTCGCTGCGGGACATCGTCAAAAAAGTCTGTCACAACTTTACGCCCTTTATCATCTTCTGCTGCAGAAATGACGCCGCGCGGTTTATAGAGCAAGAAATAGACAGGTTCTTCTCTTTCTAACTTTAATCCGTTGACTTCAATTTTATCTGAAGAGCCCACTTTTACGCCAAGCTCTGTCACCTTTTGACCATTTACGGTAACTCGTCCTTCTTTAATAAGTTCTTCAGCCTTTCGCCTAGATGCGACGCCGGCATGTGCAATGACTTTCTGTAAACGTTCCATTTGTCTTTCACCTCATGTACTATCTTACTTTGTTGACTAGAAACAAACAAGCATTCGTGAAAAAATTAGCTTTTTGAATGCCTCATTTCAGCTAAAAAATTGATTCCCATGCGACAAAAATTAAAAAAACGCCCTGTCAGGCGCCGCTAAATAATAAACTCACAATGACAATGGATGCAATAACCCCGATGAGGTCTGCTAAAAGCCCCACCTTAAGTGCATCACCCATTTTTTTAATTCCAACTGCTCCAAAATAAACTGTTAAAATGTAAAGGGTCGTGTCTGTTGATCCCTGCATGACGGCTGCAAGTTGACCTATAAAAGAATCGGGTCCATATGTAGCAATGAGATCTGATGTCATGCCAAGTGCTGCCGTTCCTGATATCGGCCGAATAAACGCCAGCGGAACTACCTCTGTTGGAAACCCAATCGCTGTAAACACAGGCTTTAGCAGATCCATGACAAAATCAAGCGCACCTGAAGCACGAAAAATGGTAATCGCAACAAGCATTCCAACTAAATAAGGAATGATGGAGAACGCAATCTGAATTCCTTCTTTGCCGCCTTCAACAAACGATTCATAAGTCGGTACTTTTTTAATCGTTCCTGCAATGAGAATTCCTGCAATGATCAGAGGAATCAAAGCAAGTGATAGCCAGTTAACAAAAGCCATATCATCCCCCCCGCCTGCTTCTACGATAGTGGAAATAGCGATCAATGATAATCGCACCGATGCCGGAAATCAGCGTCGCCAAAATAGTCGGACCGACAATATCTGTCGGCTGATCTGCACCATATGTCATTCTAATGGCAATGACGGTTGTTGGCACAAGGGTAATGGATGACGTGTTGACAGCCAAAAACGTAATCATTGATCGACTCGCCTCATTTTTCCCTCCGTTTAATTTCTTCATTTGTTCCATGGCTTTAATTCCAAGCGGTGTGGCGGCATTACCAAGACCGAAGAAATTTGCCATCAGATTAGACAATATATACCCCATTGCTGGATGATTGGGCGGGATGTCTGGAAATAGCTTTGAAATAAACGGCCGGCATAGTTTACTGAAAAAATTTAATAGTCCCGCTTCCTCAGCAATTTTCATAAGCCCCAGCCAAAAAACGAGTACACTGATCAGTCCGATGGAAATCGTAACAGCTTCTTTAGAGCCCTTAAATACAGCTTCATTCACTTCCTGCATCGTTCCGTTAAACATGGCATATACAAGACCGATGACAGTCAGAAAAACCCAAATTAGATTGACCATGAAGAACCGCCTACAGATGTCTGAAAGACAGATTTAAACATTTCTTGAAAGCTTTTTTGGGGCATTCGATTGCGTTTATTCTCATAATAAATAGGCACTTGCTCGATGACTTGATCATCTAACAAAAATGTCATTTTTCCGACAACATCTGGAATAGCAGAAGGTTGTTTCTCCCATTTCTTTTCAGGTGTGAGCATTTCGGTTTCAATTTTCACTAATTTTTTCTCATATTCAGTTAATAAATAGTCCACATCACGCTTTATGAAAGCTTTTTTTTCGTAAAAAGTCCCTTTTAAAGAGGCCAGCCTTCCCTTCTTAGCAAGCAGATATGTTTTGTAGTGGTCAAATGCATATTCAAACATAGAAATGTGATCATTCCAGTCATCCGGTGCATTGATGGTGACCGCGATTAATACAGCATCACCTTTTTCAGCGGTGGAAACAAGGGTTCGTTTTGCAAGTTTTGTATAACCCGTTTTCCCTCCTGTAGAATACGGATATAAACCTGTTAACAGCTTGTTTTTATTTTTCCAGTAACCTTCCATTGTCTTTGCTTTATAAAAGGTTGTGCCGGCAATTTTTTGATATTCTTTATGCTGCATTGCGTATTTTGTTAGTATCGCCATATCATAGGCAGATGAATAGTGGTTTTTATGATCATCCAGTCCATGAGGATTTTGAAAATTCGTATTCTCCATTCCTAATTCAGAGGCTTTTTGATTCATCATAAAAATAAATCCTTCTAAACTGCCGCCAACATGTTCAGCAATGGCAACAGCTGCATCATTTCCAGAGCGCAGCATAAGTCCATAGGTAAGGTCTTCTAAACTCACTTTCTGCCCTTCCTTTAAATAAATCGATGAACCTTCTGCTTGAGTTGCACGTTTTGATACTTTGACGGTTTCTTTCATTTTTCCTGATTCTATCGCTAATACAGCAGTCATAATTTTTGTAATGCTGGCGACTCTTCTTTTTTCATGCTCGCCTTTTCCAAATAGAACTCTGCCTGATTGTCCATCTATTAAAATGGCGCTTCTCGCACTCACTGATAATGAGACTTCTGCTTGAGCATGTGAGGAAAATGGCAATAAAAGTGTAAATAGAAGAAGGACTGCTGTACCAATTTTTAAATAGGGCATGTTCATTCACGTCCTTGTCCGTTTTGTAAAAGTGTATGCATGGCAGAAAAAGTTATGATGCTTCGTCCACAAAAAAACGCCTCTACGTATAGAGACGCTTTTCTTGCTTATACCATTTTCATTTGATGATGAGAAACTGTATATTCTAGCTCTTCTCTCATCATTAAAAAGTCTTTTTCTAATGATGAAAATAACTGCTTTAGACCGGCAGATACCTCATGGTGAAAAACAATACTGCTTTTCCCAGTATAAGCCGAACGGCTATCCTCATACCATGTATCCTTTTTCGGAGTAAAAAATTCTTCAATACACTGATGATAAATACGGTAAAGGATTTGCTGTGCGGCTTGCTGCGGGAATGTATGCTGTTGCCCCATTTTCTGGCAAACTGCTGCCGCATCCTCGCTATACACAGCGAGCTTCCGTAATGTACTCAATATGTCACAATAATAGGCTTCCGCTTCGGGGTTTAATCGTTTCAAGCTTGATAAGGTAGCTTCATTTAGAAATACATTCACTTCAGTTGCAACCTTTGATAAAAATACGCCTGCTTGATCAACTTGATCCTTCACATTTAAATGTGCCATTTGTTTCGTGTTTACCTTCCCCTCATGGCTTTGTCACCATTTTATCTTTCATCAAAAGATTTTAGACCTAAAATCTTTTTTAATATTTTATCATACATATTTCCTTGTTTAGAACTACTTTATTTCTTCAAATGTTTGATTGAAGTTTTCAAAAAATAAATCGGCTTCTTCTTGTATACCATCTGCCTCAACATTCTCTGGAAGCGGCGGCAATTCATCAAGAGCCTTTAAGCCAAATTGCTCTAAAAAGGTAGGTGTCGTACCATATAGAATTGCTCGTCCCGGACCTTCTGCACGTCCAACCTCGCACAATAATGCTTTGGCTACTAAACTGTGAAGAACCCGTTCTGATTTGACGCCACGGATTTCCTCTACTTCAGCACGTGTAATCGGCTGTTTGTATGAGACAATCGCCAGTACCTCTAGTGCAGCTTGCGATAAGCCTTTTGAAGGGGTTTCCACTAATTTTTTTAAGTAAACGCTGTATTCTTTTTTAGTGAGCAACATATATGAATCGGCATATTCAATGAGTTCAATACCTCGTTCTTTTTTTTGATACTCTTCTTTCACGAGAGACATCATGTTGAGTAATGCCGCCTCATCAACTTCAAGAACAGACATGAGCTGTTTCCTTGTTAAGCCTTCATCTCCTGCTGCATAAAGCAGCGCTTCTAAAATGGCTTTCCAATTCACGATATCAAGCGTCATGAATCGTTTCACTCCCTATAATATAGATGTCTTCAAAGTTCCCTTCTTGCTCTAACATAATTTGTTGGCTTTTCATCAGTTCGAGAACAGCAAGAAACGTCACGACAAGGTGTTCCTTTTGATCATGTTGGAAAAGTGTCATGAAATTGATTCGTTTTTTTGTTTTTCTTAAATGATTCATAATCTCATTCATTTTGTCTTCAATCGGAATTTCTTGTCTTGTAATCTTTGATGGTGTTGGTTTCGTTATTTTTTTTCGGTTTAATACCTTTTGGAACGCACCTAACATATCATACACCGTTACATGCAAATTTGTGTCCTTTGCATCAGCTTCTTTTGCAAATTCACTTAAATCGCTTGGCGGTTTCGTAAAGGCATTTTGCCGCTCTTCTTCACGTTCCTTTAATTGTTGCGCTGCATTTTTATACTTACGGTATTCAATCAATTTTCCAATCAGCTCTTCACGAGGGTCCTCTTCCTCTTCGAGTAGCTCTTCATCAAAAAGCTCTTCCTCTTGTTTAGGAAGAAGCATTCTGCTCTTAATACTTAGGAGGGTTGCTGCCATCACCAAATACTCACTTGCTACATCCAGCTCAAGCTCCCTCATCGTATGGACATATAATAAATACTGCTCCGTAATTTTAGCAACAGGAATATCATAAATATCTATTTCCAAACGGTTGATTAAATGTAAAAGCAAGTCCAATGGACCCTCAAACGAATCTATTTTCACTTGATATTCCAGCATTCTTTTCTCACCATTTCTACTGTCTTCTAAGTACCATTTTACCGGCTAACTTTTAGTATAAGACACCATCAAGCTCTCGTCCAATATAATTTCTGCCTTACTGCAATGGCTAAAACGTAAAAAACAACGGAACCGCCCATACCAAAGTGAGCACGAATACATAGAATACAACTGTAATACGAACTGATGAAAAAGGAGGCCGTATCATTATGGGAGATGGCTATTACTTCGGCGGAGGATTTGCGCTTATTGTTGTGCTGTTCATCTTGCTGATCATCGTTGGCGCGGCTTGGGTTTATTAAAGAACCAGAGCGTCCTTTTGACAAAAGAGGCGCTCTTTCTTCTTTTCTTTTCGGTGTGTTAGACTGATAGTGGAAAAGGAGATGACCGATGTGTACGCTGAACCGTATCTCGCATTTTTACACGAATTTCATACGACAAGAGATTATTTTGAATGTCATGAAACTCTTGAAGAATATTGGAAAGAAGATCCCCCAGAGCATCGCAAAGAATACTGGGTAGGGTTGATTCAGCTTGCTGTCGCTTTATATCACCAAAGACGAGGTAATGTAAAAGGAGCAAAACGGCTAATTTCAAACAGTCTTCACTTGTTATCAACTGAAAGAAAGGCATTAGTCAATCTTGGTCTAGATGATGAAGCGTTCATCCTGCTCCTTAGGACACTTAAAAAGAAAATGGACGCAGAGATGCCCTATGAAAGTGTGATGCTCCCGATAAAGGATGAGGCACTTCTATCTTTATGCAGACAAATGGCGGAAAAAGAAGGTCTTCCCTTTGGACAGGAAAGTAACTTATCTCATACCTTTTTAATTGAAAAACATCGACTTCGTGATCGGTCGGATGTAATACTTGAACGGAAGAGACAATTAAAACGTAAAAAAAGCAGAGGGATTTGACCTCTGCTTTTATAAATGTGTGATATTTAGTTTGTTTCACTATGACACTTTTGAAAGAAGCCTTGCGTTAATTCATTTGGAATGAGCGATTTTGTTTTAAATATCTCTTCCACGGCTAATACCATTTCCTTGCCTATCCCTTGATCGCGATGGGATGGATTGACACTAATATGTTCAATTTGTACTTGGTCGTCTGTTTTTAACACACCAATTGCACCAACAATATCCTCGCCATCTTTCCAAAGGAAAAGCTGCCGTTTATCATCCGTTTCATACGACTTAATCGTCTGCTGAAGCTGTTTGACGTCTTTCTCACCTGGCATAAAGGACAGGAGTCCCATAGCAATTTTTTCAAAAGACTTCTTGTAACGAATTAACATATATACCCCTCAGTATTGAAATTATCCTTTTTTCCAGCAAATCTCCTTGTGAATCATTTGCTCATCACACATTATAAACATTTTCATGCAGTTTTTAAACTCTTTTTCATGAAATTAACGGAACGTTCGATTTAAATTGGCCATTTCAATAGCAGCAGCAGCCGATTCACTGCCTTTGTTTCCAGCTTTTGTGCCTGCTCTTTCAATGGCTTGTTCGATTGATTCTGTCGTCAAGACGCCAAAGATAATAGGAATGCCTGTTGATATGGCACTTTGAGCAATTCCTTTCGCTGCCTCATTGCAAACATAATCATAATGCGATGTCGCACCGCGGATCACAGTCCCAAGTGTGATGACAGCGTCATATTTTTTGGTCTCTGCTAGTTTTTTTGCCATATATGGGATTTCAAACGCACCTGGTACCCAAACAACATCGATATCATCACCGTTTGCTCCATGTCTAAGTAATGTATCTTCTGCTCCATCTAGCAGCTTGCTTGTAATAAAATCATTAAACCTCGCAGCCACAATGGCAAATTTTAGTCCTTCTGCTACTACATGGCCTTGTATTGTATTCATATGATCCTCATCCTTTTTCTGTGATTTTTATTTTGTATCTAATAAAGTTGTTTGATTATTTAAATGTTGGCGCAACGCCTCAATGGTCAGCATCTTTAAATCATGCTTTTTTTGTATGTTCACCAGCTCAGGGATACGCGCCATTGTACCATCTATATTCATAATTTCGCATATGACTCCAGCTGGCTCTGAACCAGCGAGCCTCGCCAAATCAACTGCCGCCTCTGTATGTCCTGGTCTTTCTAATACACCGCCATCTTTCGCAATAAGTGGAAACACGTGCCCAGGACGAGTAAATTCTTCTGGTTCTGCGTTTTTATTTAGCATCGCCAAAATGGTTGTCGAGCGTTCAAATGCACTAATACCAGTCGTTGTTGATGTATGGTCAATGCTCACCGTAAATGCTGTATGATGTGCATCTGTGTTCCGTGCCACCATTGGATGCAAGTGAAGGCGTTTTGCGATTGATGCATGTACTGGTGTACAAATGAGACCTCTGCCATATAAAGCCATGAAGTTAATGACCTCTGGCGTTGCGTGCTCGGCAAGTGCCACAAAGTCTCCTTCATTTTCTCTGTCTTCATCATCTACTACGATAATAATTTCTCCTTGTTTAAGTGCTTTTACTGCATCTTCAACAGAATGATACATACAATCGCCTCCTAAAATCCATGCTCTTTTAAAAATGATGGGGTCAATCGAGATGGCTGTTGATCGTCATGTCCTTTTGTTAAAAAACGATAAATATATTTCCCGATCATATCACACTCTACATTCACCAAATCGCCGATAGTTTTAGTCGGAAAAATTGTTCCTTCAAGCGTATGTGGAATGATGGAGACTGTGACGTGTGAATCACGCAAATCAAAAATCGTCAAGCTGACGCCATCTAATGCAATTGATCCCTTTTTAGTAAGCATGTCTGTGAGAGACTTGTCCATCTCTAAATCATAGTAAATGGCATTGCTGTTCTTTTCTATTCGGGTAATCGAGGCGGTCCCATCAATGTGGCCTGATACAAAATGACCGCCAAATCGTCCATTTGAGGACATGGCACGTTCTAGATTTACTTTACTGCCTGATTTGAGGTCACCAAGTGATGTGGCTTTAACCGTCTCAGGCATCACATCTGCCGTAAATTGTTCTTCTGAATAGCTTGTGACAGTAAGGCAAACGCCATTAATTGCAATACTGTCTCCAAGATGTACATCCTCTAGAATACGGCTACACTTGATGACCATTTTCATAGCATCAGCTGCTCTTTTGCTTAATGACTGGACTGTGCCAATTTCTTCAATAATACCCGTAAACATGTGATCCTCCCTTTCTTCATAAGTTTCAAAGCGATTGAGGGACATGTGATCGATTGAGCACCTTCGTCGCTTTTTATGGTCAATACAATATGAGGGATCACCTAATCAACACTGCATGTCTTTTACATACAGAAAGCCCCGGAAAACATTCCGGGGCTTTGTTTTTTTGCATCAGAAATAAAACTATGATTAACAAATATTTTTCAATCATAGCTTTCTTTATCCTTCTCCCATCCAGACTTTCACTGTCGGCTTCAGCTTTTCACTGAATCAACCGTTAATTAAATTAACGGGTCACGGGCTGTAAAGCATTCGCTTTATTACCGTCGGTCGGGATTTTCACCCTGCCCCGAAGGATACAATCGATATTCATCTGTCCTTAGGAGCTATTATAGCGATCCTTGTTGACAAATGCAACAATCAAGATTCCTTTACATTTCCATTAAAAAAGCCTCCTTATAGGAAAGGAGACGTGTTAATTAACGACTTTTACGACTTTTATAAGACCGTCTATTCTTTTTTCTTTACTAAAGTAGGCTTTAATGCGGTCACCTTTTTTCAAATCGGAGACATCGTCTTCAAACTTCTTCCCATTAAAAATGATTTTCGTGCCATTTTTCGCTTGACCATAATATTCATCACCATCAATTTTCGTAATGGTATACTCATAGATCGTGTAATCTTTATCGTTGTTTGTTAAGCTTTCGCCAATGGCTGTTGGCACATCTTCAATTTTCATGCCATTCATGTATAAATAGCTTGCACCTAAACAAAGCAGTAAAACAAATAAAATTGCAATTTTTAGTTTAATTTTCCCCATATTTAGCACCTCCACCATCTGCACTTCGCCTATTTGTATGTTTGATTCCATATTTTGATGAAACAAAACCAAAAAAGCGCTGTATTTCATCAATGGTTATTCATAAAACGATTCAAACGTAACTTTGGTTTCCACCTTTTAATCAATACATATGATACGAATATGCGTTCTTTATTAAGGGGGTGTTTTTTTGAATTTCTCCTGATAACGATTGTAAACCACTTAGTAGCTTAAAAGAGACTTTTTTTCTATATTCTTTTTTCAAGTGCAAACAAGTCTTCTTCTAATGCTTGCGCACGTTGAACCGCAATATCTCGACTATCGCGCACTCCCTGATTATAATAGTAGCTTCCAAGGTGATGTGTGATAAACGCTAATACTTGACCGGCTGCCACTTCTCCAATTTGTTCTTCGCGCTCTTTTGCAAAAAAACGTTGTATTTCATTGATCATTTGTCTCTTTTCTTCTGTTGAAAATGATTTCATACTGTCCACCAGCTTTCTCCACTATTTAGATCGGACAATCAACAAACCAATCGTGCGAATATACGTTCTATTATATCATATATAATGCCACTGCGCTGTATTTACCATAAAAAAACACCGCTAAATGCGGTGTTCCTTTCTTATTATGCATCTACAACTTCGACTTTTTCCATGCCTTGACCTTGTTCCATGTTAAGAACGGCCTCGATACCTGATGTTACCTTACCAAAAACAGTATGAACACCATCTAGATGCGGCTGTGGATCGTGTACGATAAAGAATTGGCTGCCGCCTGTGTCTTTACCTGCATGTGCCATCGATAATGAACCTCTTTCATGTTGATGAGGATTTCCTTCTGTTTCACATTTAATTGTGTAACCAGGACCTCCAGTTCCATTACCGTTCGGATCGCCTCCTTGGCTCACAAAACCTGGGATTACGCGGTGGAATTTCAACCCATCGTAAAAGCCTTCATTTGCTAGCTTTTCAAAGTTTGCTACTGTGCCTGGAGCAGCATCTGGGTAAAGTTCAAACTCAATTTTCTTTCCATTTGTCAGTTGTATGTATCCCTTTTTCGCCATTTTTCACAGTCTCCTTTCGGGTTAAACAACGCTCATTATAGCACATTTTCTATGAAGTGAAACATTCCTGCTTCATGATTCAATAGAATTTCTTGTTTACCTCTCTTTTTTAACATTGATAGCATGTAAGATCCTTTATACCTATTTTCAAGACCTATCTTATATGCAGCTTGTGGCTCTCGCATATACAGGTCTAATGGCTGAGTTTTATATTGCGGTTCGTTTTCCATTTATTAGTACTGTATTATCCATTTGATTCGTAAAATAAAAAAAGATATCTCTTTGAAAAGAAATTGAAACGTAAAGGTATTTTATTACGTCTATATGATGGAGTACACAGGAAAGCATGTGCTCAAAGTTCCGTTTCTCTTGAAAGAGGAACGCTTTCGACTTGAAGGAGGTCAACATGTTTAAAAAAACAATGCTTTGTATGATGGCAGCGCTCCTCTTACTAATTGGCGCGCCAAAAGTCAGCTTAGCAGATGCAGCAGTCGGCGATGTCATCGTCACACTCGGGCAAGACTTAACACCTGCTGATCGACAGAAGGTGCTTGACGAGTTGAATCCACCTGAAAATGCGACCAAAATTGAAGTAACTAATAAAGAAGAGCACGAATATTTAGGAAAATATATCCCTCGTTCTCAAATCGGCACTAGAGCGTTATCATCTTCATCCATCACGATTGAAAAATCAGGTACTGGTCTTACTGTAGATACCCACAACATTAAGACGATTACAGATGAGATGTATTTAAATGCTTTAATGACAGCAGGTGTCAAAGACGCCAAAGTCGTCGTGACTGCCCCATTTGAAGTATCTGGTACAGCAGCGCTCACTGGTTTACTAAAAGCTTATGAAGTGTCGAGCGATAAAGCCATTCCAGAAGATGTCAAGCAAGTAGCGAACGAAGAGCTTGTCACAACATCTAAATTAGGTGATTCAATTGGGAAAGACAATGCATCTGCCCTTATTGCAAAAATCAAAGATGATATTGCCAAAAACGGTGTCCCTAAAACAACAAAAGAAGTGGAAGAAAAAGTGGATAAAGCCGCTTCCGATCTAAACTTGAATTTGACGCAAGAACAAAAGGATCAGCTTGTCTCTCTTTTCGATAAAATGAAGAACATCAATATTGATTGGAAAGAAGTCGGATCTCAAATCGACAAAGCGAAAGACAAGATAACGAACTTCATAGAGTCTGATGAAGGCAAAAACATATTACAAAAGATTTGGGATTTCTTTGTCTCCATTTGGAATGCGGTTGTATCTGTTTTTACTGGTGGAAAATAAACCATCCGAATGAGTTTTTTACGTCAACATCCATTAAAAAGCATGTAGAATCTAAAGATTCTACATGCTTTTTTAAGTTGATGACTTCACTTTTGATTGATAAGGTAAATCAAGTTTCACGATGTCCTCATATGTCTCTCGCTCGACAACGAGCTGTGCTTCCCCATCTTCTACAAACACAACAGCCGGGCGCGGGATGCGGTTATAGTTGTTTGACATACTGTATCCGTAAGCTCCTGTACAAAAGACAGCTAATAAATCTCCTTGTGATAACTCTGGCAGGTCGATATCCCAAATGAGCATATCTCCACTCTCGCAGCATTTACCTGCAATAGAGACTGTTTGATCATGCTTATGATTCATTTTATTGGCGCTTGCCGCTTCATATTTCGCTTGGTATAAAGCTGGACGAATGTTATCGCTCATCCCTCCGTCAACTGCTACATAATCACGAATACCAGGTACATGTTTTGACGACCCGATTGTATATAGAGTCGTTCCTGCATCTCCAACAAGAGAGCGACCTGGTTCGATCCAAATTTCTGGCATAACGAATTGGTAACGAGCGACGTTCTCTTTTACTGCTTGAATAATTTTTTCAACATATTCAGTTGCAGGTAGCGGTTCATCATCAGCTGTATAGCGTATACCAAAGCCCCCGCCTAAATTTAACACAGTTGGGATAAAGCCAAATGATTCTCTCCATTCATTTAGTTTCATAAAGATTTTATCCGTTGCTAGTACGAAACCAGCTGTATCAAAAATTTGGGAGCCAATATGGCAATGGACACCTAATAGTTCAATCACTTCTGATCCAAGGGCTTGTTTCAAAGCTTCTTCTGCTTGTCCGTTATGAAGATCAAAGCCAAATTTTGAATCTTCCTGCCCTGTTGTAATGTAATCATGGGTATGTGCTTCTACACCTGGTGTGATTCGGAGCAGAACCTTCACTTTTTTTGATTGCTCTTGACTAAGTTGTTCAATCATCTTCAATTCATAGAAGTTATCTACCACAATGCAGCCGATGCCGTACTCTAAGGCCATCTTCAGTTCTTCTCTACTTTTGTTATTGCCATGGAAATGAATTTTATCTGATGGAAACCCAGCACAAATGGCTGTATGTAGCTCCCCACCTGATACGACATCAAGCGATAAACCTTCTTCCTTGACAAGCTGAAACATTGCAATAGAAGAAAAAGCTTTACTTGCATAAGCTACTTGCGCTTTTAATTCTTCTTCTTTAAAAGCTTTCTGAAAGTTTTTTGCGCGCTCCCGTATTAAAGCCACATCATATACATAAAGTGGTGTCCCATACGCTTCAGCTAATGAAACGGCATCAACACCACCAATTTCTAAATGACCGAGTTCATTTTGTCTGCAAGTGCCGTGTAAATACAATGTCATTCCCTCTTTCTCCGCCTCGGCTAAAAAAAGACAGCTACGTTAGCTGCCTTTTGGCCGTTTCTCAAAGTTAAAAATACAATATCACAATCTTCAGCCAGTTTCAATTGGACTTAAGAATTTGGGGGAATTTTTGATCTGTTTTGAGGGTGGACGATGCTTGGTCTTACTTTAGAGCCAGGTACGGACGTCCGTATGAGCACTTGCCATAAAGCCTTCCCATTAAATGGAATGAACGGCCACATATATGGCGTTTGTAATGAGCGAATGGATGTTAAATAAATGATTAACAAGGTAAAACCAATGATCAGCCCATTCAGCTTAAAGATTGACACAAGCGCCAATATAAGCAACCGAGCCATTTTATTGGCAACACTTAATTCATAGCTCGGGGTTGTAAACGTTCCAATCGCTGCAAGTGAGACGTACAAAATGACCTCAGGGGTAAACAAGCCTACATCAATGGCAATCTGTCCAATTAAAACGGCTGCAATCAAACCCATGGCCGTAGACAATGCCGTTGGCGTATGAATGGCTGCCATTCTTAAGAACTCTACCCCAAAATCAGCAAGGAATACTTGAAAAATGACAGGGATATGTGATGGTTTGTTAAAACCAATATAACTAAGATTGTCAGGCAACAGATTTGGCTCTAGGATAAAGAGAAACCAAATCGGTAAGAGGATGGTAGAACATAATATCCCTAAAAATCGAACCCACCTTAAAAAAGTACCTACCGCCGGCGTCTGCCTATATTCCTCTGCATGCTGAACGTGGTGAAAAATAGTGGTAGGCGTAATGATGACACTAGGTGAGGTATCTGTGATGATGATGACATGTCCTTCTAAAATATGGTTTGCTGCCACATCTGCCCGTTCGGTATATCTCACAAGCGGAAAGGGATTATACCCTTGCTTTACCAAAAATTCTTCAATCGTTTTATCAGACATTGTCAGACCATCTACTTTAATACTTGTTATTTCTTTTTCGACAATGTCTACAAGATCTGGATCTGCAATATCTTCGATGTAACAAACACATACATCTGCCTTTGAACGTTCGCCGACTTTAAGCATTTTATAACGTAATTTTTCATCACGAACTCTTCTTCGAATGAGTGCTGTATTCATAATAATGTTTTCAACAAATCCGTCTCTTGCTCCTCTGACGACCTTTTCTGTGTCCGGTTCTTCTGGCATTCTGCCAGGATAGTTCCTGACGTCAACGATAAATGCGTAATTTTCTCCTTCTACGATAACTGCTACAAGACCTGAAAGCACTTGGTCTACTGCTTCATCTAAGGTTTCAACTTTTGAAACTTGCTGATTGACAAGGCGGTTTTCTACAATACGTGCAATGTCATCTGATTCAGGTTCGTTGTCATTGATTTCAACCAGTTCTTTCAATAAATAGATGACATATTGTGTATCGCACAAACCGTTTACATAGTAAAGTTGGATTTCTTGATCCTGTATATATATTTTCCGAACGCCAAGATCAAAGCTGATCCCCATCCCCACATTTTCCTTGAAGTAATCTTCATTTTTCTTTGGGTCTCGGAACACGTTTACCTTGTCTTTCTTCATGGAAACCGCTCCTTTCTAATATTAATTCGACTGCCTTCATGGTGATTGGAGATCCTTTGCTTAGATCATCTTTGCGGCCCATCTTACCAATGTCTCCAATACCGACAACAAACGGAATGTTGAGTGAATCAAGACAATACACCGTATCCCCGTTCATTTTATGAAGCTCTAGTTCTGGAAGTCCGTGTTTGTCTACACCGTATTCCGTCAGTTCACCTTCTCGATCAATAGAGACATCCACCTTTGTCCATTCTGCTTGATGAGTCTTGGAAGCAACGGCAATTGCTCCGATCACTTCGATTTCAGGATGATGCGCAACATATTTCATCGCTGCTTCCCCTGTTCCTTCACCTGTTAGACCAGAATCATCAAACATGACAAACACTGGATCATACGGCGTCTTTAATATCATGTCTACTAGCTCAGCACCTGTTCGTTTACTCGGATTCCCTTTTGAGCTTGATATACATCTTCCGCCAAAGGTTTGTGCGGCAAGCTCAATCGTTTTGGCAGCATATATATCTCCGTCTGTGACTAAAATGACTTTTCGTTTTTGCCCCATAACAGGTTATCCTTTCGGTTTAAATATGAGTGCGATAATAAATGAGAATAAGATCGCAGCTGATATTCCAGCAGAGGTTAATTCGAAAATTCCCATACCAATTCCAATAAACCCATGAATATCTGCTTGATGCATGGCGCCATGTAGCAAACTATGACCAAAACTGACGATAGGCACCGTTGCGCCTGCTCCTGCGAATTTAATAAATTTGTCATAAATGCCAAATCCGTCTAAAATGGTCCCAGCGACGACAAAGGTGGTCATGACATGTGCGGGCGTTAGTTTCATTACATCCAATAAAAGCTGCCCGATGACACAAATGAGACCGCCTGCGACAAATGCGATAAGATAATCCATTAGTTTTCCCCTCCTGCACGCTCAAATACGACGCCATGTGCAATGGTTGGAATGGTCTCTTTTTGCTGAACCATCATTGGACTAAGCAGTGCACCGGTTGCCACAACTAAAACCCTCTTTAATTTCCCTGCTTTCATTTCATTAAAAATGTGACTGAAGGTAACAACGGCTGAACAGGCACATCCACTGCCGCCAGCAAACACATTTTGATCTGGTGTATAAATGATTAAGCCGCAATCATCGTGTTTTTTGCCGAGCTGAATGCCTTGTTCTTTTAATAAATCCTTTAAGATCGGTGAACCAATACCAGATAAGTCACCGGTTAAAATAAGATCGTAATCTTCAACAGATCTCCCTAAATCTTCTAAGTGCTGTTTGATGGTGTCTGCCGCTGCCGGAGCCATGGCGGAACCCATGTCAAATGGGTCTGTGATGCCAAGATCCATCACACGTCCAACTGTAGCACTTGTAATTTGAATTTGAGATGGCGTTTTGCTGATAATAACGGCTCCGCTCCCAGTCACTGTACTTGTCGCTGTATCTGGTTTTTGCCCGCCGTATTCCGTTGGATTTCGAAATTGGCGTTCTGCCGTTGCATTATGACTGCTTGTGGCGGCAATGGCTCTTTTCGCAAACCCTCCGTCTATTAATGCTGAGGCAATGGCGATAGATTCCATTGAAGTGGAGCAAGCGCCAAATAAACAAAGAAAAGGGATCTTCAACTCTCTTGCCACATAGTTTGCTGTAACATTTTGATTCAGTAAATCTCCTGCTAAAAGAAGATCAATATCACTTTTTTGCAAATCGGCTTTTGCTAAAGCAGTTGATATCGCATCATCCATAAGCTGTCTTTCTGCCATTTCCCAGTTTTTTTGATGACAATGCATTTCATCGTATGTCTTATCTATCAGATGACCAATCGGACCTGCTTTCTCTTTCGGTCCGGCAGCCGTTCCTTCTGCATTGACATAGAGTTTATGTGCAAATACCCAAGATTGTTTTCCTGTTAATTTCACGTTTCATCCCTCCTACGAAAACATCTTTTCCAAGAAGTATCGAATGATTCCTACTACGTATGCGGAGACAACGCCAAAGACAATGACGTTTCCGGCTAGTTTAAACATGTTTGTGGCAACACCTAAAACAAGCCCTTCACTTTTATGTTCAAGGGCAGCACTTGTCATGCTGTTTGCAAAGCCAGTGACCGGAACAGCAGATCCCGCTCCAGCAAACTGGCCAATTTTATCGTAAATCCCGATACCTGTTAAAATGGAAGAGATTAAAATGAGTGTAGCCACAGTCGGATTCCCTGCCGTCTTTTCATTAAAGTCAAAAAAGTGAATATAAAAGTGTTGCAGTCCCTCGCCTATTGCACAAATCAAGCCGCCAACGAGAAAAGCCTTGATGCAGTTGAGTACATAAGGAGGTTTAGGATGATACGTTTTCACTTTAGATGGATAGTTCTCTTTTAAACTTGACACGTGTTGTTCCCTCCAAATTATCTAAATATAAATAAGCCAATGAAAAAGTGAACCGAATACCTTTCCTAAGACGATGGCCATGAGCAGCAAAACAATTTTCCCTTCCATTCCAATTCTTTTCGTTAAGATAGGAAGTACATTTAGTACTTCAGTCAAAGCTGCTGCGAGCATACCAACAAAGATGCCAGATAAAAGACCGATAGGAAGCGTCAGCCATTTAGATAAATGCAGATGCATTTGACTTAAGGTAGCCCAGCCGCCGACGACAGCACCGCTTATGACAGCTGCTTCATAGCCTTGTATGAATCGATGCGTTTTGGTCAACTGCATTAAACGAGGTATGATGCCTAGCACTGTCAAAAATGCCACAAATCCTGCACCTACTGTTAAACCGCCGCCAAGTCCAACGAGCACGATAAAAAGACATTTACCGATCATGAATATCTTTCAGTGTTTCTTTGTTTTCGTTAAGTGCGACATAATGATCAAGATCGAGCTGATATTTAAACATCTCTACTTCGAGCGGACTCGGTTCTTCATTTAATCGCTTTTTAAACACATGATTGAAAAATAAAATCATGCCAAAACCTAGTCCAAAGCTATATGGAATTTGTAATAAATAAGGGTGCTCAACCGTCTTTCCAGTGATCATTTCATATAGGCGAATATGGACTAAACGCATGCTGACATCCTCATGAAAATTCATAATGGCAAGTGCTGCACCAACAAATAAAAGGAGCCACACAAACACAAATAAAACGGGAGAGAGCTGGCGCTTGCCTGTATCAATTTCAACAATAGCTTCAGAGCCTCCAACGGTTTGGATGTCGATATCTGGCCACGTTTTTTTGATCATTTTGACAACATGCATAATATCAAGAACCACAATGTGACGATCCTTTTTGCTGACATGATACATCGGCATTTTTCTAAGTTTTTGTACAGCCAAGTCATCACCAGTTATTTGAGCGATATCCTCTAAATAAATGAGCTGATCATTTCCAGTCTTGATTCGATGACGCAGCCGAATAAATACTTGTCCGTCCATCCAAGTCACTTCCTATACGATGGGTTAAAAATAGTATGTGGTGAAAAATGGTTCTCATACTGAAAGATCTTGATTTTCCGATAATTACCACACAAAAAAAGCCAGCCGAATGGGCTAGCTGTCTTTTTGATCCATCTGCAGTTGGATTTGTTTTAAGATTTTCTTTTCAAGCCGCGAGACTTGTACTTGTGAAATGCCAAGCCGCTCAGCTACTTCTGATTGGGTTTGATCCTTATAATAACGCAGGTAAACAATCAGCTTCTCCCGCTCTTCTAACTCTTTGATTGCTTCTTTTAATGCGATCTTTTCAAACCATTTTTCTTCTGAGTGATCGGCAATTTGATCAAGTAACGTAATCGGATCTCCATCATTTTCATACACAGTTTCATGAATAGAGGAAGGAGATCGAACCGCTTCCTGAGCAAGAACCACATCTTCTGGTGTAATATCAAGATAATCGGCAATTTCCTGCACAGTCGGCATTCTGCCGTGAGACTTCGACAATTCATCTCTTGCTCGTCTAATTTTATTCCCAAGTTCCTTTAACGAGCGGCTGACCTTGACCGTTCCATCATCTCGGATAAATCGCTGTATTTCACCAATAATCATCGGGACCGCATAGGTTGAAAATTTGACGTCATAGGACAGATCAAACTTATCAACAGATTTTAATAGTCCAATACAGCCAATCTGAAACAGATCATCGGGTTCATATCCTCTATTTAAAAAGCGCTGAACAACGGACCAAACAAGACGCATGTTTTTTTCTACGAGGAGGTCTCTTGCTTGTTGATCTCCGTCTTGGCTTTTTTTGATGAGACTTTTGACTTCATCATTTGACAGCTGCGCCTTTTTTGCTTGCTTTTTTACCTCCACATCCATATGAGCAGCTCCTTTAATTACAAAGCGCTTTGCTTTTTGATAGATGCTTTGTTAAACGGATCGTCGTGCCCATTTCTGGAGAGGAGTCAACCATAACGTCATCCATGAAATTCTCCATGATGGTAAAGCCCATTCCAGAGCGTTCTAAGTCTGGTTTTGTTGTAAATAGCGGCTGTCTTGCTTCTTCAAGATTTGTAATCCCCTTCCCTTCATCACGGATGGTGAGATAAACAATATGATCGTCCAGTGTGACGCTGATATGCACCTTCCCATCTGGATTTCCATCATATCCATGAATAATCGAGTTTGTCACTGCCTCTGATACAACGGTTTTAATCTCTGTTAGTTCATCTAATGTGGGATCAAGCTGGGCGATAAATGCAGCAACAGTTACCCTTGCGAACGATTCATTTTGACTCAGTGCAGAAAAGGTGAGGTTCATTTCATTTGTCATGATGCCACCCCCAATGTTTGTAATGCCGTTTGCTCAGAAGGCTCCATACGGATAATTTTAAATAAGCCCGACATATCAAATAACCGATAAACAGCCGGTGAGATTGCGCAAACAACCATTTCCCCGCCAAGCTGTTTGATTTGTTTATATCTCCCTAAAATCACGCCGAGTCCAGAGCTGTCCATAAATGTTAAATCAGCCAGATTCAGCACAATATGACGAATGTCCTCTGTTTCCAAATAATTCGTCACCTTTTGCCTCAACGTTTCTGCGGAGTGATGATCGAGCTCTCCTGTCAATCGAATGCAAAGTACGCTCTCTTTTACTTGAAAATCAATACCAAGGCTCATCTTTTTCTTCCTCCTTGCTCTAATTTCGGATAAAGAATGTTTCTCCTTTACATGAAGTAATTCCTTCACCATGACAAAACTAGTGATCATTCGTCACATTTAGATGTTCTTTTCCCTGCATTCCATAGCAAAAAGACTGCTATATGCAGCAGTCTCTTCTCGTTTATTTCCATTTCACAAAATCGGCCATTGTTCGTTTGAAGAATGTCCAAATGCCTGCTTTTTCTATTCCTTCTTTTGCTTCCACAGGGCTTTCATGTAGAACTTTGCCGTCTTTTTTCAAGACAATCGTACCAAGCTCTGTTCCTTTTGAAAATGGGGCTGTGACATCATGAGACAATTTGATTTCTTTTTTAATCCGATCGATATTTTCGCCTTTTTTTGTTAAAAGGGAGATTGGCTCTGAAGTGACAAGCTGAACCTTTTTCTTTTGTCCTTTGCTCACTTTGATTTCTGCCACTTCTTGACCTCTTTGATAAAGCGGATGGGTTGTATATTGATTAAATGCATAATCTAGCATTTTGACCACTTGGGCATTTCTGTCTTTCGGTGTACTTGCGCCGAATACAACAGCAATGACGCGCATATTGCCTTTTTTAGCAGATGCGGTTAAACAATATTTTGCCTCGCCTGTAAAACCTGTTTTCAATCCATCGACGCCAGGATAAAATTTGATCAGGCGATTCGTGTTCACAAGCCAGAATTTCTTATCTGTGTTTTGCCGGAGATAATCCTCGTATACGCCGGTAAACTTTGTAATTTGTTCATATTTCAACAGCTCTTTCGCCATTTTAGCCATATCGTGAGCTGTACTGTAATGACCTTTTTCAGGAAGTCCGGTTGGGTTTTGAAAGACTGTTGAGGTGAGCCCGAGTTCTTTTGCCTTTTTGTTCATCTGCTCAACGAACTGTTCTTCAGATCCAGCAATATGCTCAGCCATGGCAACTGACGCATCATTTCCTGATGCAATGGCAATGCCTTTCAGCATATCTTCAACAGTCATTTCTTCCCCAGGTTCAAGGAAAATTTGCGAACCGCCCATTGATGCTGCATAATCGCTCGTTCTCACTTTGTCTGTCATTTTCAGTTTTCCTTGGTCAATTGCTTCCATGATGAGAAGCATGGTCATGATCTTGGTCATACTTGCAGGCGCAAGCTTTTCATCACTATTTTTATTGTAAAGTACCTTTCCCGTGTCACGTTCAATTAGAATCGCTGATTTTGCTTCGTTCGCCAGTTCTGACGTTTGTTTTTCTGATGGTTTTTCTACTCTTTCTTTTGCTATAGCTGATGGTGAAACCATTGAGATAATGATCATTAAGATAAACAATGTACATATATGACGTTTCAAGTGGCAGACCTCCATTATCGTAATCATTTACATTTTTTCCTTGTAAAGGCTGTTTTATTCAGAGATCGTTTGATTGCTTAAAAAAAGCCCTCTGTTTTGATGAACAGAAGGCTTTCTCTAACGTACTATTTAAGTTGCTTGACAATACCTTTCACTAATTCAAGGAAACGTGCTTTCACCTTTTCAGTCACTTCAATGACTTCATGATGAGAAAGCGGCTGATCTAAAATACCTGAGGCTGCATTGGAGATACATGAAATACCAAGCACCTTCATTCCTGCATGACGTGCGACAATCACCTCTGGCACTGTCGACATGCCGACTGCATCAGATCCAATCGTTCTTAGGAAACGTACTTCAGCTGGTGTTTCGTATGAGGGACCAGTCATCCCAGCATAGACACCTTTTTGAACAGATATTCCTAAGTCTTTCGCCGTTTTCTCTGCAAGCGTGAGTAGCTCTTGGTCATACGGTGCAGACATATCAGGGAAACGTACTCCCTGACTGTCATTTGGTCCAATTAAAGGATTCGTTCCCATCATATTGATATGATCGGTAATCAGCATGAGGTCGCCTGGCTGAAAGGACGTATTCACGCCACCAGCCGCATTTGTCACAATGAATATGTCGATGCCAATTTCTTTCATCACTCGAACAGGGAAAGTGACTTGTTTCAAATCATATCCTTCATAGTAATGAAAACGTCCTTGCATCGCGCAAACGACGGTGCCCTTAAGCGTTCCGATCACAAGCTGTCCTGCATGCCCCTCAACGGTTGAAACAGGGAATCCAGGAATATCTTCATATTTTAATTTGATTGGATTTTCGATCTCATCTGCTAAAATACCGAGTCCAGAACCTAAAATCAATCCAACTGTTGGCTTATATGTTGATGCTTGTTGAATATATGCCGCCGCTTCTGAAAACTTTGCTCCCACGTGTTTCCCCCCTATTTGAGTTTGGATAAAAAGCTTGTTCCGTATTTAGGCATCGCTGAATGGAAATTATCTGCTATCGTTGCGCCAATGTCAGCAAAGGTTTTGGCTGTTGGCAGTTGATGAGCTTCTTGATGTTTTTTGCTGTATACAATAAGCGGAACATATTCTCTTGTATGGTCTGTTCCATGATGGATCGGGTCATTCCCATGATCTGCTGTAATAACGAGCAAGTCATCTTCTTTTAATCGTTCAAACACTTCAGGAAGTCGTGCGTCAAATTCCTCTAATGCCTTTCCGTAGCCCTCTGGGTCTCTTCTATGCCCATAAAGTGCATCAAAATCGACAAGGTTCAAAAAGCTTAATCCTGTAAAATCTGTTTTAAGCGTCTCAATCAGCTTGTCCATACCATCCATATTTGATTTTGTCCTGAGAGACGATGTAATTCCTTCACCATCATAAATATCAGAAATTTTACCAATGGCAATGACATCTAGCCCGTCATCTTTCAGCTCATTCATGACTGTCCGATCAAATGGTTTTAAGGCATAATCGTGACGGTTTGGGGTCCGGACAAATGCACCCGGCTCTCCAACAAACGGACGAGCGATAATACGCCCTACCATATATTTTTCATCTAACGTTAGTTCTCGTGCAATTTCACAAATGCGGTAAAGCTCTTCTAATGGCACAACTTCTTCGTGGGCAGCAATTTGCAAGACAGAATCAGCAGATGTATAAACAATTAAATCACCTGTTTTCATATGCTCTTCGCCAAGCTCATCAAGGATTTCTGTGCCAGAGGCTGGTTTATTTCCGATAATGCCTCGCCCTGTTTTTTCTTTTAATTGATTTAATAGTTCATCTGGAAAGCCGTCTGGAAATACTTTGAACGGTGTGTCTATGTAAAGACCCATGATTTCCCAGTGTCCTGTCATCGTATCTTTACCGTTTGATGCTTCTTGCATTTTTCCATAATACGCAAGCGGTTTTTCGTCCGCTGGAATTCCTTTGATTTCTCTAATATGACTTAGACCAAGTTTACCCATATTTGGCATATGAAGCCCATTCATTTTTTCTGCAATATGTCCAAGTGTATCTGCACCTACATCGTTAAAGTCAGCAGCATCTGGTGCTTCACCAATCCCTACTGAATCCATCACAATGAGGAAAATGCGTTTATACTGATAATCAGGCATTAAAAAGCGCCTCCTTCAACATTCTTGTCCTGTCACCTTTCATTATAGAGGTCAGACATCTCAAGTATAAACCGTTTTCAAGTCAATTGACAACCTTAAACGGTACAAACAGAAAAAAGCATGATACACGTTTATCGTGTCATGCTTTACTTATGCCCTCGGATGGTATTTGTGATACACATCTTTCAATCTTGTTTTCGTGACATGCGTATAAATTTGTGTGGTCGAGATATCCGCATGCCCAAGCATCTCCTGTACTGCTCTTAGATCAGCACCATTTTCAAGCAGATGTGTAGCAAATGAATGTCTGAGCGTATGGGGCGTCAATTCCTTTTGAATGCCTGCTTCAATCGCTCGTTTCTTTAGATTCTTCCAAAATCCTTGTCTTGACATCTTTTTGCCGTGATGATTCAAAAATAACGCATCAGCAGTCTGCTTTTTTAGTAGCTTGCTTCTTCCTTTTTCTAAATACACCTTTATCGCACTTGCAGCCGCTTCACCAATTGGCACAATTCGTTCTTTTCTCCCTTTTCCAAAACAGCGGATAAATCCCATTGTCAGATGAACATCAGAAAGTGTCAGATCGAGCATTTCACTCACACGAATGCCTGTTGCATATAAAAGCTCTAGCATGGCTTTATCCCGATAGTCAAATGGCGTGTGCTGCTTTGGTGTATCCAGAAGCTTTTCTACCTCATGCAATGAAAGAACTTTAGGCAATGTCCGCTCTGTTTTTTGTGTTTCAATGTTCCAAGATGGATCATCTGTTGTCACTTTTTCCCGAAGTAAAAATTGATGAAAGGAACGAATGGACGATAAATGCCGCACGGACGTTTTACTTGATTTTCCTTCATCTTTTAGCTGCTTTAAATAATGAATGATATGTATTCGCGTCACATCATTTACATCCTTTAACTGCTCATGCGTCATTAAAAAAGACAAGTAATTCTGTAAATCTCTTTTATAAGAGACAATGGTATTTTCAGAGAGTCCTCTCTCCACTGTCAAAAAATGAATAAAGTCGGATAATTGATCGTTCAATGATTTCTACTCCCCGTTTTGATAAAAATAAATCAATCGACTTTGCCAGTTGTCTCGATTCGGCTGATCCATTTCCATCACTTTAATCGCTGCACCTTCTGGTTTGTCATAGCGATGATAGCTTTCATATTCTGAATTTATCCATATCATAGCATAATAGAACAGGACGGTAAAACCAGTGAACAAGATAAATACTTTTATCACTTCACCTGTTGTTTTGAGCCATTTCATGATTTTCATGTCCTTTCTCATCTTCTCGTTATTTCAGCATATGCCAGATGGGACAAGGAATATACAACTAAAATGCAAAAAACCTTCTCATATTGAATGAAAAGGTTCCAACTCGGGTTATTTGCCGGATTGATCATCATGACAACGATGGCAAATGCCATGGAATGTCAATCGATGATCCTTAATTTTAAATTTCCAATCACGTTCGATCATTTCTTCCACATCTTCTAATAAATCTTCTTCAATCTCATCAACTGTTCCGCATTCCATGCAGACAAGGTGATGATGGAAGTGAGCGGCACCTTCTTTACGAAGATCATATCGCGAAACGCCGTCTCCAAAGTTAATTTTATCAACAACTTTCAATTCAGTTAGTAATTCTAACGTCCGATAAACAGTAGCAAGACCAATTTCAGGAGACTTCTCTTTTACGAGGAGGTATACATCTTCTGCACTTAAATGGTCTTCTTCATTCTCAAGTAGTACTCTAACTGTTGCTTCACGCTGTGGCGTGAGCTTATAGCTGGAAGAATGAAGCTGTTTCTTAATCCGATCAATACGATTTTCCATTGACTTTCCCTCCTACGCCACATTACTTGATCATTATATCAAATCATGTGCAGAGAGCCAACTATAATCATTTTAAATTGATAAATAAATTGATTATTTTTTAATAATTATTATAAAATAATTCTTAAAAGAGTACACTTGCTAGTTTTTTCATTAGCATCAACGAAAGATAGGATTCAAAAAAAGAGGAAAGAGCAGCAAGCGTTAAAATCATGAGCAATACAGATGCATATCTTCCAAACCACTGGACAGGTGCTTGACTAATATTCTTTTTCAAGAAGAGCTGTCCAATGAGGCGAATGGAAAAAGCAATTGCACAAGTTCCGATGACTAAATAAGCTGGAATCAGCAAAATGTTTTGCGGGAGGACAGATACAAAAGAAAGAAAGAATCCATTCAGCCCCATTTGATTGACAAGGAAACCGACGGTAAAACCAACGACAATTCCTTTTAAAAAAATCATGAGAAAGATCAGCGGCAACCCAATGATGGATATCCCTAGTATCCACATAAGACCTAAGTATTTCATATGATGTAAGAAACTTTGTAAAAACATTTCTTTAGATTCTGTTGTTTTCTCATTCGTCAGCTGACCAAAAAATCGATTTAAATAATAGAATAAATCCTCTTTCTGACTGATTGTCATGCTATTGACAATGATCGCTCCAAAGATGACGCCCATTAAAAAGAGAACAGATACAAACAAATAAATAGAGAGATGATCTTTTACATGCTGAAGAAGATGTTCCTTCCAAGACTTTTTGCGCATACGTCTTCCTCCCAAATAGTAAAGGTTACTAGATTCTATGAGAGAGAATACGAAACATGACAGTTTTATTGTAAGAAAAAAGAGACAACAGCAGACAGACTTGCTTTCTCTTTTATTTTTATCGTGCAGCTTTTTGTAAGTTCACAAGCCCTGCTCCATAATAAAATGGCTCCCCAAGTTTTGTGGCTGTTTGCGAGAGTCTTTCACGCACTTCTTTGTTTGTCAGGTTTGGGTGTTTTGATAGAATAACAGCGGCTGCGCCCGCTACATGTGGTGAAGCCATTGACGTTCCGCTCTTATAGCCATATTCGTTGTTAGGAATTGTGCTTAACGTCGAAACGCCCGGTGCTGATACCTCGATTTCTTCTCCAACAGAGGAATCAAACGCTCTTTGCCTTCTTTGATCAACAGATGCTACAGCAACAACCGAGCTGTATTTGGCAGGATAGTCAATGGTATTTAATGAACCGTAACTACCCGCATTCCCAGCGGAGGCCACAATGAGAAGCCCTTTGTCATACGCCCTATCTACGGCTTCCTCCAGCGCCTCTGATTCACTTGCGCCCCCCATACTAATATTCAAGACATCCATGTGATTCTCAATGGCCCATTCAATTCCTTTAATAATCCAGCTATAGTAGCCATTACCGTTTTGATCTGCTACCTTTACTGCATAAAGAGAAGCTTTTGGCGCTACACCTACGACTCCAATTTTATTATCTAATGCTGCAATGATACCTGCCACATGCGTTCCATGCTCGTGAAAATCAACCAGCGGGTCAGACTCAGTTGGGACAAAGCTGATACCGCCTGCTACGTTTACATCTTCGTGCTTGCCATCAATGCCACTATCCAGTACCGCGACTTTGACGTTCTGTCCAGCGTATCCCCGTTTATGTACCTTTTGTGCTTTGATGCTCTTTATGCCGTAAGGGACGGTTTGACCACTTGTTTTCGCCTTTTGGTCCTCTTCAATAAATGTAACTTCTTTTGCTTGTTTCAGCTTTTCTTTCGAAGTCTCATTCAATGAAACTTTCATCATATCTATTTGTTCTATTGATTCTTTCACATGTCCACCAGCTTCTTGCACAAGCTGTTTTTGTACTCGATCTTGAACGGAAGAAGAAAAGCCGATCATATACTCTTTTTTTGCTTGCTCCTTTGCAGATATGTCCGCTACGCCAAATGTGATTGATATCAGTATTATACTTGCCATACAAAGCCCTGTGCCAAATGACTTTACTTTCACAATACGCACTCTCCCTTTCATTGCTTTTTTGCCATTTAACTACACCTTGATTCAAAAAGAAACGACCGTTTGTCCTATTTTTTAAAATTTTACCAATTTTTTGATATAGTTGTCACAAAAAAGCAAAATAAAAAGGCTTATGATCATCTTGGTCATGGATCATACACATTCTTACCTTCATGTTTAATCATGTCATTTGGTATGGCTTCTTGTTTTCATTTTCTTTTTGGGTACTAAAATTCTGCGCAATTCCTCTGGGCTGTTCTGCCTTTCAATTGTACTGTCTTAGAACATGCTTGCATTTTTTGTTTTTCTCATTTGGCAGATCCTTTTTTGTCATTATCATCACGAAAAAAAGATAGACGTACTCACACGCCTATCCTTCCTTTTTCATCACCATATCAAGATGCGGGATACCATCTTCATTATAACAGTCTGAAACAGCTTCAAAACCAAAAGATTCGTAAAACGACTTCAAATAGGCTTGCGCCTGTATTTTCACACTTTTTTCTTCTAATTCGCTGAGCTTTTCCAAAGCAGCTCCAAGTAGTAATCTCCCATAGCCTTTCTTCCGGTGCGCTTGTGTGACAAGCACACGACCGATAGAAGCTTCCTGATACACGATTCCACTTTGAAAAATTCGGCAATAGGCAACAATGCTGCCGTTCTCTTTTGCTATTAAATGAAGAGCTTTTTGGTCACGATCATCTATTTCTGGATAAGGACATGTTTGTTCCACGACAAATACGTGGACCCTTTCCATTAATAGGTGATAAAGGTCGTTTTTTGATAGTTGTTCAAATGTTTGACACGTCCATTTAAGTTGCTTCATGGTTGATATCCACCTTGCCATAGACTCCGCCTCCGCCAGCGATCAGTCCAACTTCTCCCTTTCTTGCTTTTATGATGTAATTAGCTGTTTTTTCTGGCAGTACATTTTTCAGTTCTTTTTCAGTTGCTTGATGTAGAATATTCATTTCCGTTTGAAATACTGTTTTCAGCTTTTCTAAAGTTCTTGCACCAACACCCGGAATAAATTGAAGCGGAAGCTGATGGACATAAGGCGGCCGTTTTCCTTTGTCACTTTCCTGATCAGCAAGCTCCTTTAAACGCTCACTCACCCCTTTTATAAAACGGGTATGCCCGCACGCCTGACATACATGGTCATTCTCATTTGGTCTCACCCCGCACTTTTCACAGGTCGTATGATAATATTTCCCGAGCTGAGGGGCAAGTCCATAATTACCCGTAATTTTTCGACCATCTTTCCCTTGAAGGGCTAATGCAAATTCTCTAAAGGAAGCATGATCCATTAGAATTTTTGTATATTCTCGTGCGATTTTCCCTAAGGAATGCGCATCTGAATTTGTTAAAAAGGGATAGCGATTCAGTTCACTGAGCTGGGAAGCCATGGACGTATCACAACTGAGTCCAAGCTCAACAGCATCAATGAAGTTCGGATCAAACACTTCGGTTAAAGAAGCTTTTACCCCTTTACCATATAAACTTTTATGAGGAGTGAAAATATGCGCAGGGATAAATAAACCTCCCAGCTCCTTTACCTTGTGCTGAAGAGTTCTGCCATCAACATATAGACGCTGTGAACTCAAATGAACATTCTTCATGTGAAGTGCTAGCCATGCTGAGAATTCAGACATTTTTATTAATGTTGGCATAAATGCAAGCACATGAATTGGGCCATTTGAATATCCATCATTAATTTCTAGTTCACTGCCCAGCAATAAAACCGTTTGTCCAAATGATAGACCTCCATCATCCAGTTCGGAATATCGCCCTTCCTTGACACCATCTATTAATTCTTCTAGAACTTCGGGAGATTGCGCATCAATCACACCAATCATTCCCATCCCCTTACTTTGTGACGCCTCTATTAAAATTTGATCAATGGTTAACGACCTTGCACCTGTAATTTTGACAGCCCTGCCTGTTCTCGTCCTGCCAATGTGAATATGGATGTCTGCAAAAAACTCCCTCATTTTGTTCACTCAAGTACCTCTTGAAGTTGTAAATACTGGATGGCATAAGCTGTTTTTGCATCATAAATGTGCTGTTTTTCAATGAGGTGCAATGCTTCTTCTAAGGAAACCTCCATGACTTCTACAAATTCATCTTCATCAAGTTCTCTTTTTTCTTCAAGCGGAACTAATTGATCAGCCAAATAAATGTGAACAAGCTCATCCGCAAATCCAGGGGATGTGTAAAAAGCGGTTAGTTTTTTGAGATGCTGAGTCGTGTATCCTGTTTCTTCTTCTAATTCTCTTCGTGCTGTATGTTTTGGCTCTTCACCTTGTTCCAATTTTCCAGCGGGGATTTCAACAATCGCTCGTTCTAATGCTTTACGATATTGCTTGACCAAAATGATCTTATTTTCTTCCGTACGTGCAATGACCGCTACGGCACCCGGATGTTTAATGATTTCTCGTTTAGCTTGTTTACCGTTTGGTAATTCAACATCTTCAATAATCAAATCAATGATTTTCCCGTTGTATAATGCTTTAGATGTTAATGTTTTCTCTTCAAAGTCTTTCAAATTTGTCAACTCCTCGTTCTACTTTCACTTATTGCTTCATTCATTTTAACATATATGAATGATGAGAAACGAAGAACGAAAGACCGCTTCAATGCGGCATTTGAAATCAACTGGCTTGAATTCCTCATTTTTTTATTTTAATGTGAAAGGATAGGAGTGTGATTGAATTGAAAAAAAGGCGAATTGGCACCTCTGATTTACTTGTAAGTGAGGCTGCACTAGGATGTATGTCCCTTGGTACTGAGAAAGAAAAAGCATTCTCTCTATTGGATGAAGCCATTGATCTCGGAATTAATTATCTGGATACAGCAGATTTATATGACTTTGGAACAAATGAGGAAATCGTCGGTGAAGCCATTAAGAATAGACGACAAGATCTTATTTTGTCGACAAAAGTTGGAAACCGCTTTGTAAAAGGAAAGCCGGGTTGGGATTGGGATCCTTCAAAAGCGTACATAAAAGAGGCCGTAAAACAGAGCCTCAAGCGACTTCAGACAGATTATATTGATTTATATCAATTGCATGGCGGTACCATCCAAGACCCAATTGACGAAACAATCGAAGCTTTTGAAGAATTAGTGGAAGAAGGGGTGATTCGGTATTACGGCATATCATCCATTCGTCCAAACGTCATTAAAGAATATGCTAAAAAATCGAACATTGTCAGTGTCATGATGCAATTTAGCTTACTAGACCGACGTCCAGAAGAATGGCTCTCTCTCCTTGAAGAACAAAGCATTAGTGTTGTCGCGAGAGGTCCTCTTGCGAAAGGGCTTTTAACTGAAAAACCACTTGCTCACGCCAGTGCATCCATTCAAAAAAATGGCTATCTTGCGTACTCATTTGAAGAACTCGAGCAGCTCATCCCTTCTTTAAAATGCGTCGCTTATGACCTAACACTGACTGAGCTTTCGATCCAATATCTCTTAAAGCATTCTGCTGTGAGCTCCGTTGTATTCGGTGCTAGTTCTCTTAAGCAGCTAAAAGAAAATGTTGCTGCGGCAAATGCACGTTCTTTAAGTGAGCAAGAATTAAAAGCATTAAAATACTACACAAAGCAGACTATATATGAAACTCACCGCTTGAAAACAATGTAAAAAGAGATCACTCATGTGGTCTTTTTTTCCAATCTACATTGCTTTCGTCTAATAGCTGCGAAAAGCTTTTATTTTTTCTCTCTGCTGACGAAGCATATCTTGACTCTTTTTTGCTTCTCTTTTTTCTGTTTCTCTTGCAAGCTCTTATTTCATTTGAAGGAGTTTATGTTTTAGATCTTCATTTATGCCGTCCTTTCGTTTTGCTTGATCTTGGTTTGTCTTTTTCATGTCTGTCTCTCTCTTTTTGCCCTAGTGTATCATCCGTTTCATTCGCTGATCAAGAGCACGACACCTTCCCAATATGTGGTATGATCTTTATAGGAAAATCGATAGAAAGGAAGAATTAGCTTGAAGAAGAAATGGATTGTAGCACTCGCCTTATTACCATTCCCTTTTGTCGCAATAGGCATTTTCTTCACCAATAAATTGATGTATATTCGTAAATTAACGGATGAAGAGTTAGTCAAGCGAGAGACAGATGAAGGACATTATCAACACCATGAGTTTAATCAGCTAAAAAAAGAAAAAGTTTGTATCCCCTCATCCTTTGGTTATGATCTTCATGGCTACTTTGTCCCGTTTCCACATACAAAACGTACAATCGTGCTTTGTCACGGCGTCACAGTCAGCCTAATCAATTCAGTCAAATATATGACATTATTTCAAAAACTCGGCTGGAATGTGCTGCTTTATGATCACAGAAGGCATGGAATGAGTGGAGGAAAAACCACAAGTTATGGGTATTATGAAAAAGAAGATTTGGCGCAGGTCATTGAGTGGCTGAGAAAAAGGCTTGGATCTGATGCCACGATTGGCATACATGGTGAATCAATGGGCGCAGTCACTACCTTGTTATACGCTGCAAAGCCCGAAGCAAACGCAAATTTTTACATTGCTGACTGTCCTTTTGCTTCTCTTGAAGAGCAGTTGATTTATAGGTTAAAGATGGACTTTCGCCTATCAGGCAATTGGATTCTCCCGCTAAGTGATTACGTGTTAAAATGGCGAGACGGGTACCGCATTCGGCAAGTAGCCCCGCTTGATGTCATTGATCAAGTGAAAGAACCTGTTCTATTCATTCATAGCCGCCATGACGACTATATCCCCTGTGAACAGAGCCAAAAGCTATATGCACGTAAAAAAGGCGATAAACAGTTATTTATTGCGCCACACGGTGCGCATGCGATGTCTTATAGCGAAAATAAGGAAGCTTATGAGCAAGAGGTTCAGACATTTCTTAAGAAGTTTGTATTCAATAAAAATGAAAGAGGAGTTTGAACCTTTGTTCGTCCCCTCTTTCACTTGACTAACTTATACGATAGTCACTACTGTTGTATGATGTCTGCCCGCCAGCTCCATGTGACTCTCTTCAGATTGCTGCTGACTCATGACCGACAATCCTGCAGTTGCTGCCAATAAAAGAACTATCAAACTCATTTTCATATAAATGACCTCCATTTTGAATTTTTGAGATTGCTTGAATTTTCCTTTCGTAAAAACGAGTAGATGCTTCGAACAGTCCGAGCTCATTATAATAATGAGCAGCATCAAGGGCCAATTCTTCAATATCAGGGTATAAACGCTTGTCCTCCAACAGGTCTAATGTATCGTCTATGATCTTTATTTCTGTATCAACGTATAATGCTTTTAAAAACTGGAATTTACAGACGTATATTTCATCTTCTAATTCACAGGCTTTCATCATACCTTTTTGATAGAGGGTTAACGACTCTTCTTTTTGTTTTTGTTTAAACAGGATTTGTGTCAGCATAAATAATGGGTCTAAAGAGCGATTCAGGTGGGTTAAATTCTCCTTTTCAAACACTTCAAGAGAGTCCCTCAGATAACGACTTGCCGTAACAAGGTCATTCATTTGGTAATAGCAGTTACCTAAGTTGAAAAGGGCCGAACCTATTACTCGGGGATTTCCAATTGAGCGTGCTCGCTTAAGAGCATTTTTAAAGTAGGGCAATGCATGATCATAACATTTCAAATCATCATAGTTTGCACCAATGACAAATTCACAATGGATGATTCTCAGCGTGTACGTTCTGTAGGCCGAATACGTATCTAACGCTTGCAAAGCATAGTGCATCGAAAAGTGGGTTTGTTTCATGTGGTAGTATATTTCTGCTAATTTAAAATAAAATTCCGCTCTCTCTATATCATCTGATATCAGATTGAGCTTTTTTTCTGCTGAACGGTAATAAGCAATGGCACTCAAATAATTTCTTTGTTCAAATTCAAACATTCCTCTGAAAAAATGAACATAGTATTCAAGCATATCCGTTAATTTCGTTTGCGAATTTTGTATCATTTCTAGAAGCTTCTTAATTTCTTCATCATTCGAGGCTTTTTTTGCCGGTTCAAAATATTCAAGCATGACCTTATGGCGAAAATCCATTAGCTGGTAAAACAGTAACAGGTTTTGATCCTGTTCCATCTCAAGAATTTCCTGCTCGATTTCGGCCTTCAACCTCTCTGCTTTCATGACATGAAATCCACAAATCTGCCTATACCATTCGTTAATTTTAATTCCAACCTGAGGCGATGACAGCTTGAGCTTCAATTCATTTAGCACCTCCCTCCTCATATACGATACATGTTGTATTCTATCATATTTCCTCGAATGGAAAAATATGAAAAGTCATTTTTTGCAAAGTTTTCGGTATCCCGCAATAAACGTTTCCATTGCCTATTTTTCGGCATTTACAGCTCTATTCGTTTCATTACTATCTTTTCATTTTGTCAAAATGTCATATGAAAACAGTTTTTTGTCGTTTAATAAGATCATTTTTCAAATTAGACAGTCTTCTTGTTTGATGAGATCATAAACGTACGAAAAAAACCCTTTTCAATAAAGGGCTTTTATAAAACATCTGTCACTTGTTCCATATTCTCTTTAATCCAATTTACTGCTAATTCGAGCGTTGGAAATTCTTCCGTTTCAAATGTGACTTCATCTTGAAGGAGCCAAACATCCTTTTTGACTGAATCCATTCCACCTATTGACCAGTGCAAAAGGCTATAGGGATGATTGTTATTTAAAAACGACACCCACGTTTTATTCTGTGCCGTATTTTGTATCACTTTTAGCTTTTGATCCACTACATTTCCACCTTACTTTACAAGTATACCCATTCTCGGGCTGAGTATTTGTTGAGGACTTTTCAACATGAGTGTATTGGCTTTTTCATTAAAATCAATCGTCATTTCCTCATCAAAAAATACCTTTTGTGCTATGTGTATATACAGCTTAAATGATTGATTATGCTTGAGCTCTTCCCACTCACCTGTTCTTTCACTTGTGAACCAAATCATTGGTACACCGCTTACCGCACAGCCACATCCATCTGAATCATAGCGAAGAAGCAGTTCGTTTGTTTCATGTTCTGCTTGTCGTTTTTCTATAAATGATGCTGCCGACTCTGTTATTTGAATATACATGACGAACATCCTTTTTTCGTTGATTATTATATTGTAACATATCAATTATCAATTAAACATTCTCATGAACTATGCCCATTCTCGATCAGACTTTATTGCTCGGCGCTGTTACAGCCTTTATCGTTGTTCTTCCTTTTTAGTAGCTTCATAAAACACTTGATAGAGGATTTTGTGGATCTTTAGTTTGCGGTGGTCTGGATGTACTCCAACAAAGTAAATCTTCATCTGAATGAGATTGTGATAGAAAACCGACTAAAAAGCCGATCAGTTCCTTTTTCAACGACGACAAAACTTGTTTGCTGAAAATGTTCAAAAAATAGCTTTGGCAGTTTTTCACGCAAATCTCTGCCTCTCCACCAGCTTTGAATGACAGATGTGACATCGTAAAAATCTGATGGCTTCACTTAACGTATCATGATGACTTCGCTCCTTTTCATTTTTGGCTTTACCGCTCTCTTTTTTTTCACAAAAAAGCGATTGTTTTAATTGTCTACCTGTCCGATCAATTATTTGTAAAGACAGACTGAAAGCCCCCTAAGTTTAAAGTTTGAGGGATTTCTGTTCTTTCAGTCAGCCGCCATCTCCTTTCAAATCTTCACACTTATTTCAAAAAGTTCACTTTTTGTGCAAAAGTTTCACTCTTTCGTATGGTAAGATGGTTCGTATGGAAAGGGTTAGAAATGTGTTTATTGGAGATGATGATATTGGTTTGGGTCGTTAGTTCGCTTGTTGTGTTTAGTCTTTTGAAGCTGCTTGTCACCTCGCTGCCTTCTGGTGTTGTTGAACGCCTGCTCAGTCGTTTTGCGGTGCATGCAAAAGTAACAGGTGATCAAACAAACATAACTTTTCAAGGTCGCCCGATAGGCGATCAACAAAAATCTGAAATTATTCAACATTTTAATGAAGCGATCTTTATTGAACGCTACTATATTTATCCTGGAGATGAAAAGCGTTTTCTGCAACCGAATGACGGGCCGACGCCGCTTATGATGCAAACGAAGCTTGGCAAGCAGGATGTGACCCTTTATTTGTTTCATTACGATGACCATGTGGATGTGGTTCGGCAGTATACCCATAAGCCAAAGAAAAAACTCACAGCTTACCGTTTGCGCTCTGAACCGCTTCAAACCTTCCACACCATGGCACATACCTGAGATTACATTTAATTTGCGTAGACGAAGTGTGAGACACTTCGTCTTTTATCAAAAGTACAGAAAAAAGCTGAATTATAAACGAAATCGCTTATGATTCAGCTTCTGTCATATTTACTTTATTTTTCCATTAGAAAATTTCGTCGTTTTCACAATCGTGAGCACAATGGTTTCGAGCATTAAATAGAATAAATTCGCTACACCAAACGTGATAAGCGAAAGTTTGTCATACTTTACTAAAATCATGAGTGTGAATATGATTAATACATTCTTAAAAAGCATCGTATAATTCACGATCTTTCCTTTTTCATTAACAAAAAAATCGGTAATGATGGTTCTCTGTATGAAAAAAAGATGATATAGCATAAATATATAGCAGTATTTATATATCATTCCTTTGCTATTTTAAATAAAACAACAAACTGACACGCAATATCAAATAAGAGGGTCTCCAAACACCTGATTTATACTTTTTGTTGACCTCTTTTTCTATTACTATCGGACAATACGGATTATCTCCAAATAAATAAATCGTTTGCTCCTATATGAATCGACAACTTTCCACCCACCATTTATGGTATCACTCCTTCATTTTCCATTTCACCATCAAGCACTCAAAGATATGAATGATTTACCAGTATCTATTTCACCTTCTATTGGTTACAATAAAAAACGAACATACGTTCTTAGAGGTGGAAAGCAATGAATGAAAGAGCAATTCTACTTGTCGATATGCAGTCATTTTATGCATCAGTAGAGAAGATAGAAGCTCCTCACTTGGAGCATGTGCCACTCATTGTCTCAGGAGATCCAAAGCGGCGAAGTGGGGTTGTGCTTGCAGCATGCCCTCTCGCCAAGAAACGAGGCGTACAAAATGCATCAAGATTATGGGAAGCACAGGAGAAATGTCCCGAAGCAGTTGTGGTTCGTCCCCGTATGCAGCGTTATCTTGATGTATCTGTCATGATTACAGAACTGCTTGAGCAATACACAGATCTTGTTGAGCCCTATTCAATTGATGAGCAGTTTCTTGATATTACTGGCAGTCTCACATTATTGGGCTCTCCCCGCGATATCGCTCAAAACATACAGACGACCATTATGAATCAGACCGGCATTTATGCACGTGTTGGCATCGGTCCTAATAAAGTACTCGCTAAAATGGCTTGTGACCATTTTGCTAAAAAGAATACATCAGGTATTTATGAGCTCAGTTCAGATCGAATCGCTGCTGATTTATGGCCGCTTCCGATCGGAAAATTATTTGGAGTTGGCAAACGAATGGAACATCATCTAAAACGAATGGGCATCAGCACAATCGGTACGCTGGCCACTTATCCATTAGACCGGTTAAAAAAACGCTGGGGCATTAATGGAGAACTTTTGCAGCGGACAGCTTTAGGCCACGATCCTTCTCCTGTAACCGTTCATACACATGATCAGCAAAAAGCGATTGGACATCACATGACCTTGCCGCATGATTATTCATCCTTTGAGGAGATCAAAGTGGCACTCCTTGAATTGAGTGAAGAGGTGGCAAGACGTGCACGTTTTAAGCACTATCTTGGACAGACGGTCTCTGTCGGTGTAAGAGGAGCTGATTTTTCGCATCCTACAGGATTTCACAGACAAATCAAACTCCACTCTCCCACCCAGTACGGGGTAGATATTGCAGAGGCAGCCATTCAATTGTGTCAGCAGCACTGGGATGGCCAGCCCATTCGTCGTGTCGGCATCACCCTCTCTCAACTCAAGCCTGACAATGAATATCAGCTGACTTTATTTGATCATCATCTAAAAAAAGACAAACTAAGCAAAGTATTTGATGAGATTCATTTCAAATACGGACCTGCTTCATTACTGCACGCTTCGTCACTGACAACCGCTGGGCAAGCTTATCACCGTGCTGAGAAAATTGGCGGTCATTATAAATAGCGGAGGTGAATAACCATGAATCCCAATAAACTAACACCAGGATACAACATCATGTGGGAATCAAGCCGAATGATGCTGCCAGAGCATCGAGAACAGCTACTTGCTCAAAAACGAAAGAAAAAAGAATACGTCCCCCTTCCGCTAAGTGCTGATCAGCTCGAGGACATGAATTTTCTTATGATGCAGTCGATTACCGAGGATCAAGCGATTTCCATTACATATGTATCTTCAGGCATTAAAGCGCAGTTTTGGGGATGGGTCAAAGCCATTCATTATGAAACCAAGCGCGTGAAAATGGTGAATGATGAAGATGTTCTGGAGCTTTCCTTGCAGCAAATTGTAGCGATTGAATCAAGAGCAGACTGTCTTGATTTGTAAAATACAAGGAAAATCAAAATGGATGAAAGATTGCTTGAAAAAATGCTCGATCAGGGCTTACGGCAATGTGTGGAAAACCACCTGTTCAGCTCTTCTGAAAAATCAATGCTCAGCGCGACCTTAAAAAATCGGCAAAAGGATGTACCAAAAGAGGATGTACAATCATATTCAGGAAGTTCTCTATGAATTTCTTGCCACATGACTTTGTTTCCTACATTAAATTGTGTATTTAATTTACACAATTTTTCATGTATGATTGGAACATCTTACAAACTCAGGGGAGAAACAGGATGAAAAATAACTTACGTACTTTACATCCACTAAGCTGGACGATCATTATCGGCACCATATTCGGCCGAATGGCGACATCCATGAGCATCCCATTTTTAGCCGTTTATTTGACACAAGTCAAAGGGGCAACAGCCTCTTCTGCGGGATTCATCATCGCTGTCAGCTCGCTCATTGGAATCGTTGCGAGCTTTTACGGCGGCTACATTTCCGACCGAATTGGCAGAAAAAAAGTCATGCTCATGTCCATCTTCGGCTGGACACTTGTCTTTGTCGGTTTTGCGTTTGCAGATGCCATCTGGGTATTCTTTGTCATGAACGCACTAAACGGACTTTGCCGGGCACTTTTTGAACCAACTTCTAAAGCACTCTTATCAGATGTCACACCACCGAGCATTCGGTTGTTTGTATTCAATTTAAGGTACACAGCAATTAACATTGGCGTTATCTTTGGTCCACTTCTTGGCTTATATCTTGGGTCATCAAAAACCACCATTCCGTTTCTTGCTGCTGCTTTCATTTACTTTCTGTACGGATTAACTCTTGCATGGCAATTCAAGAAACATCCGGTTGCCACTCCAGCAAGCATCAAACAAATTAGTATCAAAAAAGCCCTTTCCATTATCCAGAAGGACACAGTCTTTACCATTATCCTGATCGGTATTATTTTATGTTCGTTCGGCTATTCACAACTAAGCTCGACGTTGCCTCAATATTTATCGGCTTCTCCTTTTATTGAGGACGGTCCTAAGCTGTTTGGATATCTTTTATCATTAAATGCTGTCGTTGTCATTGTGGTTCAATACCCGCTCCTTTTGATCGCCAAGCGTTACTCTACCATTTTGTCTTTGACCGCCGGAAATGTTCTCATTGCAGGTAGCTTGTTTGCTATTGCTTTCTCACAAAGTCTCGGTACGCTTGCCTTTATCATTGTGATCTTTACCATCGGAGAAGTGTTGCTATTTGCCATGATGGATCTCTTTATCGACAATATTGCAAAGCCTGAAGTGAAGGGATCGTACTTTGGTGCAGTGGGGTTTTCTCAGCTCGGCAGTGTCATCGGACCATGGGTTGGCGGCATGTGCATTGACTTTTTCGGGGCAGCGAACCCCCTTTCAATTTTTTCTGTCCTTTCGATCATCACCATTGCAGGCGTTCCATTCTTACTTATCGGATACTACCGGCTGCGGAAAAGATCTGAGGCGAGCGTTGCTGTTAACATCCGTGCAGACCATTAAAAACATGAGATTTTCAGACTGTAAAGGGTTTTTTTCGCTTTCAATCACGAAAATATAAGAGGTTGAATAGCTCAACAGAAAGAAAAAAGCTTGTCGATTTTGTCGACAAGCTCAAACCCTTTCTAACATGAGCGGTATTTTAATTATACTCGGCGTATTGCGATCTCTTCCACCTTATGCTGAGCACCTTTTTTTAAAATCAGATCTGCTCTATATTTTGTCGGCAAAATATTTTCATATAAATTAGGACGATTTACTGTATTCCAAATCGTACTTGCCATCTGATCAGCCTCTTCGTCGGTCAAATCTTTGTATTGATGAAAAAATGATTCAGGGTCTTGGAAGGCTGTTTCTCGAAGCAAACGAAAACGTTCTTTATACCAAGATTGAATCTGCATTTCAGCGGCATCCACATAAATAGAGAAATCAAAGAAATCTGATACAAACACACGAGGTTCATCTTTCAAATCATCTAGCGCTGGTGATTGAAGGACATTGATCCCTTCAATGATGACAATATCTGCATCCTCCACTGTTTCATAAACTCCTTCGAGTCGGTCGTAGGTTAAATGAGAATAAACCGGTGCACGTACGATTTGTTTACCCGATTTTAATTCATTTAAAAATGAGAGCAATGCTTTGACATCATAGCTTTCCGGAAATCCCTTCTTTTCCATAAGACCTCTCTCTCTTAGCTCTTTTTGAGGATACAAAAAGCCATCGGTTGTGACAAGGCTCACCTTCAGCCCATCTCCAAGTCTTGATAAAAGAGTTTCAATAATACGTGCGGTCGTACTCTTACCAACGGCTACACTTCCAGCAATCCCAATTAAAAAGGGGATTTTGGCATCATGTGGATAGTTCAAAAAAGCATTGACATGCTGGTTTTTTTGTTTTTCTGCAAATACATGTAATGTAAGAAAACGAATAAGTGGTATGTAAATCTCCTGAACTTCTTCAAGCGATAAATAATCGTTTAATCCTTGAAGCGCTCTTGCTTCCTCTTCTGAAACAGACACCGGCATATGTTCCCCAAGAGCTGCCCAAGCATCTCTCGTATGGCGTGTATATAGTGTATTAAAATTCAGTCGTTCTTCACCCAAGTTCTTTCCCACCAATCTTCACTAAACTCATAT
Source organism: Bacillus sp. Bos-x628 (assembly GCF_040500475.1). Classification (GTDB taxonomy): domain Bacteria; phylum Bacillota; class Bacilli; order Bacillales; family Bacillaceae; genus Bacillus; species Bacillus maqinnsis. The sequence goes on along the minus strand of NZ_CP159358.1, from coordinate 341,462 downwards.
ACAAAAAAACGATAATCCGATTGTAGCTTAAAATGAAGGCGCTGTCTTTATTTTAAGCTAAAGTTTGCTCCTTTTATGAAAAAAAGAATGAAAAAGAGGGTCAATAAGGGGATTCAGTTGGATAGACAGAAGGGAGCACACCAAATGAAGTATGTGATAATTGGCGGAGATGCAGCAGGAATGAGCTGCCATGCAAAAATATACAGAGAGGATTCAGACGCCCACATTGTCGCTTTAGAAAAAGGAGAGATTTACTCATATAGATCGTGCAGACTCCCCTACTTCATTGGCCGTCTTATAGATATCACAGTAAAAGCCGTCGCCCAGTCTGTTTCATGTTTTTGGTGTTGCCAATATTAAGCCTCATTAAGCAGAAAAAGAAACCAGTTCATGACCGGTTTCTGTCATTTTTTACTTTTTCATCATCGCTTTACGCACCGCTTTTTCAAATAAGAATGGGAAAAGCAGATACAATTTGCTACTAGCATTCATCCAACCGGGTAAATTAATTTCTCTTCTTTTGGTCATCATCGCTGAAACGACCTTTCCTGCTACCTTGTCAGCACTGAGCATGATGAAATCAACGTTCTTCACATATTCACCACTACGATCAGCAATGGTAAAGAAGTCTGTTGCAATCGGCCCTGGGTTCACCGTTGTGACGTGGATACCAAAGTCTGCAAGCTCCATTCTAAGACTGTTTGAAAAACCGAGCACTGCATGCTTTGATGCTGAGTAGATCGCTGATTTAGGTGTTGCGATTTTTCCTGCTTGAGACGCAATATTGATAATATGACCCTGCCCTCTTTTTTTCATATCAGGTATCACTTTTTTCGTGCAGGCGATAAGACCAAATACATTGACCTCAAACATAGAAATCATTTCTTCAATAGATGCATCTTCTACTAGATCGAATAAGCCAAAGCCGGCATTGTTGACCAAAATATCAACAGGTCCTACCTCTTCATACGCGCGATCAATTTGCTCAAGCTGACTCACATCAAGTTCAACGATTTGACAAACTCCTCCAGCATTGATAATCTTTTCTTTCACATCTGTTAGTTTTTCTATTCTTCTTGCAGAAATGATGACCTCTGCTCCTTGCTCTGATGCCAAATAGGCCATTTTTTCACCGATTCCGCTAGAAGCACCCGTCATCCATATTCTCTTTCCTTTTAATCGTCCCATGCGCTTCACTCCTTAGTTTGCTTGGTAATAGAGTATCCCATCTTTTTCTATTTCTTCAATTTGTCCAGCCGCTTTGAGCACATCTAGCTGACCTACTGTTTCAGACATGGTTAAAAATAATGCCTCTTCATATAAAACAGGAAACAGCGTGCGGCATAGGTGAAAAGCTGTCATTTCTTTTCGTTGGAGCAACTGATAGATAGTATGAGCTCGTTTCTCTTGTTTCTTAAAACGTTCTTTTATCAATTCATGATGAGAAGTAATTAGCTGACCGTGACCTGGATAGATGGTCTTGATTGGCCAAGTCAATAATCGATGAAGTGATTTTTTATATTGAATCAACGATTTTTGACGCTCCTGCCCTTCATCTGGTGCTTCCATTAACGGATTAGAGGAAATGGTTGTTAAAAGCAAATCACCACCAATGAAGTTCCCCGTCACTTCATCTAAAAAGGAAAGATGAGACTGTGCATGACCCGGAGTTTCCACTACAAGGAAGTGCTCATGTCCCTTTATACGATCCCCTTCCTTAAGCACGCTGTCAAGATGTGCAGTACAGGAATATGTATAGGACTGCTTCACAATTCTCTCACATTCATTTTGATGAAGCGGCACACCTAATTGCTGAAAATACGTATCCATAAAGTCAATTTGGCGCTGCATAAACTGAGGATCCCGACTAATATATGGTTCATTCACCTGATGTCCAAGCACACGTATCTCGGGTTTCATCATATCTAAGAGACCGACATGATCTGCATGATGATGAGTCAAGACCACTTGATCTATATCTTCAATGCACAAATGATGTTGTTTTAATTGCGTAACAAAGGCTTGCTGCGCCTCTATTGTCATAGGTCCGCAATCCACTAGGGTCACAGCCTCTCCTTTTAATACATATGCATGGACATCCCCAACGGCAAACGGTGTGGGGATTGATAACTGAATGATGTCTTCTTTCACTTTTATACGTCATCTCCTGCTTTTTAACTCGTGACTCAAATCTATTCACACCTCTTTATTTATTGTATCTTGCAAAAGGCAGACTGTCATGTTGTTTAAATGGTCAATTTTTTTATCAGCTCCTATTGACACAAACTTGTCCATCGTTGCATAATGAACAACAAATATAAGATGTGCGATGACAAGGATTAGTAAGCAAAATAATGATGCAAGAGAGTGAAGTTCCTTGGCTGTAAGACTTCACCATCCTCTTATTTGCTGAACCTGCCCTTTGAGCTGTTAGGCAAACCTAAACGTTTCCCGCGTTAAGGGACTAGAGCTGAGTATGCATGTTTGCATGCTAATTGAGGGTGGTACCGCGAAATACCTTTCGTCCTTTGCAGGCGAGAGGTTTTTTTATTTTCTACAAGGAGGAGCAGCTTATGAGTAAAATTGGATTTATCGGTGCAGGTTCAATGGCCGAGTCTATGATCAAAGGTTTATTAAAAAGCGGACTCATGTCAAATGAGGACATTATTGTGACAAATAAAACAAACGAAAAACGGTTAGAGGAATTAAAGGTGCGCTACGGGGTCAAAACGGATTTCTCCCGTTCCTTTATTTATGAACAAGCAGATATACTTGTTTTTGCTTTGAAGCCGAAGGATGCAGAAAGCGGCATTTCTGACGTAAGACCATATTTAAAGGGACAGCTTATCATTTCAATTTTAGCTGGTATTTCAATTGAGACGATTCAACATTATGCTGGGGAAAAAATGGCGGTGGTTCGTGCCATGCCTAACACGTCTGCAGCTATTCAGCAATCAGCGACAGGCATTGCCATAAGCGATGAAGTCACAAAGGAACAAAAGGAAAAGGCAGTCAAACTGTTTGAAACCATTGGTCATGTGACCGTATTAGATGAGTCACAGCTAAATGCTGTCACAGCCATAGCAGGAAGCGGTCCTGCTTTCATTTATCATTTGATTGAAGGAATGGAACGAGCAGCTTCTGAGCTTGGTATGGAGCAAGCAACAGCGAAATTACTCATTTGCCAAATGATTGCAGGCGCTGCCAATATGCTTCAGGAGAGCGGAAAAGAACCTGCTGAACTACGCAAAGAAATCACAAGCGAAGGCGGAACAACAGAAGCTGGGCTGAACACACTCGCTTCGTACCATTTTGAAGAAGCTATTGTCGATTGTGTGAAATCAGCGACAAAACGTGCAGCGGAATTAAACGATATGTTTTCAGCGGGCACGTATAAGTGATATGAAAAAGCACCTGCTTTGATGAAAGGTGCTTTTTCACATATGCTTATCTATTTTTTCTCGCTAGTGACAGGATTTGAACGGTATAATTCACACTTTGGTTTTTTCTGTTCTTTTTTAGAAGTGGCTTGTTCTAATAGAGAATTACGTGCTTGATAAAATTCACATCAATTAACAATTCTTGATGCGTCATTTATTAATACCTCCTCATGTAGATGATTCACTCATTAACATGATGGCTTTGATTTGAGCCAGATGATGATTTTCATGTAAAGCGATGGTTTCAGCTAATATTTGCACTGTCATCACGCCTTCTTCCAGATGCAAACCTGATTGGTCCCATATATCCTTTTCTAATAGCTGAAGCGTTTTGCTTCTTCTCTCTTTCAAGCGATTAATCAGCGATTTGATCTCCTGAGCATTATACACTTTATAAGCTCTTTCCTTGACGTAAATATCAGGATTATACGATTGAAAAGGCGTGTAATCGTTTGATATGACCTGCTCTATCCGTTTGACCAGACTTCTTCTGTATCATATAAATGTCCGGCGATTTGTTTGATGGACCACTTGCCATGTCCGATAGACTGATCTAGTGTTTGCACATCACACACCTGTATAAGTTGCTCAAGTTCACATATACTTTGCTGAAGTGATGCGATAATTTCTGTTTTGTTAATTTTCCAGTTCCCATTGTGTTCCCCAATCCTCTTTCAAGTGAATGTATGTTTATGTTGATTGATCATCATATCCTTTAAAATCCATTTATGTCATTTCATTATACAAGCATCGTCATATATTTTTAAGAATGTTTGAAAGCAAAATATATCTTCACAACCAAAAGCCCTATCATATTCATCATAGGGCTTCATCTCATATTCTTATTTTTTTAATAAAGAATGAATCGTTGATTCAAGTAATGACGGCAAAACGCCGAAGGAAAATGGGACATGCAGGCGTTCTGTCCATTTGTGCGGATCCTTTCCTAATGGACCAACGTTGATGACCGGAACGTAAAGAGCCTCCTTTTTTCCTTGTGGTAATGAATAGCCTTTTTGGTAAAGCGGCATGTTGGTCGTGTAATACCCTACATCCTGTTTTTCGAGCTGTAAGTAGCTTAAATCAGATAGACCAGGAAAGTATTTCACCTCTTCTACCTCAAGTCCATAGACCTCCTTTGCCTCCTTTTGAATCTTCTCCAAGGTCGCCTGAATATGCGGATCATCTGTTGAAGATACAGAAGGATAAAATGGCGGACTATAAAACAGGACAATGAGTGGACCATCTTCCTTACAAAGAGTCGTTAGCTCTGATACGATTTTCGTTGAAAAGTCACGATCTCCAAGCTCACCTCGATTGACAAATGCATAGTTGACGATTCGATCGACTTCCTGCTTTCCTGAACGCTCTGCGGCTTTTTGATACAGCTCTTGATACGTAAGTACCGTGATGTGCGTTTCAATCGGCGTAAAATGTTTAAAACGCTGAAAACCGGCTGTTTTTTGCCGTAGATTGTCCTCAATTTGTACTGCTGCTTTCTTTGCTGTTTCATAGAGAAGTTTATGCAGCTCTTCACTTGAGCGTTTCATCATGAGCACATTAAACAAAGAAACGGCTGTATGAGGCGTTTGAACGGAATAGGCTTCCTTTAAATCCTTTTGCATCAAATTGGTCGGAGGCGGCGTGACTTCACCATCCACTTCCTCACAATAATCGCTATTCAGCTCTAACAACCGGTTTAATTCAGATACCATAAAATTTGCGTTTAAACCTGAAAAGGGCTCTCCTACATGCGTTTCAATTCCTTTACAAAAAAAACCGGCGAGTACCTTGCCTATACTGCCTGTATAAAGATACAGATGCTCATCACCAGGATGCTTTTCAAACATCGGTTCACTGTTTAAACACGACGTATATTCAAGCCCATGTAGCTCTTTCAGCTCCTTTAGCTTTGGCACAGCTTCCAACATTCCCTGTGAATTCACCTCTTCATCAGGTACAGTGACAAGCAACACATTCCCTTCAAATATCCCTGTCATCGCTCTTTCAAGCATAGAAAGCTGGACCGTAAGACCTGCCTTCATATCCATGGAACCTCTTCCAAACAGCCAGTCTCCAGAAGCAAGGTCTTCTCTTGCTCTTTTTGGAAGAAGGTCTCTTTTTTGAGATAAAAACGCCATCAATTCTTCAGGTTTACACGCCATATTTTGAAATTCACCGTAATCCTCTGTATCGACGACATCAAAGTGACTGAGAAGCAAAACGGTGCGAGACAGCGTGCTGCGTTTGACAAGAGCCGTTAAATAATACCGGCCATCCTTCATTGGATGCAAAGCAAGATGATTTGGATTTTCTTGAAAATAAGGTCGTTCTCTAAGCAAGTAAAATAAATATTCCGCTAAAGCTACTTCTCCTGTTGTGCCAGAAATACTTTCATATTGCATAAGAGATGTAAGCAGTTCTTTTAATTCACTCTCTGTTTGCCATTTCATCCGCCTTCCTCCTTTAAACGTACCTTTTTCTTCATTATACAAAAACGTGTATGAAAGCTATATCCTTTGAGCACCTTTGATGACGAAAAGATTGTATAGCTGTTATAATCACCTATACAACTGATGAGGAGGCGAAGGTATTTGGCAACAAAACTCTTTTCACCTTGGACAATAAAAGGTGTTACACTTAAAAACCGCATCGTGATGTCCCCGATGTGCATGTATTCATCATATGACCGTGATGGAAAATTGCAGCCTTTCCACTTTGTACATTATATTTCCCGCGCGCAAGGTCAGGCAGGACTTATTATGGTCGAAGCAAGTGCAGTTTCTCCCGAAGGCAGAATTAGCGAACTGGATCTTGGCATTTGGAGTGACGAGCACATTGAAGGCTTTGCGTCGTTAAACGAACAAATCAAAGCATATGGAACAAAAACAGCGATCCAGCTAGCCCACGCAGGACGTAAAGCAGAATTAGAAGGTGACATTATCGCACCATCTAGCATTCCATTTGATGAGAATTCAAAAACACCTATTGAAATGTCAACTGCTCAAATAAATGAAACCGTCCAAGCCTTTCAGGCTGCGGCTGTTCGTGCAAAAAAAGCGGGGTTTGACATCATAGAAATTCATGCTGCACATGGCTATTTGATTAACGAGTTTCTCTCACCTCTTGCGAACAAACGAACAGATGAGTATGGCGGTTCACCAGAAAACCGCTACCGTTTCTTAAAAGAAATTGTTGATGCTGTCAATGAGGTATGGGATGGTCCTTTGTTTGTTCGTGTATCCGCTTCTGATTATACGACAAAGGGCCTTGATATTGCAGATTATATTGGCATCGCTACATGGCTGAAAGAACAAGGTGTTGACTTAATTGACGTCAGCTCAGGTGCAGTGGTGCAGACCCGAATTCACACATTCCCTGGCTACCAAGTCACCTTTGCAGAAAAAATAAAGGAAGGCGCTGGTATTCAAACAGGAGCTGTCGGTCTGATTACAAGCGGTATACAGGCAGAAGAAATTTTACAAAATGATCGTGCTGATTTGATCTTTATCGGCAGAGAATTTTTACGAAACCCTTACTTTCCTAAAACAGCAGCAGAAGAGCTTCGTACAACCATTGAACCCCTGCGTCAATACGATCGTGCTTGGTAAAATTCATTTGAAAAAGGTGTCTATTTTTTGAAATAGGCATCTTTTTTGTTTTTTAAGAGAAACATATTCGTGTTTTGTGCCGTCTTTTAGCTAAAGAATCACTTAGAGGAGATGGAAGAATGGATTCGGCAATGATTGAAAGAACATATGATGTAAATGGACATCGTTTTTATACAAAATACCGTCAAGGCAAAAGGGAAGCAACGATCATCTTTGAAGCAGGCTATGGAAAATCATGCAATACGTGGAGACAAGTGGCCCGCGATATTGACCCTGAGCTTGGCATTTTCTTATATGACCGTTTAGGCAATGGAAGCAGCAGCAAAAACCCTGAAGGAAGAACCTTGCATGACCTAGCCGATGATTTAGATCAATTGCTGAAACAAGCGAATATTCAGCCGCCCTATCTCATTGTGGCCCATTCATTTGGATCCCTTGTCAGCCGGTTATGGGCAAGCCGCCGACAAGAAGATGTCATTGGCATGGTGCTGTTAGACCCAGCAAGTGAGGAGCAAGAGCAGGTCATTCTGCCGCTTTTATCTAAGGAAGAACGTACTTCATATTTGAATCAATTCACAGCAGAATGTACGCATGAGGACTTTCAACAAATGCTGAAGACGATAAAACAAGAGCAAAAGCATTTTGGCATGATGCCGCTCCTTGTTATTTCTTCTGGAAAAAACCGATTGTTTCATCCAGCGCATGAAGCTTGGCTTAGGCTTCATAAACGAATGCTGACTTTATCCTCACAAAGCGGATGGATTCAGGCGCAGAACAGCTCGCACTATATTCATCATGACGAACCGCATATTGTCCAGCTTGCCATATATGATGTATGGTGCGCAGCCAAACAACCTGTCTCCTACTATCAAACGGCTAATTAAAGTAAAAACTCCTTGACCTATTATAAATCAAGGAGTTTCTTTATTTTATGCCGTTGGGGCAGATTGACTTTTTCTTGCAAGCAGCTTTTCGATACTGACAAGCTGAACACATAGAGTCAAAATGTCAATAGCTTGCTTTAGTTCCTGAAGTGTTGGGAACGTTGGGGCAATTCGAATGTTACGATCGAGTGGATCTTTCCCGTATGGATAAGTTGCACCTGCACCTGTCAGTGTGACACCTGCTTCTTTTGCTTTTTCAACAACAGCTTTTGCGCAGTGTTCCAGTGTATTTAAACTAATGAAATAACCGCCGTTTGGCTTGTGCCACTCAGCAATACCTTTCCCCCCCAGCTTTTCATCAAGAAGGGAAAGAACAAGATCAAATTTCGGCTTAATGATGGCTGCATGTTTTTTCATATGTTCTTTCAAACCATCTGCATTCTTAAAGAAGCGGAGGTGTCTTAATTGATTGATTTTATCTGGACCAATTGTTTGAAATGATAATTGCTTCTGGGTTAAGCTGTTATTGTCTTGACTAGACGCCATCAGTGCAACACCTGATCCTGGGAATGTGATTTTAGAAGTGGACGCAAACATAAATACGCGGTTTGGATGTCCCGCTTCCTCTACTGCTTGAAAAATATCTTTTAATGTATCTGGTGTATCTGTTAAATGATGCACTGCATACGCATTATCCCAAAAGATTCGGAAGTCGTCTGCTTTCGTTTTCATTGAAGCGAGACGATCGACCACCTCATCTGAATACGTAATTCCATCAGGGTTGCTATATTTCGGTACACACCAAATGCCTTTAATTGCTTCATCTTCAGCGACCCATTTTTCCACCTGATCCATATCAGGTCCATCCGCCTTCATATCGACTGTGATCATCTCTATGTTAAAAAACTCACATATAGAAAAATGACGGTCATATCCTGGGCTTGGTGCAAGGAACTTGACCTTTGGTAGCTCGCCCCAAGGTATTTTGCTGCCGTATACACCATGGGTCATTGCACGTGCAATCGTATCATGCATCATATTCAAGCTGGAATTCCCGCCGATAATGATTTGCTCTGGTTTAAGATGGAGGAGATCTGCAAAAAATCGCTTCGTTTCAGGAAGGCCCGTCAAGCCGCCATAGTTACGCACATCTGTGCCATCTTCTGCTGTCATCGCATCCTTTGACGTCACAACATCGAGCATGCCCATTGACAAATCGAGCTGTTTTGGCGAAGGCTTACCTCTAGACATGTCTAAGTGTAAGTTTTTACTTTTGTACGTTTCGTACTCATCTTGTAGTCTCGAATAAAGTTCATTCAATTCTGCTTCACTTAACGCTGTAAAACCGCTCATCTTTGATTTTGCCTCCCGTATCCTTCATAGTTTGATTCAAAAAGAGTTTAAATTTTCTTCACCATTTTATCACTTCCTGAAAAAGAGCGACATCAAAAATATCAAAAAAATCGCACAACGATTTTGGACAGTTACGTACGGTGAATGGTAAAGGAATAGAAATCATATGCAGCTTCAGTCAGCGGGAAAATATCGCGGGCTTCTTTTAGTAGTTGTTTTAGTGCCTCTTCTCCTTGATATCTTGCACTAATATGGGTCAAAATGAGTCTTTTTGCGCCTGCTTCCTGCGCTGTTTGCGCTGCTTGTTCTGTCGTACTGTGATAATAATTGTAGGCAAGTTCCGCATCTTCTTTACCGAATGTTGCTTCATGGACCAACACATCCGCATCTTTGGCAAGCCTTGTTATATTCTCGCATACACGGGTATCTCCTGAAAATGCTACAATTCTCCCTTTTTTAGGAGGTTCCAAATAATCGGTTCCATCAATCATTCTTCCATCTTCTAGGGTGACGGTTTCCCCATTTTTTAATTTCTGATACAAAGGTCCAGGTTTAACGCCGATTTCTTTTAGAGCTTCGGCATTTAATGCACCTGGCACATCTTTTTCAACGACCCGATAGCCGTATGCAGGAATTCCATGAGACACACATTTCGCTTCTACTTGAAACGTATCATCTTCAAAGACAATCCCTTCATCAATCTCTATTATATGTAGCGGATATGTCAAATGCGTTTGTGTGGCAGAAAGCACAGCATTCACGAATGCTTTAATCCCATTTGGACCATAAATTGTCAGCTCATCTTCTCCGCCTTGAAAGGATCTGCTGCCAAGCAATCCTGGCAGACCGTAAACATGATCACCGTGCATATGGGTAATAAAAATTTTTTCGATTTTTCTTGGTTTAATGCTTGTATGTAATATTTGATGCTGCGTTGCTTCTCCGCAATCAAAAAGCCACACTGCTTTTCTCTCTTCTAAAAGTTTAAGCGCTGTGCAAGTGACGTTTCTTGTTTTTGCAGGAATGCCTGCACCTGTTCCTAAAAAGAGCAGTTCCATTACTTTTCCTCCTACAACCGGTATACAATGTCCTCATTCATATAGAATACATGAAGAATGATTAAAAGTGAATTCAACGGAATTTTTGAATAAAGTCAAACGTTATCGTAAAAAGTCGAATCAAATGTTTGCTTTACGAACAATGAACCTTTAAAATAAAGAAAATGTACATACCTTCTTGGTTTTACTACAATGCTACGAATAAAGTGAGGTACTTTTCGTGAATACAGAAACGAACTATCCAAAAGCAGTGATTGTCATTTTTGGCGCAACAGGAGACCTTGCAAAACGCAAGCTGTACCCTTCTATACATAGACTTTATCATAGCGGAAAGCTTGGAGATCAATTCGCCGTTGTAGGTGTTGGACGCCGTCCTTGGTCTCACGAGGACCTCAGAGCTGTGGTGAAAGAATCCGTCTCATCTGATGATGAGGAAGCGAAAACAGAAGAGTTCATTTCTCATTTCTATTATCATGATTTTGACGTATCAAGTCCTGCTTCATATCAAACACTCAATACACTTCTTTCCAGACTTGAAGGAACATACAGTATTCCAAATAATCGCATGTTCTATTTAGCAATGGCACCGGAATTTTTCGGAACGATTGCGAAGTTTTTAAAGAGTGAAGGTGTGTCCGAAACAACCGGCTGGTCAAGGCTTGTGATTGAGAAACCATTTGGACATGACTTACCTAGTGCGAAAACATTGAATGAAGAGATTCGTGGTGCGTTTTCAGAAAACCAAATTTATCGTATTGATCACTATCTCGGTAAACAAATGGTTCAAAACATCGAAGTCATTCGTTTTGCAAATGCGATTTTTGAACCACTGTGGACAAACCGTTATATTTCTAACATCCAGATTACATCTAGTGAATCTTTAGGTGTAGAAGACCGAGCCAGATATTACGAAAATTCGGGTGCACTGCGAGATATGGTACAAAACCATATGCTTCAAATGGTGGCACTCTTAGCTATGGAGCCTCCAATCAAGTTGAATACAGAGGAAATCCGAAGCGAAAAACGGAAAGTGCTACGTGCCCTTCGTCCGATTTCTAAAGAAGAGGTCGATCAATTCTTCGTCCGCGGTCAATATGATGCTGGATCAATTGATGGCAACCTTGTTCCTTCATATCTTAAAGAGCAAAATGTGGACCCGAACTCAAATACAGAAACCTTTGTTGCTGGAAAACTGCTGATTGACAACTTTAGATGGGCAGGCGTTCCATTTTACATTCGTACAGGAAAACGATTAGAGAAGAAATCCACTCAAATCGTCGTTCAATTTAAAGACATTCCAATGAATCTGTACTATGGAAACGGCAATTCCATGCACCCGAACTTACTGGTCATTCACATTCAGCCTGACGAAGGGATTACCCTTCACCTGAACGCTCGTAAACTTGATGGCGGGACCTATGCAAAACCAATTAAACTGGACTACCAAACAAACTATAATGACATCATGAATACACCAGAAGCATATGAAAAGCTCATTCATGACTGTTTATTAGGCGACGCAACGAATTTCGCTCACTGGGATGAAGTGGCTCTATCTTGGAACTTTGTCGACCCAATTTCCGAGAAATGGGCAGAAAACAAAGACTTAAAGCCAAATTATCCTTCTGGTTCTATGGGGCCAAAAGAAGCCGATCAGCTTCTTGAAAAAGACGGATATCATTGGTGGAATATATAAAAAGAGCAGTCTCCTCAGGGGAGCTGCTCTTTTTTAAAGGGATTGTGAAAGCACAATATGGATATATAAGATTCCTTGAACTTAGCTCACCCTTTTTAAAGACCTGTTTTCGTAATTTCCACAGTTGAAAAGACAAACTTATCGTAGCGATGCCGGCTAAAGGAATATTCAAAAGGACGACCTATGTTTAAATAGGCCACCTGCTCCACTTCAAGAACCGGATCATTCGGTTCACACCCTAAATAAAGCTGATCGAGACCGTCTGATTTGGCTGCTCTGATTTTCTTGTGCGCTCCAGCAATTTTCAAATGAAGTGTGCTTGTAATGTATTCATAAACAGAACCTTTGAGGACTTCTTCATCTATCTCTTTTATGACGTTCACCGGCATAAAGGTCTTTTCTAATACATACGGTTCTTCTTCTACAAGGCGGAGCCGGATAATATCATAAACTGGCGTATTCGGTTCAATGGATAAATGAGCTGCCACCTCTTTGCTTGGAAAATGGACATCAAAGCGAATGATTTGGCTTGTGACTTTTTTGTCTGCCATGACTTTGGTTAACCCTTTGTTTTCCTGACCTGATACATTGACTGCGCTTTGGTTTAGCGCGGTTTTCACAATAAATGTGCCATGACCTCTCTTTCTAAAGAGCAAACCTTCAGCAACAAGAATATCGAGCGCACGCTTCATCGTCATTCGACTGCATTGGAATTCAGCGGCAAGCGTGTTTTCATCTGGAATGGGTTGATCTTCTGGATAAAATGCAGATCCTATTCGTTTTCTAATTTCTTCTGAAATGAGTTCATACTTTGTCATCTCACACCACCAACTGACATGTTTTATTTCGCGTTATTTCTGCTTATATGGCAGCGATCTCTTGCCTTTCTCTCATTCTACATGAAGCCTGATCAGCTTAAAAGTTTCGCTCTCTCCATAGCTATAGAAAAAACACTTGCTCTTTTTGATGAAAGAGCAAGTAAATATTTCGTTAAAAACCATTCTTCTCTGAAACCGATTGAAACCAATGTCCGCTTTTTTTTATGGTTCGTTTTCCGTCTTCTTGCAAATCAACAGAGACAAACCCATAGCGATTTTTATACGCATTCGTCCATGACCAGTTGTCCATAAACGTCCACAAGTGATACCCTTTTACATTGCTTCCCTCTTGAATCGCTTGATGGACCCACTTTAAATGCTCTGAAATAAATTCGATTCGGTAATCATCATGAATGACACCTTCCTCATCCATGAAACGTTCTTCTCCTTCAACACCCATTCCATTTTCGGAGATAAAGCATTCAATATTATCATAGTCTGCTTGAATCTTTTTCAAAATATCGTAAATGCCTTTTTCATAGATTTCCCAGCCTCGATATACGTTCATCTTTCTGCCTGGCATGTCAAACGAATCAAAATAATGGTTTGGCATAAAAGGTGCACTCGGGTGCGGCATATGCTCTTTCGCTTTCACTCTTCTTGGCTGATAATAATTGATTCCGAGAAGGTCGATGGTATTCTCTTTGATCAGTGCAAGATCTCCTTCTTCCATATGAGGCATAAACCCTTCTTTCTTTAAAATCGTCACTAGTTTTCCCGGGAAATTTCCTTTCACAGCAGGGTCTAAAAATGACCGATTAAAGAAAGCATCGGCGATCTCTGCTGCTTCTACATCCTGTGGATTCTGACTTCTAGGATACGATGGTGTCAGATTTAGGATGATGCCAATCTTCCCTCCTTGCTTGAGCTGTTTATAAGCCTGAATCGCCTTGGCATTTGATAAAATTTCATGAAAACCTGCTTGTACAGCTTTTTGGAAATCCACTTCGTTTGGATAATGAAAGCTATACATATACCCGCCTTCTACAGGCACAATGGGTTCATTATGAGTAAACCACTTTTTGATACGGTCGCCAAATAATTGAAAGCATAATGTGGCATAGTTCACATAATCGTCCACCACCTGCCTGTTCACCCATCCACCAATTTTCTGTAATTGCATTGGCATGTCAAAATGGTACAGATTCACAAATGGTTCGATATCATTTGCGATAAGCTCGTTGATCACATCATTGTAAAAAGCGACAGCTTCCTCATTGATGGCTCCTTTCCCTTCAGGTAAAAGGCGTGACCATGAAATGGATAAACGAAACGAATTATGCCCAATTTCTTTCATGAGGCGAATATCTTCTTTATACTTTCGATAAAATTGTGATGTTTCTCCTGGCCCTACTCCGTTAAAGAATCGAGTTGGTTCTTGCTCGAACCAATAATCCCAAATATTCGGACCTTTCCCATCTCCAGGGACGCTGCCTTCTGTTTGGGTAGCAGATGCTGCTGATCCCCACCAGAAACCTTTTGGAAATGTATATGTTTGCTGACTAGTTTCCATCGACATGAATTGAATCCCCTTCTCCTTTGATGTTTGTTTGTTTCGTTTTTTCTGTTGTTGATACTTTTTCATTTTTGACATTCATACGGTCAATAAATTTAAGGAATGGGAACCAAATGACAAACACAATCATTAAATTAAACAGTTGAAGCAGACCACCGGCTAATGAATTAGTTGCCATAATCCCACTGATAAAAATAGGCACCGTCCAAGGAATATTCACGCCTGTAGGCGGCGGAACAATTCCTGCTACCATTGCAAAATAAGACACACATGTAATGACCATTGGAGCCAATATCCATGGAATCAGTATGAGCGGATTCATCACAATTGGTAAACCGAAGATAATCGGTTCATTCACGTTAAATAATCCTGGTCCTAAGCCGAGCTTGGCCACTTGTTTTAATTGCTTGCTTTTTAGGAATATTAAAATCGCAAACACAACTGCCAGCGTCATGCCCGTTCCACCCATTCCAACTGTGTATACTTCGATAAACTGTTTGCTAATGATGTTTGGAACCTCACCTGTTTTTGTATAGCTCTCAAGGTTTTGAATAGAAAGGGTATTCCAGATGGGATCCATGACCGAATTGATAATAATTTGGCCATGTAAGCCAAAGAACCAAAGAATTTGAATAAAGAAAACAGCGATAAGCGTCGGAATGATACCGCTTCCAAGTCCAACAAGCGGCGCTTGAACTGCATGATAAATCAGATCATGCATATTTGTGTGAAAACCTTGTGTTATGATGATGTTGATCATCAAAAAGGCTGTCAGTGTAAGGATAGCCGGAATCAGTGCAGCAAAGGACTTTGAAACAGCTGGCGGCACACCTTGTGGCATATTGATCACAAATTTCTTTTTGACAAAATACCGATAAATTTCAGCAGATAAGAAGCCTGTAATCATTCCAAGGAACATGCCCTTTGCGCCTAAACGATCGACGGGAATGACACCAGCAATTGATCCGACTCCCTCTTGCTCTAATAAAAATGGAGTAAGTAATAAGAAAGAGGCAAGAGCGATCACGCCTCCAAATACAGCTTCCACCTCATAACTTTTTGATAAATAATAGCCAATCCCAAAGACAACAAACACTGTCATAATGCTAATTGTAGCACTTGGTGCAATATTCAGTGCAGACTGGAACCCTTCCAATGCAGATTGACTCATGATTGTATTTAAAAAAGGCAAGTTCATTAAAACAACCATAATGGATCCAAAAATGGTTAACGGAAACGCAAGCATAAAGGCATCCCGCAACACACCTAAATAGCGATTGTTGTTCAATTTTCCGGCAATCGGAACCAAAAACGCACTGATTTTATCAAACATTGGTTTCCCCCCTTATTTTACACCCTTTATTGTTTCAGCGATTGAAATAGCGGCAAGAGCTCCCCTACAAGCTCTTTGATCGTAATGGTCGACATTAAATGATCTTCAGCATGCATGAGCAGTAAGGAAAAATTTGCGACTTCTCCGCTTGCCTCTTTTTGAACCATTTGAAAATGAATATCATGGGCATTCCGTAAGTCCTCTTCCGCTTCCTTCATCAGCTCGAACGCTTCTTCTTCTGCATACTCTCTATATCGTTTAAGTGATTGCAACAATTTGCTTCGAGCATTGCCACTATGTAAGATCAATTGAAAACTGACCTGTTCCTCTGTAAGCCCTTCGAGTGTCTTTTTTTCCATCCTTCAAGATTCTCCCATCAATGAAACCGCTTGTTCATATACTTTTTGCCCATCTGCGAGTCCGTACGCCTGCATATCAATGACATCTACCTGAATACCGTATTTTTCCGCCTTTTGCTGAAGCTCTCCTTTTAAAAAACTCATTTGAGGTCCAATTAACACTACGTCTGCTTTCGCCATTTCCTTTCTTACTTGATCTTGCCCTACTGCCCAAATCTCGGCTTCTTCTCCAATCGCCTCAGCATGAGTTTTCATCTTAGTGACTAGTAAACTTGTAGACATTCCTGAGCTGCATGCCAATAAAATACGTTTCAATTTCTCTCACCCCTTCTTCATAATAAAAGCGCTTTCAAATAATATTATATATTTTTTCTTTTAAATGTCTATACATTTAATGTTATATGTTTGTATTTTATATAAAAAAGCAGCGTTTTTTAAGCTTTTACGCTGCTTTTTCCTTTTCTGTTTACCCTTTTCCTGCTTGAAATCCAGGGTATTTTGTCATGCCGCCGTCAACATATAATGTCAATCCTGTCACATAGCTTGCTTCTTTTGAGGCGAGCCAAACTGCACTTGCTGCCACTTCTTCAGGTTTTCCAATATAACCAATGGGAATCAGCTCAATGACGCCTTCTTTCAATGCTGGATCATTGAATTTATCAGCATTAATCGGGGTATCAATCGCTCCCGGTGCTATGCTGTTAATCCGAATTTTCTTAGGCGCATACTCTAATGCTAATGTTTCTGTGAGAAGCTTAGCGCCTCCTTTACTTGCTGCATAATGGACAAAATGAGGCCAAGGAATTTGTTGATGAACCGATGACATATTAATAATGGACCCTTCAATGCCATTTTCCGTCATATATTTAAGTGCATCACGGCAGCCTAGGAACATGCCAGTTAAATTGGTTGACATCACTTTGTTCCAATTATCAAGAGTCATTTCTGTTGAAGGGACTTCGTTTTCTATTCCTGCATTATTGATCATGACATCAAGGCTTCCAAACGTATGGATTGCTTGGTCAATCATTGCTTGCATATCCTCTTCTTTTGACACATCACCTTGAATCTTGACGGCCTGTCCTCCATTCTTTTGAATTTCAGCAATCGTTTCATCCGGATTCTCTTGGTCAGAGAAATAATTGATGACGACATTTGCTTTTTCTTGACCAAACCGAAGTGCCATCGCTTGACCTATTCCTGTACCAGCTCCTGTAATCAATACTGTTTTTCCTTCCAAATCTGGATACATTCGTATCACCTCCTATTTTGTAAAACCTAATAGCACGCCGCCTAGAATGATCATCAAGCAGCCTGCAATAACAAAGCTTGTTTTTGATGCTTTCTCTTTTAGAAAATAAATACCGCCTAATGTCGAAATGACGATACCTGTTTGTGACATGGAAAAGCTGACAGCTACCCCGATGAGTGGTATGGCCAAAAGAAGTCCCAAATTCCCTGTCGACCAAACAAAACCTGCAAGGATATTTCTGAATGTGTACTTGCTAAGTGGCTGCTGCTTTAGACTAATAGCCAAGGATGAAAGAAGCATACCAACTGATTGCGGAACAAGTGCGGACCATCCATCAATATCAAACCATCTTAAGATGACCACATACCCAACATAACCAACCGTTGATATGAGTAACATCACAATTCCTTTTTTGAAATTGCCTCCACTATTTCCGTCATTCTTTTTCTGACCTAGAGATGTCAACACAACCCCTGCAATAATCAACAAAATCGCACAAGAACCAATAAGTATCACCGTCATGGTTTGCCATTCTTTAAAGATCAGAACGCCAAATAATGTCGTGCTGACAAGCTGCATGCCCGTTGATAAAGGCACAGCCTTTGAAACCCCGAGATAGACCACACTTGAAAGCTGGTTCATCTGTCCAATACTCCAGAAAATCCCTGAAATCACAGACACCCCAAAAATAAGCGGCGTTAGCTCTGGCATTTTAATAAAAAAAGCACCAATCGAAAATAAAAATGCACCGAGGGTGATGCCAAGCGTTTGCTGATACGCATTTCCACCAAGTTTCACACTGATCAGAACAATACTTCCCCAAAATATAGCTGGGAGAAGCGCATATAAGATGCCCACTTCAATCCCTACTTTCTATTCTTTTTTACATAGCATCCCTCTTTTTCGCATTTTTATAAAAACGCAAAAAGACCTTACCTAAAGTAAAGGTAAGGTTTTATGTGTTCGATCTTATTTCATCCATTCAGTATGGAATACACCTTCTTTATCAGTACGTTCATACGTATGTGCACCGAAGTAGTCACGCTGTGCTTGAATCAAGTTTGCTGGTAGTACAGCTGTACGATAGCTATCAAAGTAAGCAAGCGCACTTGAGAATGAAGGAACAGGCACTCCTTGTTCTACAGCAAGTGAAATGACTTTACGAAGTGATGATTGATAGCTTTCAACGATATTCTTGAAATAAGGATCAAGCAATAGATTTTTCAGCTCAGGGTTACGGTCATACGCTTCTTTGATTTGCTGTAAGAACGCTGCACGAATGATACACCCACCACGGAAGATCATCGCAATTTCGCCGTATTTCAAATCCCAGTTATATTCATCAGACGCTGCTTTCATTTGCGCAAATCCTTGAGCATATGAGCAGATTTTACTCATGAATAACGCTTTTCTCACCGCTTCAATTAAAGTTTGTTTATCTTCAGTTGATTGCGTCGGCTCAGGTCCTTTAATCAATTTACTTGCTTCAACACGCTCGTCCTTCATTGCTGAAATAAAGCGGGCAAATACAGACTCTGTAATAATTGGAAGAGGTACACCTAGATCAAGTGAGCTTTGGCTTGTCCATTTCCCTGTTCCTTTTTGTCCTGCTTTATCTAAGATGACATCAACAAGCGGCTGATTTGTTTCTTCATCCACTTTAGTGAAAATATCTGCTGTAATTTCGATCAAGTAGCTGTCAAGCTCTCCCTTATTCCATTCTGAGAATACTTCATGAAGCTCTTGTGCAGTAAGTCCAGCTACATGCTTCAGGATAAAGTATGATTCAGAGATGAGCTGCATGTCTCCGTACTCGATTCCATTATGGACCATTTTGACATAATGTCCTGCTCCATCTGGACCGATGTAAGTCGTACATGGCTCACCGTCAACCTTAGCAGAAATTGCTTCTAAAATTGGCTTCACAAGCTCATGTGCTTCTTTTTGACCGCCGGGCATGATAGATGGCCCCTTAAGTGCACCTTCTTCACCGCCAGATACACCAGTTCCGATGAAATGAATACCACTTTCTGCAAGCTCTTGATTACGTCTTTGTGTATCTTTGTAATATGTATTTCCACCATCAATTAAAATGTCACCCTTCTCTAGATGAGGAAGTAATGATTGAATGGTTGCATCAGTTGCTGCACCAGCTTTTACCATTAACAGAATTTTACGTGGTGTTTCAAGTGACTGAACAAATTCTTCAATGCTGTATGTTCCAACAACGTTTTTCCCTTTCGATTCCTGAAGAAACTCTTCTGTTTTGTTGCTAGATCTGTTATAAACGGAAACGGAGAAACCGCGGCTTTCAATATTAAGGGCAAGGTTTTTACCCATAACGGCTAATCCAATCACACCGATTTGTTGTTTTGACATAATTCTGACGTCCCTTCTAACACACTTTATTGATTACTGCTGAAATGATGTACCCTTTGAAATTACCACAACATCACCTCTTTTATCAAGTTTTCAGGCTAGTCATTTCCTCTTTCATCCTGAAAAAAGTCTTTATTAAAACTTGTTCCACTCGTTTTGCTCTCATTTTCCTTGATGGTCACCCCTCGCTGAATCAATGATTTTCCATATTTTTCTTTCAATCCATCTAAAATGGATTGAAGCGGCTCTTCTTTCGCATCTTCAGTATAAGAAAATAGATCAAGCTGCTTGACGGCTGCTTTTCTTTCAACGAGATCTGTACCTGTTACGCCAAGTAACCTCACTGGCTGATCATTCCAGTGCTTTAGAAATAGTTGTTTCGCTGCTTCAAAAATGTCTTCCTTACGATCTGTTGGATTCGTGAGCATAACACTTCTTGTGATATTCTTCCAGCTTGCATACCGTATCATAATCAAAAGCCGGTTCGCCATGACTTCTTTTCGTCTGAGCCTCATACTCACAGATTGTGATAACTTCTCTATTAATGCTGTCAGCTCAACGGCATCATCTGAATCGTGAGGAAGTGTTGAAGAGTTTCCAACTGATTTAAATTCATATATTCGCTCTGGATCTACAATTCCGTTATGGTCGCCGTTCGCTTTTTGCTTTAGCCTTGGTCCATTGATGCCTAATAATTCTTTTAATGCGTGCTCATTCGCTTTGGCTAAATCTTCAATCGTATGAATTCCGACCTTCTTCAATTTATCGGCAGTTTTTTGACCAACGCCATGCATTTCACCTGCTGGAAGCGGCCAAAGCATATTCGGCACGTCTCGTTTACGCATAATGGTGATCCCCATCGGCTTTTTCCAGTTAGAGGCCATCTTAGCTAAAAATTTATTCGGCGCAATGCCGATACTTGAAGGAAGCATTAACTCTTCTACAAGCCTTGACTGAATATCATTTGCTGTCTTGACTGCATGCTGTGCATAAGGTGTATGCGTGAGATCAATGTAGCCTTCATCGATGGAAACTGGCTCGACTAAATCACTATATTCTCTTAATATCGCAAACATTTCTTGTGAAGAGCTACGGTACCGGTCAAAATTGGGCGTTCGTACAATCAGTCCAGGACAAAGCCGCTTCGCTTCCCACAATGGCATAGGCGGCTTCACACCTAATGCCCTTGCCTCGTAGCTACAAGTCACGACGATTCCCTTACGCTCTTTTGCATTTCCGCTAATGGCTACAGGTTTTCCTCTCAGTGAAGGGTCATACGCCATTTCTACATTGGCATAAAAAGCATTCATGTCTATATGAAAAATAATATTTGACATTGGCATAACCCCATTCTCGTGTCTACCTATATTTATAATCGGTTCAGCATGAATCAATCATTGCAGATTACCTTTTATGCTCAATTATACATTGATTTGATTTACCTTTCCTCAAAAAAACCTTCTCCTAAGAAAGAGAAGGCTCCACGTTCATTTAAACTTTTTCTTCAAGTATACCATTTTGATATTGAATATCCTCATATGTTAACACTTCATTTTTACTCTGGTAGAGATGTTTAACAACCGGCGTGGGCTGTTGATTAAAATTCATACTCAAACTTTGATTAGAGTAGTGTCCAGCCGGATCAATATAATATTTAAAATCAATCACTTTTTCCACATCAATTTCAGCGTAAGCAATCCCCTCTGTTTCAGCTGGAACCATGTCACTGATCGGTTCTCCATCTGGACCGTAAATGCACGTATGCCCACTCTTAAATGTTTCAAAGTAATCTCTTTGCTCCTGTGTTAAACAAATCATCTCTTTCATTTCCTCAGTATATATAGATGAAGTCATCAGCACAAATGTCTGTGTCGCGATGGCATAATATCGACTTGAAATTTCATCATCAAAATAACCTGGCCAGGATGCAACATGTACCTGCTCATTTTGGGCATTCATCGCCATAAGGTCTAACGGCACTTGATGCTCCCAACACATCAACCCACCAAGATTTCCAATCTCCGTTTGAAAAACCGGCATCATACTTCCGCTTCCATCACCCCAGATTAATCTTTCTGCTACAGAAGCTCTCATTTTTCGATGTTTTCCTATTAAATCCCCATTTGGATTAAACCAAAGTTGAGCTAAATAGAGAGAGCCACCATCTTTTTCACTGCATGATATACAAACGTACGTTTCATTTCTTTTCGCTGCCTCACTTATTTTTTGAATTGCTAAGCTTGGAATTTCCACTGCATTTTTATACAATTCATGATAGAACTTTCTTGTATATTCTGGATGACCAATAAAAGCAAACCAAGGATAACCAGGCAAAAATGCCTCTGGGAATGCCACAAGCTTTGCGCCATTTGAAGATGCCTCGTCAATCATTTCACATGATTTCTCAACTGTTGCCTCCAAATTTAAATAGATGGGTGCTGCTTGTACCGCAGCTGCTCGAAATTTAGGGTAAATACTTGTCATATTTCAAAACCTCCATTTCTTCTATTCCATTTAATTATAAGATAGGAATTATGAAGTTTGGATGACAATTACCATTTTAGTTAAAATAAGGATTTTTGTTCAATGGAAGAAACACGTGGTTCTGTTAGACATTTAACAATGTGTATAGTACACTGTCAGTAATGAAATGGATGTGATAATCATGATTATTGATACATTCAATGAAGTCTTTTTCCTTGTTGAATTCTTTACGATTGTTCTTCCAGCGCTTACGGCCATCGGCATTGCTTTCTTATTAAAAGATTGCCGGATGAACGAGCATCTTGGTGGAGATCGTTTAGAAGAGTTGAGCGCATCTTTATTGAATCGAACAGACTTTCTGTTTATCATCTATGATCGCATTACAACTTGGATTAGTAAAGTCATTCGAATGAAAAGATCATCAAATGATGACGAAGACCATCCGCTTCCTCTCTCTTATTAGATTTAATAATTGAAGGAGGAAACGAATTGAAACGTTTATTTACTGTAGGTTTTACTTTATTTTTGATGATGACAGCTTCTCCCGTATTTGCTACAAGTGCGCAAACAAATACGAATACTGATGGGTTTTTTCATCATTACTTTGTACAACCTTTTTCTGAATTGATCATTTGGCTTGCGAACTTCTTTCATGATGATTATGGTTTATCAATTATGTTTGTGACGCTGATTGTCCGCCTATTAATTTTCCCGCTTTTTGCTAATCAATTTAAAAAACAAAAAGTGATGCAGGAAAAAATGGCTCAGATCAAGCCACAGATTGACCAAATTCAAAGCAAACTAAAGAAAACGAAAGAACCTGAAAAACAAAAAGAACTGCAAATGGAAATGATGAAAGTTTACAAAGAGAACAATGTCAATCCGCTGGCCATGGGCTGTCTGCCAATGCTCATTCAAATTCCGATTGTTCTTGGCTTTTATTCTGCGATTCGCTCTACACCAGAGATTGCTGCACATTCGTTCTTATGGTTTAACTTAGGACAAACCGATCTATTGGTGGCGATCTTTGCAGGTGCGATGTATTTCTTGCAATTTTATGTCACGCAAAGATATGCGAAGCAATCAGGTACACAAACGGAAGCTGCACTTAAGCAAGCACAAATCATGGGTATGATTTTTCCGGTCATGATGCTATTTCTCTCAATTCATGCTCCGGCAGCTCTTCCTTTATACTGGATGACAAGTGGATTTTTACTTACGATCCAAACGGTTATTCTAAATGAGATGTACCAAAAGTCAAAAACGAAAGCTGCGAAAAATGAGCAAATAAAGCCAGCTGCTGATTAATAAACAAGCCCCCTTATCACTTTTAGATAAGGGGGCTTTTCTATTAAGCCATTTCTTCTTTGATGAGTTGTGGCAAATGATCTACATCATCAATTTTCCCGAGAAACTTATTAGGGTCCACTTGTAAAATCATCTTGTTTTCTCTCTCAATTACCCCGAAGAAATACTCGGATGCTTTCGTGTTCATATGAAATGGCTTAATCTCATCCAGCGTGATATTAATGATATCCTTTGCATCTGAGACAAGGCAACCAATCATGTGATCGTTTAGTTCAAATAGCAGAATCTTGGACTTTTCGTTGACTTCAAGAGGTTTGCCGTGAAGCATCGTGCCAGTATCACAGACTGGAATGACTTCTCCTCTTAATGACATGAGTCCTTTGATCTCTTTTGGAAGATTAGATACCTCTTGTAAATAGGGGACCTTCTCTATTGAACGGATATGTTCTGCACTGATGCCAAAATCCTCTTGTCCTACTTGGAAAATAATGATCTTTTGGGTGCTCACAGTGTCTCCTGCCTTTACGATGGATTTGTCGTTTCTTCTATAATGGCGAGAACCATTTCAGTTGTTTTGACTAATTCTCCAATCGGCATTTTCTCATTTTTCGTATGAATCTCTTCATATCCAACAGCAAGGTTCACTGTTGGAACGCCGTTACCTGCGATGACGTTTGCATCACTGCCTCCTCCACTTGTTTGAAGTTCAGCAGGACGGCCAATTTTTGCAGCCGCTT
This sequence comes from Bacillus sp. Bos-x628, assembly GCF_040500475.1. Taxonomy (GTDB): domain Bacteria; phylum Bacillota; class Bacilli; order Bacillales; family Bacillaceae; genus Bacillus; species Bacillus maqinnsis. Next base: position 317,174 of record NZ_CP159358.1, on the reverse strand, counting down.
TTTTCGCCACTTCAACGACTTGATCGCCATGAGAGAATTTGAAGCCTGGGTACATGATGTCAATTTGTACATCGGCACTTCCGCCCATTTCTTTAGCGGTTTTTTCAAAGGCTTCTTTCATTTTTGCTACTTGTGCCTCCATTTTTGCAGGTTCTAATGAGCGTGCTTCAGCAAGAATATCTACTTGTTCACAGACGATATTTGTTTGAGTTCCGCCTTCAAAACGGCCGATATTAGCCGTTGTTTCTTCATCAATGCGCCCCAGCGGCATGCTCGCAATCGCTTTTGCTGCAATGGTAATCGCTGACACGCCTTTTTCAGGTGCAACTCCTGCATGAGCTGTTTTTCCATAGATGGTTGCTTTTACTTTCGCTTGTGTTGGTGCCGCAACGATAATGGTCCCGACCTCACCATCTGAATCTAGTGCATAGCCGTATTTAGCCGTCATCAGCTTAGGATCTAACGCTTTTGCTCCGACTAGCCCTGATTCCTCGCCGGCTGTAATGACAAATTCAATGGTACCGTGAGGCAAATTTTTCTCTTTCAGCACCCTAATGGCTTCAAACATAGCAGCAAGTCCTGTTTTGTCATCTGCACCTAGAATTGTTGTTCCATCTGTTTTGACATAGCCGTCTTCAACAATCGGCTTTACACCTTTACCTGGAACAACTGTGTCCATATGAGAAGTGAAATAGATTGTATCCGCCTCTTGATTCCCCTCAAGTGTGCAGATCAAGTTGCCTGCACCGTGACCTGTTGTCTTTTTAGAGTCATCTTCTACCACCTTAAGACCAAGCTGCGTAAATTTCTCTTTTAATACTTCAACAATTTTTTCTTCGTGTTTTGTTTCAGAATCGATTTGAACAAGTTCTAAAAATTCGTCTAGTAAGCGTTTCTCATTGATCATGATCGTGCTCCTCCTCTATAGCGGCATGTTGCCATGCTTTTTTAATGGTCTATCTTCATCTTTACTGCGAAGCAGGTCAAATGAGCGAATCAATCGCTCTCTCGTTTCAGCTGGAGTTAAAATATCATCTATGAGCCCCAACTGAGCCGCTTTCAATACAGTTGGTTCGACGTCTGACTTGTGCGTAACGGATTTAACAATCTCATCTGCAAATAATTTTCCCATCACGTCAATTTCTGCTTCTGGCCATGCATATACGAAGTCAGCCCCTAAGCCCTTACTATTCATTGCGACATAAGCACCGCCAAACGCTTTTCTTAAAATAACAGTGACTTTAGGTACAGTTGCTTCAGCATACGCATAAAGCAGCTTTGCTCCATGCCGGATAATCCCTGCATGCTCCGCCTTTTCCCCAGGTAAAAAACCTGGGACGTCAACAAGCGTTAAAATAGGAATATGAAACGCATCACAAAAACGAATAAACCTTGCCGCTTTATCTGCAGCGTCAAGATCAAGGCTTCCTGCCAGCACCTTGGGCTGATTGGCTACAATTCCAATAGAAGACCCTTGTAATCTTGCAAAACCAGTGACAATATTTTTAGAGAAACAAGGCTGCGTTTCAAAAAATGAGACGTGATCAGTTAAAGCGGTAATCATTTTTTTCACATCATAGGTTCGTGCCGGATCCTTTGGCAAAATAGTACCAGGATCACTTGGGTCATGCTTCGTTTTTTCCACAGCATGACAGGCAGTCTTCTGTTTAGTCGGTATGTACGTTAAAAGTGTGCGAACAGCCTTTAACACGTCCTTCTCATCTTTCCCAGTATAGTGCACATTGCCGCTTGTCTGGTGCTGAATAAATGCACCGCCTAGCCGCTCAGGACAGACCGTTTCTCCAGTTGCCTTTTCTATCACTTTAGGACCAGTTAAAAACATGTGGGCCGTTTGTTCGGTCATCAATACAAAGTCTGTCAGTGCAGGCGAATACACAGCACCACCTGCACATGAGCCTAGAATAACTGATATTTGCGGAATCTGACCAGAGTACAACACATTTCGTTTAAAAATTTGACCGTACCCTTCTAATGATACCACACCCTCCTGAATTCTCGCACCACCTGAGTCTTTCAGACCGATGATCGGCATCTGATTTTTAGCGGCAAAATCCATTAAGGATGTGATTTTTTTAGCATGCATCTCTCCTAATGAACCGCCATATACTGTCGCATCTTGTGCATAGACACATACAGGTCTGTCATGAATCAAACCCGTTCCAACGATGACTCCGTCTCCTAGGTGCTCAGAGTGATGACCTTTTGCAAATGGTTGAATTTCCATAAAGCTTCCTGGATCGAGTAGCATATCGAGCCGTTCGTTGACGGAAAGCTTTCCTTTGTCCTCTTGAGCCTTTAAACGCTTTTCTCCGCCTCCCATTGCCGCTTGCTTACGCCATTCATATAACTCATTGATCGATTCATTCATGTCATATTCCCTCTCCTTTCAAAGGCTCACACAGTTCAAATAACACACCAGAAGCTTCCTTCGGAGAAATAAACGCAATACGCTTCCCGTCAGCACCCTTTTTCGCCTCTTTTTGAAGCAATTGTACACCAAGCTGATCAAAATTTTTGAGATGATATTTGAGATCATCCGACTTTAAGGCGATATGATGAAGACCTTCTCCTCTTTTTGTTAAGAAAGTATGTAATTTGCTGTCATCTGACATCGGTTCAATCAATTCAATGTGAATGTCACCAAGTGATGCAAACGAAGCCCTGATAAGCTGATCGGGGATTTCTTGAACGCCTGAAAATCGCCAGTTGAAAAGCTCCCGAAGCGTTTGACTCGTATCTTTAATAGAAAAAACAGCAATGGCAATATGATCAATTTGGTTCATCTGTTCACATGTTCACTTCCTTTTTTGATTACTTGTCGAGTATGAAAAAACCAGATAAAATAAAAAAAGGTGCGCTGGTCGCAAAAACTTGAGTGATAGGGGTGCGATATGTCACAGAAATTCATGAAATTTATGGTGTTACTTATGATTAGCTTGCTGCTTATTTCCTCACTATTAGCAGGAGCTGCTACTTTTTTATAAGTTTTAAAGTAGACAAACAGGTCACTCGTTCTGTTAACGAATCGCCTGTTTGTCTTTGGCAAGCTTTACAAACGAATCGCTTGTTTTCGTAATCCATACTCTTGTTCCAATCGGGATTTGATCAAATAACTGTTCCACATCACGATTATGCAGTCTCACGCAGCCTGCAGTGATAAATTTTCCAATTGATGTTTCGTCATTTGTTCCATGAATTCCATAAGTTCTTCCATCTGTGCCTCTTGCATCAAATCCAATCCACCTTCTGCCTAGAGGATTGTTCTTTGCGCCGCCTTCGATATTCTTTCTTCTGTAATAAGGGTCTTTCGCTTTGATCATAATGGTAAACTCTCCTTCTGGCGTCAAATCAGCCGTTTTCCCTGTAGAAACAGGGTACACTGCTTGCACCTTTCCATCATCAATATAAGCAAGTTCATTCGTCTGTTTATTAATAATCACAAAGGGGTCTCCCGGAAGCGGGTTCTGTCCGAGCGGCCATATGGGCGAGAGAGACATAGAAAGCATTGTATAAAATAAAAGACGCATAAGCTCCTCCTTTTTTCATTAGATTGACCAATGAAGGGGGAACTCATGCGTCTCTATTCTTTTATCCCTTTAAAATAGCTTTTCAACACTAAATACTGTTCCATTTCTCCGAGGAAATGAAAAAGTGCTGCTCTTGCTTCAAATTCTTCTCTTGTTTTTGGAAGCGGAAGTGCTTCAAACTCTTTTTTCATATCAATCAACCTTCTTAAAAACTTATGCGCCGTATTCCCAGGATGAATGTGCTTACGTAAATCTCTGATGTATTCTGCAATGATTTGTCCATGCTCTGTAGTAATAGATATAGACGTAATTTTAGGAAGGACACGCTCAATGATTTCAAATTGCTTTTGTCTCATGTTGAAGTAATGATAATACAGATTTTCATGCCGCAGTACATGATTTTCGACATCTCGGTAAGCAAGGGCTTTCGCTTCTTTGATCAATTGATGTGTCTCTGATATTTCTTTTCCTGTCCAATCTTGTTTCCCTGTCATTAAGTATTGTTCGATTTCTTCAAAGATTTTGGCAAAATTGGCTTCGATCTGTTCACTGTATTGTTTTAACTTTTTATCAACGCTCGGCATATACAGGTTCATAATAAGGGCAACACCGACACCAATTGTAATTAAAAGAAGCTCATTCCAGATTAAACTAAGGGTAATCCCGCCAGACATGTATAAATGAAGGATGATGACAGAGCTTGTCACAATACCTTCTTTCATTCTCAATAAGACGGTTGTAGGAATGAAGAGAAGCAACATCAAACCAATGACGAATGGATGATAACCGATGAGCTCGAAAAATAAGTAAGAGAATAAAATGGCAAGGCTACACGCTGCAAAACGAGCTCCCGATGCGTGCAATGACCGTTTTTTCGTTACTTGAATACAAAGAATCGTAATAATGCCAGCAGATGAATAATTTTGCAGACCAAGCAATTGAGCAATATAGATGGCTAGAGTTGTTCCTAAAGCTGTTTTCAGCGTTCGATAGCCGATTTTAAACATGATGCGTTTCACTCTTTTCTGTCTTTATTCTATTCACTTTTGTGAAATGATGAACTTTTTTACTTTTCCCATTATAATCAAAAAAAGAAGAAGATGTTAAGTCTCCTTCTTTTTCTTTATAATATTTTTTGTAAGAACTCTTGAGCTCGCTGTGAAGATGGCGTTTCAAAGAATTGAACAGGATTTGCATCTTCCACAATTTTCCCATCATCCATAAAGATTACACGGTCAGCCACTTCTTTGGCAAAGCCCATTTCATGTGTCACGATCACGAGCGTCATACCCGATTGAGCTAGCTCTTTCATGACGTCTAATACTTCCTTGACCATTTCAGGGTCAAGTGCGGAGGTTGGTTCGTCAAAAAGCATGATGTCTGGTTTCATGGCAAGAGCACGTGCAATGGCTACACGCTGCTTTTGTCCGCCCGATAAGCGGTTCGGATAATCATTTTTCTTCTCTAAAAGCCCGACTTTCTTCAAAAGGGACTCGGCCTGTTTGATACTTTCTTCCTTAGACTGATTTTTCACATTTATAGGTGCATACGTAATATTTTCCAATACCGTTTTGTGTGGAAATAGGTGAAAGTGCTGAAATACCATTCCGATGTTCTCACGCACTTTTAATGCATTTGTCTTAGGGTTAGTGATTTCAGTATCTTTAATCGTAATGACGCCGGAAGTCGGTTTCTCAAGTAAGTTCATGCAGCGAAGGAACGTAGATTTTCCTGAACCAGACGGTCCGATGACTGCCACAACTTGTCCCTCTTCAATGGTTGTGTCGATTCCTTTCAATACTTCATTTTTCCCAAATGATTTTGTGAGCTTTTCTATTTTAATCATTTATTGTTAACTTCCTTTCCACCGCTTTGCCGACAAAGGTGAGAATCAGCACGATAACATAATAAATGAGACCGGCAAAAATAAGCGGTTCGAGATAACTATACGTAATCGCCCCTGCTTGATAGGCACGCCTCATGACATCACCTAGTCCAATGACGGTCACAATAGCGGATTCTTTTGTCAGTGTAATCATTTCGTTCACAAGGGCTGGTGAAATATTCTTAAATGCCTGTGGAAGCAGTAAGTCCTTCATCATTTTAGCATAAGGAACACCTAGAGCGATCGCAGCTTCTTTCTGACCTTTATCAATCGCATTAATGCCTGCACGAATAATCTCTGATACATACGCTGCTGAGTTTAATGAAAATGCCGCTACTGCTGCCCAGTACTGATCAATTTGAAAACCAATCAATTGAGGTAATCCAAAATAAATAATTAATAGCTGAAGAACAAGTGGTGTGCCTCGAAAAATCGATGTATAAAAATCTGCAATCCAAATGAGTGGTGTAAACACACTAATTTTACATAGGGTTAATAAAACACCAAGAATAAATCCGAGAAAAAGAGAAACAACAACAATTGAGAGTGTTACCTTTAACCCTTCTAAAATAAATGGCATTTGAGGAATAACTTCTGTGAAATTCATTTTCAAATCTCCTTTTTGCCTTCATAAAAAGGCAATGATTAAAATAAAAGGAAAAAAGCTCAACACATGTTGAACTTTTCAGCGTGATTGTGCATGAGCTTAAATAAGATGACGCTGACCTTTTATGATGGTTTATTTGTCTTCTTTCACAAACCATTTTTCAATTAATTGATCAAGCTCGCCATTTTTTTTCATTTCTTTTAATGATTGATTAAATTTCGCTGTTAAATCGCTATTCTTTTTAAATGCAATCGCTGAGCCTTCGTTTGAACTATTTAATTGAAATGCTTGGAAATCTTTTTCTTTTTTCAAATAGCCAGCAGCCACTTTATCTTCGATGATCGCTGCATCAAAGCGACCTGCTTTAATTTCTTGCACTAAATCAGAAATTTTATTACGATCTTCTACTTTCAAGTGATATTTATCTTTCATTGCATTGGCATCATCAAGCTGAATAGAGCCTAACTGAGCACCTACTGTTTTGTTTTGAAGGTCTTTTTCAGATTGAATACCGCTATCTTTCTTAGTTACGAGCATGTTTGTTGCATTGTAGTAAATGTCTGAAAAATCGACTTGTTTTTTACGTTTTTCTGTCGGTGTCATCCCCGCAAGAACAATGTCTGCTTTGTTCGTTTTTAGGGCTGATACAAGGCTCGCAAAGTCCATGTCTTGAATTTCTAGCTTATAGCCATTTTTTTTCGCAAGTGCTTTTGCAAGGTCTACATCAAAACCGACAATTTTATCGCCATCTTTAGATTCAAATGGCGGATAGTCTGCTGATGTCGCCATCACGAGTGTTTTGTCATCTCCTGATGCGTTTGAATTATTAGAAGAAGTTCCGCAAGCTGCGAGTGCAGTTGCAAGACCAACTGTCATAAGTAATAATAACCACTTTTTCATATAAAATGCCTCCCAGTATTTAAACTCATGTGTAGGTTTGAATATTTATTCACTATAATGTATTTTAAACACTTTCTTTTTGAGATGCAATAGTATTTTGCTAAAATCATTTTGATTCTAATGTCATATAAAACAAAAAAACAGTCCGATCTAAAGACCAGACTGTTTCACATCTATTTAGTACAATTGTAGGGGTTCTTTAAAATTCTTCACAATGCTCATCGAAAGCCGCCTGAAGTTTCGAGACCACTTCCATAGGCTCGTGCCCTTCAATTTCATGACGTTCTATCATTTTAATGATCTTCCCATCCTTTAAAAGTGCAAAAGAGGGAGAGGATGGCGGATAGCCCTCGAAGTATTCACGTGCTCTCGCAGTCGCTTCTTTATCCTGACCAGCAAACACTGTCAGTAATTGATCTGGGCGCTTATCGTAATGAACAGAATAGCTAGCTGCTGGTCTTGCTATTCCCCCTGCACATCCGCACACTGAATTCACCATCACAAGTGCCGTTCCTTTTTTAGTAAGCGCTTCATCCACTTCTTCAGGTGTTGTAAGTTCTGTGTAACCTGCTTGCCTGATCTCTTCTCTTGCTTGTCTGACAATATCATTCATAAATAAGTTAAAATCAATATTCAAATCCTTTCACTCCTTCTACGTATCCTTCACCATTTTACTTCATCATATCAAGGAAAGCTGGAACGGGCAAATGTGTTGTCTTTTTCAGCACCATCGTTTATGAGATGCCAAATTGGGGAAAAGTGATGAATAAAAAGCTGGAAGGGAGAACTGCGCCATGGCACAATTTAATCAAGCAATGCTCATTTATAATGGAAATGCTGGACAAAAAAACATTGAAAAAATACTAGCTCAAACAGTGCCTCTCCTCTCTCTACATATCGATGAACTCATTCTTAAACCTACTAGACAGCCTGAGGATGCCTATCATTTTTGCCGCACGATTGATGAGACGATTGAGTTGTTGATCATATTAGGCGGTGATGGAACCGTTCATGAGTGTATTAATGGAATTGGCGGTTTAACGAAAAGGCCTGCCGTTGCCATTTTGCCGGGAGGGACGTGCAATGATTTCTCTAGAACACTTGGAATCACGCAACAAATACAAAAAGCGGCTCAAATGATCGTGGATGGAACTGAAAAAAAGGTTGACTTGATCAAAGCCGAGGATCGATACCTTTTAAACTTCTGGGGAATCGGGCTCATTGCAGAAACCTCAAATAATATTAATGACAAAGAAAAAGCCGTGCTCGGTAAAATCAGTTATTTCACAAGCGCCATTCGGACACTTCAGCAAACCGAGCCTTTTCACGTTCGGATTGAAACTGAAAAGGAAAACTGGGAAGAAGAAGCCGTCATCGTTCTCGTCATGAATGGGCAATACATCGGAACAAATAAAATCGATTTACCGAATGCAGCGATTGATGATGGAAAAGCCGAAATTTTGATTTGCAGAAACACAAGTTTCTCTGCTTTAAAAGAAATTTTTTCAATGAATCGAGAAGAACTAGAGGATTTCACAGGTGACTTATCCCTCATACAGGCGTCTCACATCAATATTCTCACAAAAACGGAGATGGATGCAGATACAGATGGTGAAGTCTACATGAAAGCACCCTCACATCTTGAAGTTCTTAAACAGCACCTGACCTTTATTGTTCCAGCAGAATAAAAAAACGCCCGGAGTCATTTGGATTCGGGCGTTTTTCTGATACAGCGTCTGTATAAATATTCAAGTGTATATCCAAACAGCGTGCCAAGCAGCAACGAGACGCCTAGAAAGCTATTCGCAGCCCCTTTAAATCCGCCGACAATGAACAAGCAGTACGCCATTTGAATAAACGAAACGATGGATAATAAGAGGAATAATTTCTCAGGATGATTGCGTGATTTCGAAATATATCGTAGAAATGCGAATGCAATCGCCGTTATAAACATGAGTCCGATTGTCAGAAACGCAAAAAAGTCTAATCCCGACATACTTTGCCGCTCCTTTCTCTTTGATGGAAAATCCCCCTCTCATCGTATGGAGGGGGAAAAGTCGTTTAATAAACTGATGTTTGTTCGTCAATTCCTTCAAGAATTTGTTTCACTCTCTGAAGGAAGCGGCCGCATACAAGACCATCGAGTACCCTGTGATCCAGTGATAAACAAAGATTGACCATATCTCTTGCTGCAATCATCCCATTTACAATCATTGGTCGCTTCACGATGGACTCAACCTGCAAGATCGCCGCTTGAGGATAATTAATAATACCCATCGACTGAATAGAACCAAATGATCCAGTGTTGTTCACCGTGAACGTGCCGCCTTCCATATCACTCTGCTTTAGCTTACCTTGGCGAACTTTGACTGCCAGCTCATGGATTTCTTTGGCAATGCCTTTAATTGTCTTTTCATCAGCATCCTTAATAACTGGTACAAAAAGAGCATCCTCTGTCGCAACTGCAATGGATATATTGATAGCTTTCTTTTGGACAATTTTATCTCCTGCCCACATGCTATTTATTTCTGGGAATTCCTTCAATGCCTGTGCCACAGCTTTTACAAAGAACGCAAAGAATGTCAAATTAAACCCTTCTTTTGCTTTAAACTGGTCCTTCAGTTGATTTCTTCGCGACACAAGGTTTGTCACGTCAACCTCCATCATGGTCCATGCATGCGGAATTTCATGTTTGCTTCTTAGCATATTTGCTGCAATCGCCTGTCTGATCGGTGTCACTGGTAGCTCGACGTCACCAGACATTGTCGCGATAGAAGATGCAGTTTGTTCTTGAGTTGACTGCACAGGCTCCGTTTGAACGTCTGTATGATTTGTCATGGAAGCTGCCTTCTCTTCAGTGCCTCCATTTTCTATCACTTGCAATAAATCTTTTCTTGTAATTCGTCCGCCTGCTCCTGTCCCTTGAACAGTTGACAAATCAATTCCATGCTCTTCTGCTAAACGTAGTACTGCTGGGGAATAACGCTTCTTTTGACTTTGATCTGTCTCTATTTGATCAACAGCCGCCGATTCTTTTTGTTCAGGTACTCTTTCTTCTTTTGCGCTCTGTTGTGGGCTCCCGCTGCCTTCTACTTCAATTTCACAAAACACTTCTCCTACTTGAAGTGTATCGCCTTCTTCAGCCGATAGCTTTGCAATCGTCCCCGTAAAGGATGACGGAACCTCTGCGTTTACTTTATCCGTCATCACTTCTGCAATCGGATCGTATTTATTCACATGATCGCCAGGTGCAACGAGCCATTTGCTAATGGTTCCTTCTGTTACACTTTCACCTAGCTGAGGCATTTTCATTTGTTCAATAGCCACTTGAAATCCTCCTCTTTCTTAAAATGCAGCTAGCGCTCTCATTTCAGCTTCTACTTTATCTGGGTTAACCATGAAAAATTTCTCCATTGTCGGCGCATAAGGCATTGCAGGAATATCAGGGCCTGCTAGTCGTTTAATTGGCGCATCTAAATCAAATAAGCAATGTTCCGAAATAATGGCCGCAACTTCACTCATAATGCTTCCTTCTTTTGTATCTTCCGTTAATAGAAGAACTTTCCCTGTTTTCGATGCCGCTTCGATAATCGCTTCTTGATCAAGCGGGTAAACTGTTCGTAAATCTAGGATATGAGCAGAAATGCCGTCCTTCGCAAGACGATCTGCTGCTTGCATGGCAAAGTGTACACATAAGCCATACGTCATCACAGTGATATCGTCCCCTTCACGTTTCACATCTGCTTTCCCAATTGGGAGAGTATAATCCTCTTCCGGCACTTCGCCTTTAATGAGTCTGTATGCACGTTTGTGTTCAAAGAACAATACAGGATCCGGATCACGCACTGCGGCCTTCAGCAGCCCTTTTACATCATAAGGTGTAGAAGGCATGACAATCTTTAAACCAGGCTGATTTGCAAAAATGGCTTCAACCGATTGAGAATGATACAGCGCACCATGAACACCGCCACCATAAGGTGCACGGATGACCATTGGACAACTCCAATCATTATTTGAGCGGTATCTAATCTTTGCAGCCTCTGAAATAATTTGGTTGACAGCAGGCATAATAAAATCCGCAAATTGCATTTCTGCAATCGGGCGCATTCCATACATGGCTGCCCCGATGCCAACACCAGCAATGGCTGATTCTGCAAGTGGTGTATCTATCACGCGCGCTTCTCCAAATTGTTCATAAAGACCAGATGTCGCTTTAAACACGCCGCCTTTTTTCCCAACATCCTCTCCGAGCACAAACACTTTCGGATCACGTTCCATTTCTTCTTTCATCGCCAGTGTAATGGCGTCTATATATGATATAACAGGCACTTTTTCTTCCCCCTTACTCCGCATACACATAACGAAGCGCACTTTCTGCATCTGCATAAGCTGCGTTTTCCGCTTCATCAGTAGCTTCGTTTACAATTTGCATGATTTCTTTAGACATCTCTTCTTTCATATCAGAGGTCATGATGTTTCCTTCAATTAAGTAGGTTTCATATTGAAGGAGCGGGTCTTTCTTTCTTGCTTCGAGCACTTCTTCTTTTTCTCGATAGCTTGAATCATCGTCATCACTTGAATGCGCAGTTAAGCGGTAGGAAATTGCCTCGATCAATGTTGGACCTTCACCTCTTATCGCACGGTCTCTTGCCTCTTTGACTGCTGCATATACTTCAAGCGGATCATTCCCATCCACTGTTACGCCCGGCATACCGTAACCAATCGCTCGATCAGAAATGCGTTCACATGCCACTTGTTTGTCATATGGAACGGAAATCGCATATTTATTATTTTCGCACATGAAAATGACGGGCAATTTATGCACAGCAGCAAAGTTTGCTCCTTCATGGAAATCACCTTGGTTTGAAGAGCCCTCTCCAAATGTGACAAAGCTGACAAAGTTCTTTTGCTCTAGTCTCCCAGCGAGTGCAATACCAACTGCATGCGGCACTTGTGTCGTCACAGGAGACGATCCTGTCACAATGCGGTTTGATTTTTGCCCAAAATGACCTGGCATTTGTCTTCCACCTGAGTTCGGATCATCCTTTTTCGCAAAACCTGACATCATCAAATCTTTGGCCGTCATTCCAAACGCAAGTACAAGTCCCATGTCACGGTAGTAAGGTAATAAGTAGTCCTGTTCTCTATCTAATGCAAAGGCAGCTCCGACTTGCTGCGCTTCCTGTCCTTGGCAAGAAATCACGAACGGAATTTTTCCTGAACGATTTAACAGCCACATCCGTTCATCGATTTTTCTCGCAAGAAGCATCGTCTTATATATGTCAATTGCTTGTTCATCTGATAATCCTAATTCTTGATGACGCATGTTACTCATCATGTTTCCCTCCTTGATTAAAAATGGATCGCCTTACCGTCAACAGCAAGTGCTGCTTCTGCAATCGCCTCTGACAAGGTTGGGTGCGGGTGAATCGTTTGCCCCACTTCCCACGGCGTTGCATCAAGCACTTTGGCTAATCCAGCTTCAGATATCATATCTGTTACATGAGGACCAATCATATGAATCCCTAAAATGTCATCTGTTTTTTTGTCTGCAATGATTTTGACAAATCCATCTGACTCGCCAAATACAAGCGCTTTTCCAATAGCCATGAAAGGAAACTTGCCAATCTTGACTTCATAGCCTTGCTCTTTTGCTGCCTGTTCAGTCAGTCCAACACTTGCTGTTTCAGGATGAGAGTATACACATTTTGACACAAGTGTTTCATCAAGCGGTTTCGGCTTTTTTCCAGCCATATGTTCCACGGCAATTAAGCCCTCATGCGATGCCACATGCGCAAGCTGAAGTCCACCGATCACATCTCCTATCGCATAAATATGAGATTCTTTCGTTTGATAATGTTCATTCACCACAATGCCATGTTTCTCTGTTTGGATCTCAGTGTTTTCAAGACCAATTCCTTCAATATTTGGAACACGCCCAACAGAAAGTAACAGTTTTTCCGCTTCAAAGGACTGGATGTCTCCACCTTTTTCAGCTTGAATTTTGACAAGGTGTTCATGCTTTTCTACTGTATCCGGAAGGACTTTCGCATTTGTGATAAATGTAATGCCTTTTTTTGATAAGAGCTTTTCCATTTCTTTAGAAATGTCCCTGTCCTCTGTTGGTAAAATGCGATCAGCAAACTCGATCACAGTCACTTTCACACCAAAATCATTCATCATTGATGCCCATTCAATACCAATAACACCGCCGCCTACAATCAACATAGACTGAGGAAGTTCATTTAGTTCAAGTGCTTCATCTGATGATAAAATGTGCGTACCATCTACCTCAAGACCCGGCAGTACACGCGGTCTTGATCCAGTAGCAATGATGACCTGCTTTGGGATAAGCATCTCGTTTTCGTCTCCATTCGCCATTTCGACTGAAATGGTTCCCGGCATGGGTGAAAAAATAGAAGGACCGAGGATACGGCCAATCCCCTCGTATACATCAATTTTCCCTTGCTTCATCAAATGTTTGACGCCGTCAGCTAATTTGTCAACAATATCTGATTTTCTTTTTTGTACGCCTTTGAACTGTAAGGTTGCTTCATTTGTCTCAACGCCAAAATCTGCTGCACGCTTTACTGTTTGGTACACTTCTGCGCTTCTAAGTAACGCTTTAGATGGAATACAGCCTTTATGAAGACATGTTCCTCCAAGCTTTGCTTTTTCTACAACTGCTGTTTTCAATCCAAGTTGCGAGGCGCGAATGGCAGCAACATAGCCGCCTGTGCCTCCACCAAGAATGACGAGGTCATATTCAGTTGCCATGACTTGTCACTCCTTTCTTCTCCCTTTGATCATTTGGATATTCTTTCGGTGCTTCTTCTTCTTTTAAAATACGTAGTGCACCTTCTGCTAAGGATTGCAATTCGTTTTCACCTGGATATACCACGACATCTGAAATCCAGTCGATATAGCCTCTAATACTTGAGGTGATTTTTTTGCTGTACGCAAGACCGCCCGTTAAGACAATGACATCAACTACTCCTTTTAAGACAGCACTTGCGGCCCCAATTTCTTTTGCGATTTGATAGCACATCGCTTCATAGATGAGTGCAGCACGCTCATCACCTGCTGCAATCATTTTCTCTACTTTTACAGCATCTGTCGTGCCAAGATAGCCTGCAAGACCGCCTTCACCAATAATGCGCTTAAGCATCTCCTCTTGTGTGTATTCTCCAGAGAAGCAAAGATTGACGAGATCTCCTGTTGGGATTGTACCTGCCCGTTCTGGACTAAAAGGACCTTCACCATGCAGTCCATTATTGACATCGATGACCTTCCCTTTTTCATGAACACCGATTGTAATGCCGCCGCCCATATGCGTAATGATCATGTTTAAATCCTCATAACGTTTCCCAAATGAAGCAGCTGTTCTTCTTGCGACAGCTTTTTGATTCAGTGCATGGAAAATACTTTTACGTTCAATGGTTGGCAAACCAGATATTCGAGCAATCGGCTTTAGTTCATCCACCACAACTGGATCAACAATAAACGCAGGTATATTGAGACCAAGTGCAATTTCTCTTGCAATGATTCCGCCCAAATTGGAAGCATGCTGACCTGCATAACCTTCTTTTAAGTCCTGAACCATCTGCTCATTCACTTCATACGTCCCGCCTTCAATCGGACGAAGAAGACCGCCGCGGGCACAAACTGCATCAAATTTAGAGATGTTCATTCCCTGCTCATGAAGTGTTTCCAAAATCTTTTCCTTACGAAATGAGAATTGATCAATGATATGAGGAAATTTCTTCAATTCCTCATCTGTATGTCTAAGTGTTGTTTCAAAGATCGATCGCTCGTTATGAAACACACCAATTTTTGTTGAAGTAGAGCCTGGATTAATAGTGAGAATACGCCATTCTTTTGTCAGCAAAAACAAAACCTCCGTTTCAACTCATTCATCAAATTAGCGACGGCTTAAAATATGTTGACCATTTTGCAGAAATTGACTTCTTGATTTACGCATTCTTTCAATTCGCTCTTCAGCTAAACGGTCTGCTGCTTTATATGTTGGGATAGCATCACGGTTTGAGATTTCAATGACACGCTCAATATTTTGATAGATGCCTTCGACCTTTTTCATGGCACGATCAGCATTATATCCATACAGCTCATCTGCAACGTTAATCACACCACCTGCATTGATGACATAATCAGGTGCATACACAATGCCCATTTCATGAATCAAATCACCGTGATGGGTTTCTTTCAATTGATTATTCGCAGCACCAGCGATGACTTTTGCCTTTAATTTCGGAATCGTCATATCATTGATTGTTGCGCCAAGTGCACACGGTGCGTAAATATCACAATCTTGATCATAAATATCGTCAGGGTCTACAGCCTTTGCGTCAAAGTCCTCGACGGCACGCTGAACAGAGTCTTTGTTGAGATCTGTTACAATCAGCTGTGCACCTTCTTCATGAAGATGTTTGCAAAGATTGTAGGCGACATTCCCAACACCTTGTACGGCGATCGTTTTTCCTTCTAGTGAATCTGTGCCGAATGCGGCTTTTGCAGCGGCTTTCATGCCTTTATACACACCGTAGGCTGTCACAGGAGATGGATTCCCAGATGAGCCGAATGCAGGAGAAATACCTGTTACGAAGTCGGTTTCCTCATGAATGAGATCCATATCTTCTACAGTTGTTCCTACATCTTCTGCTGTGATGTAGCGGCCATTAAGTCCTTGAATGTACCGCCCAAACGCTCGAAACATTTCTTCATTTTTGTCCTTTCTCGGATCGCCAATGATGACCGTTTTCCCACCGCCTAGATTTAACCCTGCTGCTGCATTTTTATACGTCATCCCTTTTGCAAGACGAAGAGCATCTTCAATCGCTGCTTCTTCATTTTCATATGTCCACATTCTCGTTCCACCAAGTGCTGGACCAAGTGTCGTATCATGTATGGCAATAATGGCCTTTAAGCCAGACTGTTCATCTTGACAAAATACAAGCTGTTCATAATCATATCTTTCCATATATTTAAAAAGCTCCATTGTTCATATCCTCCTATTGTTCCACTTCATTTGATGTACAGATGGCAAGTGCAATTGAATAAAGCTTACTTTCGGCTGAGTCGGACCGGCTTGTTAAAGCAATCGGTGCCTTTGCCCCTGCTACCACTGCTCCCACTTTTGCGTGCGCAAAGTAAATAAGTGATTTATATAAGATGTTGCCTGCTTCAATTGTTGGAACAAGCAAAATATCTGCATCTCCGGCTACATCACTCGTAATATTTTTATGAGAAGCAGCCGATTGAGAAATGGCATTATCTAAAGCGAGAGGCCCATCAATCAGACAGCCGGAAATTTGACCTCGTCGATTCATTTGTGCAAGACTTGCTGCCGTCAAGGTTGAATCCATTGCAGGGTTTACAACCTCTATCGCAGATAATACAGCCACCTTTGGCCTGTCGTTACCGACGGCATGCGCTACTTGAACTGAATTGATCGTAATTTCTTTGAGCATTTTTAAGTCCGGTGCGATATTCATCGCAGAATCCGTTACATAAATAAAGCGGTCGAATCCCGGTACTTCAAATGCCGCAACATGTGATAAAACACTGGTTGTACGGAGACCGTATTCTTTATTTAACACGGCTTTTAAAAGTACTGCAGTTGGCACATGGCCCTTCATCAATATATCTGCATGGTTCTCACTGACTGCCTGCACGGCGATTTTCGCAGATTCTTCGGGTGAATCAGAATGTATAATATCTATCCAGCCTTCATTGATCTCATGCTGTTTTACTAGCTCTTTTAGGTTGCGTTTGTTGCCAACCAGCAAGAAGCGAGCAACCTTTCGTTCAATGGCCATTTTAATGGCAAGAAGCACCTCTTCGTCTTCTGCATGAGCTACAGCCGCTGTTTTATTCTGAAGCTTAGAGGCTTTAATAATCAGATCGTCAAGCTTCATACATGCCCACCTTTCCTTATGACGGTTCACCTTTTCTTATGCAAGTTGTGTGCCAGCTTAAAACTATAGGTAAAATACCTTTTAGCTATCGCACAGTGCAATTCTTTGCAGGTAACGTGCATTTTATTGCATGCTATCTTTTGCAAGTTCATATTTATCCATTTTATAGTAAAGGTTCCGAATGCTAATCCCTAATGTTTTAGCTGTTTTCGTCCGATTGAATTGATGCTTTTCAAGGGTTTTTTTGATGAGCTGAGCTTCAAATGCTTCTACAGCGTCTGACAATGTTTCGCCCTCATACTGATCTATAACAAAACCATTTTTCTCTTTTTCTTCATTTTCTTCCGTCTCCATGAAAGCAATATGCCCTTCATCTATCCACTCTTCTTGTGGATTTAAAAAGATCATAGCTCGTCCTAGAACATTCTCGAGCTCTCTTACATTCCCAGGCCAACTGTACGTACGCAGCCTATGAAGTGCTTTCTCTGTTAAACCGCGGACATTCCGTCCATAATCTAAATTAATTTTTTGAATCAATCGTTTACTTAATGACTCAATATCTTCGAGACGTTGCCTAAGCGGGGGAATCGATATCGGATATCGGTTCATTCGATAATATAAGTCCTCACGGAATTTTCCTTCCGCCATTGCTTTTTCAATATTGACATTTGTCGCCGTAATTACACGGACATCTACTGGAATTGCCTTTGTTCCGCCCACTCTGACGATTTCCTTCTCTTGCATGACGCGAAGTAATTTCGCCTGTGTACTTGGGGTCATTTCACCAATCTCATCAAGAAAGATACTGCCTTGATTCGCTTCTTCAAACAGACCTTTTTTCCCGCCGCGTCTTGCACCAGAAAACGCCCCCTCTTCATATCCGAAAAGCTCTGATTCTAAGAGAGTCTCTGACAATGCCGCACAGTTCACCCGGACAAATCGGTTATATTTCCGATCACTTTCATTATGGATGGCGTGCGCAAACAGTTCTTTCCCGGTACCTGATTCCCCTCGGAGTAAAATCGTTGCAGGTGTTTTCGCACCAAGCTTTGCCTGTTCTAGCGCAACAAGCATTTGTTCACTTTCTCCAATGATGTCTTCAAAGGTGTACTTCGCTTCAAGTGTGCGAATGAGTTGTCTCGCTTTATTTAATTCATTGGTGAGTGATTGAATTTCAGACACGTCGTGAATCACCCCTACACTGCCCTTAAGAATGCCATCAACAATGACAGGTGCTACGTTCACGATCACATCTTTTTTATTCGGACCCACCTTCATTCTCACGCCTCGAACCGGTCTTCTTGTTTCAAGTACCTTCAAATGCATACTTTCCCCTTCAGAAATGTCTGCACCCGCAGGCTTACCAACAACCTCTTTATCCGTTAAACCGGTCATTTTCGTATAAGCACGGTTAATTAGAATACCCTTGCCCTCTTCATCGACGACCGATATGGCTTCATCTGATGATTGAATGATAGCTTCTAGCATCGTACGAACTTCCTTTAGGTTCGTCACTTCCTCAGCAAGCTCTACCGCATCTGTAATATCTTTAAAAATAGACAAGGCCCCTAACATTTTCCCAGCATCATCAATGATCGGAAGACGCGTTGTCACAATTTGTATATGTTGATTCAAAAATTGTTTTTGGTTAAATTCCGGCTCTCTTGATCTTAAAATATCAGGAAGTTTCGTGTTCGGAATCACTTCTCTAATGTGTCGGCCTATTGCGTCTTTTTGAGAACACCCCACCATCTTAGCAGCTGAGCGATTAAACAGAACAACTTGTTCGTCCATATTAATAAAAATCATGCCATCATTGGTCGCATTAAAAATGCGGTCATGTTTATAGGTTTGTTCCTTTAGCATTTGGATAAGCTGTTGTTTTTCTTCCATTAACTCAGAAATCACGTATGCCATGGAACTAGGTACAATGACGGCATCCTCAGGCTTTTCTTCAATCAGCTCTTTTAAGACAGTTGAGCTTCCTGTTGTTTCAATGATGATATCAATATCATCTTTTATGTATTCTTTCCAATTTGTTGTCGTCCTAATTCCATTCTTTTTCGCCTCTACCATCCCCGGTGCCCCAAGATCAAGATCGGCGATTGCAATGATTTGAATCATATTTGTTTTCAACAATGTTTCCAGCAAAGCTGATCCACCTTGTCCTGCACCGACAATCAAGACTCTCTGCATCCCATTACCCCTTTTTATGAAAAATTTTGCATACTATATTCTTCCGTTGCAAAAAATTGCACAACTCTTATATTACCACGTTTTCCTTTCTTGACAAAATATTTTTTGAATTAGACAATAAAAGTAAATGATGTTTAAGGGGACATTTGATGGGGAGAATACTTGCATTAGTCATTATATTGATACCTGGCGCCTTAGCTGCTCTTGGGATTAAGCTGCTCCGTGATACCGTGTTTGGGATCATTATTGCGCCATTTCCATTTTTATGGTTACAAGGAATTGCAGGGTTATTATTTTTAGGAGCAGGTCTGTATGTTCTGGCTGGATTTATTTTATACAGAGACCGCAAACGAAATAAAGTCGCAAATCGCTTTAAACAAAAGCGAACAATTAAAAAAGACTTGCCATAATCGGCAAGTCTTTATTTCATTTCATTTCATCTCTTATTTTTACTGCACGGTCAGGGAAATCAGTGAAAATGCCATCTACACCTAAGGAAAACATCTTTTTCATTTGTTTTTCACTATTGACAGTAAATGGTCTGATCGCTTGATGCGTTGACTGAAGAGCGGTTACGACCTCTTTTGTCACCCCTGCTCCCTTCATATTCGGATGGTAACCCTTTGCCGGTATCGTCTTAATATACACTTCAGGCTGATAAATGACATCCATTGTCAGCACAGCAAGCTCAACATCTGGCATGAGCTTGTGGAAATGGGCTAAACTTCCGTGGTGGAATGAAGAGACAAGCACCCGATCCTCTATTTGAAAGTGCTCAATTTGTTCTTTCACTTTTTCTTCTATACCTGGATATCGAAAAATCGAGTTTTTCAGTTCGATATTGATGAGTAAAGACGATTTTGGCACGACAAGCTCTAATACTTCCTCTAAAAGTGGGATCGATACAGCTCCTGTTTCTTCAAAAAAAGTATGACTTGCATCCGCTGCTTTTAATTCTTCATATGTATGGTCTTTTACTAAGCCTTTTAGATTCGTTGTACGGTTTAGCTTTTCATCGTGAATGACAGCCAGTCTGCCGTCTTTCGTCAGCTGAACATCAAGCTCAATCCCGTCGGCTCCAGAGTTCATTGCATGTTCAAAGGCTATCATGGTGTTTTCAGGATAAATTCCTTTAAAGCCTCTATGCGCAAAAATTTTCGTCATATGTCACCTCTAAGTATAATGCGTACATCTATTATGACGTGTTTTTTTCTATTTTTCCAGTTTGAAGACATATAAAAAAACCTCTTCCTACAGAGACAGAAGAGGTTGTATAGACGTTTTCGATCACGTAATCGCTCTGATGGCTTGCTCTGTCGTCTCTGCGTCAAGAGCAAAAAGGGAAGAAACAACTGCGACTGCTGTAACGACTGTTACACCTAACAACAACTTTTTCATAGAATAACCTCCACTTTCTTTTGAAGTATTTGCGCATCGAATTTCTTTTCAAGAAAACGCATGGCATTTTGATAATCATTTCGTTCCTTGAAATATTTCGATATTTGTTCAGACAAATCCTCAAGCTCCACATATAATCTATTTTTTTCTATGTAGTCTAATTTTTCAGAGAATATGTCTGCCGCTTCACTATTTTCGCACATTAAATCTAAAATTTCAAATTTTACTATATATTCATCATTTTGGATATTGCAACTGTATTGAATCCCCTGTTTTACGTATTCTTTCGCCTCATGAAGTCCTAAATGAACCATGGCGTTCGTCAGCACATATAAAGATTGAATGTAATAATGGCTATTGTCACGATGAATTTGAATCCCCATTCCTTTTTTTGCATATTCCAAACATTTCTCATAATCGCGCTTTGCATAATACAGCACAGCCAAATTGTGATAACACTTTCCAATAAGCACTTCATTGTTAATGCGCTTACTTTTTTCCAAAGCCTCCTGGTATTTAGACTCCGCTTCATCAAATTGGAATAGATCAATACAATTGCTCGCATGTAAAATTAAACTATCAATCGCCTGCGCTGTATATTCTTCATGCGCTTTGAATGTATCGATCGCTTTTTTAATATGGTTAATGGAAATAAAGTTTTGCTTCAACTCGTAATAGATGGAAGCGACTTTGTGGTGAAATGTTCCTACTTCCAGATCTTCATTCACACGTTTTAAACGCTGTTCTGCAATCTTGTAGAAACTTATCGCCTCATCATACTTTTTCACATAGGCGGCATATTGGCCTTTGTAAAAATAAAAGTAAAAATTGATAATATCATCTGCTTTTTCATCTAACGTTCCGACACTTTTCATGATTTGATTGGCTTTTTCAATATTTCCAAGTAACATTTCATGCCTGCCATCAACGAGCTGGTAATAAAGGAGAACTTCTCTGTCCTCGTCTGTATTTTTTAGCAAATTCTGAATTTTATTTTTATAGACAGCAGATTTTTCTAGATCATTTTGAGAAATGACCCTCGTCCACTTGCTAATTTCGTTCGCAACCTCAGCAGAGTGGATCTTCAGCTTTCCCATAACCTCACCCTCTTCTTTTCATTATTATAGCATAGTAAAAGATTGTGAAAATTATTAAATTCGTCAAGGGGAATATTCAGTACAAATGGCACAACCTCAAAGAAGCCATTGACTTTAAAACGTCAATCAATCAGGTAAATAGAAATAGAACTTTTGATCTTATTTGATTTATCTTCCAACACATAAGATCTTGTTCTCCCACCCTTTTCTGATGGTCGAGATTTTTTTGTTCTTTCACACAATACCATTGATTGAATAACGTAGCTGATTATCACTACTTTATGTCATCTTATTTACATTCATGCTTTCTTTTCATTTTCTTATGAAAATAATCGAACCATTTTTTGACCTAGACAAAATAAAAAAACGTTTCAATCAAGAAACGCTTTTTATGTGGTAAAGTATTAGCTTGCTCTATGCTCTAGACGCAGGCGGTCTGCAACCATGGCAATGAATTCGGAGTTAGTTGGTTTGGCTTTAGACATACTCACAGTATAGCCAAAGAGCGAAGAAATGGAATCAATATTTCCTCTGCTCCAAGCTACTTCAATTGCATGACGAATCGCTCGCTCCACTCTGCTAGCGGTGGTGTTGAATTTCTTTGCAATGTCTGGATATAAAACTTTTGTGATGCTCCCAAGAAGTTCAATGTCATTGTAAACCATTGAAATGGCTTCCCTTAAGTATAGATACCCTTTAATATGGGCTGGAACACCGATCTCATGAATAATCGTTGTAATACTGGCATCTAAGTTTTTACGTTTCGGTTCAGGTTTGTTTCGAAGGACACTGCTTTGGATAGATGAAGATCGATGTGTGATTTGTGTGCCGTTTCCACTGACTTGACGAATATGACCTACAAGGTTTTCCATATCAAATGGCTTTAAAATGAAGTAGGAAGCGCCTAAATCGACTGCCTTTTTCGTCACATCTTCTTGTCCAAACGCCGTCAGCATAATAACACTTGGCTGTTTAGTCATATCAGAATCACGAAGTCGTTCAAGTACTGCAAGACCGTCTAAATGAGGCATGATAATATCTAAGAGGAGAACGTCAGGCTCTTTATCTTTAAATAACGTCAGACACTCCTGACCATTATACGCCACGCCAAGTACTTCCATATCTTCTTGTCCTTCAATGTACTCTGTCAAAAGGCCAACAAGTTCTCGATTGTCATCAGCTACACACACTTTAATTTTCTCCACGTTCTTTCCTCCCCAATGTCGATTCCTTTATTCTTTTGAAATTCTCTTCTGAGTGTTCAATTCGACAAAACCAAGCTATCCCCTTTAAAAAACTTTAAATTTCCGAATAATAGAGCATTATCTAGCTTTTTCTACGTTTTTCTTAACTATTCGACGATAAATACAATTTGACAACATTTCATTTTCCATTTTGTCGAAAAATCTCTTTTTCCTATATTATAACATGATTACCTAGAAAGTAAGGGAGAAAAAAACTGCCTCATTTTCGGCAGTTTTTCTTCAGCTAGCTTTTTTGTTTTTTTGATAAAGGTCAATCCCTGCTTCTGAAAGCATCCATTCAATGTGTACTCCATAACCGCTTGTTGGGTCATTCACGAATACGTGAGTAACTGCACCAATGATTTTGCCATTTTGGATGATTGGACTTCCACTCATGCCTTGAACAATGCCGCCGGTTTTGCTGAGCAACCGTTCATCTGTTATCTTTAGTACCATCCCTTTTGTCGCTGGGAACTTTTGTGGTGTTGTACTGACAATTTTGATATCAAATTTTTCCACTTTATCATGATCGACAACCGTTAAAATTTCTGCCGGTCCCTCTTTTACTTCATTCGATAAAGCGACTGGAAGTGGTTTATCCACTACATGATTTTCGAGCTTTTCAGTTAGTTTACCGAATATACCGAATGGACTGTTGCGTGAGATATCACCAATTGTTTTTCGTTCTGTTGAGAATTTGGCTAATTTTTCTCCAGGATTACCATCTGACCCTTTTTCAATTGAGGTCACAGTCGATCTCACAATTTCTCCGTTATCGACAATGATTGGTTTTTTTGTATCCATGTCAGAAATTACATGTCCGAGTGCACCATACTTTTTAGATGTCGGTTCAAAGAATGTCATGGTTCCGATCCCTGCTGCGGAATCACGAATGTAGAGACCAATGCGATAAATTCCTTCACTTTCATCTTTTGCTGGTGTTAATCTTGTTTGAAACGTTTTATGATCTCTTTTAATCAGTAAAGAAAGTGTTTCTCCTGTTTTACCTGCTTTTTGAATAAATGGGGTGAGGTCATTCATCTTCTCCATTTTTTGACCGTTAATTTCCATAATCATATCCCCTGATTGAATACCTGCGGCTTCACCTGGCGATTTTTTGCCGTCTGCCGTTGTGATTTGATGAAACCCCACAACGAGAACACCAACGGAATGGAGCTTGACACCAATGGACTGTCCTCCAGGAACGACTTTTAATTCTGGAAGAACATCGACTTTTGTTTTCTTAATAGGAAACCCTTTAAAATCATAAACAATTTCGGCTTTTCCAGCCTTTTGCCCAGTCACTTCAAGCTGATTCTTTTTCTCTGACAGACGAAAGGCAGTTGAAGAGGCATTTGCTGTAGCTTCAATTGATGTTTTAATCGATTGCTGCTCTTTTTCAAATACAGTGACATTCGTTGGAATACTGACATATTGCTTCACTATGCTCATAAACCCTGTACTTATTAAAGAAACAAGGAGAATTACACCAATGGCTTTTCTCATCTTTTCGGGCATTCATTTTTCACTCTCCTCGCTCCTTACCCACACCAGAACAATGTGATTGTTTTGGCTACATCTTTACTTTTGCCTTCTTAGCTTGGATTTATAACCGAGTCGTTTAGAAAATGATTGGATAAATTGATAAAAGAAAAAGGCGATTTCATGCGTATATACAGCGAATTTGAGACAACATAATAAGGGTAGCTAATTATCCAGCTACCCTGTCGTTTTAACATTATTTGCTTGGTGTAATAATTCTTTTGCATGCTGTTTTGTCAACTCGGTTACTTCAACACCCGCAATCATTCGCCCGATTTCATTGATTTTCTCTTCGTGACTTAATGGCTTCACACTTGTTAATGTTCGTCCAGCTTTAGAACGTTTAGATATAAACAGATGTGTATCAGCCATCGCAGCAACTTGCGGTAAATGCGTGATGCATAGCACTTGTGAGCCTGCCGCAACTTTATGAATTTTTTCAGCAATGGCCTGTGCTACTCTGCCGCTGACACCTGTATCAACTTCGTCAAAAATAATGGACGTGACATCTTGTTTGGCAGAAAAAATGCTCTTCACTGCAAGCATAACACGTGAAATTTCTCCGCCTGATGCTACTTTTGATAAAGATTTCATCGGTTCACCGGGATTTGTTGAGATCACAAATTGCACTTGGTCTATTCCGTTTTTCCCAAGCTGAACCGGTTTTCCATCTAAAAATGGGCAATCACTGCTGCCAAAAGGCGCATAGCGAATCGCAAAATCCGTATCAAAGGATGACTTCTCCATATATAAATCCTTTAATTCAGCTTGAATGTGTTTTGCTAACTTTTTGGCCCATTTTTTGCGAAGTTCAGATACGTTAAGTGCTTCCAGTAATGCATCTCGACTTATCGCATCCAACTTGTTTTTGAGCGTTTGCAAGTGGCTGTCTCGATTTTGAATGTGATCTATCTCTTCTTCGATTTTTGCAGCATATTCTAAAATTTCCTCGACAGTTGAGCCATATTTTCGCTTCAGCTGCTTCATTTCATTTAGCCTAGACTCAATAAAATCAAGTCGTGCTGGGTCAAATTCCAATTGATCAAGCAGTCCGCGCATTTGGAAAGTTGAATCCTCCAATAAGTAATAGGAATTCGAGACTTGCTCCGACAGCTTCTTTAGATCATCGTTGATATTAGATACCTGCTCAAGCTCACTTGAAGCCATGCCAACCCAATCCAGCCCTCCTTGCTCATTACGCAAAGCATTATAAGCATTTTGAAGAGAAGAATAGATTTTTTCGTAATTACTAATTTGGTGGCGCTCTTCTTGAAGCTTTTCATCTTCACCTGGCTCTAATTGAGCCGCTTCAATCTCTTTAAACTGAAATTGCAACAAGTCTAATCGTTGCACCATTTCTTGTTCATTTTCAGACAGCTTCTTTAGCTTATTGGCGGTCTTGATATATTGATCATATACTTCACGATATTGAGACAAGGCAGGTGCAATTTCTTCTTCCCCGAATTGGTCTAGCAAGTGCAGATGATTTTCATCCTCCATCAATAGCTGATTATCGTGCTGCCCATGAATATCAAGCAACAGCCTCCCTACTTCTCTTAAAAGTGAGATGGTCACTAGCTTGCCATTAATGCGGCAGATACTTTTCCCGTTGCTATTAATATCGCGGTGAAGGATTATCATTCCATCAGCCGCTTCAATCCCTTGTTCTTCACACAAGGCAAAAACTGGATGATGTTCCGGCACAAGAAAAAGTCCTTCTAGCTCTGCTTTTTTTTCTCCATATCGAACAAATTCAGAAGATCCTCTTCCTCCTACGAGAAGTGAAACAGCATCAATCATAATCGATTTCCCTGCACCTGTTTCCCCCGTTAAGACCGTGAGCCCTTTTTCAAATGAAACCGTTAACTCTTCAATGATTGCAAAGTTTTTAATGGTTAGTTCTGCTAACACTCATTTGACACCTCTTTTTGTCATCCTTATCGCTTTTTATAGAAGCTCTAGAATTTTGGTAGAGACCGTTTCAGCATCATCCGTTGTACGGCAAATGATCAAAATGGTATCATCACCACAAATTGTTCCCATGATTTCTTCCCAGTCTAAATTATCCATTAAGGCACCGATGGCCTGAGCGTTGCCCGGCATTGTTTTCAGTACGATTAAGTGGCTGGCTGCGTCCATTTTAATGAATGCATCCATGAGGGCACGCTTTAGTTTTGAAAGTGGGTTAAATCGTTGATCGGCAGGAAGACTGTATTTATACGTTCCATTGTTCGTCGGCACTTTCACTAAATGCAATTCTTTAATATCTCTTGAAACGGTTGCTTGTGTGACGTTATATCCATCAGCTTTCAAAATATCTACTAATTCATCTTGCGTTTCTATTTCTTGACTCGCAATGATCTCTCTTATCTTAATATGCCTTTGACCTTTATTCATTTTGACCCCCCTAGGCGTTTTCTTCTCAGAATGTCTTTACGTTCTATGTTATATGATGCGCACTTTAAAAAACAAGCATTACGTTAGAAACTGTCAATTCTCGTCTTTTTGCCATGTAAAAAGGAATAATAGCGAGCTATTATTCCTTCTGTATCAATTGATCTGATCTCACTCAGCTTTCGGATTGTTTTTCTTTTCTTTCAGTGCTAAATGGGCTTCTTTTACTATCTCTTCGAGCGCTGAAAACGGCAAAGCCGTATTCTTCTCTTGATCTGGACGAAGCACCAAATGAAGCAGGAATTCAATGTTCCCGTCACCGCCAGTAATTGGTGAATAAGAAACATTCTTTACGTCATATCCTTGCTTTGAAGCAAATTGATTTATTTCTTCTAGCACACCAAGGTGAACGAAAGGGTCTCGTACAATTCCCTTTTTCCCAACAAGCTCCCTGCCTGCCTCAAATTGAGGTTTGACTAGAGCGATACAGTCACCGCCCGGAACAAGAATATGCTTTAATGCTGGGAGGATCAGCTTAAGTGAAATAAAGGAAACATCAATTGACGCAACCTCAGGCAAACCTTCAGTAAAATCCGCTGGAACGGAATGACGGAAATTGGTGCGTTCCATGACAATTACACGGTCATCCTGCCTTAGTTTCCAAGCAAGCTGATTGTATCCAACGTCCACTGCGTATGATTTGACTGCGCCATTTTGGAGTGCACAATCTGTGAAACCGCCCGTTGATGAGCCGATATCGATAAGCAGCTTCCCTTCTACAGTTAAGTCAAATTCCTTTAGCGCTTTTTCAAGTTTTAAACCACCGCGGCTTACATATTTCAAAGGATTCCCTTTTACGGTAAGCGGTGTATCACGGTCGATCTTCTCTCCAGGTTTATCCAAGCGATTTTCATTCGAGTAAACGATCCCTGCCATAATGGCTCGTTTTGCTTTCTCTCTCGTGTCCATTAGTCCTTTTTCGACTAATAAAACGTCAAGTCGTTCTTTCTTTGAAGTCATGATCCAATTCCTTTTCTTGGTGCTGCGGGAAGCAGGTCACGTAAGTTCTGAGCAACCTGTGTTTTTGTCAGACCAATTTCTTCGAGCAGCGCATCCACACTTCCATGCTCAATAAATTCATCTGGGATTCCCATACGTTCTACCTTTATATGTGATGCTTTTTTGTCA
The DNA here is from genome assembly GCF_040500475.1 of Bacillus sp. Bos-x628. Taxonomy (GTDB): domain Bacteria; phylum Bacillota; class Bacilli; order Bacillales; family Bacillaceae; genus Bacillus; species Bacillus maqinnsis. The sequence continues at coordinate 289,240 of NZ_CP159358.1, read as the reverse complement.
TGTACATATTCTAGTACTGCACTTCCAAAACCGCCTTGGAGAACAGCTTCTTCAATGGTCAAAATCGGAATCCCTTCGGATAATATATCATTTAGCATGTGTTCATCAAGCGGTTTGATAAAACGAGCATTGACCACACGAATAGATTTCCCTTCTTTTTGTAATTCTTCTGCTGCCTGCAATGCCATTTTAATTGTTGTACCGAAAGTTAAAATAACAGCATCCTTACCTGGACGAAGAACTTCCCATGACCCAATCGGAATGGTTTTTAGCTGTTCATCCATTTTGACACCTAATCCATTCCCACGCGGGAAGCGCATTGCGATTGGACCGTCATCATATTGAATTGCTGTATGAACCATATGTTGTCCTTCATTTTCATCTTTTGGCATCATTAACACCATATTCGGCATATGACGCAAGAAAGCAATGTCAAACACGCCTTGGTGCGTTTCTCCATCTGCTCCAACGAGACCTGCACGGTCGATACCGATAAACACATTGAGATTCTGCCGGCAAATATCATGAAGCACCTGGTCATAGGCTCTTTGAAGAAAGGTTGAATAAATCGCCAGAAATGGCTTCATGTCTTGTGTTGCAAGTCCAGCTGCCATTGTTGCCGCATGCTGCTCTGCAATCCCGACATCAAACATTCTCTCTGGGAATTCTTTTGCAAATCCTTCTAGCTTTGAGCCTACAGGCATAGCCGGTGTGATGGCGACAATTCGTTCGTCTTCTCGCGCAAGTTTCCTAACTGTCTCACTTACCAGACTGCTCCATGACGGAGCCGCTGCTGTCGGTTTGACAAAATCTCCTGTATCAATTTTGTAAGGACCTGTACCATGCCAAGTTCCAATTTTATCGGATTCTGCTGGCTTGTAGCCTTTTCCTTTTTTCGTGATCACATGAAGAAGGACAGGACCTTTTGTTTTTTTAGCGTATTCAAGGTTTTCAAATAAATCTTCATAGGAATGACCATCTACAGGACCTAAGTAGGTAAATCCCATTTCCTCGAAAAACATGCCGGAGACAAGCAAGTATTTTAAGCTGTCTTTAATGCGCTCTGCTGTTGCGGCAAGTTTTCCGCCCACTGCAGGAATTCGCTTGAATAAATATTCGAGCTCGTCCTTTACCCAATGATATTTACCCGCTGTCCGCAGTCTGCCAAGCATCGTGTGAATTGCGCCTACATTCGGTGCAATACTCATCTCATTGTCGTTTAAAATCACAATCATGTCTTTCTTTTCATCACCGATATGGTTTAAAGCTTCTAATGCCATACCGCCCGTTAATGCACCATCTCCAATGATTGGGAGAATATATTCATCTGTTCCTTTTATATCACGTGCAACCGCCATACCCATTGCCCCTGATAATGAGGTTGAACTGTGACCAGTCTCCCATACATCATGTTCACTTTCATTTCGTTTAGGAAAACCGCAGAGACCTTTATATTGACGAAGTGTATCAAACTCCGCACCTCTTCCAGTTAATAGCTTGTGAACGTAAGACTGATGCCCAACATCCCAAAGGAATTTGTCTTTCGGGCTGTCAAATACTTTATGAAGTGCAATAGTGAGTTCGACTACACCAAGATTTGGACCAATGTGACCGCCAGAGTTAGCCAGTGACTCAATTAAAAACGTACGAATGTCAGCACTTAGCTCCTCTAATTCTGCAATTGACATACCCTTTAGGAACGTTGGATTTTTTATTGATAAAAGATCCAATCAGGATCAACTCGCTTTCAACAAAATTTCTATAAACATATATAATGCCTTATCCCTGCACAAATCAAAAAAAGGATAAGAGTTGTCTCATCATGATAAGCTGTTTACAGTTTACCACAATTGCTTGAGAACCCCCAAATCTAGGCTGTTTTTAATGATCTCTTGAGGCAATCAGATCACATAAATCATGCAACAAGTGCTGCTCTAGCTTAAGCTTTGAGACAATCTCTTTCGCACAAGTCATATGCTCATCTAGTTTTTCTTTTGCTCCTGAAAGCGTTAATAAAGAAGGGTATGTCGACTTTTCGTTTGCTGTATCAGAGCCTACACGCTTCCCTATTTTTTCTTCGCTTCCTTCAAGGTCTAAAATATCATCACGTATTTGGAATGCAATCCCAATATGATAGCTAAATTCTTTCAACTTTTCGATTTCATCATCAGGTGCGCCTGCTAAAATAGCACCCGCAGTCACACTGAATGTCAGCAGTTTTCCTGTTTTTCGGGCGTGGATTGATTCTAGCTCAGCAAGAGATACTTGTTTTTGCTCTGCTTCCATATCATCAAATTGACCACCAACCATTCCTCGCGCACCGGCTGACTGTACCAGCTCATCTATGATTTTCAACTTTTTCTCTGCGGGTACATGATCAGATAAATGAGAGGTGATCAGGCGAAAGCTTTCGGTTAAAAGTGCATCACCGGCAAGAACAGCCGTTGCTTCGCCGTATACTTTGTGATTGGTTGGCTTTCCTCGGCGGAGATCATCATCATCCATGCATGGAAGATCATCATGAATTAAAGAATACGTATGAATCATTTCAACTGCACAGCCTACCGGTATACCGTCTTTCTCATTTTTCCCATAAGCATGTAATAGTGCTAGGACAAGAATAGGACGGAGCCTTTTTCCGCCTGCTTCTAGTGAATAGAGCATAGAAGATTTCAGATTTTCTGGGATGTGTAATTTTTGAACATATGTAAATAGGTAATCTTCAATGGTCTGTTTTCGTGTGATTAAAAATTCATTTAATTTATTTGTCACCAGCATCTGCCTCCTTCACTGAAAAAGGAGCGAGCTCACCGTCCTCTTTTAAAATGAAGTCCATTTGCTTTTCAACATGTTGTAATTTTTCATGACAAAGCTTTGAAAGTGTCATGCCTTCTTGGAAATAATGAATGGCTTGTTCAAGTGGAACGTCTCCTTCTTCGAGCTTGCCTACAATCTCTTCAAGACCTTTCATTGCTTCTTCAAATGTCATTTGTTCTTTTTTTGTTTTGTTTGATTCTGTCATGATGACTGCCCCTCCTTTTCAATCACTTCGCAAATGAGACGTCCGTCTTTCATCGTAATCGTCAGTTGATCTTGCGTTTCTACTTGATTCACGCTTTTAATCAGTTCATCTTCTTTATAAGCTAAACTGTAGCCTCTTTCCATCACCTGAAGCGGGTTTAATGCATTTAGTTTACCAAGAACGGATTGGAACTGCGAATGAATTGATTTTAATTGTACATTCATCCCGCGGATGAGTTGGTCTGTTTCCTTTGCATGACGTTTTTTCGCCTGAAGCAGTTGCTCTTTTGGATGAAGAGGTTTTAGTTTGTATATCTGGCGCTCAAGTTGACCACGTTTTAATTCTATCTGTCTCAACAGTTGTTTTTGAAAACGGTCGTATACCATATCGAATTGCTGTTCCTTTTGCTCTTGTAATCGTTTTGGAAAACGGAAAGCATATGAAGATTGAAGAGCAACAAGTCGCTCCCTTGCTTGGGAGGATCGATTTTTCACAGCCCTTGTTAAGCGGACATCAATGGATTTGATTCGTTCAATTAAATCGGTTGTACTTGGAACAGCCAGCTCGGCTGCTGCTGTTGGTGTAGGTGCCCTCATGTCGGCGGTAAAATCACTGATCGTAAAGTCCGTTTCGTGTCCTACCGCAGAAATGATCGGAATGTCTGAAGCGAAGATTGCTCTTGCGACTGCTTCTTCATTAAAAGCCCAAAGCTCTTCAATCGAACCTCCGCCTCTTCCGACAATCAAGACATCACACAGCTTTTTTTCGTTTGCTTCTTTGATTCGTTCAACGATGGAACGAGTCGCATTTTCTCCTTGGACTAACGCCGGAAGCACAATGATTTTGGCTTGCTTGTAGCGCCGGTTGATGGTTGTAATGACATCACGAACCGCTGCACCAGTTGGTGATGTAATGACGCCAACTACTTCTGGATATTCAGGAATTTGCTTTTTATATCGCACATCAAATAAGCCTTCACTTGCCAATTTTTTCTTCAGCTCTTCATAAGCAAGATGAAGCGCCCCCACACCATCAGGCTGCATTTCCTTTGCATATAATTGATAGTTGCCGCTCGGCTCATATACTTGGATTCCGCCGCGCACTAACACCTTCATTCCGCTCTCTGGTGAAAAAGGCAGCTTCGATGCAGAACGCTGGAACATGACAGCTTGCATTCGAGCATGCTCGTCTTTCAAGGTGAAGTAAACGTGACCTCTAGAGTGAATTTTTACATTAGATAACTCACCCTTAATCCAGATGTCTTCTAAATGAGGGTCAACATCAAATTTTCTTTTTATGTATTTTGTAAGGGCTGTGACCGTCACAAAGGCTCTTTCACTCATGACGTATTCCTCCTCTTCAAAAACGCACATTCATCCACCAGCAAGATGCAGGTGGATGAATGAATAAAGCTTATGCTAATGTACGTTTTGCTGATTTGACAGTATTATGTGCAAGCATGGTAATGGTCATTGGACCGACTCCGCCAGGAACAGGTGTGATATATGAAGCTTTCTCTTTCGCTTCTTCAAAATCAACATCTCCCACAAGTTTACCATTATCCAAACGATTCACTCCTACATCAATGACAATAGCGCCCTCTTTTATTTGGTCAGCTTTCATAAAGTTTGCTCGACCGACGGCAACAACTAGAATATCCGCTTTTAACGTGTGTTCTGAAATATTAGCTGTTTTTGAATGGCAATAGGTGACAGTTGCATTTTCGTTCAAGAGCAATTGACCAACAGGTTTGCCAACAATATTGCTTCGTCCGACCACAACAACTTCTTTCCCAGAAAGATCAACACCTGTTTTGTTGAGCAGCTCAATAATACCCGCTGGTGTACAAGGAAGGAATGTGTCTTCCCCAAGTAACATTTTCCCGATATTTAATGGGTGAAAACCATCAACATCTTTCTCTGGTGAAATACGTTCAATGACGGCTTTTTCAGAAATGTGTTTTGGCAGTGGAAGCTGAACAAGAATCCCATGGAATTGATCATCAGCATTATATTGATCAATAAGCTTTAGCAATTCTTCTTCTGTTAAAGAAGCATCTAAATGATCAAGCTGAAAGTGCATACCCATCGCTTCCGCTGCTTTTTTCTTCCCGCGTACATAAGAAAGTGAGGCTGGATCATCCCCGATCAGAATAACGGCAAGACCAGGTGTGACGCCTTTTTGTTTTAGCTCTTCTACTTCTTGTGCTAATTGCTTACGCTTTTCTTTTGCTGTTTCTTTCCCATCAATGATCGTTGCTGTCATGTCAAATCCTCCTATTGCTGCTTTAGGTCATTTTTAATATTCGAAAGGACACCATTTACAAATTTCGGCGCTTTATCATCACCAAACAGTTTGGCCAGCTCAATGGCTTCATTCATTGAGACACTATCCGGAATATCTTCTTGATAAACCATTTCGTAAACAGACAATCTTAAAATGGCTCTGTCTACATTTGCAATACGATCAAACTTCCAATTCACAAGATGCTTTGAAATCATTTCATCTAGCTTATCCTTGTATTCAAGCACACCGAAAACCAGCTCCTCAAAAAAAGGGTCTGATTCTTGTTCATCAAGAGCATGCGTGATTGCTTCTTTCGGATCAATATTGCTGACATCAATTTGGAATAATGTTTGTAGCGCCTTTTCTCTTGCAGTTCTTCTCTTCATCATTTACTCCTTTAACCATTTATCCGCTTGTCGTTAAGCCATACAGAGATCATAACATATTTTGACCGAGGTCGCACCAAGATCCATGCCAGCTTTGATAAAAAACGAATAAATAAACACGTGACGTAATCAATATTCGGAACTTGCCCAAAAATAAGATTTTAAAAAACCAAAGAGGGGATACCTCCTTGGTTTCATTTCAAACCGCTTTTACATTTCTTGATCTACTTCAGCCTCAGGTGATTTTGTATCAAACTGAATGCCGACCACATGAATGTTTATTTCATTAATGGTTAAGGCAGTCATGTTTAAAAGGGTTTGACGAATATTTTCTTGAACAGCAGTGGATACTTTTGGAATGGATAGACCAAATTCAACCACGCAATACACATCAATTGTAATGCCTTCATCAGAGACATCTACCTTTACACCTTTACGGTGATTTTTCTTTCCAAAACGTTCTGCTACATCAGCAGCAAAGTTGCCGCGCATTTCAGCGACTCCTTCAACCTCTGAAGCTGCAATCCCTGCAATTACTTCAATCACTTCTGGTGCAATTTGCACTTTCCCCAATTGATCTTCATCAAGGTTCATTTCAAGCAAATTGTTTTCTGACACGATCATTCACCTCCGAAAACTGTGATTATTTCATGATTTGATACGTTTCTAAAAACTTCGTATTAAAATGACCGCTCACAAACGTTTCATGCTCCAGCAGTCTTAAGTGGAATGGAATTGTCGTGTACACTCCTTCAATGACAAATTCTTGAAGTGCACGTTTCATCTTTGCAATGGCTTCTTCTCTCGTTTTAGCATACGTGATTACTTTTGCAATCATGCTATCGTAATATGGCGGAATGACATATCCTGGATAAGCTGCAGAATCAACACGTACACCCAAACCGCCTGGTGGAAGATACATTTTAATCTCACCAGCAGAAGGCATAAAGTTTTTCTCCGGGTTCTCTGCGTTAATACGGCATTCAATTGCCCAGCCTTCATAGACCACTTCATCTTGCGTAAGAGAAAGCGGCTCACCTGATGCAACTTTAATTTGTTCTTTGATTAAATCGACACCTGTGACCATTTCCGTAACAGGATGCTCCACTTGGATACGTGTATTCATTTCCATGAAGTAAAACTTCTCTTCATTATAATCGTAAATGAATTCGACCGTTCCTGCTCCTGTGTATTCAACAGCCTCGGCGGCTTTCACTGCTGCTTCACCCATTTGCTCGCGAATATCTGCATTCAAGGCTGGAGAAGGCGTTTCTTCAAGGAGCTTTTGCATTCTTCTTTGAATCGAGCAATCACGCTCACCTAGGTGAATGGTATTGCCATGCTGATCTGCAAGCACTTGAATTTCTACGTGTCTAAAGTCTTCAATGAATTTCTCCAAGTAGACTCCTGGGTTCCCAAAGTTTTGTGCGGCTTCTTGCTGGGTGATTTTCACTCCGTTAATCAGCTCTTCTTCTGTACGAGCCACGCGGATACCTTTACCACCGCCGCCTGCAGTTGCTTTAATAATAACAGGATACCCAATATCTGCTGCCGTTGAAACCGCATCATCAAGATCTTTTACAATTCCTTGAGAACCAGGAACAATTGGTACACCTGCTTGTTTCATTGTTTCTCTTGCCACATCTTTGGTTCCCATTTTAGAAATAGCTGATGCAGTTGGACCAACAAAGATCACATTACACTCTTCGCATAGCTCTGCAAAGTCCGCATTTTCAGCTAGGAAGCCGTATCCTGGGTGAATAGCATCAGTACCCGTAAGCTTTGCCACACTGACAATGTTTGTAACATTTAGGTAACTGTCCTTTGATGCCTTTGGTCCGATGCAATATGCTTCATCAGCCATTTGAACATGCAGTGCATCGCGATCTGCCTCAGAAAATACTGCCACTGTTTCTATTCCTAGCTCTTTGCAAGCGCGGATGATTCTAACTGCGATTTCTCCTCTGTTTGCAATTAATAGCTTTTTAATCATGATCGTACTCCTTACTCTGCTTTCACTAGAAAGAGGGGTTGTCCAAATTCTACAAGCTGACCGTTTTCCGCTAACACTTCGACGATCTCGCCTTTTACTTCTGCTTCGATTTCATTAAACAGTTTCATCGCTTCAACGATACATACAACTGTATTTTCCTTCACCTTAGACCCTGTTGTCACGTAAGGATCTGCTTCTGGTGAAGATGAAGCATAAAATGTGCCAACCATTGGGGATGTAATTTTATGCAGATTTTCAGATGCAGTTGCCTCTTGCGCAGGGGCTTCGGTCTGAGCAGAAGCTTGTGCTTTAGGAGCTTGTTGTGCTGGAGCTGCTTGGACAGGAGCCACTTGTGCAGGTGCCGCAACTTGCTGAACGATTTCTTTATTTTTTTTGAGATTAATTTTTGCTCCTTCGTTTTCGTACGTAAATTCATCAATTGTGGATTCGTCAATTAATTTAATCAGTTCATGAATTTCTTCAATTTTTAACATGGATTTGCACCTCTATGTATGGATTTATCTTTTTTATAGGCTAGTACTAAAAGTACATACTATAATCATCTTACAGGAGGATTTCGTTGAATTCAACTACTATTGTGATCAGGCACATTGTACGCACCTCTTAAACAAGGCGTCAAACCGCATGAAAAAACGCCCTTTTTGGTCAAGGACGTTTTTTCATTTTTTTATTGATTGGACGGCTCAAACGTGACGGCAACGTTATCTAATCCTTTGATTTCATTTGTGACCATATCAATAATATCCGCTGCTTGAGACTTTGATTTTTTATCAGAACGCACTGTAATGCTCACTTTATCTCCTTCAGCACTTACAAGCGCATCTTTATAGCCTTTTGTTTTGATCAATGTTTCCAACTGGCGCTCTGTTCCTTCTGCCTCGCTGAGTGCCGTCATTTGATCATAGGCTTCACTTTTTTCTTGAGCTGTTGCATCGTCACTAGAGACGATCTCATTATATTCTTCGCGCTGCTTGCTTCGTTTGTCTTCAAGCTCTAGCCGATAAGTTGTAAAGAGTTCGTCGTCTGTTTGCTCTGAAACAGCTTTTCCTTCTTCACCACTTGTTTCAACATCCTCTTGTTCACCGCTTGTTTCTTTGTCAGAAGACTTTAAGTCACTGCCTTTTTCTGTTCCTTTATCAGTTCCTTTTTCTGTTTCTGTCTTTTTCTCTTCAGTTCCTTTTGATTTTGTATCCTCTACTGTCACTGCGTTCTCACCTTGCGGAGACATAATATAGTACACACTTAATACGACAACTAAACTTAGCATCGTTAATAGCCAAACCGTTTGTTTTTTTAACATCATTCCGAATCCTCCTTGATTTTTTTAGGGGCAACAGCTACTCTATGGCTCGGTACATCAAGCACTCGTGTAACAGCTTCAATGATGGTTTTTTTTATTTGAACGTTGTCTACTCCTTGAGCAACAACGAGGACACCACGAATTTCTGGTTTTTTCGTTTGAACGACGACTGGTGTTTCTTCATTGCCATTTTTGATAATCACAATCTCTTCTTCCTTTGTCTGGTCGGTTACACTTCTCACTCCGCCTTCTTTATCTGTTTCTTCAGTTGTTGTGCTTTTATTGGATGTGTTTTTTTCAAATACTTTCAAAGAAGTTGCGTCCACATTGACAACAATAGAAACATCTTCGACCCCAATGATGGTCTCTAAAATTTCTTTTAACTGATTTTCATATTCTTGCTCAACATCCTCAATGGAGTCCTTCGATTTACCTGTTGATGAAGGTTTAAACACCGCTTGCTCTTCTGAATGTGTTTTTTTAGAAGCGGGAACGACTGCCTGTTTATTGCTTGATGGCGGTGACAGCATTTGACTGACTAGCATGAAAGACACCCCGATAATGAAAACGAGTAACAAGTAATGATGTTTGGTTAATTTCGGTTTTCCCTCACCCTTTTCAGGTGCTTGGAACAATGCTTTCAGCTTCTGTTTCCAGTCTTGATTATTCATGATCTACCGTGTCACCTCCCTCAATATGCACTGTAATGTGTTCAGGATTCATATTCCATATCTCTGCAAGCTCCTTTTTCACCCTCACCATCTCTTGTGACGATCCAGCTCTCTCTTCCTTTTGACTGGAGAGATCAATTTCAACCTTTGCCACAGTTTCTACAGCATCCTGAGTTAATGGAGAAATGACCGCTTTGATACGAAACTGATTTGCTTCCATGTTCTGATCAAGGTGCTCCTCATCTGTCAACACTTCTACCTGTTTCATTTCATAGTTCTCTTTCTCCAGTGACTCCTTTGCGCTTTTTTCTAGTTGGACAGCCATTTGCTTTAAAATATATGCACGCTGAGAAGCTTGTATTTCTTTTTTTTCTAATTTCATCTGATTTTTTATTTCATCTGACTGTGCTTCTTGCTTGCCTTTCATTAATTCTGAGAAGATTTGATCAGGATCAGCTCGAAATAAGGCAAAGATGGGATTAAGCATTACCACAATTAATAGTAAGCTGACAACCATTTTTGCATACTTTTGCATGCTTGAATTAGGAAGCAAAAGATCAATGACAATCGCAAATAGGATAAATAAGATAATGCTCGTAATCCATTCTGTGAGAAAGCCCAAAGGTGTTCCCCCCCTTACTTCATCATCATTGTGAGGTTACCGGCGGTGATGATGACGGTGATGCTTAAAAAGAACATGAGCGACACAACAGCAAGTGCGGCAAATATATAGAGAACACTTTTCGATATCACATCAAGACAGCTAATGATTGGTCCGCCGCCTAGAGGCTGAAGGATGGCAGCCGCAAGCTTGTAGATAAGGGCAAGCGACAAGACTTTAATGGCTGGGAAGGCAGCAATTGAAATCAAAATGGCGACACCAACAAGTCCAACGGTGTTTTTCAGCAACACAGAAGCACTGATGACTGTATCAGTTGCATCCGTAAACATCCTTCCTAAGACAGGAATGAAATTTCCAGTAATAAATTTTGCAGTACGCAACGCGATTCCATCACTGATGGCAGCAGATGCACCTTGTACTGAAATGACGCCAAGGAAAACGGTCAGAAAGACCGCAAGTCCGCCGAGGGCAACGTTTCTTAACAACTGGGCAAGCTGCGTAACTTTGTATTGTTCGGTCAGGGTGCTTACGATGCTTAAAATGGCCGACAAGAAGATCAGCGGAAGGACAACAGATTGAATAAAAATGCCGCTCGTGTTCATCAGAAATAAAATAACAGGATGAAAAAAGCCGGCTGAGACAAGCCCTCCTGATGAAGCAATGAGTGCTAATAAAAGAGGAATAAGAGCAAGAATAAAACTGGTCATCGTTTGAATAGCTTCTGTTGCATAGGAGATCGCAACATGAAAGCTGTTGAGCGCAATAATGATCAGCACCATATAAACAAGTGCATAAGCGACTTTGCTGACAGTGCTTTGTTCAAAGGCATTTTGCAGTAGTTGCAAAAGAGAACAAAAGATGGTAAGTAAAATAAGGGTTCCTAACAGTTTCCCATTTGCAATGACCTCGTGAAAGAGATATTGAACAAACGCTTTGAGCCACGTTTGTGGAGACAGTTCTTTGTCGCCATCAATCATTTCTTTCACTGTGCCTTTTTGGCTTTCTGGCAGAAAGCCGCCATACTCGTCCAAAATCGTTTCCCAGAAGTCACTGATGGAACTAAGCTCAAGTGCATCAGCCTGTCCATTAGCCACTTCTTCTGCGACTGGTTCTTCACTTTTTTCAGGTTCCTTTCCCTCTGCATAAGCAAGCGGGGCAATCAGCCATAAGGAAAGCATGAGCCCAATTGCGGCAATAATCTGTTTCACCCCTCTTCACCTCTTTTCAATCAAGTCATGGAAGGAATCATGCCTAATATGGTCTCAATGATGACTGTTAAAATGGGGACTGCCATGGCCAATATGAGGATTTTACCGCCAAGTTCTATTTTTGAAGCAATAGCTCCTTGTCCGGCATCCTTTGTCAGCTGAGATCCAAATTCTGCAATATAGGCAATCCCAATAATCTTTAAAATGGTCTCAACATACTTCATGTTCACGCCGGCATTTGCGGCAATTTTTTCAATCATCGAGATAATGGCATAGATTTGATCAATTAAATAAAGAAAAATGACACACCCTGTAAACACAACTAGCATAAAGGCGAAGGTCGGCTTTTGCTCTTTGACGATTAATGCTAAAAAAGTGGCGATTAAACCAAGTCCGACAATTTGTATAATTTCGATTTGTAAGCCCTCCCCTACCCTTGAAATAGAAATACGGCTTTAATCTTTTTAAACAAATCATCCACAATGGTTGCCACCATAAACAAAATGTAAATAAACCCAAGCAGCGTCACCCACTGGGCATACTCCTTTTTTCCCATTTGATCTAAAATGGTATGGAGAAAGGCCACCACAATGCCCACTCCCGCAATTTGAAAAATGACGTCTACATCAACGCCCATGCTCTCGACTCCCTTCCTGTCACATCAATAAAAGAATCAGTAGCAATCCACTTAAAAACCCGAGGCTTCTTACCATCTTTTCGTTTTTAGCTTGAGCGATTTCAGCCTCCTTCTCCTCTGATTCCAAATGTCCTAAAGCAAGTTTGATATACTTTTGCTGGGCAATGACATCATGCTGGCCAAGTGTTTCTCCAAAGTGCTTAAGCGCTTCATACTCGCCTTTTTTCAAAACGGTCATTTTCCACACCTCTTCCAAACTTTCATTCCATGCATGCCTAGCAGAAAAGGTACCGACCTTGAGCTTTTCTGCAAATTGCTCAAACAGACGGCTAATGGGCGGACCTACTTGCGAAGCAATTTGGTCTGCAGCACGCTCTAGAGGTGTTTGTCCATACATAATTTCGGCTTCAAGAGACTGCAAGGCAAACCGAAGCTGCCTAATTTGCTTTGGCCGGTCGCTGTATCTTTTAGCAAACTCAAAGCCTCCCCATGTCGTTGCTGCGACAATGAAAATAGCGCCAATGAGTTTTAACATACGTCCACTCCTCGCCTCCATTTCATCTCTTGTCCGTTTTGGTCATAAATCCGCCCAATGGTTCCAGGACCATTTTCCCTGTTTAATTCGACATATCGATTAAATACACGATGCTGCCGCAATGTTTGAAAAGAGGGGCGTTTCCATATATCTTCAAGTGAGTACCCATGGGCTGACACGATGATGGTCACACCTGCATGAATGGCTTCTAAAAGTGCCTGTACATCTTCACTTTTTCCGATTTCATCTACAATGATGACTTCAGGGCTCATGGAGCGAATCATCATCATCAATCCTTCTGCCTTTGGACACGCATCCAGCACATCAATCCGGTGTCCAAAATGATGCTGCGGCACCCCTCTGATACACCCGGCAATCTCGGAGCGCTCATCAATAATCCCTGTTTTTCTGGACGGAATCTCTTTTGTTCCAGTACTAATCAGACGTGCCAAATCACGTAGCAAGGTCGTTTTACCTGTTTGGGGAGGACCAATGATGAGCGTGTTGCACCAATTTTTTTCATATAAATAAGGAAGAAACGGGAGTGCAATTCCTATCTTTTCTTTTGCTATTCGAATATTAAATGAAGAAATATCTCTTAAGCCTTTGACTGATCCGTTTTCGACGATCACCTTTCCTGCAAGCCCTACCCTATGTCCGCCCGATATGGTGATATAGCCTTGTTTCAATTCTTCTTCAAGTGTGTACATGCTGTAATTGCTTAGCCTGCCTAACAACTGAGAAGCATCTTCTGCTGTTGTATAATAGGAAAGAAAGTGCGGGTTTCCCCCTTGAATCAGTTCAATGGGGCGGCAAGTTCGAATGCGGATTTCTTCTATTTGCGCCCATTCTGCTTCTTTTAGCAAGCTGAGTTCTTGTCCAATAGAGTGCGGGAGAATATCCAACAAACTCCGCAACGAATCCCCCTCCTTTTTTTCTTCTCTAAAATGTATGATGTGTGTTGTGAATTATGCCAAGCCCTTTTATTTATAAATCCCAACGAGAATAAATACGACCCCAAGGAAAATCAAAATGAGTTTTGCATAGGAGAACTGTCCTGCAATTTGATAGATTCCAATGGTCATTGTGATAATAAAAATGAGGGGTCCAATCATCGCTAAAATACTATTTATCACAACAGCTTTGCGTACATCATTTGTGATTAAGATGAGGATGGCAGCCGTCAGTTCAATCGTTGCAGATAAAAACCTCATACCTGCCATTAGAGCAACTGACGGATGAATGCCTGGGAAAAGAAATTGTTTCATAAAGAACCTCCAGCTTTTTTAACACTATATGCTTCAATCTCTGGAAGTAGTCTTTTTTTCAAAAAGTAAGAGAAAAAGATGAGAGAATAGATAGTGAAGAGACATGCGAAGGAACAAACATTACTTCAAATAAAAAAAAGCTGCAAACACAAGGTTTACAGCTTTTCACTTCATTAAGCTCTTGATACGTATGAACCGTCTGTTGTATTAATTACTAGTTTATCTCCTTTATTGACAAAGAAAGGAACGTTGACGATTAAACCCGTTTCTGTTTTCGCAGGTTTTGTTCCACCTGATGTTGTGTCACCTTTTATACCAGGCTCAGTTTCTACTACTTCTAGTTCTACTGTGTTTGGAAGTTCAACGCCAAGTGTTTCAGAACCGTACATGACGATTTGAACAGACATATTTTCAAGCAAGTATTTCAGCTCATCTTTAATTTGTGCTTCATTTAATTCAAGCTGTTCGTATGAGCTTGTATCCATAAATACATGCTGATCACCATTTGCATATAAATACTGCATCGTTTTTGTTTCGATTTGAGCTTTTGCTACTTTTTCACCAGCACGGAATGTTTTTTCTTGAATGGCTCCAGTACGTAAGTTACGTAATTTAGAACGTACAAACGCTGCGCCTTTTCCTGGTTTTACGTGTTGGAAATCGACGACACGCCAAATACCGCCATCCACTTCAATTGTCAGGCCTGTACGAAAATCGTTTACTGAAATCATTTTGTCTTCCTCCTACATTTCATCATCATGTTAATATGATTAATTCTTTCGGTGAGTGGGTTAATCGTTTATTGCCGTTAGCTGTTAGGACAATATCATCCTCAATTCTCACGCCGCCGACATCCGGCAAGTAAATCCCAGGCTCAACGGTCACAACCATGCCCTCTTCTAACACGACCTGTGAGCGAGAGGACAGAGCAGGTGCTTCATGTACTTCCATTCCTAGCCCGTGACCAGTCGAATGGCCGAAATATTGACCGTAGCCATACTTTTCAATGATGTCACGTGTGATGCGATCAGCTTCTTTTCCTGTTAAGCCTGGCTTGATTCTATCCACACCAGCGTTTTCTGCTTCTAATACGATATGATAAATTTCCTTCAATTTGTCGCTTGGCTTTCCTACTGCAATCGTTCTTGTCATATCAGAACAATAACCTTTATAGTAGGCACCAAAATCTAGTGTAACCATATCACCAGATTGGATCACCTTTTCACTAGCTCTACCATGCGGGAGGCTTGAACGAACCCCTGAGGCCACAATCATATCGAATGAAGATCCTTCCGCACCTTCTTTTCTCATGAAAAATTCAAGCTCGTTCATGACCGCAATCTCTGTCAGCCCCGGCTTGATGTAAGTGAGAATATGTTCAAAGGCACGATCTGCAATCTTCGCAGCTTCCTCTAATATCTTAATCTCTTCACTTGACTTAATCAAGCGCAACTTTTCAACCGATTCTGAGACAGGAACAAGCTCTATTCCACTTGCATTGTCCACATACTGCTGATAAGTTGCAAATGTCATATAATTTTGTTCAAAACCAAGACGTTTCACCCCAAATTCCTTTGCCGTTTGGGCTGCTGTTTCAACAATGTTTCCTTTATGTTCAATGATGTCATAACCTTTTACATGATCTTTGGCTTGTTCTGTGTAGCGAAAATCAGTAATAAATGCCGCACGATCCTTTGATACCACTGCAAGACCTGCTGATCCAGTAAAGCTCGTCATGTATTGTAAATTAAAGCTGCTTGTAATGACAAGACCATCAATCTTCAATTCGGTTAACAGCTTTCTTAGTTTCTCAAGCTTCATGATGCTGCTCCCCCTTCACTGACTAAATAACGGATCGCCAATTTATATCCTTCTAAACCAAGTCCAACAATTTGACCCTGACATACTGGAGCAAGAACAGAATGATGGCGGAATTCCTCTCTCTTATGAACATTTGTTATATGTACTTCGATGACAGATAAAGAAATACTTGCAATAGCATCTCTCAGCGCATAGCTATAATGGGTAAAAGCACCCGGGTTAAACACAACACCATCGTATTGATCCTCTGCTTCGTGCAAGGCATCGACCAAATCACCTTCGTGATTAGATTGAAAAAATGTTAATTGAATATTTGCTCTTTCTGCAAACTGAAACAAATCGGTTTCTAAATCCGTCAGCGTCTTGTTTCCGTAAACTGCAGGCTCTCTTTTGCCAAGCCTATTTAGATTTGGTCCATTCAGCACGAGAAAATGAGGCATATGACCACTCCTTCACCCTAATTCAATCCATATAGATATCTGTTTCTTTTTCTTTAGAAAATATATTACCATATGAATGGTTGATTTACACTTTATTCTAATCTTTTCCCGAGCGCTCTCGCCAGCTTGTCACTCGTTAATTCATTGTATTCAAATGAAATGCTGTACCCAACAAACATGCCATATAAAATATATAGGCAAAATGTCGTCACAATGGTGCTTTGCTTTAAATCCTGAACATGCTTGACATCAGGAAAAATAGGATTAAATACATAAAATACAAGCACCCATAATATGGCTCCATAAATTAAACCCATCCAGAAACCTTTTATCCTTTTTAAAAGGGCGTAATAAATAAAAGCCGCTCCAATGGATAAAATGCCTAATATCATGAGGCTGATAAATGTCCCCAGTCCGCCTTTTTTCCACTCTCCGAGCACAAAAGGCTGCAAAAGCATATTCGGACTCACTTCTGAAAAATGAAACATATGGGTCAAAAACCCAATAAACCCCCAAAAAACACCGCCGAAAACGCCTGTAGCAGCTACTCTTCCAAGCATAAAAGTGGTTTGGGTCGGCTGATTTTTCTCTTCTTTGTTTTTCTTTTCATCACGTTTCATACGAACACCTCCAACAAGTAGTATGCCCAAAATGTAATGAAAAAAAGGATTTCAAGTCGTGTGTGTAAAATTTTTATATAAGGGTATACTGGCTAAAAAGAGGTAGATAGAATTCTAGTAGATAATCGACCTGTGTGCTAGTGATTTCGATTAAATTCCTGTACAATAAAAGTATACGGAATTGCAAGTAAATTACAGGAAACGTAGGTTGATGAAATATGTCCAATCAAACAAAACCTCCAGCATATGGAGGACAGGCAGTTGTCGAGGGTGTCATGTTTGGAGGTAAAAAGAACTATGTGACAGCAATTCGGCGTAAGGATCAGTCCATTGAGTTTCTAAAACTTCCTAGGAACTCCAATCAACAGACCGCCTTTCTCAAGAAAATCCCTTTTGTCAGGGGTGTCGCCGCACTTGTGGAAGCAAGTGCAAATGGCAGTAAGCATTTACATTTCTCCAGCGAGCGCTATGATTTAGACCCTTCTGAAGATCATACTCTTGAAAAAGAACAAAAAGGCTCAAAATTGTCGATGATCTTCGGCATTGCTGTAATCGGAGTTCTTTCTCTTGTCTTTAGCAAATTCGTCTTTACACTTGTACCTGTCTTTTTAGCTGAGCTTGTGCGACCGATCTTTTCAGGAAATTTCGCGCAAATCGCAGTAGAGACATTCTTTAAATTGGTGTTGTTATTAAGCTATATTTATTTTATTTCCATGACTCCTTTAATTAAAAGGGTATTTCAGTATCATGGGGCAGAACATAAAGTCATAAACTGCTATGAACAGGGTCTTGACATCACAGTGAAAAATGTCCAAAGTCAATCTCGGCTTCATTATCGCTGTGGCAGTAGCTTTATTCTATTCACTGTCATTGTCGGGATGTTCGTCTATTTACTCGTACCGACAGATCCTTTATGGGTGAGAGTTCTGAACCGCTTGGCACTCATTCCGGTTGTACTTGGAATTTCCTTTGAAGTTCTACAACTCACGAACAAGCTTCGAGAAGTGCCAGTGTTAAAAGTGCTTGGCTACCCTGGCCTTTGGTTGCAATTGCTTACAACAAAGGAACCATCTAGTGACCAAATCGAGGTAGCCATTGCAAGCTTCAATGAATTGCTTCGTTTAGAGGAAGCGTCAGAGAAGCAAGCGTCAGAGAAGCTCATCAAGTGATCTAACTTATAAATCCGGTAAATTCCTTCGGAGGTGGACAGTTATGAATCGCCGAGCACATCCTGCTTTTACCATTATTTTTGCTTTAGGTATTTTGGGTTTTGTGTATTTACTCACAACAAACCCTGGCAGGCTTTTTACGATGCTGCTATCAGTTGTGATTGTTGGAGCGGTTTTGTTTTTCCTATTTAAATGGCTGATGAATCGAAGCAAAGGGACAGAAGGCAATCTATACCGTAAGGCAGTCAAACAATCGAAACGTCGCTACCAGCAGCCTAAGCCGAAAACGAAAAACCAGATGAAAAATCGGGTCACCCATTTGCGAAGCGTGCCGACTGACCACAAGGCAAAGCCCGTCCTTCTCAAAAAGAAAAGCCAAACACATTTGACTGTGATTGAAGGCAAGAAAAATAAAAAGAAAAATCGAGCTTTATTTTAAAATGTCCAGCTCTTTAAAAATTGCTCGGCTTTCTGTCTACCTAGATTGACGAGCGCCCTTTTCTTTTCAGTCATCAGTTGAAAATCAGTGGCAATGACGTGTTCTACAGGAATGAAAATAATATGACGTTCGTGTTTTGTGGCAATGTGTCTTGCGTCATGAGCACCACGCATCGTTTCAAAAAGAGCGCCAAACAGTTCAAACGCATTGCGGATGGAGTGTTGAGGGCGTTCTTTTTCATTTGGCGTTAAAGTGACGCCTACCACAGGTCTTTTTTTCTCTTCAGCAAATAACCAAATAGGAAAATTACTAAGAACTCCCCCATCAACAATGGTACATATTCCTTTTGAGGACTTCAGTTTTACAGGTTCAAAAAAATAAGGAAGGCTGCAGCTCATGCGGATTGCCCGAGCAACGGAAAAATGATCTGGATTTAAGCCATATGAGGGAAGATCGTCAGGTAATACGAGGATTTTTCCATTTGTTAAGTCAGAAGCAACGATTTTTAAAGAATCCTTTTTGAGATCCCCAAACACAGTCACCCCTTTTCGTTTTAGAACTTCTGTGAGCCATTTTTCTAGCTGGTCCCCTTTGTAAAGACCGAGACGCCAATAAATGGACACCCATCTGATCACTTTAAAAGGGATGAAACGGCACCTGCGATCGAGCAATTGATGCTCATTCATTTCATCTAAGAGCTCCCCTATTTCCTGACTTGTAAAACCTGCTGCGATGAGCGAGGCAATGATGGCTCCTGCACTTGTACCGGCAAGTCGAACAAATTGAAAACCTCTCGCCTCAAGTGCTTCATAAGCCCCAGCAAGCGCTGCACCTTTAATGCCTCCACCTGAGAAAACACCGTCAATCTTCATCAAAGGAGCCCCCCTTTTCATGGTCACACTATTAATAGTGTAGGAGCTTTCTCCTTCAGTTAGAACTTTATTCAAAAAAGGACACTCCGTTGATGAGTGTCCTTATCTTAAGATTCTTGATTCGTTTGTTCATTTTTCTTTTGAATCGCTTTTAGCTGGACGGAACGCTCTTCATTTTCTTCAAAGAATTGAACGAGATCCCCAATGCGGTCAATGCTATTCCAGCTTAGATGATGCTCAATGCCTTCTACATCATCATAAATTTTCTCTTCATCTACACCAATGATTCTTAAAAATTGCTCTAGCAGTTCATGTCTGTATACGAGACGTTTTCCAATCTTTTTGCCTTTAGGGGTTAAAATGAGACCACGGTATTTCTCATAAATGAGGTATTCATCTTTATCTAGCTTCTGAACCATTTTTGTTACAGAGGAGGGATGGACAGTGAGTGCTTCTGCAATATCAGATACTCTTGCATATCCTTTTTCTTCTATCAGCATATAAATTTGTTCAATATAATCTTCCATACTAGGTGTCGTCATAAAACCCCTCCAAAATGCACCTTTACTTAATAATCATAACAATTCTACACCATTGCCAATTAAAAAACAAGAACTGCAAGTTGGCTTAGCGCTTGTAATTCCAATCATCCGAGGCATATTTTGTTTTGGCAAGATGGTGGACAAAAGCTAATTCTTCATCTGTCAGCTCATATGGCACAAGCTCAATGTTGAGTCCTTTTTCAAAGCCTCGTTTAAATGCAACACGTGCATCATCTATTGTACATGTTTTGTCGGAGATTTCATTAATAGCGACGGCTTTATTTTTAAAGCTGCGTTGCATGCGTTCTCTCACCCGATCATTTGGGTAAATAAACAAATCGAACAATTTCTCCTCATCTAAGTCAATTAAGATTGAGCCGTGCTGCAAGATCACCCCTTTTTGTCTCGTTTGAGCACTGCCTGCTACCTTTCTGCCCTCTACAACAAGCTCATACCAAGATGGGGCATCAAAGCACACAGAAGATCTTGGATTTTTTAAGCTTTCCTTTTCTTTTTCTGTACGAGGAATGGCAAAATACGCATCGAGTCCCAGTTCTTTAAAGCCCTCTAATATTCCTTCTGAAATCACACGGTACGCCTCTGTAACTGTCGCTGGCATCTCCGGGTGCTCTTCAGACACAATCACACTGTAGGTCAACTCCTGATCATGAAGAACACCTCGCCCTCCTGTTGGTCTGCGGACAAAACCTAAGCCATATCTTTGGACAGCTTCCATGTTAATTTCTTTTTCAACATGTTGAAAGTACCCGATAGACAATGTCGCCGGATTCCAACCATAAAAACGGATGACAGGCGGGATGAGCTTCTCGCTGTGCCAATAAAGCAGGGCTTCGTCCATCGCCATGTTAAAGGCAGGATCTTGATTTCCTGTATCAATGAAACACCATTTCTCTTTTTGCATATAAAAATCCCTTCTCTTTTTACATAGTCAATATTAGATGATGCTAGCCACCACCAGCTTTCTCTCACCATCAGTCTATCAAATAGGGAAGGAATTGAAAATAATTCTTACCATTTATGATGACAAGTTTCTTTTGCTTTACTATAATAGTATTTGTCTAAAACGTACCATCGGACAGTTCACCCTGTGCTGATGTTCAAGAAGGAGTCGAGCCGTATTGCCAATATTTAATTATATCGTCCTCTCACTTTGTGGACTTTTTATTCTTTATTCAATCGGTAATTACATTTATCAGCAACGTATAATGAAAACGTTGACGGAAGAAGAATTTATTAAAGGTTACCGCAAAGCACAACTCATTGACGTGAGAGAGCCAAATGAGTTTGAAGGCGGACATATTTTAGGGGCAAGAAACATCCCGCTTTCACAAATGAAGCAACGGAAAAATGAAATACGTCCTGACAAGCCTGTTTATCTTTATTGTCAAAATCATTTGAGAAGCGGAAAAGCAGCTCAAATTTTACGCAAAAACGGCTGTCGTGAGATTTATAATTTAAAAGGCGGCTTTAAAAAATGGGGCGGCCGCATTAAAACGAAGAACTAGCAAAAAGACTCTGGGGCTGGGGGCTATTGCGCCCCCCCCTCCTTGAGTCTTATTTTATTTTCTTTCAAAAACAAGTACCGGATGCCGCGCAGCCTTTGTTTCGTCCATTCGTTTGACAACTGTTGTATGCGGTGCTTCCTGAACCACTTCTGGATTCTCTTCTGCTTCTTTTGCAATTTGAATCATCGCTTCAATGAAGGCATCTAGTGTTTCTTTTGATTCTGTTTCAGTTGGTTCAATCATGATACATTCCTCTACATTGAGCGGGAAGTAGATCGTTGGCGGATGATAGCCAAAATCAAGTAAACGTTTGGCAATATCAAGCGTCCGAACGCCTAATTTCTTCTGACGTTTACCTGAAAGGACAAATTCATGCTTACAATGACGATCAAATGGCAAATCATAATGAGCACATAAACGGCGCATCATATAGTTCGCATTTAACACAGCATGATCTGTTACAGCCTTCAGTCCATCAGGACCCATAGAGCGAATGTACGCATATGCCCTGACGTTAATGCCAAAGTTGCCATAGAACGGCTTCACCCGTCCAATTGATTCTGGACAATTGTAATCAAATAGAAAACGCCCTTCCTTCTTCACAAGCACTGGCTTTGGCAAGTAAGGAATCAAGTCCTTTTTCACTCCGACTGGACCTGATCCAGGACCTCCGCCTCCGTGGGGACCTGTAAAGGTTTTATGAAGGTTTAAGTGAACGACATCAAATCCCATATCCCCCGGTCTTGCGCGGCTTAAAACAGCATTTAAGTTGGCACCGTCATAGTAAAGCTTTCCGCCCGCTCCATGTACAATTTCTGCCATTTCTAATATATTTTCTTCGAATAATCCAAGCGTATTGGGGTTTGTGAGCATAAGAGCTGCTGTTTCATCATTGACAACGCGCTTTAAATCCTCTAAATCAACGAGACCATTTTCATCAGATGCGACTGTAATCGTCTCAAATCCAGCCACTGTAGCAGATGCAGGATTCGTTCCATGAGCAGAATCAGGAACAATGACTTTTGTCCGTTTATGATCACCTCGTGCTTCGTGGTATGCACGAATCATCATAAGCCCCGTCCATTCACCATGCGCTCCTGCAGCAGGCTGCAGCGTCACTGCATCCATCCCAGTAATTTCTTCAAGATGCTCACCAAGGTCATAGAGTAATTCTAATGCGCCTTGCACAGTGTCTGCATCTTGAAGTGGATGAATATGCGCAAAGCCGGCAAAGCGTGCGACTTTTTCGTTAATCTTTGGATTGTATTTCATCGTACAAGAGCCAAGAGGATAAAATCCGGAATCGACCCCGTGATTACGTCTTGAAAGTGCTGTGTAATGACGCATAATATCAAGTTCAGATACTTCAGGAAGCGCAGCATCCTCTTGACGGATATAGGTGTCATCAAACAAAGCTGGGAGCTCCTGCACAGGTACGTCTAGCTCAGGCAGACTATAACCAATTCTTCCTTCTTTGGACACTTCAAAAATAAGCGGCTGGTCTTGTTTACTCATGACGATCCCCCAATTCTTTGATGAACGTATCAATCTCTTCTTTTGTTCTTAGCTCTGTCACTGCAACAAGCATGTGCTGCTGAAACTCTGGATAGTCTAGACCTAAGTCATATCCTCCAATGATCCCTTTTTCAAGCAATCTTCTATTTGCTTCTTTCACAGGCTCTTTTAGCTTAATTACAAATTCATTAAAAATGGCTCCATCTACATCAGCCTGTAAGCCGTATTTTTGTGCCTGCGCTTTGGCATAATGGGCTTTTTGCACGTTTTGATACGCAATTTCTTTAATACCTGTTTTGCCAAGCGCCGTCATGGCAACAGAAGCTGCTAACGCATTTAATGCCTGATTGGAACAAATATTCGATGTCGCTTTATCTCTTCTAATGTGCTGTTCACGTGCTTGAAGTGTCAGCACAAATCCGCGAACACCATTTTCATCCTCTGTTTGCCCGACCAAACGGCCTGGGACTTTGCGCATTAATTTTTTAGTGACGGCGAAATAACCGCAATGAGGTCCGCCAAATGCAGCTGGAATCCCAAATGGCTGTGCATCACCGACGACAATATCTGCCCCAAGTTTTCCCGGAGGCGTCAGTAAACCAAGTGCAAGCGGATTACTCGATACGATGAATAAACTTTTTCCTTTATGCGCAATCGGTTCAATGTCTTTCAGTGGTTCTACCACACCGAAAAAGTTTGGATATTGCACAAGTACCGCCGCTGTATCCTCGCAAACAGCCTCTTCTAATGCGGCTAAGTCAGTCTGCCCTTTTACAGCAGGCACTTCGACCACGTCGATATGCTGCCCTTTTGCGTATGTTTTCAAAACAGCTCTTGATTCAGGATGAACGGTCTCAGAGACAACGATTTTTTTCTTTCTTGTATGTCCAGCCGCCAGCATTGCCGCTTCAGCTAATGCCGTTCCGCCATCATACATGGAGGAGTTGGCAAGATCCATTCCAGTGAGTTCGGCGATCATTGTTTGAAATTCAAAGATGGCCTGCAATTCACCTTGAGAAATCTCCGGCTGATACGGCGTATACGCTGTATAAAATTCAGAACGTGAGATCACATGATCCACTATGACGGGCTGATAATGATCATACACACCAGCGCCAAGAAAAGATGCATACGACACGGTATCCTTGTTCTTTGCAGCAAGACGAGATAACTCCCTCTCAAGTTCTGTCTCAGATGCTGCCTGTCTAATGTTGTATGATCCTTTAAATCTCACCTTTTCTGGGATATCTGAAAAAAGTTCGTCAATCGACTGGACGCCGATGACATCCAGCATTTCTTTTTGATCTTGCTCTGTTTGCGGCAAATACCTGTGCTTCATCCTCTATTCCCCCTCGTTATTCGGCTCTTTTATAAAATGGTGTTGCGACGATTTTTGCTTTCAAACGCTTTTTACGAATTTGCACTTCAACTTCTTTCCCAAGCTGAGCAAAGGACGTTTGAATCAAGGCAAGTCCTACATTTTTCTTTAAGGTTGGAGATTGTGTGCCCGTTGTCACAAAACCAATTTGTTCGTCTCCTGAAAAGACCGGATAGTCTGTCCGCGGAATTCCTTTATCTATCATTTCGATCCCGACAAGCTTTCGCTTCGTTCCCTCTTCTTTTTGCTTTTTGAGCACGTCTTTCCCGATAAAATCTGTTTCTTTATTTATTTTCACAGCAAAACCAATCCCGCCTTCTAAAGGAGAAATATCCTTTGTCAACTCCTGACCATAAAGAGGCAGCTTCGCTTCAAATCTTAAGGTGTCACGTGCACCGAGCCCGCACGGTATTAACCCTTTAGGATGGCCCGCTTCTAATAAAGCCGACCAAATGTGAACTGCATCTTCTGACTGGCAGTAGATTTCAAAGCCGTCTTCTCCTGTGTAGCCAGTTCTTGAGACAAGCACTTTTTTGTTAGCAACTGTCGCTTGTAATTGAAACGTAAATGGTTTCAATGATGTCACACTATCATCTGAAACTTCCTTAATGATGTCAGCAGCAAGAGGTCCCTGCAATGCTAACAAGGCGATTTGATCAGAGACGTTTTGAATAGACACGTCACTTTCATTCTGGTGTTTCAACAACCAGTCAACATCTTTTTCAATATTTGATGCATTAATAACAAGCAAATAGTTGTTTTTTTCTTTTTGATAGACGAGCAGGTCATCCACCGTCCCGCCATTTTCATAACACATAGCTGTATACAGTGCCTTGCCGTCTGTCAGTTTAGACAAATCATTGGTTAATAATCTTTGTAAAAAGTGAAAAGCATCATTGCCTTTTACTTCAACCTCTCCCATGTGAGAGACATCAAAAAGCCCTGCTTTTGTTCTGACAGCTTCATGTTCTTCTTTAATGGAAGAAAATTGGACAGGTAATTCCCAGCCCCCGAAGTCAATGGTCTTTGCGCCAAACATTTCATACACATGAAAAAGCGGTGTTCGTTTCAACATCAATCGTTTCCCCCTTTTTTCTTACAGTGCGAAACACAAGCTGAATTTTCAGAAAAATTACAGCAAAAAAGGACAGAGGGCTCCCTTTTATCAAAAAGAAGTCTCTGTCCTTGCACCTGAAAGTTTACAGCACAGCATCATTGTGCGTTTTCCCCTTTGGTGGTTTGCTAAAGCAATGAGCAAACACTCTCCAGAGTTGCGTCCGGTAAGAGTACTTTTGCCTGAGAGATTCACTGAACCATTTCAGCTTGCTCCTTCGGCGCCTGCCAGTGCTGAATAACCGCCAAGTCTCTCCCCATACCATCATCCGCTCATATTCTTCATATTTATTGGACATACTATCAAAATGAGTGACTGATTTTCTAGATCACTTAACAACATCCTACCATTAGAAACGGATAGAGAGCAATATAAAAATCATTAACATTTTTAAAATAATTATTCACTATCGTTCGCTTTTATCGTTATATGCAGACTTTTAAAGTCCTCTTAAAAAATGAAGCGTTTAAAAACAGAACAATTTCTTCAGTACTTGATAGAAAGGCAGGCATTTACATTGAATATTCAAACGATTTTTGACCAAGAATGGACAAATGAATTTCAACATCGTCTTGCAAATGACGGTCCCTGGGCGAACTGGGACATGTATCGGTTGGCTGCGCAAGTTCAAAAAATCACTGCGATTGACTCGTTCGAGGGCTTGCAGGCACCGGCACATCTGCCCGCCTTCACCCCTTTACAGCACCAGCTTGAAGTAGCTAGAAGAGTTGTAGAAGAAATGAACGGAAAAGCCATTTTAGCAGATGAAGTTGGGCTTGGAAAAACGATTGAAGCAGGACTAATTATAAAAGAATATATGATTCGAGGGCTTGCCAAGAAAATTCTCATTCTCGTACCCGCTTCTCTTGTTTCTCAATGGGTACAAGAGCTTCGGACGAAATTTTATATTGATGCTGTCGAACAGAAAAAAAGCTATGTCTGGGAGCAATGTGACGTCGTTGTTTCTTCGCTTGATACAGCGAAAAGAGAGCCGCATCGCAATACGATTTTATCAATCGCCTACGATATGGTCGTTATCGATGAAGCACATAAGTTGAAAAACAACAAAACGAAAAATTATGAGTTTGTGAGAAATTTAAACAAGAAATTCTGCCTTCTGCTGACAGCCACGCCAATTCATAATCGAATTGGAGAAATTTTTAATCTTGTATCCCTTCTGAAGCCTGGTCATCTAGGAAATGAACACCAATTTAAAGATGTATTTGCAAAAAAAGACTTGCAGCTTGAAGACCATGACCGGTTAAAACAGCTAGTCAACAAAGTCATGATTCGAAATCGCCGGCAAGACACTGGGATTGAGTGGTCAAAACGCCACGTAAAGACGATCTCTATCGATTTTTCTCCGACAGAACAAGCTTTATACGATGAAATCTGTCGTCTAAAAGAAAATCCATCTTATACAAAGCACATGTTCTCCATCATGACATTAGAACGAGAATGTTGTTCAAGCCGTGAAGCGGTATACATGACGATCAAAAAAATGCAGGAACAGGGGAAACACATTCTCGGTTCTTTAGCCATCGAGCGAATTATGGAGAAAATCAACCAAGTCGAGCAAAACTCAAAGGCACTAGAAGTGGTAAAACTCATTCAGCAGCTTAACGAGAAGGTCATTATCTTTACTGAATACCGCGCTACACAAATTTATTTACAATGGTTTCTGCAACAAAATGGGATCAGCTCTGTTCCTTTTAGAGGTGGTTTTAAACGGAGTAAGAAAGACTGGATGAAAGATTTATTTAGAGAGCGTGCTCAAGTATTAATTGCGACAGAAGCAGGCGGTGAGGGAATCAACCTTCAGTTTTGTAACCAGATCATCAATTATGATCTCCCATGGAACCCTATGCGCTTAGAACAGCGAATTGGGCGTATCCACCGCCTTGGGCAAAAGCGAGATGTCCACATTTATAATATGGCAACGAATGGAACAGTCGAGGAGCATATTTTGAAGCTTCTTTATGAAAAAATCCAACTATTTGAAAACGTCATTGGAGATTTAGACGATATTTTAACACGTATTGATATTAAAGAGGCAGAAACGGAACTTCATCACATTTTATATCAACCCCAATCTGACGGGGACATGAAAAAGAAATTAAGCCAATTTGCTTCCTACTTATCAAAAGTACAAACCCCGCTTTTGGAAAAAAGACAACAAGGCTCATAAAGGAGAGTTGATCTATGAAGCAGCATGACATTCACGCATTTCTTCTACGTTTTTTTCAGGCGAATCAATGTGACATTCTCGAAGAAAGTGCAGGCCATCTCACCGTACAGCTAACCATTGAAATGGATAAAATGATCATGAACCGCCCTTTTTATTGGCATTGGCTTGAAAAAACAGGCGGTGTGCCTGAGCCGCGTCAATTGACACTTATCACAGATCAGCAGAAAGCAGGCGACACGATCGAAGGTGAATTTATTCATTTCGGCTCCCCTCGCTTGTTTCAAATTTTCGAGGCTGTCAAACAACAAGGCCGATTTATCCGCCTCTATGAACAAGTAACACCACTGACTAAGACCCAAATCGCATTGGAGCCTTGGCTTGGGATTAATGTGAAAATATCATATCTTGCAGATCGCAAAAAGGATAAGCTGCTGTCTCTTGGACTTCATCTCATACGAGGCGAGGTCGTAGAACAATTTCAAGAAAAGCTGGAAACACGCAAGCTGTCTTCGCAAATACCTGATTATTGTTTTACGATGAGTACAATGATTAAGCCTGAAAGCGGAGTCAAACGCCTCTATGGCCTGATGGAGCGGTATGCCCACGAAGAACCGGACGATTGGGCGATAAGGGCTGTTCAAAAGTGGAAGGAAGATTCGGAACTTTTAAACCAATTTTATGAAGGGACTTCAGATACATCTGTAGAATATGAAATAGAAAGACAAGCACTCAAAACTTTATATGAACCAAAAATCAGTCTTACGATTGAAAATGGCGGACTTTTCTACTTACAACAAAAAAGGGGCGGTTAACTAAAATCCAACTCCCTCCCCTTGATGTGACATACAATTTTCGATCAATCAAAAGCAAAGTTTGTCTATTTGTATTGGGCGGAAACATGACGCAAGCGAACCACGAGGACTTACCACCTTTGTCTTTCCATTTAATGCGTTAAGTGCCTGAAATACACGATTCAGTATTTTAGGAGGTATTTGTATGGAAAAGGAAATGAAAAAGCTAGACAGTGAATGGGTTCAGTTATTAACCGAAGCTCGTAAAGCAGGACTAACAGTCGAAGAAGTCCGTCATTTTCTCAAATCGCACCAAAAGTCCTCTGAGTCTCTCCCACTGTAAGAAGTCATTCTATCAAACCTTTCTGAATGTGCTATAATATCGAAAGGAAGGTGATGACATTGATTGGCCAGCGTATTAAACAATACCGCAATGAAAAAGGCTACTCACTATCAGAACTGGCCGAAAAGGCTGGGGTAGCGAAGTCTTATTTAAGTTCAATAGAAAGAAACTTGCAAACAAACCCCTCCATTCAATTTCTTGAAAAAGTCTCCGCTGTTCTGGACGTCTCGGTTCATACACTGTTAAACGAAAAAGATGAAACCGAATACGATGGTCAATTAGATAGTGAATGGGAAAAACTAGTTCGAGATGCAATGACATCAGGGGTTTCGAAAAAGCAATTTCGTGAATTTTTAGATTATCAAATCTGGAAAAAACAGCAAGAAGAGGAGTAAAGCGCTCGTTTTAGCGCATACTCCTCCAATTGCTATGCAGAGGTTGATAGCAGTCTAAAAGACTGCCTTTATTTTTTATCGTCGCTGTGTGCTTTTTCGTTTTCTTTCACATAGCCTTTTTCATCCGTATGCTTTTTGGGATTGATCGTGAAACCATTCCACTGAGTCGCTTCGAAGGAAAGATCAATTTGAATCGCATCGCCTTGGTATTTATTTTGGATATAGTCGCCATCTTTATCCTTCGTCTGGTCATTGACAAATTCAATGATCATTTCCATTTTATCGTAATCAAATAGGTTCTTTAAAATGCCGTCATACTCTGGAGCCGTTGTTCCATCAACGGTTGCTACATTGATTTTACCATTTTCATGTAAAAACTTCTTATCGACGGCATGACGAAGCTTCTCTTATGCCGCCTGATCCTGTTTTGAAGTTAACAGATACAAGTTAATCAGGTTCGCATGATCTAAAATGATATTTCGGAGATAAACATTCCCACCTTCAGCTCCAACCGTGAGCACACTAACTTGGAATTGGCTGAGGCATTCTTCCGCTGAATTTTTCTCGCCTTTCTTTGCAGAAGTTCCATCTTTAAACTGACAATCATCAAGACTCATCAGTACTTGGTTTATTGCAAGTGACCCCTTATTTTCAAAGTTAAATTCCTTCCTCATACGGTCACCAGGTTTTAAGTTTGCAAGGTGAATAGCACCAGGGTATTCTTGTAGAGATAAATCTAGCTCCCCTGTAGAGTAGCAGACTGCATTTGCCTTTTCGATATCATTAAAAGCAGCCCAAGTTACCCCGCCAATTAAATCCAGTCCTAATCCCCTGATAATACACCTAAACGAATTGATTTTTTGATTGCCATGAATGCCCCCTCATTAATTGTTTTATTGAAACCTGACTCAGTTACAAACGAAAAATTTATGCTTGTTTCTCTGACATTTGTAAATCATTCGCACGCCTTCGATTCTTCGCGGCGCGAACAAAATGAAGCGCAGAGTAAACTAGCAGCATGACACCTGGTATAATGAGCAGCAGAGCTGTTCCAACTGCCGTACCGGCATATGAAAGAAGCTTTCCGGCATAAGGGATTTCAATTCTTGTGTCCTGTGCAACGACTTGATTTGCTTTGACCAGCGTCCCATTTTGAAAACTATTGTGATCCCCTTTAGTCTCGAAGGTCTTGCTTATCCCATTTCCTTCCACATCAACAATTCGATGGGTCACAAAGGATACTTCCTGATCATGTTTTGTTTGAAACGTCATAATATCCCCTGCCTTGAGAGCATCAGGTAATGTCATATCTTTTACTACAATCAGTGAACCAAGAGAGAACTCTGGTTCCATCGAGCCGGATAACACTTGCTTAAACTGAGAACCAAAAATTTGCGGATCTCCACCTGCTGTTCTTGATGACAGCAACACAATAATAAATGCAATCATCCCTGTGAAAACAATGACATAAAGAATACTTCCGGTCATTTTCACCCATTTTTCCAAGATACTTCTCTCCTTTTATGGAAGCAGCCCGATTTAGGTCACCTTTTCATGACACCTGGGAAAGCTGCATTTGTTTAAACCATAAAAACGTTTTATTAGATACGCTAAATCCTTTAGATAATAGATTTTAAAAAGCATAAATTCCATTCGTTTTTCCTTTTTCTGAGGTAATAATCGTCGATTATTTTGATCAAAAGTTGGGTGCTGATCCCTTTTCACCATCTTGTAAAGGCTTCTTCTCACTTGCTACTTTGTGAAGCTCCCACGTCCATTCAAAATGTGTCAGTGTTCGTCCAATATTTTGAAGTGTGATACTTAGCTTATGCGGCGCACAAACCGTTTCCTTGATTGTCGTCTGGTCTATTAGCTTCACATCACTTTTATCCTATTTCTTAGGCTGACAATGCTGATCTGTTTGCTCAAAACTCTCACATGTTTTCGTCATATAGTTTGATTGCTCCACATCATTAAAAGAAGCGTATGTAGGTGTCAGTGAGACATGAATATCAAGCTCATGACACAAAAGAGAACAAAGAGCGCTTGTTTCATCAATTTCTTCAACTCCTTGAACAACTGTTCTTCTAAAAATATTCTTTAAAAAGAACGGTTAAGCTCAGTATAAGGAAATACTGATAAAATCCAAAACGTCAAATTAGTCCATTATGTTCTTAAACGAGAACTTTTACGAGAAAATTCTTCCATTTTCTCGTTCTTTTGCCATCATTCAGTAATTTTTCTCATATCAATTGTACTTAATAAAAAAAACATAAAAGTGTAGGAATTGGTAAGGATAATATCTATTGAGGTGATGTAAATTGAAATTTCGAGGTATCTGTATCATATTCAGTTTACTGATAGGCGTCATGATACAAGACATGAAAACTGTAGAGGCACTAGCATTAACGTCTCCCGCCGATCAATGGGAAAGACGGGCAGTTAATGAAGCAAAAAAACGCTATCCGTTAGCTCACGTCCTATTTAAACAAAAAGTTTGGGACCGGCATCGGGATAAAGAATCTGTCAAACAGTATCATATTACATTAAAAGATCGCTCGAAAGAATTTGGGGTATTTGTGACCATCTCCTATAATACCTACTCAAACAAAGTGAAAAAAGTCATTGTCGTTGAAGAATATAGCGAATGATGCAGCAAAAAACCGCCTGTTGGCGGCTTTATTTTTGTCGATGTCGATGACGTTTTAGTAGCATTGACAATCCAAACGGAAGAACACCAAATAAACGCTGTGAAAATGGCGGCTTCGCATCCATCTTTTCCTGCTTATGTTCCTTCCGCTCTTTACGTGGTGTGTTCATATATTTAATGATTTCCTCTGTCATATATTTCACATAGTCATTTGTTTTCAACGAACGCTCACCCCTTCTTCTTTAAAGTGTTACCAAGAGCAGTGTCGTTTTATACACAGACTATTTAGCGATCGTCCATTTTACAATCTCTCTGCTCTGCCAATCAAACATCATTTCTCTTTTATCAGCTAATCCATCTTTTGTTCTTACACTAATGGAAACATGTATACGCTTTTTCTTTTGATCACACGCGAGACGTTGAATTGTCACATTCCCTTCTTTCCTTTCAAGGTGATAATCACGTTGATCGCAAAAGTGATCTAAATGCCTGATGACATCACTTACACCAACTCTCAATAAATGCTGTTTTTTATAAAAAGAAATGGTGAGTACTGCACTAGTTTGCTCTTTTTGTATACTGATCGTCATTGAGCCGAGAATCAAAAAGAAAAAAAGAATCGAAGCGAGTACGTGCGGGTAGATAAACCCTTGCTCATTTCTCACGGTTTAGGAATCACTCCTTTATATGTGAAAAAGACAGCTTCATGCAACGTTCCAGATAAGTCTATGACTTGTAACATAGCTGTTTGCTGATCAGTCCTCACACGAATGCGTTTGACCTTTTGTAAAAGAGGTAAATGTCCTGCCTGATCGATTCGTTTTCGAAGCATATCTTTGTATTGCTCAATTATCACAACTTGGCCTTGTTCGGTTATAAATTCTAGAGCTTCTCCTTTTTTCACCATTCTTACAGCAACAGCACGATTCAGTTCATCATCTAATTGTTGCACCGTTTGTTTCCATTCCATATGTGAAAATTGATTGATATCTTCAAATGGTTTGGCTTTTTCAGCGAAAGAAAAGAGCATGATACAACCAAAGGTGAGAAACAAATACAGTTGAATTTGCCACAATGCTTGAACAAGGGTAAATCCATACTCATCATTCAATAGTGCTAAAGCATATGGTCTGTTGTTTTTGCAATTTGTAAGATACGCATCCCTCCTGTTCACTCCACTTGACTTCATAGACGATCTCGCCCCTTTTCTCTTTGACTGATTGTTTAC
Source organism: Bacillus sp. Bos-x628 (assembly GCF_040500475.1). Taxonomy (GTDB): domain Bacteria; phylum Bacillota; class Bacilli; order Bacillales; family Bacillaceae; genus Bacillus; species Bacillus maqinnsis. The sequence goes on along the minus strand of NZ_CP159358.1, from coordinate 256,260 downwards.
TTCCTGTCATGAAAGCGGCATTCATTTGTTCATGTAACACTTGGTAGGCTTCAAGCCTTGTCCTTAATTCTTTTTTCCCACCCACTAGTTTCTCATAGTTGGGGATGAGTATGAGAGAAGCGAATATGAAGAGATGACAGGCAAAAAGCATCTCGATCGTACTAAAACCTCTACTGTTTTTGAACATGAATTCGTCCGCTCCCTAAATAGACGGTAAGCTTATACGTTTGACTTCCAAATTGTAAAATGAGGGAACCTCCGCTGCTTGGATTTCCATTCACATTAAAATGGATGGGTTGTTGAAATGTAGATTGCTGGATACTTCCATTTTTATTTTGATATGAAGCAATCACCCGATCTTTGTTTTTAACTATCACCTGATAGGATAAATTCGATTGGTGAAAATGAACGTCAACACCGGTTTTCTCGATAAATGCTGTATAAGAGGCTAACTGGAGATCTTGTTTAATGACATTCATTTGTTTTTTCGCTTCTGCACTTTCTAATATGCTTGGAACCTTTCCTACGATGATTGAAAGAAGAATAGATAAAACAAGTAATATCATGAGCTGTTCAATAAGTGTAAACCCCTTCTCCTGTGAAACCAACTTATTCATTTTTCACGTCGCCGTTTTGAATCACAATGGCTTTTCCGTTAGGACATGCTAACCCCTTTTTGACATAGCCTTCTTTTTCTAATTCAGATAATGACGGCGTTTTACCATCATGCTCTAATTCATAAGCCATCACCTGTGTACTTACCATTGACTTTAAACCGTCACAGCCTTTTGCTTGAATGCTTTGATGATGCCGTGTGATATTTGGTATTGTAATGAGTAAAAGGATAGAAATAACGAGCATGACAATTAACATTTCTAACAGAGTAAAAGCTTTTTCATTCATCCATGAGTCCTCCTTCTTACACTTGATCCATCAGTTGATACATAGGTAAAAGAATGGATAAATACACGATTAAAATGAGCAGTGCTGTCAAACCATAAATCACTGGCTGCAACCATAAAACCCATTTTTCAATTTTCAACTCTGCATTCTCTAATAAAAACTGACTGTATGTGTAAAGTTCTCTCGCAAGCATCCCGCTTGCTTCACCATGCTTGATCACTGCTGCGAAATGTCTTTCGAAAAAAGGATACTGACCTATTTGAGCTTCCATTGTCTCTCCTTTTCTTAAATCTTTGATCATCTGTTCAGATATCTCTTGAAGAAAGGGTAAATAATTTTGCTGTTTGAAGGCTTGTAAGCTTTCATATACAGATAATCCAGCCTGAAGAAGACCACTTAGTTGAAGGGAAAAAAGATAGGTATGCATCAGCTGCATCCCTTTATACATGATCGGCAGCCGGCTCATCATTCTCAGTTTCTCAAGTGCAGTTTTTTTCTTAAAACAGAGATAATAATATCCAGCGAGACAGATACTTACACCACCGATTGTAATCAAGAAATAATGTAAAAATTGAAAGGTGCTAAACATCCCTTGAATCAACCAAGATGCTTGGGTGTCCATAGAGGAATACAAAAGAGAAAATTGAGGTATGATCATCTGTTGAACGAGTGTGAGAACAACCCCCACCGTAAACATGAGGAAGATCGGGTACCGTAACATGCGTTTCATCGTATCCATTTGTACGAGCTTTTTTTCTAAGAATAGTGAACTTTGTTCTAAAGCACGTGACAGACTGCCATGCTTCTCTGAAAAACAGAGAATCGCAATGACCTCTCGTTGAAAGCACAGCTTCTCTAAAACAAGATAAAATGGTTCTCCTTCAATCAACCACTGAATTCCTTTTGTTAATAGGTGATTTTGTTTCTCTGTTAACTGAATATTCATCATCGTTAGTGCATCAATCAATGTATATCCAGATTGAATTAATTGGCCAAGTTTCGATAGAAATTCAGCTTGTTCTTTTCTAGACCATGCTTTATAGTGTCGATTCTTCATAAACCCAGCGATGATAGGTGTTTTTAGATAAATAGCCAAGCGCAACTCCTTTTCGAATTAATCTTTGCAGTGTTTCATATGATGCATGAGCGTGTTCTCCTTTTGCTTCTTTTATACACTCACTAAGCTCTTTTCCGTACAGCAGTTCAAACACATTTGTACGTCTGGCTGTTCGGTTTAATTTACAGTAAAGCTGGCACGTTTCACCACAAAAAGGGCATGTTATATCTATTAATCGCTGTGCGGCAATCGCCACCATTGTTTGTTCAATCTCATTCAGCGTTACACCAAATTCAAGCATTCGATAAAGGGCTCCTTTTGCATTTTTCGCATGTAATGTACTCATTACTAAATGTCCAGTCATCGCAGCTCTAATTGCCGTTTGCGCCGTTTCAGCATCTCTTATTTCACCTAGCACAATCATGTCTGGATCATGTCTTAAAATGGCTCGTAAACCTGCCGCATACGTAATGCCAGCTTTCTCATTTACTTGCACTTGTAAAACTTCTTCATTTCTAGTCTCAACAGGATCTTCAAGCGTAATAATATTTCGATTAAAGTGTTTTTTTGCAAATTGGATCAACGAATAGAGTGTCGTGGTTTTTCCTGAATTTGTTGGTCCAGTAAATAAAATAAGTCCGTGTGAATGATTAAGAAACGATAATAATCTTGCGGAAGCTTTTGGGAATAAGGAGAGATATTTGGTTTCTGGCACATGTTCTTGCGGTAAAAGTCTAATAACTAGACTTTCATCATACACAGTTGGCAATGTAGACATCCGAACAAAGACTTGACCAGTTCTTAGCATGACAGCTAATGACCCATTTTGCGGTCTCCTTTTTTCACCGATATCCATTGATGATAAAAATTTAAAATGAGCAATTAATCGCTCCCCACTCTTTTTATCAATGATTCGTTTTTGAATCAAATCTGAGTCTACTCGAAAAGAAACCGAAGCTTCTTTTTCTCTTGGGACAATGTGCACATCAGATGCTCTCATTCGGCATGCTTCTTCTAGCAGATCTTGTCCTAAATATTCAATACCATACAAGCTGTCCACTCCTTTCTCTGACCATATTGTAAAGTGGGGAAGCCAGCCTGACAAAAAGGTATCCTGTCATTTTAGAGATTGATAAAGCGTTAAAATCATCAAAACAGTGTGTGTTTTCATCGATTTCAACAATACACCATATAAAAAAACCTGACTTTTACAAGTACAGGTTTTTTTGATCATGTAGCTTCTTGCTGTGGCTCTTCAAAGATACGGAATCCTCTTTCTTCTAATGCTTTTGCAAGGCTATGTTCAGTTTTCACTTTTGAGAAATCAATTCCTAGTTTCACAACGGTTTGAGCAATCTCCGGACGAATGCCTGATATGATTGTTTCAATCCCTAGAAGCTTTGCGCTATCGACCACTTTAAACAACTGATAAGCGACCATCGTATCAACTATCGGTACACCAGAAATATCAATGAATAAATGTGTCAACCGCAATCTTGAAGCCTGTTCTAGGACGGACTCTAAAATGATTTTGGCTCGGTACGTATCAATTTCACCAATGAGCGGCAAGACACCGATCTCTTTAGACACTGGAATGACAGGTGCGCTTAGTTCTTGAATCATCTCTCTTTGCGCATTTAACTGATTCAGTGTCACACGGTCATATTCTTTTGATAAACGTTCAATCATATTATCAAAGGTTGAGTGAAAGTGCTGATTCCAAGCACAAACATCTTTCAGAGTAATCTCAAGCTTAGTTTGTTGCGTGAATAATTCAATTCTCGAACAGAAAATATGACGAAACACCTTAAATTGCCTAATGATTTCATATAACGGTACCTCATGAACTGCACGATCGCGCGCAATATCAATCGACCACTTTTTCAGATGGTTCTCTACTTTGTCTGATTCAGCCACAAGTGTCTCAGCAATGGTTTGAATAAACGCAATGTTTTGCTCCTTTAGCTTGTTTTCTGTCTCTTTTGATGCATGTTTAGAATATAATGAGCCTAATTCTTCTGTTCTTGTTTTCAGCCATTCTTCGGTCATGGCAGGGGCTTCTTTTAAAATAAATTTAAATAATTGCTCAGATTTCTCTCTTTTCATTTACTTTCTTCACTCCTTTTCCACTTAAGACTAGTGACATCGCAACTTTTATGTATAAATGAAAGCAGAAGGTGAACAATATCAATACACGTATCATATTGGGCTATAGCCAAGTGGTAAGGCAATGGACTTTGACTCCGTGATCGTTGGTTCGAATCCAGCTAGCCCAGTTCAGCACAAAAACGAAGATAGCTGAAGAATGTTTCAGCTGATCTTCGTTTTTTTAGGATACCGATTGATGAATGGCTTTCTTTTTTGAAATTTTCACTAGCTCACCAGGATTATAACCAACGACTAATTTATGACCATCAATGATAATTGGTCTTCGTAGTAATTTAGGTTTTTCAATGAGAAGCTGGAGTAATTCATTCATTTTTAGATCATTAATATTTAAATTTAAGCTTTTAAAAGCTTGACTTCGCGTGGCTAAAATTTCATCTATTCCCTCCGTTGTTAAGGATAGAATTTTTTTTAATTCGTCTAATGTCGGCGTTTCTCTGAAAAGGTGGCGTTCTTTAAAATCGATTTGATTTGCCTTTAACCAATGTTTCGTTTTACGGCAAGACGTGCAGCTTGGATATGAATAAAAAGTAATGTCATTCATTAGTCTTCCTCCTTAGGTCGTTAGCCTTTTCTCTTATGGAATAAGTACCCTCATGTGTTTTGGCATAAACACTTTTTAATTACTTTTTCAAAGAAATTTTTTTCATCCTGTTAATCAAATGTTCACACGATGTCAAAAATGTAAATGTTTACATATCAAGTAACTATCGCTTATAATATGAATCAAATGGGTTTTTGAAAGGGGAGGGAAAGAAATGAACCGCATGTTCCGTGTGCTTGGCTTTTGGACGGGTATTTTTGCTGTGATGTTCTATTTAGGACATATGAAAGATGCATCCTTGCTGTTCTTCGGTCAAACCGTTCTATTTGTATTTTTATCCTACTTGAATTTATCCGAAAGAATGTATATTTACATTTTCGGTGCGTACTTAACCATTTTCTTTGCCGGATTTACATATTATTCGATCTTCATCATGGTTCCCGGTACCGGACATTAAAAGAAAAAGAGCTAAAATAAATATCATTTTAGCTCTTTTCTTCTGCACGCTGGAGCATCTCTTCTTCATAATGGTTTTTATAGTGAAAAACCATTGATAAACGGATTTTGCTCTTGTTCAATTAAAACAGTTGTTTCCTCGCCATGTCCACTTAATACAATGGTTGATTCTGGCAATGATAACAGTTTGTCATGAATTGATTGAAGCAGCACTTCCTGGCTCCCCCCAACTAAATCTGTTCTGCCAATTCCACCTTGGAATAATGTGTCCCCAGAAATCACAAATTCTTCTTTTTGAGAATAGTAAGAAACACTGCCTGGAGAATGCCCAGGTGTATGGAACACCTCTAAAGTAAATGAACCGATTTGAAGAGTTCCTTCTGTTGTAATGAGCTTTTCAGCTTCTTTTACGGTAATTCCATTTCCAATCAATTGTGCCGAGCCGTTTAACTCAGCATTTGTAAGCCATTCTTTTTCATTTTCATGTACATATAATGGGATTGCCCATTCTGCCCGCACCTCATCTGCCGCACCAATATGATCAAAATGAGCATGTGTCAGCAAAATGGCAAGCGGCGTTAGCTGTTTCTCTTTGACATATGAAATCAGCTTTTGCGCTTCGCCGCCTGGATCAAAGATTAAACATTCCCCATGCTCATTTTTCCAAATATACGCATTCGCTTGCACATATCCTAGCGGCATTCTTTTCCAATTCATTTTCATCACCTACTTTATTCATTCTTTTCTATTATGAAGGCTATTCAATACATTTTCAAACAATCCTCAACTTGAATCCACTCGACAAGCCTTATGAAAACGGTTAAAATGAAAAGAAAGGAAATCATGGGGATTGATGACAAAGGAGGATTTCATATGATGCTCGTCATAATATTTGGCCTAGTCACGATTTTAGCCGCTTTGGGTGTATATCGCTCACTAAAAAAAGTGAACGTACTAGCAATCGCTTTTGCTGGGGCTACATTTTTGGTTTTTGGGTGGTTTACAGTCATGACCATCATCTATAGCGGTTATCCAACCGCACATTAATACCTTGCATACAGCAAGCTTTCAGGTTGTTGACAAAGGGCTAAAATGGTTTTTATTTTAGCCCTTTTTCTTCTTTTCAGCGTGAATTGAGAACCCTTGAAGCCTAGCAGGGATGAGCTACTTGTGCGCAATGTTTCATTCGTGAGCATCAGCGGCACATAACAAGACAACGGATGCTTGGGTTTGTCTTCACGCTAAAAAGCCTGCATCTAGCAGGTTTTTTATTGATTGAAATGCTTATTCACACTCGCCAATTTGCTTTCAAGTGTTGTCGTTTGATCCCGTCTGTCATCAATGCGAATGTTTGTCGCTACTCGGTGTACCCCTTTTTGAAAAGGCGCCTCATGGATGTGCTGAATGACCTCAAACAAAACGGATAGTTCGCCCTCAATTAACGTGTTCATTGGTGTTAACTGATATTTGATTTTCCCTTCCTTATGGAAACCTTCTAAAATCGTTTGTACATCTGCTACATATTCACTAACGCTTGGTGTACCTGTACCTACAGGGATGATTGTGACATCTGCTATTGCCATGTTTCTTGCTCCTTTCTCCATACCACCCGCTTTTTTTCTCGTTATCATTGTACCCCATCAACGTTTGAAAAAGCCATAATCACGTTGCTTTAACAACATGTTTCTCTCGTTCTAGCGTTAAATCTGTCCTCTCTACCTTCCCAATTTTTGTGAAGAGGAGCAGACATATACCAGAAACGGCTTCAATTACTCCCCCAGCGGCAATGACATATCCAGAACCAAAGAGGGTTGCCATATAACCGCCAATAAGAGCACCTAGCGGAATCATTAAATATGATATCATGTTGATGATTGCATAAACTTGAGGCTGATCCTCAGCCTTTACTGATAATTGAATAATCGTATGTTCAGGTACGTTGACTGCACTAATGGCCGCGCCTAATGCAAATGCAGATATAAACACAAGAGGCAATAGTGCGTTCATTCCCGTAATAAAAAATGCAATACCGTCAACAATGCCTGCACCAATAAACAGTAATCCATAACGATTCACTTTTACTTTTGTTAATATAAATCCCATCAAAAAAGCGCCTGCCGCAGTTGTAACTTTAATAAACGAATAGACAACCGGTCCGCTATTTAGCTCCTCCGTTAAATAGATGACAGATAACGCTTCCCAAGGGGCGGCAGCAAAGTTAGAACACACACAAAAAATGGCTAACGGAAACAAAATATGATGCTTTCTGACAAGTAAAAATCCCCTTATTAATCTTTTACCGTACGATAATCCCTTTTTACCTTTTTCAATGATAGCTACTGCCTCATATGTAATCAATAGAACCAATAAGGCTGACAAGAGATAAAGAGGAATGATGAAAAGCATCGTATAACCCACACCTATAAAAGCAATCATCATACCACACACAGTAACCGTCACAAGCCGGACAACATGACTCGCCGATTGAATGGTTGCATTCGCTTTTTGTATCACTTCCTCATGTACAAGCTTTGGAATAATTGATACAGACGCCGGTTCGTAGGAACCGCCAGTTGATGAATGCAGAAGCATTAACCCAATGATCAGCCATAATGGAGAGAAACCATTAAAATAACAGATCGAAATGACGATCATAATGGTAGCTCGCGTTAAATCAGCAAAACACATCCAAAATTTCAATTGATTTGGTCTCATCATCGGCGTGATGAGCGGACCTACAATCGCCTGGGGGACAAAACTTACCGCAATAAAAAAAGCCGTCCCAATTGCCCCTTTTCCTTCTAACACTAAAAGCCATAAGATGGTGTTAAAAGATAAACTATCAGCAGTGATTTTAAATACTTTAGAAATAAATAAGTAAGTAAAATTCCTTTTCCACATTCTATGTACACTCAATGAATGCCATCCCCCTGAAACATATCCTTTTTTTTACAACTATTTCTTTCACAATAGCTCACAGAGAGGTTATCGTCAATCTCTTCCCTGCTAATTTTATTGACAATAGGAAATTGATTTGTTTTCATCAAAAAAGCACCTGTACAGGTGCCGCCGGTCAACGCTTAGAACTTGCACGCCTCCCAAAAAAGCCGCTTTGTTTTTTCATAGATAGAATCAAACTGATTCATTGAAAGAGGATTCCTTCCCTTGCCAAGCTCCACAGTATAGCCTTCACTTTGAAATTGATGAATAAACCAATCACGATAGCCGGCATAGCTATCAATATATTGAATCGGTTTGTAACCACTAGCCTGTTCAAATCGTGCAACGGTTTCTTTTGAAACAGCAGGTTCATGTCCTAGAAATCCCCAGTAAATCTCTTCCCCCTGTGTATGAATCGCCACAAGCCGATCAAAGCGTTTGCGTAAAGCAAGAGTCGCCATCGCTTTTGCTTCTGGTTCTGTTAACGGCTGATCACCTGGATAATCTCTATAAAAAGGCGCCTTCGGCTGGTTACGATAATATTCAATTTCCCAGTAAGCAGGAAATTGATTGTTTAAGTCAATCCCTCGTATGTTCGCCTTCCACTCTTTATAATCTTGATGCTCGCCATTGAACGGCTTCAATTCTTCGCTTGTCAGACCGAGTGATTCTGGACCGTTACGAACCAAATCCACTCCATCTGGATTGACCATTGGCACAATCGATAATGCGGTGGTTTGCAGTATCCGAACTGCTTCATGATGCCTTGCTTGAACTGGATCAGACGCTGCTAAGCAAAACGATTTCAGCCACTTTAATAAAACAGAGGTCGTGATCCATTCATTTGCATGGAATGAGGCATTGAAATGAATGGAGTGTAAATGCCGAGGTGGTTCTGTATATAACTCATAAATAGGTGTACCAAGTACGGAATAACCAATGACGTTGACATGAAGAAAAGGAAACATTTCTGTAAATCTTCTCATCTCCTCCTTTAAACAAACACTGTCATATTCATATGTTCCATTGATCCAATCATCCGATTGCTGCAATCGATAAGGGGTAATGAATGCTTGCAGATCATATACTGATTGAATTGGATGAATCCCCTCAGGGAGTCTATACCCCGGCAGAAGAAGGTAATTAGTACTTGTTTGATTTGATAAATGAAAAGCCGTTTTCCCGATTCCGAGCTGCTTTGCTAAATCATCCATGTCAGCATCCAGCAGCCATTCAATTTTCCCAAAAGACGTTGTCTTCATCTATATCCCTCCTGCTCATACTATATGAAGCAGCATGTGAAAAAAGAAAACCTCTTGCTCAAGAATAAGCAGAGGTTTTTGTATGTTTCAGGACGCTTTTTTTAGCTTTTGTTCACCTTTATTTTTGGATGGTGAATGGTCCCCCAGCCTGTCATGTTCATAAAATCTTAGAAGGTCTCCATAGATAATTTGATCAGAGAATTGAAGCTCCTGCTTTGCTTTTTCTTCATATGGCTTACAAACAGACTCATCATCTCTCGGCTCTCCAGTTTCTTTATTGTAGCAAACACCATCTGTAAAAATACTATCCTTCGTAATAAAGCTTCCATCACGAAGTACTGTGAAATCATTTGTATCTTTTGATAACAAGTCTTGACCAAATTGAATCTGGTTACTTGTATCAATCCCTAGAAGATTCAGCACAGTTGGACGGATATCAACCTGACCTCCGACCGTATCAATTTCTTTAGGATGTTGATCTGTAATACCTGGTATGTGTATAATAAACGGCACTTTTTGAAGTTGTACTTCTTCAAATGGTGTGATTTCTTTGTTTAAGAATTGCCCCATTGCTTCGTTATGATTTTCTGAAATGCCGTAATGATCCCCATATAAAACAAAAATGGAGTTATCGTATAAACCAGCTTCCTTCATCTTTTTAAAGAAACGTTTTAGCGCTTCATCTTGATAACGGACGGTAGGGAAATATTTGTTTAACGTTTTGCTCGTTGAATCATATTCATCAATGAGTTTATCTTCTTCATCCAGATCAAATGGGAAGTGATTGGTTAATGTAATCAATCTCGTATAGAAAGGCTGCGGGATAGATTTCATTAATTCAACTGACTGCTCGAAAAACGGAACATCCTTTAATCCCCAGCCGACAGAGTTCTCATCATTCACATCAAATGATTTAATATCAAAGAACTTGTCATAGCCAAAACTATCATAGATCAAATCACGGTTCCAGAAGCTTTTGTTATTCGCATGAATCACAGATGAATGATAACCTTCATCCTTTAACAGCTCAGGTGTTGCTGTGTACTCATTACTTGGATTTGTGAAAAACACAGCACCTCTTCCAAGTGGATATAGGGAATTATCAACGATAAACTCAGAATCAGATGTTTTCCCCTGACCTGTTTGATGATAGAAATTATTAAAGTTGTAGCTTTTTTTAATTAATTTGTTCAGAAATGGCGTAATTTCTTTTCCATTTAGTTTTTCATTTATAACAAAGCTTTGGGTAGATTCAAGTGAAACGAGAATGACATTCCGTCCTTTTGCTTGCCCAAAAGTCTTTTCATTGCGGTCTACTTTATTTGCCCTCACATAGTTCTCAATTTCAGTTAAACTATTGCTGTCAGCAAGCGCCCTTTGTGCAGACTGCTTTGACTGCAACACACCATCATAAATATGGAAATTGTATAAACTAATATTTTTCACAAGCATTTCACGGTCAAATGATCGAGTTAACAGCTCCGGTCTCTCCATTTCAGCTAAACCAAGGTTAAAAAAGAAAGTGGCTGCAACAAATAAATAATAGGCTGCTCGTTCCTTTCGTGAAATCGTGAGATCCGTTCTAAAAGATGGCTGTCTTTTATATAGCCAAATGAAAATGATGATATCAACGAACATCAGAAAATCGACTGGTTCAATTAAAGAGGTAATACTTGACCCGAGGTCACCCATGTTGTTTGTTTGAAATAGGACGGGGATGGTAAGAAAATCACTATAAAATCGATAAAATACAATGTTGGCTAACAAAATCAATGTCAAGATAAAACTAGTCACGATAATGTATCGATTACGATTTTTTTCTTTGAAAAATAAACCGATACCGAAGATAAACAAGAGAAAGCTAAGGGGGTTAATAAACAGGATAAACTCCTGCATGAAATTTTCAATTTTGATATTAAAACTAGATTTATAGACGACGTAGGTTTTGACCCACATAAACAATGTCGCAATCAGTAAAAATGAAATCGACTTTAATCTTTTCTTTCGCATTGTAACCTCCTTATGCTAAAAACGCACACAGGTTAATGACATCCCCTAATTACTGGCGCTTTTACAAAAATAACTAAAGTATATCTTATCCTGTCTGTTATGGAAAATCAATGTCATTTTTCCCGTGACAAACTTATGAATATGCTAAACATTCATTTTAATGCCGATCAATCGCTTTTTTAAAAAAATGACATCATTTTGACATTTTCATTCAAGACAGCCATTTGTTTTTTGCCATCCATGCACCGCCAATGACTCCTGCATCATTACCAAGTGATGCAATGACCACCTCGACATCCTCTGCACAAGGAGGAAATGCATGATGTTTCACTACGCGCTCTACTTTACTGCGGAGAAGCTCTCCTGCTTTAGATACACCGCCGCCGATGACGATTTTCGTTGGGTTTAAGGCACTGGCTAGATTAGCTAGTACAAGACCAAGATGTGCCGTTACTTCATCAACGACACGCATTGCAAGGTCATCCCCCCTATTTGCCGCCTCAAACACATCCTTTGCTGTCAGCGAGGAGAATGAACTAAGTGAAGACATATGCTGGTTTGTTTCTAACATTTCCTTTGTAAGCCTCACAATACCGGTTGCAGATGCAATGGTTTCTATACAACCTGTTCTCCCGCAATTACACGGCGCTCCCTGAAATGGCACTGCGCATATATGTCCAATTTCTCCGCCAGCACCCGTTTCACCTTGAACGACTTCTCCGTTCACAATAATACCACCACCGACGCCAGTGCCTAACGTGACCATTAGAATATTTTTGGCTCCATCTCCAGCACCTTTCCACATTTCACCGAGTGCGGCAATATTGGCATCATTTTCAATGACAGATGGTAATCCAGTTTCCGCCTCCAAATGGTCTTTCAAGGGATAGTTTGTCCAGCCAAGATTCGTTGTTTTATAGACAATTCCTGATACTTTATCTACTGGACCAGGTGCTCCCATTCCTATGCCGATGAGGGATGATTTCGGCATACTGATCTCAATGAGTTTATGATCAATCGATTTTGCAATATCCACTGTGATTGTCTGCCCAGTTTTATCCGTAAGGATTTCCCACTTATGCTGAATTTCACCATAGACATTGATAAACGCAAGCTTAATGGTAGTCCCCCCAAGATCAACTCCTACAAACCAATCCCCTGTCATAAGCCAACCACCTTCACATTGTTCTACTATTCAATTTAGCCAGTTCCATTTGAAGGACTGTCATTGCACTAGACCATTCTGTACGGTCAATGATTCCATTTGTGTACATTTCCTTCAATTCATCAGCCATAAACTCTAATTCCACTTCACGGTCTCCGAAATATACATAATTTCCAAATCTCATGAGCAGTTGCTGTACATCATATAACGTTTTCATCATCTTCACCATTTCTTTAATAAAGAGATAGGATAAGCGTATTCATAAATCCGCTTTCAGTCAAGTTATTCAACGTGTTTCAATATATTGTTTTAGTTTTAGGAATTGCTTATTGTGAGGGTCTTGTTTTAGAGCCTCTTCAATCTGATCTTCTGCATTTCTTGCATCTCCTGCTTCTGCGTACAATAATGACAAATGATACAGTTTATTAGGTTCATTGGGATCTTTTTTAAGCGACTTTTCCAAGTAATGTATGGCCCTTTCAAGATGACCAAGCTGTGCTTCAGACAGTGCATAAAGATGAAGTGCTTCGGCGGATGCGTTCTTTTGATCTACATATTGTGAGAGCCGTTTACTTGCCTCACGATAGTTCTTCTGATCAAATAAACTGGCTGCTTCACTTGTTGCGGCTGCCTCCTTTTGATCATCAGAATGAAGTCCTGTATAAAACCCAAAAGCACCAATCAACACAAGAAGTACGCTGGCAAGAACCATTTTGACAGGATGAGCCTGTTTAGGCAGACGAACAGCTAAAGCAGCTAAAAATCCGCCAACTAGCCCCCCAAGATGTCCAGCATTATCAATCCCTGATACGGTGAAACCTATTCCCAAATTGATCAGAATAATGACAATGATGTTCGTTCCCATCGTGCGAAAGAAAAGCTGACGGTTAGAGATCGTTAAATATAGCAAAGCCCCTAAACAGCCAAAGATTGCTCCTGATGCACCAGCAGCAATCGCCGTGTTAAACACAAAACTAGCAATTGTACCAAATATGCCAGAAATCAAGTAGATGATCAAAAATCTTCCTGAACCATAGATTTTCTCAACTGCCGCTCCAACAGACCAGAGGGCAAATGTATTAAACAGCAAATGCGTGAGACCAATGTGCAGAAACATAGGTGTGATGAGACGCCACCATTCACCATCTAAGATAAGCGCATTATTTTTAGCACCAAATGCTGTCAATGTTGCCGTATTTGTACTCCCTCCCGATAGCTCAAGCAGCAGAAACATGACGACTTGAATCGCAATGAACATGTAAGTGAATATCGGTCTGCCATTTTGAAAAACAGCCAGTTCTTGTTCACGCTGTTTTTGTTGTACTTCAAACGCTTGAAGTACCTCCATTTTGAGGCGCATCACATCTTCAGCTGTATCTTTATTCACTTGGTCTACATCAATTGAAAGTGAAGTATTTAACCATTTCTTCAGCTCATTTACATCATGTTTAAATATGGTCTCATCCAGTAAAACTGGGGTAATCGTTACCTGATGGTCTTTACGCGGCTGACCATTTAAATCTTGCCAATCATCTACTGGATATTCAGAGGTGAACTGAAGTTGCAAAAGATGAAGAGACCGCTTACGCATCGATTCTCTCAGTTGATTCATTCGATGCGACTGCTCTTGTATATCACGAACAATCTCCTGTCTAAAGTTCACATCTTTTCTATATAGACGAATGAGATCGTATCCCGTGTTTCGCGGCGCTTCAAAAAAAATCTCTTCCTCAGGATAAGGACTTTGGATCATCTCATATCCTTTTTCTCTTAATTCATCAACTACTCGCCAAAATAAACTATCTATTGCATTCATTTATTCGCGCTCCATTTTTTACATTATTATAACAAGAATCTTTCTCACACGCATTTCTGAACAAAAAAATCCCGGCTTTTGCGGGATTAGAATGCTTGGTGAATAAATTTCGTCCGGAAATATGGAATTTTCATCAACGATTTAATTAAAAAATGCCGCACCTGATCTTGGCCTAAGACCAAATTCATCAGTCTATAGCGGTTTTGTACAACGACGAGCGCAAACAGTGTGAACACAATGCTCCAAATCATTTTATTCATGTCATTCCCTCCTATGTTCGTATCGTGGCTTAAATAGGATTTGTTTATGCATGAACATACTATTTTAAGGATTGAATATGACTATGTATCATTCATTGAGAAACGATCTGCAACATTTCATTGTTTTGAATGTCCTATGGCACAAAAAGGCTGATTTATCCCTTCTCCACGTAAAAAGCCCGCTCTTCATGTACAAGGAGCGGACTTCATTACTTTTCATATAACGTTGTAACATGTGCGCCTTTTTCACTGACAATGAGTGACACTGGAATATCGTGGTCTTCAATCGGGACATGTTCAATTTGTTGGACAGAAAGGCAGATAGCAAGCGTTACGCCTTGATAATCAAGTAAATAGCGGTCATAGTAACCGCCTCCATAACCTATACGATAGCCTTTTTGATCAAAACATACGCCAGGTACGATCATCAAATCAATCGCTGTCTTGTCGACAGCAGTTGAGACACTTGGATCTGGTTCCATTAGTCCAAAATAACTGGAATTCATCTTTGTTTGCGGCGTATACTCATAAAACGTCATTTGCTTATTTGCTGGGAAACAAGTCGGCACACAAACTGTTTTTCCCTCCTGCCAAGCCGTTTCGATCAGAGGCCCTGTTGGCACTTCTCTTCCTCTTGACATGGTCAGACCGATAGTCTTTGCCTGATTCCATGCCGTTAATTGAAACAAATGCTTATAAAGAGACGCCGTTTTACGCTCAAACTCCTCAGAACTCAGTTGGTCAAGCATTGCTAATGTTTGAAGCCTCAGCTCTTTTTTCACACTGATCATCTCCCATTATGAAAAAAACAGCAGGAAAATCCCCCTGCTGCTTACTTTGTTTCACGATGTAAAGTTTGTTTTTTATCACGTGAGCAATACTTTTTGAATTCAACGCGATCTGGATTGTTTCGCTTATTCTTTTTAGTAATATAGTTACGCTCACCGCATTCAGTGCAAGCTAGAGTAATATTGACGCGCATGTTTTTCCCTCCAAACTAAAATCAATTCACATTCAGACTTAACTATAATACCACTTCTAGCCTAGGAATGCTAGAATGTTTTTTCATCAATTTCAATTTTCGACCTTTCCCTTATAGCAATGATCTTTCATTTGATGAAAGATCGTCAGCTCCCCTATAAAACCTCATTTTTTGTCGTACTGTATACATGAGAATCCCTCTTCTATCCACAGCCTTTTTTAATCCGTCAGGCTTCTTTTATTTTGACAGCAAGCAAAGTTTTCATACTCGTTTTACATATAAAAAGAAAAATGATGAAAAAAAGGTGATTTTCTTCAGCAATTCCTTTTGAAACGAGCTTTTTTATGGTATAAAAAAGAAGGGTCGAAAACTGTCTGAAACAATCATGTAAGGCTTTTTTGGCTTTCAGCATTAAAATATGAATAAAAGGTGATGAATGATGGAAATTGCAATTATCGGATTGCTTGTTGTCAGTATCATACTGATCGCATTCTCATATTTTCAAAGAGAGCCGATTAAAGAAGTAGAGCAGGAACTTGAAACACTTCAACTATCTGCAATGCAAGAAATCTATAAACTGAAAAAGAAAATGAAGGTCCTTGAAGAAGAATTGCTTGAAACAAATATTGTTGTCCGCAAACAATCAGAAATTGATCCATCCATTGCAAGACAAATTATTTCTAAACATCAAAATGGCATGTCGCCTGAGGCGATTGCCAAGGCAGAGCATGTATCTGTAGAAGATGTCAACATGATCATTAAAGATAACGAGAAGGTGCTTGTATGACGAAAAAAAGCATCCAAACTTTTGCAGCAGGTATGATCCTTGCAACAGGTGTTCTTGCAATCGTATTTTTCCTTACTGGAAAAGATGAAGCAGAAGCGGACACGACAACAAAAGAAACACTTGCAGCTAAAGTCACAGAAGCTGATGTAAAAAGCTATTTAGATTCAAAAAAAGAGGTATCTGTAAGCCGTGATACCTATCAGCAGCTTCTTGATTATAAAGAAAAAGCGCTGAAAGCAAGTGAAGACGGTGATGCAAAGAGTGACCAAACAGCGGACAAGCAAAAAGGCAAATCCATAAAAGTCGTGATTAAAAATGGCATGAGCACAAGTGATGTTTCAGACATGCTTGAAAAAGAGGGAATCATTAACTCGTCTAAAGATTTTAATGATTACGTGATTGATGCAGGCTATCATAAAGAAATTCGAGCAGGCAAATTCAATTTAAAAACAGGTATGACGTTCAAACAAATTGTTAAAGCCTTAACAAAATAACAACAGAAATCCCCTGGCGGCATTGACCTCCAGGGGATTTTTTAACCAAATCGTCCAGATATATAATCATTTGTTCTTTGATCGTTAGGCTCTGAGAACATCACATTCGTGTCATTGACCTCAATAAGCTCTCCCATGAAGAAAAAGGCTGTTCGATCTGAAACCCTTGCCGCCTGCTGCATATTGTGCGTGACAATAGCGATTGTATACTTCTCCTTGAGTTTCATAATCAATTCTTCAATCTTTAATGTCGAAACAGGATCGAGCGCCGACGTCGGTTCATCCATTAATAAGATGTCTGGACTTGTGGCAATCGCTCTTGCGATACATAGACGCTGCTGCTGTCCACCAGAAAGACCTAATGCAGGAGCACTTAGACGATCTTTCACTTCATCCCAAAGTGCGACATCCCGAAGTGCCTTCTCAGCTATCTCTTTCAACTGCTGTTTGCTCTTGACTCCATGGATTCTTGGGCCATATACAACATTATCGAAGATAGATTGCGGAAAAGGATTTCCCTTTTGGAACACCATTCCTACGTTTTTACGTAAATCGACTAAATCTACACGGCCTTTTAAAATATTTTGACCGTTATACATCATCTCACCTGTGATTTTCACACCTGGCACTGTCTTGACCATGAGGTTTAATGTTTTAATAAAAGTGGACTTCCCGCAACCTGAAGGACCAATAATAGCTGTGACTTCATGCTCCCTGATGGTTAAGTCAATATGTTTTAGTGCATGATGCTGACCATACCAAAGGTTCATATCATTGACGCGAAAAACCTCTTTTGCTACTGGTTCAGTTGCAACTGCTGCATTCATCAAACTCACCCGCCTTATCCAAATCTACCATTGATATAGTCTTCTGTTTTTTGCTGTTTTGGACGTGTAAAGATATTTTCTGTAACATCATATTCCACTAGATCACCATTAAGGAAAAAGGCAGTATGATCCGACACACGTAAAGCCTGTTGCATGTTGTGTGTCACAATAACGATCGAATATTCATTTTTCAATTCTGTTAAAAGCTCTTCAATCTTTGCATTTGAGATTGGATCAAGAGCAGAAGCTGGTTCATCTAATAGAAGCACACTAGGCTTCATCGCAAGAGTCCGTGCAATACATAGACGTTGCTGCTGACCGCCCGATAGTGATAATGCAGAACGGTGCAAACGATCTTTCACTTCATCCCATAATGCGGCTTTTGTTAAGCTTTCCTCCACAGCATCATCAAGCACTGATTTTCTTTTTTCACCAGCATATTTTAATGCATGGGTAATGTTATTGTAGATTGATTTAGGAAATGGGTTTGGTTTTTGAAACACCATCCCGATTTCTCTCCTTAAGTTCACCACATTAATGCGTTCATCCAGAATATTTAACCCTTCGTACATGATCGCCCCTTCACTTCTTGCCCCTGGAATGAGGTCGTTCATCCGGTTGATGCTACGTAAAAACGTTGATTTCCCACAACCTGATGGTCCGATTAATGCAGTGATGGCGTTCTTTTCAATCTCAAATGAAATCTGATTCACCGCTTTTTTCTCACCATAATAAATGCTTAAATCCTGCACCTGTAAAATATGTTCCGCTTGAAGTGGAGCCTTTTTTGCTGCAATCTCTTTTTTTTCTGCGAGCATTTGAACCATATCCCCTTCACACCTCTCTCCATTTATTTTGACGTAAGCTTCTTATGAATAAATGAACCAAGCCATCTAGCTAATAAGTTAAAGATTAGTACAGACAGCACGAGCACTGCCGATGCACCATTTGCAATGGCCTCTGCATCTGGAATGATGCCTTGTGTATTCACACTCCATATATGAACAGCAAGTGTTTCTGCCGGTCTAAAAATATTGAGTGGTGATGTATCTGAAAAAGGACTCCAGTTCGTAAAATCAAGTCGGGGCGTTGTCAGACCTGCTGTAAAAAGAAGTGCAGCCGCCTCACCAAAAACTCTTCCAGATGCTAAAATAGCGCCAGTGATAATAGAAGGAATCGCTCCAGGAATAAGAACGGTCTTGACCGTATGCCACTTCGTCACACCTAGCGCAAGTGATGCTTCCTTTTGGTCTTGCGGCACTGAACGAAGTGCATCCTCTGTAACCCTCACCATCACTGGTAAGTTAAAGACGGTTAGTGCAAGAGCTCCCCCAATGATCGTATAACCCCAACCTGTTAAATTAACAAACAACAGCAAACCAAACATTCCAATGACAATGGATGGCAGTGACGACAGAACCTCAATACATGTACGAATAAAATCGGTCACTTTATTTTGAGGTGCATATTCTGCCATATAGACACCGCCACCAACACCAAGCGGCACTGTGATTAGCATCGTGATGATCAAGATGTAAAATGAGTTAAATAGCTGATCCCGAATCCCTCCGCCAGAACCAATCGCACTTGAACGAGTTGTCAGGAAATCAATATTTAATTCTTTTGCACCGTTGATAATAATGTAAGAAAACAAACCAACAAGAATCGCCGTAATAATGGCGGCACATAATCCAAAGATCAACGTGGCAAAACGATCAGTCATTTTACTATTCATTAGATTTTCCTCCTAGAGGACAAGTATCTGATAATGAGTATGAACATAAATGATACAACTAGAAGGACAAGTCCCATTGACCAAAGTGTATTATTTTCAACACTTCCATACGTTGTGTGACCCATGTTTAACGTAATAATCGTTGTTAAAGTACCAGCTGTGTCCATCATGCTCTCTGGTAAGTTACGCGTGTTCCCAATGACCATCTGAACTGCTAGTGCTTCCCCAAATGCTCTCGCCATTCCAAGCACGACTGCTGTCATCAATGTTGGAAAGGCCGCTGGAACAAGAACACGTCTAATCGTTTGCCATCTTGTTGCACCTAATGCATACGACCCTTCCCTTAAACTTTTTGGCAGTGAAGCCATTGCATCAGTGGCAATCGATGTAATGGTTGGCAAAATCATAATAGATAGGACAATCGTTCCTGCTAAAACGCTGTGCCCTGAGCCACTTGACTTGAAATGTCCAATAAACGGCACCAATACTGTAAGACCTATGAATCCGTAAACAACGGATGGAATCCCTACAAGCAATTCAATCACCGGCTGGAGAATTTTACGACCCCACGCGGGTGCAATTTCTGTCATAAAAATTGCGCCTGCGATACCTAGAGGTGCTGCAATGAGTGCTGATAGAAGCGTGACTGCGATAGAGCCAAAGATAAATGGAAATGCTCCATACTGCGGGTTCTCTGCTGTTGGGTTCCAATTGATACTGGTTAAGAACTCAATTGGGCTTACACCATTAATGATGAAAGATTGCAAACCCTTAATGCCAAGGAAGATTGTAATAGCGATCGATACTGCAATCATTAAGAAGGCGCAGAACTTCACCAAAAGACTTCCTCTTACTTCATCCATGTGCCTATTTTTCTTCGAGCTGATCAACCGATCGCTCGCTTCTGTATGTTCTATCTGTTTCATCCTTTTCTACTCTCCTATGAATGTCATAAAAGGAAAAGTGAAAAGCTCCACTTTTCCTTCATCATCAATTCAAGCCCTTTTACTTTTCTGTTTGTTTACCTTTTGCATCTCTTTCTACTTTCATATCAGAGACTGAGATGTAGCCTTGGTCTTTTACGATTTGTTTTTGTACTTCATCGCTCATTAAGTAATCTAAGAATTGTTTTGCTAGACCTGTTGGCTCACCTTTAGTATAAGAGTGCTCGTATGCCCAAATTTTATATTTACCGCTCTCCACATTGCTTTCATCCGGCTTCACACCATCAATGTTAAGCGGTGTAATCTTGTCATCTGTTAAATAAGAGAATGCTAGATATCCGATGGCACCAGGTGTTTCTGCAATCAGTTTTTTCACTGTGTTTGAAGAATCTTCTGTAATTCCTTCTGCAGGTGTAGCACCGTCAAGTGCATATTTCACAAATGTTGCACGAGTTCCTGATGAATCAGGTCTATTCACAAGTGTGATTTTTTGATCTTTCCCGCCAAGCTCTTTCCAGTTTTTGATTTTACCAGTAAAGATTTTTTTCAATTCGTCCTTTGTGATGTCTTTGACACCAACTTCAGGGTTAACAGCTGCTGCCATTCCAACAACTGCGACTTTGTGGTCTTTTAAAGCTTTTGCGTCGATTCCGTCTTTCTCTTCGGCGAATACATCTGAGTTACCAATTTGTACAGATCCTTCTGACACTTGAGAAAGCCCTGTTCCTGAACCGCCTGCTTGTACTTGAATATCGGCTTTTGGATGTTTATCCATAAATTTTTCTGCTGCCGCAAGAACTAAAGGCTGCATTGCAGATGATCCTGAGACGGTAATGGAACCTGATGCCTCTTCTTTACTTGAAGCATTTCCTTTACTGTCTTTTGAATCACTGCTTGAGCTGCTGTTTCCGCATGCTGTGACGAATGCTAACATTGCGATTGTAAGGAAAGTAAGCAGCCATAATTTGTTCTTTTTCATTTCAAGAATACCCCCTGAATAATTTGTCCTACGAGTAATACATTAAAGGTTCTTTATTAATTTCGTTTAAATGGAATGTTAAGGTTTTGTAAATGTCGGAGTTTTGTAGAGAGGATGCGGAGTTTTGTATGATTTTTGTCAATTTATATCGAAAAATTTGAAGAAAACATAAAAAAACGCCCACAAAAAGTGAGCGTTTTTTCCTAGTTTAGATCTAGTTATTTGTTTCTGCTTCGTTTTCAATTTTATCTTTGTTTTTCGCTTGTGTGTCATCGCTTTCCTGTTTCGATTTCAGCTCAAAGTATTTATCCAGTACTTGTTCACCGATATCATTTGTGATGGGATAGCGCTGATTGTAGTCTTGATACACCCACGGCACAACGACAGAAATAGCCACTTCTGGATTGTCAGCAGGCGCATACGCAACAAGTGTTGTATTGTACGTCGGTGTGCCTCGCTTACTTTTAATTGGTCCGTCATAAAATGATTGAGCGGTTCCTGTTTTTCCAGCTGGATTGTATTTTTTGTTACCGAAGTTGGAATATGCTGTCCCTTTTGGGTTTTGCATGACAAGCTTGAATCCTTGCTGCACACGCTTGATTTCGTCACTTGTCATATCGAGCTTGTTTAATACATCCGGCTTGACTGATTCAGTCACAGCTCCAATGCCACGCTGCGGATCTGGTTCTCTGACTTCCTTGACAAGCTGCGGACGTAAACGGTAACCACCATTTGCAATGGTCGAGACATATTGCGCCATTTGTAGCGGTGTAAATGTGTCATATTGTCCAATTGCATAGTCAAGTAAGAGACCTGATTGTGTAGATGTTCCTCTATAGCCAGTCGCTTCGTTTGGAAGATTAATGCCTGTTTTTACCCCAAGACCAAATTTACTGAAATTGTAGCGGAACGTATCAAATGCTTTCGTATCAATTGGAAGAGGCTGATTCTTACGATATTCCCCTTTACCAATGGCAATGGCTGTTTTAAACATATACACGTTCGACGAACGCTCTAGTGCAGTTAAGTCATTGATGAGTCCCATATTTTGATAAGATTTCTTTGGCGGTGACTGTGCGATATATAGTGGTTCATCATACTGAGTACTTCCAATATGAATCGCGCCTGTTTTATATCCTGTCAGTACAGTTGCACCCTTTACAGCTGATCCCATCGCATAAGAAGACGTCATCGTACCTAACGCATAGTCATCAAATTTGTACTTGCCATTTTTGCTTGTAATCTGTTTACCCGCAATGGATAGAACCTCTCCATTTCTCGGGTCCATCATGACAACAAACGCACGATCAAGAAGCCCCGTTCCGCCTCTTTGTTTCGCACTTTTCAAGTTCTTTTCAATGATTTTTTCAACAGCTTTTTGTAGCTCAATGTCAATGGTCAACACTAGGTCTTTTCCGCTTTTTCCCTCTGTTAATACTTTAGTGCTTGTGACATTGCCTTCTTTATCTGTTGTACTCTGTTCTTTTTCCTTTTGACCTTGCAACACATCTTCATACTGATATTCGAGATAGCTCTTACCCACACGGTCATTTCGGCTGTAACCTAGTGAGAGATAATGTTCAAGCAGTGATTGCGGGAGACCTTCATCACTTGAGGAAACACTACCGAGCATACTACGAAGCAGTCCTTTATAAGGATAACTACGTGTCCAGTCTGTTGTGACATCAACACCTGGTAGCTCGTCCAAATGCTCAGAAACGTAAGCAATTTCGCTTGGCTTCACATCTTCATTTTTAATGAACTGAGGCGTTAATGCATAACCTGCATCCATCTGCCTTTTGATCGCAAGCACTTGCAAATCTTTTTTAGTAAGTTGATTTAATTCCTTGTCTGTGATTCGCTTTAACTGAAGTTCATATAGCTTGTCATCAGACAATTTATCGTCACCTTTTAGTTTCGCTTCCTTTTCAACAAGCTTTTTCGCCTGATTCGGGTGAATTAATATCCAAAAGTCTTTTTTATCACGATCCGTAATTTTTTTCGTACTGACATGGATCATATTCGCCAACTTTTTTGCCACTTTGAGACGCTCTTCTTGTGAGGTTGTCGAGGTTCTCGTGTATGTAATGGCATTTAGCGCTTTATTGCTGACGATCGTGTTATAGTTTCGATCATAAATTTTCCCTCGAGGAGCAGATGAGCTGACACTGACATCCTCTTGCTTTTCAGCCTGTTTTTTATAATCTTCTCCATTGACAATCTGCACAAAACCGAGTCTGACAACAACACCGGTAAAAATAATAAACGCAGCTAAAAATAATAAATTGAGCCGGATCGGAAGTGTTTTGCGCCCTTCCTTTGCGTCTTTTTTGTTTTTCTTGTTCCTCATCACATCACCTTTTCTATCAAGAAAGAAATGGCACCCCTTTTATGTATAAAAGGTGCCATATCATTTTAGCGGTTTTTCTATTTTTTATCTAGAAATTTGATGTTCCAATGGTAAGAAATTTTACCTTTCTCCCTTAATAAGGTTCGTGTGAGATAGAGACTTTTGACCGTCAGCCTCATTCATGTCAGTTATTTTTTCTTTTAAATGAATATCTTTTACAAAATAATAAATGAGTGTGTGCCCTGCTCCTAGCACCACAAGTGATGCAGGAATTCCGAGCTCATTGCCCAGCAGAGTGACAGATAAGAGAAACAGGACAATGGAACAAATACGCCCAGCATTTAAAAATAATTCTCTTACCACAATGTATTCAATACGGGCTTTCCTTGCATACCTCGCATGTCCGATGACATCATATGTTAAAGATACATACGGAACGAGTAACAAGGGGTAACCAATTGCAATCGCCACCGCATACATCAGAAGCGATACATAGGACAAGTGAAAAACAATGAGAAAAAGTGCACCATATAAAATGAGCCCTCCAAGCATGATGGCTTTTTTCCGCCACTTTTTCTTAATTAAACGCGTTGCGAAAAAGTAAGCAAAAAAGGCGACACCTGAATTCACTAGACCAAATGTTCCGAGAGCAAGCTCGCTATTTGTCGCTATAAACACAAAGACACTAATTAAAAAGACAAAGACCCCTTCTCTTAATCCCTGAAAAAAGTGAGCAGTTGTAATCTTACGCCAATTCACGTCTACATGTCGTTCTCTCCAAATTTGTTTGATCATAAACTTCCCTTTTGATTGTCTTCTCTTGAGAAAAAAACTCATCACGACCGCTAATGAAAACAAAATGAGCGATAGGGTAAAAATGACCGTATAGCCTGTATCATTCGCTAATTGAGATATGACAATGCCAGCGATCAGCGGACCGATCATGCCAGCGGTAGATGTAAGAACTCCTAAAAATCCATTAAAGAAGTCTCTTGTTTCAGGTTCTGTGATCTCAAAGGTCAGTACGTTAAAAGCAAGCCAGTAAAAACCATAGCCAATCCCAAGTACACTTCCTAATAAGACAAGCCGCGCGGCTGCTTGATCTCCTGCTAATAGAACAATTAAGTAAAAAGCTGCTAAGAAGATCACACCAAAACGGAGGACGAACGCCCGATCTATTTTTTTGGCGAGCCTTCCAGCAAATAAAAAGGTAATGGGTTGAAGAACGACAATTGCCAAGTTATAAATCGCAAGATCCGTAAATCGTCCGGATTGTTTCCATAAGTACACATTCACAAACGTATTCGAAAGCGCAATGGCAAGCGCATATAACCCACCAATCGAAAGTAGGAGCAACAAATCTCTTGTGACATCCATATCCCCAAACATTTTCTTTAATCTGCTCATAAATTTCATTCTCCTTTTCTACACAATAGTCTGTCTCATCAAATGGCAGATATGTAAAAAAAGGAGGGAAAATATAAAAAGACCCGCTCAATCGTGAGCAGATCTTTTTACATCAAATATATAATTATTTAGCTTCGCTGTATAGGCGAGCTACTTCATCCCAGTTCACAACATTCCAGAAAGCAGAAATGTAATCAGGACGACGGTTTTGATAGTTGAGGTAATAAGCATGCTCCCAAACGTCAAGTCCTAGAATCGGTGTTTTTCCTTCAGTTAAAGGAGAATCTTGGTTTGGAGTGCTTGTGATTTCAAGTTTGCCATTGTTTACAACAAGCCATGCCCAACCAGAACCAAAGCGCCCTGCAGCTGCAGCAGCGAAGTCTGATTTGAATTTTTCAAATCCACCTAATTCTTTTTCAATGGCATCTGCAAGTTCACCAGTTGGTGCGCCGCCACCATTTGGTGAAAGTATCGTCCAGAATAATGAGTGGTTTGCATGTCCTCCGCCATTGTTACGTACTGCTGTACGAATGTTTTCAGGCACAGAATTCAAGTTTGCCACTAGCTCTTCAATTGACTTATCTTCAAGAGCTGATACCCCTTCGATTGCTTTGTTTAAGTTTGTTACGTATGTGTTATGGTGTTTCGTGTGGTGAATGGTCATTGTTTCCTTGTCGATATGTGGTTCTAATGCATCGTAAGCATATGGTAATTCTGGAAGTTTAAAAGCCATGGTTAAATTCCTCCTTAGAATGTATGTACTGAAATGCTTCCTTTGTAAGCAAGCAATTCACCCTACTCAAAGAGTATCAAAAGAAAACGCTTGTTTCAACGTTAATGCTCATCATATGAAACATTTCAGTCATTATTTTGTATTTAGCCCTGCAAAAAGAGTTTTAAACACCTTTCCTGAATTTACCCACGCACATAAAACAAAAAGATGACCAGCATAAGTGCTTGAATCAATCCTTTAGCAAATACGCCTGATACAAACCCAAGTAATGAGCCAAACCCTACTTTCACGCTCGTCTTCAAATCTTTTTGATGAACAAGAAGCTCTGCAAGTACACTGCCGATAAAAGGGCCAATGATCACCCCTGCAATCGGAATGATAAACGGACCTACTAAAAGACCAATTGTACTTCCCCAAATGGCCGCTTTACTACCGCCAAATCGTTTGACTCCAATCAGGTTCGATACATAATCAGCTCCAAATAACACTGCCGTAAACATGGCTTGAATAAGCCAAAATGTCAGCGTTAATGGTTCAAAGCTGAAAAAGACACCATAGAGCATAAAACCAAGTACAATAAAGACAACACTAGGGATAATTGGATAGACAAGTCCAACAAACGCAACGGTAAATGCACAACCAATCAGAATCCAATACAACACGTCCAAGTAAAGTCCGCCTCCTTTTCATCACCTGTATTCATTATGCCTCATTCCCTCTATCATAACCAGCACTGAAGGCGGCACTTGTACTTGATGAGTAGACATTGATACAATGTAAGGTATAGAAAAAAATGTAGGAAGTGAAACGTTTGAACGTATTTAGTTTATTGTTAAAAGGAATTTATTCACCAAAAGATATTGCCAAAGCGCGCTTTACCGGTATCGGCAAAGCCATTTTATTCATTTTTATCCTATCTATTATCGCAACTGTCCCCCAAGGATATCATGTGAGTAAAGAGATCTCCAATGCCATGTCTGGATTCCAGCATGTGATCAAAGAGGATTTGCCTGATTTCTCAATTGAAAAGGGTCAGCTCAAAGCGGGACAAAGCACGCCAATTGAAAAAGAAGAGAACGGGATCACCATCATCTTTGACCCCTCTGAAAAAACAAAAACAAGCGAAATCGAAACTAAACAAACAGCGATCGCTTTATTAAAAGACAAAGCTGTCATTGCCATTGATGGGCAAATGACTGATATTCCTTATCAACTCCTTGGTGGCTCAATGACAAAAGAGGAACTCGCAGCTGTGACGAACCAAAATCAAGCCATCATCATTCCAGTCATCTGTGTACTGCTTTATCTTTCGACTGCCGCTCTAATGTTTATCAGTACGACTTTTCTCGCCATGCTTGGCACATTGATTAAACGGATGCAGCAAAAGGAACTTTCTTTTCAAATGCTTTGGAAGCTTTCGGCCTATTCACTTACATTAACGACCGTCTTTTTTGCAATCATGAACGCATTAAACACTCCAGTGGCCAACTCATTCTTATTAAATTGGGTGATTAATTTTATCTTCCTTTATCTTGTCGTCAAAGAAATACCAGCTAAAAAATAAACCACTTTTCAAGAAGGTGGTTTTTTTGTTCTGTTACAAGGCTTGCTAGAACAAGCTAGAGCAATCGGCTACAGCTTTTCCAACTATTTGGTTCTATCATTTCAGGACATGCATAGACTTGAAGTAAAATCATAAAAGCGGTGATTAAAATGCGGCGAATTATTTTTTTACTGATTAGTTTGTTTGTACTCTTTATTATCTTTTTTGATTTAAAAAATGGAACAATCCCTGATCAAGAAGCAACTGCTGTTCCTGCAAGTGCTTTTCAACCTTCTGAGAAAAAAGCATATAAGACTGTCACTGTAAAACAAGGTCAGACAGTCGTATCCATCGTGCATACAAGTAAGCCTCTTGATGAAGTCATTGAAGATTTCGAAGAGCTGAACAAAGGAGTAAAAGCAAACGAAATACAGGCAGGCAGTACATATAAGTTTCCGGTCTATAAGAGATAAAACGTTAATTCCTTGTCATTCATACAAAGAGACTGTTACAATATGAAATGTAAAACACGTCGTACACTGCAAATGAACTTGCATGTACACTAAGGAGCGATTGACAAGTGGGTGAAGTCACACATCGTACAAAAACGCGTCCCGTGAAGGTGGGACCTTTAACTATAGGTGGAAATAATGAAGTTGTCATTCAAAGTATGGCAACGACCAAAACACATGATGTCGAGGCGACAGTAGCTGAGATTAAGCGTCTTGAAGAAGCTGGCTGTCAAATCGTTCGTGTGGCATGTCCAGACGAGCGTGCAGCAAATGCCATTGCAGACATAAAAAAACAAATTAACATTCCCCTTGTTGTCGATATTCATTTTGACTACAAGCTTGCACTGAAAGCGATTGAAGCTGGGGCTGACAAAATTCGGATCAACCCTGGGAATATCGGAAGACGAGAAAAAGTTGAAGCAGTTGTAAAAGCAGCCAAGGAAAAAGGCATTCCCATTCGTATTGGAGTAAACGCCGGCTCATTAGAGAAAAAAATTCTTGATAAATACGGCTATCCGACGGCAGATGGCATGGTTGAAAGTGCACTACATCACATTAAAATACTAGAAGATCTCGACTTTCATGACATCATTGTCAGCATGAAAGCATCTGATGTAAACCTTGCGATTGAAGCATATGAAAAAGCGGCAAAGGCTTTTGATTATCCTTTGCATCTTGGAATTACAGAGTCAGGTACTTTATTTGCTGGAACGGTGAAAAGTGCTGCAGGTCTTGGTGCGATTTTAAATATGGGCATTGGCAACACACTTCGCATTTCATTAAGTGCTGACCCCGTTGAAGAAGTAAAGGTTGCACGTGAGTTATTGAAATCATTCGGTCTTGCTTCAAATGCGGCAACACTCATTTCTTGCCCAACTTGTGGAAGAATTGAAATTGATCTCATTAGCATTGCAAATGAAGTAGAAGAATATATCTCAAAAATTAAAGCACCAATCAAAGTAGCTGTCTTAGGCTGTGCTGTAAACGGTCCTGGTGAAGCCCGTGAGGCAGATATCGGAATCGCAGGCGCTAGAGGTGAAGGTCTCCTTTTCCGTAAAGGTCAAATTGTTCGTAAAGTGCCAGAAGAAACAATGGTCGAAGAGCTGAAAAAAGAAATCGACAAAATTGCTGAAGAACATTACGCAAAAATGGAAGCTGAAAAAGAAAAACAAGCAAATGCATAACAAAAACGCCTGACGGCAAGGTCAGGCGTTTTTCTGTTCTTGTTAGAAGAACGGCGTAACAAAAATCCCAAGGATAACGGAAACTATTCCGATCCCGATTGACCACGCGCCAAGCGACTGTGCTCCTTTTCTTCTTGCCATATAACCAACGACGATTGCCGCTACACCTAATAGCACCGGCAAGACAAATAATGAGATAATCGCTAACGCAAGCGCTGTATAGCCCATCCCCTTACCTGAATCGTCACCTACATGGTCACGTTCTCGTCTGTCTTCTCGATCTCTTGATGCCTGATATGGCTCTGTAATTTCAGCAGCTGTTTCCTCTAAATAGCCATCATCATTACTAAAGTGTGTGTCGATTTCACGATCACTCCGTTTGAAATCTTCGTCTCTTTCCATGATCAATTCCCCCTTTTGGTTAATAGAAAGGAGCTTTTTTAGTATGAGCAAAAAAGCCTGTTTCATGTTTGCTAAAACTTGCTGGAATTGTGAATTGATTATGTTACACTTTAAGAGTATAAATATGAGGAGTGTGGGCATGTTACGTTTAGGAATTGATATTGATGGCACAGTGACGGCACAGGACACCTTTGTTCCCTACTTAAATCAGTCGTTTCAATGTGCAATAACACTAGATGATATGACGGAATATGACTTAACGAAGCTTTTAAAAATTTCCAATGATGAATTTTGGGGCTGGATGGATCAGCATGAGCCTCTAATTTATCAACAAGCAAAGCTTGCCGACGGCGCGAAAGACATTCTAAATCAAATGAAAAATCAGCACAAACTGATTTATATTACAGCAAGAAGGCAGCACCTAACCGATGTCACCTACGCTTGGTTTGAAGAGAATCAGGTACATTATGACGACATTGAGTTGGTCGGCGGTCATCATAAGCTGGAAGCTGTTCAAAAACACAATATTGATGTGTTTTTCGAGGATCATCATGGCAATGCCACAATGATTGCAAAAGAGGCAGATATACCAGTTATCCTCTTTAATTCCCCGTATAACCAAATGCCAGTGGACGATCGAATCATCCGTGTGAATAACTGGAAAGAAGCATCTCAGTGGATCAAACAATATGAAAAACGACTGCAAACTGCCAATTAAAGCATCACAAATATAAAGTCAACATAAGCCATGTGTCGGCTTTCTTGGTGATCTAATCAAACCGATAAAAGGTGTAAAACATTTCAAATAGACAGATCAAAAAAGCTAGCCGGTTGGCTAGCTTTTTTAGGAGTGAACTTCCTTCTGTTCACAAGAGGGACACGTTCCGTAAATTTCAAATTTATGTCCGCTAATATGATAATCCTCTAATTCCGCTTCAAGCTTGTCCATTGGACAGGCATCAATTTCTTTTGTTTTCCCGCATGCAAGACAGATAAAGTGGTGATGATGATGGGAAAATGAACACTTAAAACGGAATAGTTTCTCTCCTGACAATTCAGTTGTCTCCAATATACCAAGCTCTTCATATAAAGACAGGTTTCGGTAAATCGTATCAAAGCTTAGTCCGGGATAATCTTCACTTAATGCGGTTAACACATTTTTAGCTGTTAAGTATTTGTCCGAATCAGAAAACAATTGAAGCATATCTTCGCGTTTGCTTGTATATTTATAGCCTTTTTCCTTTAATAAATCAAGCGCTTCTTGTACGTTCATGATGATTCCCCCTTCTGAATTTACCAATACTAATACAACCGATTAAAATCAAAATGGACAGCATCACAATGGTTCCACCTGGCGCAAGATCTAAATAGTAACTTAAAATTAGCCCGACCATGACAGACAGTTCTCCGAACAGGATAGAAAGAAAGATGGCTTGTTTAAACCCTTTGGCAATCCGGATACTCGCCGCGACAGGAAGCGTCATCAGCGCTGACACAAGCAATGTCCCCACGATACGCATAGACGCTGCAATGACAAGTGCTACAACAAGGATAAAAATAAAATGAATCCATTTTGCGGAAATACCTGAAGCCTTTGCGTGCTCTTCATCAAATGAAAGCAAAAACAGTTCTTTATACAAAAGAATGACCACAAGGACAACAACAATCGAAATCCCGACAATAACCCAAAGGTCAAGCCTTGAAACAGCACTCACACTACCGAACAAATAACTAAACAAATCCGTATTAAAGCCATTTGCAAGTGAAATAAAAATAGCGGAAATACCAATTCCACCTGATAAAATAATCGGAATGGCAAGCTCCTGATAATGTTTATACACCGAGCGAAGCCGTTCAATAAATAATGAACCGGCAACAGAAAACGCCATACCTAAATAGAGCGGACTCACTCCTGTAAGCAATCCGAATTTTTTATCAAGGAACAGACTCGCAGCAATACCGGCAAGTGACACGTGACTAAGCGCATCTGCAATCAGAGACAGCCTTCTCACGACAATAAATACACCGAGCAAAGGAGCAATAAAACCGATCAACATCCCTGCGATAAACGCATTTTGTAAAAATTCATAATGAACAAATGGAAATAACATTATTCGTGTCCCCCATGATGATGATGGTCGTGATGAATCACTTGAATGTCATGCCCGTAAAACTGCGATAACGCTTGATCATCCATTGAGTCGAAAGCTTCAGCATCACCGTGGAAATGCAAATGCTGGTTTAAACAGGCAACATGTGTCACTTTGTCAGAAACAGTTCCAACATCATGTGTAACAAGAATTAATGACATTCCTTTTTCTTTATTCAAAGTTTCTAAAAGCTGATAGAAGCCTTCTACTGTTCTTTGATCAACCCCAACCGTCGGCTCATCTAAAATGAGCAGCTTCGGCTGGCTGACAAGCGCACGTGCAATAAAGGTGCGCTGCTGCTGACCGCCTGAGAGCTCACCAATGTTTTGGTGCTTTAAATCTTGTATGCCGACTGAACGAATGGCATCTTCTACTTGCTGTTTATCCTGCTTACTCATTCGTTTGAATAAGCCAATCTTCGCTGTCAAACCACTTGCCACCACCTCATACACAGAGGCAGGAAAACCTGTATTAAAGCTATTCGCCTTTTGGGATACAAATCCGATTTGATCCCATTCTTTAAATTTTGAGATAGGCGTGCCGAATAATTTCAATTCTCCTTTTTGAGGTTTAATGAGACCAAGCAAGCATTTTAATAATGTTGTTTTACCAGAACCATTCGGTCCAACAAGCGCAAGAAAATTTCCTTCCTCTACTGTTAAATGAATGTGATCAATGACATTTCGCTGTCCATAGGAGTAGGAAACATCCTTCATTTCAATAATTGGCTTTGCCATGAATCTTTCCACCTTTAATCCAAAATAAAAAGAATGATTACGATTTATACAACAAAAAGAAAATGGCTTTTGCCATTTTCTTTGCCCATATTTAGATTTCATTATATAAAAGAAAAAGAAAAAAGTAAAATAAAAGCTAATGAATAGCTGTTTTGAACTTACCTCCTTTTGTTTCATGCGTATCCATAATCGTAATAAAAGCATTCGTATCAATTTCAAAAACAATGGATTTGAGTTTTGTAATTTCGAGCCTCGTTACAACAGCGTAGATAACATCTTTTTCTTCATCTGTATAGCCGCCTTTTCCTCTAAGCTTTGTTGTTCCCCTACCAAGACGGTGAAGAATCGCATCTGAGATTTCATCAAAATGATCAGACACGATAATGACAGCTTTTGTTTCATCCAATCCTTGAATGACAGCATCAATTGTTTTCATTGCC
This sequence comes from Bacillus sp. Bos-x628, assembly GCF_040500475.1. Classification (GTDB taxonomy): domain Bacteria; phylum Bacillota; class Bacilli; order Bacillales; family Bacillaceae; genus Bacillus; species Bacillus maqinnsis. The sequence continues at coordinate 223,475 of NZ_CP159358.1, read as the reverse complement.
AAATAATATGTCATGACAGAATACATGGCTTGCTCTGGTCCAAATACAAAGCCCGCCCAAATAAAAATGAACACATTGACGATCATGACAAACTCACCGACGGAAAAAGGAATTTTTTTCGTAAGTAAAATTCCTAAAATTTCTGTTCCGTCCATTGAACCCCCATTACGTATCACAAGTCCAACACCAAATCCAAGTAATAGCCCTCCAAACACAGTCGCTAAGATTGGCTGGGTTGTAAATGCGTCTACATGATGAAGAGAAGATTCAATCACGGCCAAGCTGACAATCCCAATCACAGTAGAAACAAGAAAAGTTTTTCCAATGTGTTTGTATCCTGATATCATAAATGGGATATTTAAAATGACAACAATCGTCGCAAAGTTAATCAACGGGTTATCCGTGAATAGATAATCCAGAATAAGCGAGATGCCGATGATGCCCCCATCAATAATATTGTTTGGCACTAAAAATAATTCGATGCTTACAGCTGCACATGCAGCTCCTACTAGAATCAGAAAAGTTCTTAAAATAAAGTGAGGCACTGATTCTCTTTTATGCTGTTTACTATTTGCCATACGTTCTCCCTTCTACACATGTAAATTCAATGAACATTATTTCATTTTACTATTTTATCATTTCACAGAGTAAAATAAAATTTTTTGCACATTTTCCGTTTTCGCCCATACATTGTTACAGAGGGGAGGGATGGCATTGATTTTCATTCAAAAAATTGTGCTACAAAGGCTAAATCAGATCACAACAAATGATCTGTTAAGGTACGCAAAACAGTATGGAGTGAGCTTATCTCCGAATCAGGCTGCCGAGGTCGCCAAACTCATGAATGGGAAAAACGTGAATATTTTTAATGATGCTGAGCGCAAACGGCTGCTTAAGCAGGTGGAAGCGATTACTTCTAAACAGACAGCACAAACCGTTAATGATTTGTTTAATCAATTTACAAATTAGGAAAAAAGGGCCGCACTTAGCGGCACCCATCATTTTGCATACGGTTCTTTACTGCTGCGTGATTTTTTCTAGCAACCCTTCATCAAACTGCTTTTCTTTCAGCATTGCAATTTCAAATTTGTAAGGTGGTTTTTTATTCTTTTTATCTTCACCTACATAAGGCGTTTCTAGAATCTTCGGCACGTCTTGAAACTGCGGGTGATGCACAATATAACTCAGTGCATCAAAGCCAATTTCGCCAAAACCGATATTTTCATGACGGTCTTTTCTTGCACCTTGTATGTTTTTACTGTCATTGATATGAAGAACCTTAATGCGATCAATCCCAATGATTCGGTCAAATTCTTCTAAAACGCCATCAAAATCACTCACAATCGGATAACCAGCATCATGTGTGTGACACGTATCAAAGCAAATAGAAAGTGCTTCGTTATGTGTCACACCGTCGATCATTTGGGCAAGCTCTTCAAAGCTTCTCCCGCACTCTGAGCCTTTGCCTGCCATTGTTTCAAGTGCGATTTGAACCTTTTGTCCTTTGACAATGACTTCATTTAAACCTTCGATGATTTTTTGAATACCTGCTTCAGCACCTGCTCCGACATGCGCACCTGGATGGAGAACAATTTGTTTTGCGCCAAGTGCTTCCGTACGCTCTATTTCTGAGCGAAGGAAGTCCACTCCAAGCTCGAATGTCGCTGAATTGACTGTGTTCCCAATATTGATAATATACGGTGCATGAACGACGATATCTGTCATGCCATGCTCTTTCATATGCGCTTGTCCAGCTTCAATATTAAGATCTTCAATTTTTTTACGGCGCGTATTTTGCGGTGCACCTGTATAAATCATAAAAGTATTTGAACCATAAGAAGCCGCTTCTTGGCTCGCTGCAAGAAGCATATGTTTTCCGCTCATGGATACATGTGATCCAATCTTCAACAATGTTTTCCCCTACTTTCCATTGCGCTTTGTCTTTCTTCGTTCCTGTCTTTTAATTTTGTCTATCTCACGCGTCATTTTCTTTTTATACCCTGGCTTGACAGCCCTAGGTTTTTTCACAAGACGTTTCGCTTTTTCTTCAATTTCATTTGGTGCTTTTTTACGTCTTTGACGCTTTAGACGGTCATCTGCATCTCGCCATTCTCCGTGAACGATCGTTTTGTTTTCAAACACAACGCCCATTTTTTCAATTTGAACTAGTGCATCCTCATCTTGCAGATCATAAATGGTTATCGCAATTCCTGAAGAACCTGCACGAGCTGTTCGTCCAACACGATGAACATAAAAATCAAGATCAGATGGAAGCTCATAATTGATCACATGACTAACACCCTTTATATCAATCCCGCGGGCTGCGAGGTCAGATGCAACAATATAGGAGAACTCTAAGTCTTCAATCTGTTTCATGACTTTCTTACGTTCGCGCGGCGTAAGTCCACCATGAAGCACACCAATTTTCATTCCTTTTTCCTGCAGGAATGAAGCAATTTCATCGACCGTTGCTTTTGTATTAGCAAATATAATGCCTACATAAGGCTGTACGTTCGTGACAATCTCATGCAACAATTTTAATTTATCACGATGTTTAGACGGTACTAAAATATGCTGAATGTTTTCAGCGGTAATCCGCCTAGGCTCAACATGTGCATACTTCGGGTTATCCATATATTTTTTAAGAAAAGGCTTTAATTTCTCGGGAATCGTTGCTGAGAATACAAGCATTTGCAAATTTTTAGGCATTTGTGCACCAATACGGTCTACATCTTCTAAAAAACCCATATCCAGCATTAAATCCGCTTCATCAATCACAAGTGATGCTGCTTTGTAGACATTGAGTGCTTGCTCATGAATTAAATCCGCGATACGTCCAGGAGTTCCGACAACCAAATGCGGCTGATTTTTCAGCTTTTGGATCGCCTTTTGCTTGTCGGTACCACCAATGTAGAGCTTCGCTTTCATCTCTTCTTCCGGAGATGCCTTTTTCATAATCGTCTGTGCTTCTTTGAAAATTTGATTGGCCAATTCCCTTGTAGGTGCGGTAATGACCACTTGCACCTGCTTTTTGCTTGGATCAATCGAATGAATAAGTGGCAATAAATACGCATGGGTTTTACCTGTACCAGTTTGTGATTGACCAATCACGCTTTCTCCTTTTAAAACGGCTGGGATGATTCTTTTTTGAATATCAGTTGGCTCATAAAAGCCCAGTTCATGAATAGCATCTATAATAAAAGGCTTTAATTCATATGTCGTAAATTTCGTTTCTTTCATGTTTTCACTCCTTAAGGCACTGCCTTTTGCTCATCTCCTCATTATAGCTGATTTTCAGCAAAAATACCATGTCAGCTTTTCTTGAAAGGGAAACAGGAAACCAATTGAAGCTTCCTTGCATAACCTATGAAGAGAAAGAGAATGCAGTAAGGGAGGTACAAGTATGTTAGGGCAAAGGCCTATGGGCGATTTTCAACCTCATCGTCCCTCACGCCGGCAACTTGGAAATGGTGGACAGCCCAGTATTTTTCAAAGAAGGCAACCACCTCCTATAGAACAACAACCTTTTCAAGGCCAAGGGAACCAATTTCACCAAATGATGCCCCGCTCTCCGTCCATACAAGGCGGAGGTTTGCAAGGAATAGGCGGCGTTCCGGCAGGCGAGAGCCGTGCACTTGGCGGCGGAGCTGGGATCAAAGGGATGGTCGCCAAATTTCTTCCTGGTGCTGGGGGTGCTGGGGTCTCTGGAGGAGGTGCGGGATTACAAGGACTCCAGAGCTTCACAAATCCTGCCACCATCTCTAGCATGTTAGGAAATGTCCAAAAAGTGCTCGGAATGGCGCAGCAATTCACGCCAATGATTCAGCAATACGGCCCTTTAGTCAAAAATCTGCCTGCAATGATTAAGTTATACAGCCAGCTTGGAAGTGCTGATGAAGAAACAAATACTGAGGAAAAGACGACAGAACCAAAAGTGCCGGATGAGGAAACAGATATGGAAGACGCAGAAGAAGCAATCTCACTTGATGATCCAAAAGAAAAAGAAGAGTCAGAGAGCATCATTGTGAAAAATACAAAAACAGAGACTCACACATCATCCAAACCTTCTGCTCCTAAAGCCAAACCGAAAAAAAGATCCGGAAGTTCTGTTCCGAAACTATATGTATAGTGATCTTTTAAGGAATAAGTATTCAGAGCGTTGAACAATCTTTGATATATGTGCTTACTTTGGCTATAATGGAATGAAGAGAATGAAAGAGAAGCCGTTTTTTACGGCTTTTTCTATTGTTCTTCTCTTTTGCAGCACTTCCCTACAGGAGGACGAATAAATGAAGGTTATTAAAATATCACCGCGTGGCTATTGTTATGGCGTCGTAGATGCAATGGTCATTGCTAAAAATGCCGCACTTGATAAAAATTTGCCGCGCCCGATTTATATATTAGGTATGATTGTGCACAACAAACATGTGACAGATGCCTTTGAGGAAGATGGCATCTATACACTGGACGGTCCAAACCGTTTAGAAATTTTAAAGCAGGTCGAAAGTGGAACTGTTATCTTCACCGCTCATGGCGTTTCCCCAGAGGTCCGTCAAATTGCAGAAGAAAAAGGACTTGTGACCATTGATGCGACTTGTCCAGATGTGACCAAAACCCATAAACTCATCTCAGAAAAAACAGCGGACGGCTATGATATTATTTATATAGGGAAAAAAGGTCATCCTGAGCCGGAAGGAGCCATCGGGGTAGCACCAGACAGAGTGCACCTTGTTGAAACAGAGGCCGATATTGAAGCACTCGATTTAACATCAAATAAGCTACTCATTACAAACCAGACGACAATGTCACAGTGGGATGTCCATGACTTGATGGAACTTATTAAAGAGAAATATCCTCATGTGGAATACCATCAAGAAATATGTCTTGCCACGCAGGTACGGCAAGAGGCTGTTTCACAGCAAGCAGGTCAAGCTGACTTAACCATTGTTGTCGGAGATCCAAAAAGTAACAACTCAAACCGATTGGCACAAGTATCAATGGAGATTGCAGGTACAAAAGCTTATCGAATCGGTGACCTCAGTGAGCTCAAGTTAGAATGGCTGGAAGGCGTGAAGACTGTTGCAGTTACTGCAGGTGCTTCCACACCAACACCTATTACAAAAGAAGTCATTCGTTTCCTAGAAAATTATGACCCCGACGATGAATCAACTTGGAAAATCGAACATACTGTTCCTCTTTCGAAAATATTACCTCGCGTGAAAACAAAGAAATAAGAAAACGTCAGAGCAAGTGGCTCTGACGCTTTTTTGTTTACATAAATTGAAATGGGTTTGTATTTGATTCTGAAACAAAGAGCTGCACATCGTATTTCTTATCTGCACATAGCGATTGAAGCTTCGCTTTCACTCCTTCTTTCATGATCTTTTCAGCATAATGACCTGGATCGACTACATGCAGTCCAAGCATCATGGCATCATGTGCCACATGGAAATAAAGGTCTCCTGTTACATACACGTCAGCACCCATTCTTTTGGCCTGATGAATGTATTTGTTGCCATCTCCGCCAAGTACAGCTACTTTTTTGACGACAGCTTCCTTGTCACCAACAAAACGAACCCCATTCACATCAAGCTTTGTTTTTACAAATTGCGTAAAATCTCCAAGTGTCATTGGCTCTTTTAATACTCCAATGCGGCCGAGACCTTTTTGAACTGGGGCAAGATCGGTTGTATGCACGCTATAAGCCACTTCTTCATAAGGATGTGCTTTAATCATCTCTCGAATCACTTGTTTTTCAATGCTTGCTGGAAAAATGGTTTCAATTCGCACTTCTTTTACAAATTCCAGCTTACCCGTTTCACCGATAAATGGCGTTGCACCATCTGACGGCAGAAAACTGCCTGTCCCTTCATTTGAAAAAGCGCAATGACTATAATTTCCAATATGACCAGCGCCTGCATTTCCTAAAGCTGTTCTAAGGGCTTCTTCAAATTCCTCTGGTACATACAGGGCAAGTTGCTTTATTTGATCTTCGAATGTTGGGACTAGCACTTTCGTTTCTTGAAGCTCCAATGCTTCTGCAAGTAAGTCATTGACTCCCCCATCAGCTACGTCTAAATTCGTATGAGCCGCATACACCGCAATATCATGTTTCATGCATTTTTCAATAATACGTCCAGATGGCTCGTCAGTCATCACATGTTTTAATGGACGAAAGATTGGAGGATGATGTGCGATGATTAAGTCCACTTTCCGTTCAATCGCTTCATCCACCACATTCTCTAATACATCCAAGGTAATCATGACATTGGTCACTCGTTTATTTAAAGTCCCAATCTGCAGCCCAATTTTATCACCTTCCATTGCATATGCCTTTGGTGAAAATTGTTCAAATAGCTGGATGATTTCATGCCCGTTTACTGTTTTAGCCAACAGTCAAAACCTCCTTTAGAATCGTTATTTTCGCTTTCAGCTCTTTTTGGCGCTCCTTGTTTTCTTGTGTAGGAGCTGCCTTTTGAATTTGACGGACAATTTTCTCAAGATGCTGGAGCTCTTGCATCCACTTTCTTCGGAAGACGTCACTTTGCTCTTTTGCAAGAAACGGACCAACAAGCATCCCCGCCTCAATTGACATCCCTTGATAGGCTTTATCTTGATCGCCTTTTTCAGCGATGATAATTTCATATATCTTGCCGTCCTCTTCTAAAATGACCTCATCTAACAGCTCATACCCCTCTTGATATAACCATAAGCGGATGTGGTGCGCATGGATATTCGGTTGAAGAATCAGACGTTCATTTCCTGAAAGCTTGTGCTTTCCTTCATTGAGTATGCTTGCGATCAGTGCACCGCCCATACCCGCAATGGTCACTGCATTGACCTCGCCTCGTTCAATCACTTCAAGGCCATTTCCTTTTCTCACCGAGACCAATGCATCTAATTTAAGCCTATGTACTTGCTGCTTCGCTGATTGAAGTGGTCCATCTGTAATTTCCCCAGCGATAGCTCTCACTGCTTTATCGTGTAAAATCGCATAGCATGGCAAATAGGCATGATCTGAGCCTATATCAGCAAAGACAGCGTCCTTTGGTAAAAAGTCTGCTACTCGTTTTAATCGTTTTGACAAATTTATTTCATTCATACTATCACTACTTTTCTTTAATGTGCATACTTGTCTATCTTATATAAATTATGAACTTTTTAAAAGACGTTTTCAAATGAAAAAAGCTCTTCTAATCCAAAAGAGCTTTTTGTGTAAGATTATTTAATTTTGGATACCCATTCTGCCATCTCATCTAGTTTTTCATTCGGAATCAGACCACTTGGCATTCCATTTCCACCTTCTTGAATTTTCTTCTTGATATCCGCTAATTCAAGCTTGTCACCAACACCTTTTAATGCAGGACCTGCCCCGCCCTCATAATTTTCCCCATGACAGCTTATGCAGTTCTGCTTATACAATTCTTCCGGCGTCGCATTTGCTGTCTCTTCCTGCTTTTGCTCTTCGCCCCCAGAGGCAATCTTCTGTTCATCTTTAAGCCCTTTCATTGATAAGAAAAAAGTGAGACCAATTCCTAAAATGGCAATCAATAAGAATGGTATAAGTGGATTCCGTTTCATTTCTTTCATCCTCCCCTTTGTGAAAACCCCTTTGAGACTATGCAAACAATTCTAATTCTACTTTAATTTTACAAAAAGTAAATGGATTATGATACAAAACTTTGGTCAAGTTCACAGATTAGACAAAAAATGATCTAGATGAGAAAGGATGCCGCCAGCACATTTTGATGTATTTTTTATACATCTTTTCTTCAAGAACGTTGCAAATTCATTTGTTATTCAGTAAAATATAATCAGATTGAAAAAAGCGTTTTCAATTCAATGAAGAAAGAACGGATCTTTTTCAAGATCCGCTCGGGTTTTTATTCTAAGAAGTCTTTTAGCCGTTTACTTCTGCTAGGGTGTCTTAGTTTACGAAGAGCCTTTGCTTCAATTTGGCGAATCCGTTCTCTCGTCACGCCAAACACCTTTCCAACCTCTTCTAACGTGCGTGTTCTTCCGTCATCTAGTCCGAAACGCAGTCTTAGCACATTTTCTTCACGGTCCGTTAGCGTGTCTAATACATCTTCAAGCTGCTCTTTTAACAATTCATATGCAGCATGGTCAGATGGAGAAGTCGCCTCTTGATCTTCAATAAAATCACCAAGATGCGAGTCATCTTCTTCACCGATTGGTGTTTCTAAAGAGACAGGCTCTTGCGCAATTTTAAGAATTTCTCTTACCTTTTCTGGAGTTAAGTCCATGTCTTCCGCAATTTCTTCTGGCGTTGGTTCTCGGCCAAGATCTTGCAGAAGCTGTCTTTGCACACGGATTAATTTATTAATGGTTTCAACCATATGCACAGGGATACGGATCGTTCTTGCCTGATCGGCAATTGCACGTGTAATCGCCTGTCTAATCCACCAAGTCGCATATGTTGAGAATTTGTATCCTTTGCGGTAATCAAACTTCTCAACCGCTTTCATGAGCCCCATGTTTCCTTCTTGAATTAAATCAAGGAACAACATGCCACGACCGACATAGCGTTTGGCAATGCTCACAACAAGACGAAGGTTCGCTTCCGCTAATCTTCTTTTTGATTCTTCATCGCCTTCCTCGATTTTTTGTGCATACGCAATTTCTTCTTTTGCAGATAACAAATTGACGCGACCGATTTCTTTTAAATACATACGGACAGGGTCATTAATTTTGACACCTGGTGGTACGCTTAAATCATTCAGGTCAAATTCTTCTTCTGCTTTTGCCAGTTGCTGAATATTCGGGTCATCTGTCTCCTCGTTTTCACTAATGAGCTCAACACCCTGTTCGCCTAAGTATTCATAGTATTCATCCATTTGGTCTGATTCAATTTCAAAGCTAGCCATACGCTCTGCAATTTCTTCGTATGTTAAAACGCCCCGTTTTTTACCGGTTTCAGTGAGTTTATCTCTCACTTGTTCAAAGGTCAATTCAGTTTCGGTTTCGTGGGCTTGTTTATCAGCCATTATGGATCCCTCCTTCCAAAGCTTGCAACGAATTCTAAAGTCACTTACGTTTGCTTCTGACCAGTTCTTCTCTCTCTTTCGAACAGTATGAGCAAATAGGAATAAAATAAATAAATGATGAAAGCAAGTTGCTTGCGGTCTTATGCTCCTCCCCTAAAGGATTCATTGCCAGCCGTAAGTCTTGTCATAATATTAGACGTATTACTTAAGCGAACGGTTCAACTGAATAATTTCTTTTGCAAGTGTTGCTGCTTTGAAGAAATCTTTTTGTCTCTCCGCCTCTACACGTTCTAGTTCTTTTTCCTTTATCATTGACAATTTCCGATAATTCAACACTTTTTTTACATAATCACTTAATTCAGCTTCACTTAGTTCGTCTCCAACTTGAATCATTAATATATCCGTCAGAAGCTGATTCATCAAATCATCTTCAAACCGGTTCATTAGGTGCTGTGGAGTCGGCTTTTTGCCTTCCTCATACAAAGCATAAATGTACGTCGCAAGCGCCCTGTGCGAATCTATATTAAATTCAATTCCAACTCTGTCAAGCACTTTGCGGATCACATCATCGCTTTTTAACATGTGAGCAAGAAGCATTCGTTCTGCATTTTCATATGCCGGCTTCAGACGTTTCCTTCTAACTTGAGTTGACAGATGTGCACGTCGTTTTTCAAGACCATTTTGTACTTGCTTGTTTTTGACCTCTTGTCGCTGTTGTTTTTTAAACAGTTCAAGTTGTTCCTTTAATGAGTCAAGCGAGATGGAGAACTCTCCAGCAAGCTGTTTCATGTAAACCTCTTGTTCCAAGGAGCCGCTTAGCCGGCTTATTTCTTGGAGAGCTTGCTTCATATAAGCAAGACGGTCTCCTTCGTCTGATAAATTTTTTCCTCTTCGGAAATAATTCATCTTAAAAGTCATTAATGTCACACTTCTATCTATGATGTCATTCCTAAATTTCTCGCCGCCATATTTACGAATGTAATCATCTGGATCAAGTCCATCCGGAACCATGGCAACGCGGACTTTACACCCTCTTTTTTCAAGCAAACCTGACGCTTTCATTGTCGCTTCATACCCGGCAGCATCAGAGTCATAACATAGAATGATCTCTTCCACATTCCGTCTGAGAAGCTTCACATGCTCTTCTGTTAAAGAAGTTCCCATAGTTGCTACACTTTCGCTCACACCGGATGTGACAGCAGAGATGACGTCTGCGAACCCTTCGAAAAGGACAGCCCGCTCACGTTTTCTAATGTGCATACGTGCGTCATGAAAGTGATAAAGCAGCTTACTTTTATGAAAAAGTGGTGTTTCAGGACTATTCATATACTTTGGCTGTTGATCACCAAGCGATCTGCCGGAAAAAGCCACTACCGTACCATGATGATCATGAATCGGAAACATGACACGATCTCTAAAGCGGTCAAAAAAGCCTGTGCCATTCTCACGTTGGATCAAGAGACCCGCCTTTTCCATAACAACCGGATCAAACCCTCGTTTTTCTAAAAATTTGCTCATGAAATCCCAGGAGTCTAGCGCATATCCGATCTCAAACTTTGCAATCGTTTCTTCTGTAAAGCCTCGTGATCGTAAATAGTCGAGCGCTTTTTGACCTTCCTTTGTATTTACCAGCAAATGGTGATAAAATTTCTTAAGTAGCTCATGGGCCTCAATCATTTTATGATCTGCTGCACCTTCATACTGAGACGAACTGATCTGCGCATTCGCCACATGATCAGGCAAATCAATATGGTACTTATCAGCAACGTGTGAAACGGCTTCAATGAATGAATAGCCTTCCATTTGTCTGAGGAAAGAAAATACATTACCTCCTGCACCACAGCCGAAACAATGGAAGATTTGCTTATCTGCTGAAACAGAGAATGAAGGAGTATTTTCACCATGGAATGGACAAAGACCAAAGTAATTTCGACCTTGCTTTCTAAGCTGTACGTATTCTCCAATCACTTCGACAATGTCTGCGTTTTTTTGGATCTGCTCCAAAAGTTCATCTGGTATACGTTTGCTCATCCTAATAACACTCCGTCGTACATTATTCGCCTTTTAATTCAAAAATCCTTCATGATTCGACAGGATTTTTTGTAGTAGCGCAATAAATCGCTTTTTATCGTCATCTGAAAGCTTTTTGGGACCTTTTCCGTATACACCTTTTCTTCGCTGTTTGCTAGAAAAATGCCTGCGTTCCAAATCAAAATCAATTGTTTCGTTTGTGTACATTCGTCCTCTTTCCGACAGAACCATGACATCTCTTGGAAGCAATAAGGAGGCAAGGCCAATATCTTGTGTCACAACAATATCATGTGCGACAACTGAGTTCGCAATAACTAAATCCGCTGCTTCTTTGTGTGTATCCACAAACCGCCAATCTTCAAGTTCCGATCTCTTCGTTTGAAAATGCTCATACGAAGCAATGAATGTAACAGGTACTTGAAATTGTGAAGCGACAGAAAGAATTTCGTCTTTTACAGGACATGCATCTGCGTCGACATAAATCGTCCTGCCTTTTTTACGTTCATTCAGGTGACTAATTCTCCATCCCTCCACCTTATTCCTGCTTTACAGAGGCAATAAGATCATACTTTTCCCCTATAAAGCGTTCAGCAGTAAAGCTCATTTTGTCGAAAAGTTATGTTCAGAATCACTTGACTTCTGCCAATATTAGTTTATTCGTTCTTGACTTAACTTAAACCTAAAATCAATCATTTTATCACAATTTTTTATTATAATACAAATTCAACAAATATGCTATTGTTTTTGTTTACCCGTTTCCCTCCATAGGAAAAACCCAGGAGGAGCATCCTGAGTTTATTCGGAACCTCTTTTGGTCAGCATTTGATGAATGACATTTGCAGTTTCTTCAACTGCTTTGTTCGATACATCAACGACTTGACAGTTAATACGATCAACCACTTTTTCAAAATACTCCAGCTCCTCTTTAATCCGCTCAATGTTCGCATAAATCGCTCGATCATTTAGACCTAAAGATTTTAAGCGTTCCTTGCGAATGTGGTTCAGTTTGTCCGGACTAATTTTTAGGCCAATGCATTTCTTTGGATCAACAGAAAATAATTCTTCTGGCGGATCAACTTCAGGAACAATCGGAACGTTTGCTACTTTCAGCCGCTTATGCGCCAAGTATTGAGATAGCGGTGTCTTGGACGTGCGTGATACACCAATTAAAACAATGTCAGCCTTTAAAATCCCTCTTGGATCTCTTCCATCATCATATTTCACAGCGAACTCAATGGCTTCCACCTTCTTAAAATAGTCCTCATCTAATTGACGTACACGACCGGGCTCATGTTTCGCTTTATTTCCATATGCAGTCTCCATTTTATCAATGAGAGGACCGATAATGTCATAGTAGACGACTCCGTTCGCTTCCGCTTCTTCTATTAAGAATTGACGCATTTCTGGGACAACCAGTGTAAAACAGACGATACCGTTATCCGCTTTTGCCAGCGATATCACTTCTTTAATCGTACCAACATCCTCTACATATGGAATTCTTCTAATATTTGAGTGGTCTGATGAGACGCCATCAAATTGGCTAAGTGCCGCTTTGACCACGAGCTCGGCTGTTTCTCCTACAGAATCTGATACAACAAAAATTACGCGATTACTCATAACATCCCCTCGCAGTCTTCTGTAATTAGATAATTTCATTCTCCGACAAGCTAACAAGTATTTTCGTCATGTTTGTTTTCGTAATTCTGCCGATGACTTCAAAGCCTTTATCGCTGTCTTTAATGACAGGCAGTGCGTCTATCTGCTTCTCAATCAAGTACTTGGCCACATCCATAATGAAATCGTCCTTGCGGCAAACGGTGATGTTTGGCATCCTAGTCATAATAATATGAACAGGAATAGATGGAAGCTCTTGTTTACCAATACTTGCTCGAAGGAGGTCTTTTCGTGATAAAACGCCTGTTAAAATAGAGTGATCGTCCACAACGAATAATGTGCCCACATCCTCTAAAAACATCGTACAAATCGCATCATAAACTGAAACATTCTCATGTATCACCACTGGAATGGATTGAAAGTCTTTCACTTGAAGTTTTTTCAGCTTATCTGCCAGAAGCTGCGTGCCTGTTTTTCCTGTGAAAAAATAACCGACTCTTGGTCTTGCTTCTAAAAAGCCAGACATCGTTAAAATGGCTAAATCTGGTCTGAGGGTAGCCCTTGTTAAGTTCAGCCGATCGGCGATATGCTCTCCAGTGATCGGACCATTCTCTTTGACAATCTGTAAAATCTGCTCTTGCCGTTTATTTAACTCGATTGTACTCACCACCTTTAATTAGAGAGAGCGGATCCTTACTATATGTATATCATTTTCATAACTCATCATATTATAGCGCATCTTTGTCCAATTGAGACAAAAATACGCTCAAAAACCTTTAATTAAATGAGTAAAAAACGATTGCCCTCGGTGAAAAGGCAACCGTTCTACGGATATTTATTTTACAATTAAATTGTTCATGTTCGCAAATGATTGAATAACTTTTGCTAGTTTGACCATCTGTGCCAAGCGGTTTTTCTTTAGCTTTTCATCATCTGCATGAACCATTGTGTGATCAAAATAGTTTACAATCGGCGATTTCAGAGTTTTTAACGCATCAAGTGCTGATTGGTAATCTCCTGCTGCAATATGCCCTTTCATAGCTGTCTCTACATGTTGATAGGCTTCAAAAAGCACTTGCTCTTGCTCATTTTCAAATAGTGCAGGCTGAATCTCATTGTCCTCACCCTTTTGACTAATTGAAATGACGCGCCCTAACGCTTCAGCCGTTTCTTTAAAGCTCGCTTGTTTCACGCTCTCTTCAAGAACAGCTGCCTTCTTCACCACCGCATAAGGTTCTATATCTTCAACATCTAGCACTGCATCTATGATATCGTGACGGATATGTTCTGCTTGAAGAACATATTTTAAGCGTTGCGTCAAAAATTCAATAAGCTCTGCTTCATGTTTTGTCTTTACTTGGGCAAACGCTAAAAGCTCTTTAAATGAGATATTCCAATGACGATCGAGCAGGATGTGAACAATACCGCTCGCTTGCCTTCTTAAACCATACGGATCTTGAGAACCTGTTGGCACCATACCAATTGAGAAGAATGAACAAATAGAATCTAGTTTATCCGCAATTGCAACGATGGCTCCAATGAAAGTAGACGGTGCTTTGTCACCGGCAAAACGCGGCATATAGTGTTCGTTCATACTTTTTGCGACTTCTTCATGTTCACCAAGTGCTTTTGCATATTTCTCACCCATGATTCCTTGTAATTCAGGGAACTCATAGACCATTTGAGTGACAAGATCAAACTTAGAAATACTTGCTGCTCTTTCAACGCGCGCGATCGTTTCGTCGTCTGCACCCACATGTGCCGCAAGGCGAGTAGCAATATCTGTTACTCTCTTCAGCTTGTCACCAATGGTTCCAAGCTTCTCATGAAATACAACCTTATCCAGCTTTTGAATATTTTCTTCAATGACAAGTTTTTCGTCTTCTTTATAGAAGAACGCCGCATCTGATAGACGTGCACGAAGTACTTTCTCATTTCCTCTTGCGACATTTTCTAATGCCTCACTGTTTCCATTTCTTACTGTAATAAAGTGCGGCAGTAATTTTCCTTGCTCATTTTTTACAGGGAAATAGCGCTGGTGCTCTTTCATTGTCGTTACCAATACTTCTTCTGGCAATGCAAGAAACTCTTCCTCAAAGGAACCGAATAACACCGTTGGGTATTCCACAAGGTCATTTACTTCTTCTAAAAGCTCAGGGTCAACCGGGATCACCCAGCCCTTTTCTTTTGAAAGAACTTGAAGCTGCTCTGTAATTAATTGTTTTCTTTTCTCCGAATCTGCAATGACAAATTGGTCACGTAATGTTTGTTCATAAGAAGCAGGTGAATCAATAACAGCAGTCGTACCAAGGAAGCGATGTCCTCTTGTCTCCCTGCCGCTTTTCACACCTGCAATTTCAACCGGAATGACCTCTTGCCCAAATAAACAAACAATCCACTTAATCGGACGGATATAGCGTAAATCTTCACTTCCCCATCTCATGTTCTTTGGAAAGCTTAAAGAAGCGGCGATATCACCCAAGGCTGGAAGAAGTGTTTTTACTTGCTGGCCTTCTTGGAACTTTTGCACATGGACGTAATCAACACCTTTGATCTCTTTAAAATAGAGATCATCCGTTGACGCTCCTTGTCCGCGTGCAAAACCTTCCGCAGCTTTTGTCCAGTTGCCTTCAGCGTCTTGAGCAATCTTTTTAGCTGGTCCTTTTGCTTCTTCTTTGATGTCTTCTTGTTTTTCTGCTACGCCTTTGACTAACACAGCAAG
Organism: Bacillus sp. Bos-x628; assembly: GCF_040500475.1. Lineage (GTDB taxonomy): Bacteria > Bacillota > Bacilli > Bacillales > Bacillaceae > Bacillus > Bacillus maqinnsis. The sequence goes on along the minus strand of NZ_CP159358.1, from coordinate 208,103 downwards.
ACGTCTCGGTGAATTGAATAACACAATATCCTGAAAAGAAATATTTTGCGTCACAAACCAAGCTTTTACTTTCTCTCCGAGCTGCTTTGTGCTCTCTGGAATGAAACGAGCAGGCATCTCTTCTAAGCCAATTTCGAGTAATACATCTTGTTTATTCATGAGAAGCCGCCTCCTCTTTTAGCATAGGGAATCCAAGTTTTTCTCTTTCTTCGTAATACGTTTTGGCTACTTTTCTTGCTAACTGGCGCACTCTGCCAATATAGCCTGTTCGTTCTGTTACAGAGATGGCCCCCTTTGCATCAAGCAGGTTAAATGTATGTGAGCATTTTAAAACATAATCGTATGCTGGGTGGACAAGACCTTTGTCCATTTGGCTATGTGCTTCTTTTTCATACGTTGTAAATAAATCAAACAACATCTCTGTATTAGATGTTTCAAATGTATAAACAGAATGCTCGTATTCAGCCATTAAGAATAAGTCTCTGACAGTAAAGCCGTCTGTCCATTCCAAATCAAAGACATTTTCTTTGTCTTGAATATAAGAAGCAAGGCGTTCAATACCGTAAGTGATTTCTACAGAAACAGGCTTGCACTCTAAACCGCCCACTTGCTGGAAATATGTAAATTGCGTGATCTCCATTCCATCAAGCCATACTTCCCAGCCAAGTCCTGCACATCCAAGAGATGGATTTTCCCAGTTATCTTCCACAAATCGAATATCATGTTTCAGTGGTTCAATGCCAAGCGCCTTTAATGATTCAAGATACAGCTCTTGAATGTTATCTGGTGACGGCTTAATAATCACTTGAAATTGGTGATGCTGATACAACCTGTTTGGGTTCTCTCCATATCTGCCATCAGCAGGGCGTCTTGAAGGCTCCACATAAGCAACCTTCCACGGCTCTGGTCCGATGCTTCGCAGGAACGTGTATGGACTCATCGTACCTGCACCTTTTTCTGTGTCATAGGCCTGCATTAACACGCAGCCTTCATTTGACCAATGCTTTTGCAAAGTCAGAATCATGTCTTGAATATTCAATGATCGCACCTCCATCTTTTTCGCAACCACCGCTATGTGTGGTGAATACGTACTAGAGAACCTCAGTTTGAACATAAAAACTCCCGTCTCTATGCTCGCAAGGCTCCTTGCAAACATAGGGACGAGAGTTTTTCCCGCGGTTCCACCCTATTTGCTGGAATCGTAGCATCCAGCCGCTTTGTTTTACGTTGCTCAAGAATGCCTTTCGTTACGCCTCCATCCTTAGCTTGCACCGTCCTAAGGTCGCTTTTATGGATTATACGTAAGTACTTCTTTCTGTCAATGCAACATATTGATCTTAGATGATCTTACAAAAAGTCATGGGAGATGTCAACTTTTGTTTTCGTCACCCATTAGTTTTTTCATATTTTCAATCTGGTTCATGAACTTTTTCGATTTTAAATAAAGGCCGGAATACTCATCATAATAATGGTCAAGAACTTGACGAATTTCCTGCTTTGTTTGTGGTTTGACATCAACATGACCAAGCCTTGATAAATCAAAATAATGAAATAAACGGAGAAGTCTTGCAGTTGCTGGGGACAGGGGCAGTTTGTAAGGATCTTTGCCAAAGCAGTTTTGACAAATAAATCCGTTTTCTCTAATCGAAAAATGGAACTGCCCTTCTTTATTACCGCAGTGCACGCACTGATCCAGTTCAGGTTTCATCCCCATCACTGACAACATTTTGACTTCTACTATAAATAAAATAATATCAGCATCTGTGCCTTCATTGAGATGGCGCAAAGATTGGAGAAGTAGCTCAAACAAATAAGGGTTCGGCTGTTTTTCTTCTGTTCCTTTATCAAGTAACTCCGCCATATATGCGGCATAAGCGGTTAGAAATAAATCTTCCCGAATGGCTCGCATGCTTTCAATCATTTCACCTTGCTGGAGCGTTCCAAGTCCTGTTGATGATTGGATAAGGAAGGTTCCGTATAAAAACGGCTGGCTTATGGCGGACAGCCGGCTGTTTGTTTTTTTAGCGCCTCTTGCCATTACGCCAATTTTCCCATGTTCTCTTGTAAGCAGCGTGACAATTTTGTTTGTTTCGCCATAATCTGTTGTTCTAAGGACAATTCCTTCACTTTTAATGAGCATTTGTCTACACTCCGAGCATTGGAGGGGATCAAGACTTATAAAATTGGAAAATCAAGACGTGCCATTTCTTCTTCAAGTACATCGGGTCTTTCCAGGTTCTCCTTTTCTAACTCTTTGAAAAGAAGGTACGTGTCAACGCTTCCTGTTTGTGAAAATACGTTCCATGTAAAATTCAACATAAAAACCCCACCTTTCTTTATTAGAAGCAGCAACGCTACATCCAACTTATTTAATTTTATCTTGTTTTATCTTGACCAGGCTACCTCCATTTCATGATAAACAATTTTTACTAATCGAACCGCAACACTGTCAGTTTTTGTAACAGATGCTGCGGTTTCTTAATATTCGTCTTCTCTAAAACCGAAATCACGCAAGTGAGTAGATTTATTGCGCCAGTCTTTTTGAACTTTTACCCAAAGCTCCAAATAAACTTTTGATCCTAGAAGTGCTTCAATATCTCTTCGTGCTTTTTGTCCCACTTCTTTTAATAAACTGCCTCGTTTACCAATAACAATTCCTTTTTGTGAATCTCGTTCAACGACAATGGTAGCCGCAATATGAATTATTCCATGATCATCTGGCTTGATGGATTCTATTGCAACAGCAATACTGTGAGGAATCTCTTCTCTTGTTAAATGCAGTACCTTCTCACGAATCAATTCCGAAATAATAAACCGCTCTGGGTGATCTGTTACTTGATCTGCCGGATAAAATTGTGGGCCCTCTGGAAGATAACTTTCGATCTGCTGAAGAAGTGTATCAATGTTGTTGCCTTCAAGAGCTGAAATCGGCACAATTTCTTTAAAAGGATAACGCGTGCGGTATTCATCAATTAAAAGAAACAGCTCATCTGGGTGAATTTGATCAATCTTATTGACGACAAGGAACACCGGTGTTGATGTTTGCTTTAGTCGTTCAATGATGAATTCATCACCTTTACCATAGCCTTCCTGTGCATTGATCATAAACAAGATCAGGTCGACTTCCTTCAGTGTATTTTGAGCCACCTTCATCATAAAATCCCCAAGCTTATGCTTCGGTTTATGAATCCCTGGTGTGTCGATAAAAATCGTCTGTGACGTGTTTGTTGTGAGTACGCCTTGAATTTTATTTCGTGTTGTTTGGGGCTTATCACTCATGATGGCAATTTTTTGCCCAATCACTCGATTAAGAAAGGTCGATTTCCCCACATTTGGTCTTCCAATAATTGATACAAATCCTGATTTGAAGCTTTCCTTAGTCATTTAAATCCTCCGGTGAAAATGCGCCTGGCAATAGTTCGTTTACTGTTGTTTCGTATATTTGTCCTTTTAAGTTCGTTAAAATCACTGGCATATCAGGTGCACATAGCTCTGAAATGACCTGTCTGCATGCGCCACATGGTGAAACAGGTCGATCTGTATCAGCGACTACTGCAAGCATTTGAAAAGATGTGATGCCTTCTGAATAGGCTTTAAAAAGTGCTGTTCTTTCTGCACAATTGCACATGCCGTATGCTGCATTTTCAATGTTGCAGCCGCCATACACTTTTCCATCGTTTGACAATAATGCTGCACCGACTTTAAATTTTGAATAGGGTACATATGCAAAATCTCTTGCTTTGATCGCTTCTGAAATCAACTCTTGTTTGTTCATTCCTAGTTCCCACTTTCAGAAGAAATGGTACCACTGTCACATTTATATTTTACATAATTTATGTGACATTTTCACGCCCATTTCTAAAAATGTTAATAAATAGTAATATTGTTCTATTGCATGATTTTCGGTAAAAAAATAATCAACCCAATCATAACCGAAATCACGGCGTAAACGCAAACAGCGCCTGCCGCAGCGTCTTTTGCTCTCTCCGCAAGTGGATGTTTCTCCTCTGTCATAAGGTCCACTGTATGTTCAATGGCTGTATTAACAAGCTCAAGCGCAAATACTCCTCCACATAATAAAAGAATGATCACCCATTCGATTGGTTGAATATGAAACCAAAAGCTGCAAAACACCACGATGACGGCTGCGACTGTGTGAAATCGAAAATTTCGTTCACTTAAGAAAGTTCGCCATATCCCTCTAAATGCATAAAAGAAACTCCGAAAAAAACGGGCGAGCGGACGTCGCTGCTTACGATGATCTCGAAAGGCCATAATCATCCAATATCTTTGTCTGTTTGGCGAACATCTCTTTTTCTTCTTCCTCTGTCATGTGGTCATAGCCTAGTAAATGCAAGAAACCATGAATCGCCAAGAATCCAAGCTCTCTCATAAAGGAATGACCATATTCCTCTGCTTGCTCTTTTGTTTTATCCACACTAATAATAATGTCTCCTAAGACCGGTGGAATATCGTCAGCCCCAATAATTTCAATTTCCCCTTCTCCTTCTTCTTCTAACGCAAAAGAAATGACATCAGTTGGCGCATCCTTTCCCCGATATTCTTTGTTGATCTGATGAATTTCTTCATTTGAGACGATTGACACGGATACTTCAGCTTGATCTTTTACTTCAAGTGCGTCCGCAGCAAATTGAAGAAGCTTTTCCACTTCTTCAAGCTGCTCCTTTGATACTTGCCCTGTTTCATCTATTAAATCAATTAACAATGTCATTTACTTCACCTTCTGCTTAGGGGCATCTGGATATTCAATCCGCGAATGAAAAATCCCCTTTAATGTGGTACAAATCGTTTGGCTAATAATATTTAATTCTTTAAATGTCAGATCACATTCACTAAATTGCCCGTCCTGCATTTTATCAGAAATAATGCCTTTGACGAGCTTTTCGATCCGCTCTGGATTTGGGTTATGCATCGACCGGACCGCAGCTTCAACGCTGTCAGCGACAGATATAATCGCCGCCTCTTTTGATTGTGGTTTTGGACCGGGATAACGGAATTCTTCTTCTGTTACCTGATCATCACGTTCTTTTGCCTTATAGTAGAAGAACTTCAATAGTGACTTTCCATGATGCTGTTCTGCAATATCAACAAGCTCTTCAGGGAATTTCTTTTCTCTCAGCATTTCAGCACCATCCGTCGTATGGGCAACAATGATATTTTTACTAAGCTGCGGAGAAAGTTTGTCATGCGGATTATCAATATTCATTTGGTTTTCGATAAAATAATGTGGTCTTTTGGTTTTCCCAATGTCATGATAATAAGCACCTACTCTTGCTAAAAGCCCATTGGCTCCTACCGCTTCACATGCAGCATCCGCTAAGTTTGCCACCATGACACTATGATGATATGTACCTGGTGTCTCTGTTAAAATCTTTTTGAGCAGCGGATGATTCGGGTTAGATAATTCGATCAGCTTCATAGTAGTGAGAATACCAAACATGCTCTCAAATACTGGCATTAACCCAATGACCAAAATAGCTGATGCAACCCCCGACACGACGGCCATCATGAGATTCACGCCAAGTTCAAGCCCTGTTGGAGAAGAATTTTGGATTAGTGTAATGGAAAGATACACAAGTACATTCACCACAGCAACCAAAAGTCCAGCCTGCAAAATTTTCGATCTTGCATTATGTTTTCTAAGAAACAAAATCCCCGCCATTCCGCTTACAAGATAGTAAGCGCAGATGACATAATTAAAAACACCCGTCACTCCTTGATTAAACATCATACTGCCGCAAAGGGCAAACACAAGACCGGAAAAGATCGCTAACCGCTCATTTATGAGCAGTTTAATTAACATGGTTCCGAGTGCAACTGGCACCACATATCCTATTGTGGTGTATTTCGTTTCTTGGAAGAGACTGAATACTTCCATGATGATCAAAATAATAGTGAAAATGAGCGAATAAAGCAGCAATGATTTATTCTTTTGTGCAAGTGAGTGACTCTTTCTCTCAAATGAGTGGACAATAGCTGCTAAAAAAAGACCGATCAAGATGATTAGACCGCTTACAGGCTTAAATAAATTGGAGCTGTTTAAAAGACCGGTCAGCTCTAATTTACGGTATACTTCACGGTCGATTAATTCGCCTTCTTCAACTAGAATTTGACCTTGTTTAATTTGAACAGGCTGTATACTATCAGATGCTTCTTGCCTTTTCTTTTCCGTTGCTACTGGGTCAAACACATAGTTTGGAATTATCGCAAATTCGCCAATTTCTTTGGCTGCATTTAAATATTTTGAAGGAATTGAATTGTTTTCAAGCTCTTTTTTTACTTGTTTTTTTTCATCTTGTAATTTAGCTGCTGTGATTTCTTTGCTCATGAGTGAGTTAACCACCGTGATGATAGAATCTTTTATAAAAGAAAGGTTTTCATTACTTGCTTGAAGCAGTGCTTTGATGGATTGATCAGATACGGCTTCACTCATGTCTGTTGTCAGTTTTTCTTTTACATTTTTGACCATTTCTTGATCTGTTGGCGGATTTTCTTTGTTCACAGCTGCATTCTTCTCCTCTTTAATGGCTTCAAAGAGGGATGAGATGAGGTCAACACGATTATCAGAATACGCTTTTTTCAGCGTATATTGATCTTCCACCTGATCAATTGCTTCTTGTTTCTTCTCTTCTGTCGCTTCTTGGTCATCGACTGTAGACGGTGAATAGATGGTCTGTTCGCTCACAGAAAACAAATCCAGATCGAGCGATTCAGGCTTCACATGGAAGAAGAGCACCACAAACATAATGGCCGCTAAGGCAACATATAGCAAAACGTTTAAATAGCGCGTGTGCTCCATTTTCTGAGGTTCTTTTTTAGACAGCAGCCTTTTGCGCTTACTGCCTTTCTGATTCTTTCTCAAGGAAAGTACCTCCTTTTTTACTTTAAACCACGATCGAAACAAAATGACCCGATGAAGACGATCGGGTCACTCCGTTCATTTTTGCTTTTCGTATGCTCCAATGATCTTCGCCACAAGCGGGTGTCTGACCACATCTGTCTGATCTAATTCAATGAATGAAATGCCCTTAATCTCTGCAAGCATGTCCTTTGCAGTAGAAAGTCCCGATTCTACACCTTTCGGCAAATCAATCTGTGTAATATCTCCTGTAATGACCATTTTAGAGCCAAACCCAAGTCTAGTCAAAAACATTTTCATTTGGGCTGGCGTTGTATTCTGCGCTTCATCTAAAATAACAAATGCATCATCGAGCGTTCGTCCTCTCATGTAAGCAAGAGGCGCAATTTCTATCACACCGCGTTCGATTAAACGTTCCGTGTGATCACTGCCAAGCAAATCGTGCAAGGCATCATATAGTGGTCTTAAATAAGGATCTACCTTTTCCTTTAAATCTCCTGGCAGAAAACCAAGGCTCTCTCCTGCTTCAACAGCCGGTCTTGTGAGGATAATACGTTTTACATGTCCGTTTTTCAGGGCATGTACAGCCTGGACAACTGCTAAATATGTTTTACCTGTACCAGCAGGACCAATCCCGAAGACCAAATCATCTTTTTTCATAGCAGCAACGTATTTTCGCTGTCCGATCGTTTTTACTCTAATAGACTTGCCTTTAGCATTTTTCGTCATTTCATCTTCATACATATTTTCAAAATACGCCAGCTTATTCTTTTGGGCCATTTTAATCGCATAGACGACATCCCGTTCAGAAATGTCGATCCCTTTTCGAATGAGATGTAAGAGAGATGTGATCAAATGGCTCGCTGTCTCTCTCGATGCTTCCTGTCCAGACACATACACTTTTTCTCCACGTGTAATGATGGATACATTCAGTTCGTTTTCCATGAGTTTCAGATAAGCATCCTGATTACCAAACAAAGCGATGGCTTCATTCGGGCTATCCAATTTTTGTTGAATCTCAAGTAAGTGTTCTGTCATTCTCTAGTCTCCCTGAACTATAGGTGTTGTTTGAACAATATCTTCTATAACTTGGTAAAGTATGATCAACTTAACTTTACCATTCCCTGTTGTCTCGTGCAAAACTTTTTCACTTTTCACCTCACCTGATTGACCTAGCTTCTCTTCTAATTCTTTTTTACCCATTTTAATCCCTGCTTGTACTGCTTCTTTATTTGTGTACTCCCGGTTTATTTTTTCACTTTCACGTGTGATTTCCTTTTTATAGGAAAAAGGAAGCTGAAACTTTAAAAAATGAAGTGGATGAACTTCAATTTCTGTTTTTGGATGTTGAAAATGATCTTTTTTAAGATCAAATCCCCAAAATGGCAGTGAGCCTCCAAACAGGGAAAGCTTGTGCTTTATCTTCATTTTACCCGTATAGACGTCAAAAGATGTTCTTAGAGGAACAGAAACTTCAGAACGATACCACGTCTCTCCATAAATTTTCGCTTTTGCCCCTACTATTTTTTGGTGATCTTCGCTTCCAATCAGTCCCGACACAAGCATTTGGCCTTTTTCCACATGTTCATCAACCCCAGCAAGCGGTTCCCCTTTTTCTACATACATTCTAGTGATCACGGCTTTTTTCTTTGCGACGATGTGTTGCGGACTTGTATATTTTTCCTTTTTAGGTTCATTTTTTTCAACGACCTTCATTTGAAAAGCGGTTCCATTTAATTCGACTCCAACCCATGTAATGCTTTTAATATTGGTGGTAAGAGATTTTTGAATTTTTTCTGGCGTTCCCATCAAGAACTGAAAACGACCTTTTCGGACACCAATTTCATCTAAATGCTTTCTCATTTGATGTTCCGTTTCTGGTTTGGCTCCTGTGATCTCAATTTTCCATACCATATTTGACAGGGCAAATATCGTCATAAGGAAAAAGACGATACCAAGAGTAAATCCGATATTCTTTCTTGACCATAAGAGAAGAAACGGAAACCCTTTCTTCTGTTGAAATGAACATGTCACCTCATGCTTCCTGCGAACTTTCCTGAAGGCATGTACATCTGAAAGGCGAATAAATAAGCGCACGCTGTCTTGACGGCGGCTCACTTGAAAAATCGTGATCCCCTCTCTCGTGCACTCATTGATTAATCGCTCGATCCCGCTGCCTTTCATCTCCACTTCCACTCTGCCAATAAAATAGGCAAACCATCTATTCTTCACACTTCTCCCCTCCGTCAGTTAAGAATCAATATAACGGACCTCATCGATTTTCCCTTCTAATAAGATCTCTTCCGGCAAAATCGTTTTAATCACAAAGTCTTTACCCGAAATGATGCACTGTCCTTGTTTGAGCATAAGTCTTACCTCTTGGTCACTGAAAAGTAAAAGCCCTTTATGGTTCTCTATGTAAATGTGGAGTCTGCCAACCATCGTAATACGGGGAAGATCCATCATCACGTCTGGGGGGATTTCAAGTGTTCTTGTCAGCCATGCTTTGAGTCGATTTTTCCTTTTTCCCATTCAATAAGAACCCCTTCCCACCTCATGTGTATGAGATCAAACTGAAAGATGGAGAGACTGATGAGAAAGCCTCTATATCATCCTATTCCTCCGCCGTTCATATCATGCTAATGAATCCCGCAAAATGACTAGTTCATCATAAGTTGACTATTTTGTTGATGAACAAGTTAAGCTCTTGTTGGATAACAGATGGCGTGAAGCGTCTTAAAAAGAGCACAAAAAAGCCCCCCTTGGCTAAAAGGGGGCTTTCTTCTTTATCTTTTATAGGGCCGTTTCATTGTTCGGTGCGGGTTTTTAGCGCGCGGTTCTCCAAACACTTCACCAAGGATCATCCCTTGAACAACAGTGTCTCGATTCAGCTTTTCAATGATTTTCGGCTGCACCTCAGTCGCAGATGCTTTTGGTCTAGTGAGCTGCCTTTCAAGTGATCGAAGTTCTTTATTTCGCTCACTCTTTCGCTCTTTCATTTCGGCTAATGTGGCGGTATAGCGATCATGTAATGATTCAGACGCTTTTTTCATTTCACCATGATCATGTACATCGCCAAAATCGTCAAGCTGATCCGTCACGGCTGGATTTGGACTTTTTGAGGTCGTTTGCTGCTGAGGCATCGGCTTACGTTGAGAAGCTGGCTTGTTATGCTGATTTTTTTGTTCCTTTTCCTCTTGCTTGCCGATTTTCCCAAACACAGCAGAGATGATGCCAATGATAATTGCGATTAATAACGGATTTTCAAATAGAATGTCCATGGGCTCCCTCCTTAAAGCGTGAGAGGATGCTTATTTGTTTTCATTATCAGACGGACCTTTTGTCATTTTACCAAATGAGTCTCTCATATCCGTATCAGCATTAATGTTTTTGATATTCATGTAGTCCATGACACCAATGTTACCTTCTCGAAGTGCTTCAGCCATTGCAAGCGGCACTTCAGCTTCAGCTTCTACTACTTTCGCGCGCATTTCTTCAACTCTCGCACGCATTTCTTGTTCTTGGGCAACAGCCATCGCGCGACGTTCTTCTGCTTTTGCCTGTGCGATGTTTTTGTCTGCTTCCGCTTGGTCTGTTTGCAGAATGGCACCAATGTTCTTGCCAATATCTACATCTGCAATATCGATCGAGAGAATTTCAAACGCAGTTCCTGAATCTAATCCTTTGCCAAGCACAGTTTGAGAAATCATATCAGGGTTTTCAAGAACCTTTTTATGATTATCAGATGAACCGATTGTAGAAACAATCCCTTCACCTACACGTGCAATGATCGTTTCTTCCCCTGCCCCACCGACAAGTCGGTCAATGTTTGCACGAACGGTAATACGTGCTTTTGCTTTCACTTCAATCCCATCCATTGCTACACCTGAGATAAACGGTGTTTCAATGACTTTAGGGTTTACACTCATTTGTACTGCTTCAAGTACGTCACGACCTGCTAAGTCAATTGCCGCACAGCGAGCAAAGTTCAATTCAATATTCGCACGTTGCGCCGCAATTAAAGCATTTACAACGCGGTCAACGTTACCACCTGCAAGATAGTGGCTTTCTAACTGGTTAATTGTCACATCAAGACCTGCTTTATGCGCCTTGATAAGCGGGTTGACCACTCGGTTTGGAATAACGCGACGAAGTCTCATTCCTACGAGTGTAAAAATGCTCACCTTTACGCCAGCCGCTAGGGCAGAAATCCACAGCATCACCGGTACAAAGGTGAAGAAGATCGACAGAACGATCAAACCTGCTGCGATAATCACAAACAATAATAAAGTAGATGGATCCATTTTATTCCTCCTATAAAATCAGTATCTATACTTTCCTCACGACAATGCGTGAGCCTTCCGCTTTTACAATTTTAACTTGTTCATCCTTGTCAATAAATGCACCTTCGGATACAACATCAATACGTTCGTCTCCGAGTACAATCGTGCCAGACGGACGAAGTGCTGTTAATGTTACAGCAATCTGTCCAACAAGATCCTCTCTTGTTTCATTAGAGACATAACCACTTTCCTTGTTGGTCGAATCAGTTAAAATGAACTTTTTAAAGAATTTCATACGTTTCCCCAACACCTTTGTCAGTAAAATAACTGCTATGATTGAAACAACAGTGGCAATCAAGATGGAAATCGCCATTTCTGTAAAGCTTCCAGCTGCTAAAAATAAGCTGACAACCACACAGATAAGCCCAATGATACCTATGATTCCTCCTGGCAAAAACAATTCCAGAACCATGAGCGCAATCCCTGCTAAAAACAGAAATAATGTCTCATAGCCTGCAAAACCTGCCACGAGATGACCATAAAAGAATAGAAGAAGTGCTGTTACTCCCATGGTTCCAGGTACACCAAAACCGGGAGAATACAGTTCAACAATTAAGCCCAAGCTCGCAATGGATAAAAGGATTGGAATGACAATTGGATGCGTGAGAAAACGTGCAACCTTTTCAGCAAAGCTGACTTCATTGTATTGAACAGACGTATTCTCTAGATTGAGCTTATGTAGCAGGTCATCTATATTCCTCGCTTCACCTTCTGCATATCCAAATTGCAGCGCTCGATCTGTATTGAAGGTGAGCAATTCTCCTTTTGGTGCACCGGCTTCTTTAGCGTCTATATCTACATCAGCCATCGCAAGAGCGTACTTTGGATTACGCCCCTGTTTTTCGGCAGCGTCACTCATTTCAGCAAGCCATAGTGATTCAGATTTTTGATCAGCCGCATTGCCATCACCATCGATGATCGCAGCAGCCCCCATCTTTCCATTTGGGGTCATATAAATTTGATCAGCATTTAATGCAAGGAAGGCCCCAGCTGAAAGCGCTCTATGATTCACATAAGCTGTTACTGGGATATCGGACGCTCGAATCGTATCTGCTATTTCAAGAGCCGCATCTACTGCACCACCGGGCGTGTTGATGTCGAGAATAATATGTTTCGCTCGCTCTGACTTTGCTTGATCAAATGATCGTTCTATGAATTTAGAAAGTCCTTTTTCTACTGTGTCTTGAATTGGTATGATGTGAACTTTCTGGTTTGCTGATTTTGCGGTCAATTGAACCCCTAATATTAAGCATATGATAAAACAGGTGAAGAGAGCAATAGAAACATTTATTTTTTTCACTCTTTGGTAATCCCTCCCTTCTTTCTTCTTATTTTATCGTTCCTTTACATACGTTACAAATGTATCATAGGTTTCATTTTTATATGACAGGTTTGTGAAAGGCATAAAAAAAGTATCCTTCTAACTTTAGAAGGATACTTTTTTATTTAGACAGCTGCTCGCTGACAAGTCTGTTAACGACAGCACCATCAGCTTTACCTTTTACTTTTGGCATAATAGCGCTCATGACTTTACCCATATCAGCCTTTGATGAAGCGCCTGTTTCAGCAATCGTTTCTTTAACGATGGTTTGCAGTTCTTCCTCAGACAATTGTTCAGGTAAATAAACGTCTAAAATGTCAATCTCTTTTTGAACTTTATCTACTAAATCTAAACGATTAGCTTTCGAAAATTCATGGAGGGAGTCTTTACGTTGCTTAATCTCGCGGGAAAGGACGGTTAGTTCCTCATCGCTGGTCAAACTGTCTTTCTTAAGCTTTATTGCTTCATTTTGGAGCGAAGCCTTCACCATACGAATGACAACAAGCTTGTCTTTCTCACGGTTTTTCATAAAAAGCTTCATGTCAGAATTTAATTGCTCAAGAAGACTCATAAATCCACCCTCTTTTAAAATTTGCGTTTTCTAGCAGCTTCGGACTTTTTCTTGCGCTTTACGCTAGGTTTTTCATAAAATTCACGCTTTCTTGCTTCTTGCAATGTTCCAGTTTTGGATACACTGCGTTTAAAGCGACGAAGAGCATCTTCAAGCGATTCGTTTTTTCTAACGACCGTTTTTGACATTCTCTTTCCCTCCCTCCGAATACACCAATCGACTGCATTAAAAAAAGATATACATGCAAACATGTACCTAGATATTATAATATAAGCCTACTGTGAGGTCAACTAAGTGATTTGGAAATATATTTTCGTCATGAGCAGGTAGACAAGTCCATATATTCATTGGTAAGAGGAGGACTTTTCTATGATTGCGCTCATTTATTTTTGTGCACTTATTTTCATTTTTTTATGGTCAATGGGCTTGCTGAGGAGAGGGTTAATTGCCCTTACATCGTCTCATATTGAGAAGTCGCTTCTTGTCTTTACTGATCATCCGCTTAAAGCCTTTTTGGTCAGTATTGTGTTTACGGGCGTTCTCCAAAGCAGTTCGGCGTTTATGGTCATTGTCATTGGCTTTGTGAGTACAGGGATCCTTACATTTAAGAAGTCGATTCCAATGATACTTGGGACGAATATCGGCTCCACATTTACAACAGAGTTTATTGCGATAGAAATGGACGTATTCATGTGGGTGCTGATCGCAACCGGTCTTCTGCTGATCATTTTCGGTCAAAGACCATTCAAGCATGCAGGGAAAAGTATATTTGGTCTTGGAATGATCTTTTTTTGCATTCAAGGATTTTCAAAAATTGCAGGTATGATGACAAGTCAACCAGAAATGATGAAGTTCCTTGAAATGATGGAGCACTCAAATTGGACAGCTCTTCTATTAGGAACGATTTTTACCGCCATTGTTCATTCTAGCTCTGTTTGTATCGGCATATTGATGGGATTTATGAATGAAGGAACTGTGGCTCTACAGGAAGGGATCAGCTTTGTATTAGGCTCCAATATTGGTACATGCATTACTGCAGTGATGGCTTCGATATCTGGAGGCTACGCTGCTCGGCAAACCGCATATGCGCATGTGGTGTTTAATGTAATCGGGGTGCTATTATGCCTCCCATTTCTCACCATGATCACTGAATTCGTTGAACTTCTAGAAAGTTCTCCTGCACAACAAATTGCCCATTTCAGCTTGCTATTTAATACCGTCAGTTCGTTATTGTTCTTCCCATTCCTTCACCCCTTTTATTCATTGATTTTATTTCTTTTACCGAATCAGACGAAATAAAAACCGGCTTGCCTTTGGCAGCCGGCTTTCGCGTATTATGACGTCATTCTTACCTTATTTGTTTGCATGTCATCGCTTATACGTACAAACTGCCCTTCGTTATAAGGATAGCCTGCTTTCGTAATTTTGACTTTGACCAATTGACCGATCATGTCTTCACTACCTTCAAATAAGACCTTCATGTAGTTATCTGTATAGCCAACAAAAAGATTGTGCTCTCCGTCTTTTTCTTTGAAGGATTCTTCAGGGATAATCTCTAGTACATCTCCTTCATATGCTGACGCATATTCTTTCGCAAGCTGGTCAGAAAGAGCGATCAGGCGGTGCACGCGTTCATTTTTGACATTTTCGTCTACTTGGTCTTCCATTCTTGCAGCCGGAGTGCCCGTACGTTTGCTGTAAGGGAATACGTGGAGTTCAGAAAATTGATGATCTTTGACAAAATTGTAGGTTTCCATAAACTCATCTTCTGTTTCTCCAGGGAATCCAACAATCACATCAGATGTCACAGCAAGACCTGGAAGAGCCTTTTTCAGCTTTGTTAAACGCTCTGCAAAGAATTCCATCGTATATTTGCGGCGCATTCTTTTGAGAACGGTATTAGAGCCAGATTGCAGCGGAATGTGCAGATGTCTAACGATTTTATCAGACTGATCCAGCACTTCAATCACTTCATCTGTTATTTGACTAGCTTCAATTGAAGAGATGCGAATTCGTTTTAAACCGATGACACGTTCATCTAATTCTTTCAGAAGCTTAGCAAAATGATAATCCTTTAAGTCTTCTCCGTATCCGCCTGTGTGAATGCCTGTTAACACAATTTCTTTATAGCCGGCATCAACAAGCTGTTTTGCTTGATTGATGACCTCTTCAGGGTCACGAGAGCGCAGAAGTCCACGTGCCCATGGGATGATGCAAAACGTACAGAAGTTGTTACAGCCTTCTTGGATTTTTAATGAAGCGCGTGTGCGGTCTGTAAAGGCAGGAACGTCAAGTTCTTCAAACACCCGTGCTTTCATGATGTTGCCAACACCATTAATCGGCTGTCTTTCTCTACGATATTCTTCAATGTAACCAAGTAATTTATGTCTGTCTTGTGTACCAACAACAATATCTACTCCAGGAATCGCCATGATTTCTGCAGGAGACGTTTGTGCATAACAGCCTGTGACACAAATGACGCCGTCTGGATTATGACGAATGGCTCTTCTAATGACTTGACGACTTTTTTTATCACCTGTATTGGTAACCGTGCATGTGTTAATGACATAGACGTCTGCTTTTGAATCATAATCTCTTCTTTCATAGCCAGCTTCTTTAAATAACTGCCAGATGGCTTCTGTTTCATAGTGATTGACCTTACAGCCAAGCGTATGGAACGCTACTGTTCCCATAATAATTCACCTCTTAATAACTCTGTTTGATAAGAAATAGCAGAAAGGGCGTAAAGTGGAGCTGTTTCTGTTCTTAAAATGCGTGGTCCGAGTCCGCAAATAACAGCTCCAATCGTTTCAAGTTCTTCAATCTCCTTTTCCGCCAATCCGCCTTCCGGGCCAAAAACCAATAATAGGGTTTGTCCGCTTTTCATCTCTTGAAGCAAAGAACTAAATCGGCTTTGCTCTCCTTCTTTCGATGATTCTTCGTATGCAACGACACATTTATCGAATTCACTGGTCATTTGAATCAGCTCTTTAAAAGTGAACACAGGATGAACAACCGGAACGACATTGCGATATGATTGTTCCGCCGCTTCTTTCGCAATTTTCTCCCAGCGCGCTCGTTTTTTATGTGATTTCTTTTGATCAAGCTTTGTAATTGATCGAGCCGCTTGAAATGGGACAAATGAATTTGCGCCAAGCTCAGTGCCTTTTTGGATGATCAGCTCTAGCTTATCTCCTTTCGGTAAACCACTTGCAACAGTGACTTGAATCGGGAGTTCTCTATTTTGGTTCGTCCAACCATGAAGGAGACAAATGACTTCTTCCTTTGTGATTGTATCAATTGTACTGATTGCTTCAAAACCGTCTGTTGTTAAGCAAAGAATCTCCTGCCCTGCTTTCATTCGCATCACGTTCGAAAGATGATGCACATCCTCACCAGTGATGACGATGGTTCCCCTTGCTTTGACTTCTTCTTTTGTGAGGTCGATAAAATATCGTTGCATACGTGTCCTGACACCTACTTGCTTTATTTTTTTGCTATCATGCCGACCCAATCTTCCATTGACAGCACTTCCACAATTTCAAAGCCAGCTTCTTCTAAAGCGGTTTTGACTTGCCATTTCTTTTGTCCGATGATTCCTGATGTAATAAAGCAGCCACCCTTCTTCAATAGGTCATACGCCTGATCTGTAAATCGCAGAATGACCTCGGCTAGAATGTTGGCAACGATCACATCATGTTCTCCTGTCATGCCGTCAAGTAAATTATTTTGTTTCACAGTCACTAAATCACTAACACCATTTAATTCAATGTTTTGTTTCGCACTTTCAACTGCAACAGTGTCGAGATCAAAGGCATGAATTTCTCTTGCACCAAGCATTGCTGCCGCAACACTTAAAATTCCAGAACCTGTACCAACATCA
Source organism: Bacillus sp. Bos-x628 (assembly GCF_040500475.1). GTDB lineage: Bacteria > Bacillota > Bacilli > Bacillales > Bacillaceae > Bacillus > Bacillus maqinnsis. Next base: position 191,105 of record NZ_CP159358.1, on the reverse strand, counting down.
ATGACTGTATCGTTTTCCTTGACGTATCGTTCAAGTGCTTGAATACATAGTACCGTTGTTGGATGCGTACCTGTTCCAAATGCCATCCCGGGGTCCATTTCAATGATGAGTTCATCAGACTGTACAGGTGTGTATTCTTCCCAAGTCGGAACGATGGTGAATTTTTCAGAAATTTTCACAGGATGATAGTATTTTTTCCATGCAGTTGCCCATTCTTCTTCATTCACTTCACAAAGGGACAAAGTGTTATTCCCAAGATCAATATCATATAAAAGAAGATTGTTGATGGCTTCTTTGATCTCATCTACCGTTTCCATCAAAAAGCTATTCACAGGGAGATAGGCTTTCACAATGACGCCTTCATCCGGATAATCATTCGGATCGAGCTGGTAGATCTCACCGTATACATTTTCACGTTCCTTGATTAAATCAAGCGGGTCCTCGATCACGACGCCACTTGCACCTGCTTCGTGCAAAATATTGGTGATCGGCTCCACCGCTTCATTTGTTGTATGAACGCTAATCTCTGACCACTTCAATACTACCAACTCCTTATCCGTTCTTATTCACCTTTAAATGCGCGCTTTACCTTATCGAAAAAGCTCATTTCTTGTTCATCCGGTTTATTTCCGCTCACTTCAGCGAATTTTCTTAAAATCTCTTTTTGATCTTCTGTTAAATTAGTCGGTGTGACAACACGCACGACGATATGCTGATCGCCCTGACCATAACCGCGCACATTTTTTACACCCTTGCCTTTTAATCTAAATTTTGTTCCTGTCTGAGTGCCTGCTGGAATTTTTAATTTCACTTTGCCGTGTAATGTTGGTACTTCGATTTCATCACCTAATGCGGCTTGTGCAAAGGTTAGCGGCATTTCGCAGTAAATGTCATCTCCATCACGTTCGAAAAATTCATGCTCACGCACATGGAATACGACGAATAAATCACCTGGAGGTCCCCCATTTACACCCGGCTCACCTTGGCCAGATACTCTCAGTTGCTGACCGTCATCTACTCCTGCTGGAATGGTGACGTTGATTTTTTTACGCTTTCTCACTTTGCCGGAGCCACCACATGTTGAGCATTTATGATCAATTTGTTTTCCAGTTCCACTGCAGTAGTTACATACTCTGCGGTTCACAACTTTTCCAAACGGTGTTGATTGTTCAACGCTTAATTGACCAGACCCGCCGCAATGTGAACACGTCTTTGCTTGCGTGCCAGGTTTTGCACCGGAGCCTTTACACGTCTCACATGTTTCTTCACGAGGAATTTCAATTGTGGTTTCTTTTCCAAATGCCGCTTCTTCAAAAGAGAGCGTCATTGTATATTGAAGGTCTGCTCCTTGACGCGGTGCATTTGGATCTCTCCTTCTAGTACCACCGCCAAAAATACTTGAGAAAATATCATCAAAGCCGCCAAAGCCGCCAAAGTCTCCTCCGCCAAAGCCGCCGCCACCGAAACCTTGATTTGGATCGGTATGACCAAATTGATCATATTGGGCACGTTTTTGATCGTCAGAAAGGGTTTCATACGCTTCTTTTATTTCTTTAAATTTCTCATCTGAGCCAGCTTCTTTATTAATATCAGGGTGATACTTTTTTGAAAGCTTGCGGTATGCCTTTTTGATTTCGTCCTTTGAGGCGCTCTTACCAACGCCAAGCACTTCATAGTAATCACGCTTACTCATCTCTTCACACTCCCGATTTTCTCACATAAATACGATTGTATCATTTTGATTTAACTTTTTTCAATTGCTTTTCACCGTCGAAAAGAAAAAAGTCAAAGCCAAGAGATCCTGACTTTGACTTTCTGACGAGTACGTTTCAGCAGTCTTTTTCAAAAGTAAAGGTGATTATTTTTTCTCTTGATCGTCGTTTACTTCTTCGTATTCTGCATCCACTACGTTGTCATCTGCTTTTTGAGCACCTTCTTGCTGAGCTTGTGCTTGTTTTGCAGCTTCTTCATAGAGCTTTGTTGTTAATTCTTGAACGATTGTTTGGAGCTCATCTTTCTTCGCTTTGATGTCTTCGAATTCGCCTTTTTCAATCGCAGCTTTTAATGCATCTTTCGCATCATTTGCTTTTTTCACTTGCTCTTCATCGATTTTGCCTTCTAAATCTTTTAGTGTTTTTTCTGTTGTGAACACTAATTGATCGGCTTCGTTGCGCACTTCGATTTCTTCTTTTTTCTTCGCATCTGCTTCAGCGTTTTCTTCCGCTTCTTTGACCATTTTTTCGATCTCTTCTTCAGAAAGACCAGAAGAAGATTTGATGGTAATGTTTTGTTCTTTGCCAGTACCCATATCTTTCGCACGAACGTTTACAATACCGTTTTTATCGATGTCAAACGAAACTTCGATTTGAGGCACGCCGCGTGGTGCTGGCGGGATATCAGTCAATTGGAAACGGCCCAATGTTTTGTTATCCGCCGCCATTGGACGCTCACCTTGTAATACATGGATATCTACAGCTGTTTGGTTGTCAGCAGCGGTAGAGAATATTTGAGATTTACTTGTTGGAATTGTTGTATTACGTTCAATCAGCTTCGTGAATACGCCGCCCATTGTTTCAATTCCTAAAGAAAGTGGTGTCACGTCAAGAAGGACAACGTCTTTGACATCTCCTGTGATAACTCCACCTTGGATGGCAGCACCTAATGCAACCACTTCATCAGGGTTTACACCTTTATGAGGCTCTTTCCCTGTTTCTTTTTTTATAGCTTCTTGAACTGCAGGAATACGAGTTGATCCACCAACAAGGATTACTTTATCAATATCGCTAGCAGACAGACCAGCATCTTTCAATGCTTGACGTACAGGTGTCATCGTACGTTCAACAAGCTTAGAAGAAAGCTCTTCAAACTTAGCACGAGTAAGTGTTAACTCAAGGTGAAGAGGACCTGCTTCTCCAGCTGTGATAAATGGAAGCGAAATTTGTGTAGATGATACACCCGAAAGATCTTTTTTCGCTTTTTCAGCAGCATCTTTTAAACGTTGAAGTGCCATTTTATCTTTAGAAAGGTCGATACCATTCTCTTTTTTGAATTCAGCTACTAGATAGTCAATAATGACTTGGTCAAAATCATCTCCACCTAGACGGTTGTCCCCAGCAGTTGAGCGTACTTCAAAGACGCCATCTCCAAGTTCAAGGATTGAGACGTCAAATGTACCGCCGCCAAGGTCATATACTAGAATCGTTTGATCTTCTTCTGTTTTATCCAAACCATAAGCAAGTGCGGCTGCTGTTGGTTCGTTGATGATGCGCTCTACTTCAAGACCAGCGATTTTACCAGCATCTTTCGTTGCTTGGCGTTCTGCATCGTTGAAGTATGCAGGAACTGTGATGACTGCTTTTGTGACTTCTTCGCCAAGATAGCTTTCAGCGTAAGATTTGAGGTGCTGAAGAATGATCGCAGAGATTTCCTGCGGTGTATATTTCTTTCCTTCAACCTCTACTTTATAATCTGTACCCATATGTCTTTTGATAGACATGATTGTGTTTGGGTTGGTAATAGATTGACGTTTTGCTACTTCACCTACTTGGCGCTCTCCATTTTTGAAAGCAACAACAGATGGTGTTGTACGTGCTCCTTCAGCGTTCGCAATGACTTTCGGCTCTCCGCCTTCAAGTACTGCAACACATGAGTTTGTTGTTCCTAAGTCAATACCAATGATTTTACTCATATTCGATGACCTCCCATTATGTAGTTATTGATTTACTTTTACCATTGATGGACGAATGACTCGGTCTTTAAGTTTGTAGCCCTTTTGCAATTCTTCTACAACGATATTTGCACCATAGTTTTCATCTTCAACTTGCATCACGGCTTGATGAAGGTTCGGATCGAACTCTTTGCCGACAGCTTCAATTGGTTCAACGCCTTCTTTTTTCAACGCTTCTAACAACTGGCGGTAAACCATTTGCATTCCTTCTAATAAACTTTTCGTCTGCTCGTTGTCTGGATCAATTCCAAGCGCTCTTTCGAAATTATCAAGAGCTGGGAGAAGATCGCTAACAACATGTTGAGAACGATATTTTTGTGCTGTTTCCACTTCAGTTCGAGCACGACGTTTATAGTTTTCAAAATCTGCTTGAACACGCAGAATTTTATCTTCCTTTTCATCTAGTAGTTGTTGCAATTCATCAATTTTCTCTTGTAAGTCAAGCTGTTCATCTTGCTTTTCTTCCTCAGTTTCTGCTTCTGCTTGAATTGCTTCTTCTTGTGCTTCAACCTCTGCTTCTTGCTCATGTGTCTGTTTTTCTTCTGACATTGTGTTCACCTCCCTTAATAGATTCAAGCATCCGAAGGGGCAGCGCCCCCAATGATGATCACCCTACTCATCATACAAATTGGAAAGTGCGTTTGACAAGTCTTTTGATACATGATGTAAAAGACTGACCACTCGCTCATAATCCATGCGGGTTGGACCTATGACTGCAATGGAACCGAGAGATTTTTGATCTATCGAGTAAGTGGCCGTAATTAAGCTACAATTCTCCATTGCTTCCAAGTTGTTTTCTGAGCCGATTTTAATCGTGATTCCTTTCTGATTTGGATGAAACAGCTGCATGACGTCATTCTTTTGTTCTATTAGCATCATCAATGAACGAATGCGATCAATGTCATGAAATTCTGGCTGATTCAACATATTCATTTTCCCGCCAAAGAAAAGTTTTGATTCATTATGAGTCGATGTAAATGTGTTGCCGAGTGCCTCTAAAATATGATCGTAATTTTTTAAATGCGCTCGAAGCAGCTTCACGACTTCTTTGTACATCCGATCCTTCAACTGATCCATTGGTACCCCAACGAGACGGCTGTTTAAAATATTCATCAGCTTCTCAATATCAGAGACATCCAGATGCTCAGAGAAAGTAATGGTTTTGTTTTCAACATGGCCACTGTCTGTAATCATGATGGCCACTGCTTTGTTAGGTTGTACAGGTACAAGCTGAATTTGTTTTAGCCGATTTTCACTGAGCTTTGGACCAAGCACAATCGAAGTATAGTTTGTGAGATCTGATAAAATTTCCGCCGATTTTTGAACTGTTTTTTCCAGCTCAAATATCTTCTCCTGAAAAGCTGACTGGATGAGCACAAGCTCTTTTGACGACAGTTTTCGTGGAGAGAGCAAATGATCTACATAATAACGATATCCTTTTTCTGAAGGAATTCTTCCTGATGAAGAATGGGTTTTCTCAATAAAACCGAGTTCCTCCAAATCAGCCATTTCATTTCTAATTGTTGCCGAGCTGAACGTAATGTCTTCTTTCTTAGAAAGAGTCCTTGATCCAACTGGCTGCGCTGAACGAATAAAGTCATTAATGATAACTTGCAGAATCAAAAGCTGACGATTTGTTAACATCATCATCACCCCTGTTAGCACTCTCTCTAAACGAGTGCTAATTGTATAAACAAAATTACCAAACTAAAATTAAAATGTCAATTATAACTCACCGAGAAACGCTTGAAATACTTCATTTCCTAATAATTTTCCTTTTCTTGTTAAACGAATCCACATTTCATCTTGTATCACGAGACCTTTTTTTTCTAATTCTTCAATAATAAAGGGAAACAGGGCTTCTGGTGTGTTCCCATATTTGTTTTGGAAATGGGCTTTGTTGATGCCTTCAATTTTTCGAAGACCTAAAAACATTTCTTCTTCAATCTTTTCTGTCTTTGTGACTTGATGTGTTTCCTTATAAGGAAATCCCGTTTGTTCTATCAGCTCCAAATAATGTTTCACAGGTCCTGCGTTGACATTTCGGACGCCATCTACGTAACCATGCGCTCCCGCACCAAAGCCGAAGTAATCTTCATTGCTCCAATACGTGAGGTTATGTTTGCTTTCAAAGCCAGGCTTGGCATAATTGCTAATTTCATACTGCTTTAAACCATGACGCTCCATTTCATCCATGACAAGCTCATACACTTCAGCCTCACGTTCTTGCGGAGGCAGATGAAGCTTCCCTTTTTGCATCAAGTTGTAAAACACGGTTTTTGGCTCGACAATGAGCGAATAGACAGAGTAATGTTCTGCGCCTAAAGAGAAAGCCGTCTCAAGAGAATTCATCACATGATGCGTTTCTTGATGAGGCAATCCAAACATGAGATCAAGACTAATGTTGTCAAACCCAACCGCTCTTGCGCGTTCGAAAGATGTGAGGACATCTTTCTTTTGATGAACGCGACCAATTTTTTTAAGCAAGTCATCTTCAAATGTTTGTACGCCAAAGCTTAGCCGGTTCACTCCAGCAGATTTGAGGAGATGCAGTTTATCAAGCGATAGTTCGTCTGGGTTCGCTTCAACTGCAAATTCCATCAAGCGACTTGTCGGTTTTAATACACGATGAATACTGTCCATCAGTTGATCTAGCTGACTGACTGTCAGTGATGTCGGGGTTCCCCCGCCAATAAAAATCGTCTTTAGTTCTTGCTCGCCTTTTTGCTCGATCGTATGCTGCATTTCTTTTTCCAGAGCGGCTAAGTATTCATCAACAGGCTGCGTTTTGATCAAAAATTTATTAAAATCACAATAGTGGCAAATGTGCTCACAAAATGGGATGTGAATGTATGCTGCTTTCATTTGATGACACCTTCTTTACAGGTAAAGAGCCGCAGTTTGTCGCTGCGGCACTTTCATTTGTTTTTGACTATCAACTTCAAGGGATGCATTGTAAAGCAGGTTGCCTTGAGGTAGTTATTTCTTCGGAGAGCTGTCGTCCATTTTCAAAACGGCCATGAAGGCTTCTTGCGGCACTTCAACAGAGCCTACTTGCTTCATGCGCTTTTTTCCTTCTTTTTGTTTCTCAAGAAGCTTTCTTTTCCGGGAAATGTCTCCACCATAACATTTGGCAAGAACGTTTTTACGCATCGCTTTAATGGTGGAACGAGCCACGATTTTTTGACCAATGGCTGCTTGGACAGGTACTTCAAAGTGCTGACGTGGAATCAGTTCTTTTAGCTTTTCTACGATAACCTTTCCTCGTTCATATGCATAATCACGGTGAACAATAAAGGAAAGAGCGTCAATTTTTTCCCCATTTAGCATGATGTCCATTTTGACAAGGGTCGATGGGCGATAGCCAATTAGCTCGTAATCAAAGGAGGCGTATCCTTTTGTGTTGGATTTCAATTGGTCAAAGAATTCATAGACAATCTCCGCCAAAGGAATTTCGTATACAATGCTGACGCGGTTAGCGTCAAGGTATTGCATATCAATGAAATGGCCGCGCTTTCCTTGGCAAAGTTCCATGACAGAACCAACATAGTCATTCGGTACCATCATCGTTGCTTTGACATAAGGCTCTTCAATTCGTTCAATCTTTTGCGGGTCTGGCAAATTGGACGGGTTATCTACGACGACTTTTTCACCGTCTGTCATATACACTTCGTAAATAACACTTGGTGCTGTTGTAATTAAATCAATTTTAAATTCACGTTCAATTCGTTCTTGGATAATTTCCATGTGAAGCATTCCTAAAAATCCACATCTGAAACCAAATCCAAGTGCTTGGGATGTCTCAGCTTCATATTGAAGGGAAGAGTCATTTAATTCAAGCTTCTCTAACGCCTCACGTAAATCGTTATATTTCGCTGTATCGATTGGATAAAGTCCGCAGTAAACCATAGGGTTCAGCTTTCTGTAACCTGGCAAAGCTTCTTTAGCAGGGTTGTCAGCACTTGTAATGGTATCGCCTACACGTGTATCACCGACATTTTTAATTGCAGCTGTTAAATAGCCGACATCCCCGACTGTCAGTTCATCTGTCGGCTTTGCTTTTGGTGTGAACACGCCGACTTCAAGCACTTCGAATTCTTTGCCTGTTGCCATCATTTTGATTTTCTGCCCTGGCTTCACAGTTCCTTCTACAATACGTATGTATGCAATGACGCCACGATATGCATCATATAGGGAATCGAATATGAGAGCTTGAAGCGGTGCATCAGGATCTCCAGCGGGTGCTGGAATTTTTTCAACGATTTGTTCTAAGATATCCTCAATTCCAATCCCCGCCTTAGCAGAGGTCAGAACAGCTTCAGACGCATCTAAACCAATGACATCTTCAATTTCTTTTCTTACACGCTCAGGCTCTGCACTCGGCAGGTCGATTTTATTAATAACCGGAAGAATTTCTAAGTTGTTATCAAGAGCTAAATATACGTTTGCAAGTGTCTGCGCTTCAATTCCTTGTGCTGCATCTACTACTAAAATCGCACCTTCACAAGCAGCAAGGCTTCGAGATACTTCATAGGTGAAGTCGACATGCCCTGGTGTATCAATCAGGTGCATAATATATTCTTCTCCATCCTTCGCCTTATATTTCAACTGGACAGAGTTTAATTTAATCGTGATACCGCGTTCACGCTCTAAGTCCATGGAATCAAGCAATTGTTCTTTCATTTCTCGTTGTGTAATCGCCGCTGTCTTTTCTAAAATACGGTCCGCTAATGTAGATTTCCCATGGTCAATATGGGCGATAATGGAGAAATTTCGAATCCTTGATTGCCGTTCTAATCGTTTTTCTTTATCTGTCACAATCTATCACTCCTACTATAAAACGCGGGTTGCGCTAGGTTAGATTATATCAATAGGGCTGTAAAGATTCAATTGAAATCAAGAAAAGCCGCTCCTTGGTCAGCGGCTTTCATCATATGGGAGATGTCTCATTGAAAATGCTTTGATGAAATGAATGAAAAGTGTCCATCAGTTAGGTTTCTTTAATTTCCTTTCACCCAATCATAAAGGGAGCGGGCTGCATTAGTGATGCCGTCAGACAGTGCTTTCCCCGCCTTGGAGAATGCATTAAAGCTTTCCATCTCTTCTAGTTGCTTTTGCTTTTCTGCTAAGTCCTTTTCTGAGACGTTTGTTCCTAAGATCGACGCTTCTCTCTCTTGATTGTCATTTACTTGAATGGAGAAAGCACCTTTTAACTCAGGATCGTGATAGCCTTTCATTTGAAGCATTCCATTATTGGCTTGCTGCATCCCTAGAAACACGCCAAATAGTAAGACGATTCCTAAAATAAAGCTTTTCCCGATAAATGAGCCCATGCCCGTCACCACCTCAAGAACGTTTTTTCTCACCCTTTGCTCCGCCGTTTACTTTTTCTGCATCCCAGAATAATTCACTGAACACATCCGCTGCTGCATTGGATGCGTTTTTCAATTCTTCCATATTGTTATCTACACCGCCAAATTCTAAGAGAAGGGCTTTGTCAGATAAATCTTGATTATAAATCCCATTATCGCCAATTTCCCCTTTAGCAAATACCCCAACACTGAGACCTTTATATTTTTTCTCCATTAAATGATGAAATTCAGTGGCCAGTTTTAAATTTTTCTCATAGTTTTGATTCTTTTTCCCAACAACAAATGCAATTCTCGCATATTTCTTCCCGTTAATGTCAACTGTTGTATGTTTTTTCCTTCTTGAATCTCGATGAATGTCAATTAAGTAATCGAGATCATCATTTTTAGCGATCGCTTCTTTCACGACTAATCTTGATTCGTTATAAGACTGCGGGTATTTTAATCCTTTTTGCAGGAGTCTTTTTTCAATTTCTGTTTTGTCTACTGTATTACCAATCCCTTGCTGATCAAGCGCCTTCCCAAACATTTCACCGACAAGCGTCACGTTCACTTTTGAGTGCCGCGCATTGTTTGGATTTGTTTCACCTTTTAAAAATGGCAAATAGGATTCCGTGTTATGTGTGTGATAAATGTAAACAGCTTTCCGTTTTCCTGTTGATCGATCAGGCTCTTTAGCAGGTTTCTTCGGCTCGCCTTCATTGAGCTTGTCCAGTTCTGCTAGATTGGCTTCTCTTTCATCTTTGATGACTTCACTCGGCGGAGGTGATTCCATTGGCATGTTGGTATAGTCTGTCCCTTCACCGGCTAATATGATTTTCGTATCAAAATGTTCAAAGCCCGGCAGCTCTCTGCCAAGAAAACTACGCGGGTCCTCTAAATTGATACTCGTTGCAAGTTTAAGTGACAGCCCAGAAAAATTCATCCTCTTCTGATCATTAGGTACTGCTGAGGAGAAATATTGATTTTCCATTCCCATAAGTGTTGCAAAAAAAGCACCTGACAGCTCATCTGCTACACCATATAGTGATGCCTGAGGCCTCAGTTCAGGCTTTAAAGATGTCAAAGCCCCTGTCATGACAAACACAACAACAAGAGCGGCAATAAATAAGAAAATACTTTTCACTACTTTGGTCCCATTAATCGCAACGACCAACTGACGAGGACGACGGGGTCTTTTTTTCATCATTTACTCCCTCCAGCGCGCTTTCTAGTAATTACACTATGAGCGAGCTAGAGAAAGTAGAACAGATTAATGATTATAGGAACCCATGTTATCCTGTGAGATTTTTTGATGAAGTGCTGTATTTAACCCATTGGCTAATACGTTGGCCATATCATCTATAAAAGTGTCCACTTCCTTAGGTGTGACCATTAAGTTTTGCCCTAGCGGCGCAAGTACTTCATGTATCAACTGTCTTTTTTCTTCTTCAGGAAGCGTTCCTACAATCCCTAGAAAAGATTGACGTGTCTTTTCATCTGGCAAATCCTCATCTTTTAACACCTTTTTCTTTCCAAACGACATCCCAGCTGGAACAAGAGATCGTGACGGACGGTCGTCTTTCAGCTCTCTGCCAAAATGCTTTAACACATAATCAATCGTGTCACTTGCAATCGTTACTGCATCAACAACGGTCGGTACACCAATTGCAATCACTGGAATGCCCAATGTTTCTTTGCTTAATTCTTTACGCTTATTCCCTACGCCCGATCCAGGGTGGATACCCGTATCAGAGATTTGAATCGTTGTATTCACTCGCTCAACCGCACGGGCGGCAAGTGCATCTATCGCAATGACAAAATCGGGTTTAGACCGTTCAATCACACCTTGTATAATGTCACTTGTTTCAATGCCCGTCAGACCCATCACACCAGGTGATAGAGAAGAAACTGGACGATAACCTTCCTGCACGTTTTCTGGCTGCAACTCGAATAAATGACGCGTGACAAGCAGGCTTTCGACTGTGAGAGGACCTAGGGCATCTGGCGTCACATTCCAGTTTCCAAGACCAACAACGAGACAACTGGCATCCTCAGAAATCCCACGGTCTTTTATAAACTGAGCAAATGTATGCGCAAATACTTCAACGACTTTTTCTTGCATCTCGGAATCTTTCTCTCGAATTCCTTGCGCTTCAAGTGTAAGATATGTACCTGCTTTCTTTCCTGTCAGCTCTTCCCCTTCTTTTGTTATCTCCACTGTGCGTATGCAAATGCCATGCTCTTCTTGTTCCTTTTCGATAATCCCTTGAATACCGCCCTTTTTCACAACATTGGGGTCGTTCTCCTGTTCTAGTATCTCTTTTGTTTCAACGGCCAAGTCTGTTCGGATTTGATAAACACTTAAATCGATTTCCTGTTTCTTCATGAAAAGGCTCCTTCCACAACGTAATTAGCAGTAGTCTTTCCATCTCATAACAGAAACATTCGAGCCCTTCATCAATGAAAAATACTTTACATTTATATTGCATTCTAAAGGTGTGTTTGATAGAATACAATTTGTTCTATTGTGAAGATTTAACCTTAAGACAATTGTGTTTAGGTTGTATCTTAGGAGGTGAAACACATGCCAAATATTAAATCAGCGATCAAACGTACAAAAACGAATAACGAACGCCGTGCACACAATGCAACAATTAAGTCTGCTATGCGTACTGCGATTAAACAAGTTGAAGTTTCTGTAGCTAACAACGATGCTGAGCAAGCAAAAGCTGCTCTTTCTTCTGCTGCAAAACGTATTGACAAAGCCGTTAAAACTGGTCTTGTACACAAAAACGCTGCTGCGCGTTACAAATCAAGACTTGCTAAAAAAGTGAACGGACTTTCTGCATAATGATTGCAACGCCTCAGCTATGAGGCACCTGTTTAACTGTACGTCCGTCCTGACCGGCTCATCCGAGGACAGACTGGCAATGATACATGTAAACAAAGCGACCCTCTTTACAGAAGGTCGTTTTTTATGTTTATGCCCCTAATAACCGGAGAAGGAACAGCTCTAATAGCAACTGTTTGTCCTTTTTACCTGTTTTCATTTCATAATCAATGGTCGAGAGCTCTATAACAATCTGTTTTAGTTCTTCTTCGGAAAACAGTCTCGCTTGGTCCAATGCCAATTTTACGCGAAATGGATGAACCTTGAGATTAGATGCAATTTGTTTTTGTCCGTAGCCTTGTTGTGCGAAATATTTTGTCTGCAGGATTAAGCGAAATTGGTTTGAAATGAGCGCCAATATTTTGATTGGTTCCTCGTTTTGTTTTAGCAGGTCATAAAACATTTGCATCGCCTGAGAGCGGTGACGGTTCACAATTTGGTTAATGAGTTCAAAGATGTTCTGTTCTAAACTCCGAGCAACGAGCTGATTTACATCAGAGAGCTCAATTTCCTCTCGTTCACCGATATATGTACTGAGCTTCCGAACTTCTTGAAAGATTGATGACAGACGACCGCCGCATAATATAACAAGCTGTTCAGCCGCTTCGCTAGTAATCATCTTTCCTTCTGTCTTTGCCAGCGTGATCGTAAAATCGGTCGTTTCTTTAGGATTAAGCTCTTTCGCCTCCACAATGACGGCTTTCTTTTTTAACAGTTTGGTGATCTTCTTTCGTTCATCCAGCTTTTCATAGGGTGCTAATAAAACAAGAATTGTATAGGGCGCAGGCTCCTCTAAATAGGATTCTAAAACAGATAGTGGATGCTCTATCTTCTCTTTTTTCTTTTCGGCTGTTAAGAAATAAGGATTCTTTATCACGACTAGGCGCCGTTCTCCCATAAATGGAAATGTTTCCGCATCAGTTACTGCTTGTTCAAGAGAGACTTCCTCCATATCAAAAACGGAATAATTGAAATCCTTCGTTTCCTCGTCGACAACAGCCTGTCTCAGTTTAACCGCTGTCTCTTGAAGCAAGTAAGTTTCTTTTCCATATAAGCAATAAACGGGATGAATATCCCCTTTTTTCAAATTGTTCCATATATCAAATACCATCAGTAATCCCTCTCTTTCACTTCCTCCTCTATCCTAAAGTGTGTCGAGAAATTAGTAAAGAGGAAGCTGAAAGTGCCGCCTCCTCATTTATAGTAAACGTCCAACGCAAGCTCCCGGGTCAGCTTGCAGTCAGACGATATTCATCAAATGATAAAGAAAATGGAAAACGGTGACTTTACCTTCTAGCAATTACAAACGAGTTCAAGTATACTAAAATTAACCAGGAGGGATGAAGATGAATGAATTTGAAAAAAATGTTCAAAGTAAACGAAATGACGCAGTCGACTCAGCAGTTGGTTTTATCGTCTCATTCGGATTTTTCGCCTCAATGTTTATTTTGGCAACAATTATACACCTAGTAGGATCTTAACATTTCATGAACTCTGAAGACTGCCGTTTTGGCAGTTTTTTTATTGATTTTGTAGGATATCATATGGAGGATAGCGATAAAACGTTCCTTTCTGTTGGATAAATTCATACGTCACACTTCCATCTACATCTGTTCGAAAAATCCGAATTTGATTCTCAGTTAATTTTGTCATTACTTCTCGATGAGGATGTTGATAGCGATTTCCTTCGCCTGCCGAAATCAGCGCATAGGACGGCATGATATGACGAAGCCATTCATCACTCGTAGATCCCCTGCTACCATGATGCCCAACCTTCAACACATCTGCACGCAAATGAGGATATGCCTCAATAATATCTCGTTCCCCTTCTTTTTCAAGATCTCCTGTTAAGATAAAACGCTTTCCGCCAATTGTAAACGCAAGAACAAGTGAATCATTGTTCTTACTCGTGGACCGCCCTGATTTCGGATGAAGGACATCAAATGCCAGTCCGCCAATCTTAAGCTTATCTCCTCTTTCCAATTCATCAATACGTATCCCTCTTGTAGCTGCTTCTTTTAGAACTTGCGCATCCTCCGGACTTCTCACAAAGCCTTTTGGCACTGCCAGCCGCTTCACCTTGTTTCGTTTGATTAAGCGTACCGCTTCTCCCATATGGTCTTGATCAGCATGTGTCAGGAATAACAAATCAAGTTTTGCTATTCCTTTAGCAGTAAAAAATGGAATGAGCGTTTGATCACCGATTGTAGACACTTTTCGCCTTTGTTTCCAAGGTTCTTGCTCAAAGGATAGTCTTCCTCCGGTATCCACTAATATATGACCCTTTCGATAGGGTAGCTGGATAAACAAACTATCTCCTTGTCCTACATCCAGCATCGTGACCTCCGCTTTATTGTTCCAGTTCGGGGAGAAATAGTGTACACAGATGACAAATATCAAACAAAAAATAGGCAAAACATAAGACTTCAAAGAATTTTTGCACTCTAACACAACTAACAGGAATACAATGGCTACGACTTCAAACAAGATATGCCACCATGTGGATTTCATCAATATAAGGTTGAATGCATCATAAACCGCCATATGAGCTGACAATTGATGACTTAATAGGATGACCCAATCAAGAAGCTGAAACAACCCTTGACCGAGCGGAAGATAAATAAAAGAAATAACAAAAAAGAATAAGGACGCAGGCATCACGATCACTGTATAAAAAGGCACAAATATCATATTGAGAGGGATGCTCAGCAAAGAAAACTGTTGGAAGTGATATAAAAGAACAGGCAGTGAGGCAAGCTGCGCAATAAAGGAGACGAGAAATAACTGCATGATGGTACTTTTCGCTTTTGATAAGATATTGACGGATAACAAAATGAAACAAGTGACAATGTAGGAAAGCTGAAAGCCAATATCAAATAAATAAGTCGGATGAATCGCTAACAACAGTAAAAACGTCACACTTAAAACAAACACAGAAGGCTGCTTCATTTCCTTTGGAAGGCTGGTGATGATTATATATAGCCCAGCCATAAGACAAGCGCGTAAAACGGATGGTGCTGCACCTGTTAAACAAGCATAAATCGGAAGAAAAAATAGCAAAAGAATGCGCGCTGTCTCTCTTGTCATTCCAATGCGGAGCATACACCAAAATAGACAGGCTAGTAGAGTTTGAACATGAAGCCCTGAAATCGCTAGTAAATGAATAATGCCTAGTGTCTGATAATCTCTTAATGTGTCCGGATCAATCAACTCACGCTCTCCAAAAATCAATGCCTGAACAATCCCGACAGAGTTTTTTGGAATATGTTCTTCTAAAAAACGAAGCCCCTGTTGTCTTATAGTTGAGAGAATGTATGAATGATTGTCTCCCTTTAAACAATTTTTAATAGACTGAGGCAGAAAAATAACAGCAATCCCTTTTGTTTTTAAAAATTGATCGTATGCAAATCCATTAGGAATTGTTGATCGTTTTGGCAAGCGAATATCTCCTGTCATTTGACAATGCATGCCTGGCTCCACACTGTCCAGCACCTCTTTTTCATGTGCAGTTTGAATGGTATAGAAGGTCATTAGCTGATCATGCGACTCTGCTGAAACAACTGCTGTAAAACGATTGCCATCTATTTTCGGAATGCTTTCAATCACCACTGAACCAGAAAACAATGTTTCCTGTGCGGTGTAATCCGGTTCGAGTGACTGATGAAACAGATAAATGAGTATATAGACAGTTCCACATAAACTGACCGTCAGGAAAAGTTGAGGCATTTGTTTCAATAGACTAAGAAATAAGAAAATCAGAAGAAAGAGTAGAAAATAAATATGAAGTCCATATGCGGTCAGGGCAATTCCGACAGCTGCTGAAATTGCCCCAAACGGCAAATATTTAAACATAGGAAGTAAATAATTGGTTCGCCTTTTCATGCATTTGTCGAATATCTGTTTCGCTAAATCCAGATTCGCTCAGCTTCCCAATTAAATCTGCAACAAAGGCCAACTTTTCTTGATTTTTTAAATCAATGATCATTTCATCTAGTTCAACCTGCTCTGTTAGAACACCGGCCTGCTGAAATAAATCGACAGCGTAAGGATGGTTTTTATAATCCTTCGCATAATAAACTGTTCGAATCCCGGCTTGAATTATGGCCTTACAGCACTGTAAACACGGGAAATGTGTCACATAAATCTCCGCATCAGCTGTTGGTGCGCCAAACTTTGCACATTGCAAAATTGCGTTCATTTCCGCATGGATTGTGCGTACACAATGGTGATCAATGACATAGCATCCTACATCTGCACAGTGTACGTCGCCGGCAATCGAACCATTGTATCCCCCTGCGATAATTCGCTTGTCTCGTACGATGGTTGCCCCAACCGCTAAACGCTCACAGGTACTTCGTAAAGCAAGCAAATGGCTTTGTGCCATAAAATATTGATTCCATGAAATTCTTTCCACGAGCTGATCCCTCCATAGTGATGTATGGTACTAAGTGTACATGCCTTCTTTCTATACCGTCAATTTCACTTTACAGTTAACTGATCTTTTAGCCGTTCAACTGTCTTCTCTCCAAACCCTGAAATTTTTCGCAAGTCGTCAATTTGCTGAAACTCCCCATGTTCTTCTCTATAGGCGATGATTGCTTCAGCTTTGGCCGGTCCTATTCCGTTTACTGTCTGCAGTTCAGTTGCATCCGCTTGATTCACGTTTACACTTTGACTCTTTTGATCACCTGATGGGGTGACAGCAGTTGCCACAGGTGGCTGCCGGACTGACTCCCCCTGCTTAGGAACATAGATCATCATACTGTCTTCTAATTTTGCTGCTTGGTTGATCTCAATCGTGTCTGCCTTGCGGGTAAAACCACCTGCTCTCCTTATGGCTTCCTCAATACGATCCTCAGATTGAAAAGTATATACTCCAGGTTTTTGAACGGCTCCCTTGACCTCTACAACTATTGATGTTGATTCATTTACTGTTTCTTCCTGTTTCGTTTCTGCTTGTACTTGTAATTCTTTATTTTCCTTCACTATGATAGGTTCGGTCTTGTTGTCCCCCTGTCTAAGTATTAAAAATAAACCAATGCATATCGTGATGATGAAACATGCAATGATATAAAGACTATACTTTTTAAACTGAATGAGTCGCATCACTTTCTCACGCTTCTTTCAATCATATTTTGCCACTACATATCATACTGTTTAGAAGATAACAGATCCTATGCGTCTAAGGAGGGGAGAACGTTTGAATATAGGTTTGATCGGTACAGGAAACATGGGTACTATACTCATTGAGGCATTTATTGAATCAAAGGCTGTCAATCCCTCATCCTTCACAATTACAAACCGGACCATTGAAAAAGCGTTCAATATAAAAAAGAACTATCCAGAGCTTGAAGTAACAAAACAACTGGCAGAGGTTGTGACAGATAAAGATTTTATCTTTGTTTGTGTCAAACCGCTTGATATTTATCCACTCTTGAAAGAGATGAGCCACCTGCTGACAGAGCGACAAACCATTGTCATCATCACAAGTCCAGTTCACCCTGAACAATTACAAGACATCGTTCCCTGTCAAACAGCAAGGCTTATTCCAAGCATCACAAACCGCGCCTTATCTGGTGCTTCACTCTTAACTTTCGGTTCATCTTGCAGTACGGCGACAAAAACAACATTAAGACAGCTGGCTTCTCACATTTCAACTCCAATCGAAATCCACCATTCTATCACAAGAGCTGCCTCTGATATTGTCAGTTGCGGACCTGCCTTTATCAGCTTTCTTGTCCAGAAAATGATTGAAGCATCCGCTCAAGAAACGGACATTACAGTTGAAGAAGCAACCATCTTATCAGAAAATATGCTTGTAGGACTTGGCCGCTTGATTGAAAAAAAAGTCTATACCCTTCCTACCCTGCAAGACAAAGTGTGTGTGAAAGGTGGCGTCACTGGGGAAGGCATTAAAGCGCTTGAAGCAGGTGTTCAAGATATGTTTCACCGCCTATTTCAGAACACACATGAGAAATTCGACGAAGACCTTGAAGCAGTTGGTCATCAATATGCACCAAGTGTGTTTACTGATGATCGCAGAAATTAATGACATGTGCAACAAGCGAAAAAAGGGTTTTAAAAAACCATCGTTCCATTAAACGATGGTTTTTGGTTTCTTTGCTGATATAAAATATCTTTCGGCACTTTCCTGAGGAGCTTCATTCGTAAAATCAGCCGTCACCTCTATACATTCAAAGCCAGTAGACTCAAGGTATGCTGCATATGCCTCACATGTGAAAGTGCGCTGTTCATGTGTTTCATCATAGCGTTGATACACATCTCCGTCCTTTACGAAAAAGCTTAACTCATGAATGACCGAATACAGTTCATCCCCTTGGTGGCTTTGCCAAATATAGCTGATTTCTTCATCTTGATCTGCGTAAGTTGAACCAGGGAATACCTTTTCCATTTTATAAGGAGTATGAACGTCAAAGAGTAAAACCCCATCTTCTTCTAAAAGCTGAAACATGTTTTTAAAGGTTTTTTTGACGTCATTTTCGTTTTTTAAGTAGTTCAGGGAATCACAGCAAATAACAGCTACTTTGAACGCCTGATCAAATCCTGTAAGCTCTCTCATATCTTGATGCAGGAATTGAATCGACTGCTTGTGAGCCTGTGCTTTTTGCTGTGCACATGCAAGCATTTCTTCACTCAAATCAACACCAGTCACAGTGTGACCATTTTTTGCTAAACGAAGAGCAATCTCTCCCGTACCACAGCCTACATCAATAATTTTCGCATTTCGCTCGACATGCTGCTCTATCCAATGAACCCATTTATCATAAGGTGCATGTGTCATAAGCTCATCATAAACACCTGCAAACCCTTGATAAATCATGAGTTAATGCCAAGTGAAAGCGTTTCTCTCGGCGCATCTCCCCATAGCTTTTCTAAGTTATAATATCCTCTTTCTTCTCTATGGAACACATGAGCAATGATATCTCCTAGATCAATCAATACCCATCTTGCCTCATCAAAGCCCTCCATCTTCTTGACTTCAATTCCGTTTTCTTCAGCAAGATTTTTCACTTCTCTTGCAATGGCCTGCACTTGTTTATCAGAGTTCCCATGACAAATGAGAAAGTAGTCTGCAACAAGTGAAATCCCTTGCATATTCAGGGCAATAATATCCTCAGCCCGCTTATCATCACACGCTCCTGCTGCGATGTTTAAAACTGTAGATGCATCCATTCAATTATTCCTCCTTATTTATTCTTTTGCACAAGCGAGTTGTAGGTTGCAAGTGTATCGGGAAACACCGGCTGATTCTTTTTCATTAAAAAGTTGATTGTGTTTTTTAATGATTGAATAAGCGCACTGTCCAAATCACTCTCTGCAAGCTCCCTCACTTCTTCTACGCCAGGAAAATGACGTCCTGGTTCAATATAGTCAGCCACGTATATCACTTTTTCCAGTAATGTCATTCCTGGTCTGCCAGACGTATGGAATTCAATCGCTGATAAAACCTCTTGATCCTCTATACCAGCTTCTTTTTTGACTAAGTATGCACCAACCGGAGCATGCCAGAGCTCAGGGGAATAGTTAAGCAACAGAGGGTTCATTCCTTCATTTTGTATGATTCCCTTCATTTCTTCCTTTGGTCTAAATTTAGCATAGTCATGAAAAATCGCTGCGATCTCTGCTTTTTTCACATCTGCACCAAATCGTTCCGCTAATGAAATGGCTGTCTTCATGACCCCAATTGTATGTGTATATCTATGCTCTGTTAACTGTTCTTTGACACAGTTCAATGCCTTTTCACGATTCATATAAATGATGCTCCTTTATATAACGCTCGACAGCTTTCGGAATCAAATAATCAACTGGTTCTCCTAATTGCATTCGCTGCCTAATCAATGTCGATGATACATCAAAAACAGGGACATCCGCAAATAAAAGGGGATAGGTCGTTTCCCCTTGAAAACCAGATCTTTTCATACCGATAAAGGTAATCATTTGAAGCAAATCATCAATTCGATGCCATTTAGGCAAATAATCAACCATGTCCGCTCCAATCATAAAAAAGAACTCATCTTCAGGATGGCGTTTTTTTAATATTTCCACCGTATCTACTGTATAAGAAGGACCTTCTCGCTCCATTTCAATGAGTTCCAGATGAAAATACGGATTGGGCTGAATTGCCGTTTCCACCATTTTCACCCTATGATGACTGTCTGCTCGTTTTCGCCCCGTTTTATGAGGAGGCTTGTGATTTGGGATAAACCAAATTTCATCAAGCCCCACCTGAAAACGCACCTCATTGGCCATCAGCAAATGCCCATTATGCGGAGGATCAAATGTACCGCCGAACAATCCTATTTTTTTCATATGATATCCACCTTTACGGCAGCTTAATTTGTTTCTTTTCCTTAGACTCTCTATAAAGGACAATCACATTTCCGATCGTTTGAACGAGCTCTGCCTTTGTACTCTTTACAAGAGCTTTAGCGACCTCACTTTTATCTTCATCACAATTTTGCAATACGCTGACCTTTAAAAGTTCTCTTACTTCAAGCGCTTCAGACATTTGCTTGACCATATTGTCATTTACCCCGCCTTTTCCAACTTGAAAAATAGGTGATAAATGATGTGCTTGTGCACGTAAAAAACGTTTTTGCTTACCTGTTAACATGGTGTTCCTCCTAATTTCTCTATAACAATTGACTTCATTTTTTTCACATCAGGCGTGATGCCTGTCCATAGCTCAAACGCTCTTGCCGCTTGACCAACAAACATCCCGACGCCATCCACTGTTTTTAACCCTAATTGTTTTGCTTCACTTAACAGCTTTGTTTCTAGTGGATTATACACAATATCACAAATGACCGCTGTTTTTTTTGCGTTTGCTAAAGAAAGCGGGGTTTCATTTACGTTCGGATACATGCCAATAGAGGTGGTATGAATGATCACATCATAATCCCCAAGACGTTCTTCCGCTGTTTTTAATGCAAATGCACTTGATGTGATTTTTCCAACTGCATTTTCGATTAAGGCTTCTGCTTTTTCAATCGTACGATTGGTGATATCAAATCGTTTTGGTGCATACTCTGCAATTGTTGTATAAATGGCACTTGCCGCTCCGCCTGCACCGATCATCAGAAAAGACAACTGTGATAACGGTTGATCTAAAGCATCGAGCAATGAATGAAGAAAGCCCTCTCCGTCTGTATTGTATCCAACAAAATGACCATCTTCGAGTCGAACAGTATTCACTGCTTTTAAACGTTCGGCTGTTACATCTATTTTGTCAAGATATTGCATAATCTCAACTTTATGCGGGACAGTGACGTTGAAGCCGCTAATCCCTAAGGCTTTCATTCCTTTAATTGCATATTCAAGCTGGTTTTTTTCTACTTGAAAGCCATGATAATGCCCATCGATCCCAGCTTCCTTTAATGCAGCGTTATGAATATCTGGAGACATAGAATGACCAACAGGGTTTGCGATTAATGCGTATAAAGGTTTCAAGGTCTCTCCCCCCTTTGAACTTTTAAATTAACGAACGTCTAACAAAGACGTGAACACCTTTTGGCGCATAGACTTTTATTTGTTTATCTGCTTCATTTGCCGTCACCCAGCCTAATCCTGAAAATACGATATCCATTTTTGGCTGATTAATTGTAAATGTATGGGGAACGAGCGGAGGAAAATCTGCCATTCCCTCTTTTGTCGGCGGTGATAGTAGCTCGCCTGCATGTTTTTCATATAATTCATTTGCATTTTCTAACTTTGTCCGGTGAATGTTTAATTCATTTGGCATATAGCAGACAAATGAAGTTCTGCCGCCTTTGACATAATCAAATCTTGCGAGCCCGCCAAAATAAAGTGTTTGAGCTTCATTTAACTGAAACGTTCTCGGTTTTAATTCTTTTTTAGGTGTTAAGATCTTCAAGTCTTTTTTGCTCACATAATGCGCCATTTGATGACGGTTGATGATTCCTGGAGTATCGTATAGAGCAGAGCCATCATCAAGCGGAATCTCAATCGCATCAAGTGTTGTTCCAGGGTAATGCGACGTGGTAATCACATTCTCTTCCCCAGAAACTTCTTTGATGATTCGATTGATAAACGTCGATTTCCCTACATTCGTACAGCCGACCACATATACATCTCTACCCGCACGATAATGGTCAACCGCTTCCATGACCTCTGGCACTCCTTGTCCTCTGCTTGCACTGATCAGGAAGACATCAATGGGATTCAGTCCGTTTTCTTTTGCTTCACGCTTCATCCATTGAACAAGACGATCTCGTTTCACCGATTTCGGTAAAATATCTACTTTGTTGCCGACAAGTAAAATCGGATTACCACCAACAATACGGCTTAGTCCGTTAATCCAACTGCCGTTAAAATCAAAAATATCAACGACCTTTACAATGAGAGAATCTGTTTCGCCAATGCTGTGTAACATATTTAAAAAATCGTCTTCTGTTAAAGAAACATCCTGAATTTCATTGTAGTTCTTTAACCTAAAACAGCGCTGGCAAATCACATCTTCTTTCATTAGAGATGCTGCCGGCGCATATCCTAATTGATCTTTATTTTCCGTCTGAATGGCTACACCGCAGCCAATACAAACAACCTTTTCCATTATTACTCTTCCTCCCACTGAATGTGGCCCTTACGTTTTAAGGCATCTAATATTCTGCGTTCAATCTGTCTGTTAAACTTCGTGAAAAATCCGTCCGATGCAGCAACAGGAACGACCAAAATGGTATGGAAGCCATGTCTATTTCCGCCCAAAACATCTGTCATAAGCTGGTCACCAATGACAACCACATCTTCTTTTTTTAATTGCATATCAGCCACTGCTTTATTAAATGCTCTGCCCATTGGCTTTCTCGCTTTATAAATAAACGGGATATGGACCGGCTCAGAAAAAAGCTTCACTCTCTTTTCATTATTGTTCGATACAATCGTCACTTGTATCCCGTGATCTTTCATTTCTTGAAACCATTCAATTAGACGTGGCGTCGCACTTGGACGATCCCACTCTACTAGTGTGTTATCTAAGTCGGTAATAATTCCTTTTACATTTCGTTCTTTTAGCTTTTGCGGCGAAATGTGGAAAATACTTTTCACAAATTCATCCGGTAAGAAATACTTCTTTAGCACAATTTGCACCCTTTCTTTCATTGGTTTTCAAAGACTTGTGTCGAATCAAATCACAATTTGTCTGTCTATCGAATACAACGAAAAAGTTTTCGACATATGACGAGGACCTTCAACAGGTGTGGATAATTTTACACACATTATCCACCTATATTTCATCACGCTTTCATTCAATTATAAACACTCTACCCACAAGTTATCCACTTAACCATGTGGATAACAGAACGATTGTTCTTGTTTCCCATTCATGGTAGATTAAAGGTACTTCAAAGACATTCGATCAACCTATGATGATATGTCTTTTTCTCAAGTTTTATGCCAACTTTTTCAGGGGAGGTGTTTTTCCCATCATATGGGTTTCTAGTATGAAAAAGCTGTCAGATGATTTACTTATAGAATCATATTATAAAGCAAATGAAATGAATCTAAATCGCGACTTCATTGAATTAATTGAGACAGAAATGAAGAGACGTTCGCTCGGGCATATGCTCTCTGTTTCCTCTTAATTCCTTATCACCAGGAACCATGCCTCCCGAGCACTTCCTTTTTTAAACTCAGGTGACTGATATTATATCATTTGCGCTATGGGCTTACTACTATTTTCCGTAAAAAACACCCCTTCTTATAAAAGAAGAGGTGTCTTATTTGCAAGACTGTTCATTCCAAAACCATAATCCTCCGCCTACAACAAGAATGACAACAAGGAAGACGACAAGAAAAGCGTAGCCTATTCCAGTTCCTTGAGCTGGGTAACACGAACACGCCGGGTAAGGATAAGGACTTCCCCACATATCAGTTGCCTCCTTATAAGAAGATACACTGTTAGCCTATGCTAAATTTATTGTCTTGTTTAGGCAAATAGCCACTTTTTAAAAATGTTTCATGACATCACGCTCTTTGATTTCGTTATAAATAATCCTAGCTCCTTTAGGTGTCATATGATTGCCGGAGGGGTCAATGAGACCCGACTGAATAAGGGCTCTGTCACTATTTTCACCAGCTTTTTGAATGAATGCTTTCCAATTATCCACGAGTGGTACATTCTGTTCCTTAGCTACTTCTCTCGTGATGTCATTATATGAGTTTTGCCATGCTCTCGCTCCGCCTCTTTCTGTAAAATAAGACGGCTTATATCGCGAGTAATAATATAAGCCCTTTTTCCCTCCTTCTACAACAGGTACACATGTCATCAAAATCGGGGTAATGCCCTCTTTTCTACTTTCAGAAATGAAATACGATAAATTTTCTTTAAAACGCTTTTTTGTCACACGGGGATGTTTCCCGTCTAATATCGCCGCATCATTTGTACCGAACATGATGAAGACGTACGTTGGTTTTTGATTCAAAATATCCTGTTCAAAACGAAGCTTCGCATCTTCAGTTGTCTGGCCGCCGATTCCTGCATTCATTACTTGAATTTTGCCGCGCTCGCCATTTTTGATGAGATTCACCCACTTCTCAGATGTTGGGTAATCACGAAAATCCCAATTGGACCCCCTTGTGTTGCTGTCGCCAAATGCAATGATACTTTCGTGAACTGGCTTTGAACATCCATTGACAACACATATTAGCATGAAAAGTAAAATGCATTTCTTCAAAACATTCACCTCCAAAAGCCCTCTTCATATAGTAAACGACAAAACTTTTGGTTTCAATGAATGACTATTTGTAACGGATACATTCTATTGAAGAAGGATGGGCTGAAGGGCTCGGTCATGATGTAGCAATTCGCTTACTTTCACAAATTGATAGCCCTCTTTCTTTAACACGGGGACAACCTGTTTGAGTGCTTCTACTGTTTGCTTGCGATTGCCTCCGCCATCATGCAAAAGGATGATATCGCCGCCTTGAATGTGTTCAATAATACGGCTTGCAATTTTATGTGCCCCCGGTCTTGACCAGTCTTTCGGGTCTTGTGTAAACGACCACATCACCACATCATATCCTTGTTTTGTGAGGATACGAAATGACTTCATATTGAGTCTGCCACCAGGCGGTCTAAATAATAATGGGCCGCTCGGCTGAAGAGATGCAATGTGGGCCGCAGATTCTTTTAATTCCTGCTTGATTTCCTTTGATGAAAGAAGATCAAAATACGTATGATTCATTGTGTGATTGCCCAGTTCATTTCCTTCCTTGACAATCCGCTGTGCGATCTCTGGATACGCATGAATCCGGCTCCCGATTACAAAAAAACTAGCATTTACTTGATGCTCCTTCAGTACATCCAATATTTGATTCGTATATACCGGATGCGGTCCATCATCAAACGTCAACGCAATCTTTTTCCTTTCTGCTCTCATGTCCCAAAAGACTCTCCCGTTTTTTTCAAGATCCGCTCTTCTTAATGTGCCTGCCTCTGTCTCATTGGGTACAAAAGCGCATAGTAACAGTATACACACAAGGATATGCAAACCTTTCATCAGACCGCCTCCCAGAGAACATCATTAAGAATTAAAATGCCCCTTTGTGATGAATTCATGCAGGACTTGGTCTGCTTCTTTCTGGCTTCTTCTTTGTTCAATTAAAAAAGCCGACCATACAGTGGCCCGCTTTTTGTATCACGTTTGGTTTCTCTCTTCAACTGTCAAACGTTGCTTAGAATCCATACAGACACTCTCCTTCTTGGATTTGATTTTGAGCCTATAGAAGAGTATAGGCTAATTTTTTTCAAATAATCATTGTTTTTTTATAGTTGCCCTTCATTTATCCCCTCAACATATAAAGCATCCAGATATTGAAACATATGACAGAAAAGATGATCCTCATGCTTCTTGGCGGCTAATTTCCCAGCTTCTAATATGCGCAGTGCATGCTCCTGCTTATGTTGTCTAAAGAGAAATTTCGCAAGCGTATATAATGTGTGCGGTAGCGTTGGAAGTGCCTCTACAGAAAGAACCTTCCCCATTTTCCGAAAAAACCCCTTCCCTTTTCGGTCTAATCATTACATCTTTTAGCACGCTTCTTAACCGCCAAGCACCGCAAACATGTTAGGAAGTGACGAAAACAGGCAAACGAATAAACGTTTCTTTTGAAAAAAATGATTTTTTCATCGTACAGACACAGACAGCCCCTCCCTCACATACATTTGAAGATATAGGCAAAGGCCTAAACATGGTGGAGGTGAAATTCGTGGCAGGAGTATTTACAGCGATGGGATTGATGGTCAAAGAATTGGTGTTTTTAGTGTCCTATGTCAAAAACAATGCCTTTCCACAACCCCTTTCAGGAGATGATGAAAAAAAATACTTAGCCCTCATGGCACAGGGGAATGAACATGCAAGAAACATGCTCATTGAACATAACCTTCGGCTTGTTGCCCATATCGTGAAGAAATTCGAAAATACTGGGGAAGACGCAGAAGATCTCATCTCCATCGGAACAATCGGGCTGATTAAAGCTATCGAAAGCTATTCATCGGGTAAAGGGACAAAACTTGCAACCTATGCTGCAAGATGTATAGAGAATGAGATTCTCATGCATTTGCGTGCGCTCAAAAAAACAAAAAAGGATGTTTCACTTCACGACCCCATCGGTCAAGATAAGGAAGGAAACGAAATTTCATTGATTGACATTTTAAAATCAGAAAGTGAAGACGTGATTGACACCATTCAGCTAAATATGGAGCTTGAAAAGGTCAAAGAGTACATTGACATTTTAGATGGACGAGAAAAAGAAGTCATCGTTGGCAGATTCGGACTGGATTTGAAAAAGGAAAAAACGCAACGGGAAATTGCGAAGGAGCTTGGAATTTCAAGAAGTTATGTATCGCGGATTGAGAAACGGGCACTGATGAAGATGTTCCATGAGTTTTACCGGGCGGAGAAGGAGAAGAGGAAAAGGGATAAGGGGAAATGAGCTGAGATATCAATGTATTTTTATTTACAAGTCATCAACGCTATCTCTATTCTGAATTAGGGAACCGTTTCTTTCAGCTCGACAATGACAGCGAAAAGAAATGGAAGGTTAAACAGACAAAAGGCATCCCTATTTTTTGTTCCATAAAATGGAAAAGACCATGCCAAGCGTAAGACAACTTATATATTTTAAAAAAACAAGTGAAAACCCCACTTTTACTTCAAGTAAAGGTGGGGTTTGTCTACGGTCTGAAAGCATCCAATGCTTTATAAGTTGACATTTATTTAATTTTTTATGAGAGATAGTTAACTTTTTGCATAATCATTTTTATTTGTTGTATCTCATCAACCGTATATTTAGCCGGTCTTAAAACCTCATTCTCAAAATACTCGCACAGACTCGCTTTTGAGGTAAATCTATACTTATCTTTTTTAGAATAATCTAATACACGATTTTCTTTACTCTCTGGATAACCAAAATAGACTATAGGCTCAACATAGTTGAATTTATGATGATAGGTTATGAGAAAATTTCTGAGTTTGTACATTGTGTTTCTTGGGTTATCATAAAAAGAAATATTTATAGACATTTTTTGATCAGAATCCTTATCTATATTGCTATTTTTCATAAAAATGATAGTCTGCTCTTTATCACTATTCACATTCGGAAATAATAGTTCAAAAACAAACGAAAAGTCATTAGCAATTGATTTCGCATTTTTATGATTAATCCCATGAATAACTGTTCCACGCCAATACTTCGTTTCTATAATATAGACATCTGATGGCAAAATAACTAAATGGTCAATTTGTCTGGTCTTTGTCTCCCCATTGCCTACTATAAATCTTTTATTTTTACTATACGTGACACTTGAAATTATTTCTTGTTTAAACTAAAACCGAAATCCAAATAGTTTTCATAAGAAATGCACATACACCAATCACCTTCTAATGATATAAAGTAGTGGTGCTGTGGGACATCTAAAAAACAGACTAGTAACTCTTCTATATGCTTTAATTCAAACTGGTACCCAAACTCTGTAAGATTATCCCCTATGTAAATTACTTGTAAGTTATTATCTAAATATTTTTCTTTTAATTCAGTTATAAATAGAAGAGCATCAGGAAGTAACGATTCATTATTTGAGTTCATACTATAATGATTTTTAGTTTGTAACCAATCTATTTTCGAACCATCAAATTCAAATTTTTGTTCTAATAAATCTAAATAAATTTCTGGATCTTTATTTACTTTGACACAATTAAGAAGGTCTTTTAATTCCAAATCCTTTATTAGATCTTCATCATAAGTATTCAATAAAATTAACCCCTTTATCTGAAATGTTTTTGTATTTTTTTCACTGTTTTTTCGGATGCATCAAATTCAAAATGCGGTCCCTTTTCTTTCCCAGCCCAAACGTTAATATGAGCACCACTCCTACTATCATGCTCGATTCGGAAACCTATTTTACCGTCCTCAGTTTGTCTACCTATAGGTTTATTTCTAGTGTATCCAAACTTTCCAAAGGTTTGTTTTTCAGATTTAAAGCCTCTTTCCTCCAACCAAGCCAGTGCTTCATTTCTAGATTGCTCGTATGACTTGTTTTTATTTGTAGCCTTAACCCCTATTTTACCGTGAATCCCTTTCGCCCCAATCGGCAAAAGCATTCCAAGCGCTGCGTTCATGCTGGCTTCTTGCTGTTCTTTTGAGATTTTGTTCCCAAACATATCTCTACCAGTAATTGTTTCACTGAAGCCATTGGTTGCAGTGAGACCATATAACCCTTTTTGAGATGTTTTTAAAGCGTCAAAAGACTTTTGTGACGTCTTGTAAATGTCCACTGCCCTGACTGCGGCTGATGTGGCTTGGGTTGTTTTATAGACAGCCTTTCCGCCTTTGAAAATGCGCCCCGCCCAGCCGACGATTGGGATATAACCTGCCGCTGCCATTCCGCCTGCGGCAACACGCTCTCCTGCGGTGAGATGTTTGCCTGTCACAGGATCAATACCTGTTGCGGCTCGTTTGGCGTCATTCACTCCGGTCAGTTCATTCACGATGTTTCCACCATAATCAAGTGCTTTTTCATACCAAGAACGGTTCGCCAATGCTTCTTGTTCCTTCGCAATCTTGCGGGCTTCTTCCTGTTCTTTTTTGATTTTGAGATATTCAGAAGTTTGCTTCTCAATATCGCTTTTTGCTTTATAGATTTCACTATTTTGATACGCTTTCTTATCAAAATTGATCGGTGAAATGGTTTTTCCGTTATTTGTCGCATTCATCATTTCGGCGTACAATGCCATTGTAGCCTGCTCTTCAGTCTCTGACAAAGCATATTCATCTTTTAGATGTTGGTCTAATTCGTTTAAATCTTTTACGGTCTTTTTCCGTTCGTCTTCGGCATCCGTTATCTTTTCATCAAAGATTTGATCATCAAACACATCAAGAGAGATGAGATCATCTATGTCCTGAAAAATGGTTTCCAGTGCCTTCTTTTGATCAGATACAATACTTTTGGCGTTTTTTAACCCCATCTCTACCTGATTTTCTAAAAAGTGTTCATCAATAAAAGTATCACCGCCGAAATTGGCATCTTCAAGTGTACCCGCAACACCTTCGTGGAAGACTTTTTGTTTATCTATAAAGCTAATCAACATGTCCACATTTCCAGCAAGCTCTTGATAAAAACTTTTAATATTGTCGGCACCTTTTCCCGTGAAATCATCACCGAGATTGGCTACACCTTGTAATGCGTGCTTCAAATCTATCATTTGTTCCCGGAGTTCCTGATAGTGCTTCGCTCTTTCTTCCATAGCGCTTGTTAGTGCTTTGGCATCAAGTATTTTCCCCAGAAGAAGTCACTCCCTCCTATTCATTGATAAGGACAATTTTACCAATGCAAAGATTGTCATTAAATAGGGAGAAAGATATAAAAACAGCAATCAGCAAAATTACAGAGTGCTATTTAAAACCATTAATTATTGATTATATTGTATTCTTTTAGAAACCGCTCAAATAATTTATTCCCTTCATCATCAATTTGATCATCATCAAACAGAAGGAATTTTGGTTATTAAAAAACAACATCCTATACATTTCAACCAAAAAAGTCAGTTAATAAGAATTAAGGATGAGAAATATAAAACTGAACCAGAAGAATAAAATTTTTGCTGGACTGTTATTGCACCCCTCGTTTGACATTAATAACGAGATTCTCATGCATTTGCGTGCGCTCAAAAAAACAAAAAAGGATGTTTCACTTCACGACCCCATCGGTCAAGATAAGGAAGGAAACGAAATTTCATTGATTGACATTTTAAAATCAGAAAGTGAAGACGTGATTGACACCATTCAGCTAAATATGGAGCTTGTTCAATCCCTTTAGAAAAAAAAAGAAAGAAAAAACATGATTCAAAGAAAAATTTCTAGAGCTTTGTGATTTTTTTGATTTAACGCATGCACTTGACATGCCTGTCAATCAGTATTCACTAGGAATGAAATATAAGCTTTTCTTTAATAGTATGGTGGCAAGGTCTTCAGAACTGATCATTCTTGATGAACCTTTTACATCTCTTGATGAAGCGCTTCAAACTCAATCGATTTCCTTGCTGAAAAATGAATTCTCACATATATGTATTTTTATTTACAAGTCATCAACGCTATCTCTATTCTGAATTAGGGAATCACTTCTTTCAGCTCGACAATGACAGCGAAAAGAAATGGAATGTTAAACAGACAAAAGGCATCCCTATAAAGGATGCCCTTTGTCTTGCCTTACTGCACATTTACCATTTGCAACGTTTTACCGGGCGGCAGCAAGGATTCTTTACATCCCAACCGCAATCGTATTCTTCAACAATATACTCATTCTGTTCAGTTTGGGTCACAGGATAGTAGTTTTCAATTCTTTTGATATGCTTGTTTACGTTTGTGATATGAGTTGGATGAATTTTTCTAATGGTTTTTTCGTTCGTTGTTGTATTGACAATCTGACGTGTAGGGGATACAACCGTCTCAACTTCTCCCTGATTCCCTCGGCGAGGACCAAAGAAAAAGTTGTCTAATTTGTTTCGGCTCATTTTAACACCCCTTCAACTTGTCTTTTGCTTACACTTTATCGTATGCCAGCGATTAATGATTGATTAGATGGTCGTCTAATTCTTAAAAAATCCACGATGATTCTATTTCAACCTCTTCTTTTCTTGCTTTATAACAGGGGATTTTTAACATATCATACACATGATATCTTGTAAGGAAAGCAACGGCTTTTATCTAATAATGCGACTGAAAAAGGGACCTTCCGGCATGCTATTTATCAGGAAAGCTATCGTTCTCGAAGCGATTTCGCCATTTTATAAAAAACCATATTAATCCTAAGGAGGGTAGCTCTCTATTGCAAGAAGGGGATGACAACTTTTGTCTATCGCACCGTAGCCTGATAAATGAGTCAAATTGATGATGAAAGCAAGAGGTGACGTACATGACGATGAAACAAATTATCCCAATCAGCTAAGTGGAGTTTATGCTAAATATTCTGCCTTTCTTGAAGTGTTAGATATGTCTCCATAAAATCAATAAATTTTCTGCCTGTTGAACTGAAAAATGAGCTCCGTTAAAAACCCATCTACCACTTATGGATAGATGGGGTCTCTTTATACACGTGCTGCCATATCGGTTTCGATTTGCTCTAAGCTTCTTCCTTTTGTTTCGACTAAAACAAAGCGGGTGAACAATAGTCCGATTAAGCAGATCACTCCGAATGAGGAGAAAATGACACCAAAACTAAATTGATCAGCCAAGATCGGGAAGACAAGTCCGACGGCTAGTGATCCAGTCCAGTTGAAGGCAGATGAAATGCCTGCTCCAATGCCCCTGACAGAGAGCGGAAAGATTTCGCCGATGATGATCCAAGTGATCGGCGCCCATGAGAAGGCATAGCACAAAATAAAGCAGCAAAGTGAAATCAATGTGACCCAGTTTAAAATCCCGTCACTAACTCCCAGTGCACCTAATGCCGCTGGTGCAAAGAAGGAAAGTGCCATCCCTGTTCCCCCTACTGTGAGGATCGTTCGGCGATCAAACCGATCAACAAATTGTAAAAAAATGACGGTTGTCACCACAAATATGACACCAACGATGACCGTAAATCCTGCAGCCACCTGCGGAGCAAGGCCTACATTTCTCGCAATACTTGTTGCGTAGTACACAATTGAATTAGCTCCCTGTATTTGCTGAAGTGTGGCCATGCCAATCCCAATGACAAGTGCCATTCGGAATTTCTTTTGGAACAATTGACGAATACCTGAACGTTCTTCTTTTGCCACCTCTAAAATTTCTTGCATTTCCGCCTCGATTTCTTCATTGGAGGAGCGAAGAGATCTTAACACATCACGGGCTTTATTCGCCATTCCATGCTTGATTAAGTACCTCGGAGATTCAGGAAGTTTGAGCATTCCAATATAAAGAACGATGGCAAATAGGGCTGCACTGCCGAGCATAAACCGCCAGCTATTCGGAATCGGTTCAAATACAAATGCCACAATATAGCTAAGCAATAACCCGCTGACAATCATAAGCTGATTGAGCCCAGACAATTTGCCGCGAATTTTAGCAGGAGCAATTTCAGACATGTATGCCGGCACTAAAGATGAGGCTGTTCCTACTGCTGTTCCTAAAAAAATGCGGGCAATGGTCAGAGAGATTTCTTCTGGCGCTATGGCTGATCCGATGGCACCTACAAAAAAGATGATGGACGAGACCAAAATAAGCTTTCGGCGACCAAACTTATCACCTAATAGACCGCTTAAAATCGAACCAATGATCGCACCACCCATTAATGAGGATACGACAATTCCAAGCCATAATGGGCTGAGCTGAAATTCTTGCTGAATGTGCCCTTCTGCACCCGCAATAATGCCAATATCGTATCCAAATAATATCCCTGCAAACGATCCGAAAAAGAAGATAAAATTACTTGACACTTTTTTCTCCAAGCTGATACCCCCTCGCTTAATAAACCGCTTTCATTTCTCCCAATGATTGTACTTTTTTCATAGAATAAGAGAACCTTTTCAGCATTCCTTTATACGACTACGTAATCTACATTCACAAGCTTAGCAAAACGAATGATTTGATCAACAGTTAAATGGAGAGATACCACCGTATGATGCCCGCCACCTTGTTCGATCCATGCCTTTACACCACCCTGAAAGGTTGGTTTTACTTTCCATAAAACGCGAGCAACTGGTAAATGGGGTGCTGCTTCTTGCGGCTCAAAGGCTTCGACTTCTTGAATGAGCCATTTGAAATGCGTACCAAAGTCTGCAATGGATACGACCACACCCTCTCCCGCTTTTCCATCAAACACAAGGCGAGCTGGATCTTCTCGATTTCCTATTCCAAGAGGAGATACAACAATGGCGGGTTTGGTATTGGCGAGTGCCGGATCTACTTCTAACATATGAGATTGTAGCACAGCTTCCTGTCCAGACGTCATTTCATACGTGTAGTCCTCCATAAAACCAGTTGATTGATGATGGCTCATAACCTTTAATAAACGAGCAAGCGCTGCCGTTTTCCAATCACCCTCACCTGCAAACCCGTATCCCTGTGCCATGAGTCGCTGTACCGCAAGTCCTGGCAGTTGCTTCATCCCATGTAAATCCTCAAAGTTCGTCGTAAAAGCGTTGTAACCGCCTTCATCTAAGAAACGTTTAATTGCAATTTCATATCGCGCCTGCTCCTTCACACTCGCTTCCCATTTTTCCAATGAATACGATCCATAATTGATATCATATTGTTCTAGATAATCGGCAAATAACGCATCAACTTCTGTCTCTTTCACCGCATTCACATATTCAACAAGGTCGCCTATCCCATAGTAATCAACCGTCCAGCCGAATTGAATTTGTGCTTCTATTTTATCCCCTTCTGTAACAGCTACATGGCGCATATTATCACCAAAGCGGGCCACCTTAATTTGAAAGCTCTCATGATAGGCAGCAGCTACATCCATCCATTCGGCGATTTGCTGTTTCACATCTTGTTTGGACCAATGGCCGACCACAATATGGTTTCGCTTATTCAATCGCGCATTAATATATCCATACTCCCTGTCTCCATGAGCAGATTGATGTAGATTCATATAGTCCATATTAATGGTGTCCCATGGAATTCTTTCATAATACTGCGTGACTAAATGAAGGAGGGGCTTTTGCAACAAAGAGGTGCCTCGTATCCACATTTTTGCTGGAGAAAATGTATGCATCCAAGTGATGACACCTATGACCTCATCACGATAGTTGATCTCTTTCATCAGTTGTGTGATTTGATCAGCACTGACAGCAAGCTCTTGTAAAATAATCGGGTATGGTAGTAAACCGCTTTCATTTAAAGCATTCGTCATCGTTTGTGCATCTGCCTTCACTTGTTGTAACGCTTTATCCCCATATAGATGCTGTGAACCGACAACAAACCAAAACTCTTTTTTCTGACTTGTTAACATAGAAATCCCTCTTCTCTTTATCTTGAAGATTTTTGTCCGTAATACGCGTTTTGACCATGCTTTCTTAAATAATGTTTATCTAAAATTCGCTGCGGGAGCGGCTCGGCATACTCGTTCAATTGCTTTGCAAAGAGATTCATTTTCGCAACTTCGTCTAGTACCACACTATTCATGACCGCGCTCTTCGCATCTTTCCCCCACGTAAATGGACCATGACCTTGCAATAAGATGCCTGGAACCGCCATCACATCTAAATCTCTTTTCTCAAACGTTTCAATGATCAGTCGACCTGTCTCCACCTCATAGCCGCGATTTACTTCGTCTTCTGTGAGAAAGCGAGCGCAAGGGACATTACCATAAAAGGTATCAGCATGGGTTGTGCCCATTGCGGGTAAATCAAGACCAGCTTGTGCCCATACCGTCGCCCAAGTCGAATGACTATGTGAAATACCACCAATCTCTTCATAGTGTTTGTAAAGCACAGCATGTGTGGCTGTATCTGAAGAAGGGCTCAATTCTCCTTCAACCACCTGACCGTCAAAATCGACAACCACCATATCTTCCGCTTTTAATTTGTCATAATCGATACCGCTTGGTTTAATCACAAACAGACCGCTGTCACGATCGCATGCACTGACATTGCCCCATGTAAATTTCACAAGTCCATATTTGGGCAGGTCTAGATTGGCTTGAAACACTTCTTCTTTTAATCGCTCTAACATATCCATTCCGCTCCCTTCTTCATCGTTAAATGGTCTACTGCTGCTTTTTCAATATGCAACCCTTCTTGATAGCGCTTTAAAAATACCTCAAAGCCTTTGACATCTAGTGGATTTGGTTCCATCAGCTCTTCTGTTGTACTTGCAAACACTTGATGTTCAAGGAAATCAGCCAAAGGTTGCTGTTGACGATGCACTATGTATGAAGCGAGGACGGCCATACCAAATGCACCACCTTCTCCTGCAGTTGAAATAACTGAGACCGGTGTGTTCAAAGCAGCGGCCACCATTTTTTGACCAACGAGGGGTGTTTTAAACAAACCACCATGACCTAGTAATCGATCAATCGCCACTTGTTCATTTTCTTTTAACCTATCCATTCCTATTTTCAACGCACCAAATGCAGAAAAAAGATGGGTACGCATAAAATTGGCTAGATTAAAATGACTCTCTGCCGATCGGACAAAAAGAGGTCTGCCCTCTTGCATCCTTGTAATATTTTCACCAGAATAATAGCCATAGCTTAATAGTCCTCCGCCATCATAATCTGCTTTTAAGGCTTGATGAAGTAATACTTCGTACAACCTTTTTGTGTCAACCGGCTGACCCATTGCTTCAAAAGCCTCACGAAATAAACCCATCCAAGCGTTTAAGTCACTTGTACAATTATTGGCATGAACCATCGCTACTGGATTCCCATCTGGTGTGGTGACGATATCGACTTCAGGGTATACACCTGCCAGATTTTTTTCTAATACAATCATGGCAAAGACAGACGTACCAACTGAAATATTCCCTGTTCGTCTTTTTATACTGTTTGTGGCCACCATCCCTGTCCCAGCGTCTCCCTCTGGCGGGCAAAAAGGAATACCTGGCTGCAATTGCTTCGATTGATCTAAAATAGATGCTCCTGCTGTCGTTAACATGCCAGCCTCTTCGCCAGCAAGATATACACTCGGCAAAAGATGACGAAGCTGCCACGGATAGCCTTTTTCTGCAATCAATTCATCAAATTGATCGAGCATGGCTTCGTTATAATTCTTCGTTGTTTCATCGATTGGAAACATCCCTGAAGCATCCCCAATTCCTATGGCCTGCTTTCCAGTTAACAGCCAGTGAATGTATCCAGATAAGGTTGTCATAAATTCTAGACGATAGACATGTTTCTCCTCGTCTAATATCGCTTGATACAAGTGAGCAATGCTCCATCTTTCTGGGATATGAAATTGGAATAAGTCCGTCAACTTTTGACTGGCTTCGCTGGTTGTTGAATTCCGCCACGTTCGAAACGGGACGAGCAGCTCCCCTGTATGATTACATGCGATATACCCATGCATCATGGCAGAAACCCCAATAGAGCCAATTGTCCGAATCGTGACTCCATAAGTTCGCTCTGCCTCCTCTTTCATATGGCGATAAGCAACCTGAAGACCCGTTATGATATCGATTAAGTGATACGTCCACATTCCATTTTGGCGTGTACTTTCCCATTCATATGTCCCCTGTGCGATTGTTTGAAACTGCTCATCTATTAAAATCGCTTTAATTCGAGTTGAGCCAAACTCAATGCCTAAAGATGTCCGTCCCTCTTCAATGACTCTTGCAGTAAATTCATGATTCATTTTCACGTTCACCCCCATTTTGGTAGCGGTTTCAAATTTCATTTTAAGTTAAAGTGTGTTTATCTGTGTACAAACATACTATAATATTTGTACGTACATTTGTCAACAATAAATATAGTTGTACATACATAAAAAGAGTAATTCCTCCAATTTGTGCTTATCTAAGAAGATAATATGTGAGAAAATGAAATTGCATGTTCCTAAACGAACAACCATGTTAAAATATGTCCATACAATTTCTTCTCAATCCGAGCAGATGAACAACTGAGAAAGAAGTGAAACGATGAAAAAAAAGTATCAAATCATTATGGATGATATAAAAAGTAAAATACTTACAGGAGATTACCGCATTGGGGATCAGATTCCAACCGAATCCAGCTTACAAGACATCTATCAAGTGAGCAGGCATACTGTTCGCAAAGCGATATTAGATCTGTCAAGTGAAGGGTTTTTGCGAAGCGAAAAGGGCTCTGGTACATATGTCTCCAATCAATATCAAACAAAGCCTGCTGGACATTCTCATATGAAATCAATTGGTGTCATTACAACATACATATCTGATTATATTTTTCCTTCGATCATACGAGGTATTGAAAGTCGGTTAAATGAAGAGAACTATTCTCTCTTGTTGGCTAGCACAAATAATGATGTCGAACAGGAAAAAAAAGCGTTAGAAATGATGCTCTCCTTTGGTGTAGATGGGCTCATTGTCGAACCGACAAAAAGCAATTTATATAATCCAAACATCTCGTATTATCTGTCATTCAAAGAGCAGGACGTACCGCTTATCATGATTAATGCCTATTACGAGCAGCTAGATGTTCCTTTTCTCTGTTTAGATGATGTCAAGTCCAGCTATCTTGCCACAAAAGAGCTCATCACCTCTGGACATACAGAGATTGGGCTCATTTCAAAAACTGATGATTTGCAGGGGAAATACCGAATGAAGGGATATATTCAAGCGCTCGGAGAAGCCAAACTCAACTTTCTGCCAGAGCATGTTCTTTTCTTCGATACAGAATCGAAGCAGCATCTGGGTGATCACATAAAAAACTTCCTTATGGACCATCAACATGAACTGACAGCCCTCGTTTGTTATAACGATGAAGTTGGATTAGAAGTAGCCAATGTGTGCAGCCAGATTGGTCTTTCTATCCCAGACGACCTTTCGATTATTGGACAGGATAACTCTTATATTGCACAAAAAAATGCCCATGTGAAGCTCACTACATTGACTCATCCCCAAGAGCAAATGGGGCGAGACGCTGCAAATTGGATGATTAAGAAAGTGCAAGGAAAAAAGAATCTTCCTGACCAAACCTATTATGAGCCTGAATTAGTGCCCGGTGATACGATCAAAAAAATGAAAAAATGAGCCCCTCATGTAGGAAAGCTCATTTTTTCATTTTATTCTCTCTTCTTTTGAAGAAGGCACCACACACATACCATCAGCACATGCAGTCTCATGAAATGCTCCATTTGACGTCTGACCTGCTTGCTCATTCCAAGCCGTTTCAAGTGTACGCAGGAAGGTGTCTGATGATTGTGCACCTGCAACAGAATACTTGTCATTGATTAAGAAAAAGGGAACTGCAGAAATGCCAAGCTCTTTTGCCTCTGTTTCGTCGCTGCGAACATCCTCTGCATACTCTTGACCGTCTAATACTTTTTGTAGCTCACCTTGATCAAGACCTACTTTTTTTGCAATGTCTAAGAGAATTTTGTGATCGCCTACATGCTTTCCATCTGTAAAATATGCTTTAAAAAGCTCTCCCATGACGATATCGCCTTTTCCTGCTTTGCTAGCATACTGCACAAAACGATGCGCATCAAATGTGTTGGTCAGAATTATAGGATCAAATTGAAAATCAACCCCCTTTTCCTTCCCTACCTGCTTCACCTGCTCATTCATGGCAATCGCCTGACTACGGCTCATTCCATATTTTTTGACTAGCATGTCATGCACATCGTAATCTACTTGTTTTGGTGCATGCGGATCAAGCTCAAAGCTTTTAAACTCTACCTCTACCTGATCTCTCTGTGGGAACTGTTCAAGTGCCGCTTCTAACTGTTTCTTTCCTATATAACAAAAAGGACAGGCAACATCTGACCAAATTTGTACTTTCATTTTCATCTTCCTTCCACCTGCTTCAAGTCTTCTCTCAATAGATGTAACTATTATAGTTACATCTATTGAGTAATGTCAAGGAATTATTGTTTTCCGTCTCCTTTCACATGAAAAACCTTTCCTTCAAATGGAGGAAAGGTTACGGTGTTGTGTATAGCCAATTGAATCAGCCTCTTTATTGATTCTGTTTTTTTAAAAAAGCCATGACTGCCTTTGTCATATCTTGTGCTTCTTTTGGCGCTCGGTCCGATCCAAACCACTTATTCAGACCACTATGTGTCAACGTATTGACCCGAAAAACAAAACGAGTGCCTTTTTCATGATTAAGCCTTTCTGCAAAGCGGTACACCTCGGGATTTTCCCTTCGTGTAATCAAATACACAGGTGTATTTGATTGATTCATATAAGTGACCGGTGATGCTTTTGTCCATACCTTTTCATTTTTCCCAAACACTTTTTGATAGGATGGAATGGCTTGTATAAATTGATTGATGTTTAAAGGTCCGTCTAAAATCACGATTGATCGAATTGATTTTGGCGAAAGCCCCACACGCTTTAAATAAGTCGCATCCGTAGCAACTAAGGCCGTTAAGTGACCGCCGGCTGAGTGACCCATCACATTGATTTTCGCTGGGTCGATTTGGTACTGGTCCGCATGAACCTTGACCCATTTGATGGCTTTCGCTGTGTCATATGCCATCTGATCATACTGGGCATCTGGATGAAGCCGATAATTTATGGAGACAAACACATACCCATGATCGGTAAAATAATTGGCTTTTGAAGCGACCTTGCTCTTATCGCCGCCTGTCCATCCGCCGCCATGCAAATAGATCATCACCGGATGCTCCCCAGCGGTTCGACTTGTGTCCTTAGGCATGTACATATCGAGTGTTTGCTGATTGTTTTTGGTGTCTGCATAATGGATGTTCGCCGTCGGCTGAGATTGATTTAAACGAAAAACAAAGAACGCACATCCCAATAACCCCGCGATAACAGCTACAAACATGAGCCATTTAATGATTCGTTTCAACGTCATTGCACCTTTCTGTGTTGGGATGAACAAGCATAGCTATCTTTTTGAGTCAAAAAAGCTTTTTTAGATTCTATTGAGATCAGCCTGCCATTTATATGAAATAGAAAATTTGCATGTGAGTTGGTTTTTTAGAGTTTTGCTAAGTGAATGTCGTTTTTGTGGAATGAAGATGATGTTTTAAATCCTTCCATTAGGAAATAATGAAAGAGAGACCTAGCACAACATATTGACGATTTATTTTAACTATATATTATACATTAATCATCCTTACAAATATCAACTCATCTTGCAATAGTTTAAGGCAATATTGATTCTAATGGGAAATTTTTAAGAAGTAAAGACACTATCCCCTTCTTTTAGATGGGGAGTGTTATTCTCTTATATTTGCCAAGTTCCTTTCGATCAGCACAAAAATTTGGCTCTCATGACTCACTTTCAGTGATTGTAGGCAACTCGGTGCTTCCATGCCCCGCTCATGTCTCTTTATTTCTCCTCCTAAAAATTAAGGTACAATTCATTTCATCTGGCTCTCCATTTCATATGAGTTGTTTTTTCTCTTCAATGGCCTGCTTCGCAATTTTAGATATCGTCATATCGTCCATTGGCGGGTTATGGAGCCCAGCACGAATATCTCGATAATAACGCTGCAGTGGACAGTCTAGGCTTAAGCTTTTCGCGCCGACTAAACGCATGGCTTTATCGACAACTTGCAGACTGTGATTGACGACTGTATGTTTCACAGCACCGAATTCATTGATTAACAGCTCTCTTTTCTCTGGCTGTTCATACAATGTGGTCGTTGAATAGATGATGTGCCGTGCTTGTTTTAACAGTAAATCAATTTCCCCAATGAGATGTTGAACATTAGGCAGATCACTAATCGTTCCGGTGATGCTGTTAGGTGAATGTGTGATCGCATACTGGACAGCATAATCTCTTGCTGCTTGCGCAATGCCTAAATAGCAGGAAGGAATATGTGCGATCCAAGGGTTTAAAGTATCGCCTCGTGGACCTTGCTGCACTTCGACCAGCATGTCATCTGAGACCACTACCTGATCCAATATCAAATCATGGCTTTCTGTCCCTCTCATTCCAACAACATCCCATGTTTCTTCTATAGAAACACCTTCCGTATCACGATGAATCAAGAAGAATCCTAGTGCTTCTTTTTCTTCAATCCAAGTTCCTACTAAAAAGTATGTGAGCACTGGTGACATCGTTGTAAAAACCTTACGTCCATCGATAATCCATTGGTCACCAGATTTTATAGCCGTTGTACTAGGCTTGCCCCCTCTTGTTGGACTGCCTGTCTGCACTTCGCTGACTGCTCGATTCACAAGCGCCCCCCGCTTAATCTCTTCTGCAAAAAATTGCAACTTCTCTTCATTCCATTGCTTTTTTTCATAAATTTCACCTACCACACCTTGGTGCCAGCCAATGGATAAAGCAGTCGCACCATCCATGCTACCTAATGTTTCTTGAAACAATACCATGTCTGCCACAGATTGACCTCCTCCGCCGTACTCGACTGGCAGAGACAAGGTTGTATACCCCATTTCTACTAATGATTCTATATTCTTTTTAGGAAAATAAGCGCCCTCGTCATGTTCTTTTGCGGATTGTTCTATCGTTTCACGAAGTGACTCCAGTTTATTCAGCCATGTTTTTTGAAAGTCTGTATCAACAAATAATGCCTTAGACAACGTGTATCCATCTCCTCTATACTCTCTTAACTAATCAGAATACATAAAACATACTTTACTTATAGGATTTAATGTGTTAAATTTTATCAATATGAAGTACATCTGTCAAAGGTCTGAGATGCTACTATGCGCTCATCTGCTCATCCTATGGTTCAACTAGATGAAAATTACAAATAACACTTTTCATAACACTGATATGAAAAGAGACATATTTGTATAAAGATACCTTGTATTCAGCCTTTCACCGACTTGTCCGAATTGCCATTTTTTTTAGAAAATATAAAAAGTCGATTAGACATGATAACCTGATCGACTTTTTTGATCCATTTATTCACCTTTTTTAGGCGTGTTAAACAGTTCCTTTGGTGCCGGCTTAAGCTTTGGCGCAGAGCCGAACACAACAGGTGCGGAAATATATCTGAACTCTCCTTTTCCATCCATGCTTCGTCCATGTGCCCATCTGCCATTTTTGCTTTCTTCTCCTCTTGAGAAGTTAAACAAATCATATGAAACTTGCTGTTTTTCAAGTGAACGCGGGAAGGTTGTGGGTACGACCACATCCCCTTCTCTTTCCTCTAATTCTTTAATTGCGGCAAGCCACATATTTTGATGATACGTATCACGTGCAATGAGAAAGGACAGCATATCTTTCACTCCAGGGTCATCGGTCATTTCATAAAGCCTTGCGACCTGAAGTCTTCCTTGAGATTCAGCATTTAAATTTGCCCGAAAATCAGCCATTAAGTTCCCACTTGCAATAATATACTTTGCATTCCAAGGATAGCCTTGACTATCTGCTGCCATCGCGCCTAAGCCCGCAACGATGGCATGTTGAGGATTCGTTCCCCCCATGACAGCAGCAAGTGCAGGATCGCTATGATACGCTAACTCCTGTTCTTTGACAGGTGCTTTATCAAGCAGACGTGCAATCATCGTCGCCAGCATCTCGACATGGCCAATTTCTTCTGTTCCAACATCAAACAATAAGTCCCTGTATTTTTGATCAGCTCGACAATTAAATCCTTGAAATAAATATTGCATCATGACGCTGATTTCTCCATATTGACCGCCTAACACCTCCTGCAATTTTTTTGCATAAAGGGGATCAGGCTTAGTAGGCTTAGCTTCATATTGCAGTTCTTTGATGTGATAAAACATGATGTCATCTCCTTCAATCATCAAAATCTCTTCTCTTATACTATTCAAGCGCAACTCTCTTTATGAAAAATAAAGAAATACATCAACTCGAAAAAAAAAGGGAATGGCTTTTAACCATTCCCTCATTTGTCTTACTATTCTGCACTGACTAAAATTTTCACTTGATCTTTTTCTTTGATTAAAGCATGGAAACCATCTTCAATCACATCGTCTAGCTTGATTTTTTTTGTGACGAGTTTATCTGCCGAGAAATAGCCTTTTCTCATTAAGTTTAATACAGATGGGAATACATCTCTGTAACCGATAATTCCTTTGACTGTACGTTCTTTAATGACGATATCATTCGGCAGAATTTCTGCGCCTTTTTCCCAAATGCTCACAATAACAGTTTCACCAGAAATTCTAGTCGATTGAATCGCTTGCTTTAATACAACCGGTACACCTGTCACTTCAAAAGAAACATCGACTCCGCCATTTGTACGGTTTGCAATCTCTTGTACAACATCATCGTATTGAGAAGGATCAACAATGATTGCTCCAAGCTCTTTTGCTTTTTCTTGGCGTTCTTTGGATAATTCAACTGCATAAATATCTGTAGCTCCTGCTGCTTTTAATGCTTCAATCACAAGTAAACCAATTGGGCCACAGCCAAACACAGCCGCTGTATCCCCAGCTTGTACTTTACTAGAACGAACGGCGTATAAAGCAACTGCAGAAGGTTCTACAAGCGCACCTTGCTCATATGACAATTCATCCGGTAAGTGATGAAGTAACTCTTCATCAACCGATACATATTCAGAGAATCCACCGCCGCCTCCGGCAAGTCCTAAAAAGCCCATGTTTTCATCTAAATTATAAGCACCTTGGTGCCCGTGAGTCGCAAAAATAGGCTCAACAACTACTCGATCGCCTACTTTGTAATGGCTTACGCCTTCTCCAACTTCAACAACCTCACCAGAAAATTCATGACCTAGCGTCACTGGTGCTTTTTCTTTCGTAAGTGGATGAGGTTCATTCACTGGAATGAAAATAGGTCCCCCTAGATATTCATGTAAATCACTGCCACAAATGCCACACCATTTCACTTTTAATTTTACTTTTCCTGGAGCAACTGTTGGTTCGTCAATTTCTTCTAGTCGAATGTCTTTTTGATCGTGCCATCGTAGTGCTTTCATTTGTAAGACCCCTTTTCAATATAATTAACTAACTTAAATAATTATAACATAGTTTTTTTAATTTGCTAAGCCGGAGGCACTATTTTATTAGAAATCAATAGACGGAAATGATAAAACATAGTAATAAACAGAAAAGAAACATACTCATACACTCTATGCTGAAAGATGTTTGTACAGATAGAATATGCGCCATTCCGCCAAGAAACCCTGTCATGCCAATTGTCAAAATCACTTCATATAAAGCATAAAAGCTTGTCCTCCGTCCCATTACTTCTACCAGGATATTCGACTGATAGAAAATTATAAAGCCTGTGTTGGCAAATGTTAAAAAGAATGTGAGAACAAAAAAACAACAGACGCTACAAACAATGTGTTTTTTTAAAAATATACCTCAAGAGACTCTTTCCTTAGTTGTTCTTCTAAGTGCTTGCCCTTCTCTTCTTCATATACCCAAGCACAACACGTGTCTTTTTATACACTTGCTGGGTAACTGACTCTTGTGCCCATACAAAAACACCTCCAAATTGTTTTCAAGGTGTTTTATTTGTCTCAATTTAAGGGACTCAGTTCCCAAGCGTGCTATTGGGGGTTTTTGTATTGGGCAGAATGAAACGAAGCAAAGTGATCAATATGATCTGATACTTTTCAAACCAATGATCATAAAAACAATCATAAAAGCAACTAAAACCGTCGTGTCTAGTAATAAGATTGAATGATTGACAGTGCCGCTCATGATTTCACCAAAACCAGACATCATCCATGTTTGTGGAATGACCATTGAGATCTTCTTCATGAAGTCTGGAACTATATCTAAAGGCCAATAAATACCGCCTAACATACATGTGCCTACAA
This sequence comes from Bacillus sp. Bos-x628, assembly GCF_040500475.1. Classification (GTDB taxonomy): domain Bacteria; phylum Bacillota; class Bacilli; order Bacillales; family Bacillaceae; genus Bacillus; species Bacillus maqinnsis. The sequence goes on along the minus strand of NZ_CP159358.1, from coordinate 146,270 downwards.
TGACAATTGCACTAAAGATTTCAGCTTGTTTTTTTGTATGAGATAAAGTGGCAATCATAAAACCTAAACTCACTACAAGTCCAATAACGAATGACCCAAACAATAAAATGAGAATAATATTGCCTAAGTACACATTGAAGAACACAGATAAGACGGTCAATAAAACGCCTAATTGTATCCAACCAAGAAGGAAATAAGCAATTAAATATCCTAGTAACACATATATTTTATGAATAGGACTTGAAAGCAATCTTTGCCAAGTATAATCTTTATATTCCAAATGAATAGACGACACTGAGCTTGAGATCGCAAACATCATAAACATGATGGTAAAACCAAGTGGTATTAAATTTGGTTGCTGGCTTGCTTGACCATTTAGATTTTTTTCAATCATTGAAATGGTGCCAGATGCATTTAATTCTTTCAGTGCATTGATAAGTGAAACTCTATTCTGCTCTTTCACACCTTGATTGATTTGATAGATGACGGCCGCTGTTTCTTTTAAATAGGGAGCTAAGACCGCATATTCCTCTGTTTTCTTATAAACCATCACATCAAAAATCTCTTTATTTTCTTTTAAATGGGACTTTAATTGATTCGTGACTTTAATAGACGCAATTGTCTTTTCATCGGATACTAATTCTTTTGCTTCACTTTCAGTCGCCTTTACCCAAAGAAATTTGGTATTCTTTTCGAGAATTCGAAAAATTTCTTGATTTAGTTCACCTTGACTTGTCTCTTGAATAAAAGCAACTGTAGGTTTCTTTGTATCAGATGCCGTACTTCCAAAGATAAAACTAAATGCGATTGGCATAACAAATAAAAAAATGAGGGTTAATGGGGACTTTAACGTTTCTTTTAACTTTAAAGCAATAATTGCCAAAATTTTATGCATAATGACGCTTCCTTTCAAAAGACATTCTTAGTAAAGCAATGATCAAGAAAGCTAGTCCCATACCACAGCTAAGCAAAAAACCGCTTTGTATCTCACTAAAATCAGCACCTGCCATACTTTTCAAAAACATTTGAAGAGCAAGGGAATTAGGTAAAAAATGGCTGATATTGATTAACCATTGTGGAAATAAGTACAAGGGCACCATACTTCCACCTAAAGCAGCTAATACTTGAGTTCCTAAAATACCCACACTGTTAAACGTTTTTTCTTTTTTTATAAAAGAACCTATCAGTACACCGAAACCCGCAGCATTTAATATAAAACTACATCCAATCATGACAACGGTAAAAGGCTCTCCCCAGTTTACCTTAAAGACAAAACTAGTAAATAAAATGATGATCGCAAGTTGCATCATACTCATCAAGAGAATACCCAATAACTTCCCAACTATGTAACTGGTATTGCTTAATTTTGATATAATCAGCCTTTTATAAACATCTTCCTCTTTTTCCTCTATCATACTTCCTACTAAGAAAACAACAGTCATTAATAAAAAAAGCACACCCATCCCGCCTGCGTAGTATTGGAAGGACGTAATCGGCTGGCTGTTTATATTAATATTTCTCTCGTTCACCAGTTCTTTTTTCAGTTGATCAGAAACGACCTTCATTTCTTTACCTTGATTCAACGGCATCAGAATACGATTCATATAATAATTTTGAGAGAATTGTAGAACCAAATTTTCTAGAACCATTTCCTGTAATGTTGAATTTGGTCCTTTTAAAATATTCAATTGCACGTGGTCATGATTTAATAAGCTTTTTTCAAAATTCGCCTTGATGATCATACCCATTTTGATTTCTCTACTATTCAAATCTTTCTCTAGTTGATCCTTCGAGAGTAACTTCACATCAATGATGTCACTAAGCTCACTCTTAGACCATGTCGATAGAAACATTTTACTTGTAGCAGACATATCTTCATCCGTTATCCCTACACGAAATGAGTTGATAATGACCTCACTATCTTTCTTCATATTATCTCCAAATGCTGCACCTAATATGGCGATCAAAATGATAGGCATAAAAAAAAGTGTAAAAAAGCTTTTTTTATCTCTAAAAAACAATAATAAATCTTTCAGTACAATCCAAATGCTCATATGCTCACCTCTATTCGGTCTAGTCCCTCAATTTCTTACCTGTTAAATACAAGAATACATTTTCTAAATTTGGTTCTACGATTTCTGCTGAAATAATTTCAACTTTCATATCTGTTAATACTTGAATTAATTGACTAATAAATTCTTGTGGTTTCTGATCTGATATTTTTATTTTTTGACCATCAACAGTAAAATCTTTTGACGGATAGCTTTCTTGAATATACTTACACACTTTTTCAATTTCTGTTTTATTATTTTTAATAGTTAAAATTACCTCTCTTTGTTCTTCTACAAGCTTACTTAATTCAGCTATTGTCCCCATTGCAATGAGAGATCCTTGATCGATGATGCCAATTTTGTCACATAAATATTCAACCTCTTCCATGTAATGACTCGTATAGACAATAGTCATTCCTTCTTGATTTAAGCTTTTGACAGTTTCTAAAATATGGTTTCTTGATTGGGGATCTATCCCTACTGTAGGTTCATCCATAATTAAAATTTTCGGCTTATGTAAAATAGCACAACCGATATTTACCCTTCTTTTCATCCCACCAGAGAAAACGTTGACTTTATCATTTGCACGCCCTTCTAGTCCAATTATTTCTAGAGTCTCTTTTACTCTTGTTTTTAATAATTGTCCTTTTAATCCATACATTCTACCCCAAAAGATCAAATTTTCTTTTGCCGTCAAATTGAGGTATAATGCAATTTCTTGCGGAACAATCCCGATCATTTGTTGTGCTTTTTTTTGTTGTTTACTCATATCATGGCCTTCAATTATTACTTTACCTTCTGTCGGTTGATAGAGCCCTGTAATAATGCTAATTAAAGTAGATTTACCTGCTCCGTTTGGTCCTAGGAATCCGAAAGAATCTCCTTTTTCCACTTTAAAACTTATTTTCTTTAATACTTGTTTTTCACCATAGTTTTTCACTACTTGTTTGACTTCTAACAAATGTCTCACCACTCCTTCTTGGTTGATACTTCTTTCAGGTATTGAGAAAGCCTTTCACGCCAATTAGGCAATTCATATCCGAAGACGTCCAAAAACCGCTGACAATCCAGTACAGAATATTTTGGCCTTCTTGCGGAATGTGGATATACTTTTGAATCAATCATTGAAATATGTGCTGCGTGTTCTTTCGAATAACTAAGTACATCTTGCGCAAAAGTATATCTTGAAGCTGCACCTTTATTTACAATATGATAGATACCAAAATTATTTGTTAATATTAGGGCCAGTGTAGCGGAAGCAAGATCCATTGTATATGTAGGGGAGCCAATTTGATCCGTAATCACAGGAATCTCTCTTTGGATTTCAGATAAGTCCACTATCTTATCTACAAAATCTTTTTTTTCTCCCCTTCCAAAAAGCCAAGAAGTGCGAATAATAAAATATCGTGCTGTGGATTCTATTGTATATTTTTCTCCTAACCATTTAGATTCTCCATAAACATTAAGGGGGTTTGGTTTACTTTTTTCAGTGTATGGCACATTCTGCTCTCCATCGAAAATATAGTCAGTACTAAAGTATACAAATATTGCACCTACTTTATCAGATGCTTCAGCAAGATTCTTTGTAGCTGTTCCATTCACAAGTATTGCTTTTGCTGGTTCAACTTCGGCTTTTTCAACATCTGTATATGCCGCACAGTTGATTACGATTTGTGGCTTTACCTTAAAAAAGACTTTATCTATTTCCTCATTCAGAGTGATATCGAGCATTTTTTTATGGTATGGAAATACAGTGTATTGTTTGTTTTGTTTCAATTGTCTCTGAAGCTCACTACCCAAAGTTCCTTCTGACCCTATTAAGAGAATTCTCATCGTCATACCTTTCATTAACTATTTTAGGTTATTGTCACTTCAAATTTTGATAATTGGCATACCACAGTACTGTATGTTTCAAAGAATCATAGAAAGAATAAGCTGGAGCCCATTTCAGTTCCCGTTTTATTTTTGAACTATCTAAAGCATAACGTCTATCATGCCCTAGACGATCTGGGATAAATTCAATTTTGTCAATTGACTCATCTAAAATGTCTAAAATTGTTTTTACAATATCAATATTACTTTTTTCATTATTTGCTCCAATATTATAAATCTCACCAGGTACTCCGCGATGTATAACTGCATCAATAGCAGAACAATGATCCTTAACATATATCCAATCTCTAACATTTAAACCATTTCCATATAATTCAATCTTTTTGCCTTCTAGAATTTTTTTAATCGTAAGAGGGATTAACTTTTCTGGGTATTGATTTGGACCATAGTTATTAGTACACCTCGTAACATTCACATCAAGACCGAATGTATGATAATAAGATTTTACTAGCATATCTGCCCCTGCTTTACTAGCTGAATAAGGATTGTTAGGAGATAGATTAGAATACTCTGTGAACATACCTTTAGATAAAGAGCCATAGACTTCATCAGTAGATATTTGAATAAATTTAATCCCATTAAATTCACAACAAGCTTCTAGTAATTGATGAGTACCTACTATATTTGTTTGTATAAATGGTGAAGAATTGCTAATACTTCTATCCACATGTGTTTCAGCAGCAATATTAACAATAATTTGTATATCATTTTTCCTTATTATATCAGTAACTATGTTTTTATCAGTGATATTGCCCTCTATAAAGGAATAATTTTTTAAATAATCTAATTTTATCAAATTATTTTCATTTCCAGAATAGGTTAATTTATCTAAATTAACAAAGTTATAATAAGGATATTTTTCAGTCATAAATTTTAGAAAATGACTCCCTATAAAACCTGCTCCTCCGGTAATCAGCATATTCATTTAAATTTCTCTTCCAAAATACTTAAATGTTTGAAAATAGGGAGAAATTCATCTTTTGTTGAAAGAAATGGCTCTTTTACTGGCCAGGGAATATTGAGATCCGAGTCATTCCATATGATTCCAGATTCGTGTTCTCTTGAATAGTATGCATCTGTTTTGTATATAACATTTGTATCGCTAGTGAGAGTACAGAATCCGTGTGCAAAGCCTTCTGGTACAAATACCTGCTTTTTATTTTCTGCGCTCAAGATGATAGAAATCCATTGGCCAAAGGTGCGAGATTTTGATCGAATATCAACGATGACATCGTATATTGCACCCGAAGTCACCCTTACCAATTTAGATTGAGCAAAAGGAGGCTCTTGAAAATGAAGCCCCCTCAATACCCCTGCATCTTTTGAAAATGAATGATTGTCTTGTATAAAAGTGACTTTTATACCAGCCTCATTAAAATCATGTTGGTTATACGTTTCAGAAAAGTAACCTCTTGCATCTTGATACATATCTGTCTCAATAACAAGAACATTTTCTAATTTGGTCTCATATACCTTCATTTTTTAACCCTCTTCGCAAAATTTAATGTTCCTCTAATAAACTCTGTAAATATTCCTTATAAGAATTGTTCGAAAAATCATTAGTCATGTTTTCAAGTTCTTTTTTTGAGATATAATTCTCATTGTAGGCAATTTCTTCTAAACAAGCAATTTTTAAATTTTGTCTTGTTTCAATCGTTTCAATAAACTGAGATGCCTCTAAGAGTGAACTATGTGTACCTGCATCTAGCCATACATGCCCTCTTCCAAGTAATTGTAGATTCAATTGATTCATCGCTAAATATTGACTATGAATATCTGTTATTTCCAATTCTCCACGATTAGACGGTTTTAACTGTTTAGCGAAACAAACCGATTGATGATCAAAAATATATAGCCCAGTGATGGCATAACTCGACCGAGGTTTCCTTGGCTTTTCTTCAATTGATAGGATACGGTGATCTGGATCAAAGTTGACAACCCCAAACCTTGATGGATCACTAACTTTATAGGCAAAAATCGTGGCACCTTTTGTGTTTTTATGACTTTTTTTAATTTTCTCTATTAATTGATGTCCATAAAAAATATTATCACCAAGTATCATCGTTACCTGATCTTTTCCTATAAATTCTTCACCAATAATTAAAGCTTCTGCTATACCTGCCGGTTCCTGCTGCACCTTGTATTCGAAGTGGAGACCAAATTGAGAACCATCTCCAAATAGTTGCTCAAATTTCGAAATGTCATGTGGACTTGATATAAATAAAATGTCTCTAATACCTGCCATCATCAAAACGGATAGCGGGTAGTAAATCATAGGTTTGTCATAAATAGGAAGAAGTTGTTTTGAAATAATTTTTGTTAATGGGTACAGTCTTGTTCCACTGCCTCCCGCCAAAATAATTCCTTTCATGTTTGATCTCCTTCATTAATAAATTCAGCCACACGAAAACACTATTCTTCGTATTTACTTAATACAACAGATTGGTAATTACCTCCATAAGAAAAGGAATTTATTAAAACATGTGAGGCAGAATTAGTGTATATCGGTTCTTTTAGATAATTTAATTTCTCCTCAAAGATGCCCTCTTCTAAATGACGTATACCAGTATAATGACCTTTTATCGCAAGTAACGCATCAATGATCCCTATAAATCCAGCAGTTCCGTGTGTTTCTCCAAATGTATCTTTCGTCGTTCCAATCAGAGGGCTCTTCCTAGAAAACAGTCTACGCATAGCATTAGCTTCTGCTGCATCAAATATTTTATGACCACTAGCAGATGAGGAGATATAATCAACATGATCTTGATTTAATCCTGAATCTTCAATTGCACTTAGCATCGCTTGTTTCCATGCTCTACCTTTTAGATCAACTTCACCAATTCCAACATTGTCTGAAGTCATCCCAAAACCCTTCACTTCTCCAAGAATTTCAGCATTTCTTTTTTTGGCATGATCTAGTGATTCAATTACAAATGCAACGCTACCTTCACCTAATATATTTCCACTTCGGTTTTGATCAAATGGCCTTGCTTCATCATCTGTTAAATATCCCTTTATTTTGGACATTCCAGCCATCATAGGTTCATTAAATTCGTCAGAAGATACGACAATGACTTGCGTACAAAGATCTTGCTGAATTAAATTCGTTGCATAATTTAAAGCATTGATTGCAGAAACACCTCCAGCACAGATAGTTGAGGTCGGGCCTTTCAGTTTAAAGTTTAAGCCGATATTCCCCGCAGCAGCATTCATTACAGTGTTTGGAAAAAGTCTCGCATTTGCCTTTTGAGCACCTTGTTCAATGACAACTCTGTTAAACGCTTCAACAGTATCAATAGGACCTGTACCGGTAGCGAATAAAAGACCAACTTTTTCCGTATTACTATTTGTTATCTTCAATTTGGCAGAATCTAAAGCCATTTTCACAGCTACATTTGCTTGTTTACTAATGGGATCCATTTTCCTTAGCAATTTCGGATTAATAAATTTTTTATATGCGATATCAGGTAAAAGTGCAGCTTTTTTATATCCATATTTTTCAAAACCGAATTTTCCATTCGTTGAGAATCCATCCATTCCACTAAGTAATATACCTGTAATTTCTTCATAATTTGAGGCATTACCGGCGATGGCTCCAACACCTGTTAAAACAACTCTTTTATCACTTTCTTTTTTATTTTTCTTCTTTGCCAAATAATGTTTCCCAAAAGTGATGCTGACATTATTTCCTCCAAAAGCAAATGAATTAGAAAGAATGACATCTAATTGTGCTTTTTGAGGTATATTCGGTACAAAATCCATATTATACTGTCTTGCTTCTTCTTTAAAATTAATCGTTGGTGGAATGACACCATTTTTCAAAGCAAGAATACTCGTTACTGCCTCTGTGGCACCAGCTGCGCCCAACATATGACCTACCATTGATTTAGTGGATGACACAGGTATATTGTTTTCCTTAATAATAGCTTTTATCGCCTTTGGTTCTGATAGATCATTAGCAGGAGTACCAGTACCATGACCATTGATATATGACAAATCTTCACCTTGTAATTCAGACTGTTCTAAACAACTTTTCATTGACCTTGTAGCACCTAATCCTGCTGGATCAGGCGCTGTTTGATGATAACAATCAGCAGACATTGCATAATCTAAAACTTCAGCATATATGCGAGCCCCTCTATTTTGAGCATGTTCTAAATTTTCTAAAACTAAAAACGCTGCGCCTTCTCCTATGTTAATACCGCTACTCTTACTATAAGGGGAACAATGCCCAATACTTAACGCTTGCAGTGAGTTAAATCCACTTAATGACAACTTAGTTAACGGGTCTACGCCTCCTGCAAACATCATATCTGCTTTTCCAGATCTAATCATATCAGTCGCATGACCAATTGCATTTGTACCGGCTGCACATGCATTAGAAATGACAGTTTTGGGTCCTTTTACTTTTAAATATGTTGACACATGATCTGCTGGAACATGTATCGGATATTGATAGATGAGCGAAGGGTTTGCTTGATCTAATCCTTTCTTGATCCATTGATCATGAAATTTTTCACCACTTAAGATACCACCGAGTGAGGTACCTAGAGTCACACCAACTCGATAAGGATCCACCTTATGAATGTCGAAGCTAGCAGTCAATGCTGCTTCTTTTGCTGCGATAACTGCAAATTGACCTGCCCGGTCCATTGAATTCATTTCATTTTCGCTCAAATAACGTTCTGGACTGAAATTTTTTACTTCCCCACCATATTGAGACATCAAATCAGAAGTGTCTATTGATTCAATTTTTTTTATGCCGCTTATCCCGTTAGCCGTGTTATTCCAGAACTCCTCTAAACCTACACCATTTGCACTTATAATGCCCATTCCAGTGATAGCTACTTGATGCTTTTTATATCTCATTGTGTACCTCATATCATTTTGATAGCCCAAGATTTTGGTGCTATATATGGTGACGAGATTGTGTGTATAGTTAAGTTCTCATCTATTCCATCGACATTTAATTGTAACTCTAGCCCAGAGACAGCAAAATCATCTTCTAATAGCGCTAAGCCTGTATACTTGTTCGTCACTGGATTTTGAATTAACTGAAATACCTTACCAATTTGTTTGTCTTCGACAATGATTTTTCCATTTGTAGATAGTTGATGATCTGAGGTTAAATGAAAACCAACTAGTCGTCTACTTACTTTTTCCTTTTTTAATGCTAAAAGCATTTCTTTCCCTAAAAATTCTTCTTTATCAAAATGAACCATCCATTCCAAACTAGCTTCAAATACAGAGAGTCCATTTATATCTTGTTTTGTATTAGGTTGTCTGACTTCTAACATGGCTAGTTCAACGACTTCCATATCAACTTTTATTGGCCTGATATCACCAAATTCAAGTGAGAGAATAAAATTCTCCAACTCAAGTTTTGCTGATGTTGCATCGAAAACAATTACTTTATAGCCATATTCGCCTGTTACACCTGTTCTAGCAAAAATAATGTGCTTGTCACTCCACTCTGTTTCAAAGAACGTCTGGAACGGCAAGGAAGAAATATCTGTATCGATCAGTTCTTGTCCCACCTTCCAAGCATAAGGGCCTTCAAACGCCAAGATAGTTGTTGATGTTGAAATGTCTTCTAATTGAATGGAACCTTCTAAATGGTCCTCAAAATAGCGAAGTACAGTATCACGTTTAAATGGGGACGTTTCAATTAACAAATAATCCTCTTGTTTATATATAGTAAGAATATCAACAATGTTCGCATTTTCATCTAAAATTAGTGTAAAGACTGTTCTTTCACTATCCATAAATTCTAAGTCGACAGTTACTAAACTATTTATAAATTCCTCATGATCTTCTCCACTTATCTTAAATACGCCCACTTCATTTAATTCAAATAAAGCCACAGATTCTCTTAAAGCTTGATATTCCTCATATATTTTTTTCATAATATGACCTTCTTTACTAATTATTTTTGAATAAAATGCAGCATATCTTTTGCACTTGGAGTATTTTTAATTAAATCTACGTATACTTTTTGTTTTTCTGCAAACACATGTTTTGTCTCCTCACAATAAAGTAGATTGTGTATTTTAAAACCTGTCTCCTTAATGTCAAAAATCTCTACTGTTTCTAGGACTTCTAAAATAGGATTTTTATCAAACAAATCTTTCAATTCATTTATCCAGCCATTAGGAAATGTGATAAATGGATAAATTCCATCAGGCAAAACCTTTAACCATTTATCCATAATTTTTAAAAGATTTGGACGTTTCCAGGCAGGTGGTAGAACAGGTCTTTTCTGTTCGTCAAGAAAGACTTTTGTATTAATTAAACTAAGTACTGGCACAGATCCAATCAAGGATTTTGCCATAGAAGCTGAGGTAATATTATCTGTGACGAATAGGTCGCATGATAGTAACAATTCGTCATAATCCTCTAAATCTAAAAAAGGTAAAGGAATAAAAGTAACCTTCTCATTGAGATTAATAGGAATAAAATTGTTGTCTGGTGAAACCCCTACGATCACAATTTTGGACTTGATTGCTTTTACAGATAAATACTCTGTCAATAACTCTTGAATGAAGAATTCATAATTATAAGTGCTTTTCATATGACTCCGTGTCTCCATAAGCTTCATTTTTACTAATAGATTTGCCCAAGCAGATTTAGAGAGCATAATTAACTTATCTTCATTATTTAAGCATTGGTATTTGCTTCTTATTTTTTCTCTAAATTGTTTTTTGATTTTTAAGCCTTGTGGATATAAGGAAACAGGGAAAATTCGTTCGTCTTTCAGGTTCGGATTATTAACTGGACACGTCCTAATAATTTTCATTTGACTTGGAACACGTCTCACAATATTTTGTTGTTTCTGTGCAGCCTTCTTTTTAAAAGAGTGTGCAAACAATTGATTTTTTAATATTTTTTCGTTTGGTCCAAAGCTAAGAGAATCAATAGTAGCAACTGGAATATTAAGCTCTAATATTTTATCCAAATCTATTAACGGCGACTCTATATCTAAGTTATGATAGTCTGCAATAATGATTGCTTTAGCCTCTATAGATTCTGCTATCTCTTGCACGATATGAAATTGTAGTGTTTTTCTCGGTAAAGCTTTTGCTTTTATTTTTGCATTTATCGTATAATCGATATGATTTTGGCTTGTTAAAAAAAAAGTATTGATTCCCCCTTCTTCCAATTGTTTAGCTAGAGTTACTGCATTATGAAGTTCACCAATACTAAATTGACTTGGGGCAATGAATAAAACACTCATACTATATCTCCTGACTGATCAAATATTTTTTTGAGTCTTCCAAACAATCGCTGAAAGCTACCATATAGCCATCTTTTAATACATTTCTAGAAAGTAAGAGGATAATTTCGATTTGTCTTTCTCCCCATTCATATAATGCAATTTTGCAATCTTCATTTTCCGACCATATAGTTACAAAGAATCCCTGTTTGATTTCTAATATAATATTAGATGTGTTTAGATATGTCTTCCCTTTTTTTCCTGTGATTTTGTAACTTTTTTGCTGAAAATCTTCAGTATAATGAATATAGCTTTTTCGGCTCGACACATTCCATACAGAATGGAATGCGAGTTGCTCATTATTTGTATAATTGGAAGCGAGTTCACCCTTTACTTTTAACAAAGGACTTCCTGAACATATCAAATATTGAACTTGGAAGTCTGCAGATTCACACTCAACTCCCTCCCAAAGAACACCACTATGATCTTGTATTTTTAATGGACGATGCTCAAATTTACGATGTGAACCATCATCAAAAATAAGTCCACGGTTTAACGTTATCGGGCCCCCAATCAAATGTGGAAAGATACCTAGTGGTACTAAATAATGCTGCCCCCAACTCTTTAAACTTGGGAAGTTTGACTTCAACAATTTACTCTCTTTAATTCTTAAACTTGTTATTGAAGCCTGAAATGAAGGCACGATTTCTATTTGAATTTCTTCATTGCAGAATTTATATATCTGTATATCTTTTTTTTGTTGAATTGATTGTTTCATCAAATTTTCTTCATTATAAACAACAAGACTAAATCGCTTCTTTCTAACAAATTGAGAGGTATATTGTTCAAATACCATTTCTCCACCAATAATATTTTTTTTTTCATTTACCGATAGCGGAAATGTAAGTAACAAAGTTTGCCCCCCTGATAAATCGATCTGTCTGACTTCTTGATAATCAATACATGGTATAGAAAGGGTCAGTGTTCCGAGTTTTTGCGAAAGAAGATAGTTTTTTAAACTCAGCTTTAGATTGACGTTCTTTCTCCTTTGAACAATCGTAGTATGCATCTGCATATCGACCGATTCAACTAATGGGAATGTTATATCATTAGAATTATAAAGTGCTCGGTACTTGTTTAAAGTATGATTGATTCCCTTTGTACTTAATTGGAAATAATGAGTACTTGTAGGTCGCAAAATACGATCTATTTTCTTTATCCACATTTTTTTTAAAAATAAAGGGAGAATGGAAAGCTTCTTCTTAAATTGACTAAATTCTTTTTTTTGTTCAAAAGTCAATGAAGGCATCCAGCTCAATCCATAATTAATACTATTCACATGACCTTCCCACATAAATCCAAGGGATATTTCCTTCGTTTCAAAAACTGACCAGGGCATAGAGTACTTTGACGGATTTATTGGTAAGTCCATATCTTTCTTAAATTCATAGTCATGTATCAAGAAAGGAAAAGATTCTTCAATTTGTTTTTCTTTTAAAATGCCCTCTTTTAATGGGATATATATAGTACTCCCCTGCATCAAACACCAAGGATTTAATTTGATGGTTCCTGATTCTAATAGATAATCTTCAACCTTAATAAATTCTTCACTTTTTAAAGTGATTTTTCTAATAAGTATGATTGTATCTTGTTTTTTTTCAGCAAGATAAATTTCATTTCTCTTGCTAACAAACACGTCTATATCTTTTTTCTTATGCTCTCTCAAACCATTTTTATAAGGTGTATTGATATCGGGCCATACTTCAATCAATACATCTCTGTTTAACAGTTTATGAAAGCATTTGAGCGTTCCTGATCGTTTATCAATTATTAATTGCAGATCGATATTCTCTAAAATGATGAAATCTGCATTGTCTTTACATACTATTTCAAATGAATCTATCACATGTATGTGAAGAGTTTCCTTTAATAAGAGTTGCTGATGATTTTTGGCTGTCACTTTAACTTTATAGTTCCCTTTTTTATACTTAGGAAGGGGTAATGTTAAATTTTCAGTTGCGTTTGGTGCAATAACAACTTTCTTACTTTCCTTGCCTGTTTTATTCACTAAGTCAATTTTTACACTAGTCGTATCCTGGTGGTTATTTTTAACTATAAGAATTGAACTTTTATATGATTCTGTATCCACTAAAACATCATCTTGTATTTTTAATTCCAAACGATCTTTCAAATATATTCCGTATTCAAAATCAAAAGAGCAGGGACCAAATTTTATGTTTGTTTTCAATCCCTTTTTTGAAGAATTCCCAACAACAACTGGTATTTCAATATAAATTTTCTCTCCCTGTTTCACAAGCCAACGTCTTTTTTGAAATAGAAGCTTATTTCGTTCTTGAAATTCGGTTTTCAAATGGACTAAAATAGTTTGGGTTAATTTATTTTCAAATTCGTATACAAGGGTTACTCTCTGTCCTACGATAACATGCTGCCCTTCTTTTATATACTGTTGAAACATAAATCTTGTATCTTCAAATTTTGCAACCTTATTACTTAACACATCCACCCAACAACTGATAACTTCTTCTCCAAAGTTCATTCGATATTCAGCTGCTTCCATTCCATTTAACTGAATAGTATCAATATTCGAGGAACGTAATTTTTTTGATAACTCAAGTCCTTTCCAACCTTTTTCCATAATATTTTGATCCAGTTTCTCCACTTTATAACCATCTTTTAAATATGAAATAATATAGGGAAGATAGCTTTTAAGACATAAATAACCGTCGTAGTCTACTTGATTAGATCGAGATCGAATAAAGCCAACTCTTTTGTATAGAGGTAGAGCATTTTCGTTATTAGGATCCACTTCCACTTCAATTGTTTCAAATCCTTTTTCCACCAACATTTCTATGGATGTTGAGAAAAATAGTGCTGGTAAAGGACCATTGCGAAAGCCATCTGCTATCACAAATTTACTTCCCCAAACGCTTTTTTCAGATGCAGCTCTTTGTCCACTCATTTTCGAAAAAAGCATTGTTCCAATGATTTGCTGTTCATGTACAACACACAAATATAAAATAATGTCCACTTCTTTTATCATTTGTTTCATATTTTTTTCATTTAACAGGTATCCATGATTGACAGGGCCATATTTTAACCTATTATAAAAATCAGCTAATTCTCTAGCATCATGTACAGTACATTCACGAATATAAAATTTTTTATTTTCACTCATAATTTAACCCTTTATAGGGTCAAGTGTCCCTGGCTTTTGTGATACAGTTAATACGCCCTTTGCCACACATGTTTTATCTACATAAGCCTCTACTTTCACCTTTGACATCACTTGATATGTACGTTCTATATCGACCTTCAATCTTAATTGATCACCTGGTACAACAGGTTTTAGAAATTTTAAGTCCTTAATCCCAACAAGGTAGCCAACACGATGTGAAATATCAGTAGTAGCATCTAATTCGATTGAAGCTGCCACCTCATTCAGGGTCTCTTCGGAATATCTTAAAATGCCTGTACAATATACAACGGCTGTAGCTTGAGCCATTGCTTCAACAATTAATACGCCTGGCATGATTGACTCATTTGGGAAATGCCCCTCAAAATATGGTTCAGAGATTGTAACATTTTTGATTCCGACGCCTTTTATGCCTGGAGTTAATTCAACGACTTTATCGAGCATTAGAAAAGGCCAGCGATGCGGTAATAATTTTTTAATTTCATTAACATCTAATATTCGATTCAAGCTTATTCACTCTCCATATTTTCTTCAATATAATCAGCTAATTTGTTCACTGAGCTAAAAACTTCAATATTATCATCGAAAACTGTCACTCCAAACTCATCTTCAATAACCACAAATAATTCTAGTGCATCAATTGAGTCCAGCCCTAAACCTCTGCCAAATATGGGCTGGTCATCTGTAATAATGGAAGGATCTATTTCTAAATCTAATTTATCAACAAGTAATTCTTTGATTTTATCTGTAAGCTCTCTTCTGTTTTTTGCTTTTTCTTTTGTTTCTACATAATTAAGCAAACTAATCATCCCTTTATTTAAATTTTATCCGTTTATAAGACCGCCATCTATTGTGAAAACTTTTCCAGTGATATAATCAGATAATTGTGAAGCCAAAAATGTCACAAGATTTGCGACTTCTTCTGGTCTCCCTAACCGCTTAAGCGGTATAAGTTCTAGCATCCTATTAAGAGTTTTTTGATCCATTTTTCGGGTCATTTGGGTTTCAATAAATCCTGGCGCAACAACATTTGCGCGAATATTATATTGTGCGACTTCTAGTGCTAAACTTTTCGTAAATGCGATAATCCCCCCTTTAGAAGCAGAATAATTTGTCTGTCCAATAGCACCTGAAATACCACTCGTAGAAGCTATATTAATGATCGTTCCTTGTTTCTTTAAAATCATTTGTTTCACAGCTTCTCGACAACATAAATAAGTGCCCTTTAAGTTTACTTGGATCACCTCATCAAACTTCTTGCTACTCATGATAGGAAGAAAACCATCTTTTGTAATCCCACTGTTGTTTATTAAAATATCTATTTTCCCAAACTCTTTTTTGATTGCTGAAAACAATCTTTTAACGTCTTGCTCCTCACTTACATCCGCCTGATAAATAGATGCTTTGCCTCCACTTTGAATAATCTGATGTCTAATGTTTTCTGCACTTTCTTTATTATTTTTATATGTTAAAATAACGGTTGCCTTCTCTCGTGCTAAGGATTCTGTAATTGCCTTTCCTATTCCACCAGAAGCACCTGTAACGACAGCCACCTTTTCTTCAAACATTAAAATGTCCCCTCTTTCCTTTTTTTAACGATTTTTTTATATGCCACAAATGACTCAGTGGGAAAAAACTTAGGCTTCATTTGAAAAGCTCTTGCTAAACCTGTCAACGTTTTTTTTGGACCTACTTCTATGATATTTTTTATTTGAAGTGATATTAATTGTTTAACTGCCGCACTCCAAAATACGGTGTCTGTACACTGTTTGATTAAATCTTTTCTAATCTCTTCTACTTCAGTACTAGGTAAAGAAGTATTATTAAGAATAATCGGAATTATCGGTCTATTGATTTGAGATTGCTTAACATAGATGCTAAAATTATTCTGTGCTTCAGCCATTAAACTTGAATGAAAAGCATGACTCACTTTTAAAAAATTAACTTTTACACCTTTTTTAAATTCAAGTTCTTTGTATATTTCGTTAATATTACGTTCGTGTCCAGATATAACTGCTTGAAGTGGTGAATTAATAGCTGCAATGTCCACTCCAAACTTCTTAGCATCAATGAGTATTTCCTGTAAAATTTCACTTTGCGAACTTACAACGGCTAACATTTTTCCTGTTTCTGTCGTATTTTTCATAAAAACGCCTCTTTTATGCACTAATTGAACAGCTTCTGAAAATGTAAGAGCTTTTGCAGTAACTAGTGCTGAAAATTGCCCGACACTATGTCCTGCGGTTATATCTGGACTAATCCCCTCAGATTCTAAGAGGCGCTGAATACCAACACTGTGTAATAAGATAGCTGGTTGAGCAATATCTGTAGAAGTTAATTCCTGTTCGGTTCCACTAAAGCAAATCTTTTTCAAATCAATATGTAATCGATCAGCAACTTCTTCAAAAAGCTCATCAAAAATATGTGGATATTTTACATAGAAGTCTTTCATCATACCAATATATTGTGTTCCTTGCCCCGGAAAAACAAATGCAGTATCCATTTTTCAACTCCTTAAAAAAGTTTTCATTTTATTATCAATATCTTTTGGTATTTTCAACAATAAACCTTTATCTTTGTCGAGAAATACATGTTGAGTTTTTCCTTGTACGAGTATAACTTTTCCTCGTTTACGTCGTACTCTATAATGAAAAATGAGCATCGGCTTATTTAATAATTCAAGTGCTGTTTCAACTAATATCGTATCTCCAAATTTGGCAGACTGCTTATACCGACACTCTAAATCAATAACAGGTAACGTAAGCACTTGATGCAGTCTATGAAAATCTACTCCCGCGACGTTAGCTAATTCAATTCTACCAATCTCAAACCAATTTAGATAATGGGAATGATGAACGATCCCCATTGAGTCACATTCAACATAACGAACAGTGATTTCAGAAGTTACCCATTTCATGTCAGTACATCACACACCTATATTCAATAATTTTCTATTTAAATCTTAATTATCTTTACTAAGTATCATATCGGATTAAAATAGATAAATTCAACCAAAATTGTGTAAAAATATATTTTTTTTGAAAATAAGGTCTATAATTACTTCACTTATGTTTTTATGTTTTAATAATTCAATATTTAGGTATAATAGATTAGATCTTTATTTTTCCTTCTTGTTACAAATATTTGTATAAAACAGGGAATCCAAATCATGTATGTACTTTGGATAAAATATTTTTAAAATAATAATTAAAAAATTTATTTTTAAAGGAATTTTTTAATGAGGAATAGTTTATGTAAGAAGACTCTATTTATAAATTTTGAACAAAAGTTGTTGTTTTGAGATAATTATTTGGATATCTAGATTAAATAAGAGTAAATTACAAAGATTATAAAAGTTGAATAACAGAATTGTAAAATAAAGAATGAGGAATCAAGAAACATCATGGCCCATACTGGTGTTTTTATCTATATTTCACATGCGTATTTTTCGTAAATAAATCTTCGACTTTATAGAGGCATTGTGACTTATCATAATGCCTCGTTCTTTTCACCTATTTCCCTCGTTCTATCGAGAAATCATCCCATGCGGGTCAATCACAAACTTCTTCGCCACACCAGAATCAAAGTCACTATAACCTTCTGGGGCTTGATCAAGATTGATGACTGTTGCATTGACGGCTTTAGCAATTTGCGCTCTGCCGCTTAAGATCGATTTCATCAGACTGCGGTGATATTGCATGACAGGGGTTTGGCCCGTCACAAACGTATGGGCTTTTGCCCAGCCAAGTCCAATCCGTACTTTAAGAGAACCGACTTTGGCATCCTCATCGACTCCGCCTGGATCTTCTGTGACGTAAAGGCCTGGAATGCCAAGTTTCCCACCAACTTTGGTAATATCCATAATTGTGTTTAAAACGGTTGCTGGTGCTTCTCCTTGATTTCCATGACCTGAAGCTTCAAAACCGACACAGTCAACTGCACAGTCGACTTCTGGCTCACCTAAGATGTTAGTGATTTGTTCGCCAATTCGATCATGTTTTCGTAAATTGATCGTCTCGCAGCCAAAGCTTCTTGCTTGCTCTAGCCTTTGCTCATTGAGATCACCGACGATCACAGCAGAAGCGCCAAGAAGCTGAGCGGAATGCGCTGCTGCAAGACCTACTGGCCCTGCACCAGCAATATACACAGTAGATCCGGTCTTTACTCCGGCAGTATAGGCACCGTGAAACCCTGTCGGGAATATATCAGAGAGCATTGTCAAATCAAGTATTTTTTCCATTGCCTGATCTTTGTCTGGGAATTTCAGCAACTGGAAATCTGCATATGGAACCATTACATATTCGGATTGCCCACCAACCCATCCGCCCATATCAACATATCCATAGGCGGAGCCAGGACGATCAGGGTTTACATTCAGACAAACATGGGTTTTTTGTTCCTTACACATGACGCATCGTCCACAAGCAATATTAAACGGAACTGACACAAGGTCACCTTTTTGAATAAACTCCACATCTCGACCGACCTCAATGACCTCACCTGTAATTTCATGTCCAAGTACAAGTCCTTCGGGTGCAGTTGTACGCCCTCTCACCATGTGCTGATCACTCCCGCAAATGTTTGTCGTCACGACTTTTAAAATGACGCCATGCTCACATTTACGACCAACATTGGCTTTAGGAACACCTGGACCATCCTTTAATACCAAATCAGGGTAACCTATATCTTCAACTGCTACATTTCCAGCCCCTTTATAAACGACACCTTTGTTTCCCGACATGTGTTCATTCCTCCCTAGTTAGAAAATAAGATCTCTACATTTTTCTATTTTTATCGACATTTCCCTTCTTTGAATTGCACATTGAGTCAAAGAGAAATGAACGACCTTGTCTATCACAGGGACTCCAGTCAAATAAAAAAGAAAAAATTGAAAAAAAAGCTAAACTTTTGCAGAAACGTGTCGATATAAGAATTAAGCCAGACAGGTATCCTTAATCGACAAACAAATTCCTTATATATACTATCATTCCTTACACACCTGGCTGGCCCCTACATATGAACACAAAAAGTTCTACTGAGCTTGTCGACAAAGTTGACAAGCTTTTTTCTTTCTGATGAGTGAATCCATCTAAATAACACTATATCCAATATGAACAAAAGTGAAAAACCCCTTTTTCTAAAGAAAAAGGGGTTCTAACGTTTGCGGCTCTTCTTGTTCATTACCTGGGAAATATATTCATCATTTTAACGCTTTGATACAGATGTATGTATCATAGTGGTAAATGGAGACTTCTCTAAAATGATAGTTAGAAAACATGCGTCTCACGTCTTGTTCATTGTATAACGATTGTGCCTGTTTTTGTTCTTTCATTAACTCCTGCTTTTGAAAAGATAAGTATACTTCCCCATCCACTTGAAGGACTCGGTACACCTCTTTCATCACTTGCTCTATATCAGTCCAAAAATAGATGGTTTGCACCGTAAATAATTTATTAAATGATCTGTCTTCGAAGGGTAAACTTTCGGCCTTCCCGAGTGAAATCACTGCTTTATTTTGTTCCAGCAGTTTTTTATTTTTTCTTTTTGCGTATTTGACCATATGACGAGAGGCATCAACTCCATAGATTTTTCCTCGGTCGAGTTTTTCTGCAACCTTTGATAAAGTCATGCCTCTTCCTGTTCCGATTTCTAAAATACGGTCATTTTCTTGTATATTTAAGAGTTGAATCGTCCATTGGTTGATATCATGATGATTTTTTTCCATATAGCGGGCAACCCATTTTGAAAACAAGCCTTTTGGTTCCCTCATTTGCTTTCCAATCCAGCTTTGAATCAATGTTTAACACCTGCTTTACACCAGTAAATAAAACCATTTACAAATTTTCTTACTTTCTATATCGGCTCTCATCTAACAAAAATTAAGACCTAGTCCTAAATCCTTTGTCCTTTATAAGACGACATCTTTTCTAAAAATGTTTCGCCTAATCAAAAATTTTTAACCAAGTAGGCGGTTTCATTAATTCTGCCGAGATTGATTTCGTTTTCTGCATGAGCTGCATATTTTATGAATGTATCTTGATTAGATAAAGGTGGTGCTAGATTATGGGCTTTGGCGGTTATTCTGGAGGCTACTGCGGTGGTTACGGTGGCGGTTTTGCAGGCGGATTCGCGTTGCTTGTTGTACTGTTCATTTTATTGATCATCATTGGTGCAAGCTGGGTTTATTAATGTAAAAGGAGCAGAAAACGGTGACGTTTTCTGCTCTTTTCTTTAGTACCAATAGGTAGGATAACTGTATATATGCCGTCTGAGCATTTCCTGCTGCTCCCTTTGGAATCGATATGGATTGCCATACCCATGCTTTAAGGAATGCGGAATGGACACATATCCGTGTCCAACTGATGGAAATCGCATATATGGTGACATAGACATTCATTGATCACCTCACTATCTGCCTTTTACGATTATCATATGTGGAGGTCATCAATGTGGAACGTGTCTAAACCTGGTCCTTCTCCCTTGTATAAAAAGCAAGCATTGCAAGCATGATAAACATGTCTGTCTCCTCCTTTACGTGATTTTCTTCTCATCTTTAGTTCATATACTTTAGTTGTTTCTGCTTCATTTCTTCATAAAAGGTTTCTACCTGTTGTTCATAAAGAACTGTTTCAATGTCTTTGTATTTACGCTGGATCGTTAATGTAATAAAAAATAAGTGGATTGTCATATACGCTCACCTCCCTTCAGTTCGCAAAATGCGAAATAGCCCACAGATCTTCTATATCAGTTGACCTGTGGGCACACAAAAACGCAGATCAAAAGACGCTGTCTTTCAACCTGCGATGGATGATGCGCTGAATCCTCGTTTCTTAAACAGATGTAAAGCGTGCTCCGAAATAGGTAAAGGAAGAACACGAACTCTTCCACAGGCTGATGACATAATGAAATTGATGGTTTAATTGATTTTTAAATACAAGCAACATATTCTTCAGCCTCCTTTACGTTTTTATTTACTTTGTAAGTATATCCAGCAAGCGCCATTTTGTAAACCAGTTTTTAGGAATTTAGATGATTTTTGTGTTTTTCACTAATCGGCCTTGTTCGTTCATCCAAATCAATTTAAAAAGCCTCCTCATCAAATGAGGAGACTTTTTTATAGATCTTCGTCAAGTTCTTGAAGTTTCTTTTGATAAAATAAAGCACGTTTCACACAAACAAAAGCAGCGAATAGGAATACACAATCTACTCCTATCATCAGCATTTTTGAAAATGCTTCTACGTGTTGGTTTGGCAATATGGTACCAATATATATAAAGGTGCTGACAGCAAGCAAAATAAAAGCGTATTGCTTGTAATCTGTCATTAAACCATACCACTTTTTCTTCACTTGTTTCACCTTCCATGTTCAATGTCTATTGATAGCTTAACATAGTAAGAGAAAGTGATGTGCATGTAATTCTATCCATTCATTAGAATGTTTAGCCCTTGCTCTAAGTCATGTAATAAGTCATCAATATCTTCAATTCCAACCGAAATACGAATTAAACCATCTGTAATGCCAAGCTCTTCTCGTCTTTCTTTAGGGATAGATGCATGTGTCATACGTGCTGGGACAGAAATTAAGCTTTCAACAGCTCCAAGGCTTTCAGCAATCGTAAACAACTTGAGTTGACTTAAAAACACATCCACATTTTCTTCTTTCCCAATATCAAAAGAGATCATGCCGCCGAAGCCTGTCGCTTGTGTTTTCGCCAGCTCGTGCCCTGGGTGAGCTGGCAGTCCTGGATAATAGACACGTGTTATCGCTGGATGCTTCTCTAAATATTCGGCTATCTTTTGCGCATTTTGTTGATGCGCCTCCATTCTTAGACCTAGTGTTTTCATCCCTCTCATTAAAAGCCATGAATCTTGAGGACCTAGAATACCGCCTGTTGAATTTTGAATGAAATGCAGTTCTTCTCCAAGCTCTTTTGTCGCTGTCACGACAAGGCCGCCTACAACATCACTGTGACCTCCTAAATATTTTGTAGCACTATGCAACACAATGTCGGCACCATATTCAATCGGCTTTTGGAAGTAAGGCGTGAAGAAGGTGTTATCTACAATCATCAAAATATTGGCTTCTTTTGTCATTTGACCAATCGCTTGCAAATCTGTCATTTTTAATAAAGGATTGGTCGGTGTTTCAATGTATACAGCCTTCGTCTGAGGCAAAATGGCATTTTTGACTGCTTCAGGATGACTTGTATCAACAAATGTTGCATCAATCCCAATGCGGTTTAGTACCTTGGTGATGACTCGGTAGGTACCGCCGTATACGTCGTCTGTAAGCACAATATGATCTCCGCTGTTAAATAACATCATGACAGCTGTAATAGCAGCCATCCCTGAACCGAATGCGTAGCCACTTGCTCCTCCTTCAAGATCACGAATGACTGTTTCAAGTGCAGTTCTCGTTGGATTCGCTGTTCTGGAATATTCATAACCTGTATGTTCTCCAGCTTTCGGCTGCTTATAGGTGCTCACTTGATAAATTGGTACAGACACTGCGCCTGTTTTTTCATCTCCTGTTGTTCCCCCATGGATCATCATCGTTTTCGGTTTCATTTTATTTTCCTCCCTCATAAATTCCTTTACTTAAATATCGATCACTGCTATCTGGAAAAACGGTTACAATCACTGTCCCAGGTGCTGCCTTTTTGGCTTCCTCCAGTGCTGCAAATAAAGCGGCTCCAGATGAGCTTCCTAGTAGAATCCCCTCTTTCTCCGCTGCTTCCTTCACCATACGGAAAGCATCATCATCACTGACAGTATAAATCTGATCAAATAAAGCCGTGTCCATATAATCTGGTATAAATTCAAGACCAATTCCTTCTGTCCTGTGCGGCCCAGGCTCTCCCCCATTTAAAATAGATCCTTCTGGTTCAACCACGACCGTTTTTAATGCATGATTTTGCTCTTTTAAATATGCGGCACATCCTTGGAAGGTTCCTCCAGAACCTGCTCCTGCAACGAAGATGTCTATTTTTCCATGTAATTCAGTCCAAAGTTCAGGGCCAAGTGTTTTATAGTAAGTCAATGGATTTACTTGGTTTTTAAATTGTAAAACGCAATAAGCATTGTCAAGGCTTGCCTCTAACTCAAGTGCTTTATTTATTGCACCTTTCATTCCCTCTTTTCTTGGTGTATGAATAATCTCTGCACCAAGCGCCTTCATAATTTGTTGCTTTTCTTGACTAAAGTGTTCTGGTACACAGAAAATGGTCCGCAATTGATATTTTCTTGCACTTAATGCAAGCCCAATCCCAGTATTTCCTGCAGTTGCTTCAATCACGGTCCCTCCTGGGCGAAGTTGACCAGACGCAAATGCTTCTTTGATCAGCATTTCCCCTAATCGATCTTTAATACTTCCACCTGGATTCATCATTTCAAGCTTCGCATACACTTCAACACCTTCTGGTACGCCAATACTTGACAGCTTTAGAAGTGGTGTTTGACCAATTAATTCAGTGATATCCTTAATGACAACCATCATGTTTCCCTTCCTTTACGTGAAAAGAAGGGGGAAACCCTTCTTTTTATTGTGTTTGCTTTATCATACGCAGGACAAGGTCTGTTGAGTGAATCGCTGCTTGCTCTAGAAATTGATCAAAGGAAACATTCGATTCTTTCCCAGCAATATCCGATAGCGCTCGAACGACAACAAATGGTGTTCCAAACCGCTCGCATACTTGCGCAACTGCTGCTGCCTCCATTTCAACCGCATATAACTCTGGGAACTTCTCTCTCACAAACGCTACACGTCCTGGGTCATTCATAAACGAATCTCCTGTTGCGATCGTTCCTTTCACTACTTGAATATGATCAATCTCAGAAGCTGATTCCTCTGCTAATCTCACAAGTGTTTCATCTGCGACAAAAGCAGCTGGTAAACCTGGCACTTGTCCATATTCATAATCAAAGATCGTCACATCCACATCATGATGTCTCACATCAGTAGATATGACAATATCCCCTACATTTAAAGAGTGATGGAATCCGCCAGCAGAACCTGTATTGATTACATAATCTGGCTGAAAGCGATCAAGCAAGAGAGTTGTGCTGACTGCAGCATTCACTTTTCCAATCCCTGATTTTAATAAAATCACTTCTTTATTTTCATAAGTCCCTGTTGTAAATTCACACCCAGCAATGTTTTCTTGTGAGGCATTCTTTAATTGATCTCTTAAAATGGTTACTTCTTCTTCCATTGCACCTATTACTGCGATTTTCAAATCAAAAACATCCCTTCATTCCCATTTCTTTGCCGCTACGATCCAAACAAAGTCATTCATCTGCTGAAAGGATGTGCTAAAACCTTCTTCTTCAAAGATTTTCTTTAGCACATCAATGGATGGATAATATTCCGTTTCTAAATCCTCTGCAAGCTGGTCAAACCCAGCGGCTTTTGCTTTTTCAATTTCAGCATGATGTGCTGCTTGATTTTGAAACATTGTATCAGCAAAGACTATTTTACCATCTGATTGAAGGATGTTGCTATAGATGTGAATGGCTTGTTTTTTTTCTTCGTCCGTTAAATGGTGGAAAGCATATGAGCTGACGATCGTATCCGGCTTAAAAGGAGGCTCTGGAAACGTTAAAAAATCACCATCGTGTAAAACATTTGGCACTCCTTTTTGAAGAGCAGCTTCTCTCATCGCTTGTGATGGTTCAACACCAAAAACTTGTTTACCCGCTGCAAGCAGCGCCTCCGTTAAATTACCTGTGCCACTTCCGAATTCAAGGACACATTTACCTGAGCGTTTGACAATTTCTTTTAAAATAGCTGGATAATGGCGAAAGACCTCTTCATACTGCTCATCATGGCCATTTACCGTGTCATCATAAGATGAAGCCCACTGATCAAATAAAGAAAGAAACTCACGTCCCATTTTCTTTACCTCCACTTTATCTATTTATTCCTATGTGCATAGTATGTTTTATTCCGCGAACAGTTTTTATCCTACCACATCTTCTGCTTCTTTCCTACTAAAAAATGCTGGGAAGGGGTAGAAAAATGATTGCACTTTTGAAATAGAGAGATTATGATGAGCCTAAAGCATGAAGGGGTGAATTTGATGGATTTTCAACTGGATTTTCTAAAGGACAAAATAGAATTTTTTGAAGCAGCTTCCTTAAAAGAACTCGAACAAAACATCCAAAAGCAAATTGAACATAATCAGGCTATTCTGCTGACAGTCCATTCAGTAAGTCACCAAACAACTGTCATAGATGACCGTATTTTATATACAGCCGTTGTTCATTTTAAAGCTAATGTTTAATGAAAAAAAGATAGTATGACGCTATCTATTCACGTGTAGACAAACCCTCGCATTCGTTGTCATCTGTGCGCTGATGCTCACGAATCTTTCATACGCTCCGCATAAATAGCTTAGGTCTTGACTTCAAGGGTTTTCAATTCACAATGAAAAAATGACAAAGGGCTAAAATAAAAACCATTTAGCCCTTTGTCAACAATCTGAGATAGCATGCACTATTTTTTATAATTATTTTAATTTTTCAACCTTTACAGGTTTCCAGCCTTTTTCATCAACCCATGTAATTTCCACACGGTAGCGCTGACCTGTCGATTTATCTCGGATGGTTCCTTTTGCATCTTGAGGTCCACCATTGTTGCCTAACCATATAACAGTCATTTGATCCTCTGGAATACCCGTTGCATATGACATGGCTTTCAGCATTTCCTTCCAGTCTTCTGACTTGGAATCGTACGTAGCAGTATGTGAACCAGTTTGCTCTGTTCCTATAGGTTTCCAGTCATCATTTTCATATGTTTTGTCCACATCACTGGTTTTCCCGCCGTCTGTCTCTTTGGCGTCTTTTAACGCATCTTTGTTTGGCTGATCTTCATCATCATTGGTTATCTTCGTATCGTCGTCTTGGTCAGATGAATCTTCTTTTTTTGCATCTGAATCATCAGATTTGTCTTTGTTTTGATCTTTCACGTCTTCATCTGTTGTCTGTTTATTATCACTCGATGCAGGTGCCGTTTTTGATGGTTCATTCGCTACATCTGTATCTTTCGGTTTATTAAAAATTAACAAACTCGATGCGACAACTAAAA
Organism: Bacillus sp. Bos-x628; assembly: GCF_040500475.1. GTDB lineage: Bacteria > Bacillota > Bacilli > Bacillales > Bacillaceae > Bacillus > Bacillus maqinnsis. The sequence goes on along the minus strand of NZ_CP159358.1, from coordinate 119,814 downwards.
TAAGCACGACAACTATACCAATTAATATGTTAAGCACCATATTCGCCTTTCTGCGCTTATCACGATGTTCAAATCGAGAATTTCTACTCAAAATCTCTGCACTCCTTTGCCTCTGTTCCCTAAGTCGTTACTATTCTAACATGACATGAAGGGATGTTCTATGTCTGTTTCTTTTCAATTTCATTGACCTTTTTTACAATATCATAAAACGCATCATTTGTCTTAGCCCGGCCACTTGTCTCATCTAGATGGACCACAACGAGAGCATATTTGGGTTTCTCCATTGGAAAGTATCCTGCAAACCATTTATGGTAGAGCGTATTCCCTTTTTTATCTTTACTGCCGGTTTGGGAAGTGCCTGATTTCCCCGCAACTTTAAATGGCAAATCTTGAAATCTTCTTCCTGTGCCTTTTTCATCTGTCACCACCTGCCTTAAATATCGCTGCAATTTTTGCGCGGTATAACGATCAATATTCTCACCTTGTGCTCGTTTATTTTGAAAGGAAAGCATGGTCGTTCCATTTTGATAAAGGACTTTATCTGCAATTCTCACTTCTCTTCGTTCGCCGCCCCTTGCAATAGTTGCCATCATGTTGGCTATTTGAAGAGGGGTCGTTTTGACATTTTTTTGTCCAATCGCTGTTTGTGCAATCGCCTTTTTGACATGCTTGTCTCTTTTATCTCCCCAGACGTTGCCCGTCTCTTCTCGGTCAAACTGTTTGAACTGCTCCTTGTGGTAAACATCACCTTCCCAGCCAACTCGATCAATGAGCCCAAGTTTCGTAGCTGTCTGCTCGATGATTTGTGGATCGGTTTGAATCATCTTTTCAGCCAGTGTCGCAAAGGTATAGTTACAGCTTTGCGCAAAGCTTTCGGACAGGTTCATCACGTCCTGTTTTCCCTCTGGCTCTCCATATAAATTCTTTCGACAGTCATACATAGTATGAGGCTTGTCGAGGTTTTTTTCTATGGCAGCGGCAAGCACGGCTGTTTTAAAAACGGAACCTGGTGAAAATGCCGTAAGCATGTAATTCCTCGCCTTGTGCCGATTCTTGCTTGTGACACTTGGCACACTCGCCATGGCCAGCACACTGCTATTTTGAATATCTAAGAGAACCGCACCGCCTTTTTTCACTCCTTGTTCTTTAAGAATATTCTCCATTTCAACTTGCATCTCTTCGTCCATTGTTGTCTGCACCTGAAGCGGATAAAAGGAATTGGCTTCTGCTGTATATTTGACGTCCATCCCAAACAAAGGGTTTCCCTTGCCGTCCACATGATATAACAATTTTGTGTCTTGTTCAGGCAATAAAAATTCATCAAACGTACTTTCTAGACCAAACGTACCAATTTCGGTTCGAATCGAGAGCTCCTTTTTATCTGGATAACGTTTTCTGAGCAATTCTGGATTCTCGCTTGTGAACCCTAATGTTTGAAGTGCAAGCCTTTTTTTGTCTTTCTCTTTCATATATACGCCGTAGACGCCTGAATATTTCATATCATTGATATCTTTCAGCTTTTTTTTCGTGATGTCGTTTTTTAATATGAGAGGCTTTTTGGTTTTTGATAGCTTCCTTTTGAGTTCTTCTGGTTCCATATGGAGAATCGAAGCGGTTTGTTTTAAATGAGGGAGATCGTATTGCAGAAAAGGAAATAAGATGACCGCTGGCTGTTCTTTTGTGAGAAGCCGCTTTCCATTTCGGTCTAAAAACTCACCTCGTCCATCTGAAATGACCACTTCTTCTGTTCGTTGTCTGACACTTTCTTGAATTAAATTGATATCAAGCTTTGAGAAGGATTCTGTGAAAAACAGCTGTATTTCTGCCAGTCTCGCTAAAAGACCGAGCAATAAAATAAAAATAATGGCTCCTGTCCATTGAATTCGTCTTTTTTTACGCATAAAAACACCTCATCCCTATTGTGGACGAGGTGTTTATCGTGTAAACGTATTTATGAAATTTTCACAATTTGTACGAACATTTCGCCGCCTGGTGTTTGAACGGTTACTTTGTCATCTACTTTTTTGCCTAACAAACTTTTCGCAATTGGTGAATCGTTTGAAATTTTTCCTTCAAACGGATCAGCCTCTGCACTTCCAACAATGGTGTAAGACTCTTCTTCTCCGTCTGGTAATTCAACGAATGTGACTGTTTTACCAAGAGAGACGACATTTGAATTGCCTTCATGTTCAATTATTTTTGCATTACGAATCATGTTATCAAGCGTTGTAATACGACCTTCTACAAACGCTTGCTCTTCTTTTGCTGAATCATATTCTGAGTTTTCAGAGAGGTCTCCAAAGCTTCTAGCGATTTTAATTCGCTCGACAACCTCTTTACGTTTAACCGTTTTCAAATATTCAAGCTCTTCTTCTAATTTACGCTTTCCTTCTTCTGTCATTGGAAATACTTTCTCTTGTGCCATGAATCATTCACTCCTTCTATTAATCCTCAACATACAAGCCTTCTGTATGTGAGTGACGACTGAAATATACAAGAATGAGGACATGTTCAGGCCCTCATTCCTTCTGTCCCATATTCGTAAAAGTCCATCTTACATGGCAGCCCGATTAGATGCAACTATTATGCCTTTTTTAAGCCAAGGAAAGAAGCGATCTAATCATGGGCTATCTTCATCGCACAAACTGTGGAAAGGCACAGGAAGCTCCTGTACCTAGTTCGGCTATTTCGATCCTATGCAATCGGAAGAATGACTTATCCATTCTTCATCATCCAATACATAATATGGTCAGTGTACGATATGTCTATGCTATATTATTACAAAATTTCGTTTTGATCAAGAATTGTTTGAAAATTTGTGATGATTTGTTGTCGTTTTTTTAATATACTTTTAAAAAAGTCGAAAACTTCATCTATCTGCGTTCTATCGTAACTTTTTTATTTTACTTTCCCTTCATTGTTTTCCTATCATATCAAAACTCTCATACAACCTTTCCTTTAAAGGAAAATGTTGGATGATACCGAATTCTTATGATGTAAGATCAAATACATGTCAAGGAGTGTTTTGAATGAAAATAAAGAAAACAATGGTTTCCATTTTATTCGTCTCTACCTTATCTTAATCATGAATGGGTATGGCATCTGCCTAAGAAACACATGCTTTTGCAACGAATAACAAGTCTTCCGAGCTTCAAACATCTAGTGTAAAATTTCAATTCAAAATTATAACTTATCTTTAAAAGTGGGTGAGCGTTATTCCGTTTATGACAGTGCAGCTACACGCTATTGGACAGATAATCAAGGGGAAGCTTCTGTTAGCTCTAATGGAGTGGTGACGGCTCATTCACCAGGAAAAGCCGCAATCACTCTTATAAAGGAACTTCTGTTTTCGGACAAGTCTTCGTCACTGTCTGGTGATGTCGCTTGAAAAGAAGACAAAGGGCTAAAATAAAAACCACTTTAGCCCCTCTGTCAACAATCTGGATCTTTACGATGTAAAGGTCTTTTTTACTACAATGTTTATTCTCCCCGGTTCTGGAGGATCGTCTGAATCTTTGTGACCATCAAATCAATTGCCACATGATTTTGACCGCCCTCTGGGATAATGATATCAGCGTAACGTTTTGTTGGTTCAATGAATTGATTATGCATCGGTCTTACGACAGACACATATTGTTCAATCACTGAATCAATGGAGCGGCCTCTTTCTTTCATATCTCGTAAAATGCGTCGAATGATCCGAAGGTCTGCATCTGTATCAACATACAGTTTAATATCCATTAAATTTCTTAAACGTTCATCTTCAAGAGCAAAGATGCCTTCAACGATGATGACATCCTTTGGTTCAACATACACCGTTTCTTCTGAGCGTGTATATAGCTTAAAATCGTAAATTGGTTTTTCGATTGGTTCGTATCTTAATAGCTGTTCCAAATGCTCAATCATGAGGTCATTATCAAATGCAAGCGGATGATCATAGTTCATGAGCAGGCGCTCTTCAAATGGCATATGACTTTGATTTTTATAATATAAATCTTGCTGGAGCATGAGGATGGAATGTCCTTTGAATTTTTCATAGATAGAATTTGTGACACTCGTTTTACCTGAACCCGAGCCGCCCGCTATTCCAATCACCACTGGTTTTCTCCCCATGGGCCTGTTATTTCCCCTTTCTCATCATGTTGCTAGGGTAAACTTTTTGATCAAGCTTAAATTTCACGATTTGTAGCGGGTGACGGGCGGCATCAAGCTCATTCCCTTTTTCATCCCAAATTTTATCAATTTTGCATGTGAAGTTCTCAATTTCCGGTCCGAAGAATTCAACTTCATCTCCAGCTTTAAAGAAGTTACGCTGCTGCAATGTCACGATTTGTTCTTTTTCATCATAATGAAGAACAAGTCCTACGAAATCAAATGTTGTTTTCTTCCCATGAATGCCAAACATTTGTTCATCCGTTCCTGGTACTCCTTCAAAAAAGGCAGGGGCCGTATCACGATTTGCACATTTATCTAATTCATCTAACCATTCTTGCTGGATGACAAAATTGTCGGGATCCGCACAATATGCATCGATCACTTTACGATACACGCTGACAACGGTTGCCACATAATGAATAGATTTCATTCGTCCTTCAATTTTTAAGCTATCAATACCCATTTCAATCATTTGTGGAATCGATTCTACAAGCTTTAAATCTTTTGGACTCATCGCAAAAGGTGCATCTTCTTCACCAAATAATGGCTTTTCCTCTGAACCATCGAGCTTATACAAATCATAGTCCCAGCGGCAAGATTGACAGCAGCCTCCGCGGTTGGAGTCTCTAGCTGTCATATGGTTACTAAGCACACAGCGTCCAGAATAGGCAATACACATCGCGCCATGAATGAAAGTTTCGATTTCAATATCTACCTTTTCTTTCATTTCTTTAATTTCTAACGCACTTGTTTCACGTGCAAGCACTACACGCTCCAGTCCTTCTTCCTTCCAGAACTGAACGGCTTTCCAATTTGATAGAGATTGCTGCGTACTTAAATGTACTTCTAGCTTAGGTGCTACTCGTTTGCACGTTTCGATAATTAGCGGGTCGGCTACGATAATGCCTGCTACACCAGAACCTTCAATCGCCTGGAGATATTCTTCAAGGCCGTCCATATTCTCATTGTGAGCAAAAATATTCGTTGTCACATAGATTCGTGCGCCATATTTGTTCGCAAACGCAACGCCTTCTGCCATTTCTTCAATTGAAAAGTTATCTGCATTTGAGCGAAGACCGAATTCTTTTCCACCAATGAATACGGCATCTGCTCCATAATGTACAGCAATTTTCAGCTTTTCCAGGTTACCTGCTGGTGCAAGTAATTCTGGTTTTTTTGTAATGACACGTTTTCCATTGATCATTTCAGAAATTCCATCTTTTAAAAGTGCCATATTCTCTGCCTCCTTTTGTTTTAATAAACCGTTTCTTTAAAGAAGAAGCCTGTGTCAATGGAACGATTGACAGGTTGAATTTCTTCAATACGCTTGACCCAATCCTCTTTTTGATTTTCATAAGCTTCTTTATCTACCATCAGCAGGTCAATTGCTTTTCTGTAAAGTGAGGTCACCTCTGTCATGTAAGAAAGTGACTTTAAAATTCCGTCAATTTTAAATGAATCAATTCCTGCGTCAACAAACTCTTCTAATTCATCAATCATACAAACATCATTAGGACTCATGATATGCGTGCCGTTTTTATCCTCAAATATAGGATATTTGTTTTGACGCTCTTGATCATGGAGGAACAGACCTTCTTCCATATCTCTTCCTTCAACGTCCATCTGCTTGCCTTGATACTCATAGTAATTACCGATTAGCGTACGTTTTGATTGGAACATACAGGTCATGCCATGTACTTGAATTTCAATTTCAACATCAGCGTTTTCCTTGATCTCAATCACACTGTCCATATTGAGTTCTTTAGCTAGAACTGCTCGGGTTGCACCTTTTCTGCCCCAGTAGTTACAAGTGAAATAGTTTGTCCCGGTTGTTTCTGTGCTCCAGTGAAGATTCAGGCTGACACCTGCTTCCTTCGCAACCATGATCACTGCTGGATCACCGAAGACCACACCGTCTACTTTTAATGCATCGAGAAATGTTAAATAATCTTCAAGCAGTGGAACACGGTCATTATGAAAAATAGCATTCATTGCCACATAGACTTTTTTGTCGTGTGCATGTGCAAGGTGAACGGCCTGTTTCACATCTTCTCTTGAAAATTCGCCTGCAAGACGAATACCATATGTTTGTTCACCTAATAAAAATGCGTCAGCTCCCGCCTCGATTAGTGGCAGTATATCTGATACTTTCCTTGGCGTCACAAGTAATTCTGGTTTTTTCATGATTGGTCACCTCTTTTTGTACTAATGGCTATCCCATCTCCTACCGGTATGATACAAGTTTGAAAATGAGGATTTGACATAAGCCACTGATTATATCGATCAATCTTTCCAATTAATTGTTTTTTGCGCTTATCTTCTATCTCTTCTTCATAATTTGTCGCCACTAAGCCTTTAAATAATACATTGTCTGTGATGATCATTCCACCATCAGCCAGCATGGGCTCAAACAATTCAAAAAAGCGTTTATACTGTCCTTTTGCAGCATCAATGAAAATCACATCATATGGCGCCATTGTTTGAACAGTTTCTGCCGATTCAATTGCATCACCAAAGAACACATGTATTCTTTCTTTTAACTGTAATTCCTCAATATTGCGTGTCGCTTCTTCATACCGTTTCTGATTTCGTTCAATGGTGTAAATTTCAGCATCAGGTAGAGCCGTAGCCATCCTGATAGCCGAATAACCAATCGCTGTTCCAACTTCGAGAATTTTCTTAGGCTTTTTCATTGAAAGGAGTTGCAGTAAAAACTCAATGCTCACTTTTTCCATAATCGGAACATGATTCACTTTGGCGTATGCTTCTAATTGAACTATTTCATCAGGACCTGGCGGAATTAAATTTTCAATATAATCATTTATTCGATCATCTTCGATAGTCATTATATGTCTAGCTCCTTCATGACCTTAGAAAGAAGAGTCCTGCCTTTTTGCAACTCCCTTTCTCGTCAATCTTTCGTTCGTCTAAGTAAAAACAACCCGATACATTTTACCATAAAGAAGTGGTAATTGCGAACCAATAAATTGGATGACACAACGAAAAAAACTGCAGCCAATCTGTCAGTTGTCTACAGTCTTTTTCTCTCACAAGTTAATTGCTGCCTGTGATGTATTTTGCTTTGGCTTTGTTATGCTCATTCAGCGTTTTGGTAAAGACGACTTCTCCATTTTTCTTCGCTAGGAAGTAAACAAAATCTGTTTTCTCTGGATGTAATGCTGCTTTCCAAGAAGATTCCCCAGCATTTGCAATTGGTCCAGGTGGCAGCCCTTTGTTTACATACGTATTGTAAGGTGATTTCACTTTCAGATCTTTGTACAGGACGCGAGATTTATGTTTACCGAGCGCATAAAGAACGGTTGGGTCTGTTTGTAGCGGCATGTCCTTTTTTAATCGGTTATAAAAAACACTTGAAATTTTTGCTCGATCCGTCTTTTCGGTAGCTTCCATTTCAATTAAAGATGCCATTGTCAGAACATCGTGAATGGACATGTTTCTCTTTTTCATGTCTTTTTCATGCATTTTCACGTATTGATCCGTTTGTTTAATCATTGTTTCAATGATGCTTTCCAATGGTTCATCTTCACGATAAAACGGATACGTAGCAGGAAATAAATACCCCTCTAATGGATGTTTGATATTTTTCTGCTCAACTTTTGATGTCACAGTCTTCGGGTACTTTTTCATGAGTTTTTTGATAAAAGCTGGATCATCCAACTTTGCTACAACTTCCTTTGCTGAATAGTTCGTCTGGTTGGCAATAATCGTTGCAATATCAGACAACTGTTTTCCTTCTGGAACCACAAGCTGAAAGGCGTAATCTGTTCCGCCAGAAGTCAATTTTTGGATAAGCTGATCTGCATCCATTGTTTGTTTCAAATGAAAGTATCCTGCTTGAAAGCCGGAAGCTTTTTTGTATTTTGCATAGTAAGTAAAAATAGTCTCATTCGAAATAAGTCCTTTTTCTTTTAAAATGCCGGCAATCTCTCGAACAGATGTACCGTTTGGGATATGGATATTAATCGTTTGTTTGCTTTTTTGATCGACCGGTCCGAGCGCTGATTGAACATATAAAAAGCTTGATAATGTCGCAATGATGATCACAGCAAGCACAGATAACAGGGCGATCCCCATTTTTCTTTTAAAAAATGGTGGTTTCTTTTGTTCTGAAAACATGCATGGCCCTCCTCACATCTAGCCTTTATACTACATGATTCGACGGAGTTCGGCAATGACTTGCTCATACATCAGTTTAGAGAACTTCACATAATAGCGCTAAACCAACACCACCGCCACTGCCAATTGCCGCCATGACATAGCTGCCTTGAGGTAATGTGTGTGCTTCATAAAATAATCTTACCATCATTGCCGCCCCAGAAGCACTATATGGATGTCCAAGGCAAAGCGCACCGCCTCTTTTATTGATTTTGTCATAAGATATACCAAGCGTTCGTGCAATAAGGGCCACTTTCACCGCGAAGGCTTCATTAATTTCAAATAGTGCAATATCTTCAATACTCAGCTGATGCTTTTGTAAAAGTTTCTTCATTGCATCGATCGGAGAAGCAGCAGGATAATGCGGGTTCATCGCCGTCACAGCACTTCCTGCATAGCGCAAGATGGGCCTTAGACCCTTTGCCTCTGCTTCAGCTTTTTCCATCACAACCACTGCGGCTGCACCATCTGCTTCCTTACAGCTATTTGCGGCTGTGATTGTTCCTTGTTTTGGTAAAAAAATAGGCTTGGCTCGCTGCATAATGTTGGCTATCGGTCTTATTTTGACTGAACCTTCATCTGTGCTCCATTTACCAATCGGGAGAATTTCTTCAGTATACGTTCCATTTTTAAATGCGCTCATACTTCTCTCCCAGCTAATGAGCGCATAATCATCCTGCTTTTGTCTTGATACTGAAAATTTGGCAGCAGTCCGCTCTGTCGCATCACCCATATCTGGATCTCCTAACCAAGCTGGTGAAAAACGTGCTCTCTCTTTCATTGGTGACCGAGAGATACTTTCGGTGCCGCCAGCGACATACATCTTTCCTTCTCCCGATTGAATCAATGTGCAGGCGATTCGGATTGCTTCAAGACCAGAAGCACACTGTCTGTCAATGGTCATCCCAGGAATGGTAAGCGAGAGACCCGCTTCTAATGAGGAAAGACGCGCTATGTTACCGCCACCACCTACAACATTGCCTAAGATGACGTCATCAGGCACCATGGTCTTACATAAATGCTGGATAAGGGGGGCAGCTAATTGTTCTGGCTGATACGCCTTTAGCATGCCGTTTTTATAACCGAAAGGTGTGCGCTTTGCTTGCACTATGACAGCTTGCATGACAATTGTTCCTCAGCCCACTTTTTCATCTTTGCACGTGCTATTTTTCCGTTGGATGTTTCAATCATATGGTCAGTGACAAGCCATTTCTTTGGCACTTTGTAAGAGGCTAGTTTTTCTTTGACAGCATGCCTTACTGTTTTGATAGGTTTCGTTGTTTCAATGATCGCAACAGGAATTTCACCCCAATACGAATCACGCAGTCCAATGACGATCGACCGTTCAACTTCTGCCTGTTCGTTCAACACACGTTCAACTTCCTCTGGGAATATGTTCAATCCTCCATAGACGATCATGCCATTTTCCCGGCCATTGATATAAAGGTATCCGTCTTCGTCAAGCCACCCCATATCGTATACTGTCAGCCACTCTTCTTGCGGCTTTTCATCATGTAAATAGCCAGAAAAGGACATAGGGCTCTTCACATAAATCCTGCCCGTTTCATTCGGTTGACATTCGATGCTGCCTGCACGCCTGATTTCAATTTGAATATTAGAGAAAGGTTGTCCGACTGACTGAGGTTTCTTAAGAAAATCTTTTGAAGATAAATAGGAGACAAAGCTTAGCTCAGATGTCCCATAAAAATCATAAAAGGTGACATGCGGGTATTTGGTGATCAGATGTCTTTTAGACATTTCCCCCCAATCTGCTCCAGACGAAATCACCATGAGGGGATGATCGCAGAATGCCTCTATTTCAAGCAGAGATTCTGTCATCGTAGGGACTGTGTATATAACGGAGATGTCTCCTCTCTCTAAAGCCTCCTTCCCTTTCTCAGGCGAAAACTTTTCTAAAAGTGAGACCGTTCCGCCAAAGTAAAGTGTACTGATGGCGCCGTATAAAAAATGAGAGGAAAGCAGAGTGCCTAAAATGAGGACATGATCTTGATGAGATATTCCAAAGGCAGAGGCCGTCATTCGAAAGCTCTCAATCCATGACTGATGACGCCTCATAAAGGCCTTTGGTGAACCGGTCGACCCTGAAGTAAATCCCATATAAAATACAGGGTCATTCTCGACCTCCTCAAAGTTCGACTGAATGGTTGTTTCAAGGTTCATCTTTTCTTTCCATTCAGATAAAGAAAGAACTAGGATGCTCATCTTCTCTTTTTCAAACTTTCTCATATACCGATCTTCAACAATGACTATAGCTGCCTCACTTAAGATGAGCTTCTCTACACATTCTGCATGAGACCATCTCGGATCAAGCGGAATGGCTGTCCACCCTGCTGATGCAGCTCCAGCAAATATTTGAAGAAAAGACACACCATTAGATATTAAAAAAGCGACTCTTCTTTGCTGATGAGTTACTTTTTTCAACCACTGTGCTGATTTCTGAACAAGCTCATGCCATTCTCTATAAGTAATGCTTTCTTTCTCATTGATGATAGCCATTTGTTCAGGCCTAGTCTCTGCATATCTTGCATACGTTTCAGTTACAAGTGTCAAATTGCTCGTCCCCCTTTATGTATTTCCCTTTTGCGATAAGACATCGCCTGGATGATTTTAACCGTGAAAACGGAACAAATGCCAGCTTTGATTAAATCGCCAGGTACATAAATCATACTCAGTAATGCTGCTTGTTTTACTTCTATATGCATCATCATTGCTTGAAAAGGAACACCGCATATATACAAAATACCAATACTGCATACCGCATACACAGCAAATAGACGTAATGCGGTCATTTTTTTCAGACGATTCAGCCACCAACTGATCACAAAGGCAGCAATTGGATAGGCAAGTAAAAAACCGCCACTTGGTCCAAAAAAGACCCCCATTCCACCTCTTCCTCCTGACAAAAGAGGTGCACCCGCTGCCACAATTAGAAGAAAAAGAAGTAAACTCATCCATGCTTGTTTTGGCTTTAACAACCCGCCAGCTAGCAGCAAACCAGCCGTTTGTAATGTGATTGGAACCGGTGTAAAGGTGAAGAAAATAGGCGGGATTAAACCTAAAATACCCATAATAGCTGTCATGAGTGCGATTTGCATCATTTCTTGAATTTTCAACATACATGACCCTCACTTATTCATATATAGAAATAAGAGTAAAAGTTCTTCTCATATATGTCAACTTAAAAAATAATAAGGTTAACATAATGTATATAAAAAGACCTGTGATTGAGATCTCGGATCATGATCACAGGTCTTTTATTTCTACTCTTCGTCCTCTTCTTGATCTAAGAACGTATTTAACGTTTCTTCAATCATGTCCCACTCTTCATCTGTTTCAATCGGCTCAAGTTCCCCATCTTCCCCATTTTCATTAGGTGTGAAGCTTGATGCATGAATTTCAATTTCTTCATTGTCTTGCTCAGAGATTGGGTAGTAAAGAACATATGATTTGTTGAAATGGTCACTTTCAAAAGTAAATAATATTTCGCAAAGCTGTTCATTTCCATTATCATCAACGATTGTAATTTGTTTTTCTCCGTGTTCCATTTGATTCACCTCATTTTAATTTAAGCTGTCTAAATACCCTTGCAGGATCATCACAGCCGCCATTTTATCAATGACTTTTTTACGCTTTTGTCTGCTCACATCGGCAGAGATGAGCATTTTTTCCGCTGCCATCGTCGACAGTCGCTCGTCCCAAAGCACAACAGGAACATTGTACGTGTTTTCCAGCACTTTCGCAAATGATTGGCTGGCCTCGCCTCTTGGACCGACCGTACCGTTCATATTCTTCGGAAAGCCAAGTACAATTTGATCAGTTCCGTATTGCGCAATGATGTCAGACAGGCGGCTTAGACCAAAGTCTCCGCCTGCTTCATCAATTTTAATTGTTTCAATTCCTTGAGCTGTCCATCCCATTTCATCACTTATGGCAACACCAAGGGTTTTCGTGCCTAAATCTAAGCCTAAAATTCTCATGTTTTACGCCTCTTTATGTGTCTCTAAGTACGATTTAACCAATTCCTCAATTAATTCGTCTCGTTCTAGTTTACGAATTAGGTTGCGTGCATCTTGATGTCTTGGAATATAAGCAGGGTCGCCTGACAGCAAGTATCCAACAATTTGATTGATCGGGTTGTATCCTTTTTCTTGGAGTGCGTCGTAAACTGTGATTAGCACTTCATTCACATTGGTTTCAGCTGAATCATCAGAGAAGTTAAATTTCATTGTCTTATCAAATGAACTCACTGCGTCTTGCACCTCTCTTCCAACATTCTACTAGCAAGCATTTGTCTAACCGCTCATCTAATACCATTATTCTACACTACATTGCATGATTATAAAACGGATTTGACAGATTCTTCGACAGTTGCTAGTGCTTCTTCAAGCTTGTCTGGTTGTTTCCCGCCTGCTTGAGCCATATCTGGACGACCGCCTCCGCCTCCCCCGCAGATTTCAGCCACCTGCTTGACAAGCTTGCCTGCATGAAGTCCTTTTTCAATAACGTCTTTTGTCACACCTGCTGAAATGTTTACTTTTCCATTTTGTACAGCGCCGAGTACGATGACAGCTGATCCTAATTTAGCTTTTAGGTCATCTACCATTGTTCTTAAGTGGTTCATGTCTTTTGCGTTCACTTTTTCTGTTAAAATTTTCACTCCGCCAACGTCTGTTACTTTTTCTAAAATAGAGCCTGCTTCTGCCTGACTTAGTTTCGCAAGAAGGGATTCATTTTCTCTTTGAGCCTCTTTTAACTCTGCTTGTAAGGAAGCGATTCGTTTTGGTACATCCTTTAGATTTGATTTTAATTCCGAAGCAGCCTTCTCCAAAATCGCAAGCTGTCCATTTAATTCTTCATAGGCTCCTTTGCCTGTGACAGCCTCGATACGGCGCGTTCCTGCACCAATACCTGATTCTGATGCGATTTTAAACAAGCCGATTTCAGCCGTATTTTGTACATGACAACCTCCGCAAAGCTCGATGCTGTAATCACCTACTTGAACGACACGAACGATATCGCCATATTTCTCACCGAATAACGCCATCGCGCCCATTTCTTTTGCTTCTGCAATTGGTTTAAGGTCAATTGCAACAGAGATTCCTTCCCAAATCTTTTCGTTGACGATTGTTTCAATTTGCGCCAATTCCTCTTTTGTGACTTGTCCAAAATGAGAGAAGTCAAAACGAAGTCTATTTTCATTCACTAATGAACCTGCTTGATTGACGTGACTGCCCAGTACATCTTTCAGTGCCTGATGAAGCAAGTGAGTCGCAGTATGGTTTTTCACAATACTTTTTCGAAGAGCAGCTTCAACTTCAGCAGTAACTTCAAGACCTTTTTGCACAGTGCCGCTGACAACCATTCCTTCATGGACATGCTGGCCGTTTGGTGCCTTTCTGACATCGTTGATTTCAATGATGGCTTCATCACTTCTTAACGTCCCTTTATCTGCTACTTGTCCGCCGCTTTCTGCATAGAAGGGTGTTTCATTTAATAAAATTTGGACCTTTTCACCTTCATGCGCTTCTTTCACAATCTCGCCATTTTGAAGCAGTTCAATGATGTGTGCTGTAGCTGTTAAATTTTCATACCCAACGAAGGTGCTCTCTACTTTAATATCCCCTAAAGCACCGCCTTGAACTTGCATGCTGCCGACATCTTGCCGCGCTTTTCTTGCACGATCACGCTGTTTGTCCATTTCAGCTTGGAAGCCTTCTTTGTCTACTGTCATTTTCTCATCTTGTGCATATTCCTCTGTTAGCTCGACAGGGAAGCCATACGTATCATACAGCTTAAATACATCTTCACCTGATATTTGTGAGCTACCTTTGTCTTTTTCTTTTTTGATCATCTCTGACAGAATGGCAAGCCCTTCATTGAGCGTTTCATGGAAGCGTTCTTCTTCGTTTTTGATCACTTTCGAAATAAATTCTTCTTTTGCTAGAACATCTGGATAGAAATCCTTCATGATCTCGGCCACAACTGGCACAAGGTCATACATAAATGGACGGTTGATATGAAGCGTCTTCGCATAACGGACTGCTCGGCGCAGCAAACGTCTTAGTACATAACCGCGTCCTTCATTGGAAGGGAGCGCTCCATCACTAACCGCAAAAGCTACTGTACGAATGTGGTCAGCAATGACTTTAAATGCTGTGTCCTTTTCTTTCGTTTCTCCATAGGTTTCTCCAGAAATCGTTTCCACCGCACGAATAATTGGCATGAACAAGTCTGTATCAAAGTTCGTTGGAACATTTTGAATGACTGATACCATTCGTTCAAGGCCCATCCCAGTATCAATGTTTTTCTTTGGTAGTGGTGTATAAGTGCCATCTGGATGATGATTAAATTCAGAGAAAACAAGATTCCATACTTCTAAGTAGCGCTCATTTTCACCACCTGGATAAAGTTCCGGATCATTCATGTCATTTCCGTATGCTTCGCCGCGGTCATAGAAAATTTCAGTATTTGGTCCGCTTGGTCCTTCTCCGATATCCCAGAAATTCCCCTCAAGACGAATAATGCGTTCCTCAGGGATACCAATTTTGTCTCTCCAAAGAATATAAGCTTCCTCATCTTCTGGATGAACGGTCACAGATAACAAATTCGGATCAAAGCCAATCCATCGTTCGCTTGTCAGGAATTCCCATGCCCAAACAATCGCTTCTTCTTTAAAATAGTCACCGATTGAGAAATTACCAAGCATCTCAAAGAACGTATGATGGCGGGCTGTTTTCCCTACATTCTCGATATCATTTGTACGAATTGATTTTTGTGCGTTACAAATACGCGGATTTTCAGGAACAACACGTCCATCAAAATATTTCTTTAATGTCGCCACCCCGCTGTTAATCCATAGAAGTGTTGGGTCATCATGCGGTACGAGTGAAGCACTCGGTTCTACCGCATGTCCTTTTTCTTTAAAGAAGTCTAAAAACATTTGACGTACTTGCGCAGAAGTTAAAGTTTTCATTTAAAAAATCCTCCCTTTTTATTTCATCATATCTCCACACAAACGAAAAAACACCCCGCCCTATGCAAGCATAAAACTACTTACACAGGGACGAGATGCTCTCGCGGTACCACCCTGATTATAGACACCAGCGTCTATCACCTTCACATCCGATAACGCTGGAAAGAGCGGCAGTGTTTATCTGCACTCAGGACTAGCTTCCGTTAAAGGTCTGATAAGGCTTTTCTCAGCAAATAAAGCCTCTCTCTTTATCAGCTTTTTAACGTACTCGGGTCCATCATTGAATTCACTATGTATGAATCGAAATTATTATAGACAACTCGGCACATATTGTCAATGAACGCTTCGTCTCATGTGAATATATTGCACAATGATGACTCTAATAATTGCTGCAGATGGTACGGCCAAAATCATACCAATTAAACCAAACAATTCTCCTCCTGCAAGCAGAACAAGCATGATGACCACAGGGTGCATATGAAGACTTCTACCCACAATAATCGGGCTGAGTACATTGCTTTCTAAAAATTGCAGCACTGCCACTGTGATCATCACAATGATGACTGATTTAACTGAGACAGTGAAGGCAATGATTAAAGCAGGAACAGCACCAATTATAGGTCCAAAGTACGGGATAACATTGGTTGCGCCAATCAGTACACCTAATACGAGTGGATAAGGAATATGAAACAACCAGAAAATTATGGCTGCTGCTCCTCCAATCAGTGAACAGACAAACAATTGTCCTCTTATATAATCACCAAGTGAGTTATCGACAGCCCTTACAAATGCATATCCTCTCTTTCGGAACTTAGGCGGCGTTAAATACCATGCAGCCCGCTTCATCGTGTTTATATCTTTCACCATGTAAAAGACAAGAAAAGGAATCAAAGCAGCGACTAATGCGTAATCAAATAATACCTTACAGCTAAGAATCATCCGCTCTGCGCCATTTGCCGCATATGTTTCCGATTGCACAATGAACCGGTCAAGCCGTTCATGCAGCCTGTCAGGCCAGTGGCTTGTATGACGATGAATATGAGATAAAGCGCCATTATAGGTTTCAGCAAGCACTGGTATTTGCTCTGACAGCTCATTTAACTGTGCAATCATTACAGGCGCCCCTTTATATACAGCAAAACCTGTGCCGCCAAAGAATAATAAATATATCAGCAAGAGACTGAATGTTCTCGGCAAACCCTGATCATGCAGCCTTTCAACAATTGGATAGAGCAAATAAGTAATAAAAATGGCGATGAAAAGCGGAATGAGAATAGCTTTTAACAATAAAAAAATAGGCATCCATATCTCGTCTAACTGAATCAAAATGAGTAGGGATGCAAGGACAAGCAATACACCTGAAGCATATATAAGAAACTCTATCGGACGTTTCTTCACCTTTTTCACCTCTTTTCTTATTGTTTAACCTTCTTCTGTAAATATCCATATAAATAAAATTTGTCCTAACTTTGTTAAAAATGAATACACATGAAACATACAGCTCCATCCAACGTCACTAGAATTTTGTCACATCCTATTCCATCATTTCCCTTTTTCACAAGCGTCGAAAATGAACAGAAGAGGAGGTTCTTCATGATCACATTCGAAGAAGTCAACAAGTATTATGGCCAGTTCCATGTTCTCAAGGACATTAACCTACATATTCAAAAAGGTGAAGTGGTTGTGATCATCGGTCCTTCGGGGTCTGGTAAAAGTACCATGCTCAGGTGCATCAATCGTCTTGAAAGTATTGATGAGGGGAAAGTGCTCGTCAACCAAGTATCTGTTCAGCACCCCAAAACCAACATTAATCTTGTCAGACAAAACATTGGCATGGTGTTTCAGCACTTCCATCTCTATCCTCATAAGACGGTGTTAGAAAACATCATGCTAGCGCCCATGAAGGTCAAAAAAGTGAGCAAGGAAGAAGCAAAGGGAACGGCTGAATTTTATTTAAATAAAGTCGGTATTCCTGATAAAGCAGATGCTTACCCTTCAAAGCTTTCTGGAGGTCAGCAGCAGCGTGTGGCCATTGCAAGAGCTCTTGCAATGAAACCTGAAGTCATGCTTTTTGACGAACCTACTTCTGCTCTTGACCCAGAGATGATCGGAGAAGTACTAGATGTCATGAAACAGCTGGCCCGTGAAGGAATGACCATGGTCGTCGTCACACACGAAATGGGATTTGCCAGAGAGGTTGCTGATCGAATTGTCTTTATCGATGAAGGAAGGATTCTTGAAGAATCAACACCTGCTGCATTTTATGAAAAACCGCGCGAGAAACGCGCTCAGCAATTCTTAAGCCGAATTTTAAATCACTAGGGGGAATTGATTCATGAAAAATATGAAACGCTTATCTTTACTTGTTTTCCTCACTTGTTGTGTTGTCGCACTTACAGCTTGTGGTTCTACAGAGAAAGGATCATCTGTTCCAAAACAAAAAAGCTCATTAGAAACCATTAAGAAAGATAAAAAAATTATTTTTGGTGTAAAAAATGACACACGTCTGTTCGGTCTAAAAAATCCTAGCAGCGGGGAAATAGAAGGATTCGATATTGATATTGCCAAAGCCATTACGAAGGAAATACTCGGCGTTGATGGAAAAGCAGAATTTAAGGAAGTCACGTCTAAAACGAGAATCCCCTTGTTGCAAAAGGGAGATATTCATGCGATTGTCGCCACTATGACGATCACAGAAGAACGCAAAAAAGAAGTCAACTTCTCTGATGTTTACTTTGAAGCAGGACAATCACTTCTTGTGAAAAAAGGAAGCAACATACAATCCATTGATGATATTAAAAAAGGAACAAAGGTGCTTGCCGTCAAAGGTTCCACCTCTTCCCAAAATATTCGCCAAAAAGCACCGGAAGCATCTGTCTTAGAATTTGAAAACTATCAAGAAGCCTTCACTGCATTAAAATCTAACCAAGGACAGGTGCTCACAACAGATAATGCGATCTTGTTTGGAATGGCAGATGAAGACTCAAACTATGAAGTAGTCGGCGGCACCTTCACAGATGAGCCTTATGGGATTGCCGTGAAAAAAGGCGATCAAGAGCTGACAGATGCAATCAACAAAGCATTAAAAGATTTAAAAGATAAAGGAGAGTATGACAAGATTTATAAAAAGTGGATTAAGGAATAATGGTTTTACAAGCAATACAGCTGTCGCCAGGTTGAGCCGCTGAGGCTCGCCTGTTGATCAGAAAGGAAGTGGACTGATTGCTGCGGTTTTCTATTTTAACTGAAAACTTAGACCTTTATTTAGAAGGGTTTAAATATACCATTGGTGCAAGTATTATCGCCTTAATCGCAAGCTTTTTGATCGGTACGTTCATTGCCATTATGAGAATTGCTCCACTAAAGCCGCTGAACTGGTTAGGGACGGCTTACGTGGAGTTTATTCGGAATATTCCGTTATTATTGATCACATTTATTTTCTTTTTTGGTTTACCAGAGTTGGGCATTGTGGCAGATGGCTTTACAGCCGGAACCATCGCACTTGCCATTTACACCTCTGCGTTTATTGCCGAAGCCATTCGAGCAGGCATACAAGCTGTTCCAATTGGACAAATGGAAGCAGCTCGTGCTTGTGGTCTGTCATATGGCGAGACAATGCGATATATTATTTTGCCGCAAGCCATTAAAATGGTCATTCCTCCTCTTGGAAATCAATTTATTAACCTTGTCAAAAACTCCTCTATTCTAGGCGTCATTGCAGGGTTTGATCTGATGTATCAAGGGGATCTCATTGCTTCCCGAACGTTTGTGACATTTGATGTATACATCTTCGTTGCTATGTTTTATTTACTATTAACGATTCCGCTTAGTATAGGGGTTGGCTATTTAGAAAGAAGGTTAGCCCGAAGCCACTAGAAAGGAGGAAACACAATGGATTTTTTAGGGGCCTATCAGCCTGATCATCTCGTCTTTTTACTCGAAGGATTTGCTGTCACCTTAAAAGTGGCTTTTATCTCCATCATTTTGAGCTTTGTCATTGGATTGATCATTGGCACATTGAGATTCGTTCAAATTCCTGTTCTATCAAAGGTGCTCGCTGTCATCGTTGAAACGATTCGGAACTTGCCGCTTTTGCTCATTATCTTTTTTACGTATTTTGCATTGCCTGAAATCGGTATCAAGCTTAGTATTACCGTCTCAGCAATCACTGCATTAACCGTTTTTGAATCGGCTATGTTATCAGAAATTATACGTAGCGGACTTAAATCAATTGATAAGGGACAGGTTGAAGCAGCAAGGTCCTCTGGTTTCACTTATATTCAAACATTAAAAATGATCATGATGCCTCAAGCTTTACGCCGTATGGTGCCACCGATTGTGAGTCAATTTATTTCACTTTTAAAGGATACATCCTTAGCGGTCGTCATTGCTCTCCCTGAACTATTGCATCACGCTCAAATTTTGAACGGTCAAAGCCAGTCATACTTACTTCCCATTTTCCTCCTTTCGGCATTGCTGTATTTTATCGTCAACTTCGGCTTATCACTGATTGCAAGGCGATTAGAATATAGGCAAACTTAAAAAGGACATCCGCTCATTCATGGATGTCCTTTCCCTTTAAAGCATACGCATAACACGTTTTCTCAGCTTTTTCATATTCCGCTTAGATGGCATATCATATTTACTTGCAAGGTGATATGCAAGTGCACCCGCACTAAGCGTTAATAGTGAAGAAGTCATTTTGCCCATTCGAAATTCCCCCTTAACACTTATAGTTGAATTGAACGTTCATCATCACTAAACAGATCATCTAAACTGCTTAGTGTACCGTCTTCCTCCACTTGATGTGTAGATATTTTGCCTTTTGACAGCGTCAATTCAATAAAACAGCCCCAACAATAATATTGATTGACCCCTATTTTTCCGATGTCTTTACATTTGCAATTTGGGCAAATGAGCATAATCAGCACCTCTTTACGTTCGGTTTAGAACAAGTGCTTCCTTTTGAACGTTCATCAAGGTTCCAGCAGCGTAAAGCTGCTTTCGTATCCCTGATAGCTCTGTAAAGAAGCCGTCTGAGAGTTCATATGCTACGATTGTGCCCGAATTTGGACAAAAGTATACATCTTCCAAAATGCCTAAATTTTCACCATCGGGTGATTGCATCATTTTCTTTTTTAGTTTCGAAAATAATATGGAGGGTGCAGCGGAATCTATTCCCATCGACTCATGGCAGCACACATATAAACCTTTGTCTGTCAGTTTATCGCCACCTGAGAATGGAATGAGCGCACAATCTTTCTTTTTCCCGTCTAAAATATACCCTCCGCAGCTACCGCCGGCTAATAAACAAATATCTTTGATTTGACCAAGTGATTGAGACAGTTCATCTGTATAGATAGACATTCCCTC
Organism: Bacillus sp. Bos-x628; assembly: GCF_040500475.1. GTDB lineage: Bacteria > Bacillota > Bacilli > Bacillales > Bacillaceae > Bacillus > Bacillus maqinnsis. Next base: position 99,116 of record NZ_CP159358.1, on the reverse strand, counting down.
AAGCTCTCGACATGTTCTCAAAATGTGATCAACCACCTTTTGCGGAACAGTCTTAGCGTGTGCGTTTGCTGTATGCCTCATACGAAGAAATGGCTTCCATGAATGAAGCCTTTAGCGTGTAGACAAACCCATTCGTTGTCAGATCTGCGTGCTGGTGCTCACGAATGAACAATTCGCTTCGCACAAGCAGCGGTTTTCAATTCACGCTGAAAAAATGACAAAGGGCTAAAATGGTTTTTATTTTAGCCCTTTGTCAACAATCTGTTTAGTCATGCATAAAATCAAATGGGGTAATTCCCTCCATTCCGATATTTGCATCATGTACGCTAAACGGAAGTTCTTTTTGAAGTGCTTCAAGTTCAGCATCCATCACCTTTTCGGTGTTTACAAGTCTCATCGTTAATGACGTTTGTCGAAGGGAATCTTCATTATTTTTGACGCCCCATTCCAGTGCTGATTCTTCACCGCACAGAATCAAATACTTTTTGCTTCGTGTAATGGCTGTGTACAACAAATTTCGTCGAAGCATTCGATAATAGCTTCTGACCACTGGTAGCACAACGATCGGAAACTCACTGCCCTGTGATTTGTGAATGGAGCAGCAATAAGCATGTGTAAACTGATGAAAATCTTTTTTCGTAAAGGTGATTTCATTCCCATCAAATGATATGACGACCATGTCTTCTTTTTCCGTATTTTCTTTTTCGTAAAAAATCGAGACAATTTCGCCAATGTCACCATTGAAAATGTTATTCTCCGGCTGATTCACAAGCTGAAGCACCTTATCCCCCGTCCGGTACACAACATCACCAAAGGAGATTTCCCTACCCTTTGGTTTTTTAGGGTTCAAAATATGCTGAAGCATTTTATTTAGCTCATTGATGCCGGCTTTTCCTTTATACATAGGGGCCAACACTTGAATATCTTTCGCCGTATAGCCTTTTTGAGCTGCGTTTAGGACAACCTTTTCAATGACTTCTTTCAATTGATCTGCTGTACATTGAATAAAGGATCGATCTTTTGATCGTGCAGCTATATTTTTTGGTAGAACACCATTTTTCATATCATGAGCTAGCTCAACAATGGTCGAGCCGTCTGCCTGCCGGTAAATATCTGTTAAGGTGACAGCAGGTACGACATTTGATGCTAGTAAATCTCTTAATACTTGTCCTGGGCCAACAGATGGAAGCTGGTGTTCATCCCCCACCATAATGACTTGAATCTGATCAGGGATCGCTTTGAATAAGTGGTTTGCAAGCCAAATATCCAACATGCTCGATTCATCTATGATGACAAGTTTCCCTTCAATTGGCTGATCCTCATCGTGCGAAAAGCCTTCAGACCCATTCCAGCCAAGCAGCCTGTGGATGGTCACTGCCGGAAGCCCTGTTGATTCGGTCATTCGTTTGGCTGCCCGTCCCGTTGGAGCCGCTAGGACAAATGGAAACGATTCATCCTTTTTGTAATCACTTGGATCAAGCGATACGCCGTGCAGATCGCTATACAGCTCAACGATTCCTTTAATCACCGTTGTTTTTCCTGTCCCTGGTCCGCCCGTTAAAAGCAGCATAGGTGACATGAGCGCTTTTTGGATGGCTTCTTTTTGTGTAGGAGCATACTGTACACCTAAACGTTCCTCCAATTCACCAAGTGCAAGGAGGAATTCTGATTCAGGAAATTGATCTGCATATTCGGTTTGGGATACGATTTTTTGAATTCGTTTTGCCACACTCTGCTCTGCATAAAACAAAGAAGGATGATAGCACCTGTCATCTTCAATTATCATATCTTTCCCTTCACCGAGTGCGAGTATTTGATTGGCTACATCCATCTCCGTGACTTTGTTATCATTCCCTGTTTGGTTGAGCAACTTTCTCGTTTCAACAATGAGATCTTTTGTTTGGATGTAAGTATGGCCGTCTTTCAGGCAGGCAGTCTCTACTGTATAAAGAAGTGCTGCACGAATTCGAGCCGGATCATTTCCGGAAATGCCCGTTCTTGCCCCTAGCTCATCTGCTTTAATAAATCCGATTCCCTCTACATCTTTCACAAGTTGATAAGGATTTTCTTTAATTTTTTGCAGGGTTTCGCCTTCATACACTTGGTAAATTTTCATACTCAACTGTGGACCAAAGCCATACTGATTTAGATGGATCATGATTTGCTCCAGTCCTTGATGCTGTTGAAGCGCAGCAGCAAGCTTATCGGCTTTCTTTTTTGATAGGCGTGGAACCTCATACAAAACAGCTGGGTCACGCATAATTTTATGAAGCGTTTGATTACCTAGCTGACCCACAATGTCTTCTGCTGTTTTCTTCCCTATCCCTTCAAATAAGTCACTGGAGAGGTAATGAATAATTCCTTGTTTCGTTGTTGGCACCTCTTTTTCAAAATGAGTCGCCTGAAACTGTTCGCCGAATTTCGGATGGCTCGTGACTTTTCCATAAAAGGTGTACGTTTCGTTCTCATGAAGTGCAGGGAAGTAGCCTGTGACAGATGCCGTTTTTTCCTCTAAGTCTTCTGATGTCTCAATGACTTTCACTTTTAATACCGAATATAAATTGCTTTCATTATGAAAAATAACAGCTTGCACTGTGCCTTTTAGAAATGGCTCATCATCAAGCTTCATTTGATCTGGATTTTCCTGCACAGGTCTTCCCTCCTTCCTTTTATTTTGCCTCTTGAATCAGCTTTTGGGCATGAAGTGCGAGCAGATGATCAGGCTGAACTTCAACGGCTTTCCCTAGCATTTCAAGTGCTTCGTCCTTATTCTCTAGATAAGCATAAGCGACCCCTAAATTATAAAAGGCATCTGCATGCTGTGGGTCACGCTTTACCACTTCTGTAAATATATTCACTGCTTCTTGCAGTAGATGTTCATTTGCTAAACACATGCCAAATTGAAACCTTGCTTCATTGTCATCTTCATTTAATTCGATTGCTCGCTGCAGATAAGGCATGGCGAGCTTCGGCTGCTCTAATTTCATAAGCGTATGACCTAACATATAAAATAGATCACTATTTTCCATTCCGGTTTTAAGTGCTTTTTCAAAAAAGTCTTTTGCTTTCATAAAGTCTTCTTTTAATGTGTATACATTTCCTGCTCCGTAATATGCCGCAGCTGCTGTGTCATCTAGCTCAATTGCTTTCTGGAAAAAATTCAAGGCTCGTTCGTATTCATTGATACTTGAAAGTAAATTGGCAAAATTGATATATGGAACGGGGTCTTTAGGGCTTTCTTCTATTGCTTTTGTAAAAGCTTCTGCTGCCTTTTCGATTTCCCCTTGATTGAGTGCTTCAATGCCAATCTCATTGTGATTCATTTCGTTTATCTCATCCTTTCATTAAAAAACCTCAACAGTGACGTTGAGGTTTTTGAAACATGTTAAACATACGACAGCTTTTGACCATCTTTAAAGACAGCATCTATTGTACCGCCCCCAAGACATTCGTCGCCATCGTAAAAGACAACAGCTTGACCTGGAGTGACAGCACGAACTGGTTCTTCAAAGAATACCGTCGCTTCTTGCGCACCTGTTATTTTGACTTTGACTTGATGATCTTCTTGACGGTATCTAAATTTTGCTGTGCATGTTAATTCACCGTTTTCGTCTACAATATGAGAACGAGTCCAACTGATATTGACGGCTGAAATACTGTCAGAATATAAAAGCGGATTATGGAAGCCTTGTTCTACAAATAACACATTTCGTTCCAAATCTTTTCCAACAACAAACCAAGGGTCACCGCTTCCGCCAATTCCAAGCCCTTGACGTTGACCAATTGTGTAATACATCAATCCATCATGCTGACCTTTCACTTCTCCATCCATTGTCTGCATCACGCCAGGCTGTGCAGGCAAGTACTGACTAAGAAATGTTTTGAAGTTTCTTTCTCCAATAAAGCAAATGCCAGTCGAATCTTTTTTCGTAGCAGTTGCCAGCTTTGCTTCTTTCGCCAGTTCACGAACCTTGCTTTTCTCTAAATCACCGATTGGGAACATCACTTTATCAAGCTGCTCTTGTGTCAATTGATTTAAGAAGTACGTCTGATCTTTGTTCGCATCAAGACCTCTTAGCATTTTGACTTCGTCGCCTGTTCGATCGACACGTGCATAGTGACCTGTTGCCAAATAATCTGCACCGAGCGATAAAGCATGTTCAAGAAAAGCTTTGAACTTAATTTCTTTGTTGCACATGACATCTGGGTTTGGCGTTCTGCCTGCTTTATATTCATCGAGAAAATATTGAAACACTTTGTCCCAATATTGCTTCTCGAAATTTACTGCATAATAAGGGATTCCGATTTGGTTACAGACACGAATGACATCCTCGTAATCTTCCGTTGCTGTACATACACCATTTTCATCAGTGTCATCCCAGTTTTTCATAAATATGCCGATGACATCATAGCCTTGCTCCTTTAACAAAAGGGCAGCAACTGATGAATCGACTCCTCCGGACATCCCGACCACAACTCTTGTCTCTTCTGGTCTTTTTGTCATCTTCATCAACTCCAATTTCAATGAAACAGCGTTCGTGTTTCTTCTTCAGGTGTAAAGCTGTTTCATTCTTCACACTAAAATGAAGGGGAAACCTTTATTTGACAAGACGTTTCACAACAGCCGCTATTTTGTGTGCTGCCTGCTCCACATGATCCTCTTCATTTCCAAGACCGAAGCTTATTCTAACTGAGGACGTCAGCTCTTTTGCTTCCTTGCCAAACATGGCGCTTAAAACGTGCGAAGGAAGGACAGATCCAGCCGTACATGCAGATCCACTTGAAACAGCAATTCCTTCCATATCCAAATTCACAAGTAACGATTCAATAGAGACTCCCAAGAAATGAACATTTAATATGTGCGGCAATGTATGTTCAGGATGTCCATTGATCGTGAAAGCAAGGGATTCTTTCTCAAATACTTGCAACATGGTTTCTTTGAGCTTATCATAATGCGCTGCTTTTTCTCTTCTATTTTGCTTTGTCAGTTGCACTGCTTCTGCAAGGCCAACGATTCCAGCCACATTTTCAGTACCAGCACGCCGCTTTCTTTCTTGTTCTCCCCCGAACATTTGCGACGAGAGTGTCACACGTTCATTCACATATAAGAAGCCTGTCCCCATCGGTCCATTTAGTTTATGACCTGAAGCAGACAATAGATCAATATGGAGATCGTCTACATCAATGGGCATTGTCCCAAATGCCTGTACGGCATCTGTATGAAAATAAGCAGGATGATCTTTTAAGAGTTCGCCAATTTCTCTTATTGGCTGAAGAACCCCTGTTTCATTATTACCGTACATGATGGTGACGAGGATGGTATCATCTCTTAGCTCCCGTTTTAACTGATCTAGATGAATCAATCCTGTTTGATCCACATCTAAGTAAGTCACCTCAAATCCTAGCTTCTCTAAATGTTCACACGTATGCAACACCGCATGATGCTCTGTTTTCGCTGTGATGATATGTTTTCCTTCATGCTGCCTTGCCATCGCTACACCTGTGATCGCCAAATTATCTGCCTCTGTTCCACCACTTGTCAGGATGATCTCCTGTGATTTACAGTGTAATTCTGCTGCGATCACTTCTCTTGCCTCATCAAGCCACTTTCTTGCCTCACGTCCAAACGAATGAATACTAGAGGGGTTGCCGAATGTCTCTGTAAAAAAGGGCAACATCTTGTCCACAACACGCTGTTCCATTGGTGTTGTGGCAGCATGATCTAAATATATACGTTCCATTTCCGGTACACCTCTGAATTAAATATAGAACATGTACGCGTCTTGGTCCCCGTCGCTTGTATAACTAGCTAGGTCTTCAAGAGTTGTATTGTCCAGTACATCTTTTACTGCATCACGAATACGAATCCATAGCTCACGCTTAGCTGGTTCCTCATTTTCAATAACTTCGACAGGACTAATTGGTCCTTCTAATACACGAATAATATCACCAGCTGTAATTTCGTTCGGTTCATGGGCAAGTACATAACCGCCGTACGCTCCGCGAATACTTTTCACAAGACGGGCATTGCGAAGTGGTGACACAAGTTGTTCTAAATAATGCTCAGACAAATCATTGTTTTGAGCGATAGATTTTAATGATGTAGGGCCTTCGCCATGTTTTTTGGCTAGTTCTATCATAATCGTCAGACCGTATCTGCCTTTAGTTGAAATTTTCACGTTAAACACCTCTGCGTTTTCTATTCTATGTCATCAAATTTTTCTGATTTCATATACGCTTATATAGACTAAAAGCAATTATATCATACTTTCAACTAACTTTCATTTGCAGGTTCCCCGCTTCACTTGAGGCCGCATCCCTTTCCTATTTGAAGAAATTTCGGTACTCTATACACACAAGACAAAGCTCAGGAGAGATGAATCATGAAACCTTTAGCTTATCGGATGCGACCAAGTCATATTGAAGACATTATTGGACAAGAGCATCTAGTTGGAAAAGGCCAAATTATTAGACGAATGGTAGAGGCCAAACATTTGTCCTCAATGATCTTATACGGACCGCCTGGGATTGGCAAAACGTCAATTGCCACTGCTATTGCTGGTAGTACAAGCATTGCCTTTCGAACACTGAATGCGGTCATTCATAACAAAAAAGATATGGAAGCTGTCGCAGCTGAAGCAAAAATGAGCGGTCAAGTCATCCTGATTTTAGATGAAGTACACAGGCTGGATAAAGGGAAGCAAGATTTCTTACTTCCTTATTTAGAGAATGGGATGATCATCTTGATCGGCGCCACAACAGCGAATCCCTATCATGCGATGAATCCCGCCATACGGAGCCGCACCCAAATATTTGAGCTAAAGCCTCTTGAAACAGAGCAAATCAAAGCAGCCTTAACACGGGCATTGCTTGATGAACATCGAGGACTTGGCGGTTATTCCGTAACCGTCGCTGATGAGGCAATGAACCATTTTGCACAGGGATGCGGCGGGGACGTCCGGTCCGCTTTAAACGCCCTTGAACTAGCCGTCTTATCGACGAAAGCTGATAAAAACGGAAATATCTCCATTACCCTTGCAGAAGCAGAAGAATGTTTACAAAAGAAGAGCTTTTCTCACGATAAGAACGGTGATGCTCATTATGATGTCCTCTCGGCTTTTCAAAAATCCATTAGAGGATCTGACGCTGATGCTGCTCTCCATTATCTCGCAAGACTTATTGAAGCTGGAGATCTTGAAAGCATCTCAAGACGATTACTTGTGATCGCTTATGAGGATATCGGCCTAGCCAGTCCGCAAGTGGGACCACGCGTATTAAGCGCCGTTCAAACGGCAGAAAGAATTGGTTTTCCAGAAGCACGTATCCCGCTAGCAAATGCAGTCATCGAGCTGTGCCTTTCCCCAAAATCTAATTCTGCTTATGCTGCCATTGATGCAGCTTTAAAAGACATTCGATCAGGAAAAGCAGGTGAAGTGCCTGTCCATTTAAAGGATGCTCACTATAAAGGAGCGACGGCACTTGGAAGAGGCGTAGATTATTTATATCCGCACGATTATGAAAACGGCTGGGTGAAACAGCAATATTTACCTGATCCGCTTAAAAACAAACAGTACTATCAGCCAAAACAAACTGGGAAATTTGAAGGAGCGCTTAAGCAGGTCTATGAGAATATAAAACGACAAAAATAACCCCCCCTGCATCAGGATGAGGTCAAGTCCCATCAGCAGGCGGGGAATTTATTTATCTTTTACACGGGTAATTGGAATGTCTTTTAAAAGCTCCATAATGACATGACCACCCATGATCAGCCCAGCAACAGACGGTACAAATGCATTGGATGAAGGCGGCATTTTCGCCTTGCGAATCTTCGCCTCATCATTTCCTACTTCTTTTCTTACATCCTCACGAATGACAATTGGACTTTCGTCAGAGAAAATGACTTTAATCCCCTTATGGATGCCTTCCTTACGCAGACGTGTTCTCACAACTTTTGCAATTGGATCCGTATGTGTTTTCGAAATATCAGCAATTTGAAATCGTGTCGGGTCTGTCTTATTCGCAGCACCCATACTAGAAATCATGTTGACATTGCGCTTTAGACATTCTTTCATCAAATGAATTTTGTAATGAATGGTGTCAGAAGCATCGATGACATAATCAAGAGGATATTCAAAAAATTGCTCATATGTTTCCTCTGTATAAAACATCTTCAGGGCAATAACTTCACATTCTGGATGAATATCAGCAATTCTTTCCTTCATTAAATCAACTTTGGGTTGACCAATTGTTGACAAAAGAGCCGGCAACTGACGATTTATATTCGTAATATCAATATCATCTTTATCAACAAGAACAATACGCCCAACGCCCGAGCGAGCAAGTGCTTCTACTGCAAATGAACCTACTCCGCCCACACCAAGCACTGCAACCGTACTGTTTTTTAACCTATCTAAGCCTTCCTTGCCAATGGCAAGCTCGTTTCTTGAAAACTGATGTAACAAGTGCCTCACTCCACCTTTATTTAAAATGAATCGAAAGAATCATATCACATTCAGACTTCTCCGTCATCCTTCTCAAAGAGAAAAAAACACAAAAAAGCCCCGATCACGCCGCCAGCTTTTCCTTCGTTTTGAACCCCGCACCATGCAGGTGGGTGCTCTCTTCCTCACTTTATAAGTCCTCTATTGAGGCATTTATGCAGAAAGGAAAGACAAGCTCCCGTATAAAAAAATGTTCGGTCAAAACTAGGTAACCACCGTACGTATCAGGACTTTATTTATTGGTTGATGAAAGCATATCACAGGCATGCCTTACTTTCAAGCGTTTACATGCCCATAAACATGCATCTATTTTACTGTTTTACTTTTTGTTTTGATAGCTAGATTTAGCTCATCAAGCTGCGCTTTGCTTACCTCACCAGGTGCGTCTGTTAGTAAGCAACTCGCACTTGCTGTTTTAGGGAAAGCAATCGTGTCTCTTAAGTTAGAACGACCCGCTAGCAGCATCACTAAACGGTCAAGCCCAAGTGCAATACCGCCGTGCGGAGGAACACCATGATCAAATGCATCAAGCAAGAAGCCGAATTGCTCGTATGCTTCTTCCTTTGAAAAGCCAAGTAAACCAAACATTTTTTCTTGAATGTCCTTTTCGAAAATACGAATAGATCCTCCGCCAAGCTCATAGCCATTTAGCACAAGGTCGTATGCCTGTGCCTTCATGTCTTCTGGGCTTGTTTCAATTAATTCAAGATCATCACGAACTGGCATAGTGAATGGATGATGGGCAGCATAGAAGCGGCCTTCGTCTTCATCTTTTTCAAACAGCGGCCAATCGACAACCCATAAGAAATGAAATGCAGACTCATCAATGAGTCCAAGCTCTTTGCCGAGTTTTAAGCGAAGTGCTCCGAGCGCATCATGGACAACTGACGTCTTATCTGCAACAAAGAGTAAAAGGTCGCCTTCTTCCACTTGTAGCTGCTGCTTTAATTCTGCTTGCTTCGTCTCATCAAAGAATTTGGCAATTGGTCCCTTCAATTCTGCCCCTTCTGCTTTTAGCCAAGCTAGACCTTTTGCGCCGTAGTTGGCTGCATATGCACCAAGTGCATCAATGTCTTTTCTTGAATAGTTGGCTGCTGCTCCTTTCACATTAATTGCTTTCACAGCTCCGCCATTTTGCACAGCACCACTGAACACTTTAAAGTCTGAGTCCTTCACCGTGTCTGAGATGTTCACAAGCGTCATGTCAAAACGCGTATCTGGCTTATCTGATCCATAACGATTCATCGCTTCATCGTACGTCATACGTGGCAATGGCAATGTCAGATCAATTCCTTTGACATCTTTCATGACCTTTGCCATCATTTGTTCAGCAAGATCCATGATATCCTCTTGACTCATAAAGGACATTTCAATATCGACTTGTGTAAATTCCGGCTGACGGTCAGCTCGTAAATCTTCATCTCTGAAGCACCTTGCGATTTGATAGTAACGATCTATACCTGACACCATCAGCAATTGTTTAAATATTTGTGGAGACTGAGGCAGTGCATAAAACTCCCCTTCATGTACACGGCTTGGTACAAGATAGTCACGTGCACCCTCTGGGGTACTTTTCGTTAAAATCGGCGTTTCAATGTCTAGAAAACCGTTGTCATCTAAAAAGTGGCGGAATGCTTTTGTCACTTCATGACGCATCTTCATCGTTTCAAACATCACAGGGCGGCGAAGATCTAGGTAACGATATTTTAACCGGACATCTTCTGATACCTCGTCTGCTTGATCTGAAATTACAAATGGAGGCGTCTTCGCTTCACTTAAAACCTTGACAGATTCTGCTTGAATTTCAATTTTGCCTGTTTTTAGATTAGGATTGACAGTTGCTTCCTCTCTTGCGACAACCGTACCTTTTATATCAAGGACATATTCATTTCGAATTGATTCTGCTGTCTCAAGCGCCTCTTTCGAAAGATCTGGGTTGAATACAACCTGAACAATTCCCGAACGGTCGCGCAAATCAAGAAAGATTAACCCGCCAAGGTCACGTCTCTTTTGAACCCATCCCTTTAAGATGACTGACTGACCGATCTGGTCTTCTGTTACTTCTCCGCAATAAAAAGTTCTACCAAACACAAACATTCCACTCCTTCTTTACGCTTTCTGGTGGGCTTTCAACATTTGAATCAGCTCATCAAGCTTCACTTCAATTTGTTCACCCGTTGTCGTATCTTTTACATTTACAATATGTTGATCAAGCTCATCGTCCCCAAGAACGGCAATAAATTTTGCTTTCAGGCGGTCAGCTGATTTAAATTGCGCCTTTAGTTTTTTCCCTGTATAATCCATTTCGCTTGAAATGCCTTCTTTTCTAAGTCGATTCAATAAAGAAACGGAATAGTCTTTCGCTTTATCTCCAATGACAGCAATGTATAAGTCGATGCCATCTTGTACTGGAAGCTCTATCTTTTCAGCATCAATCGCCGAAAGAAAACGCTCAATACTCATGGCAAAACCGATACCCGGGGATTCAGGTCCGCCAATTCCTTCGACAAGTCCATCATAGCGACCGCCACCAGCTAATGTTGTAATAGCACCAAAGCCTTCTGCATTGCTCATGATTTCAAAAGCGGTATGATTGTAATAATCAAGACCGCGCACTAAGTTTGGATCGACGACATATTCAATGCCGACATCTGTTAAATATTGTTTTACCTTTTCAAAATAAGTCCGTGATTCTTCATTTAAGTAATCCTGAATGGATGGGGCTGTTGCCATCAGTTCATGATCACGGTCCTTTTTACAATCAAGAATGCGCAGTGGGTTTTGGTGTAATCTTAATTGACAATCATGACAGAATTCATCAATTCTTGGCTCAAAGTGCTCAACTAGTGCCTTGCGGTAATCAGCACGACTATCCTTGTCACCAAGGCTGTTAATGACGAGCTTCAAGTTGGAAAGACCTGCTTTCTCATAGACACTCATTGCGAGTGAAATAACTTCTGCATCAATGGCAGGATCTTTTGAACCGATCGCTTCAATTCCAAATTGATAAAATTGACGGTATCTTCCTGTTTGCGGACGCTCATAGCGGAACATTGGTCCAATGTAGTATAGCTTTGTCGGCTGCATTGGTTGTGCAAATAGTTTATTTTCAACATAAGAACGCACAGTTGAAGCAGTTCCCTCTGGACGAAGAGTAATGCTGCGTCCCTTCTTATCTTCAAATGTGTACATTTCTTTTTGAACGATATCTGTTGATTCGCCTACCCCCCGCGCAAAAAGCTCGGTATGCTCAAAAATCGGTGTACGAATCTCTTGGTATTGATAGACAGCACATGTGTCTCTCGCAATTTTTTCAACATACTGCCAGCGTTCTGACTCTCCAGGTAAAATATCCTGTGTCCCTCTTGGAATATGAAAACTCATTTTTCGTCCTCCTACGACCATCATTCATTTTTTGTGTGGACATATAAAAAACCCCCGCCTCTACTATTTGTATAGTAGGGACGAGAGTTATACCCGTGGTGCCACCCTAGTTGAAACATGATCATACCATGTTCCCGCTCAAATCCTTAACGCAGATTCACGTCCTCTGCCTAATGACTCATTTTCAGAGCGTTCAGCAAGAAACCTACAGAGTGTTCTTTCGTCATAAATGCCATGCGGATTCGCTTTCAGCCAAGGGCGATTCCTCTCTGCTCACGCAATTTATCCTACTATTCTCTATCATTGGTTCCACATTTTAAATTTTCAAGTGTGTTGATTTATATTATAATAAGGTCGGTGTTGCCACTCTGTCAACCCTTGCTGTGTCTCTTTTTCTTTTCTAGCTCTTCTTTTGACGTACAACCGTATTCAGAAGCAATTTCTTCAAGGAAGCCTGGTTGATCCATTTCGTCATGTTGTTTTAGATCCATGTCACGATGTCCATTATATTGCACTCGTCCTAATTTCCTACTTAATCTCATGTTTTACATCCTTTTATCACATTTTTATTTAGTATAAACAGATTAATTTATTTTTATTAGGAAAACTGCAAGGATTTAGAACCTGACATAACGAATGGACATTCATTGGTTTTACAAAGGAGGGGAAAACACCGTTTTGAATGTTAAAAAACACAATCAAATGATTCTTCTGCTCACCTGCTTTGTTCTCATGGCAAGCACTTGGCCGCTCACTCGCGTGACTGCCCAAACGGATCAAGCTGTAATCGCAACAGATGAAATGAATGTGAGAACTGGTCCAGGTTTAAGCTACGGAATAGCAGCCGTTGTAAAACGAGGAGAAAGTTATCCGATTCTCTCTGAACAAGGCGATTGGGTGCAGATCGGGCTGTCAAGCGGACAAAAGGGCTGGGTCGTCTCATGGCTGATTAAAAAATCTCCTGACGCACAAAGTACGGCTAAGTCTAAAGGAAAAGGGCAAATCGATTCAAAAAACAGCACAATCACATCGACTGCCACTGACCTTCGTATTCGAACAGGCCCAGGGACATCCTATCAAGTGATTGGAACATTTCCGCAAGGCGCATTCGCCACAAAGCTGAAGACAAGCGGCGCATGGACAAAAATTTCTTATCAGCAAACAGAAGGCTGGGTTCACTCTGATTATATTTCCAGCGGACAGGCAGTCTCTAAGTCAAGTCATCCTTCTTTTTCTAAACAAACAGGTACAGTAGGCGTGTCTAGCTTAAATGTCAGACAAACTGCAGCACCAAATGCACAAGTTGTGGCTTCGCTCCCTAGAAACACACAAATCACCATATTACGGGAGCAAAATGGTTGGTATGAAATTCAGGTTGGCCATCACAAAGGGTGGGTCGCAAGCTATTACATTGTCAGCAGTCAAGAAAAAAATGATGGAAACGAAAAAAGTCCATCCTCTTCGGCTACGTCTGATCAAAAAGCATACATTGTCTATGATGGAACCAATATTAGAAAAAGCGCTTCTACATCTTCGGCAATAGCAGAAAGAGCAACTAAGGGAGCTACTTATCGAATTGTTCGCACACAAGGGGATTGGTACGAAGTAGCACTATCAAACGGCGGAACAGGATTTGTCGCCGGCTGGGTCGTTCAAACAAAGAAAAACAGCAGTGAAGCACCAAGACCGCAACAAGAATCATCTTCTGGAACAGGTTCTTTAAAAGGAAAAACCATCGTTATTGATCCTGGTCACGGCGGGAAAGACGGCGGCACCATCGGAGCAGATGGCGCATTTGAAAAAAACATCACGATTAAAACCGCCAAGTTACTTGCAGACAAATTGCGAGCTTCTGGTGCAAATGTCTACTTGACTCGAAGTGATGATACGTTTATCAGCCTTCAATCGAGGGTCGCAACCTCTCATTACCGAAATGCAGATGCATTTATTAGTATTCATTATGATAGTTTTATGGATCCAAGTGTCAGAGGAAGTACAGCTTATTATTATCAAACAGCAAAAGACCAAAGCCTAGCCACAAACGTTCATCGTGAAGTGGCAAAGCACGCCCAAATTCCAGATAAAGGCGTACAATTCGGAGATTATTTCGTTTTAAGAGAAAATAAGCGTCCTTCCCTTCTTTACGAACTCGGATATTTAAGTAACCCTCAAGAAGAAGCGGTGATTTATAGCGCTTCCTATCAAGAACGAGTCACAGAAGGAATAACAGAAGGATTAACGCATTATTTCCGCTAAAAAAAGAGGCTGTTAACGCCTCTTTTTTTATATCATCCAAAAGAAAAAGACTCTAAACAAACTCACGTGAGTTTATCTACAGTCTAGGGCAAGTCTATTCTTTGCTATCCATCCATATTGTCACAGGTCCTGAATTGGTCAATGACACGTCCATCATCGCCCCAAATCGACCAGTTTCTACGTGAATTCCTTTTTCTCTAAGAGTTTCATTCAATAATTCGTAAAGTGATTTCGCTACATCTGGCTTCGCTGCTTGCATAAAATTCGGGCGCCTTCCCTTCCTTGTGTCACCATAAAGAGTAAATTGAGAAACAGACAGAATGCTTCCTTTTACATCAAGTAATGAACGATTCATTTTCCCGTTTTCATCTTCAAAAATACGCAAATGTACCAGCTTTTCGGCTAAGTAGAGCACATCAGCTTCTGTATCTTCATGTGTGACACCAACAAGGACCATATACCCTTCATTGATGGCTCCTGTGATTTCTTCTCCTATCCTCACAGAGGCATTCGTCACACGCTGCACAACAAGTCTCATAGACGGTATACTTCCTTTCTAATTCATAAATCGGCGAACAGAGTAAATGTCTTTGATTTGTTTAATACGTTCCACTACTTTGTGCAAATGGTTGATATTTTGAATAAAGATCGCCATATGAATAGTAGCTACTTTATTACGATCAGACTTCCCAGAAACAGATGAAATGTTCGTTTTTGTCTCATTGACTGCTTGAAGGACCTCATTGAGTAAACCACGTCTGTCATATCCCAATATTTCAATTTCCACATTGTATTCTTTACGGTTTTGGGCAGGTTGATCATGTTCCCACTCCACTGGGATTAAACGTTCCTTTGCTTCTCCTGTTCCTACGTTAGGACAGTCCTCACGGTGAACAGACACACCTCGACCTTTTGTAATAAACCCAACAATGCTATCGCCAGGAACAGGGTTGCAGCACTTTGATAAGCGGACGAGCAAGTTATCAATTCCCTTGACCCTTACGCCTGCTTCACGTTTTTTCCTGTGATACGGCTTCGGCTCCACCGTAACTTCTTGGACCGTTTTTTCCTGTTCTTCCTGATCCCTTTGTTTTCTTTCTTTTTCAGTTAAACGGTTTGCTACTTGGAGTGCAGTAATTCCGTTATATCCAACAGCAGCATACATGTCCTCTTCATTTGAAAAATTAAATTTATCGGCTACTTTTTGAAGATTTTCAGCTGTGAGAATATCTTTGACATCAAACTCAAGGTTTTTAATTTCTTTCTCAATGAGCTCTCGTCCTTTTTCTACATTTTCTTCACGCCGCTGCTTTTTGAAAAACTGTCTAATCTTGTGCTTCGCTTGAGAAGTTTGGGCAAGCTTTATCCAATCTTGACTTGGTCCATAGCTATGCTTTGATGTCAAAATTTCAATGATGTCGCCTGTTTTCAGCTTATGGTCGAGAGTGACCATCTTGCCATTGACCTTTGCACCTATCGTTTTATTCCCAATTTCCGAATGAATACGATATGAAAAATCAATTGGCACAGATCCAGAAGGCAGTTCAATGACGTCTCCTTTTGGAGTAAACACAAAGACCATATCAGAAAAGAGATCGATTTTTAAAGATTCCATGAACTCTTCTGCATCTGTGGATTCATTTTGGAACTCAAGGATTTCTCTAAACCAAGACAGTTTCTTTTGAAAAACCGCTTCTTCAGTTGATTCTGCTGACTCTTTGCCTTCTTTATATGCCCAATGAGCCGCAATCCCATATTCTGCAATTTCATGCATTTCAAATGTACGGATTTGCACCTCGAGCGGATCTCCTTTTGGACCGATCACTGTCGTATGAAGGGATTGATACATGTTTGGCTTTGGCATTGCAATATAATCTTTGAATCTGCCCGGCATCGGCTTCCAGCATGTATGAATAATCCCAAGAACGGCATAGCAATCCTTAATGCTGTCAACCAAAATACGAACAGCCAACAAATCATAAATTTCATTGAATTGCTTATTTTGCAAAACCATTTTTCGATAAATGCTGTAAATGTGTTTCGGTCTGCCGGAAAATTCAGCCTTAATGTTCACTTCGGACACACGGTCTTTCACTTCATTGACGACCTCGTCCAAATATTTCTCACGCTCGGCTCTTTTACGTTTCATCAGATTCACAATCCGGTAATATTGTTGCGGATTTAAATAGCGAAGCGCCGTATCTTCCAGCTCCCACTTAATTTTTGAAATCCCTAATCTATGCGCAAGCGGCGCAAAGATTTCGAGGGTTTCATTTGAAATTCTTCGCTGCTTTTCCTGTGGAAGGTGCTTGAGCGTTCTCATATTGTGAAGACGGTCTGCCAGCTTTATTAAAATGACACGAATATCCTGTGCCATTGCCACGAACATTTTGCGATGGTTTTCTGCCTGCTGCTCTTCCTGTGATTTATATTTAATCTTCCCGAGCTTTGTCACACCATCAACAAGCATGGCAACTTCTTCGTTAAAATGCTCTTTTAAATCCTGTAATGTCACTTCTGTATCCTCTACCACATCGTGCAAGAAGCCGCCAGCAATGGTCGATGGATCCATTTCAAGATCAACGAGGATACCCGCCACTTGAATAGGATGGATAATATAAGGTTCACCGGATTTTCGGTATTGCTCTCTGTGTGCATTCTCAGCAAATTCATATGCACGTTCTATAAATTGAATATGTTCTGCAGACAGGTATTCTCGTGCCTTATCTATGACCTGCTGCGCCGTTAAAACTTGTTCGTTCGCCATGGAATCACCTTTTTAAATGAAAACTGTATTGTAGTTTATTATCAAGAAAAAATCGATAGATGTAAAGAGAAGAAGACCACTAAAAAAATGTTGATAGGAAAAAAGCACCCTTCTTACTGAGTGCTTTTTGCGTAAAACCTCATTAGTATTGCATTAACGTCAAGATGTCGTAGCCGTCTAGCTTCTTTCTACCGTCAAGATACGTCAACTCAATTAAGAATGCGAGCCCAGCAACAACGCCGCCTAATTCTTCTACAAGCTTAATGGATGCTTCAATTGTTCCGCCTGTTGCAAGTAAATCATCTGTAATTAATACACGTTGACCAGGACGAATCGCATCTTTATGAATCGTTAACACATCTTTACCGTATTCTAAGCCGTACTCTACTTTAATGACTTCACGAGGAAGCTTCCCTTCTTTACGAACTGGAGCAAAACCTACACCAAGTGCATATGCCACAGGGCAGCCGATAATGAATCCTCGGGCTTCAGGTCCGACAATGAGATCAATGTCTCTTTCCTTCGCATATTCAACGATTTGATCCGTTGCGTAACGATACACTTCGCCTTTATCCATTAATGTTGTAATATCTTTAAATTGTACGCCTTCCTTTGGGTAGTCAGGTACAACCGTCACATATTGTTTTAAATCCATCTTTTCCTTATCCTCCTCGTACGTCAAAGCACAGGTGAGACTTCGCTCATCATGCTATTTAGCCATTCCTTCAGCTCTTTGGCTGAGGAATATGTTAATGTTTGATCAAGTTCCATCAATCGTTGTTTTGCTGTATAGGACGCTGATGCCGTTAAATCTTTTTTAGGTGCATCAAGGACTATTGACAGCACACCATTCTCTATTTTAACAAAACCGAGCTCAAAAAACACCTTTGTCATAAAAATGATTGTATCTTTTGTCCACCCTCTATGTTTGGCTAGCTCCATTCCTTGTTCTTTGAGATGGAAACTTCCCCGTTTCAATAAGAAACCATAAAACCATTTGAATTGATCACGAGATGGGAAAGACGACATAAAGTGATCTTCTTTCCTTTGAAATATCGTATAGATTCGTGCTGGTTTTTGATCTTCTAATAGCTGCTTGAGTATGTGTGTATCCGCCGGAAAATCTGTCAGCACCACATACTTGTCATTCAAATCAAACGTTGAGACATTTTCTCCATTAACAAGGCTTAAGGGGACATTTAGTAGATCAGCGTCATGCTTTGTTTCTTCAGTAAAACAAAGTACAAGACGCTTCTCTGGATCGAGCGCTGACACTTTCTTTTCCCAATCTTTTTTGCCACGCAAATCAAATAACTGCCATTCATCTACTCGGGCATCTTTTAACATGAGCTGCGGTTTTTTTCGATTGTTCCATTCATTAATCGAGATTTCACCGATCACAGAAATGTGAGTTCCTGGTACAATCTCATCCTTTAATTCACCTTGATGAAAGCCGACACAATCAAGAAGTGTGTCTTCGTCTTTAAGCGCCATTTTAATATGATGATGATTCGCACCGATTGTTCTTATCTCTTCCAGCTTGGCATCTTTAATCATAATAAACGGCTTTGGATTGTGCATGCCAAATGGTGACAGCATGCTGACTTCTTCAATGGTTTGAACTGTAATTTCGTCCACTTTACAAATAGCATCGACCCGCTGAATCGGAATAAAATCTTCCTCTGTCAACGTCTCATTTGCATATTGGTTCAGTCTTTCTCTAAGTAAAGGGACATCATCCGCTTGAAGAGTCATGCCTGCTGCCATTGGATGACCGCCGAAATGCGGCAGGATGTCACGACATTTGCTCAAGTGGAAAAACAGATCAAATCCCGGAATACTCCGTGCAGATCCTTTCGCCATTTGCGTCTCTTCATCAATCCCAAGTACAATCGCTGGGCGAGAAAATTTATCGGTCAATTTAGAGGCAACAATCCCAACAACACCTGGATTCCAGCCAGCCTTGGCCACAACGATCGCAGATTGGTCGCCCTCATCAGCTTCTACCATCTGAATGGCTTCTTCTGTGATTGTACTCACGATTTTTTGACGTTCTTTGTTGAGCTCTTGTACAAAACGAGCCAGCTCTTCTGCTTCGTCCATATCCTCTGTCATCAGCAGATGGACAGCTTGGTCTGCTTGTTCAATGCGTCCAACCGCATTAATTCTTGGTGCTATTTGAAAGCCAATGGTATCTTCGTCTGCTTCTTCAAGAGAGACTCCTGCTTCTTTCATTAAAGCTTTAAGCCCCGGTCTGTTGGACTTACGCAACTGCACGATCCCCTTTTTAGCCAGCCATCTATTTTCATCATGTAGCGGTACAAGGTCAGCAATCGTCCCAATGGCTGCAAGATCTAATAGCTGAGCCGGCACTTCGCCAAGAAGGGCATGAGCCATCTTAAAGGCCACACCAACACCTGCCAGCTCTTTAAACGGATACACGCAGCCAGGCTGTTTTGGGTGGACGATGGCAAGCGCCTCAGGCAGTTCTTCGCCTGGTTCATGATGATCTGTGATGATTAAGTCTAGTCCAATTTCCTTTGCAATACGTGCTTCCTTTACAGCGGCAATGCCTGTATCGACCGTGATCACAAGCGATGCCCCCTGCTCCTTGATATAGCGAAAGGCCTGTTCATTAGGCCCATAGCCTTCCTTAAATCGATCTGGAATATAAAAATCCACTTTCGCGGATAGCTCTTTTAATGTATGTAATAGCACAGACGTACTGGTCACACCATCTGCATCATAGTCTCCGAAGATCACGATCGATTCCTGCTCTTCGATCGCTTTATTGATGCGCTCTACTGCTTCTTTCATGCCTTTTAATAAAAATGGATCATGAAAATCCGCTTTTTGATCAAATAAAAAAGACCTCGCTTCATCTACTTCTTCGAGTCCTCTTTTTACAAGAAGCGTTGCAGTCAGCGCTGAAATATTCAGATTTTCAGAGAGTGATTTCACTTTTTCTTCGCTTGGATGTTCATATTCCCAGCGCATTTTGGATAATAACATAAATTCACCCCTCAACCACACTATTATACTAGAGTGGACTGAGGGGTTTCAATTTTTATTTTATGAATTGTGCTGGACGGTTACTTTTCCTTTTGGTCAAAAGAAGCCGTCTGTTCTTTTAAAGGAGATGTGACATTTGATTTCTTTTGAGTATCTTTGTCCAACTTTTTTACAGAAGTAGCAGCGGCTGATGAAGCGGCTACATGCTCAGCTTTTAACGCTTTTAGTTCACGCTTGAGCTTAAAAATCTGAAAAATTCCTCCAAAAGCCACAATTAAGCCGCCCATAAGAACGGAGACAATAATGACGAGGATCAGCGGCCATTCAGCCGTTCCAAATAAGTAGTCTACTTGCACAGGTCGGACATTAATCACAGCAAATACTGAGACAATTAATACAAAAATAAATGCTAGTATAATGGTCCATTGTTGTTTATTCATCTACATTTCCCCCAAGCTTTTTCTTTTATTCTTCCCTATTCTCTATCCTTTTTAAACACGGAAAGACAACAGCGGAAGAGATTCTGTCAGCAAGGGAACGATTAGCTGCTGAGTTTTTCTTTAATGAGATTCTTTAATTCTTTTCTTTCTCCAGAAATGACAAGGGTATCCCCTTCTTCAATGACCGTTTCTGGTCCTGGGTTTAACATCTTCTCATGTGATTTTTTCACAATGGCGATGACTGTTACTTGATCATTTTGGTGAACATTGAGGTCTCCAATCGTCTGCTGAACAGCTGGTGCGTTCTTTTCAATCTTGAACCATTCAATCATGAGCTCATCAATTGCCACCTCAACCGTTTCAAGTGCCTTCGGTTTATACATCATGCCGCCTAAAATAGCTGAGATTTGTCTTGCTTCCTCATCGTTCAACAAAATGCCAGAGATGCATTCTTCGTGATCGTCCTCTTGGAAATGATACATTTCTCTTCTACCGTCATCATGTGTAATGATGGCAAGTTTTTCATTATTTCTTGTGATCATTTCGGTTTTGTGACCGATACCTGGCAGTTCAGTTTCCCGAACCTTCATAACAGCCCCTCCAATGAATAAAGCAACATGTCTCATATGAACACTTGCTTTCTATAGATCTAAACGTATGCCATTATAGCAAAAGACCATTACAAGATCAACGAAACATGAAATTATTTTCCAAAAAAGAAAAAGGGCTAAAATAAAAAGCATTTTAGCCCTTTGTCATCTTTTCAGCGTGTATTTGAAAACCCTTGTAGTCTAGGAAGACCCGATCTACTTGTGCGGAGCGAATGAAATATTCGTGAGGACCAGCGCTTAAGGATCTGACAGCGAATGCAAGGGTTTGTGTCACGCTGAGACTGCCATAAGGCAGCCTTTGAAGATCAAATATCTTGTTCTGTTTCTATCTTAGCTGGTTTCTTCAGCTCACGACCTTTCCATATAAGCCAAATTTGCGCTGCAATATAAAGAGATGAATACACCCCTGTTAATAATCCGACAAGTAAGGCAATGGAGAAGTTCGCAATAGATGCTGATCCGAAGATAAGCAATGCGATCACAACAACTAGTACAGTGAGCACTGTATTGACAGATCGCGTAAAGGTTTGCTGTAAACTTAAGTTCACAATATATGATAAATCTTCAATGGTTTTCGGTTTGCGTTTCTTCATTTGTTCACGGACCCTGTCGAAGGTTACGATCGTGTCATTGATGGAGTATCCTATGACCGTAAGTATGGCCGCAATGAAGGTAACATCTACCTCTAACCGCGTAATACTAAAGAAGGCGACAATAAAGAATGCATCGTATAGCAGAGAAATGATGGATGCAATCGCCATTTTATATTCAAAACGGAAGGATACATACAAAATGATCCCGATTGAAGCAATAATGACAGCATATAAAGCATTACGAGCAAGTTCTTTTCCGACAGTCGGAGAAACAGTACTTACATTCGGTTCTGTGCCGTATTTATCTTTGAAGTAATCTTTCACTTCTGCAATCTTTTCTTTATTAGGCACACCGACAAATCGGGCTGCTGCCTGATTCTCTTTTTGACCAGATAACACAACGCTATCTGTATCAAGATCTAGCTTTTTAAAGTCTTGCTCAATTTGTGTGGTGGATAGCTTATGATCGCTTTGAATATCAATTCTTGTCCCACTGGCAAAGTCAATACCAGCATTGAGCCTGAAAATAGAAAGAACAATGATACCAGCGATGGTGACAGTCGCTGAAAAAATCATAAAGCCTTTTCGTTTGCTGACAAAATCCCATTTATCAAATGGCGTTTTCGGTTCGGTATTTTCAGTTGTTTCGTGGATGTCGATCATGTCCTTTTTACGAACACCAAACCAGCCTTTTTTACGATCAAGAGCACGACTATCAACAAGCAATCCGAGCATGAACCTTGATAGGAATACAGCTGTGATAAAGCTTGTTAAGATTGATAGGATCAGCATCGTTGCAAATCCTTTGACAGAGCTTGTACCAAAGAAAAAGAGTACGCCCCCTGCAATAATACTCGTCAAGTTGGCATCAAAGATGGTCGCAAATGATCTGCGGTTCCCTGCCCTGAAAGCAGAACGGACAGATTTTCCGAGCTTGAGCTCCTCTTTTATCCGCTCATATGTGATAATGTTCGCATCAACAGCCATCCCCACCCCAAGAATCAGTGCTGCAATTCCAGGGAGTGTCATCACCGCACCCATCCAGTCAAACACTTGCAAGGTAATATAAATGTATGCAGACAGCGTAATAACAGCAATAAGACCAGGCAGTCGATAGTAGAGCAACATAAATAAGAAGATAATTGCAATTCCTACAATTCCTGCAAACACCGTTTCTTTCAGCGCCTGTTCACCAAATTGTGCACTCACAGATGTTGAATATTTTTCAGTTAATTTCACTGGCAATGCCCCAGCATTTAAAATGCTCGCAAGGTCCTTTGCTTCTTGGACAGTAAAGTTTCCTTCAATTTGTACGTCACTGCTGTTAATTTCTTGATTGACATTAGGAGCAGACACATACTTATGATGTGCTTTTGTGACTTCTTTTTTGAAGGAATCGCCTTTATGGTAATCAAGCCAAATGACAAGCTGATTATTCGGCGCCATGGCCGCCACTTTTTTCGTCACGTCACCAAATTTTTTCGCATCTTTTAGTTTTACAGTGACTATCGGTTCATTCGTTTGATTGAATGTCTGTTTTGCACCGTTTTCTACAAGATCCGATCCATTAAGGAGTTCTTTATCATTCGTATCTCTGAAGGAAAGCTGCGCTTCAGTTGAAAGAATCTCCCTTGCCCTGTTTTGATCTTTTACTCCTGCGAGCTGAACACGGATTCGGTTGTTGCCTTCAATTGATATATTCGGCTCACTTACACCAAGCACATTGGCTCTGCGGTTTAAAGCCTCAACGGTACTGACAAGAACACCATTTGTGATCTTGTCACCTTTTTTCACTGGGTGCACATCATATAGGACTTCAAATCCGCCTTGTAAATCCAGCCCTAGTGTAATATTATTCGCAACAGGCTTTGTCAGATAGCCCACAATCGTTCCAATTAACAGAACCACTAAGAAAAACGCAAGAATGCGCCCTTTTTTCATTATGTATTTCCTCCTTAAACACCTGAATCCATGGCTTATTTCAACAGTTCATCTAGCATATTCTTGCCGTCTTCACTGCCTAAAATAGCAGACGTTTTAAACGACTGAACGGTTGCATAGTTCATAAATTCGCCAATCTTCACAGATAAAATATCTGTGGCCAATTCATGAATCGAATACTCTCGTTTTTTCTTCCACTTCTTATTCTCTAAGTATGACCATAATTCCTCTAAATCTACATCTTTATAACCCAAAATGATGAATTCTTCAAGCTTACTGACCAGAAAAGGCTTTAAATGATCTTTGTATATAGCAGCCGGATGTTGTTCCAATGTAAGGCTCCCCCTTTTCAGTTTTTTTATCGAGAGACTTGTCATGCTTGGACGATATACACGCATATCTTATTGTATATGATTCTATGTCGTTTGAGAAGGCAGGTGATCTGTGATTTGACGAAGCAAACGTTTTTAAGAGGAACGATTATTTTAATTTTAGCCGGTTTTATCACTAGAGTATTGGGTTTTGTGAATCGAATTGTGATTGCAAGGTTCATTGGCGAAGAAGGTGTCGGGCTTTATATGATGGCAGCGCCAACCTTTTTTCTTGCCGTTACTTTGACACAATTTGGATTGCCTGTCGCAATCAGTAAGCTTGTCGCAGAGGCAGAAGCGCGGGGTGACAAACAAAAAACCAAACGCATTCTGGTCATATCACTTGCGATCACAGGAACACTCAGCCTGATTTTCACACCGCTCTTTTTGTGGTTTGCCCCTATTATGGCAGAAAAGATGCTGACAGATCCTAGAACTGTGTATCCACTGCTTGCTATTACACCGGTTGTGCCGATTATTGCCATATCCAGTGTATTGCGAGGCTACTTCCAAGGCAAACAGCAGATGAGCCCACTTGCAATATCTCAGGTGCTGGAACAGGTGGCAAGAATTTCTCTTGTGGCTATATGTACAACGGCTTTCCTTCCTTATGGCATTGAATATGCGGCAGCTGGTGCGATGATTTCCTCTGTCATTGGAGAGATGATTTCACTTGCTTACCTCATGATCGCCTTTCGTTATAAAAAAACGATCCGTATTCGAAAGCAATTCTTTCAGGCTATTCATGACGGGAAGGACACGTTTAAGCAACTAATGAACATTGCCTTGCCTACAACAGGGAGCCGCTTTATTGGCAATATTTCTTGGTTTTTAGAGCCCATAGTTGTCGCACAAAGCCTTGCCATTGCCGGATATGCAGCCGTTGAAGCCACTAGACAGTACGGAGAATTGACTGGACTTGCGCTCACCCTTCTAACACTCCCAAGTTTTATTACGTATTCTCTATCCACAGCCCTCGTCCCAGCAATCAGTGAAGGAATGGAGCAAAACAAACGCAAAACGGTGGAATACCGGCTGAAGCAGGCGATGCGCCTTTGTTTACTAAGCGGAGGGATGTCATGCATTATTCTCTTTGTTTATGCAGAGGACTTAACCATAATGATGTATGGTTCTTCGCATGCAGCGATCTATGTGAAGTTCATGGCCCCTTTTTTTCTTCTTTATTATTTTCAAGGACCTTTGCAAGCGGTTCTCCAAGCATTAAATTTAGCCGGTGCAGCGATGACAAACAGTTTGATTGGGGCAGTTGTTAAAACAGGCATGATCTTTATCCTTGCTTCTCAGCCAAGCTTCGGCATTATGGGGGCTGCACTTGCGATACTAATTGGCATCGTGCTCGTCACATTACTCCATGCGGCAACTGTCGGAAAGATTTTGCCCATTCATTTACCTCTTAGAGAATATGGCACTTGCGTCTTTGTGATTTTAGGTACAGGGGGAGTCAGTATGTGGCTGAAGCATCAGGTAAATGGAGTTTTTTCAGCCCCTTTGGAGCTTGTCGTGCTCATTGCCATGACATGCATGCTGTATGTCATTCTATTAATCTGTCTTGGTCTCATTACGCGAGAAGAGCTGCGCCGCGTCCCGTTCATAGGGAGGCTGTTCTAACTTCAGCTCTTCTTTCTCACTTCATCTTTCAAGTCAATATAAAATGTCTTTTGATTAAAGCTGCAAAATGATACCTCATCAAGTTGGTGATACCCTCTTTTAGCAAGTTCATCTCTCAGCCACTGTTCATTTTTATTAATTTGTTTGAGATGGTCATGTTGAACCACACCGTCTGCAATGAGAGGTAGCTCAAGTGCTGCATGTTTGCGTTTGTTTTCTTTTTCTACGACAGATAGCTTTCCTGAGGGTTCTAATATCGCATAGGATACATCCTGAATACTATCTATGTTATTTTCTCTAAGCTGTAACATCAGATCATCAAAGTTGTATCGCTGTTTTCTCATTGCGCCCTCATCGATCTTTCCATTAATTATGATCAACGAGGGCTTGCCATCAAGAAAACGCCGTACGCTTTGAAACTTTAATGAGAGATAGGCAAGTGTCATTTGAAGGATCGTTAAAAGCAGAATCGGCCAAATTGTATGTAACAAGTGATCCTCTACTTCTTCTATAGCCAGCACCGCAATTTCAGCGATCATCATAAAAATGACAAGATCTAAAATACTAAGCTCTCCAATTTCCCTTTTTCCCATTAAACGAAAGATAAACCATATGAGAAAATATAGAATGATCGTCCGAATTGAGATGAGTAAGATGTCCTGCATGTTGGTCGCATCCTCCTTCTTCCACTATAGCTTGTGTCAAAACACTTTATTTATGTAGAAAAGAAAGCCTGTGTTTTTATGCAGAGAAACATGTCTATTTTTCCTCCGAGATGAATACATTTTAGTAAAAGACAGGCTTCTGTTAATTGGAGAGGAGACGAATCAAATGCAGGAAACAAAACAGATAGGAAAAGGAATTTTATCAGGCTTAGTTGCCATTTTTGTAATAATGATTGTCACAAGTTTACTTGTGTCACTCTTGCTCACCTTTACAAGTATGCAGGAATCGTCGTTTACATGGATGATTATGATATTGTCCTTTGCAGCGCTTTTTCTAGGAGGAATCATTTCGGGGGGAAAAGCGAAGGAGCGAGGCTGGCTCATTGGCGCCATGACTTCTTTTATTTTTTCTCTGACTGTCTTCTTATTTCAGTATTTAGGATTTGGAGAAACCTTTTCACCAGAACAATTGATATATCATGCCGCCTTTTTAGGTATTTGCATGCTGGGCGGAATGATCGGCGTCAATCTTCGAGGCAAATAAAAAAAAGAGCGTACAATTCGCTCTTTTTCTATTGCTATGTATTGAAGGATTAGCCTTTATCAACTAATTCTCTAATAGCACGACGGTCGAAAGTTAAACGGTTGTTTTCACTTGTTTTGATGACCACTTTTGATTCATCGATTGAGTCGATCTCACCGTGTAAGCCTCCGATTGTGACGATTTTATCGCCTTTTGATAAAGATTGCTGCATCTGACGCACAGCTTTTTGTTGCTTTTGCTGTGGACGGATTAACAAGAAGTAAAGCACAGCAAACATGACAACAATCATAATGATTGAACCCATACCACCATCCATTTTATCTCACCCCTTTCTAAAAGATTGTAAAGCCTTCGTTTATGTGTTAAAAGTTTTTCGCATTCGGTTTGTTGAAACCGTAACGCTCAAAAAACTCTTCTTTAAAATCACCTAAACGATCCTCACGAATAGCTTCTCTCACCTGCTCCATTAATTTTAACAGAAAATGAAGATTATGATAAGTTGTTAATCGAATGCCAAAAGTTTCATTCGTACGGATTAAGTGTCTAATATATGCACGTGTATAGTTTTTGCACGTATAACAATTACAATTCTCATCAATTGGTCTGAAATCACGTGCATATTTTGCATTTTTCACGACAAGTCGTCCTTCACTTGTCATGAGCGTACCATTTCTTGCAATCCTCGTTGGCAGTACACAGTCAAACATGTCTATACCTCGAATGGCTCCATCAATCAATGAATCTGGTGAGCCTACGCCCATTAAATATCTTGGCTTATCTGCTGGCAAAAATGGAGTTGTGAATTCGAGTACACGGTTCATTACATCTTTTGGTTCACCTACTGATAATCCTCCAATAGCATATCCAGGGAAATCAAGTGAAACAAGATTTTTCGCACTTTGTTTACGAAGCTCTTCGTATTCTCCTCCTTGGACAATCCCAAACAGCCCTTGGTCCTCTGGACGTTGGTGTGCTGTCAAGCATCGCTCTGCCCACCTGCTTGTCCGTTCAACAGATCGTTTCATATAATCGTATTCAGCTGGATATGGTGGACATTCATCAAATGCCATCATAATATCAGATCCGAGCGCATTTTGAATCTCCATCGCTTTTTCAGGAGAAAGAAATAGCTTATCTCCGTTTAAGTGATGACGGAAGTGAACACCTTCTTCTTCAATCTTTCTAAATTCACTGAGAGAAAAGACTTGGAACCCGCCAGAATCAGTGAGAATAGCGCGATCCCAGTTCATAAACTTGTGCAGGCCACCTGCCTCTTTCACAATGTCATGGCCTGGGCGAAGCCATAGATGATAAGTGTTACTTAAAATAATGCCTGCATCCATCGCTTTTAGCTCTTCAGGCGCCATTGTTTTCACTGTAGCAAGTGTTCCTACTGGCATAAACACAGGCGTTTCAAAGGAACCGTGCGGTGTATGAACTCGCCCAAGACGCGCACCTGTTTGTTTGCATGTTTTCATGAACTCATAACGTATCGGTATTTGCGACAAAATGAGCCCTCCTGTCTTTGATGTATGATTTTATTGAATCAGCATGGCATCGCCAAAACTGAAGAATCGATACTCCTCTTTCACTGCTTCATTGTAAGCATGTAGCACATGCTCTCGTCCAGCTAACGCACTGACGAGCATAATTAAGGAGGACTTCGGCAGATGGAAGTTGGTAATCATTCCGTCGATTGCCCGAAACGTATAGCCAGGATAAATAAAGATAGATGTCCAGCCGCTTGATGCGTGAAACACACCATCATGCGCACTTGCAATGGTTTCAAGTGTTCTTGTCGAAGTGGTTCCAACCGATATTATGCGGCCTCCTTCTTTGCGGACTCGATTGAGTACTTCAGCCGTTTCTTCATTCATCTCGTAAAACTCTGCATGCATTTCATGTTCTTCAATGTGCTCAGCACTGACTGGGCGAAAAGTTCCAAGTCCTACATGCAGGGTGATAAAAGCGATATGGACGCCCTTTGCTTTTAAAGCATCTAATAGTTCTGTTGTAAAGTGAAGACCAGCAGTAGGTGCAGCCGCAGAACCAACCTCTTTAGAATATACTGTTTGATAGCGTTCACGATCGTCAAGCTGCTCCTTAATATAAGGCGGAAGTGGCATTTCTCCAAGCGATTCAAGCACTTCATAAAAAATACCTGTATACTGGAATTCGACTTTTCTTCCGCCATGTTCCAATTCCTCCGTACAAACCGCTTTTAAACGCCCATCACCAAATGTGATGACTGTTCCTTTTTTCACACGCTTTGCTGGTTTCACAAGCGTCTCCCATCTATCCCCTTCCTCCTGTGTTAGCAGAAGAACTTCCACTTGTGCACCTGTATCTTCCTTTGTACCAAACAGCCGTGCAGGCAGCACACGTGTGTTATTTAAGACGAGACAATCACCCTTGTGAAAATAATCAGTAATCTGCGAAAATGTTGCGTGTGTGATCGCGCCTGTCTCTTTATTTAATACCATCAGTCTTGATGCATCTCGCTTTTCAAGCGGGACCTGTGCAATCAATCTTTCTGGTAAATCAAAATCAAATAGTTCTAATTTCATTTCCTTCACCTATTCTGTAGTTAACTAGTTAATGTTATTTCATTCGTCCAAATATATTCAATAAAATGGTTAGCACAATGCTAATGACAATACACGTAATAACAGGAAAAAAGAACGTCACATTCCCTTTTTTCACAAAAATATCACCGGGAAGCTTTCCAACCAATTGAAACATAAGACCTGCGGCAAAAAGGACGCCACCTAAGATCATCAATATTTTAGGAAATTCAGTCACAAGCAGGACCCTCCATTCGAAAGTGTTCATACGCTTCTCTTGTGACGATCCGCCCTCTCGGTGTTCTTTGCAGGAACCCAATTTGCAGTAGATACGGTTCGTACACATCCTCAATCGTATGTGATTCTTCTCCAATCGTCGCTGAGATCGTATCAAGTCCAACAGGACCGCCTCTAAACTTCTCAATCATACTTAAAAGCAACTTATGGTCAATATGGTCTAACCCAAGGCGATCGACTTGAAGACGTTCAAGTGCATCTTCTGCAATGTCCTGTGTAATGACATGATTTCCAAGCACCTGCGCAAAATCTCTGACCCTTCTCAGCAAACGATTGGCTACCCTCGGTGTTCCCCTAGAACGTCTCGCAATCTCTTCAGCTGAGCGAATGTCAATACCGATATCAAATAACTCTGCTGTTCGTGCAACGATATGCGCTAAATCTCTTTGCTCATAGTATTCCAATCTTGCATGTACGCCAAACCTGTCTCGAAGCGGTGCAGTTAAAAGTCCGACACGTGTCGTTGCGCCCACAAGTGTAAATGGTGGTAAATCAAGCCGAACAGAACGTGCTGTATCTCCTTTCCCAATAACGATGTCTAGACAGAAGTCTTCCATCGCTGGATACAGCACTTCTTCTATGGAACGCTGGAGACGATGTATTTCATCAATAAAAAGAACGTCACCAGGTTCAAGTGAAGTCAAGATGGCTGCCAAATCACCAGGACGCTCGATGGCAGGTCCAGATGTCGTACGCAACTGTACATTCATTTCATTTGCAATGATAGACGCAAGTGTAGTTTTCCCAAGTCCAGGCGGTCCGTATAAAAGGACGTGATCTAGCGTTTCCTGCCTCATTCGGGCAGCTTCGATAAATACACTGAGGTTATCCTTTACTTTTTGCTGACCAATATACTGGCTAAGTGTCTGTGGTCGCAGACTTTGCTCAATGGCTGATTCATGGTTTTCTGCTTCAGTCGAGACGAGCCGTTCATCCATGAGACATCACCTATTTCAACATTTTTTGTAAAGCTTTTTTTACATATTGATCGGTTGTCAAATTCTTCTCTTCTTTCAATAATGGAAGGACTTTTTTAATTTCACGATCGCCATATCCAAGGACACCTAAGGCTTCAAGTGCTTCATCTAGTGCTGTTTGTTCCTCCCTCTTGATAGGGTCCTCCTCGTGGTTAAACAAGTTGCCAATCATTTCCGGCACCACATCAGCAAGCTTCCCTTTGAGATCAAGAATGATCTGTCGCGCTGTTTTTTTGCCAACGCCAGGGAATTTAATGAGGAAGGCTTCGTCCTCACGTTCTATCGCTGAAATGACAGATCCAGGATCGCCGGAAGCAAGAATCGCAAGTGCGCCCTTTGGCCCAATACCTGTCACATTTAACAATTTTGTAAACAACGCTTTTTCTGCTCTTGTCGAAAATCCATATAACGAAAAAGCATCTTCCTTTATGTAATGATACGTATAAATGGTTTCTTGTTTTTTCACTTTAAAGACAAACGGGTTTGGGGTATACACTTGATATCCTACTCCGCCGTTTTCAATAACAACATAATGAGGGCATACATAATCTATGGTCCCTTTCACAAACTCTATCACCGATTTCACCTCTTTGACTGTTTTTCATTGTAACATAAAACGAAGAGAAAACAGCAATAAAAGTTAACATATGTTCGCTCAAAACCTTTTTGAAAAAAATCCAAGAAAAACAGCTTGCGGTCTTCACATCAGCAAGCTGTTTTTCCCTCTCTAATATGAGATTTCATTTCGATAAGGCTTCATCACCTCAAGCACATGCTCAAATTCATCTTTTGTGCGAAAAGGAATGCCATTTTGCAACTGCTCCTCAACATGACTTTCTAAACGGGACGTATCAATTTGAAAAAAAAGATGAACAGGCTCCGCCCAGCCATCTGGCCTTCCATGAAACGTTGAAATGACACCGCCTTCTGATAATCCGATATATCCGTTCGCTTTACTTAAAGGAGAGATATCATCCATTTGTTTTCTAAAAAGGGCAAAATCTGCTCTTTGTTCTACCAATGTCCAGCCTTTATATTGCTTCCAAAATGTTTCTCTTTTTTCCAATGATGTTTGATGTCTTTCAATACTCACATCACCGTCTAAATATACTTTTTCAAGCTGAACGGTCATTGTTTTTGGTTGCCTTTGCAAGTGTTCTTTTCCTTCCATATCCGTTGCGAAGAAAAGTATACTTGTCATTATGAGTCCTGTGAGAAAACATTTCTTATTCACTTTCAATATTTACACCTCTTTAGAACATGAGATCGATTCATGACATATGTAGTTTGACCCATTTTTCTATACATTAACCAAATCGAATGAACTGGTTCTTTTAAGAGTAATTCATTGTACACTTCTTTCGTAAGTGTTATGTTTTATACAATACACCGTTATGCTGAATGATTCTGTTCTTTCATCATTCGTTTTTAGCCGCATAAACTGATACCAAAGAAGGTGAAATCCATGACAGAAGCAAAAAGATTAGCCGAATCTATTCAGTATCATGAAGAAAACCGCTTTAATAAGCTTGTCACAAAACCGACAGAGCTTGAGCTGTGCGGCAAAGGAAGAAGTGCCTATGTATTCTCATACAAAAAAGACGCCCAGAAGATGGCGCTGAAAGTTTTTTTTCCTTCTTGTCAAAAGATTGCCCAAAAAGAGGCAGCGATTTACGAAAAACTTTCCGGTTCCCCCTACTACCCTGCGATTTATGAGTCAGGTGATCAATATATTTTAATGGAATATATTAAAGGCTACACTTTTTATGAATGCCTGACAAAAGGGATTCCGATCAAGAAACATATGATTGAACAGGTGGATGAAGCATTAGAAGAAGCGCGTCAGAAAGGGTTAAACCCTTCAGATATTCACTTGCGTAATCTCATCTTAACGAAAGAAGGTCGCGTCCGTGTAATTGATGTCGCTCGCTTTACACAAACGAAAACATGTCATCAATGGGATGACTTAAAAGCCGCTTACGCCTACTATCAAAAACCTTTTTTTCCAAAAAAAGCGCCGCGCCTATGGCTTGAAATCATTGCGTATTTGTATAAAAAGAACTGGTTCTTTCGTCATCAAATGACCAAGAGAAATGATTTCTTATCATAACAAAAGCCACTCGAATGAGGAGCGGCTTTTGGTGTTTTATTCTGTTTCAACATGAATACTATTAACATTTAATAGATTGATGATGTCATCATTGAGCTTAAACCAATGATTTGCTTCCTCGATTTTTTTATACACATCATAGGTAGCTGGTCGTTTCAACTCGAACTCAAGCACTTCCCCATTGTTCATATGAAATGTTACCTTAAATACTTTCATTATAAGATCACCTTCCACTTTATCTTGATCGCTAATTGAATTGGATTAGCTCTTTTCATTCATTCTCTTTTTAAACCGTTTCCCCTGCTTCTTTGCTTTTAAACACAAGATGTTTACATTTTGTTTAAATTCTTGCAAAACAGCCGCTCATCTGACTTTAATGTAGTATATTGTTTAAAAAGTGTTTCATGAAACGGAAGAAAAACCGAGCACCGTCTAAAGAAAATAAAGCAGTGTGGTTTCAACTAGTAGATGCCTTTATAACGAGTATCGAAGGAATGTTCATTGCACTTAGGACGTTCTTTCATGTAGTCATAAGAGCTTTCATCCGATTTATAAAACCTCGCACCAAACGAGTGCGAGGTTCTTTTTTATGGTTGATAAATCTGACTTCCTTGACTGATAAATTCTTTTGCCTTCTTCTCCATCTCTTTTTGTACTTGATCGGATTGATGCCTGATGTCATGAGAGATTTTCATACTGCAAAATTTCGGTCCACACATGGAACAAAAATGAGCCGTTTTAGCACCTTCAGCCGGCAGTGTTTCATCATGAAATGCAAGCGCTCGCTCTGGATCAAGAGAAAGGTGGAATTGATCCCGCCATCTAAATTCAAACCTAGCTTTCGATAATGCATCGTCACGTTTTTGAGCAGCAGGATGACCTTTTGCTAAATCAGCTGCATGTGCTGCAATTTTATAGGCGATAACCCCCTCTCTCACATCCTCTTTATTCGGAAGACCTAAATGCTCTTTTGGTGTCACATAACATAGCATAGCCGTCCCATACCAGCCGATCATGGCGGCACCGATTGCTGATGTAATATGATCGTATCCAG
This sequence comes from Bacillus sp. Bos-x628, assembly GCF_040500475.1. GTDB lineage: Bacteria > Bacillota > Bacilli > Bacillales > Bacillaceae > Bacillus > Bacillus maqinnsis. The sequence continues at coordinate 65,400 of NZ_CP159358.1, read as the reverse complement.
GGGCAATATCTGTTGTAAGAGGTCCTAATGTATAAAAAGGTGCCTCTTTGCAAATCTCCATCTGCAAATCTACATTCTCTTTTATTTTATCCATAGGGATATGTCCCGGTCCTTCAATCATGACCTGTACGTCATGTTTCCATGCGATATCAGTCAATTCTCCTAAAGTTCTTAGCTCTGCAAACTGGGCTTCATCATTCGCATCGGCAATCGATCCTGGTCTCAGCCCATCTCCAAGTGAAAATGCAATATCATACGTTTTCATGATTTCACAAATTTCCTCAAAGTGGGTATATAGAAAATTTTCTTTATGATGGGCCAGACACCACCTCGCCATAATGGCACCGCCCCTTGAGACAATACCTGTCACCCTGTCTACTGTTAACGGAATATACCTTAATAGCACACCTGCATGAATCGTAAAGTAGTCTACACCCTGCTCTGCTTGTTCAATTAAAGTGTCTCTGTACACTTCCCACGTCAAATCTTCTGCCACTCCGTTGACTTTTTCAAGTGCCTGATAAATCGGGACAGTTCCTACAGGGACAGGACAATTCCGAATGATCCATTCTCTCGTTGTATGAATGTCCTTTCCAGTAGATAAGTCCATCATTGTATCTGCTCCCCATCTAATGGCCCATGTCATCTTCTCTACCTCTTCTTCAATGGAAGAGGTCACCGCTGAATTCCCAATATTCGCATTAATTTTGACATGAAAGTTCTTGCCGATAATCATTGGCTCACTTTCAGGATGGTTAATATTTGCTGGAATGACCGCTCTTCCGCTGGCCACTTCCTCTCTCACAAATTCCGGACTTAACTGCTCTCTAATTGCGATAAATTCCATTTCTGGGGTGATGATCCCTTTTTTCGCATAATGCATTTGTGTCACACATGCACCTTTTTTTGCCCGGAGCGGCGAATGGGAAAATTTTGTATCATCCACATTCAATTGATTTTCCTTGAGACGATATCCATTATCTTCTGGTTTCACAATACGCCCTTCGTAAGATTCTGTATCTTCTCTTTCCGCGATCCATGCCGCTCTCATTCGTTTCAAACCCTTTGTGACATCAATCTCAACGTTTTCATCCGTATATGGTCCACTTGTATCATAGACGCGAAGTGGTTCATTTTGTGTTTCACCAGTTTGAGTCACCGTATTTGAGAGTGTAATTTCCCTTTTCGGCACTAAAATGTCAGGTCTTGAGCCTTGCTCATATACCTTTTTACTGCCGTTAAAGCTTGACATAAATGGTTGGTTTGACTGTAAAATTGTTTTTCGTTTCATTTGCTGTTCTCCCCTTCTCTTATTCAGTAAAAGGACAGGATTGAATCAGCACCAGCAAAAAACCAGGCTCTTGTTTAGAACCTGGTTAGTCGTCAGAACAAACATGAATGTCATTTCAATGACTCATGTATTATCTTCAACTTCCCCACGCTGGTACGAGCCAGATCAGGTCCAAAGGGTTAAGAAGCCTCACTTCTCTCTCAGCCCTATGAAAGGGCACCCCTAGTTACTTTTATTTACTTCCACATCAGTGTAGCATAGGTGCAAAATGAAAAAAAGAACATTCAGGAAAATAGTTCCTATTTCCTATAACAATTTCAATAGAACACTTTCTCATTACAAGAAAAGTCATGAATTAGATAATAATGAAGTGAATATCCATTATTGGCAAAAATCCACTGATTCAATTTACTGTTATTTAAGGGTTAAGGTTTTTAAGGTTTTTAAGGTTTTTAAGGTTTTTAAGGAAAAGGCTAAAGTACAAAATGTCATGAACACCCTGTCTTTAGCCTTTTCATTTTTAACACTTGTTATCGCGTCATGCCTGTTTGACCTGTTTCAAATTGAGTTCTTCTCATGTCACGAAAACGTGTAAATACGCCTTCATCTTTGAAGACTTGTACAGATCTTCCATCCGCATAGCGATTTGCTGCTTCTTCTATTTGGGATATTCCCTTTGATGTGAGACGTCCATCCGATTTAATGGCAATATACACATTTTCATCTGTTACCATTACTTGTGAGTCTGCCACGTGGTTCATTTTATTGACACGGTTTGCAATTTCTCTTGAACGCTGAACATTTTCTTGTTTATCATATCCAGAGAACGACATTTGTTGATGATAATTCATGTCTCCATGACTATAGCGTCCATCTCCGCCCGTGAGCGGCATTCTGGATTGATCATCTGTTTGAGGACGTGCACGGTTATCAACATTCGTTGTATTTTCTCTCATGCCTTCCATGAGCTCGGAAACTGGTCCTTGATGATCTTGATGATTTTCTGTCGACTGTTGATTTGAATGATAACCAACAGGTTGACCTGATTGATTATAGCGTGTATCTACACCCGCATTGTCATTTGCACCACATGCAGTTAAACCAATGGGAAGAAGCAATAATGCGATCGTTGTTTGCCATTTTTGTTTCAAACGAAAAACCCCCTGTGCTAATTCAATCTCATGAGCGCAAAACAGGCTCTTTTTTAGCATGCACAGTTAAGGGGAAAAACAAGCTGGCATTTATAAACAAAAAAAGGAACGATTGAGATCGTCCCTTCGTTCACTAATCTTCTTCATCTTCTTCTGGTCTTGCGAAAACAGATTGATTTGGATTTTGTTGCATGGAATGCTGCGGGTATGCACCCATTTGTCCATAAGGAACAGGGTTTGGATAATATCCCATCCATGGTTGATGATGTTGTTGCTTCATGCCCTCATCACAGCCACAGTCTTCCTTGCCATACGCTTCATTTGGTCCATTTGGATAAAAACCTTGATTCATGTTGGCATTTGCATTTGGAAGCATATGATGATGCCAATGGTGTCCATCATTTGCATGATGCTCATAATTTTCTCCATAATAAGCTGGCGCATGATATGCCGGATAGTATGGCTGAGCATGGTAAGGATACGGCATCATATGATGATAATACGGCTGAACGGGATAACAAAATCCTGAACCCGGTAAAATAGGTGAAGCAGGTACTAATTGCTGTGGATATGGATACATAGCAGGCGGCGTATAACTGCCATAACCATAATAAGGATCATACTGCTCATGATGATGTTGGTGATGATCTTTATTTTCAGCCATTCCCCCTACATTCGCTCCTCCTACATTCGGCATTTGCGGGAAATTAGGCAGATTTGGGTCATTGTTATGTTCCATGTTTTTTCCCTCCTCTTTTTGTTGTGGAATATGAATGAACGGATCATATCCCTTAGCCACCTCATCTTTTTCATGCTCTTTATGTTCATGATGAAAATGGTCCTTGTGGTCTTTTTTCTCATGAACATCATCTTTCTTTTCATGATAGTAATCTTTTTTCTCATGATGTTCTTTTTTTGGAGGAGGCGTGAATGGTTGATAAAGATTGGTCTGATAATAGTTCACATCTACTTGCGGGAAAACTGGCTGTTCTATCTTTGGGACTGGCGGTACATACGGAACCGGCTCATTTGGCTTTTCTTTAGGCGTTGTATCTTGAACTTGAACGACATCCTTAGGCTTTTCTTTCACATACGGATGTTCTTTAGGCTTTGGCTTTTCTTTTGCTTTGTGCTGATCTGTTTTCACAGGGACACCACTTGATGGAATCTTAATTTTCATACCAGGCATAATCAAATCTGGATTACTGAGCTGTGAATTTAGTTTTTTCAATTCTTGAAAGTCGACACCATATTTCTTTGAAATTTTCCAAAGGGAGTCTCCTTTTTGCACAATATGAATTTTCAACGTTTTCCCCTCCTATGCAAAACGTGAACGTATCGGTTATGTCAGAAGTACAATATGTTTCAATATAAATTTATGCATATTTACAAGCCAATATGATAAAAACTTGTTTTCTTGTAGGAGGGGAAACTTGATTATCTAATGGTCAACATTCGATTCAGTGCATGCAGTGCCTCTTTTGTGATTTCTTCTTCGACCTGAATCAAACCGACCGGCTTGCCCTTTTCAATGCTTTCCAATGACCATAATAAATGGGGCAAATCAATGCGGTTCATCGTTAAACACGGACACATATCTGGGTTTAGTGATTCAATTTGTTTGTCTGGATGTTGATCTATAATACGCTTGACCAAATTCATTTCAGTGCCAATCGCCCATTTGCTTCCAGGTGGAGCCTGTTCAATTGTATCAATAATAAATTTCGTTGAACCAGCCAAGTCTGATGCTCTCACCACCTCATGCGTACACTCCGGATGAACGAGGATTTGAATATCACGATCCCTTTTTCTCATTTCTTCTATATTCTTGATCGTAAACTTCTCGTGTACTGAGCAGTGACCTTTCCATAAAATCATTTTGATGTTGTGAAGAGGCTGATCGGTGATGAGCTTCTCTTCTATCTGGTCCCACACAGCCATTTGCTCTAAAGGGATACCTAAATCAAAGGCAGTATTACGTCCTAAATGCTGGTCAGGAAGGAAGAGAATCCGTTCTTTTTGAGTGAGTGCCCACTTTAGCACATTTTTGGCATTTGAAGAGGTGACAGTAGCTCCGCCATGTTTGCCAACAAATGCTTTGATAGCAGCCGTTGAATTCACATAAGTGAGTGGAAGAATCGTATCACCAAACAAATCTGTGAGCTTTTCCCATGCTCTGTCGGTCTGTTTCATATTCGCCATATCCGCCATTGAGCAGCCCGCTCTCATATCAGGTAACAACACGTGTTGGTTCTTCTTTGACAGCATATCAGCCGTTTCAGCCATAAAATGAACGCCGCAGAAGACGATGTATTCCGCCTTATGATTATCAGCCGCCATTTGCGCAAGCTGCAAAGAATCTCCCGTCGCATCTGCGAATTGAATCACCTCGTCCTTTTGATAATGATGGCCTGGAATAAAAAGTTTTTCACCAAAAGCTTGTTTTATCTCTATCACTCGCTTTTTCATCTCTTCATAAGAGCGGTGCTTATATTCATCCGGCATCATGGTCTCGTTTTGATTTGTTAACAAATCAAGCATGGACATGAGTTGTTCCCCCTTTGTGACTAAATTCCATATTCATACTGAAATCAAATGACGATGCAGAATGTGTGAGAAAGCCAAGGGAAATGAGATCTACGCCGGTATGCCTGTAGTTTGGCAAGGTGTCTAACGTGATCCCTCCTGATGCCTCTGTCAAGATCGTCTCCGGCGTCATTTGTTTAAACCGTTTTACTTGATCTGGTGAGCAGTTATCAAACATAATGACATCTGCTTTCGCTTCAATTGCTTCCTTTAGTTGCGTTTCTGTTTCAATTTCCACTTCTATTTTTACCATATGACCAGCATAAGTTCTTGCTTTTTCTACAGCTTCACGGATCGAACCGCATGCCGCAATATGGTTATCTTTGATCATCACACCATCTGATAAGCCAAATCGATGATTCTTTCCGCCTCCTACTTTCACTGCGTATTTCTCAAGCATGCGCAATCCAGGCGTTGTTTTTCTCGTATCACATATCGTAATGGCTGGATCATCTAATCTTTGAATCGCTTCATGTGTTAGCGTCGCAATTCCTGACATTCGCTGCAACACATTCAGAATGACCCGCTCACCTTTTAACAAATCGTTGATCGGTCCTGATATTTTGGCTAAAACGTCACCTTTCGTCAACCATTCACCATCATGAAAGAACAATTGAGTATGAATGTGTTCATTCAGCAAATGATAACCCGTTTCAATCACTTGCGACCCCGCAAGTACACCCGATTGTTTCGCCATGATGTAAGCTGTTCCTTTCTTATCTTCAAAAATGGCTTCTGCTGACACATCCCCAAAGCCAATATCTTCTTGAAAAAAATGCGTGAGCATTCGCTTTAACTGTAAACGTTCCAATTGACACCGATCCTTTCGTTTTTCATTATTTGAACTTGATCTTTTTCATGAATAATTTGTTTACCTCGCCAGAAGGCATCTTCTCTTTTCGGATAGTCCGTTCGATAATGACCGCCTCTGCTTTCTGTACGGAGAAGGGCAGATTTCGCCATACAAATCGCTAATGACCAACAATTCAATAATTCCACCTGCTCATTTGTGATATCCTTCACATTTATTGGCTGAAAAGACACATGTTCTAATGCCGCTAGCAGTGCCTGCAAGCCTTTCTGATGTCTCACAATCGCCGCATATTTTGTCATCAAATGTCTCAGTTTGGTTTTTGAGATGTCTGGAACTTGCCATACTTCTTGAATTTCAACAGAAGGTACTTTCACATGTCGCTTTGGCATTTGTTCAATTCGCCGGGCAGCTTTGTTACCTGAAACAAGACCTTCCAAAAGAGAATTACTTGCTAACCGATTGGCTCCATGTAAACCTGTACACGCCGCTTCGCCTATCGCAAATAATGATTGAACGGCTGTTTCTCCATGTTCATTCACCATGATCCCGCCCATTAAAAAGTGCATACCAGGAGAAACTGGCAACCTGCCGCTTCTAATATCGATCCCAGCCTGTTGACATAGCGCATAAATGGTTGGAAAGCGCGTTGAGAAATGTGGAATGCCTTTAATATTAAGATAAATTTGATGACCAGCCTCTTGCTCATTATAAATAGCTCTAGCAACAACATCTCTAGGTGCTAAATCTACCTGCGGATGAATACCTGCCATGATTCGTCTACCTGTTTCATCCTCTAAGTATGCCCCTTCTCCTCTCACCGCCTCTGAAATAAGACCAACTGCTTTTCCATCAATCGTTAGAAGTGTAGGATGAAATTGAACAAACTCTAAATCCACTAATTGAGCACCAGCACGATAGGCCATCATGATCCCATCTCCAGTTGCAGAAGGGGCATTTGTATTTGTCTCATATAAGGAACCACAGCCTCCTGTAGACAAAACAACAGCATCTGCAGTCATTGTATGTGTGTGCCCTTTCTCGTCTTTCCATACAACACCAAAGCATTTCCCTTCATTGACTAAAAGATCAATGACGTGATGATTTTCATATAAATGAATATGCGAGCCGAGCTGGCTTTTTAAAAACTGCACAAGGGTCTTACCTGTCTGATCTCCGCCTGCATGTAAAATACGTTCAGTAGAATGCGCCCCTTCTTTGCCTAGTTGCAGAATGCCATCTTCATCGTTATCAAAAGGACAGCCTTCTTCTACAAGTTGCTTTACAAGTTCCTTGCCTCGCCGTAATACATCCAGCACTGTCTTAAGATCTTGATGATCACAGCCAGCAGCTAATGTGTCCTGCATGTGCTTTTCAACCGAATCACGTGCTGAGAAAGCTGAGGCTATTCCTCCTTGCGCAAGCATTGAATTACTAGAGGAATATTGATTTTTTGTCATCATGATAACTTGACAGTTATCGGAGATGGTTCTAGCAAAGGATAGTGCTGCAATCCCCGATCCAACGACAATGACTTTTTTGAATGACGACACACTTGACCCTCCTGTCATTTACACCTGTCTTGACACATATCATTACACAACAATACAATAATTACAAGAAAAAATTTTCATACAGGAGATGGCTAATGTTGGTTTATTTAGATTACGCAGCTTCTACACCAGTTTCTAAGGAGGCCCTTCATGTTTTTCAACAACTTAGTAGAGATTGCTATGGCAATGCAAGTAGCCTTCATGATGCAGGGGGAAAAGCAAACGAGATTTTAACCTATAGCAGACAATCGCTTGCCAAGCTTCTTGACGGCGAATCAGATGGGGTTTTTTTTACAAGCGGCGGGACTGAATCAAATATACTTGCCATTCATTCGATCATGAATGGATTGCCAGCACATAAACAGCATATCGTCACAACAAAAATGGAACACCCTTCGGTTCATTATGCGGTAAATGCCTTAACCCATCGCGGGGTAAAGGTCACCATTATCGAACCAAATGAAGAAGGCATCATCACAAAGGACATACTAGAAGAAGCCTTATTGCCCGAAACAGGACTCGTGTCTATACAGCATGCAAATTCAGAAACAGGAATTATTCAGCCGCTTGCTGAACTAGCACCTCTTCTGAAAAAAAGACATGTATTCTTCCATACAGATGCTGTTCAAACATTTGGAAAGATCCGTGTATCGCTGAAGGAGCTTGGTGTAGATGCTATATCCATCTCTAGCCATAAAGTGTATGCACCTAAGGGCGCTGGAGCTGTATATATGAGCACAGAAGTCCCTTGGAAGCCTTTATATACAGGTGCTGTACAGGAAAGTGGATTTCGCCCGGGTACTGTGAACGTTCCATGCATCGGTGCTTTTGTTGCTGCAAGTGAACAAACCATTCTCCAGTTAGAAGAGCAGCACAAACTTGATTGTCAGCTTCGCGATTACTTCATTCAACAATTAAAAAAACAGCAACTGCCTGTCCGTACGCTACATGACAATGGAAAGCGCCGCATGCTGCCCCATATTATTGGTTGTTTTTTCGAAGGGTTTGAAGGACAATATGTAATGTTAGCATGTAACAAGCATGGGATTTGTATATCGACTGGAAGCGCGTGTGCTTCTGGTTATCACCATCCTTCCCCTGCTGTGAAAGCATTACATTTATCAGATCGCGATGCACTGCAATTCATTCGGATATCGTTTGGACGAATGACCTCAAAAGATGATATCGATCAGCTTTTGCATACATTCATGAATTTGCAAAAAGAGACGGAAGGAGAATAATACGTGGAGCACGAAAGGAAACTGATTGGAGAAGAGAGAAGAAGTGCCATTTTAGAGTGGCTGAAAGAAACCGATACACCGCTTACTGGAAGCTTTTTAGCCAAAAAAGCCGCTGTATCAAGGCAAGTGATTGTCCAGGATATTTCATTAATCAAAGCAAAAAATGTACCTATTATTGCGACAAGCCAAGGGTATGTCTATATGACGCCGCGGCAAGCTCCTGAAAAGGAAATTGAACAGATTATCGCCTGCAAGCATGATCCTCAACGAACGGAAGAGGAGCTTAAGCTGATTGTAGACTTTGGTGTGACAGTGAAAGACGTCATTATTGAACATCCTGTCTACGGTGAGCTGACAGCTTCGATTCACGTCAGCACACGTAAACAAGTGGCTGACTTTGTTCAAAAGATTTCAAACACAGGGGCATCCTACTTGTCAGAGCTAACAGATGGTGTTCATTTACATACACTGACTGCTTATAGCCAAAATCATCTTGATCAAGCGATAAAGGCATTGGATGAAGCTGGATTTCTCATCACCGATTAAAAAATAGTGATCAAAGGGACACTATCAGATGATTGACAAAGGGCTAAAATGATAGTTGTTTTAGCCCTTTGTCTTCTTTTTAAGCGTGTAAACCTATGAAGTCTAGGAAAACCCGAGCACCAGCACTCAAGGTTTGACAACGAAAACAAGACTTGTCTACACACTGTCATTCGATAATTCATATGTTTGGTAGCTGCCTAGCAACTTGACCTCACAGCCAATCGCTTCTAATTCTTGAATGGCACCGGGTACAAGGACATTATCCATTTCTTTTTCAATGTCAATGATAAATAAATATTGCCCGAGACCCGTTTTTGTTGGACGAGATTCGATTTTTGACAAGTTGAGATTTCGCCAAGAAAAAGCAGATAACACGCGATGCAGTGCACCTGATTGATCATCCTTTGGCAGGCTCACAACGATTGTGGTTTTCGGTTTTGAAGAAAAACCAGAATTCATTGGGAATGACGCCTTTGGATTCTTATGTAATATGACAAAGCGTGTATGATTGTGCGGATAATCATGAATATCTTTTTTAGCAATCGTCAATCCGTATGTTTTCGCTGCGATCTCATTGGCAATAGCCCCAACTGCCTCATCCGAATGTTCACTAATATATTTCGCTGCATAACCTGTTGATTCCACTGGACGATGCGGGATATGAGGAAACTGTCTTTTCAGAAATTGGTGACACTGTGCAATCGCATGCGGATGTGACTGAATCACATCTAGTGTCTCCCAGCTTTCCGCTCTAGATGGATGGACGAGCAAATGTTGCCGAATCGGTGCCGTCATTTCTCCCACAATGGAAAGAGCCTTTTCATGAATTAAATAATCAATTGTTAAGTTCACAGACCCTTCTAATGCATTTTCAAGCGGCACAACTGCGAGGTCCACTTCACCTTTTGATACAGCGTCCATACATTGCGGGATCGTTGCATATGCCCGCTGCACTGCGTCCTTTGGAAAACAAGAGCATACGGCCAAATGAGTAAATGTTGCCTCTGGTCCAAAATAACCTACAGTTAATTGCTTCATCTGCTATGATCTCTCCTTTTTACGCCCCAGAACCTAGAATTTCAACTTTTTCGACAAATTCAAGTTTTTTCAATTGAGTCATGACTGCATTAATATTATCTTCCATACCAGCCGTACTAATTGATAGGGTCACATTCGCTCTTCCTTGTAGCGGAATGGTTTGGTGAATGGATAAAACATTACAGCCAGAATCAGCCACAATTTGTAAAAGTCTTGAAAGGGCCCCAGACCGATCTTCAAGATGGAAAAACAATGTGATGATCTGCTCTTTGACCATCGTATAAAACGGAAATACAGCATCCCGATATTTATAAAAAGCACTACGGCTTAAATCAGCCTTTTGAACAGCATCGGCTACCGAATCGGCTTTTTTGCGATCAAGCAGTTTTTTGACTTCAAGCGTTTTTCTCATCGCATCCGGGAGTACATCCTCTCTCACTAAATAGAACGTTTCTTCTTTCACCTTTTTTCTCCCCTTTTAAAAATGGGAGAGCCCATATGCTGGACCCTCCTTGTGATCAATCAATAAATTCAAATTCAAATTCAAGCAGACGAATGATGTCGCCATCTTTCGCACCACGCTCACGAAGAGCATCATCGACACCCATTCCGCGAAGTTGTCTTGAGAAACGTTTAACCGACTCATCTCTTGAGAAGTCTGTCATCTTAAAGAGTCGTTCAAGTGCTTGTCCCGTCAGAACAAACGTACCGTCAGGATCTCTTGATATTTCAAAAGGCGCTTCTCCCTCATCAAACTTGTACATCACGCGGTTATCTGATAGGTCTTCTTCATGATAAAGCGGAAATTCCGGTGTTGTTTCAAGCTGATTGGCGATTTCAAATAAGAGCTCGCGAAGTCCTTCTCTTGTGATGGCACTAATGGCAAAGACTTGATGGTCATCGGTTAGTTTTTCTTTAAATGCTGCCAGATTTTCAGTTGCATCTGGCATATCCATTTTGTTGGCTACGATGATTTGCGGACGCTCCATCAATCTCATGTTATATTGCTCAAGCTCTTCATTAATCGTCAAGTAGTCTTCGTATGGGTCACGCCCTTCAAGCCCAGACATATCAATGACATGGACAATGACACGTGTACGCTCGATATGACGTAAAAATTGGTGTCCTAAACCAACACCTTGGTGCGCACCTTCAATGAGTCCAGGCAAATCCGCCATGACAAAACTTCGATTATCATCTGTCTCTACGACCCCTAGATTCGGCACAAGTGTCGTAAAATGATAATCCGCAATTTTTGGTTTAGCAGAAGAGACAGTGGAGAGCAAAGTCGATTTACCGACACTTGGGAATCCAACAAGTCCAACATCTGCAAGCACTTTTAATTCTAGGATGACATTTCGTTCTTTACCTGGTTCCCCATTTTCAGAAAGCTGAGGTGCAGGGTTTGCCGGTGTGGCAAAGCGTGAATTTCCTCGTCCGCCTCTTCCACCTTTTGCAATGACTGCCCGCTGACCATGCTCTGTTAAGTCAGCAATGACCTGGTTGGTCGCCTCATCTGTGACAACCGTACCAGGTGGAACTTTAACCACCAAATCTTCTGCATTTCGGCCATGCTGGTTTTTGCTCATCCCATGCTCACCACGATCTGCCTTGAAGTGACGCTTATAACGGAAGTCCATTAACGTTCGGAGTCCTTCGTCAACTTCAAACACAACATCTGCACCATTTCCACCATCACCGCCTGCTGGTCCACCTTTTGGCACATATTTTTCACGACGGAACGCCACCATACCATTTCCGCCGTCACCGCCTTTAACATACACTTTCACCTGATCTACAAACATAACTTCCTCCGTTTCTCTGCATCACACATCTCGTTCTTGCCTCAAACAAAGCTCAATCATGGACTCATGAGGAGTCACATGAAATTGCGTTATACTCATACATGGATCGTTTGCATCATGAAATGCATTAAGCGCATCCAAATTTGTTAATTTTCCTTTGAAATCAAAATATAACACGACATCATCCTCTTGATGGTCTGTTTGGAATGTAACCGTTAAATGATTTTCAGTTTTTTGGCAAACTGATTGATCGAATATCGAAAACAACTCCTGTGATACCATTAGTAGCTGCGTGTCATACGCTGATAAGTCTCGGGTTTCACCAAGCACTTCATATTCTAAGGTGATAAAATGCGACTCCCAATTAAATGTAAGAAAGTAATAGGTCAGTTGGGGAATTTTTAAATTTGAGAGTTTGGATTCATGCTGTGCTTCAATGACCATCTCTTCTATAATTTCAAACACACGGTCATATTTTTCTAAAGTCAAGTTGCCTTTGATCAACTGCAGTTTATTCATCCAGTCATGTCGTGAACGACTTAACAGCGCAATCAGTTCATTTGTTAATGCAACGTGAGTTAATTTTTCATTTTGTTTACTTCGTATCTCTTCCATTATCGCACTCCCAATCGTTTGGTCTCTCTTTTAGGAGTCTTATCATCATTATGTCTCTCTGAATTATAACAGAGAAGACAGATTAGAAAAACACTAGTTATATGAGGTAAGGTTGTTTTTTCTGATGAATAGGAGAAAATGAGGCAAAGTCAGCATGCGTTCTTTGATATTGATGGAGTACATCTTCTTTTATCATCTTTGGTATCACATTTTAAACCAATATGTCCCTTGATAGTGAAAAAAACTCCAGTCAATGACCGGAGTTTTTAGCAATTATTGTGCCGCAGGATATACGCTCACTTTTTTACGGTCACGACCGAAACGTTCGAATTTAACAGTTCCGTCGATTTTAGCGAAAAGAGTGTCGTCGCCTCCGCGTCCAACGTTTTCACCTGGATAGATTTTTGTTCCACGTTGACGATAAAGGATAGAACCACCAGTTACGAATTGACCATCAGCACGTTTAGCGCCTAAACGTTTAGACTCAGAGTCACGTCCGTTCTTTGTAGAACCTACCCCTTTTTTAGATGCGAAAAATTGAAGATCTAATCTAAGCATGAAGTTCACCTCCTATTTTTTGTTGATAATTTCACATATTCGTGATAATCTCGTTCAATTGTCTCTAAGGAAATGACCATTCCTTCTAGCAGCAACTGGGCTTTTTCAAAGGAAGATGGATCTGTTTCAGCCGGTAATTCAAAATAAAAATATCCGCCTTCTTCTCCAAGATCCAACAACGGATCAATTCCTGTCAGTGCAATAATTGAATTGACTGAGCCAAAAACAACGGCAGATACACCTGCACAAACAAGATCCTGACCTTTTTCAGCAAACTCGGCATGTCCAGTCATCTGAAAGGACGTAATGCTTTCATCTGATATTGACCGAGTAATGGTTGCTTTGATCATATCACTCACACGCCTTAAGCGTTGATTTTTTCGATAACAACTTTAGTGTAAGGTTGACGATGACCTTGTTTTCTGTGGTTATTTTTCTTCGGTTTGTACTTGAACACAGTAATTTTCTTACCGCGACCTTGTTTTTCAACTTTAGCCGTTACTGTTGCTCCAGCAACTGAAGGATTCCCCACTTTTACAGTGTCTCCGCCGACAAACAATACGTTTTCGAAAGTAACTGTTTCACCTGCTTCAGCAGCTAGTTTTTCAACATAAACAGTTTGGCCTTCTTCAACTTTGATTTGTTTACCACCAGTTTCAATAATTGCGTACATCTCTGCACCTCCTAATAAACTCAGACTCGCCGAATACAGGGGGCCATAGGCACTTTACACCTGCTTCGTGCGGTTGTAGCACGGGTGCTACATATCCATAACATTAAAAAATATATCAAATTAGACGATGAATGTCAATGTATTTTCACCGTTAATATGGTAAAAGAAGCTCTTCCATTGAGGAAGTCGTTCTTCGATCTGAAAAGTAGGCATGAAGCAATTCATTTTCATCGAGCTGACTCACTTTCACACCATTTCTTTCAATAATAATCGGATGCTTACAGCCTCTTTGAAATCGTGCCATGACGTCATATACTTTGTCTTCAGCACGCGCTTTTAGCGGAATAAGTCGCTCTACCTTTTGCTCTTTCTTTCCGTAATAACGTTCTAACAGAAAACGAACCCTGACGTAATGTCGCTGCCGATATTCCATCACAAGTGAATGGGCTAAAAAAGTGAGCAGGACCCAGCCGTTAAATTGAAGCGGGGCAAAACAGATTAAACCTACTGCCAAAAGTGAGAAAAAGACAAGTGAACCTTTTAGCGCAAGGGCATGTGCACGTTGAAAAGGATAGAAAGCAGATAAGAGCAAGAAGAATAGTTTTCCGCCATCAAGCGGCCAAATCGGCAAAAGGTTCACAAGAAGAATTGCCATATTATAAAAGGTGAAAACAGTATATATTTCATATGATAAAAAAGATGCTTCCATTAGCATCCATGCAAACAGTTGAAGCGGCAAGTGCTGAAGCGGTCCACATAAAATGACCGCCAGCTCTTCTTTTAATGGACGGTTCCCATGTTCTTCTACCTCTACTGCACCGCCAAAGGGTAATAAAAAAATTTGTCTCATGCGCCACTGATAATAACAAGCAGCCGATGCATGCCCAAGCTCATGGACGCTTACAATAATAAGCAAACAAAGGAGCGGCTTGATTTGCCCTGAAAGAATAGCAAACGCCATCACCATCCAAAGAAGCGGGTGAATGTGAATTTTCGTCAGCATTAAAAGCCATTTATTCAAAAGTGATCACCTGAATCGGGTCAATGAAATGTTCATTTTGCTTAATCGCAAAATAGTAGGTTCCTTTGCCTTGATCATTAAGTGAAATTTGACCGATTTTTTCACCCTTATCTACAAAATCATACAATGCAACATCCGCTTCCTTTAATTGACCGTACCAGCTGTAGCTGTTATCCGCATGTTGTACCACTACAGTCAGTCCTGTGTCACTTTTCTTTTTCACTTCTACAACATACCCTTCTTTCATACTGTCAATGGCTTCAGAGGATGTTTCGACTTTGACTCCAGCCCCATTTTGTGTGAATGATTCTTGCACCTTTCCAGATGCAGGAACAGCCAATTCTCGATTGGCTTGTACGTCTTTTTGACCCTCCTTTTCCTCTTTTAAAAAAGCAAGAGGGTTACCTACTGTCTTCTCAAACCATTGATTGGCGGCAGCAAATTGAAAATCTTGTTCAAAGGTTTGACTGATAAATGGTTTCAGTTGCTGAAAAGGACCTGCCTGCCCTTTGAATGATATGGCTGCGATTAAAACAAAGGAAGCGGAGATTAAACATTTCAATACAAAGGTATTTGGGTTAAACAATGGATGCCGATATTTATTGGGATGAGAAGCCTCATAGGAAGTTGCTCCTGAATGTTTTTCTTTTTCTGTCAACATGACCCATGGCGGAATATCGTCTTTATTCTTTAAAGCCGTCTTCTTTGGCATAGCAGGTTGCTTTGTTCTGCGACGCTGTGCAACTTTTTTTCTATACTCGTCCACTCGTTTCATGAGATCACCCTTTACATACAAACAGTTTGTACATGTTATGTGACAAACTGTTGCGATATGCAATAAAAAAGACCGATTCTGATCGAATCGGTCTGTCTTTTATCGTGATAGATTATGCTCTCACGCCAAAAAACGCTTTGAGCTTTGCAAACATGCCTTTGTTTTCTTCTTCAAACGATTGTAGTGGAACAGATTCACCAAGTACACGTCGTGCAATATTTCGATAAGCAATAGATGCTTTGTTTTTGGCATCCATCACAATCGGTTCACCATTGTTTGAAGCCTTAATCACTTCATCATCATCGGCTACAATCCCAAGAAGGTCAATAGATAGGTGATGCACGACTTCATCCACATCCATCGAATCACCATTTTTAGCCATGTGAGTACGGATGCGGTTCACAATTAAACGAGGCGGTTCAATGTCTTCTTGCTCTAAAAGACCGATAATCCGGTCCGCATCTCTGACAGCTGATATCTCTGGTGTCGTCACGACAATGGCCTTGTCTGCACCTGAAATGGCATTTTTAAAGCCTTGCTCAATACCAGCAGGGCAATCAATGACAACATAATCAAAGTCCTGTTTCAATGTTTGAATCAATTCTTTCATCTGCTCTGGTTCCACTGCGGTTTTATCGCTCGTTTGAGCAGCGGGTAAAAGATAGAGAAGATCATCAAAACGCTTATCTTTGACAAGTGCTTGATGAATTTTGCATCTTCCTTCTACTACATCTACTAGATCATAAATAATGCGGTTTTCAAGCCCCATCACGACATCTAAATTCCGAAGTCCAATATCGGTATCAACAAGACACACTTTTTTCCCCTGAATTGCTAATGCTGTGCCTAAGTTTGCAGATGTTGTTGTTTTGCCAACGCCGCCTTTTCCTGAGGTAATCACAATAGCCTCGCCCAATTTCACATTCCTCCCTCAAGCCTTGTCAGATTAGGTCTTATATGAGCCAATTGCTGCAGGCGTTCAATGATCATATTGCCATCTATATCTAAATAAGCACATTCCATTTCATTTCCGTCTTCTCTTTGATCCGGTGCGCGGTTAAATACTTGTGCAATGCGAAGTTGTGTTGGAATCATACGAGATGCCGAAATAACGGCTTGTTTGTTCCCATTACAACCAGCATGCGCAACTCCTTTTAAAGCGCCAAGCACAAAAATGTTTCCCCCTGCACGAACTGTGCCGCCGGGGTTGACATCCCCAATTAAAAGGAGATCGCCCTCGACATATAGCACCTGCCCAGAGCGTACGATTTTTGCCACAGACGTGATTTCAGCTTCTGCTTTTAATCGCCTCGCCTCTTCAGTAGACATGACGTCACTTTCAATTGAATGAATGATAAGGTGTTCATTTTCAGACACAGCTTCCGTCAAACGTGCCTCCTGCTCTTCTGTTAAATAACGAAAACCCAGTTTAATATGCACATTGACCTTGTGTCCTTCTCTTCCATCTGTATACTGCTCAAGTAATAGCACCTCACGCAAGCCAGAAAGAAGATCTTCAAACGAACAGTTATCATTTAACTGTAAAGTTAATCCATTTTTTGTTCCTTTTATCGTCACATATTGCTGTTTTTGAGTTTTCAAGATGCTCACCTCAACAACATACTCATTTCGCCGTAAATGGACAAATTCCTGCTTTTATTCGTCGATCAGTCCTTGTTTCACATTGATGAAAAACAGCCTTAGCGGCACAACAAGTATGAGAGACGCAGCAGTATTTAAAAGAATCGTTGGAATAAAGCGTTCGATCACAAACGTATTAAAAGGCATAATACCCGGTTGAATCGTCGCTTGAACGCCGTAAACATAAAATTCCATTACTGAAACAGCAATGATAGACAGAAAGACAACAACTAAGATATTCGTCTGTAGTACCTTGAAGGCTTTAGCTAACAAATAGCAGAACGCACCAAATCCGAACATATGTACGCCAAGTATACCTGTATACGAAACATCATATAAAAGTCCAAATACAAATCCGTAAATCACAGCATATTTTTGATTGATATAGGCAGTCATAAATACAAGTGCGAGCAAGATGAAGTGAGGTGCTAAAATTTGATTCTCTGAAACAAACGGGAGCTTAACTAAATCGACAAAAATACTGTCAAACACAAAGATAAACAACATGACGAAAGCAAGGAGGAAACGTTTCACGATCCTTCCTCCTCCGTTAATTCAGATGCATCTGCTGTACTTGTGCTACGTTTCACAACAATCACACGATCTAAATTGTTTAGCTCAGCAGCTGGTTCTACATAAATGATTTTTGTCAGTCCGTAATGGTCAGGTTCAATTTCACTTACCTTACCAATCGTTAAGCCTTGCGGGAAAACGCCCCCTGCCCCTGAAGTTTCAACTAGATCTCCTTTTTTGACATCTTCATCAGCATCAGATTTTAAAATATTCATTGTCAGCATTTTTTTCTTGCTATCATAGCCGTTAATAATTCCATTGAGTTCTTCTTTGCCCTTTTTCGCAAAAATTTTCGTTGAAATTCTATTATTTTGGTCTGTAGAGCTTAGCAACCTTACAGTAGAAGTAAAATTGTAGAGCTTATCACTTTCAATTTTCCCAATTAAAGCACCACTCTCATTTGTGACGGCCATATCTTTATCAACACCTTGCCTCTTTCCTTTATCAATCATCACAAAGTTATCCCAAAGTGACGGATTTCTTGCAATAACTGTTGAAAGGATTGGCGTATAATCACGAATGGAGTTCACATAACCGAGCTGTTTGCGAAGCTTTTTGTTTTCATCTTCAAGTGCTTGAAGTTTAGCTTCATACTGGGTTTGTCCATCTAGCTTTTTTCGCAGTCGTTCGTTTTCATCATATGTGTTCTTTAAATCTTGTACGTTCCCATAAATACCGGCAATAAATTGTGATGGTGTATGAAAGACACCTTGAAAGAAGCCTGTCGTATCACCTACTAATTTTTCCGGCCATGAAGCACCTCTGCCGCTTTTCGCTGAAAAACCAATCATGGCCACCAGTACGATGACACAGACAAGGAGCAACATGAATCTTTTATTCATAAAAAACTGCGGCATGTCTTACACCTCTTTATTTACGCTCGATTATCTTTTGATTTTCCTTTGAATAAGTGAATATGTTCTAGTGCTTTTCCTGTTCCGATTGCCACACAATCTAGTGGATCCTCGGCAATAATAACTGGCATTTTTGTTTCATTACTAATGACTTTATCAAGATTACGTAACAGTGCACCGCCGCCTGTTAAGACAATCCCGCGGTCCATAATATCTGCTGCCAGTTCAGGTGGTGTTTTTTCAAGTGTTACTTTCACCGCATCCACAATTGCTTCCACCGTATCGCGAAGTGCTTTTGCAATTTCTTCAGCTGTAATGGAAATCGTTTTTGGTAAACCAGTTAACAGGTCACGTCCGCGAATGTCCATCTCATCATGTACGTCTGGTTGTGCAGAACCGATTTCCATTTTAATCGCTTCTGATGTACGGTCACCAATCATCAAATTGTAAGTTTTACGGATGTAGCTGCTAATTGCCTCATCCATTTCATCCCCTGCAACACGGATAGATTGAGACGTCACAATGCCGCCAAGTGAAATAATGGCCACTTCTGTTGTACCGCCGCCAATATCCACAACCATACTTCCTGTTGGCTCCCAGACAGGTAAGTTAGCACCAATCGCCGCAGCAAAAGGCTCTTCAATCGGGTATGCATCACGTGCACCGGCTTGTCTTGTTGCATCAATCACAGCACGCTCTTCTACTGCTGTAATACCAGATGGAACACAAACCATGACGTATGGCTTTCGAGCAAATAGTCCTTTGTTTTTTAATGCCTGATTAATGTAGTATTTCATCATTTTTGCTGTTGTCTCGTAATCTGCAATGACCCCATCTTTCATTGGGCGAAGTGCCACAACATTTCCAGGTGTACGACCAATCATGTTTCTTGCATCATTTCCGACTGCCACTATAGACTTCGTATCAGTTTCCAAAGCTACGACCGAAGGCTCCCTTACAACAATGCCTTTTCCTTTAATAAACACAAGCGTATTCGCTGTTCCAAGATCTATTCCAAGGTCTTTTGTACCAATTCCAAACATATGTATGTATCTTCCTTTCTTAAACCAAAATTCCCTTTAGGGAAAAACTCATAAACTCTATTATATCGTAAAATATTGAAAAAAAAAGTGTTACAAATACCCTTTTTCCTTCAAACTCACAAATTTTTGATCACCAATGACAAGATGATCAAGCAACTGTATTCCAATCAGCTGTCCACATTCAAAAAGTCGCTTTGTAACTTCAATATCCTCCCTGCTAGGCGTCGGATCTCCAGACGGATGGTTGTGCACACATATAAATGATGCGGCTGAACGTTTAAAGGCTTCTTTAAAAATTTCACGCGGGTGAACAATCGATGAGTTCAGGCTACCAATAAACACTGTATGCTTATGAATAACCTGATTCTTTGTATTGAGATAAAGACAAACGAAGTTTTCCTGCGTCAAAAATCTCATATCTTCCATCACAAAATTAGCCCCATCCTCCGGCGTACGAATGACGTAACGGTTGTCAGCCGTTTGGTGGTGCAATCTAGTGCCAAGCTCTAAAGCAGCTAAAATAGAGATAGCCTTTGCTTTTCCAACTCCTCGGATCTTTGACAATTCTTCAATAGAAGCTTCTTTCACCGAACGAAGACCTCCAAATGTTTGCAGAAGCCTTGCAGAAACTTGGAGGACAGACTCCTTTTTTGTACCAGTCCTTAAAAGGATAGCTACAAGTTCATGGTTCGACAAACTATTTGGACCATATTTAATAAATCTTTCTCGCGGCTTTTCATCATGAGGAAAATGCTTTAATAACATAGGGAAATGATTGATTATCAACACTCCTTTGAGAGTTCCTTCCCGTCATCAAAAAGGGGTAATTCCAAATGTTTTTAGCACTCTCGCTGTTTTCGCAATGGGGAGTCCTACAACGGAAAAATAATCACCATCTATTTTTTGAACAAACAGTGCACCTTTTCCTTGAATGCCATAGCTTCCAGCTTTATCAAACGGTTCACCAGTTTCAATATAGCGGTCTATTTCATCTTGTGTAAGCGTCCAAAATGTCACTTCCGTCTGTTCGTAAAATGTTTCTTTTCTATTCTCTGACTGAATGCTGACACCAGTCAAGACTTGATGTGTCTTTCCAGACAGTAAATGGAGCATTGCCGCTGCTTCCTTTTTGTCTTTTGGTTTCCCGAGACATTTTTCGTCAATTGCAACAATTGTATCTGCACCAATGACCACAGCTTGGGGATATAAAGTTTGAATATTATTTGCTTTTTGTTCTGCCAACCATTGGACGTTCTCAGCAGGCGAAAAGTTTCGATTGATTTCTTCTTTTAAATGACTTGTTTGAATGTCATAAGAAAACCCTGCTAAGTCAAGCAATTCTTTTCTTCTAGGCGATTGAGATGCAAGAATCAATTGGTTCATGTATGTTCGTCCTTTCAGGGTTTTGTCTAAGTGGTAAGATACCCATTCATCCTACCAAATGTACATCTTACCGACAATTCACAAAAATTCACTTTTACTGTTCCTATCTCATTATGTTTGAAGCAAAAGAAAAAAACTAGTCGTTTTTTTGACTAGTTTTATCTCATAAAACATGATTTTACGTATTTAATTGATCGAGCAGCACTTGCTGAGATTTCCATCCATTTTCAGCGGTTGGTTCATTTAATAGTTGAACCGCTTTTAACAAACTGCTCTTTGCAGGTGCATCAGTTGTTTTAGCATTTTCCAGCTCGGTGATCAGCTGCGTGACTTCATTTTTTTTCACATCATCACCGGCAATGATTTTAGAAGATAAGACTGACGCTTTTTCTATTACATCAGTCAGCTCATCTGGCACTTGAAATGAGAGCTCTTTTCCTCCCCACGCTTCAAAATGTTGATCAATGAGCTTTTTACCGACCGCACTTGTCATGCTTTGTTCTTTTGCAAGTCCAGCAATCACATAATACCCATCATCCATCGATACTTTTTTACCTGCATACCCTGCATCCTTTAAGCTGTCGACCAATTCATCTGCCCCTTTTTCTGAGGAAAACTTTCCAGCCTGTACAACAAAGGTTGAAAAATGGCCAGATGCGCTTTTTTCGTCTTTTTTCTCTTCTTCAGCACCTGATGTTTCCGTCACGTCTCCTCCTGCCTTCATCGACGATTCGTTTCCAGACGTTGAAGCACTTACATGGTCTCCTGCCGGTGGATTTGCTGAACCGTCTTTGCTCAAACTAAGTGCAAACACACCGAGGCCTGTCCCAAGAACGACAGCAAATACAATCGTCGTCATCACTCTTTTCAGTGGCCCGCGATTTTTGCTGAATTTCTGATCAAATGAATCTTTTTTCTTTTGATAGGGCGTGACAACTTTAGGATCAGAATGGTAAATATGATCAGCTGCATCATCCCAATGGAAATCTTCTTCTTTTGGTTTAGACTGATCTTCTTGAGAAACTGCTGTCTCCTGTTCTGTCTGCCTCTTTTCCTCCCAGTTCGAAAACTTTACACGATCCTCTTGCTCTTCTTCCAGCTTTTGATCAGTTTCATGAATGGTTTCTTCTTTGCCATTGATGTTGACCTTTAACCCTTGTTTTTTTGCTTGCCTTTTTTTCATTGTAATTCCCCGCTTTCTGACATTCTTTGTAAGAAAGACCTTTCTGTCCAATGAATCAGCGCAAATTTAACCCGTCCTTCTTTCTGTTTCACACTTTAACACAGCAGGTAAAAAAAAGAACAAGACTTTTGTCGGCGGTAAAAAAAAGTGTTCGCCAATTTTTTCATTCGAACCATCCTCCATTTTGCTCAAGTACATCATACCCAAACAAATACAGCCAGAAAGAAACGGCGATAGCAGGAACAAAGGGGAATGGCTCGCGTAAACGAAAGGAAAATAGTTTAGCATATACAATCCCCAATGTAGACGATAGGAAGAGATTGATTAAAAATGCCTTCAAACCAAAGCAAAAAGAAAGCACACAAAACAATTTCATATCGGCTCCGCCGATGCTATTTGGATGTAATCTGTCTAAACAATAAAAAGTAAGAAAACAGAAGAATGCAGAAGCCGCTCCTTCCCACCAAATAGGAAGAGGGTATATTGTGCGGTATATGACGAAAAGAGGAAAAAAGAAGAGAAACAAATCGTTTGGTATCCTCATATAGAGAAAATCGCTCACGACAGCAATCACGAATAAACTACAAAGTATCACAACAAAAACTCCCTCAAACGAAAAACCAACGTTCTTATAAATGAGCAGAAAGAGCACTCCTGACAGCAGTTCAATCAGCGGATAAAGCTTAGACAATCGGGCACCGCACCGTTTACAAGCTCCTTTCAACAGAAAGTACGAAATAAGAGGAAGCATTTCATCAACAGAGAGCATTTGTTTACAGGCTGTGCAGTGAGAACGAGGGAACATGATAGACTGCTTAAGAGGCAGCCTTTCACCGACTAGATGAAAAAACGACCCCATGCTGATACCTGTAATAAAAACAAGAATGTCGACCATGACTTTACTCCTTTCAGAAATTGAATAGATCCGATTGTAACACAGACAAGCATCTTGAGCACCAATTGATTTTATGGTTTTAGGTCTCAGCAACAAGTCAAAATGAAAAAGACGCAGATTGCCAACAAGCAAAATGCGTCTTTGATTACCCCATTATACGATTTCGAATGTCTGAAATAAAATAAAGTGAGCCAGTAACAAGTACAATGGCTGCAGGGTCATTGCTTTTCTTCCGAATAAACTCCAGCACTGTACCAGGATCCGACGCATACGATTTTGCCTCTAAATGACTGCATTCATAAAGAGCTTCTGCTGATTCAGCTCTTGGGAAATCAAAAGAAACAAAGTGAATGGATGTACTGATTGTCTCAAGCTTTTGAATCATTTGTTTGTACGGTTTATCTTTTAACGCACTAAAACAAACATGAACCTGTTTATGAGAAAAATGAGCATGCACTGTTTCAATTAAGCGAATCATCCCTTCTTCATTATGCGCTCCATCTAGATAAACGGGAGGGTGATCACTCACCTTTTCAAACCTGCCGGCCCATACAGCATGTCTAATGCCTTCATATATATGTTCTTTTTTTATCTCAATAGCCCCTTGTTGTTCCAGCCATTCGATTAAGAGAACAGCAAGTGACGCATTTTGTCTTTGATGTGTCCCTATTAATCCTGTTTCAAGCAAAGGATACTGCCTTCTTGGGGTGTGTAATGTAAATTGCTCACCTGTTTCGATTGCTTGTTCGTCCTCAAAGCTGCACGTATCGTGTAATGATATGCACTTTGCTTTCTTTTCTTTTGCGACATCTTGAATAACTGCTAATGCCTCTTGTTGATGAGCAGCAGTGATCATAGGAATGCCTTCTTTGATGATGCCTGCTTTTTCAGCGGCAATTTGTTCAAGCGTATCACCTAAAATTGCCATATGATCATATCCGATCGAGGTAATAGCCGTTAAGATGGGATCAACAACATTCGTTGAATCAAGTCTCCCCCCAAGCCCCGCTTCAAATAGAACAAAGTCTACTGGATGTACATTGGCAAAATATGCGAAGGCACAAGCAGTAATGATCTCAAATTCTGTTGCTTGACCATGCTCCGTTTCATCTAATTCATCTACTAAAGGCTTTAGCTGATTCACAAGACTCAACCATTCCTCATCACTAATTGGCTCTCCGTTGACACTGATTCGTTCATTGAACGTTAAAATAAACGGAGAAGTGAAGGTACCTACCGAATAACCGGCTGCATTTAATACCGAACGAGTAAAAGCAATGGTCGATCCTTTTCCATTTGTACCTGCGACATGCACTGCCTTTAATTTTCGTTCAGGATTCCCTAGCTTGCTTAAAAACCACTTCATTCTTTCCAACCCAGGCTTTACGCCAAAGGTCAGTCTGCTATGTATCCAATCAATCGCTTCATGATAAGTTGTAAACAATGCCATCTCCCATTTCATACGAAATTTTTGAAAAAAGACGGCTCCATTCATCAAGGAGCCGTCTTTTCAACATTATGCTTTCAGCTCTTCAATTCGCTTTTGAACAGCTTCACGTTTTGCCACATAATCACGTTCTTTCGCACGCTCTTCTTCAACGACACTTTCAGGCGCTTTTTTCATAAAGCCTTCATTTCCAAGCTTTTTCTGCACTCTTTCTACTTCTTTTGTCAGCTTATCAAGCTCTTTTTGCAGGCGAGCAATCTCTTCGTCTAAGTTGATCAAGCCTTCTAGCGGTAAGATAAGCTCTGCTCCAGAAATAACAGCTGTCATTGCTTTATCACTAGCAGGTACATCTGTACCAATTTCGAGAACACTTGGATTTGTGAATCGTTCAATATATGATCGGTTTTTTTCTAAACGTTCCTGCACGTCAGCAGTTGACGCTTTGATGTAAAGCTCGATTTGTTTGCTCATTGGCGTATTGACTTCACTGCGAATGTTACGAACAGATCGAATGAGTTCAACAAGTAGCTTCATATCAGCAGATGCTTGTTCATCTGATAGCTCTGGTTTTACTTTAGGCCATTCCGCTACTGTAATCGACTCTCCTTCATGTGGAAGATGCTGCCATATTTCCTCTGTTAAGAACGGCATGAACGGATGAAGAAGTCTCATTGTTTGATCTAATACATATGCAAGGATCGAACGAGTTGTTTTCTTCGCCGCTTCATCTTCTCCGTAAAGCGGAAGTTTCGCCATTTCAATATACCAATCACAGAAATCATCCCAAATGAAGTTATACAAATGTCTGCCCACTTCACCGAATTCATATTTGTCAGCGAGCTGTGTTACACTTTCAATCGTTTCATTTAAGCGTGTCAAAATCCATTGATCTGCCACTGATTTTTCACCTGTCAAATCAAGTTCCTCATAGGTGAAACCATCCATATTCATTAGAGCAAAACGGGATGCGTTCCAGATTTTGTTCGCAAAGTTCCAAGTCGATTCGACTTTTTCAAAGCTAAAGCGAAGGTCTTGTCCGGGTGAGCTTCCTGTTGCTAAGAAATATCTTAACGAATCTGCACCGTATTGATCGATGACTTCCATCGGATCAATCCCATTGCCAAGCGACTTACTCATCTTACGTCCTTGTTCGTCTCGAATGAGCCCATGAATGAGAACATCTTTAAACGGCTTTTCTCCAGTAAACTCAAGACCTTGGAAGATCATGCGAGAAACCCAGAAGAAGATAATGTCATAGCCTGTGACAAGCAGATTCGTTGGATAGTAACGTTTAAAATCTTCACTGTCTACATCTGGCCAGCCCATTGTAGAGAAAGGCCAAAGCGCTGAACTAAACCATGTATCAAGTACATCCTTGTCTTGTTCCCAGTTCTCAATATCTTCTGGTTCTTCCAAGCCAACATACACTTCTTTAGTTTCTTTATGATACCAAGCCGGAATGCGATGCCCCCACCATAGCTGACGAGAAATACACCAGTCACGAATATTTTCCATCCAGTGTAAGTACGTTTTTTCAAATCGATCCGGTACAAATTGAACTTGCTCTTCACTTTTTTGCAATTTGATAGCTTCCTCAGCGAGCGGCTGCATTTTCACAAACCATTGTGTTGATAAATACGGTTCAACGATTGCACCGCTTCGCTCACTATGACCAACAGAATGCACATGTTCCTCAATTTTGAATAAAACACCTTGTTCTTGTAAATCTTTTACAAGCTTCTTGCGGCATTCAAAACGGTCCATGCCTTTATATTGCAAAGCATTTGCATTCATTGTCCCATCTTCATTCATCACAAGGATTCGTTCTAATTGATGACGATTTCCAAGCTCAAAGTCATTCGGGTCATGAGCAGGCGTAATCTTGACAGCCCCTGATCCAAATTCCATGTCTACATAGTCATCCCCAACGATTGGGATTTCACGACCCGTAATAGGTAAAATAACGGTTTTTCCAATCAGGTGCTGATAGCGTTCGTCTTCAGGATGAACAGCTACTGCCGTATCACCAAGCATCGTCTCAGGTCTTGTTGTCGCAATCTCTATTGAACCTGTTCCATCAGCTAGAGGATATCTCAAATGATAAAACGCACCTTGGACATCCTTATAAATAACTTCAATATCAGAAAGGGCAGTCTTAGTAGCTGGATCCCAGTTAATAATATACTCTCCGCGATAGATTAACCCTTTTTCATAAAGCTGGACAAACACTTGACGAACTGCTTTACTGAGACCTTCATCCAAAGTAAAACGCTCTCGTGAATAATCAAGTCCAAGGCCCATCTTCGCCCACTGGCTTCGAATAAAATCAGCATATTCTTCCTTCCACTTCCACGTTTCCTCCACAAATTTTTCCCGGCCTATATCATAACGGCTCACGCCCTCTTCGCGAAGTTTCGCCTCTACCTTCGCTTGTGTGGCAATTCCGGCGTGGTCCATCCCCGGAAGCCAAAGAACATCATAGCCTTGCATGCGTTTCATTCGTGTGACAATGTCTTGCAACGTTGAATCCCAAGCATGACCAAGATGTAGCTTTCCTGTCACGTTTGGAGGAGGAATAACAACTGTATACGGCTCTTTCGTTTTGTCATTTTGCGCTTCAAAGAATTTCCCCTCAAGCCAGTACGTATATCGATCCTTTTCAATCGCATTTGGATCGTACTTTGTTGGCATTTCTTGATTATTTGTTCCCATTTGTGTAACCTCCACATTTTTTCGGCTGATGAAACATAAAAAAGCCTTTCCATCCTTATAAAAGGACGAAAAAGCTTTTTCGCGGTACCACCTTTTTTTACGGAACACATACACATGTACCGTACACTCTAAAGGATAACGGGTTTCACCCGAATTTCTCTACTTGTTATTTCAAGAAATTAAGCTCACAGGCGACCTTCCAAACAAGTAGCTCCTAGGAAACCTTTCAGCAGCCGGCTTCCCTCTCTTTAGGGTCTTGCTCGTACTCTTCCTGTTCAACGCTTATGATATATATCACGTTCATCAGCACGTCCTCATCTTGTACTTATATTACTAAATGCTTTTTGTTTTCGTCAATCATCTTTTCCGCTTTTCTTTTTCTTTATACAAATTGGGCAGGCACCCTTTGCCTCAATGCCCATATGATAATAGCAAAATCAAGAAGGAGGGCGTTTTATCTTGAAGAAAATCAATCCTTACACGCTCCCCCCCTGGCTCAGACAAATTCGGGCAGTTGCCTCCCAAGTCGTACTCCCGATTGCCATTTTTCAAGGATTGCGCACAATCATTTTTCCAACGACGTTTGACGTCCTCATCTTAGGTATTCTCATTTTCCTTGCATGTGCATTCCACCTCGATTGGTTTTAAATTGCCGTTTCTTAGAGAACTTACACCTCAAAACTGTTTCGTACCGAGAGATTTGTTTGACCATCCTGAATAAATCCAAAACAAAACCTCGTCATTCTGATGATGACGAGGCATTTTGTTCTTCTTCTAGACGTCTAGCCTGCTCGATTTCGTGAATTTTCATAACAGTCGGCTCTGAATTTTTCATTTGCCAATACGCTCTTAAAAGTTGCTGACAGCTTTTCATCTCGTTTTGCCCGCCAGATTCATATGCTTTCACCGCATCAAACAGTCCTTGCGGGTAAGCGAGATAACTCAAAAACAAATGAAGCTCTTCTTCCCTGAGCGGATTCCCCTTATGATACGTATAAAACAAGGAAGTACATTCTGGAAAAGGAGCAGGATATGATTTGAATGTCCGAAAGTAAAACGTCAAAAGATCATAGATGGGGGCGGCCTTTTTAGACCGCTCAAAATTGGTAAAATGTCCTGTCCCTACATCATTGTATAGAAAATGATGAATTGACAATTGTCCATGATTTAAAACAACCCGAGTTGTCTCCTGATCTTTCATTTCCTCATGCCAATCCTCTAAACGTTCAAGGGCAAATTCACTCGCAGACATAGCTTCTGAAAAATACATAGCAGCGGCCAGCTCAAATGGCGACATGTACCATGTTTGTTCTGCCCGCTCTATGAATCGTTCATACATATCTTTTTCTGTTTCCCATTTCATCTTGATTTGTGTGTAGTGAGCTTCTATCTCATGCTTCGTAATATTCATCATCACTTCGGTTCGTTTATGAAGCCTAGCAATCTCTTGGAATAAATACTCATGTTTATCATCTTGCTCTTCTCTCTTTTCATTCGTCAGCCATGGCATGAGATAATAAGCGTGCTGGCTTTCCCGATGACTTGAGAAAAAAGAGCCGTTTTTTGTGCGATAAATAGGCACAAATGAACGATAGCCTTTTGATTCTAGTTCAAGCATTTGCTCTGTAAACTGCATATTTCGCTGCGCCTTCAATCGCTTTAGTGCAAATACGCCCTGCTTTGTATAAACCCTTACGACCGACGGGCTGACGGGTTCAATATATTCAGCCTCAAGCCCATATTCATATAAGACTGATTGGATTTCATCCACGTTCACTCACCACATTTTCTAGGTCAGTCTCCTCATGCTATGCATTGCTTTTTTGATATTCAGGAATATAAAGAATTTGCCCTTCTTCAAGCTCCGCATCTGCCGATAATGAATTCGTTCTAAGAAGCTGCTGAACATTCAACTGATATCGTTCACAAATGCGATCGACCGTATCTTCTTGCTGCACTATACATATTTTCATGCGAGAAAAATCTTCCTCCTCCTGCTTAGCAAACAGCTTCGTTAAATAAAGTGAGTTCTCACTGCCAGATGACTCTCTCACGTCACTTTCAGGTTCCTCCGCTTCTTGGGATACTTCATATTCTTGAGGTACTTCCCGTTCGTATAACCGGTCTATTTGAAATGGCTCCTCACGATCCTCCTGTATCGAATCAACATGATAGGCAGGTGATTCAAATGCAGGATCGTCCGTGACATCTTCCTCTTGTTCTTCCTCCATCGCTGACTCAAATTCCTTCCTTACTTCAACCTTAAAGAACGAATCATCTCGCTCCTCTTCTTCTAATAATTTTGGGGGCTCAAAAAATGGCGGCTCCTGACTCTGGGCTTCTGGATAGGCACGATAGCCAAGTACCACCGGTTCTTCTTGTTCCTCCGGTTCTTTCGTTTTTTCCATGTCCGCCGGCTCTATTTTCACTTCTTCTTGTTCCTCACGTGCATCATTTTGAAACAGTGTTTGTTCTTCAATGTCCTCACGCTCTTCACGTGCATTGAGCTTTAACACAGTTTGTTCTTCAAAATTCTCCTGCTCTTCACGTGCATTAGCTTGTAATCCTTCTTGTTCTTCTTGTCCCGTTACTTGATATTCATATGAAACATCGCCATAATCCTTTTCAGAGCGATGAACAAATTCATACGGCTCCTCTGCCCGCTCTTGCGGCACTTCTTCATCTAACAAACCTTCAATCGCTAAATCAGCCTGAATGGTCAATATGCGGCTTTCTGTTAACTGGTAATCAAATGCATCAATGAACACAAATACATCATTTAAATGACTGATTTTGTTCTTTGGGATGGTAATATCCACTGGAAATTGATGCAGAAGCTCTGCTGTTCCGTCCTCTCTCACCTTCACCTCATCTACCTGCCTGTATGATGCATAGGAACTGGATTCACCCAATAGCTCCTGTTGATTTATGTTGTATTCTCCTGTTAGCTCG
This sequence comes from Bacillus sp. Bos-x628, assembly GCF_040500475.1. Taxonomy (GTDB): domain Bacteria; phylum Bacillota; class Bacilli; order Bacillales; family Bacillaceae; genus Bacillus; species Bacillus maqinnsis. The sequence continues at coordinate 35,053 of NZ_CP159358.1, read as the reverse complement.
AGTGAACCTCTAATTGAAACATAATCATTCACTTCTTGAACGAGAATGTCAGGATCAAGTGAAATTGACAGTAGCTCACTGACTTCCTGTCCGCTTTTAAAATAGATGGATTCTTCTACCGAAAACTGTAAACGATTGTTTTGAGACAAGTCGGTGTCCTCCTTTCATCTAATCCTTCAAAATAAAATTAGATGTCAATACAGGTGTATGTGAGCACAGATGAAAATATGAATGGTTTTTGCAAAGCAAAAAAGCCGGCATGTGTCCACACCGACTTTCGTTTATTTACGTAATTTTTGAAAAACCTTTTCCACTGTCTCAATGGTATATTGAATGTCCTCATCTGTATGAGCGGTAGATAAGAACAGACCTTCGAATTGAGAAGGCGGGAGGAAAATGCCATGATCAGCCATTTCCTTATAAAATTCAGCGAACAAAGCAAGATCAGCCGTTTTCGCCGTTTCATAATTAATGACTTGTTCATCCGTAAAGAAGAAGCCAATCATCGAGCCAGCGCGGTTAAATGTCAATGGAATTCCAGACGCTTTGGCTGCTTTTGAAATTCCCTCTTCCAGCATATCACCTTTGCGTCTAAACTCTTCATAAGACTCTGGGGTTAGCTGTTTTAACGTTTCTAAACCTGCTGTCATTGCAAGTGGATTACCAGATAAGGTACCCGCTTGATAAATCGGCCCGCTTGGCGCAATGTGTCTCATAATATCCGCTCTTCCACCGTAAGCTCCTACCGGAAGACCACCTCCGATTACTTTTCCAAGACAAGTCAAATCAGGCGAGATACCAAAGTAGCCTTGTGCACAGTTGTAATCAACGCGGAATCCTGTCATGACCTCGTCAAAAATGAGTAAAGCACCGTATTGTTCTGTGATATCTCTTAGTCCTTGCAGAAAGCCTTCTTGAGGTGGAACAACTCCCATATTACCAGCAACTGGCTCTACGATGACACCTGCAATATCGTCACCAAATTCTTCAAATGCCACTTGAATGCTTTCTAAATCATTATAAGGAACCGTAATGGTATTGCTAGCAATTCCTTCAGGTACACCAGGGCTATCCGGCAGACCAAGTGTGGCGACGCCTGAACCAGCCTTAATGAGTAAAGAATCACCGTGTCCATGATAGCAGCCTTCAAATTTCACAATTTTATTTCTACCTGTATAGCCACGTGCTAGACGAAGCGCGCTCATGGTTGCTTCTGTTCCAGAGCTGACCATGCGAATGACCTCAATTGAAGGAACACGTTCTGATACAAGCTTAGCTAATTCATTTTCAACTAAAGTAGAAGCACCAAAGCTTGTACCTTTTTCAGCTACTCGCTGGATACTTTTGACAACACGGTCATGACTGTGTCCCAAAATGAGCGGTCCCCACGATAATACATAATCAATGTATTTATTTCCATCAATATCGTAAATGTTTGCGCCTTTGCCTCGTTCCATAAAAATCGGATCTGTATTCACTGATTTAAATGCACGAACAGGGCTGTTGACACCACCAGGCATTAATTGTTGCGCTTCCTTAAATGCTTGTTTTGATTTTTCATAGCTGCGTACCATTTCAACGTCCTCCTGTCTATCCGTTCTTTATTCTGAGAGCCATTTTACCGCTTCTTTTGCATGATACGTAATAATTAAATCTGCCCCAGCACGTTTCATACTTGTCAGCATTTCAAGCACAAGCTCTCTTTCAGAAATCCAACCATTTTGAGCAGCTGCTTTGACCATTGCATACTCTCCACTTACATTGTAAGCCACAACAGGGAGTGTACATTCATTTTTCACATCACGCATAATATCTAAATAAGATAGAGATGGTTTGACAATGAGAAAATCAGCGCCCTCTTCTATATCCGATTGTGCTTCTCTTAACGCTTCTAAACGGTTTGCAGGATCCATTTGATACGTTTTGCGATCCCCAAACTGCGGTGTACTGTGCGCTGCATCACGAAATGGACCATAAAAAGCACTTGCATATTTCACCGCATATGACATCACGGGCACATGAATAAAGCCAGCCTCATCAAGAGCCTCTCGGATTGCGACAACAAAACCATCCATCATATTAGAAGGCGCAATGATATCAGCACCTGCACGTGCTTGACTAACAGCCGTTTTTGCTAAAAGTTGAAGAGATTCATCATTTAAAATCTCGCCACCTTCGACGATTCCGCAATGTCCATGATCTGTATATTGGCATAAGCAAGTATCTGCGATAACGACGAGCTCAGGGAAATGTTTTTTGATCTCAATCGTTGCCCTTTGAACGATGCCATGATCGTGATAAGCCTCACTGCCAACATGATCTTTATGATCTGGTACACCAAACACAATGATGGACTTGATACCAAGATCCACAAGCTCTTGCACTTCTTCCTTCACAAGATCAACAGAAATGTGATACACACCTGGCATCGAAGGAACTTCTTTTCGTACATTTTCTCCTTCGACAAAGAAAATCGGATAAATGAAATCAGATGGTTTTAAAAAGGTTTCTTTTACTAATTCTCTCATTCCTGCGCTTGTACGCAATCTACGGTGTCTGTTAAATTTCATCAATGTTTCAACTTCCTTTCAGATAAACGACACATCAAATCAAGCATCCCGTCTATTGTATAAGTTTCTGGGGTTTCAGATCGAATCCCGTATTGAAGCAGTGCCTCTTTTGTGAGAGGACCTATCGTGACAAAACTTGTATCAGATTCAGCCAAGCGTGCTGCATCTGCTTTCATTGCATGCATAAACGAATGGACAGTGGAGGAGCTTGTGAATGTAATAAAATCAAATGATTGCTCCATCAAGGCCGCTTTCAAAGCGGCCATTCCTTCCTCATCCTTGACTGTTTTATATAAAATCCATTCCTTGACCTCAATCCCAAGTGGAATAAGGGTATGTTTCACCACATCTCGTGACAAATGCCCTTTTGCAACAAATACCTGCTCTCCCGGTAATACATGTTCAACCAAGGCATCTGCTAGCTCTTCGGCTATAAATCGTTTAGGTACAACATCCACCTTAAAGCCATGCTGCTTAAGATAAGCAGACGTCTTCTCACCAACAGCAGCGATTTTTAAGTGAGACAAGTCCATATGTAAATGATGGTCTTGTAGATATTTTAAGAAAAAAGATGCACCATTCACACTCGTGAAAACTAGCCAATCACTAGTTTCTAAGTCTTTCCAAAATGCCTCTACTTTTACTTTTGTGAGTGTAGGCTCAAAGCGAATCAAAGATGTTAAGACCGCATGACCGTTAAGCGATTCAATCTTTTGCTTAAACACACCTGCTTGACGTTCATTTCGTGTGACAAGCACCGTCTGTCCGTTAAGCGATTTGGCTGTGTTCATTTGGAGGACAAATCCTTTTTCGCTTTGTCGATTAAATCCTTTGCTCCCTTATCAGCCATTTGATTTGCACATGCTACTCCAACCGCTTCAGGGTCCGTACCAGTCACTGTTCCCCGAATAATAGTATGACCGTCAGCAGAAGCAACAAGTCCAGTTAGTTCAATTTCATCACGTTTATTCATGGTGGCATAACCGGCAATCGGTACTTGGCAGCTACCGTCCATTTGCTTGAGGAAGGCCCTCTCAGCTAGTACAGTCTTCTTTGTATATTCATTTGTAAATTGAGCAAGGAGCTGCAATAACTCTTCATCATTACTGCGGCATTCAATTGACAGCGCACCTTGTCCAACAGCCGGCAGGCAAGTCTCAGTTGATAAAAATTCTGTAACAACCTCTTTGCTCCACCCCATCCGAGAAAGGCCAGCAGCAGCCAGAATAATCGCATCGTATTCTTCATTTTTTAACTTTTCAAGTCTTGTATCAATGTTTCCACGAATCCATTTCATCTTAAGATCAGGTCTTTCCTGAAGAAGCTGAGCACTCCGCCTCAAACTGCTCGTTCCAATCACTGCTCCCTTCGGCAATTCATGAAGACGCTGATGATGCTTTGAAATGAGTGCGTCCCGCACATCTTCACGCTCAGGAATACAGCCAATGACTAGACCCTTAGGTAAGGTAGCCGGCATATCCTTCATACTATGAACAGCCATATCAATGTCATGATTTAACATTGCCTGTTCAATCTCTTTCACAAACAGCCCTTTTCCGCCAACCTTTGATAAGGTCACATCTAGAATTTGATCACCCTTTGTGACAATTTCTTTTATTTCAAAAGAATAAGAAGGGTTTAATTCAGACAGCTTTTGAATGACCCATTTTGTCTGTGTCATTGCAAGCTTGCTTCGTCTAGAACCTACTTTAATTGTACGCATTACGTCTTCCTCCCGACAATGCCCTTAAGACTCATCATTATTGAAACCAATGAAAGGTTGATAAGCTCCCAAGCAAAAAATAATTGATCATCAGCACAAGAAATGAAGCGACATTCCATCGTGCCACGATTTTGCCCTGCATATTTCTGACCAATCTGATGTATAAGTAAAAGCCGTATAAAAATAACATAATAAACGAACCAAGCACCTTCGCATCTGTCCAGTACAACGTATCATACGAGATATATGCCCAAATAATGCCAAGAATTAAACTAAGCAAGAGCATTGGCACTCCAATAATATTTAGTACATACGCCATGTGATCAAGCTTTGATAAGTCTTCAATTCGAAGAAGCCATTTCCCCCATTTTTTCTTTTTCAGCAAGCGATATTGAAAGAGATACAGCAATGAAAAAGCAAATGAAAGTGAAAAGGCCCCGTATGATAAAATAGCCATCGTAATATGAATGACGAGCAGTTCTGACGTTAGCTTTCCCGCAATTTCGGCTGTATGAAAATGAGATGGTGTGAATGTGTGAATGGCCATCATGGAAAAACCAATCACATTTGTAAAAAAGACAATAAATTCAACACGCAATACTTTTGTGAGCACGAGTGAAAGTGTCACGAGCACCCATGTATAAAAATATAACCCCTCTGCTACATTCAACACAGGGAATCGGTCTGTTGCCATCATAATATAGAACATGTAGGCTGTTTGCAGCAGCCAGACAATAGAAAGCAACCAGAAAGCTATTTTTCCAGCCTTCCGGTTGTATTGAAGAAAATCTATGAAATAGAACAAAACACTTAGTGCATAGATCAAAATCGTCGCTTCGCCTAGTCTCGCCACAATGGTTTCCATCATCGCCTAATCACTCACTGGCAATCGTAGCAAAGCCTTGCGCCATATTTGATTTGAATAGCTGAAATGATCCTTGTTCCACCTGCACAGGCTCTATCTTTTGCTCTTCTTCTTCAACCTGTAAGTCAAAAATTTCTTTGAAGAGTAAAAGTTTTTCCTCTGCATTCGGCTCCCCAGCAATTTCCTTAGCCTTTAAAATCGGATCTTTCAGCATTTGATTGATAATACTTTTCGTATGTTTATTTAACAGTTTCATTTCACGATGTGTGAGATTCGGAAGCTTACGTTCAATGCTTTGCATCGTATCTGCTTGAATGGTCAGTGCCTTTTCTCTTAATGCAGAAATGATAGGAACAACCCCAAGCGTATTGAGCCATTGCTTAAATTCTACGATTTCCGCTTCGATCAGCAATTCAACCTGCTCAGCAACTGCACGGCGTTCCTTTAAATTGGCTGCCACGATGCCTTCAAGGTCATCAATGTCATACAAAAAAGCACCTTCCACTTCAGAAATGGCTGGATCTAAATCACGGGGCACTGCAATATCCACCAAAAATAGCGGTCTGCCTTTCCGCTTTTTATTCGCACTCTCTACCATTTCTTTCGTAATGACAAATTGTTTCGCACCAGTGGAGCTAATTAATATATCTGCTTCTGATAATGTCTTTTCCAATTGATTTAAGCTCTTAGGTTCTCCTGAAAAACGATTAGCCAGCTCCTTTGCCTTCTCATACGTTCGATTAATGACAGTGACTTGACCAATCCCTTGTCCTTGAAGGTTTTGTGCCGCCAGCTCGCCCATTTTTCCCGCACCAATAACAAGGACATGCTTATCAGAAAGATGTCCAAAGATTTTTTTGGCAAGTTCGACAGCCGCATAGCTGACAGAAACTGCATTAGAAGCAATATCTGTTTCCGCATGAGAACGTTTAGCTACCGTAACAGCCTGCTTAAATAAATAGTTGAAAACGGTTCCAATGGTTTTCTCCTCTTGAGCTATTTTAAAGCTGGAACGCACTTGACCAAGTATTTGTGTTTCACCAATGACCATTGAATCAAGTCCACATGCCACTCGGAATAAATGCTCGACCGCGCCATCGTTTTCATAAAACTTCAAATATGGTGAGACATCTTCTTTTTCTAAGCCGAACCAATCAGCTAAAAATCTTTTTATATAAAATCGACCAGTATGAAGCTGATCCACAACCGCATAAATCTCTGTCCGATTACATGTTGAGATAACGATATTTTCCAGAATGCTTTTTTCTTCTTTAAGCTTGGACATCGCTGCACCAAGTTCACTCGGCTCAAAATTCAGCTGTTCCCGTATCTCAACAGGGGCTGTTTTATAATCTAAACCCACAACAAGTATATGCATAACTTCAGCTTGCACCCCCAACGCCCTGTCTAATTTATAATCATTATAATATAGAATTCATTATTTATAATGATTATAACATAGATTCTTTTTTTACTGGATAAAAATTGTGAACAGATTTCAAAAATGTTGTGATATAGTAGAAAAATGTTCTACAACGCACATGTCATGATATCACTTCATGCAATTTACCAAATTTGGCGTGTGCGGACAAATGATCTGCTTAAAAGAAGGTGACATCTTTGAAGAAGAAATCCATTTTACTGCCGCTTACTTTACTGGCTGTAGCTCTTTATGCCATTCTCTCAGGAGGTCAATTTGACATCTGGAAGGACCAAGATAAATGGTACACACTTGTGCTGTTCTTTGGACTTGCATTTTTATATCAAGGGAAGACGGAACAGGAAACCTCTCATGTGTTTATCGGTATGCTCATGACTGGACTTTCGTTACACTTTATTCTTCAATCAAAATTGGACCACTGGCCAGATACCTTTACAATGATTGTGTTCGTAGTAGGGGTTGCCCTGTTCATGAAATCAGCTCAAAAAAAGGAATATCGTATCGAGAGTATTGTTCTCATTGCACTAGGCTTGTTCCTTTATTTCTTTCAGCAAATTGTAAAACAGCTCGGCGCATTGTCCATTCCAACTTCCGACTTTGAATTGTACTGGCCATATGTACTCATTGCTGTGAGTTTGCTCTTATTATTTTTAAAAAGGAAATAACTTATACAAATAAAAGCGTCAAATGGTTTGTTTTTATCAACATCTTAAGATGACTCGATATTATATGATAATAACCATCTTCTCTGTAGGTGCTTGTAATGCCACTTTTTTTACAGAAAAGACGGTTTTGTTATTTTTATTTCGCACACATATCATGAGGTGTCTAGTTGTTTGGCACAACTTGTAGACACCTCATTTTCTTTTGAATAAATTTCACTATTTACATTTTCATTCTAATTGACGATCCGTGCTAAATGTTTACACTCGAGTCAGCCGTTATCGTAACAACTTTTTTGTACATATGACAAAAAAAGTTGGAAAGAAAACGAATGTCTCCTTCCAACTTTTTTATGGGCTGATTTGATTTTGTCTTAGCTGTTAATCTTCGCAAGGATCGCATTCCACGCTTCATCTTTTCCCTTTTTTGTTTCCGAAGAGAAAAGGATTAATTCATCCGATGGGACAATGTCCAGCGTCTGTTTGACGACTTTCGCATGTTTCTCCCATTTGCCTTTTGGAATTTTATCCGCCTTTGTCGCAATGACAATTACGGGTAAATCATAATACTTAAGGAATTCATACATGTTTACATCATCTACTGATGGCTTATGACGTAAATCCACAATTTGCACCACAGCTTTTAGTTCTTCACGCATTGTGAGGTATGTTTCAATCATTCTTCCCCAAGCTTCACGCTCTGTTTTTGACACTTTGGCAAAGCCATAGCCTGGAACGTCCACAAAGTGGAGCATATCATTAATAATGTAAAAATTGAGCGTTTGTGTCTTTCCCGGTTTAGAAGACGTACGTGCTAAGTTTTTACGATTGATTAATGAATTAATAAACGAGGACTTCCCAACATTTGACCGTCCTGCAAGAGCGATTTCAGGCAGTCCACCACTTGGGTATTGCTCTGGTTTTACCGCACTAATGACGATATCTGATTTTGTTACTTTCATCTTCCCTCTCCTACTAACGCTTTCTCAAGTACCTCATCTAGATGCGAGACCGGAATAAATGTTAAACCTTCTCGCACACTTTCAGGGATATCCTCAATATCCTTCTCGTTATCCTTTGGAAGAATAATGGTTTTAAGCCCTGCTCGATGTGCACCTAGTGCTTTTTCTTTTAATCCGCCAATCGGAAGGACTCTTCCTCTTAGCGTAATTTCTCCTGTCATTCCGACCTCTTTTGAAACAGGTCGCCCCGTGAGTGCTGATACAAGAGCCGTCGCAATGGTAATACCAGCTGATGGACCGTCCTTTGGAACCGCACCTTCTGGAACATGGATATGAATATCATGTTTTTCGTTAAAATCAGGATCAATATTTAGTTCATCAGCCCTTGAACGGATATAACTGAATGCTGCCTGTGCTGACTCTCTCATGACATCACCAAGCTTACCGGTTAACAGAAGCTTACCTTTACCTGGTGAGAGCGATACTTCAATGGATAAGGTATCTCCACCCACTGTGGTATACGCAAGTCCTGTGACAACCCCCACTTGATCTGACGTTTCAGCCTGTCCATAGCGATAGAGTCTTTTGCCGAGATATTGAGATACGTTCTTTTCTGTAATAGTGATTCGTTTGCGGTCCTCTGTCACAATAATTCTTGCCGCTTTTCGGCAAATGGCTGCAAGCTGACGCTCTAGTCCGCGTACACCTGCTTCTCTTGTGTAATAACGAATGATATCGTAAATCGCCGCTTCACGAAGCTGCAAATTCGCTTTCTTTAATCCATGCTGCTTTAGTTGCTTTGGCAGAAGATGATCTTTCACAATCTCTGCTTTTTCAACCTCTGTATACCCTGCAATCGTGATCATCTCCATTCTATCACGAAGTGGACCCGGAATAGTTGCTAGATTGTTGGCAGTAGCGATAAATAACACTTGAGACAGATCAAATGTTTCTTCAATGTAATGATCACTAAAGTTATGGTTTTGCTCTGGGTCTAACACTTCAAGCATGGCAGAAGAAGGATCTCCTCTAAAGTCCGATGACATCTTATCAATTTCATCTAAGAGAAACACCGGATTCATCGTTCCAGCCTTACTCATTCCACGTATAATGCGCCCTGGCATCGCACCTACATACGTTCTTCTATGACCCCGAATCTCTGATTCATCACGCACACCACCGAGAGAAATACGGATAAACTTTCGATCAAGTGATTTTGCAATCGATTTTGCAAGTGACGTTTTCCCAACACCTGGAGGTCCTGCCAAGCAAAGAATGGGTCCTTTTAATGAATTCGTTAATTTCTGAACAGCGAGATATTCAAGCACACGTTCTTTGACTTTTTCTAACCCATGATGCTCATCATCTAAAATCTTGCTCGCAAGCTTTAAGTCAAGACGGTCTTTAGTATATATCCCCCACGGAAGGTTGATGAGCCAATCAATATAATTTCGGATTACAGAGCTCTCTGCAGAGCTTGAAGGGATTTTTTCATAACGATTTAATTCTTTTATTGCCGTCTCACGTACAGAATCCGGCATGCTGGATTGTTCGATTTTTGACATTAGCGTACTGACTTCGCCTGTTTTCCCTTCTTTGTCTCCCAGTTCTTTTTGAATGGCTTTCATTTGTTCACGCAAATAATACTCTTTTTGCGTTCTTTCCATTGAACGTTTGACCCTCTGTCCAATTTTCTTTTCAATCTCAAGCACTTCTTTTTCATTGTGAATGAGGTTAATTACTCGATTTAACCGTTTTTTAACATCTACTGTTTCAAGCACCTCTTGTTTGTCCTTTAGTTTCAAAGGCAAGTGAGAAACAACGATGTCTGCCATTCTTCCTGGTTCTTCAATATCAGTCACCGTTGCATACGTTTCAGCTGAGATTTTTTTTGAAATTTTTATGTACTGATCGAAGTGATCTAACAATGTACGCATGAGGGCTTCTGCTTCTGCGTCCTTTATTTCTTCTTCTGCCAATTCTTTAATATCAACCGAGGTATAATCCTCTAACTCAACGTATGATTCGATCTGTGCTCGATTTAAGCCTTCAACAAGCACTCGAATCGTTCCGTTTGGCAACTTGAGCATTTGTTTTATTTTCGTGTAGGTGCCGATTTTGAAAATTTCTTCTTCACCTGGTTCATCTATTGAAATTTCCCGCTGTGTTGCTAGAAAAATCATATGATCGTTCATCATTGCCTGCTCTAATGCTTGAACAGACTTCTCCCGTCCAACGTCTAAATGCAAGACCATTGTCGGATAGACAAGTAAACCTCGCAAAGGAAGGAGCGGAACATTCTTTTTGATTTCATCTGCCATGTTGATTGACACCTCCGTCACTAGTATGAATCATTATAATATACCTGTTTCAGTCTTGTACAATGTAAAAGACCTGAGAAATGGTGACCTTACCGTAGTATACCCTTTCTTTTTCTCTTGAAAAAGAAAAAAGTTGATTTCACTAAAAAATCCCCATATGTGATGGGGATTAAACAGATTTTCTTCTCATTTCTTCTTCCAATCCATCTTTCTTCTCGTCTGGTGGGTTCACCAAACATTGATCTAGCACCTCTTGGAAATGCTTCACAGGTACAATGGTGACGCCTTCAATCTCTTTTAAGATTGATTGCTGGTTGTCATAAGGGATAATCACTGTTTTTGCTCCAGCTTGTTTTGCTGCTTTAATCTTTGGTATCACACCACCGATCGGCTTCACCTGACCTTGCAAACCAATTTCTCCAGTCATAGCTGTTAGATGATCAATAGGGATTTGGTGGATGGCAGAGAATATAGCTGTCGCCATTGCAATTCCAGCAGACGGTCCATCAATGGGAGCACCGCCTGGAAAATTAATGTGGATATCATACTCATGTGTACGAATGCCTAAAGTCCTAAGCACTGTTAATACATTCTCTACAGACCCTTTGGCCATGCTTTTTCGTCTTATTGATTTCGACTGATTTCCAATACTTTCTTCTTCCGCGATACCTGTGATATTGATACTGCCTTTTTCAAGTGCCTTACAAATATTCACTTCAATCTCAAGCAGTGCCCCGCTGTTTGGTCCATATACAGCAAGACCATTGACAACGCCGACCTTTGGTTTTTCCGGTACTTTTTGTTCATATCTTGGAGTTAGCTGACTTGAATGAATCACCCATTCTACATCAGCCATTGTAATTTCTTTACGGTTTTCAGTGACAGCCATTCCAGCAGCAATTTGCACCATATTGACCGCTTCACGTCCATTTTTCACGTAGGAAGTTAAGAGGTTAAGTCCTTCATCACATAATTCCTTTTCGATTTTTTGGACAGCCTTCGCTGCTACAATTTTCAGCTCATGCTGATCGAGGTCCTTAAAGAAGATTTCCAAACATCTTGATCTAATGGCTGGCGGTATCTCATCTGGCGTTCTCGTGGTGGCCCCAATCAATCTAAAATCAGCAGGCAGTCCATTTTGAAAAATGTCATGAATATGATTAGGAATTTGTGTATTTTCTTCACTATAATAAGCACTGTCTAGAAACACCTTACGATCCTCGAGCACTTTGAGCATTTTGTTCATCTGGATCGGATGCAGTTCACCAATTTCATCAATAAACAGGACACCACCATGAGCATGTGTCACCGCCCCTTGCTTTGGTTGCGGAATTCCCGCTTGACCCATTGCCCCTGCGCCTTGGTAAATGGGGTCATGAACTGAGCCGATCAGTGGGTCTGCAATACCTCGTTCATCAAAGCGAGCCGTTGTCGCATCCAACTCTACAAAAACTGCGTCCTTTTTAAACGGCGAATCGGCGTGTCGCTTCGCCTCTTCCATTACAAGACGGGCAGCAGCTGTTTTCCCAACACCTGGAGGTCCATAAATGATGACATGCTGCGGGTTGGGACCGCATAAAGCCGCTTTTAACGCACGAATTCCATCTTCTTGACCGACAATATCTTGAAACCCCTTTGGCCGGACTCTCTCTGACAAAGGCTCACTCAACTTAATGGAACGCATCTTTCTGAGTGCTTCCATTTCTTTCTTTGATTCTTTGTCTATCGTCACCTTTTGTGTTCGCTGATTACGTAGTAAGTTCCAAAAGTACAGCCCGATGACGATACCAAAAAACAGCTGTATAAATAATACGATTCCTGTCCAGCTCAATCGGTGCTCCCTCCTTCATCTATCTTATGTATTGGCTTCTGTCTGCTAGTATTTCCTAGAGCTGGACGGAATAAACACTTCTTGCTCAATATAAATCAAAAACTCCTGAATCAAAAGGATTCAGGAGTTTTGACTTCTCTTATGCAGATGTTTTTGTATCTTTATTTACGACCGTACCGTCCTTTAAGACAAGCCGTGGAGGCTCCCCATCCGTCACCGTTGCACCAGTAATGACACATTTTTCAATATCATCACGAGATGGCAAGTCAAACATTACATCAAGCATGATGCCTTCAATGATCGAACGTAGTCCACGAGCTCCTGTCTTACGTTCAATTGCTTTTTTCGCAATCTCACTTAGGGCATCTTCTTCAAACTCAAGCTCAACACCGTCAAGCTCCAGCATCTTTGTATATTGCTTGACTAGAGCATTTTTAGGTTTTGTCAGGATTTCAATGAGTGCTTGCTCATCTAACGGCTCTAAGCTTGCAATGACCGGCAGACGACCGATGAATTCCGGAATTAAACCGAAGCGAAGCAAGTCTTCCGGCAATACTTTTGATAGAAGTACTTCTTTTTCAAGATCTTCTACTTTATTGTCCGCACCGAATCCAATGACTTTTTGACCTAGACGACGCTTAATGATTTGTTCGATGCCGTCAAAAGCTCCACCGCAGATGAAAAGGATATTTGTCGTATCAATTTGAATGAACTCTTGATGAGGGTGCTTACGTCCACCTTGAGGCGGAACACTAGCCACTGTTCCTTCAAGAATCTTCAAAAGGGCTTGCTGCACACCTTCTCCAGACACATCACGAGTGATAGAAGGGTTTTCTGATTTTCTAGCTACTTTATCAATCTCATCAATGTAGATAATGCCTTTTTCAGCTTTTTCTACATCGTAATCCGCTGCTTGAATCAATTTGAGCAAGATATTCTCAACATCTTCACCAACGTAACCTGCCTCAGTCAATGACGTTGCATCAGCAATCGCAAATGGAACGTTTAAAATACGAGCAAGCGTTTGAGCAAGTAATGTTTTACCGCTTCCTGTTGGTCCAATCATGGAAATGTTACTTTTAGAAAGCTCAACATCATCAATCTTGCTGTTGGAATTAATCCGTTTATAATGGTTATAAACTGCTACAGCTAAAGATTTCTTTGCATTGTCTTGTCCGATGACATATTCATCAAGAATTTCCCGAATTTCATGAGGCTTCGGAACATCCTTGAATTCAACTTCTTCCTCAGTACCGAGCTCTTCTTCAACTATTTCCGTGCAAAGCTCGATACATTCATCACATATATATACACCAGGTCCTGCGACCAGTTTACGCACTTGATCTTGCGTTTTTCCGCAAAACGAGCATTTTAATTGACCTTTTTCCTCGTTGAATTTAAACATTCTTTCACCCCTTATTCTTCTTCACTTGCATGTAGCTAACATTCAGCTACCTTTCTGGGTCCAGTATGTATGCATTTTACCATACTTTCCTAAAAGACGGTAATGATGTGTTCGAACAATGGACATTGAGATATGTATGACAGAGAGATCGACTTACTTTATCGTTTCCAAAAGAAGCGATGATAAGTCAAAAATTGTACAAAACAAGGCACGAGTCACTCGCGCCCTGTTTTATTATTATGCACCATACTAACGGTTTTCTACAAGAAAATCAATTGCTTTACGAATTTTTAAATCTTCTTTCATTGCGTCAGTAGACCCAATCGCTTGTTTAATATTTTCAACTGGCATGTTGTATGCTTCGGCCATTTTTGAAAGTTCTTCTTCTACTTCTTCATCAGAAACTTGAATGTTTTCAGTAACAGCAATCGCTTCAAGCGTCAGGTTTGACTTCACGCGTTTTGCAGCATCTTCTTTCATTTGCTCTTTAAGCGCATCTTCGTCTTGTCCAGAGAATTGGAAGTAAAGCTCAAGGTTCATTCCCTGCATTTGTAAACGTTGTTCAAATTCTTTCATCATGCGATCAAGCTCTGTATCAATCATTGATTGTGGAATGTCAACTTCCGCATTTTCAGAAGCTTTCGCTACTAACTCTTCACGAAGTTTTGCTTCTGCTTCGTTTTCTTTTGCATCTTCAAGACGTTTCTTCGTTTTTTCAGTTAACTCAGCAAGTGTTTCCACTTCTTCATCAACATCTTTTGCAAATTCATCGTCAAGTGCTGGAAGTTCTTTTGCTTTAATTTCATGAATTTTCACTTTGAAGACAGCTGGCTTACCTGCAAGGTCTTCAGCATGATATTCTTCTGGGAACGTCACTTCTACGTCTTTTTCAGCTCCAGCTTCAAGACCTACTAACTGTTCTTCGAAACCAGGAATGAATGAACCAGATCCTATTTCAAGAGAGTAGTTTTCAGCTTTTCCGCCTTCGAAAGCTTCTCCATCGACGAATCCTTCGAAATCAAGAACAACTGTATCACCGTTTTCAATTGCGCCTTCTTCTTTTACAACAAGCTCAGCTTGGCGATGTTGCATTGCTTTTAATTCTTCTTGTACATCTTCATCAGTGACAGTTGTGTCGTCTTTTTCAACGTTCAGACCTTTGTAGTCACCAAGTTTTACTTCCGGCTTCACAGTAACTTTTGCTGTGAAGATTAGGTTTTCACCTTTTTCGATTTTCTCAACATCGATTTCAGGGCGGTCAACTGGCTCAATACCAGCTTCATCGATTGCTTTTGGATATTCAACTGGAAGAAGAATATCTAGTGCATCTTGATAAAGAGATTCTACACCAAAGCGCTGCTCGAAAAGACCGCGCGGCACTTTCCCTTTACGGAATCCAGGGATAGATACTTGCTTCACGACTTTCTTAAATGCATCATCAAGTGCTTTGTTAAATGTTTCAGCGTCAACTTCTACAGTTAAGACACCTTCGTTACCTTCTTGTTTTTCCCATTTTACTGACATGTGTGTTTCCCTCCAAAAATCTATTCAGATTGTGCGTTGTTACATTCTAAAGCATCGTAAAGACTTCGTCCAATCAAAAACCACGCACTCCGCTAAAGCAGCGGTATTATGTATACAACATTTTACTTGATTATACATATCGTCTTTCAACAAATTGGAATCGTACAACTGCACTATAGTAAGCACAAATACAACCATTATATTATAACATAACAAGTCGGTCTTTCAACTAAATCGGCAAATTACAAATAAGAAATTTCTTCAATATCTTTCAGCATTGTACATGCTTCTTTTAGCTCTCGCTCGTTAAATTCATACAAAAGATGCAACTCCTTCGGGTCAATTTCAATACCGTGCATTTCATAGCCGACTTTGTGAAGTGCCGCCGCCCAAAGATTCGGATCTGTATATTTAGGAAGAAAAGGATAGAGCACAAACAAATGACGGCGCCACAACTCTTCTACCCCTTGATAGAGCGTTGGATTTTCATTTCCAAGCGTGTCATCTAAAATGCGAAGCACTTGCTGAAGAAGCGGCATTTGCTCTGGCGTCACAGCCTCAGAAGGAATTAACGTCATTGAATCACCAAATTTGGTCACATGAACAGGCTTTGCAAAGTCATGATCTGACAAAAGTTGCAAAATCAATGATTTCACAACAGGGTTTCCGTCAGGTTTTTGTAAAATCGTGTTTAATACCCCAATGTGTGGTGTAAGATTACGGTCTTTTAATGAATGTATAAAATGCACTTGCTCGTCTGGTCGTTCTAACATTTCATCTATATTGATTTCTTCACTGCCACTTTCATCTTCATCTAGGATTTCTTCAGGCGACTCGATCATCTTTCTGCTAAATTCAAGCAATTTATAAAAATGTTCCGCACTTTCTGCTGGAAGATGGTTTTCTTCAAGTACAGCTTCAATCGTTTGTTTGACTACCTCGTATTCTTTTAACTGAATTAAGATGGTCATATACACTTGAAGAACAGTGAAGTAGTGTCCATATCCTTCATTTAACATCTTTTCACAGACACGTTTTGCATTCTGCAGCTCACCTAGCTCTAGAAAACAAATGGCCATCCCTAAGTGGATATCGGATTCTTCATCGTCATCATATGATTTCGCTTCTGAAAACAATTGAAGCGCCTCTTGATACTGCTTTTCTTTTAATGCTGCCATTCCTTTTTCAATTAGTCTTTCTTTCAGACCAGGAAATAAAATGACATTATCTTTCTTCTTGTCATGCTTCATGCTTACGTTCCTTTCGGGCGCATATTTTTTATCAGTTTACCAACGAAGGTTAGTAAACACAAGTAACGAGAGGTTTTCATGTAAAAAAGAAGCCGTCACACCTCGGGCGGACGGCTTCCTTTTGTTTATGCGCGTAGCCAGTTGCTACGTTTTTGTTCAAATGCCTGGATTTCATCTTCTAATAGTAAAGTTAATGAGATTTCATCATAGCCATTGAGGAGCATTTCTCTCCAGTGAGAATCCACTTCAAAAGGTGTGATATGACCTTCATGATCTTGAATTTGTTGCTTTTCTAAATCAACTGTCATTTCATATCCTTTATTCTCATATTTCTCAACGAATGTCTTCCAAACATCATAATCAAGACGAATTGGGAGCATTCCATTTTTAAAGCAGTTTTGATGAAAAATATCTGCAAATGACGGAGCGATGATTATTTTTATGCCATAATCATCAAGTGCCCAAGGTGCATGTTCTCGGGACGAACCACAGCCGAAATTCTCTCCTGCAATCAAAATGGATGCTCCTTCATATATTGACTGATTGAGCTCAAAGTCAGGATTCGGGCTTCCGTCCGCTAAATAACGCCAGTCAAAAAAAGCAAAACGACCATATCCCGTTCGTTCGATTCTTTTCAAAAATTGCTTCGGTATAATTTGATCCGTATCTACATTAATGCGGTTAAGCACAGCGACCTTTCCTTTATGAGTGACTAAAGGCTCCATCCATGACAACTCCTTACACGACTGTTTTCTCTTGATTAAACTTTCTCACATCGACAAATCGGCCATGTATCGCAGCCATTGCAGCCATTAATGGGCTGACAAGATGCGTTCTTGCACCCTTCCCTTGTCGTCCTTCAAAGTTACGGTTTGACGTGGACGCGCAGCGTTCGCCGGCTGGCACGACATCATTGTTCATACTCAAACACATACTGCACCCAGATTCTCTCCATTCAAAGCCTGCTTCAAGGAAGATTTTATGAAGACCTTCTTTCTCCGCTTGCAGTTTGACACTTTGAGAACCAGGAACAACAATGGCTCTCACATGATCAGCTACTTTTTGTCCTTCGATCATAGAGGCTGCTTGGCGTAAATCGGTCATTCTTGAATTCGTACAAGAGCCGATAAAGACATGATCAATGGTAATGTCTTCGATGCGCTGATGCGGTTTGACACCCATGTATTCATAAGCACGGAGCGCTTCTTTTTGATCATCTTCTTGTTCAAAGTCTTCTGGCCCTGGGATTTCAGCGTCCACAGGCAATACCATACCTGGGTTAATTCCCCAAGTCACCATTGGCGAGATGGTATTTCCATCTAAAACAATGGTTTTATCATAGGTTGCACCAGGGTCTGTTCTAAGCTCTTTCCATTCTTCAATGGCCGCTTCGAAATCTTCGCCTTGCGGTGCATATTTACGCCCGCGGCAATATTCAAATGTCACTTCGTCCGGTGCAATTAAACCTGCTCTTGCACCTGCTTCAATGGACATATTACAAATCGTCATCCGCTCATCCATCGTCATGTTTCTGAATACTTCCCCTGTGTATTCAATGACATAACCAGAACCGAATTTGACGCCGTGTGCCCCAATGATGGCTAAAATGACATCTTTGGCCGTTACCCCTTTTTGCAGCTTTCCGTCTACTCTAATTTCTAGTGTTTTCGGACGCTTCTGCCAAAGTGTTTGTGTAGATAACACGTGTTCAACCTCACTTGTGCCTATTCCAAAGGCAAGTGCGCCAAACGCACCGTGAGTCGATGTATGACTATCTCCGCAAACAATTGTTTTGCCCGGAAGTGTTAAACCAAGCTCTGGTCCAATTACGTGAACAATCCCTTGATCGACACTGTGGAGATCAGCTAGACGGACACCAAATTCAGCACAATTGCGTTCTAATGCACTTACTTGTTTTTTCGCAATCTCATCTTCGATCACAAATCGATTGACAGTCGGGATATTGTGATCCATTGTCGCAAATGTGTTTTGAGGTCTTCTCACCTTGCGCCCCTTTTGTCTTAATCCTTCAAATGCTTGAGGTGACGTTACTTCATGCACCAAGTGCAGATCAATATATAAAAGGTCTGGTTTTCCCTCGCCATTTTTGACAACATGCTGATCCCAAATTTTTTCGATAATTGTTCGAGGCATAACCCTTTTCCTCCCTCTACCTAATTCAACAAGATTCCTTTTTATACAATTGTTTTCGCACGTTGTTTTAGTTCGTCAACAACTGCTATCGTGATATCATCTGTCGTTTGATACGTTCCCTCTTTTGATGTTAAATCTCTTGTTCGTTTACCAGAAGCAAGCACAGCTTCCACTGCTGCTTCTATCGTAGCTGCTTCTTCTTCTAATGCAAAAGATGTTCTAAGCAGACTGGCTGCTGACAGAATGGTCGCAAGAGGGTTTGCCACATTTTGCCCTGCAATATCGGGTGCTGAACCATGAATCGGCTCATATAAATGGAGTCCTGTGCTTGATAGACTAGCAGAAGGTAGCATGCCGATTGAGCCTGTCATCATAGAGGCTTCATCACTTAATATGTCGCCAAACATATTCTCTGTGACAATCACATCAAATTGAGCCGGCTTATAGATGAGCTGCATCGCCGCATTATCAACAAGCATGTGCTCGTATGTGACTTCTGGGAATTGTAAAGCAACCTCTTCTACTGCATCGCGCCATAGCTTACTAGAAGCGAGCACATTTGCTTTATCAACAGAAGTGACCTTTTTACGTCTAAATAAAGCCATTTCAAACGCTACTTTTAAAACGCGGACAATCTCTTCCTTTGAATAAAGCAGCGTATCAACTGCTGCTTCTTTTCCTTCATCGTTGGTATAACGCTCACTTGGTTTGCCAAAATAGAGGCCTCCAGTTAATTCGCGAACGATGACAAAATCAACGCCATTGATATGTTGTTGCTTTAATGGTGAAGCCGCTGCCAAGCTATCAAATACTTTGACAGGGCGAATGTTTGCAAATAAGTCTAATTGTTTGCGAATGGCGAGCAATCCTTTTTCTGGTCGAAGTTCTGGGGGATTTTGATCCCATTTTGGTCCACCAACTGCTCCTAATAAGATCGCATCTGCGTTTTTGCACACATCTACTGTTTCCTGAGGTAGCGGGTTATTTTTCTCATCAATCGCTATACCACCAATCAACGCTGTTTTAAATTCAAATTCGTGCTCAAATTGAGCCGCTGTTTCTTTTAAAACAGCTACCGCCGACTTGACCACTTCCGGTCCGATTCCATCGCCGGGCAAAAGTGCAATTTTCTTTTTCAATAGAACCATCCTCCTTTCCTATGAAATCGCATGATGTTTTTCTATTTCGATAAGATTTGATTTAAAGATGAGATGCCTGTTCACTGCATTGACGTATGCTTTAGCTGATGCTTCCAGTACATCCTGTGCAACGCCGCGTCCTGCTGTTTCTTTTCCTTCTATTGCAACAGTGACATATACTTCTGCAAGTGCATCTCTTCCTTTTCCGTTTGATTGAATTCGGTAGTCTAGCAAATGGATTCTTTCTTCCATGCAACGCTCTAATGTATTGTATACAGCCTCTACACTGCCGGCACCTGTGGCTGCTTCTTGTATGCCTTCCTGCGTTTCTTGATTTTTTAGAGAAACGGTCGCCGTCGGCATTTGCTCTGTGCCATAGTGTACTTGAAGACTTTCAAATTCATATCCAATTTTCCGATCTGCTACTTTTTCTTCTAATATAATCGAAATCAAATCGTCATCTGTGATCTCTTTCTTTTTCTCCGTCAAGTTCTTGAATGTTTCAAAGAATTTATTAATTTCTTCATCAGTCAGTTTAAAGCCGAGTGTTGTGAGGCGATCTTTAAACGCATGTCTTCCGGAGTGTTTCCCAAGGACAAGAACATCTGTTGTCACGCCTACAAGCTCTGGAGAAATAATTTCATAGGTTGTTTTTTCTTTGAGGAAGCCATCTTGGTGAATACCTGATTCATGTGCAAATGCGTTGTTTCCCACGATTGCTTTGTTACGCGGCACAATCATTCCAGAGTATTTGCTCACTATATCACTTGTACGCTTAATTTCATTCAGTTGAATTGTTGATTCGACCTGATAAAAATCTTTTCGAATATGAAGTGCTACTGCAATTTCTTCTAAAGCGGCATTTCCTGCACGCTCTCCAATTCCATTTACGGCTGTTTCAATTTGATCTGCACCATTTTCGATGGCTGCAAGTGAGTTTGCCACAGCCATCCCAAGGTCATCATGACAATGTGCTGACAAATTCACGCGATCGATATTCGGAACGTGTTCTTTCATATATTTAAAAATATTTCCGTACTCTTTTGGTGCTAGATAACCAACTGTATCAGGCAAGTTAACCACACTTGCACCCGCATCAATGACCTTCTCCACAATTTCTGCTAAGAAAGCAAGGTCTGTACGGCATGCATCCTCTGCTGACCACTGGACTACTGGGAAACGTTCCTTTGCGTATTTCACCATAGAGACAGCCTGTTCTACGACTTCCTCACGTGTTTTCTTTAATTTATGCTTCAAGTGGATATCAGAGGTGGCAATAAAGACGTGAATTCTTGGGTCAACGCCATCTTTTAATGCTTCCCATGCTGCATCAATGTCACCTTTTACACAGCGAGCAAGACCTGCTACAGAACAGTTTTGAATCGTTCTTGCAATTTCTTGTACACCTAAGAAATCCCCTCGGGATGAAGCGGGAAATCCCGCTTCAATGATATTGACCCCAAGGCGCTCAAGCTGCTTTGCAATAATTCGTTTTTCTTGCGCATTTAAGTTCACTCCTGGTGATTGCTCTCCATCTCGAAGTGTTGTGTCAAAGAAATTAATTTTCCGCACCGACGCTCACCGCTTCCTTTTTCTTTCCTTGTTTAACGAAGGGCATCATTTCACGAAGCTTTCTTCCGACGATTTCAATTTGGTGCTCGTTTTCACTTGCATTGATTGCATGAAAACGTGGACGATTTACTTGGTTTTCTACAATCCACTCTTTTGCAAATGTACCATTTTGGATGTCAGTCAAGACGGCTTTCATTGATTCTTTTACTTTCTCATCAACTATACGTGGTCCTGATACGAAGTCACCCCATTGCGCTGTATCAGAGATTGAATATCTCATGCCTTCTAATCCTTCTTCATACATTAAGTCAACGATCAGCTTTAATTCATGAAGACACTCGAAATATGCAAGCTCTGGCTGATAACCCGCTTCTGTTAACGTTTCGAAACCTGCTTTGACTAATGAAGTAAGACCTCCACAAAGAACTGCTTGCTCACCGAATAGGTCCGTTTCAGTTTCTTCTTTAAATGTCGTCTCAAGAACGCCTGCTCTTGCTCCGCCGATCGCTTTTGCATACGCAAGTGCTTTATCTTTCGCTTGACCAGTCACATCTTGGTAGATCGCAAATAGGGCAGGTACACCAGCACCTTGTTCATATGTTCTTCTAACAAGGTGTCCTGGACCTTTTGGCGCAACGAGAAACACGTCGACATCACTTGGCGGAACGATTTGATGGAAATGTACGTTAAATCCGTGTGCGAAAACAAGTGAGTTCCCTGGTTCTAATTGATCTTTGATTTCTTCGTCATAGACTTTCTTTTGCTGTTCGTCTGGAAGTAATACCATAACCACATCTGCTTGAGCTGCTGCTTCTTTGACTGTGAAGACTTGATGCCCGTCTTCCACAGCTTTTGTATAAGATCCCCCTTTTCTAACACCTACGATGACATCTACGCCGCTTTCTTTTAAGTTGAGTGCATGTGCATGACCTTGTGAACCATATCCAATGATTGCAACCTTTTGACCATTTAATGCGTTTTCTTGAATATCACCGTTATAATAGACTTTTACCATTTGACTCTCTCCTTTTTGTTTAGACAATTGAAATTGATTTATTTGTTTGTGGCTTTTGCTGATTATCTCTCGCAAAGGCCGTTGTGCCAGTTCTGGCGATTTCTTTAATGCCATATGGCTTAAGCAGCTCAATGAGTGCTTCAATTTTAGAAGACTCACCTGTCACCTGAATGACAACACTCTCTCTGCTCACATCTACAATTGAAGCTCTAAAAGGTTCAATAACCCCTGTGATCTCCATTCTAGATGCCGGTGCAGATACGACTTTTATCAAAGCCAGCTCTCGCTGAACGATTGATTGATTTGTAATGTCTGTTACTTTGAGGACATCAATCTGTTTGTTTAGCTGTTTTGTCAGCTGTTCGATGTCTTTTTCTTGGTCTACATGGACGACGAACGTGATGCGTGATACATCTTGAATCTCAGAATGGCCGACCGTAATGCTTTCAATGTTGTAGTGTCTTTTTGTAAAAAGGCCTGTGATTCTGTTGAGTACACCTGATCGATTTAATACAGTCAACACAATAATTCTTTTCAAGGTTTCACCCCCACCATCTCATGAAGTCCTTTCCCTGGCGCTACCATTGGGAATACTTTTTCATCTCTTGCGACATTGACATCGATGAAAACAGGCTCTCTAGAGGTTAACGCTTCTTCAAGCATTTCCTTCGCCTCTTTGTCTGAAGAGATTCTGATTCCTTTAATGCCATAGGCTTCAGATAATTTCACGAAGTCTGGCTGCTCTGAAAATTTAGAATACGAGTAGCGTTCTTCGTAAAAAATTTCTTGCCATTGTCTGACCATTCCAAGACTATGATTGTTTAAAACAATCACTTTGATTGGAAGATTTAGCTCACGGATAACGGCAAGTTCCTGAAGGGTCATTTGGAAACCTCCGTCTCCTAAAATCGCCACAACGGTCGCCTGTTGATCAGCTAGTTGTGCACCAATGGCCGCCGGTAATCCAAAGCCCATTGTGCCAAGTCCGCCAGATGTCACCCATTTATCTGCATTTTCAAATGGATAGAATTGAGCGGTCCACATTTGATGCTGACCGACATCTGTTGCAACGATGGCTTCACCTTTCGTGAATTGATGAATATATTCAATCAGCTTTTGAGGTTTAAAGCCTTCTTCATCATTTTCAACATACCAAAGTGGATATTCTTCTTTCCATCTGTTTAATTGCATCTTCCACTCATCTGATTCCCCTTGTTTCCCGTCCTGCTTAATCAATTCCTTCAGGACAAGCTTGCTATCTCCAACAACGGGAATATGCGTGTGAATATTCTTGCCAATTTCTGCTGGGTCGATGTCGATATGAGCCACCTTCGCATGCTTTGCAAAATGATTCAGGTTGCCAGTTACCCTGTCATCAAATCTAGCTCCGATTGAAATGAGCAGGTCACATTGATGAAGCGCCATGTTCGCTGCATAAGTGCCATGCATACCAGCCATCCCGAGAAATAGAGGATGCTTTGCTGGGAAACCGCCGAGTCCAAGCAGCGTATGAGCGACAGGAATTTGCTGTTGTTCAGCATATTTCCTTAATTCCTCTGACGCTTTACCATGAAGAACACCGGCTCCTGCGAGAATCACTGGCTTTTTCGCTCTACTCACAGCTTCAACTAGTTTGCGGATTTGCAAATAGTTCGGCTCAATTTTTGGCTGATAACCAGGTAAATTAATCGGCTGATCGTATTCAAAAGTTCCTTCAATGCCTGCAACGTCTTTTGGGATATCAATCAATACCGGACCCGGTCTGCCTGTTGTGGCAATGTGGAACGCTTCTTTAATGACACCCGGTAATTCCTCTGGACGCCTTACTTGATAACTGTGTTTTGTGATTGGCATCGTAATACCAAGCACATCTGCCTCCTGGAAGGCGTCTGATCCAATGACTGAGGTGGCAACTTGCCCTGTGAATACAACAAGCGGAAGTGAATCAATCATCGCATCTGCAATACCTGTGACAAGATTTGTTGCTCCAGGTCCAGAAGTTGCAATCACAACGCCCGGTTTACCAGACACTCTTGCATATCCTTCAGCCGCGTGAATGGCTCCCTGTTCATGTCTTGGCAACACATGAAATAAACCAGAATCATAAATTTTATCGTAGATCGGTAATACAGCTCCGCCTGGATATCCAAATATGACTTCTACTTTTTCTCTTTTGAGCGCTTCAATTAACATAAGTGCACCATTCATCGTTTGCGGTGCTGTTGACTTTTCCGTCTCCACTTGTACATTTGTCCCCATTTGATTTCCTCCTCTTTGTCTTGCTTCAGTCAAGTCCTTTCACCCTTTTCTTTTCAAAATAGAGATATGAGACCATATAAAAAAGCCTTCTCTCCCCACAATGACACTACTTTTCACTAGGTCAAAGGGGCGAAAAAGCTCTTTTTTTCGCGGTACCACCCTTGTTCACGGCATTCAATCTGCCGTCTCATGGACATCTTTCATCCATTTTGGTAACGAGTGAAGCCACTTCACTCGGCCCGCCCTACTATCATTTCAAGCAGACACTCAGAGGTGAGTTCACTTTAGAAAGTAACACCGGTTTTCAGCTAGCACCGGCTCTCTGTAGATACTGACTCTAAAGCTACTAGTCCTCTTCAACGTTTATTGATATCTATTTAGCTTGCATGAATGTTATCATTGGTAATGCCTTCAAGTCTTGCCTTTTTTATAAATTAACACGCATTGTCCACACCACGTATCCTTGGTCGTTCAGACTCACACCGGTCTTATCGGCTTTGATTCGAACAAGAATGTTATTGAAATCGTTAAATAATTTTACTGTTGTTCCTCTTTTTCACGAGTTCATCGTTTAAAAAGATCCACTGTTCCTGTTGGTCTTCCATTTCGATGAGCACCCTCTCTTTCAAACGAAAAGTAGTTGAATTTTCAGACACTTAATTTGAAATGTTCCACGTTTGTTCTGCATGTTTGTTTAGCTTTTATTGGACCCATCTTACGCCGCTTTCCATACAGTGTCAACAGCATTTTTAAAATTATTAGACAATTTAGACTAATCAAACTAAGATGTATACGCTTACACCTTTGCTAGACAAGGAATGAAAAAACTTAAAATTTTTTGTATGTTTTCTTTAATTTATTTACTTTACATGAACGGTTTTATTTTGAACAAACTTTTGTGATATTTTTTCACATTTTTTTCAAACACTATATAAGGTTTGCTGATCTTTATATTTTTCGTTTGAATGCCTTTCTAAAGTGTTTTTCAACGGGTATATGATAAAATGAGAGCATCTTATAGAAGGAGGACAATTCATGGCTCATATCAAAGGTTATATCGGAACATATACAAAGGGAGACAGTAAAGGAATCTATTCTTTTACATTAAATACCGACAAACAGCAGATTGAGCAAGTAGAAGTAGTAGCTGAACTCGAAAATCCTACATATTTAACTGTGTCAGATGATCAAAAGTTTGTGTATACCGTTGTGAAAAAAGGAATGCAAGGCGGTCTTGCTGCGTATCAAATTGATCCATCAACTGGTGCACTCACTTTCATCAATGAAGAGCTCGCCGATGGCGCTTCTCCTTGTCACGTAAGCGTTGACAGTCAAACAAAAACTGCTTTTACAGCAAATTATCATAAAGGAACAGCAGAAATGTATGAAATCCATGCAGAAAATGGCTCTATTGTCCGTACTCTTTCACAGGCACAGCATGAAGGAACTGGACCAAATCAAGACCGTCAAGAAAAAGCACATACGCACTATTTTGGTCTGACGCCAGATGAAAAATATGCAGTAGCCGTTGATCTTGGAACCGATACGATTTATACGTATACAAAGAAAAATGGCAAACTAGAGCTTGTTCATTCATTTCAAGCGAAACCAGGCAGCGGACCGCGCCATATCTCGTTCCACCCAACCAAACCAGTGGCTTATGTCATGACAGAGCTTAGCTCAGAGGTCATCGTACTTCGTTACTTTGAAGATGGACATTTCGAAGAAGCCCAAACCATCTCGACCATTCCAAGTGACTTGACAAAGAATAACCAAGGCAGCGCCATTCATGTATCATCAGATGGTCAATTCGTTTACGCAGGAAATCGTGGACATGACAGCATCGCTGTGTTCAAAACAGATGCTGACGGGCAATTAAGACTTGTAGAAATAACTTCTTCTGAAGGAAACTGGCCTAGAGACTTTGTGCTTGATCCGACGGAATCGTTCCTAGTAGGTTCAAACCAAGAATCTAGCAACCTTGTTTTATACAAACGTGACAAAGAAACAGGTCGATTAACTGTCTTGCAATCTGACATTACCGTTCCTCATCCAGTTTGCGTGAAATTCTTAGGATAAATCAAAAAGCCTCCACATTAGGAGGCTTTGCCATCGTCAAGCTTTTGGTCAATAACAGATGTATCTATTCTTTCACCAAACCACTTCGACAGTCTGTCCTTTGCTTTTCCTTTCACATCGTCATCAATGTACATCGCTACCTGAAGCAAAGCAAATGTAATAGCTCCTAAATCATCTGTATAGCCGACACCTACGAGTGTATCAGGAATAAGATCAATTGGAAGAATAAAATATCCAAGTGCCCCAACGATTAATGTCTTCGCTTTAACGGGCACTTCTGGCTTTTGTAGTGTATAGTAAAGTAGTAGCACAGCATACACAAGAGATACGCCAGCTTTTTGTGCCGTTTTTTTTAATTTATCCCAAAAGGCATGATCTTGATAGTACTTCTTCGATCGCTTTAATAGTTCTTTTTTCTCTGAACGTTTCATCTTGTCACCTCCATATTTAGTCCTAACTCTTGATTTAGTTATACAAGAAATCTCCTCATTCGACAAACAAAAAGCAGCAGAAAGCTGCTGCATTCTACTGCTCTTTGTAAAACTTTTCAATCGCTTTGTCGATATAAACCCATCCTTTATAAGATACATGAATCGTATCTTTAAAGAAATATGGATCATATTCATGTGAAGTCAAATCCGCTACTTCATACCCATTCTCTCTAATTTGACGATTGATTCTTTTATAGTACGCTGTACGTCCCTCTTTCGGAAAACCAGTGTAATCATACCACTTTCCATTCACAGGTATCGTAACAAACAAAGGCTTCGCCCCAGCCTGCTTTAAAATATCCAACATCAACTGAAAATCTTTGTATTCAGGTGATTCACCATAGGAATAGCCTTCACGAGAATCTTTCAACTTTTTCATGATCGGCTTCAATTTGTGATCAAACAGTTTCTGATCGATATAAAACGGGTTGTCCCCTGCTTTCTCTGCCCCTAATACACTGGCTTCTCTTTCAAGTTCAGTCCAAGACTTCCCTTTGACTGAAGGAGACGGACGTAAAGTGCGTTCATGTCCTGAACCAATGGTATAATACATGTCTTTCTTTTGGAGCATGCCATAATAAAGCTTCGCAACAGGAGAAATGGCTCTGAAAGCCAGCTTATTCCCCGATAGTTCTGCTTTAAAAAGTTCTGTGATCACCATGTCATTCTTCACTGCTTTATACTTCATGATTCTTTTCATCAGCTCTTTTTTCACTTTCGGATCGATGTCCTTGTTATAGGCAAGGTCAAGCGCTTGAAGTGCTGAATAGTTAGGAGCAAAGTGGCTTTCGTCAGATCCCCATTTCACAAACCACTGCGGGGACAAGATAAATACAAGTTTCCTCCCTTTTAATTCATCTATATGTGCTGCGAAATTCATCGCATGAATCAATGACTGAGACCCACCCTTTCCAATTAAATACGGAGTAAACCCTTGAGGATTTTCATGAAAGAAATTTGAAGGGTGATATGGATCAAAACGTGATAATTCAGATGACCCATAGATCGGCAAATATGTCGGATCTTTTAGCATGTCCTCTTGTAAATAAAGGCCTTGAAACATCTCTGGGTCTAATTCTGTCGCTGACTTTTGTAATTTGTCTTTTGGGATAAGATGCGAGAGCCATGCATTTGGCACAAGAAGAACACCAATGAATAGAACAGCCGCTAAAATAAGCGGCCCAAAAAAACGCTTTTTCATTACTTCATCTCTGCCAACTGCTCAGCAATGTGATTCGGTGTATCCCACACATCACGATCGAACTCTGTAATCGGAACAGTAATACCTAACTGATTTTCAATCGCCATCAAAAGTTCCACTGTACCAAATGAATCAAGAAGACCTTCTTCAAAAATCGCAATCTCTGGATTTTCCTTTACAACTTCATCCTGACAAACCTCTGCAATAATATCAAAAACCTGATGTTTAAATTCCATTATTTTCTACTCCCTTAATCATTAATGATGAAATGGTTTTCCAGAAAAGATATAAAAGCCGAAACAAATCACATGGAATGTAATAATGATAGACACAACGGTTGTGACTTTATTATCAGGCCACCATTTGTGCTTTTTATTCCATGTCTCAAATAAATTGTAACCGGACATGACGACAGCATGATATAGTCCGTAAATAATATATTGGAGTGCGAGTCCATGCCATGCACCCATCAATAGAAAGAGGACAAAATAACCAATATTGGACACAGCCATACGGTTCTGTATCCACTTCTTTTTTGTCATTAAAAACACAAACCTCATAAACACATAGTCTCTGAACCAGAAGGACAAGGACATATGCCAACGATTCCAAAAATCTTTAATATTCCGGCTGATAAACGGCTTATTAAAGTTTTCTGGTGATTTAATGCCCATGATATAACTTACACCTACGGCAAACGCCGTATATCCAGCAAAGTCAAAGAACAAATACATGCTGTAAGCATACATATACATCAGCTGCTGTACAAAGTGATTGCTGCTAATATGATGAATATTGATCAGAATATACGTATGAATCAAATAACCAACAATGAATTTATATAAGAATCCGATAAAAATCTTATGAATCCCTGCATATAGAAGATCACTGTAAGCTTCCTTTGCAGGCGGTGTTTCCATGTCCTTTTCAAAACGTCGATAGCGATCAATAGGACCTGATGAAATCGTCGGGAAAAAGACAATGAAATAAACTAAGCGATGAATCGGTATTTTCTTTTTAATTAAGCCATCTCTTGTCTCAATAATTAACTGAACACCTTTAAATGTTAAGTAAGAGATCCCTAAAAAGCTAAGCCAGTTCATTGGCGGCGGGTGATGCGGATGATAAGTTAAAAAGAACGGTAAGATTTTTGATAACACAAGTGGCAAAATGGATGCCACCACTGCAAAATAAAAAACGTACGCCTCATTCGCTTTTAGACGATAAGCGAGATACAGCCGAATGATGATAACTTGCCAAACCGTGAACATGAGAAGTAGCAAGGCACCATGTGCGTCTTTTGAAAAAATGAGTGCCAATGCGACAACAGTCGCAAACATATTATAACCCTGCATTCTTTTGCCGCAAAGACCAAGAATCACCGTCGGCAAAAGAAGGATACCTATGAGAATGAAAAAGAAGAACGAACTAAACGGAATCATAGGAGAACCTCTTTCGCTATTCTCTTACGGTCAACCTTCCCGTTCGGTGTCATGTAAAGCTGCTCAAGGTAGACAAACTTTCTAGGAATCATGTACGCCGGCAGCGAACCCGCCATTTCTTTCTTAATTGCACTTGTCAGCTGAAACTCTTTTTCAAATGAATGTTCAGTTGGGACAATGGCTGCAATTAAATACTCGACATAACCGTTTGGCTGAAACGGTACTATCACGCAAGCATTCACATAGGTTGTCTGGCTCACATGATACTCGATTTCTTCAAGCTCCATTCGGTAGCCGTGCAGCTTGATTTGATAATCAAGCCGGCCATGACAAGAGATTAATCCATCCTGCTTCACACCTGCATCACCTGTCCGATATGCAGGACGTCCTTCGTATTCAAAGAACACTTTATCTGTCAACGCTTGTTCACCTAAATAGCCTTTGCTGACACTTGGTCCTACAATGACAATTTCACCTTTTTCTCCATCCGAGAGCGTCTGACCTTTTTCATCTAAAATGACAATGTCTGTATCAGACTTGGCGTAGCCAACTGGTAAAGAATCATGTTGATCAAGTAGGTCTTTTGTGACTTCAATCGACGTTATCGCAACCGTTGCTTCAGTTGGTCCGTACGTATTGAAGACTTGTGCTTGTGGGAAACGCTCAATAAGTGCGCTGGCTACAGACACAGGGAGCGCCTCACCGCAGAATAAAAATACTTTCAACTTTGGCAAAAGTTCTCCTGTAAAGGATGGGTCCATTAAGCACATCTGGATAAAAGAAGGCGTTGATGTCCACACCTCAACGTCCGATTGACCAAGTGCTTCAAACATATCCTTCGGACGATTGACCAAATCCTTCACTAAACAGTAAAGTGTCCCACCCGATTGAAGAGACGGATATACATCCATCACTGATAAGTCAAAAGAAAATGGTGCTTGATTTAAAAAGGTGCGCCCCTCACCAAGAGGAAAATCCTTGCACATCCATTGTGTAAAGCTTTCTAAATTATTGGCTGTCACCTGAACGCCTTTAGGCTTACCGGTGCTACCTGAAGTATAAATGATATAAAAGACATCATCTCCCTGAACCCACTGTGATGATGGCGGTGCTTCTTTTCTAAGCGATAAAAGCGCTGACGCACTTTTCACTTGAATATGTTCTTCAAGACCAAGGTCTGTATGCTCATTCGCACAAATCAATAGACTGGCTTTTGAGCTTTCAATAATCGAGACGATACGCTCTACAGGAATTGAGATATCGACTGGAATGTAAGGTCTGCCTGTTTTGACACTTCCTAAGAAAGAAATCAGCATCTCTGGCTCCATATGACCATAAACAATAACAGGTGCGTTGTCACTTGCAATCTCATCAATGGCTCCAGCCATTTGATCTGATAAACGCCAAAGCTCATCGTATGTGATGGAAGCATTTTGAGAAATAAATGCTGGCTGTGTCGATTTCGTTTGTTGATACTCATGAATCGTTTGTAATAGTTTCATAGTTTAATCTCCAATTAAAAATCGTTGTAAATGAATGATCCCGTATTTGCTGTATGGAATCCGTAAATAAAAAACAATAATAGCAAAATAAGTAAGTAAAAGCTTGTATATCCTATCCATTTTACAGACTTATTTTCTGATAGCTTTTTGAATAGCATATTAATAACCCCTTTTCTTTTGACACTTATAAAGACGAATGGAGCATATAAAGGTTTCAGTTCAAAACATAAAAATTTTAATAAAGTATGAAAAAAATATGACATATATATGAACACTCAGATAGGCAAACCTGTCTCATTGTAACAAAGATTTATATTATTTGAAATGAGATACGAGTTTAAATTTTCCTTAAAAATGGCGATTGTGGCGAAAAAAAGCCTGTCGACTTGGCCGACAAGCTGAAACCATTTGGTTGATTGATGATTTATCAGTTTCATTACTTTCGTATTTGTTCAATTTTTTACTTCGGTATCCAAGAACTCGTTCATTTTTGAATTGCCCTTTGGATCATTCCTATTTTTACGTTTTCAGCAAGCTCTTTCTAACGGCTTGCTCCACTTTTACGGAATCAGGTCTTTTTTCTTTCACAATAGGCCAGATTGCTACTGGTACAATTACTCAATCTAAATTGAGCTGACATGATAACTTATTCTCATTCATCAATCTACTTCCAATTTTTTCAATTACCAAACAAATATAGTTCATTGATTCGTATCATAATATCATTATTTTGTATAAGTTTACTTTACTTTTATAAAAAATAAGTTTATCATTTGTTTTAAGAGGTGGTGCTGATGAAGAGAGATTTTGGCGATTCGATATCAAATAAGGTTTATGAATATCGGGTGCTTTCCAGAATGTCTCAGCAAGAGCTTGCTGAGAAAGTCGGTGTTTCTAAACAAACCATTTTCGTCATGGAAAAAGGAAATTATGTTCCTACCTTACTGTTAGCCTTTCGTATTGCGAATTTCTTCAAAGTTGATGTTAACGATATTTTTACTTATGTGAAAGGAAATGAGAAGAATGAAAAATAAGGGAGATCTTACAAATACAATCTTTTATCCTTTAAAAACCTGGGTGGAGACATCAACTGAAAATTGGAACATGCTTCTTGGTATTGGTTTTGCCATGCTTTTAGTGGGATTGATTTTAACATTTGTATTCCTTAAACGAATTGGGAAGAGTGATGAGAGGACAAATCAAATCACTTTAAAAAGTTGCCTCTACATGTTATTCGTAGTAATTTTATGTGACGTGATTTTTCCAAAGGAATATATGTGGCAAATTTTCTTTTTATTTAAATATTCTATTGCAACTCTCGCTTCAGGAATCTATCTAGCCGTTCGATATAAAGAAGATTTTTTAAAAATAAAGAACTAAAATAGCAAGCTAGGGAAATGCATGTAAATTCAGCTCTGTAGTTTCAAAAGGGAAAATCACTAATTTATTGGAGGAAGTAAGGGTAAAAGATTGTCTTTCAAGATCACTTACATGGCTATGATTTTAGATTACAAATAAGCTGCGCCCAGTATTTTAGTATTAGAAGAACCTTACTCCGTTCAAGTGAGGGTGATATTGTTATCAATTGAATTATATACCGTAATAGACTGTCGAAAACCTCATTTTACTGATAAGGAATAGTGTACCTTATGGAGCCGTATGGTATAGATGCTCTCTTATAAATGTGTAGGCATAAAAAAGAGGATACTAATCTGTGTTAGCATCCCTAATCTGTTTAAAACCCTCTCATATCAAGGGTTAAACTGTTATGTAATGACGTCCCAGGAGAGATTCGAACTCTCGACCGACTGCTTAGAAGATCGTTGTTCTTTGTGGAACCTCGAAGAATCACTGAGAACAAAAGCCCGTCATTTCAATACTTGAAAGCATTTCGTGGAACTTAAAAGAATATAAAAAATGATAAATCCACTGAATCCGCTCCCAACCCGCTCCCGAAATAAAAAACTACTCTTTATGAGCAACCAAGTTGTGAGTAATATTAAGAAGAAAAATCATTGAAATATACGATTTTTTAAATCCCGTTTCTGCGGGTAAACCGTATACTCTAATTATACACCACACTTAGACACCGAACAAATATTCTGTTAAAATGCTTTTGAGGTGATTTAATGACTGATCTCGAAAGGAAACTTTATCGAATCATTTATAATATGAGCCGGTTTCGAAAGAACACTTCGATGGATGACCTTAAAAGGAAAACAGGTAAAGATGAGGCAACGATTCGTAAGGCGGTTAAAAACCTTATGTCAAGAAATGAAATAGAATGAGATAAAGAGAAGAAGGAATGGCGGTTTAAATAAAAAAAGACCTCCATCGCATCGTTGCGAAGAGGTTATGTTAACTATTTAGTCTTTATACTTCTTAGAAAGGCACATCTGTTCTGTGTGGCATTTGTCAGCATAGTCGCATTTTCATTGAGCCTTTGCACCAATGCGTCCTTAGCTTTCCCTTCAAATGAAGAGAGTAATGCAACATACACTTCAGCTATAACCTGTTGTGATGAAGAAAAATCTGATGCGTTTTTTGTGTCTTCTTTTAGATTCTGACAATGAGTTTTTAAACTTGCACCCACAATGTTTTTTAATTCCTCATTCTGTTGTAGCCGTCTGTAAAACTCATCTGCATCCATATTAACTCCATACAGCAATTTAAATCTCCCCCTTACAACCGTAACCATCTGGCTAATTCATCATCTTTATCTTTCATATCCTCAGCCATCTTCATAATAAACTCACTAATATCCTCTAAATCTCTAATCAAATAATGTAGAGCAGCCTCAGTTTGATACTGTTCTTCTGAATCATAAAATGCTGCCCCATCTTTCACATAAGGCGCGTGATACAATACAGCTTTATCAACATCACTTGGATCTAGATCCTTGAATTCTCCTAACCTCTTTCCACAAATAGATTTCACGTCATAAACCATTTTGCTGTGATCATGAGGGAATTGTTCAATTGCTTGTTTTTTTGTTTTTAAGTCTTCGATAGCTGCCTGTAATCGATGAGCTAATTCTTTTGCATATTTGGTATCCACTTTGATGGTTTGCCCATTCATACCTGAATAAGATGAGAACGATTCGATATTCTGGTTATAAACACCTTTGCTTCCATCCACACTTTTGATATTACCATTCTTATCAAATGTAAAGTTCGAATCATTTAAACTATGAGTATCTGGATCTTTTGCGAATGCTTGGTCATAGAAGGAAGTAATCAAATTTCCTAAAACCCCAGGAACACCAAGCGGTGACATAAACCGATCTATACGCTCTCTTCGTGATTGACTAGGATCTTTCGTATAAATTGTCGTTCCGTTGTGTCGGTCATATTCTAATAACCAACCTGAACCCACCATATCATCGGGATTAATGATGGCTTTATGATACAAATCAAATTCGCCGTTTCTTATTCTCTTTTGGGTCTCTTCATCATGCAGTTTAACAATGGAAGGGTTGTTAAAAGCTACACTGTAAACATTATTGTTTACACCAGCGTACTCGGCATCTGCTCCACCAAGTGAGTGACCAGTCGTTGAAATCACTGTTTTAGTATGGGCATACTTTTCCACTTCATGAGCAACAACTTGATCACCTTGATCGAATTGAGATGTTTTCGTGACCAT